>CAVTPN010000001.1:0-620197 GCA_963736535.1 uncultured Acidobacteriaceae bacterium
TGTTGAAGGATGGTTCTGACTCGGTGGGTGCTCTCGGAGCATTGAACCGCGTCTATCTGAATATCGGCACCTTTAGCGAGGAATGGCTGCTCCACTTCAATCCATTGGTCGGCGGCAAGACGATCACCCCCATCGAAATCAAAGTAGCCCGCGAGAATTCTTCTTACTTCGCAGCGACCGAAAACCAGACGCCCGCTATGGCTGAGTTCTTTCTTAAGAGCACAGGTCAACACCACCTGAAGGACGCCCAGAACCACGCCGGCGATCAATACCTTAAGGCCAGTGAAGCGACCTTGCATCAAGGCAAGATCGTCTTCGCAGAAAACTGCGCCCGTTGCCACTCCAGCAAGCAACCACAACCTGCACCGGGTCTCGATCCCAACGGATGTGCGGGCAAAGACTATATGTCCTGCTTTGGCAAGTACTGGGAGTGGACCAAGACCTCCGACTTCAAGGACAAGATGCGGCCGATCGTTCTGGCCGACGATTTTCTCCAGGATAACTTCCTGTCGGCGGAGATCCGTGTGCCGGTTACGCTTCTTCACACCAACGCCTGCAGTCCGCTCGCCACCAACGCACTCGGCGGCAACATCTGGGACAACTTCTCTTCGCAGAGCTACAAGGATCTCCCGTCCGTCGGTGATATCACGTGGTATGATCCCGTCACCGGCGCGCCCAACAAGTACACTATGCCTGCCGGCGGACGCGGATATACGCGGCCACCCTCTTTGATCAGCCTTTGGTCTACGGCGCCCTATGTCCTCAACAACTCCGTGGGTACATTCGAAGTCGATCCCTCCGTCGACGGCAGAATGCGCTCCTTCCAGGCATCTATCGAGCAGATGCTGTGGCCGGAAAAGCGCGTCAAAGACACCTTCCTGGGCGACAAGGTTCCTGGCGCCATCGACCGCACCACAACCCGCAGCTACATCCACATATCGTCCGGTTATCTTCCCAACTTCCTGCAGTCCTTTTACGGTTTGGGACAGGAACTTGCTCCCTGGATCTTTGGCCAGGGGGGAATTCAACTCGGTCCGTTCCCGGCCGGTACTCCGGTTGGTCTTCTGTCGAATCTCAATCCATTGCCCGAGGATCCAGCGCAGAAAGAGGCGCATGATAAGCAACTGCTGCAGTTGGTTGTTGACCTAAATGGCGATCTCAAGAGCCTGGGCAGGTACCCCACCGACGCGCAGGCGGCCACGGTCTTCTTGAAACAGGAAAAGCAGCTTCTCGAACTCAGTAAGTGCCCCGATCTGGTAGTCAACCGAGGCCATTACTTCGGCACGGACTATATCGAGCCGGGCGAAACCCGAGAACAGGCGCTACGCGAACGCGGTCCTGGCCTGAACGATAGCGACAAGCGTGCCTTGATTGAGTTCCTAAAAACCTTCTAAGCTAGAGTCTCAACACAACGCCGACACCCGGAAATCGACGTCACCTTCTTGAAGAGCCCGACAAGGTGTTCAACGCTTTGTGGGGGTGGCAGCGATTCGAAAGGTCCTTTCATGCGCAAGCGTCCTGTATTTTAGCCGCACTGGCGGCAGCCTCCACGCTCTGTTCGCTCAAACGCCCGCTTGGCCGCCCTCTCCCGATCATCTGACAATCCCTCTATGGCCCAACGGGGCACCAGGAGCCCAGCCGACAGCCGAGCCCGAAGGCGACACCACGACTACCAAGGAAAATCGTCCAGGCGGGAAGCCGGTCATCCGCATCGGCAATGTTTCCAATCCCACGCTCACGCTCTACACGCCTAAGGGAAAGAACACCGGCGCCGCCGTGGTTGTGTTCCCCGGCGGCGGTTACCGCATCCTGGCCATTGATCTCGAAGGAACCGAAGTGTGCGACTGGCTGAATTCGACCGGCATCGGCTGCATTCTGGTAAATACCGCGTGCCCGAGCCGGGCCCTACCCCAAGTCCTCCGCCCCACTGCAAGATGCGCAGCGCGCCTTCGGCATCGTACGTTCCCACGCTGCGGAGTGGCGCATCGATCCAAACCGTATCGGAGTCCTGGGCTTCTCCGCCGGCGCGCACCTTGCTGCCGCCTTGAGCACTCATTTCGATCAGAGACTTTACGATCCGCTGGACGCGGCGGACAAGCTGAGCTGCCGTCCCGATTTTGCGGTCATCGTCTATCCCGCGTATCTTGCGCTCGCGGACCAGAACTACGCGCCGAATCCGGACATTCATCCAACCGAACAAACTCCGCCAACCTTCCTGGTGCAAGCCGAGGACGATTCAGTACATGTAGAAAATGCCGTCGTCTATTTTCTGGCTCTGAAGAATGCCAAGGTGCCGGCGGAGCTGCACATTTATGCCCAGGGCGGCCATGGCTATGGCCTGCGCCGGACCGAACTCCCGGTGACGACGTGGCCGCAGAGTGCGGAGACTATGGCTGCACACCATTCACATTTTGCCTGATTCCGCCGCCGCTAACGCCCCGGTCAAGTGAGCATGATGGACATCAAGAAAACCATGGCGGTGTCGCTTGTGTTCTTATCTCTTCCGCTTGCGGTTTGCCGCGCACAAAACACTCCAGCGCTGCCCGCTCCTCTGGAGTGCCCAAGCCGGGACCCTCTACGGATGCTCCTTACGCTCCGCAGCCGATCTTGCCGGGCGGCGTCGTGGTCACTCTTTATCCGCCCGGCTCGCCCTTCCTCAAGAAGGACCGGGTGCGCGAGGCAGAGCAATACAACATGAGCCAATCGGTGCCGGGGCGAATCAACAGCATCGTCAACATACACAATCCCTCGATCGAAGTGCACACCGTAGATCGCGGACTGAATACCGGCGCTGCCGTGATTCTGGTACCGGGCGGCGGCCACAACACGCTGAACGTGGGCTCGGAGGGCGCGGATTTCGTTCCCTTCTTCTATAACTACGGGGTCAACACCATCATCCTGCGGAGCCGCCTGCGCCGCGACGGCTACAACCCGCAGACCGATGAGGTCTACGATGCCCAGCAGGCCATCCGCATGGTGCGCGCCTACGCCAAGGAATGGAATATCGATCCCAACAAGATCGGCATCATGGGCTTTTCCGCGGGCGCGGAATTGGCCGCCGCCGCGGCGGTGCTGTACAACGACTTCGACAAGAAAAACAGCGACCCGGGCGATCCTCTGGCGGGCATTTCTTCGCGCCCCGACTTCGTGGGCATCATCTATCCCGGCCCCTCGCCCTTCGCCCGCAATCGCGTTGCCCCGCCGATCCCGCGCAACGTGCCGCCCTCGTTCATCGCCTGCGCCGGCTCCGACGACCAGGTGCATGCCATCTGGGCCGACGAATACTTCGCCGCCATGCTGGCCCTCCGCGTGCCGAATCTCGAGATGCACATTTATGCCAACGGTCGCCACCCCGGCGACCTGCTGCCCGATGGCAGCCACATGACCGGCGGTCTGACCGACCGCAACGGAATACCCTTTGGCACCTGGCAGTTCCGCTTCATCGACTGGTTCCGCGATCTCGGGTTTTTGCAGAAGCCCGGCGTGGAAACCAAAGCGGCTAAGGATATCGCCCTCTATCTGAGTCAACCTGCGCCGGTTGGCACAGGCGTACCGTCCAACACTCCCCATCCGCCCTAGCAGGCTGCGTCACAAACCACTCTCCGTTGCCGTAGTAAGGTAAAGTGTCCGCTGATGGACATCGAACCGGCTTTGTGGACAGTTCCCGCTTCGCATGGCCTGTAAGTTGAAGAAACACGGCAGGGATACGAGGCCTGGCTTTGGTCACCTGCGTGCACTCTAGGAGGGAGGCGATTGCATAAGAGGTGCTGAAGATGTTGCGAAGAGTGTTTGCTCTCAGTTTGATTGCCTACTCGATTCTGTTACTCCAGGGGAAAGCAGCCGTCGTCATCGGTCGAGCCTCCCGCTGGAACCGAGTTGCTATTCGAAGCTGCGGGACAAGGCTCGCAAGTCTATACCTGTACCGACGGGCATTGGACCCTTAAGGCTCCCGACGCTAAGCTCCTGGACGAGCACGGCAGGTGATCGGCACTCATTTTGCCGGTCCCACGTGGAGGCTTGAGGACGGAAGCGAAATAAAGGGCAAAGCGATTGCGAGCCGACCTGCGGAAGCTGCTTCCTCCGTGCCCTGGTTGCTGATACAAGCCGTTCCCGGGAGTGGCAGCGGTAAACTGGCGAACGTGATCTACCTCCGCCGGACCCAAACTCAAGGTGGCGCGGCCCCCACCAGGGCATGCGAGAGCAGGGAAGAGCGAGTCCCATATACTGCAAAATACAGCTTCTATACCGGCAAATGAATGAACCTACCTCATGCCCGGCCTGGAAAAGCGAGCATCGATGGCAAAGATTCATCACTCTGCGGCCGAAGGCTTTGCGGCGGGTGCGGCCAACTACGTCGCCGGCCGTCCGGAATACCCGCCTGAAATCGAAGCATGGCTGACCGGCGACCTAGGGCTCGCCGGCGGCAAAACGGTTCTCGATTTAGGCGCGGGCACAGGGAAGTTCTCGCGCAGTCTTCTTGCCACCGGAGCGAAGGTCATCGCCGTGGAACCTGTACCAGCGATGTTGGACCAACTGGTGCGACAGTTTCCCGAAATTGAAGCCAGAATCGGCCCTGCCGAAGCCATACCGCTGGGCAATGCATCGCTGGACGCGGTCGTCTGTGCCCAATCCTTTCATTGGTTTGCTACTCCCCAAGCGCTTCATGAAATCCATCGCGTGCTCAAACCGGGCGGTGCTCTGGGCCTGGTCTGGAACGTCCGCGACAATAGCGTCGCATGGGTCGCAGCGCTTACCAGGATCATGAAGCCCTTGGAAGGGGATACTCCCCGCTTCCATAGCCAGAAATGGCGAGCTGTGTTTCCTGCCGAGGGGTTTGGCCCCCTGCGCGAGAAGCGATTTCCCAACCGCCATACAGGTGATCCGGATCAAGTGATTGTCGACCGTATCTTATCGGTAAGCTTCATCGCGGCCCTCCCGACGGACGAACAGGAGCGCGTCAAGGCTGAGCTCCGGAAAGTCATCTCTACTTCTCCGGAGCTCGCCGGAAAGTCAGAGGTGACCTTTCCCTATGAAACCCTGGCTGTCGTTTGTAACAAGAGGTGAACATCCGGGGGATCAATGCACTAAGCTTCTCCGCGAAACGGAGGGGCGTGATGTCCGAGGCGAACAAACTTCTAATAAGGCGCTGGTTTGAGCAAGTCTGGAACCAGAAAAGTGAAGCAGCCATTGATGAAATGTTTAGCCCTCAAGGCAAGTCTCACGGCTTTCCCGACGCGGACTCGGTCCTTGTGGGCCCCGAAGCCTTTAAGGCCGTCCACCGTACCTTCTGCGGCGCCTTCCCCGACGTGCACGTCGACGTGGAGGAGATAGTCACCGAAGGGGATCGGGTCGCCGTTCGCTGGCGAGTCTCCATGACCCATCTGGGCGATCACTTCGGCTTTCCTGCCAGCGGCAAAAAGGAGAACTTGTAGGCTCGACCTTCGCCATCGTCAAGGGCAGCCAGATCATCGAAGGCTGGAACTATATGGACCTCAAGCGCTGATGCAGAAACTCCAGGCGGCTTGAGGGCGTGTCTACCCTGGCTGAACTCAATAGAAACTGGAGAGTGCCCCACCGCAAGGCGGGGCAGGCGAGCCGAATGTATGGCACCGCCTTCCCATCCAGTGTAAAGTCCACGGCAAGCTGGACACACGCTGAGCCGTAGTAGCGATGAGAACGAATCTGCCCCGCACGGAGAAAGCACGATGGCGGCGCTGCGGCGAAATTTGATCTATAGCTTTCGGCGTCTTTCCCGGTCGCCCGGATTGGTATTCGCCGTCATCGTCTCCGTTGGACTTGGCATCGCTGCCAACTCCACCATTTTTTCCATGGTTAGCCGCTTCGTGCTTCGGCCCCCGCCGGTGGGCGATCCCGGCACCCTTATGGCCCTCCGCACCACCTACGAGGGCGATCGTTGCTGCAACAACTTTCCCTGGCCGGTCTACACCGACGTTCGCGACCAGGCACAATCGTTTTCCGGCGTGGCCGCTTATTACGAGCTCTTGCCTGCCTCGATTGGTGGTTCAGGTGAACCAGAGCGCGTCTGGGGCCAATCGGCCACCGCCAACTTTTTCGATGTCTCCCAGATCCGCATGTACCTTGGCCGCGGTTTTCTCGCCAACGAAGAACGGCTTCCCGTCATTGTCCTCAGTCACCGTCTCTGGCAGCGGCGTTTCGCGTCGGATCCCGCCATCCTGGGCAAGGCCATCCCGCTCTCCGGCCACACCTTCACCGTCGTCGGAGTGGCGCCACCGGGTTTTCGAGGTCTTGACCTGATCCTCGATCCTGAATTCTGGGTCCACTCGGCAACGTAGAGCAGCTTGCCCCAAGTATTCCCAGCCAAAGAGCGCGCGACTTCAACTGGCTGGCAGTTGCGGGGCGCCTCAAACCGGGCGTAACCCAGTCCCAGGCAGCTGCCGAACTCGCCACCCTCGCCCAACGCTTCGCCAAAACGTATCCCGACACCGACAAGGGCCGAGGCTTCCGCATGGACCAGGCCGGCTCGCTTCCTCCCAGAGACAAGGCGACGGTCCTGCTCTTTATTGCGGCTTTGTCCGTCGTCGTGTTGCTCGTCCTTGGCATTGCCTGCGCCAATGTAGCCAATCTCCTCCTCGCCCAATCGGCCAGTCGCCAGCGGGAAATGGCGGTGCGCATTGCCTTCGGGGCGACGCGGCGTCAGTTATTGGAGCAGATGCTGTTGGAGAGCTTGCTGCTGGCCCTCTGCGGGCGGACTATTCGGCATGCTCCTGACCCTCTGGGCTACCTCAGCACTTTCCGCATTCCGTATTCCGGCGCCGGTGCCGCTGGACACAACCGTCAGCATCGATTGGCGCGTCCTGCTGTACACCTTCGCTCAGCGTGGGAACCGGCCTGCTGTTTGGGTTCGCGCCCGCCTGGATAGCTTCGCGTCCTATACTGGCTAGCGCGCTGAAGGGCGAAGATGGTTTCATCCGCCCCGGTCGCCGCCTGAACTTGCGTAATGTTCTCGTGGTAGCGCAGATTGTCATGTCCCTGGTTCTGCTCTGCGCCACCGGCCTATTTTTGCGCAGCCTGCAACGGGCCGTCGGCATCGACATTGGCTTCCGCTCGCGCGATCTTCTCATGCTGTCTGTCGATCCGCGGGTCCACGGTTTACTCCTGAGCGCACCACCCAATTCCTCGAACAACTACGCCAGCGTGTCGCAGCGATTCCCGGCGTCGTTTCGGTGGCTGCTACAGACAGCACCCCGTTGTCCGGAGGAAACCGAAGTGACGGTTTCCGCCTGGAAGCGGATCGAAGCCCACCGGCCCCAATCCAATCGTGGAGCTGTATATGGCATCTCCGGGTTATTTCGAAACCATGGGGATCCCACGGCTGGCGGGTCGCGACTTCGCCAACGAAGCGCCAACGGTTCCAAAGTCGCCATCGTCAATCGCGCTTTTGCGGAACGATTCTTCCCCAGGGAGAATCCCATCGGCCAACGCGTCAACGGGGGAGGAGTTTCCTACGAGATTATCGGCGTCGTCCAAAACATCAAGTCGCGGACCCTGGGCGAGGACACTCGCTATGTTCTTTTCCGTTCCCTTGCACAAAGCACGGGAAGCGATCCCTCTTCCTGGGATATGAACTAGTCGTCCATTTCGCGGGCAATGCGGCCGGCGTCGCAGTGCAGTGCGCGGTCAGATCCATAATCTCGATTCCACCATGGCTGTATACAACTCCGAAACCATGCAGGAACATTTGCGCCAAGCGCTCTTTCTGCCTCGCCTGGCAGGCACGCTCTTCGGGATTTTTGGGTTCATTGGGTTGGTGCTGGCTGCCATCGGCCTATATGGCGTCATGAGCTACTCAGTCAGCCGCCGCACGCGCGAGATTGGCATTCGTATCGCGTTAGGGGCGCAGCTCAGCGCGGTCCATCGACTCATTCTTCGCCAGGGTATGGTGCTCACCGTCATCGCCATGGCGTTGGCCTGCCCGCCGCCTTCGCGGTAGCGGGATTATTGAGTAGTTTCCTCTATGGCATTCGCCCCCACGACACCATGACCTTCACCATGGTGCCTCTATTTCTCGCCGTGGTTGCCTTCGTGGCCTGCTGGGTTCCGGCTGGCGCGCAACCAGGATTGATCCGCAGAACGCGTTGCGCTACGAGTAGCCTTTGCAAAAGCTCGTGCTGCCGCTTCTTAGTTCCTTCCCTGAGTGCGCAGCTTATAGAAGGTGAAGCCGATCAAGTTACTGAACGCAGTCGTGCCCAGGATCTTGGCAGCGTAGACGCGCGGGTTGACTACGTCGACGAACGGATAAGCAGAGATCATCAGGCTGAAGAGCGTGGCGCAAAAGCCAATCAGCGATGTGCATTTTAGCCACCAGGGCATTGACCCGCGAAGAGCGCCGACTCCAACGATGGGGATGGCAAACATCGCCAGGTAGGCAAGTTCGTAGTGGGCGAGACCAGCATTCGAGAGCAGCTGGTAGGCCTCCTGCGCGTGCACTCCCACGCTCGCCAGCACCAGCAGCAGAAAGATAAGGACCGATGTGCATACGATGGAGTTCGCCGGTGTCCGCCAACGCGGGTGGAGACGTGTAAACCAGGCCGGGACCAGCTCATCCCAACCCACGGCCATGGGAAGACGAGTGACTCCGGTAAACAGGTAGCTCGCCGCCGCAAGCAATCGCACCTGGAGAAGAAGAATCGCGGTTACGGCAAACACGCTGCCCAGGCCGGTGCTCCCCAACGCCAAACGAACTGTCTGTGGGATGGGAGCAATAAAGTCGATAGGTCCGCGTTGGCTAAAGGCAAAGACAGAGCTGGTGCCGAGAATGAACATGGCGCAGATGATGGGCGATGAAATCCATACCGACTGGCCGATGCTTCGCGCCGCCTGCTTGCTTTCCCCGGCGAGGATTGCGATATACTCCAGCCCGCAGAGCGCGCCAAAAATCATCTGACCGAAAAGCGCGAGCGAGCGCAGGTTGGGGGCGGAAGTTTCACCGCCAACTCTGGCCAATGGATGGGCGCATGTCGCCACAGCGCCCACAGCGGAAGCAGAATGAGCCCGGCGTAAGCCAGCAGTACGGCGGCGGCGCCGAGGTTATGAATCCACTTACCGACCTCCAGGCCGCGAAGGGCCGAGATCGTGATCCCTGCGATCACCACGGCGATGATCGCAAGCGACGCAAGATGATTCTCAGGAAGTCCCGCTGCAGAAGGGCCGATGAGGTATGCAAGTTCAGTGGGAAGGGCATAGAGGATGGCAGCCGCAATCGTAATGCCGTAAACCCACAGGTTCCAGGCGGTAAGGAAGCCGCCCAGATCACCGAATGCTCGATGCGCCCAGACGTAGAGGCCGCCTTCCAGTGGCCAGACGCGGTTGAGACAGATGACGGAGGCCGCCATAGGAACGTAAAAGACCAGCATGGCAGCGATCCAGGTGAGAGCCTGCGCCCGGCCGAGGCCCGCGGCGACTCCGACCCATGAACTACCGACAACGCATAGGATCTGCGCCAGCACCAGATCGCGTAGTCTCAGTCGGCGTTGAAGTTGTTGCTCACCGCGGAAAGCGAATTGGTCGTCGTTGTGAATGGCTGCACGGTCGAGAGGAAGGTTCTTCGCTGATCGTTACAGTAGAAGTGTTCAATGCTTTGCCAGGTAAGGAAAACACTTCGGGCGTTGGCGGAAAATCTGCCAGCGCCCGAAATGAAAGTAGAGTTTCGTGTTTGTCCAGCCGCGTCCGCATCGCTGTAGATGGAGAATGGGCAGGAAGTGCGATCTTGGCCTACGGCCAATTGTTCACTAAGTTGGTGACGTTGATGCTGCCGAGACCGGTGGCGAAGTCCCAGCCGGTGGCCGCAGGATACGCTTCGATTGCGTATATGTTGGAGGTGGCAAGAATACCGAACTCAGTCGGCGAAGGATCGTAACAGTTATTGGTTCCGAAGCACGGAACCACGTTATTTCCCACGGTTACGTCATAGAAGACGCAGGAAGACGACACGCTGCTGCCCTTGGAGGCATTGCATGCCGACAGCTTCGACCTTATTGGGGCTGGAGGCGCTTCCGTATTCAGCCTTCGCCATCTTGTAAAAAATCGGATCGGGGTTGCCCTGGGGGCCGCCCGCTTTCTGATTGATCAAGGCCTGGATACTGGCAAGTTGAGGAGCTGTAAAGGAAGTGCCGCCGGCGCTATTGAAGAACGTGTCTGTGCCGTTGGTGTAGTCGCAGGGAGCTCCCCCCTGGGCCACATCTGACATGCAGAAGAGGATCGCGTGCGACCAGAACGCGTTCGAAGCAAACAGGGAAACATCGGGCAAGTCGCGTTTGCCATCGGTGGGAATACCTACGACCCCGGTCTGCCACGAGGGCTTGGAATATACGATGCTGGGAGCGCCGCTGCCGCCGATGACGTTAAGGAAATTCGATCCTATGTCACTGTTGCAGAAGGTTACGCTGCTCTTGTACCCATAGAAGCTGAAAAGTATGCTGCTGCCGCACGAATCGTTCCAGGGCATCTCGGGAACGTAAGACTTCGCGGACTTTCCGATCGGGTTGTTGGTCGAGGTCCAGTATTTACTATTGGTGCCCTCGAAGGTATCCAGAAAATCCGTGCCGCCGGCAGCGACATCGTAGGGGCTGGAGGCAAGGGCGTTGGCTGCAATTCCTCCAGTTGACCAGGTGGGCGAGGGCAGATCGAAGTCGTCGCAGCCGGCCGCGCCGTTGTCTCCGGCGGCAACGAACACCGACACTCCCTCACCTGCTGCTTGTTGCCACAGAGCATTGACGTAAGCATTGCTGCTGGGTCCGTTGTCGGCCTCGCACTCCAAATAGCTCAGACTCATGATGGCTGGCGGTGACTTGCTGTCCAGCAGATTCTGAGCAGCGATGAAGGCTCCGAAGTTGGTCTCAGTGTCTGCGCAGGAGGCGAGTTTGACCGCCGCATCAGGCGCTACCCCGCCCGCCCACTCGGCATCGAGAGCAGCTTCCCCTTCCGCGCCATTCAATCCCGGATCAGTGCAGCCATCCCCGGGATGAATTTGGGCGAACGTCCCGGAATACGAAGCCAGGCCGAATGCCTTGCGAAACCTCGCTACGTCGGCCGGATTGATATCCGTATCCTCCAGCACCACCACAGTTTGTCCTTTGCCGGTGATCGGCTTACTCGCTTGTAGAGCGGGGTCACGTTATAGATGGTGGCCAGGTCCGCCGGTGCTTCGTCATATTGCGGAATGCCGTCAAACCCATCGGGACATCCGTTGCAGGGAAAGAGAAGTCTGGATCGGTTTGCTCAACGCCGGCCTCGGCATGAAGTTGTGCAGAGAGACGACGCCGACAACGACAGGGGTAAGGGCAGCTGGGATGGAAGGATCGCTGGCATTGGCGATATGTTGTTTGCCATTGACCGTGTACTTATGGATCTCGGTATGAAACGTTTCGCGCACCTGGCCGGCTGTGCCCGATACATCGATGGTCAGTCCATTCTTGGAAACGACGTTGACTTTAAGTCCATGCGAGCTTAGCCATTGGGCAACCGTCTCGATATCCTGCTGCGCCGGGCCGAAGTTCCTGCCCAGTTCCTCGGCTGTAAACCATTGGTGATAGTTGGCGGAATTCGGATCCTGGCGTTCGGCAATCGAACGCGCCAATGCCTCTTCCTGCTCCGGGCTGCGCCGCAGTTGCAGGAACATATGCTCCATGGGCAAACTGTCCTCGACCGCCCCCGATCGTATTTCGGAGCAGCAAGCGGATGGGTGTGGCCGGCTAGCCGGACTAAGCTTGCCTCATCAATTGCGTCTGAGATATGTGGGACGGCGTTCGGCGATCCTGCGGCGTTGGCGGCAAGCGCCGAACCCGAGAAACCACGAAGGGCCAGGATCGTCAGCAGCCCCAAAAATAGCGCGAACCGAGAATAGCGGAGTAATGCCATGGAGGAACTCCTTTTGAAGTTTTGAATTGAACCGGGGAAATTTCTAATCTGGCCCTAAGGAAGTGGGTGGAGTATACATGGAGTTCGAGCGGAGAGCCAAGGTAGCTAATTTGGATCACATGAAGTTTAAAGCTGTTCGAGATGAGGATCCGCAGGTTCTCCTTTTCGAGCACCAGCAAGCGTGGGAAGCCTGGTTGACGCAGAATCATCAAGCGGCAAACGGTGTCTGGTTGCGGATCGCGAAGAAGGGATCCAAAATTCGCTCATTGACTCACGCAGAGGCGTTAGAATCCGCGCTCTGTTTTGGATGGATCGACGCACACAAGAGGCCGGAAAGCGCCAGCGCATGGCTGCAGCGATTTACTCCACGCGGTCAGCGAAGCATCTGGTCGAAGATCAATCGACAAAAGGCAACAGCGTTGATCGCATGCGGCCGGATGAGAGACAGCGGGCTCAAAGAGGTGCTGCGTGCTAAAAAGGATGGGCGATGGGAACGAGCCTACGACTCCCCACGCAACGCGACTGTGCCGGAGGATTTTCAGGCTGCACTGGACAGGAGTGCGAGGGCAAAAGCATTCTTTGCCACTCTGGAAAGCCGAAACCGGTATGCAATTCTGTTTCGCATACAAACGGTAAAGAAAGCGGAGACGCGCGCGCGAAAGATCGCCAATTCGTTGCCATGCTGGAAAGGCACGAGAAGATACATCCTTGATCGGGAGCCGAAATCGGGACAGGTTGCTTCGGTCGGTATGACAAATTTGAGGGGAGGCATGGTAGCCCACTCAAGCCAAAGTACGGCTTGAATGGGGCACCCAAAGCTTTTGTAATTTCTCCTTACTTGCCACCGGCAAGTCCGCTCCTCGGGATGACAAATTTGAGGGGCGGTGGCTCACCTTGGCACGGGTGGAGGCGGATGGACAGAGCCGAAAAAAGCTAATTTGGACAAGTCTGTTCTCGGGATCTATGAGTATGCTGAGAGAACCGCTGTGCCAATTTGCTCGGCCAGGAGCTTTGAATCGATGCGCTCTCTCTGTCTGCTGATGGCTGTCTCTGTTTTCTCGCCCGTTGCGTGGCCGCAAACCTCTGCCGCGGCAGGATCGGCAACCTATGATCCGCGGATGACATTTGCTCCGCTCACGCTGCCCGATCCGGTGAATGCGTATCGCTCGAGCAACGGCGCACCTGGCCCTGCCTACTGGCAGAACGAAGCCGACTACGAGATGCACGCCGCGCTCGACACGCACGGCCAAGGTGCTGCGCAACGACGAGGTGATCACCTACACCAACAACAGCCCCGATGCGCTGCCCAGCCTGTGGATCCACATGGAGCAGAACATCTATCGCAAAGACGCGCGCGCGCGGATCGTCAACGGCGGACTGCGGCGAAGACACCGGTGCCGCAGCGAGGACAACCCCAACGGGCGCACCACCGATGGCTATGTGCTGGATTCGGTCGAGATCGAGCGCGGCAAGGACATCGCCGAAAGCCGACTACCTGATCGACGACACGCGCATGCAGATTCGCCTGCCCAGCCGCTGGCGCCCAAAGGCGGCGTGATCAAGATCCACATCCGCTATCACTACCAGATTCCGGGCGTGTGGGGCGGGCGCACCTCGTGGGGCATGTCGAAGCAGGGCGAGATCTACGACATGGCGCAGTGGTATCCGCGCATGTGCGTCTACGACGATCTGCGCGGCTGGGATACGCTGCCCTACATCGGCAGCGAGTTCTATCTCGAATACGGCCACTTCGACTACTACGTCACCGTGCCCAGCGAGATGATCGTCGCCGGCTCGGGCGAGCTGGTGAATCCGAACGATGTGCTCACCAGAACGCAGATCGCACGGCTGCAAGAAGCGCGCAACAGCGACAAGACAGTGGTCGATCCGCACCGCGGCGGAAGTGAGCGACCCTGCGAGCCGGCCGAAGGCTGGCGGCACGCTGACCTGGCACTTCCACATGGATCAGACGCGCGATGTGGTCTGGAGCGCGAGCCCGGTATTTGTCTGGGACGCCGCGCGCATCAACCTGCCCGATGGCAAGAAGAGCCTGGCGGAGAGCGTCTACCCGCCGGAGAGCGTGGGCGATGATGCGTGGGGACGCTCGACCGAATACGTGAAGGACACGGTCGAGCGCTTCTCGCAGCAGTGGTTTCCCTATCCGTACCCCGCGGCCATCAACGTGGCCGGGTTCTCCGACAGGCATGGAGTATCCCGGCATCGTCTTCGACGGCATCGACGACAAGGGCAAAGACGCTGTTCTGGATCACCGCGCACGAGATCGGGCACACCTGGTTCCCCATGATCGTGGGATCCAACGAGCGGCGCAATGCTTTCATGGACGAGGGCTTCAACACCTTCATCGACATCGGCGAGTCGGCCGAATTCCAGGGCGGCGTCTATGGCCCCAAGCGCGATTCGGAGTACTCGGCCGGCGGCGAACCGCCCGACACGATCCTCAAAGTGCTCGACGATCCTGCCGCGCCCAGTACTGCTGATGCCCGCCGATGCCTACCCCTGGCCGATCAGGCATCCGGTGAGCTACTTCAAGGGAGCGTACGGAATGGTGTCTGCTGCGCGAGCAGATCCTGGGCAAGCAGCGCTTCGACTGGGCCTTTCGCAAATACATCCGCGACTGGGCGTTCAAGCATCCCGCGCCATCGGACTTCTTCCGCGAAATGAGCAGCGAGGGTGGCGAAGATCTGGGTTGGTTCTGGCGCGGGTGGTATATGAACAACTGGCGCTTCGATCTCGCGGTCACCTAGATCGATGGCGACCAGGTGACGTTGGTGAACAAGGGTCAGCTAGTACTGCCCGCAATCGTCGAAGTGAAGTATACCGACGGTACGGAGACGCGCTTCCGCCTGCCGGTGGAGACCTGGGAATCGAAGAGCGAAGTGGTGTGGCCGGGAGAAAAACCGATAGCTTCTGTGAAGGTGGATCCCGATCACGTATTGCCGGATGACGATCGCGCCGACAATTCGCTGGAGGCGAAATAAGGCGAGGCGTGGGAAGCTCTTGTCCATCGATCCTGCGAAGGCTCTCCGCACCGAGTAGCTATTCCAGCCCGAGCAGGCGAGCAGGGTTTTCCTTCGCCATGCGGTTGATCTCGGCATCGGTGATTCCTTCTTTCTTGAGGCCATCGAACATCGCGACCAGGCCGTCCGGGTGCAAAGGATTGTCAATCTGCCCCATGTCGCTCGAAAGAATGCAGTGTTCTGCTCCCACATAGTGAATCGCCCGGGCATAGTCTTTGAAGGTGAACTCTTTCCCCGAGCCGGTGAGCCCGCTGTACACAAACTCGATGTACGCGCCCATCTGCGCGGCTTCGAGCATCTGCGCATCCGACATGTGAATGGGCGCGATCATGGCATGGGTCACCACGATGTGCTTCACGCCTTGGGCGCGAGCTTCGCGGATCATCAGCAGAGCCTCTTCCGGGCTGGGGTGTCCGGTCGCCATCACCAGGTTGTGTTTTGCAATCACCGCGATGACCTGCTTCACCTCGGGCAGCAACTGGCCATCGCGCGAGATCTGCACAAAAGGGCGGTTTTGCTTGGAGTAGCGCACCTGCTGCTCAGAATCGAAGGTGCTCATCCAGACAAAGCGGCCGTATCCACCAGTCGTCGCTGCCATGTGTTCGACTGCCGAGGGGTTCATGCCGCCCACCGAAAGATTGAGATCCACGCCGCCAAATACTTCGATTCCGGGGACCTCTTTGCGTACCACGTAGGCGAGTGAGGCGGTCGGCTCGTAGTGGTTCTTGAGCACCAGGCCGCCCATACCGAGCCTCTTCGCCAGGCGGGCAATGTCGATGGCGTCGATGGAGCGCGGGATGCTGTCCGGTGAGCAATGTACGTGGATATCAATCACGCCGGCCAGCGGGTTCTCCTGGGCGCCCATAACCAGGCTGGTGCCGAGAATCAGAAGCAGCGTAAGCAGGGTGGCTGGTTTCATCAGGGATTGAGAATGCGATGCATATCGAGCGATGGTGGCCTGACGTTTGTTTGACTCATCATCACATGCACCTGGCCGCGGTGATGGGTCTGGTGGTTGAAGAAGTGCAGGACAGCGACGGGTGCTGTCTCCACGTAATCCTTGCCCTGGTTGTTGACGTAGGAAAATTGCCGGCGCAGAAAATCGGCATCGATTTTCGCGAAGAAGGTTTCGATTTCCTCGTCCTGTGCGACGCGCGCGGAGCGAAGCTCGGCGAAGTCATCGAAGAGGATAGAGTTCAGTGGCGGTGTCGTATGGCCGCTACCGGCGAACCTCGACATCCAAATGCGGTCGCCCAGCAACAGATGATTCAGCAGCCCGTGAATGCTGCCAAAAGAGCCCTGGCGTTGCTTTCGATACTCCGCCGAGTCCAGCTGGCCGCACTTCTCATAGAGCCGCTCATTCGCGATGCGGTTGTAACGGGCGAGCATCCTGAACGCGTCTAAGCATCACGTCTGGGGCATTAATCGATCGAGTCGTAAGCAACCGAGGTCAGAAATTCAGGAAGTTGCCTGGCCGCGATCATCTGCTCAAAGAGTTTGGCGGCGGCAGTAAACTTGCTGGCGGCAAAGCGCTCCTCTCCAAGTTCCTGCTTGATACGATCCAGAACTACCGGGATCGTGTCCAGCACGATGGGCACATCGAGCGTGACGCCGTCGGTCATGCGGCCGCCATGGTGCGCCCATTGCCAAAGTTGCGCGCGCGAAATCTCCGCTGTGGCCGCATCTTCCATCAGATCGTAGATGGGCACGCAGCCCAGGCCATCGAGCCACGCCGCGAGATAACGCAAGCCGATGTCGATGTTCATCTCCAGACCTTTGCGCGTGATTTCGCCCTCGGGTACGGCCAGCAGGTCTGCGGCCTGGATATGGATGCCGGGATTGCGGCGCGCAATCTGGTTGGGTTCCGGCATGTATTCATCAAAGATCGCTTTGGCCACCGGGACCAGCCCGGGATGCGCCACCCAGGTTCCATCGTGTCCGGCCTTTACCTCGCGCAGTTTATCCTGGCGCACGCGCTCCATGGCGCGTTCATTGGCCT
Source organism: uncultured Acidobacteriaceae bacterium (assembly GCA_963736535.1). Lineage (GTDB taxonomy): Bacteria > Acidobacteriota > Terriglobia > Terriglobales > Acidobacteriaceae > PALSA-350. The sequence continues at coordinate 16,936 of CAVTPN010000001.1, forward strand.
CGGCGTCGCGCTTGATGGGGATCTGCGCCGCCATGCCGCCCATGGCATGGATACCGCGACGGTGACAAGTCTCGATCAGCAGCTCGACGTAGGACCTGAGGAAGTGCCGGTCCATGGTGATGGTGGAACGGTCGGGAAGCGCCAGGTCCTCGCGGTAACTAAATTTCTTGATGAAGCTGAAGATGTAGTCCCAGCGGCCGCAGTTCAAGCCGGCGGAGTGGTCCTTCAGCTCAAAGAGAATCTCGTCCATTTCGAAGGCCGCGGGCAAGGTCTCGATGAGCACGGTGGCGCGGATGGTGCCGCGCGGTATGCCGAGCGCGTCTTGCGCGAAGTGGAAGACGCTGTTCCACAAGCGCGCTTCGCGATGGCTTTCCATCTTGGGCAGGTAGAAGTAAGGACCCGTCCCGCGCGCTTTGAGTTCGGCGGCGTTATGAAAGAAGTACAAGCCAAAATCGAAGAGCGAAGCGGAGATGGGCTGGCCTTGCACCAGGAGATGTTTCTCGGGCAGGTGCCATCCGCGGGGGCGCACGAAAAGCGTAGCCGTCTTCTCGTTGAGTTTGTATTGCTTGCCTTCGGGGCTGGCGAAGCTGATCTCGCGCCGTATCGCATCCCGCAGGTTCACCTGGCCTTCGATCACATTGCGCCAGGTGGGCGAGGTGGAATCCTCGAAATCGGCCATGAAGACTTTCGCGCCGGAGTTGAGCGCGTTGATCACCATCTTGCGATCGACCGGGCCGGTTATCTCGGTGCGGCGGTCCTCAAGGTCGGCCGGGATGGGCGCGACCCGCCACTCAGCCTGGCGGACGGAAACCGTCTCCGGCAGAAAATCATAGAGTTTACCCGTGCGCAGTGCCTCGGCCCTGGCCACGCGGGCAGCCAATAAACGGTGCCGCTCGGCCTCGAAGCTGCTCGCTAGCGCGCCCAGGAATTCAAGCGCTTTCGGGGTAAGAATTTCCGCTTCCGCTGCGCCTTGTGAACCTGCAATCGTCACCGTGGGCGCCGTTACCGTCGAGTTCGTCATGATATCTCCGCAGCCTTATTTTACGCCCGCCAGGGGAACGTTACGGATCGATGCGTCGAGCAACTCGACCATGTGGAAGGCAGGCATGTCCGCAAGCCCGCGCCGGCGCAGTGAGCTCATCAGCTGCAGCAGGCAGCCAGGATTTGCGGAGATGACAGCGTCTGCCTTGGTGGCAAGCAGGTTTTCTACCTTGCGGTCGCCTAACTGATTGGCCGGCTCGGGATTGAGCAGGTTATAGACGCCGGCGGAGCCACAGCACAAGGTCGCTTCCTCAATCTCCGCGACCTCGAGTTCTGGAATTGTGGCGAGCAGGCGCCGCGGCTCAGCGTGGATGGCCTGTGCGTGGCGCAGGTGGCAAGCGTCGTGGTAGGCCACACGCATGGGGAGAGGGTGGCGCGGGGAACGTGCGGGCAGTTCGCACAAAATCTCTGAGATGTCTTTGCACTTGTTGCTGAAGGCGATGGCGCGCGCGGCCCACGCGGGATCGTCGCGCAGCAGATGGCCGTATTCCTTCATGGTGGAGCCGCACCCTGCCGCGTTGATGACGATGGTGTCCACGTTGGCAGCTTCAAAGGCGGCGATCATCTGGCGCGCGAGCGAGGCGGCTTGTTGGTCGAGACCGGAGTGCAGCATCAGGGCGCCGCAACACTGCTGGGACTGGGGGATGACCACCTCGCAGCCTTCCGCGGCGAGCACCCGTGCGGTGGCTTGGTTCACGTGTTGGAAGAAGACCTGCTGCACACAACCGGAGAGCATGCCCACCCGGCGCCGGGGTTCCGAGACAGGGGAGACCTTGGCGGGCAGGCCTTGCATAAAGTGTGTGGGGACGCGGGGAAGCAAGGCTTCCATTTGGGCCAGCCGTTCGGGCAGTAACCGCAGCAGGCCGCTGGCGCGCACCAGCTTCTGCAGGCCGGAGCGCTGGTAGATCAGCATGGGCAGCGCCAGCAGGCGCAGGCGTCTCACATACGGGAAGGTGGCGAAGAGGAGCTTGCGGAAGAGGCTATCCGTGGTGGTGCGCGGGATATTGCGCTCCACCTGGGCGCGCGTGTCTTCGATCAGCTTGTTGTACTGCACCCCTGAGGGGCAGGCGGTCATGCAGGCCATACAACCCAGGCAATTATCCATATGCAGGCGGAAGCGCTGGTCGAGCGGAGCGTCACCCTGGGCGGACTTCTTCATCATGTAGATACGGCCGCGCGGCGAATCCATCTCCTCGCCCCAGAGCACGTAGGTGGGACAGGCGGGAAGGCAGAAGCCGCAATGGACGCAGTCCTCAATGAGCGCTGTTTCCGGCGGCTTGTGGGCGTCGAAGTTGGAGGGCTTTGCGGGTTCGACCTGCGTGAGTTGGGCCATAGGTTATTTCTGTGTAGATTACATGGGCCCTGTACGGGTACGTCGAGCGACTCCATCTATCGGACCTTTAGGGCCCGGGGTACGCTTGTCAAGAAAAGAAACGTCGCAGCTTAAGGCCAACCGCAGGTCCCTCCACTCCGCTACGCTCCGGTCGGAGGTTGTGACTTTTTTGATTTCTTTGAGGCTTTGGTGGTCAAAAGCTCTGAAGAGCATCGGCCAGCAAGCATCCTCGGGGTCCTTCGACTGCGCGCCAAAAACCCTTTGTTAAGCGATAGATCTGCGAGGCGCTTCGCTCAGGATGACGGTCTTGTGGGAGTTTTGAAAAACCTTCCGGTTGGGTGTGTCAAAAACTCGAAACTTTAAAAAGTCACAGCCTCTCCTAATGACAAACCTTGGGGAGGCATCAGTAGCCTACTCAAGCCAAAGTACGGCTTGAGTGGGGCACCCAGAGCTTTTTTTGCCGGTGTAATTTCTCCCTTGACTTGCCACTGGCAAGTCCGCTCCTCGGGATGACAAGTTTATTACAAAAGAAGAATTGTCATCCCGACCGGAGCGAACCCGGATTTCCTGTTTCGCGGCACTCACCAACGGCCACGTGTTTCTGGCGGTTTCTTTCGAGCTGACGGTGGCAGCTAAGTCCTTTGTTTCATCAAGATGATCAAATAAGTCCTTTGTTTTACGAAGATGATCAAACTGTCTCAGCAAGATGATCAAATAAGTCCTTTTGTTTCTTCAAGGGGTCCAAGATGCTCAAACTAATTAATTTGAGCATCTTGGCTTTTCCCTCACCATGCCCCCGTGGGGGCGGAGTTCCTCTACCTAATTAGATCCAATTCAGGGAGGTTTCGTTCCCTCCGCTCATCTTTATTTTCGAATCTATATGCCGCCTAGGAAGCGGCCAGGGTTAAGCACACCCTCGGGATCGAACCTGCGCTTGATCTCCTGCATCAACGGAAAGCTATCGGGCAGGGTTCCCCAACCATCGAGCTTGCTTTCTGCCGGCTGCTTGAGGATCATGAGCGATCCGCTCGCGGCTTCCAGCTCACGCCGCAATTGCGGTAAGTGCCCAGCAGCGGCAGCCGGGAAGCCGGCCATCATGATGCCGGTGGCCTGGGTCACGGACTCGCCGCCCAAGCTGCGAACCCGCTCGGAGAAAGGCGCAATTTCCGAAGGAAGCATGGTCGCCTTGCAGACGAAATCGTTGGAATGGGCGAGCTGTTGTTGCCGGGCATCCCAGACCGTCTCGTTTGCGCGCTCTACGGAAAGGCCTTCGATGCGCGCCAGCGACTCCAGCAGATCGGCTTGGGTATGCAGAACCTCGGGCAAAGAGGCGAGTTGGATATCGAGATGGAATTCCTCCGCCGTGCCCCGGAGCTGGATCGAGAGCGTGCTGAGCTGCTGGTGGAGCAGGTCGAGCATCCACTTGCCCAGCGGTTCAGCGGTGGGCGCAGAGAAGGTAAAGCTCTGCGTGTGCTGCGGGATGGCGTGCAAACGAAAGTTTACCGATGTGATGACGCCGAGGGTGCCGAAGGCCCCAATCATCAATTTATGCAAGTCATAGCCGGCAACGTTCTTGACTACTTTTCCGCCTGTGCGGGCAACGGTTCCGTCCGCCAGCACAATCGTCATGCCAATGATCAGGTCGCGCAGGCCTCCGTAGCGCAGACGGAGCACGCCTGAGTCGTTGGTGGCGACGATGCCGCCTACCGTCGCTCTCTCGGGCCAAAGCGGATCAAGGGCAACGTACTGGCCATGTTGCGCCAGGGCCGACTGTAAGGACGCCCAGGTGCAACCGGCTTCGACAGTGCAGGTCATGTCCTGCCAGGTATGTTCCCGGATTATATTCAGGCGATGCGTCTCCATTAATACCGCCGGCGTCACGGGATAGCCCCAGCCTTGTTTTGTACCGCCGCCCCAGGGAACCACCGCGAGCCGGTTTTCGTGCGCGAAGCGAAGAATGGCCGCGATCTCTTCGGTATTGGCGGGAGCGACGGCGGTCGCGCTGTCCAAAGGCCAGCAGGTGGTCGGGCCCGGTAATGGCCGCCAAAGAAGCAGTGATGGTTTGCGAATTAGTAGAGGCAGCATGCATGATGGCGGAATAAGAAACTGTCCCAGAGACAGATCAAAAGTACTCTGCGACGCCTGCTGTCTCCAGTGGATGAGGGGTATATTTTCCGGTTTTCTCGCCGCACAGCCGGGGGCGAGGGAAGACTTTATCGGGGTTGGCGATATTTTCCGGGTCGAAGCTGCAGCGTACCCGCTGCATCGTATCCAGGTCGGGCTCGGAAAACATATAGCCCATGGCCTGCTGCTTGTCCCGGCCCACTCCATGCTCGCCGGTGATCGAGCCTCCTTGATCGACGCATAGGTGCAGTATGCGCGTCGACAAGTCGACGGCCATCTCTTCCTGGCCGGGGATCGAGGCGTCAAAAAGCACCAGGGGATGGAGGTTCCCGTCGCCTGCGTGGAAGACATTTGAGACCCGCAGCCCGATCTCTGCCGCCATTTCTCCAATCTTTTCCAACACCAGGGGCAGTTTGGTGCGGGGTATCACACCGTCCTGCACGATGTAATCGGGGGAAAGCCGGCCCGCGGCGGCAAAGGCCGCCTTACGGCCTTTCCACACCAGCATCCGCTCCTGCTCGCTTTGTGCCAGCCGATCCTCCCATGCGCCATTGTCTTTGCACAGCTTACGGACCTGCTGCATCTGGAGGTCGACCTCGGCGGAAGGGCCGTCCAGCTCCACCAGCAACAGCGCTTCGCACTCGGGATAATGCGGGTGTACGGCGGCTTCGGCGGCCTGGATGGCGAGGCGATCCATGATCTCCATAGCGGCGGGCAGAATGGAAGCGGCAATAATGTCGGAGACGGTCTGCCCCGCGGCCGAGATGGAGTCAAAGGCGGCCAACAAAACCTGAACGGTTTCGGGGCGGCGCACGATGCGCAGTGTCATGGAACTGGCGACCCCCAGTGTTCCCTCAGAACCGACGAAGACGCCGGCCAGGTCATAACCGGGCGGGTCGAGCGTGGGCGAGCCGAGGTGGACCAGTTCGCCGGTCGGTAGAACTACTTCGAGGGCCAACACGTGGGTAGTGGTGAAGCCATACTTGAGGCAATGCGCTCCGCCGGAGTTTTCCGCAACGTTGCCTCCGATCGTGCACACCGTTTGCGAAGAGGGATCCGGCGCATAAAAGTGACCGGTCGGCGCCACGCGTTGGGTAACGTGGGCGTTGATCACCCCGGCTTCTACGGTGATGCGCTGGTTGGGAAGGTCGGTGTCCAGGAATTTGGTCATGCGGGCAAAGCTGATCACGATACCCCGGTCGTCGGGCATCGCTCCTCCTGACAAGCCAGTGCCGGCGCCGCGGCCTACGAAAGGGTATGTGATGCCGGGCGCAGATGCCCACTGCCTTCTGCAATTGCGCGGTGGAGCGAGGGAGAATCACGGCGCCCGGCAGGGTGCGCAGCACGGCAAGGGCATCACACTCGTAGGTTTGCAGCTGGTTGCGCTCGATGATCAGGCCGTCGGCGCCCACGGCATCGCGTAACTCGGCGAGGATAGCGGCGGAGAGCATGTAGCTACTATCCTAAGCGGTTTCATCATCAAAGCCGAGTTCGTTTCAAAGCATTTAGCGTTCGGCTAAACAGGCCGTACGCTTCAGAAGAATGAGTTTTTCAGCAGCCTTGAAGCCCGTTACCATCTAAAAAACGTACCTCAGGGCCTAAAGGCCTCATCAGCCCCTTTTGTGCGGCCCGACTAAACAGGCTGCGAAAAAGTCCGCACCGAGAGGGAAAGGAATACCTCAGGGGCTAAAGTGGCTGCGTGAGAACCCGACTTACGAACCCAGTCGCGGCACGGGTCAGAGAACGCTGCGGAATTTTATTATTTCCGTTGGGCGGCCGTGGCAATCGGAAAGTGGCACATCGAGAGCCATTATCCCACTCAAGCCAAAGGAAGGCTTGAATGGGCCACCCACCATTTGTTGCCGGTTTGGCAAAATGGTGGGTTATCGCCCGTTGGATCCGATTCTGAACCTGCGAGTTCTCACGCAGACTCTAGAGCCCGTCATATTCGTAATCGTATGCGGCCCGACTAAAGTCGTGCCCTGACACAAAGCATGAGTTTTCCGCAGCCTGTAAAGTCGTGCCCTGATACAAAACATGAGAGCGGTGGGTCGTCTGGATTTGGTTGAGGTCGCGAAACTGGGCGTTCTCACCGAGCTTAACGCCAATTGTGAAACCGCTATCCACCCGTTCGCATAGACTGCCAGCGGATGCCGCAAGTAGAATTCGTACACCTGACTCCAAGAGAGAGCCCGCCCAGATGAGCCCAGCGTGGTCCCAGAGCTACACCCTCTTCGGGCGTGGCCTCGCATTCTCCGCGGTTATTGCTTGCTTACCCATACTTACGTTGCTTTTCCTGCTGGGTGTGCGGCGCAAGCCGGCATGGTTCGCCGCCCTTTGCGCGCTGGCCGTGGCGCTGGTGGTCGCGCTCTTTGCCTACAAGCTGCCACCCACGCTTACTGTGAGCGCCGCCGCCTATGGCGCCAGCTTTGGATTATTTCCCATCTCCTGGATTGTGTTTTGGGCCATTACCCTCTATCGCGTTACGGTGGAGACGGGCAAATTCGAAATCATCAAGTCGTCCATGGGGAACCTGACCGGCGATGCCCGTCTGCAGGCGCTCTTGATCGCCTTTGCTTTTGGAGCATTTGTGGAAGGCGCTGCCGGCTTTGGTACCCCGGTGGCGGTTGCGGCGGCCATGTTGGTAGGTCTCGGCTTCTCTCCTTTTTACGCCTCGGCGCTTTGCCTGGTGGCCAATACCGCCCCGGTCGCATTTGGTTCGATTGGCATTCCTGTGGTCACCCTGGCTGGGATCACTGGCTTGCCGCTGGATAAGCTGAGCGGCGCGGTGGGTCGTCTCTGTGCTCCGCTGTCTTTATTCGTTCCCGCCTACCTGATCTGCATCATGGTGGGGTGGCGAGGCATGCTGGAGGTGTGGCCTGCCGTGGTGGTGGTGGGCGGCGTCTTCGCCTCGGTGCAGTTCCTCATGTCGAATTTCGTGGGCCCGCAACTTACCGACATCATGAGCTCGCTTTCCGCCCTGGGCGGGCTGCTGGTGCTGCTGCGTTTCTGGCGCCCGGCGGCTGTGTGGGATCGGGAATTGGAGCCGGTGGACCCGAAAGGGATAGAGCCCACCGCCGGCATGATGGAGTTTCCGCCTCCGTATAACCCTGCGGAGCAAAAGTATGCGCCCCTGGCACACGGATCAGGCGGCAAGAAGCATGGCGCCGGAGAGCTTTGGGGCGCCTGGATGCCCTACGGTCTGCTGGTGATCCTGGTACTGCTTTGGGGTTTCAAGCCCTTCCAGGCGCTGTTGAACTCCGTTACTGTCAGCGTCGGCTGGCCGCTGCTTCACAATCTGGTCATGGTGATGCCGCCGGTGGTGGCCAAGCCGACCCTTTACAAGGCGGTCTATCAGCTCAACTTTCTCTCCGCCGCCGGCACTGCTTGCATGTTCGCGACCCTGCTGTCGGCTCTGTTCTTGCGCATGCCTCTTCTGGCCTTCGGACGGCTGCTGCTTGCAGTTTGCCGGCAGCTCTTTTTGCCCACCCTGACGGTCACCGCCGTGCTCGCCATGGCCTTCGTGATGAACTATTGCGGCGCAACCGCCACGCTGGGGCTGGCATTTGCCGCGTCCGGCAGGCTGTTTCCGTTCTTCAGCCCGTTACTCGGGTGGCTGGGCGTTTTCCTTACCGGGTCGGATACTTCGGCCAACGCGCTCTTCGGCAACCTGCAGGTGGTGACCGCCGGCCGGTTGGGCTTTGAGCCCACGCTCATGGCGGCGGCCAACTCCGCCGGCGGCGTCGTAGGCAAGATGATCAGCGTGCAGAACATCGCGGTCGCGGCGGCGGCTACTGCCATGTCCGTCGCTGACCAGGCAAAGCTCTTTCGTTTTACCCTGAGGCATAGCATTGTTATGGCGACAGCCATCGGCGTAGAAGTCATGCTGTATGCCTACCTCTTCCATGCTCGTTAGCAAACCCTACCAGGAGTGATCACGTGGCAAAGCTAGGATTTTTAGGACTCGGCATCATGGGCGGTCCCATGGCCCGTCATTTAGTTATGGGCGGTCACGAGGTAGCGGTGTGGTCCCATAACCAGAAGAAGGCAAAGGAACTCGCGGATTCCACGGGCGCGCTGTTCTGCGCTACGCCCGCGGAGGTGGCCCAGAACAGTGAATGTGCTTTTCTTTGTGTTGGCGATACAGCCATGTCCCGGGGAGTCATCCTGGGCGATAAGGGGCTGGTCAAAGGGGCGAAGAAAGGATTTGTCATAGCTGACTGCAGCACGGTTTCGCCGCTGGAGAGCAGCCGCATTGCGGAGGAACTGGCCGGGCTGGGGATCGAATTTCTGGATGCTCCCTGTACCGGCTCGAAAGGCGGCGCGGAGGGGGGAACGCTTACCTTCATGATTGGCGGCAAGCAGGAGGTGTTTGCCCACGTCAAACCTTTCTTCGAGGCCATGGGCAAGACGCTTTATTACTGCGGCAAGTCGGGCATGGGCTTGCGCGCCAAGCTTACCCAGAACTTGATCCTGGGCAATTTGTTGCAGGCGTTCAACGAGGGGCTCGTGTTGAGCACCAAGGCGGGGGTGGAGCCCGAGCTCATGCTCGACATTCTGAATAACAGCGCGGCGCGGTCGGGGTTGATTGCCATCAAGGCGCCGATGGTGTTCAAACGCGATTTCTCCACGAATTTTTCGGTCAAGTGGCTGGAGAAGGATATTGGGCTGGCGGTGGATCTGGGTTCGGAGTTGGGTGTTCCGTTGATGCTGACTGGTTTGACGCAACAGCTTTATCAGGCTGCGATGGCTAAAGGTTATGGGGAGGAAGATATCTGCGGATCGATTCGCGTGCTGGAGGAGTTGGCCGGATGCGAAGTGAGCGCCGCGAAGGAGGCTGCGGGCAAGGCTTAGCAGTTGCGTTCGGGAAAGGCGCACCGCAGGTCCCTCGGCTTCGCTCGGGATGACAAAGGGGGAGGGGGGCGCTTCCATTAAGAGTTAGCTAGTGGCTGAAAGGCTCGCGATCCGCGGGCCCGTTTAGCCGCTGAGCGGTTCGTCTCGGGAGTAGTGTATGGCAAATAGCAGAAGGACTTTTCTTAAGCAGGCGGCGGGGGTAACCGCCGCCCATTTTTTTGGGGTTCCGGACCTCATTGGCGCCGAACCAACGAGCGTGGTCGGCAACCCGGGATGGTATGACCGGCCGATGCGGTGGGCGCAATTGGCCTTTGTTGAAGATGACCCGGGGAATTACGACCTGGCTTTTTGGCTTGAGTATTTTCGGAAGATTCATGCCGATGCGGCTTGCCTGAGCGCCGGCGGCAGCGTGGCCTTCTACCCCACGGAGATTCCTCTGCACTACCGCAGCAAGTACCTGGGCAACACGGATGCCTTCGGGGACATTATGAAGGGGTGCCGCAAGCAGGGCATGAACGTGGTGGCCCGCACCGATGCGCATGCGGCCCGGCAGGACGTGTATGACGCGCACCCCGATTGGATCGCCGTCGATGCCCAGGGCAAGAAGCGGCGCCATCCCTCCGATCCGGAGTTCTGGATCACTTGCGCGCTAGGGCCTTACAACTTCGACTTCATGACCCAGGTTCATGTGGAGATCATGACCAGGTACATGCCCGACGGTATCTTTACCAACCGCTGGGCGGGCTCCGGCATGTGTTATTGCGAGCACTGCCAGGAAAACTTTCATGCCTTCTCCGGACTGAGCCTGCCGCGCACGCTCAATCCCCAGGATCCGGCGCGGCGGCAATATATTGTGTGGCACCAGCAGCGGCTCTTCGAACTATGGCGGCTGTGGAATGAAAAGATACAAGCCATCAACCCCAACGCCAGCTACCTGGCGAACGCCGGCGGCGGAGCGCTCAGCGAGCTCGATATGAAGACCATCGGCGAGCTGGCCCCGACACTCTTTGCCGATCGCCAGGCGAGAAGCGGCCTGATGGCTCCATGGGCTAATGGAAAGAACGGCAAGGAGTATCGCGCCACCCTGGGACAAAAGGCCATCGCCGGCATCTTCAGCGTGGGCCTGGAAGAGAAGTATCGCTGGAAAGACTCGGTGCAGAATGGCGATGAGATTCGGCTTTGGGTGGCGGATGGCATGGCCCAGGACCTTCGTCCCTGGTTCGTCAAGTTCAACGCCAAGCCGATCGACCACCGCTGGATGCCGGTGGTGGCGGAGATCTATCAATGGCACTATGCCAACCAGGGTTATTTGCGCAATGAGCGGTCGTTCGCGCGCGTGGCCATGGTCTATTCCCAGCAGACGGCGGCGTTTTACGGCGGAGAGGATGCCCGCGCCAAAGTGGAAGATCCCGCGCTGGGCTTTTACCAGGCGCTGGTCGAAGCCCGCATCCCCTTTGAGATGGTGCACGACCATTTGCTCGACCCCGAACACATCGACCGCTTCAAGACGCTGATCCTGCCCAACATCGCGGCGCTTTCCACTCAACAGTGCGATCAGATTCGTGCCTTTGTGGAGCAGGGGGGCAGCATCGTCGCCACCTACGAGACGTCGCTTTACGACGAGTGGGGAGTCCGGCGCAACGATTTCGGCCTGGCGTACGCTCTTTGGCACTTCGTTCACCGGCAAGCAAGAAGGCCCGCTGCTGAACTCGTATCTGACACTGGAAAAAGATCCGGCGACCGGCCAATTTCCCCCATTGCTGACTGGTTTCGAAGATGCAACGCGGATTATCAACGGCACCCATTGCGTGACGGTTACGCCGTTGGGCAGCGGCGGGTTTTCGCCACTGCTCCTGGTCCCGCCTTATCCTGACCTGCCCATGGAGGAGGTGTTTACGCAGCCGGCAAAGACACGGGAGCCGGGCGTTTTGCTACGTGAGATCGGCCGCAGCCGCGTGGTCTATTTTCCTGCGGATATCGATCGCACCTTCTGGGAGGTACTGGATGTAGACCACGCGAAGCTACTGCGCAATGCAGTGCTGTGGGCCACCAACGAGCCCGCTCCGGTAACGGTGGAGGGCAAGGGGGTCCTGGATATTTCTGTGTGGAGTCAGAAGAATTCGATGACCGTGCACCTGGTCAACCTCACCAATCCCATGATGATGAAGGGACCGCTGCGCGAAGTGATCCCGCTTCCCAACCAGGAGGTCAGCATCCGTATCCCGGAGGGGAGGCGAGTCAGCACGGTGCGTTTACTGGTAGCGGGCGGAAATGCGCACTACCGTAAGGATGGCGCGTCGATTCGGCTTACGGTGCCCTCGATCGGAATTCATGAGGTCATCGCCCTCGACTTTGTAGGCTAGCTGTGGAGAGCGAGGGGCTCAGGTTCGTGGAATCCCACATCTCGCGAAAAACGAGCGAGATATGGGGCACCCAAGGATCCTGGTTGGGAGGGAGTTAGAAGCAGGACGCTTTAGCTGACCGCTTCTACTCCAACAAAATCGCCCACCGCGCTCTTAGCGGCGGCCCGTTCTTTGCGTTCCACCTTCTCAGCCTCTTCCTCGAGGTGGTCGATCACCACCTTGGAGTAGAGAAGGAAATGCTGAGCGGAGAGCAACAGCGAGAAGCCTATCCACAGTTTTGCCGGTGAGCGCCAAAAGGAGGTGACCGTCCTGAAGAGGAATTTCCAATAGCTGCTGCGGTAGTTAGAGCAGATGCCCTGCCGCCATATGGAGGCGGAAAGGCAACGCACGTTGTAGATCATGCCCAGGTAGGGCGGCTTCTGCGTCGCTATGGGCTGCCACACCTTCAAGGAGTTATAAGCGCGCTCAAAAAAGGCATCCGGTTTATATAGGCCTGTGAGCAGGGTGCAGAGGCCGCGCAGCAGGATAGGCAGCGGCAGCACGGTGCGGAAATTCGGCAGGCCAAACTGGGTGATGGATTGGCTGTCCTCGATCAGTCGCCCTTCCCGTTTCATGCGATCGAATAGGGCGGTGGTCGGCGGGGCCATCAATATGCCGGCCATAGCCCAGGGGATCGCTGTCCGGTCGATAAACTCCAGCTGCCGGGCAAAGATGGTCTCGTCGTCGGAGTCGAAACCGACAATGAAACCGGCCAGCACCCACAAACCCTTCTCCTGGATGATGCGTACCTGATCGACATTGTTTTTGCGCAGATTCTGAAACTTGTGCGTCTCTTTCAGCGCTTCGGCAGACGGGGTCTCGATGCCGATGAAGACCATCATGAAATTCGCGGCGACCATGGCGTCCAGAAGTTCTGTCTTCGACGCCAGGTCGATCGAAGCCTCGGTACTGAACGCGAATGGGTAATCGTGCTGCTTTTGCCACTGGATGAGCTCGAGCGAAAGCGCTAACGCTTGATGACTGTTGCCGATGAAGTTGTCATCGACAATGAACACCTCGTTGCGCCAGCCCAGGTTGATCAAGGTTTCAAGCTCGCGGATCACTTGCTTGGGCGTTTTCGCACGGGGCCGGCGACCGTAAATGGTAATGATGTCGCAGAATTCACACTGGAAGGGGCATCCGCGGGAAAACTGGATCGGCATCGAAGTGTACTTGTTACGGTGCAGCAGGTCGAAGCGAGGGACCGGGCTGCGCGTCATGTCGGGCTTGTCGATAATGTGGTACAACGCGTGCGCCGTCCCTTGTTCGAGTGCCGCGGCGATTCCAGGAAAGACCTCGTCCGCCTCGCCGACCAACACGTGATCGGCCACTTCCAACACGACCTCGGGTTGTGTACTGGCCCAGGGGCCACCCACGAAGGTGCGCTTGCCCATGGCGCGAGCGCGGGCCAGGGTGATCAATGCGTCGGCTCGCTGCGCGTGCATGGCGCTTACCATCACCAGGTCAGCCCAGGCGAAATCCTCATCCAGCAGCTCTTCGAAGGCGTGATCCTTCAAGCGGAGCTGCCAGGTCGCCGGACAAAGAGCGGCGACGGTGATCAGGCCCAGCGGCGGCGTCATGGCCTGCTCGGGAATCATCGCCAACACACCCTCAAAGCCCCAGAACGACGGGGGGAAACTGGGCCACACCATCAGAACCTTGATGTTCGACCCCAGCGGCGGGAAAGAAGCGTACGTTGCCTCATCGGAAAGCTTGGGTTCAACGGTGGGAACCGGTATCGGAAGAGACGATGTGGCTTGCGGCTGGCTGGGGAGGACGTTGAGTCGAGGATCTGGTACAGAGGGCATGGCGCCCCTTTCTCAATGGGTCACAAACATGGCACAAGGACGGACTCATCCTTGACGCCAAGGGTACAGGGGGCCCACGGCACAGCTGGACAGAACACTACCGGGAGGTCAGCCGCGATGCCCGGCGCATCGACGTGACTTCGGCCATGACGCTATATGGCGCAGTGGGCTTGAGTCTACGCCAAAGCCTTGGTCCTGTCATCTGAATGCGGAATGATCCGATGAAGGGGATTCTCACGTCTGGTGCTGATTCCTCGACCGATCCCCAGCGGCGCAGGTCTCACGGCGGGACTGAAGAGGCTGCGGAAAAAGTTCGCACCGAGACGGAAAGGAATACATCAGGGGCTGATACAAAGCCAATGGCGTTCCAGCCGAGAGAACGGCAGGTCCCTAACCGCTAAGGGCAAAAGGGTTGGGAGCATCCTAGCCCACTCAAGCCAAAATACGGCTTGAATGGGCCACCCATCCTTCGTTAGGCCCCCCACACCCTGCAGAACAAGAGCGTACCGGACGGCCAAACAGGGCTGCGGAAAGAGTCCGCATCGAGAGAGATGCCTCTGTCTTTGGGTTAGCGAACCGCTGCGTTGTGTTTGTCGCGATAAATGCGACGGGATTCCTGGTTCTGCTGCGCATGGATGGTCTGACGATCCTGTTTTGTCAGGTGACCGTTATCCTGCGCACGCATACCGCGCTCTTCCCGGTTGACGCCGGCTTCCTGGTGTTCCAGGCGCGCGGTCTCGCCCGCGGTCAGCTGGCCGCTCCTGACACCGTTTGCGATGCGGCCCTGCTGATCGACTTTGCGCTGGCCAATGTTATAGTCGTGTGCGCCAGGTGTGGGAGTGGTTTGGGCTATCATCGCCGTGGGGGCGATGACGAGAGCAGATGCAAGAATAGCCGTGACAAGTCTCATGGGTCTCTCCTGTTTTCTGGCGGCTGCTTATTCACATCAGGTCCTTGCCGCTCGCTCCAAATAGACCCGGCATAGGAGAGCCAGTTGCACCATCTTTGGTAACTTAATTGGTGGGACCTACAACCGAAGTACGGCACGTTGAGCGCAACTTATTTGTAGCTGTCGCCGGAACAACCTCATTCCAAAGGAACCTGTCACCCTTGCAGAACTTCCGCCTCCGCCCTTTCCTCACTGTGGTCAGTTGCTGCCTGTTGCTTCTGTTCGCCGCCGGCCTTCGTTCCGCTACGGCGCAAGAAGCCAGCAAAGACGCACCCGCAAAAGACGCCGCCAAGGCCGATGCAGAACCAGTCACCCCCAAAGACTCCACCACCCAGGGCTCGGTCACGGTTGCAGGCCAAACCATCAATTACCAGGCGGTCGCGGGAACCATCCTGGTCGCAGCAACCAACGAGGCCGACGCCGCCTTGGGCATGAGCGCGACGCCAGCGAAAGAAACCGCCGACGCCCCGCCCACGGCGCGCATATTCTATGTGGCTTACTTCAAAAAAGATGTCCCGCCGGAATCGCGGCCGGTGACCTTCATCTACAACGGCGGGCCTGGCAGCTCCACTATGTGGCTGCACATGGGCGCATTCGGTCCGCGGCGCATTGTTACCGCTGACGATCAGCACACCAGCCCCGCGCCCTACCAACTGGTTGATAATGCCTACAGCCTGCTCGATGCCAGTGATCTGGTCTTTATCGATGCACCGGGCACCGGCTTCGGCCGTCTCTTCGGCAAGGACAAAGAGAAAGCTTTCTGGGGAGTGGATCCCGACGGCCATGCCTTTGCCCGCTTTATCGCGCGCTTCCTCTCCACTTACCAGCGCTGGAACTCGCCCAAATATCTCTTCGGAGAGAGCTACGGCACCACCCGCTCAGCGGTGATCGCCGGGATTCTCGAGACAGAAAGCCACATCGACCTCAACGGCGTCATTCTGCTTTCGCAAATTCTGAACTACAACGACAGTGCCGACGCCCCACAATGGAACCCCGGCATCGATGTCCCTTATCAGCTGGCGCTGCCCACCTTCGCTGCCACTGCCTACTATCACAAGCGGCTGCCCACCCAACCTGCTGCGCTCGAGCCTTTCCTTGCCGAGGTAGAGCAATTCGCTCTCACCGACTATGCTTCGGCCCTGGCTCAGGGTTCGCAGCTGCCGGAAGCTACCCGCCAGGCCATCGCCGAAAAGCTGCACCAGTACACGGGGCTGCCCGTCGCCTACATACTCAAGGCCGACCTGCGGGTTAACGTGGGTCAATTCAACCATAACCTGCAAGGCAATGAAGATCTCACCACCGGCCGGCTGGACAGCCGGTTCTCCGGCCCAACCATCGACCCGTTGGCTGAGGAAGCGGCTTACGACCCGCAGGCCGCGGCGATCTCATCGGCTTATGTTGCGGCGCTGAATGACTATGTCCGCCGCCAGCTCAAATTCGGCGAAGGCCTCACCTACCTGCCGGAGTCCGAAGCCGCCAACAATGCCTGGGAGTTCAAACACAAGGCTCCGGACGCTCCGGGCGAATCCTGGGGGATCAACGTGATGCCTGATCTTGCCACCGCGATGAAGTACAACCCGCGCCTTAAAGTCATGCTGAACGGCGGTTATTTCGATCTGGCCACACCGTACTTCGCCGCCCGATACGAGATGTATCACCTGCCGATCCAGGCCAATCTGAGGCAGAATATCCAGTTCTCCTGGTACATGTCCGGACACATGGTGTATCTCCACGAGGATTCGCTTAAACAGCTTCACGAGAAGGTTTCCGCTTTTATCACCAGCACTTACAAACCGGTGAAGTGAGGTTTGCGTTTGTTCCAGGAGGTGCGGGAAAAAGGTTGCTGGACGAAGGGCACGGCTTCAGAGCTTGCGGAAAAACTCTGTGCCGGGCGGGAAAGCAACAACCCAGCGGCTAAAGCCGTCCAGTATGCAACATTTACGGCCCGACTAAAGTCGTGCCCTGACACAAAGCATGAGTTTTTCCGCAGCCTGTTTAGCCCGGTCCTGATACAAAGGCAATGGCGTTCCAGCCGACAGAACCTAACCGCTAAGGGCAAAAGGGTTGGGGAGCATCCTAGCCCACTCAAGCCAAAGTACGGCTTGAATGGGCCACCCAAAGCTTTGGCACCGCAACAGCAGGTTTGACCCCGATTTCCTGCCACGCTGTGGTAGAGAGCTCCGCGTGTGCGCCTTTCATTGAGGAAAGGCGCATGGAGTGTATCAAGCCACAAGCCTGCGCAGGAAATCGGGGCAAATGGGCCACCCAAAGCTTTGGTTGCCGGTGTAACTCGCCCCCCTCAGATTTTGGCGCTGGGGTGGGCGGCGGCCCATGAACATCCGAATCGAAAAAGCCGTGCTCTTCTTTCGGCGAATTTTCACGGAGCCCCTTTTTTGAAAAATCTGCGGCCGGATGCGTCACTTTGCAAAAACCAGGAGTCAAGAAGTCTTAATCAGCTGGCCTTACAATGGCCACGCTGTTCTGGAGGGATTTCATGGCGAAAATGCGCGCAGTGCAAGTTGCTAAAGCCGGCGGTCCATTGGAGATGGTGGAACGGGAGATTCCCGAGCCCCAGTCCGGTGCGGTACGCATCAAGGTGCAGGCCTGCGGAGTCTGTCACAGCGATTCCGTGACCAAGGACGGATTGTTTCCAGGGATTCAGTACCCGCGCGTTCCCGGCCACGAGGTGATCGGGATCATCGACGCCCTTGGCCCGAACGTTCCCCGATGGAAGGTTGGTGAACGTGTGGGCGTGGGTTGGAATGGCGGCTACTGCGGCTACTGCGACCGTTGCCGGCGAGGGAATTTTTTTGCCTGCGAGACCAGCACCCTGGTCACCGGTCTCACCGGGGACGGCGGCTACGCAGAATATTTGGTTGCGCCCGCTACGGCTCTAGCCACGGTGCCTGAAGCGCTGTCGTCAGTCGAAGCCGCGCCGCTCATGTGCGCCGGGGTCACGACCTTCAATTGCCTGCGCAACAGCGGCGCCCGCCCGGGCGACGTGGTTGCGGTGATCGGCCTGGGTGGATTGGGTCATCTGGGCATTCAGTACGCAGCCAAGAGCGGATTCAAGACCGTCGCTATCGGACGCGGAGCAGACAAAGAGGCACTCGCCACGAAGCTTGGCGCGTCGCACTACGTCGATAATGCAGTGCAGGATCCGGCAGCGGAGTTGCAGAAGCTGGGGGGCGCCAAGGTGATCCTTGCCACCGTGACCAGCGCGGACGCAATGAAGTCAGTGATCGGAGGCCTTATGCCCACCGGGACCTTCATGATCGTGGGCGCCGTACCCTCGTTGGAAGTACCCGCGCTCCAGCTTCTCTTGCAATCGCAGCAGGTCAAAGGCTGGTATTCAGGAACGTCGCTCGATTCACAGGATACGCTTGCGTTCAGCGTGCTCTCCGGCGTGCGCTCGATGAACGAAAGCTACCCGCTGGAGCGGGCGAGCGAGGCTTACGAGCGCATGATGTCGGGAAAGGCGAGGTTCCGGGTCGTGCTCACGATGGAGAAGTAATCCGCGTTAGTGTTTCCAGCTATTGACGATTTTTCCGTCGGCGCCCTTCATGTCTCCCGGCTGCATGTCCGCAGGACAACTGCCGAGATACTTCTGGTCCATGATCATGGTGGAGTCGCTCACGCCGTACAACGGTGGGGTGTAGGTGGCATGCGTCTCGGCGTGGATTGCGGTATCAGCCTGGAAAGTGGCCGTTTCCTTCGTATCGATCACAGTATTTGCTACGGTGCATCGCAGGGCAGTGGTGAGCGTATGCCCGCTCAGGTTTTCACTTAGCTTTTGGCACCCTGGCATCTTGGCTGCAAGATCTTTCACATATTGGTCATAGGCGTGGCTGCGGCAGATGGTCAGAATGCCGCCGCCTCGCTTATTGCCGGGGTTGTCGATGGTTTGCGTTTGGCTCGACCAGAGACCTTCTTTCACATCCGGCGGATCAGCCGCCTGGGCGGACGCAAAAGAAAACAACACCGTGGCACCCACGCAAAGCAGCATCTTCTTCATTCCCACTTCTCCATGAACAGGATCAATGTATCAGCTTGGCGAAGGGGAGAGATTGTGAGGGGAAATAGCTATAAGGCTAGTGCAGGAGGAGCCAGGGAATGGATCTTCATGATTCCCTGACTCCTGCCGGAGAAAGTCCTCAGCACCGGCTGAGGGTTGAGGCCATTACAGCCCGTTCCACTCTTCCCAGTGGATGCGCCGGATAGCATCGTCCACTGTGCCGTGGGCCTGGTCGATATGCATTACAGCGCGATCCCGCATGCCTCTTGCCTGGGGGACGTCTTCTGCCCGCGCGGTATCGTTGTGCGCCTTGTCCAGCAACTCCAGAGCCTTGCGGAAGCGGCCGTCGGGCCGCATGTGGACATCGATCGGAGGGTGATCCTCGAGATTTTTCCCGTCATCGATGGAGGCCCGCTTGATTTCGCCGATTGCAGCATCGATCTCACGAATCGCGTGTTCTTCATCTTTCTGAACAGGCGGCCATGCAATCTGATCCAGATAAGCGCGCGCCATGCGTAAATCGGATAGCGCGTGGAGGTAAGCCGGGTGAGGTCCTGGAACCTGTTGGGCGGAAGCTGTCTTGGCCGCCACAACCAAGATTCCCGAAAGCGCGAGAAACATGGTGAAACCTGTCATTCGTATGCGCACGATTTCGTACCTTCTTTCCTGGTTAGGGGAGTTCGTGACTTTGGTAAGGCTGCAGCAAAGCCGCAGCCGACCGAGAAGACCCTAACAGGACAGTAAAAGTTGCGAAATTGCGGGGAGGAAGGGAGCGGATACCACGATGGTTGTAGATGGGAAACAGTAACAGATCTGTTTTGTAAGCTCAGGCTTCCTGTCAGTTCAGGAAGCCTGAACACTCAAGCGTATCCGCCATCCCGGTAGGTGCTTGCGGTGGCGGTTTCGGTGTTGATCTTCCAGTCTTCCAACTGCGGACCTTTCAGCTTTGCCACCTTTTCGCGGATCTGGTCAAGCTGCGCTTCATCTAATGGCTTGAATTCCTGGGCGATGCGCACATCGTCTTCGACCTGGCCGACGGTGGTGCAGCCGAGCGCGACGCAATGCACGGGCAGACTGAGAGCGTAGGAGAGGCACTCCTTCAAGGCAATGGCTTGCAGCAGCTTGGCATTGGCGGTGCTCTTCATGCCCTGAATGCCCATGCCGCGCGCCACGGCTACCGGCAGCACGTTTTTTTCGAAGCTCTGGTACCCGGGATCGGCCGCATGCAGGGGCATGAGGATGGTGTCGTAGTGATCGTATTTCTTCAGCATCGCCAGGTGGACCTGGGGATCATGGTGGCCGGTGAAGCCAATGAACCGGCACTTACCCGCTTTTTTGGCGGCTTCGAAGGCTTCGATCGCGCCCCCAGGGGCGAAGATCTGCTCCACTTCCTCCTGCGTACTTACCTGGTGCATCTGCCACAGATCCACGTGGTCCGTCTTGAGCGCACGCAGAGACATCTCAAGATCCGCTTCAGCGCCCTTGCGGCTGCGTTGCGCGGATTTCGTGGTGAGGAAGATGTTCTTGCGGAATGGCGGCAGTACCGCGCCATAGACCTCTTCCGACTTGCCGTCCCAGTAAAGGCGCGCGCAATCGAAATAGTTGATGCCGAGTTCATAGGCGCGCAGGGTGACGGCTTTGGCGTCGTCGAAGGAGCACAAGGGGAAACGGCCGCCGGCTTGGCCTACGATCGTGAGGCGCTCGCCGGTTTTTCCGAAAGTACGCTTCGGTATGTCTCCCGCGTTGGCCTGTAAGGTACGGCTGCCCCAGGCAAAAACGCCCAGCCCTGCTGCAGCGGAAGTCGAGAGAAAAGTCCTGCGTCGCATATAGTCGATCCTCGTGCTCCAGTATGCTACCGTTGCCCGTGGCCTTCAAGATCCATCCCCTAGCTCTTCTTCGGTCCTTGCGCCAGATTCGCCGTTTCGCGTTCGTTTTGCTCCTGGCCCTTCCGGCATTGAACGCACAGAAAAATGCGGATTTTCGGGTTATCAGCTGGTCTCCACAGCGGCTGGAAAGCGGTTCGCCCGCGCTCTTCCGGATCGAACTCGACCAGCCCGCGGATTCACTCCATGGCACATGGCTCGATCACGCGCTGGCGTTCACGCGGGCTCAGCAGGGCAACACGTGGTACGCGCTGGCCGGCGTCGACGTGGAGCAGGCGCCGGGAACTTATCCGCTGGAGCTTACCGCGACCGGAGCCGGTGGTGGGGAACTACACGCCAGCCAGCAGGTGACGGTGCTGCCGGGTACCTATAAGACCACCACGCTGCACGTAGAGGAAAAATTTGTAGCGCCAGACGCCGCCACGCTGCAGCGTATTGCAGCCGATAAAGCGGTAAAGGATGCGGCCTTCGCTCACACCATCAGCGAGCCCTTATGGAACGGCAGCTTTCAATCGCCCGTACCCTTCACGCCGACCGATTCCTTTGGGACGCGACGCATGTTCAACGGCAAGCTAGCCAGCATCCATCGGGGAACCGACTTCCATGCTCCTTCGGGAACGCCCGTGGTGGCCGCCAACGATGGAGTCGTGATCATCGCCCAGGGCATGTTTTATGAGGGCAACCTGGTGGTGGTCGATCACGGGCAGCAGTTCTCGACGCTTTACATGCACTTGTCCAAGATCGAGGTGAAAGTGGGAGATCGCGTCCACAAAGGACAGCGCCTTGGCCTGAGCGGAGCTACCGGCCGCGTGACCGGCCCGCATCTGCACCTGGGCGTCCGTTGGCAAGGCATGTATGTAGACGCAGTTGTGCTGCTCAAACTGACTCTGCCTACGCGATGAACAGGCTGTCCCCTTCGACAAGCTCAGGGCAGGCTCTTCGGGACTCGATTATGATCCCACGATTCTCACGCAGGCTCTGAAGCCCTCATAGTTGCGGGCTGTGCGGCACGGCTAAAGCTTGCACCCACTCAAGCCAAAGAACGGCTTGAATGGGCCACCCATCCTTTGCGTATTTCAAGGGGCTAAAACGCCCGACGTATTCACAACCGCAAAAGCCCTATTTGTTGGTGTCTTCCAGCGCGAACCTTCCCAGCTCGAAGGGACGCGAGGTGGGCGGCTTGTTCTGCAGGTTGTTGCTGGGATAGGACTGTGGCGCGAGCGTTGGAAAGCCCCAGATTTTTCCCGTACGCATGTCCACCATCACCTTGCCGTAGACCTGGGTGCTGCCGTCCGGCGCGCGTAACAGCTCAGAGCCGGGCTCAATGTAAAGCGGATAGGGTGCCCCGGATTGCGCCTCCGCCGGGCGGGGAGCGAAGATCGGCTCGACGGCGATCGCCACCAGGGCGACGGCGATGATCGACAACAAAGCGATAGTCAGGTTTTCTCGACGCATGGTTCTCCTCTTGGGTTGACGAACCAAGTGTATTGCCATCAACTCTTATGGCGTAGTCGGGGGAGCAGCGCCGGGCGCGGGAGTGGCCGGCTGAATCGAGAGCAACTCTACCTCGAAGATGAGCGTGGCGTTCGGCCCACCGGGGCCCTGCCCACGGTCACCATAGGCGAGATCCGGGGGAATGAACAGCTGCCATTTCGATCCCGCGGGCATCAATTGCAAAGCCTCCGTCCAACCCTTGATCACTCCGCCGACACGGAAGGTCATCGG
The DNA here is from genome assembly GCA_963736535.1 of uncultured Acidobacteriaceae bacterium. Taxonomy (GTDB): domain Bacteria; phylum Acidobacteriota; class Terriglobia; order Terriglobales; family Acidobacteriaceae; genus PALSA-350. The sequence goes on from CAVTPN010000001.1 coordinate 39,070, forward strand.
CTGGCCACGCTTGTAGGAGCTATCGAACTCCGTGTTGTCGAGCAGCGTCCCCCGGTAGTTGCAAACGACCGAGTCGTCGGCGGTAGGCTTGGGGCCCGTTCCGGCGACCAGGACTTTGTACTGCAGGCCGCTGGGCAGCGTGACCACGCCTTCTTTGGTGGCGTTCGCAGCCAGGAATGCCGCGCCGTCCTTTTTGTTGCTTTCCGCCAGGGCGAGCCTCTTCTCTTCCTGCTGTTGCCGCACCTGGGTCTGCAGCTCGGTCATCACCGTCCTGACCTGGTCATCGGTTAGCAGAAGCTTGCCATCGCCCAAGGCATCTTCTATTCCCTGGAGCACAAACTTGGGTTCGACGTTGATGGAGTCCCGGTGCAGGCTCTTGCCCACGTTCAGACCGATGGCGTAGCTTTGCTTGTCTTTGTCGGTGACCAGCGCCAATGGCTTAGGCTTGGCCGGCGCCGTAGTCTTGTGCTGGGTTGTCGTGCTCGGCTTGGCCTTTGCCGCGGGCGTGGTCGCCGGCGTCTGCTGGGCGGCTGCGCTCCCCAGGAGGACAATACCGGCAGCCAGCAGGTTTATCTTCGTTACCCATGATCTCTGCATTAAGCCATTCTCGCATTGTCACTTGAGGCTTCGCAAACCGGGGGTTATGAAACCAACACTGTTACATGCAGGGAGATTAGCGCGCCGCCACGGACTGCGCCTGGGCAATGGGCTGCGCGCCCGACAGCTCGGCATCGATCAACGATGCGGCTTCTGCCCATACGCGCGGATCATTCTCAATTTCAATGTGAGGCTTGGTGAAGACCCGGGAGTACCAGGGAAACTGGTCGCAATTGATAGGATGGTCCTTATAGGTCATGTGAAAGTTGCCAATGATGTTGGTACGTTCCGGGTCCATGGCGAGGATTTCTGAGCGTCCGTGAAGCAGGCCGTTGGACTGATAAAAATTGACGGCATGCGCAACGTTTTCGGGGATGGCGATATTTCCCTGGCCCGGTTTGGCAATCGTGTCTACCTGGATGGTGAGCAGCACGGGAATATGCTGCTGCTCGAAAGCGCGGGCCAAGAGGACGGTCTCCGTTCCACCCCAGCTGTGCCCAAAGATGATGATTCTCGCCTGGCCTTTCTCCGTGGCGGTGAGGATGCCGTCACGGTTGGTGTCCAGAATGTGGAGGGCGTAGCGGAGGGCCTCTGGTCCCGAGTGATTGCCGAATACCTTCACGTCGACCGCCGAGGCATAACGATCGCGCAGATGCGCGGCAAATTTCACTTCGGCGTGCTTGGCATCATCGTGTCTGACGAAGCCGCCAACGAACCCGATCACGATCACTTTGTGGAGGGGAGAGTCCACCGCGGGAAGGGGCATCGCCAGGCTGCGCGCGGAGTTCCATGGCGCAAGGCTGGCCGCGGCCACGAGAAAGAACCGCAGGATAAGCTTCCGATACTGGCGTGCTCTCATGCGACCGCCTCACAACCATGATAGCCCCGGACCCGGAATCGTATGGAGTCGTGTCTGGGGGCCGGCATGCGGAATAATGGAGAGAATGCAGCAAGCGCAAGATCAGGTCCCTGCGATCGGTATCGACTTCGGCACCACCAACAGCACCGTTGCGCGCGCGCCCGGCAACGGGCCCGTGGAACTGGTCGCCTTCCCCACCAACACCGGCGAGACGTTTTCCTTTCGCTCGGTGCTCTACCTGCAGCAGATCAAACACGGGGTGCCGGAAAGAAACGCACACGTGGACCGGCCCGTCTGCGATCGAGCATTACCTGGCGGCGGAGAACAAGGGCCGGCTGATTCAGTCGCTCAAATCCTACCTTTCGGATCGCACACTCACAGGAACGGCGGTATTCGGCCGCCATTGCACACTCGAGGATCTGATCTCCCGCATACTCGCCGATCTGCGCCGCCACGCCGAACGCACCTTCCAGACTGCTATTGGTTATGCCATGGTGGGCCGCCCGGTGCGGTTTGTCGGCGCGGAGACTGAAGAAGATCAGGAGTTTGCTCTCTCTCGCTTACGGCAGGCGTTCGCGGAGGCCGGGTTCGACCGGGTGGATTTTGAAATGGAGCCGGTGGCGGCAGCTTACGCCTACGAATCAACTCTCGATCACGACGAGCTCATCCTGATCGGTGATTTCGGCGGCGGGACTAGTGATTTTTCCTTGTTGCATGTTGGCCCCGGAGTGCGCAAGCGCGGCCGCAAGCCGCAGGATCTGCTCGGCAACAGCGGTGTCGGTCTGGCCGGCGATGCCTTCGACGCCAGGATCGTGCGCAAGCTCGTCTCCCCCGCGCTGGGGTCGGAATCGTTTGCGCGTTCGCTCAACAAGATTTTGCCCGCGGTGCCGGCGTGGATTTATGCCAACCTGGAGCGCTGGCATTACTTGTCCTTTTTGCGCACGGCGAACGTGGTGGAGATTTTGAAGAGCGCTCGTCTTCGCGCCCTGGAACCGGAGAAGATCGAAGCGTTGATCACGTTGATCGATGAAGATCTCGGTTACCACCTTCACCAGGCGGTTCAGCGAGTTAAGTTTGAGCTATCTCATTCCGAGGTAGCGGAGTTCCATTTTCGTGATGGCAGCATGGACCTCCGCATCGCTGTCACGCGCGCGGAGTTTGAAGGTTGGATCGCTGACGAGCTACACAGTATCGAGCAGTGCGTCGATTCGCTGCTGGAAAACTCGGGTGTCCGCCGTCGCCAGGTCGATCGGGTCTTTCTTACCGGTGGTAGTTCGCTGGTGCCTGCGGTTCGTCGTATCTTCAAGGAGCGGTTTGGGGAGGAGCGCATTCGAACCGGGGATGAGTTTATTTCGGTCGCGCGGGGTCTGGCTCTGCGCGCGGAAGAAGTGCATGCTGGATCGGGTTGAAGGGGAAAAAATGCAGAAGATCTTCCAGAAGGCTTCGTCGGTGGGGAAAGGGAACCGCAGGTCCCTCCACGGCACGCCGGGACAGGTCGGCTTTGCTCCTAATGACAAACGAGTGGGGGAGGCATGGTAGCCCACTCAAGCCAAAGTACGGCTTGACCCCGATTTCCTGCCACGCTGTGCTAGAGAGGTCCGCGTGTGCGCCTTTCATTAAGGAAAGGCGCATGGGGTGTATCAACGCCACAAGCCTCCGCAGGAATCGGGGCAAATGGGGCACCCAAAGCTTTTGTCGCCCGTGTAATTGCTCCCTAGCCGAGGGATCTGCGGTTCCCTTTCGCCCCGCCCCCGTCAGTCAGCGGCATGAGCGCAACAGCTGGCTGCGTTCTTCATCGGTGGCAGATCGATCACCGGATTCTGGTCGAAAAAGCCGGACGGCGCGAGCGTGAAGCCGCAGACCACGCAGGACTGTACCGGATGATCTTCCGGACGCGGCAGGTGGTGCACCCCGAAGCTGTGCCAAAGCACTACGTCGGTATTCTCAATGGCCCGGTCCTTGGCGGTCCACGCAGGCAGACCATCATCCCCGGTGGATTGGTTTACGAACTCGCCTGCCGGGTAGCGCTCATTTTCATCAAAGGGCGTCACCCAAAGCTGATGCTGCAGGAAGCGTCCCCGCTTGCCCGACGGACTATCGGGATGAGTAAAAGGCTGTACTGGCGAGCGCGCTTCGAGCTTATACGCGGTTGGCTTGCCCACCCAGTTGGTGGTGTTGGGGTTGGTGATTCTCCAGTAGCGCATCTTCGAAAAATCGAAGTCGCGTTGCGCTTCCCCTTCTGTTTTGAGCGCTGTCTCCTGCACATAGTAGGCATTGCCGTATGGGTTCTCGGGCCCCATGGGCAGCGCGATCGTGTCGCACTCCGTCACTGTATTGTTCGGCCCGTCCACTTCCATATCCAGCCGGGCGGAGAAAATATGCTGATGGATGTGGCCGACAATGCCTGGCGCTACTTCGGTGCCAAATTTTCCCGGCTCGCCAGGAATGCAACCCGCTGTGTTGATGATCCCTGTTGCCTTCATCTCATATTCAATGCGCCCATCCTGGTGCAGATACCAATAGGACGCATATTCGTAGTTGCCAATGGTCGAAATAGACGAGATCACCAGCCGTCGCGCCCGGCGCACCTCGGTGCGGTCGGTGCGCAGATCGAAATGCTTCCACGACATGCCGGCATCTTCCTCGTGCAGGCAGATGCACCTTTCGATGGTGCGCGGAGTGCCGAACAGGTCCGATACCACGGCATCGAAATAATGGATCACGCCGAGACAATCGCAACCCAGCGTCAACGAGTTCGCCATGCGGCCGAAGCCGAGTTCGCCGCTATCGAAGACGTTCTTACGGTAGTGGCTTCTCTCCGGCGTGCCGTAAGGCACCACCATTTCGGCGATGGAGGCGCGATAGACGATGGGCCGGCGTTTGCCGTCCTGGGTATAGCCGATGGTGTAAAGCACCAATCCTTCGCGCCCATTGAAGCCCACGCGAAAGTCCCAGTTTTCCCAGGTCACGTGGTTGCCCTGCACCACGAAACCAGGCGCCATCGGGCTGCACCACATCGAGGCGGGCCGACGGCTTGCGAAACTTATGCAAAAGCTCGGCATCGTAATTCAGCGGCGTACGCGGAACCGGAATGTAATCTCCATTGGCTGCGAAATGATCATGGACATCCAGCACTTCCAAGCGTGCTCACATCGATCAGCGCGTGCAGTCCCTCGACCGGGTGGGCATAGTAATTGTCGAGGGGGAACATGCGCATCCAGATGAAGCAGTTGAGAACCCGGCGCCCTTGCTCGATGGGGATGTTGAAGTCGCCGGTGGTCCAGGGATCGACGCAGATGTACTCGAGCTCGGCGAGCAGGCCGCGGCGGCGCAACGCCTCCTGGAAACGAGCATCGGCCTTGACCGTCGCTTCGATCTGCAGGATCTCCTGGACGGCGAGCATCGGCCGTGCCTTCTCGCGAAAGGTCTTCGAGATAACTTTGGCGCTGCCGAGATCCACCAAGCCCTGCCACACGCCCATGACCCCATGCTGATAGACATGGAAACGCGCGACGCGAGCCGGCGCATTTTCTGGGTCGTAGTGGCGCACCACATCCTTGGCGGGCTCGTTGATGTCGATGGTCTCGACCCGCAAGTCGGGGCCCCACTGGAAGTGGTCCTGGAGAATGCGCGCGACCTCTGTGATCTCACCCGCAGTGAGCGGATCCAGAGGATGGTGGACCGCGACACCGGCTCCGTTCAGGGAAACATCTTCTGTTTTCAAAGACATCTTGTCATTCCTCTCTGGAGTTTATTCGCCCAGCGACGTGCCCAGGCGAGGGGTGAAATTCATGCCGCGTTGGCCACTCATCAACCGGTAGCCGCCGATCAGGACCCATGCGATCACGATATAGGGTGCGAGGTTATACGGAAAGCTGAGCACCGGCCAAATGGTGCCGTACAGCGGTGGCAACAGCAGTAGCACGCAGATGACCGGGACCAGCAGATGGCGGATGCGGGAAAACTCGCTGCGGTGCCGGCGCAGAAAGTACGAAGGCAGATGCCGAGGAAACCAGCGCGTAAACCAGGATGAGTCCGATCGACATGATCGTGGCCATCAGCTTGAACGCGCCCCAGGCGCCCAGCCAGATTCCCATAGACAGGCCGATCAGCATGCACAAGGCAAGGTCGAAGGCGATGGCATGAAAGGGCACACCGGAACGGTGGGTGCGTCCCAGGAGGCCCGGCAAGACGCCGGCACGGCCCAGCGCGAAGAGGTTTCGCACCATCGAGACCTGGCCCGCGATGGCGTTGGCAAAGACGCTGTTGAGCACTGTCAGGTCCAGCACCCAGGCCCAGCGGTTGCCCCAAAAGCGGCGGCAAATCGTATCGTAGGGCGCGGCGTTGTTGGTAATCGCTTCCGCGTTGTTGTGGAAGGCGATGTCTCCGACATAAGCGCCGACGATATAAAACAGGCCAATGAAGATGACGGAGAAAGCGATGGCGCGGGGAATGGTGTGCGCGGCATTCCGGGTTTCTTCGCCCAGATTGGCGGCGGCTTCAAAGCCGGTAAAGGAGAGGATGCCGAAGATCATGCCGGCGCCCAGGGAACTGATGCCATGGGGCGCGTTGCGATACAGGAAGGGCTGCACTGAATTTTGTGCTCCACCAAAGATGACGGAGCCGAATAGGGCACTCATCACCACCATTTCCAGCACCAGGAAGATCAGGGTGGCGCGGGTCGAGTGGCTGATGCCGAAACACGAAAGCAGGCTTGCCGGCCAGGCTGGCAGCGACGAAGAACCAGATCCAGGAGACCTGCACGGCAAACTGCCGCTGCATGAATTCGGAGATCATGATGGCGAAGCCGGCGTAGTTCAGAGGGGCCGCCATGGCATAGGCGAGCAGCGCGATCCAGCCGGTCATGAAACCGAATCTGGTCCCCAGGCCTTCGGAAGCATAAGCAAACGCGAAGCTGGCGCTCTGTATTTTGCGGGAGAAGGCAATGAACTGGAGGCAACGAAGAGGACGGCGACCATGGAAAAAATGTAGGAGAGAGGGAAGGCCGCGCCCGCAACTCCTGCTGCCGGGACGGTATCGTAGAAGACGCTGACCGCGGGGCCCATGAAGGCAGCGGACAGGGCCACGGCTCCGGCAAACGAGACGCTATTATGCTTTAACTCGTTTGCGCCGAGAGTCGGTTTCGAGTCTTCCATCGCGGTGCGTCTCTGGGTACAGCGCTATTGAACTCACCGGGAAATTTGTGCTTTTTTCAAACATACCTTAAATGCGCGCGCACTTGGACTTGGGCCACCCCGTGATTCGTGGCAGCGACGGAGTTTCCTTAAAAGTGGAATCCGAGTTCCGCTGTCAACGAACGCGGCGTGACGTAGTGCGTGCCGCTGAAGGTGGAGAGGAAGTTGTAAAGCGCGGTCTTGTTGGCGATATTCACGCCCGTCACCTGGAGACTCCACTTGTAGCGATCCCCGCGGAAGAGATTGTCTTCTCCGAGGGAGACGTCGAAGAGGCTCCGCTGTCGAATGCGGGAGGGATTACGGTCGTTATCGCCTGTGCCCGGGGCCGGAATCTCGAACAGCGTGGAGCCATACTCAGACGCCAGGCAGGGTGTGGGCAGGGGCGTGGTGGGCGTGGCCTTGATGTCTCCGCAAGTGAGACCCGCTTCAAACTGCTGGTCTGCGGTCAAGCCGCTGAGGTCCACTGCCGGCTGGCCGTTGAATGAGGTCGAAGTGTCTGCGCACGCGCTGTTTGGATCGTTCGAGAGCGGGTTGTAGCAGGGCGCCGATCCGGCAACGAGGCCGCTGTCGTAGCGCCAGTTGAAGCCGATCCAGGGGCTCCAGAGAAAGGGCAGTTGGTATTGCACGTGCGTCGTCTGGTTGAAGCGTTCATCATGATCGATGCGGAAGGGCAATCCGGGCTGGCCGACGGTAGCGCCTGCTCCAGCAACCTGCGGCGGAAAGAAGCGCGCGGCCACCGAGGACATCACCACGAACGCCGAGATGTGATGAAAGTTGGGCACATCGGTGCGTAATGCGAAGCCGGGGACCTTCGAATTGTGCCAATCGATGGGAAAGGTGATGGGGGTGTTGCCCAGAACGCTGAAGTCGAATGCGTTATGGGTGTACTTCCAGATGTATTCGCCGCTGAAGACGATATTTTTTCCGAAAGCCTGCTGCAAGCCGGCATGGAATTCATTGCGAAAGCCCGGCTGCAGCGTGCCCTGCACCCCGGCTGTGCAAGAGAGCAACGGAGAGAGCACTTCGTTGGCGCAACCCTGGCTGGAGAGCACAAGATTTTCGTTGAAGGGCGTCTCCAGGGTACGGGCATAAGAGAGGCGCAGCACGGTGCTGGTAGGCTTCACGCTGTAGGAAAGACCAACGCGCGGCTCTGCCTGAGAGGCGGTGGCCAAGCCGTTGTAAAGGTCGCCCCGTATGCCTAGATTGAATAGCCAGTTGCCGGCTTTGATCGAATCTTCGATATAGAGCGCCAGTTCCTTAATATCCGCGTGGCCAAAGTAGTTGTAATTGCTGCCCGCCCGAGTGAGGTCATAGGGCAACAGGACCGGGTTGAAGCGCGATGTTGGGCTGGTATCCCGCAGCGGCGCATTCCGCGGGGCTGGTGAATCCGTCCACGGGACTTCCCGCGGCATTCAGGCAGGGTGAGTTGAAGGTTGGATTCACGATGCCCAGACTGTCACGCTCCCGCAGGAAGGTCTGGGCGTAGAACACGCCGCCCTTGATGCTCTGGTTCCCTTTGTTGTAAGTCAGATCGGAATGGACCCCGGCATTGGTGAGCGTCCGGTACTGGGCGATGGTTTGGTTCTGCAGATTCGGGGGACCAAGATCGGCCAGCGGGTTCTCGCTGGGGAAGTACTGATAGCTATCTTTCCGGATGTAAGGGCCGAAGTTAAATACCGAACTCTTCCCAATGATCCGGGTGTAGGTGGGCGCAATATCAAACGTCTGGATCTCGGATTTCTGATCGGTATCGCCCACGTCGTTGCCAAATTGATCGAGCACATTCAGGTTGTCGTAGCTGTTCGGGGTCTGAAACCAGGATCGGCTGTAGTTCAGGTTCAGGTGCACGGCATCGACCGGCGTGAATTGATAATCCACCCGATCAAAGGCATTTTGTTCATTTCCCTTGTCGTGGAAGACCACAAACTCCGGCGTATCGAGGAAGCGGCCGGTATTCAATCCATCGAGCTCGAAGAAGTTACCCCAGGTTTGCGAACCGTAGCCAATATCAATGCCACCCGTGGCCGAGCCAAATGATCCGTAGGAGGAGGTAATACTGCCCGTTGGCTTGGTGAGACCCTGACCGGATCGCGTGGTTACTTGAATCACCAGGCTGGTCTTATCTCCGTACTCGGCGGGCGGCGCACCGGCAATGACCTGGATCGACTGGATGGAATTGGAAGGAATCTGGTTGGAGAAAACCTTGCTTTGTTGATCGGTGATCGGCTGGCCGTCGACGGAAAAAGAATTGGAAGCGTGATCGCCGAGCCCATGGAAGAGCCCATTGGAATCCGCGGCTACTCCGGGAGTGGAGAGTGTCACCAGCGAGCTCACCGAGGAGGACGAGCTTTCCAGCGGCAGCTTCTCGATCAGATTGCGGTCAATGTCGGTGTGGAGTGAGGTGTCATTCTCCAGCAGGTCGTCTCCCGTAACCGTAACCGTGGTGGAGGCTCCTCCCACCTGCAATTTGATGATGGGCGAGACGGCGACGGAGGAACGCACCGGTACATCCGCGGTGAAGGGTGAAAAGCCGGGCGCGTTGCGCAACCAGGTGATAGGGGTTGAAGGGCAGATTGCTGAAACGATATTGGCCGGCCGCGTCCGTCTTGGCGGTCCGCGAGAGCCCGCTGACCGGGTTTTCGATGGTGACGGTGGCGCCGGGTATCACCGCACCCGAAGCATCGGTGACCGTTCCTGCGATGGTGCCGGCTGCCGTCTGGGCATAAAGATGGAACGCCGGCGACAGCAAAAGAAATGGGAAAAAAGAAAGACGAAACGTCTGGGAAACGAGTACATATACCGACCCCCGGGGGACTAGTCTGGTTGCTGAAATTGCCTTAGGAGAAAGCAATGTCAACGGGAGGGGGTCTGGTGTAGAGCGAAAAATCCAGGGAACGGCGCGCAAACGCCGGTTGCAGATCGGCGACGGGCGCCGCCATCTGTCTCGCCGCGAGGGGCACGGCGATGGGTGCTGCCGGAGAAATGGCTACGTGCGCGGTGGCGCAAAGAGCGCAACCGGCGTGAGACACGTCTGTGGCGGTATGAACGTGCGCAACCTGAACCGTCGCGCCGAAAATCAGCAGCAGGGCGCAGCAAAGAGCAAGGGCGAGCTTCCACGGGTGCCGCACGTGATCTTTGGCTTGCTTATAGCGCATTACTCTCACTATAACCTACCCTCTGTGCCAGAAGGCGAAGGTTGCCTTGTGTGGGGTCAAAAAGGTACCCAATGCGCAGCATTTCTGGCTCTTAGACGACTTATTCCCAGAATAAGTTTGACAGCCGAAGAGGATTAGGCGAGTGCCCGGGGAATTGCCTCTTCCCATCTTCCCTGGGCCTTCAGGATAAGTTCCACTACTTCCCGTAGCCGAGCCGTCTCCGCCTCCTCTGGTGGTTACATAGTGGCTGATGGCCTTTAGCTCCGGAGCCGCGTTGGCAACGGCAACTGCCAGGCCGGCGCGCTTGGCCACCGGCATGTCGGGCAGATCGTCGCCCATGTAGGCCACTTCGTCTGCCTGTACGTCGGCCTTCTGCAGACACTCGTCAAAGGCGGCCATCTTGGTTGCCTGGCCCAGGTAGACGAACTCCACTTCCAACTCCTGGGCGCGCTGCGAAACTGCGGGAGATTTCCTTCCCGTGATGAAGCCGGTGCGGATGCCCATGGTGTGCGCGAGTTTCAACCCCATGCCATCCTGAGAATTGAAGCCTTCATCTCCGCCACACCGCCATCGTTCGGCAGGGAAATAAGGTTGACGCTGCCGTCGGTCAGCGTGCCGTCCACGTCCATGAGGAACAGCTTGATCTTCCTGGCGCGAGCGAGAACTTCGGAGGCAACGGGGGTAGTCAGTGACATGAAAACATCATACTGGCGAGGGACCGCCATCTTTCGCCGGCGGTACTTCCCAAAGGCGCATGTAAGCTATAGGAACTCCGCCCTATGGCAATTCACATTGCGCTGAATCACAAGACCCACTATCGTTACGACCGTCCAGTGATGCTCGGGCCGCAAACCATCCGGCTGCGCCCGGCCCCCCATTGCCGTACTCCGATCCTGGCCTACTCGCTCAAAGTGCTTCCCCAAAAACCACTTCATCAACTGGCAACAGGACCCGCAGGCCAACTATCTTGCCCGCCTGGTATTCCCGGAAAAGACGACGGAGTTCTTAGTTGAGGTGGATCTGGTTGCCGAAATGGCAATCTTCAATCCCTTCGATTTCTTCCTCGAGCCGTACGCGGAGAAAATCCCATTTACCTACGAGAGCTCCCTTGCCCGCGAACTGCGCCCTTTTCTTGAAGCCGAGACGCCGGGCCCCAAGCTCGCCGCGTTTCCTTACCCAGGTGCCGCGGATCAGCACGCCCACCCTCGATTTTCTGGTCAGCCTCAATCAACGGGTGCAGCGCGACATCGGCTACGTCATCCGCCTGGAGCACGGGGTGCAGAGCTGCCAGGAGACGCTCACCCTGGGCACCGGTTCCTGCCGCGACTCTGCGTGGCTGCTGGTGCAGATCCTGCGCAACCTGGGGCTGGCGGCCCGCTTCGTCTCCGGCTACCTGATCCAACTCACCGCCGACGTGAAACCGCTCGAGGGCCCGGCGGAGCTTCCAGCGACTTTACCGATCTGCACGCATGGACTGAGGTCTTTCTCCCCGGCGCCGGCTGGGTTGGCTTCGATCCCACTTCAGGGCTGCTGGCCGGCGAAGGACATATCCCGCTCGCCTGCACTCCCGATGTGGGCAGTGCCGCTCCCATCTCCGGTCCCCTGGAATTTTGCAAGACGGATTTCAGCTACTCCATGACCGTGCAGCGGATCTACGAATCCCCGCGGGTCACCAAGCCCTACACCGAGGAACAATGGCAGCAGATCGAGGCGCTGGGCCACCAGGTGGATGTGGATCTGCAAGTGGGAGACGTGCGCCTCACCATGGGCGGCGAGCCGACCTTCATCTCGCTCGACGATCGCAATGGCAGCGAATGGTCGACCACCGCCATGAGCCCGGCCAAGCGCAAGCTCGCGGTGGAACTGCTGTACAGAATGCGCGACCGCTTCTCCACCGGCGCGCTGCTCCATTTCGGGCAGGGCAAGTGGTATCCCGGCGAGGAGCTGCCCCGCTGGGCCCTGGGTTGTTACTGGCGCAAAGATGGCGTTCCCATCTGGGAGAACCAAAGCCTCTTCGCCGAGGACGGCAAAGATTACGGCTACGGCGCACCCGAAGCGCGCAAGTTTCTCGAAGCCCTCACCCGTCGCCTGCAAGTGAGTTCTGCCTTCACCATCACCGCCTATGAAGACATCTTCTTCCACTTGTGGAAGGAGCGGCGGCTGCCGGAAATCATCGATCCGCTCGACCCTAAGCTCAAAGACTTTCCCGAGCGGGCGAAGCTGGCGCACATCTTTGAACAAGGCGCGGAGCAGCCGATCGGCTTTGTGCTTCCCTTGCGCCGCATCCCCACCCGGTCCGGTACTCCGCGATGGACCAGCCAGCCCTGGTTCCCGCTGTCAAAGCGCATGTTTCTGACTCCCGGCGACTCGCCCATGGGGTACCGTCTGCCGCTCGAATCGCTGCCCTGGACCAAGCCGGAAGACGTCACCTACGCCTTCGATACCGACCCTTTCCGGCGGCGGGACAAGCTGCCCCCGCGGCCGGAACGCCAGATGGGCCGGTTCTTCAATCCGCCTTTCGCCGATGAGCCGGAGTCCGCCGCCGATAAGGCCAAGCCCAAGAAGGATGACCAGCAAGCGTTAACCCTCACCCGGCCGGCGCTCTGCGTGCAGGCGCGCGAGGGCAAGCTCTTTATCTTCATGCCGCCGGTCGATTACCTCGCGGACTATCTTGACCTGGTCGCCGCCATCGAAGACACCGCCGCGCATCTCTCCATGCCGGTGGTGTTCGAAGGCTACACCCCGCCCAATGATACCCGTATCTCGGTCTTCAAAGTCACTCCCGATCCCGGCGTGATCGAGGTGAACATCCAGCCCGCCGCGAGCTGGGACGCTCTGGTCGAGAACATCACGTCGGTGTACGAGCTGGCTCGCCAGACCCGCCTGGGAACGGAGAAGTTCATGCTCGACGGGCAGCACACCGGGACCGGCGGCGGAAACCACCTGGTGATCGGCGGCCCCACGGCCGATGACAGCGCGTTTCTTCGCCGCCCCGACCTGCTGCGCAGCATGGTCAATTACTGGCAAAACCATCCTTCGCTTTCCTATCTGCTCTCCGGCTTGTTCATTGGTCCCACCAGCCAGCATCCGCGGGTCGACGAAGGGCGTGTCGAGTCGCTTTATGAGCTGGAAATTGCCTTCGACCAGATTCCCGAACGGGGCGGAACCCCGGTGTCCTCGCGGCTGGCCGATCGCCTCTTCCGCCATCTGCTTACCGATGTGACCGGGAGCACCCATCGCGCCGAGTTCTGCATCGACAAGCTCGATCCGCCGGAAGGCGCCGGGTCGCGCCTCGGCCTGCTCGAGCTGCGCGCCTTTGAGATGCCGCCCCACGCGCGCATGAGCCTTACCCAGCAACTCCTGGTGCGGGCGCTGATCGCGCAGTTCTGGCGCAAGCCTTACCGGCAAAAATTGATCGCCTGGGGAACCAGCCTGCACGACCGCTTCATGCTGCCCCACTTCGTGCAGCTCGATTGGGAAGACGTGGTGAGCGATCTTACCCGGGCCGGATATGGCTTCCGCAGCGAATGGTTCGCTCCGCACTTCGAGTTTCGCTTTCCTCTCATCGGCTCGGTGAGCGCGCGCGGCATCCAACTGGAGCTGCGGCACGCGCTCGAACCCTGGAACGTTTTGGGCGAAGAGGCCTCCAGCGGCGGCACCGCCCGCAGTGTGGATTCCTCGGTGGAGCGCTTGCAGGTGAAGGTGACGGGGATGATCGCTCCCCGTTACGCCGTGCTTTGCAATGGCCGCCCAGTGCCGCTGCATCCAACCGGGGAAGCAGGCGAGTTCGTCGCCGGTGTCCGCTACCGGGCCTGGCAGCCGGCCTCCTGCCTGCATCCCGACATTCCCGTCCACAGCCCGCTGGTCTTTGACATCGTGGATACCTGGTCGGGACATGCGATCGGAGGCTGCACCTACCACGTAGTGCATCCCGGCGGACGAGCCAACGAGCAATTTCCCGTGAACGCGTATGAAGCCGAGAGCCGGCGCCTGGCCAGGTTCACCAGTTTTGGCCACACCCCGGGCCCTATTACCGTTCCACCGCAAAGAGCGCAACGTGGAGTTTCCCTTGACCCTGGATCTACGCCGGAGCCCGCAAGCCCTATAGCATGCCCGAGACGTTGGACGACCCGCTACTGACCGCCGACTATCGCCAGGCTCCTGGCGTTTACGACGAGATGTGCGTGGAGCCCGGCGTGCTTCGTCCCCACTGGGACCGGTACATCGCTTCCTTGTCTTCGCTCGGCGGCAAGGAGCTGGCCCACCGCTGGCAGATCGCACGGCAGCGTATCCGGGAAAACGGCGTCAGCTACAACGTCTATGGCGATCCGCTGGGAACCGACCGCCCGTGGAGTCTGGATGCCGATTCCGCTGCTCATCCCGCCCGCGGAATGGAGCTATCTGGAAGCGGGCCTGATCCAGCGCGCCCGCCTGCTCAACACCATTCTTGCCGATCTTTACGGGCCCCAGAAGCTTGCTCCTGAACGGGGATCTTCCCTCCGCGCTGGTGTTTGGCAACCCAGCCTTCTGGCGCGCCTGCCACGGCGTCCCCGTTCCGGCGTCCACCTACCTTCATTTGCTGGCCGTCGACCTGGCGCGCTCGCCCGATGGCCAATGGTGGGTGATCTCCGACCGCACCCAGGCTCCTTCCGGCGCCGGCTATGCGCTGGAAAACCGCATCGTCATGGCGGAGACCTTTCCCGACCTCTTTCGCGAAGCCCAGGTGCACCGGCTGGCCGGGTTTTTCCGCGCCTTTCGCGAGACCCTGCTGCGCCTTTCCCCTTCCCCGCGCACCCATCCGCGGGTGGTGCTGCTTACCCCCGGACCGCTGAACGAGACCTACTTCGAGCACTCCTACCTGGCCCGCTATCTCGGCTTCACCCTGGTCCAGGGAGGAGATCTGACGGTGCGGGAGAACCAGGTCTTTCTCAAGTCGCTCGAAGGGCTCAGGCCGGTGGACGTGGTTTTGCGGCGCATGGACGATGGCTTTTGCGATCCCCTCGAGTTGCGTTCCGACTCCTATCTTGGAGTGCCTGGCCTGGTCGAGGCGGTCCGCGCCGGCAACGTAGCGGTTGCCAATGCCCTGGGCAGCGGGCTGCTGGAAACCTCGGCGTTTATTCCCTTTCTCCCCGGCCTCAGCCGCAGCTTGCTGGGTGAGCGCCTGGCGCTGCCCTCAGTGGCTACCTGGTGGTGCGGCCAGCCCAGGGCTCGGCGCTATGTGCGCGAGAACCTGGATTTTCTGGTCATCAAGCCGGCTTTTCCTGCCAAGGGCATGGAGCCGGTCTTCGGGGGCAGACTCGCGCCCACGGAACGTGCGCGCATCCTCGACCAGCTGGAGGAGCGGCCCAACGAGTTTGTCGGGCAGGAGCTGCTCAACCTGTCCAGCGTCCCGGTATGGTCAGACGGCGGCCTGATGCCGCGGCGGGTGGTATTGCGGGTCTATATCGCGGCCGCGGGAGACAGCTGGATCGTGATGCCGGGGGGATTGACCCGGGTTTCCCCATCGCCCGACTCCCCCATCGTCTCCATGCAGCACGGCGGCGGCAGCAAGGACACCTGGGTGCTTTCCCGTCAGCCGGTCGACCATTTCACCATGCGCCGTCCTCGGGATTTGCCCGTGGAGCTGCATCGCGGGGTCAGCAGCGATCTGCCCAGCCGCGCCGCCGAACATCTTTTCTGGTTGGGCCGCTATGCCGAACGGTGTGAGCATCTGGCCCGCGTCCTGCGTTGCATCCTGGTGCGCATGACCGGCGAATCCTGGGCTCCGGAGACCGCCGGGTGGCGATCGTTGATGCAGTTGTATGAGTGCCTGGAGTCTCCCTATTCGCGTCTGGCGAAGGACGATCCGCAAGGCAAGCTCGACCAGCAGGGAGATTTGGAAAAGGAGATACTCTCGCTCATCTTTGAAGAGCAGCGCAGCGACAGCCTCAACGCCAATCTCAGCCGGGCTACGCGCGCCGCGGCCCAGGTCCGGGACCGCCTTTCGACCGATCTGCTGCGCATCGTGAGCCAGATGGGCAGCCTTGCCCGGGCCTCGGACCGCGTCGCCTGGGGCTATGTCTCGGCGGCGGACGCGCTGGCGGTGTTGAACAGCTGCATCCTCACGCTGGCCGCCTTGCGTGGCATTGAAGCCGGCAACATCACCCGCGGACCCGGCTGGCACTTTCTCAACATCGGCCGGCGTATCGAGCGTTCCGTGCAGTTGATCGAGCTGCTGCGCGCGATCGTGGTCCCGGTTGATCCGGAGAACTGGCCGTCGCTGGAGATGCTGCTGGAGGTGGCCGACAGTTCCATCACCTACCGCTCGCGCTACTTCACCGTCCTGCAGGCTGCGCCGGTGCTCGATCTGCTCATGAATGACGAAGCCAATCCGCGCTCGCTCGCCTTCCAGCTGAAGGATCTGGCGCGGCACTGTGGTGGGCTCTCCAGCATGCCTTCGGGAAGCGGTTGGCCGCTCTTGAAGCAGAGGCAGATGGAAGCGGCGGCGGCTAGGCTGCTCGAATGCGGATGTCGAATTGCTCTGCGAGGCGCACACCGGGAGCAACCGCACCCGCCTGGATGGCCTGCTCGAAGAGCTGGGGGCCGCCTTGCCCGCATTCGCGGAAGCCATCGCCAACACTTATTTCAGCCACGCGGAAATGGAGCGTGCCACGTGATTTACCGTGTCCGGCACCAAACCATCTACGACTATGTACAACCGGTTTCGGTCTCGCATCACGTGGTTCGCCTTACGCCCCGCGATCTTCCCGGGCAGAGACGCCGGGCCAGTGAATTATCCGTCTGGCCTGTGCCGCCTTTTCACGCGACCACCCATATCGACTACTTCGGCAACACCGTCAGCTCGTTTACGCTGCCCGAGTCGCACACCCGGATGACCGTGGAGGCGAGCAGCGAGTTGGAGGTGCATGCCGTGCCCCAGCCTCCCTTCTCTGAATCTCCAGCCTGGGAGACGGTGCGCGACACGGTGCCCGGACGATCACAGCCAGGCGGGGCTGAACGCTTACCAGTTTGTCTTCGATTCGATCCGCGTCTCCGCCAAGCCGGAGCTGGCCGCTTACGCCCAGGCCTCGTTTCCGCCAGGGGCGGCCGCTGCTCGAGGCGGTCTTCGATCTCACTGCCCGCATCCATCAGGATTTCCGCTTTGACGCCAAGGCGACCGAGGTGACCACGCCGGTCGAGACCTTCTTCGAAAAGCGGCGCGGGGTTTGCCAGGACTTCTCTCATCTGCAGATTGCCTGCATGCGCTCGCTTGGACTTCCGGCGCGTTACGTCAGCGGCTATCTGCGCACACTTCCTCCTCCCGGCCGGCCCCGCCTGGTGGGCTCCGACGCCTCGCATGCCTGGTGTGCGGCCTGGTGCCCCCGCTTTGGGTGGGTGGACTTCGACCCCACCAACAACTGCGTGCCCTCCGATGGGCACATCACCCTGGCCTGGGGCAGGGATTACAGCGACGTCAGCCCCATTCGCGGGGTTCTGCTCGGGGGCGCAAAACACAGCCTGAAGGTCGGCGTGGACGTCATGCCGTTGGAGTGGAGAACTGCGGATCCCACGCATCGGGATAACAAAGTGAGGGTGGCCCATTCCATGCGGAATTTGTGAGGCTTGAAAGGACTGCGATGCCATCATCGCTTTCCCAATCAAGCCGAACACGGCTTGAATGGCACCGCCAGGAATTTCGGGGGGAAGCAGCGGATATAGGACACCCGGGAGTCGTCGTGGCGGCTGTCGTTTCCAATCGTCGACCTGGTAGTCGAGCGCGCCCCCGGCGTGCAAAACTGGAAACAGCGCGTCTAAAGAAAGCCACCGGCGAGAATCCCCCATCGGAGAAATGAAAGTGAAGTTTAAAGCTCTGCTGCCTTTGCTGTTCCTGCTTACCGCTGGCGCATCGCGTCTGCAACGCTGCGGACCCCAGTTCTGTCACCCGCGCCACCCTGTCCAACGGTTTGCAGGTAGTCATCGTGCGCAATGCGCTGGCGCCCGTGGTCACGGTCGAGCTGAACTTCAAGGTGGGCGGGGATGAGACGCCGCCCGGCTTTCCCGGGTCGGCCCACGCCGAGGAACACATGGCATTTCGCGGCTGCACCGGCATGACCGCGGATCAAACAGCGGCCATCTACGCCCAGCTGGGCGGCCGGGATAATGCCGACACGCAGCAAAATATCACCCAGTATTTCACCACCGTTCCGGCCGCCGATCTGGATGTGGCTCTCCAGGCCCAGGCGGCCTGCCTGCGCGGCGTAGACGACTCCGAAGAGGAGTGGGCGCACGAACGCGGCGCCATCGAGCAGGAGGTATCCCGCGACCTCTCCAATCCCACCTACAAATTTATCGATCGCCTGAATGCAGATATGTTTGCCGGCACGCCCTACTCCCATGATCCTTTGGGGACGAGGCCGTCCTTCGATGCCACCACCGGCGCCATGCTGCATGACTTTTACAAGCAGTGGTACACGCCGGGCAATGCCATCCTGGTGATCGTCGGCGACGTGGATCCGGCGGCCACCCTGGCCAAGATCAAGCAGTTGTATGGTGACATCCCCAACCACCCGGTACCGGCGCACCCCGCGATCAACCTGACTCCGGTCAAGCCGGAGACCTTCACCCTGGACAGCAATCTGCCTTACGTGCTGGGCTTCATCGCCTATCGCATGCCGGGAACCGATTCGGCGGAGGATTACGCAGCAGCCCAGATTCTGGCGGACATACTGGCTAGCCAGCGCGGCGACATCTACGGCATGGTGCCCGCGGGCAAAGCCCTGTACGCATCCTTCGGTGTTGCCGAAAGCTATCCCAAGGCCAGCGTGGGTTTTGCCGAGATCGCTCTGCCCGCCGGCGCCGATGCCACTGGCCCCATGAACGAGATGCGCCAGATCATCGAGAACTATGCGCAGAAGGGTCTGCCCCAGGATCTTTTCGATGCCGCCAAGCGCAGCGAAATTGCCTCCGCCGAGTTTCAGCGCAACTCCATCCCCGGCCTGGCTTCGGTGTGGTCGGAATCGCTTACCGCCGAAGGCCGCAATTCTCCGGACGACGATCTTCAGGCGATCCGCAAGGTTACGCTGGCGGATGTGAACCGGGTGGCCAAACAATACCTGGTGAGCGCCAACTCCATCACCGCGACGCTGAAGCCGTCGCCCTCGGGCGAGGCTGTCGCCGCCAAAGGCTTCGGTGGCGAAGAGAAGATGACCTCTGCTCCCACCAAGCCGGTGGTGCTGCCCGCGTGGGCCGCAGCGTCGCTCTCCCAGCTGAAGGTCCCTGCCGACTACATCGTCGCCTCGGATACCACGCTGCCCAACGGTCTTCGCCTGATCGTGAAGTCCGATTCCACCAGCCCAACCGTAACCGTCGTGGGTACGGTTAAGAACAACGCCGACCTGCAGACCCCCAAGGGGCAGGAGGGAGTCTCCGATATTCTCGACGGCCTCTACTCCTACGGCACCCAGACGCTCGACCGCCTTGCTTTTCAGAAGGCGCTGGATGACATCGCCGCCAACGAGAGCGCAGGTTTCGACTTCTCCGTGCAGGTAATGAAGGAAAACTTCTCCCGCGCAGTGGAATTGCTGGCGGACAACGAACTGCATCCCGCGCTGCCGGCGGAGGCATTTGCCGTAGTCAAGGACCAGACCACTCAATTTGTTGCCGGCAATCTGAAGAGCCCGGGCTACCGCACTTCGCGCGCCCTGGATATAGGCTTGCTGCCGCCGGATGATCCGGTGCTGCGGGAGGCTACCCCGGCCACGCTGGGCACGGTAACGCTGGATAACGTGAAGCAATATCATGCCGCCACCATGCGTCCCGATCTGACCACCATCGTGGTCATCGGCGATATCACGCCCGACGAGGCCAAGGCGGTGATCGGCAAGTGGTTTGGTGGCTGGAAGGCCGAAGGCCCCAAGCCGGAGACGACGCTGCCCGCAATTCCGGTGAACAAGGCTTCGGCTGCCAACGTTCCCGACCCGCAGGCGGTGCAGGACTCGGTGACTCTGGCGCAGCAGTTGAACCTGAACCGCTTCGACCCCGATTACTATCCCTTGCAGTTGGGCAATCACGTGCTCGGTGGCGGCTTCTATGCCACCCGGCTCTACCATGATCTTCGCCAGGTGGCGGGCTACGTTTACAACGTGGACGTGAGCATGGAGGCTTCGAAGACCCGGGCCAGTTATTCGGTCACTTACGGTTGCGATCCGGATAAGGTCTCGAAAGCCAGGGCTTTGATCCAGCGCGACCTCGACCAGATGCGTACCCAGGACGTTTCGCCGGACGAACTGCACCTGGCCAAGGCGTTGCTGCTGCGTCAGATTCCTCTCGGCGAGTCGAGTGAGGAAGGGGTGGCGCAGGGTCTGCTGCGCCGGGCGGTGATTGGCCTGCCGCTCGATGAGCCGATTGTCGCCGCGAAGAAGTACTACGAGCTCAGCGCCGATCAGGTCAAGGCAGCGTTTGCCCGGCAGCTGAGACTGGACGATTTCGTCCAGGTGGTGAGGGGCCCTGCTCCGCAGTAGGGCGGAAAACGGCTAACCTTGGGCAGTTGCGATGAGGAGAGGCGCACAGCAGGTCCCTCCACTCCGCTACCCCGGATTCCCTGTCGAGGTTAGTGGCGTTGGCGAACTGTATGCGGCTTTCCTCACTGAAAGCCGCAAGCGTGGCTGCTCGTGAGTTCTGCGTAGCAGGAAATCCGGGTTCGCTCCGGTCGGGATGACAAAGTTTAGGTGGCGCTTCCAATCGACCCTTGCTAAGGGAGTTCAAAAGTCCTGCTAAATCACTCGTGCTGTTCCAAAGTGGGGCAGCGAACAGCTTCCAACATCCCTCCTTGCAAAGGTCAAAGGGAAGCGCCACCCCATCCTTTGTCATCCCGAGCGCAGCCGAGGGATCTGCGGTGCGCCTTTCCCTATCGCAACTGCCTACGCCCTCGCCCGGGCGGCAGGCTGTTAGACTATAGGGAAGGCATTGCCCGGTTGTCCTGCCTGTCATTTCCAGCCAGCACGTCAACGCAAGGCTAGTCATCTTCAACCAACCTCTTTCCGCGACCCGGAAGAATAGGAATTCCTCGCCCGTGAGCACGCCCATCAGAAATATCGCCATCATTGCCCACGTCGACCATGGCAAGACGACGCTCGTGGATGCCATGTTGCGCCAGGCCGGCACCTTCCGTGCCAACGAAGCCCTTACCGAACGAGTCATGGATTCGAACGAACTGGAGAAGGAACGCGGCATTACCATTCTGGCCAAAAACACGGCGATCCAGTTCCACGACACCAAGATCAATATTGTCGATACCCCGGGCCACGCCGACTTCGGGGGCGAGGTCGAGCGCGCCCTGAAGATGGTCGACGGGGTCATGCTGCTGGTCGATGCCTCCGAAGGCCCCCTGCCGCAAACCCGCTACGTGCTCTCCAAGGCGCTCGAAGCCAAGCTGCTGCCTATCCTGGTCATCAATAAAATTGACCGCCCCGACGCCCGCCCCAAAGAGGTTCTGGACGAGGTCTACGACCTATTCATTGACCTGGACGCGGCGGAAGACCAGCTGGACTTCCCGGTGCTGTACACCAACGCCAAGCTGGGCACGGCCAGCACCTCCCTGACCGAGCCCGGAGAGAACCTGCAACCGCTCTTTGAAACCATTCTCTCCACCATTCCGCCGGCCAGTGGAGACCCCGACGGGCCGCTGCAGATCCTGGTCACCAACCTCGATTACTCCGACTACCTGGGGCGGCTGGCCATCGCGCGGGTGTTCAACGGAACCCTGCACAACGGGGACGAGGTGAACATCTCCCGGCGCGACGGATCGCTGTTGAAGACCAAGATCACCAAGCTGTTTACGTTCAATGGGCTGAAGCGCACCGATACCGAGGTCACCCAGGTGGGCGATATCGTCGCCATCGCCGGGGTCACCGGCATCACCATCGGCGAGACCATCACCGGCCTCGAAAATCCCGCGCCGCTGCCGCTGATTGTCATCGATGAGCCGACCATCGCCATGCAGTTTTCGGTCAACAATTCGCCCATGGCGGGCAGGGAAGGGCAATATGTCACCTCCCGCAATCTGCGCGAGCGCCTGGATAAGGAATTGCTCACCAATGTCTCGATCCGCGTGGAAGAGACGGGCAGTCCCGACAGCTTCAAGGTTCTTGGCCGCGGAGAGCTGCAGCTTGCCATCCTGATCGAGATGATGCGCCGCGAAGGCTTTGAGCTGATGGTGGGGCGGCCCGAGATTGTTACCAGAACGGTCGATGGCAAAGTGCTGGAACCGGTGGAACACCTCACCATCGACGTTCCTGACAATTTTGTCGGCACCGTGATCGAGCGACTGGGGCCCAGGCGTGGGGAAATGGTGAAGATGCACAATCACGGGTACGGGCGCGTGCGTTTGGAGTTCCGTGTGCCCAGCCGCGGCCTGATCGGGCTGCGCAGCGAGATGCTCACCGAAACGCGCGGCACCATCGTGATGAATGCGCTCTTTGACGGTTACATGCCCTACCAGGGGGAGATACCGCAGCGGCCCAGCGGAGCGCTGATTTCCGACCGCAATGGGGCGACCACGGCCTACGCGCTCAACGGGCTGCAGGATCGTGGAGTGCTCTTCCTTACCGCCGGGGTTGAGGTCTACGAGGGCATGGTGATTGGGGAGCACTCGCGCGACAACGATCTGGACGTGAATGTGGTGCGCGAGAAGAAGCTCACCAACATGCGCGCCTCAAGCGCCGACGACGCCATCCGCCTGGTGCCTTTCAAGCCCATGAACCTGGAGCAGGCGATCGAGTTCATTGCGGAAGACGAGCTGGTGGAGGTTACGCCCAAGTCTTTGCGCCTGCGCAAGAAGATTTTGCAGGCTAATCGCCGTCCCCGGCGCAACCCTACCCCCGCTTGAGGCCTTCTCAGCTAGGCGTGAAGCGTTCTCATCTGCATGGCCGGCGGTGCGATCGTGGTCCTGATACTTGTGGCCTGCCTTGCCTGGTACGCCGGAGTCAAACATAGCCGGCCGGCGCCGCCGACTCCGGCGGCGGCCATCAAGCCAGATCAAGCCCCGCAGGCGACGGAGCAGAGGAGCTCACCCCGACGCGCATTTATGCCCACAACCTCATGCTGAGAAAAGGGCCGGACTTCCGCATCTACGTTCGCTGGCTCAACGGACAGATGATGCGGACCAGGAAGGGCGTCAACCCGTCTTTCGACGATCCGGACTCGTTCGTCCTTGAAGTGCAGAGGGGCATCATCCACGCCAATATCGGCGACATCAGCCACTTCCTCAATGCGGGCACGGTATCGGGCTCTCCGCTCCAGAACATTTCGATTACCGGAAACGGAAACCAGGTATCCGTGCACGGCACGATTCACAAGCTACATATTCCGCTTCCTATCGGACTGGATGGGACGATTTCCTCTTCGCCTGATGGCCGGATCCACTTGCATGTGGATCGGCTGTCCGTATTGAAGCTTCCGATCAAAGGTCTGCTGGGCGACTTTCACGTCAGCATTGCGGACCTGATGGGAAAGACCAGCGTCGCCGGCGTCGAAGTCTCG
Organism: uncultured Acidobacteriaceae bacterium; assembly: GCA_963736535.1. Taxonomy (GTDB): domain Bacteria; phylum Acidobacteriota; class Terriglobia; order Terriglobales; family Acidobacteriaceae; genus PALSA-350. The sequence continues at coordinate 62,394 of CAVTPN010000001.1, forward strand.
CAGAACGACATGTACTTCGATACGCAAAAGCTGCTTCCGGCTCCGCATATCCATGGAAAACTTACCAGCGTGCGCATCAAGAACCCGGATATTGAGGTAATGTACGGCGATGCGCAGAATGACGCCTCTCGTACTGCAGAGTGGCACAACTTTCTGGCGTTGAAGGGCGGAACGCTGGACTTCGGCAAGTTGACCATGCACCATGTCGATCTCGATCATGATCGATGCATCGAAAGATGCCTGGTTTGATCTGGACCTGGTGAACTACCAGGCGCAAGTGGTCAACGGGTACACACGCATGACCCCGCAAGCCGGACTGGAAATTTTCATGCCGGATCTTGATGAGGTCCCCCGCAGCCTGCCAATCAAGAGCATCAGCGCAGAGTGGCTCAAGAACCGCAATCTTCCGCCGCCGCCCGACGTTCCTATCAAGTAAGCAAGAGAAACCGCTCCACTCCGCTACCCGGACGTGGCAGTAGCGTTAAGGAAAGCGCAGAGCTCTCTCGGCACCTCGGATGCAAACGAGTGGGGGGCACTCTCGTGATACCGGAGCGATGGAAAGGATGCGGTTCTTCCAGCTAAAGCTTTTCCGCGATCGACTTGGCCTGGGTGAAGAGGAGCAAGTAGTCTGGGCCGCCGGCCTTGGAGTCCGTTCCAGACATGTTGAAGCCACCAAAGGGATGCGCGCCCACCATGGCTCCGGTGCATTTGCGGTTCAAGTACAGGTTGCCTACATGGAATACGCGCCGCGCGTGCTCCAGCTTTTCCCGGGAGCTGGAATACACCGCGCCGGTCAACCCATACTCCGTGTTGTTCGCAATCTCCAGCGCGTGGTCGAAGTCACGGGCCCGGATCACCGCCAGCACCGGCCCAAAAATCTCTTCCTGAGCGATGCGCGCCGTGGGCGCCACATCCGCGATTACCGTCGGTTCCAGGTAGTAGCCGCCTTCGGGCTCGCCACCGCGTGGCCACCCGTCAGCAGCCGTCCCTCGCCCTTGCCGATCTGGATGTAGGAGAGAATTGTATCCATCGCTGAGCGGTTTACCACCGGCCCCAGGTTCGCATTTGCCGCCGGATCGCCTACCCGCAGCGTTTCCACCCGATCCCGCACGCGCTCCAGAAAAACGTCATAAACAGAGTCTTCCACAATGGCGCGGGAGCAGGCCGAGCACTTCTGCCCGCTGAAGCCGAAGGCCGCCGCGACGACGCCCTCGACCGCGGCGTCCAGATCGCAATCCGTGCTCACGATGATCGAATCCTTGCCGCCCATCTCGAGGATGGTGCGCTTGATCCAGATCTGTCCCTTTTTTGTCTGGGCGGCGCGCGCATGGATATCGAGGCCCACTTCCTTGGAGCCGGTGAAGGCGATCAGACGCGTTTTGGGGTGTTCTACGATTGCGTTGCCGAAGGTGCTGCCCGAGCCGGGACAGAAGTTCACCACCCCGGGGGGCATGCCCGCCTCTTCCAGCACATCGAGAAACCGCGCCGCAATGGTAGGCGATTCGCTCGAAGGCTTCAGGATCACCGTGTTGCCAGTCACGATGGCCGCGGCGGTCATGCCGGCCATAATGGCGAAAGGAAAATTCCAGGGCGGAATCACCGCGCAAACGCCGACCGGGATATACAGCAGTTGATTGCGCTCCCCGGACAGTTGGATGGGCGTCGTCGCCTGCGCCAGGCGTAACGCCTCACGCGCATAGAACTCCAGAAAGTCGATGGTCTCGGCTACATCGGCATCGGCCTCAACCCAGTTTTTGCCCACCTCGTAGGTCAGCCAGGCGCAGAACTCAAATTTGCGTTTGCGAATCAGCTCGGCCGTCTGCAGCAGCAAGGCCGCGCGCTCGTCCACCGCCACATATTGCCAGGTGGCAAATGCATCGAGCGCCGCCTGCATCGCCCTCTCGGCGTGTTCCAGGCCGGCTTTCTGGTGCACCCCGACCACCTGCGCGGGCCGGGCCGGATTCAACGACTCGATCTTTTCCGCCGTGCGGCTTCGCTCTCCACCGATGATGAGCTCATACTCGTGACCAAGCATGTCGCCCACGCGGGTGAGCGCCGCCTGCATCGCATGCACGTTTTCAAAGTCGCTGAAATCGATGAAAGGTTCGTTGCGGAAGACCCCTTGAGGGGAAACAGGCTGAATGACGGTGCTGATCTGTGCGGTTGGCATGACAAAGGCAATTTTACTCTCGCGCCTGTGAGTATCTACCGGGTGGCGGTGAGGCGCTCCGTCTGGGCTGACATTTTGGCCGTGCGTTCCAGCTTGTCCCAGTTGAAGGGCCGCCCATCGATGGCCCGCTTCACGGTCTTAAAGAGCACCAGCGAAAAGAGTTGGCGATAAGCAAAGCGCTGCAGCCAGATGTGGAAGAGCAGCCAGCCGTCGCCCTTGTTGGCAGCGTGCCGGCGCTCCAGGCTGAAGGCCAGGGCGGAGGTGACGAAGTCGATGATCAAAAAGGCCAGGAAGAAGGTCAGCAGCTTTTCGAAGTTTGCGGCGTTTGCCGCTTCCGGGTGGAAGTGGCGGTCGAGCAGGTAGTGAAAGACGCCGGCGACAAACATCAGGTCGATAAAGGGCGAGACCAGCGGCAGCAGGATCTGGAAGACCAGGATGTTGGGCAAAGCAAACAACCCCATCGCCCGGTTTTTGAGGAAGGCGGCCTGGTGCTTGTAGATCGCTTGCAGCGTGCCGAAGGACCAGCGAAAGCGCTGCCGCATAAGTCCGCGCGCCGTGGTCGGGGCCTCAGTGAAGGCCAGGGCGCGATCTTCGTAAATTACTTTGTAGCCCTGCTCCAGCAGATTCATGGTCAGATCGGCATCCTCGGCGACGGTGTTGACCGGATAGCATCCGCCTTGCCGCACGGCCTCGGTCCGCCATGCGCCGATGGCGCCGGGAACCACCGTCACCACGTCAAAAAGATCTAAAGCCCGGCGCTCGAAGTTCTGGCTGGTGATGTACTCGAGGGCCTGCCAACGGGTCCACAGGTTCACCCGATTGCCCACTTTGGCGTTGCCCGCCACCGCGCCGATCCTTGGGTCGGCAAAATGGCAGACCAGTTTCGACACCGCATCCGCCGCGATGACCGTATCGGCGTCAATCCCCACGTAGAACTCTTCTCTCAGATCGACAACGGCAAAGTTGAGCGCCTCCGCCTTACCCTCATTCGCCTTGCGCAGCACCGTCAACATGCCGGCAGCGATCTCATCGGGAAAGGCCTCACGCGCCACCTCAGAGGTGCGATCCGATGAGCCGTCGTCAATCACAACGATGCGCAAGTGGGGATAGTCAGAGTTCAGCACCGACCGGATGGTGCGCACGATGACTTTCTCTTCGTTGTAGGCGGGAATCAATACCGCCACGCGGGGTAGAAAGCCGTCGGCCACTTCAGGCACGTGGCGTTTGCGCAGCCGGTCGATCAAAGCGAAAATGCCCACCAGGATGAGGCGAGCGCTCATCAGGATATCGCCCAAAAAGAAGAGGCTGACGACAAAGTGATTGAAGAAGGCCCAGGCAAAGAAGGCAACGGAATCAACCCGCGCCTGCCATCGTTCTTTGGAGTTCAGGGGGGGCATCACTTCGGCTCGCGTCTTCCCCATCAGGTCGGAGACTTGCTCGAAGACGTAGCCATGGGCGCGCAACCCCGCGATCAGCACCGGCAGCGCCGCAATCGTCACGCTGCGGTCGCCCCCGCCGTCGTGCATCAGGATGATGCTGCCGCGAAACTGCGGCTTGTTCTTCATCAGGTCCAATTGCACGAGCACATCGTTGAGAATGCCTTCCGGGGTCTTCCGCTGGCGTTCGTCCCAGTCGCCGGTATCGATCTTGTTGCCGATGATGGTGTAACCCATCTTCTGGATCAGATAGGCAGGCGCTGTCTGGTCATTGGTATCCGGCTCCTGATCGATCGAGTAGGGAGGGCGGAAATAAAGCGGCTTAACCCCCAGCTTGCTGCCAAATAGCCGTTCCGTAAGGTTCAGCTCCAATTCCATCTGGCCGGGTCGAGATCTCGCTGATGTCAGGATGGGTCCAGGTGTGATTCCCGATCTCATGTCCTTCGGCCATCACCCGCTTCATCAAGCTCACATTGTCCTGAGCCTGTTCGCCGATCATCATGAAGGTTGCTTTGACGCCTTTCCCGCTTAAGAATGTCCAGCACTTTGGGCGTCCACTTGGGGTCAGGGCCATCGTCGAAGCTCAGCGCTACCACCCCCGGCTTGTAACCGTAATACTCGATGGTGTAGGGCGAGGGATAGGTCAGCATGTGCTCATCGGTCACGGTCCAGTTGTAGGAATCCATGTCGATGGTGCGCGAGCCCGGATGCGGTTCTCCGGTAATGTGCAGAATGTCGCCATCCCCGTCGGTAGTCGACATCGTCGCCGGGCGGTACCTGCTTGAGTGACTGCGGCGCCTTCATGTCGCTGGGATGGTCCCAGATGGACCACAGCGATGGATCTTCGCGTCCCAGCCGCCATAGGGCAATCGTCTGCACGCCCATCTGCCGCGCGGCGCGCAGCTCATTCAATGCTGTCACTGCGTCCAGCATCCAGACCTGGTGGCGCACGTGGTTGTCTTCATCGTCGTAAGCAAAATGTGGGTTGAGCTCATCGCCAGCCAGGCGTACGTCCGCATTCGCATCGGAGGCCGCTTGCCATCCATCCTGCACTGAGATGTCGTCGGTGTTCAGCACCTTGGCCGCTCCGTGCTTACCCTTGGTGGGCAGAGACATGGTCCAGTCGTACCCGTAGTTGCCAATGGCGCAAATCAGCTTCTGCTTAGGAACAACTTTGAGCGCCCGCTTCAAGTTGTCTTCAAACCAGTCTTGCGACGCGATGGGTCCGGGGCCGCCCGTCTCCTCATGTTCGTCGTAATTCATTAACAGGATGCCGTCGGTTTGCTGGGACAGAAAAGCGAGCTCGTCGTCTTCCGCGCCCACACTCTCATTTACGAAGAGGCGCAGATTCCTGGGGTGCATCTGGCCGTATAGTTCGCTGATCAGGGAATGGTAGCCGGGTAGCGCATCGTCAGGAAGATCCTCCAAATCGAGGCTCAGTCCGTGATAACTGGGGTTGGCGGCCAGAAACGTTAACACCTGGCGCTCAAGGTTGGACCGTGCCGCGGGATTCTTCACCATCGCGGCCGCGTGCTGATCCCATTCCTGCGTCAGGATGTTGTAGTTCTTTAACTCGGGAAAGATTTCCAGGTCCTCATGTGCGGCCGCAATCAGATCATGCACCTTGTTTTGCGGGTCGACGCTGTGCACGCCGCGCGCATCCAGAACCGGGAAAGCACGCAGCGGAGCCTCCGCAATGTAGGCGCCTTCGAGTGTGCCGTCGGACCTGGTCACATAGAGCCAATCGGGAAAGAGCATATCGATCTGGTGGATGTGGCTTTTTAACGAGGCAAAGCTGCCCGCGTCATCGTCGACGTAGTAGGCCGCACGCAAACTCTCACCGGAGTTGAAAGGGATCTCCGAAGGCTTGCGGCTGGTCTTGCGACGCGCGCCCTTAGAGTACTTGGCCTTGATGGCAGCGGCGGCTTGCTCCTGGATAGCCCGGTAATTCCGTTTAGGAGTGGGCAGCAGGAGCTCCGGCAGACGCTGAGTCTTCACCACGTTGAGAAAAAACAGCACCAGAATCACGGTGGACACCACCGCCACCGCGTCCAGGATGCGCCGGAGGCGTTTCCAGCGTTTCCGCTGCGGATCGAAGAAAATCTGGCGATTCATGCCTGCTGAAAGCTTACAGGAACTATGCGAGAGCTACTTCCAAGACTCTTTGCTGACCAGGGACCCCAGGGTCACTCATGGAGGACAAGGCCCTCGCCCACCAACTGTGTGATGCTGGTGCATGCATCTACGAGGTCGCCGCGGATGGCTGTTTCCGCTGGTTGTGCTGGCAGCCGGAGCCGCCCTGCGCCTGTGGGCGATCCATGCGCACCCGCAAATCCAGGGCGATTCGCTGGTCTACGGGGACATTGCCGGCAATTGGCTTACCCATGGCATCTACGGCCACTCCGTGGGCCACGCCTCGGGTGTGACCACCATTGAGCCCACGCTCACGCGCCTTCCCGGCTACCCGGCGTTTCTGGCGCTCTGTTTCGCTGTCTTCGGCGTGGCCAACTATCACGCCGTGCTGTACCTGCAGGCAATCATCGACCTGGGTACCTGCCTGCTCATTGGCGGGCTGGCGGCGAAGATTTGCGGGCCACGGGCCGGCCAGGTGGCGCTGCTGCTGGCCGCGCTCTGCCCCTTCACCGCCCTTTACGCCGCCTCCCCGCTGACCGAAACCCTCTCCATCTTCTGCGTCGCGCTGGGCTTTCGCGCCCTGGCGGAGGTGCTGGAAGGCCCGCGGCTGCTGTGGACGGCGGCTCTGATCTTTTCCTGGAGCTATGCCGCGTTGCTTCGCCCGGATGGGGCATTGCTGGCCGTGGTCTTGTGGATATCGCTCATCGTCTACGGCCGCCACTCGCTGGGATGGGCTTCCGCGCTCCGCCTGGCCATGCTTTCCGCGCTGCTTTCGCTGCTTCCTTTCGCGGCCTGGACGGTGCGCAACCAACGCACCTTCCATGTCTTCCAGCCGCTCGCGCCACGCTACGCCAACGACCCCGGAGAATTCGCCTTTCCTGGCTTTGTGCGCTGGATCAGGAGCCTGGCCGCCGACTTTACCACGACCACCGAAATTTACTGGAACGGTAACAGCGACCGTATCGATCCCGCCAATCTGCCCGCGCGCGCCTACGACAACGCCGCACAATATCAGCAGACCCAACGAATCCTCCAGCAGTACAACGACACCACCACGCTGACGCCCGAGCTCGATGCCGGCTTTGCCCAGCTGGCCGCCGCCCGCGCCCGCGCGCATCCCTTTCGCTATTACGTGGGCCTGCCTCTCCTGCGCCTGGCTGACATGTGGCTGCGCCCGCGGGTGGAGACGTTGAACGCTCCCCTGCGCTGGTGGCAGTACGCCCAGCATCCTGCAGCGACGCGCGTGGCTATCTTTTACGGCGCCCTGAACCTGGCGTACCTGGTGGCGGCTTTTTGGGGGTTCTCCGCTGGCCGCGTCTGGCAGGATCCATGGTGGCGTTGATTGCCCTGCGCAGCCTGTTATTGGCCACCCTGGAGGCGCCCGAACCGCGCTATACGTTGGAATGCTTTCCGCTTTTGATCGTTCTGGCGGCGGTTGCGTTCAGTCGCTGCGACCGGCCGCCGGTGAAGGCTACTTGACTACGCGGTTGGTGCCGGGCGCCGGCTTGATCTCGAAAATATCGCTCGCGATCGGCTGGTTGTAGCGAATGTTCTTGTAAGTAGCTGTCCGCTTGTCTCCGCCGGGCTCGTAGAAGATCTGCTTGTAGCTGATGCCCTGGGTTGGATCAATCCAGATGGTGACATGTGGGAACATGTCCAGGACCTTCGGTTGCAACGGGATCAGGTCAAGCTTGACCACCGAGACTCCGTTCATGTTCTCGGGGCCCATCAGGCTTACCTTCCAGTTGGCCTCGAGATCTGTGCCGCTGCCGCCGAAACCCAGGGTCAGGAAGCTCTCCAATTGGCCGTGGTTGGCTCCCGCCTTCAGGATAGTCAGTTGCTTGATCGTCGGTTCATAAAGCTGGACTTCCCCGTCGCGATAGACCACTGTTTTGCGTGCGTCCTGCCCGTTGTCCTTCTTGAGATAGGCGGCCGTTCGGGTGGAACCGTCCTTGCGATCGAAATAGATCGTGCCCGACTGCACATCGCTTTCCTGTACTGCGGCGGTGTATTGGTCCCAGGTGAAGTCCGCCTGGGCGCTCAAAAACTTGGTTGCGGCCGTGTTCAGTTGGGTGATGACTTTTTGTAGATCCGCGCTACTAGCCGGCTGGGCGCTTTGGGCCTGGAAGTGGCCCGGGAGTAAGAACATCCATCCCAGGCAGAACAGCGAAATCACCTTTCCCGCATCAACCATGAATCTCCTTACCGGGTGTTGGACGCCGCCGCCCCGCTGCGGGTTTCTTTTTCCGCATTGAGGTGAACCCCAAATCTCCCCACTACGCTGCGCTTCGGGTCGAAAATCATTTCCCGCGGCTGTATCCCTATGTTCTCTCACGGAGGACGGGTGCCCCATATCTCGCTCGTTTTTCGCGAGATGTGGGATTCCACTGCTCTTTTCCTCTGACTCTCGATCAACCGATGCACTTAGCGGTCAACATCGGTGGAATCCCACATCTCGCGAAAAACGAGCGAGATATGGGGCACCCGTCCTCCGTGAGAGAACAAAGGGTATTCGTCCTGTTCCTATGAGGTCTTGGTATGGCACAGGCTCCGCCACGACTGGCTAAAAGTTGCCCGGGACGTAGTCCTGGGATAAAGTCCAGCAAACCTAGCGATGGGCCCAGACTCGATACTGGGTCACGTGGCCGCTGGCATCTTTTTCCTCACGGTAGCGGTCGATCTGCACATTGCCGGAAATGGCTTGAATGCGCTGCAGCAGCTCTGCCCGCAACTTGGCGTCGTTGCTGGTGTCGGCCAGCTGGTCGGCGCCAATCTGGTAGGTCCAGGCACTCGGCCCAGTCGCCCGTACCAGGATGTCTTTGGTGGAAGTGAGGGTTTCCTGGGGCCGATCGCGGTAGTTGATCAAACGCGGCGAAACGAAGAGGAAGACCAGGATGAGGGTCACCATCACGTCGTAATGAAAACTGCCTCGCGGATAAGTCCAGAACAAATAGCTTTTAACAATTCGCTGCATGGTCGTTACTTCCGAATCACTTCTTCGCCGCCCATATACGGCTGCAGGACCTTCGGCACCCGCACCGAACCGTCGGCTTGTTGATAATTTTCGAGGATTGCCAGCCACGTGCGGCCGATCGCCAGGCCGCTGCCGTTGAGGGTGTGTACGAGCTCAGTCTTGTTCTTGCCCTGGGGTTTGTAACGAATGTTAGCCCGCCGCGCCTGGTAGGCCTCGAAGTTAGAGCAGGAAGAGATCTCGCGGTACAAGCCCTGTCCGGGTAGCCAAACTTCGAGATCGTATGTCTTGGACGAGGCCGCGCCGGTGTCTCCGGTGCAGAGCAGCATCTTGCGATAGGGCAGCTCCAACCGGCGCAAAATTTCCTCGGCGTGGCCGGTGAGCCGCTCATGCTCATCGTTCGACTGATCAGGGCGGGCAAACTTGACCAGCTCGACCTTTTGAAACTGGTGCTGGCGTATGATTCCGCGCACATCCTTGCCATAAGAACCCGCCTCGGAGCGGAAGCACGGAGTATAAGCCACCAGGCTTACGGGCAACTGCGCCTCTTCGAGCACTTCGTCGCGGTAGAGATTCGTCACTGGCACCTCGGCGGTAGGGATCAGGTAGAGGTCCGTCCCCTCGCACTTGAAAAGGTCGTCAGCGAACTTGGGCAGTTGCCCGGTGCCAAACAATGATTTGCTGTTTGCCAGGAAAGGCGGCAGCACCTCGAGATAGCCGTGCTCCCGGGTGTGAACGTCGATCATGAAGCTGGCCAGGGCCCGCTCCAGCCGGGCGCCCAGTCCCCAGTAGACGGCAAAACGCGCGCCCGAAATTTTGGCCGCTCGCGCAAAGTCCAGGATGCCTAAACCCTCGCCCAGATCCCAATGCGGCTTGGGGACAAAGTCAAACGCAGGCTGTTGGCCCCAACGCGATACCTCGACGTTTTCCGCTTCGCTCTTTCCCAGGGGCACGCTGTCCTGGGTCAGGTTGGGAATGCGTGCCAGGAGGTCGCGCATCCGCTCTTCCGCCAGGGCAGCGCTTCGCTCCTGCTCCTCGGTCTCCTGCTTCAGCTCCCGGGTCTGATCCATGACGGCCGCTATCTGGGACGCATCCACTCCGGCCTTGCGGCTGCGCGCTACCTCCTGGCTGAGCTTGTTGCGCTGTGCCTGCAGGCTTTCGGACTGGGTGATGCGGGTGCGCCGCTCCCGATCGAGCTCGCGAAAATCACCCAACAGGGTGGCCGGATCCAGACCCCGGGCACGGAGTTTCTCTTCCACCAGCTCCAGGTTGGCCCTTACGAAATTCAAATCGAGCATAAGCCTCTACTTTAGAGCATTTTCACTTCTAAGCTGTACAGGCGAGTCCAACGAAGTGCGGCTTTTCATGAAGAAGAGCCCTCAGTACTTCCAGCTCATGTCGGCGTCAGCGGGAGCGGTCTTCTGGATACGGTCCATGATCTTGGGCAGGTACATGGTGTTGTAGTGCAGGCGAGAGAGCGCATTGGGCAGTTTGGGGTCGCCGTTCCAGCAGTGCTCGGCCCGGTCGCCATATTTCACCTCGCCCTGGTAAGGGACCCCGTGACCCGGGGTCCCGGTTTGGTCGAGAAAGTCCTGCATGAGGTAGACAGCGTCGTTGAGAAAGTAAGTGTCGGCGGAGCCAACGTATAGATGGAGCTTGCCCTGGAGCAGGGGACCCAGCTTCTCCCAGTCGCGCTGGAGGATGGCGTCCAGGTCATAGTGATCGTGCCAGTAGGCGGCCACCTGGTGATCGATGGCCCCCGTCTGCTTGTCGAAGATCTGCGCCGGGTAACCATCCGGGCCTACCGGGCCGTAGACCGCCTGCCAAATGTCTAACTGCTCTCCGGAGCGCCCGTGGTCTCCCAGGGCAGCTTCATAGGCGGCGTTGTCGCGCGCCGACATCAAGGTCTGGCCCAGATAGTTGCGCATGGTGGGCTGCTCCACCTGCTTGTGAGCTCCCTGGAGATAGAAGAAATTCGCTTGGCTGTAGAGGTCGGCGGTCATGTAGGCATGAAAGTCGACCGGGTCGGGGCAGGCGACAAAGGCGCCGTTGTAGTCCGTGGGATAGAAGATCTGCACCGCCAGCGACTCCCATCCGCCGGTGGATCCGCCATAGACGAAGTGCGCCCAACCGCCGGTTAAGCCGCGAAACTGCTTTTCGATGGCGGGCAGCAGTTCGGTCTCGATGGCGTCGCCATAGGGCCCGAGGTTGGCGGAGTTGACCGCATACGAATCGTCATAAAACGGGTTGGCATGCTGGATCTTGACCACCAGGATGCGGGGAAAGCCGGGGCTGATCCACTGTTTGTACTGGTCGTACGCCTCCTGTTGCTGGATGCGGTTGTAACCAGCCAGGTGGAAACGCTCGGAGTAATCGGGCTTGAGATCGGGATCGGGTGGGGTGGTGCGAAAGTCATCCATGCCGTCCTCAAAGTGGTCGTGAAAGATGGCGATGGGGAAGTGGGCGTTGGGGTGCTCGTCGAAGCCCTCAGGCACCAGAACGATGGCGGAGAGGTACATGGGCGTGCCCCAGAACTTTGTCAGCAGCTGGCTCTGGATGCGGATGTGGCGAACGTACTTGGTGTCCGGCTTCGGGGCGATGGGCGGGATGGTTTCGGTGAGCCGGACGGCAAGCTTGGTGTGGCTCGTCGATGTGGACCTTAACCGGCTTGGAATAAAGATTGCCCGGGGCGAGGTTCCAGTGCTGGCCTTCGCCACGGTCGGGCGCGAGCTTCACGGTGGTGCCGTTGGCTCGGTGGAAGGTCTGGTAAACGTTGAGCACGGCCTGCACGTAGTAATCGCCCACAGGCACCTGGTCGAGCGAACGGATGGGGTAACCGGCGGCCTCGTTGGTGATGGTGGCCGCCTGATCCGGGGCCAGTCCATCGACGGTGACGCCGAAGACGATCTGCGAACGAGGGCTGTCGTCGATCTGCATGCGCGGCTCTTTGGCGGGATCGGTCGAGAGCAGCAGCAATACCCGGCCGTCGAGCGGCCTGGAGGAAACGGCGGCAGGAAAGCTGACTGTGATCTGGGCCGTGAGGTAAGGGGCAGTCGATGCGAAGGCAGCAATCAGCAAGGGGAGAGTGCGCAGCATAGGTGAAAGTATACGAGCGACGGAGAGCTTCGCTTTCGGCACATACCCCCGTATCGAATCGGGAGCACCGGCTCCCGTTGCGCCTATGTTTTGCGATACTAATCAAGGTTGCTATGTCCAAGTTCAAGTGCAGTATCTGCCGGTTGCTGGTTGCAATACTGGTGCTTCCAGGGACGCCGCTGGCCCGGGCCAGCGCCTACGATGCGCATCCCAGGCTGGTCATCATCCTGGTGGTCGATCAGTTTCGCGCCGACTACCTTGACCGGTACCGCGCCGATCTAAAAGGCCGGGGCTTTCGCCTCTTTCTCGATCACGGCGCTTATTTTGAAGATTGCTACTACAACTACGCCAACACCAAGACCGCCCCCGGCCACGCCACGCTGGGCACCGGAGCCTACACCGACGGCCACGGGATCTCGTCCAACGAGTGGTGGGACTTGAACCGCAACAAGCAACGTCCCGTCTCCTCCGTTGAAGACGATCGCTACCGCATCGTGGGCGAGATCCATCCCAGCAAGACCGGGGGGACCTCCCCGCTCAATCTTCGCGCCTCCACGGTGGGGGATTCGCTGCGCCTGGCGACTGCCGGCCAAGCCAAAGTCTTTGGCGTCTCGCTGAAAGATCGCGCCGCCATTCTGCCGGCCGGGTATTCGGCCAACGGCGCTTACTGGATCGACGCTGCCTCCGGCTCCTTCATCACCTCCAGCTATTACATGGACGCGCTGCCCGACTGGGCCACTGCCTTTAACTCCGGGGACCGTATCGCGCAGGCTGAGCAGGAGGCAGGTAGCCCGGGCACCCGGCCGTTCTACGAGGCGGTGGGATCCACGCCGGCGGCCAACGCCTACGAGCTCGACTTCGCGCGCGCGCTCATCACCGGCGAACAACTAGGCAGCCATCCAGTGACCGACATGCTGGTGGTTAGCCTATCCGCAAACGACATCGTTGGTCACCAATTCGGGCCGGACTCGCCCCAGTCGCGGCAAATGGTCGACAGCCTCGACCAGCAGCTCGACAGCTTCTTCTCCTGGCTGGACAAAAACATACCCGGCGGCCTGGCGAGCACGTGGATTGCGCTTTCCGCCGACCATGGGGTCGCGCCCGTTCCTGCACAGGCCCTCGCCCTGGGCATGCCCGCGGCCACCATCGACATGGGCAAGTTCACCGCCAACGTCAACGACGCCATGAATGCCAAATTTTCTCCGGGAGAGAAAATCGATTACCTGCTGCCGCAGCAGGAACTGCCTTACCTGCAGCTCAACCGTCCGTCGTTTGAAGTCGCTGGGATCAACGAGCAGGAGGCGGAGCAGGCCGTTCAGCAGGCGATCCCGGCTGCGGTCGAAGCGCTTGCGCCCTCTGGCGATGCAGCAAAACCGGAGCCACCGCCGGCCGCCGGCGATGCGGCTACTCAGAGTCCCAATGCTGCCCAGAGCCCGAATATCGTCCAGCCGCCCAACACTGCGACCAACCCTAACCCGCCGCCTCTGCCCCGTAGCACGCCTTCGACCGGCGCCGGGTCTAAACAGCGTTCCAGAAACCGCGCCGCTGCCGCTGCGCTGGCGGCCAAGGCAAGCATCCCGCCCTCCCCGCCACCGGTTCGCTTGCCTGCCACCCCGATCGTGGTGCGCACGTACACCCGCGAACAGCTGGCCTCGGGCCAGCTGCCCCCGTCGGAGTGGGGACTGCTGCTGGCCCACAGTTACAGCCCGAATGGCGGCTGGTATGTCATGGTGATTCCGGCGGCCTACCAGATGCAGACGCTAAAGGGCGGCACCACGCATTTCAGCCCCTGGTCCTACGACCGCCACGTCCCGCTGGCGTTTTATGGGGCGCCCTTCACTCCCGGCATCTATCACGGGCGGGTGCAGCCCGTTGACCTGGCCGCTACCCTGGCCTCCCTGCTGGGGGTTACGCAACCGTCGGCTTCGGTGGGCACGGTGCTGGTGCAGGCTATCCGCACTCAGCCTGCTCTGCCCGGCGCGCGCCCGGCGAAAGGTTCGAGCCGGGCTCCGCAGGAGGGCGCAGCCAGCCAGTGAAGCCCGATATGAGCGTTCGCTTCGCCGGCATCCTGCTCCGCAACCCGGTCATCGCCGCCAGCGGAACATTCGGCTATGGTATTGAATTTGAAGATGTTGTCTCGCTCAACCGGATCGGCGGCTTCATCACCAAGGGCCTATCTGCGGAGCCCATGGCGGGCAACCAGGCACCGCGGCTGATTGAGACTCCCGGAGGCATGATCAATGCCATCGGGTTGCAGAACATCGGGGTCAAGGCCTTCATTGAGAAAAAGCTTCCCGGGCTGCGGCCCCATTCCGGCACTGCCTGCATTGCCAACATCTTCGGCTACGAGATAAGGGACTATGTAGCGGTGATCGAAGCGCTCAACCACGCGCCCGGCATCGCCGCCTACGAGTTGAATGCCTCTTGCCCTAATACCCAACACGGGGGAATGGTCTTCGGCACTGATACCGGAATCCTCGACCAACTGGTCACGCGCGCCAAGGCGGTGGCGCGGCGGCCCCTGATCGTGAAGCTTTCGCCCAACGTCACCTCGATCGCGCAAATGGCAAAATGTGCCGAGAACGCCGGCGCCGACGCGCTCTCCCTGGTCAATACCTTCTTATCCCTCTCCATCGATATCGAGACTCGCCGCCCACGCATCGCCAACAACACCGGCGGACTTTCCGGGCCGGCGATCAAGCCGATTGCCGTGCGCATGGTCCATGAGGCGGCTCGCGCCGTCTCCATCCCGATTTGCGGCCTGGGCGGTATCACCAGCGGGGAAGATGTGGTTGAGTTCCTGTTGGCGGGAGCGACGACGGTTCAGGTGGGCACCGCCAGCTACGCCGATCCGCGCGCGGTGCAGCGGATCGCAGAATCTCTGGAGCGGTGGTGCGCCCGCCATCGCATCGCCCGGGTCGCGGATTTGACCGGGGGGGTGCAGATGAATTCCTAGAGGGAAAGAGTAGTGGAATCCCACATCTCGCGAAAAACGAGCGAGATATGGGGCACCCGTCCTTCGTTGTTGGTGCAGTTTTGTGACGAACCCTTTCGGGTTTAGGCTACGTTCCGCATCAGCCGCTCGCGCAACTCCTCGGGAATCCGATCCTGCAGTACGCGGGCTTGGGCCAGCGCTACTTCGGCAAGATAGACCGGCGCCGGGGTGGCTACGGCAGCCAAAACCCAGATCAGCAGCGAAACCAGCAGGCCGGCGATTGCCGCCGCTTGCAGGCTCAACACAATCGACATCTGCCACAAGTGCAGATCCACCAGGGCCCAGTGCTGCAAAGGCTGCACCCGGTGAATGACCGCCAAGCCAAATAAGAAGGCTGCGATCGATACAGTGCTCAAGCCGATAAGAACCACATCGACGGTGCGATGCAGCCGTTGTCGCGAGCAGCAATGCGCGCATTCCACAAGATGCTGTTCGTAATCACGGCGCATCTCGGGAGTAATCCCGGAGATGTCATATCTCCAGCTGGAAAGTATGTCGCCTACCACTCGATCAGTACATGCTGTCGTTTGCATTGTTATATTTAGCCGCTTTACACCATAGTAACATCATCGCCCGGTCTGGCCAGTCAATTCGCATGGCCGGAAAGCCCGACCAATGACCTAGCCCAATTATAAGCAAATGGGCTCCAGCGGGGTATCCTGTTCTGCCAGAATCAGCTTATTGGCCAGCAGGCTCATACGGTCCCGCAGCGCCCGTTCCGCAGTCACTCTTGCCAGCTCGGGCAGATTGTTACATTCAGATAGATGCGCCAAAACGACATAAGAAGCATTTCCATCGTAATTCTTCTCTAAGAAGTCGGATGCGGCTTCATTGGATAAGTGTCCTACCCGGGACATGACCCGCTGCTTGACCGACCAGGGGTAGGGTCCGTCGCGCAGCATTTCCAGATCGTGATTGCTTTCGAGCATAAGAACATCACAGTTGCGGATCGCGATCTTGACGTTGGGCGGCATATATCCCAGGTCGGTGGCGATGGCCATGCGCACGCCGTCGGCTTCAAAAACAAATCCCACCGGGTCAGCCGCATCGTGAGGAATGGTAAACGGAGTGATGGCAATGTCGCCGATCAGGAACCCGCTGCCGGCGGCGAAGTATTCCACCCCGGGCAGCCGGCACGGGTCGTCCGTCCTGGTCTCCTCAGGCCTGGGTTCCTCTTGACTGGATCCGGGAGCATCCTCCGCGCACGGGGTGTCCTCCTCGGCGGGAGTAGCCGCCTGCTGCCGGGCCAGGTCCTTCTGCCGCTGCGCCAACCAGGCCGCGTAGGTGATTCGCTTGTGGGGCATCATCCAACGCATCCATGCGCGGTGCGTGGCTTTGGTGAAGTAGACGGGCACGCCAAGCTTGCGCGCCAGCACCGCGACTCCCTGCACGTGGTCCTGGTGTTCGTGGGTGATCAGCAGGGCATCGATGGCCGCCGGGTCCTCATTCGCCATCTGCATGCGCTTGAGCAGTTCCCGGCAGGAGAGGCCCGCATCCACCAGGATGCGCGTCCGGCTGCTGGACACCAGAGTGCTGTTCCCCTTGGAGCCTGAGGCCAGCACGGTCATCCTCATCATGCGAAAAGCATACGCTTCCTGGCTGTTGATTTAAGGGCGGTTGCGCTTGAGAGGTGCCACCCGCGGCACTCCCAGCGCACGCATTTGCGCCAAATTGGGCCGGTCTCAGTAGCGGTAGAAGCCCCGCCCCGACTTTCGCCCCAGCCAGCCGGCATCCACCATGCGAATGAGCAGCGGGCAAGGCCGGTATTTAGGGTCGCCCAGGCCTTCGACCATCACCCGCATGATGTCCAGACAGACATCAAGTCCGATAAAGTCGGCCAGCGCCAGCGGCCCCATAGGATGGGCCATGCCCAGCTGGAAGACCTGGTCCACTGCCTCGGGCGTGGCTACCCCTTCCATGACCGCGTACATGGCCTCGTTGAGCATTGGCATCAAGACCCGGTTGGAGACAAACCCGGGCGCGTCCTGCACCTCGACGGGCGACTTGCCCAGCGTTTCGGCCAGGGCTTTGACCCGGGTGAAGGTTTCGTCAGTCGTCTCCAGCCCCCGGATCACCTCCACCAGCTTCATCACCGGGACGGGGTTGAAAAAGTGCATACCGATCACCTGGCCCGGCCTCTGGGTCTGGGCGGCCAGCCGGGTGATGGAAATGGAAGAGGTGTTGGAAGCCAGAATCACCTCCGGCTTCAACACCGCATCCAGCTCCATGAAGAGTTCCTGTTTGAGGGCGAAGCGCTCCGGCGCCGCCTCAATGACAAAATCGCATACCGCCAGATCCTGTCCTTGCAGGGTGCCGCGGATCAATCCCAGGGCCGTTTCCGCCTCGGCCGCGGTTACTTTGCCCTTGGCCGCTTCGCGCTCCATATTTTTGCGAATCGCCGCCAGCCCGCGATCGAGAAAACGCTGTTCGACCTCACAGAGAAGTACCTGAAATCCGCTGCGGGCAAAGACATGGGCAATCCCATTGCCCATGGTCCCGGCGCCCACTACTCCCACCAATTGAATTGGGCTCATGCGGCTTTACCGTGCGCGCGCCAGCAAGCAGGTGATGTTGTCGTGGCCCCCAGCCTCATTCGCTGCCCCGATCAGCTGCGCCAGGGTCTGTTCCAGCTGCCCCGCGGTACGCAGAATCTCGGCAATCCGCTCATCATTCACTTCGCGCATCAGGCCATCGGATGCCAGCAGATAGAGGTCTCCGGGCGCGACCACAAACTCGATCACGTCCGCAGCTACCTCGTCCTGTGTGCCTACAGCCCGGGTGATTACGTTGCGCATGGGAGAGGTTTCGGCCTGCGCCGGGGTCAGCTGCCCCAGACGCACCTGCTCATCGACCAGCGAATGGTCGTGGGTCAGACGCTCCAGTTTGCCGTCCCGCATGCGATAGCAGCGACTGTCTCCGACGTGGGCCACCCAGGCATGATTTCCGCGGGTGGCCATCGCCACCAGCGTCGTTCCCATGCCCGCCCGGGATGGATCCTGTGCCGCGCTGCGATGCACGCTGTGGTTGGCCGCGTCCACAGCCTGCTGGAAGGTTTCGAGCGTCAGCACGCCCTCATCCATGGCACGAAGCATGGCGTCGACTGCCAGGCGGCTGGCGACTTCTCCCGCGGCCGCGCCCCCCATGCCATCGCAAACCACAAAATTGCAGGCGCCTTCGCTGTTGCGGAGACTCAGGCCATAAGCGTCTTCGTTGGATTTGCGGGTTCGCCCCTGATCGGACGCGCCGGCCGCCTCGTACTCCAGCACCGCTTGCTGCTTGTCTGGCATCTGCTCTTCCCTGTGAGGCTTCCGAACGTAATTGTGCCACCATAATCTGTCCTGAAGCTGGCGTAAAGCGGCTTTTGGCTGGCCATGCAGGGGAAAGGCAAACGCGGGCCACTCTGGGGACGCAGGGTAGGGGGTTTACAGGCTACGGAAAATTCTCTCTGAATGGAGGGTAGGGCTTTACGGGAAAGGCTTCAGCCCGTGCAAAGGAGAGCAAAACAATGGGCTGATGTCTGCGTGAGAACCAATTTAAGAACTCAATCCCGCCGGGACGATTGACGGTTGCCCAGGACTACGTCCTGGGCAGCGGGGCGGGAAAGCAACATCGCAGGGGCTTAAACAGGCTGCGGAAAAAGTCGGAGAGGGAGGGAAATGTTTCCCCCAGCGGCTAAAGCCGACCCTGTTTTCAAGCATTTATGTACGGTCTGAAGCCCGTACCCTTCAGAAAAAATGACTTCTTCCGCAGCTTCGCCCGACAACAGACGCTGGGTGGCCCATTGCCCCGATTTCCTGCGGAGGCTTGTGGCGTTGATACACTTCATGCGCCTTTCCTTAATGAAAGGCGCACACGCGGACCTCACTAGCACAGCGTGGCAGGAAATCGGGGTCAAGCCGTCCTTTGGCTTGAGTGGGATAGTGGCTCTCGATGTTCAAGCCGAGGGGCTCGCGTGGGACTTATTCTCCTCCGGCTTTAGGGGCGGGTGTTTCCGCAGCCTGTTAAAGCCCGGTCCTGATACAAAGCCAATGGCGTTCCAGCCGACAGAACGGCAGGTCCCTCACCGCTAAGGGCAAAAGGGTTAAGGAGCATCCTAGCCCACTCAAGCCAAAGTACGGCTTGAATGGGCCACCCAAAGCTTTGGTTGCCGGTGTAACTCGCAACCCGCAGGTTTGGCACTGGGGTGGGCGGCGGCCCATGAACATCCGATCAAAAAAAAGCGGTGCCCTTCGTCCAGGGAGTTTTTCCGCAGCCTGTAAGAGGCGGCTTCTGGTTGGCTTATGGCTGGGCTAACAGCCGATACCCTTCAGAGAGTTTCCTGAGGCCGTGCCAGGACCGACTGCGATAACGCTAGCTGGCCAGGCCCAGGTCTTTCAATTGATCGAGGGAAAAGATTTGCCGGGCGCCGGTGGCGCGATCGATCAGAGAGGCGGTCAGACCGGCATCCATGGTCCGGTAAATGACTTTCAGGTGAAAAGGGGTGCTGCTGGCTACCGCGGATAAGCGGTGCGACAAGGGCTCCCAATGCTCGAAGTGGGCCCGGCGGGGCTCGCCCGGTCCCTCAGGCAAGGCAATCAGCTCAACTTTTTGGCTGGCGGAATCGCCCGGTACGTCCTTCACCAGGCGCAACTGCAATGAAAAGAACATAGTGTTTTTGTTGTCCATAGGGTCCTGTATGAGGGAGTGGCGGTCTCAACAGACCTAGAAAAACACGTTCCCATGCCCTGGCGAAAGGACAAGTTGTAGACGCATGACTCTTTGGTGGTAGCTCCGTCCGCTTTTGGGTCACCACAGTTCCGTTCTGGGGTAACGGGACTGTGGGCTGAATGCTCAGGAGATGCTGACTTCCTCATAGACACCTAAAACATCACGCATGGCATCGCAGATCTCGCCCAGGGTGGCGTATACGCGCACACATTCCAGCAGGCAGGGCATAGTATTCGCGGCGGAGAGGGTGCCCCGGCCCGGGGCGGGCTGGTCAGCGAGGGTCTGGCGGAGGGCATTGAGGCTTTGAGCGACCGCCTGGTTGGAGCGCCGCGCACGCAGCCGTGCGAGCTTGGCGCTCTGCCAATCACGTACCGTCTCGCCGATGTGGAGGATTTCCGGCGGCTCCTCCTCGACCACGTAGTCATTGACGCCGACGATGATTTTTTCCCGGCTTTCCACCGCCCGTTGATAGGCGTAGCTGGCGTCGGCAACTTCCTTCTGGGGAAAGCCGCGTTCAATGGCTTGCACCATGCCCCCCATCGCGTCCAGTTTTTGGAAATAATCGAAGGCGCCTTTCTCCATGTCCAGGGTCAGCCGTTCCACAAAATACGACCCGCCCAGCGGGTCGACCGTGTTGGCGACGCCGGATTCGTAGGCCAGGATCTGTTGCGTGCGTAAGGCAATGCGGGCCGCATCCTCGGTCGGCAGGGCGAGTGCCTCGTCGAATCCGTCGGTATGCAGACTTTGCGTGCCCCCCAGCACCGCGGCCAGGGCCTGGATGGCTACCCGCGCGATATTGTTTTTAGGCTGCTGCGCGGTCAGTGAAACACCCGCGGTCTGGGTGTGAAAACGCAGCCAGTGCGATCGCGGATCCCGGGCGCCAAAACGTTCCGTCATCAGGCGATACCAGACTTTGCGGGCGGCGCGGAACTTGCCGATTTCTTCGAAGAAATCGTTGTGGGCGTTGAAGAAGAAGCTCAAGCGGGGAGCGAAATCATCGATCTGGAGCCCGCGGCGCAAAGCCCACTCCACATACTCCACCCCGTCATAAAGGGTGAAGGCCAGTTCCTGCAGCGCGGTCGAACCGGCCTCGCGGATGTGATATCCACTAATGGAGATGGGGTTGAAGCGCGGGGTGAAGAGCGACCCGAACTCGATGGTGTCGACCACCAGGCGCATCGAGGGCTGGGGCGGAAAGATGTACTCCTTCTGCGCAATGTATTCCTTGAGGATGTCGTTCTGCAGTGTGCCCGCGATGTTCTTCCAGTCGCCGCCCTGCTTTTCGACGGTCACCAGGTACATGGCCCAGAGCACATTGGCGGGGGAGTTGATGGTCATAGAGACGCTGGTCTTTTCCAGGTCAATGCCGGCGAAAAGAGTTTCCATGTCTTCGAGGGAATCGATGGCCACCCCGCACTTACCCACCTCGCCTTCGCTCTCCGCAGCGTCGGAGTCATAACCCATCAACGTGGGCAGGTCGAAAGCGACGGAAAGTCCTCCTCCGCCATTTTCCAGCAGGTAGCGGTAACGGGCGTTGGTCTCCTCGGGGGTGGCAAAGCCGGAGAACTGACGCATGGTCCAGAGTTTGCCGCGGTAGCCGGTGCTGTGGATGCCGCGCGTGTAGGGGGGCTCGCCGGGAAGACTGGGTTGGGTGGCCGCCCAATCCTGCGGCAGGTCGGCTGGGGTGTAGAGCCGGCGCACGGGCACGCCGGAGACGGTGGTAAATCGCGCCTGGCCCAGCTGGTCGCGGTTGCTGCCCCCGGGGGCGCCGATGGGTTGCTCAGGGTTTTTCCGGAGTGCGGCGGCCAGGGTCGTCGCGGCCCAGTCCTGCTCTGCCGGCGAGGGATGACGGTCGCGGAAGAGATCGGTGGTGATGGATTCGGGGGCTTCCGCTGGCTTGCCGTCACTCTTCGTCATGGCCGCACCTCACCGCGAAGCGAACTGATCAGCATAACTCTGTCCGACGCAAGGCAGCTTCTACCCGATGCGCGCCTGCTCCCAAGCCTTGGCGTACTTCCAGCTTACGTAGACCGAGTGATACAGGTGCAGCAGCAAACCTTCGCGTCCATCGAGAAAGCCCAGACGGAAAAAGTAGTTGTAGAGAAAGGTGGCCAGAGGGTTCAGGACAACGTTGACCACAAAAGCCGGCAGTGCGCGGCCGGCCCTGCCGGTGGTCACCGCCTGCTCTGCCCCCAGCGTGCTGTAGCGGTCCATGTGGGCGATATAGGCGACCAGGGTGGGATAGGCATCGTGCACCATGTCGCCCTTGAGCCTGCCTGCCTGGCCTACAAAGTGCAACGTTTCATGCACCGGACGGGCTTCGAACTCGGCTGCGCCGCGACGAAAGAGCCGCAGCTTGGGGTCGGGATAGAACCCGCCAAAGCGCATCCAGCGGCCGAGAAAGAGATTTCGCCGCGGCAAAGCGTATCCATCGAAGGGCGGATCGCCCTCCAGCAGCTCCCAGATCTCTTTGGCCAGCTCGTCGCTCAGAACCTCGTCGGCATCGAGCGAGAGCACCCAGTCACCGCTGCATTTCTCGAGTGCGGAGTTCTTCTGCGCAGCGAAACCCTTCCACTCCTCCAGGAAGAACCGGGAGCGAAAGCTGCGAGCAATCTCCTCGGTGCGATCGTTGGAACCGGAATCCACGACTACGATCTCGTCGGCCCAGGCCACACTGCCCAGGGTGCGTCCGAGATTGGCTTCTTCATTGCGCGTGATGATAGCGACGGAGAGCGTCTTACGCATCAGTCTCTCAGTGCAGGGTTACTGACTCGGAGCCCAGATGTTCCTTGATGACCCTTTCAACGACCGCGGGAAGTGTTTCCCCGGTTTTAGGGAGCACAAAGTTCGCAGCCGCTTCTGACCAGTCGAGCTTGAAGCTGGTGGAAAGCGCGGAAATCCATACCTGGCGTGGCGGAGTGTTGGGGGTGATGACAAACTTGCCTGGCGGCTCCTCAAACAGGATATTGAGCACGCCATTCTGTTCTTCTACTTCAAAACCACCCTCTTCCTCGGCCTCGATGAGGCTCTTCTTGAGGGCATCCATCGCGGTGTCGCAGTGGCGGCGGAATGTAGTCTCGTCTAGCATGAGTTGAGTGTAACAAGGCACATAAAGGCACATGATGAGATCCGTTCTCCCCGTGGCCGGGGCGCTGCTGTTGTGTGCCGTGCCTGTTCTCCGGGCGCAAAATCCGTCTCAATCCCCGCATGACCTGGTTAAAGACGTCGTTTACAACGAGCTCCAGGAACGTCGCCAGATCAGCTTGTGGCAATACCGGGTAGAAAAGCGGGTGGCGTCCCAGGCCGTGGTGCAGCAGGAGGTTGAGACGCGGTCAGGAGTGGTGCACCGGGTGCTGGCGCGCCAGGGCCGGCCCCTCGATCAGGCAGCGCAGAAGAAGGAGACAGAGCGGCTCAACAACCTGCTAAGGAATTCCGGCGAGCAGGCGCGGATGAAGCAGGACTTCCAGGCTGAGGAACAACGCTTGCAGCGGCTCATGGCTGCCATGCCGGAGGCTTTCTCCTACGCGTATGACGGCATGACGGACGGCAACCTCCGGCTATCGTTCAAGCCGAACCCGGCTTACACCCCCCAGACCTATGAGGCTCGGGTGTATCACGCCCTGGCGGGAGAGATCTGGATCCAGCCGCAATGGAAGCGGTTGGTGAAGATAGACGCGCATATTGTGAGCGAGATCGATTTCGGCTACGGCCTGCTGGGCCGGGTCGAGAAGGGGGGCAGCTTTCAGATCGAGCGGGAGCGTGTCGGCGAAAATCGATGGAAGACCAGCCTTTTGGACGTCCATATTTCGGGGCGCCTTGTGTTCTTCAAAGCCATCAGCAAGGATCAGCACGAAGTGCGATCGCATTTTCAGCCGGTGGCGTCCGATCTTGGCGTGCCCGGGGCGGTCGCGCTCCTGAATGCGATGACCTTGCCTTCCCTCTGAGCTTCATTCCCATCTGCTGCCCAGGTCATCCCTTGACCGCGGCGCGAATTTTGGGGAAGCCGGAGACACTCGCCTGCAGATCGGGTTGCTGTTGCAGCAGCTCCAGCAGTTTGCGGGTGATTTTCTCGTCCGCTTCGGAAACCTGGTGCAATCCCACCGGGTAGCGCACCACGTACTCCAGGCCGGTATCGGTGTACTGCAGTTGTCCGTGCGGCTCCGGCGCCTTCATCTGGATATCGATGCGGCGTTCCATCGTTCCTAATTGCCGCTGCAGTTCTTCGCCATAGGCGGAATGCACGGAGTGCACCGCGTCCAGCAGTTGCGTCTCTACGAGTCCTACGTTGCCTTCCGCACTTAACGCGACGGCCACTTCGTGCCAGGTGTACTCGGAGCCCGGCAGCTGTTTGAAAAGCGGGGTCGTCGCCTGAAAGAGGACAGAGTTGGAAAAGACCACGATGCGGCCGGTGGGATACAGATCCACGCCCGTTCCCGCCAGTTCCATCAGGTACAGACGGACCAGTCCCACGTCGATCACATCGCCGGTCACCCCGGCGACGCTGATGCGATCGCCAACGCGGATGCCCCATCGCCCCACCAGGAAGAAATAGGCTGCGACCGACAGCAGAATGGTCTGCAGGCCAACCGCCAGGCCGGCGGTGATGAAGCCGGCAAAGGTGGCCAGGGAACTGAACTCGCTGACAAAGCCGAGGATGAGCACGATGCCCATGCAAAAGCCCATCACGATACGGCGCAGGAGGAGAAATTGCCGCCGCCGGCGCACATCGGAGATGTAGCGGAAGGTGATTCGGCGCCATACCTCTGAAAGCAGCAGGATGATGCCGATGGCCAAGGCAATGGCCATGACGCGGAAGACGATGGATCGCAAAATGCGATTCGACGCGTGGACCACGGATTGTCGCCACTCCAGCAGATTGGAGCGGCTCTGGTCGAGCAGGATGATCTCTTCTCGCAAGGGAACCGCCGCACTGGCAATTTGCTTGAAGCGCGCGGCCAGCACATCAAATTGCTGCCGTTCCTGATCTGGTTGGGTATGGCCAGGCCGCGCTGGCTGGGCGGGGGTTGCAGGAAGCGGGCTCGCGCTTGGGTTGGCCAGTTGCTGCCCTTGCTGGATGGTGGTTCGCAGCGTGGCCTGAAGAGGGGCGCGGAGTCTCGACGCCACGTCCTTCACGTGCGCGGTTTCCTCCATCAGCAGGCTGATCTGATGCATGCCCTGAAGCTGCTCGTAGAGCTGCACCACTTCGCCAATCAAGCCGGCGGAGGCCGGCATGGCATTGGGTGCGCTGGGTGGCTTCGCCGCGGTCTTGGCGGCGCCTGCGCTGGTGAGCTCGGGAACCGAACGACGCAGTTCATCGATGCTGCCTTCGAGGCCACCGGCGGCACTCTCGCCATTCGTCGTGACGAACTGCGACATCTGCTCGAAGGTCTGGTGCATGGCGTTGTTTAGGTCCAACTCGCCCTGCGCGCGATCTCTCTGCGCCTTCAGGTCCTGCAGCTTGGCTTTGCGCGCTCCCGATATTTGCTGGTTGAGCGTACTGATCTGTGCCTGGAGCGCGCTGATGCGGGTATTCACATCGTTCTGCAGCTTGGCTAGATTCTGCTGCGCGGGGGTTTCGCTGCCGCCGCCGGCCGGACTGGTAGCGGGCAGGAGCACCGCTTCGGCCTGGGCGGACTGAAAGGCGAGTTGCGCCACCTCGGCGGCCATGCTCTGCGCATTGAACTGGTACATCGCGTCGCTGGGCAGGCCCACGGTCTGAACCCGCGTCATGGCATGCCGGTACCAGTCAATGACCGCGTTCAGATGATCGAGGATCGCATCCCCGCGTAACGTTCCCGAGTTCGGCGCCGTAAACGCGGGGAGCCCCACCGCGGCCAGCAGCGCCAGCGGCAACAGAAGCAACAGCGGCCTGCGCCGCGCAGGAATCTGGTGTAAATATCGTGCATCTTTCGACCGCATATCTCCTGTATCGACCCTTTCCTCTGCCTTATCTATCCTGCGCTGTGGCGAAAATTCTCTCAACTACTCAGATGCGCCCAGCGCGCCGTTGCCAGGCAACAATCATCTTCCGCAGGCGGAGATTTGGTGGTTTCTTAATTTGTTAAGATGAGGCTTGGTTACCCGGCGTGAGTTGCTCAAGCTTTCCGGCATGACCGCCGCCTCGGCGGCGCTGGGCGGACGCGCTCAGCAAGTCGCACCCGCTGACTACCGCATCGACATCGCAGCCTATGCGCTCGAACTCGCTCCGCGTCGCACCGTGAAGACCATTGCGTATAACCAACAGGTGCCCGGCCCGCTGTTGCGCCTCAAAGAAGGTCAGCCGGTCACCATCGATGTGACCAACCACACAGGCGACGGCGAAGTGGTTCATTGGCACGGCCTCTTCCTGCCCTCGCAGGTGGACGGCGCAATGGAAGAGGGTACGCCAATCATCCCCGCGGGCGGCCACGCGCGCTACACCTTTACCCCACGGCCCGCGGGCTTCCGCTGGTACCACACCCACGTTTTTGCCGGCAAAGATCTCCACCGCGGCCAATACACCGGGCAGCACGGATTTCTGCTGGTCGAACCGCGCGAGAGCCCGGCGCGCTATGACCAGGAGATTTTCCTGGCGTTGCACGATTGGGATGGCGAGCTGCTCGCCAGCGCCGACGGTTCCATGGACCCGGCCTACAACGTGTCCACCATCAATGGCCGCGTCCTGGGCTTCGGGGAGCCGCTGCGGGTAAAGTCCGGGGAGCGGGTGCTGTTTCAAATCCTGAATTCAAGTGCTACGGAAGTGCACTGGATCGCTCTTGCCGGACACCAGTTCAAGGTGATCGCGCTCGACGGCAACCCTGTGCCTCAGCCGCAACTGGTTCCCATGCTTCGCCTGGCTCCCGCCGAGCGGGTCAGCGCGCTGGTAGAGATGAACCATCCCGGCGCCTGGGTCCTGGGCGAAGTGCGCAAGCACATCCTGGCGGCGGGCATGGGCATCGCGGTCGAGTACGCGGGTAGCAGCGGCCAGCCGCGATGGGAGCAGCCCGACGAACTTTCCTGGGACTACCTGCGCTTCGCCTCGCCCGACCAGGCGCCCGCCCAGGTAGACCAATGCGGTTACGATTCCCCTGGTTTTCGCATCGAAGTTTGCCGGACACGGGGCGATGGATCATTGGACCATCAATGGAAAGTCCTATCCCGGAGACCGCCGGCCCTCTGCTGACCGCGGGCCAGCGCTATCGTCTGTCATTCATCAACCGCAGCAACAATGATCATCCGGTTCACCTGCACCGGCACAGCTTCGAATTGCGCCGCTTGCCTGGCCGGCCGGAAACCCACAGTATCCTGAAAGATACCGTGTTGGTGGACGCGCACACCCAGCTGGAGGTTGAGTTCACGGCCAACGATCCCGGGCCAACTCTGTTTCACTGTCACCAGCAAAACCACATGGATGCCGGGTTCATGATGCTCTTTCGCTATGCGTAACGCGTGGCCACGGCCGAGGTGGTGGATCTGGATCCTGGCTGCGCTCTGCAGTGCGCTGCCGGCTTGCGCCCAGGGCAACTATGAGATCCAGGTCTACGGCGCGGACACGGTAGAACCAAAGAGCACAATGATTGAGCTCCATTCCAACTACACCTTGGATGGACAAAAGAACGTGATCGACGGCGTGTATCCCACCAACCACCAAGAACACGAGACTCTCGAGATCACGCAGGGGCTGACCAGTTGGTCGGAAGTGGGCTTTTATGTTTTTACCAGCGAGCAGAACGGCCATGGCGTGCAGTGGGTGGGGGACCATATCCGTCCCCGTGTGCGGGTGCCCGATTCGTGGCACTGGCCGGTGGGCGTCAGCTTGTCGACGGAGGTTGGCTATCAGCGGGCGGTGTATTCGCCCGATACCTGGACCTGGGAGATACGGCCGATCATCGACAAATATACGGGTCGCTGGTACATGGCGGTAAACCCGGCGTTCGAGCGCACCTTGCATGGTCCCGGGGTTTCCCAGGGCGTGGGTTTTGCTCCCGCGGCAAAACTCAGCTATGACTTCACTAAAAAGGTCAGTGGCGGGATCGAATACTACGCCGATTATGGCGAGGTGGGAGATTTTTATTCTTTGCATAACCAGCAGCAACAGGTCTTTATGGTCACCGACTTGAATGTCTCGCCCAAGTGGGAAATCAACTTCGGCGTGGGCGTCGGAGCTACGGCGGCCACAGACCACTGGATTATCAAAGGGATCATCGGCCGCCACTTCAACTGGAAGAAGGAGTCGCCCCTGGACTGAGAGGTGAGACAGTTGCGTTGAGGAAAGGCGCACAGCAGGTCCCTCGGCTTCGCTCGGGATGACAAAGGGGAGAGTGGCGCTTCCATGAGGAGTTAGCTAGCGGCTGAAAGAGTCGCAGGCCGGGCGTCTGCGGTTCTCTCCACCCGCAACCAATGCTGTCCTAACCTCCATCCGCCTGTCTCGACGTGCAACTCTTTCAGCCACAAGCTACTTCTCCACGGAAGCGCCCCTCCCCCCTTTGTCATCCCGAGCGTAGTGGAGGGACCTGCGGTGCGCCTTTCCTGAACGCAACTGTCGCACTCAGCCGCCGCCTTCACCCACTAAAACCTTAAAGAAAGACAACTCAAGCCCCCGTCCATCTTTTGAAACTCTGACATGTCGAGTTCCAGAGGATGGAAACCACGAGCCTTAAGCTCCCCCATGAGCAGTGGATACCCGGCTGCCACCAGCACCCGCTCATTGACTCGCACGCAGTTGGCGGCGTAGCTATCGTGCTCCGTCACTCGAATCAGTTCATAGCCCTTGAAGAGCTCATGCCCCGCGATCTCTTCCATCACCACCAGCGTGTTGTCGCCGATGTAAGAGATGCCGCTCTTCAGGTGGAGAATGCTGCTCATCCCCCGCACATCGATCACCGCAGAGGCGTAGCCTTCCCGGGCGAGATGGGACGCCAGCTGTCGGGCGCCCTCTTCGTTGGTGCGGTGCGAGAGGCCGAGAAAAAAGCGGTCGTCTGCCTCGCAGATATCGCCTCCGTCCAGCGTTCCCGGGGCGTCAATCTCGCGCCGCGGCAGGAAAGAAGCTGCGCAGGGCGGCGTGCATCGCAGCCACTTCGCCTTGGCGGCTGCGCGCGCCGGGCCGCGTCAGGATGGCGCTGCGCGCAGTCACTACGGCTGTGTCCTCCACAAACGTGGAGTCGGGATGGTCCAGGTCCGCATCGAGCGTGGTGAGGCTGAGGCCGCATGCCCGCAGGGCTTCGCAATAGCGTGCATGCTGTTGCAGCACCTTCTCATACATCGGAACTCCCAGCTCAACCATCGTAAGTCCCTGGTCGAAATTGATTCCCGGCAAACGAACGATGGCGTGCTTGAACAAGTGATGAGTCCCTATCGTGCAGTGAATTTGTCGTAAACGAGTTTTGCGGCAGCGATATCCTCGACCGCGATGCCAACCGATTTGAAGACCACTGGCCGATTCCCGCGATTAAGCTGCGCGCCGTTCAGCAGCTCGCCGATCTCCGCGCTCACCTCGGCGTGTGCGAGAACAATATCTCCCGCCTCCCGCAATGCAGACTCGCGGGATTCGACGACTACTGCGCCGCGCATGGTCTCTTCATCCAGTTCGCGGCGATCCGGAGTAGCGGCGCCGATGGCGCACACCATCGCATCCGCACGCAGCCATCGTCCGCAAAGAATCGGTTGCGGCGAACTGGTGAGGGCCAGAACTACATCCGCGCCGAGACCGCTTCTTCCGCCGTGGTCACGCGTGCGCCGATCTCAGCAGCGAATTGCTGTGCATGATCCTTCGTCCGGCTCCAGACCCTGACCTCTTCAAAGGATCGGATTCCGGCCAGCGCGCGGAAGTGCGAGCGAGCCTGCACCCCGCTGCCCAGTATGCCCAGCACTTTAGCCTGGGGAGGCGCAAGATGATCAATCGCCACCGCGGATACGGCGGCAGTGCGCATCTCGGTGATCAATCGCCCGTCCATGGTCGCCAGGGGCTCGCCAGTGTCGGCGCGGAAGAGTTGGATCATCGCCATGTGGGTGTGCTTCTGTAGCTCCGCATTGCCCGGATAGAAAGTAACCATCTTGGCGCCCATCACCGTGCCGTACACGGCAGGCATGACCCCGAACCAGCCGCCATAGGATGAGACTGGAATGATGGCGCGCACCGGCTGTTGCACGCGGCCGGCGGAGAAATCCATGAGCGCCTGCCGGATCGCCGGGATCAGCTCTCCGTAAGAGAGCACCGCGCGTACTTGCTCTTCATCAAGAAAAGTTAGTTTATTGGTGACCATAAAACTTCATTATGCGTCAGCATACTGGCGCCGTGTGCCGCCGATGCCGGGGGCTACCATCGAACTATGAACGGTCAGGAGTATAGCGATCCATTGGAACTCTTCCGTCTATGGCTTGAGGAGGCGGAGAGGAGCGAGCCGAATGACCCCAATGCTGCGGCCCTGGCCACTTCGACATTAGAGGGCGCGCCCAGCGTCCGCATGGTGCTGGTAAAACGCGTGGACGAGCGTGGCTTCTGCTTCTTTACCAATGCGGAAAGCAGGAAAGGGACAGAGCTCGAGACCAATCCCCGGGCAGCGATTTGTTTCCACTGGAAGACACTCGAGCGGCAAGTAAGAGTGGAGGGCCGGGTAACAAAGATGGAGGCGGCCGAAGTAGACGCCTATTTTCACAGCCGGTCGCGGAACAGCCAGATCGCCGCGGCCGTTTCCGAGCAGAGCCGGCCGCTGGGAAGCCGTGCGGAGCTGGAAGCCCGGTTGCGGAGATTTGCCCAGGAGCACCCCGGAGAAGTACCGCGACCGCCCCACTGGTCTGGGTTTTGCGTGCATGCAGAACGGATCGAGTTTTGGTTGGATGGGGCGGACCGGCTGCATGACCGGTTCTTGTTTACCCGCGAGGCTGGTGCATGGAGCAGAACCCCGCTGTATCCGTGACCGCCGCTCGCCAGGAGCTGTTGACAAGGGCATTCGGCTTGTAATTCTCTCAAGGTGAAAGTCGCCTGAATCTGGAGCCGGAACTGCAGTCTGACGGCGGGGGGCCGATGAGACGGCCTTTCAGGTCGGATCAATGATCCAAACGCACGGAACGCCCATGCGCAAAGTCCGCGGAACATTGGGCTCAGTATAGGATTCCCTGTACGATTCCACCACGAGCGTCTGATGACCGGTGAGGTCGCCAGATGACCTAGGTCCCATCTGGTCCAAGGTCCATATCCGGTGTGCTCGTTATGTTTAGAAGGGAATATCGTCGTCGGTAATTTCCGTGCCGGCAAATTCTTCGTGGTGCACGGGGGCCCGTTGATCGAACGAACTGGTGTTCGAGCGCGGTCCACCGCCGCCAGCGTCTCCCTCACTGCGGCCCGACAGCAAGACCACATCGTTGACGATGATTTCGGTGCGGTACTTCTTCTGCCCCGATGCCTGGTCGTCCCACGAGCGGGTCTGAATCCGGCCTTCGACGTATAGTTTCGAACCCTTCTTCACGTAGTCACGAATGATTTCCGCCGTCCGCTGGTAGGCGGTCAGGTTGTGCCACTCGGTCCGGTCCTGCCACTCGCCGGCTTTGTCTTTGAAGCGATCCGAGGTTGCCAGGGTGAGGTTGGCGACCGGCAAACCGCTAGGCAAAAACTTGACTTCCGGATCTTTGCCTACGTTGCCCAGGAGGATGACTTTATTAACGCTTTTTGCCATGATGTTCCTTCTATTTTGGGTAAGGCTGAAGCATAGCAGAACTCGCTCCGCGGCGTTGCTGGGGCGGAGACTATGAAAAAACCTTAATCGAAACGCTGCTCGATCTCTTCAGATGATCCTGTGCCCGCGCCAGATGGCGATTGCGCAGCCACTTGGCCGCTCCCAGCACCGTCAGCATGGTGCCGAAGGGCAGGCACATCATGGCCAGCAATAGCGCGAGCCAGCCGGAGTTGGTGTGCGGACCGTGCGCGCCAATACCGCCAAAGACCGTCGCGGTCAGGAGCGCAGCCAGGCCGCCCACCAGCAAAGTCCAGATGCCGGCGCGCAGCAGTTGCCGGGTGCCGTCGTCCGGCATTAGCTTACCGCCATGCAGCGAGCATGGTATGCACTACCACCCCGGTGACGGAGACGTAGAGCCAGATGGGCAGCGTAAACCGCGCGAGCTTGCGGTGCTGCCGGAAACGCCCGCTGAGAGAGAAAAAGAAGGTCGTCAGCACCATCGGCAGCGCCACGATCGACAATGCGATGTGGCTGAACAAAATCCATAGATAAACCGTCTTCACCACGCCCACGTTGGGAAAGATCGTATCCCCGTGCAGGGCATGATTGATGATGTAGCTGACCAGGAAGAGAGAAGAGAAGACAAACGCAATCATCATCGACAGCCGGTGGGCGGGCACATTGCGGTGCCGGATGAAGTAAAACCCGGTCAACAGGGCGACTGTGCAAAGGCCGTTGAGCACCGCATTGAGCGTGGGCAGAAAGCGCAGCCGGGCCACCGACGCATCGAGCGGATGATGCAGGTAAATCAGCCACAGCAAAAAGCAAACCGCGGCCGCGCTCACCGCGACAATCAGAACCACCGGCAGGGCCACGGAAGGGCGCTGGTTGGTTTCTGCCACGAACATCTTCAAGTCTCCTTGGTTCAGGCTGACGGACGGTGGGTGCGCCGGTTCACGATGGCCCAGGCCGCGACAAAGGTCAGCAGGCAAAAGCCGGCGGTTACCGCCAGGTTGACGGGCAGGGAAAATAGCGTCGGAGTGTCGGGAAACAAGCTGCCGCGCAGCGCTTCCACTCCGTAGGTCAGAGGATTGAGCAGCATGCAGAAGCGCATCCAGCCGGCCGCCCCGCTGAGCGGAAACAAAGCGCCCGAGAGCAGCCACAGGGGAATCAGCAGCAGGTTCACGATGGCGTGAAAGGCCTGGGTCGAATCCATCGGCCAGGCGATGGCAAAGCCCAGCGCGGTCAGCTCAAAGCTGATCATCACGATCACCAGCATGCTCAACCCGATCGCCGACGGGGTCATGCGAATCCCCACCAGGGGTCCAAAGACGAGGAAAATGATCCCCTGCACCGCCGCAAGCGTCGCGCCCCCCAGCACTTTGCCCAGAACAATGGACGAGCGGCTGACTGGGGCCGCCAGCACCGAGAGCAGGAACCCCTCGTTGCGGTCCTGGATCAGCGACATCATGCTGAAGATGGCGGTAAAGAGCACGATCATGGCTACCGACCCTGGGAAAAAATAGCCCAGGTAATGGGCGGAGCTTCCGCCGCCATCTCCGGTCCGGAAGCTATGAGCAAAGCCTGCGCCCAGGACCACCCAGAAGATCAGCGGCGAGGCAATCACGCCCGCTACCCGTGCCTTTTGGCGATAGAAACGAACCAGCTCGCGCAGCCACAGGGAGTAGGCCGGCAGCCAGATGCCAGGGGCCACGGTGTGGCGCGTGCGTGGAGCGGTTGCGGCTAAGGTTGCCATGATGTCTCCTTCTCGTTCTCCCTTTTCTGGGCGGCATCTTCCCAAAAGCGATGGCCCGTGCGTTGAATGAACACATCTTCGAGCGAGGGACGAGCCACCGAGATGCCGTCGATCTCGCCGGGAAAGGCTTCCACTACGGTGGTCACCAGGCGATGGCCCTCGGGCCGCTCCAGGCGGACGGTGCTGCCCAGGATACTGGGCTGCACCGCAAAGCGGGTGGCCATGCGTTCGGCCAGCGAACGCGCTGCCTCCGGGCTCGCGGTCTCAAACAGCACTACGTCGCCGCCAATGGCTGACTTCAACTGCGCCGGGGAGCCCAGCGCGACCAGGTTGCCCTGGTTCAGAATGGCCAGCCGGTCGCAATGTTCGGCTTCTTCCATCAGGTGGGTGGTCACCAGGATAGAAACGCCTTCCTGGTCGCGCAGTGTGCGCAGGTACTGCCACATGTCGCGGCGCGCGCCAGGATCGAGACCGGTGGACGGCTCGTCCAGCAGCAACACTGCCGGGGAATGGATGAGGCCCTTGGCCAGTTCGACCCGCCGCTGCATACCGCCGGAAAGGGTTTCGACATAATCCCTGGCCCGGTCGAGAGACCCACCCGGCGCAGCACTTCTTCACTCCGGTGCTTGAGCGTTTCGCCGCGCAGGCCGTACAAGTGGCCCTGGTGCTTGAGGTTCTCGGCCACGGTTAACTTGATGTCCAGGCTTCTGGCCTGAAAGACAATCCCGGTCTGCTGCCGCGCCTGGTTCGGTTCCCGGGCGACGTCGAAGCCCTGGATCCGCGCGGTCCCACCGCTGGGCACCATCAAGGTGGAAAGGATGCGGAAGAGAGTTGTCTTGCCGCTGCCATTGGGACCGAGCAGGCCGAAGATCTCAGCCGGCTGGACGGCAAAGCTCAGGTTGTCGAGCGCCAGGCGGTCGCCGTAGTTGTGGGAGAGGCGGTCGAGCTGAATGGGCAACGGCTCCGGCGCACTACCGGCCGGAACCTTCGCCGCGGGTTGTTGGCTCAGCGTCGCCATAGGCTTATCTCCTTCCGGTTGCGTTCAGCATCATCACGGTGAGCAGCAGCGGCAGGTAGATAACGCTGGCGCGCAACAAGTCGCGCGCGTAGCCGCGGGACTCGGCCGTGGTGAGCGCCCGGGTGATGCGGGCAAAGCGAATCGTATAGGCCAGATAAACCAGTCCCAGCAGCACAGCCGCCACCAGGTAGACGGGCCCGGTCAGGTGCAGGTAGTACGGAACGGCGCTTACCGGAATCATCAGTACGGCATAAATCAACGCTTCGCATGCCGTGGACCAGCCATCCGGCTGAACCACCGGCAGCATGCGAATGCCGGCCCTGGCGTAGTCATCGCGATAGAGCCAGGCGATGGCCATGAAATGGGGAAACTGCCAGATGAAAAGAATGGCGAAGAGGGCCACCGCCGGCCACTCGATGACGCCGCGAGCGGCGGTCCAGCCCAGCAGGGGAGGCATGGCGCCGGGAAAAGCGCCGATGAAGGTAGCCAGCGTGGTGTAGCGCTTGAGCGGGGTGTAAACGGCGACGTAGGTAAACCCCGTCAGCAGGGTAAGCAGTACGGTGACCGGGTTGGTAAACCACGCCAGCACCAGGGCGCCGGCGGCGAAGCAGGCCATGCCGAGGGCCAAGCCATACAACATGCCGAAGCGGCCGGCGGCCAACGGGCGCTGTGCTGTCCTTACCATCCGGGCGTCGATCTTGCGCTCGATGACCTGGTTCATCACGCTGGCCCCACACGACACCAACGCGATGCCGGCCAGGGATTCGACCAGACCCCAATGCATGCTGGTGATACCGGAGCGCATCGAGCCCAGATAAAAGCCGGCCCATGCGGTCAGCACCACCATGGAGGTCACGCGGACCTTGAACAGTTCCTGGTAGTCTGCGATCCACGAATGCCGCGTCTTTTCCTGGGGCGCGATGACCGTCGCCAGTCCGGGCACGTGGTCTACTCCCGGGCCAGCCAGGCCGGTAGCAGCATGGGCGGTTGGGATCACAGCGCAGTCCTGGTTTGCGGGTGGGCGGGATGGATCTGATTCTTCAACATGGATGTACAGGCGCCTACTGCCTTCATGATAGCAAGCGCTCACCGCCGCTGCCGGTCGTGGTTTCGTAGTATCCAATGAGCTTAGGATGCGGTCTCGGAAGGCATGGCCTCATCGTGCTGGACCAGGTACTCCTGGATCAGCACTGAGACCAGCACCGCGGTCGGCACGGCAATCATGGCCCCGATCACGCCGGCCAGCTTCGAGCCCATCAGCAGGGCGACCAGGACCCCCAGCGCGGGCAGGTCTACGCTGCTCTTCATAATGCGTGGCGTCAGGTAGGAAGTCTCTACCTGGGCGTAGATGGCATAGAACACCAGCACGCCCACCACTTTCTCCCAGGAGTCGATGGCTGCCGCCAACAGGACCAGGGCCATCGAGACCATCGCCCCCACGATGGGAACGATGTTCAAAACCCCCATCAGCACGGCCAGGGCGTAACCGTAACGGACTTGGAGCAGCTCGAAGACGATGAGGCTGCAGAGGCCCAGGATGAGCATCAGGCCACCTTGCCCCAGAAGCCATCTGCCCATGCGCGCGTCGGCGCGCAAGAGGGTAGCGTTCAACCGTCCGCGGGCGGATTTGGGGAAGAACGAAAGCACCCAGTGATAGGCCTGATCTCCCTCCAGCATGAAATAGATGGTGAGAAAGATGACCGCCCCAACATCGGCCAGCTTGCTGGCCCATCCGCTGATAGAGAGAAAGAGATATTCCGCGAAGTTGGACGCAAATCCCTGGAGTTTGGCATTCAAACCGGAAAAATTGAAGTGGGAAGCGAGCGGAACGTTATGGACCTTGTCCAGCAGTTGGGGCCCGCGCGTCGGCAATTCGCTGATCAATGCTTGCACGTCGTGCAGAACCGGCGGCATGGCAAAGGCGAAAAAGAGCGTGGCGGCGGCCCCCACACTCAGCAACAGGAGAAAGATGGCCAGCCCCTGGCCGGGATGCCAGCTCCTGATATGGAGCCGCATAATGCCTTGGATCACAGGGCTGAGCACCACGGCGAAGAGAGCGCTGACGTAGAGCAGCATCAGAATCTCCCGCATCAGGTACGCGATCAGCAGAACTAAAGCGATGGCAAAGGCGAAGACAATGTAGCCACGCACCGAGCGTGTCCGCGACGCCTGGACGGGAGTGGGAGTCACGACTTCCACCACCACTTCAGGACTTGTCATGCGCCCCATGCCTCCTTCTTACGTCCACCAGCCAACGTATGGATACTCGCTCGAGCACTTGATCGGCCACTGCCTGCGGCGTCAGGCCGGTGGTGACCACGGTGACGTGGGCCGCCCGGTAATGCGGCAGGCGGCGGTGGTGACGGGCTGCTAACGTTTCCGGCGCGGCCAGCAGAGGACGTACTTTCCCTTCGACGGTGCAGCGCGCCAGCAGTTCGGGTAGTGGAGCTTCAAGGAAAACCAGGCAGTTATCGGGCGGATGGATCAACAGCGAACGGGTGGACTCATCCTCGACCGCGCCGCCGCCGAGCGCCAGCACGATCTGCTCCTGGTTGCTTAACTGCTCGACCGCCTGCCGCTCTCGTCGGCGAAACTCTGCTTCGCCGTAGTCACGAAAGATCTCCGCGACCGTGCGCTGGCTGGAGGCTTCAATCACATCGTCCAGGTCGATAAAACGCCAGCCCAGATCGCGGGCCAGAATCGCGCCGACGGTGGACTTACCGGCGCCCATGAACCCGGTCAGGATCAGCCGGGAGAGCCGCTGTTGTGCCCGTCCGGTTGGCTCCCGTTCCATCCTTTGCTCCGCCTGCTTGCTCATGCCATCTGCGGATTATAGCGGGTGGGAAAGGCCATGCCGAGCGGACGGAACCTGCCCCACGGGCGCAACGGCTCTACTTGCTGCGGGAGGGTTCCTTTTTCAGCGCGGTCTGAATGTTCTCCCAGACTTCAGGGCTGGGATCGTGAATGGGCAGCAGCAGCTTGGCTTGTTGCGCAATGTACTCCAGATCACGCACCAGCGCGCTGCAATTCTCGCAGGTCTTCAGGTGTGGTTGCGTATTCAGATCTTCGCCCGACTCGAACAAGCTGGGCAGCTGGTCCTGAAAAACGGCGCAATCGACGGTGGTCCCGTTCGCACCTTTCCGGACATTGCTCATAGAACAGCCTCTTTCCTTTGGCCCGACTTCAGAAGGTCGCGCAGCTTCATGCGCGCCTTATGCAGCTGCGATTTGCTGTTGCCGATGGAACATTCCAGCATCCCGGCGATTTCATTGTGTTCGTAGCCCTCCACATCGTGCAATACAAAAACCAGACGATAGCCGGGAGGGAGATTTTCGATGGCTCGCTCCAGGGTCACGCGGTCCACCGAACCGGAAAGCGTCAGATCGCGGGCGCCAATGTCCTTGCGTGGTCCATCCTCCTGGGAGGGTTCAAGCGTCTCTTCGAGCGAAACCTGGGGCAGGCCCTTTTTGCGCAGATGCATGAGCACCACGTTGACCGCCAGACGATGCAGCCAGGTGGAAAACGCCGAGTCGCCACGAAAAGTGGCAATTTTGCGATAGAGCTGCAAAAAGGCCTCCTGGGTCAGATCCTCGGCCTCGGCCACGTTACCCAGCATGCGAAGACACAGAGAATAGACCCGCCGCTTGTGCAGGGCATACAGCATTTCGAAGGATGCGGCGTCGCCGGTCTGGGCTTTTTGGATGGCGTCAGCTTCGCCTGCGATCGGGGGATTACGGCGCAAATGCTGGTTGGCCGCCTTGGCCGGTGCTGTGGGTCCGGGTGTTGTCGCCAAATCCTTGCTGGGTAGAGACATTGGTACCTCTAAAAGAGAAGTTCGACGGTGGCTATCCCACGTTTGCGGGCGGATGTTCGCTTTCAGCATGGAACACGCTCATATTGAATAAAAGGGGCCTTGCACTGGGAAGCAGAATGCGGGTCAGAAGTTGCTTACTATCTGGAGTCAGCTGCGGCCAGACATACCTCCTTCCATGGCAAAACAGGCTGCGGGAAAGGACTTTCTACGAAGGGCACGGCTTCAGCCGTGCCACAAAAAAGCGCGTATCGAGGGCTTTAGCCCCTGAGGTACGCTTTCCTCCCCCTGTAGAGTTTTTCCGCAGCCTCTTTAGAGTGTGGCTGCGAACTCAGTCCCGCAGGGACGGCTGAAAATGACCCAGGATGTAATCCTGGGGCCCCACATCCATTCTCAAGAACCGGCAAACCCAGGACTGGCGTCCTGGGCAATTTTCAGCCGTCCCTCCGGGACTGGACGGAGTGCCCAACCCAACCCAGCACTGCGTGCTGGGCTACTCTCAGCCGTCCCTACGGGACTCAATTTCGGAGGAGGGTAGTTCTCACGCAGACTCGAAAGCCCCTGCGGCGTCGCTTGCCTGCCCGCTGCAGTGTTTTCCGCAGCCCCTGCGGTCCTGATACAACGCCAATGACGTTCCAGCCGACAGAACGGCAGGTCCCTAACCGCTAAGGGCAAAAGGGTCAAGGAGCATCCTAGCCCACTCAAGCCAAAGTACGGCTTGAATGGGCCACCCAGCGTTTGTCGGCGGTGTAACTCGCCACCCAACAACAGGCTTGACCCCGATTTCCTGCCACGCTGTGCTAGTGTCCTGTCCCTGAAGTTCCTGGAACAATTCGAGGAGTCGAAAATGTTCCAGAAACTGCTCTCAGGGGCTGAAGCCCATTTGGTTTTGCAGTGTTTGCGGCACGACTGAAGTCGTGCCCTGATACAAAGCCGAAGAGGAGTTCTTTAACGAACTTTAGGGACGGGACACTAGAGAGTTCCGCGTGTGCGCCTTTCATTAAGGAAAGGCGCATGGAGTGTATCAACGCCACAAGCCTCCGCAGGAAATCGGGGCAAATGGGCCACCCAAAGCTTTGGTTGCCGGCGTAACTCGCCACCCACAGGTTTTGGCACTGGGGTGGTCGGCGGCCCATGAACATCCGATCAAAAAAGCGGTGCGCTTCGTTTCGGACCCTCAAGAAAGGGAGCCGGTCGCGCCCATAAGTGACTTCGTGACATCTAGCTGCCGATGAAGCGCGCGTAGAGGCTGCGGGCGAGGGCGACGTCGGTTGTACCCTGCACCAGCGCCCGTCCGTCGGCAAACACCGTGACCGTATACTCTCCGCGCTCGAAACGCAACAACAGGCGGTTGAAGTCTACTTTGCCGTGCGGCTCCAGGCGGCGTTGCATCTCGGCAAAATCAACCGGGCGATGGTGCTCATGGATCTGCACCGAGTTACGTCCGCAGAGCGTGATCTGGGGGCGATCCTCTCCTCGAAGATGGGTAAAGTCCCGCAGCTGGCAAACCGTGCATCGTGCCCGTGGGACGGCCGCGTTGACCTCGGCCTGGTCATTGGTCCAAAGGTCGCGGCCCAGCAGGGTGCGGCGCATTTTGTCCCGTGCCCCCACGAGAAACTTCAACGCCTCGGTGACCTCCACCGAGGCGGCGAAATTGACCGCCGTGTTGAGAATCCCAGCCGTGTCGCAGGTGGCCACCATGCCTGCGGGCGGCTTGGGAAAGAGGCAGGCCAGGCAGGCCGTCTCTCCGGGCAGGATATTCATGGTGGCCGCGTAGGCGCCCACGGCGGCCGCGTAAATCCACGGGCGCCGCTGCTCCACGGCGTAGTCGTTCAGCAGGTAGCGGGTCTCGAAATTATCCGTGGCGTCGAGCAGAATTGCAGCCTGGCCGAGCAGGGCGTGAATATTGGACGGCACCAGATCGGCCACGTGCGCCCGCACCTCGGTGCGGCTATTAAATTGCGCGATCTTGCGCCGAGCGGCCTCCGCCTTGGGCAGGGCTTCACGGGCATCCGCCTCGTCAAAAAGGACTTGCCGCTGCAGATTGCTCTCCTCCACGAAGTCGCGGTCGACCAGGGTCAGGATACCCACGCCGGCACGCGCCAGCAGGGCCGCTGCGGCGGCCCCGGTGGCTCCGCAGCCCACTACGGCTACATGGCTGCGGGCCAATTGCCTCTGGCCCTGCTCCCCGATCCCGGGATAAAGCACCTGGCGCGAGTAACGCTCGTCAATCGGTTCCACTGCGCTCTCCCGTACATCATGACCACGTCTTAGTATAGAGATTCAAAGAGAGAGCGCTGCGACGGCGATCCGGCTGTCGGTGCGCCGGTTAAAGTGTTCGATGGGCGAGCGCGACGCCTGCCGGAGAGGAACGTTGTTGTTTTGACCCCATTGCTTCCATTCGTGCGCTTACAGCAGAAAACGGATATCCATACACGAGGCCGCTCCCTCTTACGCCCTTTTTCGTTAAGAAAAAAGCCAGTTGCCGTCTTTTATCGAAGCCGGTTCGTGGGTGTTCCTGCTCTAGCGCTGTGCGGTTCACTGGCGCTGGGTATGGGCGCAGTTTGCTCTCCGATGTGCAGCGCCCAGGCAACCACGGCAGAACCAGCCTCCGTCCCTGCTGCGGCGCCGGATTCGCAGCCGGGTCTCTTGCTGGACTGGGCGGGTTTGGAGGTGGTGAGTATTTCCTTTGATGGGGTTAACGAAGGTCTCCTGACGCCGCTGCCCAGTCAGCTTGCGCAACAGGCGGGTGTTCCCCTGGATCCCTCCAAGGTGCGCGAAAGTCTGCGCAGTCTCTATGCCACTGGTCTCTACGAGACCATTGAAGTGGCCGGGGTGCGCGCAGGCAACAACGTGTCCATCATCTTCTCCGGAGTCCCGCGCCTCTTCGTGGGGCGGGTGAACGTGGACGGTGTGAAAGACGATCGCCTCGCTGCCGTACTGCAGAGCGCCACCCAGATTCAGGCAGGAACGGCCTATTCTGAAAGCAAGGCGGCGCTGGCAGAGCCGGATGTCAACGCGGCACTCCAGAATAACGGCTATTACCGGGGACAGGTAGCGAGGACGACGGTCATCGACCGGGAAAACTCGCTGGTGGACCTGAATTTCGAGACCTTTCCGGGCAATCCCGCGCGGGTGGGCGACGTGGAGTTGACCGGGGACAGCGGGCTGACCGAAGCCCAGTTCCGCAAGCAGGGCAAGCTCAAGCGAAATTCCAAGGTTACCCGCAAGACCGTCAGCCGCGCCTTGAGTAATCTGCGCAAGCACTACAACAAACGAGAGCGGCTGGCGGCAACGGTAAGCCTTACTTCCAAAGAGTACGTACCTCCCTTGAACCGGTTGAACTACACGTTTCTTGCCCATCAGGGGCCGCTGGTGTTGGTGAAGGTGGAAGGGGCCAAGATCAGCCGCAGCCAGATAGAGAAACTGGTGCCCGTTTTCGAGGAGGGGACGGTGGACCAGGACCTGCTCAACGAAGGCTCGCAGAACCTGCGTAACTACTTCGAGGGCAAAGGCTTCTTTGATGTAAAAGTCTCGCACCAGCCGGTGCGATCCGATGCCCAGCACCTGACCGCGCTCTATACCGTGGAGTTGGGCAAACGGCACATAGTCGACTCGGTCACAATCAGCGGCAATAAGTATTTCAGCACGCCACTGATTGCCCAACGCCTGAATGTTCGGCCGTCCAGTGTGCTGGACCGTGACGGCGCCTTCAGCCAGCAACTGGTCAGTCAGGATGTTTCCAGCATAAAGGCGCTCTACCAGAGCAATGGTTTCAGCGCAGTTAAGGTCACCACCGATTATGTGGACAGCGACACTGGCTCCGGGAAACCGAATAAGGTCTCCCACTTCAAAATCACCTACGTCATCGATGAAGGACCGCAGAGCCGCATCGGCAAATATGACATTGAGGGAGCTACCGCCGAACAACTGAGCGAAATTCGCCCTTTCCTCAATGCACAGGTGGGTCAACCCTACTCGGCCGTCAACATCAATGATGATCGCAACCTGGTGCAGACGTACTACTTAAGCAAAGGCTATGACAATGCCCAGGTAAGCCTGTTTCAGCAAACCGAGCCGGATCACCCGGATGCCGTGGATTTCACCATGAAAGTGGTGCCCGGCAAGCAGTTTTTCGTACGCAAGGTCATTGTCTCGGGCCTGGATCAGACCAGACCCTCTGTAGTGCAGCAGCGCATCCTGCTGCACCCGGGCGATCCGCTCAATCAGACGGCCCTGCTGCAAATGCAGCGCAAGCTCTACGATCTTGCCCTGTTCAACGAAGTCGATACGGCCATCCAGAATCCTAATGGCGCGGAAAGCTATAAAAATGTCCTGCTGAATCTGACCGAGGCCAAGCGCTGGGATATCAGCTACGGCTTCGGCTTTGAGGTGCAGACGGGCACGCCCACCGAGGGTTGTCTCTCGTTGGCAGAGCAAATGCAGTTGGGGATCCAGAACAACTACAAGTGCAATCCCAATGGTCACACCGGCGCCAGTCCACGCATTTTGTTCAATGTCAGCCGCACCAATCTGCGGGGCACCGATCAGTCCATTACCTTACGCACCAACTACGGCACCCTGGAGCAGGTAGTTCTGCTTAGCTACCAGGACCCGCATCTCTGGAACAAGCCTTCGCTCAACCTGACCCTCTCGGGCGGTTACAACAACAGCGCGGTGATTACCACTTATCGGGCGTCGATTCTCTCCGGGGCGATTCGCCTCTCTCAGCGGCTGACCAAACCAACCACCCTGATCTATTCCTTCTCCTACCGGCGGGTAGTGGTGAATGCGGCTAGCCTGCAGGTCAGCCTGGAGGAAATTCCCTTGCTGGCGCAACCGGTGCGCGTGGGGGGGCCGGGGGGCACCTGGATCCGCGATACTCGAGACGTGGCGCTCGACGCTCACCACGGGAGCTTCACCACCGGAGAAGAATTTCTGGCCGACAGCAAATTCGGCTCCCAGGCCAACTTCGACCGGGTCGAAGTCAGCAATGCCACCTATTACGACTTTGGACGTGATCACTGGGTGATCGCGCGCCAGACCCGCTATGGACAGGAACGAGCCTTTGGCGAAGGCGACCAGCTGTTGATCCCTCTTCCCGAGCGGCTCTACGCGGGCGGTGCTACTTCACATCGCGGCTTTCCGATTAATGCCGCGGGACCACGCGATCCCCAGACCGGCTATCCGGTGGGCGGCGCCGGCGTCTTTGTCAACACGCTGGAGCTCCGCACCCCGCCTCCTACCCTGCGTTGGGTGGGCCGCGACCTCAGTTTTGTTCTCTTCCATGACATGGGGAACGCATTCGAGAATTCCTCCCAGATCTGGCCTGCGGCGCTGCGCACCAAGCAGCCCCACAGCTGGACCTGCCGCGATGTTTCTGTGCCCTACGACACCTACAACACGCCGGATACCTGCGACTTCAACGACTTTTCCCACGCTGTGGGCCTGGGTCTCCGCTACCACACACCCATTGGGCCGGTGCGCCTGGACTTCAGCTATAACCTCAATCCACCGATCTACCCGATCATCTACGACTACACCACGACCTCTAACGTCCCCGACCCGCACGTCGGCCAGGCGGGGCACTTCAACTTTTTTTTCAGCATCGGGCAGGCCTTCTGATGACGATGAAACCGGTGAGGACAGACTGGTGGCGCCCCACCGTTCGAAAAATTGCGAAGGACGGGGCACCCATGCTTCGTGGGTAGGGGCAGAGTTTGGATAGTTGGCTTTCATCGTGCTGACGAGCGTAGGCGCGTGGGCTCAGCAAGACGGCAGTACTCCGGCCGCTGCCCCCGTATCGTCCGCCGCCGCCATACTGCCTGCGCCCATACCTAAGGGGGCTGTGGTCCTCGATCACGTAGTCGCCGTCATCAACGGCAGCGTTATCCTGCAAAGCGATGTGAACGAAGAGATGAGCTACGCTGTTTTGCAGCCGTTCAGTATTGACAGCGCACGCAACACGCCGCAACGGGCTCTGCAGCGTCTGATCGACCGCGATCTCATCCTGCAACAAATGCAGACCACACAGACGATTACGCCCCCCACCCCGGAAGAGGTGCAACAGCGCATTACGCAACTGCGCAGCGTGATTCCCGATTGCGCGCAGTACCACTGCGAAACCGACGCCGGCTGGCAAGATTTTCTGCGTGCAAAAGGGCTGACGGAGAAGGAAGTCGAAGCGCATTGGGCCCAACGCATGCTGATTCTCTCGTTTATCCAATCGCGCTTCGGCTCGGGTGCGCGGA
Source organism: uncultured Acidobacteriaceae bacterium (assembly GCA_963736535.1). GTDB lineage: Bacteria > Acidobacteriota > Terriglobia > Terriglobales > Acidobacteriaceae > PALSA-350. The sequence continues at coordinate 106,389 of CAVTPN010000001.1, forward strand.
TAAGCCAGGCCGAGATTGCGGACTACTACAACAAGACTCTGGTTCCCCAGTTCCGGGACAAAACGGTCAAGCCCCCGCCGCTGGCGACCGTCTCCACCCGGATCGAGGAGATCCTGCTGCAACAGAGAGTGAGCTCCCTGTTGCTGGAATGGTTACAAAGCCTGAAGAGTGAAGGCAGCGTCAGCATTCTGGATCCGGCCTACGGGCAGGTAGGGACCACGGGTTCCGGCGACGACGAGTCCGGTTCGGGAGGGCAGCCATGAGCAGCTTGCCTCCTTCTCCCGCGCCCCCGACCGCCGCGCCGCCGACCGCCCGGCGCATCAGCGCGTGGGGATACCTTTGGAGGGTGGGCGGCGGGTTGCTGTTGTTGCTGGTTCTGGTGGTCGCCGGACTGCTGTTCTATGCTTCCACGCCGCATTTTTCCAACCTCGTCCGGCAGAGGGTGATCCACGTCCTGGAAGACGCCACCGGGGGCCGCGTGGAACTGCAGTCTTTGCGCTGGAGCCTGCGCCATCTCGCCGTGGAAGTGGATGGCTTGACGATTCATGGCCTTGAGGGTCCGGGTGAATTGCCCTATGCCCATGTGGAGCGCCTTTATGCGCGGGCAAAAATCCTTTCGCTGGTGGATGCCAGGCTTGGTCTCGATTTTCTGGAAGTTGATCGCCCCGCCGTTCATCTCATCGTCTACCCCGATGGCAGCACCAACCAGCCCACGCCGAAGGCGACGCAAAGCAGCAGCGGGTCGGCAACCAGGACGATCTTCGATCTGCAGGCCAACCGGGTCGAAGTGCACGACGGCATGGCCTTGTTCAATCAGCGCGCCATTCCTTTCCAACTGGCCGCCAACGATCTGGGGGTTGTGATCACCTACGCGGCGGCCAGCGATCACTATCTCGGCCAGGTTACCTGCTCCGATCTCACTGCCCAACAAGGTAAAGCCGCGGCCATTCACAGCCAATTGGCACTCAGCGTGGAGGCGGCCCGCGACGCAGTCGATCTCAAGTCGCTGCGCTTTACCACCGGAAAAAGCAATCTCCAGGCTTCCGGCAATCTAGTCCACTATGCAGACCCGGAGTGGAAGCTCTCAGCGGGCGGCACCGTGGAGCTGGCGGAGGTGACGGCGTTGGGCGTGGTCGATGGCTTGCGGCGCGGGAGCGTGGAGCTCGCGCTTACGGGTCAGGGAAGCCGGGCCAGTCCATACGCTCTGGACGGCACGGCGAAACTGATCAACGCCAGCTATGCCAATCCTTACGTATGGATCGACGGGCTCAACGCCACCACCCGCCTGCACATCACCCCGGACGAGATCGGCTTGCCTGGGTTGGTTGCCCGGCCACGCGAGGGCGGGATCATCAACGCCGACCTGCGCTACCTCAACTGGATGCTGCCCGACAACCTGCCGCGGTCCGCAGCCAAGCGGCAGATCATGGCCATACATGCCCGGGTGCACGGTGTGCGCCTGAGCACCGTATTGCAGAGCGTCGCCGACCCTGGATATCGGGATTTGGGCTTCGATACAGCAGGCGAGGGAAACGTGAACGTCGATTGGACGGGTTCGGTGGACGACCTCACGGTCGCCGCCACGCTCGCAATGAGTCCTCCGCCGTCGGTTGCCGCGGGCCAGGTGCCGCTTAGCGGCGCTGTGGATGCCAAGTACTTCCAGCGTGGAGGCAGGGTCCAGATCAATCGGCTGGAGGCGCAAAGTCCGGCGACTACGCTCAACACCACCGGCTCGCTCGGTGTGTACCCGCTCAGTGAGCCTTCCAACCTGTCGGTTCACCTGACCAACCGCAATCTGGGCGAGTTTGATCGCGTGCTCAAGGTGCTGGACCTGGGCATCGGCGCCAAGAAGGGTATTTCGGGTCTTCCTATCCAGCTCCATGGAGAAGCGACCTTTGATGGGACGGCGAACGGCTCTCTGGTCGATCCCGCATTCCAGGGTCATCTGACCGCCACAAATTTTTCCAGCGTATTCGTCCTCCCGCCTGCTGCCGCCTCGACCCCGCAGCAGACGGCGCAGCCCTCAGTCGGACCGGTGGCGCTGCCGGCTGCCGGGTCGACGCCCGGACCGCCATCCTCAGCGCCTGCGGCTAAAGTCTCCACCATGGCCTGGGACCATCTGGATGCCACCGGCAGCTACTCCTCCAGCCTCATCTCCGTGGAGCAAGCGGCGCTCACCCGTGGCACGACAGTGATTCACGCCTCCGGCCAACTGCAGGCCCATCGCATCAACCGGCGGCGCCAGGATTTCGATGATGAATCCCCCCTCACTGCCACCGCCCAGGTACAGAACGCGTCGCTCACCGACCTGCTGGCAATTACCGGCCAGGATCTGCCGATCACCGGTACTCTCAACCTGCAGGCTCATGCGGGCGGGACGCTGGGCGATCTTAATGGGGGAGCCAATCTTACGGTGCAGGGCGGCGCCATCGAAGGCCAGCCCTATCACAGTCTGGCCGCCACCCTGAATTTGTCAGGACAAGACATCCACCTGGCCAAACTCACCTTGCTCCAGGATGGCGCCACTGTCGTCGGCAATGGAAACTACAACCTGGAGACCAAAAACTTCCTGGCCAATCTGGACGGGAGCAATTTTGAACTGGCTCATTTTCCCCAGTCCAAAGATCCGAGGCTTGCCGTAGCGGGCGCATTGAAGTTTGACGCTCACGCTTCCGGCACGATCGATTCGCCTTCGATCCTGGCTGGCGTTCACCTGCGCAACCTGGTGTTGGGAGGCCAGCCGGCCGGCGCCCTGGAAGTGGTCGCGCATACCCAGGGAACCACGGCATATTTCACCGCCCAGAACAGCCTGGCAGCGGCGGGGTTACAGGTCAAAGGCCAGACCGACCTGCATGGCGACTTTGAGACCCGGGCCAACCTGGTGTTGACCAACCTCAACATCGCTCCCTTTCTGCGTGCCTTTCATGTGCAGAGTGTTACCGGCAACTCATCCATCGGGGGCACGATCAACGTGGCCGGTCCGCTGCGGGAGCCCAAGCAGTTCAGCGGGGACGCGGAAATCAACCAGTTCTCCGTCACCCTGCAGAATATTCCGCTCCAGGCGACGGGACCGCTGCGAGCGTCGCTGCATGACGGCGTTCTGCATCTCACCCAGGCTCATATCACCGGCCCGGATACCGATGTGTCGGTAACCGGTACGGCTGCTCTGATGGGCGACCAGGAACTGGCGATTACCGGCAACGGCGCCGTCAACATGAAGCTGGCACAGACCTTCGATCCGGACATCACTTCCTCCGGCCACCTGGACTTCAACCTCGATGCCAGCGGGACGCTTACGCAACCGTCATTCTCCGGACGGGTTCACCTTACGAACGTAGCCCTGGCACTCAAGGACCTGCCTAACGGCATCAGCAAGTTGAATGGAAATCTGATCTTCGACCAGAACCGGCTTGAGGTGCAGGACCTGGTGGGCACGACCGGCGGAGGCCAGTTGAAGTTCGGAGGTTTTCTCACCTATCAGCAGGGCATTTATGGAGACTTTACCGCGACCGGGAAAGATATACGGGTTCGCTACTTAGGTATCAGCGCCACGGCTGATACCACGCTGCACCTGCAGGGGTCAGAGGCCAATATGCTGCTGAGCGGCAGCGTTCAGATCACGCGCTTCATCATCGGCCCCAATGTGGATTTCGCAAGCTTTGCCGCGACTCCAACGGCCACCATACCGCCAGACCCCAACGCACCCTCCAGCCATGTGCGGCTGGATGTTCACATTTTCTCCGCGCCCCAGCTCGACTTTCAGAATTCCTACGCGCAGTTAGCGGGCAGCGTCGATCTGCGTATCCGCGGAACCGTCGCTCAACCGGCAATTCTCGGCCGCATCAATGTGACCGACGGCACTGCCACGTTTGCCGGCACTACCTATCAGTTGCAGCATGGCGAAATCTTCTTCACCAATCCGGTCAGGATCGAACCCATCATCGATATCGATGCCACGACCCGGGTGGAGGAGTACGACGTGACCATCGGGCTGCACGGCAGCACCAGCCAACTGACGCCGACCTTTCGCTCGGAGCCTCCACTGCCGCAGGCCGACGTCATCTCCTTGTTGGCCCTGGGCCGTACGCAGGAAGAACAGCAGCTCTATTCGCAGCAGGAGCAGTCGGTGGGCGTAGACCCGACCACGAATGCTCTGCTGGGAGGCGCTCTTAACGCCGCGGTCGGAAGCCGGGTGCAAAGGCTCTTTGGCGTGGGCAGCGTCAAGATTGATCCTACTTATGTGGGCAGCATCGGTAGTTCGAGTGCCCGGATTACGGTGCAGCAGAATATCTCACGCAACGTTCAGGTCACTTACGCCACCAATGTGAACGCCACCGCGCAACAGCTCATACAAGCTCAGGTGAATGTCACGCAGACCGTTTCCGTGGTTGCGTTGCGCGACGAATCCGGAGTCTTCAGCGTGGTGCTCAAAGTTCACAAACGCTATCGTTGACGGCTTCCGACGCTCGTAGTAAACAGAGATGTGCAACCCAGGCCCAGAGTGTGTGTTCCTATCAGAAGACTTGCTCGCGAAGCGGTTTAACGTAGAGCGGATAAAGAGGAGAGAGAAATGAAGAAGGCATCCCATGGTTTAACTTTGGCGCTGGCTGCTGTTTTGGCTCTAGGTTCTCAGGTTTTAATTCCCCGGGCATCGTATGCGGTAGGGCAGAGCGCGCAAACCGACAATAACATTCAGGCAGAACTGCAGAACAAGCTAAAGAAGTACAAGGATGTACAGGTATCGGTTAAGAACGGAATCGTCGATCTGGAAGGCACGGTCAAGGACTACGCGACCAAGGAAGAGATCGACAAGACCACGCACCGGGTTAAGAACGTGGTTGCGGTTCGCAACAAGCTTATGGTTGCCGGCGCGGGCGAGGTTTCGGACGCCCAATTGCAGCAAGCCATCGTGAAGAAGTTGCAGTACGATCGCGTGGGCTATGGCAATGCGTTTAACGCCATCAGCGTTAATGTGCAGAATGGTGTGGTCACTCTGGGCGGCAATGCGCTGGGGCCGGTTGCTGCTGACTCCGCTGTGTCTTTAGCGAGCCATTTCCCCGGCGTGCAAGATGTCATCGACAACATTAAGGTCGATCCGCTTTCGCCCATGGATGATCGCACACGGATGCAGGTCTATCGGGCTGTTTATGGATATCCCAGCCTAAACAAGTACGCCATTGACCCGGCACAACCTATCCGCATCACGGTCGTGAATGGCAACGTTACTCTGAATGGCGTGGTGCTTAGCCAGGCAGACAAGAATGTCGCGGGCATCCGCGCCAACAGTGTGCCGGGCGTCTTTAAGGTGACCAACGACCTTCAGGTAGCCAACGGGTCGAGCGAGAAGTAGTTTTCAGTCGAACGAATTGACACGGATGGCCCGCCCCTTTGCTTTTGCGAAGGGACGGGCCATTTTGCTTGGGTTCTCAGCGGCGAAACGCGCTGCGGAAAAACTCTATCAATGAAGGGTACGAGCTTCAGCCCGGTACATAAATCAAACCAAAACTATTGGGGCTAAAGAGGGTGTGTGAGTACCGGCGAAAAAGAAACAGTGGCTCCACTACGCTACCCCGGATTTCCTGTTGAGATTGGTGGCGTTGGCGAACTTCATGGGGTCCCGGCTGGCCGGGACCGCACACGAGGATACTGAAGAATGCCGCGGGGCAGGAAATCCGGGTTCGCCCAGGTCGGGATGACAATTCTGTTGCGTCCGCAAGAGCCTCAGCGAGAAATACTTGACTCTGCAACAGAATTGTCATTCCGCCTGCTCCAGCTTGCCGCGGGAGCAGTCGACTCGCGGTGGCGAGTGAAGAGAGAAATTACACGCGTGATGGCTGGGAAAGAAACAGCAGGTTCCTAATGACAAACGGGTGGGGGAGGCATGGTAGCCCACTCAAGCCAAAGTACGGCTTGAATGGGGCACCCAAAGCCTTTGTTGCCCGTGCATCCGCTCGAGCACAGCTCTCCGGATTTCACAGACTTCGCGCCCCGGTACACTGGCTGCATGGCTTGGCTGCGCAATGTTGGCACTACGCTCGAAATGATCAAGTGGGAGCACTCGATTTTTGCTCTTCCCTTTGCTCTTGCCGGCGCGATGCTCGCCGCCGCCGGGTGGCCGGAATGGCACAAAGTCTTCTGGATTGTGGTCTGTATGATCACCGCGCGGTCGGCGGCCATGGCGTTCAATCGATGGGCCGATGCCCGCCTGGATGCCGCCAATCCTCGCACTGCGGGGCGCGCGATTCCGGCAGGCATGCTGAGCCGCCGCTTTGTCGCCGGCTTTACTGTGGTGATGTCGCTGGCCTTTGTTCTAGCGGCCGCGCAGCTGAACAGGGAGACCTTGTTGCTCTCTCCGGTGGTCCTGGCCGTGCTCCTGCTGTACTCCTACACCAAGCGGTTTACCCGGTGGTCTCACCTGGTGCTCGGCCTATCGCTGGGAATCGCCCCCGCTGCCGCCTGGATCGCCATCCGCGGATCGCTCGACCCGCGCATCGTAGTGCTCACCGCCGCGGTTCTTTTCTGGGTGGGAGGATTTGATGTGCTCTACGCCTGCCAAGATATGGCGCATGACCGGGAAGCGGGCCTGAAGAGCATCCCCGGAACCTGGGGAATCGAGGCCGCCTTTTGGATTGCGCGCGTTATGCATCTGGCCATGCTGGGCTTGCTGTGTTGGCTGCTGCAGTTATTCCAACTCAATGCCATTGCCTGGGTAGGGGTCGCCGCCGTCGCCATCCTGTTGCTTTACGAGCATCTCATCGTCTCCCCCACGGATCTGCGGCGCTTGAACGCTGCGTTTTTTACCATGAACGGGATCATCTCCATGGTCTTCTTCTTTTTTGTTGCAGCCGCGCTTCTCTTGCCTCATCCAGCGGCGCACTGAATGGTGCCCACAAATGAGAAAACGCACCCGGATCAACTCCGAGTGCGTTTGATCTTCCGTCCACGTCTACGCAATTAGGCCGTCTTCGCCTTCTCGCGTTCGCTCGCCTTGTGGGCATCGATTCTATCGTTGATGCTGTCGTGCACTTCGTCCACCCTTTCACGAACGCCGGCCCGCGCATCATCCGCATTGCGCTCCGCTTCCTTGCGATGACGATCGGTTGTTACCGCGGCAGCATCTTTCACGTTGCCCCAGGTTTCCTTGGCGGCGCCCTTCACCTGGTCGGCCACGCCCTGGTTGGCGAGTTTCTGATTGCCTATGGTTTCGCCAACACCTTGCTTTACCTTGCCCGCTGCCCGTTCCACTTTGCCGGTTACTTGGTCCTTATTCATGGTCTGTTCTCCTTGCCTGCGATGGCACAGGCACCTGCTTGAGTAAGATGCTTCCGCGAACGTCCCGGCATACCTGCCGAGACGGAAAAAGGAAGCCGGTTCATACTGCTCGTCTACCGCCGATCAACTGAATTACGAGCACCACCAGCGCAATGATCAGCAGTATATGGATGTACCACGCAACCACGTGGAATCCGATAAAGCCGACCAACCAAAGTACAAGTAACACCAGAAAAATTGTCCAAAGCATCGTGTGTTTTCTCCTTACCAAAAGTCTTGCTACGCTGTACTTTGGTGCGTTCTCATTCGAGTGGGTTGCCGTATGATCAAAATTAAGTCTTCGGGGCAGAGATGCGGATCGCCATTCAGGGAGAGCTCGGATCTTTTAGCCACGAAGCGGTACTAAAGATAGAACCGCAGGCAACCATTGTTACCTGTGCACTCTCCGCAGAGGTCTTCAAACGAGTGGAGAACGCTGAGGTCTGCGCCGCAGTCATCCCCATCGAGAATTCGCTTGCCGGTTCTGTCGTTGAACACTTCGACCTTCTCTTCCACTCCGATGTGCAAATCGAACGCGAATCCCTACTGCGCATCCGGCACAATCTCATCGGTGTTCCGGGCAGCAGGGTCGAAGATATTCGCCAGGTCCTCTCCCACCCCATCGCCCTCGCTCAATGCCGGCGATTTTTCGACCAGCATCCCAACATGACACCGACCCCCTTCTACGACACTGCAGGCAGCGTGAAGCATATAACCAGCCTGGGGGACCGGGAGTCCAGCGCGATCGCTAGCCAGCAAGCCGCCCTGGCCTACGGGGGAGAGGTGCTGGCTGCCGGCATCGAGGACAATCCGGCCAACTACACTCGTTTTTTCCTTATCCGCAGCCCTGCCCAGCTCCGGCCAGTACCCGGCGCAGACAAAGTCAGCATCGCCTTTACGGTCGCCAACCGTCCGGGAACCCTGGTTGCGGCGCTCCAGGTATTCGCCGAGCACAACACGAACCTGTGCAAGGTAGAATCCCGTCCGGTCCAGGGCCAGCCCTGGCAATACGTCTTTTACGTGGACTACCAGGTCTCCGATCCGGCCGCGACCAGCGCCGCACTCCGGGAACTCCGCCGGAAGTGCATTCTGGTCAAGGAGTTAGGTCATTATTTGTCCGCCCAGCCGATTTCCTAAGGGCCGCGCGGGAGGTGAGCGATGATCGAGTGGTCAGGCGGGACCGATGAAGCTGGGGGAGCTGGAGAAGAAATCTCCCAGTCGGGGGAGAGCCAGAATCTGGCATCGAAAGGGGCGGCAGCCGGCCTTTTGCGACTTTAGGGGATCTGCAGCATCTTATAGTCGATAATCTGATAGAAGGATACTCATGGCGAGCGATTTCTTAAGCATCATTAATCCAAGCGATCCCACTCGGCGGGAGCAGGGCGGCTCTCAGGGCAGAGTTTTGCCCATTCTGCCCGTTCGCAGCACCGTTCTATTTCCGCACGCCGTGCTGCCGCTGACCGTTGGCCGGGAGAGCTCCATTCAACTCATTCAGTCCCTGGGAGAGCAGAAGACCATTGTGGTCGTCGCGCAGCGCGACGAGCGCATGGACAGTCCGCAACCCAGCGATTTGTATTCCGTAGGTACCCTGGCGACGGTGCACAAAGTTGTCAAGATGCCCAACCAGAGCCTTTTTGTTTTTACCGAGGGCACCGAGCGCGTCAGGCTGGGCGAATTTGCTCAACTTGAGCCATTCATGATGGCTTCGGTCGATCATCTGCCGGAGGTGGATCCGGGCAAGAGCGCCGAACTGGAGGCGCTGCAGAGGAATGTGATTGCCCAATTCCAGCAGATCGTCACCACTTCGCCTACACTCTCCGACGAGCTGCAAACCATCGCGCTCAACATTGAAGATCCCGGGCGCCTGGTCGACTTCATTGCTTCCTCGCTGCCGTTCCTGGCCACCACTGACAAGCAGGAATTGCTGGAAACGCCGGACGTGATGCTGCGCATGGAACGCATCAACAAGCATCTGGCCAAGGAAGCCGAAGTCCAGCAGCTGCGCAACAAAATTCAGACCGAAGTCCAGGACCAGGTGCAGCAGTCGCAGCGTGATTACTACCTGCGCGAACAGCTGAAAGCCATCCAGAAGGAAATCGGCGAACTGGACGAGGGACAGAAAGATATCGAGGAGCTGCGGCAGAAGATCGAAGCCGCAGGCATGCCGGCCGACGTAAAGAAGGAAGCGACCAAGGAGCTCAGCCGGCTCTCCCGGATGTCTCCGATGGCAGCCGACTACTCACTCACGCGCAATTACGTCGAGTGGCTGGCGGTACTGCCGTGGGCCAAGTCCACCGGCGGCGAAGTAGACATCGCCAAGGCGAAGGAGATTCTCGACCTGGATCATTACGATCTGCAGCGGGTAAAGGATCGCATCCTCGACTACCTGAGCGTGCGCCGTCTCAAGCCCGACATGAAGGGGCCCATCCTCTGCTTCGTCGGACCTCCAGGCGTGGGCAAGACCTCGCTGGGCGCAGCATTGCGCGCGCGCTGGGGCGCAAATTTCAGCGTATCTCGCTCGGCGGCATGCACGACGAAGCCGAAATCCGCGGTCATCGCCGTACTTACATCGGAGCCCTGCCTGGGCAGATCATGCAGGCGCTGCGCCGCGCGGAGACCAACGATCCCGTCTTTATGCTGGACGAGATTGACAAGCTGGGACGCGACTTCCGGGGCGACCCGGCGTCGGCTCTGCTGGAAACGCTGGATCCGGAGCAAAACAATACATTCCGGGACAACTACCTGGATGTGCCGTTCGATCTGTCCAAAGTGCTGTTCATCTGCACTGCGAACATGCTCGATCCGATTCCGGAGCCGTTGCGCGACCGCATGGAAATTATCGACCTGTCGGGCTACACCGAGGACGAAAAAACTCATATTGCGTTTCGTTACCTCATCCCGCGGCAGATTAAGGAAAACGGTATCGAGCCTAAGGAAGGTAGCGTACCCGAGATCGAGTTCCCTGAAGAAGGGGTTCGCTATATCGTGCGGCACTACACGCGAGAAGCGGGCGTGCGCAAACTGGAACAGCTGATCAGCACTGTCTGCCGCAAGCAGGCGCGGCGCATTGCCGAAGGCAAGACAGGCACGCTGGTTGTAGACCGGGCAGTGATTCAGGAGTTCCTGGGTGGCATCAAGGTACGCGTCGATACTGAGTTGGCTGAGCGCACCCGGCGTGCCGGCGTAGCGGTTGGTCTGGCCTGGACCCCGGCAGGCGGCGATGTGCTGTTCATCGAAGCCAATCGGATGAAGGGTAAGGGCGGCTTCAAGATGACCGGGCAGATCGGCGAGGTCATGCAGGAGTCCATGCAGGCTGCGCTTACCTGGGTACGTTCCAATGCCACCTCACTGGGGCTGGAAGAGGACTTCACCAAGGATCTGGATATCCACATCCACGTTCCTGCAGGAGCGATCCCCAAGGACGGTCCGTCGGCCGGTGTCACCATGGCAACCACCCTGGTTTCACTCATGACCGACACTCCGGTTCATCCGCTAACGGCGATGACTGGTGAGATTACGCTCAGTGGCAATGTTCTGCCGGTCGGCGGCATCAAGGAGAAGTTCCTCGCCGCCAAGCGGGCCGGTGTGCAGGATGTCATCCTGCCGGCGGAGAATCGCCAGAACGTCGAAGAGGACTTGACTGCTGATCAGATCGAAGGTGTGCGCATCCACTACGCCAGCCGTATCGAAGACGTGCTGGCGGTGGCGCTGCCTAAATCGGTCAGCGAAGAGAAGAAGGACGAGGCAGTAAGAGAAACCATTATCGAACATGCCGAGGTCTAAGACCTGCTGCTCTATACGAGAAGGCCCGCCAACCAGCGGGCCTTTTGCTGTTTCAGCTAAGAATCAAAGCCCGGCGCAGATGTTGCTTTAGATGCATCACCTGGACTAAAATCTTCTTGTGAACAGAAGGGTTCGCCTTCTATGAAGAATAAAATTTTCTGCGATGGATTCGAAGGGCATGTGCGCCGCTCCCTGGAGCGCGCCGAGAAAATGTCGAAGGGTGAGCGGGTGGAAGCGGAGAGGGTCTTCACCTTCGCGGATCCGCTCGACATGATGGAATGCCTGACGGCGCAGCGAATTCGGCTCTGCCAGGTGGTCCGGAAGAAGCGGATGAGCATTTCAGCACTGGCGGAGGAACTGGGCCGCAACCGAGGTTCGGTGACCAGGGACGTGAACAAGCTAAAGAAGTTTGGCCTCCTGCGTCTGCGTGAAGAGGTCAATCCTGGACATGGGGTAGTACAGATCGTCGAGCCCGCAGCGAAGAAGTTTGATCTGCGCGCTACTTTATAGCCTCCGAAGACGGGCGCCGACCATCCAATCTCCAGCTGCCTCAAGGGGGCGTTATCTCCAAGGACATCGATGATCATTGATTTTGCGGAGCGGGCGCATAACCATAATTGGGATCTGGACCCGGTTGTGCGATCCCTGCTGGATACGGATTTCTACAAGCTGCTGATGCTTCAGTTCATCTGGAAGCATTTCCCCACGACACAAGTGTCGTTCTCGGTGAGCAACCGGTCCTCATCCCTGCGCCTGGCGGATGTGATCGCGCGCGAAGAGGTATTGCAACAGCTGGAGCACGTGCGCAGCCTGCGCTTTCTGAAGTCGGAGCTGATCTGGCTGGCCGGCAACACCTTCTTCGGCCGCCGCGGTATCTTCGAGCCGGACTTTATCGAGTGGCTGGGACATGGTTTCCGCCTCTCCAGCTACCGGCTCACGGTAAGAGATGGAGAATTCCACCTGGAATTCGACGGGCTCTGGACCGAAGCCACGATGTGGGAGATCTATGCCCTGTCCATCCTCAACGAGCTGAAGTCGCGCGCTGCCTTCAAGGGCATGAGCGAATTCGAGCTGGACATTCTGTACGCGCAAGCCAAGGCCAAGCTGTGGGCCAAGATTGAGCGGCTGGTCGGGATTCCTGAACTCAGGGTGGCGGACTTCGGCACCCGGCGCCGGCACAGTTTCCTGTGGCAGGAATATGTGGTGAACGCCATGAACACAGCGCTTGCAGAGCATTTTTCCGGCACCTCCAACACCTACCTGGCCTACAAACATAACCTCGAAGCGGTAGGCACCAACGCCCACGAATTGCCCATGGCGCTGGCTGCCATGGCCACCAGCGACGCCGAGTTGAAGAGCTCGCAGTACCGTATCCTGGAGCTGTGGCAAAGCACTTATGATCGCGAGATTCGTATCATGCTGCCCGACACCTACGGAACGACGCAGTTCCTGGCCGATGCTCCGGACTGGACAGCCGACTGGACCGGGCAGCGTATCGACAGCAAAGATCCGTATATTGCTGGTGACGAATACATTGCCTGGCTGAAGCAGCGGGGCCGGGACCCCAAACAGAAGCTGATCATCGCCTCAGACGCTATGGATGTGGAGGACATCCTTGGCCTCCACGCCTATTTCATGGGCGCCATGGCGCCGGGGCTGACGACGCAGGACTTTCGCAGCGCGGCTGACCTTAACGATCCGGCAAAATGGACTCCCGGCCGGCGCATCCGTTTCAGCGCCGGATGGGGCACCCTGCTGACCAACGATTTCCGCGGCTGCCATCCCGGTGGCCGCAATGGGTTCCATCCTGCCAGCCTGATCTGCAAGATGACCGAGGCCGATGGCCGGCCGGCGGTGAAACTCTCGGATAACTTCGCCAAGGCGACCGGGCTCAAAGCGGAAATAGCGCGCTACCGCAGAGTTTTTGGTACCGCAGGGGTGGCCAATACGCCCGTCCTGGTCTGAACTCTACGTTGCCTGGGTCTGGGGGCCGCCGCCATTTTTCCCATCGCCGAGTCTAACCTCATGTCAGATGGGCTTCGGATATGCTTTTCCCATGCGGGTCACGGTCCTGTTCTTTGGCGTGCTGAAGGAGATGTTGGCGAGCGAGAGCCACACGCTCAATCTACCCTCCGGCGCAACCGTGGAGGCAGTGCTCGAGCATTACCGCAACTTGCTACCGCAGCAGACAAAGTTATGGCCGGCGCTGGCGGTTGCCGTGAACCGAAGCTACGCCTCGCGTAGTTGCGGGCTGCGCGACGGAGATGAAGTAGCGCTTCTACCCCCGGTGAGCGGCGGCTCTGGAGCCCCGGACCCGTATTTCCTGCCTCGCTACACTGGACGCCGCCGCTTGTGCGGCTTTCATTAAGGAAAGCCGCATGGATCTCGTCAACGCCACCAACACCAACAGGAAATTCGGGGTCGTCGCCCTGGTCACAGAGCCGATCGATGCTCCGTCCTTGGTCGCCGCCATCAAGCAGGGGGAGGATGGAGCCGTGGTGATCTTCGACGGCATTGTCCGCAACAACACCCGGGGACGGCGCACTCTCTTCCTGGTCTACGAGGCGTATCAGGAGATGGCTCTGCTGCAGCTGCAGGGTCTCGCGGACGAAGCCATCGCGGCGCATGGCGTCCGCCAGGTGACCATCGTCCACCGCCTGGGCCGGCTCAATGTCGGGGAAACCAGCGTTCTGATCGCCGTGGCTTCTGCACATCGCGCCCAGGCATTCGAAGCCTGCCGTTGGCTCATCGATACGCTCAAGAAAACAGTCCCCATCTGGAAAAAGGAACACTTTGAAGATGGAGCGGTCTGGGCCGATGGCGAGCCGTTCCCATCCGGCCTGGCGGAGAAGGGAACGGCCGGCGCGTGAAACCACTAAGAGTTGTGGCAGTTTGCTGCGCGCTCACTCTCTGCAGCCTCGCCGGCCATGCCCAGGCAGGGGCGCCGATGGCGGTGAAGGCATCCTCCACGGAGCCACCCACCATTAGCGTGAATGTTCGGTTGGTGAATGTCTTCGTCAATGTTACCGATGACAAAGGGGCTCCCGTGCCGGGCCTCACCCGGGACGAGTTTCTGCTCTCGGAAGATGACCACCCACAGAAGATCGCTGTATTCGAGCGCCAGTCTGAGCTTCCGCTCGAGATTGTCCTGGCCATCGACACCAGCGGCAGCGTGCATAAGGACCTCGGCCTGGAGCAGGAGGCGGCAAGACATTTTGTGCATTCGCTCCTGCGCCCGGTCGACCACCTGGACCTGATGGAGTTTTCCGACAATGTGCGCGAGGTGGTTTTCTTTACCAACAACCTGGGCCGCGTCGACCGCGGATTGAATGACATGGGGCGAGGCGCCGCCACCGCGCTCTATAGCGGCGTCTATCTTGCTGCGCAGAGCCTGGCGCCGCGAGCCGGCCGCAAGGTGCTGGTGATCATCTCCGACGGGGGCAACACCGTCAAAGGCACCACCTATGACCAGGCGCTCGAACAGGCTTTGCGCGGGGAGGTCATGGTGTACCCCATCATCGATGTTCCCATCTACGCCAGCGCCGGCCGCGATCTGGCCGGCGAACATGCCCTGATTACTCTTGCCCAGGAGACCGGTGGCAAGTACTACTACGCCGATTCCTCTTCGCTCGACAAGACGTTTGCGCAATTATCCGAAGATCTGCGGACGCAATACCTGCTCGGCTACTATCCATCGAATCGCACGGGCAGCGGCTTTCGCAGCATCTCCGTCAAGCTGCGTAGCCCAGCCGCCGGTGCGGGTTACGTTATCCGCAACCGGCCCGGGTATTATCCTTCGCCGGCGCCGTGATTTGTTTACGGGGCTGCTTCTGATCCTGCATCCAAACCGGGTATGCGTTTTCCTTTGCTGCTCGCTGCAATTTTCCTATCAGTAGTCACCGGCCGCTCACCAGCGCAAGAGCAAGGGGTCACGGCTCAGGTTGACTCCGATCAAGACGGCATGAGCGATGCATTGGAACAGGCTCTTTTGGTGCAGTTCAGGCCAACTTTTATTGTCGGGAAACAAGACTGCTCCAACATCCCAATGGAGTTTCGCCCCGGCGTGGAAAAGCCCGAGCCGGAGACCGAGAACGGCACCATCTATGGTCAGGTGTTTCCGTCCAAGACATCCGCGGGTTTGCTGACCGTGGAGATCCACTACTACCACCTGTGGAGAAGGGATTGCGGGACTCATGGCCATCCGTTGGATACGGAGCATGTTTCGGTGCTGGTGCGCGCATCCGACAGCCACATCGCTACCGCAACATGGAAGGCGTTGTATTGGTACTCTGCAGCGCACGAGAACACCGTTTGCGATGTAAGCCAGATTGCTCGCGCCTCCACTCTGCACGCAGAAGACCATGGGGCCCAGGTTTGGATTTCTCCTGGTAAGCATGCTTCCTATCTCAACCAGACTCTGTGCCAAGGCGGGTGTGGAGCGGACAAATGCGTGAACATGGTAGCGCTGGCGCCGGGGAAGCTCATCAACCTGGGAGAGGTTGGTGAGCCGATGAACGGCTCCTCGTTCATCTCGTCTACCGCGTGGCCATTGGCAGGCAAAATGGCGCAAACAAACTTCCCGGCAGATTCTGTGGCCCGTCTCAACCAACTTCCAGATAGCGATATCGCATGGTTCCACGGCGGAAGACATCCCGCTCACGGAGTCATCGCAGTGAGCAGTTCTACGGGACAAGCCATCGCGAGCGGTGGGCAAAACACGACCACGGCCATCTCGGTTGCGGGCGATTCCACCAGCACCGCTGTTTCGACCGCGGGAGACTCTACGGGTGACGCCCTGCAGAAGAGCTACCGAAACACCATGCACGCGCTAGGAACGTCAGCCAGGCACGTGGGTGAAGCACTCCATATAACGCCGAAGCCTGATACTCCACCGTAGCAGACGAGGTTGCTGCTGTTGTGCCCGGCCAACAGCGCGGTGCCATAGCTAAATCTTGTACCAGGAGCTGAAGAATTCAAGACCCCGTGACATTTGTTAAGGTCTCGTCAATTAACCTCGTCCGAGGTTCCTATTCCAGCGCGGAGTTTTGATGCGTCTTTGGCCTTCGTTTTCTGCCGTACTTCTGTGCCTGCCCGCGCTCCATGCGAGGGCCGCCACGGTAACCGCGCAGCTCACGGCGGTGAGTGCGCTGCCCGACGCTCCCCAGCCCCAGGCCGCCGGCCCGCAAACGCCGCCAGTCAGGCCCGCGCCGGCTAGCCGCGAATCGTTGCCCCATATCAACCAGAGAGAGGCCGATCAGTCCGACGACCAGGAGAATCCGGCTGTCTTCTCGCACCATCTCATCGCCGATCGCCTATGGATCTCTGGTCAGGCCAACTTTATCTTCCAGGCCCACAATCCCTTTCACTCCCCCTACTCCGGGACCAACAGCTTCCAGAGTCGCGTGGAGATGACCGCGCTCTCTCGCGTGCTTACCCTGTACACGGGAATCAAGCTCACCCGCTGGACCGAGTTTATCTTCGATGCGGAGGAAGCAGGAGGCAAAGGTCTGAGCGAAGCTCTCGGCATTGCGGCGTTCACCAATCTTGACGTGGTGCGCAATCCATCCCTGGGCCAGGATGTCTACCCCGCGCGTTACTTCCTCCACTACACCGTTCCCTTGACGGCGGACCGTGTCGAGGAGCAGCCCAATCCCTTTTATCTGCAGGATTCCCTTCCCAGGCAGCGGATCGAATTCGTTATCGGCAAGATGGGCCTGGTCGACTTCTTCGACAACAACGCCGTGGGTAGCGATAGCCATCTCCAGTTCACCAATTGGGCCATCGATAACAATGGCGCTTACGATTACGCTGCCAATACGCGTGGCTACACCATTGCTGCAATTCTCAGCTATACCGGGCCCAAATTTGAAGTGCGTTTCGGGGAAGCCATGATGCCGACGGTGGCCAACGGTATCGACCTCGAGGCCGATCTGCGCACCGCCCGCGCCGACAACCTGGAGTTGGAATGGAAGCCGCAATGGTTTCAAGGCCTGGAGACCCACATTCGCCCCCTGGCTTATCTGAACCACGCCAACATGGGCGACTACGGTCAAGCCATCGCGGGATATCAGCAGCATGTCACCCCGGTGCCCGATATCACCCTGTACCGCCACCAGGGCACTCTGAAGCAGGGCTTTGGTCTCAACGTCGAGCAGGAGCTGCCGGCGAATTTCCGCGCCTATCTGCGTGCCGGTTGGAACGAGGGGCATCACGAGTCGTTCGCATACACGGAGATGAACAGTACCTTCTCTGTGGGCGCCGATCTTGCGGGAGACGCATGGGGCAGAAAGTTAGACCGCATCGGCAGCGCCTTTGAAACCGGCGGCATCAGCAGCAAGCACCAGGAGTACCTTGCCCTGGGCGGACTGGGATTCATCCTTGGCGATGGCCATCTGAACTATGGCCGCGAATTGGTCAGCGAAACCTATTACAACGCCCACGTGGTGAGCGGCCTTTACATGGCGGTGCAGCTCTCCTTTGTCAACAATCCCGGCTACAATCGTGACCGGGGCCCAGTCGTCGTCCCCGGGGTGCGGGCGCACGTGGATTTTTGAGTGCATCCGCGGAAACCGGTTTCGGCATCTCTCTATGCAGCTATCATTCACAATATGGCGACCCAGAATCCAACCCGGCGGGGTAAGAAGGTCCCCCCTCTTGGCGAAACCGGCCAGGAGATGCTTTACCTGCGCTTTCTCAGTGAAAAGCAGGTGCGGGTGACCGTCAAACTGCGTGACGGCGAGAGCGTTTCCGGGTGGATCGAGTACTTCGACGACACCATGATCCGGGTGACCCGCGATGGGCAGCCGAATCTCTTCATCTACAAGCACCAGATCCGGACAATCAGCGAACGCGGCCGCCGCGAAGAAGGCAACGCGCGCAGCACAAATGGCATGGTCGAAAGAAGCGCGCGTTGAGCAACTTTCCCGAGCAACTCGATCTTGGTTTTGCCGCTGGAGCGGCAGGCATTGCCCTCGAGGCCGGCGAACTTCTTCGTGGCTATTTCCATCGCGGCGTGACCGCGGAATATAAAGGCGATGTGGACCTGGTGACCGAAGCCGATCGGGCATCGGAAAAACTCATCGTTAGCCGGCTCAACGAAAAATTTCCCGGTCACGGCATTTACGGCGAAGAGGGAACACGCTCTGGCCTGGAGAGCGCCTACCGGTGGTATGTCGATCCGCTGGACGGCACCACCAATTTCGCCCACGGCTTTCCTTTCTTCAATGTCTCGCTGGGCCTCGAACACCGCCCGGCGGGGCTGCCGCCGGAACAGGATGGGGAGTTGATAGCGGGCGTGGTCTACGATCCTGTTCACGGCGAGCTCTTCGCCGCGGAAAAGGCCAAGGGAGCGTGGTTGCAAGGGCCAACGGGCGAGGTCCGCCGTCTTCATGTCTCTCCGGTCCGCTACTTGCAGGAGAGTCTGCTTTCCACCGGCTTTCCCAGCCACAAGCGGCACGCCAACCCGAACATTCACTTTTACCAGCAGCTGACGTTGCGTTCTCACGGAGTGCGCCGCGCGGGCGCTGCGGCGCTCGACTTGGCCTATACGGCGGCCGGCCGTGTCGACGGCTACTGGGAATTCAATCTGAACCCCTGGGATACGGCGGCCGGCGCGTTGCTGGTGCTGGAGGCAGGCGGGGCCATGGTCCGCTTCGACGGCACGCCTTTTCGTCTCGATAGCCAGGAGGTTCTGGCCACCAACGGTCTGCTCACGGAGGAGATCCTGGGCTTTTTTCGTGACATGTTCGCGGGCCGCGAGATCGAACCCGTGCCCACAGCCGCCGAGTTCGCCGCACGTCGCCTGGCTCGCCCGTAGCAGGAGTTTGCGATTCCCATTCCTGCTGTACAATTTGGTTTCACTTATTCGCGTTCCGGAGAACGGTGATTATGACTTACGTGATCGCAGAACCCTGCATTGGAACTAAGGACACAGCCTGCGTCGATGCCTGCCCGGTAGATTGCATTCATCCCAAGAAAGATGAATCAAAATACGCCGAAACCGACCAGCTCTTCATCGATCCGGTGGAATGTATCGACTGCGGCGCGTGTGTTCCAGTTTGCCCAGTGTCGGCAATTTTCGCCGGCGACGATCTGCCTGAGAAGTGGGCGGGTTTTGCTGACAAGAACTCTGCCCACTTCGGCCGCTAGGCCGGCCGGGGCTGTTGCGCAGCCATGATCGCTCACCAGGTGGAAGCCGTTGTCCTCCGTACCTGGCCCGTTCATGAAGCCGACCAGATCGTTTCCCTCTTCACCCGGGATTTTGGAAAGATAAAGGGTGTTGCCAAGTCAGCGGCAAGGTCGCGCCGTCGTTTCGGCGGCGCGCTCGAACCAATGACCCACGTGCGCGCCCACTACGCGGAGAAGCCTACCCAGGAGCTGGTGCGCCTGGACTCTTTCGAAATTCTGCACTCTCCTCTGGCCGAGCCGGTTGACTATGCGCGGGCCGCGGCCCTCGCCTTTTTTGCCGAGGTTTTAGAGCAAACGCTCCCCGACCACGATCCGCACGACGTGGTCTTCCGCCTGCTGCTCTCGGTGCTGGAGCAGACTCGCGTCGATCACATCTGGATGCCGATCACCTACTTTGCTCTTTGGACGACGCGTCTTATGGGTTGGCTCCCGGACCTTAGCCGCTGCCTCTTCTGCGGCGCTTCGCTTGCCGGCCAGCCAGCCTATTTTCATTTTTTCTCGGATGGGCTGGTTTGCGTTGAGCACAAACAGATGGGAGACAACAGTTCTCATGGCGCCACGCTGACACCGGATTCTCAGCTGCTGGCGGTGCGCATCTTCCGCTCTCCCGCGTCCGCTTTTGCTGCCGAATCATGGCCCCGCAGCCGCGGGGCCGACCTGCGCCGCTTCGCCATCCAAAGCCTGGAACGCCACCTGGAGAGGAAACTCACGACCGCCGCGGCGTTGTCACGGCTGGCTGGTGGTTAGGAAGGCGCCGATCGCCGACCCGAGGGACCTGCAGGTTTCGTTCCTTCCTCAAGACCCACTCAGAAGTGAGCCCACGATACCACCTACAACTCCGCCCTCGGTTCGCTCTCTGGCGGCTGAAGGCATGTACTGCATCAGCTGGTGAGCCAGTTTGGCGATGGGTAGAGTTTGCAGCCAGACTCGGCCAGGGCCGGTCAGGGCGGCGAGAAAGATGCCGTCTCCGCCGAAGATCATGTTCTTGATTCCCGCGATCCTGGTGATCTGAAAAGCAACGCTGGATTGGAAGGCTCCCACGTGCCCTGGGTGTACGCGCAGAGTCTCTCCCGCAGCCAGATCCTTGACGATCAGCTCGCCGGACAACTCGATCCAGCAGGCGCCTTGCCCGGTCACCTTCTGCAGCAGGAATCCGTCTCCGCCGAAGACCCCCGCTCCCAGGGATTGCTGGAAGCCCACCCCGAGCGAGACCTGAGAGGTGGCGCAGAGAAAGCCATGGCGGTGGATCAGATACTCCATTCCGGGGCCGACCTGGACAGGCTGAATGTGCCCGGGGACCCGGGTGGCAAAGGCAATCTCGCCGCGGGCGCCCACGGCGCTGTATTCGGTCATGAACAGGCTTCCGCCACCCGCTACTCGTTTCAACGCGCCGAGGAACCCTCCTCCCCCGCCAAACTGAGTGTGGGTCTGCATCTGGATCGAGCTGCTCATCCAGGAGAGCTCTCCGGCTTCTGAGATTACGGTCTCGTTCGGCTCCAGGACGAACTCGAGAACCGGCAGGGTGGTGCCGACAATACGGCTTTGCATGGCAGACTCCTCCTTGAATGAATGGGCAAACCAGTTTAGCTGAATTGGCTCCCCTAGGGAGGCCCAGAGTTTGATTTAGAATCCAACCGTGGCTCTGCAAGTAACCAGTGCTCTTACCTTTCAGGAACTCCTCTTTCGTCTGCAAACCTTTTGGGCCGAGCGTGGATGTGTACTGCAACAGCCGTATGACGTGGAGGTGGGCGCCGGGACCATGTCGCCGGAGACCTTTCTGCGCGTCCTGGATCCGCGGCCGTTCTCCGTGGCCTACGCTCAGCCTTCCCGCCGGCCCGCGGACGGGCGTTACGGCGAGAACCCCAACCGGCTCTTTAAACACACCCAGTTTCAGGTGGTGCTGAAGCCACCGCCCGTCAATGTGCAGGAAATCTACCTGGAATCCCTGGCCGCCATCGGCGTTGACCTGCGCCAACACGACCTCAAGTTTGAAGAGGACAACTGGGAGGCGCCCACACTGGGAGCCTGGGGTATCGGCTGGCAGGTCATGCTGGATGGCCTGGAGATCACTCAGTTTACTTACTTCCAGCAGTGTGGCGGCCTTGATCTGGACCCAATTTCCGCGGAAATCACTTACGGCCTGGAGCGCATCGCCGCCTTTCTGCAAGACGTGGATTCCATCTACGACGTGGTCTGGGCCCGCACTCCTGATCCTGTCACCTACGGCGAGGTTCGCTACCTCGAGGAAGTTCAGTTCTCGGTTTACAACTTCGAGGACGCCGACGTGGAGAAACTCTGGGAGCATCTGCGGCTCTACGAGGCGGAGTGCCAGCAACTGCTGAGCCGGGCCGCGCAGCAGCCGGAGGAGCTTACTCCGGCCGAGCAGCGCCGTTTTCCGGTGCTGGCTGCGTACGACCTTTGCCTCAAGTGCTCGCATCTCTTCAATCTGCTCGATGCCCGGGGGGCGATCTCGGTGACCGAGCGCGTCGGCATCATCGGCCGTATCCGGGTCCTCGCCGTGGGCATTGCCAAGGCCTATGCGCGCATGATCGCGCAGACTACCTCTCGCGCATGATTGGCGCGGGTATTTGAAAGATCGATGGGAATCGTATGCCTGAGCTGCTACTGGAAATAGGCCTGGAAGAGATACCGGCGCGCATGATCGCGGCGGCGGAGGCCGAACTGGCGCGCCGCCTGGAGGCTGTGCTGACGCGGGCGCGTTTACTGGACGCTGCTGCTGTGGTGACCAGCTACTCCACCCCGCGGCGGCTGGCGGTGCGCGTCGAAGGCGTGCTCTCCCGGCAACTCGACATGCAGGAACAACTTACCGGCCCTTCCTGGAAAGCAGCCTTCCCCGGCGGACAGCCCGGCCCGGCAGCCCAGGCTTTCGCCAAGAAAGCCGGCGTCGCAGTCACCGCGCTCGAAAAGATCACCACCCCCAAAGGCGAATACGCTGCTGCCACGGTGCAACGGCCAGGGCAGAGCGCTGAAAAAGTTCTTAGCGACTCTCTGCCCCAGGAAATTGGCGCGCTCGCCTGGCCCAAGACCATGTACTGGCGGCCCAACAAACCGGAACGCTTCGTCCGCCCGCTGCGCTGGTTACTTTGTCTGCTCGACGGAAGTGTGGTGCCGCTGGAGTTCGCCGGCATCCGAGCTGACAATTTCAGCTACGGCCATCGCGTCCTCTTTGGAGATCGTCCCGTCCCCATCGCGAATCCTGCTGCTTACCTGGCAACGCTCGAGGCAGTCTTTGTGGTGGCCGACGTCATCGCGCGCCGCCATCGCATCCGCAAGGCGCTCGACGCCGCCACCCGGACTTTCCCGGGCGCTCGCTGGCGGGAAGATGAGGCCCTGGTCGATCAGGTCACTCACCTTACGGAGTGGCCGACGGTACTAGCCGGGAACTTCCAGCCCGAATACCTTTCATTGCCGGAGGAAGTCCTGGTCACGGTGATGCGCGACCACCAGAAGTACTTCGCGGTCGAAGACCAGCAGCACGCGCTGGCGCCTCATTTTCTAGCGGTGTTGAATACGGAAGTGGATGCCGCAGGTATGGCGATCATCCGCCATGGCAACGAGCGAGTGCTGCGCGCCCGCTTCAATGATGCCCGCTTCTTTTGGAATTACGACCAGAAGATTCCCCTCCAGGAGCGGTTGGAAAAACTCAAGACCGTCACCTTTCAAAGGGATCTGGGCAGCTACTTCAGCAAAACTGAAAGCAACTTGCTGATGGCGAAAGCCATCGCCGCCGCCGTTGCTGACCAGTCCATTCTGCTTGATCGTGCGGCACTCGAACAGGCGGTCCGGCTGGCCAAGACCGATCTCACCACTGAGCTGGTGAAGGAATTCACCGAGCTGCAGGGCGTCGTCGGGGGACTGTACGCCCGGGCGCAAGGGCTGGGCGACACCGTAGCACAAGCCGTTTACTCGCAGTACATGCCGGCCTCGACGGACGATGGAATTCCGGGCACGGTGGAAGGGCAGATCCTCGGCCTGGCGGATCGGATGGCAACCATCGCGGAGATGTTTGCCATTGGCCTCGAGCCGAGCGGATCCAAAGATCCGTTTGCGCTGCGTCGAGCCGCGAATGGAGTCATCAAAATCCTCGCCGAGTCGGGTCTGCCCCTGACCTTGCCGGCGCTCGAGACCATGGCCTTGGAATCTTTGCCGCGGGCCCGCTCCGCGCAGGGCGCCGGCACCCTGGTGGTGTTTCTCAAGGAACGCCTCGACTTTTACCTGCGTGAAGTTCGCGGCTACGCTTATGACGTAGTGAATGCGGTGCTCTCGACCGGGCTGACTACGGTGACGGATGCCGTGGCGCGGGCGCAGGCTCTCACCCAGGTCCGGGGATCAGAGGACCTGGTCGCCATCTCCACAGCATTCAAGCGAATCAAAAATATCCTCCGCCAGGCGGCGGAGAAACAGGACCAATATGGCGACTTGATAGCGGATGAAAATCTTACCGAGCCAGCCGAGCGCCAGCTATACACGGAGGCGGCCAGAGTCGCACCCCAGGTGGAGGCTCTTCGCGCCCGCCAGCAATACCTGGAGGCGTTAGAGTGTATTGCCACGTTGCGGCCTGCGATCGACGGTTTTTTTGACCAGGTCATGGTCATGGCGCCCGAGGCTCATCTACGTAGGAACCGCTTAGCTCTGATTGCGTCCGTGCTCAGCGATTTTTCCCGCATCGCCGACTTCTCCGAGATCGTCGCCGGTTAGAGTGGCCCCTTCAGGGCCCATCCCGGGTGGGCCTTCCCTTAACGTCTGTCGCTTCGCTTTGCCTCGACCAAAGGTTGTGGCGGGTACTGAGCTCAGGTTGATACAACTTCCGTATAAATTTGCGCCCGCTTAATAAATCAGACGTGTTAATAGAATGTTAAAGAAGGTATATTAACTCAACGGATCGTAGATTTTTGAACCGCTAGCGGTGCATTCTGCGGTGCGGACCCTCCCTCTTGGTTCTCGTTAGCGAACAGAAGAACACCAGGCAATAGGGAGAATCCGACAAAGGAGGCCTGACCAGTGACCAGAATATCTTTTCATCAGAAACTCGAGAGCCTTCGTGAGCGCCTTCTCGAAATGGCCGGTGTGGCGGAACAGACGCTACGGTTTGCGCTGGACGCACACTGCCACGGAGAACTTTCAGCGTGCGCGAATGTGCGCTTGAATGAGGCCATTATCAACCGCTCGGAGCGGGAGATCGATCAGATGGCGCTCGACCTTCTGGCTATGGAACAGCCCATGGCTGTGGATCTGCGCTTTGTTCTGGCCGCCATCAAGATCAACTCTGACCTGGAGCGGGTCGGCGACCAGTCCATGACGATTGCTTTGCTGGCGGAAGAGCTTGCCAGCAGCCAACCGTGTGATTTTCCGGTGGACATTCCGCGCATGGCGGAACTATCGATGACCATGGTCCGCAAGGCGCTGCAGGCGCTCACCGAGCGCGATGCGGAGCTGGCCCACAGCGTGCTCGCTATGGATGACGCAGTCGACGAAATGAACCGCAGGGCCAAGAGCGTGCTGCTCGATTGCATCGCGCAGGATCCCAGCGCAGCCCATTCCGCCGTCAACCTATTGTTCATTTCCCGCAGCCTGGAGCGCATCGCAGACCATGCCACCAACATGGCCGAAGACGTCATCTTCTGGGTGCGCGGAGCGGATGTGCGTCACGGCAACGTTCTGCACGCACAATAACGCCGCTTGATCCTCAATCCCTCACCAAGGCCGGGTGCCCCACGACCCCGATTTCCTGTGAGGCTTATGGGTTCCGCAGCTTTATGCGCCTTTCCTTAAAGAAAGGCGGACAAGCGATTATGTCCAGTGCTGCATACAGGAAATTCGGGGCATCTCGCCGTTTTTCGCGAGAGTGGGAACCACGGCTCTTTCCTCCAGCTCTCGATTGATCCGATACGCTGAGCGGTCAACATCGGCGGTGCAGCACCGGCCCTGCGGGGAACCAGTAGATCTTCTCCCTCAGTTCACCCGCTGTAACCTGGTAATCAGCTTTTGGGCTAGGTTTTCGCCGGAGTCGGACCACAACAGGCGACTGCTGATCCCGCAGTTCTCCTGGATGGCGTTGGTGACTTCCACCAGCTTCTGAACATTGCGCTTCACGTGCTCCGCGCCCACCTGATCCAGATCCATATCTTCCAGCAGGAAGGGTGTATCCAAGCCAAAATCAACCCGGACTTGCCCGTTCTGCTCGTAGGCCCCCTCGTCGAAGTGCGGCCCGAAGCCAGCTACGTGCACCAGCACGGGTTCCTGTTTCCAGATCGGGTCGAGTCCGCCCACTGTTTCCGGCACCCATAGATCCCACTGGAACTCGAATTCATAGGCAAAGTCGTCATGGAGTATCTCCGTAGCTTCGGCCACCGCTTGCTCCGGCGCAGACTCCTTGACCTCGTCTTCCTCATAAATTCTTTGGTAAACGGGGGCTTCGTTCCAGGAGATCGGGTAAGCAGCCGCGGCATGCACCCGCAGCGGGTGCCCTGCCCCGGAGAACTGCTTCAGCACCGAGACGATCGCCGGAGCGAGGGCGGGAAGGCGAAAATTAGGAAACCATAGACTCAGGTACAGCCGGTCAGCCATCTGATCATTTTAAGCTTTCCCCAAACTGCCCCGCAGGGAGAAACGGCCGATGAGAAGATTAAGAGTATGGGCGTAACGCCAGCTCGCTTGCGCACCTGGATCGCCGTAATCGCCGGGCTGCTGGTCGCCGCCATCGCGGGATTTTTTGTCTACGGCCGGTGGCAGGGCCGCCGGCTTGGCCATGACCTGCCATCTGGATTGGGAACGTCCATCCAGCAGTCCACCCAGGGGTTCACGCACTCCGAGTCACGCGGCGGTCACACGATATACAGTCTGCATGCCTCGAAGGCGGTGCAGTTCAAGAGTGACGGCCACCTTGAGCTGCACGACGTCAGCATCACCCTCTACAGCGCGCAGGGAGCGCCGTCCAACCGCATATACGGCAGTAATTTCGATTGGGATCCAGTCAACGGGATTGCCCGCGCCATGGGTGAAGTCCAAATCGATCTTCAGGGATCGGCCGGTTCCGGCGCGCCGGCCGGCAAGGTCCCGTCGGATGAGGGCGAAGGCAAGAGTACCGTGCACGTCAAGACCTCGGGCCTGGTATTCAACAAAAAGACGGGGCTCGCAAGCACCAAAGAAAAGATTGAGTTCCGCCTGGCCGCAGCAGCCGGCAGCGCGACCGGCGCCAGCTTCGACTCGCAGACAGGAATCATGATCCTGGCTGCCGACGTGGCCTTTAACTCGAGCGTGGACGGAAACCCGCTGGCAGTCCGAGCCCATCATGCGCAGTTCGATCGCTCCAGCCGCCTGCTTTATCTGCTTCAGGACGAGACCGATTATGCCGACAGTCATAGCTCCTCAGACCAGGCGACGGTGTCCTTCCGGACCGATGGATCGGCATACCAGATTGAAGCGCAAGGCAATGTGATTCTCACCGGCAGTGACGGCCAACAGGTCAACACCCGCAAGGCGCATCTAGACCTGGGCCCCAAGAGCGAGCTGGAGCAGGCGGTTTTGGATGGCGGGTTGCTCTACGTCGCCAATAATGCGGCGCGCCTGCTGCATGGATCGGCCTCTTCGGGGACGCTCTTGTTCGGCCCGCAGCCAACCACCATCAAACACGCGCAGTTGCGCGACGCTGTTTCGGTGGTCGATGAGGAGAAGTTGCCCCCGGTTGCCGGCGCTTCGGGCAAGTCGAAACAGAACCCGCCCGAGTCAACCACCCGCCAGATGGGAGCCTCCAAGGTCGACATCGACTTCGCTCCCGGACCGGACCGCCGACCCATGGCCGAGCACATTCTCGCCGTGGGGGGAGCGCGGCTGAACGTGCACACGATCTACTCCAAAACGCCGCCCGAAGACACGACCGTACAAGGCGATCAACTCTTTGCCACGCTTCTGGACGGGGAGGTTCTCTCCAGCCTGCGTGGAACCGGCCATACCAGCCTGGTCGTGGTAAGCCCCAACGGGGTAAAGCAGAGCAGCACGGGCGACAACCTGTTGCTCACCTTCGCGCCGCCGCATCTTGCTCCTTCTAAGCCAGATACCAGGGTGGCCAAAGGAAAAGCCTATACTCCCACCGCGCAGCCCGCCGCCCAGTTGCAGTCTGCGGTGCAGGTGGGCAACGTGACCTTGACCCAGGAAACGCCGGCCAAGCCAGCCGATGCGGCCGGCCCGCCAGGCGGGGCGGTTCCTGCTGTGACCACCGCCGTCGCCCAGCGAGCGGCCTATGACGCGGCTAGTCAGGTAGTGCAGTTGTCAGGAGACCCGCGTATCCGCGACGCAAACGGAGAATTGAGCGCGGCAACCATTGAAGTGGAACGCGCGACCGGCAATGCCAATGCGATCGGTGGCGTCAAGGCGACCTATCGGCAGTCGAGCGGACAACAGCCGAACGTGGCCTTTGCCGGACCCGGACCGGTGCATGTGGTGGCCGACCATGCACATCTCGATCACGCAACGGATCTGACCACTTTTTACGGGAAGCCGGGGGAACCAGCCCGCCTGTGGCAGGGAAGCGATTCTGTTTCCGCGCCGGTGCTGGAATTCTCCCGGCTGCGCGCCACGCTGGCCGCGCATGGTCCGGGGGGCGATGCAGTGGCGGTGAACGCAGTCTTCACCAGTTCCCCCAGCAGCGCGAAGGGTTCACCCCCCACGCCGGCCCGCAATCGCTCAAACCTCCGTGGTTCGTCTTGAGAGCCGTACTCTGTTCTACGCCGAGGCTGAGCACAAAGCGGTTTTCAGCGGAGCGGTGGTGGCGCAGACTTCGTCCGGCGTTCTGCGCTCGAGTTTCATGGATGTGTACTTCAGCCCTGCGCCCGCGCAGTCCATGCATGGGCCTGCAGCCCCGTCGCCCGGCAAGACCCCGGAGCAGCAGGGCAGCCAGGTATCGAAGATCGTCGCCCGGGGAGCGGTCGAACTCCAGCAACCAGGACGCAAGGGAACGGGCGAGGATCTCACGTACACCTCGCAGGATGGCAAGTTTGTGCTCACTGGAACCAGTGCCGCGCCTCCGCGTCTCACCGACCAGGTGCGCGGCTTGGTAACCGGGACTGCGTTGATTTTCAATGATCGCGATGATAGCGTCGTGGTAAGTGGCGGTGCTTCCAAAGCAGTGACCCAGACCCGTGTAGCGAAATGAATGCAAAAGCTTAGTACTGACGAAATCGGCAAGTCGTATAAGGGCCGGCAGGTCGTTCGGGGCGTAAACCTTGAAGTCTGCCAAGGCGAGGTGGTCGGGCTACTGGGCCCGAATGGCGCCGGCAAGACCACCAGCTTTTACATGATTGTGGGGCTCATCGCTCCCGATACGGGACAGGTCTTCGTCGATGACGTAGATATCACGCGTGTGCCCATGTATTTGCGGGCGCGGCAATACGGTATTAGCTATTTGCCCCAGGAACCCTCCGTTTTTCGTAAGCTGACGGTAGAAGAAAACATCCTCGCCGTGCTCGAAGTGCAGTCGATTTCGCTCGAAGTGCGTCGCGCCCGGACGGAAAAGCTGCTCGACCAGTTGAATCTGGGCCACATCCGCAAGACCCGCGGCTACGCGCTTTCCGGCGGCGAACGGCGCCGGGTGGAGATCGCCCGCTGCCTCTGCATCCAGCCTTCGTTCATCCTGCTCGATGAGCCGTTTTCCGGCATCGATCCGATCGCCGTCCTGGATTTGCAGGAGATCATCTTCGACCTGAAAGCAAGCGGAATCGGGGTGTTAATCACGGATCACAATGTCCGCGAAACACTCTCGGTTACCGATCGTGCTTACATCATCAATGAAGGGCGCATCTTCCGCACCGGAACCCCCGAGCAGTTGGGCAAAGATCCTGAGGTACGCCGGGTTTATCTGGGCGAGGGCTTTTCCCTAAACTAGTTAGGATGAGCGCGCGTACCTCTGTCCCGGTTCGCACCAACGTAACCGGAATGATCGTCCCCTAGCAGCAAGCTGCGGAGAAGCTCATTTTTCTGAAGGGTACGGGCTCACGACTGTGGGAAAACTTGCTCAACGAAGGGCACGGCTTCGCCGTGCCGCACTGTGGCGCGGCGATTGAGGGCTTTTAGCCCCTGAGGTATGCAATGCCGGACATGCCGGGAGGCCGCTGATGTACAGCGGTCCAAACGGGCCGACCGTGGATCATCGGAAAACCGTGCCTCAGGGCTAAGCCCTCTCGGTTACCTTCAGTGCGGCACGGCTGAAGCCGTGCCCGTCTGACGAGTTTTTCCGCAGCCTCTGTAGCCGGGACCTACCCAACAGCGACTTTTTCCGCGGCCTGTAAAGCCGTGCCCTTCGTCAGTGAGTTTTTCCGCAGCCCTCTGAGACCCGGCTTGGACCACACCGGCACGGGCAACGGAAAAGCCTTCCACCACAAGGGCTCAGAAAAGGTAAACTAAGGCCGCTACAGCATTTTCACTTCTGGTGTAAACGGAGTGACTGCTTCAGACGTGGCTTTTCGAAGAAAAGCCGCACCGCGCTGAACTGGACTTTGTAGAGTAGAAGTGAAAGTGCTCAAGGACTTGAAGCGGTGGGATGCTATGGCTCTTCTACAACCAAAGCTAAGCTTGAAGGTTGCGCAGCGTCAGATATTGACGCCTGGCCTGATGCAGATGGTCAGCGTGCTGGCGCTCAACAAGCTGGAGCTGAAGGAGTTGATCAACACCGAGATTGTTGAGAATCCGGTGCTGGAAGAGTTGGAAGAGAGCGTTCCCCTCATCGATGACATCGCCCTCAGAGAAGCCGAGCGCGATCGAAGTGTGGAAGAGGTTGCAGCCCAGGCCGAGCGCGACAAGCGTGACCCTTTCGACGAGATTGATTTTGGATCCTACTTCCAGGATTATCTGGATCCCGGCTTCCGCACGCCCAACGGTTTTGAGCAAACCGACAAGCCATCGTTTGAAAATTTCCTTTCCCAGCCCAGCACCCTCACCGATCATCTCTTTTGGCAACTGGGTTCTCTTAACCTCAGCGGCGACCTGCGCGCTGCCGCCGAATATGTGGTTGGCAACCTGGACGAAGACGGTTATTTGTTGGCCGAGGACGAGGAATTGTTGGCGGGATTTGTGCGCGAGTACGAACCTGCTCCGGCCGCCGCCCCCTGCCGCCTCCGAGCTGCTGGCCGAGGCGGTGCAACTGGTGCAGAACCTTGATCCTGTGGGCGTGGCCACGCGGAGCTTGCGCGAGTGCCTGCTGGTGCAGATAGAGGCCCAGCGCCGTGAATTTCAGCTGGCGCTGGGGCGTCACCGCTCGGCAACGCTGGAGTCCGCTGCCCCGGAAGCGGTCAACGGCGGCGGGAGAGGGCGAAGCAGCCCACGCGTGCGGTGCGCACGAAGACAAATTGCATGGTGTTCGCGCTCGCGGCTCGCATTGTGGATCAGCATTTGTCGCTGTTGCAGAAGCGCGACCTGCGCGAGATGGCCAAGGTCCTGGGCACGCAGCCGGAAGCGATCCAGCACGCCATCGACTTCATTCGCAGTCTCGATCCTCGTCCCGGGCAGCGATTTAACCGCTCCGATGCGCGGCTGATCGAGCCCGACGTGGCCTTCGTCAAGCGCGGCGGCGAGTTTGTCGTGGTCATGAATGAGGAAGATCTGCCCACCCTGCGTCTCAATCACGGCTATCGCAAACTGCTGTCGCAGGAAGGCACGGAGAGAGACGTAAAGGAATACGTCAAAGAGCGTTACCGCTCGGCGCTGCAACTGATGCGCAACATCGAGCAGCGCAAGAACACCATCCTCAGAACCTGCGAAGCGATTGTGCGCCGCCAGGGCGAATTCCTGGAGCGTGGCGTGGACGCGCTCAAGCCGATGATGATCAAGGAAGTTGCGGAAGAAATTGGCGTCCATCCTTCGACCGTCAGCCGCGCGGTCTCGAGCAAGTATGTGCACACTTCGCAGGGCGTTTTTGAGCTGCGCTTCTTTTTCTCCGAAGGCGTCCATGGGCCGGAGGGAGGCAGCACTCCGCTGATGCTGCTCAAACGCAAGGTCAAGAAGTTGATCGATGAAGAAGATCCGCGCAAGCCCCTGACCGATGATTTGATCGCCAGCATGCTCGAAGCTCAGGGCATTGACGTCACCCGCCGCACGGTAGCCAAATACCGCGAAGATCTGCGCATACCCAGCACCCATCAACGCCGGGTCCGGGATTGAGTTAAGCATTTTTCCTATGGTGTACACGAGTAAACTGAGATGTACGCGGCCCTTCAACAAGAAGGGCTGCACCTAGCCAATCTCTCAACAAGACCGCGATCATAAAATGCTATAGAATCGGGCATCTTGCGGGCCGCGAAATGGCTCGAGCAGTTCGCAATTGGTGTAACAAGCGATCGGCCTTTACGTGGTCGACTCGCAAGGAAAACACCTCGCGATCTAGGGCACGTAATTGCGAAATCGTCAGGAGTCTCAGCATGCCGGTTGAATGCACGGGCAGGCAGGTGGCCATCACCAAGCCACTGCGTACATTAGCAGAAGAGGGAATCGAGCGCATCGCCAGGATTCTCGGCAAGATCACCAGCGCCCACGTGGTTCTGACTGCGGAAAAATACCGGCAGATCGCCGAAGTCACCATCAAGACCCGGGCCTGCACGCTGGTCGCCCTGTGCGAATCCAGCGCCAGCATGGAGACCGCTCTGCGCGACGCACTGGTAAAAGCCGAATCCCAGGCGACGCGCTACAAAGATAAGCAGCGCACGCGCAAGCGTCAGCCCAAGCAGGAAAAGCAGGTGGAGGAGACCGGGGTCGCGCGCAGCGGCCGGGGAAGTGTCGCCGAGAGCAAGGCTGCCAAGGCTACCAACGGAGCAACCAACGGCAAAAGCCACGCCCAGCCGGCGATTCCGGTCACCGTACATTCGTTTCCTGCGCGCGTGCCCATTGCCGAGCCCCACGTCGTTCGCTCGCTTGACTCGGTGGCGCTGCGCCCGATGACTCTGGAGGAGGCGGTCAAGGAGGCAGAGTTTCGCGACCGGGACGTTTTTGTTTTTCGCGATAACGAAGGTAATGTGAAGGTCCTACATCGGAAGCGTGATGGCAAGATGGAATTGATTGAAGCGCCCTGAAAGTTCGGACGGCTTGACCCATTCGTCGCAAACGCAGTGCTAAATTCCCCCAACCACAGGCCGTCCGTCCGCCAGGCTACTACGCTCGGCCCCGGCACTGCGGCAAGCCCACGGCAAGCCGGGGCAGCATGAAATGACAATCAAAATCAGCCATGCCGGGCGAGCATCGCACACTTGCTGATTTTCAAGACCTAAGTAACTGCGACCTCGGAGTTTTGCCGGTACTTCTTTCAGGGGATACTCCTGCTTGGAAAGCGGCCTTGATACTCAACCCTGTGGGGGCTCTCCGCTGCGGCGATCCAACTATGAATTCAGAAGCTGATGTTGCCGTGCTCACGGCCCAGCAAAAGTCACTCCTCGAAGCTCTGCCCTGCTACGTCTTTGTGCAGCGCGGCAACAGCGTGGTCTACGCCAATCGTGTTGCTCGCGAGATTCTGCACCTGGAGGAAGGCGCGGTGCTCGCGGTGGACGACCTCTTCCGTGGGCAGTTCCCCGGCTTTGCCTATGCGCATCCGGGAACGGCGTTGCGCGGGTCTGCCCATGTCTTCGGCTCCGGCAGCCAGGCCTATTCCTCCGATTTCAATTGCCAGATGCGTACGCCCCTGGACGCCTCGGTGCCGGTGCGCGGCAGCTTCCGCATGCTGCGCGTGGAACCGGAACCGGAGCTGCTGATCGTCGCCCTGCGCTCCCAGCGCGCCCCGGAAAAGGACTTGGAACAAGACCCGGGAAAAGGGGCGGAGCACGGTTCGCCGTCGAACTTCCTGGAGCAACTTCTGAATGCCGCTCCGGAAGCCATCATGATCACGCGCGGCTCCAAGATTCTGCATATCAATCGGGAGTTTGAGTCGCTCTTCGGCTTCAACGCCGATGAAGCGCTGGGACAGAACACCTACGACATTCTCATTCCGGAAACGCGCCGGCATGAGTTCGACATGCTCGAGCACACCATGCAGCTTCATGGCCGGGCGTCGATGGAGACGGTGCGTCTGCACAAGTCAGGCGAGCTCATTGATGTGTCTATCCTGGTGGCTCCGATCAGTATGGCGGGGGTGGAAGTGGGCAATTTTGTCAGCTACCGTGACATCCGCGAGAAGAAGCAGACCGACGCCCGGCTGCAGCATGACGCCATGCACGATCCTCTGACGGGTCTGGCTAACCGGGCCTTGTTTCTCGACCGTCTGCAGCTCACCATGGCCCGGCAGCAACGGCATTCCCAGCTCAATTTTGCCGTCATGTTTCTCGATCTGGACCGCTTCAAGGCGGTGAACGATAACCTGGGCCATGCCAGTGGCGACGATTTGCTGGTGCGCATGGCGGCTCGCCTGCGGGCCTGCTTTCGCCCCGAGGATACGGTGGCGCGCTTTGGCGGGGATGAATTCGCCATCCTTATCGAGGACGTCACCAATGTCTCCGATGTAACCAGGATCGCCGAACGCGCGCAGCACGATATTCGCCTGCCGGTCGAGGTGAACGGCCATGAGGTCTTCGTTTCCGCCAGTATCGGCATCGCCTTCGGCACTCTGGACCACACCAGTCCGGAACAGATCCTGCGCGATGCGGACTTTGCCATGTATCAGGCCAAGTCCAACGGCCACGCGCGGCACGAGGTCTTTGACGGCTCCATGCATGTGCACGTGGCAGCGCAGATGAGGAAGGAGCAGGACCTGCGGAGCGCCCTCGAAAACAAGGAGTTCGAGGTCTGGTATCAGCCGATTTACCGGCTGGCCAATGGCGAAATCGAGGGCTTCGAGGCGTTGCTGCGGTGGCGGCGGCCCGACGGAGAGTTCGTGCCGCTGCAGGATTTTCTGCCCACGGCCGAGGAGACGGAATCATTATTCCCATCGGTCTCTTTGTGCTGGAGCAGGTCTGCCGGCAACTGAGTTCCTGGGCGGAAACGCTGCCGGACGCCAAACCGAGCATCGATGTGAATTTGTCGTCGCGCCAGTTCAGGGATCCTCAATTGTTGGACCATCTCGCCGAGCTGCTGGCCAAATGGAAGGTTCTCCCCGGAACAGCTGCGCCTCGAAGTGACCGAGGCTGCCGTGAATCAGGATCCGGAGGGAGCGCTTGCGGTCTTTCAGGGCATGGCTGATCTGAAAGTAAGCGCCGCCCTGGATAATTTCGGCGCCGGCCTGGCCTCCATGAACCACTTCATCCGCTTGCCGATTGACCTGGTCAAAGTCGACCGCCGCCTGATCGCCTACCTGCCGATTCCGGGTAAGCAGGCGGCGATCCTGCAAACCATCTTCGATCTCGGGCGCATGCTCGAGGTGCGCATGCTGGCCGAGGGCATCGAGAGCAGGGAACAGTTGGAAGCACTGCTCAAATACGGCTGCGATCTGGGCCAGGGGCATCTGTTCTCCGCCCCGGTTACCGAGGAAAAGGCGCAGGTGCTGCTGCAGAACGGCCGCTGGTCCATTTAGGTTTGTATCAAATCGGGATTCGCTCTGAACATGCAGAGGCTCTCGTGAATGCTACGATGGCCCCATGCCACGCAGACGCGCTTCCGCGAGCAGGTTAAAGCGGCCAAGCCCGGCGCTCGTAAATCCACCAAGAAGGCGGCAGCCGTCGTACCCGCGGTGGCTTCGGAGCTGGTGATCCTGACCGGCCTCTCCGGTTCCGGCAAGGCCTCCGCGCTCAAGGCATTTGAGGATTTGGGTTTCTATGCGGTCGACAACATGCCGCTGGAGTTGATCCCTGCATTTGCCGACCTGGTCCGGCAATCGGCGGAGATCAACCGGGCGGCACTGGTGGTCGACGTTCGTGAGGGTCAGCATCTCGACCGCTTTCCGGCGATCCTTCGCCAGGTCAGAAAAGTGCTTTCGACCACGGTGGTCTTTCTCGATGCCTCCGACCCTTCCTTGCTGCGGCGATTTTCCGAAACGCGGCGTCCTCATCCGCTGGGTCGAACGGAAACCGTGGTGCGTGCGATTCATGCCGAGAGAAAAGCTGCTTGATCCCATCCGCAACCTGGCCGATATCAGTGTCGATACTTCCAGTTACAACGTCCATGAGTTGCGCGCCTACATCCTGCAGAAGTTTGAGCGCGGCGATACGGACAAGAACCTGCTGGTTTCCTCCATCAGTTTCGGCTACAAGAACGGCGTGCCTCTCGAGGCGGATTTGGTCTTCGACGTCCGGTTCTTGCCCAATCCGCACTTCGTGCCTGAGTTCCGGCACCTGACCGGCCGCCATCCCAAGGTAGCCAAATACATTCGTGAGTTCCCCCAGACGACTGAGTTTCTGGACCGGATCACGCAGCTGCTGCTCTTTCTGCTGCCCCATTACATTGAGGAGGGAAAGAGCTACCTGACCGTGGCCTTTGGCTGTACCGGCGGCCAGCACCGTTCGGTGATGATTGCCGAAGAGGTGCGCAAGCGGCTGGCCAAGGAGGGCTACCGGGTCAAGGCCGTCCATCGGGATATGCCCCATTAGGCAGGCATGACGGTACGCTGTGTGGGGTTCCCAGTACGCAACTGACGGCTTCAGTGGAACCTCACTGTCTCGCCAACCGACTCTTCAGTCAGCAAGGGAGGCAAGACCGGCGGCTAGGGCGGGCGATTACAATAGCTGGATGCGTTCCATGCAGCGCCGCGCCTCCGGGGTTTCCGCTTGAGGAAGCTGCTGCGCCTGATGGGTTATGTGCAGCCGTATTGGCTGCAGGCGTTTTCGTCGGTCATCCTCATGGCCGGCGTGGGTCTTCTGGATGCCTTCCGCCTCTTGCTGGTCGGCCCCATCTTCGATCGCGTGCTCAACCCCAATGCACCCGAACGGAAGATCCCGCTCTTCGGTCCCCGCTTCAGCATAAGCCTGCAACAGATTGTTCCATCGCACTTCCACAACGAATGGGCCATCGTCGCCTTCGCGTTGGTCGCTTCTACTCTGCTCAAAGGGATCTTCGATTACTGCGGAACCTACCTGGTGAACTATGCCGGCTTCGGCATGATCACCGATCTGCGCGATGATCTCTACGACGCCATCCTGCGACGCTCCGTCTCCTTTTTCCAACAGCATGCCACCGGCACCATCGTTTCCACCCTGATCAACGACATTGAGCGGGTGCAATTCGCCATGTCGTCGGTGCTGGCGGAGTTCCTGCAGCAGTTTTTCACCTTGATCTTCACCGCCTGCGTGGTGGTTGCCCTGGGCGGCAAGCTGGCCTGGGTGCTGCTGCTCTTTGTTCCCGTGGTTTTGGCTCTCCGCGCGCAGAATCGGGCGGCAGGTGCGGCAGACCACGCGCCGCGGACAAGACAAGCTGGCGGAGATCCAGAACATTCTGCACGAGACCATCACCGGAAATCGCATTGTCAAAGCCTTCAATATGGAGCTTTGGGAGATGACGCGCTTCAAGCAGGCAGCCCGGCGGCTCTTCCATGCCAACCTTCGTTCGGTGCGGGCGCAAGCCATCAGTTCACCGCTCATGGATTCGATTGGCGCCGTGGCGATCGCCTTGTTGCTGCTGGTTGGCCGCAATGGAATCAGGGCCCACACGCTCACCGCCGGAACCTTCTTCGCCTTTATCATCGCGGTATTCAAGCTCTACGATCCGGTGCGCAAATTCGCCCTCTTCTATAACAACTTTCAACAGGCACTGGGCGCCTCCTCGGAGATCTTTCGCTTCATGGATACCCAGGATGAGGTGCGGGAGAAGGTGGGCGCTCACGTACTCAAAGAGTTCCGGCAGGAGATCCGGATTGAAAACGTCTGCTTCGACTACCGCAATGAAGAAGGCGAACGCCAGGTGCTGAGAGAGATCAACCTGGTCGTCCCACGGGGTGAGGTAGTGGCGCTGGTCGGCCCCAGCGGCGCCGGCAAGTCCACCCTGGTGAACCTGATCCCACGCTTTTTCGACGTGACTGCGGGCAGCATCCGCATCGACGGCCACGACCTGCGGGATGTGAGCCTGGCCTCTCTCCGATCTCAGATCGGCAACGTGACCCAGGAAACGATTCTCTTCAACGATACGGTGCGCAACAACATCGCCTACGGTGAGGCCGGGATTCCCATGAGCCGGGTGATCGCATCGGCGCAGGCGGCGCTGGCGCACGACTTTATCGAGCGGCTGCCGGAAAAATACGATACCGTGATCGGCGAAAAGGGCTTTCGCCTCTCGGGCGGAGAGCGCCAGCGCATCGCCATTGCCCGGGCACTGCTCAAGAACGCGCCTATTCTCATTCTCGATGAGGCCACCTCGGCGCTGGACTCGGAGAGCGAGTCGCTGGTGCAGATCGCGCTTTCCAATCTGATTGCCGGCCGCACCGTCTTTGTCATCGCCCATCGCCTGTCGACCGTCCGTCGCGCCTCGCGCATCGCGGTCATCGAAGATGGCCGTATCACCGCCATCGGTCCGCACGAAGAGTTGCTCCGTGTCTCGGCCACCTACCAGCGTCTTTACCAGTTGCAGTTCATGGATCCAGCCGAGTTCCCGGGGAATGTGCTTCCGGCTAATCTCGAGCCTGCCTTGAGCGCCGAGGTCGAGCTTTGAGCGACATCCGGCGGCAAAGCTCCCCCCATATATTCCATGACGGGCTTTGCCCGGGTCAGCGGCCGGGTAAACGACGCTTTGGCCTGGAACCTCAGCCTGAAGAGCGTCAACCACCGATTTCTCGATCTGCATATGCGCATGCCGCCCGGCGCCGAGCCGCTGGAGATGCGCCTGCGCCGGCTGCTCAAGGAAAAGGTGCTGCGCGGTCATCTGGAGGTCACGTTGACGGTGGAACGCGGCCTTCGCCCCAGCGCTCACTTTGACCGTGACCTGCTGCAGGGTTATATCGCTGCCTTCCGCACCGCCGCGACCGAGAGCGCGCTCGAGCAGAAGCCGGATCTGAATGCCATCTTTCGCCTGCCCGGGGTCTTGACTGGCGAAACCCGCTTCAGCGACGAGGAGATGCAGGCGCTGGAAGAAGACGTGGCCGCGCAAACCGGCCGCCTGGTCGAGGCTTTGAACCACATGCGCGGCCAGGAGGGCGCGTCGCTTGGCCGCGGAACTGGGCGCCACCATGGAGCGCCTGGACAGCGCTGTATCCCAGGTTGCGCACATGCGGCAGGAGGTGCAGAAGGCCTACTTTGAGCGCATCAGCCAGCGTATCTCCGGCCTGCTGAACGGCCATGCGGGCGTCGACCGCGACCGCGTGCTGCAGGAGGCGGCCATGCTCGCCGAGCGCAGCGACGTGGAAGAAGAGGTCACCCGCCTGCGCACCCACATCCAGCACTTTCATTCGCTGCTGGCAGGCTGGCGGCGAGATGGGCAAGAAGCTCGATTTTCTGCTGCAGGAGATGAATCGCGAGGCCAACACCCTGCTTTCCAAGACCGGTGGAGTGAGCGGAAATGGTCAGCGAATTACTGATTTGGGGCTGGGAATGAAATCGGAGATCGAAAAAGCCCGCGAACAGGTGCAGAATCTTGAGTAACACTTGTGCGGGACTGCGCAAGTAACGGGCCGATGTATCATCAGGTAAACACTTTGGCAGGCATTCTGTTCATCATCTCGGCTCCCTCCGGCTCTGGCAAATCGACGTTGGTGAACCAGCTGCGTTCGCTAGTGACGGATATTGAATTCTCCGTCTCCTACACCACCCGTGCTCCGCGCGGCTCTGAACAGCAGGGTCGCGAATATCACTACACTTCCCCTGCCCGGTTCCAGGAGATGATCGATCGCGGAGAGTTTCTGGAGTGGGCCAGCGTCTTCGGCAACTACTACGGCACGGCCCGCCGCTCAATGACCGACGCCCAGGCGGCAGGCAAGGATCTGCTGCTTGACATCGACGTTCAGGGGGCCGCCCTGGTGCGGGAGAAGATTTCGGATGCGGTGAGCATCTTTGTGCTTCCTCCCAACCCGGATGAGTTGCAGATGCGCCTACGCAACCGGAGCGTCGCCGAAGGCAGCCTCGACGAGCAAGAGATCGCACGGCGGTTAGCCAAGGCAAGAGGAGAGATCGAGGCCTACCGCCAGTACCGTTATATCCTGGTTAACGATAAGCTTGATTATGCGGTTGAGTCGCTGAAAGCAATCGTGATCGCGGAAAGGGCCAGGCGTCATGGAGCGCCGCAAGACCCTGAGACTGCCCGCATGATGCAGCTCGCCGATAAATGCCGGCAGGCAAACGCCACCGACCGCTTGGAACCGGTGCTTGCCTCGTTTGGTCTGCTCGACATGCACGCCACCCGTGCTTGACTG
This sequence comes from uncultured Acidobacteriaceae bacterium, assembly GCA_963736535.1. Classification (GTDB taxonomy): domain Bacteria; phylum Acidobacteriota; class Terriglobia; order Terriglobales; family Acidobacteriaceae; genus PALSA-350. The sequence continues at coordinate 145,924 of CAVTPN010000001.1, forward strand.
CCGGCGACAAACCCTCGACAGGAGCCAAAATGACGTCAGAGAATGGTCTTGACAGCAATTTTCGTTATGTGGTCATGGCAGCCCGCCGCGCCCGGCAACTTCAGAATGGCTCCCAACCGTTGATCGACTCCCGCTCTAACAAGGCCTGTCGCGTAGCCCAGGAAGAGATCGCCGCCGGCAAGGTCACAGCAGCCCCGCCCCGCGCGGAGTTGCTGGAAGACGTGGTGGTGGACCGCACGACCCGCAGGACGCGGACTCCTAGCGCCCAACAGGCCGGTCCTGATACAAGCCGATGGCGTTCCAGCCGACAGAACGGCAGGTCCCTAACCGCTAAGGGCAAAAGGGTTAAGGAGCATCCTAGCCCACTCAAGCCGCCTTTTGGCTTGAGTGGGATAGCAGCACTGGTTGGGCTACTTCCCGCCCTATTCCTATTCGATACCGTCAGGCAGGACATCGCCGTCGTACAATCATCGCTATGAAGGTCACGGTCGGTGTCTCCGGAGGCATTGCCGCTTACAAGGCGGCCGAACTGGTGCGAGCCTTACAGCGCCAGGCGCTGGATGTGCACGTGGTGATGACGGAAGCGGCCCAGAAGTTCATCACCCCGCTGACCTTTGCCTCACTTACCGGCCACAAAGTGATCACCGGGCTGTGGCCCTCGCCGGACAGTGCAGAGGGCGATCTCGACTCCTCCATTGAGCACATTGGCGAAGCGCAGTCGACCGAAGCCCTGGTGATTGCCCCGGCAACCGCCAACATACTGGCGAAATTCGCTCACGGGCTCGCCGATGACTTCCTGACCACGCTTTTTTTGGCCACTCAAGCCCCGGTGATTGTGGCTCCGGCGATGAACGTGAATATGTGGGAGCATCCGGCGACCCGGGCCAACATGGAGATTCTTGAAGGGCGCGGGGTGAGGGTGGTGCCGCCCGAAAAGGGCCCCCTGGCCTGCGGCATGACGGGGAGCGGCCGGTTGGCCGAACCGGAGGTGATCGTCGAGGCCGTGCTGGGTCAGCTCCATCACCGCAACGATTTAGTGGGAGAGACGGTTCTGGTGACCGCCGCCGGAACCCGCGAAGCCATCGATCCGGTGCGTTTTTTAGGGAATCGCTCGAGCGGGAAGATGGGCTATGCCGTGGCCGAAGAGGCGCAGCGCCGGGGAGCACGCGTGGTGCTGGTAAGTGGTCCCTCATCCCTCCGTCCGCCGGCTAATTGCGAACTGGTTTCTGTGGTCAGCGCGGAGGATATGCGCCGCGCCGTTCTCAGCCGCCTCGATTCGGCCACGATCGTCATCAAAGCGGCCGCCGTGGCCGACTACCGTCCGCGGGTGTTGGCGGAACAGAAGATGAAGCGGACGGGGCCAATCACGTTGGAGTTCGAACCGACCGAGGACATTCTGCGCCAAGTGGTTCTCTCCAAACGGCCGGGTACGCTGGTGATCGGCTTTGCCGCCGAGACAGAAAACCTGGTGGTCCACGGCCGCGACAAGCTCTTGCGCAAGGGAGCCGATGCGATCGTGCTGAACGACGTCTCCCGTCCTGGGCTGGGATTTGATTCCGATCGCAATGCCGCCACCTTTCTCACCCCAAAAACCGCCATTGAATTGCCCGAGATGACCAAGCGCGAACTGGCCGGCCGCATCCTCGATGAAGTGATCGCCCTGCGCCGGCCAGCTTCTCTGGTTGCCGAGACCGGTCTGGTATCGAGCAACTCCAAGTTGCAGGAGTAAAGAAAACCGCGACCTGCGGTTTTCTCTTTCGCGGATGTAAGCTATAGGAAATCCGGTTCAGCATGCCGTTCGATCCCCAATCGCAGCAAGCCATAGCCGCGCACATGCAGTACCTGCGCGATCTTGGTATCTTCGATTTTTATCGTCGCAGCCATCCCCAGTTTGCCGAGGAGAAGGCAGAGGATGATCCCGTCTCTCTCTCACTCCCTGCACAGGAGCCAGTCATTCCCCCACGCAAGCCCGTCCCTTTGCAGCCGAGCGTCGGATCGTTTGTTGCTCCGGCCAGCCGCGCCGAAGCGCTGCGCGCCATCCAGTACGAAATCGGCGACTGTACCCGTTGCGCGCTCAGCCGCGGCCGCAACAAGATCGTCTTTGGCGACGGCGATCCCAACGCGCGCCTCATGTTTGTGGGCGAAGGGCCAGGTGCGGATGAAGACGCGCAGGGGCTGCCATTTGTCGGCCGCGCCGGCCAATTGCTCAACAACATGATCGCTGCCACGGGGCTCAAGCGGGAGCAGGTTTACATCGCCAACATAGTCAAGTGCCGGCCACCCCAGAACCGCGTGCCGGAGCCGGAGGAGGCCAACACCTGTTCCCCTTTTCTCTTCCAGCAGATCGACGTGATCCGGCCGGAGGTCCTGGTAGCCCTGGGTTCCACCGCCGCCACTTACCTGCTTGGCGTCAAATCCTCCCTCAGCGGCCTGCGCGGGCGCATCCATGCCTGCCGGGGAACCAAACTGGTCGTAACCTATCACCCGGCGTTTCTGTTGCGCGATCCACGGCAGAAAAAAGAAGCCTGGCAAGACCTCAAGCTTGCCATGGCCGAGCTGGGATTGTCTGTTCCATCGCGCTAGAGCATTTTCACTTCAACGCTGCCCAGTCGGGTTCAGCGAGGTGCGTCTTTTCTTGAGGAAAAGCCGCGTTGGGGAGCGGTTGCTTTGTATAGACCAGAAGTGAAAATGCTTTAATGTCCATTTTCTGTGACGTAGTGCTGCCGGTACCGATCGACCGTGCCTTTACCTACAAGCTAAAGGCCGAAGACGATCCACCCGTTGGCGGCCGCGTGGTTGTGCCCTTCCGCAACGAAAAGCTGATTGGGGTGGTTACCCGGCTGCACGACCAAGCTCCGCCGGTCGAGGCGCGGCCAATCGACGCGGTGCTTGACCAGGAGCCGATTCTCAACCCCGAGCTGATGGAGTTGGCCGCCTGGATTGCGCAGTACTACGTCGCGCCGCTGGGCGAGGTGCTGCGCAGCATGCTTCCGCTTACCGCAGAGGTGCGCCGCTCCACCAACTACCGCATCAGCGAAACTGGCCAGGCCATCCTCTTCGAGGGCGCCCAGCAAGGCTCTTCGCGGCGGTCGCGCCGCACCGCGGACGAACAGAACATCGAATACACGGTGCTGAACTATCTCTCCGACGGGCAACCGGCAAAGAGTGGAACCCTGCGCCATGCCACCGGAGCCACGGCCGAGTTGTTGACCAGCATGCTGCGCAAGAAGTGGCTTGTGCGCGAAACCGAAGCGGCGCCGCGCGACGCCCGCCGCATGCTGCGTTATGCGGTGCTGGTAGCGGATGCGCGGCCGCCCAGGCTGAATGACAATCAACTTGCGATTCTGGCCGAACTTGCCGGCGCGGGTGGATCGTTGCCGGTTCCTGCCTTGCGCCGGCTGGACCTGCCCGCGACCACCTTGCAGACTCTGGTGAAGCGGGGCTTGGTGACCATCGAAGACCGGCCGGCGGCGTTTCATCTTGCTGGGGCGGCGCCGCACATCCAACACGTGCTCAACCAGGCCCAGAAGGTGGCGCTCGAGCATATCGTGGCCGCGCTTGATGGCAACGCCTTCCGCACCTGCCTGTTATACGGCGTGACTGGCTCGGGAAAGACGGCAGTCTATCTGGCAGCCATGCAGCACATGCTGCTCTCTGGCCGCTCGGCCATTCTGCTGGTTCCGGAGATCGGTCTCACCCCGGCCATGGCGGCCCAGTTGCACTCGTCCTTTGGCGCCAGTGTGGCCCTCTTGCACTCCGCGCTCACGCCGGACGAGCGGGCCGAGCAGTGGTATCGCATCCGGCGCGGAGAAGCGCGCATCGTGGTCGGCACCCGCTCGGCCGTCTTCGCGCCGGTCGAGAACCTGGGTCTCCTCATCGTCGACGAAGAGCATGACACCTCTTACAAGCAGGAGGAGATCCCCCGCTACCACGCCCGCGATGTCGCCGTGATGCGGGCCAAGATCAGCCGTGCCGCCGTCGTTCTGGGCTCAGCCACTCCGTCGCTCGAATCCTGGCGCAACGCGGAGATGGGGAAGTATGCGCTTGATCGAGATGAATGAGCGGGTCAACCAGCGGCCGCTGCCGGTGGTTGACCTGGTGGACATGCGCCAGGAATTCCAGCAGACGGGGCAGGAGAGTATCTTCTCCCGCGTCTTGCTGGAGCGGGCCAAGGCCGCTCTCGATCGCGGAGAGCAGGCCATTATCCTGCTGAACCGGCGCGGCTATTCCTTTGCCGTGTTATGCCGTGCCTGCGGGGAGAAGATGCAATGCGAGAACTGCGCCATTGCTCTCACTCACCACAAGCCCATCCTCCCGGACGATCCACGAACGGCGGCGACGAGCCCCTCGGGCCAACGGCTAAAATGCCACTATTGCGGATACGTTAAGACGGTCCCCAAGCGATGCCCCAAGTGCGAGAGCGAACATTTGTTTTACCTGGGCGCCGGCTCGCAGCAAGGCGAAGAGCGCCTGCAGGAGTTATTTCCTGAGGCCCGCATCGGCCGCATGGACCGTGACACGATCCGTAACCGTTTCGATATGGAGCACCTGCTCGAGCGCCTGCACAGCGGGCATATCAACCTGCTGGTGGGTACACAGATGATCGCCAAGGGCCACGATATCCACGGGGTCACCTTCGTCGGGGTGGTGGGAGCAGACCATGCGCTCGGCTTACCGGACTTCCGCGCCGCCGAACGCGTCTTCCAACTCCTCACCCAGGTTTCCGGCCGCGCTGGACGCGGAGACCTGCCCGGCAACGTCCTGGTGCAGAGCTATTATCCCGAACACTATGCCATTCAGTGCGCGGCGGCGCATGATTTCAAGGCATTTGCAAAAAAGGAGATGCAGTACCGCAAGTGGATGCACTACCCGCCCCACGCGGTGTTGGCCAACATCATCATCCAGAGCCCGCGCCTGGAGGAGGCCGCCGGATGGGCCACCAGCCTGGGCAAGTGTTTCGCCGCGATGCCGCTGGAACACGTGCGCGTGCTGGGACCCGCAAGCGCGCCGATCGTGCGCATCAAACGTATCTATCGCTTTCACCTTTTGCTTAAAGCAGCCCAGCGGCAGGCCATGGCCCGGACGCTGCGGGCAGGCCTGGCGCAGGCAGAAGCGCTGGGCATTCCACGCCGCAACATCATTGTCGACGTCGATGCTGTGAACCTGATGTAGAAACCTGGTGGAAGTGGATTCGTCACCCGCCGGGTCGACAACAGTGGTGACATCCGTTGGCACAAAGGCATGGTCTTCACCAGCCAGGTCTTTCGGCTTGAGGCCGCGGCCAGAGCTAAGAAATTCCGAGAAATAAAATTTTCCCGACGGCTTGTAGAATTCCGGTCTGGCCGTTCGTCGTTGTAGTGAAGGCCGGGCAGAGAACCCCGCCTGAAGGACTATTACAGGAGAAGACATGCCGCAATATCTAGTTGCTATTCAACACCCCGAAAACTACGACCCGTCGCTGGAAGGTGAAGCGATGATTCGCGACATCGGCGCACTCAACGAAGAGATGGATGCCGCAGGCGCCCGGTTCTTCGCAGGCGGTCTGGAATCGGCAAGCCACGCTAAATCGCTGCGCAAGCAGCCCGACGGCAACGTCTCCATCACCGACGGCCCCTACCTCGAAGCCAAGGAACACATCGGCGGCTTCTGGATCCTCGAGTGCGCCGACATGGACGAAGCGCTGGCCTGGGGACGCAAAGCCGTCGTCGCCTGCCGGGTTCCTGTCGAGGTGCGAGCGTTCCTCAAAATCCGGCCGAATAGAAAATCACTTGGCCACGGAGACTCGCAATGAGAAAGCTCAAAATTTGATCCAACTGACCTACAAGGCCGCTGGGCCTTTGAAGAACCAACCATAAGGAGCAACTCAATGCGTTTCATGATGATGGTGATCCCCGAAGGATATGGATCGGCTGCGCCGGATGCAGCACCCAGCGCAGAAGCAGTAGCGAAGATGATGGAGTACAACAAGTCGTTGCAAAAGGCGGGAGTCCTGCTCGCACTGGATGGACTGTTTCCTCCTTCCACGGGAGCACGTATCTCTTACATGGACGGCAAGCCGACGGTGACCGACGGGCCGTTTGCGGAGTCGAAAGAAGTCATCGGCGGCTACTGGATCATCCAGGTGCGCTCACGCGAAGAGGCCATCGAATGGGCAAAGCGGGCACCCATGTCCAACAACGAGAGGATCGAAGTCCGCCAGATTCACGAGATGTCTGACTTTCCCGAAGACGTCCAGAAGGCGGCCAAGGCTTCGAGCACCGGAACCGCGTAACCTAGTATGCATGAGCGATGTAGCTAAGACGATTGAGGCCGTGTGGAAGATTGAGTCCACACGCCTCATCGCCGCGATTGCTCGCGTCACCCACGATATCGGCATCGCCGAGGAGCTGGCGCAGGATGCGCTCGTGACTGCCCTCGAAGTTTGGCCCGAGGAAGGCATCCCTGACAATCCCGGGGCATGGCTGATGAAGGCGGCGAAGCGGCGCGCGATCGATTCGTTGCGGCGCGGCCGCATGCTCGTACAAAAGCATGAAGAGATTGCCCGCGAGCTGGAGTGGCAACAGCAGCGGCTTGGAGACGCTTTGGAGCACTCGCTGGATCAGGTGATCGATGATGACGTGCTGCGGCTCATCTTCACCGCGTGCCATCCCGTGCTTGCGGTGGAAGGACGCATCGCGCTCACGTTGCGCCTGATCGGCGGCCTCACCACGGCGGAGATCGCGCGTGCGTTTCTTGTGCCGGAAAAGACGCTGGGCCAGCGGATCTCTCGCGCCAAGAAGACCCTCTCGGAGGCACACGTTCCCTTTGAGACGCCGAGTGGGGACGAGTTGCGTCGCAGGGTTGAGTCCGTGCTCATGGTGGTCTACCTGATTTTCAATGAGGGCTACACCGCGACCTCGGGCGATGAATGGATGCGGGCGGCTCTCTCTGAAGAGGCGCTGCGCCTGGGGCGCATGCTGGGGCAACTTCTCCCCGGCGAATCGGAAGTTCATGCACTTGTGGCATTGATGGAGTTGCAGGCATCGCGCAACGCAGCGCGCCGGGGCAAAAACGGCGAGGCCGTCTTATTGCCGGACCAGGACCGCTCCTTGTGGGACTACGCGCAGATCCAGCGAGGAATGACCGCGCTCGAACAAGCGCAAAGACTAGGCGGTGGCGCGAAACCCTACGCGTTGCAGGCAGCCATTGCCGCATGTCACATGCGCGCCCGCACCGCCGAAGAGACAGACTGGGACCGCATCGTTCTTCTCTACGACGCCTTGCTGCAAATCAATCCCTCTCCAATCGTGGCACTCAATCGCGCAGTCGCCGTCGGCATGGTCCAAGGCCCAGCCGCAGGACTCGACGCACTCGACGCAGCCGCCACCCTCGCCGGTGACTCTGCGCTAGCCGGCTACCATCTCTTTCCCAGCGTTCGCGGAGACCTGCTGATGAAGATGGGCAGGCTCTCTGAGGCACGTGAAGAAATCCAACGCGCCATCGCAATGACGAAGAACCTGCGGGAACAGGAATTGCTGGCGAACAGGTTGAAGCAGTTGGAGAAGTGTTCCGGCACACTCACTTCCCAGCACCGAGCGTGAGCGATAGGAATCGTCTGTATCGCTCATAAATCGGTATACAGTGATCGATAGAGAGGCGCGCTATCGCTCATGACATGGAACTGGCAACAACCAGATTGGCCCAATTTCAAGTGGGACCGTTTGCGGATAGCCGCTGCCGAGAAGGGCCAACAAACCTAGTCCTGGGCTAGCGGAACAAGTCGAGGACGCTGGTGCCTAAAACGGCGCGGGCAGGAACGTCAGCAAGAGAAGAGCAAGCGCCAGCAAGCAGAGCCAGCGATGCTTGTAGGGCAGGCGCGGGAAATAGGGAACATGGGGATGACGCATCGCCGGCAGCAGCAGGATCACTCCCCACAGCACCCAGCCGGTCCATAAAGTGACGCCCATGCCCAGCAACACGATGGGCACGATCCAGGTCATCCGGCGGTGCCAGCGGGGCGAAATCGCGTACAGGATATGACCGCCATCCAGCTGGCCCGCGGGAATGAGGTTCAGCGAGGTGACAAAGAGACCGACCCAACTCGCTATGAGGATGGGGTGGGGAAGCAGGGTGGGCAGCGCGGGCACTCCGGGAACCCAGGCGGTAAGGATCCGGTCCAGGAGCGCGACAGTCAACGGCTGGTGAAATTGGACCAGCGCCGGAGCCGTTCCGCCGTCGACCGGGCGGGAGAGCAGGATGCCCAGGATCGTGGTGGGGAGCGCTACCAGGTATCCCGCAATCGGTCCTGCGATGCCCACTTCGATCAGCGCCCGGCGCGAGGGAATCCGCGAGCGGATCCGGATCACCGCCCCGGCGGTTCCACTGAGTGTGGGAGCGGGCAACACGTAGGGCCACGAAGCGCTAATGCCATGGTGGCGGCAGAGGAAGTAGTGCCCCGCCTCGTGGGCCAGCAAGATCCCTAAAAGCGCCAGCGAGAAAGACCAGCCGCTAGCCAGTGCTGAAGGATGATTCCAGATCCAGTGCAACGGGAAAAGATCGCCCTCGCTGGCCAGCGGCGGCTGGTCCAGGCGAAAGTTCCGCATGAGCAGCGCGCCCGTGCTCGCGGTGGTGACGATACTCACCACCAGCAGGCCTAGCGGCAACCAGGCAATGGAGTGCGATGGCCTATGAGGAAAATCCGAGTGCTCTTGAGGACGCGGGAGAAGCGGATTGTCCGCAGTGCTCGGTGCTGCCATGGGCCGGGGCTATGAATCCAGCAGGTGAAGTTCCTTGCCCGGCTTGAAGCGAACAGCCTTGCCGGGAGTGATGGTGACTTCCGCACCGGTCCGTGGGTTGCGGCCAATGCCGGTTTTCCGCGGGCGCACATTGAAGACCCCAAAACCCCGAAGCTCAATCCGGTCGCCCGAAGCAAGAGCTTTTTTCAGGCTTTCGAAAACCGTGTCAACAGCCGCCTCCGCCTTGTTGCGCGGTAGTCCGGTCTTGGCGATTACTTGATGGATAATGTCCTGTTTAATCAATGCCTTTACCCCGAGGGATGTGTAGGTAACTGCAAGGCCGGAGCTACGTCCTCATCGTATAGCGTGTTTCCTCTATGGTCCAGCGGCTTCGAGCGGCCGGGTACTGCAAGTGATTGTCAATGACCCCGGGCTGCCGTAAGATGCAGTTTCCAGCATCAGGCCCCTTCTACCCTTTCACCGCGCTTGGCTCTGCCGAGCCGGCTTTTTCTTAAGGAGTTGCATGTCAATTCAGTCCGACCGGTGGATTCGCGAGCAGTCGCAGAAGGGGATGATCGCCCCTTTCAGCGAAAAGCAAGTCAGGGAAGGGGTCATCTCCTATGGCCTCTCCTCCTACGGCTATGACCTTCGCGTTTCCGATGAGTTCAAGATCTTCACCAACGTCAACAGCGCAGTCATCGACCCAAAAAACTTCGATGAGCGGTCTTTCGTCACCGTCACTGCCGAATCGGTGCTTATTCCTCCCAATTCCTTCGCCCTTGCCAGGTCGGTGGAATACTTCAAAATTCCCCGCGATGTGCTTACCATCTGCGTGGGCAAATCGACCTACGCCCGTTGCGGCATTATCGTCAACGTCACTCCCTTCGAGCCGGAATGGGAGGGCTTCGTGACCCTGGAGATTTCAAACACTACGCCGTTACCGGCCCGGATCTATGCCAATGAGGGTCTCTGCCAGATCCTGTTCTTCCGTGGGAACGAGGCCTGCGAGATCAGCTACGCGGACCGCAAGGGTAAGTACCAGAAGCAACAGGGTATAGTGCTGCCAAAGTTGTGATGGCCGACCCCACGAAATCACCTTCCCGCTTGCGGGTGGCGCTGCTTGAACCGGAGCCGATCCGCGTGCAGGGTTTTGTCACCCTATTTCAGGATCATCCTCGCATCGAGTTTGTGGTTTTCGAGCTGGCGCAGTTCCTGGCCGATCAGGAATTCAAGCTGGCCCTGGTGGGCCTCCACGGGGACAAGCTCCCGCTGCCGTTGGTGGGCACCATCCATGGGTTGCGACCCGATGTCCGGCTGATCGTTATGGGCCCGGAGGCTAACGACGAAGTCATATTGCAGGCCATCACCTCGGGAGCCAAGGCGTATCTCGAAGCCAACGCTACGCCCCAACAGGTCGAACAGGCGATCGAGATCGTGAGCCAGGGGTCCATCTGGGCTCCGCGACGGGTATTGTCCATCTTCGTCGATCGCGCAACCCGGCCTTCTCGCTCCGCGATCCCGGCTTCTGCTCAGTTCACGGCCCGCGAGACAGAGGTGCTCAAGTTGCTGGTCGCCGCGCGATCCAACCGCGAGATTGCCAGGACGCTGGGCATCGAAGAGCGAACGGTCAAAGCGCATGTGGCCAAACTCATGCGTAAGGTCGGGGTGGAGAACCGCATCGCCCTGTCTATCTACGCGGTGACCAACTCGATCGTCGCTCCGAACCCGGAATAAAGGCCTCCTACAGAGGGGGTACTTTAGGTCAGGGTACCTTAGTGACATTGCTTGGTTACCCGTCTTGGACGACAGTTACTTTAGAAACAACGCAGATCTGGGGACGGGGCTTCTGATGGCGAACGCTGCAATCACCAGCCCCCATTTTTTACTCCCTGTGCCGTCTCTCCTGCTCTTCGTTCCTGCAATTGAATCAACCTCTTGCCCAATTCCTGCATCTTAGCAACTAACCGTGCTTCCTCCGTCCCGCGAAGTCGTCGGCGGATCGGATGCCCGGAAGATAAGCATCGAATCAGCATTTCCTCTTGCATAATTGACCCAGGCTAACTTTAGCTTGGGCGAAACTTCGTTAACATCAGTCCCACTTGGAGATTTGGAAGACCATGAAACAGCTCTTTGCAATTTTTTGTGCAGTTGGGATGGTCCTCACTGCCTTGTCTGCCTCTGCTGCCGACGATAAGGCAACGATCGAAGCGCGCATCGCCAGCGCGAAAGACGTTCTGGATGCGATTATGGCCACCCCGGACAAGGCGATCCCAAATCAGATCATGTCCCAGGCCACGTGCGTGGGTGTTGTTCCCAGTGTGAAGAAAGGCGCCTTCGTGGTCGGCGCGGAGTACGGTCAGGGCGTCGTTACCTGCCGCACCGGGCACGGCTGGAGCGCTCCCGCTTTTATCGTGATCGCCGGGGGAAGTTTCGGTTTTCAGATCGGCGGCCAATCCACCGACCTGGTTCTCGTTGCCGTCAACGAAAAGGGGTTTCAGGACCTGTTGAAGAGCAAGTTCAAGATCGGTGGCGATGCATCAGCCGCTGCGGGCCCGGTAGGCCGCGATTCCCAGGCTGCGACCGACTGGAAGCTTACCGCCGAGTTGCTTACCTATTCCCGTGCCAAGGGACTCTTCGCCGGCGTCGACCTCACCGGAGCCGTGGTAAACGAAAATACGGATGCGACGCGGGCATTCTATGGCGTTGCCCACCCCAGTGCACAGATCCTGAAAGGGGAAGTTGCGACCCCACCGGATGCACAACCGTTTGTGCGCACGGTAGCAAAGTATTTCTCCGAAGTCAGGAAATAGCTTTTTCTTCTCCGTCTCCCTTTTTGCTCCTGTTTTTGAGAACTGCCCGGCGATACCGGGCAGTTTTTTTTATGTGACGCCGTTTAAACTGAAGTGGCTGCTGTATGTATGGGGCGGGGCTCGGGAGACAGCTGTGCAAGCGGATGCGAAGACGACTGGAATTCATACTGGTTTGGACACTGGTGAAGCTTCTCGGCGTGCCCCCAAGGGGTGTCGCCCGGGGAATCGGGGCGCTGGTCGGTCGACTCGCCCTGGTCCTCACCCCACGTTTGCGGCGCGCCGGCCATCGTAATCTAAGCTTGGCGTTTCCCCAGAAGACCGCAGCGGAGCGGCAACAAATCCTGCGCCAGCTCTATCGCCATTTGGGGTGGTTGCTGGCCGAGTTCTGCCAGATGCCGTATTACACGCCGAAGATGACCAACCGCTTCATCCGTTATGAGGGGCTGGAGCATTACCTGGCGGCGCGCGATCAGGGTAAAGGAGTTCTCATCCTCACCGGCCATCTGGGCGCGTGGGAATTATCGAGCTTCTATCACTCGCTGATGGGGTATCCCATGAGCATTGTCATCCGCCGCCTGGATAATCCCCTGGTCGACCACCTGGTCAACCAGATCCGATGTCTGCACGGCAATCAAGTTCTGCATAAGGACGACTTTGCCCGCGGCCTGCTGGCCTCCATGCGCCGTGGCGAGACGGTGGGCATCCTGATGGACACCAACATGACGCCGCCTCAGGGTGCGTTCGTCGATTTCTTTGGCCATCCCGCCTGTACCGGATCTGGACTGGCACGAGTCGCCATGAAGACCGGGGCCCAGGTGCTGCCCGGCTTTCTGCTCTGGGATGAGGCAACGCAACAGTATGTGCTCCGCTTCGGCGCGGCCCTGGACTTGGCCTGCAGCGGCGACGTGGAGGCGGATGCCATTGCCAATACCGCCTTGTTCACCAGGGTGATTGAGGAATACATTCGCCAATATCCCGACCAATGGCTTTGGGTGCATCGCCGTTGGAAGACCAGGCCACAGGGCGAAGCAGCGATCTACACTTGAGCGGGAACAGGAGCAATGACTTGCCTGCGAGCATCACGCTGAGTCAACTGGCGGTGAGCCTTGGAGCGGAGCTCGATCGCGGCTCGGCGGATCCGGTCATCACCGGGGTCTCCAGCATCGCGGCGGCGGGACCGGGATGCCTGGTCTTCGCCGAAGAGGAAGCTTCCTTTGCGACTGCGCTCGCATCCTCTGCCGCCGCCGTTCTCGCTTCCCCGCAGGTTGGGGTCCCGAACGGGAGCAAACCGGTTCTGCGCGTTCCCCAGCCGCGGCTGGCCTTCGCCCGGGCGGCTGTGTTGCTGCGCGCCACGCCGCTCGCTCCGTCCATCCACGCTACCGCTGTGGTTGCCCCTGGAGCGCAGGTTGCCGCGGACGTTTCGATTGGCCCCCATGCCTTCATCGACGAGGGAGCCAGCATCGGCGCAGCCACCTCCATCGGCAGCGGAGTCGTGATCGGCGCCGGCGTCTCCATCGGCAGCAATTGCCGCCTCTACCCCCGGGTCGTCATCTACCCGGGCGTCACCCTGGGCGATCGGGTGGTGATCCACGCCGGGGCGGTGCTGGGCGCCGACGGCTTCGGCTACGTCCGCGATCGGGCGAGTGGCGAGTACACCCAGTTTCCCCAACAGGGAACTCTGATCATCGAGGACGATGTGGAGGTAGGCGCCAACACAACCATTGACCGCGGCGCCCTCGAAGAAACCCGCATCGCTCGCGGCACCAAGCTCGACAACCTGATTCACATTGGTCACAACTGCAACATTGGACGCAATGTCGTCATCGCCGCCCAGACCGGCATCTCCGGTTCGAGTACGGTGGGTGACGGCGCAATCCTGGGCGGCCAGGTGGGCATGGGCGACCATGCTCTGATCGGTCCCGGGGTCATCGTCGGCGGACAGGGCGGCATTCTGCCCAAGAAAAAACTTCTCGGACCGGGAATCGTCTTTTGGGGAACCCCGGCCAAGCCGGTCCGGCAGTACCTGAAGGAATTGGCGACCCTGGCCCGATTGGCCTCCAAGAACCGGGGAAAAGTAGATGGCGATCGTGGTGGTGGGCGGGCATTCGCGCAGCGTGGGAAAGACCTCGGTGGTGGCCGCTTTGATCGCCCGGCTGCCCGAGCGCAACTGGACCGCCTGCAAGATCACCCAGTTCGGCCACGGGTTTTGCAGCGCGAACGGAGAGCCCTGCGATTGCGAAACGGACGAGCACACCATCGCCATCAGTGCGGAGCGCGATCCAAATACCGGCACTGACAGCGCCCGTTTTCTAGCCGCCGGTGCCAGGCGGTCGCTCTGGGTCCGCACCCGCATCGGCCGTTTGGCCGATGCGATGCCGCGTATTCGCCAGGAGATCCAGGCGGCCGAGAACATGATCTTCGAGTCCAACAGCCTGCTGCAGTTTCTGCGTCCTGATCTGTATCTGACGGTCCTGGATCATGCCACAGCGGACTTCAAAGACTCCGCGCGGCTGTTTCTGGACCGCGCCGACGCAGTGTTGCTGCGTTCATCGGGGCGGGAACTCATACCGCAATGGAACCAGGTATCTTTGCGGCTGCTGGCCGGCAAGCCACGGTTCCTGATAACGCCGCCAGATCTGATCGGGGACGATCTGGTCGCCTTCGTCGAGCAGAGATTGGTGGCGGGGAAGCGGAAACTGCAGATCCCTCCACCCCTGCGCTCCGGTCCCAATGACAAACAGTGGGACAGGCAGGTAGCCCACTCGAGCCAAAGTGTAAGGCTTGGATGCGGGCACCTCAATGATCTTGTTGCAGGTCGTGATTTCTCTATTGGTTCGCCTCCGCGCAGCGGACCTGTCTCCTCCAACACACAAGGCTGCTACGATGGTGAAATCAACTGCCCTTAGGTAAAGTTGTCATCCCGACCGGAGCGCAGCGTCTGGAGGGACCTGCTGTTTCCTCTCTGCAGAGGTAGCGAACGCCCGTTGGGCCTATTTCAGCGGGAAAGGCTCAGCTTTGATGGAACCGTCGCGTTGCTTGAGCAAAATCTGTACTTTGCTTTCGGCGTTATCCAGCTCTTGCTTGCATTGCGCCGAGAGGCGCATGCCCTCCTCGAACATCTTGATCGAGTCTTCGAGCGGCAGATCACCGCGCTCCAGCTGAGCCACGATGCTCTCCAACTGTTTCAGCGATTCCTCAAACGTTGCCAACGCCGGCCCTTTCCTGCGGTAGAACAACCTCCAGAATCTCTACCGCGCAGGGGTAGCGCCCAAACGGCGCGCTGACCTGCACCCCTTGGATCATCGGGCGCGCCGCGGCCAGCATCTCCCGTGCGATAAGAATTCCTTCTGCGCGCGCTCGATCGGGAGTGTCCGCCTTTTGCATGCGCAGCATGATCTCGTCGGGCATGGAGACCCGCAGATCGTTCTTCATGAATTCGGCATTGCGCAGGCTGGTCAGCGGCCAGATACCCGCAATAACCGGGATGCGAAAACCCTCAATGCGCTTGAGGAAAGCCTCCAGCAGCTTCAGGTCAAATACCGGCTGGGTGATCGCATATTCAGCGCCCGCTTCTACCTTGTAGGCGAAGCGTCGAATCTCGTTGTCCATGTCCGGCAAGCCGGGATTGGCAGCCACGCCAATGGTCAAGCCGCTCGAAACACCGACGGGATTGCTTCCCAGATCCAACCCGTGGTTCAAACGCCGTACGATGTTCACCAGCCCAATGGCATCCACATCGAAAACCGCCGTGGCATCCGGGTAATTGCCCAGCTTGGGGGGATCTCCGGTGAGGCAAAGAATATTCTTCAAGCCGATCGAAGAAGCCCCCAGCAGGTCGGACTGGATGCTCAGCAAGTTGCGGTCCCGGCAGGTATAGTGCAGCAGCGTTTCCATGCCGGTCTGCTGAATCTGGATACACAGACTCTGCGCGCTCATGCGCGGCGCCGCTCGAGACAGGTCGGGGACATTGATGATGTGGACCCCGTTTTGCAGCAGCATCCGGGCCGCCGCGAGTTCGCGCTCGCAGGCGATGCCCTTGGGGGGGACCATCTCAACCATGGTGACAAAGGTGCCGCCGGCGATCAGCCCGCCGAGGCGCGAGCGCTCAGCCAGTGGCGCGGGCTCGATCTCGGACGCGACCGGCGCCTGCTTCACTTGGGTGTGCGATACCTCCATCGCACCCATGGCGCGCAGGGAAGATTTCATCGACCGGATATGACTGGGCGTCGTGCCGCAGCAGCCGCCCACAAATTGAACACCCGCCTTTACCAGCTTGCGAGCGAAGCTCGCCATGTATTCCGGCGAGCAGAGGTAAATGTTGCGTCCCTCCACGGCCCGCGGCATGCCGGCATTGGGCATCGCGACCAAGGGCAGATGGGTGGCCGTCGCCATGCGTTCGATCGCAGTCAGTACGGTCGCGGGTCCTACGCTGCAGTTGCAGCCGATGGCATCCGCGCCCCATTCGGTTAAGCGGGCGGCGGCCGTCTCCGGGGAGGAGCCATCCAGGCAGTTTGCTTCCTCATCGACGGTTACCATCACTAAAATCGGCAGCGACGGAGCGGTTGATTTTGCTGCAAGAATGGCCTGTTCCGCCTCATTCAATGCCGAAACCGTCTCGATCAACAGCAGATCGACCCCACCTTCCGCCAGACCGCGAATCTGCTCCGCAAAGGCTTCACGCGCCTCATCGAGGCCGATCTTTCCCAGCGGTTCCAGTCGTGCGCCCAGGGGCCCGACGGCGCCCGCAACCCAGGCCTTTCCGCTTTGCTTGTCGGCTCGCTGGTTCACCGCCTTGCGCGCAATTTCGGCGCCGGCGCGATTGATCTCGATCACCTTGTCCGCGAGGCCATAGCGCTGCAAACGTAGGGCATTGGCGCCAAAAGTATTGGTCTCGACGATCTCCGCGCCCGCCTGCAGATACTCCTCGTGGACAGTCCGCACCAGCTCCGGCTGAGACAGATTTAGCTCGTCGTAGCAGCGATTGATGAAGATGCCCCGAGCGTACAGGCTGGTGCCCATGGCCCCATCGCACAGCACCGTTCGCGTTCCGAAGATCTCTGTGAGCCGGTTCTTCATAGGGTAAGTCTAACTATGCTAAGCCACCCGAGGCGCGAAAGCCAACCGCCGCTTTGTTATACTTGGCCTTTCCCGCATGTCCGCCGCGTGGTGATTCTGGTGAGGTCTTAGGTTGAAGAAAAGAAGTCTCCGGTCCTTGTGTGCCCTTTCTACGCTAGCCTGCTTTGCATTCATACTTTTGGCCGGGTGCGGCAAGAGCTATTACTTCGGTGGCCGGGCTTTGCCCCCCAGCGGAATCCTCAACCGTGTACTGATTGCGGTTCAGAATCCGGGCGCTCTGACCAAGGGCACGTTGCAGATCGTCGATGCCCATTACGACATCCGCCACAGCTTCAATAACAAAGTCTCCTCCTTCAATGTCGCGGGGTACTCGGGCGCCGATCCGCTGACTATCCAGAATATGCCCGAAGAGCAGGCCGGAGCGGTCTACGGCGCCGGCGACGGCAGCTATGCCTTATTGAATTACGCCCAGGAAAAGCAAACCACCACCGTAACCTTGAACGGAGCGTCCTCCAGTGTGTATATCTCGCGCGACCAGAGGTACGTTTTTGCCGCCAACCAGGCTGCGCACACGCTCACGGTGCAGGACCGGAGTCTCGGTACCAGCTATGGGTTGAATCTGCCCAACGTCTTCCGCGTGTCCATCAACCCAAGTGGTTCGGCCGCCCTGGCCTTCTTGCAGGACAGCAACCTGGTCTACAGCGTTTACAAACTGCAGACGAATCAGAAGGTTCCCTCAAATGCGGAGGATTGCGAACCGCAAAACCTGCCAGTGTACTGCCTGCTGCCGGTGCCAGGCGATTTTGACCGGCCCACCAAGGCGGTTTTCTCTCCCGATGGCACCACGGCGTTTGTGCTCAACTGCGGCCCGGAATGCGGAGGGGTGCAGGCCAGCGTCAGCTTCCTGCCGGTGGCTGGGATCATCATTCAGAGCGGCGCGCCGGTGCCGCCGGGTGCTCCGACCAACGTGACCGCCACGGTGCCCGTTCCAGGTGGGACCACCGATGCCATTGCCAATGGAAGTCTCTTGTATCTCGCCGGCCAGCAGCTGCAACCTGACGGCTACTTTGCCGGCTTCCTCTCGATACTCGACACCAACGCCAAGCAGGTCACGGGTTCGTACTCCATTAGCGATGGGACGCATCTGAAGATGCTATTCGCTGACGACAATACGCTCTGGATCGGGTCGCAGCTCTGTACCCAGGGCGAACGCTACCATCAGGGCGCCACCACCAACCTCGGTTGCCTCACGATGTTCAACACTTCGAGCAATTCGGTTACGATGATCGACTCTTACAAGGGCGATGCGACCGGCATTGCCGCGGTGACCAGCCTGCACAAGGTCTATACCGCCGAGGGCGGCCAGGTGTACATCTACGACACCGTCGATGGTTCGTCTCTGGACAATTCGCAGGTGACCGTAGTCGGCACGGCTTACGATGTCGCCTACATGGACGCGCCGAGCGATGACAACAACACCACTTATTAAGCGTTTCGCGGCATGAGCGGCCCTGATCCGGTCGACGTTCTGGCCATTGCCGCCCATCGCGACGACGTGGAGCAGACCTGTGGCGGGACGCTCTTGCGCATGCATGCGCTGCAACTGCGTACGGCCATTCTCGACCTGACCCAGGGGGAAGCGGGCACCCGTGGTTCCGCGGAGGAGCGGGCAGGGAAGCCGAGGAGGCGGCCCGCATCCTATGCGTCGCCTGGCGGGGAGCGCTCGACATTCCCGATGGCCGGGTGGAAAACACCTGGGAGAACCGCATCCGGATCGTTCGCAAGCTCCGCCAGTTGCGGCCGCGGGTGGTGATCCTGCCCTACTGGCAGGGCCGGCATCCGGACCACTACAACAGCTCGGCTCTCGGGTATGAGGCCTGCTTTCTTATCTGGCTTGGCCAAAATCGAGACCGGCGAGCCGCCTTTCCGGCCGTTCAAGATCGTCTATGCCAGCCTCTATGCCGACGTGCGGCCCAGCTTTGTGGTCGACATCACTGCCTGCATGGAAGAGCGTTTTCGCGCCCTGCTCGCCTACCGGTCGCAATATGCCGATCAGCCTGCAGGTGGGACCCTTTTTGTGCCTCACGAGGAGATCCGCGAACGCACCTTCTCCCTGGCCCGCCATTACGGCCTGCTGGGCGGCGTCCGCTATGCGGAGCCTTTCGTGCAGAAGGAAGTGGGGTTGGTCGACGACCTTACGCTGCTTCCGGTGGCATCGATCTAAAGAGACCTGCGGTTCCTCACCCACAAGAAGCAAAGCTCTAAAATGGAGCCATGCAGCAAACTTGGGACGCATCCCTTTACGCCGGCAACGGCCGGTTCGTAGCGTTGCTCGCCGGCTCGCTGGTGGAGGCGCTGCAGCCGCAGGCCGGCGAACGCATCCTTGACCTGGGGTGCGGCGACGGCTTCCTTACCCGTCAGATTGCTGAATCGGGAGCTACCATGGTTGGGGTCGACTCCTCGCCGCAGATGATTGCCGCGGCCAAGGAGCGCGGGGTGGACGCGCGCTATGCCAGCGGGGAAGCGCTGCCGTTCGAGCGGGAATTCGACGCCGTCTTTTCCAATGCGGCGCTGCACTGGATGAGCGACCAGGATGCTGTTCTTGAGGGTGTGTACCGGGCGCTCAGGCCGGGGGGCGCTTCGTGGCCGAATGTGGCGGCCAAGGAAACATCGCCGCGATTCGTGTAGCGCTGCTGGCGGTCTTGACCAACCGCGGCCTACCGGCGGAGCGCATCGAGAGCAATCGCTTCTTTAGCAGCAGCTGAGTATCGCACCCGGTTGGAGAGCCATGGCTTCCTCGTCGAGGAGATCACTCTGACGCCGCGGCCGACTCTGCTCCCTTCGGGCATGGCCGACTGGCTCCAGACCTTCCGCCGCAGCGTGCTCGAGCAATTGCCTGTCGCCGAGCGGCCGGCCGCGATCGATCAGATCGTCGGCCTGCTCAAGCCCGTTCTATGCGATCGCGAGGGGAACTGGACTGCTGACTACGTGCGGCTGCGCTTTAAAGCGCGACGGCCCTAACAGGCTACGGAAAAAGTACTGCTTCGAGGGGGAATGGCAGCGTGGTCTTGCGTTCTTGCCGATGGCCGGGGCGGCCACCGGCAAGGCGAATCCGGCCCGAAGAATTGAATTCAGTTGAGAAAGATCGATCGGTCTGCCCCTTGGGGCGTGCCAGGGGCGCCGGCCCTGGGTTGCGGTTTGGTTTCAGGATGCGATGTTCCCGTCTTGGATTTCCGTCGAGGTGGCGGCTAAGTCCTTTGTTTAACGAAGGTGCTCAAATTTTATTTTTTCCCGCCCCCATAGCTATCTAGGAGAGCGGCATTTGATGAGCAGAATTATTGGAGTCTTGGTTAGGACACTATTACAGCTCGGGTTTACCGTCCAGAGTCCTGGGAAAAAAAGATGTGGAAGAAGGGTAGTGGAACTACGGCGAGGAAGGGCACGACTTCACAGCTCGCGTAAAAACTCATGCTTTGTATCAGGGCCCGACGAAGAATCGGGAGGGGGGATGGGATGAGTTTCCTCAGCGCCTTCTAAAGCCGGAGTTGCTTGCAATTGCTTACGTACGGATTGAAGTGTACCCTGCAAAAAAACCAGGGGCTAAAGCCCGTCATATTCGTAATCGTTTACGGCCCGACTAAAAGTCGTGCCCTGACACATAGCAAATCTCAAGAGAAGCTGAATCCATCCAGCGTTTATACACGTGCTATAAAGCCCCTGCTTGACCCACCCTGTTCACGGCTATTCTGTTAGGCCTGCCCTTAGGAGAGTGGCTGCTGCCCGCGGTAGTTGCCTGCACCGGCCAGGGCCGCTGCCGGCCCCAGCGCGGGAAGATAGACGCGCACGGCCGCTCCGGGAAAAATGGGATCTGTGCTGTTGGTCAGCTCTATTTTGCCGCCATGCTTTTCTACGATTCCCCGGCTCACCCACAAGCCAAGACCGGTGCCCTGCTCGCCCTTGGTGGTGAAGAAGGGCTTGAAGAGTTTGACAAGATGGGCTTCTTCAATGCCGGGACCGCTGTCAGTAATCGTCACCAAAGCGCCGGGACGGCTATCCGTGGGGAACGACGACTCGACCAGGACCTGCACCCGTCCGCCCCGCCCCGATGCTTCGGCTGCGTTGGTGATCAGATTGGTGAATACCTGCCGCAATTCACCAGGGAAACCCTGGACGGCCGCCCCATCGCCCAGCCTCCGGTCGATCGCGATGGACTGGTCTTTCAACTGCCGGTCGAGCAGTAGCAGCACGCTTTCGAGTAGCTCGCGCAGATCCACTTCCACCGGGGCCTTCGGCTCGCGATATAGGCCGAGCATGGCGCGGCTTATCTGCAGGGTACGGTTCAGTTCCTGCTGGGCCATGGCGAGGTAGCGCTGCTGCAGAGCCGGATCGTTCTCGTTCGCCATCAGGTAATGAAGGTTGGCGACGGAGTCCAGCGGATTATGTATCTCGTGGGCAATGCTTGCCGAAAGGCGCCCGGCAACGGCTAGCTTCTCGTGTGCCATCAGGGCCTCATCTCTTCGCCGCAGGTCGGTGACATCGCGGAAGACCAGCACCACCCCGGCGACCTCGCCCTTGGCGTCACGAATCGGGGCAGCGCTTTGATCGATCAAGTACTCGGTGCCATCCTTGGCGAGCAGCCGCAAATGATTCGTCGTTGCGGGGTCTTTAGTCTCTGCCCACGAGCCGGGGTTCTTTACCGGTTCCCGTGTTTCTTCATCGAGGGTGCAGAAGACGGTTTCGAGGCGCCTCCCCTTCGCATCCTCCAGCGTCCAGCCAGTCAGTTGTTGAGCCACCGGATTCATGAGTTCCACGCGGCGCTGCTGATTGCATGCAATTAAGGCGTCGCCCACCGATTCCAGCGTAGTCTGCAGCCATTGCCGGCTCTCAATCAGCTCATCCGCGCGCTCGTGCGCTTCTTCCAGTGAAGTTCGGTACGCCCTGGAGACTTGCCTCATATTTCGCTGGGTGTAGATGCCGAGGACGATACCAGTTCCAATGGAGGACAAGACCAGAATCGCCATCAGCGTACGAACCTGCGAGTTGGTGGACTCTACCTCCTCATCGCGCCGCTTGACCTCGATCTGGGTCATCGCGCCGATCCGGGTCCTCAAGAGGGCCATCAGCTGACCCCCGTTCAGGTCGAGCGCCGTATCCCCAAATATCTTTCCTGCCCGCAGATTGTCCAGCGCCTTACCGGCAAATCCCATCCACAGCTCATGGCTGTCGCGTATCTGGCGTAGCCGCATGAGCTGGTCAGGATCGTCACGAACGAGGTACAGCAGGCGGTCTAAGGTTCCGTGCAACGCGCCTTCCGCATTCTGGTAGGGTTCGAGGGTGGTGGGATCGTGGGTGAGCTGGTATCCCCTGAGGCCGGTTTCCTGATCGACCACCAGCCGTTCCAACTCATTGAGCATGGCGGTGATGCGATCGGTGTGGTCAATGCGTCGCTGCTCCCGCAGTGTGCGTTGGAATTGCCAGGCCAGCACCATGGCCAGCAGCAAGAGCAGAACCAAAGGTAGCAGCACCGTGGTAACCAGGATTTGCCGGAACTGATGGAGATTCACCGGGAGCCGCCTCGCCCGTCGGGAGCATTCGCCTGCAAGAGGCCCTTCAGTTTTTCGACCAGGGTGAAGGCGCCATCCCCTTTGGTCGCCGAAACACTTACCACCCGCATCACCTCTTCGGGGAGGGCCACATACGCCGAAAGCATCAGGATCGGCATATGGGGTTTTCGCTTGCGCAGGATCGCGGCTACCTGGCCGCCGTCCATCCCTGGCATGGCGTAATCCAGCACCACCGCGTCAACTTCCTGGGTATCGAAGATCGATAAACCAGACACCCCGTCCTTCGCCGTCAGCACGGAGAAGCCCTCACGCTCGAGAACCATCTTCCGGATCTCAAGGCCGAGATCTTCATCGTCGATACACAAGATGACTGGACGCGACACGGTGTTTACCGTCCTGGGTATTGATCTACCCTAATAAATGCCACAACGCAGCCGGTGAGTGCCATGTTTGAAACTTGCTATTGACAGGAAACTCGGGGAATGCCGGGATTTCTGGCAAATTGACAAGGATTCACCGTAGTTTTGCATTCCCTCTATCCAGTTAGGTTACGCTAAACGCATCCGCTCAGAGCGTTCTCTCCTGCCACTTAAGTGGCCGTATCCTGAGCGGCACGAACCTGAGGAGACCCAGTTGAGCCAGACCGTATGCGTCCTTGAAGATGATCCGGATATTTCCCGCTTGGTACAGCATCATCTGGAAGCCGCAGGTTTTGGTGTACGTGTCTATAGCACCCCGGCAAATCTGGTGCCTGACGCCGAGCGCCAGGCTCCCGTGCTCTTTCTGCTGGACATCATGGTTCCCGGCGGAGATGGCCTCGACGTGTGCCGCCGCCTGCGCAGCAATCCCGCTCTAAGCACGATCCCGATCATCTTTCTCACCGCCCGGGCGGGTGAAAACGATCGCGTCCTGGGCCTGGAACTGGGCGCCGACGACTACATCACCAAGCCCTTCGCCACCCGCGAACTGATTGCCAGGGTCAAGGCCGTGCTGCGCCGCTTTGAACGGCCCACGGCGCCCTCCATCATCAGCTTTGAGGAAGTGGTCATTGACGCCAGTGCGATGCAATTGAAGGTGCGGGGAGAACTCACCACCACCACCGCAACCGAGTTTCGGCTGCTGGATTATCTTGCCCGGCATCCTGGCCGCGTCTTCAGTCGCGATCACCTGCTCGACGCGGTCTGGGGAGATGCCCGCTTCGTGACCCCCCGCTCCGTGGACGTCTATGTGCGGCGGATCCGTGAGAAAATTGAGACTGATCCCGAGAGCCCCCGTTTCCTCAAGACCGTCCGTGGCGCGGGCTACCGTTTCGAGGTCCCCCGTCTGGTGGAGGAACCGCGCAAGTCAGCTTCCTAGGTGTTGCCGGGGTAAACGCTGCCAACGTTCCGGCTTATGAAAAAAGAGGATAGCCTCGTGACGGGCAGGGTCTTCAGCAAGCTGTTCTTCGCTTTCGTGGTGGTCCTTTTCCTGGGCATGGTGGTGCTCGATTTCTCCCTGCGCCAGGTCATGGAGCAATCCCTGCGCACGCAGGCGGAGGAGTCTCTGGTGGGCGAAGCCCGCCTGCTGGCAGCGCATATAAGCGCCTCCGGTGCTGCGTCCCCTAATACTCAGTCTTTTGACGCTCAGTCTTTGCAGCGCATGGCCCGCCTCGATGCAACCGCCACTGGTGCAGACGTTGCCATCTTTGATAGCCAGGGACGGATGGTTGCATCCTCGCAGAGCGATGCGGGGGGAGAGGCTGAAGCGCCCGCTCCTGAGGTCGCCGCTGTCCTTTATCAACACCAGCCCCTGGGCCGCGCAAGGCGCGGGCGCAGGCTTTACGTTGCTGTCCCTGCCGGCCCCCTCGTGGTTCGCCTGGCTTACCCTTTTACCGGCGTTCCTGCGGCCGTGCACGTATTGCGACGGGGCATTGTGCTGGCTTCGCTCCTCTCGCTGGTGGTGGCGACGCTGCTGGCGGCATGGCTGGCGCAGCGGGCCGCCAAGCGCCTGGCCCGCATCGTGGTCTTTGCCAACCGCATCGCCGCCGGGGATCTCTCCGCCCGGGTGGAAGAGGGCAATCTGGATGAGATCTCCGCAGTCGCCCACGCCCTGGACGTCACTGCTAGCCGCTTGGAGCATAGCTTTCACGCCCTGGAGAGCAGCCGCAGCGAGCTGACGGCGCTGCTGGACAGCATGCAGGAGGCGGTTATCGCCATCAACCCGCAGGGACAGGTGAGTTGGTGCAATGCCGTCATGCAGCGGATCGCGCTCAGTCCAGTGCAGGAGGGCCGTGCCCTGGTGCATTCCGTTCGGGATCCCGAGGTCCTCTCCGCGGTGGGCGCGGCCCTCACCCTGCGCCAGGCCAGCCGCCGGCGTGCCACCTCCGTTTCTCCGGGCAAGATTTTTGAGGTTAACGCTGCTCCCATGCCCGGCGGGGGCGCGGTCGCCGTGCTGCATGACGTCTCTGAAATCGAGCGTTCTGAGACCACCCGCAGGGACTTCGTGGCCAACGTGTCCCATGAACTGCGCACTCCGCTCACCTGTATCACGGGATACGTCGAGACCCTGCTCGATGACGGCGACCTCAGCAGTCAAGCGCGCGAGTTCCTGCAGATTATTCTCAAGAACGCGGCGCGCATGAACCGTCTTACGGAAGACCTGCTAGCCCTGGCCAGCGTGGAATCCGGCGACTACAAGCTACGGCTGCAAAAAATCCAGGCTTCCCGGCTGGTCGAAGAGGCGGTTGGCTCACTGGCGGGGTTGGTGCTTGATTCAGCGGCGATCCTCGAAGTGGGCGAGACCACCGATGAACCGGTGATGGCTGATCTCGACGCCCTGAGCCAGGTCTTCGGAAACCTGGTCGAGAATGCGATGAAATACGGCAAGGCAGGCGGCCGCGTGAGGGTGGGGGCGCGCAAGCAGGAAGCGACGATCGAATTCTACGTTCAGGATTTCGGCCCCGGCATCGCGTATGAGCACCTGCCCCGTATCTTTGAGCGCTTCTACCGGGTGGATAAAGCCCGCTCGCGCGAATCCGGCGGGACTGGGCTGGGGCTGGCGATCGCAAAGCATATTGTCCAGGCCCATGGCGGGCACATTCGCGTGGAGAGCGAACTTGGGTTCGGCGCGACCTTTCTCTTTCGCCTGCCCTGCGTTGCCGATCCCGGCGCGCCCGCGCCGCCACCAGCCGGGACCATTCCGCAGCCATCTACGCAAACTGTTGAAAGATAAATGTTTGTGACCTCCGCTGGGAATGCTTTTCTCGTCATATTCATCGCTTTGTAAAGACTCGTTCACAGACACAACTGAGAATCAGGATGATTTTCCTGAGGTGGAACGTGAGAAAGACAATTTGGCTGTTGGCCGCTGCTATGAGTGCAACGGTCTGCGTGGGCCACGCGCAAAAGCTCAATGGAGCGGGAGCTACCTTCCCATATCCTATTTATTCCAAGTGGTTTAGCGAATACAGTGCTTCCCACCCCGGGGTTACGATCAATTACCAGTCGATCGGGAGCGGCGGGGGCATCCGCCAGGTTACGGCCGGAACGGTTGATTTCGGCGCTAGCGACGTCACCATGACGGACGAGCAGCTGGCCGCCTCCAAGGTCAAGATTCAGGCCATTCCTGCCGTGCTGGGCGCAGTGGTCCCGATTTTCAACCTCGAGGGCGTCAGTGACCTGCGTATAGGGCCAGACGTCATGGCTGATATCTATTTGGGCAAGATCTCCAAGTGGGACGATGCCCGCATAGCCAAGGACAATCCGGGAGTCAAGCTACCCTCCCAGGATATTTTTGTGGTCCACCGCTCTGACGGAAGCGGCACCACTTTTATCTTCACCGACTATCTGTCCAAGATCAGTAAAGACTGGGCAAGCGGCCCCGGCAAGGGTGCGGCGCCGAGTTGGCCGAGGGGGATTGGCGCCAAGGGCAACGAAGGTGTTTCCGGCTTTGTCCGCCAATCGCCGGGCTCGATTGGGTATGTCGAACTCATTTACGCCTTGCAGAACAAGATTCCCTTCGCCTCGGTAAAGAGCGCGGGAGGAACCTGGATGAAGGCATCCATTGAAGGAGTGTCTGAAGCGGCCGCCAGTGTCAAGAGCATGCCAGCCGATTATCGAGTCTCCATTACCAATGCGCCCGGGAATGCCTATCCCATCTCCAGCTTCACTTGGCTCCTGATTCCGCAACCTGCTAAGGATCCAGCCAATGGGAAGGTCCTGATCGATTTTCTCAAGTGGATGCTGCAGCATCAGAACGAGGCCAGTTCACTCTATTACGCCCCGCTCCCTGCTTCGGTAGCGCAGAAGGTCAGTGCCACCATCAACACACTTAAGTAGACGTTCGATTCCAGCCAGGCGCACGCCACCGGCGTGTGCCTGATGTTATTCTGGCGCGGCAGTGATCTCTCGATTTGGTCCACGCAGCATAATCTTTTTCATTTCAAAAGGTTTGGGCGTGGCTGGTTTAACCTGAAATTCACTAAAGACCGCTACGGTATGAGTGGTGAACTCAGAGACTCAGGTGCCGCGAGTGGCTGGCCAGGCTGACGTGACCCAGCGAACAGAAAGCAGTCCGTCACCCGGCGCTGAGCCGTCGCCCTCTCCCGTCCGCACATATCTTCTGAATTGCGGTAACTCCTCGCTTGCCGATCGGGCTTTTAGCACGCTCATGCTGGTGTGCGCCCTCAGCATATTCGCCATCGTGGTGTTGATCCTGGTTGAGCTCATTTCCGGCTCGAAGCTCACCATTCAAAAATTCGGAATGTCGTTCTTCTTCGGTTCCGCCTGGGACCCGGTCAATGGCAACTTCGGCGCGCTGCCGTTTATCTATGGCACCGTGGTCTCGTCGATCCTGGCGCTTATTATCGCTGTGCCCCTGGCGGTTGGCGTCGCCATCTTTCTTACTGAGATGTGTCCCGACTGGCTGCGCGGCTTCCTGGCCTTCTTTACGGAGTTGCTGGCCGCTATTCCCAGCGTGGTCTATGGTCTGTGGGCGTTTTTTGTTCTGATTCCGCTGCTACGGCAATACCTAAATCCATTCCTCATCAAGACCCTGGGCTGGTCGGGGATTTTTACCGGCCCGAACTACGGTTTATCGATGTTGGCAGCGGGCGTGATTCTCTCGATCATGATTCTGCCCATCATCTCTTCTCTTACCCGCGAGGTCATCTCGGCGGTTCCCTATTCCCAGCGGGAAGCGGTGCTGGCCCTTGGAGCCACGCGCTGGGAGATGATCCGCGTGGGCGTGCTGCGCAATGCCCGCATCGGTATCGTCGGCGCTGTCATTCTCGGCCTTGGCCGCGCCCTGGGCGAAACCATGGCGGTCACCATGGTTATCGGCAACCGGCCGGAAATCTCGCGCTCTTTGTTGGCTCCGGCTTACAGCATGGCCAGCGTCATCGCCAATGAGTTCAGCGAAGCCGCCGACGACCTTTCCCGCAGTGCCTTGATTGAAATCGGGTTGGCGCTGTTTATCGTTACCATCATCGTGAATGCGCTGGCCCGGGTGCTGGTTTGGGCCGTCACTCGCGGCGCGCCGGTGAGAGGAACCTAGCGAATGGCTTCTTCTAACACCGCTATGCCCCTGCGACGTGCTCGGACTTCCAACCGGGTTTGGCGGATCTTCGCCGATCACCTGGCCACCGTTGCTGCTGTGGGTGCAACCATACTAGTGATGGCGCCGCTGATCGCTATTTTTTGCTACCTCATCTATAAGGGCGCCAGTTCCCTCAATCTGGATTTCTTTACCAAGATACCCAAGCCCGTGGGTGAGGTGGGCGGCGGGATGGCCAACGCTATCGTTGGGTCGGGTGTTCTATTGGCGATCGCCAGCCTTATGGGCGTGCCTGTAGGCATTGCCGGCGGCATCTACATCGCGGAGTTTGGACGCAACAAACGTTTGGCCAATATGGTCAGGTTTACCGCCGACGTGCTCAACGGCGTGCCCTCGATCGTCATGGGCATTGCCGTTTTCACCCTCATCGTCTTGCCGCAAAAAGGTTTCTCCGCGCTTTCCGGCGGGGTGGCGCTGGGCATCATGATGATCCCGACCATCACTCGCACGACCGAAGAGATGCTGCTGATGGTGCCCCTGAATGTGCGCGAGGCGGCTCTCGGGTTAGGTGTGCCGAACTGGCGGTCGGTGCTTTCCATTACTCTGCGCACTGCCTCGCCGGGTGTCATTACGGGCTGCATGTTGGCCTTCGCCAGGGTGGCGGGGGAGACAGCGCCATTGCTCTTTACCGCTTTCGGGAATCAGTTTTGGAGCGTTAGCCTCAATCAACCGATCGCGGCGCTTCCGCTGCAGATTTACGTGTATGCAATCTCCCCCTACGACGATTGGCATCGTCTTGCCTGGGCCGGCGCGCTGGTGTTGATCGTGCTCATCGTCCTGTCCGTCGCACTCGTCCGGTATGTCGCAGGCCGTGGTGTTCTGAAAGGGGCAAGTTAGTGGGCGTAGAAATCGAAGTGTCTGATCTGAATGCGTGGTACGGCGCCAACCACACCCTTCAGAGCATCAGCCTGCGGATTCCGGCGAACCACGCCACTGCCCTCATCGGGCCCTCGGGTTGCGGTAAGTCTACGTTCGTGCGCTGCCTCAACCGTATGCACGAGACCAACCCGATTGGTCGCGTTACCGGGACGGTGCGGGTCGGTCCGGTAGATATCTATGCTCAGGCCTCACCGGTGGAGATTCGCCGCCGGATCGGGATGGTTTTTCAGCGGCCGAATCCGTTTCCAACCATGTCGATCTACGACAACGTGGCGTCCGGTCTCCGCCTCAATGGATTTCGAAACCGAAAGGTGCTCGATGAAGTGGTCGAGCGCTCGCTGCAGCAGGCCGCTCTTTGGGAGGAAGTGAAGGACGATCTCAAGAAGAAGTCTGGCGCCAGCCTCTCCGGCGGCCAGCAGCAACGCCTCTGTATCGCGCGCGCTTTGGCTGTGGATCCGGAGGTGATGCTGATGGACGAGCCGGCCTCGGCGCTGGATCCGGTCTCCACAGCGAAGATCGAAGATCTTATCTTTCAGCTCAAGTCGCAGTACACCATTGTGATCGTGACCCATAACATGCAACAGGCGGCGCGGGTGGCGGAGAACACTGGTTTCTTCCTCAATGGCAAACTGGTGGAATTCGACGCAACGCACAAGATCTTTACCAATCCCACCGATAAGCGGACGGAGGATTACATTACAGGTAGGTTCGGATGACGCGCATTCGATTTCATCGGAAACTCGACGATCTGAAAGAGCGGCTTCTCGTCATGGCAGGCATGGCGGAGCAGGCTATCCAGCGAGCCGTTGAGGCCTACCGTGTGCGCGACCTTTCCCTTTGCGACCTGGTGGTCCGGAGTGAGATTTCGATCAACAGCTTCGAGCGCGAGATCGACCAGATGGCGCTTGACCTGCTTGCCATGGAGCAGCCGATGGCGATCGATCTGCGTTTCATTCTGGCGGTCATCAAGATCAACGCTGATCTGGAACGTGTGGGCGACCAGGCGGTCAGCATCAGCGACCGGGTGCGTGATCTTCAGGCCTTCCCGGTTGTGGATCTGCCGGTCGACATTCCGCGCATGGCATCGCTCGCCTCTGCTATGGTGCGCAAAGCCCTGCAGGCCTTTATCGAGGCCGACGCGGAACTGGCCACCTCTGTGCTGACCATGGACGATAACGTGGATAAACTTAACGACACTGCCTTTTTTGCTCTTTCCAACCTGATCAAAGAGCAGCCCCGCTACACTCCCCAGGCGCTGCACGCGCTGATGATTGCTCGCAACCTGGAGCGGGTTGCCGATCACGCGACCAACATCGCAGAAGATGTCATTTTCTGGGTCCGCGGCGCGGACGTTCGCCACCACTTGAGCACTTAAGGATTGGCTAAGAAACTTACCCCTCGATTTATTCTCTGGCAATGAAAACATCAGATGGAAGCTTGAACCGGGCACTCAATTTCCGCACCTGATCCAGTGTCAGCTTTCGTTGCCCAGCTAGGAACATCGAAACTGCACTCTCCGATCCGAATTGCGGGACCAAATCGCGCTGTGAAAGGCCCTGCTGCTCAATGAGAAAGCGTACGACTGACACCGCGTCCGCAGCCGGGACAGAGTAGTGTGCCTGCTCATAGCGATCCACCAGAAGGGTCAGCAGTTCGATTGCTTCCGCTTCGGAGCGAGATGGTTTCTCCAGGGCAGTTAGCTCGTAGAGAGCCTCTGTATACGCTGCGAGCTCAAGATCATTGCGGATAAGGCGAGGAGCGCCGTGGGCAATCATTTCCGCCGGGTTTGCGAGAACTTTCCTCATTTGGTCCCAAACTTCCTATCCCAGTTTCTGGGATTGTCGTACTCCTTGTGCGTCAGAAAGGATCGGATGTAAACGTGCCCTCCAGTTTGCTTACTTTCTCCCGTCTTTGCATAGTGAATGACGGTGATAAGCCGGTATCGATTCTGCCGGATGTTGAAGACTACGTACCCATCAACATAATCGGCATCCGTAAACATGCTGCGCACTTCTGGAAAATTGTGCCATCGAACAGCGGCGACTATCATCGCCCACGCTTTGATTTCGTTTGCCGCTTCCGGATAGCGATGGATGGCCTCGCTCAGATGCCTTCGGGTAACGATATACACCCATGCAAGTTTACTTCACGATATGTGAAGTCGTCAATACGATCGCCTATTGGCCAAAACTCAGAGGCGGTGGCTTATAGCCATAGTTTGCCTCTACCGCGGCTGCGATGCCAAGCACGCGTTCGTCTTCGAAGGGACGCCCTACAATCTGCACCCCAATCGGCAAGCCCTCGGGCGACCAGCCTACCGGCACAACCGCCGCGGGCGCGCCCAGCAAGTTGAACCACTGCGTGTAGCGCATGGCATCGAGATACTTCACTTGCCGGCCTTCCACGTCCCACGCACGTTCCCCATGGCGAAAGGCGGGAATCGCGCAGACGGGACACAGAAGGATGGGAAAACTCTCCATCTCCGCCAGCAGCTTACGGCGTACGTGATCGCAATCCATCCAGGCCGTGAGCAGTTCCTGCACGGACAACGGTGGCTCGCTGTGCGCGATCGACAGGAAATCAAGAAACGTTGGGCTCAACTCCGAATGCCGTCCTTGTACCAGTGGATCGAGAAGCATAGCGCCGCCGCGGACAAAAAACTTCCACCACAATTGCCGTGCCTCCTCAAGGGCGCGGGGACGAAACGGCTGGACGTTGAAGCCCTGACTTGCGAGCGTACGCGCCGCATCCTGCACCGCCTGGCGCGTTTCCGGAGTGACTGGGATAAGGCCATCGTCCTCAAAGAAGGCGATGGGAACGCGCCGCAAATCTTCCAGCGACTCATTCCTGAGGCCGACCGGCGGGCTCACGGGATCGAGAGCATCCTGTCCGGAGAGAGTGATGAAGAGCAGCGTGACATCACGGATGGTGCGTGCCATGGGGCCGATCGCGCCAAGAATGGCAAAGGGCCCATCGCACGATGGCAAATGACCGCGTGCGGGGATGCGGCCCGGCGTGGGCTTGAGCGAGCATATTCCGGTAAAGTGAGCCGGCTCGCGCACCGAGCCCCCGCTATCGCTGCCCAGTCCACCCGCGGAAAGGCCGGCGGCAATCGCTGCCGATTCGCCGCCGCTCGATCCGCCCGCGCTTCGCTCCACATCCCACGGATTGCATGCGCGCCCATACAGCCGGTTGTCGCTCTCGTAAGCCATCAGGAACTCAGGACAGTTGGTGGTTCCCAGAACCACCGCGCCGGCTCGCTTCATGCGATCCACCACGGTTGCGTTTTCATGGGGAACATAGCCACGGTGCAGCAGGCTGCCGGTCTCGCACCGGTATCCGGCGGTGGCGATCGAAGACTTGATGGTCACCGGCAACCCGAAGAGAGGGCCGCGGGGGCCGCTGGAGTTCTCGAGCGCGCGGGCCTGTGCACGCACCCGATCCGCGTCAAAATCGACCAGCGCATGCAGCTGAGGATTCAGGCGTTCGATCTGCCGGATGTATTCACCGGCCAGTTCCAGCGGGGAGATCTGCCCCCGCCTGAGCATGGACAAAAGCTCAACCGCGGGCATTACGGTGAGGCCGTTCACTGCGCCGGCTTGACCACCGGCGGCAGCATCACGCGCGGCTTGTAGTGAAATGCATATTGCTGCACTCCGCGCCCGGAGTCGAAGCGGTCGTTCCATTCCAGCTCGTATTGCATGCGCTGTTCGTCCTGCGGATAGTGCTCACTCGCTGGGTAGGGATAGGTGCTCATGCCGTGGAACGGCATGTCGGCGACAGTGAAAGGACTCGCCTCGTAGAAATCCATATCCTTGACGAAGCCGTTGGCATAGAAAAAGTAGTCACGCTTCCAGCCCGGCGGCAACGGAGGCAGGGAAGCGGTGCTGAATTCCACGTCAATATCTTCACCGCTGCCGAAGATCACAAAGGATTCGTCGACTGACTTCAGCAAGGGAGTGACTTCCCCGTAGCGGGTATAGCTGCCGCGAGAGCGGGTAAAGGGCCCGGTCTGGCTGATGTGTTGATAGTTGTACGTCAGATCGCCCGGCGTCTTGCCATCGACCTGCTCCGGGTATCCGCGAAAAGCGAGCTCCGCGGAAGCCAGGGGCAGCTCCGTCTGGCGTACGTGCTGGGGCGCCTCCGGCCCGTTGTCGATCAATGCCTGGTCCCAGTAGATCTGCAGATTAGTGGTGAGCCGGATGCGCCGCGTACCCGGCGGTAGCTTGCCCGTGAGATCCACCACGATGGTGCGCGGCAGCCCTGCTGGGAAGCCCATTTCATCGACGACCCTCTTCCAGCTGCCGTCGGGCAACTGTGCTTCCACGTAGGGCGGCATCGGCTCAAGGTTCGATTGCCACGCGGCATACATGGAACTCGCCGAAAAATACTCGATGAAGCCGTGCAGCAACAGCCGCAAGGGATTGGCGTTGGTCCATTCGCCTACATCGAGCGTGAGCGTGTGCTGGTTGGCAAAGCCGGCGAAGGGCAGGTTGGTAAAGTCACGCACGTACTGGTGGTCGCGGGCGCGCAGCAGTGCGCTTACGTCGCGGCCTTTATCATCCCATGCTCCGGCAACCGGATGCGCGTCGGCGCTCAACACCGCGCGGCCGTCTGCAAAAGGAGGTTCGTTGAGAAAGCCCTCGTTGGGATAGACCTCGGTGGCCGCGGGATGATCGACCGCTATCAAGCGGACCTGGTCAAGATAGTTGACCTCTTCCATCGGTTCACCAAAACGCAGGCTGAGATATCCACCGCGCGGGCGAAGCTGCGAACCTTCGACCTTGACCCATTCATCCGGATCGGCATTGTTTTTTGCGGTGGGCGAAACCCAGTGGCCAACCACTGCGGCGCCGATCACGTCAGAGATGAATTCGTACTTCTTTCCGTTCCAGGCAAACAGAGTGGGACAGGAACTTCCCCGGCGGTCCAGTTCGGTGATGGCAATGGAGGTCTTCGTGGCCAGCTCGGTTTCATCCTGAGGAACACCGGTGGGCCACAGTATCCGCACCATGTCGGCATGTTCCGCACTACCAATGCCGGCCAGAAGCTGCTGCGCTCCCTGGCTGAGATAACCAGAGGCTCCAGTGATCTCGAACTTCTGCCAAACGCCATCCGCAAAGACCTCTACCTTGGCTCCGATCGCCGATTTGTTGTCGGCAACACCCTTCATCGAAATCAGCACAGAGTGATTGCGATTGCCACCCTGGTTGCGCAGGAGCAAGGGGTCGCCATTTGGCTGGGTAACGATCAGGTCGGCAGCACCGTCGCCGTCGACATCGGCGGCAATCAGAGCCCGAGGTTGAACCAGCTTCACCTGGTCGAGTTTCACTTGCGCGGTGACATCCTCAAAGCCCGCCGCCCCCCGGTTCCGCAGGGCGCGCAATTCCGGCCCATGCGATGTTTCCACCGCGGCTACCAGATCGAGCCAACCATCGTTGTCCAAATCGATGGCGGTCAGACCCCAACCTGCGGTCACATTTTGTACCGGTAAAGGGACGCGTTCAAACCGCTTGCCCTGTACGTTCCTCCACAGTGAGATGCCCGGACTGCCAGAGTGGGTGAGAGCGACATCCATCCACCCATCCTTGTTGAAGTCGAGCACCACAGCTCCGACCGTCGGGGCGAGGCCGGCATCAGCAAAGAGCGGAGAAGACTTGAACAGGCCCTCGCGCGGGTTGGCAAAGAAGGTAGGCGCCTGGCCGGAACCGGTGACCAGCAGATCGACCGCGCGATCGTTGTTGAGGTCAGACAGCGTTGCGGCCACGGTCGTCCCTTCGCCTCCAAGGCCGGCTTGCTCCGTCCAGTTGGTAAAGGTGCCGTTGCCGTTGTTGCGCCACAGAACGTTGGGCTTCGCTCCAGCCGCGGAGGGTTGGCCGGTCACAAAGAGGTCCAGGTCGCCGTCGTGGTCATAATCGACGAAGGTGATGCCGGCAGGCTGATTGGCCGGTTGCACACCCGTGGCCGCGGTCACGTCGGAGAATTTGCCACCACCATGGTTCTTGAACAGCAGCACGCGGTCGCTCAGTGCCACAGCCACATCCGGCAGGCCATCGTTGTCGAAGTCGCCGACGGTGCAGGCCACGCCGGTACCGCTGGCCACCAGGCCGGTCTGTGCGCTGGGCACCAGCGCAAAGCTTCCGTTGCCAGATTCGGCATACGTCCGGATCGCATCCGGCCCCGATGCCATCACCAGCAGATACGAGTGTTCGCCCGCGGGCGCAACCAGGCATGCTCCGCCCTGGGGGCGATCGCCTGGCTTAGCCACCGCAGCGGCTATGTGATCGATGGTCTGCGCGGTAAAGGTAAGCGGAATCATCGCGCCCACTTGCGGGTTCAGGGTCAGCGCATCTTGTACCAGCGAGTAGTGGCCCTCATCGCCATAGGTGTGCGCGAGAGGAAAGCCGATCTTCTCCTGGTTCAGCGTTTCGAAGCGCTTGAACGCAGTGGCCGCCTCATCTCGCCGTCCCAGGCGCTGTAAGGCTTTGGCTAAGCCAAATTGAGCCGATGCATGAATGGGGTTCAGCCGCAAAGCAGCTTGGAATTCGCTAAGAGCCTGCTCCGGTTGATGCAATTCGAGCAATACGGAACCCAGGAAGTAGTGAGTGTCGGCGTCGTCCGGATCGAGAGCCGCTGCCCGTTGAAAGCTTTCCAGGGACTGCTGATACTCGGCTTCAATGCGGTACAAAATGCCCAGCGCATACCAGATGTGCGGATCTTTGGGGTCCTGGGCCGCGGCTTGTTCGAGCGCTTGCTTGGCTTCCGGCATTTTCTGCAGGTAGATCAGCGCGATGCCGCGGTTCACCTCGGCATGGACCAGCGAAGGATCAAGCTGGTAGGCCTCAGCGAATTTGGCCTGCGCTTTATCCAGCAGCTGCTGATTCATCAGCGCGGTGCCAAAATTGTTTAGCTTTGCTGCTTCCGCCTGCTTGGATGGGGTAACATCCGCGCTCCCGGCAGTTGCGGCAACAAGTAGTGCGGCGAAGAGGACCAAGCCCGACAGGGCGCTGCGATACGATGAAGCTAGGGCTGGGCGACGCATTCTGCTCCGGCTGCGATCAGAAGATCATTAAAGAATCCATGCTCGACTATAGAACACGGCGCTAGGGTTGGAAATGGCAGATTCAATTCGCTTTAGCAGGCCGCAAATCATCTCAGGGAGCTTGACCGGGTAACCGTAGGCATGGTTTCCCAGCGCGGCCGAGCTTGCTGCGTAGAGAATCTGTTGAGCAAGCCGTGGAAGGGCACGCAGCCGTCCTATCCCGACGGCTTCGGTTATGAGACGTACGCCTGCGGGGCCCGGTACGTGGATGCTCACGACACCAAGCGCGGAATCCCTCGGTGGACTAGCAGCTGGCCCAGGGTGTCACAAACGGTATCCATTGCTCCGGCTTCTATGTTGTTGAAGAAGGGAAGTGCAAGGGTGCGTGAGGCCTCCGCCTCAGTGACCCGCAGGTTTGCTGAATTTCTCCATGCAGCATAGCTTGGCTGTAAATGAATGGGAGCGAAGTACCGCCCGGAGGCAATGCCGGCTGCGGCCAATCCTCGCATCACTGCATCCCGGTTTAGGTGAGCGCTGCTGATTCAGGCGCACGACATAGACAAACCAACTGACGCGGCCTTCAGCGACCGAAAGGGGTGGAAGCATAAGCTCCTGATACCGGCTGAGCCGCTGATGATAGGCTGACGCGACCGCCTCGCGCTTGTGCAGGATCTCGTCGAGTCTCGACATCTGCGCCAGCCCCAAGGCGCAATTGATCTCGGAGATGCGATAGTTATAGCCCAGCTCGGTATGCTGAAGCCAGTCGTCGCTTTCATACCGTCCCTGGTTGCGCAGAGCCCGGATGCGCCGGGCGAGGGCCTCATCCCGCGTGACCACGACGCCGCCTTCGCCGGTGGTGATCTGCTTGTTGGGGTAAAAGGCGAAGACGCCGGCATGACCCATGGAGCCGGCCTTGCGGCCGCGATGCTCCGCCCCAATCGCCTCGCAGGCATCCTCCATCACCAACAGCCCATGCCTTTCGGCAATCTCAAGAATCGTCGAAATATCAGCGGGAAGCCCAAAGGTGTGGACCACCAGGATGGCTCGTGTCCTGGGCGTGATGGCTTCCTCAACCCTCTGCGGATCGATGTTCAGCGTGACCGGATCGATATCGGCGAAGACCGGGGTTGCACGTTCATAACGAATGGCGTTCGCGGCAGCGATGAAGGTGAACGAGGGAACGATGACCTCATCCCCCTCACCGATGCCCAGCGCGCGGATGCAAAGATGCAGGCCGGCGGTTCCGGAGCTGACCGCTACCGCGTGGGGCACGGAAACGTATCGGGCCACCGCCGCCTCAAATTGTTCGCTCACCGGACCGAGGCTGAGCCGTGGAGTGCGCAACACGGCAACGACTGCTTCGATCTCCGTCTCGGTTATGTCGGGGGCGGATAAGGGTATCTTCATGGAAGAGTGGCCGCGCGCTTGACGATCAACTCTTCAGAGAGGGGAACAGTGGTGAGTACATGCACAATCTTCTCCGAGGCGTGTCCGTCTCCATAAGGATTGGTCATGCCCACGAGCGTCTCGCGAAACTCAACGCTCAGGGCCTCGGTAATTTTCGCGAGGATGGCATCGGTCTCCGGCTCCGCATCCAGCACATTACGGCCCCGCTCGCGGCCCTTCTGCCGGAAACCCACGTTCACCACCGGCACGCGAAACGATGCAGCCTCCATAATGCCACTGCTGGAGTTACCGATGAGCAGGGCAACCCGGCGAAGCAGGCTCCAGTAAGCGACCGAGTCCAGGTTGACGTAGACCCTGGCCCTGCTGCGAGTCGAGAGGAAGGCTCGCGTCCTCTCCAACAGCGCATGGCTGCCCGCATCGGCGTTGGGGTAGCAGAAGAGTATTTGCGCGTCCACTTGTCCCAGGGCAGCAAAGAGGGAATCGGCCTCCTGCGTTGTATCCCGCATGATGGTCACCGGATGATACGCGACCACGAACGTAGGATGTTTGAGCTCGAGATCGAGCCGCTCCTCGAGTTCATGGAGGTCGAGTAAACGGCTGCGGCGAAGATGGTCGAGCGAGGGAGCACCGGCACGATGGACCCTCCACGGCTCCTCACCCATCGCGATCACGCGGGCCCGCGCACCTTCCGTCGAAGTGAAGTGAATATGGCTCATCTTGGTGAGCGCGTTTCTCACCGCATCGTCAATGGCTCCTTCGCTGATTTCTCCCCCTTCAATATGTGCGATGGGAATGCGCAGCGTGAGAGCCACCGCAGCGGGTGCAAGCATCTCGTAGCGGTCCGCGATCAGGAGCAGCAAATCGGGCCGCATCTGCCCCAGCAGGTCGGCCAGGGAAAGCACAGCCACGCCCAGTGTCTTTGCCATGCCCACATCGGTATCCGAACTGAGAAGGCACTCGAGCCGGGCGGCGATGGGCAACCCATCCTTCTCAATCTCTTTCACTGTTTCCCCGAACTGAGGTGAGAGATGTGCGCCCAGCACGATCAGCTTCAGGTCGACGTCTTCGCGCCGAGCCAGATCGTGTAAAGGCCAATAGAGATGGCTATAGTCGGCGCGGGAAGTGGTCACTACGGCAATCGTGCGCTTCATGGCGTTTCCTCGCGCAGCGGTTGGATAAGCGCGCTTGGCTGATACTCGGGCACCGCGTGTAAAACTGCCGCCAATAACTGTTCCAGGGAGCGCTCCCGGCAAGCCTGCTGTAGTTGTCGCAAAATCTCATCCAGAACAGTGGCAGTCAGACAGGGGCTTTTGATCGCCCGCAGCGGCTGCCCCGAATCCGCATGGGCAAGGTACGATTCTCGGTCCGAGAGCAGTGCTTCACACATCTTGTCGCCCGGCCGCAGCTGGGTAAAGACGACGGGCGCCAGGCTAGGGGCAGAGCCGCGTCCGTTTGCCATCAGATGCTGCGCGAGCGCTACTACCGGCACCGGCTCCCCCAACTCCGGCACCAGTATGCCTTGCGGAGTGTCTGCGGAAGTCGCATGCAGCAGTAGGGTAACCGCATCCGCGAGGGTGAGGAAGTACCGCCGAACCTCGGGATGCGTGACTGTTATCGGCTGCCCGCACAGTATTTGCTTTAAGAAAAGAGGAACGATACTACCCTCCGATCCGAGGACATTGCCCAGGCGGACCACTTTCCTCCGGATGGACCCAGCGCGCGGCGCCAGCATAACCAGCTCGGCTATCCTCTTCGATGCCCCCATGATGCTGAGCGGGTCAACGGCCTTGTCGGTGGACAGCAAAATCAATTGCTCAGTTTCGGCGTTGGCGCCGGCGGCCTGCGCCAGCAGATGGGTGCCGATCGCATTGTTCTCGATCGCAGCAAAGGGATTCTGCTCCATCAGGGGAACATGCTTGAACGCGGCTGCGTGATAAATGATCTGGGGCCGGTAACGGCGGAATATCTCGGCCAGCAAGACAGGGTGAGAGACGCTGCCCAACACGGACACGTGTTCGATCGGGTAGGGCAGTTGCCGCAAAGCCGTGTCGATCTCATAGAGATTCCGCTCTGCTGCTTCCAGCAACACCAACTGCTTCGGAGCAAACTCGGCGATGCGACGGGTCAAAGCCGAACCGATCGAGCCCCCGGCCCCGGTGATCAGAATGCGTTTGCCCTGCAGTGAAGCCGCCATCTGTGCGCGATCGAGAGCCAGCGGCGCGCGATCGAGAAAGCTCTCCCATGCATAAGCAGCGAGGTGTGGTGCCGAGGAGCCGGTTCTATTGTTGGTGCTTGTCATGTAGGCACTCCTTCCATTATGCGTTAGGCCGAGAACTTTCGAGGCTGAGGCCACCACCGCTTGCCCGGCAGCATCTCTATACACAGTTGCGCGGGGAGGGGAGCGGGTTTTCGCGATTTCCTCCGCTTGCCGTCGGCCAAGGAGAATCGCAGCAACCGACGGACTCTTCCCGTCCCACCCAAGATTCAACCTGCGACGTTGGCCCCTCGAATTGTGGAGGGGCGGGGAAAAGCAGAGGCCGGCATCAGCCGGCCCTTTCCTTACGTTCGTTCGCGTTGGAATTGGTTTTCTTAGGTTGTTTCGCTGGCTGCAGTTCTGCGGGCGGTCTTTGGGTACTTCTTTCTCGTCAGCATCGTAGGGCGGTGTCCCGGCAAGCAGAACCTATGTAGAAACAGAGAGTAGTTACGGTTACGAAATCTATTTCCAAGCCGGTGGAAGACTCCGCTTCTAAGGTGAAGGATGAGGTAGCAGTCGGGGACGGCCTGAATTTTCAGAGTGGTGGCGCTTTGAAACGCAATCTGGCTGACCCACCTTCTAGGCAGGTAACTCGGCCGCGCTGGGGAAGTCGTGTTGCTGGCGGCCCAGGTCGCCGTCGTATTTGACACTGCTTTTAAAGAGCTCGTAGCGGCCGTCGTCAAACTGCTGCCCATAGGAGCGCAACTCGCCGATCTGCTGCTCAGAGAGCGGCTTGAAATTGCGCAGGATCTCCAGATTCTGATCCAGAACGCCCATGGAATCCATGCCGCTGATGGTGGTCGATACGCCGGGCAGGCTCATGGCGAACGTCAGCGCTTCTGTGGGGGTCAGCGCTCCCTGCGAGATCATTTCCCCCGAACCACCCATGCTCTTCATCCCGAAGACCGCCAAGCCGCGCTGTGCGGCCACCGGCAAGTACCTCCTGCTGGAAGCTGCGATAGCTGTAGTCGAAGGGATTCAAAGGCATCTGGATGGTGTCGAACGGAAAACCACCATTGAGCATGGCCAGATGAATGGAAGGATTCTTGTGGCCGGTAAATCCAACGAAGCGAACTTTGCCTTGTTGCTTGGCGGCCGTGAGTGCCTCCAGAACGCCATCCGGGGCATAGCACTTTTCAGGATCGTTGTAGTACACCACTTCGTGGACCTGCCAAACATCCAGATGATCCGTCTGCAGGCGAGTCAGCGACTCCTCCAGCATCCGCATGGCGACATCTTTCTTGCGGCCGTGGGTGCAGACCTTGGTCATCACGATTGCTTTATCCCGCTTGCCCTTGAGAGCAGTGCCGAGGCGCTCTTCGCTGGCGCCCTTGTAGTACTCCCACGCGTTGTCGAAGAAGTTAATTCCATGGTCCAGGGCTTTTGCGACCATGTTGTTGACCTCCGGTTGTCCGGCCACGGTCGCCGAGGTGGTAACCACCCACGCCAAGGATGGAAACCTGAAGCCCGGTCTTCCCCATGGGGCGATGCGGCGCTTGGAACTCCGCAACCGTTTCTCCACTCTCTCCCGGCCCGTTGGGCACAACGGGATTCGCTTGTCCCTGGGGCGCGTTGCTCTGCCCCTTCGCCGACGCCGCGGAGATCATGGAAACAGCACCCGTCATAGCGACACCTTTCAAAAACGCTCGGCGGCTTTCCCAGCCTTCGGCTTTGGTCTTCAATCGTGAGCCCTTTACAACATGTTCGAAGTTAGTCGGAAACCTGCGGGAACG
Organism: uncultured Acidobacteriaceae bacterium; assembly: GCA_963736535.1. Classification (GTDB taxonomy): domain Bacteria; phylum Acidobacteriota; class Terriglobia; order Terriglobales; family Acidobacteriaceae; genus PALSA-350. Next base: position 186,995 of record CAVTPN010000001.1, read on the forward strand.
GCCTGCCCGTGTTCTGAGTGGCGTAAACCATTTGCTTTACTTCAACCTGCTCCATATCGAGCGGAAACTCGTGCGCTATGCGCGCTTCAGGGTTGTCGAACTTAATCGAAGTCTTATAAAGCTCAAAACGGCCATCGCCGGCATAGGGCTTTGCCCGCTCGCGCAGAGCCTGCATTTCCGCTGATGAGAGCGGGGTGAAACCTTGAGCGATTTCAGATTCTGTTCCAGGATCGGCATCTCCGAGACACCAGAGATCGTAGTAGCCACCGGCAGGCTCATGGCGTATTGAAGGAGCTCCTTGGCCGTGAAGACGCCTTTCTGTACCGGCTCCCCATGGCCCCCGATCGGCTTCATACCTAGCGGAGCAATGCCGCGACTATTCAGAACGGGTAGCACTTTCTGCTCGAAGGAAAAGAAATTGGCGTCGAAGGGATTAAGCGGCATTTGCACAGCATCGAAGGGGAAGCCCGTGTTCAGCATAGCCAGATGGATATCGGGATCCTTATGCCCAGTGAAACCCACAAAGCGTACCTTGCCTTGCTGCTTGGCCTTGCGGAGTGCTTCGGCCGCGCCATTCGGCCGGATAAATTCTCGAGGGTCGTTCTGGAAGGAAACTCCATGAATTTGCCAAAGGTCGAGGTGGTCTGTTTGCAGCCGTCGAAGTGACTGCTCCAGCATCTGCATGGCGAGCGATGCGTCCCGGCCGTGGGTGCAGACCTTGGTCATAAGGAATGCGCGATCGCGCAAGCCGCGCAGTCCTTTGCCGAGCCAATCTTCTGACTTGCCCCGGTTGTATTCCCAACAGCAATCGTAGAAGGTGATGCCGCCGTCGAGTGCGCGATGGACAATTTCCACCGCGGTCGGCCTCGTCTTTGGCTGCGCCAAGGTGATGGCCGCCGAGACCCAGCGCGGAGATTTTCACGTCTGTCTTGCCAAAATTGCGGAGGGGGATCATAGAACTCACACCACATAGATGCGGCGCCATCGAGGTTTCGCCGCCTACTTTCGCCGGTGATAAGAAGCCCGTTCTCGGTTGCCCCGTGCAGGCGAGAGAGTGTGGCGTTATTTGACGCTTTTACCGCCCGGACCCCTCCGGTAGGCTCGCGCTTGTGGGCATCGATTCTAAGACGGCAGGCACGAGCTGCTTCAGAGGGCCTGGCAAACAACCTTCCCCGTCCTATCCTTGGCCCACAGAGCTGCAGTCAGAAATGAGTGGCCGATGCTACCCGGAAGAGTCATCCCGTTTTCCATTCCCGTTGATCCGCAGTGCCACAGCGACAGAGCGCCCAACATCGTGGTTCAGATCGGCCGGGACGAGGAGCTTTTGCGCCTACGGGCGATGGTCATCGGTACAGCCGGCTACAGCGTCCACTCGATGACTCCGGACCACGTAACCGCGGAACTCAGGAGGACCCAAGGGGTTCGCGTTTGGGTCTTTTGCCACACGCTGGAGTTTTATGAACTGGCGCTGCTGGCGGTCGCCATCCGTAAGGACCGGCCTGCGGATAAGCTTCTGCGCCTGACCGGTCTCAACGATATTCGACAGGCACCCGGCCTCTTTGATGAATTGCTGGAGCCGGTCAGGAGCGTTGACGATCTGCTGGAAATGGTCGCCGACCTGGCCAAACCGTAGTCAGCCCGGTCACCCTGCGGCGTAAAGAAGGATTGACTCGGCCTATCTCATCGATCGGGCCGCCCAAAGGTAACAACACCGAAAAGGACGTCCCCCGCGCTTTGCCTTCCGTAGAGCTACGCCAATGAATTTGTCCCCCATGTTTCTCGACTATGGTCTTGCAAATCCATAGCCCCAGCCCATTGCCTGCCTCGGCTTTATCGCTTTGAAAGGCTTCAAAGAGCCTCGCCCGGATACGCAACGGGATACCCCGCCCGTTGTCCGCAATGGTCAGACGGCCATTTGTACCGGCCGCCCGCAGGCGCAAGCAAAGCACGCCCCCGACGGGAAGCGCCTCGGCTGAATTGCGCACCAGGTTGGAAACCAGCTGAAGAAAGTCACTCGGGTAGATCGAGCCGATCAGCAGATCCGGCAGGTCCTTCCGCACCTGGATCCGCTTTTCCTGCAAGCAAGGCGGAGTGGTAGCGCAACGCCGTATCCACCAGGGGAACCAGATCCTTCGTCTGGATCTGCGGCGTATCCCGAAAAAACGAGAGGGTTTGCCGGGCAATGTACTGTATCCGAACCAGTTGTTCTTCTATCTGCACGGCGCGGGCGCGGACCAAGTTCCGGGCGGTCCGCCTCTTTCCCAATGAGGTAGACAAGGTCGGCGATCGCCTGCGAAGGATTATTGATCTCGTGCATCACCGAAGCTGCCAGCCGGCCCGCCATGGCAAGCTTTTCCGACCGGCGCAAGGCGATTTCCAGGCGAAGCGTACGCTCGTCGCTTGGAGGGTCGCGCGGGGGTGTAGCTGGACCGATCTCCTTCATAGCGAGTCGCCTCTGCTGCAACATGATTATGTAGAGGGCCCCAAAGGGTCCGGGGTTGCCGAAGCGCAGGAAAAGGTGTTACCAGAGAGCGCTGCTGAAACGTCACTTACGTCGCGATCCTCCTGGAGCTTTGCTCCGGGTCTTCTTTGGATGCGCCGGTGCGCTCGCTGCCGTTCTTCGGTCCATTCCATCCGGCTGGGCGGGGGATTTCCTAGCTCGCTCACCACGCTGAGCACTACGCCGTCGATTCGGTTATCCATGGTTCGGTAGGGAACGATGCGCAAAATGCACCACTTTCCATCATTGTCCTGGACGCTGAATTGCTTGGACTGCACCTGCTGGATGACATCGAGCAGATTCTGTTCCAGGTCGCCCATGTCGATTTTGAGCCTCAACCTCGGCATAGGGCGGCCGATATCATTGGAGTTAAGACCCAGCGTTGCCGCCGCCTGAGGCGTGAACCGGCGAACACTCAGGTCGGCACTCAACATAACAATCGGCAGATTTACGCTATACAGCAGGTTGGTAAGGTCATTGTTCAATGTGGTGAGGAGCTCGTTGCGATGCTGCATCTCCTCGTTGACGGTATGGAGCTCCTCGTTGGCCGACTCCAATTCCTCTTTCGAAGTTTGTAGCTCCTCGTTCGTACTCTGCAGCTCTTCGTTGCCCGATTGAATCTCTTCATTGGCCGACTGCAGTTCCTCGTTGGTGCCTTCCTGCGACTCAATAATGGACTGCAGATACTCTCGGGTTGCCGCTAATTCCTGCCCCAAGTGGATGATCTGTCTCCCCAGCGCAGACTGTTCCTCGGTCATGATGGGGTCAAGCACCAGGGAACTCGACGGTATATTCGAAATTCCGGGCGCCGGCAACCGATTCTCCGCAGACGAACTACTTTCGAAAATAATCAGGAAGCTGTACTGCTCCTGGCTGGAAACCTTGAAGGGAATAACCCGGACGCTGACCGTTTTGCTCTTTCCATCCTCTTCCGCACGCACGTCCTGCCGTATGGCTTCAAAGCCTTTTTCCTTTGCTTCCTCGATCGCGCTTCGCAGCTCAAACAGCAACCCGGGCCGCGCCATTTTCAGCAGGTTGAGGCTCGCCTTTCCCGGAGGGAGTTCCAAAAACGAAGCCGTATGTCCTCTGGTCTGGAGAATCTCAAGCTGATGGTTAATCAGCACCGCGGGCGGCACGTACCTGGACAAAAGGAGACGGTCCGCCTCTCGCTGCAACTCCATCGGGACCTTCAGTGCTTCTGTAGGCTGTCGAGGAGGAGGCCGATGTTTGCGCTCCACTTGGTTCCGGTTCAGGCCTGCCGACAGAAAAGCCGGAGGCCAGCGGCGTCGATACTAATCTCTTACGAAAGATTTTCTGCTTCTTATCCGTCATCTCGAAAAGCTCCGAACCCGCCCCGAGCAGCCCCTCGGTACTTCCCAGCATGAGGAACCCGGTAGGATTCAACGCGTAATGCAAAATCGGTATAACCCTTCTCTGCAGGGACTGGCTCAAGTAAATCATCACGTTGCGGCAACTTAACAGATCCATACGGGAAAAGGGAGGGTCGTTGAAGACGTTTTGCGTGGAAAAAATGCAGAGATCCCGGATTTTTTTTCGAATCTGGTAGCCGCCATCGGTTTTGTGAAAGAACCGGCGCAGCCGTAACGGCGTCACGTCCGCCTCGATGTTTTCCTTGTATACGGCTGCCCTGGCGCGCTGAATCGCGCTTTCGCTCAGGTCTGTGCCGAAGATCTGGATCGGAATATCGGCTCGCTCTTCCCCCAGGTACTCTACGAGAGAAATCGCGTGCGAGTAAGTCTCTTCGCCGGTCGAACAGCCCGGAACCCAGATGCGGATCGGCGCCGAGGTGGAGGTCCGCGCCTGCAGAATGGCCGGATAGACCACATGCTGGACAGCTTCGAATGCCTCCGGGTTGCGGAAGAAGCTGGTCACATTGATCAGAAGATCGTGATAGAGGGCATTTACTTCCTGGGGTTCGCGCTGCAGGAAGGCGCCGTAATTCTCGAGCTTCTCGATCTTTTGCAGCGCCATGCGGCGCTGGATGCGGCGCGCGATGGTAGGCGATTTGTATCCCGAAAAATCGACCCGGGTTCTCCGCCGCAGCAGGCGAAAGATCAGATCCAGATCGCTTTCCTCCCCCAAGTGCTCCGGCTCCTGCTTGTGCCCGTCGGCGATATAAGGATGATGACGGATGCGAGCGATCTCCCGCGCTATGCCCGTGGGAGTCATCACGAAATCGACACAGCCGGAGGCGATCGCACTCGCCGGCATGCCATCGTATTTGGCTGAGGTTGGCTCCTGGGCGAAGGTGATGCCCGCTTCCCCCTTGATGGCCGCAAGACCATGGGTACCATCCGAAGCGGTTCCGGAAAGGATCACGCCGATCGCGTCGCTTCCGTGCGCCAGCGCCAGCGATCGCAGAAACGTGTCGATTGTTGTGTTGGATGACCTTCGCTCTGGCCGGTTTCCCAGGTGCAGCACCCATTCCGCGATCGTCATCTCGCAATTAGGCGGGATCACATAGACATGATCGGGCGCTACCCGCATACCACTCTTCACCTGCAGCACCGGCATCCGGGTAGCGCGGGCCAATATCTCGGTGACTGCGCTCTCCCGGGCGGGGTCCAGATGAAGCACCAGGACATAAGCCATACCCAGGACCGGCGAAAGCTCCTTGAACATGCTCGTCGCTGCTTCGAGGCCTCCAGCCGAGGCGCCAATCCCGACGATGGGGAATCGATACGAGTGGTCCGGGACAGCGCCAGCCTCTAAGGCAGCCTCTTTCGCTTCGTGAGGGGGCTGCTTTGGGGCCGGCGTTTTGGGCCTTCTCTTCACGGCTGTCATAGACGGGAAAATTCACATCAGAAATGCCCGGAGTATTCTCTGCACAGAGAATACTCCTCCTGGCATCCAGTGCAGTGTCTGCGCTTGTCGTCCAACGGGTGGGGGTGAAAGCGGGCGTTGGGCGGCTTAGGCGGGAGGCAGAGGCCTCAGGCGATTCGCTTGGATTCCCTTGCCGCCGCGCTCGCAGCCGGTTCCTGTGTCGCCGAAGCTGGGAGACACCAGGGGACCTCCAGGGCATGGTTGCTGAGCCGATCGCATCGCTCGGTTAGCAGGCGGATGGATTCAGTAATCTGTTGCGTCAGCGCCTGATTGGCGTCTCGCAGTGCACGGGCGGTCCGGATGCCTTCCCTGAGGGTGTTGCGCGCGGAATCTGACGGTTCGGCCCCCCTCACCGTTAAATCCTTCACCGCGACTCGAGCGGAGAAGCGCGTCGCTAACCACGCATCCAAGTCACTGCGATCGAGCAAGACCGCACTCTTATGCAAGGCGCCGTTGGGACGGCGAACCGGAAGTCCGAGGTGACGTTCCCATCGTTGCACCGTGCGGACACCCTTGCCCATGTACTTGGCGATATCTTTCCACGACGACAGGACTGCGGATTCTTCCGGGAGGTTCATCTGAACTTTCCTCGCGATAAGCGATTATAGCCCCCCAAGGTTTTTTGCCGAAGCGATTGCAAGTCCCCTTTTAGGGTCATACAAGTGCGAACCGAGCTCGAGCAAATAGACGTCCTCCCCCTCCAAAAGGTGGCGATTCGAAGTATCTCTTTGAGCTAACTCGACATCCGGGCACTTAAAGGACATCATGATCAGCGTTTGATCGAGATAGTGTCGTGATTGGGCCTTCCGGCCGGGGGGCCGGACGCACGAAAACAGGTAAAGAAGCGGCAAAGACGGCGCGGCTTGTGGCGGTCAGGTCGCAGCCATCATCTCGGCAACCCCGATCTAGCGAGTGCATCCTACCCAATAGTGCTGCGACCGAAGACGCTTTCCAAACCTCATCCGCGCACCCCCAAACGTTAGTTCATCCAAAGGAGTTCTAGAACAATGAAAGTATTTTCAGCAAACATCCAGGATCTACGCACCCTCTATGTAAGCAACTTAAAGAAGGCGCTTGACATGGAGCAGAAGATCACCAAGGCCCTTCCGGACCTCATCGAAAAGTCCACTGACATCGAGCTGACTACGGCTTTCCAAACTCACCTTGAAGAAACCAAGGGACATGTCACTATGGTGGAGAGCCTGCTGCAGCGCAATATCGGCGAGAGCAAGACCGAGACGTGCAAGGTAATCAATGGGCTTACGACCGAAGCGTCCGACACCATCACGGACGTCACTGACTCTTCCATCAGAGATATCGCGCTCATTGGCGCCGCCCAACAGGTTGAGCACCACGAGATCGCAGTTTATGGAACGCTGCGCCGCTGGGCCGAGATTTTGGGCCTGGCGGATGACGCGATGGTTCTGGAGGCCATTGAAGAGCAGGAGATCAATGCGGATCAAATGCTGAGTGAAATAGCCGAGCGTGTCAATTTCCAGGCTGCGGCCTAGCCCAGGGACGGCCTGCGCTTGCAACGCGTAGGCCGCTCCGCCAAACCCCAGACGTCATAAGTCATAAAGGAAAAACAATGGCAAAGTATGGAAGCGCCGCGGGCAAGAGCGTCAAGAGTGCGGTACACCGCGAAAAAAGTGGTACCCTCAAGTCCGGCAAAGGCGGTAAAGGCGGCACGGTGAAGAGCAGGAAGCAAGCGATTGCGATTGGACTTTCCGAAGCACGTAAGAAGGGTGCGAAAGTACCAAAAAAGAAGTCAAGTTAACGCTGTACGACCGCTCTGAACCTTTCACTTGTGGTCAATACCGCGCTCTGCCTCCCCCTCTACAGGTCCAGCGATAGTCAAGGGGAACATCCTTCGCCGCTTGTCTCCGCCGCCAAATATTGCATCATAAATGAGCTATGAAGCTCTCTGACCCGAGTCCGAGGTCTGCCCTGGAGTTCCTGCCTTCGCGCAACGATCTCGCCAGCTTGCGAGAGGCGGCCAAGGATTGCCTTGGATGCGATCTTTACCAGCACGCCACGCAAGTTGTGTTTGGCGAGGGTCGAACACATGCCGCGATCTTTTTTGTGGGCGAACAACCTGGGGATCGCGAAGATCAAATAGGAAGGCCGTTTGTGGGGCCGGCCGGTCAGCTACTTGACCAGTGCCTGGAGACGGCCGGTATCGATCGCTCCACGGTTTACGTCACCAATGCCGTAAAGCACTTTAAATGGGAACCGCGGGGCAAGATCCGGCTGCATAAGAAGCCTAACTCGCTCGAGATCGCGGCTTGTCGCCCCTGGCTGGAAAAGGAGATCGCAGCCGTTCGTCCCCAGATCATCGTTTGTCTCGGCGCAACTGCGGCGCAGGATCTCCTGGGTCCGCAATTTCGACTTACAAAGCACCGTGGAGAAGTGTTTCCAACTTCCTACGGGCCGGTAACCGCCACCATTCATCCTTCGGCGATTCTCCGCATGCCTGAGCAGGCCGCGAAGGAAACGGAGATCGCCGGTTTGGTATCGGATCTTAGGTTTGCCGCAGGATGTGTGTCCGAGCTTCGGTCAGTGACCAAGCCCGGGAATTGAGCTTGAGTTGCGCCAGGCACCGGAGGCCATTGTGAAGTCTGCCAAAGTTACCGTAAAAGTTACGAAAGAACACGAAGGAATCTCAGCCGAGACTTCGACGATGGTCGCAACCGGTTCCGACCGGTTCGGCAAATTTGCCGCCCGAAGCTCGCACTATCTTGGCTCCCGGTGGGCATTTGTCGTCGCTATCGGGGTCATCGTTGTTTGGGGTCTCACCGGCCCGATTTTTCACTACTCCGATACATGGCAGCTGGTCATCAATACAGGCACAACGATTGTCACCTTTCTCATGGTGTTCCTCATCCAGAATACCCAGAACCGCGATGCAAGAGCGATACATTTGAAGCTGAACGAGCTGATTCATGCAGTAGACAAGGCCAAGAATCAAATGATCGATGTTGAAAACTTGTCCGACCTCGAACTCGAGGAGCTAACCAAGACCTACGAAAAGATTCGGGCAAGCGCTCAGGACCGCCAGCAGGTACGGAGCCATGTTGCGCCGCAATAGAAGCCCCGCGAGCATATCCGCAGGATCCCCGGGCAAGATACACATCGGCATCTCGGGCTGGAGATATAAAGGCTGGCGCGGTGTTTTTTACCCCGAAAAGCTGGCTCAACGGCGAGAGCTGGAGTTTGCATCGCGACAATTCGATACCATCGAGTTGAATGGATCGTTCTACTCGTTACAACGGCCTGAGAGCTTTGCCCGGTGGCATGCCGAGACGCCACAGGAATTCACATTTTCTATCAAGGGCTCTCGCTATCTAACTCATATGCGCCGCCTGCGCGAGGTAGAGGCGCCCCTGGCGAACTTCTTTGCCCAGGGGCTACTGCAATTTGGGTCTAAACTCGGGCCTATTCTCTGGCAATTGCCACCAAACTTCCAGTTCGAGCCCGAGCGGCTCGATCGCTTCTTTGCCCTGCTGCCCAGGACACGAAAGCAGGCGGCAGAGCTGGCGCGCAACCACGATGAGCGTCTGGAGGACCGTTCCTGGTTCCAAGTCCGCCAGGATGCTGCCCTTCGCCATGCCCTTGAGATTCGTCATGAAAGTTTTGTCAACGAGGAGTTTATTAAGCTTCTCCGACGCCATGGTGTGGGGCTGGTGGTGGCGGACACGGTGGAATGGCCCTTGTTGATGGACCTGACTTCCAACTTTGTTTATTGCCGTCTTCATGGCAGCAAAGAGCTATATGCCAGCGGCTATGACGCTGAGGCGCTCGACATCTGGGCGCGTCGCATTGTGACCTGGGCGCGCGGCGGCGAGGTGTACGACGGCAGACGAGCAAGTAAGCGCGATGCCCCAAAACGAAAGCGTCGCGATGTGTTTGTGTATTTCGACAACGACATGAAGGTCCGGGCGCCGTTTGATGCGGCACAGCTGCGTGATCGCGTCCGCCAGTTGCTCGCCGGGAGGGCCTAAGAACTGAGTTAAGGGTGGCCATCCTACGGATACAATCCCTCCATGGATAAGCCCGCGGAACAGAACCCAGGTGTACTTCGCGGTCATCCTGGGACTGCTGCTCGCCCCGCTGGGTGTTGCTATGGCCCTCTATCTAACTCTGGTTCGTTGACGGATTATCGGGATGAACGCTGCTGATTTTCGACGCCTTGCGCTGCTTCTGGATGGTGCGGAGGAAAGTTCGCATATGGGATCGCCCGACTTTCGGGTGGGGGGCAGAATTTTCGCTACGCTCGCATCCCAGGACCAGGGCTATGGCAACCTGATGCTTTCACCGCAGCAGCAAGCAGCGTTTGTGGAAGAGCAACCCGAAGTGTTTTTGCCGGTTGCCGGTGGATGGGGCAGAATGGGAGCTACTCACATCCGCCTGGCGGCGGCCAAAGAGGATGTACTTGCCGGTGCATTGCACACTGCGTGGAAGTTACGGGTAGAGAAGAACGGCACGGCCGGTAAGACGAAGCGTAAGTCGACCGTGCGTAAGCCGGCCGCAAAGAGCAAGAAGAAGAAAGTCGATCCTCGATAGCACTTTACCCTGCGGAGATCTGCCGCCATGAGCGCACTGCAGTTTTTGCAACTGCTCCATCTTGCCGATAGCGCGTTGCCTGTAGGCGCGGCGGCGCACAGCTTCGGGCTGGAAAGCCTGGTGGTTGAGAGTGATCTGGAGGTAAGCAATCTGCCGGACTTCTTTCAAGGATATCTGGGGGAGGCAGGCCGTCTGGAAGCCATATATGTCTATGCAGGCTACGACGCTTCCTCGGCGCAGCAATGGCAACAGCTGAACCAACGCATGAGCGCCATGAAACCGGCACGCGAAACCCGTGAAGCAAGCCTTCGTTTAGGCAAGCGCCTTGCCGGCCTGGCTGCCGAGGCATTTGCCATGCCCCTTCCATACGCCACGGGACCTTCTCATTTTTCTTTGATGTTTGGCCATGTGGGCCGTTGCATTGGTTCTGCTCGAGATGAAGTCGTGGCCGCTTATCTTCATCAATCCTTGTCGGGGCTGGTTTCGGCTTGCCAGCGCCTTTTGCCTCTGGGACAATCCGGCGCTGCCACGATCCTCTGGCAACTTAAGCCGGTCATCCTGGAAACCTTGGCCGTTGCCCGGGAAACTCCAGTGAACGAAGCGAGCCTCTCTCAACCGTTGTTGGACGTGGCTTCCAGCCGTCATCCCGGTTTGCCTACCCGGCTCTTCATCAGCTGATGATGCATGCGCAGCTGCGCCTGGCGTTCTCTGCCGCGGCCGGCGGAACCCAGCTGCATTGCCTGCAACAGGATCCGCCGTGGAAAGTGGTGCGCGCCTTTCCCAATCCAGCCGGGGAAAGCCTGGTACATCTCAACAACGTCTCCGGTGGCGTCTTCGGCGGCGATCGTTTGAGCTTGCACATCAAGCTCGATGCCGGCGCCGCTGTGCAAATCACAACTACTGGTTCTACCCGCGTCTACCGCCCTCGTGAATACGCGGCCGATGCTTTGCAGCTGAGCGAAATCCACATCGGCCAAGGTGCGTTGCTCGAATACCTGCCGGATTCCATCATCCCTTACCGTGATGCGCGATTCGAACAGCGCACCGACGTACACCTCGAGCCCGGGGCGACCTTATTCTGGTGGGAAATGATTGCGCCTGGAAGAGTAGCCAGCGGCGAATTGTTCGCCTATGCATCCCTGCGCATCAACACCCGCATATGGAGCCAGGGCCAGCCGATTTACATGGACCGGATGAGTTTCCATCCCCGGCAGGCAAAGCTGTCGTCTCTCGCGCGCTTTGGCAGCTTCCGCTATCTCACTTCGTTTATGATCTGCCGTAGCAGCGAAGACGCCAACACCTGGATCACACTGGAACAGATGCTGAGAGAGATCGCACAACAGCGCAGCCATGAGACCACCCTCTGGGGCGCCACGGCTCTTACCGCGGACGGCCTGTTGGTCCGCGGGCTTTCGCATTCGGCCCTGCATATCATGGAAGATCTTTTTTGTTTCTGGACATCGGCCAAGAAGTACCTATGCGGACGCGCCGCCTCGCCACCGCGCAGAACCTACTGAAGGAGAACCGCTGTGCACTTGACTCCGCGAGAACAGGAACGGTTATTGATCCACGTGGCCGCTGACGTAGCCCGCAGGCGAAAGCAGCGCGGGCTGAAGTTGAATTACCCTGAAGCCGTGGCCATTCTTACGGCGGAGATTCTCGAGTTGGCGCGCGACGGCAAATCGGTGGCCGAGATCATGTCGTTAGGGGGCACCATCCTCAGCCGGCATGAGGTGATGGAAGGGGTGGCCGGCATGATCCACGAAGTGCAGGCCGAGGCGACCTTTCCCGATGGCACGAAGCTGGTCACCCTACACGACCCTATTCAGTAGAACCACTTCGCTGGTCGCGGCACAGGAGGAGCAGGATGGAACCCGGAGAGTATCTGCTGGCCGAGGACGAGATTGTTATCAACATCGGCCGCGCGGTGGCGCGCGTGGTGGTGCGGCACACGGGCGACCGTCCCGTTCAAGTAGGCAGCCACTACCACTTTTATGAAGTGAATCCGGCGCTCCAGTTCGATCGGGCGGCTGCCTATGGGATGCGCCTCGATATCCCTTCGGGAACAGCCGCGCGCTTTGAGCCGGGCGATGAGAGGGCCGTCTCACTGGTAGCTTTTGCCGGCTCCCGTAGCGTATGGGGTCATCGCGGCGCAGTGGACGGAGAGCTGAAGGAGCACGCATGAGTCGAAGCATCTCGCGCCGCGTTTATGCCGATCTGTATGGCCCAACCACGCGAGATAGGGTTCGTCTTGCGGATACGGATCTGGTACTGGAGGTGGAACGGGACTTCACCGTCTATGGCGACGAAATTACCTTCGGCGGAGGAAAGACGATTCGCGACGGCATGGGGCAGAGTGCCCGGGCGCTACGCGAATCCCAGCCTGGGGCGCTCGACCTGGTGATTACGAATGCACTCATCATCGACCACTGGGGCATCGTCAAAGGGGACATCGGGGTGCGCGATGGCCGCATCGTCAAGGTGGGCAAAGCCGGCAACCCCGACGTCATGGAGGGAGTGGATCCTGAGTTGTTCGTGGGCGCGGGGACGGAAGTGATTGCGGGAGAAAACCTGATCGTCACCGCGGGAGCCATCGACAGCCACGTCCATTTCATTGCTCCGCAGCAAGTCTACGAGGCGCTTTGCGGGGGGATCACGACCATGATCGGCGGTGGAACCGGGCCCGCCACCGGGACCTGCGCCACCACCTGCACTCCCGGCGCCTGGAACCTGGCGCGCATGTTCCAGGCTGCGGAAGCCTGGCCGATGAACTTCGGATTTTTGGGGAAGGGGAATGCAGGAACACCGGGCCCGCTCGAAGAACAAGTCCGCGCCGGGGCATGCGGGCTGAAGCTGCACGAAGATTGGGGAACTACCCCGGCAGCGATTGACTGTTGCTTACGGGTTGCCGATGCCGCCGACGTCCAGGTAGCCATCCATACCGATACCCTGAACGAGGCGGGCTTTGTGGAAGACACCATCCAGGCTATCAACGGGCGCACGGTCCACACCTACCATACCGAGGGCGCAGGCGGGGGTCACGCGCCGGACATCATTCGCATCGCTGCCCTGCCCAATGTATTGCCCTCATCAACCAATCCCACCAGGCCTTACACGGTCAATACCATCGCCGAACATCTAGACATGCTGATGGTCTGTCACCACCTCAATCCAAATGTGCCCGAAGATGTTGCTTTCGCCGAGAGCCGTATACGGCCGGAAACAATCGCCGCCGAAGACATCCTGCACGACCTGGGCGTCTTCAGCATGATTTCCAGTGATAGTCAGGCAATGGGACGCATCGGAGAAGTGGTCATGCGCACCTGGCAGACGGCTCATAAGATGAAGGTGCAACGCGGGGCGCTGCGCGAAGACTCGAGCCGCAACGACAATCTGCGCATCAAGCGGTACGTTTCCAAGTACACCATCAATCCCGCGATCACTCACGGCATCAGCGCTCATGTCGGTTCGATTGAACCGGGCAAGCTCGCAGATCTGGTTCTGTGGAAGCCGGCGTTTTTTGGCGCCAAGCCGGAGATGATTATCAAGGGCGGCTTCATCGCTTGGAGCGTGATGGGCGACTCGAACGCCTCCATTCCAACCCCGCAGCCCGTCTTGTATCGGGGAATGTTCGGCAGCTTTGGCAGCGCTCCGTCTTCCACCAGTCTCCTGTTCACTTCCAGGCAGGCGTTGGAAAGCGGGAGTCTTGACCGGCTCAATCTGCGTACGCCGGCGGTTGCGGTGCAGGACTGCCGCTCGGTTGGCAAGAGCGATATGGTCCACAACCGTGCCACCCCGCAAATTCAGGTCGATCCGGAAACCTACGAGGTGCGGGCTGACGGCGAACTGCTCACCTGTGAGCCTGCGCTCGAGCTGCCTCTTGCCCAGCGATATTTTTTGTTTTAACGGAGAAGCAAGCTTTGTCGACAAATCAGACCCGCGCCTTTCGTATTGGCATCGCCGGACCGGTTGGTTCCGGCAAGACAGCCCTGGTGGATTGTCTGTGCCGCGCGCTTTCGGCGAAGATGAGCCTGGCCGTGGTGACCAATGACATCTACACCACGGAAGATGCTGAGTTCCTGGTGCGCCAGGGCTCGCTCGACGCCAAGCGCATTCGCGGCGTAGAGACGGGTGGCTGTCCGCACGCAGCGATACGTGAAGATGCTTCGATGAATCTCGAAGCCATCGATGATCTGGAGAAGGCGCATCCGGGGCTGGAGCTGGTTCTTGTGGAGAGCGGCGGAGACAATCTTTCCGCGGCCTTCAGTCCTGAGCTGGTGGACGACTGGATTTACGTCATTGACGTTGCCGGCGGCGACAAGATCCCGAGAAAGGGTGGCCCTGGTGTTACCCGGTCTTCGTTGCTGGTAATCAACAAAATAGATCTTGCGGAGCAGGTAGGGGCCTCGCTTGACGTGATGGATCGCGATTCCAAAAAGATGCGAGGGCAAAAACCTTTCCTCTTCACCGACCTCAAGCACAACGTAGGCCTGGACCGCGTATTGGAGTGGCTAAGTGCGCGCGTAGAGGATGCCGACCGGCGCAGATTGGGCACGCGGTCAGAACCAGGCGAATTGGCCCTGGGCAAGCATAGCCACAGTCATTGACGGGAAACCGCAGGTCCCTCCCCTACGCGGCCCGGATTTCCTGTCGAGCTTGGTGGCGTTGGCAAACTCCATGCGGCTTCCTACGGAAAGCCGCACACGTGGCCGTCGGTGAGTGCTGCGTAGTAGGAAATCCGGATAGCTCCGGTCGGGATTTCAATTCTGTTTCAGAAAAATCGCCTCAAAAGCGTCTGACCGAATGACTGTCAATGGTCCGACAGAATTGTCATCCCGACCGGAGCGTAGCGTAGTGGAGGGACCTGCGGTTTCCCACGGTTGCGAATCTAGTGTCCACGCCTGACCCGCGGCCCTTCGTGCGCACCCTTCAAATCCTGCAGAAATGCCAGCAACACATCGTCTTTCCCTGACGGACGCCGATACACCATTTCAAACTTCACATGGTAGGTAAGCAGCTTAAGATTCAGGGGAGCCAGAAGCTTCTTGCTTATAAACGGCTCGGCAAATTGCTCGGGAAGATATCCCAGGTATCTTCCCGACATGATCAGAATCGCTACCGCTTCCATGTCATCCGCAACTGCAGTCACCGATTCGTGTGGGCGCACCACGACCGCGTTGGGCAACGGGTAACTACGCCAGGTCCATTCATGTTCTGCGGCTTCCTCGGTAGAAACCACACCCGCCTTGGCAAACAGAGGGTGCCCGTGGCCGCAACAGGCAATCTGGCGCTCTTTGAACAGGCTCCTGTATTCCATGCTCGGAAGGTGTCGCCAGAAATAGCTGAACACCAGATCCAGCTCCCCGTGAATGAGCTGCTCTTCGAGATCGCGCGGAGGATGCACGGCAATGGAAAACCTCACTGCTTCGCTCCTCTTTCGAAACGCGGCGATGCTATTGCTAACCTGTTGCATCAGGCCAGTAGGGGCATGATCGATCAAGCCAAGCCGTAGATTCCCCACCAGGGTCTTATCCATGTTCCGCACTGAATTTCCGAAATCAGTGACCGTGTTGAGCAAAGTTCGCGCGGCTGAAACAAACTTATCGCCCTTGGGCGTGAGATAAAAGCCGCTTCGCCCGCGCTCGCACAGGCGAAATCCCACCCGCGCTTCGAGAGTCGCCAGGTGGGTGCTGATGGTGGGCTGGCCGATGTTCAGGGCTGCCTGCGCTTCAGAAAGCCCCTTCGCATCGACCACAGCCAGGAAGATGCGCAGAAGACGTAGATCGAGGTCGGAGACTTTAGCGCGCATAGGAGTGGGCAGATGCTAGCAAATACATTGATTGAGATCAATGTGAATGTTGACCGCTTGTGATGGAACGGTGCTGGCGTATTGGTACACTCGCACCAAGTTCAACGTAATACGGTCCCTGTTCATCGAGTTTTATCGATCTATCGTGTCGATCCGAATGCTCGTTGTGCGGCTCACACCAACGGTGTGATATTCGAGCCCGCAGGTTCCATTTCCTTGAAGTACCCACCATGTCGTGGCAAATCCAGAGAGTCGTACTCGTTTCGGCGAGCTACCCGTAGTGTCCCGGTTGAGCATAGCCGAGGGTCTGCGAGGCGCCGCCTGGCTGGGAGGGTGTCGATACTTATGGCTCACATGTTGCGTGCAACGCTGCTGATGGTCACAGCCCTGCTCTTATGGGATACAACCGCCTTTGCGCAATCTTCCTCCTCGGTGCGGGGCACGATTACCGAGCAGTCGGGGAGCGTGGTCCCGGGTGCGTCGGTCGCACTCTCCAATCCGCAAACCAGCTTCAGCCGCACGGTTCATTCTGCAGCAGACGGCGTGTATCAATTTCCTAACGTCCCGCCAGGAATCTATTCGCTCACTGTGAATGCCTCGGGCTTTGAAGCGGCCAAGCTGGATAATTTGCACCTTCTGGTCAATACGCCGGCAACCGCCGACATTGCTTTGCATATAGGCACCCAGGTCAACACGGTCACCGTAACGGGGGAGGCGCAGACCCTCAATACGGAAGATGCGACAGTAGGCAATGCCTTCGAGGCGCAGCAGATCCAGCAACTGCCGATTGAGTCGAGGAACGTGGTCGACCTGCTAAGCCTACAGCCGGGGGTTAGCTACCTCGGCAATCGGACAGATATCAACCTGAACGAGGATACGCGCAGCGGGGCCGTGAACGGGGCGCGCAGCGATCAGACGATCGTGACCCTGGATGGAGTCGACGTAACCGACCAGGCCAACGGCTATGCGTTTACTTCGGTTCTACGCACCACCCCCGACGCGCTGGAAGAATTTCGTGTTACCACCTCGAACCCCACCGCTGCCGATGGCAATTCCTCTGGCGCGCAGGTGGCGCTGTTGACCAAGAGCGGAGGTAACGCATTTCACGGTGCCTTTTACGAATACCTTCGCAACACGGCGACCAGTGCGAATGATTATTTTGTGAAGCAGTCTCAGGTCAATAGCGGGTTACCGAACAAGGCCCCGCAGCTCAATCGCAACCTCTTTGGTGTGGCCGCGGGCGGGCCTATCAAGAAAGACAAACTCTTCTTCTTCCTTAACTACGAGGGACGGCGGGATGCGCAGAAGGATAGCGTGGTCACCACCGTGCCCACTGCAACCCTTCGTGCGGGCTCAGTCCTGTACACAAACAGTACCGGCGGCGTGACCACGGCAACGGCCCAGAACCTGCAAAGCTGGGATCCACTCGGCATCGGTCCCAATGCCGCCATGCTGCAGTACTTCAATACCTTTCCTCTTCCCAACGATAACTCAGTGGGCGACGGATTAAACTTCTCTGGCTACCGCTTTGCCGGTTCAGCGCCAGCCACCTATAACGTGTATATCGCCCGCTTCGATTACAAGCTGGATGCTGCAGGCAACCACACGCTGTTCGCTCGTGGGAGCATGCAGAATGATTACGTCAATTCACCTCCTTACCTGCCCGGCCTGGCGCCGGAAACAGTCACCGAAGATCGCAGCAAGGGGTTCGGGCTCGGATACACCGCGGCTCTCAAGCCAACGCTGGTCAATGACCTCCGTTTCGGGTTGACCCGCGCCAGTATAGGCAACCTCGGCGACAGCCAGGCGCCCTTTCTCGGGATTAATAACATCAGCGGCGGTATTACCCGCTCCAGCTCCGTCACCCTGCCGGTTTACGACATCAACGACAGCGTCTCCTGGACGAAAGGAGCGCACACCATCCAATTTGGCGGCAACTTTGAGTACATCCGCGATAACACCGTGAGCCAGAACAACTCATTCAGCCAAGCCAGCTTAGCGACGACTTACATCGATACCGGTGGCTTCGCAGGAACAGGCAGTCCCTTTGATCCCGCAGCTAACGGATTTCCAGCCGTGAGCCCGAACTTTACTTACTCCTACGATCAGGCGGCCTTTGATGCTCTCGGCATCATCACCGATGTGACCGCCAACTACAACTACACCAAGAGTGGCAGCGTGCAGCCCCAGGGCGCCGCGGTCAAACGTAACTACTCGATGACGCAGTATGACTTCTTCCTGCAGGACTCTTTCCGGGTAAAGTCGAACCTCACCATCAACTTTGGCGTGCGCTACCAGCTCGAATCGCCGCCGACCGAGATCAATGGGTTGCAGGTCGCATCCACCATGCCGTTAGGGCGGTGGGCGGCGCTCAGGGAAGCGAATATGGCGAAGGGCATTCCATCGAATGCCGATCCGACCATCGAGTATGTGTTGGGTGGATCGAAGAATAATGGCCCTCCGTTTTACAACTGGAGTTACAAGAACCTGGCGCCGCGGGTCTCCATCGCCTACTCTCCAACCCCTAAGACCACGGTGCGCACCGGGTTTGCCATGGCCTACGATCACTTCGGTGCGGAGCTGATCAATAGCTTTGGGCAGTACGGTTCCTTCGGCCTCTCAACCACCCTGCAGACTCCACTCGGATCGCAGGACGTCACTTGCGCTCCTCGCGTAACCAGCCTGACGGCAATTCCCACGAATGGCTGTCCCAGTGTAGCCAACGGATTGATCATGCTGCCCGCGCCACCCGGAGGTTTCCCTCAGACGCCCCCAGTAGGATTTGACGCGGGCGGATTCTCCGGCGGCTTCAGCCTGGATCAAAACCTGAAGACTCCTTATGTCTACATGCTGAATCTCTCGGTGGCGCGCGAGCTATCTTCGAGTTCGTCGCTGGAGGTCACCTACCTGGGGCGCCTGGCGCATCGCCTGGAGTCGATCAACGATTTTGCCCAGCCGATGAACCTGGTCGATCCACAATCAGGCGTCGACTACTTTACTGCCATGTCGCGCCTTTCGACACTTGCCCGGCAGGGGGTGCCTTTATCGCAGATATCGCCGGCCACGGTCGGAGCGACCTCGGCTTACTGGGAGGATCTATTTCAGCCCATCACGCAATCCAGCCCAACGGATGCCTGTGGTCCAGGGCAGTGTTCGGCTTTGCAGGCCATCTACTCGATGGAACAGATCTACCTCTATAACGAAACCTTCATTCCGTATTTCCTCGACATCCCTGGTTTCATTTGTCCCAATGGCTGTAGCTCATTGGGCCCTTATACCTACTACGATCCGCAATTCTATTCTCTGAATGGCTGGCAATCGGTGGGCGGCGCGAACTACAACGCGTTGCAAGTGACCTTTCGCAAGCGGCCGGCACACGGACTCTCTTTCGATCTGAACTACAGCTTCTCCAGGTCGCTCGATTTGACCTCCGCTGCGGCGCGCGTCAACCCGACCAATGGCCTCGTGCCCGCCAACA
Organism: uncultured Acidobacteriaceae bacterium; assembly: GCA_963736535.1. Taxonomy (GTDB): domain Bacteria; phylum Acidobacteriota; class Terriglobia; order Terriglobales; family Acidobacteriaceae; genus PALSA-350. The sequence continues at coordinate 206,189 of CAVTPN010000001.1, forward strand.
TTATCAACGCGTTCTCTCCCAGCCAGATGTACGCGGTCTCCGACTTCGACATGACCCAGCAGTTCAACGCCAACTGGGTGGCGGAACTGCCGTTTGGCCACGGAAAACGCTACGCCGCCGACACTCCTGGCTGGGTGGATGCGGTGATTGGTGGTTGGCAGTTTTCCGGCATCTACCGGCTTACCAGCGGACTGCCCTTCTCTGTCAGCAACGGCATCAATCTACCCACCAACGGCGCCAATGCCGGCTATGGCACCCAGATAGCACCGATCCAAGCGGGGAAGGATACCAAGGCAAGCAATGGCCAGGTGCTCATGTTCAAGAATCCGACTGCTGCCTTCAACGCTTATGAATTTACTTATCCTGGACAATCAGGGAGCCGTAACACCGTGCGCGGCGATGGATTCCTGGGCTGGGATTCTGCTTTGAGTAAGCGTTGGACCATGCCGTGGAACGACGGGCAGTCTCTGCAATTTCGCTGGGAAGTGTTCAACGTGGGCAACTTCACTCGCTTCAACGTCAACTCCAATCAGCCCTCCCTGACAAACTCAACGAATTTTGGTACCTATACAGGGTTACTCACCAACCCGCGTGTGATGCAGTTTGCACTGCGCTACGAGTTCTGAGAAAAAGGATACCCATGCGGTCTATGAGAGAACTCCTCATCCTGATTCTGTTGTGTCTTGGCTTTGCGCCGGCAGGCAGGGCGCAGACCCTGGCTCTTACCGGTGCGACCATCATCGATGGCAATGGCGGTGCCCCAATCCATGACGGAGTCATCGTCGTTAAGGACAAGCGGATTGTTGCTGTGGGCCCGCGTGGGTCTGTCTCTGTGCCCGCCGGCGCGCGCGAGGTGAAACTAGGCGGCAAATACATCGTTCCTGGCTTGATGGATGCCAATGTTCACTTTGTCTCCTGGCCGGGCTGGGAACATATAGAGTTTCTGGCCCGCTACGAGAACAACTTCGATGGCCTGGTAGAAGAGGCAGCGCAGGTCGCTTTGAAATACGGATTTACTACCGTCTTCGACTCAATGGGGCCCATGGATCCGCTCATGCGGGTGCGCGATCGCATCAATCGCGGGGAAATCCCGGGCAGCCGGATGTATATTGCCGGAGACATCGTGGGCTTTCGCGCGGTCTTTACCACGTCGGCCTCCATGGAGGCGGCGACCCCCGCATTCCAGAAGCGCATCAATGCCATGTTTGAGAAGAACGGCGGCCCGGACCTATCCTGGAAAACGCCTGACCAGGTTCGTGAGGAGATGACTAAGTACGTGGCGCTGGGGGTCGACTTTGTGAAGTACGGCGCCAACGGCGATGGCAGGCCGATCAACAGCTCAACCGGAGAAGAAAACGTGTTGCGCTTCACCCCGGAGCAGCAGCGAGCGATGGTCGAGGCGGTGCACGCCGCAGGCAAGATCATTCAAACCCACCAGGAGTCGGCCGAGGGCCTGAAATCCGTGTTGGACGCCGGCGTGGACATGGCACAACACTGTTCCATCACACACGCTTCGCGTATTGATGATGCCACCATTCAGCGCATGCTCGATAAGAAGTTCTACTGCGGAACCCAGTGGAGACTACTCACGGACGCAGAGAAGGAACAGGTGCGCGACAACAAGTTTCGCGGATCCGATGCGGACAACGGCAAGGAACATGTAAGTTACAACCTGGAGAACGAGGTTCGCCTTATCAAGGCAGGAGTGCCCCTTTTGGTGTCGACCGACGCCAGCGTACTCGATCCCGATATCACCGCTGCGGGAGGTTTTGTGGGCACCCCGCTGGGTGAAGGCGAATTTCTGGATATGCGGGCGATGCATCAGCGAGGCATGACCAACATGGCGATCCTGCAGGGGGCCACCAGGAACATTGCGGCGGCCTATCATAAACTGGATCAGATTGGGACCCTCGAACCCGGCAAAATGGCCGACCTGGTGGTTCTCGACGCTGACCCTTTGGAAGATATTGAGAACGTACGCAAGATGTCACTGGTCATGAAGGAGGGAAGTATCATTGACACCGCTGCGCTGCCGCTCCATCCGATTTTGACCTCCCCCGAAGCCACCAATCCAGGCGCTGTGCGCATGAAATAGGCAACGCCCCACTTAACAATTAAGACAAGTCATCATGAAAGACGGCAAGAAAGTGTGCTGGGCCAAAAAGGGCTTGGTTGTATCGGCACATGCCTCTGCTCAAATCGAATGGAGCCAACCGATATGGCCAAGGTAATCGACACCCGCCACAAACTTAAACAGCTTGCCGAACCGCATCCCATGCCGATCGATGCGCTCGATTATCCGCGCTTTGCGGGGATCGCCACGTTTATGCGGCTTCCGCATATCCCGGACGAGAGCCGGTTAGATGTAGCGCTCATCGGCGTTCCCTACGACGGCGGCACTACGTATCGAACGGGCCCCCGGTTTGGCCCCCGTCGCATTCGAGAGCAGTCGGCGATCATCAGGCCCTATCATCCGGTGCTTGACCTTAGTCCTTTTGAGCGGCTGCGTGTTGCCGACTACGGAGATCTGTCGGTCAACCCGATCTCGATCGAGGATACCTTCCAGAAAATTACTGCGGGCTTAGCGCCGATTCTTGAAGCCGGCACTGTGCCCATGTGCGTCGGTGGCGATCACTCAATCTTGTTGCCGATTCTGCGGGCGATCCACGCTGCTCACGGACCGGTTGGGCTCATCCAACTGGATGCGCACTCCGACACCTGGGACCAATATTGGGGTATGAAGTATTCTCACGGAACGCCCGTGCGCCGCGCCATCGAGGAAGGCTTGTTAGCTGAGCCGAACATCCTGCAGATCGGCTTGCGCGGTCAGCTCTATGACGCCAACGATTTGGACTATGCGCGTGAGCGCAAGATCATGATGGTTACGGCGGAAGAGTTCCATGAACACGGGCTACCGCTCATCCGCGAGAAGCTGAAGGCATTCAAGGGCATCAAAACATACCTCAGTCTCGATATCGACGTGGTTGATCCGGCATTTGCTCCGGGAACCGGCACTCCCCAGGTCGGAGGTCTTTCCAGCATGCAAATCCTGAACCTGGTACGCGCATTGCGGGGCCTGGACTATGTGGGCTCTGATTTGGTGGAGGTGTCCCCTCAGTTCGATAGCGCCGACATCACATCCCTGTTGGCGGCGAACCTCCTATTCGAGCAACTCTGTCTCTTTTGTTAGTTAAGGACAAATGATGCAAATCGACCTGATCAATCCGGATACGCTCCATCGACCGATAGACAACCTGTACACGCATGTTGTCCGAGCGCAAGGACGCTATCTCTATCGCATCGGCGGCCAGGTCGCCATTGGACTGCAATGTGAAAACCTCGGCAAGGGCGACATGCAGGAGCAGCTCAAAGTGGTTTACGAGATGGCGACGCGAGCGCTCCTGGCGGTGAACCTTACCTGGGCCAACGTGATTCACATCTATACCTTCACGACGGATATGGATGAGTACATGAAGTATGAGAAGCCCATCGCCAAGGCGGCCTTTGGCGAGAAGCCTCCGGCATCGACCCTGGTGGAAGTGAGGCGGCTGGTGGATCCGGAATGGCTGGTGGAAATCCAGCTGGACGCGATCAGTGACTGACGCATCGGTCACCACGGTCGAGCAGCACGGGGTCGAATCCATCCCCGACCAGGACCGCGACTCATCAATTTTTGACTTCATGCGCCTGTGCTGGGGAGGAGCCAACTCCCTTGCCACCGCGGTGCTGGGCGCGTTCCCCATCATGTTTGGACTTTCTTTCTGGCAGGCCACCGCAGCAGCGGTTCTGGGCGTGGTCATCGGTTCGCTCATCCTGGCGCCCATGTCGATTTTCGGTCCTATCAATGGGACGAACAATGCAGTTTCTTCCAGCGCGCACTTCGGGGTTGTCGGCCGGATCGTCGGCTCCTTTCTGAGTCTTCTCACCGCCATCGCCTTCTTTGCCATTAGCGTCTGGTCGAGTGGTGACGCGGTGGTTGGCGCAGCACGCCTGGTGTTTCACATCCGCGGGTCAGACCTTCAGGTTGCCCTGGTGTACGCGGTTTTTGCACTGAGCGTGCTGATTGTTTGTATCTATGGTTTTCGCATGATGCTGTTGGTCAACAAGATCGCGGTCGTTGCCAGTACCGCCTTGTTCGTCCTGGGCCTGGCTGCTTTTTGGACTCTCTTCGACCCCGGCTATGCCGGATCTGGTCTACGCTGGGGCGCCCGAGGATTCTGGCCGATCTTCATCAGCTCGGCGTTGATCGTGTTATCGAATCCCATTTCCTTTGGTGCATTTCTCGGGGACTGGACGCGATACCTGCCGCGCAGCACCAGCAAGCCGAAACTCATCACGGCCACGATCGCTGCCCAATGGCTCACCTTGCTTGCCGTTTCTCTTTGGGGTGATTACCGCTTCGGTCGTTGCCAGGCGTGCCCCGGACTATCTCGCACGCGCCGATTACACGGGCGGCTTGTTGACGGTAGCGCCGGTTTATTTTCTGGCGCCGTTGCTCCTGCTCGCTGTGTTGAGCGGCATGTCTACCGGGACCACGTCTCTGTATGGAACCGGGCTCGACTTCTCCAGTGTTTTTCCGCGTCTCAGCCGGCCGCGGGCCACTTTGTTGATCGGCACCCTGGCTTGCGTGCTTATCTTTGCCGGCCGGTTCTATTTCAGTCTCTTTGGGTCTATTTCGACGTTCGTCTCGCTGATCATCGTCACGACCACGCCATGGATGGTCATCATGATGATTGGATACGTGGTGCGCCGGGGATTTTATATTCCGGACGCGATGCAGATTTTCAATCGTGGGCAAACCGGCGGACCATACTGGTTCAAGGGCGGTTGGAATGTGGCGGGCATGGCCGCGTGGATTCCATCTTCAGTGGTTGCGTTGCTGGCGGTGAATATCCCCGATCATTTCGTAGGCTGGCTGGGCAATCTGGCCGGGGGCCTCGATGTATCCTTGGTGGCTGCGCTGGTATTGCCCACCGTGCTTTATCCGTTGTGTCTGAAGTTGTTTCCAGAGCCGCGAGCCATCTACGGTCCTGAAGGCTCGCGGTTCATAGCTACGGTGGACGTGCCGATTGCGCCGATCGTTGGACCAATGGGTCGAAACTGATTGAAGCGTAGCGAAGTGGACCTGCTGTTCCCCGCTAGATCTCAAGCAGATCTCAATATGGGGACCCGTCAGGAAACCAGCAACCGAGCCTGATCTCTTGCGCGCCGTAGCGTTTCCACGATGTCGCCAGTAGGGTAAAACTCCATCGCAATCGTACCCTTGTAGCTCAACTGAGCCAGCTTGCGATAAATGTTCAAGTAGTTGATCTCTCCGGTGCCAGGCTCGTGACGTCCGGGAACGTCGGCGATGTGAATCAAGCCCACCTGGTCAATGTGAGCCTCGAACTTTTCGATCAGATTTCCGAACTCCCGCTGCTCGTGATAGACGTCATACAGCACTCTCACGTTGGGGCTGCCCACAGCCTTCGCAATTTCAAAGGCCTCGGTCACGCCATCCAGGTAGATGGTCGGGTTCTCAATCCGGTCGATGGGTTCGATCACTGCTACCAGGCCCGCGCTGCTAAGCACATCCGCGGCGCGTTTCAGCGCCTCGATAGATGCCGTATGCTGGCTCCCGGCGGGGGCGCCCTCGATGCGCTTACCCGAGAGCAGAATAATCTGCTTACACTCCAATCGCTTGGCGGCTGGGATCAGATCCTTCAGGGCGGTGAGGAACGCATCCCCTCCGGAGGGGTCCGCGAAGCCTGGGCCCACGCCAGAGGTCGCATCCACCGAGATCTTCAACGTCTGCATGCGCGCGAGGATGCGGCGATAATCATCCTCGGACCATTTCTTGAATTCTCCGACGAGTTCCACGTGGTGGTAGCCAGCCAGCGCAACGCGGTCCAGGTTTTCTTCGAAGGTGCCGAGTTTGTTCAACGTCCAAATCATGACGGAGAACTGTGTGCTTGCCTGGCCAGAATCGGCCGGCGTCTGTGCGGCGAGGTTTGCAGGTGCAAGGGCACGGCCAGCTAGCGATGCTGCTGTCATGCCTACGAGAGTCCGGCGAGTGAGCATGCGCTGCATGGTAGCAGAGAACCCTATCCGCACGCACGGCGCTTGCCGGCCACGCTATTTGGGCAGCGCGAAGGCCACCAGGCTGCCGCCTGAGGGCGCAGGGGACTTTCCTCCGCCGGCGGCAATGACGATGTATTGCCGGCCATTCACTTCATACGTGGAAGGCGTGGCATTTCCGGCCGCGGGAAGCGTGGTCTGCCACAGGACCTTACCGGTGGTCTTGTCCAACGCGCGAAAAACCTTGTCGTAGCTGGTGGCGCTGATAAACAGCAGGCCACCCGCAGTCACAACCGGGCCGCCGTAGTTCTCGCTGCCTGTGCCGGTGAGCCCCGTGGCGGCAAGTTCCGGATACTCCCCGAGAGGAATCTTCCACACGGTTTTGCCGCTGCTCAGATCGATTGCGGTTAAAGTGCCCCACGGCGGTTGAATGGCCGGGATAGCCGTCCTTGTCGAGGAATTTATTGTATCCGTCGCTGATATATTTTGCATCCAGGGGCGATGGCCCGTTGTCTTTCACCACCACTTCCTTGCCGTAATAGACGTATTCAAATACGGCCTGCAGTTGATCCTCACCCAGGTTGGCGAATCCGGGCATGCGGCCGGCACCCTGCGAGATAAGGTGCTTCACCGTCCCCTCATCGTAGCGATCGGCTACGCCAATCAAGGAAGGAAACTCTGGAGGTGCTCCGGTCCGATCGGAACGGTGACAAGCGGAACAGTTGCGCAGAAAAATGTCTCGCCCATTGGCCTCAGCCGTGCGTGGCTTCTGCGGAACCAGGCGCAAGATCCAGGCCATTTCATTCGCATTTACATAGAACAGGCCGCTGGTCGGATCAAAAGCGCCTCCGCCCCACTCCGCACCTCCATCGAAGCCGGGAAAGATGATGGTGCCCTGCGTACTTCCGGGAATGAACTGCCCGTTGCTGCGCACTTTCATGAAATGGTCGAGTGCTTCCTGGTGAGCCTCGGGAGTGCGCGTCGTAATCATATCCGCGGTCACTTTTTGCCGCGCGTAAGGAGCCGGCAGCACGGGCAGCGACTGCTTTTTCGCCGTGACCTCGCCCTCAAGATCCGACGGCGGATAGCTCCGGCTCTTGATCGGAAACAGCGGCTTGCCCGTCTCTCGATCAAAGAGAAAGACGAACCCCTGCTTGGTCGTCTGGGCCAGCGCATCCACGTCTTGCCCTTTGCGTTTCACCGTCACCAGAGCGGGTGGCGCCGGCAGGTCGCGATCCCAGATGTCGTGATGCACCAACTGGAAATGCCAAATGCGCTGGCCGGTCTCTGCATTCAGGGCGATCAGGCAGTTAGCAAACAAATCGTCGCCGAGTCGATTGGCGCCGTAAAAGTCCGAGGCTGCCGAGCCGGTGGGGACAAACACAATTCCGCGCTTCACATCGAGCGACATGCCGGACCAATTGTTGGCTGACCCGCTATACGTCCACGCCGTCTTAGGCCATGTCTTGTATCCCAATTCGCCAGGGTGAGGAATGGTATGGAAAGACCACCGGACCTGCCCGCTGTGCGCATCGAAGGCGCGAATATCTCCTGGAGAGGCGGGGAGCACCTCACTCATCGCGCCGCCGACGATCACAAGATCCTTGTAAACCACCGCCGGGCTGGTCATCGTGACCCAATTCAAGGGTTCACGGCCCAGACCTTCGCGCAGATCGATGTGACCCGCTTTGCCAAAAGCGGTAACCGGCTTTCCCGTTTGGGCGTCCAGTGCGAAGAGATACTGGCGCACGCCAACGAAGATGCGCTGATCCTTTCCGTCGGCCCAATAGGTCACGCCCCGGGTGCGTACCTTGCCAACGTTCTTGAGACCTTGATTGGCGTCGAACCGCCAGTGCAGTGCGCCTGTCGCTGCATCCAGGGCGACCACGTCCCCGTTTGGCGTGGTCGCATACAAGACCCCATCCACCACGATCGGATTGCACTCCATCTCCGATTGTGGATGCTGGTCTCCGCTATCGAAGGTCCAGGCAACCTCTAAGGAATGCACGTTATCGCGGTTGATCTGGTCGAGGCTCGAATAATGAATGTTATCCGGTCCGCCGCCATAGACTCCCCATGTCCGATAGGAAGCGCGATAGGAATCAGCGGCCGCCTGGGCGCGAGCGTGAACCGGGATGGCTGCGCAAAACGACAGTGCGATGCAAAACGATTTGGCAAACATGCGTTGATAGTTAACCATAAGCGTCAGGCGGAGTTTCGCAAACTGTGGCCCCACCCCTCCCCGCCGCCACCACTCCGATCGCACTTCAGTCCCCGGTACTACTTCGGTCGGCATTCCCGGCTCCGGCGCCCAAATCTTCAGGCCCTCAGCGGCAAATACCCGCTCGATCGGCTGCCGCCAACCATGCAGCGCAAGACTGAACAGCCCCCAGTGAATGGGCATCATCAGTCCCGTGGCGCCCATGGTCCGAAATGTCCTCACCGCTCCATCCGGCCCCATATGAATATCTGCCCACATGGGATCGAAGGCGCCAATCTCCAGCATGGTCAGATCGAATGGCCCATACGCTTGCCCAATTTCTTTAAATCCCTCCCATTCCCCTGAATCCGCGCCGTAGTAGACACGGTGTCTGGGGCCGGCCAGAACAAACGAAGCCCACAGCGTCTCGAATCGGGTGAGGAGGCTCCGTCCAGAGAAGTGGCGCGACGGCAGTGCGGTCAACTCCAGAACCCCTACCCGCATACTCTCTGTCCAGTCCAATTCGCGAACACTTTTCACGCCCAGCTTCCGAAGGATGTCGCCCACGCCAAGCGTCGTCACCCACTGCGCCCCGGCAGTCGCTTGGTTCTGCGCCAGGAGCCCGATGGTGTGCGCCCCAAGATGGTCGTAGTGGTCGTGCGAGAGAAGCACTACATCGATCCGCGGCATCTCCTCCAGGGGCAGAGGAGGGGCGAAGAAACGCTTTGGCCCCGCCCACTCGAACGGGGCGGCCCGCTGCTCCCACACGGGATCGATCAGCACCCGTACCCCGTCGATCTCCAGCAGCATCGACGAGTGCCCCATCCACGTCACCCGCAAACCACTTGCCGGTGGATCCTCATAGACCCGAGTATCCGTGCGGAACGGTCCCGGGCTGCGTTTTGGTGTGCGTTCCTCCCGGTTGGTCAGATAGCGCCACAGTACCTGCAAGAATGTGGACCACCCACCCACCGAGGTAGGCACCGGATTCATATACAGCTTGCCCTTGCGTAACGCTTTCCCGAGCATTCCCATCCTTATTGGATTGTTAGCGGTATCAGCCCGCGAACGGGCAGGCAACTGTGATGGCGCGGACCTCTATGCCGAGAGTAACCTTTCAGCATCACCGGCGCGACCATAAGATGCCATAAAGGAAACGCAATGACGACTGAGGCGAATGGGGAAGCCACCGATCCTTACCTTCTGCAGCGATTCGTCGACGCGCAAGCCTCCTGCTTTAAACAAGTGCGCTCGGAGCTATTGGCTGGACAAAAGCAATCCCACTGGATGTGGTTCGTCTTCCCCCAGATAAGAGGTCTCGGTTCAAGTCCTTTGGCGCATCGCTTTGCCATTTCCGGTCCTGGCGAGGCCGACGCCTACCTCATTCATCCCGTCCTTGGCGACCGCCTTCGCGACTGCACCGCCCTGGTCAACGCCGTGGACGGTCGTTCCGTCCACGACATCTTCGGCTATCCCGACGATCTAAAGTTTCACTCCTCGGTCACACTCTTTGCCTGGGTGGTCGCGCATGGCTCTCCGTTTCAGATCCTTGGAAACCATGTGTTCGCCGACGCCCTGACAAAATACTTCAACGGAACACCGGATCAGGCCACGATCGACCGACTGCCGCGGTAACTGCAGTGTGTGTCGAGCTCTAGCCGCCGCCCTGCTGGCGCTTCCACTCCGCCTCAAATGCCTGTTGCCGCTCCGCCACGGCTGCCCGATAACCCTCCGGGTCAATCCAGACCTTCTCTCCCGCTCCAGCCTGCGCTTGTTGCAGTTTTTCGAGCATTCCAAAGTAAGCTCCGTGCGCCCCGAGGAACACATCGCATGGCAGCCCCTTCAAGGTAACGAAGGTTCGCTGATAATCCGCGGCGATGCCAGGATAGGAAGCGGGTCGTCCGGGCAGGTTTACCAAACGGAACCCGGGGTTCACATTCCAGCTTCCTACAATCACCACGTCGCGAAGTTGGCCGCCCACGGGCGCTCGCATCGTCCAGGTGGTACAGCCGCGGGTATGACCCGCCGTCTTATGTGCGACCAGCACCACGCCCCCCAGCCGTACCACATCGCCGTCGTGCAACACACGATCCACCTTCACCGCCGGATAGAGGTCTTTAGGGTAGTTGAAGTCCTTGGCGCCTCCGCTCTCTACTACGGGCACATCACCATCCATCACCATGTACTTTGCGCCCGTCAGCCGCTTGATCTCTGCGCTGCCCGCGTCATGGTCGGAATGTGCATGGCTGATCAGCAGGATCTTGATGTCGTTGAAGTGAAACCCAAGCTGTTCCACGCTCTTTTGAATCAACGGAGGCGAACTTTCCAGGCTGGAGTTGATCAGGATATCGCCCTTGGGAGTCACCACCAGGTACGACGCCAGATCCTTGCTTCCCACGTAGTACAGATTGTCCGCAATCCGAAACGGTGCAATCGGCGTTGTCCAGTCCGGGTTGGGCGCTCCCCATACGCAGCTGGCCGACAAGAGCAGCAGCAGGCACATCCATGTTTTAATCCAGGGCCGAGCCATCCATCCTCCAATAACTATTTCTACAGTCTTTGTGCGGCTATCGCCACGTCTCTTGTCCACAGCCGTCGATTAGCCGCTGAGGTACGGTTCTCGTTCCCTGCGAAGGACGGGTGCCCATATCTCGCTCGTTTTTCGCGAGATATGGGATACCACCGATTTTGACCGCTAAGTGCATCGGTTGAATCGAGAGTCAAAGGGAGAGAGTGGTGGAATCCCACATCTCGCAAAAAACGAGCGAGATATGGGGCACCCGTCCTTCGTCAGGAACCAGGAGTATTCGTCCTGTTTAGAGTGTTAGGGCACAGACTCGCAGGGGTCATCTACCAAAGCGCAATATTCAGAACCACAAAAACCACAGCGACAACCCCTCCCCAGAATATTGGTTCCTGGTACCACTCGCATTTGTCCTTCGTCGGCAACGTAGTGACCCCCATGACCAGCCCTTCCAGTTCGTGCACGCTCCGCGGCTTCGTCACCAGGCTCACCAGTACGGTAACGCCCACACAAACCACCCAGGCCCACAACGCGCGATACATATTCTCCGCCATCTCTTTCGCGTCCGGAGAGAGCGCGACATAACGTAAGGCGGAGGGGTCTTTTACCACCCAAATCCAAAGGCCGATCGAAGTTAACGTGCCTGCGAGCAGACCCCAGAAGCCACCCTGGTTGGTCGCGCGCTTCCAGAGCATGCCCAGGATCACGGTCCCAAAAAGTGGAGCGATGAAGAAGCTGAAAAGTTGCATGGCATAGTCCATGATGCTGGCGGAATGCTGCACCAGGTACGCGGTCCCTACGGATACCAGCACTCCGATCAGCGTGCACCAACGGCCCATCGCCACGTAATGCGCGTCTGCGGCCTTCTTGTTCAGGAACGCCCCATAAATGTCGTAGGTCCATACCGTCGAGAATGCGCTCACGTTGCCTGCCATGCCCGACATGAAACCTGCGATCAGCGCAGTGACGCCGAGCCCGATAAGCCCAGGGCCACAATAGCGCACCAGCATCAGGGGAAGCACCTCGTTGTAGCTGTGCCCGTTGGTGGCCACGGCCACGCCTTCGGGCAGCAAATGAAACGGCAAAACGGCCAACGCCAGAAGTCCAGGAAGAATGACGATGAGGGGCACCATCATCTTGAAGGCCGCGCCGATAATGGGCGCCAGCCGGGCGGAGCGCAGGCTATTGGCCGCGAGCACCCGCTGCACCACCAGAAAGTCGGTAGTCCAGTAACCAAACGACAGCACAAAACCCCAGCCCAGAACAAGGCCGGTCCAGTGGACCCCCATGGGATTATCCTTGAAATGGCCCATCGTGCTCCAAAGGTGGGTGTAGTCTGACCGCCCTAAATTGGTTTGGATCCGCTGCGTAAGATTTCTCCAGCCGCCCACTTCAATCATGCCGAGTATGGGAACCAGCAGAGCCCCCGCCCAGATCAGGACGAACTGCAGAATCTCATTGAAGATCGCGGACCGCAGCCCTCCCAGAGCCACGTAGATCGCCACCACCAGGGAAGAGAGCCAGATGCTGAAGTTCAGGTTCCACCCCAGAACGACTTTCATCACCAGGGCCATCGAGTACATATTGATGCCGCTCATCAGGATCGTCATGAAGGCGAAGCTGATGGCGGAGAATGCCCGTGTGGGGTTACCGAAGCGCAGATGCAGATATCCGGGAACGGAGTAGACCTTCGAGATGTAGTAGAACGGCATCATCACCAGGCCCAGAAACAACATGGCTGGTATGGCCGCGACCCAGTAAGCGTGCAGCGCGAGTATGCCGTATTGATACGTGGAACCGGCCCAGCCCATCAGCTCCAGCGAGCCGAGGTTCGCGGAGACGAAGCTGAGCCCCGCGATCCACGCCGTCATCTCCCGCCCAGCCATAAAGAACTCTTTGCTGGTCTTGGTGCCGCTCCTTACATAGAAGCCGATGAAAAGGACCATCGCGAAATAGACCGCGATAATCAGCACATCCACCGCGGACAGATGAATGAGCTGCGTCCTGGGCGGCAGTGCGGTGATCAAAAAGCCAGCGCCGGCAGTCACGGGATGAAGCAGAGCCGTCAGAGCGAGTGACTGATCGGGCATACTACGGTGTTCCTCCTCTTAAAGGGCTTGTGGATAGCCCGCGGCGGCTTGAGCCACTCTCCTTGTAACCGGTCAGCAACAGGTTTGTCACCTATATCGCTATTCAACGCCCAGGAAATTCCGCTATAGTGAGCCCTCTATCGCCAAAACCATTTCCGTCTGCGTCAAACAGCAGGTACCGCGCGGACCCGGATTTCCTGTGAAGCTCGCTGGCGTGGATGAACTTCATGCGGCTTTCCTTAATGAAAGCCGCACACGTGGCCGACGATTGGTACCGCGAACAGGAAATCCGGGGGATGTCGCGCAATCTTCACGGCTTGAATCCGGGATAAAGTGTGGGGGAAGGTAGATGAGCTTTCGTGGATTGCTGATGAGTTTAGCGATGTTGACCGGCGTTGCGGCCGCGCAATCGCTGAACTGTGATCTTCAAGGCTACAAGGCCACGGATGGGCTGAAAGCGACCACCAGCGGCGGCGTAGTGATGATGAGTTGGAAGGGTGAAAACGGCCAGGAACTTCAGGCGTCGTTTGGCATAAGGAACGGGCAGCCATTTGTTCAGGAACTTGCTGCGCGGGCAGGTTCCGGCAAATGGACTGTGCTGGGGAAAGATCTGTCCCCGGATTTTCAGGTCTCGACCGGGAAGCGGCGCATCTCGCAGGCTCAACGTACACAGTTGCAGGCCCTAAACCTGGACACGCCCGAAGAGGAAAGTAGGCGAAAGTGGAACACCTTTTGGGACGCGCCCCTGGTGATTCCTGGTCGAGGTGACACCACCGATTTGCCCCGCACCGAAGCTGAAATTACCCATGCCTCTGTCAGCTACCAATCCAGCACCTGCAAGGTAGTTACCGAGGGAAACCAACTGAGTGTCACCTTTGATGGATTGAAGCTGGGCATCTTTGCGGGCGATCTGCGGTTCATTGCCTACAAGGGAACAAACCTGCTCCGCCAGGAAGCGGTCGCGAAGACCCAGGAGCCCTCCGTCGCGTACATCTACAAGGCGGGCTTGAAGGGCTTTTCCGTTACGCCAGAGACCAAACTGATATGGCGTGATACCGCCGAGCACACGCAAACCGAATACTTCGGAGGAGCGCCTAATACAGAACCCATCGCGCTGCGGGCGCGCAATCGCATGGCGATTTTGGATGTCGGCCCAGGTTCTCTGGCCGTGTTTCCGTCGCCCCACAAGTTTTTCTTTGCCCGCGAGGACGAAGTAAACCTTGGCTACGTTTACTACCGTAAAGACACCGACTCCTCGTTCTCTCTTGGCGTCATGTGGCCTGACCAGGGCGAGGGTTATCATCCCTGGGGTGCGACCGACGCCGAATGGAATCGGCGCACGGAAACTTCGCGAGGTCATGCCGACAATTATGCGCTTTACAACGCGCCTGCCGGGACTGAGCAGCGCATGGCGGTCTACTACTACCTGAACGCGGGCGACGATCGGTCCACTCGAGACGCCGTCCTCGCTTATACACACAATGATGTTTTCAAGCCTGTGCCCGGCTACAAGGTCATGACCGGCCACTTCCACATGGACTTCAACGAACAGCTGCGTGATCGCAAGACGTTGGATTATCAGCCACCCTGGGTCGCGGTCTTCCGCGCCCTGGGAGTGAACATCCTCTACCTGGGTGACTTCCACGACGACTCGCATCCCAGCGATCCCGGGCCTATTCGCTTCGCGGAGCAGAAAGTCTATTTTGAAGGCTCGCAGCGTGTCTCCGACAAAGACTTCTTGGTCATTCCGGCAGAAGAGCCCGATGCCTACATCGGCGGCCATTGGTACCTGATGACTCCAAAGCCGGTTTACTATACCCATACTTTGGGCCCGCATGAACCGAAAGCTGGGCCGAGTACAGGCAATAACCGTCCAGAGGGCCAGCCATTCGAAGAGGATCTTCCAGAGTATGGCCACGTCTATCATCTTGGCTCCGCGGAAGACATTTTGAACTTTATCAACAAAGAGAATGCCATCATGTGGACCACGCACCCGGAAACCAAGAACTCAGAAGGCTATCCCAGAGCCTATAAAGACAAGGCGTTTTTCCTCAGCGACCGGTTTATCGGCGCCTCATGGGAATCTCTTCCGGTGGACTTGTCGGAGAAAGAAGAATGCGAAGTCCGCTGCTTCGGGGTCGAAGACGACATGAGCAACTGGGCGCCCAAGGCGAAATACATGATTACCGAAGGAGATACATATACCAAGTGGCCGGACGATGAAACCTATCCCCAGCTGGCCATCAACTATCTCAAGCTGGATAAAGTTCCCATGTACAACGAAAGCTGGTCTCCGGTTCTGGAGGCGATTCGGCGCGGAGATTTTTACGGCACCAATGGTGAAGTGCTATTCCACAATTGGGGGGTCCAGGGCAGCGGCGCGAACAGCCTTTATACAGCGAGCATCGAATACACGTTCCCGCTCGACTTCGCTGACCTGGTGTGGGGCGACGGTAACAAAACCGAGCACAAATTCATTGATCTGAAGGACACCATGCCATTCGGCACCAAAGAGCTCAAGATTCCCTTCGACGCCACCGGCAAAAAGTGGATTCGACTTTCCGTATGGGACTCGACGGGAAGCGGCGCCTGGGATAATCCGATCAATCTGAAATAGTTTGAATTTATCCAGTAGCTCGAAATGGGAGTCATGATGAAGACCCGGAAATCCTGCATAGCACTCGTTTTGCTGCTCGCCTTTGCGTTCGCGGCGCAGCCTTCACCCGCCCAGAAAAAGGCAGCCCCTGTGAAGTCCTTAAGGGTATACCTCTTTGACTGCGGCCTAATCAAAGGATTGAAGGCCACAGATTTCTCGCTAAAGAAGGAGGACGTGAAGAACACGGATATGGTGGTGCCTTGCTACCTTATCGTTCATCCCAAGGGAACGCTGATGTGGGACGTCGGCTTGATCCCGGACAGCGCGTTCAAAGGCGCTGGTCCCGCGACCGAATCGGAGGACTCCATGACCATAAGTTCCCCCAGGCCTCTGCTGCCGCAATTGGCGGCGCTGGGCTATCCGCCGCAGGACATCACATATATCGCCTTTTCCCATTACCACTTCGATCACATTGCCAACGCCAACGCATTCGCCGGGTCCACGTGGTTAGTGCATGCGGCCGAGCGGGATGCGATGTTCGCCAGGAAGCCAGAGGAACAGGCCAGATACGACCAGCTCAAGAACAGCAAGACGATTATCCTCCCGCTCACCGACTATGATGTGTTTGGCGATGGAACTGTAGTCATCAAGTCCGCTCCGGGCCACACTCCCGGCCACCAGGTGTTGGCGTTGAAGCTACCCAAGACTGGACCCGTTCTGATCGCTGGGGATCTCTGGCATTATGCAGAAGAGCGCAACGCCACCGAGGCTCCGCCGGATGAAGCGAACAAGGAACAAACCATGAAAAGCCGCGCCGCGATGGAAGCGTACCTCAAGCAGAGCGGCGCGCAATTGTGGATCGAGCACAACCCTGAAACCTTTAATCGCCTCAAGAAAGCTCCGGACTACATTGATTAGTGGACTCCAAAGAAGAGTATCTTTGCTCCCGGCTTCTCGAAGTTTGCTTCGATCTTCGCGCGGCCGGCCGAGTCTTGTGACACAGTAACGCCATCGCTGGCCCAATGGTCGTTCACCACTTTATGGCTCGTAATGTATTGGTAGGTGCCGCCTTCCGTAGCAAAGATCACGACCGCACCCCGTCCCGTACGAGCGGAGATTTTTTCGTGAACCTCGGGGCTGGCAGAAACGATGCCGGCCACCACAGGATCGCTTTCCGTAATATCGTCGCGGACCTGCTTGTACCTGGCCAGGGTATTGCCGATAAAGGCGACGCCGGAGTATGAAATATTCAGCAGATCGCCCCATATTCCGTTTTGCCCGAGAATAAGTGAGGCAACATCCACTTCCTGCCATTGCTGCGGGTCATCGGGAAAGTAATGAGTGAGAAACAAGGTGGACGGGATCCATTTATCGAAAGTTAACGGTGAGCGGGCGATCCAGGTGCGCGCCGGCCCCTGGTAGAAGAACAGGTTTGAGTTAGTCCGCTCTAAATCGATGGGTATGTCATAGTTTTGGTAGTAAGGTCCGTTGTTGATCAGGAAATACTTCCCAGAGGAAAGAAACGCCAGGCCCATGGCCCGGCCACCTTCCGTCACGTCAAAGTCAACAATCGCTCCCGGCACCGCAGCGGCGACCTTATCCGCCACCTGGCTCATGTACTGGACGAGTTGAAATCCATACGAGTCAGACCGCTCCTGCGGGGTGTTGCTCTCGTTGCCATGGTTGTGATGCGGGTCGTTGCATCCGTACTGAGCAATCGCATCCCACTTGAAATAAGTAACGCCCACCTCTTTGGCAAGGCGGATCAGCTCATCGGCGAAGGCATCAGCGTACCCGCTGACCATGCACATCTTGTAACTCTTCTCCGTCTCCCATACTTCCTGAGGTTCGCCTACTTGTCCATTCCAGGATCTGCGCCATTCAGGGTGCTCGCGCACCACCCGGCTGGATGCAGCAGCGGTCGTGGGGCCAAACCATAAACCGAGTTGCATGCCGTAGCCATCCAGCTTCTGCTTGACCGTTTTCAGTCCATCGGGGAAACGCTTGGTGCTTACCGTCCAGTCGCCTGTCTTCTCGTACCAGCCTGTATCCAGCACGAAGACATCCACTCCGATCCGGTGGGCCACGTCAATTTCTTTGAGGATGCGGTCTTCATTCATCGATGCAAGATAGGGCTTGCCATTCCACCACTTATTGCGTTCCTGAAAGTTCCAGGTGTTGTAGAAGATGTAGGGTTTTCGTGTCGCTGGATTCTGCGTCATGTATTTCAGCACGAACTGGCGATACACGGAAGCAAGTGGATCGATCCCGCCTTGCGCCGCGGCGGTCTCCATCCAAATGGTTTGGAAGGGATGCTCGGCATCCACCATTTGCCCGGGGACATAGTTACCCTTAACCGATGTCAGGCGAACGCTTCGATCAGGGCTGAGCTGATAGCGCAGAAATGCATCCGGAACCTGGGAGCCATGTTCATAAGCGAGCAGAAAGCTGCGATGGCGATCGCTAGCCGCAAGGATAGGGCCCATAAGGGTCCCGCGATCCTGGAAGTAGCGGTCTTCAATCGGTTGTTCGAAAAGTGTGTAACTGTGTGTGAGCTGCGCAAAGTTGGAAAGCGTGACTTCCTCCGCCTGCGGTAATTGCTTGAGAGAAGTTTGCAGGTAGGCGAGGCCGTTTGTGCCGTTGAGTGTTCGCGGTTGATCCGCTTCAAGCAGGTAGCGAAAGCGAATGACTGGAACTACGTCATTGACCTGGAACTGAACGCGCAGTTGTAGATGAGGGTCTTGTGCGAGCGTGCCTGCAAAGAAATATTCCGTAACGCCGTTGCCCAGATGGGTTGGCGTTCCTACCGGGGTGAAATGCTGCACTGCAGCGGAAATCCGCTTTCCATCGATCAAGAAAGTTGGAGGAGCAAATTGATAGGTGGAACCCGTTTGCGTTGCACCATATTCCCAAAGACAGCCTTGCCCGCAGGAGAAGGAAATCTTCACCTGGCTGTTCCGGATACCAGCTTGAGCCATGGCGTGCAAGGGAATGGCACACAACGCCAAACCATAGAAGACCCTCATCCACAACAAGTGCATATTATCTCCATCATGATTACGATTGGTCGATCAGGACTTATGGGTCGATTCTTTTTCGTAGGTTGAACCCCGCCGCCGTCCCTTAACTCGTTTCGATTGATGTGAGTCTGGATCTGGCCATTTGTCAAGGTGGTACCATGCCCGCGAGTTCTGGTCGAGGGCCGTTGAAATTCAGGTAGCCTATTGTCATGGATATTCAGAGTCGTTCCGAACTTGAAGAATTGCTACGGCACGACATTGAGTGTGGCTACCGGTCTATTGAACACGCGGTTTCACTCTTGCATGCTCAAGCGTCGTGGTTCGCGGAGGACCGCGCCGAAGTGAACGCGAAGAGTATGGACGGCGCTGCCGCCAACTTGTTCGACGCGGAGTAGTTACCCTTCACTTGCGCTTTCGCTTGAAATGGAAACCGCAGATCCCCGTTCGACTTCGCTCAGGGCAGGCTCTCCACTACGCTAACGGCTGCCGGTCGGGATGACAATTCTGTTTCAGAAACTGGCCTCAAAAGCGTCTGACCGAATGACTGTCAATAGTCCCACAGAATTGTCATCCCGACCGGAGCGTAGCGTAGTGGAGGGACCTGCGGTTCAGCTGTCACCGCAGCAGAGCGAATATTCTAAGTAAGGCGCCATCATGGCAAAGATCCAAGTCACCAAAACTGAGCTGGTGTGGCCCGGCAAGTACAACGAGGATGGCACGCTGGCTCAAGCCCCGCGGGCCAACCTGCCCTTTCAGGTGACGGAGATCTTCAACCATGCCGAGCCCAAGCGCCAGGCGGAATGGCGGAACAAGCTCATATGGGGCGACAACCTGCTCGTGATGGGGTCGTTGCTAGAAGAGTTTGCCGGTAAGGTGGACCTTATCTACATCGACCCGCCCTTTGCTACGGGCGGAGATTTTTCCTTCACGACCCAAATTGGAGAGCAGGAAATAACCAGGCAATCATCGTCTAAGGACGAGACTGCGTATCGAGACACATGGAAGATCGGTGTGGGCTCTTACCTGGCGATGATGGCAGAACGCCTGCGGCTGATCCGTGATCTGCTTTCTCCCAGCGGGAGCCTGTTCCTGCACTGCGACTGGCACGTGGGTCACTTGTTGCGAGCGACCGCCGATGAAGTCTTCGGCGCGGAAAACTTCCTCAACGAGATCGTGTGGCACTACTACAACAAATTTCAAGGCAACGTGAAACGCTTTGCCTCCAATCACGATGTGGTGTTCTGGTATCGCAAGAGTGCGTCCTATCGGTTCAATCCACAACTCGAGAAACGGGCGGAAGGCAAAGTAAAACAGCTAGTCCGCCAGTGGGACAGGGAGAAAGCGGCAATCGTCAACGCGAAGGGCGCCGACGGGAAAGTAATGTATCGCGAGACCGATGAGCGGACCGTGGACGATGTCTGGCGAATCTCCATGCTCCAGCCTGCTGATCGCACGGAGAACTGCGGATACCCCACTCAGAAGCCCGAGGCTCTGCTGCAGCGGATCGTGCAAGCAGCGTCCTGCGAGGGCGATCTCGTAGCCGATTTCTTCAGCGGCTCCGGCACCATGCTTTCGGTTGCCGAAAAGCTCAATCGCCGCTGGATTGGTTGCGACCTGGGCCGCTGGGGCATTCACGCCACCAGGAAGCGCTTGCTTGGGATCAAGGAGTGCAGGCCCTTCGAGATGCTCAGCCTGGGCACGTATGAGCGCCGATACTGGCAGGGAACTCATTTCGGTGAGCGCGACCAGCGCGCGTATGTCGCGTTCATGCTCAAGCTCTACGGTGCTCAACCGGTGGACGGCCGCGCGTACATTCACGGCAATACGAGTGAGGCGCTTGTGCACGTCGGATCCGTGGATGCGCCGCTGACAAAGCTTGCGATGGAAGCCGCGGTGGACGAATGCGCAACCTTGAAGCAGCGAGCATTGCACGTGCTCGCCTGGGACTGGGAAGCCGGAAGATGCGACGTGATGGTCGGGAGCGCCCGCAAGAAAGGGGTCGACCTTTTTCTCTTGCGGATACCGCGAGAGGTGATGGAGCACGAGGCAACCGGCAGCGGTAACGTGCGTTTCTTCCCCCTGGCTTACCTGGAAGCGGAGATTAAGCAATCAAACAATTTCACCGTGCACGTGGCGCTCAAGGACTTTGTTGTTTTGCATCCCGAACTGGTTCCCGAAGACGTGCGCAGCAGGGTAACGACCTGGTCCGACTATGTCGACTACTGGGCCGTGGACTGGGACTCTCAGAACGATACGTTCCTGCAGGGCTGGGCGGCGTACCGAACGCGCAAAGAAAGAAGGCTCCCGCTCGTATCCGTCGATCACCCGTACGAAGAGGCGGGTAATCATCGCATCCTCGTACGGGTGATCGACATTTTCGGCAACGAAACGAAGCGAGCTTTCCAAGTGGAAGTCAGCAGCCGTAATGGCGGCCCTCTTCTGTTTGCGACTCCCACGGGTACGTCTGCAGGGGCGTAAGAATAAGGATTGCGATGTGGAGTTGTTAGGGATTTGTAAAGGCTGATCAGAAGCCGTAATTCTTCTTCCGTAGCGCGTTCTTATACCGGTCGCGCGCCTTCTTTGCCTTGGCTTCCGCATCGTGGGCGACAAAGCCGGCCGCATCCCACTTTTCCATCTCGACCATGGAGTGATCGTCGTTGGCCAAAGCCTCTTCGGCGCGAATCGCGTCCACCCAGCTGTCGATTGCCTGTCTGTAATCACTCAAAAGTTGGTCGAAATTTGTATCTTCCATGTCCTGTGAATCTAGGGCACCGTGTGGGCGTCGTCAATGGGACTGGCGTCTGATTCACGAAAGATTGACACAGAGCAGCGTCGCGCTTTCCAGGCGCAATCATTCCGAGGTGAATGTCCCGGCGGGCAGACCGGCGCGATTGTAGAGGAAGGTTGTCACCACGCCCGACCAGTCGTAACGCACAAAACGAGGAAAGGCGATTTTGGGAGACGAGACCAGGACCGTATCGCTGCCCCCAATCTTTTCGATCTTTGCCGTGGCGGGCAGGAAGTTATGGTCGTCTCCGGCAAGCTCAAAGCCGCCCACTTCCTGACCACGTGTGGTGAGTCCCTCGGCGTGGGTGAACCAAACGCGCATTGCGCTTGGCTCCGTGGTCGCTTGCAGAAATTCCGGCGAGCTGTACTCGATTTTTTCTCCATATACCGTGGCCCGGGCGGCCAGCGCCAGGCGGTCGCCGACCGTTTGCTTGTCGGGTGGATGGACGTTGTCCGGGGTGCCCACATCAAGCGTGACCGCCATGCCGGTATTGCGCAAGATCAGGGTGCGTCGCTGAGCGTCCCGGACCAGCGGCCAACCGGGAGCGGTCGAATTGAAGCTGGAAATCTGCACGAAGAAGAAGGGAAAGTCTCCCTCGCCCCATTGGTGTCTCCAGTCGGAGATGAGCGTGGAGAAAACTCGAAAATAGTAAGGCGCGCGTTTGGCATCGCTGTCGGTTTCACCCTGGTACCAAAGGACACCTTTGATGGTGAAGCGCGTATAGGGGGCGATCATGGCGTTGAACAGAGTTCCAGGAGCCCACGCTCCTCCATGATCGTAAGCGATGCGCGGGTGAGTAGCAGGCGGCTTTCCTTCCGCCTGCAGAGCGGCATCTTCGCGTGCGTTATTGGCCCGGATCTGGTCAGCCCGCCCCTGATCCTGGGCGATCGTTCCCCCATCTACAAAGACTGAGGTGAGATTGGCGCTTGCCAATGCCTCGGGACTGATCCAGGAATGGGCGGGTGTGCCGCCCCAGGTAGTGTCAATGAGCCCAACGGGAACATTTTCGCGCTCCGAGATCTCACGGCCAAAGAAGTAAGCGACCGCGGAGAAGTGACGAGCGGTATCCGGAGTGCATTCCGTCCAGGCGTCCGAAGCCTCGTTGAGCGGGACAGGGGATGTTGCTTTTTTCTGAACAAGCAAGCGAATCCGCGGATGGTTCGCCGAGGCAATCTCCTTTTCTCCGTCCTTCAGCGGTGCCGGGACGGTGCCGGTAAAGCCGGCGAGGGGAAACTCCATATTCGACTGTCCTGAAGCCAGCCACACATCCCCGACCAGAATATCCGTCCGCTCCAGAGGATTGGGGGTGGAGTCGCCGCTTACCGTCAGCGTGTAGGGTCCTCCGGCAGACTCCGGTTTGAGCCACGCTTCCCAATAGCCAACCGGATCGGTCTGCGTGGTGACTGTCTGGCTATGGAAGCGGACAGTGACGTTCTCTCCGGCGTGACCCCAACCCCAGATGCGGACCGGGCGGTCGCGCTGCAGAACCGCGTGATCGGAGAAGAGATTTGGTAGCTGCACTGCCGCCGCAGCAGTCATCGGAAGCGCGAGCAAACAGACCGTACAGGCCAGCACAAGACGCAAAACACGCATAGTTATTCTCCGACAGAAGCCAACGGGAAGTTGCAGGCAATGACCCTTGCCACAATACCTGCCGTTCCGCGCACCCTGCAAATCGACGGTAGGGGCACCCGTCAAGAAAGCGGGAACGCATCCCCGGCGTCGTCTTGTAGGTGCGCATTTCGATAATCATTTTGACAACGTCTGTAAGTACGGCCGCTGCATTTCGGTTACCTTTGGGACCCCGGCAGCTTACCTTCCTTGCACCACTCAGGTTGCAACTTCCATTCCCATCGCGCGCTTTTGATGCCCCGAATAGATATTCACCCCTTGCCTTTGCGGGTGGTGTATCTTGTCTCACACGAAAGCAGTGGACCAGGGGGACGTCGCAAAACAGGAATAACTTTGCTGGAAAGTTGTGACAAATCTCGGGGTTCTTTCGCTGGTACGGGCCATGTTCAAGTCTGGTTCTTTCGAAATCGTGGTTGCCCCCAAGTCTCGAAGTTTCCCTGAGAGGCGTGCCGCCGTGAAGTCTGTAACCTGTTTGTCCGCTCTTCTTGCTGTCGGCGTGTTCTGCCAGTGCTCAGTTTCCTGGGCGCAGGCAGGCAGCGCGGGTCGCTCCACCACCTCTCGCTCTCAGTCGTCGCCCACCCAGCCTGTACGCGTCGTGGCCCAGCCCGCTCCCCCGCAGGAGACCGTGGTTATTCCTGGCCCCCTGCGTTCCTTTCTGCGCATGGCCGGCATCAGCCAGCAGATAGCTCCCGAGGATGTGTTGCCCCTGCTCGCGCGCAATGCATACGCCACTGGCTATCTAAACGGCGTGCCCACGGAGTATCTACGCCTGGTCGACCGCTATCTTCACCAGGCAAGAGAGCTACAAATGCTGGCCGGGTCAGGCGGCACCATACGCGTTACCACCTGTGCGGAGGCGGAGCCGTTGTTGAGCATCCTTGGCTACCACGCCCGGCCGGCTTGCGGGCAAAAGGACTCCGTTCTCACGACTGCGGATCCGGAACGCGCCTTCCTCACGACGGATTCAGGCTTTCCTCTGACCGCGCTGGAAGAGGCGCTCGATAATGGAACGCCCTTTACCTACGCCTTCCCGAGTTCCCGCGTCCCCGTGCTCTTTAGCGAAACCGACTGGCGGGCGCTCAGCAGTGTTAAGAGCAGGGGCGCGCAATCGCTGGTGGACATCCTGTTGCACGAGCCGGCCGTTGACCGCCTCTATTGGGCGCTCTCCAATAGCGATGCCGAAACCAGGAATGCGCTTGAACGCTCACCCGGCTTGGGCAGACTTCTGCCTTATGGTGCGGTTCTTGATTTTTACGGAACCCAGATCCTCATTCGTGGCGGCCGGGTCGTCGTGCCCGGAGGACCCTCCGCCGAAGCCGGTTGGAAGGAACTGTCGGGCGTTAGCCCAAGGTCGCCGGGGGACTTTGTCATCGCTCTGGCAGGCACAGACAACGGGTGGCTCGCGGTCTATTTCGATACCCTGTCGCGGGTAAACGTCTCCCAGCAGGCGTACTTAACCACATCTCCGCGTCTCAGGCGTCTCTACGAGGCGTTTCGCGAGCCGGAGCCAACCGCCAATCCCGCCAGGGCCGTTTTTCGTAAGGCCCCTGCCCTGTTGATGTTGTTCACTCGCCTGCAGTGGGGGCCGGATGGCGAACCCCGTATCCCCGGCAGTCTCGATGTGTGGAAGCAGGTCCTGGCTCAGAAAAGTGATTCGAAAACCGTTCATGATTGGGCCAGGCGCTCGCGTTCATGGAAGCGTCCCGAACAACTGCTCGAATGCATGGCCGGGTTGTCTCGCATCGATACTGACCAGGGGCCACTGCAGATCTATCTCATGCTCAATGAAGTGGATAGAAGGCGCGCTGCGGAGAAGCGCCTGACCCCGGAGACGGTGCTTCTTTTGGCCACTAAGTTTTCCCAGCTTAGCAACTGGTACCTGGTGTTTTCTGAATTTCCCGACTTGAACGATGCCTCGATTGCACAATTCGTCAAAGTGACCGACGCAATCGATGGAATCCACGACCATAGCCTGCGCGGTAATGCCATGGGTGTGTTTCAGGCGAACCTGGGACTCTGGCAAATTCTTGCTCGCCAAGGGGAATTCCGGGACAGTGATCTGAACCAATCCTGGCAGCAGGCGGTTGCGCCCTTCGCGGCAATTGGTTCTCCCGCCCAGCTCTTCGATGCGGGTCGCACTTCCCTGGGAACACTCATGCTGGCGGCCAGCGGCAAATCCGATCTCTCCCAGGGCGAATTCATTGAGCTGCTGGCAGGCCCTCCGCAACCATCTGCCGAGGGCCAACGGATCCGGCAGGAAATGGCCGGCAGAATGCGGGCGGTGCTCGAGGACCAGCGCCTCGTCTCGCTGGATACCTTGTTCGTGCTCGGCAATGGCCTTTCGCGCATGGCGCAGGGAGCGCCCGCGGGCAGCAATTTGATTCCCTTGGCCAATGAACTCAAGGAATTCGAGTTGCCCCGCCCCATCTTTACCGAGAGCGAGAAGACTGAATGGGCGCCGGGAGTGTATGCCAACCGTCATAGCGAACTCCAGGTGCATGTCGACCTTACCAAAGTAATCAGGACACCTGGCTCCCGCTCTCAACTGGAAGCCGCCCGCGGTCAACTTACGCCGTTTCTCAGGGACTCGCTGGTCGGTTTGAATTACGCCTATTACGAGCCACCCGGCGCCCAGCTCCTGCACAACAATCCTCTCTTTGTGCGTTCACACGATTTTTCGGGAGAAACCATTATGGGCGTGACCCAGCTCTGGCAGGCTCCCGAATTGTTCAACCAGGGATCGCCCGCCGGCGGAGGCGCCTATCTGGTGGGGTCGCTGGCTGAGTTGCCGTATGTGCTGGCGACCAGCGAGGAGGACTTCATTGCCCCGAAAAACGTGCAGGCACTGATCTGGAAGGAGGTAACGGCAAACCTGCTGGTCAGCGCGACACTGCCCCGCTGGTGGAATGTGACCAGCAACGAGCTCCATGCCGTAAGTCTCTATCAACGCTCCGGGGAGGAGCTTGTCACTGCGGCGGCGACGAACCAGGAACTGCGCGGCAAAGTGATCGTCATTCTCTCCGAGCGCCTGCCCCCGCAGCGGCTGGGACAATTGGAGCAGGCCCTTGCGGCCGGCGACGCCGGGGCCAGCCTCTCTCGCGTCACTCCGGCAGATACCCTTCATCTTGCTGCAGAGTTTCGTCATAATTTTCCCCAGGAAACCGCATCCTGGGGAACAGCGGGCGGGGAATTGGATACGCTCATCCGGCAATATCCGGCTGAAGTCAACCTGCAGCGTATCTCCCGGGATTTTGGCACCCCTCATCCGGTTCTGGCCCAGAACTATGCCTGCGAACTCCTCAACGTGCAGCCGTTCCCTGCCTTCGGTGGCAGCTCCAGCCGCTTGTTGGGGGAGTCGTGGGACTCCAGCAATTTGTATTGGGCGCGGCTCGCGGATGAGAAGGGTTACTCCCCCGTCATGCTGAATCGCCTGGTCCCCGAGTTGACCCGCCACATGGTGGCGAACATTTTCGCGACCGACATTGAGGACTGGCTGGCGCTGACCCGCGCCATGAAGGAGACTGGCGAGGAGTTCCGTCAGGGCAAGATCGTTTTACCTCAATTGACGGAAGCCGCCTCCTCCAACCAGGAAATGCGTGTGCAAGAACAGGTTTCAGCAAGCTCGGCCCCGGCCGGCCACAAATAAACGGGATACAGGACACATAATGGCAAAGCGACCTCTTCTTTTCGTTCCTATCGCAGTTGGTTTCGTGTTCCTTGGCAGCCGCTTTACCGGTGCCCAGGATGACACGACGAACATCCGCGTGAATGTGGATCTGGTGCAGTTAAACGTCGCTGTGACTGATAGCAAAGGCGACTATATTTCCGGCCTTAGCCCGGAGAACTTTGTTATCACCGAGGACAAGATCCCGGAAAGGATCGCCACCTTTGAAGAAGGCAACGAGCCGACTCGACAGATCATTCAGACGGCGGCGAATGCCGCTCCTGGCAAACCGGCCGCGCCCAGCGTGCAACTAGCCGCGAAAACGAAAGCGCCGGCGGCCGCGGCGACAGGCCATCCCGCGGGAGTCGGCGAGGACATTGCGACCTTGCCCTCCCAGATTCCAGGGGCCAACGTCTTTGTTCTTTTCGATACCAGCAACTACATGTACCGGGGCTTTGTCTTCGCGCAGGATGCGATCACCGATTTTGTTCGCTCCCTGGGAGGCGCGAACAAGGTGGCCTTCTATTCGTACAGTCGTGACCTTTCCCGAAATTCGGCCCTTACCTCCGATCGCTCGCAGGTACTGCGCGGGGTGAGGAGTACAGTGGCCGGCGACGATGCCGCGCTCTATAACTGCCTGCTGATGACCGTTGAAGACGCGGCTCGCTACACCGGGCGCAAAGTTGTCGTGGTCTTCTCCAACGGTCCCGATAACGCCAGCCTGGTCCCCCCGGAAGATGTGGCGGAACTGGCCCAATCCACGGGCACGATCATCTACATGATCAGCACCCGGGAAGCGCAGCTGGAGCCGATCTCGACCGCGGTCTTCGAGCGCATGAGCAAGGCCACGGGCGGCAAGGCCTATTTCGCCCGCAGCTGGAGCGACGAAAAGAAGGCCTTCGCCTTCATCCAGGAGGATCTGGCGCACCTTTACGCGCTTAGCTACTATCCGCAGCCCAATCCCAGCACCGGATGGCGCACCATCACCGTCAAGCTGGTAGGGAAGGACCTGCAGAAGTATCACGTGCGGACCCGCGCCGGATACCGCCTGCAACAGGCTCATTCCGCGGCAAACAACTCGGCCGATATGGAAGCGGAGTCCGTCCAGAAGTAGCTAAGGCTTCAGCCCCTTGCTGGCGGAAACCTTTTCGACACATCCAACTTGCGCCCCTGACCCTGGTCCACTATTCAGGGCGTCGCTGCTGCAGGCGACTAGCTGCGGCTCGCTCATGACGGAAGTGGCGGCCTGCTCCAGTGTTATGTTTGCCGCTTCGGGCTGGAATCTCGACCGCTTGTCGTCTTGCTGTAGCGACACGCTTTTGAACAGCAGGGCATTGCCTTCGAGATGGACGTGGATACCCGTCAGTTCCCAAATCGACGGGCCGACCTGTTGCTGTTCCAGGGCAAAGGAGCTGCGCTCTTTCAATCTCCCCAGCAGCCCGCCGCCGAAGGTAACGTCGTGGATGAGGTGGCCCTTGATTTTGCAGATGCGGTGTTGCCGGTTATCGACCACCAGATCGCCGGTCATGCTGCTGAAGACGCGAGCCTCGCGCGTGGGCGGGTGGAAGTCCGGCGCAGGTTCAAAGTGTAGTGAAGTGGTAGTTAGGGTCACTCCCGTTTGTGTCCAGACAAAGGCAGCGGGCAGAAGCTTGAGCAGGTCGTCGATCTGCTGATTATCGTGATTGCCCTCTGAGATCTGTTTGTTTTGGGCTCTGGTGTCGTGCAGGAATTTTTGGATGAACTCCCGCTGTTGGGCCTCGGGCAGCTCATGGTCGTCCTTTTCGAGTACGCGTTCGACGTTGCCCCGCTGAGTGCCGGCCACCCACTGCAGAATATGTTCTTTCGGCTTATCGCTCTCTTCCAGATAGATCCAGTTGGAGTGGTCGTTCTGATCAGCAGTCCGTTCTTCGCTGACCGCCTGTTGGATGATCTGCTGAGGCGTTTGTGCGTGCACTGCCGGGAACGAGAGCGCGAGTATCCCGACCCAGAAAAAGTGCGCTTTCTTTTTACCCATTTCGACTGCCTTTGCCGGTCAAGAGTTACGGCCTTTTGATGCGGGAGATCTACCGAACGGTTCGGCAGAAAAACCGGCTCCATCTACCCGTACTGTCTTGGACGTTGCACCCGTGGCCAAAGCAACCTGCTCGTCGAACTGAGCCATAAGTCACTCCGTGGATACCATCAGCACGCACTACCATGCCCGCGAAGTAGATGGATCGTTGTCGGTAGGGACGTTCCGCGCAATTGATAGTATGTGTCATCGGCCACCGGAACCCGTGGAAGGACTTACGTCGTGGGAGCTGAATCAATGTCCAAAGCAGTGTTGATCAAGAACGGTCAAGCGAGATTTCTCGTGGAGACTGATGAATCCGTGCAATTACCACTTGAGGTGGCGATCGCTATTTCGGAACCGGCAAGTGGTATTCCGGAAGGGATGCAGCCGGTTGTGGGGCTCCAAAGTCTCGAGGGAAGCTTCACAGAGATCAAGAATCTGATTGTCGCCTGCAGCCAGAGCCTTTTCGATGCGATCAGCGAGATCCCAAAACCAGAGAAATTCACCGTCGGGTTCGGCATCAAATTGGCAGGTGAGGCCGGAGTTCCGATGTTATCCAAGGCTTCCGGCGAAGCAAGTTTCCAGGTTTCCATAGAGTGGACAAGGGCTTCCCTGGGATAACGCTTTTGCGCAAGAGGTGAACGCAGTGAGCCCGGACTATGTCGTCAGCGTCACCGGCAAGAAAAAGGATGGGACGCCCTTTTACGGGACCGGTTTCTTCGTGGACGCAGAAGGCCATGTTGCGACCTGCTTGCACGTTGTTAAAAACGCTGGCCTGATCATGGTGCAGCTGCCCTATGCCAAGCCGGGGCACTTTCAAATCCTCGAAACCAGCGAATCGGCCGACCTTGCCTTGTTGGAAAGCCTTGTTCCGCTGGGTGCACGAACCCCATTTGCTGGGCTCAGCCGCAATCGAATCAAAGACGCTGCGATCGGCACCAGGGTGACGGCGTGGGGGTACTCCGCGCTGAATAACTACAACGCGCCCCAATGGTTCGATTGCACCGTCAGTGGTTTCGAAGGAGTACTCGGGCGCATTGGGCTGAATGGTGACATCAATCCGGGCGATAGTGGCGGGCCCATCCTGGACGCAGAGGGTAACGTCATTGGAATTGCGCAGGGCAAGGATCCCGCGCGTAATGGACAGGCGATGGCCATCCCTGTTTCGTTATTGATCGACCTTCTTCAAAGCAGAAACATTGACCCATTCATAGATGCCGCTGTGCACTCGCAACCAGCGCATCACGTTCCAGAGGTGAGTGAGCATTTCCTCGGACGCGAAGAAGATTTGAATCGAATACTGGAGCAGCTCCGCCTCCATCGCGTTGTCACCTTGACCGGAATTGGCGGTATCGGTAAGAGCGAGATGGGAAAAGCAGTGGCGCGGGCAGCGGAAGGACAGGATTGGACAACCGACGGTGTGTTTTATGTGGACTTGCAAGCCACAACTGACACCAACCTGGTGAAGGGTACACTCATCTCCGCATTCGCGCTCAACCCGGATAAACCAATCCCCGGTCAGCTCGCCGGGAACCGTTTGTATGTGTTGGATGATCTCTATCAAACCCTGGTGGGGGATCGCAAAGGCCTCACCGACTTCGTGCGCGCTTTGCATGATAGTGCAGCGCCCTCCCATTTCCTGCTGACCAGCAGGGAACCGATTGGCGTGGTGGGTGTCGAAAATCCGTGTCCCCTGGGACGGCTTCTGCCCCCACACGATACAAATTTGTTTCGCAAAGTGGCGGACGGCTTCGGATACAAATGGCGGGATGGCGATACGGAGAAGCTGACCACCTTGCTGGAGCAATTGGACGGTTATCCACTTGCCATTATGATCGCTGCGAATTGGCTCAGCGATTCGCACCTTGAGATCATCTTGAGGCGTTGGGCGAAGCGGCACACGGCGGCGCTGAACGTTCCGGGCATCTCTGAGCGCGACCTATCCAGAATGACCAGCGTGGATTTCTCCCTCGCGCTTTCTTTCAATAATCTCCCTGAGGGTGAAGTTCGCGCTCTCTTTGCTCTGTTTGCCGATCTACCGGCCGGGGCCAGAAGCGAGACGTTGGAAGAAATCGTGGGCGACGACGTACACGACGCCCTGCTGTATCTCAGACGGTGCTCTCTGGTACAGGAGCAAGAAGATCGTTACATGATGTTGGTGCCCGTACGTGAGTTTGCCGCCCGCTCCCGCACCGAGGCTTCTGAAAGGTTCAATCAGAGATTAGACGCAAAATTGGTCGCCTTCGCGGAGCAGTGGTGTGGCAATTCTGCGGTCTGGAATGGCTCCGGAAGACGCGAAGCCATCTCGGTCTTATCCGGCGAAAGGTTGAATTTCTTTGCCAGTGTGGCTCGCGCCAAAGCCCGAAATGACAACAGCTTCCTCGCAAAGCTGATTGGCGCTTTGGGTCCGTTCCTCGCCTTGAGGCGTGACTCGGAAGAAGTGCTCCTGGACGGAGTCGCGGCGGCTCGCGTTGTCCACCACGTGCAACTCGAGGCCAACTGCCTTCGAAGTCTGGGTGATATCTATCAAATGTACGACGAATACCGCGAGCGTGCTCAACAGCGCTACGACGAGGCCCTCATTCTGTATCGGGGAATCGGCGATCGATCGGGCGAAGCACACTGCATCGAGGGCTTCGGCGACCTGCAAAAGCAGAATGATCAACCCGATGCGGCGCGACAGCGGTATCAGGAGGCGGTGCTTCTCTACCGGGGACAAGCGGAGAAGCTGGGCGAGGCGAACTGTCTCCGCAAGATCGCTCAATTGAAAGAAGACGGGGAGCAGACGACGCAAGACTACGAGACGGCCCTTGCGCTTTTCAGGGAGGTTGGAGACGAACTTGGCCAGGCCAATTGCCTTAGATGTATGGGGGAAATTCTCGCCAACCTTGACAACACCCGTGAGGCACAAACACTCCTGGAACAGGCCTTGCCTCTTTTCAGGAAACTTCAAGACAAACCACGAGAAGGCAATTGCCTCATGTTGTTAGGGCGAGTGCATACGGTCCTTGAAGAATATGAGACGTCAAAGAAAATATTTCTAGACGCGCGAGCCATACTCACAGAGATGGGTGATTATCTTGGGCAGGGATTCTGCCTTGCCAGCATGGAAGACATTCGGGAGAGACTTCTGGAATACTTGACAGCTGTTTGGGCCAGAGCCGACTGCCTGAATTTGTTAGGAAATACGCACGTGATGCTGGGCGAGTACGAGGATGCCAAGCGGTGTTATTGGGGCGCTTTACCACTGTTCGAGGAGTCTCCCAACGCCGAGAGGCACGCCAATTGCAGAAAAATGCTGGGAATATTGCTTTCCTGGGCCGAGGATTACGCGGGTGCGCTGGCGCAATTTGAAGCAGCGAGGAAACTGTATACGAGTGCCGGAGATCAGTCAGAAGAGGCAGAGCTTCTGCAAAAATCCGGCGACATGCACGAGCATCTCGAACACCACGAACAGGCGTGGACTTGCTTTGAACAAGCCCTGGACCTCTACGCAAGCAATGGCGACAATCTGGGCCGGGCGAAATGTCTTCGCGGGTTGGCTGATGTGCATCTTGGCCGTCACCAACCCGGCGACGCAATGCAGAAATATCAGGAGGCTCTACAGCTTTACCAGGGCGCCGATCCGGATGACGACCTTGCCGCGGCTTACTGGGGAATGGGCACAGCGTGTATGGAAGGAGGACACAAAGACGAGGCTATTGGGTGGATGGAGAAGGCAGCTGAGTTGTATGAATCAATCGGCGGTCCAGATCAAGCGGCGCAGGCCCGAAATCAGGCAGAACAGTGGCGTCAGGACTCGAACTCCTGACCTTCCCGGCGTTGCCGGGACGCTCATCTTTTACTCGAATTGAAATATGGTAGGCACGAGGAGACTCGAACTCCTGACCTCTACCGTGTCAAGGTAGCGCTCTAACCAACTGAGCTACGCGCCTGCGCAGTGCATCTCGCTATCATACCAAAAGCTCATGTACCATCAAGGTTCTGGGCTCCACCCAGGAAGATCGGAAACCCTTGCTGAAAGAATTACGCGCAGCGCCTAACCTGCTTACTTTCCTGCGCCTTTGCCTCATACCTTTTCTTGTCATCGCGGTCCTTGAGTCCCACTACAAGACCGCGCTTTGCCTCTTCGTCGTCGCCGGACTCAGCGACGGCCTCGACGGCTTGGCTGCGCGACTGCTCAAGCAGCAAACCCAGATCGGCCAGTACCTCGATCCCGTGACCGATAAGCTCCTGCTGAGCACGCTGTTCCTGGTTCTCATGCACCAGCAGCTCGTGCCGCGGCGGGTCACTGTCCTGGTATTCAGCCGCGACCTGGGCATCCTCATCGTCGCCGCACTCCTCTATATCAGTCTCGGCATGCGCGATTTCCGTCCCAGCATCTATGGCAAGGCAAGTACCTGCGCCCAGATCCTGGCGCTGGTTGCAGTCCTGCTCTGCCAGATCTATGCTCCCGTACCGTTGATCATGTTGCGTACTCTGGCCCTTTACGCCACCGCTGCGTTGACCATCGTCTCCGCCTTGCACTACGCCTGGCGCACCGCCCGGCGTCTGGCAGTCGCCGAGGCCCACTAATTTCCTCTGGAATGGCAAAGGTTTGAAAAATTCGCTTTCAATGACAAACTATTGCCAGTACTTGGCTGCCGGTTTAACGTTACTGAAACAGTTCATTCCTCGCCCTGAAGACATGTCCTCGGGGCAGCACTGCGGTTCTACGAAGGCCCATATGTCTGAGACGATCCAAGCACGCGTTCTGCGAGTGATTGCCACCACCCAGCGGATTCCTCTGGAAAAAGTCAAGCCCGACAGCACCTTCGAAGAGCTGGGCATCGATTCGATGGACAGCATCAATATCCTCTTCGACCTCGAAAGCGAGTTCGACATCGAGATCAAAGACGAAGACGCGAAGAAGATCCAGACCATTCGCGAGATGATCGACGGCGTCACCTACCTGGTGGATTCCAAGCAAAATCCCTCTGCCCAGGCTGCGACCGAGTAAGCTCACTGCTATCGGTGAAACGCGGAGTTTGTTACCCTCGGTCCAGCACAATCCTTCATGAAAACGGTGTAGATGCGAGTTGTCATATCAGGAATGGGCGTCATCAGCGCTCTGGGGCTTGACCGGGAAGGGTTCTGGCAGTCACTGGCCAGCGGTCAATCTGGAATCGGTCCCATACCGGACGACGTCGGGCCCGTTCCGGAAATGGGCATGAGCCAGGTCCGTTTCAAGAATGGCGCCGCGGTGCTCGGTTACGACGCTGAAACGTACTTTGCCCGCAAAACCCTCAGCTTCATGGATCGCTTCGCGCAGTTTTCTGTCATCGCTGCCCGTGAGGCGGTGACGATGGCCGGAATCGAATGGACTGAGGAGCTGCGCGAGAGCGCAGCGGTCATCACCGGTTCCTGCATGGGCGGCAGATTTACAGACGAAATCGGTTATTGGGAACTCTTCCACCATGGCAGGCATCGCGTCCACCCGCTGACCATCCCGCTGGGAATGAGTAACGCCGGGGCGAGCCACATTTCTATGGAGTTCGGCCTGCACGGGCCCGCGTACACCTTCTCCACCGCCTGCTCTTCATCGGCTCACGCCATCGGCAACGCACTCTGGATGGTCCGTTCCGGGGCTGCTCCCCTGGCCATCGCCGGTGGTAGTGAAGCTCCACTTTTTCTGGGCGGATTGAAGGCGTGGGAGGCGATGCGCGTGGTCAGCCCCGACACCTGCCGCCCCTTTTCTGCCAAACGCACCGGAATGATTCTGGGAGAAGGCGCGGCGATGCTGGTTCTGGAGCCGCTCGAGCGCGCGCTGGCGCGTGGAGCGAAACCACTGGCTGAGATCGTGGGTTTTGGCATGTCGGCGGATGCCTGCCACGTCACCCAGCCTTCCGCCGAAGGCGCCGCTCGAGCGATCCGTTCCGCGCTGCGCGATGGCGGGTCTGGTTCCGGAGCAGGTGGGCTACATCAATGCCCACGGAACAGCGACTGAGGCCAATGATCGGATGGAGGCGGCGGCAATCCACGCTGTCTTCGGTGGCCATGCCACAACGCTCCCGGTGAGTTCCACCAAATCCATGCACGGGCACACGCTGGGCGCGGCGGGAGCGATCGAAGCGGTCGCCACGGTACTGGCCCTGAGCAACGGCCTGCTGCCCCCTACCGCCAATTTCACTGAGCCGGACCCGCAGTGTGCATTGGACGTGATTCCCAACCACGCCCGCGCCGCCAGCGTAGAGGTTGCGTTGTCGCAATCCTTCGCCTTTGGCGGGTTGAACGCGGTATTGGCCTTCCGCGCCTATCCCTGATAAACCAAGGCTTTTGCTTTGTATCAGGGCAGCGGGCGTAACATGCCGAAAGAATTCTTAGCTCGTAGTGCTCGCAGTGTGGGAGCCTACGAAAGATGGGCTCTTTGCAGTTGAGCTTCAGCCCTGAATTGGATCGGCACCTACAGCGTTGCGGCGAACTCATGTGGCACGATTTAGCGGCCTTAGCCGTGGATTCCGAACTCGAGCTCTTAGTTGCGAGCCATCTTTTCGAAGACGTCGAGCGCGTATTCCAGGTCGCTCTGCGTATGCGCGGCGGTCACACATAGCCGCAGCCGTGCTGAGTCCTGGGGAACAGCGGGAAACAGCACCGGGGTGGCTAGAACGCCGTGGTCGCGGAGCCGCCGGGCGAACAAGCCAGTCGTTGTCTCGTCGTTGAGAATCACCGGAATCACCGCCGTCTCCGACAACCCGGTGTCATAGCCCAGCGAGCACAGGCCGCTGCGCAGAAAGTCCGCGTTGTGCTTGATTTTGGCGACCCGTTCCGGTTCGCTCTTCAGAATCGCAAGTCCCTCGCGGATCGCAGCCACTGCGGCCGGGCTCAGCGCAGCCGAAAAAATGAACGGGGACGCCCCGTGTTGGAGATAGATCGCGAGTTCCTGCGAAACGGCCGCAAAGCCACCGGTCGAAGGAATCGACTTGGCCAGGGAACCAGTCCAGATGTCGACTGCGTCCGTGGGTATGCCAAAGTGTTCATCGGTGCCGCGGCCACAAGCCCCGAGCACACCGGAGGCATGCGATTCATCGACCAGCAGGAAGAAACCGAACTCCTCTTTCACCTCGAGAATCTCGGGCAGATGGCAAACATCGCCGTCCATGGAAAAAACACCGTCCGAGATAACCAGCGTGCGGTTGGCCGGCGATCCGTTTTGCAGCTCCTGGCGCAATGATGAGGCATCGTTATGCCGGAAACGCTGCAACTGCACTCCGGCAAAGCGGCAGGCATCCGTCAGGCTGCGATGGCAGAGCGAATCCATGATCACGCGATCGGCCGGTCCGAGCAGCGCACCCAGCACGGCAACATTTGCTAAGTAGCCTGAGCTGAAGGTGATAGCCGCTTCGGTGCCCTTGTAGGCAGCGATGTCGCGCTCCATCAGGATATGCTGGTCTGTGGTTCCGGTAAGCAAGCGAGCGCCGCCGGTACCGGTCCCGTACTTTCTGATTGCTTCAATCGCAGCAGCGTCGATCCGCGGGTCGCCGATCAGTCCCAGATAGTCGTAGGACGACAGCATGAGCATCGAGTGACCGTCCGCCCGCACCTGGGGGCCGGTTCTTCCTTCCAGGGGAATCTGAAAAGGATAGGCATCGTGGTTGCAGGCCAGGGCCGTGGTCTCGAAGAGCCGCCGGGCGCGTGCGTCGATGAGGTCGTTTTTGCGGAAATTCCAACGCTTGTCCGCGCTGAAATATCCGTTGAAAGACTTGCCGGAAGAAGAAGGAAATCCTACTGTTCCCTGGCGAACTGGTGATTTCGTCTCTGTCGGAGTATCCATTGATTTAACTGACTATAGTGCAGGATTGGGGCATTGGGAAGCCCGGAGTTGCTGTACCGGCACGGTTTAGAGCATTTTCTTTCCCCGTCTCCATCGGTCACAGGGGATGTCAAGTGCAGCTTACTTAATTGAAAAGCAGCGTAAAGACGTAAAAATGCTCTAATTGTGCTAGAGATACCGGGCGTGCCCGGTCCAGCCCTCGCGGCTGAACCGAAGCCAACGCGTGCATCCAATTGCCCTGAAGTGGTAGGTTGGAGATCCTTCACATGTCTTCCAGTGGTCTGCACAGTCCGGCCGCTGTACTCAACCCGCCCGTTGGTGCCCGTGAAGCCCCGGCGACGGGTCCGCTGTCTCCTGTTCGGCTTAAAGACAAATTTGGACGCACCATCACCGACCTCCGGGTCTCCATTACCGACCGCTGCAACTACAAATGTGTTTACTGCCGTACCGGCTCCCAGGGCGCTCAATTTGCCGAGCTGCGCCATGGACGACTACTTCCGGCTCATCCGCATTTTCGTTTCCCTGGGCATCGAAAAAGTCCGCCTGACCGGGGGCGAGCCACTCCTGCGGAAGGGCCTTTTACCTCTGGTGACGCAACTTGCCCGGCTCCGCACCAACGCGATTGGCGACCCGAAGCCGCTGGACCTTGCCATCACCACCAATGGACACCTCCTGGCCGAGATGGCTGCTCCCCTCGCCCGTGCCGGCCTTAGCCGGATCACGGTCAGCATGGACGCCGTCGACTCGGCAATCTTCGAGCGCATCACGCGGATTCCCGGCAGCTTCGACAAGGTGCTGGCCGGAGTGCGGGCCGCCCAGCGCGCAGGGCTCGGTCCGGTCAAGGTGAACTGTGTGCTGTTGCGCGGCTTCAACGAGGACCAGATCGTTCCCTTTGCCCGCTTCTCGCGCGACGAGGGCGTGATCGTTCGCTTTATCGAGTTCATGCCGCTGGAAGAGGACCGCTTGTGGACCCCCAAGGTAGTCGTCCCGCTCGAGGAGGTGGTGAGCCAGCTCAACAGCTTTCGCCCGTTGGTTCCCCTGGCCGCCAACAGTCCTGGTGAAACCGCGCGCCGCTATACCTTCGACGATGGCGTCGGTGAAATCGGCATCATCGCCCCTGTATCGCAGGCCTTTTGCGGAGCCTGCAGCCGCGTCCGTCTCACCTCCGACGGTAAAATCCGCACCTGTCTCTTCTCCCACTTCGATCACGATCTGTACGGTGTACTGGCGCGCGGCGGTTCCGACGAGGATCTCGCAGCGTTCATTGAAAAGACCATCGAGACCAAAGAGGCGCGCCACCATATTGGCGAGCCCGGCTTTCTGAAACCCTCTCGCAGCATGGTTCACATCGGAGGCTGAGCGGCAGGAATGGTCGATCGATCCTTCCCAGAACGTCAGACACTACCGAAGGACCTGATGGTCTTTCACGACGTTGCGCGTGCGCTGACCTCTTCCCTGGACCTGGATTCGATTTTGGGCGCCATCATGCTCCAGATGGAGCAGTTTTTCGAGCCGGAATCATGGTCCCTGCTGATCGTCGACGAGGAGCAGCAGAATCTCTACTACGCGGTCGCGGCCGGTAAGTCGTCCGGCGATCGCAACCTGCGGGTCGGTATGGGCGAGGGAATCGCCGGCTGGGTGGCTCAGCACGGCGAGCCGGTCATCGTGTCGGACCCCGGCAACGATCCCCGTTTCACCGTGGAGGGTGACGCGTCGCTCCTCTCCCCGGTACGATCGGCCATCTGCATACCGCTGCGCTGCCGGGATCGCACCCTGGGCGTCATTGAGCTGCTTAACTATCGTGCGTCCACGCTGACCGGGGAGACCATGGCCTTTCTCCAGGTACTGTGCGACTACGCGGCGATTGCCATTCAGAATGTGCGCGCCGTGGAGCGCATTCAGGAATTGACCATCACCGATGACTGCACCGGCCTCTTCAACTCGCGGCACTTGTTTTCCATCACCGAGGTCGAGCTGGAGCGCTCCCGCCGCTTCAATCTTCCCTTCAGCCTGATCTTTATCGACCTGGATCACTTCAAGCGCGTCAACGACCTGCACGGGCACCTGACCGGCAGCCGGCTGCTGGGGGAGATTGCCCGGACCATCAAGCAGAATGTACGGGGAATTGATTCAGCCTTCCGCTACGGCGGAGACGAGTTCATCGTTCTGTTGCCGCAGACAGGGAAAGATGCAGCCCTTGAGGTCACCCAGCGCCTCTTGCACGCATTGCGCGACACGCATTACCTGCGGGCCGAGGGACTGGAGCTGCGCATGATGGCCAGCTTCGGCATAGCCAGTTACCCGGAGGACGGCAGCTCGATCCAGGAGATCATCGGCGCCGCCGACCAGATGATGTACCTGGTGAAAAATTCCTCCCGGGGCAACATCGCCGTCGCCCAGCGCGGTTTTATCCAAGCCTGACAAAATGCTTTAGCATGGAGCCCGGCGGTAGAGAGGACACGCGTGCGCGGACGCTGAAGCCGGAGAGCCCAGTCGAAGGGACGGCTGAAAGTCCCAGGACGTAAGTCCTGGGAAAGAGCGAAAGGTAAAGATGGATCAGCAGGGCAGACGGCTCCGTATGGGGATGGTGGGTGGTGGCGCGGGCTCTTTTATCGGGCCTGTACATCGCATGGCGGCCGAGTTGGATGGAACCATCGAACTGGTCGCGGGAGCTTTCAGTCAGGATGCGGCACGATCGCGGCAGGCCGGCGTGACCTACGGCATCAGCCCGGACCGCGCCTACACAAATTTTGAAGAGATGATGGAGCGGGAGAGCAAACGGGAAGATGCCATCGATTTTGTCTGCATCGTTACCCCGAATCATCTCCACCTGCCCATCGCGGCTGCCGCCCTGGAGCATGGGTTCCACGTGATGAGCGACAAGCCGGCCACGGCCACCCTCGAAGAGGCGCAGACGTTGGCGGGAATCGTCCGCCGCACCGGGCTTCTCTATGGGTTGACCTTCACCTACACCGGGTACCCGCTGGTGCGCGAGGCGCGACTCATGGCACGCAGCGGCGCGTTGGGCAAGATCCGGAAAGCCGTGGTGCAATACTCGCAAGGCTGGCTGAGCACCTCGCTCGAAACCACGGGTCACAAGCAGGCGGCGTGGCGATCTGACCCCGCGCGGTCGGGGCTTGGGAGGAGCGATTGGCGATATCGGCGTCCATGCATTCAATCTGCTGGAGTATGTAAGCGGACGTGAGGTAGCCGAAATCTGCGCGGATCTCAACCGGGTCGGAGCCGGCCGGGCGCTGGACGACGACTGCAACGTACTGCTCAAGCTCGACAACGGCGCCCCCGGAGTTCTGTTTGTATCTCAGATCGCTGCCGGCGATCGCAACGATTTGCAGCTTCATCTCTATGGCGAAAAGGGTGGTCTCCACTGGTGGCAGGAAAATCCCAATCACCTGGACGTGAACTGGATAGATCAGCCGAGTCAAACCCTGCACGCAGCCGGGGACTATCTGGCGCCTTCGGTGCGGCGCGATTTTCGTCTACCCATGGGTCATCCTGAGGGATTGGTAGAGGCATTTGCTAATATCTATCGCGACTTCGCGACCGCGGTTCGCGCTCGCTTCAGCGATCCTTCTGCGCAACTGAGCGACCTGGTCCCTGGCATCCACGAGGGACTGCGCAGCATGACCTTTGTAGAGCGAGCGGTAACCAGCAGCCGGACGCGTGCCGGGTGGGTGAGCCATATGAAAACTGTTAAGGGGCCGGCAATCTTCCTGGCCCAATTCGCTGCTGATCAGAAACCCTTCAACACACTCGAAGATATCTCCAAATGGGCCGCGGGTCTGGGCTTCAAGGGCATCCAGATCCCGAGTTGGGATAAGCGTCTCTTCGACCTGAAGCTGGCCGCCGAGAGCCAGGCTTATTGCGACCAGCTGTTGGGCATGCTGCACGGCTTGGGGCTCCAGTTAACCGAGCTCTCCACCCATCTGCAGGGGCAACTGATCGCGGTCCATCCAGCCTACGACCTGCAGTTTGACGGTTTTGCTCCGCCGGAGGTGGCAGGAAATCCGAAGGCCCGGCGAGAGTGGGCAACACAGCAGCTGCTGTTCGGGGCAAAAGCCAGCCGCAACCTCAAACTCAAGGCGCACGCCACGTTCTCCGGAGCGTTGGCGTGGCCGTACGTTTATCCCTGGCCCCAGCGGCCCGCGGGGTTGGTCGACGAGGCCTTCTCCGAACTGGGCCGCCGATGGAAGCCGATTCTCGACGTCTTTGAAGAGCATGGGGTCGACCTCTGCTTTGAGATCCACCCCGGAGAAGACCTGCACGATGGGGTCACCTTCGAACGATTCCTGGCTGCCGTCGGGGGCCATCCGCGCGCCAACATTCTCTACGATCCCAGCCACTTCGTGCTGCAGCAGCTTGACTACCTGGCCTTCATCGACATCTACCACGAGCGCATTCGTGCCTTCCACGTGAAGGATGCCGAGTTCAATCCCACCGGCCGATCGGGTGTCTATGGCGGGTATCAGGACTGGATCGACCGTCCCGGGCGCTTTCGCTCCCTGGGCGATGGGCAGGTCGACTTTGGCGGCATCTTCAGCAAACTCGCGCAGTACGACTTTCCTGGCTGGGCGGTCATGGAGTGGGAGTGCGCTCTGAAGCATCCGGAAGATGGAGCACGCGAGGGTGCGCCCTTCATCCGCGACCACATCATCCGCGTCACGGAGCATGCCTTCGATGACTTCGCAGGCGGCCAGGCGGACCGTGAAACCAATCGGAAGTTGCTCGGCCTTTGAGCGTGTATGCCTTTCCGCTCGCGCAGTAGGCCAGAGCCGCTCGACGAGGCCGCTCTCTACCAATACGCCGTCGGCGCGCTAGCCCGGCAGATGCGTAGCGTGGCGGAACTCAAACGCCTGATGAGCCGCCGTGTCGAGCAGGGAGAGGTGGGCGAGAGCAAGATGGCGGCCGTGGTCGCGCGCCTTGCCGACCAGCACTATCTCGACGATCGCGCCTTTGCCTCCACCTACACCCGTCTGCGCCAGGAGAACCAGAGCTTCGGCAAGCGCCGGGTGCAGCAGGAGCTCACCCGCAAGGGTGTGCAATCCGAGCTGGTCGCCAGCACGCTTGAGACCGCCTACGCGCAGGTCAGCGAAGAAGAGCTGGTGCGGCGCTACGTTGCCCGCAAGCGGATGAAAAAGCCGCAAAACGAAAAAGAGACGGCGCGTCTGGTCCGCCGCCTGGTGGGTGCGGGCTTTTCTTTTGCCGTCATCTCCACCCTGCTGAAGAGCTGGGAGCTCGATCTGGTCTTGCCCGAAGATGGCTCAGCCGAAGAATCCTAAGCAATTCTTCGCCGTCGATTGGCCAGGCGGGTCGGCACCGTGACATCTTCAACATGTAAAAGCGCTTCATAAAACAGGACGGGTGCCCCACGTTCGCCTGAGCGTACGTGGGCCGAAAAGGACGGGCGAAGCCCGACCATTGCTTTTGTGATTGGGCGGTGAAGAAAATGACGGGTGCGCATTGATTGTTGGGATGAAGAAAGAAAGACCGCGTCCTGTTTCGTCGCAAACAGAGATTCGTTAGAGTGAACACACTCTCATGCTCAAAACCACAGCCCTCGCCTGCCTCCTGTCGGCCCTTTCCGCGTCCGCTCAGACGCCCGATCTGATCCTGGTCCACGGAAAAATCCTGACCGTAGATGCCAGGGACTCGATAGCCCAGGCAGTTGCCATCCGTCAGGGAAAAATCATCGCCGTAGGTTCCGACAAAAAAATCCTGCAACTTGCCGGATCCAAGGCAAGAGTGATCGATCTGCATGGGAGAACTGCAACCCCAGGATTAATTGACAGCCACGCCCATATCGCCACCGGCGGAGTTGAGGAACTCTACTCCGTGAGCCTGAGCGACGCGGCCAGTGTGGACGAAGTAAAACGCCGGGTGCAGGCAGCGGCCCTCAAGCTGAAGCCAGGCGAATGGCTCACCGGCGCCGGTTGGGATGAAGGCAAGCTGGCGGGCCACCGCTACATCGTCGCTTCCGACCTGGACGCGGTGGCGCCCAACAATCCCGTCTGGCTCATCCACACCACGGGACACTATGGCGTCGCCAATCATGAAGCGCTGCGGCTGGCGCACATTACCGCCGCAACCAGCAATCCTCCGGCCGGGACCATCGACCGCGATCCGCAGGGGGTACCCACCGGCGTGTTGAAGGAGGCGGCCATGGACGCGGTCGTCGCGCTCATTCCGCCGCCAACGCCGCAGCAGTGGCGCAACGGAATTCTCCGCATGGTCGATACTCTGCACCGCGAAGGAATGACCGCGGTGAAAGACCCTGACATTGAACCGCCGATCTGGGACGCCTATCACCAACTACTGGAAGAGAAGAAATTGACCGTGCACGTCTGCGTACTCTGGCACGGGGGCACTACCCTCGAATCTGCACGCGCAGCGCTCGCCCGCATCCAGGCGCTACCCCGGCCGCCGAATTCTTTAGGCGATGGCAATCTGCTCTCTTGCGGAGCCAAGCTTTATATGGATGGAAGCGGAGGCGCCCGGACCGCCTGGGTCTATAAGGAGTGGAACAAGAACTCCACCGGCATCGACCTGGGCAATTACGGCTATCCCTCCATGGATCCTGAAGTCTATCGCCAGATGGTCCGTCTCTTTCATCAGGCCGGCGTCTCTGTCGGCACGCATGCCATCGGCGACCACGCCATCGACTGGGTGGTGGATACCTACGCACAGGTGTTGAAGGAGAAGCCCACCTCCGGGCTGCGGCACAGCATCATCCACGCCAACATACCAACCGATCACGCCATCGACACCATCGCCTCACTCCAGAAACAATATGACGCCGGCTATCCGGAGTCGCAGCCGCCCTTCACCTGGTGGATCGGCGACACCTATGCCGGCAACTTCGGTCCCGCACGCGCACTCCGCTTGAATCCCTTCCACACCTACCAGTCGCGGGGAATTCTCTGGGCCGGGGGCTCGGACTACTCCGTGACCCCATTGCCCGCCCGCTTCGGGCTCTGGGCGGCGGTTGAGCGCGAGACCGCTAAGGGCGTTTACGGAGCGCAGCCTTTCGGAACCGCCGAGTCGGTCGATGTGCACACCGCACTGCGTGCCTACACCGCCTGGGCC
The DNA here is from genome assembly GCA_963736535.1 of uncultured Acidobacteriaceae bacterium. GTDB lineage: Bacteria > Acidobacteriota > Terriglobia > Terriglobales > Acidobacteriaceae > PALSA-350. The sequence goes on from CAVTPN010000001.1 coordinate 249,724, forward strand.
GCCCGGCAATTGTTCCTGGAAAACAAGGTCGGCTCAATCGAACCCGGCAAAGAAGCGGACATTGCTGTTTGGGATAAAGACATGTACACCATTCCCCCCGCGGAGCTGCGTAACCTGAAGTGCGAGATGACTATCTACAACGGCCAGGTGGTTTACCGGGCCGCGAACACTCCGGTCACCGGCCAATGAACGGAAGAAATGCTCTAGACTTAAGGAATGCAGTACCGCTCTGGTTCTGAGATACGGGAAACCTTCCTGCGCTTTTTCGCCTCGAAGCAGCACCGTCGTGTGCATTCCTCCTCGCTCGTCCCGGCGAACGACCCCACCTTGCTCTTCACCAATGCGGGCATGAACCAGTTCAAAGACGTATTCCTCGGGGTGGAGCGCCGCGACTACAACCGCGCCGCCACTTCGCAGAAGTGCGTGCGCGCCGGCGGCAAGCACAACGATCTGGAGAACGTCGGCTTCACCCGCCGCCACCACACCTTCTTCGAGATGCTGGGCAACTTCAGCTTCGGTGACTACTTCAAGCGCGAGGCCGTCGCCTTCGCCTGGGAGCTGGTCACCTCGCCGGAATGGCTCGGCATTCCCAAAGACAAGCTCTACGTCACCATCTTCAAAGGGGAAGAGGGCATTCCGCGGGACGAAGAGGCCTACGAACTTTGGCGCGGCCAGGGCCTGCCCCCGAGCGGATCCACGAGCTGGGCATGAAGGACAACTTCTGGTCCATGGGAGACACCGGTCCCTGCGGGCCGTGCTCGGAGATTTTCTATGACATGGGCCTGGAAGCGTCGGAGACCGGGGAGGACAAGCCCTTCGGCGAGGACGAAGCTCGCTACGTGGAGATCTGGAACCTGGTCTTCATGCAATTCGATCGCGACCAGCAAGGGGAACTCCACCTTTTGCCCAAGCCTTCCATTGACACCGGAGCCGGGCTGGAGCGCTTGGCTGCTGTGCTCCAGGGCAAGATCTCCAACTTCGAAACCGATCTCTTTACCCCGCTGATCGCCCGTGCCGGCGAACTGACCCATGTCGGCTACCAGGATGGCCTCGCCACCTCGGATGCATCGCTGCGCATCATCGCTGACCATTCCCGTGCCGCGACCTTTCTCATCTCCGATGGAGTTCTCCCCGCCAACGAAGGCCGCGGCTATGTCCTGCGCAAAATCCTGCGCCGGGGCATCCGCCACGGACGCATGCTGGGGCAGGAAGATCCCTTCATGTACCGCATGGTCGAAGCGGTGCGCGACGAGATGCAGACTGCCTATCCGGAGCTGGTCGAGAGCGCAGATCGGGTGGCCCGCGTCGTCCGCGCCGAGGAAGAGCGCTTTGGCAGGACGCTCGCCCTGGGATCAAAGCAGCTGGATGCCGCCATCGAGCAGGTCCGCAAAGATGGAACGCTGCCCGGCGCGACCGCCTTCCATCTCTACGAGACCTATGGCCTGCCGCTTGACTTCATGATGGACGCCGCTCGCGACCAGGGCATCCATTTCGATCTGACCGGCTTTGAGCAAGCTCGCGGCGAAGAGCAGACGCGTGCTCGTGCCTCCTGGAAGGGAGGCGCAAAGGCCTCGGCCAGCCCGGCCTTCCGCTCGCTGCCCAAGACCATCTTTGAAGGCTATCGCCAGCTCACCTCGCAGCATTGTGAGGTGCTCGCCATCGTCAGGGATGGCGTTGGCGTGCCTCAGGCGATTGCCGGCGAGAGTGTCGAGATCGTGCTCGATCACACCTCGTTTTATGCCGACTCCGGCGGCCAGGTGGGGGACAAGGGCTGGCTCTATTCCGACGACCACAACGTGGTCGTTGCCGATGTTCTGGGTTGCGTGCAGCCGGTGCAGGGAGTTCGCGCGCACAAGGTCTACCTCCGCCAGCCCATCGAACTGGGCAACTACGTCGATACTGTGGTGGATACAGAAACCCGTTCCGCCATTCGCCGCAACCATACCGGCACTCATCTTTTGCATGCTGCCCTGCGCGAGGTTCTGGGCAAGCACGTCAAGCAGGCCGGTTCGCGGGTCGATCCCGAGCATCTGCGTTTTGATTTTTCCCACTTCACCGGGGTTGCCGAAGAAGAGCTTGCCGATATAGAAGAGCTGATCAACCGCCAGGTGCTCGCCAACAACAAAGTGGAGACACTGGAAGACGTGCCCATCGACGTCGCGGTGAACGAGTACCACGCCATGGCCTTGTTCGGTGAGAAGTACGGCGAGAAGGTCCGGGTGGTGAGAATCGGCGACTTCTCCACTGAGCTCTGTGGCGGCACCCACACCGGAGCCAGCGGGGAAATCGGGCTGGTCAAGCTGCTCAGCGAAGGCGGGGTATCCTCTGGCGTTCGTCGCGTGGAGGCGGTGACCGGCCTCGGCTCACTCGGTGAGTTCCGCCGCGAGCAGCGGGCAGAGGAGTTGCGCGGCAAGCTCTCCTCGCAGGAGGAAGAGATCAAGAAGCTGCGCCGCGAGCTCGACCAGGTAAAGATGAAGTCGGCTGCTACTTCGGTCGCGTCTGCTGCCAGCCAGGCGGTTATGGTGGACGGAATCCTGGTGCTCGCGCAGCGGGTGGAGGACTCGCTCGATCGCGGGCAATTGCGTACGTTGGTCGACAATCTCCGCAACAAGCTCGGCTCGGGAGTAGTGATTTTGGGCTCAGCGCAGGAAGACGGAAAGGTCGCCCTCATCGCCGGAGTTACGCGCGACCTGACTGGGCGCCTCTCCGCGGGGAAAATCATCGGACCGCTGGCGCAGAAGGTTGGCGGCTCCGGCGGCGGCCGTCCAGACATGGCAGAGGCTGGCGGCAAGGACGCATCCGCGCTCAACGCCGCTCTGGCCAGCGCGCCCGAAGTAGTGCGCGATCTGCTTGGCGGAACAGCCCTTAGCGCCTAAATGGTTTGAACTCTGTCCCGGCCACCAATGGGGCCCATATCTCGCTCGTTTTTTGCGAGATGTGGGATGCCGCGAAGCTTTCCCTCACCCGCGAGGGGCGAAACTTAGTCGTTCACCGCTGTGGTATCCCATATCTCGCGAAGAACGAGCGAGATATGGGGCACCCCGTCCTTTGTGGGCGCGAGAAAAATCCCAAACCGAGGCCCCTTTACCCCTAGGTACTTCCCTGCCATCCTTCGTTGCTGCTCGCAACTTGCCGACCTATAATCGGGTTAGCTCTGGCGGAGGAACGGTTGATCCGCTTCCGCAACTATGCTCCCTGCCGCGCGTTTGCTCCGTGCGTTCTGCTCTCGAAGCTGCATGAAGCCGGCTCGGCAGGCGCGCGTCGTCTGCATCATGGTTTTCGGCTGTCTTTCCGCGCACGCCACTTCCTCCAGCCCTTTTGATCGTGCGCAGCACCTGCGTGCAGCTCTCGAAGCCCGTCCTGAATCGCAACGTACTCAGCTCGCCTACAACCGGGTTCTCGATGCCTATCGCGTCATCTACCACAACAATCCCGCATCCCCCAAAGCCGATGCCAGTATCTTCGCCGTGGCTGAGCTCCTCACCGAAGAAGGCCTCCACTTCTCCGATCCGAACGACTCCTCCACGACGCCATCGGCCAATACGAATTCCTGAGCCTGCAATATCCTGCCAGCCAATACCGCTTCTCCGCCCTCTTCGCCGAGGGTGAGATCTACCGCCACGACCTGGTCGATCGCGATCAGGCCAAGGATAAGTTCCAGCAGTTTCTCAAGGTCTACCCGCAGCACCCGCTGGCACAGCAAGCCAAGCTCGAGCTGAACGAAATCCACCAGGAAGAGCATCCACCCCGGCAGGCCCATCACACCGCGGAACGGAACGCCGTTCTGGCAGCTGCCATCGGGTCGCAGCAACCGCATTCCGCGCCTGCCACGGCTCCGCCGGTCCTCCAGCCGCAGCAGACTCCGGCGTCCTCGCGTCCGCCTCCAGTTGTGACGCCGCCTACCCAGCCGGCGCCACAGTCTTCTGTCCCGGATGAAGTCCAACCCAGCGCATTCTCCGCGCTGAACCCCGGGCAGGTCTCCCTGGTAAGCGGAATTCGTCACTGGTCCACGCCCGTCTATACGCGCATCGCCATCGATCTGCAAAATCAGGTGGCGTATCAGGCCGCTCGCGTTCCCGGCCCCGACCGCATCTACTTTGATCTTTATGGCGCACGCCTGGAGCCATCGTTAAACGGCAGGTCCGTTGAAGTGATCGACGACGGCTTTCTCAAGCGCATTCGCGCCGCGCAATTCTCCAACAACGTAACCAGGATTGTGCTCGATGTAAGCTCCGTCTCCGACTACTCCGCTTTTCTGCTTCCCAATCCGTGGCGCCTCATCATCGACATTCATGGCCTTAAGCCAGGCACCAACCCAACCACCAATTTGGCCAGCCTTCCCCCGGCGGGAGCCCCACGCAACGCGAGCCCAAACACGAACGCGCTCCCGGCTCAACCACCCGTTGCCAACCCGCAGCAGACCTCCGCTCCTATAGCCCCGTCCGTCGCACGGCGTACCGCGACCCAGGACATCGCATCGCTTGGCCAACAGCCCAATCGCGTCCAGGCCACGGATCATCCCACCACCCACCCTATCGCTGCCTCGGTGGCGGGGACCGTCCCCGCGCCGCAGCCCGACGACGGCTCTCTTGCATCCACGACGCCGCCACCCATCGGCAACCGCAAGAAGCCAAGCCCCATGCATCCCGCGTCCCCCACCCTTGCGGAGAACGATGACAATCTCTCTCCGCCCACGCATGAGGCCGAGCCCACCGCCGCCGGCGAGCGCTCCCTGGTGCGCACCCTCGGCCTCAAGATCGGGCGCATCGTCATCGATGCCGGCCACGGGGGACATGACTCCGGTACCGTGGGACCGGGTGGCATTGAAGAAAAGCAAGTGGTGCTCGATGTCGCCCTCCGTCTCGGCAAGCTGCTCAAGCAGCGACTGGGAGCCGACGTCATCTTTACCCGCGATAACGACACCTTCATACCGCTGGAGACGCGCACGGCCATCGCCAACAAGGCACAGGCTGACCTCTTCCTCTCCATTCACGCGAATTCCAGCCCCGACTCCTCCGCGCGCGGAGTGGAGACCTATTACCTCAACTTCACCACCTCGCCCGATGCGTTGGAGGTAGCCGCCCGGGAAAATGCTGTCTCGGACGAATCCATTCACGAGCTCTCTGACCTGGTAAAGAAAATCACCCTCAAGGACAAGATCGACGAATCGCGCGAGTTTGCTGTCGACGTGCAGAAGTCGCTCTACACCGACCTGGAAGAGGGCAACCCGGGACTGCGCGACCGCGGCATCAAAAAGGCCCCGTTCGTAGTGCTGATCGGCGCCAACATGCCGTCCATTCTGGCCGAGATATCCTTCCTCACCAATTCCGACGATGCGCACGAGCTGGAGCAGCCTGCCTATCGGCAGCGCATCGCCGAGTCGCTCTATCGCGGAGTATCGAGATACATCAGCGGCCTGAGCGGCGTTCGCCTGGCGCAGAGTTCCGGCCGTCCCACCGGCAACTGAACACCCATTCGACACCCACGGGAGAAATGCTCTAGTCTCTCAATAGGCGCGTATGCTCCGTACCTTGCGCAGTCCGTCTGTTCTCCCCGTCCTTCGCGCGCTCCCGGCCTCGGTTCTGTTACTGTCTGCGCTGGTGTTGCCGGCGTTGGCCCAGCCGTCTGTCCCGGCCGCGGCTCCCTCTTTGCTACCCACGGACTTTGCCGGATGGAGCCAGAGCGCACCCGTCCAGGAAAGCAGCGCGCCCGAAACTGCGGATGCTGCCAACGCGGCCGTGCTGAAAGAATACGGATTCCAGCAGTTCGCCTCCGCGCACTATGCCAATGGAGATAACAAGCTCAGCGTCCGCGCCATCCGTTTTCAGGATGCAAGCGGCGCGTATGGCGCGTTCACTTTTTATCGGCGGCCCGGCAGCATCGCGGAGCAGATCGGTCGCACCGCTGCCTGGGACGGCAGTCACGTCTTGTTCTGGAACGGCGCCACGCTGGTCGACGCCACACTTGATCACGTGACCCCCATGACGGCTTCAGAGCTGCGCGAGCTAGCCAAGGATCTGCCTCAACCCCCGGGCTCGGCGAATGTCGCTCCTCCTCTGCCCGGCTATCTTCCCCGCCAGGGTCTCGAGCTGGGTCTCACCCACTACTCGCTCGGGCCGGAAGCCTACGCCCGTACTGGCGGCGTGCTCCCTGTGTCCCTGGTTGACTTTGCTTCCAGTGCGGAAGCGGTCACCGCGCTCTACTCCGACCGCGATGGCGACGGACAGGTAACGCTGCTGATATACCCCACCCCGCAATTGGCAGCGGCCCGCCTGCGCGACATCGACGCCTTTCTCAAGGCGGGCAACCACCAGGCCACCTGGCCTCAGCCGCTGGCAGAGAGCCGTCCAGGCTCCATCCTGACGCGGCGCAGCGGTCCTATCATCGCAGTCGTCAGCGGATCGCTCCCGGAGGCTGTAGCGCACAAGCTCCTGAACCAGATCAACTACCAGGCCGACATTGTCTGGAACAACCCGCAGGGCTACATCAGCGATGGCTCCAAGGTCGCTCGATTGATCTTGGGCATCTTCGCCCTGACCGGCATCCTGGGTGGCGCTGCGATCCTGCTTGGTCTCTTTCTGGGTGGGGGCCGCGCACTTTACCGGGTTCTTCGCGGCAAGCCCGCATCCGCTTTTCAGGAAGAGACAGAATTCATCAGTCTCCACCTGGAGGACTAAGCGATTTTTGCTAAGGGTGTAGACCAGGAAGCTGAACCTGACGCGGCCATTCCGCCAAACCGGGGTCCCCGGGCACGCGGTCTTTGCGTCCCCGGGGTGGAAAGGATGGCCGCACATAGCTGATCCCACCGGACCACAGGATTAGCAAAAACGCTCTAAGCGGTTCAACCAATCGCCCGGGGGTTACCCTTTCGGCAGAGAATTTCACTTCCTGAAATGAACCGGCTACGGTGCACACAGGCCACTAAGTGCTCAGCTTCAGGCGGCTTGTGGCCTTTTTAGGCTTGCAGCAGGCCGGCCGGCGGTTGCATCGCATCAAAACAATGATCCCTTTAACCCTTTCATTAAGAATAACTTAAGTGCGTCTTGATTTTGCCTTGACACCCTCGGGAGCCAACCATAAGATTTCGCCAGAAAGTTCTGATGGCTTTGCCTCCGTTGGAACTATTCTCCCTAGAGGAAAGGCCGCCCTGTTGCCGGGTGGCCTTTTCGTTTTCCCGCAACCACGGATGCGGCTGCTCCCCGGCGCTCCGTGGACCCCTTCTTTACGCGTAGCGATGGCGTAGTTACAATCCGACAAGGTACGTGCAACCGGAGCGCGCCGACGTAGCTCAGTTGGTAGAGCAGCTGATTCGTAATCAGCAGGTCATCGGTTCAAGTCCGATCGTCGGCTCCATACGGCTGTCTTCCCTCACATCGAAGAGTGAGCGTGCCGGGAGTTTCCTTTCCTTGTTCCTGCACCGAGTTTGGTACCGCTTATCCACTGTTATTTTTCCGTATCGCTTGCGATCGAGTCAGCGCCTCCGCATAATCGCCAAAGAAGCTGAGGTGCGAGGGGTGACCGCCTCCAACGAGCAAATCACTGTTACCCAATACAGCCGGCAAGATGTACTCCGCATTTTGCGCATTCAGCTCAAGCAGCTTTCCTCGTGGGAACGTTCCGGGCTCATCAACCAAAGCGAAATCTATTCCTTTCAGGACCTGGTCCAGCTGCGCAAGCTGCGCGACCTTCGCGCCACCCGCCTTTCGGTCGCCAGCATTCGCGCCTCGATTCATGCCATGCGCCAGGTCTGCGGCGTGGCCAACCCTTTGCTTGAAGCGAGCACAGTGCGTGACGGAACCCGGCTCGCGTTTCGCCTCAGCGGCGCCATGATGGAGCCGATCGCTCGCCAATTCGTATTCGACTTTGACTCTCCGCACCACAGTCAGCTCGCCGAAGTAAGTTCTGCCGCCAGCCATCAGGCTGCGCGGGAATCCCGCGTGCAAGGCCTCTTCTTCGAAGCCGTGCGCATGGAAGAGCGGGGCAAGACGCAAGAAGCTGTGACCCACTATGAGGCCATCCTTGCGCTCGATCCACACCACGCGCCCGCCTGCATCAATCTGGGGACGATTCAATACAACCAGCGGCAGTTTATCGAGGCGGAGAGACTCTACCGCCGGGCCACCGTGGCGGACCCGAATTATGCCCTGGCCTTCTTCGACCTGGGAAATGTGCTGGACGAACTGCAGCGGCTTCCTGAGGCCATCGCGGCGTACAGCACCGCGATTCGCCTGGTGCCCCACTACGGCGACGCGCACTACAACGTGGCCTTGGCCTACGAACGTACCGGCGAACGGCGCGCAGCCCTACGCCACTGGACCAACTACATCAAGCTCGATCCCATCGGCCCCTGGTCGAACCACGCCCGCATGCAGGCACGCAAAATCCTCGAACGGGAAAAGCTATCCATCGTGCACCGCGGTTCCTCTGCCCGGCACGACTTTCATGCCCGGCGCGCACGAAGTGTGCCCCGGCTTCTTTCCGTTCCCAAGCCGCATTTGCCCATGTAAAGCAAGATACGGCTCAGGTTCACGTCGATCAGGAGCTTCATGCGGGGGCGAGGGGCATCTCAAACTCTTCCACCCGCCAAGCTGCATAGCGAAGCGCTTCGCGGATATCCTCCTCCTCCAAATCGGGATAGGCTTTGAGGATCTCGTCCCGTTCCCTCCCGGCGGCGAGGAAGCCGACGATTGCGGAGACGCTGATTCTCATCCCTCGAATGCAAGCTTTCCCACCCATAACCTCAGGATCAAAAGTGATTCTCGTAAAGCTCATAGTCTCCTCCGGTGGTCGACGCTCTGGCCACGGCATGGCTATCCTCCTCCTTATTATCGCCTGTATCGCACCAGAAACGCGGTTTCCGCGCGCGATGAAGGATTCGCCAGCAGTGAAAATGCCTTCGGGGCTTGCTGGACAGGCAGGCATGGCAACGGATAGTTTATTCCCGTGGCAGATTCAGTTCTTGCGACCCAACCCGCTTCCCCGCTCACCCTGCTTTCGGAAGATGAACAGCTCTTTCGCTCCACCGTTCGCCAGTTCGCGCAGGAAAATATCGCGCCCCTGGTTCGTACCATGGACGAACAGCAGCATTTTCACCCTGAGCTGATTCCCCAGCTCTTCAATCTCGGCCTGATGGGCATCGAAATTCCCGTTGAGTACGGTGGCTCCGGAGGAACTTTCTTCGAGGCCATTCTTGCAGTGGAAGAAATCTCCGCCGTCGACCCATCGGTGGGCGTCCTGATCGACGTGCAGAACACGCTTTGCATCAATGCCCTGTTGCGATGGGCCACGCCAGAGCAAAAGAAACTTCTTCTTCCCCGGCTTGCCACCGACACCGTGGGTGCCTATGCGTTGAGCGAGGCCGGCTCTGGCTCCGATGCTTTCGCGCTGCAGATGCGGGCGGAAAAGCGAGGGGATTACTACCTGCTCAACGGGCAGAAGCTTTGGATCACCAACGCCCGTGAGGCCGGCCTCTTCATCGTGTTCGCGACTTTGGATCCGGGCGCTGGATACAAAGGCATCACCGCATTCCTGGTGGACAAGCGCGCGCCCGGGTTTTCTATTGGGAAGAAAGAGGACAAACTCGGCATTCGCGCTTCCTCCACCTGCGAAATCATTCTCGAAGACTGTAAGGTGCCCGCGGCGAACGTGCTGGGCGAGCCGGGCAAGGGCTACAAGATCGCCATCGAAACTTTGAACGAAGGTCGCATCGGTATCGGAGCGCAGATGCTTGGCCTGGCCCAGGGCGCCTGGTCCCATGCCGCGCGATACGCCTTCGAACGCAAGCAATTCGGCAAAGCCATCGGGGAATTTCAGGCGGTTCAGTTCGCCCTCGCAGAAATGGCCACCGAAATCGAAGCCACCAGGCTGCTCGTTTATAACTGTGCCCGCCTCAAGGACAACGGTCTCGCCTTCCTCAAGGAAGCGGCGATGTGCAAGTATTTTTCCTCCCAGGTGGCCGAACGCGTTGCCAGCCAGGCCGTCGAGATCTTTGGCGGCTATGGCTTTGTCAAGGACTATCCGGTCGAGAAGTACTACCGCGACGCGAAGATCGGCAAGATCTACGAAGGCACATCGAATATGCAGTTGGCCACCATCGCCAAGCTGATGCTGGGGAACCACTAAAGCGATTTCTCCTCTACTGTGCAGTTATGCTTTACGACTTTAAGCATTGCTTTTCATCGGGTATATCTTTCGATTCTGCGCGCCGATAGTTATCCTTCTTCGGACCTTTCGTGTGCTACTTTGGTCACACCTCAAAAATCCAGAGGCGTACCCCCCCACGCCCCGCTTCATCCTTGGCATTCTGGAGTTCCAACCCTTGGTGGTATCAACTGCTTTGAGGTCAAGGATGCTTCGTACAGGAATTCAGGAGTCGATCGCTCCGGAGCTGCTCCAGGACTTTACCCGGGAAGTGGAACTGGTGCGGATTGCAGACGAACTCGAAGGCGATGTGGAGATCGACATGTGGATAGCGCCAATAAACCTGAAGATTGCGCGCCGCCAACTACCGCATTTGCGCGGGCTGCAGGTGGTGCAGTCCTTGATGGCGGGGGTGGACCGGCTGCAACAGTTATTGCCTTCGGGACTAACCCTGTGCGATGCGCAGGGTGTGCATGACGCCCCGACGGCGGAGTGGGCAGTGGCGATGATCCTCGCCATGCAGAAACATCTGCCGTTCTATTTCTCCTTGCAGCAACAGGAGGACTGGGCCGGCCGGCGGCAGGCGGGGGAGTTCTCTCGTGAATCGCATGCGTTGCCTCCAGGGCTTCGTTCCCCGGCGCTGATCGACGAGCTGGAGGTTGCAACCGTTCTGATCGTTGGCTACGGTTCCATCGGGAGGGCCATTGAATCGAGGTTGACCCCCTTTGGACCCCGTATCCTGCGCGTGGCGCGCCGTGGCCGTGAGGGTGTGGAGCCGGTATCGCAGCTGGACGAGCTGCTGCCCCAGGCCGACGTCGTGGTTCTGATTACGCCGTTGACCGGGGAGACCATGCACCTTATGGACGCGGACAGAATCGCCAGGATGAAGCGCGGAGCCCTGCTGGTGAATGCAGCGCGGGGCCCGCTGGTGGATACAGAGGCGTTGGTCCAGGCTCTCAACGAGGGGAGAATCCGGGCTGCCATCGACGTGACGGAACCCGAGCCGCTACCTGCGGGACATCCCCTGTGGAAAGCGCCCAACCTATTGATCACTCCCCATATCGCAGGAGCCAGTGCCCAGTTCCTCAAGCGTGCACTGAAGCTGGCCAGTGAGCAGGCGCAGCGTTTTGCGCGGGGCGAGCCGCTTATTAACGTGGTTGAATCAGGCTATTAGATACTGCCGTAGTTACTGAGACATTTAAATACCCGAGAAAGTGGGGTCGTCGCATGAAATTGAGTCATGTAGGTTTTGTGCTGCAGCGTGCAGTGGCGAAACGCGGAGTGATGGGCACCCTGACCGCGGCGCCCGGAAAAATCATGGGCCGGATGTCGCGCGGATCCAAGCCGGTAAAGCAATTCAACCCGATACATCCCTTCGACGACGAATTTGGAACCGACACCAGCGGCTTGATTGCCGCGGAAGAACTCCTGGATAGCCGGCGCAGGAAAAACATCCACAACACCGGCTTTTATGCCACGGCTCCCTCGCTCTTTCACCAGGCGTTTGCGCGCATGGACATCGATTTCGAGCGCTTCACCTTTGTCGACCTTGGAGCGGGCAAGGGGCGCATTATGCTGCTTGCCTCCAATTTCCCCTTTCAGCAGGTGCTTGGCGTCGAGTTCATCCCCGAGTTGCACGCAGCCGCCACGCGGAACATCGCGCTGTATCAACCGCCCGGCCGCCAATGCAACGACGTGCAGTGCATCCTCAGTGATGTGCGCGACTTTGTCTTTCCCCCTGTCCCGCTGGTCATTTTCATGTGGCATCCTTTTGTCGGGCCGGTCTTTGAGCGGGTCATGGCGAACCTCGAATACTCTCTGTGGCGCCATCCGAGAGAAGTGTATGTCGTCTACCTGAAGCCTGAATTCGAGCACCTGGTCGAGCGCGTTCCCTCTCTGAAGAAGCTTTGGGAGAGCCGCTTAACCATGACGGAACAGGACTTCGCCGCTTATATTTTTCCCGACCAATCCGAGGTCTGTGTAGCCTACGGGACCTGAACCGTAGCGAAGGGATTCGCAATTTGCGGCAACAACTCTCGCTTACCCGGTATTGCGCAAACCGGCGGAGATCCCGTTGATGGTGGCCGAGATCGCACGATTGATGGCTTCCGAATCATCTCCAGCGCGTTTGCGCCGCAGCAGGTCGACCTGGATCAGGCTAATGGGATCGACATAAGGATTCCGCAAGCGAATCGAGCGGGCGAGGACCTGGTTGTTTTCGAGCAATTCGGTCTGCCCTGTAATCGCCAGGATGCTTCTTCGAGTGCGATGGAACTCCGCTTCCAACTTGTTAAACACGCGATCCCGAAGCCCGGCATCGGAAACCAGCGAGGCGTAAAGCTGAGCGATGCCGAAATCGGACTTGGCCAATGCCATCTCCACATTGCGGATGAGGTCGATGAAGAGCGGGAACTCACGGGCCATGGTCGCCAGGACTGCCGCGCCGCCTGGTTTCTGCCCGTAGGATTCGAGCGCGTGGCCAACCGCGAACCACGCCGGAACCAGTTGCCGGCTCTGGGTCCAGCCAAAGACCCAGGGAATTGCCCGCAGGTCGGCAAGGCTTCGGCGCCCACCGCGACGCGATGGCCGCGAGCCGATCTTGGCATGCTCCAATTCGGCGACCGGCGTGGCCTCTTCGAAATACTGCAGCACTTCCGGGTCCTGCAAGATATGTTCACGGTAAAAGGCGAAGGCCACATCCGATAACTCCGCGAAGGCAGCCTCCCATTCCGGCGCCAGAACCCCGGTGAAATGGCCTTCAGGGTTACGCGCATTCGGACGAGCCAGCGCATCGAGCGAGGCGGCGATCATGAGCTCGAGATTGCGCTCAGCCAGAATCACGTCGGAATACTTCCAGTTCAACACTTCGCCTTGCTCGGTAATGCGGATCTGGCCGGTAAAGGCGCCGGCGGGTTGGGCATAAATGGACCGGTGCGTAGGCCCGCCGCCCCGCCCCACCGTACCTCCCCGCCCGTGAAAGAGGCGGAGGCGCACGCCGCACTCGCTGGCCACCTGGTGCAGGGCCCGGTGGGCACGAAAGATCTCCCAGGTGCTGGTGAGCATGCCGCCGTCTTTGTTGGAGTCGGAATAGCCCAGCATGATCTCCTGCGTGTTGTTCCATGACTGGAGCAGCTGCCGATAGCTGGGCGACTGCCACAACTCGCGGCAGATAGCCGGCGCATTGCGCAGGTCTTCAATCGATTCGAACAGCGGAACCGGCATCAGGCCCGGGTCACCCGCACCGGCGCCACTGCCCTCCACGCGCACGCCGCCCAGCCGGGCAAGCCAGATCACGTTGAGCACATCTTCGCTGCTCGCGGCGCCGCTGATCACGTAATGACGAATGGCCTCAGGCGCGCACGATGCCTTGAGCTCAGCAATCGTCCGGAAGGTGTCGATCACGTCGGCGGAGGCCGGGGTCAGCGGCGCAGGCACCGACGATGCGCGCGCCGGGTCACATTTCCAGGCCGAGGCTTCTTCGAGCGCAGCCGTATGCAGCCGCGCATGCTGACGGATATCCAGGGTCTGCAGATGAAGACCGTAGGTGCGCACCTCGAGCAGCAACGGATCGATTAGCGCCTGGGCCAGCCGCGGGCCTCGGTTTTCAACCAGGCTGGCATGCACCATCTGCAGGTCCTCCAGGAACTCCTGCGCCGACTTGTACGCGGGTAAACCAGCCAGCGTTGCGTCCAGCGCGAGCGGCGGGTATCCGTCAGAAAGGGAATCGCCAACCCCGGCGAGGCGTACCCGGATGCAGCTCAGGAAGCGCCGGTACGATTCGTACTCGTAGCGCTCTCCGAAGGCCTGCTGGCCGGTGGTGTTGAGGGCATCGAGATAATTCTGCAGCCGCTGTTCCAGCTCGGCGCTGACCGGCGCCTGCTGTGCCGAACTGGTGAGCAGATCGAGGATCAGCTGAAGTTCCTGCTGATAATGCGCCAGGAGATGCTCGCGAGCCATCTGCAACGCTTCGCGCGTGACCTGCGGCGTTACGTAGGGATTGCCGTCGCGGTCGCCGCCGATCCATGAGCCGAAAGAAAGCAGCACCGGCATCTCGGCCAAGCTTAGGCAGACACCATACTCCGCCTCGAAGGCCGCGGCCACTTCCGTATAGAGACCGGGCAGGGTGGCATAGATGGAAGCATCGTAGTAGTCGAGGCCCATCTTCACCTCGTCGCGAACCGTTGGCCGCCGGGTTCGAACCTCGTCGGTCTCCCACAGTGCGGTGATCTCCGCCGTGAGGCTTTCTTCGTATTGCTCCAGTTGCTCATCGGAGAGCGGGATGCGATCCAGCTGCTCCAGCAAGTCTGCGATACGGCGCCGTTTAAACATCACCACCCGCCGAGCCACCTCGGTGGGGTGCGCGGTAAAGACAGGGATAATGGAGATCGAGCGCAGCCAGTCGACGGCTGCTTCGCCAGAGATGCCGGCAGCGCGCATGGCGCGCAGCGTTCCCCGGAGGGATCCGCGCTGTGCCTCACCGGAAAGCTGCAGGGAGAGCCGCCTCCGTTTGCGATGGTTGGTCTCGGCCAGGTTGATGAGCTCGAAGTAAAAGGCGAAGGCGCGCGCCAGGCGATAGGCCTGCACGGTGTCCAGCGAGTGGACGCTGCCCAGCGCGCTGGCGAATGGCTGCGCGTCTTCGCCATTTTGGGCTTCACGCCGGCGGATAGCGATCTGCCGCAGTTCTTCCACTTCGCTGAAGAGTGGATCGCCCGCCTGCTCGCGCAAAACCTGGCCCAGGAGCATGCCCAGCGAACGGACGTCGCGCCGCAGCGGCGCCTCTTTGATGTCGCCCGTGCGGGCTTCCAGTTCAGCCAGGCGAAGGGGCCAGTTCTCCGGTTTCCAAAGGAGAGTCATTGCCTTTGATTATGCAGGAAGCGACGCACGCCGGGTGAAGAGCGAGCACGGTCGGAGCAACGTGCGGCTTTAACCGCAATCTCAGAAGACTGGACGGGGTGCCCCTCGCTCGGGCGTACACGGGCCGACAAGATGGCCGAACAGTCTTGTCCAAATCCGATTCTCTGGATCGGCTGATTTGGCCAGCAATCACTGAAAACAAATCAGCTATCACGGCGTCTCTTTTGAGGCCATTTACTGCAAAAGAATTGTCATCCCGAGCAGCCGACTCGCGGCGGCGTGTGAAGAGAAAAATTACAATCGCAACAAAAGCTTTGGGTGCCCCATTCAAGCCGTACTTTGGCTTGAGTGGGCTACCATGCCTCCCCCACTGATTTGTCATTAAGACCGAAGCGTACCCGGATTCCTGCCACGCGGCACTGGATGCGCCCGCGTGTGCGCCTTTCCCTAAAGAAAGGCGCATGAAGTCCGCCAACGCCACCAGGCTCAACAGGAAATCCGGGGTAACGCAGTGGAGCGACCTGCGGTTCAGTTCTCACGCAGATCTCTTTAGGCGACCCCTAAAAAATCCGTCATCCCTTGTGCGTTTTCGATCATCTGTTTATTCGGGTCGGCAGTTATCACAGGTGACTGATGAAAGCAATGCAGCTGAATCAAGCGGACTGGGCCCGGCACTCATCGCAGGCCGACATACCGCCACCAGAGCCGGGCGAAGGCGAATTGCTGGTCCGCGTCCGTGCTGCGGGCGTAACGCAAACCGAACTGCAGTGGTATCCGACTACTCACGCAAAAGATGGGACCCAACGCAAGGGCGCCGTACCCGGGCACGAGTTCTCTGGGGTGGTCGCGGCACTTGGAAAAAACACCAAGGGCTTCGAGGCCGGTCAGGACATCTACGGCATGAGCGACTGGTTTGTTGACGGCGCAACCGCCGAGTTTTGCGTGACCCAAGCGCAGA
Source organism: uncultured Acidobacteriaceae bacterium (assembly GCA_963736535.1). Lineage (GTDB taxonomy): Bacteria > Acidobacteriota > Terriglobia > Terriglobales > Acidobacteriaceae > PALSA-350. The sequence continues at coordinate 265,676 of CAVTPN010000001.1, forward strand.
GCATTGCGCCCAAACCCTCTACTCTGACCCACCAAGCCGCGGCTACCGTACCGATTGGAGCGTTAACCGCATGGCAGGGTCTGTTCGAACGCGCAAAGATGCAGCCCGGCGAGCGGGTACTGATACAAGGCGGGGCGGGCGCGGTCGGTCTGTTTGCTGTGCAACTTGCTCACCTGCATGGCGCGCAGGTGATCGCTACCGCCTCTCAGAAAAACTTGAAACTGGTTGCGGAACTAGGCGCGGATGAAGTCATCGACTATAAAGCATCGCGCTTCGAGGATCGCAGCGGCAAAGTGGACGTGGTCTTCGACACCGTGGGTGGGGATACGCTCGACCGATCCTGGAGCACGCTGAATGCCGGAGGCCGGCTGGTCACCATCGTCTCGGGCCTTCCTGATGACGCAGACCAACGAGTCAAGGATGCTTTCTTCATCGTCGAGCCGAATCAGAAACAACTGCGTGAAGTTGCCGGGCTGCTTGACTCTGGAAAACTCAAGACCTATGTCAACGCTGTCGTACCTTTCGAAGAGGCATCGGATGCCTATAGCGGGGACGTCCGGGGCAAGCTCGGCTACGGGAAAGTTGTCGATCGTCATCCCAGGCTAAATAAGAGGAGTGGTCATGAACAGACTGAAAGGAAAGCGCGCTCTCATTACCGGCGGCACCACCGGCATTGGCCTTGAAACCGCCCGCGAATTTCTAGCCGAAGGCGCACGCGTGGCCATCACTGGCATGAATCCAAAGACGCTGGAAGCAGCCCGCAAGGAGCTTGGCCCCGAAGTGCTGGTGATCGCTTCCGATGCGAGCGATGCCGCAGCCCAGAAGCAGGTAGCGGATGCCGTCCACCAGGCCTTCGGCGGGCTCGATGTCTTATTCGTCAATGCCGGGATCGTTGACATGCGGCCGCTGGACCAGTTTGACGTCGAAGCATTCGACCGTTCCTTCGCCATCAATCTGAAAGGGCCCTATTTTCTCATTCAGGCGCTGCTGCCCGTCTTCGCGAATCCGGCGTCGATTGTGCTCAATGGCTCAGTCAACGCGCACATTGGTATGCCCAACACCACTGTCTATGCGGCCTCTAAAGCTGCTTTGTTGTCACTCGTCCGCACCCTATCCGGAGAATTGATCGCGCGCGGCATTCGCGTGAACGCGGTGAGCCCTGGCCCCATCTCGACTCCGCTCTACAGCAAACTCGGTTTCTCTGACGCGCAGTTGAAGGCAGTTGCTACTTCGATCCAGGGACAGGTTCCACTGGGGCGGTTTGGAACCCCCTCTGAAATCGCTCACGCGGTGGTCTTTCTCGCCTCGGATGAATCTGCATTTACTGTCGGCAGCGAACTACTGATCGACGGCGGGATGAGCAATATCTGAGTCCGGAAGTTACGCGGCCAGTCAGTCGTATCCCGACCGGCCGCTCCCCATCAAAATTCGCGGCCTACCGCCATCGCCCTTGCGCTGGCCAGGGTCCCCGGCAATTTTTCTGTAAAGATCTGGCGAACAACTTGAAATGCGACCGAATGGATCGTATATTAAACCAGACCGAATCGGTCGTACTTCTGTGAAGTACTAATTAACTTAACCCAAGTCCCCGCATACAACTCTTGGCCGAGAGATGCGAGGACCCGGGAACCTACGACTTGGCAGCCGCAGTGCCTCCTACTATAGGTCTCTGCTGACGCCGCTTTCAAGCTGGTGGCAGGCGTTCCCTCGGACGCTCTTGCGAACCGGTCGCATGAAGGAGACCAGTAGCATGAGAGACCCCTCCCCACACACTCCTCAACCGGCAAAAGAGCGCGGACGCAAGAGTAAAGGGAAAGCCTGGCTCACCGCCGGCACAGTCGCCGCCTACGCTGCTTTCTCGATCAGCAGGGCTACGCCGGCCTGGGCGCAGGACATCCATGCAGCCCCAGGGAGCGGTAAGGAACAGAGCCTGACGGTGAGGCGATTGAATATCCCCGCCGGGCCACTGGACGCAGCCATCAGCGCCTACGAGCACGTTACCGGAGTAGAGGTCACGTTTTCACTGCCTGCGGGGACCCTTGCCGGTTTCAAGTCACCCGGGGCGAACGGCCTATACACAGAAGACCAGGCCCTGCGCGCTTTGCTGGCTGGTACCGGACTCTCCTATCAGATCGACGATACCGGCCGCGTGAGCATCTCCGTGCGAGCCAGCGAATCAGTCATCGTGCAGGATTCTGCTCCGCAGTTGAGCCTGGACCGATATCCTGTGCCGCTGCTGGATACTCCCCAGTCAATCACCACCATCTCCCAGGCGATCATCCAGGAGGAGGGCGCGACCACATTGCGCGACACCCTGCGGAACGCTCCGGGCATCAGCCTGGCAGCCGGCGAGGGAGGCTCGCAGGGGGACAACCTTACCCTGCGCGGGTTTACTGCCCGCAATGACATCTTTCTCGACGGCATGCGCGATTTCGGCAGCTACTACCGCGACTCTTTCAATTACCAGGAGGTTGAGGTGCTGGAGGGGCCGTCGTCCGTGACCTTCGGGCGCGGATCGACCGGCGGCGTGATCAACCAGGTAAGCAAGACCCCAGTGAACCATCCATTCATCATTGCCGAGGGAGACTTCGGCACGGACATTACCCGGCGCTTCGTTACCGACATCAACCAGCCGCTGGGGAATCCCAGCCACGGGGATGCGGTACGACTCAACCTGGTGGCTCATGAATCCAATGTGGCCGAACGCGACGTCACGGAGAATCGCCGCTTTGGTGTGGCGCCCAGTCTGGCTCTCGGCATGGGCACGGCCAACCGGCTCACCGCCAGCTATTTCCATTTCGCCGAAAATGATATTCCCGACTATGGCATCCCCTGGTACTTCAATCAGCGCGTCGCCGGTCCCGCGCCACAACTACTACGGCTTCCGCGACGGCAACTACCTGCGCACCGACGTGGACATGGTTACGCTCAAAGTCGAGCACGACCTCTCCGATTGGGCGATCCTGCGCAACCGCATCCGGTTTGCGAACAATCAGCGCGACGCCCGTATCACCGAGCCGCAGTTAAACAACGCGACCGCGGGCTTGATTACGCCCGCGACCCCGCTCAGCCAGATCTCCGTCAACCGCAATCAGATTGCCACCTTCAGCAACGAGGGCTTGCTCTGGGATCAATTGGATGCCACAGCTCACTTGAAGACCGCGGGCATCCGGCACGTCGTGGTCATCGGAGCGGAAGGTGGACGCGAAACCTCCGATCCCAAGCGCCCTACCTTCAACTACGTCAACCCGGCCGGCCAGACGATCAATACCGTCCCCACCACCAACCTGCTGGTTCCCAACGAGAGCCAGAGCTTCAGCGGCACCTCCGCGCCCTCATCCAACGTTCATGTAACCTCCACCAGTTATGGTCTCTATCTACTCGACACCATGCAGTTTGGTAGCCACTGGGAGCTGATCGGAGGCGCCCGCTTCGACCGCTTCCTCACCGATGAAAAGAGCATTGCCTATCCCACGCCGAAGATGGCGGTTGCAGGAGGGTCGATCGTCCAGGGTCCGCCCACCATCACGTATCCCTCCCGCCTGGACCGCAAGCCGAGCTGGCGTGCCGCGGCCGTCTTCAAGCCAACCAGCTTCGGCAGCATCTACTTCGACTACGGCACATCCTTCAATCCCTCGGCCGAGGCTCTCTCACTGACCGTCGGGCCCGCGGGCACCGGCACCGCAAACCTGGCGCCGGAATTCAATCGTTCGTATGAAGTTGGCAGCAAGTGGGACCTGAACAACGCCCGCTTGTCGTTGCGCGCGGACCTCTTTCGCACCACAAAAGACAACGCACGCGAAGCCTCGCCTACCAATTCGCTGCTCTACGTGCTGGCCGGGACACAACGCGTCGATGGAGCCGAACTGGTGGTGAACGGCCGCATCAGCACTCACTGGCAGCTTCTCTCCAGCTACACGTTTATGCACAGTGAAGTGGTGAAGTCGCAATACTACCCACTGGCGGTCGGCTACCGGCTGGCGAACGTGCCCGACAATCTCTTTAACTTGTGGACGACCTTCGAACCCATCCACCGCCTGACCATCGGCGGCGGCGGCAACTACGTTGGATAGCCGCACGGCCAGCTCGACGGTTCCGCTCGATCCCACCACCGGGCTGATCAAGCAGGTGCCAGGCTACGTCGTACTCAATGCGATGGGCCGCTATTCGCTGACCGACAATCTGGCTTTTCAGGTGAATGTCTTCAACCTTGCCAACCGCAACTACATCGATGAAATTCATCCCGCGCACATCGTGCCCGGAGCGGGCACCTCCGGTCTCTTCGGTCTCACCTTCAGGTTCTAGAGCATTTTTGCTAATGGTGTAGACCAGAAAACCAAACTCAACGCGGCCATTCCGCCGAAGAATGGCCGCACATAGCTGATCCCACCGGACCACAGTATTAGCAAAAATGCGTTAACCAAAGGCAAAAGCACTCATGTTGATTACAGTTCCCAATGTTTTGACAGCCGCGCAGATAGCGCACGCGCGGCAAACCTTATCGTCAGCCGAGTGGGTGGATGGCCGCGTGACCGCCGGCCATCAGTCGGCCCAGGCCAAGGACAACCTGCAAATCGCTGAAGGCGACCCGGCCGCATTGGAGATTGGCGATATGATCCTGACCGCGCTGGGGCAGAATCCGCTCTTCATCTCAGCCGCTTTGCCCATGAAGGTCTTTCCCCCGCTCTTCAACAGTTATGGTGGAGGGCAGTCTTTCGGAACCCACGTGGACAACGCGATTCGCCACGTGAAAGGAAGTTCGCACCGGGTGCGCAGCGATCTTTCCGCTACCCTCTTCCTCACGCCGCCCGAGGACTACGATGGCGGCGACCTGATCATCGAAGACACCTACGGCATTCACAAGGCCAAGCTTCCGCTCGGACACATGGTGGTTTATCCATCGTCGAGTCTGCATCGCGTGGAGCCGGTCACTCGCGGCCGGCGTATCTCCTCGTTTTTCTGGATCCAGAGTATGGTGCGCAGCGACGCCCAGCGTACTCTGCTCTTCGACCTCGACAACGCAACCCAGCGCGTGAACCGCGATCTGCCGGCAAGCCCGGCGGCCGTACAACTTACCGGCATCTATCACAACCTCTTGCGGCAATGGGCTGAGGTGTAGAGCGGGTGCGCCGGGTACTTTTCTGGATGCATCTTGGCGCGGGCGTGGTGGCCGGCGCCCTCATCGTCTTCTTCTCCGTCACCGGCGCGCTATTGGCTTATGAGCGGCCGATCGTGCATGCGGCGGACCAGCGCTTCTACGCAGCAGATCCAGCCCTGCCGAATGCCATGCGCATGCCGCTCGACGTGTTGCTCGCCCACGCTGCGGCGTCACTCCCCGCTCCCGTGGACGCGCTGACCATACATCAGGACGCGGATTTGCCGGTGGAAATAGAGACCGCGAACCGCGACGTGTATTTCGTAGATCCTCGTTCGGGCAGGGTGCAGGGCCCTGTATCGCCGCGCCTTCGCGCATTCTTTGCCCAGGTCACAGCGTTGCATCGTTGGTTCGGCCTGAGCAACGCCCACCACGCCGCCGCAACTGCGGTGAAGGGTGCGGTTGCCTTGTTGTTGCTCTTTCAGCTTGTCTCCGGCGCCATCCTTTGGCTGCCGCATCGCTGGACCCGCACCTCACTGCGCGCCGGCGCTGTGCCTCGCCTCCGCGCGCGCGGACGCGCACGCAATTACAACTGGCACAAGGTCACCGGCTTCTGGATCGGTTTGCCGCTGGCGATCGTGGTCATGACGGGTGTGATTATGGCTTTCCCATCTGCAAATGCGCTTCTCTTCCGTCTCGCACGAAGCCCGCTGCCGGTTCGCAACGGAAACGCCGGTCCGCGCCGTCATGAGGTTGGGAAACACGCTCTGCCTCAGCGCCTCGACCAAGCCTTTACCCAGGCGACGAGCAATGTAAATGGTTGGCAGAGCGCAACTCTGCGCCTGGCGTCTGGTGCACCTGGGTTGAGCTTTATCGTGGACCGCGGTGACGGCGGTCACCCGGAAGAGCGCGAGCAGGTCTTGATTGATCCCAGAACTCTGCAGGTACTGCGTCGCGAGCCCTTCTCCGCCTTGAGCCGGGGTCAACAATGGCGCAGTTGGGTTCGCTTCGCACATACCGGCGAAGCTGGTGGCTGGTGGGGAGAGACCCTCGCCTTGGTTACGGCATGCGGGGCGGCCTTGCTCTCGCTTACCGGGATTACCTTGTCATTCGATCGCCTGCGCCGTTGGCAGCGCAGCGCAGCGGCGGAGCATTGGTTACGGGGAGAGATCCACCAATGGCAGTCACGCAATCGTTTAGTAGCTCTCGCGTGTACTGAGGGCTCTCTCTCGATCGTATTGGCAAGGGCCGCTACGCGTTGGTAAGACTGCAGCCGGTCCGCATGTTCGTAGGTGTCCGTCACCACGATCAACTCGTCGGCGCCTGTATCCGCGATCAGCCTTTCGATCCCTGCCTTCACCGTTGCGTCTGATCCCACTATGGCCGCGCCCAGCTTGGACTCTACCGCCTCCCGCTCCCACTCCTGCCACAGCGGCTCCATGGAGTCTACCGGAGGCAACAACTCCACCGGCCGATTGCGGATCAATTGCAGAAATCGCTGCTGCGGAGTGGTGAACAGCCGCCGGGCGGCTGCATCGGTTTCCGCTGCGATGATCTGTACGCCCACCATCAGGTGGGGCCGGCGCAGCACGGCACTGGGCTGGAACCGTTCACGGTACATCTGCGCCGCGGTATACAGATAATCAGGCGCAAAGTGTGCGGCAAAAGCAAAAGGCAGGCCCAGCATGGCCGCCAGTTGAGCGCTGAATCCGCTCGACCCTAATAGGGTGATGGGCACATTGCTGCCCTGGCCCGGAATCGCTCTGACCGCTTGCCCCGGCTTCTCTGGCCCAAGGTAAGTCCGCAGCTCTTCCAGCAGCGCCGGAAAATCGTCTCCGCTTTGGTGCAGATCCCGCCGCAGTGCCCGCATGGTCGCAAAGTCGCCACCCGGAGCCCGTCCCAGCCCCAAATCGATGCGCCCCGGATACAGCGCCTCCAACGTCCCAAATTGTTCCGCCACCACCAGCGGTGCATGGTTGGGCAGCATCACTCCACCGCTGCCCACACGAATCGTCTTGGTTGCTGCCGCCACATGCCCGATCAGCACCGCCGTGGCGGAGCACGCGAGTCCGGCAATGGAGTGATGTTCCGCCAGCCAGTAACGCTGATATCCCCACTCCTCTACGTGCCGCGCCAAATCCACCGAGCGGCCAATTGCGCTGCCTGCCGGCTCGCCCGGCCGCATGCCCACAAGATCCAGTACCGATACGGATAGTCTCTTATCCATAGCCCGTTAGATGAATTATCCCAAAAAGCGACTCAAACCTATGCAGGCCCAACGCCGAAACAGCCGCTATCTTTATCATTGAAGCGGTGATCTCGATCGAGAAAATTGAGTTGCCTGTCCCGGGCATGGAACGCCTGCATGCAGAGGCGCGGGCCGAGGGCTATGACTTCATCGACACGCTGGTAGAGGAATGGGCGAGCGCTCAGAACCGCTTCGACGCACCGGGAGAGGCCCTCTGCGGCTATCTGGATCAGCGGCCTGCTGGTTGCTGTGGGAGGCCTGAATTGTGATCCCTTTGCCGGGCGTCCCGACGTGGGCCGCATCCGCCGTGTTTACGTGCGGCCCGCATGGCGAGACAAGGGCATAGGAAGAGCCTTGGTGATCGCTCTCATCGCGCAGGCCCGGACCCACTTCCGCTGTGTACGCCTGCGCGCTGAAAACGCGGGGGCGGCACGCCTTTATGAGAGGATCGGCTTTGCGCCCGTTGCAAGCCCCGACGCTACCCATATCCTGTTCTTCGACGAAACCATGACCTCTCAAAGAAGTTGACCGCAGCTCCTCCTGGAATTGGCAACTTATTTGGTTGCATGTTGCCGGGGATTGCTTTAACGTACAACCAATATGCAACCCGGAGGTTGCTTTTATGGCAGATCGGATTGAGAAACACATTGAGATTGCAGCCCCTGTGTCGCGGGTTTGGCAAGCGCTGACGGATTCCCGCCAGTTTGGCGAATGGTTCCTGGTCAAAATGGAGGGCCCGTTTGTGGCCGGCAAGCCGGTGGCTGGTCAGATTACTCATCCTGGATATGAGCATGTGCGGATGGAGATCGTAGTCAAGGTGATCGAGCCGCAGACGCTTTTCTCTTTCACCTGGCATCCCTATGCGGTCGACCCGAAAGTAGATTACGCGCAGGAGGAGTCCACGCTGATTGAGTTCCGCCTGAAGGCCACTGCGACCGGCACCTTGCTCACGGTGACGGAGTCCGGCTTTGACAAGATTCCCGCCGAACGGCGGGCTGAGGCGATCCTCAGGAATGACAGTGGGTGGGCGCAGCAAATGAAGAATATTCAGGCCTATGTCACGAAAGCGTCCTAGCAGCGCTCGGGCAAAGGCGGCAGTCTTTGCCGCGTTGGGCGACGAGACCCGGTTATCGCTGCTCGCCAGGTTGTGTAGTGGGCAGCGGTATTCGATTGCGGAGTTGACCGAAGGGACGAAGCTCACTCGCCAGGCGGTGACCAAGCATCTGCGCGTGCTGGAGCGGGTGCGGATTGTGCATGGCACGCGGGAAGGGAGGCAGAGTCTGTTTCAATTCGATCCGCAACCGGTGATCGAGATGAAGGAGTATCTGGAACTGGTTTCGAAGCAGTGGGACGTAGCGCTGGCGAGGTTAAAGTCATTTGTGGAAAGCGATCCACATTGACGGGAAGGGGTCTCATGGCAAACAGCTTTGGTACGGACATTCTGATTCAAGCGCAAGACCCGAAGAAGGCGGCATCCTTCTACGTGGAGCAACTCGGGTTCGAGATCACCGAAGAAGTGCCGCACATGGTCAGTGTGCATGGCGACCACATCAATCTATTTATTGAGCAAGGCCCGTCTCTGGGGCCGGTTTTCGAACTCACGGTGGCCAGTGTCGAAGAAGCCAAGCTCCGGCTGGTGAAGAACGGTTGCGTAATCATCAAGGATGAGCCGGACTTTCCCAGATGCTACGTGAAGGATCCGTTCGGATTGATTTACAACCTGACCAGCTAGCCGCCGGACTGTAACCATGCTTATTCCGCGGGCGCATGCGGTGCCGCGCCTTCGATGGCCGGCGAGGCGCTCACCTTAGGGGCAGTGGGAGGCGGAACTGTCTGCGGCGAACCATAGCGAGTGAGGTGGAAGTAGATTGGGGTGAGTTCCAGCGGCATCTTCTCACGAGCATTGAGTATCGGCTCCGCCTTCACGTTAAGGAAATGAACCTCATCGTCCCAGGGATCGATCCTGAGATGGCTACCGAGCGGCAATGCCGCGATCTGGGCAAGATTATCGATGTCGAGTTGCGCCGGTTCCTTCGATACCTCTGAAAGCCAGGCCGTCCCGTCCCGCTTGACCAGGGAATCCCCCATCCGAGGTGTCATGAGGGCCGAAAGGTTCTTTTCCCGTGCCTGCAATTGGGCCAGGAACAACCCCACGTTGCGCAGCTTGTCCTGATAGATCGAGTTGCGAAGCAGTTCCGCCGCTTTCTTGGCCGAGTCGAGATCTTCCTGCTCGTTGTGGTTCATCCTGATCTGCTGGAAGGTAGCTTCGTCCGGAAACAGCAGCCGGTCGTCAAACGCGTAACGCGAGTCAATCTGGTGGCCAAGAACGATTTGCGCTAGCTGGAAGCTCAGTACAGCCGCCAGGTCTTCTTCTGTAGGCAGTACGTCCACCAAACCCTTACTGATGAGAATCGTATTGCCCACGGTAAGCGACTCGAACGGAGTGGTAAGCAGAACGCGGCAGTGAATCTCGCCGGCCAGGGTAAGCTTGCTCCCCAGGATGAGATTATTGGTGACCTGTTCCAGCGTCTTGTCAAAATCACTGGGAGCTGCGACCAGCCCAGCCTCGACCAGGCGATCCAGCACGTTCTGTTCCGCCTGCGAGTACCAGTCTCGTTGCGCTTCGAGCGGGCTTACATCCTGTGCGCCCTCGCTCTGGTCCGTGGCGTTGTCAACCACTACCGATGTGCTTTGCGTCTCGTGGCTCGGCAGCTTGAGGGAGTAGCCCCAGAAGTGGGTCTGCGCGCGGAAGCCGGCGGGCTTCAACGCCTCGGGGCGGTCCTCCTCTTCCGCGTAAATCGCAACCGGCAACCACACGTCAGGTTGGATATTGTTCCGCCAGCTGTCGAAGTGAACCCAATAGCGCGCCGCCTGCTGCAAAACGCTGCGGGTATAAGAGCCATTGAAACGGACTACATTGCCGCCCTGGTCTTCGATCCAGATTCGGCCGACAAAGCGCCCTGAACCATTCCCGGGCTTCGGATGAACGTCAAACACATCGGTTCGCACCTCTCCGAGAAACTCGCGGCGTACGAACGCAAAGTCATAATGCGCATGATCGTAATTCGTCGGGTCGACGAACATCATGTCCATAAAGCCGGTTGACGAGTACGTCATTTTGAAGGCCGCGCTCAGCGAAAGGAATGCCTTGGCAGAGCCGTTGAAGAAGCCACGATCATTCTTCGACTTGTACGCCTTGGCGGTAAATGCCTTGGCAAAATCCACCCGGTTGAGCATGTACTCATCCGACGTGGGCACGGCGTAGAGCTTGGCATCGGGTCGTGTGTTTTGGATGTAGGTCTGCACCAGGGGAATATGTTTCTGGATCTCCTCGATCGTGACCTTCTCCCGGGCAAAGGATTTCTCTACCAGCTCCGCTTGCTCTGCCGTGAGCGGAGCTGCAGACGTTGGATGTTGTACTTTGGCCTGCGTGGGGGCGGCGGCCAATGACACTACAACGGTTACCAGGGAAAGCGTTCGTATCCACATTTCCGACTCCTGATTTTTCCTACCTCTGTAAGAGCTTTCTGCGCATGGTTTGCCCAGCTGGGAGAGATTCAGGCGAGCTGGAAAGTAACGTGGATCAGGCTTACCTGGTCGACTGGCTGCCCGTTCTGCGTGGCTGGTTTAAATCGAATCTGTTCTACCGCCTGCGCGGCCTCTTCATTCAGTCCGTGGCCAAGACCATTCACCACGCCCAAAATCTCAATGTGGCCGTCTGCGCTAAATCGCACCTTCAGCGTTACGTCGCCTTCGATCTTCAGCAGGCGAGCCTCCGCCGTGTATTGTGGCCGCGGTTTATCCAGCACGATCATCGGAGTCGTCGAAGGTTCCGCGAGCCCGGCCGGTGCAGAATCTGCGGGCTTGCCGTTGGCTACGCCGTGGGAGAAGCCGGCGGAAGCAATCGCGCCTTTACCCGTGCCGTTGGGCGCACTGCTCGAAACGCCTGAGCCAAAACTTGTTCCGTGAATTGAGCCGCGAGCTGCGCCCACGCCGGTCGCAGAGCCAACGGAGAGAGCGAAGCTTCCCACTGCCGCAATCGTCGCCGGACGAGTCGAGGCGGGGTTCGGAGTAATGCCCATGGAGTCTCCGAACCCGCCTGCCTTGGGGGAGGGCTTAATCTTGTTTTCGGCGACTGTGCTCGGTGCTGCCTTCTTCCATGCAGTAGTTGGGAGCGTCGGCATGGATGGCGCATCTATCTTCACCGTTTCCGGTTTGGGGAGCTCACGGGTCGCCTTGGCAACAACAATCAAGAGTGGTGTTGCAGTCATTCGTTCGACAGGTGGCGCAACGGTCTTTGCCTTGGCAAAACGCGGAACCTGGAGTTTCGGCTGCTTGCCTGGAAAGATAAGTTGCGTGCTGTAGTGATGATTTGTCTCCGACTGCTGAATCTTGTTCATGGCCAACAGCAGGAGAATTGAGGCGATGACTAAGTTGACGATGGTGCTGAGACCGAACGAAGCCAGCCTGTCTTTGGGTTCAGGAAGCAGCCCAAAGCTGCCGCGATTGAGAAAGTCGTCCGATGCCATATAGGGTTACCACCACTCAGTTGATCAAGGAGAGGTTTCGCCAGTTTTCAATTTATTCAGTTAGCGCTCGTAGCCCGGCGCTATGTGATCCCAGGAAAACAAACACGTCATCGGCCGTCTTACATGTTCCCTGGGCCATCCAGATGGCCCAGGGATTGTTGCGTGAGTCCATGTCCTCCCTTCTTCGCACCCGAAGATCTCTCACCATCTTCGTCGGCTCGTTTTCTGCGGAGATCGACAAATACCAACCGCAATTCTATGGACGCGATCGCTGAACGCTGAGACTACACAATCGTCGTCGTGCTTCTGCTCATCGCAAGGACGCAAGACCAGGATGAAAGTCCTCGCCGCCTGCAGCCTCAGGGTCGAATGAGGTTACGATGTCCGCAACCAACCCGGATGCGGGTTGCTCCGAATGCACAGACCGAAGCTGGGCGATCGAAAGCTCACCGTGTTGTTCACCAAACACACGGTCTTCGGCCAGCGTTGTGCGATGGATCTTATGGCGACGATACGGATCATGCTGCATAAGTTCCGCCGTAACCTCCTCGGGGAAAAATATTTGCCCAACGTAAGAAGTGTGCCCAGTCTCGTACGATCTTCCAGAAGCATGCCCGCTCACGCGAACCTTGAAATGGATGTGGTTCGTGCGTCCCATGTAGAAACCTGGAAACACCGTGCGAAAACTGACGCTCCCATCTGCTCCTGTGAGCTGTATCCCGCGGAGGAAGGTGAGTTTGTCGGTCGGTGCATGGTCTGGCGGCGGTCCCATCGGCTCTGGTCCGCCAACTCCAACGTCAGGAGGGGCCGGGCCAAAGCGAGGTCCTGGAGGTGCCAGGAGGGCCGCCGTCGGGACCAACATTTTGACCAAAGGGACCCATGGGTCTTTGTTCGGTGAAGCCCGAGTAGAGCCCTATGGCGTCGCAGTGCCACAGATCGACCGCTGCGTCAGGCACGGGTTTGCAGCTTCGCGAGTCGAGCAGCACGATGCGCAGGGAAAGCGGTACGCCGGCTCTCCCTTCCACGATGTCGGAACGAAAGGAGCTCTCCTGGAATGTAGTAAGGACCGATCTCCTGCTGTGCGCTGAGCCTGCATACATCCGTTGGTTGCCGCAGACCAGAAGATCGGGAAGCACTCTGGAGCTTGAGTATGGCTACCGCGCCAAAACTTGAGCGAATAAAACGGCGACGGGTGAAGACGAAATAATCGTTGTTCATCTCTCCTCTGATCCAGAGAGACGACTATCTAAGGTGGATCGACTACACGATTCATCTTCGTTCGTTAGCTGGGTGGTTTGGGACGATGTTCGTCGAGTCTTTCGGCTTGTTCGTCGGTCATCTGTTTTCGAATCTCCAGGAGCATGTGGACATTCGCTTTTTCCAGCGCCGCGCGAGCCTCTGTCACTCTATCGATCTGGCGAAAGATTTGTTCCTCGTTCAAGTGAGTACCGGTCGTTAACCGCTCCAAACCCGCTTCTTCCGCTTCCAGGGAATGGTAGAGGTTCAACAAAATTCCCTTGTTCTCACCGAAAATCGCATCCATTCTTTTTCTCTGATCGCTGTTCAAACCGAGGCTCTTGGCAAAACCCTTCTCGTCCCACCAGCGTCCGGGGGGACCGAGCTGTAAACCACCCCGCATCGTACTCTGCGTACCATCCCCCGGGCCCATGGGGGGTGGGAAATGATGGTCATTCGGGCCGCCCGGGCCGCCACCAGGACCGCCGGGGCCACCAGGACCGCCGGGGCCACCGGGACCGCCGGGGCCACCGGGACCGCCGCCAGGTGGAGGCATATCCGCAGAACCGGAACATCCATGCGGAGGTCCCCCGCCGCGGGGACCCTGGGCCCACACGGGTGAATTTGCGACAAGGCTGACGAGCACATATATAACGGCCACTGAGATCGCCAATCGGGTGGTCTTCTTCTCTTGCTTCAAGGGGCCTGCCTCACCTGGCTTTCACTGATTCAGAAATTCCATACATCTTCTGCGGAGACAAATCTGCGGAATCGAGTTCTTTATCAATGGCCGCTAGAAGTTGGTTGTCCTGACTAAGTTCCGCGGTGTTGCCGTCGCTGGCATCAGATGCGGCGACGCTCACACCGCCCAATGGAGAAGTCTTTACCGGCCGGCGTAGAAGGCCGAACAGCAGGAGGGCGGCAATCACGGCTACACACGCGGCAGCCCACACGGCTGCCGGCCGCCAGAATGGCGCAGCGCGGCGCAGGCTGGGCGTGCGGCCGGCAGCATGCCGCGTCTGTTCGCTCCATGCCATGCTCGCATGATCGAAGAACTGGAATGAGGAGCGCATCGAGGCTACCTCTTTCCGGCACACTTCACATTCGGCAAGATGCTGGTCAATGGCCGGGAACGAGACTCCTAAAAGGTGGTCTGTCAGCTGCTCGTCCGTTAGATGAGGCAAAGTCATCGCATTCCTCCTAAGCGAAGTCGAACCGCCTTCACTGCACGGTAAAGGTGTGTCTTTACCGTGGGCGACGATAAACCGGTCGCTACTGAGATTTCTTCGAGTTCCATTTCATCCAGGAACCGCATGATGAACACACTCCGTTGTTTCTCAGACAAGGATTTCAATGCCAACTCAACTCGCTTTACTTGCTCGCCGGCAAGCATGCGCGCCTCCGGCGACGGATCGCCGCTGGCTAGCGAAATGGCCGCATCGGATAAGCACACCGCCGTCAAGTTCGCTTTTTTCCAGAACTGGAACTTCTGCCGGCGCTGGTAATCCCGCATCACATTCAAAGCGATTGCACGCAGCCACGTGCCTACGCTGCAATCTCCGCGAAAATTATCACGAGCATTGTAGGCTTTTAAAAGAGAGTCTTGAACGACCGTCTCAGCAAGATCCTGGTCGCCGGTTGAAAAAGCCACCAGCCGTAGTAACCGTGCCCGGTGAGTGCGGACGAGCAACTCGAAATCGTCCAGTTCTGAGATATTAAGCATCCCCTAGACTTGTCTAGAGCATTTTTTGCTAATGGTGTAAACCCGGAAACTGGACTCGACGCGGCCATTCCGCCAAACCGGGGCCCCCGGCGCACGCGTGCTTTGCGTCCCCGGGGTGGAAAGAATGGCCGCACATAACTGATCCCACCGGACCACAGTATTAGCAAAAATGCGTTAGTGAGAGTCATGACGTCTGGACGTCATGCTCCAGCCAGAAGCATAGACGCCTTTTAGGATCCTGGGGACTACTTGATTACATCGCTCCGCCTGGTCGATACCGGATGGCTACCGGGTGGCGGCAAGCTGTTTGAGTCGAGCGCGGAGCTGTTCCAGATCGTCTTTTGACATATAGTGTCCGTCAGCAACCACGCCCGCAATCGTGCGCGTGTTGGCAATGTTGTCCAACGGATTGGCTTCGAGCAGGACCAGGTCGGCGATCCGGCCCGTCTCGACGGTGCCGTAGTCATCCCGTTTGTGATAGAAATCCGCCGGGTTGAGGGTTGCGGTCTGTAAGGCCTGGAGCGGAGTAAAACCCGCCGCGACGAAGCGCTGCAGCTCAAGATGGAGGCTGATCCCAGGGATTACATCCACACCTGCCGGCGTGTCCGTGCCGGCCAGAAACGGCACGTTGGCGGCATGCAGCTTGCGCACGATGTCGAGCTCGTGCACAACAAATTTCTCCCGCACCGCGAGCGGGTCGGTGTCGAGAGACTTGAGGATGGAGGCTTGCGACGCAGGCCACTGCTTGGTGACCCAGCTGTGGGCTGCGTAGGGCAGGTCCGGGTCCTGGGTGTAGTCGATCGCATCCACCAGCCACTGGCCTCGCTCCCAGAAGAGCGTCGGGCACTGCCAGACATGATGGGCCGCCAGCAGCTGAATGGTCTTGGCCTCCAGTACCGGGTCGTAGCTCTCGAGGAACATACCGGGCCCCTTTTTGCCGGTGAGATATTTGTCCTCATCGGGAGAACTGGCTTCGAAGATTCCAATAAGGTGCTCGAAGGTAAGCTGGTCCGCAGCTACTGCTTCCGCCGCGCGGACGGCATCGGGGACGTGGCCTTCGAAGGCGATCCCGTCCTTTTTCGATTCATCCGCAATGGCAAAGTACGCCTCGCGCGGAACGCCCGACTGGACCTTGATAAAGTCGACTCCCCGGCTCTTGAGCATGTCGACCGCCTTGCGCCCGTCCTCCGGGGTGCTGATGGGGATGACGGCTTTGTAAGTGGACTTGGGACCGTCGAGCATCGGTCCGGAGACAACCATGCGCGGGCCCAGCAGGCGATGCGCGGCGATCTGGCTGCGAGCCTCGAGAACGGCGTCAAGCTCGCTGCCCATATCGCGGACGCCAGTTACGCCATTGGCGAGGAAGAGCGGGAGAATCAGGTCGCTTCCATCCGCGGCGGTGTTATCGAAGTAGACGTGGGTATGCATATCCCAAAGCCCCGGGATGAGGTATTCGCCCTTGGCATCGACAATTTGTCCTGAGTTGGAATCGCGCCTGCTCGAGGGAGCAACGCCGGCGATGCGGTTTCCGCGAATCGTTACCGTGGTGTTCGGATGGGTTTTGCCCGTCACCGTGTCGATGACCGTTACGTGGGTGATGGTGAGCGTTTGCGCCCTTGCACCGAGCGTCAACAGGGGCAGAGCAAGAAACAGGTTTCTAAGCATGCGCACAGAGTGATAGTAATCGACTATCGCAGCTCCACCATGATGGGCGTATGGTCAGACGGTTGCGGCTGAGCCCGCGGCCCACGATCAATCTCGCAGCTTTGCAAACGTTCGGCCACCTTGGGCGACAACAGGAAGTGGTCGATACGAATGCCGCGATTGTGTTCGAACGCCTGCCGCCAATAATCCCAGAAAGTGAACTCGCCGCCCTCGTCCGGATGGAGCGCGCGGAACGCGTCGGTATAGCCGAGACCAAGCAACGCCCGGTAACGCGCCCGCGGCTCCGGCTGAAACAGCGCGTCATGGATCCACGACGACGGCTTGTGGCAATCGATATCCTCCGGGATCACATTGAAGTCGCCCCCGATCAACACCGGCAAACCCTCCTTCCGCCAGGCGCTCATTTCCTTTTGTAGCCGGTCCATCCAGGCCAATTTGTAGGCGAATTTGTCGCTCCCCACGGGATTGCCGTTGGGCAGATAGATATTGACTACGCGGAGGCCGTCGATGGTTGTCTCCAGATAGCGCGCATGGCTGTCCAGCTCATCGCCGGCCAGGGTGGTATGGATCGTTTCCATCGGATGGCGGGACAAAATCGCGACCCCGTTATAAGCTTTCTGGGTCACGGCCGCGCTTTCATAGCCCAGCTCTTTGAATATCTCTGCCGGAAACTCCGTCGCCCTTCAACTCCTGCATCAGCAGCACATCCGGAGTGCGCGCCTTCAGCCACGCGATGACCTGGTCAAGCCGGGCACGAATCGAATTCACATTCCAACTGGCGATTTTCATCCCTATCACCGTCTCACGATCTGTGAACGGTATCAAGCCAATCGCGTCACGCCGCTATCATGGAGAAGGGAAGACAGGAGCTTATATGTTTGTTGCCCAACCCATTGGATTTGTGAGCAGCCCCTACAACCAAACCAGTGAGATTCCCAAGGGTCTGCACGCGAAGCATGGAGCCGAGGGTGTACTCAAGGTCTTGCCCGAATTCGAGCCCGGGCTCATCGATATTGAAGGATTCTCCCACCTCTTCGTCCTCTGGGAGTTTCACCGATCCGGCGACTTCGATCTGGTCGGCATACCGCCCTTCGACGATCGACCCCACGGAGTCTTTGCCACCCGATCTCCCCGTCGTCCCAACCCGATTGGTCTTACCGTCGTAGAGTTGATTCGTCGAGAGAACGCATGGCTGCATGTTCGCGGCGTCGACATGCTCGACGGAACGCCTATTCTTGACATCAAGCCCTACCTGACGAGTGTGCCCCCGGAGCTGTTACGCCGGGGATGGTTGGCTGAAGCAGAGTCACGCCAGAAATAATGGGATCCATGGCTGCCGGGCGTTTCAGCAGTTTCGCAATTGGTGTAGACCGAACCCGGATTTCCTGTGGAGCTTTGTGGGGCCACCGAACTGCATGCGGCTTTCCGTGAAGAAAGCCGCACATCGCCTCTCTCCACTAGTGCCGCGCTGCAGGAAATCCGGGAAGCGACAGGTCTTTTCGTGGTTTTCTCCCAAGGAAAACCACACCTCGCGATCTTTGTCAGGCCACAGTAATTGCGAAACTGCTCTAGTGCCGGAGAAGCGGCGGAATGTAGGGCAGCACGTATTGAACACCCAGGTGGACAATTTCCAGCACCAGGACGGCAACCAGAATGCGGAAGATCCAGAACTTCGCGCGTTCGTGCATGGTGAGCCGCGCCCCGATGAATCCGCCCGCAACGCTGCCCGCTGACATCACCAGCCCCTCCGGCCAGCGGATACTGCCGTGGCCTGTGAACATCGCGATCGGCACCAGCGTGGTGGCGACCGCCAGCAGCATTTTCAACGCATTGGCATGGATGAGGTCGTAATGGAACATCAGGATGAGCACCAGCAGCAGATAGGTGGCCCCATCCAGAACGATGAACCCCATCCAAAATCCGACGAACAGTAAGGCGAACATGCCCGCCGGGGTAATCCCGGCAACCCCTGGCGTCGGGTGTTCCAGGACCTTCTTCATCTTGAAGACCAGCAAGAGAAGAGCCGCCATCACGGCTGCGGTGATCACCAGCGCCATGCCGCGCCCCGGAATCCTTTCCGCGGCCAGCACCCCGGCCACGCTGCCCAACGTGGCCGGAATACACATCTTGAGTCCGGCGCGCCATTCCACCTGTCCCTTCGCCTGGAATGTGCGTAAGGCCATCAGCGAACCGAAAAGCACCGTTAGCCGGTTGGTCGCATTGGCATCCAGGGGTGACAGCCCGAACATCAGCAGCACCGGGAGCGAGATCGCCGAACCCGAGGAGGCAAGCGTATTCACCAGCCCGCACCCCAGTCCGGCAACCAGCAGGATCAACCCATAGAAAAGGTGTTCGAAGGCCGCATGCATAAATTGTCCCCCGAGCAGTCGACTCGCGTTGGCGAGTGAAGAGAGAAATTACAAACGGCAACAAAAGCATTGGGTGGCCCATTCAAGCCGTACGGCGCCTGCCCCGGCGTGCCGTGGGGCTTGAGTGGGCGACGAGCCCTCCCCAAACCCGTTTGTCATCCCGACCGACGCGGACCAGCAATTCCTGTTACGCGACACACGCCAACAGCCGCATGAAGTTCGCCAACGCCACTAAGCTCGACAGGAAATCCGGGGTAGCGTAGTGGAGAGCCTGCCCTGAGCGAAGTCGAACGGGGACCTGCGGTTTCTTTCCCCGCACTTACATCCGCGAGTCTATTTCCTTTGCGGCATATTCTCTCAGAGATTTACGTCACCTGGAAGCTGTTTCCGTGGCTGCTGGCTCGGCGCTCACCACCGCGCTCCCGATCCAGGCAGTCTTGCCCCGCAGCCAGTCAGGATCTTTGAACTCCCATCCCACACGCGGTTTCGCCGGGTCCCCATGCACCGTTCCGCTCGCGATGCGCGTCTTGCGTCCGGCGATGACCTCGAATTTCGACTGCGCTCCATTGGCATTCGTGCCCGGGACAAACGAGATCGTCAACCCTTGATTCGCATCCGCTCCTGCTGCGGAGTAGTGCAGCTTTTCAATCGACCATGCCCCATTCGTCCAGGTCGCTTCGATGGCAATCGTTCTGCCGGGCAAATGATCGTCGGTGTCGACGATGGTCGCATGATCGCCGTTCATCGCCTGCACACGCAGGCTGCAGCCCAGACCATCCTGTGCCTTCAGTTTCCATTCCGCGCCGGCGGCCAGAGTTTTTGGCCCAGTGACCGTCGTCCATTGCTGCCCAGCGCCCGCAAACACGGCGATATCGACGTTCTCAGAGAATGCGCCATGATAGGCAACAAAGTAGGGCGGCTGACTGATCTCCGTCCACACATCGGCCGTGCTGACTGTGTTCCCGATCTTGAGCGCCGTGCCTTCACCGGCGACCGCCGAGCGTCCGCGATATATCAGCACGGGCGGCTCGAGACCGGCGGGCGAGCTGCCCCCTCCACGCTCACTCATGTCAGAACCTTGAATCCACTGCCACGCCACCGGCTGGCCCGCATGATCGACGAATCGCAACAGGTAGGTGGCGCCGGTGCCTGCATTTGCCGGCCGGTCGAGCTGCATGTTGGTAAGGTAGGCGTCCGCGCCCGAGCGCTTGTTAATGTCCACCATCTGCTGTTGGTTCGAGTAGTGCACCCGCTTGCCCGTAGCCCGCTCGGTAAGCACCGCCTCGTAGAGAGGCGTCGCGCCGCTCCCCGGGTCGACATAAAGTTCAATCATCGTATAGGGCAGCTCCGGGCCAATCCACTGCACAAACTGTTCCGGCCAGTGCCGGTAGATGATCTGTTCGGGAGCCATCGGAGGGGGAAGCACAGGTTCTGCGCTTTGTGCGGCCATCGTGACCGCGCTGGCCAGAAGAAGAGAGGTAGTAAGAAATCGCAGCATGATTTTTCCTTTCAGAAGGTGTAACGGATACCGAACTCCACTCGCCGCGCGGCTTCCGCGGCTAATGGCTGCGTGAACGTAGGCGAGCCGACCACGTTGCCCACGGTGGTCACGTTGGTGTGGTTGAGCAGGTTAGCCGAACGCACATTCAGCGTGACGCTTTGGTGCCGGTCGGCCGCGAGGCCGTGGGAGTGAAGCTCGAAAGTGCGGCTCAGGTTGCTATCCAGATGGATAAGGGCGGGCATGGTTCCTACGTTCCGCCCCAGCGAGCCATTCAGGGCAGTCGTATTCAGCAGGCCGAAGGGCGTTTGGTAGGTGCCCGTGCCCGGTTGTGCCGCAAGAGAAGGGCGGTCGTTAAAGACGCCGTCTCCGTTGTTATCCATGCCCGTGATTACGTTGTAGGGGTCTCCGGAGGAAGCATCGAATTGGCTGGTGAGCGAGAGCTTCGCCGGCAGATTCAGCTGCCCAATCGCGAACAGCCGCTGGGTCGACTCCCATGAGGCGCGCGCTGTTTCCCCGCGCTCCGAGTAGCTGGATTGTGGAAACAGCGTGGCCGAATCCGCATCCGTCTTCAGGTTGAAATATAAGTAACCGACAAAGATACCAAAGCGCTTGTAGCTGTGCTGGTCCACTCCCAAAAAGACCACCTGGCCGTGCAGGTGGCCGGACTGTTCAAACTGGAAGAAGTTCTTGCCCGGTGCAATGGGTCGCGGAGCAAGCAGGGGATTGGCCGTGCTCTCATTGACCAGCGGCGCGTTGATGTTGCGCGAGCGAAGCGTGCCCCAGGCTTGCGCGTCAAACAGGTTTGCCTGCGCATGCCAGTGTTGGGGCAGTTCGTGCTCTACGCCAAGCTGAGACTGGAACGACCATGTTTGCCCCACGCCGGGGGCGAATTGCCGAGTCGTTGCCACACTAATCGTGGAAGGCGTTGGCACGAGCGGTTGCGTGAACGAGGGCGAGTAGAGCAGCGTCTGGGTTTGGCGCACGCCATTCAAGCCGGTAAGCCTCGGTGGTCACATCCGGCATCACCGCACTGGAAAACAGGCCGCCCCGTGCATGAATCACCCACCGCTGTTTGCGATCGGGTGACCATGCGATGCCAACCCTGGGAACCAGGTTTCCAAAGCTGCCGGGGGATGTTTGCAGGGCATAGCGTAATCCCAATGCAATCGATAGGTTGGGTTTGAGCGTCCATTGGTCTTGCGCGTAACCTGCCACACGCCACTGTGAGAAGGGGACCAGTGCGGTGCCCTGGGTGACGTTGTAGGTGGTTGGCACACCGCCGGGCAAGTCGAGCAAGGTTCGCCGGTACTGTTCCAATCCAGAGATTGCAGTCTGTTGCGTGCCATCGCCGAGAGCCGGGACCAGCCCGCCTCCGAAGACGAAGGCGCCGTTGAACGTATCCGGATCGACGTCGTGAACCAGGATGCCCAGGGAGGCAACGCCAATCTTCACCGAGTGCTTGTGATGGGTCCACAGGATATCGTCATCCACTTCAAGATCGCGCTCGCGATCCTGCAGATGACCTGCCGTGGCGCCCCCTCCGGTAAAAGCGCCGGCCACCTGCAGGCTGGGCGCAGTCGAGAGCGGTACATCGGTGGTGTTCTTCCAGGTGAAGCCGATGCGGGTCTCGTGCAGAAGCGTAGGGCTGAGGGTGAAGATATCAGTCAGCCGCAGGTCCTGCTCGCTCACCGTGCTGCCGTAGCCCGCCTCCTCCAGCACCAGGCCGCCGCTGCCCACGTTGTCGGAGTTGTTTATGTTCGCGGAGTAGGTCGCCGCCAGCATATTTTTGGCGTTCAACTGCCAATCGCTGCGCGCGCTGCCGATCCACAGCCGCTGCGGCGCTGGAACATTTTCACTCAATGGTGTTTCCTCGTCCTGGCTATTGAGCACAACCGCGTTCACCACGTTGAACTCGTTGATATCGCGCCTCTCCAAAGCGAGAAAGAAATCGCTTTTCTGTTTGCGGATGGGGCCGCCGAATTCAAATCCATAGCGCCGCTTGCCTGCCGGTGTGGCACTCACCGCGAAGGGATCGGTTGCATTCAGCCCGGACTCGCTGTCGGTAAAGAAGAGGGCTCCGTGCAGCGAATCGCGGCCTGGTTTGGTGAAGATCTCGACCCGGCCCCCCTGGTACGGTGGACGATCATATTCAGACGAGAACATGTCAGGGTTTACGCGGATGGAGGCGATGGAGGATTTCGGAGGCAGAGAGCTGCTGTTCTGGAATCCGTCGACGGTAAGGATGGCCTGGCCGGGAGCCCCTCCACTGCTGGCAGCGAGCACTTGTAACTGGCGTTTGAAGTCGTCGGGATCATCGGCCATGCCTTGGAGATCTTGGGCTGTCAGCGTATGTGTGCCGGCGCCGTGGTCTGTATCGACGGACACGCCATTGTTTTCTCCTACCTCGACCTCGGTATGAACATCCGCGATACGCAGCTGAACGGTAATGTTCGCCAAGCCGCGGCCATTCACCTGGCTCTCCGCAAAACCGTTAGCGTCGACCGTGATCTGGTAGGGCTCATTACCGACGCAATGCAGAATGAAAGATCCGTGCGCGCCGGTGGTTGTGTTCTGCGGCGTGGTTCCCTGCAGATGGACCTCTGCGCCAACGACTGCGGCCCCGGAAGGATCGAGCACCGTGCCGCTGAGGTTCCCGCAGTTTTGCGCGAGCAGATTTCCGCCGATGCTCAGTGTTGCAAAGAGGAATATGCCAGTCCAACGATTCATAAGTTGAGAATCGCAGCCGGCACAATAACAAAACAGTGCACCTTGTCACAGAAATTGGATGACAACTGTCATCGTCATTCGGATGGCTACTCTGTCCATCCCTCGGTAACGGCTGCGAAGGTGAGCGCTGCTCTCCCCTTTGTCATCCCGAGCGAAGCCGAGGGACCTGCAGTTCTCTCAATCAGCATTAAATGTGGATGGAAGCAGGGACGGAACACAACGCTAACAGGACGGGTGCCCCAGGTTCGCCAAAGCGTACCTGGGCCGAAAAAGATGGGCGAAGCCCTACGACAGGTTTTTACTTCATAGGCTACGAATTTGCGGCCAGGAAAGGGAAAGCAGTCGAAAAATATCATCTTCGGCCCACGTACGCTGAGGCGAACGTGGGGCACCCGTCTCTACTTCTATCCGATTCCTCAATGAAGGAAACAAGCATCACAACCACCCTTTACTGCGCGCCAACCGCGCAGCCTCGATGCGATTGGCGGCGCCAAGCTTGTTGATCGCCTCTGACAAATAATTGCGCACCGTGCCTTCGGACAAATGGAGATCTACCGCAATCTCTGCCCCGGATTTGCCCTCGCCGGCCCTCCACAAAATCTGCCGCTCCCGTTCGCTCAACGGGTCGGCCTCCTGATTCCACGCCTCGGTGGCGAGTTCCGGATCAACAACGCGCAGCCCCCGGCAGACGCGTCGCACACATTCCGCCAGCTCCGCGGCGGGACGATCCTTGAGCATGTATCCCTGTGCGCCCGCATCCATTGCGCGGCGAAAATACCCGGCGCGGGCGAAGGTAGTGAGAATCACTATGTGGACCCGCGGATAACCGCCATGCACCTCAGCAGCCAGCGTAAGCCCGCTCATCTCCGGCATCTCAATATCGGTGATCAGCACGTCCGGTTGGTGCTGTGCCACCAGAGTCATAGCTTCGCGCCCATTGCGCGCCCGCGCCACCACGGCAATGTCTTTCTCGATCTCGAGCAGAGCGGCGAGCGCGCCCAGCACCATCGCCTGGTCTTCGGCCAGCACCACACGAATCTGTTTGCTCACAGCTCAATACCTCCGGGCTTTCACTAAACTGCGGAAGTTCCATTGCAGCCGCGTACCGCGATGCGAGTCTAACGAGAGGCTGCCACCCAACTCGCTGACACGCTCCCGCATTCCCCGCAATCCGTTGCCTTCCTGCGCGGATGTCGCCTCGCCCGTCATCGGCAATGACCAGTTGTGTGCGGTCTTCCGCCGTGGAGACTTCAATCGAGCACTCGCTGGCGCCCGCGTGGCGCACAATGTTGGTTACCGCCTCGCGCAGCACCAGCGAAAGGGTGGCCTCATGCCGCGGCGTAAGATAGGGGGCCTTCGCCGGCTTATTCAGTCGCACCCCTGCTGTTTCCAGTACCTGGGCCGCGCGTGTCAGCTCCGAGGCAAATCCCTCGGAGCGGTAACCGGTAATCGTCTTGCGCACTTCTGCCAGAGCTTGCCTCGCGGTGGCCTCAATCTCTGCGATCTCCAGCGCAGCCCGTGCAGGTTGACTGTCAGCAGGCGTCGTGCTAACTCGCTCTTGAGCACAATCAGCGAAAGAGAGTGACCAAGAATATCGTGCATATCGCGAGCGATACGCTCCCGTTCGGCAGTCTTCGCCAGTTGTTCAATCTCTTCATGAGCCATACGCAACTTCGCGTCGGCTCTTTCTTTCTGCTCCATCCTCAGCCGGTTCATGCCGATCAGCAAGCTGAGGCCGACGCCCATGCCCCAAACCCAGGCATGAGTGGAGAAACAAACTTTGGACGATGATGATCCACATTGCAGCAGCAGAAGTCCGATGACCGCATTGGTCGATTCAGACACTTCAGGAAGCGCAGCCGCTATATAGACGTAGATTCCCCAGGCAGACGCGTTGAACGGCACATAGACCATGGCCCAGGAGAAACATGCCCAGAACCCAGATCCAGCGAGCCCTGCGGGGGCCGAAATGCGCCAGCAATAGAAGGAAATGAAAAGGGCGAGAACGAGGAATAACCAGAGCCACTGCATAGCGGCGCGTGGTCCAGCTACGGCTCAATAAACCAGAAGCCTAAGAAGACCAGCCAGATGTTGTGATCGTAGTCAAACAAAAACCGCCAGCCCGTCAGGGAGGCTGGCTCGGTCCCGCCACCCCTCCCGGCAATCGCGTGAAGCCAATCACGAAGCCATGCAGCCAGATTCCATCGCTGGGCGATTGTGGATCATGATTAGGCTTGGGCCTCCTGCCTGCGGAAGATGAACGCCGCGGCTAGCAAAAATACTACCGTATAGAACGCCAGCAGCGCCCAAGCCAGCAGAGGGGAACTACTGCTGTAGCCAAGGGAGCCAAGCGCCAGGCGGGCGAACCAGAACGACGGTAACCCGTGCGCGATCTGTTGCAACCAATGGGGCAACGCCTCAATGGGCATCCACAGTCCTCCGCAAAACGACATCGGCAGATAGATCAGGTTGATCACTCCCGGCGCCGCGTTGGATGGCATCAACAGGCCGATAACCAACCCCAGGCTGGCGAATGGCACAACACCGGCGGCAATCACCGAGAGCAGCCGTAGCGCTTCGAAGATCGTAATATGGACGCCGGCCAGGGCGGTTCCCAGAATCATCAGCAGGATCGTAATGCCGACGGCGAAGGTGATGCTGACGCACAATTTCGCCAGCAGGTAGGCAGCCGCGGGCATGGGGCTTGCGCGTTTCATTTCCAGCCACCCGTGGCCCCGCTCCAGAGCCAGCCCAGCGCCAATACCGAAGAGGGAAGAGCCCATTGCGCCAAAACATGCATACCCGGCCAGCAGGTAACGGGCAATGGTATGGCCTTGAAAAACCGAAGCCTTATTGGTGACGCCGAACAGCAGATAGAACACCACGGGAAAGCCAATCATGGAGAAAAGATAGCTGCGATTGCGCGACAGCTTGAGCAATTCAAAGCGCACTTCGTTGAAGTAGATGCGCGGCTGCGAGGGCTGTGTGCGCGGCATGTTGAGGGCGATTCTCGTGGCCATGGTGCCTCCTATTGCACAGCTGCCGTGGTGTTGTTGGTGAGCGCAAGAAAGGCATCTTCCAGAGCGGCGGCTCGCACTTCCAGCCCGCTCAGTGCAGCATCGTGCGCGAGCATGGTGCGCAGCACCGCCTCAGGTGTGGGCGTGCGCACCAGCATTGCGTGGCCCTCCTGCTCCACGCTGGTCACTCCTGGTAATGCGGAAACAAATGACGATTGGAGAGACGTGGTGCAGCGAATCGATCGGGAGCCATCCGCCGTCTTGAGCTCCTGCGGCGTCCCTTCCGCAATCACTTTTCCTTTTTGAATAACGACGATTCGACTGGCTAGCGCGTCCGCTTCCTCCAGGTAATGCGTGGTGAGCAAAGTAGTCTTCCCCCTCGCCGCCAGCTTGCGCACCTGCTCCCACATCGCCCGCCGGGCCTCGACATCCATACCGAGTGTCGGTTCATCGAGACAGATAAGGTCAGGGTCGCCGCAGAGTGCGAGAGCGAAGAGCACGCGCTGCTTTTGTCCTCCGGAGAGCGTCCCAAAAAGCTTCTCCTCCAGACCTTCCAATCCGGCGACCGCCAGCAGCTCATCAAGCGGACGCGGGTTGGCGTAGTAGCTGCTGAAGAGCTGCAAGTGCTCGCGCACCCGCAGCGTCTCTGGCATGCGGCCGACCTGCAGCATCGCGCCCAGCCGCAAGCGGCTGGCCCGGTCTCTTGGATTGCCGCCAAAAATGCGCACCTCGCCTGCGGTCGCCTGGCTCAAGCCCAACAGCAGGCGCACGGCGGTGGTCTTGCCGGCGCCGTTCGGCCCCAGCAGGGCAACTACTTCTCCCTGGCGAAGCTCGAGTGACAGTCGATCCAGCGCAACCTGCTGGCCAAATTTCTTGCTCACGCTGTGCAGCGATGCGATCACGGATCCCTCCAAATCGCCGATGCTTTCGTTGTGGCAAACTTCAAGAGCGACGCTCGCGGCCATTACCCCTCCTTTGCCTCTGGAGATATCTTCTGGCTGCCGGGTCGCGCGCAATAGTGTCTTTTGTCAAAAGAATCGCTGACATTTGTCATGTAGCCCGAGAGGCGAATTACTCTAGAGGGTTACGAACCAAAGGGGATGGGACGCGATGCGGAGTGGGATTGGGGAGCGAATACCGGCCAACGTCTTTAAATCGGTGATGAGGAGGGCCGGGATATTCAGCTTTGTTGTGGCAGGTTTGTCGACAGGCGCCGTCCAGGCACAGTCTCCTCCTCCTCCCAAGCTGCCCCCGGGCTCGCCCCAGGCGGCGGGTCAACAGGTCTTCGCCACCCGCTGTGCCTCGTGCCATGGCACCAACGGCATGGGTGGCGAGTTTGCGCCGGCGATCGTGGAGCGGGTGCCCTTGCGCAGTGACGACGAACTCATAAAGCTACTGCACAATGGCCTGCCGTCTTCGGGCATGCCGGCATTTCCCGATGTCGTCGATCAGCAGCGCGCGAACCTTATCAGCTTCTTACGCACGCTCAAGCCCTTTTGGGGCACGGCCACAGCGCGCGCTTCGGTCAAGTTGGAAGACGGTAAAACGCTGGAAGGCACTGCATTGAACCGTTCCGCAAGCGATATGCAGGTGCTGGGCGACGACCATCAGCTGTATCTCCTGCGCAAGATGGATTCCGGCGAGTACAGGGTGGTGACATCGCAGGCCGACTGGCCGAGTTACAACGGACAAACGGCCGGCAGCCGTTACAGCGAACTCACGCAGATCACCAGCAGCAATGCTTCACGATTACAGCCCAAGTGGATCTTTTCCCTGCCTGGCACCTGGAGTGTGCAGGCGACTCCCATCGTCGCCGGAGGCGTCATGTATGTGACCTATGCCAACGAATGCTATGCGCTCGATGCGGGCAGTGGACGCCAGATATGGCACTACCAGCGCCCCCGCACCCAGGGGCTCGTCGGAAACGCCGTTTCCGGCGCAAACCGAGGCGTAGCGGTCGCCGGCGATAAGGTCTTCATGGTTACTGACAACGCCCACCTGATCGCGCTCAACCGAAACACCGGCGCGCTCATCTGGGAGACGCCGTTGGCTGACTGGCATAACAATTACAACGCCACCGGCGCTCCGCTGGTGGTCGGGAGCGATGGTCATCTCCGGCACTTCCGGTGGAGACGAAGGCGCGCGCGGCTTTGTGGCGGCATTCGACCAGTCGTCAGGCAAGGAGTTGTGGCGCTTTTGGACCGTGCCGAAACGCGGCGAGCCCGGCTCGGAGACCTGGCAGGGACCGGGGATCGATCATCCGGGTGGAGCTACCTGGATGACAGGAACCTACGACAAGGACCTGGATACCGTCTATTGGCCCGTTGGCAATCCCGGCGACGATCTGATTGGAGATGATCGGCCCGGCGACAATCTTTACACCGACTCTGTGGTTGCGCTTGATCCCAAAACGGGCAACTGAAGTGGTACTTCCAGTTCACGCCTCACGATGTGCATGACTATGACGCCATGGCTCCGCCGTCGCTGATCGATGTCGTGTGGGACGGTAAACCACGCAAGCTGATGGTGCAGGCAAACCGCAACGGCTTCTTCTATGTGCTCGACCGCACCGATGGCAAGTTTCTGCTGGGGAAGCCCTATACCACCGAGCTCACCTGGGCGACCGGCCTGACCCCTGAAGGCCGGCCCATCGTCGCTCCGGGCAAAGAGCCAACCCATGAGGGCACGCCGGTCTGCCCCTGGCTGAACGGCGCGTCCAACTGGTATTCGGCCTCCTGGAATCCTCTGACTTCGCTCTACTACGTGCAGACCAACGACAAGTGCGGCATCTTCACCCGCACCGACATGCCGTTTCAACTGGGCCACGGCTACATGGGCGGATCCAACAGCGCTGACCCAGCCGTTCCGGGCCGCCGGGTCCTGCGCGCGTTCGACATCCATACCGGCAAGGCAGTGTGGGAACTGCCCCAGACCGGCGCTGCGGATAGTATGGGTGGCGTGCTCAGCACTGCCGGAGGCGTGGTCCTGTACGGAGCCGACGATGGTGCGTTTGCCGCCGCGGATGCGAAGACCGGTAAGCCACTCTGGAGCTTTCAGACCAGCCAGTCCCCGCATTCTTCGCCCATGACCTACATGTTCGACCATGAGCAATATGTCGCCGTCACCATGGGTTCCAACGTCATTGCGTTTGGTCTGCCAAACTAGCTGTACAGCGAAAAGGAAAGGGTGTCATTGTGAAACAGTCACGGAGAGATTTTGTCAAGGCCGGTTCCGCTTCTCTCATCTA
This sequence comes from uncultured Acidobacteriaceae bacterium, assembly GCA_963736535.1. Lineage (GTDB taxonomy): Bacteria > Acidobacteriota > Terriglobia > Terriglobales > Acidobacteriaceae > PALSA-350. The sequence goes on from CAVTPN010000001.1 coordinate 295,033, forward strand.
CGGTTCTGCGCTTCTGCACGGCAGCAAGTCCTACGCAAAAACATTGCATGTGCCGTTGGGACTTCAACTCTATTCGGTTCGCGAGCTTTTGCCTAAGGATTACGACGGCACACTCAAGCAGATCGGCTCTTTGGGCTTTCGCGAAGTGGAATCGGCCGGCTACTACAATCACAGCGCGGCCGAAGTGAAGCAGGCCATGAGCAATGCCGGCCTGCACCTGGTCAGCGCGCATTACTCCTCAGACGATTTGCATAAGCAGCTCGATGAAATTCTGGCGTTCAGTAAAGAGGTGGGTGTCCATTACATCATCTGTTCTTTCCCCGGGTTCAAAGATCCCGCGCGGGTAAAGAATATTAATCCGAAGGATCGGGCGAACGCGTTCAACCTGGAAGACTGGCGATGGAATGCGGAGCAGTTCAATGCCATCGGCGCAAAAGTAGGCGCCGCCGGCCTGCAATTCGGCTATCACAACCACACCATGGAGTTTCACGCGATCGATGGCGTCGTGCCGTACGTTGAGTTGTTGCGTCTGACCGATCCCGCCCACGTCACCATGGAGATGGATTGCGGTTGGGTCACGGTTGGAGGTGCAAACCCGATCGACTATCTGCGGAAATATCCCACCCGCATCAGCATGCTGCACGTGAAGGATTTCAAGGGGATCACAGCCTGACTTCATCGATCAACGAATGTGCCCACGATCGTTGAGCTAGGGCAAGGCTCGATCGACTACCGTCCTATTTTCGAAGAAGCAGCCAAGGCCGGAGTGGTGAAGCACTGCTTCGTCGAGCAGGAGGGCTACAACGTACCCCCCATGGAAGGCCTAAAAATCGACGCCGACTACATGCACAAGCTAGGCATAAGTTAAGACCCTAACCAATGCCTGTAGTTAGGGACGGGTGATGAACATCGCAGATAACCTGCGGCTCCGTCCATCCCTCGGTAACGGCTGCTGAGGTAAGCGCGTGCCCTCCCCTTTGTCATCCCGAGCGCAGCCGAGGGACCTGCGGTGCGCCTTTCGGTCGCAACCACTCTCAAAACCCTCTATCCGAATAACCGACGCCAAGGACCGCCAACCAGCTTAAACTTGTCATCCCGAGCGAAGCCGAGAGCCTGCCCTGAGCGTAGTCGAGGGGACCTGCGGTTCGCCTTTCCTCATCGCAACTGCATACCAAGGCCCCGGCCGCCCCTTATCCTCTACCAAGCAATCTCCGCAAACTGCCCGGAGCTGCAACCCCCAGCATTCTAGTGAACAACAGATACCCCAACCCAAACGTCGAAAGCACGCACAACCCAATCAGCGGCGGATAATGGAACGGCTGCACCATCTTGACCCCATAAGCAACAGCAGCCGCTACGAGTGCACCCCCCCAAAGCCGTGCGACCCGGTAAGGCGGCAACACAACCGCCCCGATGCGTGCCTGAAGAGCGCGGCGCAGCAAAGAAAACTCCACCCACCCGGCGATTCCCGCTGACAGCGTAAGCCCCGCGACCCCCCAGTGGCGATCAATACCCAGCAGCTTCGGAAGCGGTAACGCGAACAGATAACCCATGACCACGGTCAACACCACGCGAATAATCGCGAAGTTCAAGGGCGTGCGTGTGTCCCGCAACGCATAGAACGCCGAGGAATACAGCCTGCCGGATGTCGAAGCCAGCAGCCCGACCCCCGAACCCGCCAGCACACTCCACACGAAGGTCACATCGTTGGCCACGAAGTTCCCCCCTCGGTATATGGTGGCAACGACCACGTCGCCGAGAACGATAAACGCCACTGCTGAAGGAACCACGAAGAACGCAATATTTTGCAGGCCGAGCTCCAACCGCCGCCGCAGCACTGCTCCTATCTCTTCCTGCGTTCCCAACGCACTCGACATAGCGGGCAGCTCGGCGGCAGAGATTGCCATGCCGAACAAGCTCACTGGCAGCGAATTCAGGGTCTGCGCGTAAGCCAGGGCAGATACCGCTCCCATAGGCAAATAGCTGGCCAAAAACGAGTCGACATACGCGCTGATCTGCACCACTCCGCGGCTCAGAAACACCGGGAAAAAGTTTCGCACCACGGTCCGCACATGCTCGGTGCCGAATGCAAACCGCAGATTTAACGGTCGCAGAAACCGCATCACTGTCGGCAGCTGCACCGCAAACTGCAGCCCGCTGCCGATGACAGAGGCGATGGAAATAATAATGGCGAGCCGCGACTCCCCTACACGTCCGCCCTTCCATAACAGGGCAGCGATCATAGCCACGTTCCAGATCACCGGCGCGGTATAGGAGAGGAAGAATTTTCGGTGACTGTTCAGGATCCCCAGGCACCATGCCGAAAGAACCAGCAGCGCTGCTCCGGGAAATAAGATCTGCACCAGCCGGATGGCGAGCAGGCGAGTCTCGCCCTTGAAGCCGGGCACAATGACGTCGATCAGCCACGGCGCAGCGAAGATGCCGGCCAATGTGACCACTGACCCGATGAGAAAGAGGATGGCGAAGCTCGCTTCAGCCAGCTGCGAGGCTTCCTCATGACGCTCTTCCGCCCGCAGGCGGGCATATACGGGGATGAATGAGGCGGAGAGCACACCCTCGCCAAAAAGGGTCTGGAGAAAGTTGGGAATGCGGAAGGCGCCGCGGAACGCATCGGCAGCATATGAGTTGCCGAAGTAATACGCGAACACCCGGTCGCGTACCAGCCCAAGGAGCCGGCTGAGCAAGAATGCCCGCGCTGACAGTAAATGCGGACGAGCGTGCAGCGAAGCCTTTACGTTGGGTTGGTGTACTCAAGCCTGTCATCGACTGATAGGAACGCTGGCTTTACTCTAATGCATGCTGCCGGTCTTCCCCTGCAACTTCCATGGCAACAGGAACCAGTTTGTAACACTACGCCTGCTGTTCCAGTTGATTGACCAACTCTTCCCATTCGGCGGTAAGCGAGGCGTGCTGTTCACGCAAATTTTCCAGTAGCTGGGTCAGCCGCTGCGTTGCCTCCTGGCTCTCATAAACGCCCAGAGATTCCTCCGCATCGGCGATGGAGCTCTCCAGCCGCGGGATCTCTTCTTCGACAAAACTACAGCGCTCCTGCAATTGGCGCAGCTTGATCGGGTTAAGGCGGCGAACCTTAGCCGCCGCTGCGTCGAGCTTAACCGGCTCCTGAGGTACGTCCACAACCGCGGCGCCATTCGACGCGCTCCCCTTGGTCTCCGCCATTTGCTTGCGATACAGATAGTCTTCGTAGTTGCCGGGATAGACGTGCACGTGTCCACCCTCCACTTCAAAGATGCGGGTCGCGAGGCGATCGATGAAGTAGCGATCATGCGAGACCATGACCACAGTTCCGTTGAACGCAGCGATGGCTTCGAGAAGAACATCCTTCGCCCGCAGGTCGAGGTGGTTGGTGGGCTCATCCAGCAGGAGAAAGTTCGCCGGGCTTACCAGGATGCGGGCCAGGGCATAGCGGTTGCGCTCTCCTCCTGAGAGCACGCCCAGCGGTTTGAAGACATCGTCGCCGGAGAAGAGGAAGCAGCCCAGCAGGCTGCGCAGCTCGGTGGTCGATACTCGGGGCGCGGTGTTGCTGATGTCGTCCAGCATGCGGGCATCGCCGTCCAGCACCTTGTACTGATCCTGGGCAAAATACTCCGCGGTGACGTTGTGGCCCAGGCGAAGCGTGCCGCTCGAGGGCGGCTCCATGCCCGAGAGCATGCGGATCAGCGTCGATTTGCCCGCGCCGTTCACGCCTACCAGCGCGATGCGGTCGCCGCGGTCGATGGTAAAGCTAACATCCTCGAGCACCTGCTTCGGGCCATAGTTCTTGGCCAGGCCGGAGACTTCCACCACCGTACGGCCCGAAGCCTGTGGCTGGGGAAAGCTGAAATGGATGGCCTGCTCTTCGACCGGGATCTCGATGCGCACGATCTTGTCCAGTTCCTTGATGCGGCTCTGCACCTGCTTGGCCTTGGTGGCCTGATAGCGAAAGCGGCTGATGAAGGCTTCAAGATGCTCAATGTGCTCGCGCTGGTTTTTGTAAGCCGCGGCCAGCTGCGCTCGCCGCTCGTCTTTCTGCACCAGATACTTTTCGTAGTTGCCGTGGTAAACGTGCAGAGCCTTGTTCCATATCTCGATCGTCTTATCGACCGTAACGTCGAGAAAATAGCGATCGTGGGAGATGAGGATGTAGCCATTGGGATAACCGTGGAGGTAGTCTTCCAGCCAATTGCGGGTTTCCAGGTCCAGGTGATTGGTCGGCTCGTCCAGCAACAACAGGCTGGGCTTCTGCAGCAGCAGCTTGGCCAGGGCGATGCGCATCTGCCATCCGCCGGAAAATTCCTCCGTCTGCCGCGACCAGTCATGCTTGCTGAAGCCCAGGCCGCTCAGTACCGAGCCCACCTGCGCGTCGAGTGCGTAGCCGTTATGGGCGCGAAAGTGGGAGTCAAGATGAGAAAAGCGATCGGCCGCCGCGGCGTATTCCGCCGTTGCCGGGTCAAACTCGGCCAGCCGCGTGGAAAGGGTTTCGAGTTCCTGCTCCATGTCACGCAACTCGGCAAAGACCGAGAGGCATTCGGCAAAAACGCTGCGTCCACGGAGCTCGAGACCTTCCTGGGGAAGATAGCCAATCGTCATGCCACGCGTGCGCTGCACGGTACCGTAGTCGAGCGATTCGACGCCGGCGAGCACCTTAAGCAAAGTGGATTTTCCGGTGCCGTTCGCGCCCACCAGCGCCGTGCGCTCATTGGGCGTGATGAGCCAGTCGGCATTCTCGAATAGAACGCGGGGGCCAAACCGTTTGCCGGCATCAGAGAGTTGGAGCATAAGAAAGCAGCGCCGAAGCGCTGCTCCCATTGTCGCATTGCCTAACGGCTCCCAGCAAAGGCCTGAAGTCTCTCCTCTGGACATCCCAAAGGGAGCAATGCTATCTTCTTTGCAATATCCAAGGGAGCGGTCCCGGGAGCGAAATGATGACAGCTGAAAGATCGGAAGTCCTGCAAGGCACGCTGGATCTGATGATCCTGAAGACCCTCCACGTGCTGGGCCCTCTGCACGGATTCGGGATTGCCCGCCGCCTGGAGCAGTTGAGCGAAGAGGTGCTGAAGTTGAACGAAGGCACCGTATATACCTCGCTGCTGCGGCTTCAACAACAAGGATGGATCGTTTCCGAGTGGGGCGCCTCAGAAAACAACCGCAAGGCGAGGTTCTACTCCATCACCAAGCGCGGGTTGAAGCAGCTGGGGGTTGAGACTGAAAACTGGGAGCGTATCGCCGGAGTCATCGGCCGCGTACTGGCCCAGGAAGGTCAAAAGTAATGCGTTCCCGTTTGCGTGTTTTCGCGGCCAAGCTCCGCGGCTTCTTCGGCCGGCGAAAGGCTGACCTCGACTTCGACCAGGAAATGCGGATGCACCTCCAGCTGCTCACCGAGCAAGGCATTCGCCGGGGCATGAGCCCGGAAGAAGCGCGTTCGGCTGCACGCCGCCAATTTGGCAATATTCCCCTGTTGCAGCAAAGCCAGCGCGAGATGAGGTCGATCATGCCGCTGGCCAATTTGGGCCGCGACCTGCGCTTTGGTGCACGCCAGCTCCGTCGCAGCCCCTCCTTGGCAACCGTTGCTGTCATCTCTCTGGCGCTGGGAATCGGCGCCAATACCGCCATCTTCACCATTGCGAAGAAAGTGCTGATGGACAGCTTGCCGGTGAAGAACCCGCAGGAACTGCGGCTGTTGACTTGGGTGAGCGGCCACCAGCAGCCGGTACCTCCCGTGTGGGGCGACGTTGGGGCAACGGCGGAAGGCGGCCTGCGCAGCACCGCCTTCTCCTACCCAGTACTGGAGGAGCTGCGAAAAAAAACCGAGGTCTTTGCCGATCTGATCGCCTTCAGGCCGATTCCGATGACGGTGACCGTAGACGGAAACCCGGAGCTGATTGATGCCGAGATGGTGAGCGGAAACGCGTTCAGCGGGCTGGGCGTGGAGCCGATCCTTGGCCGGCCTCTCATACCTGCGGACGATGCAGGTCAGGGCAAGGGCGCGGTGGCCGTAATCAGCGAGGGCTATTGGACGGAACGCTTCGGACGGTCAAGCTCGGTGCTGGGCAAGACCATCTTCGTCAACGGAGTCCCCGTCACTGTCGTCGGAGTAAGCCCAGCCAGATTCACGGGCTTACAGATGGGACAAGAGGCACGCATGTTCGTTCCGCTGACCATGCAGCCGCTGCTCGTGCCTCGTGAACAACTGACGGAGTCACGCAGTACCTCTCTGCTGAATAATCCGCAATCCTGGTGGGTGCTGATTCTGGCGCGTCTGCGTCCCGGCGTGCCTGAGGCGCGCGCGCAGGCGGCGCTCGATGTCGTTTTGCGACAGAAAGCGATGGCTGACCTACCGCGGGCCAGAGGGATGGATCAGTTTCATCTCCGGCTGGAACCAGGGGATCGGGGACTGGACTACTTGAAAGGTGACTTTGCCAAATCGTTGTATGTGTTGTTCGCGCTCGCCGGTCTGGTCTTGTTGCTAGCCTGCGTCAACCTGGCGAATCTTCTGCTTGCACGTGCGGCGACCCGCCGGCGTGAAATGAGCACGCGGCTCGCACTGGGAGCGGGCCGGATGCACATTCTGCGACAGATGCTCACTGAGAGCCTGCTGCTTTCGAGCATAGGCGGTGTGGCGGGGCTGGGGCTTGGCTACCTGGGGCGCAATGTGATCCCGCGCTTGCTCGCATCTCCCTCGCAACCTGCCATGACACGAGTCGATTTTGATTGGCAGGTGCTCGCGTTCGCTGCAGGACTTTCACTAGCGACGGGTGTCCTCTTCGGCATCGTTCCCGCGTGGCGGGCGACACGCTCCGATGGAAACACCGCAATGAGCGACGCAGATCACGCAACGGCGGGCGGACACGGGATCTGGTTTGGTAAAGCGCTGGTAATCCTTCAGATCGGACTTTCAACCATTCTGCTCATTGGCGCCGGTCTATTCGTGCGCACGCTGGCCAATCTAAGTCGCACGCCGCTCGGATTCCGCGCAGACCACCTCCTTCTTTTTCGCCTGAACCCGCCACGCACCCGATACAGCGATGCGCAGATGATGGCGTTTTATCCGCAACTGGAAGAGAAGCTGGCTGCGATTCCTGGTGTCCGCTCGGTGAGCATGAGCAACATTGCAATCATTGGTGACGGACATTCTGGATCCACCTTTCATGTCTCCGGTAAGCCGGTGGAGACGGAAGCCGTCCGCGTGCAAGCCAACCACGTGGGAGCGAATTTCTTTCAGACGATGGGTATCCCAATTCTGCAGGGGCGCGGTTTCGACGTTCACGATACGCCTGCCTCGCCCAAAGTCGCAGTGGTGAATCGCGCCCTGGCACAGAAGTTCTTTCCCAACGAAAACCCGATTGGCCAGACCTTTGAAGCCGACGCGGACGAAGTAAACGCCCCGGTCGAGATCGTTGGCGTCGCCGCCGATACGCGATATGCGGATCTGCGCACTGAGACGCCACCGACTTTCTACCTGCCGTACCGGCAAACGCTTGTGCTGGGCCGCATGGTGGTTGAGATTCATACGGAAGCGGAGCCGGGGAGCATACTCAGCCAGGCGCGCACGGTTGTTGCCTCGATGGACCGTGACTTGCCGTTGATCGATGTACGCACCATGACGGAACAGATCAAGGCAACCATGTCCGGCGAGCGCATCTTTGCCCAATTGACGAGTGGCTTTGGCATCCTGGCGCTGGTGCTGGCCTGCATTGGGATCTACGGCATCATGGCCTACACAGTGGCGAGACGCACCGGCGAAATCGGCATTCGCATGGCCCTCGGAGCGCAGGCTGGGCAGGTGCTACGCCTGGTGTTGCGCGAGGCATCCTGGATGGCGTTGGCTGGAGTCACGCTAGGACTGGGCAGCGCCCTGTGGCTGGCGCGTTTTCTGAGCGCGATGCTCTATGGACTGAAGCCTTCCGACCCGCTGACCTTGGCCGGGGCCGCTGGATTATTGTTCATCATCGCCCTGCTGGCAGCATTTGGCCCTGCAAGGCGCGCATCGCGCGTAGATCCGATCCGAGCCTTGCGCCACCAGTAGCCCTAGCTACCCTCAACCGTCTGGGATTTTTCATCCACTAGCCACTTCCTCATGGGAAATTACACGCGCAACAAAAGCTTTGGGTGCCCCATTCAAGCCGTACTTTGGCTTGAGTGGGCGACGATGCCTTACGCTTTGCGCTTATGCCGGAGGAACCGATTCCTTGATCACCGGGGGCTTCTTACGCCTGGGTCTCCGTCTTACCGCTGCCTTCTTCGCCGGAGCCTTCTTACGCGCAGTGTGTGGCGCGAAGCGCGAACGCATAAATTCTTCGTAGTCGACCTCTGTTTGGTCGGCGTAATCGACTGCGAACTCCGCGATGGCTTGAATAAACCGATCCGAAGTGCCGATGTAGCCGGAAAGCGCGATTGCGTCGCCCGAGCGCGCGTGACCGCGCGCCAGCAATTCCCCGCAAATCTCAGCATATTGGTTCAGTCCCTCGCCCTTCAGATCTTCGATCGCGATCGACGCCTTGTGGTCATTCAACTGTCTCACCAGATAATGGCGATTGTTGATCGTGGTCCAGCCGAGAAGGAGGTCGGAAAGAAACTGCATCGACCGCTGGCCCTGGACCACACGGTGGCCCTGGTGTTGCGGCGCCCCCATTTCCCCCAGGTACGGGGCATAGGCGGAGTTAGGCTCCTCCTTGATCTGCAGGAACAGCGGATCGTCACTGCCATTGCCTTCCATGTAGACGACGTAATCGCGCAACCCAACGCTGCCCGTACCCACCACCCGGAAGGCGACGTCGAGCGGGCGGTACAGATCGAAAAAGTGCTGCCGCTCGGGCAGCAGGTTCTCGCGGTACAGGCTGAGCGAATTCAGAACGAGGGCCGCCTTCGCGCCCGTCAGACGGAATTGCAGAGGTTTGTGTTCGATGAAGATGCGATGGGTAGGGAGCGCGTGCTTGCTGCCTTTGGCAGCCGCCTTGGGCAGTTCGGTAAGGTGCGCCTGGTTGTTCAGCGGCGTTGCCCTTTCGGCCTGGCGCAGCACCTGCGAAACCGGTGCAATGCGTTGCAGCCGATGGACCTGAAAGCGGGCTAAGTCCATGACCGGCATGCGCGCGAAGGCATGCATCGACCGGCGATAGGCTTGCAGAAAAATGGCGGCCGCCTGACTACAGGCAGAGCTCTTACCGCCGGCTTCGCGGCCGGCCAGGATGATGCTGGTGGCCAGGCGCTTCACGTCCCACTCAAAGGGACCGCGGATGGTTTCGTCGAAGTCGTTGATGTCGAAGAGCAGCCGCCCATCGGGCGCAGCAAAGGCGCCCAGGTTCCGAACATGCGCGTCCCCGCATAGCTGGGTAAAGATGCCGGTATGGGGCAGCACCGCCAGGTCGGCGGCCATCACCGGAACGGCGCCGCGAAAGAACCCGAAGGGCGAAGCTGCCATCCGCTCCCACTTGATGGCCAGCAGCGCCGGCACTCGCCCCACGGAGGAAGCAGCCAGGGCGTCCATGGGATCGGTCTGCCGGTCGGACGCACGCCATCGGTTCTGCTCCTGGCGGCGCACCTGCTTGCGCCGGGATTGTCCGAAGGCGCGACGCTCCGGGGGAGGCAGCGCGTGATTAAGGGTCATTCTTTTTTCTTTCCCGGGGTGGTCGATTCTAACAGGTGCTCCAACTCAACATAGACCGCATTCGTCCACCCGAACCCAATCACGTTTTGATAGCCGGCGATCACGTCCACATTCGACGATCCGGTCTCCACGTTGTACTTCTCATGGATGGTCCCTTCCTTCTCGAAGCTGGTGCGGACCGTATGGGTGAACTCTTCCGCAACCCGGCGAGCATCGTTGACGTAACCATTCGTCCACAGGCCGTCGGCCGCGAGCCAATTCAGCGGGGCCCACCCGAAAGGCAAATCCCATTGCAGACCGCTCACATAAGTGCTGCTGGCCAAGCCTCCGGGCCGGTCGAGGAGGGGGAGATTCTTGTCGACAGCCGCCGCTTGTTCCTTGGTAGCCAGGCCTGCCCAAAGCGGATAGAAGGTCGTCGCGTACACGTAAGTTGATTGTTGCCCGGTGGTGAAGTCGTAATCGAAGAACATTCCTTTGTCGCGGTTCCACAAGTATTTGTTGATCGCCTGCTGGCGGGCTTGGGCCATTTTCAACCATTGACCGCGCTGCGCCCCCTGCCCAACCATATCGGCAAAGTCAGCCAGGTCCCGTTCGTAGTGGTAGAGCAGGCTGTTTAGACCGACGGCAGCGTAATGGTGTGTGGAGCCGCTGAACGGACCAAACCGGAACGAAATATCAAAACCAGACTCGCGCACGGAGCGGTCGCCCTTGTAAAAGTCGCGCGTAAGACGATAGCCGTGGGCCCACGCGAGGCCGCAGACGACGGAATGGGTCGCATCGCAACTGGTTTTTGCCAGCACGGCTTGCTCAGCCGGTGTTGGGTTTTGCGGCGCAGTAATCAGGTAGCTGGTGTGGACCTCGGGATGAGCGACCAGCCAGTTGATCACGTCGATGTAGTAGCTGCTGTGATCGGCGATATCGGGCACCGGACCCTCGCCGATATCGAAATACCGGGCCAACCCGGTCTCCCCGGCGCGGTGGATGCTACTCAGCCAGAAATCGTGATCGCGGCGGGCATAGGGGTAGGCGCGGGCTAGCCACTGCCTTTGCCGCGCAAGATTGGCCGGCGACCGGTCGCGGTCACACGCCGCGTCGAAGACCGCGCGAATCATGGAGCTCAAGAACGGCGGTTGCGAGCGAGTGAGGAAGTAGGTGCGGTTGGCGTTGAGCACTGCTCCATAATTCTCAATCTCGTAGAAGAAGTTCTCGACCATGCCGCGGGCCAGATCCACCCGGCCGTCGCGCAACAGGCCTAAGATGATGAAGTAGCTGTCCCAACCGAACATCTCGTTGAACCGTCCCCCCGGCACCACGTAGCGGTTGGGCAGGTACAGCAATCCTGGCTGCGGAATTTCCGATTCCTTTACGTCCCCCAGGTGCTCGATGCGATGGGGCAGGTGGGCAATCTGGATCTTGCATTGCGTGCGCAGCCGCAGCAGTTCGGGCGGCGTGGGCGCGCCGAAGGGAAGATAAAGCACGGGCGGAGCGGTGACCTTGGGGTCGACCAGGGACTTGCACTCCGACATGGAACGGGAAAGGCTGTCCCATCCCTGGTGAATATAGCCATCAATGGTGAGCGAAGACGAGGGGAGTGCCTGAGCCCAAATCTGTTGACCAACAAACTGCAGCAGTAAGAGGACAAAAATCCGAAAGGTCATCGCAAGCTCCCTCCCCAATTGCGATATTCATTGCGATGTTACATGCGCGCTTAAGAAGAAAGGCGAGGTCGTGGCGGGTCGAAGACATAGGGCACTGTTCTGGGTGGGGATTGGCGTTCTGGTGATTGTCGTTGTCACGGCAGCTACCTTCGAAATCCTTCTCTCCCGGGCGGAGCCAATCTTGCGCGCGCGCTTGATGCAAAGCCTTTCCGCCCGTTTCCACAGCCGCGTGGAAATGGGAGCATTCGAAGTTTCTCTCCTGCGTGGCTTCGAGATCTCGGGCAAAGACGTCGCTATCTATCCCTACAACATCGACTCCGCCACGCCGACGTTCTCGGTGCGGCGCTTCGCCTTTCGCACCGGGTATCGCAGCCTGGTGCGTTCCCCCATGCACATCAGCCATGTTGAGGTAGAGGGACTGCGCATCAATCTGCCGCCGAAAAGCCAGCGCAAAGACCTACCCCAGCTGAACAGCGGCCAGGGTAAAGGCAGCAACGTAAGCATCATTGTCGGCGAGATGGACTGCACCGACACCGTGCTCTCCCTGGGCACGGACAAGCCGGGCAAGCTCCCGGTCCAATTTGTCATCCAGAGCCTTACCTTGCGCAGCATAGGCGCCGGCCAGCCGATGGATTTTAGCGCCGTGTTGACCAATCCCAAGCCGGTGGGCCAGATCGAGAGCCGTGGCTACTTTGGCCCCTGGAACGCAGCTCAGCCGGGAGCGACCGCTGTGGGCGGCGCCTACTCCTTCCACGATGCCGACCTGGGCACCATCAAGGGTATCGGCGGCATCCTCTCCTCCCAGGGCAAATACCAGGGCACTCTGGACAAGATCGTGGTGGATGGCAAGACCGACACCCCGGACTTTCAAGTGAAGATCAGCGGGCACAAGGTCCCACTGCACACCGAGTTCCACGCCATCGTGGATGGCACGGATGGCAATACCTACCTGCAGCCAGTCAAGGCGCAGTTTCTCCATTCCTTCCTGACCGCGCGGGGATACGTCGTGCGCGACAAGGGAGAGCCGGGACGCCACGTCTACCTCGATGTAGCCATGGACCAGGCCAGGATCGAAGATCTCCTGCGGCTAGCCGTGCGCACCGATCCGCCGGTTATGCAGGGCCAGGTCAAGCTGCACACCAAGCTGGATCTGCCGCCCGGACGCGCAGGACGTTGCCCACAGGCTGCGGCTGCAAGGCAACTTCGCCATCATCAACGGCCGCTTCAGCAGCGAAAAAATTCAGAATCGAATTGACGAACTCAGCCTGCGGAGCCAGGGTGAGGTGGAACTGGCCACCCAGCAAGCCAGGGACGGGAAGATCGAGCTAGTGCGCTCCCAGATGCGGGGCGACTTCAACCTCGTCGGATGCGAGCCTGAATCTATCGAACGTCCACTACGATATTCCGGGGGCAAGCATTAAGCTCGCCGGCGTCTATAGCCTGGATGGCGCTAAATTCAACTTCGCCGGAACTGCCGACATGCAAGCCACGGTGTCGCGGATGGTCGGGGGCTGGAAGGGCGTCCTGCTGATGCCGTTCGACCGCGTCTTTCAAAAAAACGGCGCAGGCACCGAGGTACCGTTCAAGATCGATGGCACACGCTCGGACCCTCACTTCGGCCTGGACTTCGATCGCCTTAAAAAGAAATGAGGCGTAAATTTGCCTATGCGCAAAATAGCAATTCATTTGGCGGTATTTGCCGGGCTTGTCCTGAGCGTTGCCGGCGCCCCGGCGCAAACGCCGGCCAAGAGTGATCCCTGGTGGAAACATGCGGTCATCTACGAGATCTATCCCCGCAGCTTCCAGGATTCGAACGGCGACGGAGTCGGCGACCTCAACGGCATCACCCAGCGGCTGGACTACCTCCAGAGCCTGGGCGTCGATGCCATCTGGCTGTCGCCCATCTATCCGTCGCCCCAGGTCGATTTCGGATACGACGTTTCCGACTACCAGGCGATCGATCCCCAATACGGCACCATGGCTGATTTCGACCGCCTGCTGGCCGAGGCCAAGAAGCGAAAGATTCGCATCATCATGGACATGGTGGTGAACCACACCTCCGACAAGCATCCCTGGTTCATCGCGTCCGAGAGCTCGAAGACCAACCCCAAGCGCGACTGGTATATATGGCGCGATGGCAAGGGTCCGGGGATCCCCCCGAACAACTGGCAGTCGATTTTCGGCCATTCGGCATGGAAGTTCGATCCCAAAACGTCACAGTGGTACTACCACAAGTTCTATCCCGAGCAGCCCGACCTGAACTGGAAGAATCCGGCGGTCGAGCACGCCGTCTTTGGGGCCTTTCGATTCTGGCTGAATAAGGGAGTGGCTGGTTTTCGCCTGGATGCCGTGCCCACGCTGTTTGAAGACGAGCAGATGAGAGACGAGAAGGTGTTGCCTGGCACCAATGCATATGGCGACCCGAATCTTGACGACTCGATGACCAGCAATCTGCCGCAGGTCCACCAGGTGATGCGTTCGCTGCGCAAGGTAACGAACAGCTATCCGGGTAACCGCGTTCTGATCGGCGAGACCTATCTGCCCAATATCGAGGAGTTGCGCAAGTGGTACGGGGCCGACCACGACGAATTGCAGCTGCCCATGGACATGCAAGTGGGCTTCCTCAACAAGCTGGACGCGGGGGCCTTTCGCAGCCGCATCGACCAGGCGGAACATGATATCGATGACGACCAGCCGCTTTTTGTCTTCGACAATCACGACAACCCCCGTAGTTGGAATCGTTACGGCGACGGAAAGCACAACCTCGACATCGCCCGCGTGATCGCCACTCTTCTGTTGGCTACCCGTTCCACGGCCATGATGTATTACGGCGAGGAGCTGGGCATGACGACCACGCCTCCCACGCGCGTCGAGGATGTAAAGGATCCCATCGGCAAGATTGGTTGGCCGGCAGAAAAGGGCCGCGACGGCGAGCGCACGCCGATGCAGTGGGATGGCTCGCCCAACGCCGGCTTTACCACCGCTTCGGCTACCCCATGGCTGCCGGTGCCGTCGTCGTCCAAGACGGTCAATGTTGCCCTCGAGTCGCGCGAGGACGATTCGCTCTTGAGCTGGTACCAGCGACTGATACAGTTGCGCCGTGAGAATCCGGCCCTGCACGATGGTGCGTTGACCATGCTGAACGTGGATGACAGCAACATTCTGTCATGGTTACGTAAAACGCCGGACGGACAATCTGTCCTGGTCGTCTGTAACTTTACCCCGCAACCGCAAACCGCGGCCTTCGATCTATCGCCGCAGGGAGTGACCGGCAAGCAGCTAAAGACCCTCTTGAATACCCCCGGCAGCGCAGAGCCTGATTCGCTAACCTCGATCAAACTGCCGCCCTACGGCGTCTACATCGGCCAAATCCAGTAAAAGAAACCGCAGATCCTCTCCACTCCGGTCGAGATGACAGCTTTTCTTCTGCAGCAAATTTGTCATCCGAGGGACTGTGATTCTTTCAGCCACTAACCAATTCCTCCTGGAAGCACCACCCCACCCTTGTCATCCCGAGCGAAGCCGAGGGACCTGCTGTGCGCCTTTCCCGAACGCAACTGCCCAAGTGAGTACCGCCTTGATCTGGCGAATCACCTGCGGTTCTCTACACCTCTACCGGCCATGCTTGGCAAGCACCTCTTCATAGGTGCTGTAAACACCCTCGAAGACCGAATCCCACGAAGCCGACAGCGCATAGGTCCGCGCCGCCAGCCGCATCCGCGCATGAAGCTCCGGATCGAGAATAAGCTTGGCGACCGCCGCCGAAAATCCGTCGTCTGTGGCAATCGAACCCGTCTCTCCATCCTTCACAATGTACCGAGGTCCGCCATCGGGCGTGACGATCGCTGGAACGCCGGACGCCAGAGCCTCCAGCACGACATTGCCGAAAGTATCGGTGTGAGAAGGAAACACAAACAGATCCATATTCGCGTAAGCGCGCGCCAGCTCCAGGCCGCGCAGCACGCCGGTGAAGTCCGCATTCGGCAGATGTTGCCGCAGCCAGCCCTCTTCTTTGCCGTGCCCAATGATCAGAAAGCGAAAATTGCTGATGCCGCGCTCCATCAACTCCGTCCGGATGCGCGCCAGCAGAAATACATTCTTCTCAATCGACAGCCGGCCGCAAAACCCAAGCACAAATGGCTCCCCTGTCCCGCTGCGGTCGCGATGTTCCGGCGAGAAGGCAATCGTATCCACGCCGCGAGGCATCAGGGCGCAGTGGCGGCCGGTGGACTGCTCCAGCAGGCGGCATAAGTCGACATTGGGCGCGAAGAGAACCTCCGCCATCCGGTAAAACCGGGCACAAGCCAGCAGCGAGGCGTCTTCAATTTTTTTTTCCGCGGCCGGTCGTTTGCTGCGGGGAAGCATGCGCAAAAACCACCCGGAACGCTGCGCCGCATATTCGTGGAGATTCGTATGCCACGAGGCGACCAGCGGAACCTTCAGATTCCTCGCCAGCCACGCGCCCAGAATGCCCGGCTCGCTCGGTCCGGTGACGTGGACAATATCCGGGCGGAATGCACGCAGGCGTTCTTCGAGGAATTTCTTGTGGCGCAGGAATGCGGGATCGAAGGTGAGATCTTTTTCCAAACGAAAGGAAATAGCGCTGCCGCGGGGAATCTCGAGCGTCGTCAACTCGCCCAGCTGTTGCTCGCGTATCGCACTATCCCGCTTGCCCGGATGGAGACAAAAGAAAGGCAGATTTCTTCGTTGCGCAAAGGCTTCAAAGTGCCGGCTGGTGTGGGCCACCCCGTTGATCTCGTAAAACGTATCTGGAAAGTACGCCACCCTGGGGGCCGCCGATGCGCATAGGCAGAGTGTATCCGCGCGAGGGCGTAGCGAGAAGACTTACCGTCAACGGCTCTAAAATGCTTCCTGCTCGCCCAGCGCGAATTGCAACTCGTGCGATTCATTCCAGGCAAACCGCAGACTGTTGCTGACCGGGTTGCTCCCCAGCATGCGGACAAACTGGATGACCATGCGCATGTAAGCCGGCGCCTCCCCGTCAGGCCAAAGCTGGCTGATGGGGCGATCGACCCCGTGCACATCCGGGTGATAGACGCGCTCATCCCAACGCCGCGATCCTTCGGGGAAATCGGGATAGTCGCGAATGGCATCCAGCGTGGAGCGCATGATGCGATGCTTCCACGGCTCCGCGTATTGCGGCATAAAGAGCACATGGCTGCGATTCTCGCGGCGGATCTCATAGACGAACTCGTTGAAGCTGGTCGCTTGCGTCAGGTTCACGTTGGCGTTCGGCTCCAGGCCATGCCGGTCGCCCCCGGAGATCAGCAATTTGTTCCAACGAGCGGCCAGCCGCTTCACCAGCCGATTCTCTTCCCAGTTGCGCAGGCCATTCAGTTCCACCGCATGGATGAAGCGGCTGTTCTGGGTGAGAAACTCCTCCACTCGCTGTTGATGCAACTCCTGGCCGATCTTGTACAGATCCCAGTGCGGGTGATTGAACACGATGAGTACGTTGGGAAGGTCGTGCAGTGCGGAGAGCATCTCCGTCAACCGCGCGTCCGACGGGTTTGCGGTGAATTCTTCAAATCGGCGCATCCACTCGGCTCCCGACGCGCTGGGCAGGTTGTGGATGCCAAGGTGGAAGGCCTGATCCTTGCCGAAGGGCGTCGTCCACTCCACAGAAACCGGGATGTGGCGGGCGCTGGCCACGGTGCGCAGCAGCATCGGCGCCTGGATATCGTCGTGATCGGTGATCGATACCAGCGGCTGCACCTGGAGCCGCTCCGCGATCTGCCGGCTTTCCAAATCAAAGGCCAGCCTCGGGGTGAGCGGCGGCGTCCAGTAACTCGCGGCGTAGTTGATCTGCAGGCGATGGTTTTGCCGGCAACGCTTCTCCTCCCGGGCGATGATCCCTTTGAAGATGCGGTGCTCGTTGGCCAGTTTGACGATGAAATCGAGTGTCTCTTTGGAGCGATTGGTATGACTGTGAAGCGAGACACCCGAAGCGAAGCCCTCTGCTGCGCGATCGTTGTTCCAGAGATACGAGATACGGGATCCTGTCATCTCTTCCTCCATCCGTCGTCCTTACGTTGGAGCAACCGCACCCTGGCCCGTGCTGCCACACAGTAACTGCGTGATCGCTCTCATGTGCCCAGTATGTAGTGCAATCCGTGAATAGCGAGTTACTGGGAGGCGAATTGATATCGAAATTTGGCTGGAACCAGCCTGGATAACCGGTTTCCACCACGAATGTACCGGTTCCTGCTTACCGTGTGCCGGTTATGTCGGGATTGAGGAGGGGCTCCTCTTCCACATTCGGCGGCGCCTGGCGGCGCGCTTCCGGTTCCAGGTGATACCGGGTCAGTTCTGCTTTGAGGATTTCAAAGGCCTCTTCTGGTGTATCGGCCATGTGAAAGAGGGCGCGATCCTGGGCGGAAATTGCGCCCTTTGTCGACCAGCACATCCAGGTTGAGGATGCTATTCCAATACGCCGAGCCGTAAACCACGATGCTGATCTTCTTGGCCAGCTTTTCCGTCTGCACCAGGGTTAGCACTTCAAACATCTCGTCCAGCGTGCCAAAGCCGCCGGGGAAGACAACCAGGGCTTTGGCCAGATACGCAAACCAGTACTTGCGCATGAAGAAGTAGTGGAATTCGAAGTTCAGGGAAGGCGTGATGTAGGGGTTGGGCGCCTGTTCAAAAGGCAAGCGGATATTGAGCCCGATGGACTTGCCGCCGGCCTCGTAGGCGCCGCGGTTTGCGGCTTCCATGATCCCGGGTCCGCCTCCCGAGGTAACGACGAAACGGTGACGACGCCCTTTCAGGGTCTGCGTCCATTTGGTCACCATGGAGGCCAGTTGCCGGGCGTCTTCGTAGTAGCGTGCCATTTCCACGCCAGCCTGCGCTCGCCGGCGGCGCAGCTCGCTTGCTGTTCCTTTGGCTATCTCTTCCTCCGTCGCGGGTTGCTCCGCGTCCGGCGCTGCGGTGGCCGATCCGGGTTTATCGAGAAGTTCGAGTTCGAGCTCCTGGCTGGCGTCCTCGTGGGCCCGGAAGCGCGCTGACCCGAAGAACACGATAGTGTCCTGAATGCGCTCGCGGCGGAAACGCGCCAGCGGCTCGGAGTATTCCGAGATGATCCGCACCAGCCGGCCGTCGGGACTATTCACAAAGGCAGGGTTCTGGTAGGAGAGGGGAGCGCGATTCAGGTCGGGCGGTTTGCCGGTTTTATGCTTCATGCTCTCAAGAGGTAGATCCGCGGAAGTGCACGGCTTCCATGACCGCGATCCACAGGTTCAGCAGGCCGAGGCCCGAGATCATTCCGCGCACTGCGCCGTACATCAGAAACGTGGCCACACGCGGAAAGTGGTTGATAAGTTGATTGTCTGCCCACAGCGGCGCGTACCAGGGAAGCACGAGCACAATGACGCCGATGTAGATGCGGATGACGACATAAAGATAGAGCTCCACGCGGCGCAGCCAGAGAGGAATCCGGGAGGGTCGTTGCGGCGCGGGTTGCCGTTCTTGCGACGGTCGAGCCGTTTTGGGGACTGGACGAAAACAGGTTCGACTGTTGCGGCATTTTCCTTAGGCCAGGGTCAAACGCGGGGCACCCCAGGGTGGTCTATGGCAACAGTAACACAGCGGCCCGAGGCTCGATTTCGGACTGGCTTAGTTGCTGGAAGGGTACGGGCTTATGACCCGTACATAAGAGTGGTTGCAAAAGCAAGGGCTTTACAGGCTGCGGAAAAACTCATGCTTTGTGTCAGGGCACGACTTTAGTCGGGCCGTAAAATGATGGGCCAATGAGGGCTTTAGCCCCTGAGTATGTTTTTTTGAAGGGTACGGGCCTCAGGCCGTACGTAAGTGGTTGTAAACAGGTCCGGCTTTAGCCACTGAGGTGGCGAGTTACACCGGCAACCAAAGTTTTGGGTGGCCCATTCAAGCCTTCTGTTGGCTTGAGTGGGCTAGGATGCCTTTTAACCCTTTAGCCCTTAGGGACCAGCCGTTCTGTCGGCTGGAACGCCATTGGCTTTGTATCAGGACCGGCTTCAGCCGCTGAGGGCGACTCCGCAGCCTGTAAAGCCCTGAGGCATGCTTCTAAAGTCTCGGGGACCTCTACGCAGTCCGCATCTGGACCGAGTTGCCCGCCTCAGCCGCGGCCGCTGCCAGGATCCGATGGTGGATGGTAAACAAAGCAAGCTCGAGGCGATCGGAAACGCCCGTCTTGTCGTATACGCTGCGCAGATAATTCTTGATCACCTGTTCGGTGGTGCCCAGCCGCAGCGCAATCTCTTTGTTCTTGCAGCCCTGCACGATAAGGGCGACGATCTTCATTTCCTTGGGCGTGAGCCGATCGCGGACACGCGCGCCGACAGAATCTTCTTCCTCGGAACCGATGGCCTCAGCCGGCCGCTGAATCGAAGAGAAGCCCTTGATCACGCGATGCACGCACTCCACCAACGCCTGGCCGGTCGTATTGCGATAAACCACTCCGCGGATGTCATGAGCGGTGAAAATCTGGGCCGGCTCTCCGTTCTCGGCAATGACCACCGCGCGGCTCCCGGCGGCCTTGACGTGCGACATCAAATCCTGATATTCGGGCCTTAACGCGGAAGCAAACAGAACGATGGAGGAACGGTACGCATCGACGGAGAGCAGTAGACGTTCGAGGTCCGCGCACTGTGCCGCTACGCGGAAGTCCTCTTCGCTCGCCAGGACCTTTGCAATGCCAGCGCGAAAGATTGCTTGGTTGTCAGCCAGGATAATTTTATTCATCGTGCTGCCTTGTGCCTCGTGTCGCTTCGATTCGCAATCTTCTTGCCTAACCCCGCCGCAGCGTCTGCGACGCGAACTGCACCCGGTAATCAGGCGGCCGCGTAATCACGCTATCGGCCACCGGCCATCATTCGTTCTAAGCTGTCCTGTTTTGCGACACCTTTAGTACGTTTCTCTCCGCTACCGAGCGCAGAGAGTATGAGTTGCTGGTGATCTCAAGCCTAGCGGCTTGGGCAGGAAATGAAACCCCACGAAAGTGGCAGGGGCGCGGCCTCAAGTTGCTGTCGTGACTGGATTTGGGTGTAGCGAAAACAGTGCGAACGAGACGAAGCGGCGCGCATTCAATACACTAAAGAAGCATGGGCAAGCCAGTCATCCTCGCGGTAGACGACGATGTAAGCGTCCTGGAGATGGTGGTCCAGGATCTGCGCCGCCAATATGGTGCGAACTATCGCATCCAGCGCGCGGCGTCCGGCCAGGCGGCACTCGACACCTGTGACCAATTGAAAAAGCGGGGAGACACGGTCGCCTTATTTGTCTCTGACCAGCGCATGCCCGGAATGTCCGGGGTAGAGTTTCTGGGCAAGGCGATGGAATACTTCCCCGACGCCAAGCGCGCTCTCCTCACCGCCTACGCCGATACCGAGGCGGCCATCCAGGCCATCAACACGGCCAAGATCAACTACTACCTTACCAAGCCATGGGATCCGCCCGAAGAACGCCTCTACCCGGTGTTGAATGACCTGCTGGAAACCTGGAAGGAGGGCTACACGCCACCCTTCGAAGGTTTGCGGGTCGTGGGGCCGCGGTACACCCTGCGCGACCACCAGGTACGGGACTTTCTTTCCCGCAACCAGGTTCCCTACGTCTGGCTGGATCCCGAGCAGAACGCCGAGGCCGTGGAGTTGCTCACCCGTTTCAAGTTGGATGACCGCAAGCTGCCGGTGGTCCTTTTTGGGGATGGCACCTCTCTGGTGCAGCCCGGCCAAATGGAACTGGCCGCCAAGATCGGGATGCGCACCCAGGCGACCAAGGAGTTCTACGACCTGGTGATCGTCGGTGCCGGCTTAGCCGGGCTGGCGGCGGCCGTCTACGGCGCATCGGAAGGTCTGCGGACGTTGGTGATCGAAGATGAAGCGCCAGGAGGACAGGCAGGCTCCAGTTCCAGGATTGAGAATTACCTCGGCTTTCCCGAAGGAGTGAGAGGCGAAGACCTGGCCGGCGGGCGCTCATCCAGGCCACCCGTTTCGGGGCGGAATTGCTGACCCAGAAGGCCACCGGCATCCGCACCGAGAACAACTACAACATCGTGCAATTGGCCGATGGCCGGGAAGTATCATGCCACGCTTGCCTGATCGCTGTAGGCGTCTATTATCGCCGCTTGACCACTCCCGGGGTGGAGCGTCTGACCGGGGCAGGGGTATATTACGGCGCGGCGATGACCGAAGCCCGGGCTTGCAAAGACGAGAACGTCTTCATTGTCGGGGGGGCAAACTCGGCTGGCCAGGCCGCCATGTACTTCTCCAAGTACGCAAAAAAGGTAACCATGCTGGTAAGAGCCGATTCCCTTACCAGCAGCATGTCGAAATATTTAATCGATCAGATTGCCGGTACATCGAATATAGAGGTTAAAACGCGATGTCAGGTGGTGGAAGCATTGGGTGAGAGCCGCTTGTCCTGTTTGCGCCTGTGCGGGCCCGAGAACGAGGAGACCGTGCCGGCGAGTGGCTTGTTCATCTTTATCGGGGCGGCGCCCAATACGGATTGGCTCCCGGACACGATTATGCGCGACGCCAACGGCTTCTTGCTCTCTGGTTCTGACCTGAAGATGGACGGAAAAATGGTCAAGAGTTGGAACCTGCCCAGAGAGCCGTACTTGCTCGAGACCAGCGTTCCAGGGATTTTTGTCGCCGGCGATGTGCGCCACGGCTCGATCAAGCGGGTGGCGTCAGCGGTCGGTGAGGGGTCGATTTCCGTGCAATTTATCCACCAGTACCTGGCGGGCTTCTAAGACCAATGACAGATGTTCAGCAAAGTTCGAAGGTAGAGCAGGTCGAGGCAGCCAGCCTGCTCCCGCAGCTGCAGAAGGTGCCGCTCTTCGCCGGCGTCTCGATAGAAGACCTCCGATGCCTGGACAGGGTGGAACTGGTCCACGCCGATGTGGGCGCCGACCTCTTTGACATCGCCCGGACCCGCCGCGGCTTCTGGATTCTGCTCGAAGGCGAGCTTCGCCTGCAGAAGCGTCTGGATAATGGGGATCTCTATGCTGATTGGCACCATGAGTGCCGGCGAAACCTTTGGCGAGTTTCCCTTGCTGATGGGCAAGGACTCCGAAGCGGTGATTACCGTGCTCAAGGCATGCACCGCCGTCTATCTGCGGGAAGAACTCTTCTGGAACCTCATGTTTGCTTGCCCCCAGGTGCGTATTGGAGTTTTGGGCAACATGGCGCGCAGGCTGCAGCTCTATCAGTCCCAGGAGCTGCATCGCGAAAAGCTTATTTCTTTGGGTACGATGGCCGCCGGCCTGATGCACGAACTGAATAATCCGGGAGCCGCTGCCCGGCGCGCTGCCTCACAAATGCGAGAAAATCTGAGCCGGCTGCAACAGATCAGCCTGCGCATGTGCGCTAACGATGAAGCCATGACCAAAGGTCAGTCCGAGTGCCTGCGCGTTCTGCAGGAGCAGGCGTTGAAACCCCAAAAGCCGGCTGCGATGAGTTCGATGGACCAGGCAGACGCGGAAGACGAGCTGGCATCATGGCTGGAGACACACGGCATTGAGAATTCCTGGAAGCTGGCGGCGACACTTTCCGCAATCGGCTTCGACTCCGAGGCGCTGGAATGCGCGCAGCACGAGTTTCCCGGCAACACCTTGTCCGATCCGCTGAATTGGATAGAAGCACTCATCTCCAGCGTCCAACTGGTGGGAACGATCGAAGAGAGTGTCTCCCGGGTGACTGACCTGGTCGGAGCGGTTAAGAAGTACGCGTATGAAGACAAGCCGCAGCGTCATCAACTCGATGTCCACGACAGCATTCAAAGTACTCTGGTCATTCTCGGCCACAAGTTCCGCCAAAAAGAGCTGACAGTGGAGAAGCTCTTTGCTCCCAGTCTGCCGCCACTTTCCACGTGCGGCATCGGTTTGAGCCAGGTGTGGACCAACCTGCTCGACAATGCCATCGACGCATCTCCGCAAAAGGGCATCGTGAGTGTACGCACCTGGGTGGAAGGCGACAGGGTTGGCATCACCATCGCCGATGCCGGTCCGGGCATCCCGGAAGAAAACAAGAAGTTGATCTTTGAGCCTTTCTTTACTACCAAGCCCACGGGGCAGGGCACCGGTTTAGGCCTCGACATTGTTCGCCATATCGTGGTGGACAAGTTTGGCGGAGAAATCCTCCTCGACTCAGTACCCGGAAAAACCGAATTTACCGTCAAACTACCCGTCGTATCCTGATCTTCCCCATCAAGGCCAACCCCGATCCCACAACCTAGTGGTCGTTTTCGCTCTTGAGCCGGCCGCCATTGGCCCACAACACCAATGCGACGAAAACGATAAGCGCTCCGCTGATTACCGAAACAACTTCAAGCATGGTTCCTCCAGCTATGTGCCATTCTAAATCGTTTTCTTTTTCCGCTGCTCGAAGAGCTTGGCGTCGATCAGAAAGCGGAACCAGAATGTCTGCAGGGTCCAGAAGATGAACCCCTCCCGGCCGTCGAGGAAACCCAGGCGCAGCACATACCGGTAGAAAAAAAGCGCGTAGGGGCGAACGAAGAGCGGAGCGCGATTGTACAGCCCGCGCAGATACCGTTTGCGCTCCAGAGGATTTCCCCACAAGCGAGGCTGGATGCGCACTGCCTCCATCGCCTGCGTCTGCTCCATCACCTCTGCATCCGACCATCGGTTATGCCGCGCAGTCCACTCTGACAGAGACATGCGGATCTCATCGATCATGTATCCCTGGAGCTGGCCGGCCGAGCCCTGCGTCAGGTAGAAGTGCTGGTCGTATTTGCGTTCCTCGCAGCGGCCGGCGCCGTTGCGGAAGAGCCGCATATGCCAGGTGGGCGACATGCCTCCATGCCGCATCTGCCTTCCCAGAAACTGCACCAGGCGAGCAATCAAAAAGCCGGACTCGGCAGGGTTCTCCGCCAAAGCCTGGATCGATGCGATCAGTTCCGGCGTGAGTCGCTCGTCGGCGTCCAGGTGCAGCTGCCACGGGTAACGGAGCGCCAGATGGTCGATTGCCCAGTTTCTCTGTGCGCCATAGCTTTCGAACGCATGCTGTATGACCTGGGCTCCGTGCTGCTGGCTGAGCGCTACTGTGTCATCTGTGCTGAAGGAGTCCACCACGTGCAGGTCATCAGAAATCTGCTGCGCCTGAGCAAGCGTTGTCCCTAACGTCTCGACAGAGTTATAAGCAAGAATAACGACCGATGGCTTCATGAGATGACTACTGAAACTCTAGCTGGGCCGTGCGGTCCACTCAAAAAGGATGAAAATCGCGGACAACCTGCCGCTCTGTCCATCCCTACCGAACGTAACGGCTGCTGAGGTAAACGCCGGCCCATTCAAGCCGTACTTTGGCTTGAGTGGGCTACCATGCCTCCCCCACTCGTTTGTCATTAGCAGCGTAGCCGAGGGACCTGCAGTTCTCTTTCCCCACCCACGATACCTCCTGGAAATGCTTTTCGACAGGGCGCATCGTAGTCGGCTCTGCCCCTCATCAACGAACATCCTGCACGCAACGAAACCCCACCGTGGCGGAGCGGTCGAGACTAGGCGCCATCAGCAAATACTTTCCATGCTCCGAGAGCCGGTAAGCTTGCGGAAAATACCAGCGCGACCCCTGCGGCTGATAATGGCTGCCCCCTCTCAGAATGGCGGCACAGGTGTGCGCGTCGCAGTATTCATCCGTCCATTGCCACACGTTGCCCACCAGATCCATCACCCCGAAAGGGCTAGCTCCGGCAGGGTGTGTGTCTGAATCGCTGGGCGGATCGATCTGGCGGCCGGTATTGGGCGCCGGCACCACTGCCGGATTCCAGTTGTCACCCCACGGATAGCTCCGGTTGTCCTGGCCTTGCGCGGCATATTGCCACTCCCATTCATGGGGCAGGCGCTTGCCCGCCCATTTTGCGTACGCGCGTGCATCTTCGATCGAGATCCAGGTGACCGGCTTTTTCTCCCAGCCCGCGGGATAGGCGCCGTCCTTCCAGTCCCGAAGGAAGTTATGGTCATCCGCCGGATGGTACGAGGTAGCCGTTAGAAACTCCTTGAACTCCGCATTGCTCACCGGATAGCGATCCATGCGGAACGAAGCAATATGCATGGCCTGCGTGTGGAAGCGCCGCGCAGAAGACTCCCAGGGATATTGAACGTCGACGCCCTCGTCGTTGCGGCCTTCAATCTCCAGCCCGTTTACGCGAAAGACATAGTCGGCCGCGGGGATCAGAACCATCTTGGCCGGCATCGCTCCTGAGCTCGGCGCCGGAGCCGTCGGCACCATCGTTTGCGGTAAAGTCTCCCACTTCGCGGAGTAACTGGCGAGCGGCTTCGCCGGTTGCATCTGTTGCAGCAGGTCGAGCATGGGCTTGGACAAGGCCGCATCGGTTTCAAGAATCGCACCGAATCCATCAGCCTCTATGGCAAAAGAAAGCGCGGCGGAAGTGCCCATCCACTCCGGGCTCAACTCCAAACCATGCCAGAGGTCATAAAAGTGCGCCCCGGGCATGGGCTTGGTGACCAGCTGCCGCCCGGAGACGCCGTAATGGTTTCGGTTGACCAGCGTCCACGCAATTGCGTCCGCAGCCGGCCACTTGCTGGCGAAGACTCCGAATTGCTCTGTGTTGCTGTAAGGCTCCCACTCCGGGCTGCTGAGCTGCTTCCCCAGGGCACGTTCGATGGCAGCGCAGCGGCGCAGGGCTTCGCCATCCCGGGGCACAATCCCGTTCCATAGGCCCCAGACGTTTTCCCAGGAAACATAGCCAATCCCGTTGAAGAAGGCTTGCTGTAGATCGTCGTTGCGATCATGCACTTCACGGTGGACAACGTTCACCATGTGGCGGGTCTCCAGCCACCTGTCCCGGCTTACCGGAGGCAGAAACTCATCCTTCCAATCTTCCCCCCAGCTCATGTTGTTGTAGACCAGCATTTCATCGCTGATGGGCCCCTCTTCCGGCTCCAGCGCAAGCGGATGGCCCGTCTGGTCCGCCGCAATGCGGAAGGACCGGGAGAGGCCGAACATGGTGTCGCCATTGATGCCATCGGCGCCGACGGCCGCCAGTTCCTGCGCGATCGCCACCTGGTCGGTGATGCCTTCGTCGCGTGTCCCCTGGTCCCACATCATCACCGGGAACAATACCCGCACACCGCGCTGGTGAAACCTCTCGACCATCGCCCGCAACCCGGGAATGCCACCGGGAAGATCATGAAAAAAATCGAACTGGTTGCGATTGTCGATGCCGAGGTTGGGGTATGTATGCCAGAGCAGCACGCTATCAATCCCGCCATAGCGGGCGTCGACATCATCCAGATAGCGATCGACGGTGTATCTGCGCTCGACCGGATCGTAGAAATAGCGATCGTGCATCATCATCTGCGGCTGGATAAAGCTGGTCTGCGTCCACGATAGTTCCGGCCGATCGTATTGGCTCGCGTCGTAGCCCATGCGCAAGCGATCTTCGCTGCGCCAGTGCTGGATATCCGCCAGCCACGCCGCAGTCTCGGCCGGCGTGCATAGCCTGGCTCGAGCGGTATCCTCGTCGGGAACAAAGTGGCATTGCGGGCCGGGAATCTGCTGGCTCTCCTGGGCTCTTGGGACCACGTTGCTATCCTGCGCGTGAAGGATGGTCAGGCACAAGGTGAGCTGGGCAAGCAGCAACACGTGTGGGCGGAGACTCATCAGCTCTGAGCTCCCAGCATCTCGCTGGTGATGCGTCGCACGCCGGCTTCACTGAAGGCATGGTTGGTGGCAGCGACGGAGTTCCCCAAGCTGATGGCCCTGCAGGCGTCTTCCACCACGTAGGTCTCGAAGCCGGCCTGCATGCTGTCGATGGCTGAGTGACGGACGCAGTAGTCGTAGGCCAGACCCGCGAGAAAGATTCGCCCCAGTCCGCGCTCGCGCAGATAGCCGGTAAGGCCGGTACGGCTGATGCGATCGTTCTCCCGGAACGCCGAATAGGAGTCGATGTCTTTGCGAAAGCCCTTGCGCAGAATCAGCTCCGCATTGTCGGGACGAAGATGCGCGTAGAAATCGGCACCCATGCTTCCTTGCACGCAATGGTCGGGCCACAGCACCTGTTCGCCGTGAGCCGTCTCCACGGTGTCAAACGGAACGCGCCCGGGATGATTTGATGCGAAAGAATGATGATCTCGTGGGTGCCAGTCCTGGGTCAGGATCAGATGTTGAAAGCGCGCGGCCATCCGATGGATCACCGGCACGACTTCCTGGCCGCCCGGCACCGCAAGAGCGCCACCATCGCAGAAGTCATTCTGCACGTCGATCACCAGCAGCACATCGCGGTCAACCAGTTCTATACCCATTCCTTGATCCTTACACACTACCGGCACAAGTTCTCGATGGAAGCGCCACCCCTCCCTTTGTCATCTGAGCAGTCGACCCTCGATGGCGAGTGAAGCGAGAAATTGCACGAGCAACAAAAGCTTTGGGTGGCCCATTCAAGCCGTACGGCGCCTGCCCCGGCGCGCCGTGGGGCTTGAGTGGGCTACGATGCCTCCCCCGAAATCAATTCAGATAGCGTGTTCACGCATGGCAGCGACAATCTCCTCGCTCGAGTAGTCGAGACCCTGCAGAATCTCCACACTATGCTCTCCCAGCAAGGGTGGCGGGAGCCGGTACAACACCGGCGTAGACGAAAGCCGCACCGGGTTGGCGACACTGCGCACCATATCGAGAGTGGGGTGCTTGATCTCCACGATAAGCCCTCGCGCCAGCGCCTGCGGATCGTTTACGGCTTCGCCCACCGTGTGGATAGCCGACGCTGGGATATCCTCCGCGCTGAGCCGGCTCAGCCACTCACTCGCCGGCGCGCGATCGAAGATCGTGTAGAGCGCGGGAATTAATGCCATGCGATGTTCCGTACGCAAGGCATTGGTCCGGAAACGTGGGTCGGCGCCCAATGTCTCCACTGCATGGATGACGCGGAGAAAGCGAAGCCACAGCGCGTCTGTGCCCACGGCAGCGACAAAATGGCGGCCGTCGCCTCCGCGAAAGACCTGGTAGGGAACAATGTTGGGATGCGCATTGCCCCAACGCTGTGGAGATTCGCCGGCATTCAGGTAGCTGCTGCCCGCGTTGATGAGCAATGTCAGTTGCGAATCGAAGAGCGCCATATCCAGCGCCTGTCCGGCCCCGGTTTTTTCCCGCGCCAGTAAGGCGGCAAGAATTCCCAGCGCGGAGTAGAGACCGCAGGTCATATCCGCAATCGCGATTGGATAGCGAACCGGCTCGCCCTCCGGTTCTCCGGTAAAGCTCATGATCCCCGCCTCGGCCTGCGCGATGATGTCGTAACCCGGCAGTCCTGATTTGGGGCCCGAGTGTCCATAGCCGGAGATAGCGCAGTAAACGAGTCGCGGATAACGCGCGCACAATGTCTCCGCATCGAAGCCACGCCGTTCCAGAGAAGCCCGGTTACGCTGGTTGATGAGGAACACATCTGCTGTAGCCAGCAGGCGGTGAAGAATCTCAGCCCCCAGCGGTTGATCGTAGTCAAGCGAGAGCGAACGCTTATTGCGATTGGTAGCCAGGAAATAGGCGGACTCGCTGCCCACAAACGGAGGTCCCCAGCTTCGCGACTGGTCCCCTGACTGCCTGCGCTCGACCTTGATGACGTCGGCGCCGAAGTCCCCGAGCATCATGGCGCAATACGGTCCGGCCAGCGCCTCCGTAAGTTCGACCACGCGAATGGAATCGAGAACTGCATAGACGATTTCACCATTGTCCAAACCACGCGACCCGATCCACTAAAGCATGACCCTCCCCCTTGTCATCCCGAGCGAAGCCAAGGGACCTGCTGTGCGCCTTTCCCCTCGCAACTAGAAGGTCATTCTCGCACACACTAGAACCCCGGCGGCCGCTCGTCTGCAACATGGAAACTCCGTTCCATCGCTAAACCGGCGCTCCCCAACCTTCCCTCATCGAAGAGTTGGCCGATGAGGGTGATGCCATGAGGCACCCGCCGTGGCGGCGAGAACTTGGCCGGAGGGTTAGCCGGATCGGGCGCCCAGTCACTGCGCGCTTCCGAGACCTCGATGAATCCTGCGCGCAGGGTGAGCGAGGGATGGCCCGTAAAGTTGGTGATCGTAAGCATCTCGTCGCGCAGGGAGGGAACCAGAAGCAGATCCACCTGGGAGAAGATGCGGCCCATCTCCTTGGCCACTTTTCGCCGGAAGCGATCGGTCTGCACGAAATCCACCGCGGAAAGAAAGCGCGCCTGGCGAAACGAATTGGGCCACGCGTCCGGCACCTGCATCTTGAGTTGATCGACCCCGTGTGTGAGCGTCAGCTCCTCGAAGGCGGCAGCCGCCTCGGCAAAGAGGATCAGCTGCAGCGAATCATAAGGCCAATTAGGGATGGCCACCTCGACTGGGACCATGCCCAGCTTCTTCACCGTTTCCAGCGCCGCGCGATCGACCTCGGTCGCCGGGGCCTCCTTCATCCATTGGGGAAAATAGCCTACCCGCAGACCCTCCACCTTCGCCGCCGCGTCGTAGTCCAGCTTGCTGGGCACGCTCGATACATCGCCTGCATCCGGTCCGGTGACGGCCTCCAGCACCATCATGGCGTCCTCCACACTGCGTGTCATCGGGCCCAGCTTGTCGAGCGACCAGCAGAGTGTCATGGCGCCGGTGCGGGGAACCCGGCCAAAGGTCGGCCGCAGGCCCGTAACTCCGCAGCGCATACTGGGGCCTATGATGCTGCCGCCGGTCTCGCTGCCGATAGCGAAGCCCACCAACCCGGCGGCCGTCGCAGCGCCCGGCCCTGCGCTTGAGCCGGACGACCCTTCGGCAAGCAGCCAGGGGTTCTTTGTCTGGCCGCCAAACCACACGTCGTTGAGCGCCAACGCGCCCATGCTCAGCTTGGCCACCAGCACCGCGCCTGCCTGCTGCAAACGCTTGACCACGGTTGCATCCTCCGTGGGCACGCGGTTCCTGAAAGGCTCAGCACCGTAGGTGGTCGGAATGCCGGCCGTGTCCAGCAGATCCTTACCGCCCCAGGGAATGCCGTGGAGCGGACCGCGGTAGTGGCCTGCGGCGATCTCCTGGTCAGCCTGTTTGGCCTGCGCGATGGCCAGCTCGCGCGTCGGCGTGATTACGCAAAGCAGCGTGGGATTGAAGTGTTCGATGCGCTGCAGGTAGATGTTGGTAAGCCGCTCCGAGGTCAGCTTGCGCGTTTCGATCCATCGCGACAGCTGGGTTACCGGGGCGAAGGCGATGTCCTCGTCGCTGGCGGGCAGCGGGCCGGGATCGCTCTTGCTGCGCACGAAACAGGTCGCGCGACGGGCCTGACTGCTTTCCGGGCAGCGTCGCCTCGCAGTGAGACCAGGGCGCCAACGTTTCTTCCAGCGCGACTTTGCGTGGGCCGGTACGCCGCTCGTACAGCGGAGCCATGCTGCTGCGCCAGCTCTCGGCCGCCTCCTTGCGCTCGTCCTCAGTCAGCTCCACCTGCACCAGCTTCTCTGCTTCGGCAAAGGTCGATGGCGATACCTCCGGCCCGACAGGCGGCGCCGTCGCGAAGGCGGGAGGAGCCCCAGGTGGCAGCTGGGCGGCAGGCTTCTGCTCCTGCTTGCAGGAAGTGACGGCGATTCCCAGCAAGCTGAGCGAGCCATTAGCTAAAAACTGTCTGCGTGATTCGGACATGGCGCCTCTGCTGCGCATTCTAACTTGCCCTAAGGCTCTCTTCAGGCCAACGTAAGCTTTGAAATACAGCTTCATGCTGCGAAAACCCTGTTGTTCAGGCCGACTTTTAGTCGTGCCAAATGGTTGGGTGGCCCATTCAAGCCGTCCTTTGGCTTGAGTGGGATAATGGCTCTCGATGTGTGAGCCTTGGTATGATCCATCGAGCTTCGGTTTTGGGTTTTCTTTGTGTCAGGGCACGACTTTAGTCGGGCCGTAAATGTGATAATAGGTCGGGCTTTAGCCCCTGGGGTGTGCATTCCTCCCCGTAGATTTTTCCGCAGCCTCTTTAGCCCCTGCGGCGTTTAGTCGTTCTTGATGACCACTCCTTCAAACGGCCGAAGCGAGATCCTCGACTCGACCGCATCGCCGGACCGATCCATGTGAGTTGAAGCAACGATGTGGCCGGCAGCGATCGGCGCTTCTTCATCGCTCTGATTGAAGTTGAGCAAGATCGCGAAACGTTGCCCATCATCGACCCGCTCATAACGCAAAATGCGCCCGTCGCTGGAGACACCTTCGACGCGGCCGCTGTTCAAGGCTGCAGTCGCGTTGCGCAGCCCGATCAGGATGCGATACAGGCTCAGCATCGACTCGCTCTCACCCGAAAGCGTGGCCACGTTGACCGTCGCATGATCGGCCCCCAGGCGAAGCCACGGCGTCCCCGTGGTGAATCCAGCGAATGGCGAGCTATCCCATTGCATGGGGGTGCGCTCCGGGTCCCGTCCCATGCCCTTGCCCGGCTCATTCTTCTCCGCCGGATCCTGTACTTCTGCGGCGGGAATCAAGCCGTCGGTCATGCCGATCTCATCGCCGTAGTACAGCGTAGGCGTGCCTCGGAGTGTCAGCAGCAACATGGCCGCGATGCGCGCCTGCGCTCTACCGATGCGGGTGGCGATGCGCGATTGGTCATGGTTCCCCATCACCCAGTTCGGCCACGCCCCCACCGGCAACGCCGCCTCGTACTCCGTAATCACCTGGGCAATTGCCTCCGCGTTCCAGGGTGATTGGATCAGATGGAAGTTGAAGGGCAGTTGCGCGCCCTTGAGATCCTGCCCATAGTAGGTCGCAAGCTGATCGAATGGGAGATAGATCTCTCCAATGAGCAAGCGGTCGCCATACGAGTCCAATATGGCCCGCATCTCCGCCACAATCGCATGCACCTCAGGGCGGTTGGTGTTATAGACGGCAAGCAGCCGCTGCGATGCAGGCGCATCCGGTGCGCTCGCGGGATTGACCGGGTTATTGCGAAACTGATCGTCCTTGATCAGCATCCACATCACGTCTACGCGGAACCCATCCACGCCGCGGTCCAGCCAGAAGCGAAGCACGTTGAACATGGCTTCCCGCAGCTCCGGGTTGCGCCAGTTCACATCCGGCTGCTGCCGCAGAAAGGAATGGCAGTAGTACTGGCTGCCATCCTTGGTCCAGGCCGAACCGCCGAAGTTGCTTAGCCAGTTGTTAGGCGGGCCGCCATCGGGAGCAGGATCGCGCCACAGGTACCAATCGCGCTTCGGATTGGTGAGCGACGAACGGCTCTCCAGGAACCAGGGATGCTGGTCCGAGGTGTGGTTGGGCACGAAGTCGAGAATCAGCTTGAGGCCGCGTTCGTGGATAGCCCGAAGCAGTTGGTCAAAGTCGGCCAGGGTGCCGAAGATGGGGTCGACGTTGCAGTAGTCGGCGATGTCGTAGCCGAAATCGGCCATGGGCGAGGGGTAGAAGGGCGCAATCCAAACCCCCTTGATGCCCAGGCCGGCCAGGTAATCGAGCCGCTGCAAGATGCCTTGAAGATCGCCGATGCCGTCGCCGTTCGCGTCCTGGAAGGACCGCGGATACACCTCGTAAAGAATGCCGTACTGCCACCAGACCGTTGATTGCATTGCAAGGCCCCCACGGCCGGAAAACAGACGTTACACTGATCGTTATGAGTAAATCGACCAAACCGTTGAACAAGTACAGCTCTCAGATTACACAGCCCAAGTCTCAAGGGGCATCCCAGGCCATGCTCTATGCGACCGGCCTCCGCGAACCCGATATGGCCAAGCCGCAGGTCGGGATCGCCAGCGTTTGGTATGAAGGCAATCCCTGCAATATGCATCTTCTGCATCTGGCCGAAAAGGTGAAGGAAGGGGTAGCCGCCGCCGGAATGGTTGGCCTGCGCTTCAACACCATCGGGGTAAGCGACGGAATCTCCATGGGCACCGACGGCATGAGCTATTCGCTGCAATCCCGCGACCTGATCGCCGACTCCATCGAAACCGTGATGGGCGCGCAGTGGTACGACGCCAACGTCTCGATTCCTGGCTGCGACAAGAACATGCCCGGATGCCTGATCGCCATGGGCCGGCTGAACCGGCCCAGCCTGATGGTCTATGGCGGCACCATCCGCGCCGGTCATTTGGGTAATCAGAAGCTGGACATCATCTCCGCCTTCCAGAGTTACGGCGAGTTCATCACTCATACCATCACCGAGGTGCAGCGTCAGGGGATCGTGCGCCACTCGTGTCCGGGAGCAGGCGCGTGCGGCGGAATGTATACCGCGAACACCATGGCTTCCGCCATCGAGGCCCTGGGCATGAGCCTCCCCTACAGCTCATCCACGCCCGCGGAAGATCCCCTGAAGCTCGACGAATGTTTTCGTGCCGGCGCCGCGATCCTGAATCTGCTCGAGCCTGGATTTGAAACCGCGCGACATCATGACGCGCGAGGCGTTCGAAAACGCAATGGTGATAGTTACGGCCTTGGGTGGTTCCACCAACGCCGTGCTGCATCTGATTGCCATGGCGCGTTCTGTGAACGTGCCCCTCACCATTGACGATTTCCAGAAGATGAGCGACAAGACTCCGTTGCTTTCTGATTTCAAGCCCAGCGGCCCTTACGTCATGGAAGACCTGCAAGTCGTCGGCGGCCTCCCTGGGGTGATGAAGATGCTGCTTGCAGAGGGAATGCTGCACGGCGACTGCGTCACCGTGACCGGCAAGACGCTCGCGGAGAATGTAAAGGATCTACCCGGCCTGCGCGCCGGCCAGCAGATCGTGCGCCCGGTTTCCAATCCGCTCAAGGCGACCAGCCACTTGCAGATACTCCGAGGCAACCTCGCCCCTGAAGGTGCGGTGGCCAAGATAACGGGCAAGGAAGGACTCCGCTTTTCCGGTCCCGCCAATGTCTTTGATTCCGAAGAGTTGATGGTCAAGGCTCTGGAAGAAGGCAAGATTGCCAAAGGCCAGGTTCTCGTCATTCGTTACGAAGGCCCCAAGGGTGGTCCGGGCATGCCCGAGATGTTGACCCCTACTTCGGCCATCATGGGAGCGGGTCTGGGCAAAGACGTAGCCTTGATGACCGATGGCCGTTTTTCCGGCGGTTCCCACGGCTTCATCGTCGGCCATGTCACGCCCGAAGCCCAGGAAGGCGGCCCGATCGCGCTCGTGCGCACGGGCGACGTGATCACCATCGATGCCAGCTAAGAATGAGATCTCCGTGGCGCTGTCCGATGAAGAACTAGCAGCCCGCCGCAAGGCCTGGCGCATGCCCCCCTACAAAGCGGAACGAGGCACACTAGCCAAGTACATCCGCAGCGTAAAGAGCGCCGCCCTGGGCTGCGTAACCGACGAATAGGACCGAAGTCCTCGGGTTTAAACGAAATTGTCATCCCGAGGTAGACGGACTTGCCTGTGGCAAGTCAAGGGACAAATTACACGGGCCAACAAAAGCTTTGGGTGCCCCATTCAAGCCGTATTTTGGCTTGAGTGGGCTACCATGCCTCCCCCACTCGTTTGTCATTAGGACCGAAGCGTCGTGGAGTGGAGGGACCTGTTGTTTCTTTTCTGTCCATCCGATCTGACGGCTCTAATAAAGGTAACCGCCCTCCACTTTGTCATCCCGAGCGAACTCCGGATTTCCTACTACGCTGCTCTCATCAACGACCACGTATGCGGCTTTCTCTAAGGAAAGCCGCATGAGGTCCACCGAAGCCACCGAGCTTGACAGGAAATCCGGAGGAAGCCGAGGGACCTGCAGTTCCACTCGATCTGCAACGAAGGCCACTTCCAAAACAAAAAGGCGCGATACCCTGCAGGTATCGCGCCCTCGTTCGACCACCCCTAGCTGAAGATAGCGTCGTCGAGAGACTGAGACTCATCCCACATCGGCGTCGGCTCGAAGTACCCTGTACCCGGCTTCAAGTGCTTTTTGCACTCCTCATCATTCAGCGCAATTCCCAACCCCGGAGTATCCGGAACCTTGATGAACCCCTTGTTGATCATTGGCTTATCAAGCCCAGTGACCAGATCCTGCCACCATGGCACGTCGAGCGAGTGATTCTCCAGTGCCAGGAAGTTGCGGGTCGCGGCCGCGCAGTGCACATTCGCCATGCAACTCACGGGAGTGCCCGCAAAGTGCATCGCCATCGGCACGCCATACTCAAAGGCCATGTCGCCGATCTTATGTGTGCGCAGAATGCCGCCCGAGGTCGCAAGATCCGGATGGATCTTGTCCACAGCGTGAACGCTGCACAGCTTCTGGAAGTCTGCTATCTCATAGATGTCCTCGCCGGTAATGGTCGGCGTGGGGCTGGCATCGGTGATCTCCTTCAGGAGATCGGTGTAGTACCACGGAATCACGTCTTCGATCCACTCCAGGTTGTACTTCTCATACGCCTTGCCCAGCTTGATCACCGACTTCACGCCGATATGGCCCAGGTGATCCATCGACAACGGCATGTCGTAGCCGATGTTATCCCGCACTGCCGCTACATATTCGCAAAGCCTGTCGATGCCCTTGTCGGTTACCTCTGTGGCCATAAACGGATGAGGCTGATTGCGCAGCTCCCACTTGCTCTGACCCGCGGGTTCCATCACCATACCCGGCATCCCTTCGAGCACATTGATCCCCAGGTCCATCTTCATCCAGGTAAGACCCATGGCTACGCGCTCCTTGGCTCGAGCCCCGTACACCTTCGGATCCTCCGACTCCGTCGTATCGGCATAGATCCGGATCTTGTCGCGCCACTGGCCGCCAAGCATCTGGTACACCGGACAGTTGTAGGCCTTGCCCGCAATGTCCCACAGGGCCATCTCAACCGCGGCCACACCGCCTGCCTGGCGAGAGATACCGCCGAACTGCTGGATCTTCTGAAAGAGAAAATCGACATTCAGTGGGTTCTCTCCGACAATGCGGCTCTTCAACACCATCGCGTATTGATAGCCCGCTCCATCCCGCACTTCGCCCAAACCATAGATACCCTGGTTGGTGTCGATGCGAATGACGGGGCAGGGGCTGGGGCCGGGCTTGACGATGATCGCGTAGCGCATATCGGTAATCTTCAGCGTCGACGGGCTGGAGTTCAGATTCACGTTCTTGACTGCCGGCGCTTGTTCGGCCGCGGCTTTTTCCAGGCTGTAACGGCTGAGAAGACTGCCGCCCAGCACGGCCATCGAAGACTTAAGCACACCACGGCGATTGAATTTCCATCCATTGGAATCTGACATTGTTACGTTCCCCCTTCGGTTTTGCGGCAAGACTTCGGTAAGGTTCATCGCTACGCTATGGCAAAGAGAAGAATAACGCATTGCCCAGCGGGTTGCCTGGGATTGCCGTGTGAACCCTGCGAGCGCCGCGCAACATTGCGGCTCATTAGACACAAACCTATGCAGTTCCCAGCAGCACCAATAGGGAGCGCGTAACTTTATAGATAACTGATTGCATCCTTGTCAAAGGAAAAGTAGTATACCGCAATGCGGTATCTAACTTAATTGTTACTCTGTCCATTGAAACTTGTCGCATCGTCGGACAGTCTTCTATCTAATCCCACTCCCCGGATTTCCTGTGAAGCTTATTGGCGTTGAGGCCCTCCATGCGGTTCCTCATGAAAGTCGCTCAGGGACACGTACTGGAAATCCGGGTCTCGCATTGGCAGACCATAGACATCAGTGCCATATTCTTTACCAAGGCTGACCCCATGAAATCTCTGCTGTTCCTGCTCGCGCCTCTTCTCTTCACGATGCCCTGTTCCGCGGCCTCCACTTATCCCACGCGGCTGGACGACCCGGCCGCCGTATACCTCACGGCCGACGAGTTCCATGCGCACGCTGACGGCCAGGGAGACGATAGCGCAGCGCTTCAGGCAGCGATCGACAGCTGCAGGCCGGCAAAGGGGAAGGCATCGTCTTCGTTCCCCAGGGCCGCTACCGCATCAGCCGAACCATCTATCTCTGGCCCGGCGTGCGCATCATTGGTTACGGGGCGGAGCGTCCGGTCTTCGTGCTGGGCGAAAACACGCCCGGCTACCAGGATGGCATCGCCTACATGTTCTTTTTCGCCGGCGCGCGCCCTCGCCCACAAGCCGCAGGAGCGCGAGCCGGATACCATCCGCCGCCGACGCCGCGGGGCGTGGTCCCTCCCAGCCGCGCCGTTCCAGACGCTAACCCCGGCACCTTCTACTCCGCGATCAGCAACGTCGACTTTGAGATAGGCCCCGGCAACGCCGGCGCGGTCGCCATTCGCTTCCACGCCGCACAGCACGCCTTTCTCAGTCACATCGACTTCAACATCGGCTCTGGATTCGCCGGCGTGCATGAAGTCGCCAACGAAGCCGAGGATCTCCACTTCCACGGCGGCCAGTTCGGCATCATGGCGCGCAAACCTTCACCCGCCTGGCAGTTCACGCTTATCGATTCCACTTTTGACGGCCAGCGGGAAGCCGCCATCCGCGAAAACGAGACCGGCCTCACCCTGGTCCACGATGAGTTCCGCAATGTTCCCACCGCAGTCTCGATCGATCCCCACTACTCCGATCAGCTTTGGATCAAAGACAGCCGCTTTGAGAACATCACCGGGCCCGCGGTGGTGATCAGCAACGATGCCAGCCGCATGACCGAAATCAACTTTGAGAACATTGACTGCAGCCACGTACCCATCTTCGCCAGGTTGCGCGAGAGCGGCCGCGAATTCAAACAAGTTGCGGATACGTATCACGTCGGTGTTTTCTCCCATGGCCTGGGCATGGCGTATCCGGGCGCAAAGGCAGCCTTCGAGACTCGCTATGAGGCCTCAGCACTCTCCGCACTGCCGCCCCCCACACCGCCTGCGATCAGTCCGCTGCCTGCCCCCGGCACCTGGGTGAACGTTGCTACCCTCGGCATCAAAGGCGATAACCAAACCGACGACACAGCAGCGCTGCAGAAGGCCATGGATGAGCACCAGGTTCTCTATTTCCCCAGCGGGCGCTACCTGCTGCACGACACGCTCACGCTTCGCCCCGACACCGTCCTGATCGGCCTCCACCCCAGCACCACGCAATTGGATCTCCCCGACGGCACGCCCGCCTTTGAAGGCCCCGGCGCCCCCAAGCCGCTACTGCTCGCGCCTGCCGGCGGAGCCAACATCGTCACTGGCCTCGGCATCTTTACCGGCGGTTTCAACCCCCGCGCCACAGCTCTTCTCTGGCGCTCGGGCAAGAACTCGCTCGTAGACGACGTCCGCTTCCTGGGCGGCCACGGCACCAACAACCCGGATGGCACCCGCATGAACCCCTACAACGCCACCCACTCCGCCGACCCCAATCCGCATCGCCCATGGGACTCGCAATACCCCAGCCTGTGGGTCGATGGAGGCGGCGGGACCTTTGCCAATATCTGGACGCCGGACACCTTCGCCCAGGCCGGCATGCAGGTTTCGAACACCACCATCCCCGGCTTTGTGTATGAGATCTCCAGCGAACACCATGTCCGTGCCGAGTTCAAGCTGAAGAATGTTTCCAACTGGCAGCTCTACGCACTGCAAACCGAGGAAGAGAGCGGCGAAAGCCAGAATGCGTCGTCACTTGAAATAGACCACTCCAGCAACCTCACCATCGCCAACTATCACGGCTATCGTGTGACCCACATGGAGAAGCCTTTTCCTTACGCGGTGCGAGTCGCCGATTCCACCAACATCCACTTCCGCAATGTGCATGTGGATGCCAACAGCTCCATCGGCTTTTGCGATGCAGCCGGGGTCTGTCGTCAGGCAGTGCGCTCGAACAAGGTGCCCTTTGAGGACGCCATCATCGATCAGACGCTGCACACCCAGGTGCGTGACCGCGAGTTCGCCTACCTCGATATCAACGACGACAAGCCAATACCCGCAACTCGCGCAGACGATGCCAACCTCATCGAGAAGGGCGCTCAGGTGCAGCGCCTCGCTACCGGCTTCTTCAATATCTCCGGCGCCGCCATCGATGCAGCCGGGCAGCTCTACTTCGTCGACGCGCAATTCCAGCGCATCTACCGCTGGTCAACGGACTCGCAATACGCTGCAGTCGTGAGTGATGCTCCGCTCGATCCCGTCAATCTCGTCTTCGATAAAACAGGTGACCTCATCGTTGTCTCTTCCGGCGGCAAGGAATTCACCGCGTATGCCTTGAATCCGAACTCCGCCGATCCCGAAGCGAAGCTCACTCTGTTGCCCCTCGAGCCCGCCGCCGAACGGCCCGGTCTTACTCCTGCGTTGCCGGTCGACTATTGGTTCAATGGGGACTTCGCAGAGACTCTCTCCGCCACCCAGCCCTACACGTATACATCGCTGCAACAGATGTTCGAGAAGGGCCTGGGCACCCGCACGACCTATCAGTTCGTTTCCCCCGACAAGAGTCTCTTCATCCCCACGAACGCTCCAATCGTGCAGGGCGAGCCCTACTTCGGTACCAAATGGGCGCCCGTCCTCGAAGCTTATGGTTTAGTAAAAGGAACGGAGGGCAAACCCTTCTACGCCACCAATGAAGCCGAGCAGCGCACCTATCGCGGCCTGCTCAACGCCGATGGCTCGTTATCGCAGATCACCACGTTCGTGGAGCAGGGTGGAGAAAGCCTGGCCCAGGACGCCGAAGGCAACGTCTATCTAGCCGCCGGCCAGATCTTTGCCTACTCCCCAGCGGGGAAGCTACTGGGCAGCATCGACGTCCCCGAGCGTCCGCACGATATCCTCTTCGGAGGCAAAGACCGCCGCACCCTCTACTTACTCAGCGACCACTCCCTGTACGCCGTCCGCATGCGTCATCCCGGCCTATAGCGAGAAATATTTTCTACAAGGGGAACGAAACGCCGGCGAAATGGATCTAATAAGATAAAGGAAGCCTGCCAAACGGCGGCCTAAGCCAACAGATACGAAGATGATCAAATTAATTAATTTTGATCATCTTCGTGAAACAAAGGACTTAGCCGCCGACAAGGGGGCATATAGCGCATACGGCGCTTTTAGCGCTCATTTTTTGGAAAAACCAACAGCTAAGATCTGCGCGTCAGTGTTCTAGCAAAATTCAAGGAGCAGGACGGGTGCCCCACGTTCGCCTCAGCGTACGTGGGCCGAAAAAGACGGGCGAAGCCGATTTCCTGCACGCGGCACCAAACAGGCTCGCGTGTGCGGCTTTCAGTAAGGAAAGCCGCAGGAGGTTCGTCAACCCCAACAAGCTCGACAGGAAATCCGCGGGAAGCCCACCATAGTTTTGTCATACCGGTAACAACAGCTGGGTGCCCCATTCAAGCCGTCCTTTGGCTTGAGTGGGATAATGGCTCTCGATGTCACTTCCCGTCTTCCACAGTTGACGGGCGGGCGCACATCTCGCTCGTTTTTCGCGAGATGTGGGATTCCACTGCTCTATCCCGCAAACTCTCGAACGGACGTTTAAGCGGGTGGCGCCACCTGCGCTGCCTCCCGTTTACGAACCCCTTCACCCACCGGACCCTGATGCCCCAGCGTGCGGTTAAGCCATTCCGTCATCTGTACCTCCCAGTCGGGCACGCCCGGCAGCTTATGCCAGCCGCCGGTCCCATGCATTCCACCGGGAATACGAATGATTTCGCTCGATACCCCAACCTTGCGCAGCGCCGCATCCAGATTCGTAGCCTCGCTAAAAGGGATGTACTCATCCTTATCCCCAAGGATCTGCAGGAACGGAGGATCACCCTTGTGTACATAGGTGATAGGAGACGCCTCCTTCAGCGCCGCGGCCTCGCCCTTTTCCTTGATCAGCGGGTCGAGCAAGGCATGCACATCCGCATTCAGCGGCACTGTGGCAAAACTACTCTGCGCAAACAGCGTCACCACGGCCTGCACCTGAGCGCTCTCGCGATCCACCGGATCGGCCGCCGACGGATCGCCGGGCAGATTCAAGAGCCCCACCATGTTGCTGAGAAAACCCCCTGCCGACCCACCGATCAACGCAATGCGATTTGGCCTGTCCGTTCCAAAGCCTTGCATTGTGGCGCAGGAAACGGATCGCCCGTTCCACGTCGTACACCATATAAGGATAGGGATACTTAGGAGCCAGCCGATAGTTGATGGAGAAGACCGCATACCCAGCAGGCGCCAGGAAGTCCGCGCAGTAAGCCTCGCTCCCGCTCTTGCTGTTTCCCCGCTGGTAGCCGCCTCCATGAATGATGATCGCGATCGGGTGCGGTCCAGCGCCCTTGGGCGCGTAGTAGTCCATGGTCAACTGCTGGCCATCGGCAACCCCATACACGATGCCTTCTTGCGTCGGCGTCCGCACATCCGCGGCCAACGCAGATAGCGCCAAAACCGCCCCCAACAGCGCACTCTGCAGCAGTCGAGTCATCATCAAGCGCTCAGCGGGCGCTCCGGATGCACCGTCATCCAGAGCCCGGCCCCAACCACGGCAAGCGCGGCAGCGATTGCGAAAGAAGTGGTCCACCCGAAGCGCTGTGCCACCCAGGGTGTCAGCGATGCGGTCACCGCGCCCCCGATCTGCGCCCCCATGTTGACCATGCTGGAGAAGACACCGGAACTGCGCCCCGCAATATCGGCCGAGACGGACCAGAACGAACTTTGCGAGACATACAACGCGCCGGCTCCGCCCGCGAGGATCACTCCGGCAAGCTGCGGGCTATGGACTCGGGAACCAAGCACCAGGAAGACCGCGGTAAAGAGGTAGGCTACCGCGGCCAGCCCGCAACGGCCTACGCGTAGCCCGTAGGCGTGCGTAAGGCGGTCACTGAGGGCGCCGCCGCCCAGGCAGCCTACCGTCATAGACAAAAAGGGAAGCATGGAGAACATCGCGCTGGCCTTGAGGTTGAAACCCCGCACCTGCGCCATGTAGAGGAAGAACCAGCTGAAGAAGATCCAGGCCGTGTAACCAAAACCGAAGTAGCTGAGGAACAGCGCCAGCAGGTCGCGCCGCTTGAAGATCGCCGACCAGGAGATGGCCACCGGCGCAGAGCCGGCAGCATCACCGGCGTCCGTAACGGTAGTCTCGGCGATACCCTCGCGAATCGTCTTCAGCTCCGAGGGCGAGACGTCAGGGTCTTCCTCAGGGGTGTCCCGTGCGAACCACCACCACACCGCTCCCGCCACCACTCCGATGACGGCGCTGAACCAGAAGGCGGAGCGCCACCCATGATGGAGGATGAACCATGCCAGGAGTGGCGGCGTCAGGCCGCTGCCCGCGCCCACTCCAGCGAAGATCAGTCCATTGACGAAACCACGTTCCTGCATTGGCACCCAGCGGGCGACGAACTGGTTAGCCGCCGGGTAAATCACGGCTTCGCCGGCGCCCAGTGCGAAACGAATGCCGATGAGCAGCAGCACCGCCTGGGAAATGCCGGCGGGTATCAGCGTGGTAAGCGCGGTGGCAACGCCCCACCACACCACCCCCAGCGTAATCACCAGCCGCGGACCAAAACGGGAAGCGAGCCACCCCGCGGGAACCTGAAAGCCGGCGTAGCCAATAAGAAACGCACTGAAAATCCAACCCAGGTGCTGGTTGCCCAGGCCGTACTCGGAGCTGATCTGCAGGCCCGCGATAGAAATATTGGT
Source organism: uncultured Acidobacteriaceae bacterium (assembly GCA_963736535.1). Classification (GTDB taxonomy): domain Bacteria; phylum Acidobacteriota; class Terriglobia; order Terriglobales; family Acidobacteriaceae; genus PALSA-350. The sequence goes on from CAVTPN010000001.1 coordinate 337,772, forward strand.
GCGGTCGAGAAAAGAGATGGCGCTAAGAATGAAAAGCAGGAATGCGAGGAAAAATCTCTTCCGGGTGTGGGGTTCTGCAAGCATTCGGTCATTGCTCCTGAGGACGCGGGCACCGAAGCAGCGGCCGCAAGAAATGATACCCCACAGGGCAGGGAAGGAAGCCCGAGGGCTAACGTATGATTCGTTTGTGGAGGGGTCTCGTGTGCTTCTCAGCTAGCGCGAACTTTATCGGCAGCGCCGTGCTGGGCGCCATCGGAGTGGTGACGCTGACCGAAGTCAAGCATCGGCCGCGAGCTGCTCTTTGCGGCCATGCCACTCCTCTTTGCGCTGCATCAGTTCACCGAGGGGTTTGTCTGGCTGGGACTGGATGGAAGGCTTCCGCCCATCGTGACCCATGATGCTGCGGCAGCCTACATTTTGTATGCCCAGGGCTTGCTCCCCTTTCTGTTGCCGCTGAGCGTCTTGCTGATAGAGCCCACCGGGGGCCGGCAGCGGCGAATGCTTGATTTTTCGCTCTTGGGTGCCGGGCTGACGGTTTACTTATTGTGGGGGCTGATCGCTTATCCCCTGCAAGTCTCCGCGGCCGGTCACGGCATCGTCTACATCAACCAGATAACCACCACGACCGTGGTCGCAGTCCTCTATGTGACTGCGACCTGCGGCGCGCTGTTCTTTTCAGGATTCCGTACGCTGGTCCTCTTGGGGGGTCTCAACTTGATCGGTCTTCTCACCGTGATGCTGCTAAAGCGGTATGAGTTTACTTCCCTGTGGTGCGCTTATGCCGCCGTAGTGAGCGTCATCATCTACTTCTTCTTTCGCCAAAGCCGCCCTGACCGGCCGGCCAAATATGCGCTGGAAGCGGCCGCATGAATTCCCGAGTGTTGAATGATCTCGAGCTGGCGCAGCCGTTAACGCTATGTTGGTGGATATTTGCCGTTCGCGGAGGGCTGGCCGTCGTCTTTGCGGTTGTCCTCTTTCTCACCAGCAGCTTCTTGGGAATTTTCTTCTTCGATCCGGTCACCCTCGTCTACCTAAGCCTTTTGCTCGGCTCTTTCGTGTTGAGCAACGGACTCCTCTTAGCTGTGGCAGCCGGTTTCGCCTATGAACATCGTTTGCACCTCTGGTGGCTGACGTTGGGTGAAGGGTGTTTCGCATTGCTGTTGGGTGTTTACATTGGCATTTCCTTGATGCTGACTTCGCAATCGCTCGCCTTACTCGCGGGCATTCACGCCCTGGGGGTAGGATGCTTTCAGGTGGCGCTCGCCATCAAGTTGCGGGAGGACCGGCCCAATCTATTCCTTCTCACATTAGGTGGAGTGGTCTCTCTGTGTATGGGAGTAGTTTTTCTCGAGCATTTCCATCAAGCCGCCCGGCCCACAACCCAGGCGCTCTCTGGCTTCGAGCTATTTTGCGGAATTATCTGGAGCATATTGGCCTTCAGACTACGCAGATGAAGAGATGTTTATTGCGTTCCCAGGGATCGCTGGATACCGCGCAGGCGCCGTGATTCGATATCTCGATATCGCCGGCATCGTATACTTGTGCCATGTCCATTGTGCGAAACATAGCGGGAGTGGCCAAGGGAATGAGCATCACGTTTCGTGAGATGCTGCAGCCCACCGAGGTAGAAAACTACCCGGACGGACCGGGACCCAACCGTGGTGCTCACTTTCAGGATCGCTTCCGCGGCGCCCATGTGCTGCAGCGGGATGAGAATGGTCTGGAGAAATGTGTTGCCTGCTTCCTGTGCGCGGCAGCCTGCCCGGCCAACTGCATTTATATCGAGGCGGCAGAAAATACGGCCGAGCAGAGAATCTCCAGCGCCGAACGGTATGCCAAGGTCTACAACATCGACTACAACCGGTGCATCTTCTGCGGATACTGCGTGGAGGCCTGCCCCACCGACGCCATCACCCATGGCCACGGCTTTGAGCTGGCTTCGCTCAATGCGACAACCCTGATCTATCGCAAGGAAGACATGCTGGTACCGTCCATCGGGCTGCCGCGTCCCGCTGAGCCCAAGGCGGATGCGAACCACACCTAGGAAATCATCTCCAGTGCTGGTAGCATCGGTCTGATGCAAGCGACAGCTACAGGCAGCAATGGAGGGCAGCGGATTTTCCACGTCAGCAGCCGGGAGAACATCAAGGGTTTGCGCGACGAAATTCTCCGTATGCATGGTTTTGAGGTGCATTCGATGCTCTATTCGAGCGGGGCATTGGATGAAGTCGCCCAGAGAGACTACGACCTGGTATTGATCGATGTTGAGTCAGATTTCCGGGTGCAGAGCGCCCAGGAACTCTGCGACGAGATCAAGAAGGTCGTCCCGCAGCAGCATGTTGCCTTTGTCTGCAATTACCGAGTGGCCATCGAAAGCGACTGCCCGGACGAGATCATTCGGGCCGAGTTCAATCCTGAGGCGCTGGTGCGCGGCGTACAACAAGCCCTGGGAAAGAACAACGAAGACGATAAGCCTCGTGACCTGCCGGTAGATTAGAAGTTTATCATCCCGAGGAGCGACTTGCCGGTGGCAAGTCAAAGGAAATTACAAAGGCTGGTTGTAGTGCCCCATTCAAGCTGTACTTGACCTGATGGGCTATCATACCTCCCTCACTCGTCCTCTTAGGAGGAGCCTGCGATTTTCATCTCTTAACCTGTTCCCGAGCGAAGCCGAGGGACCTGTGGTGCGCCTTTCGGCCGCAACCACTCTCAAAAACCCACCATCCACACGACTTCATGAGGGACGCACCGCGCTAGCTCGCCTTCTTGCGCGGCTGCGCCGCCTGGAACTCAGCCTTGAGCGCTGCCTTATGCATCGGCTTTTCGTGTAGCAGCAATTGCGTCGCCTCCAAGTGCGCATTGGCGTGGAACCAATCCTGCACAATGTTGTCATAGAGCAGGTTCAGCACGGCCAACAGCGACATGCCCTGGTGGTGGGCCATCCACTCCCGCACCAGCTTGGGCGTTTTGAGCGATTCCTGGTAATCTGCCGCCTCGTAGAATCCATAAGCTCCGCTCCAGCCCATCTTCGCCATTCGCTTGAGGTTGCGCATCGACTCGACCGCGTCGATGCCCAAGGCCAGGCAGGTGGAATAGGGTGAGACCACGGGCCCAGCCACCGCGTCCCACTTGAGCGCAATGGGGGGAATACCGAAGGCCTGGTAGTGGTAGTGACCGTGGTCGTCGATGCCGGCCCAGCCCGATTCCGAGATACCCCACGGGATACCGTGCTCTTTTCCGAAGGCGCGCTGAATGGCCACTACTCCGCTGAGGGTGCGTGAGACCAGGGTGTCAGGATAACTACGCATCCAGAGCGACGGCATCAGGTATTCGAACATGGTGCCGGTCCACGAGATGAGCACGGCCTGCCCATAAGCCATGGTGTGGATGCGGCCGAGTTTGAACCAGCTTTGCTGCGGCGCCTCTCCCTTGGCCACGGTAATGAACGCCGCAATGCGAGCTTCGCTGGAAAGCAGGTCGTAACAGGCCTGGTGCAGATGCTGCCGCTCTATTTCATAACCAATGGAAAGCAGCAGGCGCGAACGATCCATCAGGAAGCCGAAGTCCATTTCCGTGGCGAAGCGCATCGCCTCCGATGCCAGGTCCTGCAATCCTTTGGTGAGCGCTTTCAGGCCTTCCCGCGCCGGCATAATCGCTCGCCTCAACTCTTCCACCAGCTTGGCCTCCGGAGCATTGGAAGCCATGCCGGTTGCGGCCTTGGCGATGCGGGCGTCAAGATCAGCAGCCAGGCCACTGGCGGCTCCCGTCTGGACCGTGGTGGCAGCCTCGCGAAGTCCTTGCAGCTGAGGTAAGGCGAACAGCGGCGCAAACTTGGGCAGCAGCCAGGGCATGTAATCGCGAAGCAGTTGGACCACCGCATGAATCCGCTGGCGGGTTTCAGCAAGCCACCAGGATGACTCGCTGCCTGCTGGAAGCGCTGCGGCAAACTCAGGCGCGTCCACAGTGGCCAGAGCCCACGCGATCCATGTATCGGCATCCGCGTCCGCCGAGGGCGGCGCCAGCCCGTCCATACCGGCGGGTGCATCGTGCAAGCCCGTAAGCAGGTGCCAATGATCGCGAATACCGGTAAAGAGTCCTGGATCCAGCAATGGCTCGCGCAGCATGCCGCGACAACCGCTACGCAAGGTATAGAACGAGGCCGCCAGGTTTCCGCTGTCGACCGAGGAAATGGTCATGGGACGGATCGGGATAAGCGTGCGCGTGTCGTACCAGTTGTAGATATGGCCGCGATACTTCTCCAGCTTGTCGTAGGTCTCGAGACTGCGTTCGGTCAGGGTTATAAATTCGGGAACGGTGAGATAGCCGAAGGTATTTGCAGCCTGACGCGCGTTGAGCAACAGACCAAAATTCGTGGGCGAGACGCGCGCCGCCTCAAAGAGATTGTCCTCTTCGACGTTATCCGGGATGAGGTAGTTGTGGCTCGCACCACCGAACTGGTAGAAGAAGCGCCAGGTCCTCAGCGCCAGCTGGCGCAGGAAAGTATCTTCTTCTGCCGTGAGCTGGAGCTTGGTTTGCTGCGGAGGGTTGTTAAGCCAGGCGGTGATGACCCCGGCAAAGCCCCACAGGATAAGAATAGGAAGCGCAACCAGTAATGATTCCGGATGGCGCAGGAAGACCAGCACCGCAACCACCATGGCGACCAGCGGCGTCACCGCAAGATAACGGTCGACCGGCGTGCGGTGCTTCGCCGAGGCCTCGGCCTCGGCAGCTGTTTCCCACTCCAGAAGACGCTGACCGGTAATAAAACTGCGCACCAGCGAACGGATGATCGCGTCCAGGGCAAGCAACGTCTGGTGGGGCAGGTAGACCAGCGTGAGCAGGCTGATAAATGTGCCCTGCCAAAAACCACTTACGGCGTCGCGCATGGCGCCGGGCAGCTTGGTGAAATAGGCGCGGCCCAGGCTGAAAACAAACTGGACCAGTGAGGGCACGAACATCAGGAAAAGGGTGACCGCCGTCCAATAGAGCGCGCCGCCGGGCAATCCAAGCCATCCAGCCAGCAGCAGCGAGAAGGTAAAGACTTCGACCAGCGACCGGCGAAGATTGTCGAAGATCTTCCAGCGCGAAATCGTGGCGATGGGATTGCGGACATACCGCCCCGATTCATCCGGGACCTTGGAGAAGAGCCATTGGGCAATCTGCCAGTCGCCGCGCAGCCAGCGATGTTTACGCCGAGTGTAGGCGCTATAGTGCGATGGGTAATCGTCGATGACTTCGATATCGGTGGTCAAACCAACCCGCGCATACGATCCTTCGATCAGGTCGTGGCTGAGCAGGGAATTGCGTGGAAAACGCCGATCCAGAACCGCGTGCAGCGCATTGATTTCGTAAATGCCCTTGCCGGTAAACATGCCTTCCCCATAGAGATCCTGGTAGGCGTCTGAAATGGCGCGGGTGTAAATGTCAAAGCCCGTCTGCCCGGAATAGATGGAGGCCAGCCGGGAACGCGATGCGGATTGCACGCTGACGCCGACCCGCGGCTGCAGGATGCCGTATCCCTCGGTCACAATGCGGAGATCCGGATCAATGACGGCGCGGTTGAGCGGATGAGCGATGGCGCCGATCATGGTGTGCGCTGTGCCCCGCGGAAGCTGCGTATCGGAGTCGAGGGTAATGACGTATTGCGCGTGCGCCAGCGCAGTCAGGTTGCCCGCCTTGACCGGGAACGGGTCAAACTGGCCCTTGAGCAGCTTGTTCAGATCCAGCAGCTTGCCGCGCTTGCGTTCCCAGCCCATCCAGACGCCCTGGCGCGCGTTAAAGATACGGTGGCGGTGGAGCAGGAAGAACGATCCCGCTCCCGCCGAAGCATAACGCTCGTTCAGCTCGTCGGTGAGCTGAATCGCCAACTCGACCAGCGGGTCAGTGTCGTTCTGCCGCGGGCGCGTGACCGAGTCAGGAAGATCGGTGAGCAGCCCAAAGTGGATGTTCCGATCCTGGTTAGCCAGGTAACGTACTTCGAGCTCGTCAAAGAGTTCGCGTACCTGCTTCTCCTTCATCAGCAGTGTGGGTACCACGACTAAGGTGGTGAACGGCTCCGGCACGCCCTTCGAGAAATCCAGCTTGGGCAGCGCGTAAGCCTTGAAGACTACAGTGATGGTGTTGTTGACCAGGTCGACTGCGCCCTGCGTTGCTGGGAGCAGCAAAAGCAGAAAAGCCAGGGTAAGCCCGCCGAAGATCGGGTAAGTGGGCACCAGGGGGGCCAGGATTAGGCCGATGAGCACCACGGTGATGATCTGAATGCCGCCAATATAGAAATCATCCGCGTGGTTGCGCATCGTGAGGCGTATGCGATCGATGAACCGAGGGCGATAGCCGACTCGGGAGGCGAGCTGGGAGAAGCCGCGATCGATGAGGTAGTAGCCGATGTGCGCTCGGCGAACACGAAGCCGCGGATCCTCAACCCGATGCTTTTCCCTGGATTCCAGGGCCAGTGTCAGCGCCGCCTGCGCTACTTCCAGCTCGGAGCAATCGGAGTGACGGGCAATCTCGGCCACGCGTTTGCGGTAGGCCTCCCGGCTGTCGAAGTCCATGAACTTGTATGCATTGGCTGGATCGTTCTGGAGAACGGGGTCATAGACGACTAACGGCTCGATCAAGGTAAACCAATCGGCATAGCCAATGTCGCGCAGGCTTCTCATGCGCGTCTTGAGTAGTTCGGCCCCGGCCTCGGTGTGCGAGTTCTCATCCTGGATGACGCCATTGGCCTGCATAATGACTTCTTCCAGCAACAGGAACTTCATCACTGGTGCCAGCGCCCATAATTCGTTGAGCTCCAGCGCATCGTAGTTCTGCACCTGGTCAATAAAAATCTTGATCGCGTGGGGATGATATTCCGAGCCGGTAGCCTGCAGGTAGGCATCCGCCACGGTTACGATTCGTGGCTCGTCGTTTTCCTGGTCGCGCAGCGTGCGGGGCAAACGCCCTAATTTTTTGCGTATGGTAGAAACCTCGGTGACCACAGAGCGCAGCAGCCGCGGATTTTGCCGCAACTCGAGCAACGGGTCCAGCGGTACTCCTGGTTCATAGGTCGGCACCGGCCTGGCGTCGAGGATCACGTAAAGCTGGTCGAGTGACTGGGCCGTCGCGTCAATGCGGCGGCCAAAGCTGCCGGAACCCTCCGGCTTGTGTGCGACATGCCAGCCAGGGGCGACCTTGTCGGCATAAGCCCGCAGTGAATCGGCGGTGTAGGTGGACCGCGACTCCGGGTTGGTGTTAAGGGGCTGGCCCGAGCTTTGTAAAGTGTCGGTCATAAATTCTCTTTCGGGCGTTAGGTCAGTTAAAAATCAACGATAGCTTGCCGCCTGCATCTCGAACATACTTGCGTAGCGCCCGCCAAGCGCTATCAGTTGGGGATGCGTTCCTTCTTCCACCAGTCTTCCGCCCTCCAGCACTACGATGCGGTCGGCCATGCGGACGGTCGAAAAGCGGTGCGAGATCAGCAGCGCCATCTTCCCGGTCGTCAGCTCGGCGAAGCGTTCGAATACTTCCAACTCACTGCGTGCGTCGAGCGCAGCCGTCGGTTCATCCAACACCAGCAACTGGGCGTCTCGCAGGTACGCGCGTGCCAAGGCAACCCGCTGCCATTCTCCGCCTGACAGCTCCACCCCGCTCTCAAAGCGCCGGCCCAGCATCTGGTCGTATCCCTCGGGCAGCTTGGCGATCACGCTCTCTGCCAGGCTCTTGTGCGCGGCCGACTCGATCTCTGTCTGCGAGTGTTCGCTTTCCACCCGCCCCACGCTGATGTTCTCCCGCGCGGTCATCTCGTAACGCATGAAGTCCTGAAAGATGACCCCGATTTCGTGGTGTAAATCTTCCAGCTTGTACTCGCGCAGGTCAATGCCATCGAGCAGAATTTGTCCTTCGGTCGGGTCGTACAGCCTGGTTATCAGCTTGACCACGGTCGTCTTGCCCTGGCCGTTTTCGCCGATCAACGCGATCCGCTCGCCAGGCGCAAGGGTGAAGTTGAAGTTGCTCAGCACCCGCCGCGTGGTGCCGGGATAGGCAAAGCTGACGTTGCGAAACTCAAAGCCGCGGCGGATCGGACGCGGTATCAACGCCCCATCGGGGTTTGCAGCCACCGTGGGCTTCATCTCGAAGAAGGCCAGCAGATCGGTGAGGAAGAGAGCCTGGTCCGCTATGCCCGACGCCGTTGAAAACACCTGCTGCAGGTTGCTGGAGGCCTGAATGATGGCATTGGTCAGATAGTAGAACTCTCCAATATCGGAGTAGCTCCCGGTGACCGCGCGCCAGATCACGAAGGCATAGGCGCCATAGTAGCCAAGGGTCGCGATGACTCCGAGCAGGCCGCCGGCCAGAAGCTTCTTGCGCGAAAGAGCGACATTCTCTTCGTAGATGTCCTGGGAGAGCCGGGTGAACCGAGTGGTCAGGTAGGGGCTCAAATTGAAGAGCTTGAGCTCTTTGGCGCCTTCCCGGCTGCCGGCTACCTGGCGGAGGTAATCCATCTGGCGTTTGGCCGGTGTCTGACGGAAGTTCTTCGCATATCCCAGGAAGGCGAAGTGGGTTTCTCCCAGGAAGGTCGGGAGCACGCCCAAAGCGAGCAGAAGCACCAGCCAAGGCGAATACCAGAGCAGGATGGAGGTCCAAATCAGCGTGGTCAGGCTCTGCTGGAAGAGCCGGCCCATCTGCTGGATCATCGCCAGGCGATCAGTGGCCTGTACTCTGGCCCGTTCCAGCCGGTCATAGAAGACGGGATCTTCGTACGTGGTCAAGTCCAGCGCCGCCGCTTGGCGCATCACCCGCACGCTGACGAAGTGCGTATAGCGATCAGCAAGCAGGCTATCGCTGTAATCGACTCCGCGTGTCAGCAGCCCGGAAAGCACGTTCAGGCCGGCTTCCAGCCCCACCAGCCACCAAAAGTGAGGAAAGAGACCCTTGTGGCTGAAAACCTGCTGCACACCGTTGATGATCTGGGACGCTACGTAGGCAATCGCGGCCGGCAGGGCAGCCACCAGGATGCGCAGCACCAGGCCCCACACCACCACGGCCGGCCCTGATTGCCACAAAATGCCGAGCACGGGAGGTACGTTCTTGAGCGCTTGGACCCGCTCGCGCCATGCGTTGCGGGAGGACTGTGGACTGGCTTCCGTCATGGAGTTCCGATTCGGAGTTCCGATTTTCTGAGCGGACCAGACCCTCCGCAGGCTCGGTAATTGCTTCCTATCTAATGTTACCAATCAGATGCGTTTCCGGCGTGCCTTGTTGGCTGAAGACGCCACTTGCGGTCCATAGGCGACTGTGCTAGAAACGAGGTATTCAAGTTTGCTCCTTGTGAGCGAGCCTGAATTTCATGAAGAGTGGCTGAGGGACGGGCCCTGTGACGCCACGACAACCTGCCTGGGCAAACCAGGAGTATGGTGTCAACTCTCTCCTAGGTTCTGAAAAGAATTGGGGAACATGAGATTCGGGGTGCATAGTATGCGCATCTCGCTAATTCCATGCAGTACCGCGGTTTAGAGTCCGTCACGTAGTGCCCGTGCATCTGCTGCTCTCGATTTGAGGGCATGATGGCATCATTTTACGAATTGCGCTGTAGGGAATGTGGCAAGCGCTTTCCGAACCAGCCGCTTTCCAGCTGCGATGAGTGTTTTTCCTCGCTCGAAGTAGCCTACGACATGGCTGCGGCCAAGAAGACCTTCACCCGTGAAGCCATTGCCCGGGGACCGCAAAGCATGTGGCGCTACCAGGCGCTTCTGCCGCTGCCCGACGACTACGTGCCCACCACCCCTTCCGGCATGACGCCCCTGATGGCGGCCCCGCGGCTGGGCAAGCGTATCGGCGCCACCAATCTCTACCTTAAAAACGATGCCGTCTGCCTGCCCACGCTGAGCTTTAAAGATCGCGTGGTCTCGGTGGCCCTGGCCACGGCCAAGATCTTCGGTTTCGATACTGTGGGCTGTTCCTCCACTGGAAACCTGGCGAATGCCGTGGCCGCCCACGCCGCGCGCCTGGGCCTAAAAACCTACATATTGGTGCCGACCGATCTGGAGCCCGCCAAGATACTGAACACCCAGGTCTATGGCGCCACCCTGGTGCGTATCGAAGGCAACTACGACCAGGTGAACCGGCTGAGCACGCAGATTGCGGAGCGCTACAACTGGGGCTTTGTGAATGTCAATCTTCGTCCTTATTACGCCGAAGGTTCCAAAACCGTGGGCTACGAGATCGCTGAGCAACTGGGCTGGCGGCTGCCCGACAACGTGGTGGTTCCCATGGCTGGGGGCGCGCTGATCTCCAAGATTCGTAAGGCCTTTGGCGAGCTGATCGAGCTCGGCCTGGTGGAGGATAAGCCGGTGCGCTTTTTTGGAGCGCAGGCCACTGGCTGCTCCCCCATTGCCCACGCGGTAAAGAATGGCTTGTCCCATCACGAGCCGCAACGGCCGAACACGATCGCGCGCTCGCTGGCAATCGGCAATCCCGCAGACGGCCCGTATGCCATCCGCGCCATTCGTGAAAGCGGCGGCTGGGCAGAAGATGTCTCCGACGTGGAGATCGTTTCGGCGATCCAGGAGCTGGCCGAGACCGAAGGCGTCTTTACAGAAACGGCAGGCGGCGTGACCACCGCAGTGACCGCCCGCCTTTATGCCCACGGCCGGATTGCTCCCGGCGATCTTACCGTGGTCGCGATTACCGGCAACGGCCTGAAGACCCTGGATGTGCTGCAGGGCAAATATGAACAGAAGCAAGCGATTCGCCCGCGTTTGGCCGACTTTGAGGCCATGGTCGAGCAGGATCAGGAAGCGAAGAACGCGGGGGAGGAAGTGTATGTCCGTTAAAGTAGTGCTGCCGAACGCATTTCAAAAGCACACCAATGGCACCCGGGAGATTCAATCTTCGGCAGCCAATCTGCCACAGTTGATCACTGAGATCGAGACCAGCTTTCCTGCGCTCAAACCTCACTTGCGCGATAACGACGGCAAGGTACGGCGCTTCATCAACTTCTATGTCAATGAAGAAGACATCCGCTTTCTGGGAAACGATGAATACGCGTTCAAAGATGGTGATGAAGTGTTGGTAATTCCGTCCATCGCCGGCGGAGCTTTTTAACGCATTTTTGCGAATACTGTGGTCCGGCTGGGTGGCCCATTCAAGCCGTCCTTCGGCTTGAGTGGGATAATGGCTCTCGATGTGCCATTTCCGGTTTGCCACGCCCACCCAAGGGAAAAAATTCCGCAGAAGGGCACGGGGCATCTACATTTTCGTGAGCCTATGATCCATCGAGCTTCAGCTTCTCCGCAGCCTATACCCGGGACGTAGCGCTGGGCGCGTGTACCCAAAAAGACAGTCCCACGCGGAATACTTACCCTAGGACCCTGTCCTTGGGTAATTCTAGCCGCCCTCCCTCGGGACTTTGGTCATCTTTGACCTGGGTACTCGCGCGGAATTTGCCCTACAGGGACGTAAGCCTTCCCTTTCCCGCTGCCCAGGTTTAGCCGTCCGCTTGGACGGTGAACTGCAAAAGCGCCCTTGCAGGCGAGCGGGAGTGGTAGCATCTCTACCAATGTTTCCGGACCGCTTAGAGATTGCTCGCATTATCTCCCTTCTGCCGGTTCTCAGAGGGGTCGCGGGACCCGCTCTGGAACAATTCGTCGAACACCTCTCTCTGACCAGCCTGCAGAATGATTCTCTCGTTCTCCCGGAATCGACCGAACCTGCCGTCCTGATTGTTTTGTCGGGAAAAGTGTTTCTCTCCGGCAATACCGGAGAAACAGTTCGAGAACTGGAACCGCAGGCCACTGTGTTCCTGAATAGGGATCCCGCAGTCCAGGCGCATCCCGTTCACCTTACGAGCCGCGGAGACGCCCTGGTCGGCATCATCTCCAAAAAAGCCCTCGGCGAAATTGCGGATCGCAATCACGATGCGCGCCTTACCTTTGCCGGCTTGATCCACTCGACTTTGGAGCGCGACACGCTGCGCGCTTCTTTGAAAGACGGAAAACTGCTCGGTCCACTCAGTAGGGCATTTCGACAGGCGTTGGAAGCCGAACTTGAGCCCATGACGCTCTACAGCGGCGAGTTCCTGTTCCGGAAAGGAGACGCGAGCGACGCGCTCTACATCGTTCTCAGCGGACGGCTTCGCGTTTTGGCGGAAGATCGCGCACACGAGACAGTGCTGATCGAACTCGGGCGGGGTGAAACGATCGGTGAGCTCGGGCTCTTTACCGGCGATCCCCGGCCGGATTCCATCTGCGCCGTCCGCGATACCTACCTGGGCCGGTTGTCTTCTGCCGCTTACGACCAGCTGTTGACCAAATATCCCCAGGAAGTGATGCGCATTTTTGCTTCCCGGATGGCGCGCAGGGTGCAACAGGTCACTGCGGGAACGCTTGGGGCTTCCTCCCGCGTTAATAATATTGCGTTGATCCCGGCCTCCCCGGGTGCGGCCTTCAAGGCCTTCTGCGACCAGTTCAGTGAAGCTCTCGCCGCTTACGGTACGGTCGCGCGGGTGTCCAGTGCCCGCGTGGATGCGGCCTTTGGCAGGGAGGGTTTCGCGCAGACCTCAGACTGGGATGGCAACCGCATTCTTTTCATCGAATGGCTAAGCGGTTTGGAAAACAAGCACAACTACGTGGTGTACGAAGCAGACGACACGCTAACCCCCTGGACGGAGCGTTGCGTACGACAGGCTGACCGAGGGGTGATCGTCGGGCATGCCAGTCAGGATCCCGCGCCAGGCGAAATTGAGACAGAACTGATTGCCCGCCTGCCCCCCGACGCAACCCAATCGAAAACCCTGGTCCTGATCCAGGAAAATGACAAGCCATCCGGCACCCAGCGATGGCTGACTCCGCGAAAGGTGGACCGTCACCATCACGTCCGGCTGGGCAACCGCGGGGACTTCGCCCGGGTGGCAAGATTTTTGACCGGCCGTGCCGTCGGCCTCACCCTGGGCGGCGGCTTTGCCCGCGGGCTAGCGCACATAGGCGTCTTCCGCGCACTCGCGGATTGCAACATTCCCCTGGATGCGGTGGGCGGAGCCAGCATGGGGGGCTTGATTGGCGCCCTGTGGGCCAGCGGATGGTCCAACGAGCGCATCATCGAAGAGATCCGTACCGGATGCCGCGATTCCTTCAACGACATGACGCTGCCCTTTATCGCCTTCAAAAGCGGCCGGAAATTCAGCGATCTGGTCGCCCGCTTCTTCGGCGAAGCTCGTATCGAAGACCTGTGGCACCCGTTCTTTTGCGTCTCGGCCAATCTGAACCGCGCGGAGCTGACCTTGCATAAGAGTGGCGGCCTGACGAAGGCGGCTTTGGCCAGCAGCCGGGCGCCGGGAATCTTTCCCCCCATCGTCTACGGTGGTGAACTGCACGTCGACGGCGGCTCCATCAACAACGTGCCCGTGGATCTGATGCGCGTTTTCTGCGGAAATGGAATCACCATCGGCGTGGACGTTTCCCCACCTCACGAATTGGAAGACGTGGCGGACTACGGGTACACCGTAAGCGGCCTTCAGGCGCTGCGCAGCCGCTTCGGGTTGTGGGGCGCCAAGAAGTCCTTTATGCCCAGCATCCCCCTCATCCTGATGCGCACGCTCGAGTTTGGCGGGATCTCTTATCGCATGACACGCGAGGGTTCAGCTGATTTAATGTTGCAGCCGGAAATGCTCGGGTTCAAACGGACCGACTGGCACCTGGCGGATGAAATCGTCGCCCATAGCTACCGCCATACCATGGAAAAAATTGAAGGTCTGAACGGAACCCTGGGCGAAAGAATTAGCGAAATCCGGGCAGCACAGTCGTGAGGTCCATCCATGAAGATTCATCTCGATGAGTTGGAAATGGCCAGGGAGTACACCCGGGGACATGCCTTCGAAGATCTCAGCAGCGAACAAACGCGGCTAATCCTGGACCGCGGTCGTGAATTGTACAAGTGGTTCAAAGCCCATCCCCGTACGCACGCGCTGATCAATGCACTGGTGATCGCCTGCGTGCTCGGTATGGATTGGGTTGTCCTGCTGCAGATGCCGCGTTGGATTCTGCCCTTGAACGGCCGCCCGGGAACGGGATTGCTGGTGGCAACAGCAGTATTAGCCGGCGCTCTTCACAGCTGGCTACTCTACTCGCTGGCCATCTTTACTTTGCACGAGGGCGCCGCCCACAAGCTTATCTTCCCGGGAACTGGACGATTGAGCCGGGCTGCGCAATTCCTGGCCGTGAATCTGTGCCGCCTTTCGGCTGCCGAACCCAATTACTATGCGGCGTGCCACATGGCGCATCATGCCAGGTTCGGCACCGAGCAGGATTCCGAGTTTCTTAACTTCGTCCGGCCTCGCCGCTTCTGGCGCATGCTGTTGCCGCTGGGCACCTTTCTCAACTACAGTGACTTCGTCATCCATCGCCCGCTCGCCTACACCCGAGGCCGCGTAATCTCTGGGCTAATTGCCGCGCTCTATAACGGAATCTACGCCTACCTGCTCTTCCGCCGTTTTGGAGGGTTGTTTGTGCTCGTCGTGCTCCTGCTGCTGCCGCACGTAGGCTTCTACTTTGACCGCATGCGGCAGTTCACTGAGCACAACCTGATGCCGCTCGAAAACAAGAGCGGCGCGCGAAGTTTCGGCGCGGGTTTCTCCGGGCTGTTGGTAGGAGGCGGGCCTTGGGGGCAGCCATGCCATATGGTTCACCATCTGGTCGCGAGCATCCCCTGGTATCAGCAGATCGCTTTGCACCATTTCATGGTGGGGCTGCTTTCTGAAAAACAAAGGCAGCAGTTTCTGCTGCCACCGGGCCTCGGGTTTCCGCAGTTGCTCTGGCGTGTCATGCGGGATGCCAACGCATTCTCCAGAGCGGCCGGAAGAACAACATAGCGAGGGATACACCATGCTAGGCAAAAGTCGGAACGAATGGATCAGGCAGTATTCGACCAGCCATCAGAATTCGGTGAATCGCGCATGCCACACCGTCGGCATCCCCATGATCGCCGTTTCCATACTCATGATTCCTCTAGCCATATGGTGGCCGCATGTCTGGTGGTGGGTGGCTGGATTATTCGTGGTCGGATGGGTGTTCCAGTTTATCGGCCACGCCTTCGAGGGCAAGCCACCCGAGTTCCTCAAAGACTGGCGCTTTCTGTTTGTCGGCCTGAGCTGGTGGTTCGCCAAACTGGCGGGTAAGGCATAACGGGAGAGACGCCAATGCATATTCATCTGGAAGAAGTCCGCTGGGCGCAGGTCAACGAAAGACAGCTGCCGTTTGAGCCCCTCAGCCGTGACCAGGTCCACTCCATCATGGAGCACGGCAGGGGGCTGCACCGCTGGTACAAGTCCCATCCCGTCATCCACAATCTGATGAACTCGTTGGTGCTGGTTTTTCTGCTGGCCGGCGATTTCCTGGCGCTGCTCAAGCTTCCCGGCGTATGGCTGGCAGAGAGGAGCCATAACGCCGCTGGTTCAGTCGTGCTTGCCGGCCTTGTTTGCGGGCTGCTCCATTGCTGGCTCATGTATTCGCTCGGCGTATTCACCATGCACGAAGGCGCGGCCCACAGAATCATCTTTCCGCCTCGCGGTCCGCTCAGCCGTTTCGGCAACTTCGCCACCTATCATCTTGCCCGCATCACCGGTGGAGTCCCCGACTTCTACTCCGAAAAGCACATGATCCATCACTCCAAGTTCGGCACCGAAGAAGACGCGGAGTTCCTGAACTTCGTTACCCCACGCCGTTACTGGATGACTTTCCTTCCTTTTGCGGTGGTGATTAACTTCTCGGACTTCGTGCTCCACCGTCCGGCCAATTACACCAGGAGCCGTTGGATCACCCTGGTGGTGGCACTTATGTATCACGTTCCCTACATGTATCTGACTTACAGGTTGTGGGGAGGTTGGTTCACGATCCTGGTGCTTCTATTGTTCACGCAGCTCGGGTTCTACCTCGATCGGTTGCGGCAGTTCACCGAGCACAACCTTATGCCGCTTGACAATCTGAACGGCTCACGGAGCTTCGGTTTCGGATTTTGGGGAATGCTCGTCGGAGGAGGCCCCTGGGGAACGCCCTGTCATTGGGAGCACCACCTGGTGGCCAGCATCCCCTGGTATCAGCAACTCCTGTTGCACCGCCACGTCGTCAGGCTACTGACCGCTCGCCAGCGCAAGCAATTCCTCATCACCCCGGTGATTGGCTTCCCCAGACTTTGGTGGCGAGTTTTGCGAGAATCGTACTCGCTGATGCGCACTGCGCCGGGCGGGATTGAGTCAGTGTCATCGCGGTAAGAGTTCCGATGTGGGATTCTTCCCCTGGGTCCCATGCAAGTACATTTCCGCCAGTCGAGGTTGGGCAACGGTTTCGGTAACCAGGGACGCATCCAGCATGACTCCTGACGTTGAGGTTCTGATCATCGGTAGCGGCTTCGGCGGCCTGTGCGTTGCCATTCGCATGGAGCAGGCCGGGCTGGGCTCGTACGTGGTACTGGAAAGTGGCTCTGACGTCGGTGGCACCTGGCGCGTAAATACGTATCCCGGCTGCGCATGCGACATCCCCTCCCACCTCTATTCTTATTCCTTCGAGCTCAACCCGGACTGGTCGCGCATGTACCCGACACAGCCGGAGATCTGGAAGTATCTGCAGCATTGCGCAAAGAAGTACCGCGTCCTCCCAAACATCCGGTTTAACTCAGAGGTCCGCGAGGCCTGCTACGACGAGGCCGCCCAGCTTTGGCGGGTCCGCACCAAGACCGGGGAAGCCTATACGGCGCGCATTGTTGTCTCTGCGATGGGTGGGCTCAGCCGCGTCAGCTACCCACAGATCAAGGGTTTGGAGCGATTCCGCGGCCGTGTCTTCCATTCCGCGGAATGGAACCACGAAGCAGAGTTGAAGGGCAGCCGGGTCGCCGTAATCGGCACCGGCGCCAGTTCCATCCAGATTGTGCCCAAGATTGCGCCGGAGGCCGGCCGGCTGCACGTCTTCCAGAGGACTCCGCCCTGGATCGTTCCCAAACTGGATCGGAACATCCTGGGGTTTGAACGTTTCCTGTTTCGCCGCCTGCCAGGGTACATGCGCCTTTTCCGTACCCGGCTCTACCTGCGGCAGGAGGCAGTCGGCCTCGGTTATACCGTGAACCCAAAATACATGCGGCTACTCGAGCGATATGCCCGGCGGCACTTGCGCAAGAGCGTAAGCGACCCCGTGCTGCGAGAAAGGCTTACCCCGACATACCAGATCGGCTGTAAGCGTGTGCTGCTCTCCAACGACTACCTGAAAGCGCTCAGCCGGCCCAACGTGGAAGTCGTTTCAGAGGGGATCGCCGAAGTGCGCGAGGGAAGTGTGCTGACCGTGGATGGACAGGAAAGGGAAGTGGATGCTCTGATCTTCTGTACCGGCTTCCGCACCACCGATCTCCTTTCCCCAGTGCTCTTTCGCGGGCGGAACGGGGTTTCGCTCAATCAGGCCTGGCAGTCCGGCGCCGAGGCTTTTCGCGGCGTTACCGTGGCTGGATTCCCCAACCTCTTTCTGCTCATCGGGCCTAACAGCCGCGTAGGCTACAACTCCATCGTCTTCATGATTGAAGCGCAAACCCGCTACATCCTGCAGTGCCTGAAATTGATGCGGCGCAGCGGTGCGCACTCCATCGAGGCTCGTCCCGAAGAACAGGCGCGCTTCAACGCGCGGCTGCAAGAGCGTATGGGCCGGACCGTTTACGCCTCCGGCTGCAAGAGCTGGTACCTGGACGAAAGCGGCAAGGGGACCATCCTATGGCCAGGGCTCTCCTCGCAATACTGGAAAGACACACGGCGCTTGGTGCCGTCCGAGTATGCCCTCGGTGCCGCCCACCGGAAAGATGCACCCGCCCAGGCATAGCAGCTCAGCTGAGCATTTTGCGGAAGCGCCAGACGCTGAGCACCACCAGCATCAGCGTGAAGAGGCCCAGTATCAGAAAGTCGCCCCACAACCCAGCGAAACCCGTACCCTTGATCATGTTGGAGCGGGCGATCACGCTGAAATGGCGAATCGGATTGATCCATACCAGCGGCTGCAGCCAGTTCGGAACAGCTTCCGCCGGCGTGACCGCGCCCGACGCTGTGGTAAGCAGGGGATTGACAAAAAAGCTGGTGAGCTGCGCCTGCTGTGCAGACTTGGAAAATGTCGCAATCACTGTGCCGAGCGCGATGCCGGACAGTATGCACAGCGAGGCGCCGCAGAACACGACGAAGAGGTTGCCGTGAAACGGAACATCGAAGAGAAGCTTCATGAAACCGGTGGCGAAAATCACCATGAGCATCAGCAGCACGAACAGCGGCGCAATTTTGGCCACGATGATCTCTGAGGTCTCCGCCGGTGACATAACGAGTTGTTCGATCGTGCCCGCTTCGCGTTCCTTCACCATGGCGGCAGAAGCGACAATAGAGCCATTCAGGATGAGCAGCAACCCGAGAACCCCAGTGACCACAAACCAGCTGTTGATCAGGCCCGGATTGAAAAGAAACGCTCGCGTCATAACAACCAGCCCTCGGCGGCTCACCGGCGACGCGTCGACCTGCGAAAAGCGGGCGTGCAACCCATTCCCGGCCAGCCCTTCGTTCCAGGTCCTGATCACCCCCTGTGCATAGGATCGAGCGATGGTCGCCGTGTTGGCGTTCATGGCGTTCAGAAGGAACTGCACCGTGACTGGCCTTCCGCGCTCCAGGTCGCGCGCAAAATCCCGCGGAATCACTACGCCCGCATCAATATCTCCCCGGCTGATGGCATCGCCCAGTTTATCCACCGCGTTGTAGTATCCCGCCAGGCGAAAGCTGCGGCTCTCCGTCAGGGTGGACGCCAGGTCGCGGCTCTGCGCGGTCCGGCTGTCGTCCATCACGCCCAGTTTCAGATCCGACACCGTGGCGTTCAACACTACGCTAAACAGCAGCAATTGCAGAATCGGCGGCACGATCAACGACATCGCGAGTCGCCGGTCACGCCGGATCTGGGCGAATTCCTTGCGCAGCAGCGCACCAAACCGGCGACTCGAAAAAACCTGAAAGCTCGATTTCATGATCATGCCGCCAGCTGCATACGTCGCATTTTGCGCCACGCCAGGAGGTAAAAAAAACCTCCCAAAATGCCGATGATGATCACCTTCCACCACACTGCGGGCCAGCCGCCCCCCTGCAGAAGAAAGTCGCGCACAATGTCGATGTAATAGCGGCCCCAGATGAAGTTCGAAATCCAGCGAATCTGAATCGGAATATTCTGAATGGGAAAGATAAGACCGGCCAGCATGAACACCAGCAGGAACCCGCCCAGCGCAACTGCCTGCATGGCCGCCGCCTGATTCGGAATGGCAGCGCCGATCATGGTTCCAAATGCCGCTACGCAGAACGCATACAGCACCGTCGACACGAGAAACGGCGTTGGGTCCCCGGCGATCCCAAGTCCAAAGTAAGTGAACAGCAGCGCCAGTAGAAGAACGCTGTCCACCAGGGCCACCACCATAAAAGCGATGATCTTTCCCAGCAGGAATTCATGCGCCGAGATACTGGAGACGTAAACCTGCAGAATAGTTAACTGCTCTCCTTCGCGCGCCATCGCCAGCGTGGCCAGCATGGGAGGGAAGAGCGAGAGCGCCAGCACGAAGACTCCTGGCCCGTAAAATTTCATCGAGGAAAGGCCGGGGTTGTACCAGAAGCGAATCGCGGCCTGTACCGGCATCGGCTTTGCCGCTCCGCCGTTTGCGGTGTTGAACGCGTTGGTGATCTGCGATGCGTAACCATCGATCAAACGCGCAGTGTTTGCATCGGAGGCGTCCACCAGAACCTGTATCGGGCTATTCACGCCGCGCGCCACGTCCCGCCCAAACCTTTCCGGGATAATCAGAACCGCGCGCGCTTCATTGCTCAGGAACGATTGTTCGGGCCGCTGGTCCACGGCGAGGGGAATGATTTTGAAGGTTATCGATTCGCGAAAGGCGTCAATCAGCTGCCGCGATGCCGGCGAATTGTCGAAATCCTGCACCGCCAAAGGAAGATTTTTCACGTCCAGCGAAATGGAGGAGCCCATCAGAATGAGTTGGGTCAGAGGCAGAATAAGCGCCAGGGCGACCGCCCGTTTATCGCGCAGAATCTGGATCAGTTCTTTACGGGCTTGGGCGAAAATCCGTCGCATCGGCGTCAGTCCTCCGAACCCACCTTGCCCTTCAACCGGGCTTTTTCCACCACGCTGATGAACACGTCTTCCAGGGAGAAGCGCCCCGGCTTGGCAGAAATCACTTTGATCCCTGCGGCTGCCAGCTTGTCGCGGTAGATTTTCTCACCCGTGGCCAGGTCTTCGTTGAACACGATGTGCAGCCGGTTTCCGAATAGAGAAACTGCCCAACGCTCTTCGTCATTTTTCAAAAGGTCGAGCGCGCGTTGCGGCTGATCGGTGACGAATTCCATCAACTGCCCTTTCTGTGTCGCCTTGATTGCGGTTGGAGTACCTTCGGCCACCAGTTCGCCGGCCACCATCAGCCCCAGCCGGTTGCACTGCTCGGCCTCCTCAAGATAATGGGTGGTAACTAGAATCGCCGTGCCCGCATCCGCCAGCCGGTTGATCATCCTCCAGAAAGACCGCCGTGCCAGCGGATCCACCCCCGACGTTGGCTCGTCGAGAAACAGCACACTCGGTTCATGCATGATCGCCGCGCCGAAGGCCACCCGCTGCTTCCAGCCCTGCGGCAGACTACCCGTGAGCTGCTTTTCGCGCCCCTGCAGACCGGAAAACTCCAGCACCCATCGCTTCTTTTCTTCGCGTTCCTCGCTGGGCACTCCGTATACCCCGGCAAAGAACTCCAGGTTCTCTTCAAGGGAGAGGTCGTTATAGAGCGAGAATTTCTGCGACATGTATCCAATGCGCTGGCGTACTTCGCCCGACCGTAGATGTTTCGTCCATCCGGCGAGTTGGACCCCGCCGCTGCTCGGTTCGACCAGGCCGCACAGCATCTTGATCGTCGTGGTCTTACCGGCGCCATTCGCGCCCAACAGTCCATAGATCTCGCCGTAATGAACTTCGAGGCTCAACTGCCGCACAGCAGTGAAGGAGCCGAATTGTTTGCCGAGTTGCCTGGCTCCAATCGCCACCTGACCCATATGGTCCGTATGGCTATGGCGCCCGGGAATGGCTCGTCTTGCACCGGCTGCCCGAGCGCCCGCAGCCGCGCCACGAAAGTGTTCTCCAGCGTCGGCTCATCCAACAGGGTTTCCTGAATCTCCAGGCCCGCGGCTTTCAGACTCTGTTTCGCGATTGCTCGAGCCAAGTCCGGGTGCGGCACCAGGAGATCCAGCCGGTCGCCAAACCGCTGCACATCGAGAATTTCGCCGCCGGTTTCCGCCAGCGGCGAAAGAATCTCTTCCGCTAACGCGAGATTTGACACCCGCAGCTCCATCCGTCGTGCGCCCAGTTTCTCGCGCAGTTCCTGCGGAGTGCCAAGGTCGTGGATTTCACCCTGATGCATCAGTGCGACACGGTGGCATCGTTCGGCTTCGTCCAGATACGGTGTCGCCAGTAGAATCGTGAGCCCGTCGGCGGCCAGGTGTGCTAGCGCGTCCCAGAATTCACGCCGTGAAACCGGATCGACTCCGGTTGTCGGCTCATCCAGCAGCAGCACACGCGGCTCCGGCACCAGAGCGCACGCTAGCGCAAGTTTTTGCTTCATACCGCCGCTGAGCCTTCCGGCCAGCCGTGAGGCAAAGCGATCCATGTCGAACATCTGCAGATAGCGGTGGCCTCGCGATGCAATATCTGCCCGGGGCACGCGCCGCAAATCCCCGATATAGCGAATGTTTTCCTCGACCGTAAGATCCGGATACAGGCTGAAATTCTGAGTGAGATAGCCCGTCTGCGCGCGCGCCTCGCGCGCCGGGGCGCCGAAAATTTCAACCCCGCCGGAGGTGGATTCCATCACCCCGGCGGCGATCTGGAATGTGGAGGTCTTGCCCGCTCCATCCGGCCCGATCAGGCCAAAGATTTCGCCCTCGTTCACGTCCAGACAGATACCGCGCACCGCCTCCACTGTGTCGTAACGCTTTACCAGGTCGCGGATCCGGATCGCGACCGACGCGAGGGCGACCGCAGGCACGTACGGCGCCGGAGGCGCTGAGGTCACCACGGCCGTCTCATCGGTTAAACCGGCCGGACGGCCAAGTGCTGCCTTCGACCAGGACCTCTCCATCCGCTGGCATTCCCGGCTTGGCGAACCCGATGCCGCTCTTCAGCCGCAGCTTCACGCCCACCACCTGCTTTACGCGGTCGTCGCGAAAGTATGTATTTTCCGGAGTAAATGTGGCCTGCGGATCGATCCGCTCCACATACGCGTCGAGGGCCTTCGCCGGGTCGGAGTCCAGGTAGATGCGTGCCGCCTGACCGACCTTGACTTTGCCAATCTGTCCCTCGGGGATAAAACCCCGGAGATACACCTTGCTCAAATCCAGTAGGGTCACGATTGCCGTCCCGGCCTGCACCACCTCACCCGGCTCGGCCGCCCGCGTCATCACCGTGCCATCGAAGGGGGCCTTCACTGTCAGATCGCTGCGGGTGGCTTGTGCTTCAGCAAGCTGGAAGCGCGCTTGGTCCGCCAACGCCTGGGCGTAGGCGATCTCCGATCGTTGCTGCGCCAGTTGTTTGCGCACCGTGGACGCCTGGAACCCGCGAATCCCTGGATTGGAAAGCGTCGCCTGGGCCATGGTGAGCATGCCCCGTGCCGACTCCAATTTACGCTTTGCCGCGGCCACCGCCGCTGCCTGCTGTTCCGCCGTGGCGTTGGCCTGCCTGGCCTGACGTTCTGACACCGCGTCGGTCTTGCGTAATTTGTTGTATGCGGTCCGGTCAAAGTCGGCAATTTGGAAGGCAGCTTCCTGATTTGCCAGGTCCGATTCCGCAGCCGCTACATCGGCCTCCGCCTGGCGCACGCGGCCACTTGCATCCATTTTCGATTGCTCCGTTTGCAAGTCGTTCTGCTGCAGCTGCTCCTGCAGTACTGCGATCTGATCGCGTGAGGATCTCAAGCGCGCCTCGGCCACCGTCACCGCGGCGCGGGCCTGATCTGCCCGGGCGAAAACCTGCTCGTCGTCGAGCACAGCGATCGTTTCCCCGGCCTTGACCGAGTCTCCCTCCCGGAACCGGACCTCCAGGATGCGGCCGGTCGTCTTGGGCGCAACCGCCGAATCATCTCCCTCAATGCGCCCGCTCAGCGCCACCATGCTGCGAGGGATCTTCGGCGGAGCGACGAAGTTACTCCAGATCAGGTAACCAACGAACACGATCGCCGCCACAATACCCACCCGCATGATGACGGGTACCGGATTACGACGCTGTGGCGCGTTGCTCTCGTTCGCTGGCATGTTTGAGGTCGATGTCGCGGACGGAGGAGTTTCGGCGCCGATCGCTCTCGTCATCTCGTCCTCCACCTGGCCGCATGCAACAGCTCGCGCCGTAAACCGCGGCTTTTCCCAACCGTTGCGGGGTGCGGTCGGCAGAAAGCGGCATATTAAGGAATCAGCTTATATTAGCCGATCAAGAAGAGCCTCGCGCCTTACCTTCCATTCGTAGCTGGAATTTACCAGCCACAGGTGAAATTCCGCCGGGCGCGGCCTGTTAAGGGGAGACGGCGCGGGACCGGCGTAAGTGCTATGGCACGATCCGCGGTCAGGCTGATTCGGGGCTTGAGCCCAGGCGGAGAAGCCTCCGGCACTGAAAGCCGATATCGCTGCGCAGCCATGGCGATGATCATTTGTGCTTCCAGCATGGCGATGCCTGCGCCGATACACTGACGCGGTCCGGCACTGAAAGGAAAGTAGGCGAAACGCGGTCGTCCCTCGGACCTAGCCGGCAGGAAGCGATCGGGATCGAAAATCTCAGGATTCTCCCAGAGGCCGGAAGCCGGTGAGTCACGTATGGGCTGACGACGACCAGGGACTTTGGCGGGAATGCGGTATCCGCCGATCACATCTTCCTTCCACCGCAGTACGGCCGAAAGCCCAGGCCGATGGATAAAGGCGCATTGCTTCCATAATCACGCGATTGGTGTATTCGAGAGCCGATAAATCTTCGCAGCTGGGCGGGCGGCCTTTCAGCACCGAATCGACTTCCAACTCAAGCCTTTGCCTCACCTCGGGGTGCTTGGCCAGGAGATACCAGGTCCAGGAAATAGCGTCGGCGACGGTGTCGTTGCCCGCCTGGATCATGGTCATCAACTCGTCACGAATCTGGCGATCGGTCATGGACTCGCCCGTCTGCTCATCGCGAGCCCAGAGAAGCATCGACACCAGGTCACCATTGTCGATTTGATTCCGCCTTCGCTCGTCGACAACGCGAAGAATGAAGCTGTCCATGGTGCGGATGGCGCGCTGGAAGCGGCGCCGCTTAGCGAAGCGAAACCATGCCAGCAGCCTGACTACATTCACGGCGCCGAGCAGGTCCATGTGCCGCGAGCAATCGAGAATGGCATCGCGCAAGACCAGCTCAGAACCGATCAAATCCCCACTGAACATGCTGCACAAGAGGATTTCGAGGGTTAACAGAATGACCTCCGCCCGCCCATCGATCGGTTCGGCCCGGGATGCATTCGCCTCCCAGCGCTGGAGCATGCGGAAGGTGGAATCAGCAACAATTCCGGCTATCCTGGGGTGATGTTTGCGCTGAAAGGCGGGTTGAACCAGGCGCCGCTGGCGCCTCCAATAATCGCCATCGCTTGAGAACAATCCGTTGCCCATCAAGGGTTGCAACACCTTGTACCAGGGACCCTTGATGTAGTTCGTATGGTTGTCCTGCAAGATGTGCTTTACGCCGTCCGGATGGGTAACAAGAAAGATGCGATTGGGGCTAAGCGTGACCACCCCCCCATATCGCCGGGCGACGTGGAGCAAAGTATTCCGGCGGATTGCGCATCAAGCTGGGAAGAAGGATCAGGTGCGCTCTCAGGCGTGGCGGCAAAAAACGATAGCCCGCCTCATCCAGAGGCCCCGGCGGCCCCATCGTTGCGGCGTTGACGCTCCCGGTGACCATGAGGCCCTTATCGTGCAGAGGCAAGGTGGACTCCGGAAATTTACCGACACTGTGCAGGGCACCGGCTATAAGTTGCAGACGCCGCCAACCGTCGCCTGGCGTCCTCAACAAAGAGCAGCCCGGCGGGAGGAGATCAGCTTATATCAGCCGATCAAGAATGTCGCGCTGAAGCTAAAGCGACGGCAATCCGCAAGACTCATAGATCTTTGACATGTACTGCATATCGAGCAACCCCTCTTCTCCCGCAGTCTTCGGTGTTTTGTCTTCGAGAATGCAGCTGGAGAAGTATTCGGCTTGCGCGGTGAACTGCGACGGATCCTTGTTCGGGTTGGGCTCGTCGAGAATCGTAGGCTTGCCGCCTCCAGGCTCCGAAAATTGGGCGGTTAGATGGAGCCCCTGGTAAGGGAACGCCGGTTCCGCATACAGAAAACCCAACGACCCATGCACCCGGTAAAATCCGTTCATGGAAGCGCCGTAGGTTGTGTTGCAACTGGCCACCGCTCCGGACGGAAACTTCATCGTCCACGAGACATTTTCTTCTACCGTGTCGAATCTGCCATCGTGATCGACCACAGAGGAAAAGGCCTTCAAATCGATCGGCTCCTCGCCGGTGAGATAGCGGCACGCGTTGAGTGAATAGACGCCCATGTCCATCAACGGTCCACCGCCGGCCAGCTTGCGATCAAGCCTCCATTCGCCGGCCCTTTCGTTAAAGCCATTGGCGCTCTCAATTGCCTGGATCTTTCCCAACTTCCCGTCGCGGATAAGCTGCATGGCGCGCAGGTTGGTCGGTTCGTAGTGGCAGCGATAGGCGATCATCAGCTTCTTGTTCGCGTCCTTGCAGGCCTTGATCATCGCCAGCGAATCCGCGATCGTAGTCGCCATCGGCTTCTCGCACAACACGTGCTTTCCCGCTTTCGCGGAGCGAATCGTGTACTCCGCATGCATGCTGTTGGGCAGTGCCACGTAGACCGCGTCGATAGCAGGGTTGTTCTTGAACTGGTCCATGTTCTCGTAGCTATAGATGGAGCTTTCCGGAACTCCATACTTAGCCGCCTCGGCCAGCGCCTTATCGCGATGCCCGCTCACCAATCCGGTGATGCGTGAGTTCTTGCTGGCCAGGACTCCGGGCATGAAGTGACCCATGGAAATGCGGCCCAGGCCGATAATGCAATAGCCGATCTTGCGATCGCCGCCGCCCTGCGCCAAGAGGGGTGAAACCACTTGTGAAGCAGCGCCGGCCATGGCCAGGCGGTTGAACTCTCTGCGGGTAAGCATTGCGGATCCTCCATTGAGGGTTGCGAGGGTATTTTAGACGCGTTTCTTAAAACGATGAAAGACGCGAATGGCAACCATAGCAGGCTCTTACAATCGAAGCCATGATGATGAAATCAATGCTCACGCTGCTGTTGCTCGCTGTCACCCCGACGATCAGCCCCGGACTGCGAGCACAATCCATCCCCGGAGCGGCGGCTGCGGCCCTGCCGGAAGACTTGAAATCAAGGATCGACGCTGCCGTTAACCAGATCTTGTCATCGACCAAAGTGCCCAGCGCCTCCATCGCGATCGTGAAGGACGGCCGCATCGCCTATCTCCAGGCCTACGGGCAGGCAAGGCTCGCTCCGGCGATGGAAGCAACTCCGCAAATGCAGTACTCCATCGGGTCGATCAGCAAGCAGTTCACCGCGGCCGCCGTGCTATTTCTCGCGCAGGAAGGCAAGCTGACCCTTGATGACCCGGTCTCGAAGTATCTCCCTGAGCTGACACGTGCCCGCGAAGTGACGATTCGCATGCTGCTTTCGCATACCTCCGGCTACCAGGACTACTGGCCGGAGGATTACGTGATGACCTCCATGATGGCGCCCACAACCGCACAGCACATTCTGGACCTATGGGGCAAAAGGCCACTTGATTTCGACCCCGGCACGCAGTGGCAATACTCCAACACTAATTATGTAATCGCGGGCCGCATCGTGGAGCGGGTCAGCGGCATGGCCCTGATCGACCTGCTGGAGAAGCGGATCTTCTTGCCGTTAGGCATGGTGAACGTCTACGACACGGATGCCAGCCGATTGCCGTCAACCGATCCCACGGGTTACGAGCGCTACGCCCTGGGGCCACCCCGTCCTTCGCCGCAGGAGGGCGCCGGGTGGATGTTTGCTGCCGGTGAGTTGGCCATGCCGGCCCATGACCTGGCGCTGTGGGACATCAGCCTGATCGATCGATCGCTGCTTTCCCCAGCCTCCTACACCCAGATGTTCACCCCGGTTCTGCTCAAAAACGGCGACAACAGCGGTTACGGCCTGGGCGTCTTCCTGAAGAGACGCGATGGCCACATGATGATTGAGCACTCCGGAGAAGTTTCGGGATTCGTCTCGGAGAACGTCGGTCTTCCCTGGCGACCGGACGGCCATCGTAGTGTTCACAAATGAAATGGCTACGCAGGCTGCGAGCATGATTGCCGATCGGGTGGCGCCGATGATCCTCGGTATTGCGGCATCCGCTCCGACCAAAGAGGAGGCTCAGGCGCTCGCCATCTTCAATGGGCTCGCCGACGGCCACATCGACCGCAAGCTCTTCACCGACTACTGCAACGCATACTTCAACCAGCAGACCATCGACGATTTTGCCGCCAGCCTCAAGCCCTTGGGACCGCCGCTGAGTTTCAAGCAGACGAAAGAGGAGGCACGTGGTGGCATGATTTTCCGCGTCTTCGCCGCCACCTTTCCCGAACGCGAGCTGAAGGTGACCACCTACGAGATGCCCGACGGAAAGCTGGAACAATATCTCGTCATCCCATGAAGGTTGACGAAAGCGGACCATCTTAGCTAAAATAGATTAGCAGTCAGGTAGAAGACCGATGATCACAGCGACCATTTTTGAAGCAAAGACGAACCTCTCTGAACTTCTGAAGAAAGCTCAGGCAGGAGAAACCGTGATCATCACCTCTGGCCGGGATAAAACGCCGGTTGCGAAGCTGGAGGCGATCCATCCCACCCCGAAGAAACGTCTGGGCGGTCTGGAGGATCCAAACTTTGTTTTGACGGACGCTTTCTGGGAAGACGCTTCCGGAAGAAGAGTTGAAACTTTGGGAAGGCGAAGGTGAGTGAGAGTCTTACTCGACACTCACACTTTGCTATGGGCGAAGTTCTCCCCTGAGAAGCTAAGTCGTCAAGCCGCTGAAATCATGGCAGAACCGCTCAATGTGGTTTTCGTATCCGCGGCGTCTGCGTGGGAGATCGCCACCAAAGTACGCATGGGCAAACTCCCTGGAGCAGAGGGACTCGAAAGAGACTTTCTCGAAATAATGGAGCAGTCTGGTTACACGCTGCTGCCGATCGACGCCGCGAACGCGCTTCGTGCTGCGCGCTTTACTGCACCCCATCGCGATCCTTTCGATCGCATGATCGCTGCCCAGGCGCTTGCCATGGACATCCCTGTTCTTAGCGCTGATACAAAACTGGACGGGTTCGGTGTTCGCCGCCTTTGGTAGGCCCGGTCAATTATCGGCCCACAAGGGGCTGGAACTCCGGATGTTTTGAAATGTAGTTCGCAACCAGCGGACACACCACGTCCACTTTCAATTGGTTGTCGCGTGCGTATTCCAGTCCAGTCTTCGCCAGTTCGCCCGCGATGCCCCGCCCGCGAAGGGCTTCGGGCACCTCGGTATGCAACAGCGTGATCCATCCCGCGCTATCCATATCAAACTCGAGATACGCCGTCTCACCCATTTCCTCGAGCTCGAATCGGCTCCTGGTAACGCTCCGTTTTTGCTTGCTCATACCATCTCCGCTTCGATCTGCTTACGCGGGCTGCAGCCATGCGCTGGGCGTCGAGTGTGCAATCTCCACTTCTTCCGGCGTCATGTCGACGGAAACATCGGCGAAGAGCGGAGTGCTCAGGTAGCGTTCTCCGGTGTCCGGCAACATGCACAGAATCGTTGATCCCTTGGGTGCTTCTTCACAGACCTTGAGTGCTCCCGAAAAGGTTGCGCCCGAGGAAATGCCCACAAAGATTCCTTCCTTCTGGGCGAGTTCCTTACTGCAACGCATGGCCTCCGCGTTTGGGATGCGTAGGATCTGGCTGACCACCTTCATGTCCACAGCGTCCCCAGCAAGCTTGGGGATGAAGTCCGGACTCCAGCCCTGCTGCGGGTGCGGTTTCCAAGCGGGGTGGGGCGCTGCCGGCGACCCGTCGGGATTTCGTTCCTGAGCAATCCCGCTGGAGAGCATGGCCGCGTCGTCCGGCTCGCAGACCACGATCTTGGTCTCAGGCCGTTCTTTGGCGAGTACTCGCGATACACCCTTCAATGTGCCGCCCGTGCCAAAACCGGTGACCCAGTAGTCCAGCCGCTCGCCCTGGAAGTCGTCCAGAATCTCTCTTGCCGTGGTTCGGGAGTGCACATCGGCGTTGGCTTCATTTTCGAACTGCCGGGTGAGAAACCAGCCATGCGCTTTCGCCAGTTCTATGGCCTTGGCGACCATGCCAAAGCCTCTCCCCGCCGCGGGGGTAATCACGACCTTGGCTCCCAGGAAGCGCATCAATTTACGCCGCTCAATGCTGAAGGTCTCCGCCATCGTGAGCACCAGCGGATACCCTTTCTGGGCGCATACCATGGCCAGCCCGATCCCCGTATTGCCGCTGGTCGCCTCGATCACCGTCTGGCCCGGCTTCAGTTTTCCGGTCTTCTCTGCATCCTCGATCACACCCAGGGCCAGGCGATCTTTGACCGAACCGAGTGGGTTGAAAGCCTCAACTTTGACAAAGAGGTTTATGCCGGGCGGAGCCAGCTTATTGATCCTGACCACGGGCGTGTTGCCGACGGTTTCAAGGATATTGGCATATTTGTGTCCCATTGGCTGTTCCTTCCGAAGAAACGATCGAAGCCTTTCCAAGATAACGCGTTTCCGTATGACTGAGGGAGCCATCTCGGTGAGATATGATTCCGCACTGTGAATAGAAGATCCCTGATTAAGAGTCTCGCAGCTGTCCCTTTGGCCTCAGCCTTCCAATTGGCGGCTCCGCTGGGAAAGGTGAAAATCACCGGCTTCGCGATTCACAAAGTTTCTGTGCGCTGGCGTGATCTGATGTTTGTCGAGGTGCACACCGATGCGGGCATCACCGGGCTGGGCGAAGCGACCCTGGAGAGCCGGACCGACATAGCGGAATCCGTGCTTCGCTGGTTGGAGCCGGAGTATGTGGGGCTCGACCCCGCCGGTCCGGAAGCGCATTGGGATCGCGTTTACTATGTGGCCACGCGCTGGCGCAACGGCCCGGCGCTGATGACCGGGCTTTCGGCTATCGACATGGCGCTTTGGGATATCGAAGCGAAGCGTCTGGGAGTGCCTCTGTACGCGCTGCTCGGCGGCCCAATCCAGAGCAATTTGCGCGTCTACTTTACCCATTGGGATGCGTCGATTCCGCCCGGGAAGCGCGACATCGCTGCGGTCACCGACCTGGCTGCGCGCACCCGCGAGCAAGGCTGGACGGCGGTCAAGTACACGCTGCCCCAGGCCACGACTGAACTCGAGCGCATCGATCAGGATGTCGCCGAATTGGCTGCGATCCGCAAGGTCTTCGGTGCGCAGATGGATATTGCTCTCGAATGTGCTGAGACGTTTTCTGTCCGCTCGGCGATTCAATTTGCCAATGCCATAGCGCCCTATCATCCGCTGTTTATGGAGGAGCCGACCCTGCGCGAAAATCCCGCGGGGCTGGGGGAAGTGGCGGCGAAGAGCCCGGTTCCCATTGCCACCGGCGAGGGCCTGTTCTCACGTTTCGAGTTCAAGCAACTGCTCGACGTGAAAGGGGCGGCAATTATCCAGCCCGATGTCATGCATGCGGGTGGGGTGACGGAGTTGCGCAAGATCGCCAACATGGCGGAGGTGTATGGGGTTGAGGTGGCGCCCCACCAGTGCAGCGGACCGATAGCACACATGGCGTCGATGTCCACCATGTCGGTGTGCCGGAATTTCCTGATTCACGAATGTGAAGGCGCGGATAACGACCTGTTCCGCGAGATGACCGATGGTACTTACCCGACGCAGAAGGATGGCCGGGTTCAGTTGCCGGACGCTCCAGGCTTGGGGATCAAGGTGAACTTCGCCGAGTTTGAACGCAAGTGCCCGTACAAGGCGATTCGGTCAAAGGCACAGTTGAAACTGTAGGCGCGTCCGCCGGACTTCGGCCCTCGCGGGGTTTCACCCCCTCGCGGAGCTATACTCCCGAGCATGAAGAAAATCACCGGGGCCCAGGTGCGGGCGGCCGTAGAGCGGGCTGGTTTGCCCGCCGGAACATGGGGAAAGATCGAGGCGGCCCTTGCCGCGGAACCCGAGAGCGTGCCGGCGTTTGAAGCGGCCCATGTCAGCTACTATCTTGGGGCGCTGCTCATCATCGGGGCAATGGGATGGTTCGTGACCAGCGCGTGGGACCGGCTTTCGGGTCCGGCGATTACTGGGATCGCGGTTGCGTATGCGGTTCTATTCGGAGCAGTGGGGCTGCGGCTTTTCCGGTCGGCATCCACCAGAATCCCAGGCGGCTTATTGGTGACAGTTGCTGTCTGCATGACCCCGTTGGCAGTGTACGGTATCGAACGTGCCCTGGGGTGGTGGCCGGCGACGGATCCAGGTTCCTACACGCGCTTCCATCCCCTGATCCATGGAAGCTGGGTGGTGATGGAGATCGCCACCGTGATTGTCTCCGCTGCGGCGCTGTCAAAGGTTAGGTTCCCGTTCATCACGGCGCCGGCGGCTTATGCCTTGTGGTTCCTCTCCATGGACGCTACGGCTCTCCTGTTTGGAAAACGCTGGACCATCCACCAGGAGTGCTGGATATCGGTGATTTTTGGTCTGCTTATGATCGCTGCCGGCTACCTCTTGGATGGCGCTCGCGAGTTGGACTTCGCCTTTTGGTTTTATCTCTTCGGCGTGCTCACCTTCAGCGGCGGCCTTACGCTGATGGGTAACGGCGGCCAGTTTTCAAAGGCCATGTATTGCCTGATTCACTTGTTCATGATGTTTGTTGCTGTCCTTCTCAGGCGTAAGGTGTTCCTTATTTTCGGCGGTATCGGCGTGTTCTTCTATCTCGCGAGCGAAGCCGAGACCTACTTCAAGAACTCGCTCGGATTCACCTTTGCGCTGACGGTCATAGGATTTCTGTTCATCCTGGCCGGTATTGCCTACAAGCGGAACGAGGCCGCGCTGGAGGCGCGGTTTGCTCCCTTAATGCCGGGGCGGGTGCGGAACCGGAACGCGACTTCGACTGCTTAGAGCAGGTGCTGGTGCTCTGTCTCTCATTCATCGCGCAGCAGCGTCTGGGCTGGAATGCCGGAACCAAATGCCTCGCCCCGAAGCCGGGACAGGAGCAAGCCGATCAGCACGCAGACAACGATGCTGATTACGGCATCGGCAGCGAAGCTCCCGCGTACTCCTCCAAAGGAATAAGCCCTGCCGTCCAGGTACAACATATAAGCAACCGGAACGTTGGTCGCCGCGATCAAAAATGTGAAGGTGGTTGCCGCCAACGGATTGTTCTCCCCTATGGCTTCAAAGGAAAGGGCAACCGTGCCGGTGTAGGAGATCGCCTGGAACAGAAATTCGCCGACCAGGGCAAGCACAAAGGTCCATGGGGCGTGGGGTAGCACCACCAGGCTCAGCGTAAAAAGGCCGCCTAATGCTCCATTGGCGAGATAAAGAAAGCGCAGCGGCATCCGTTTGGCAAGAAAAGGATAGAGCAGGCAGCCGAGGATACCGGGAACGATTGCCCCTGCTCCGCCGGCAAGGCCCACCATTCTCGGCGAGGCGTTGAAGTCGTTGCCGACTCCACCAAGCAGGTTGGTCAACGCGAATGAACCGCAAGGTGTAATGAAGAGTAGTAGCGTGATCAGCACTTCCCGGCGGCGTAAAAGTGCGAAAATCTCGCGAGTGAACTGGGCGAAGCTTTCCCCGGCCAGCCGCCGATCCGGACCGGGAGCAGGAATAAGCAGAAAGAGGGTGGCGGGAAGAAAAACGATCGCTCCCAGAGCTCCCGCCGCCAGCCATAACGGCAGATGGCGAACTAATTCGCTCGCAACGATCATCGCCAAGCCCGAAGAACAAATGTACGCGAGGTTGTACCAAGCGCTGAGCTTGTTCTCTTCGGTTTTACGACAGACCGTCGAAAGCCATCCGCCAAGCGCCGTCGTGGATAGTATCCCTGCTGCAGAGCCGGCCACGAGCGCGACTTCAAGCACAGCGAGGTGATTCAGGTTGATGAGTGCGATGAAGACCAGGACAGATGCCAGGGCGGCGAAGAAAGTAGCATACCAACGGCGGCTGAATCGCACGTCGAGCATAGGGCCAAACACGACCGCCCAGAAGTTAGGAGACAACGCCATCGCCGTGATCGCGGCGATTCTTGCCTCCGAAACATGGCGCGCCGCCAGCAGTTGGGGTATCGCGAAAAAGGCTATGCCGCTGTACAGCCCAAAGGAAGCATTCGAGATGCCCATGAGCCAGACCGGCGGAACACGGCGAGTCGAATTCACGCGAGCCTCCAGGGTTTCTTCATGCTATAGGGCTTCTTGCAGAGACAGGATACCTATTTCTCGGTTGGGCGCCTTCGAGTGCGGGCTGAAGCGTCACTCTCACCTTATGGAGCCGGCTTCCCAGGGATTGGGTATGATGCCCAACAGGCAAGATCCGCATGGTCGCGGAGAATTTAGCTGAAAGGCTCCCATAGACATTTGGTCGTCGGCCTGGCAGTTCTGGGGAATCAGCTGAACTGCTGGATGGGAGATCGAAGGAGGGTTCTGTGATTAAAAATACATTGAGTGCAGTCCTCACGATGTTCGTTCTCCATCTCTCCGCGGAAATTTGTTTCTCGCAAACCAACCTTTCCGCAAAGTGGGAAGAACTCACTGGACCCGATTTCGTCCAGGCGGTCCATCAAGCGCAGGGTGTTTGCGTTCTGCCCTTCGGCATCATCGAGAAGCACGGACCGCATTTGCCGTTGGGTACAGATTTGCTCGACGTGCGCTTCGCTGTATTGAACGCTGTGCAGCAGCAGTACGCTGTCGTTTTTCCCGAATATTATTTTGGGCAAATTTTCGAGGCGCAGCAGCAGCCCGGAACGGTCGCCTACAGTCTGCCCACGCAACTCACATTGCTGCAGGAAACAGTGAAGGAGATGGCGCGCAACGGCTGTAAGAAAGTGGTGATTGTGAACGGTCACGGCGGAAACGAGTCGCTGCTCCCGCTGTTCGCGCAGTCGCAGTTGGCCAGTCCGCGTGATTACGTGGTGTACGTTTTTGGATTGCCGCACGAGAACGTGCCGGGCCGGCCGGCAATGAAGACTCAGACCGACATGCACGCTGGTGAATCAGAGACTTCCCATCTACTCGTTGCGCGACCAGACCTCGTCCATATGGACCGCGCCACCCAGGAGTCCGGGTCGGATCAAAAACGGCTGTCTCTACCAGATGGTGTGTATACCGGTATCTGGTGGTACGCACGCTTCCCGAACCATTATGCGGGTGACGGCGCGGCCGCTAACCAGCAACTGGGTGAATTCGATCAGAAGGAATGGTCCCGTCAGATTGCCGAAGCGCTCAAAGCCATCAAAGCTGACCAGGAAAGCCTGAGGCTACAAAACCAGTTCTTTGAGGACTCACAGCACCCGTTGGAAACGAAACAGTAATTTCGGAATCCCCTGGAAAAGCGCAACCTACCGAAAATCCGCGGAAGCCTTCGACTTGACAGTGGAAACGATACCGTTCAGTATCGTTATGAGGCGGGCATGATTAAGGTTCAGCATCTGGTAAAGACCTTTGGGGATTTCACCGCGGTCCGCGATATCTCCTTTGAAGTAGCCCAAGGCGAGATCTTTGCCTTCCTGGGACCGAACGGCGCGGGCAAGACAACCACCATCAAAATGCTCACCACCCTTACGCAGCCGACCAGCGGAAGCATCGAGCTGGATGGCCTCAATCCGCGTACCAGCCAGAAAGAGGCGCGGAAGCGCTTCGGCATCGTTTTTCAGGATCCCAGTCTCGATAACGAGCAGACTGCTTACGAGAACATGACCCTCCACGGCATCCTCTATCACGTGCCTCGCCAGCTGCGCGAAACGCGAACCGAGCACCTACTCAAACTATTCGAGTTATGGGATCGCCGGGATAGCTATGTAAAGAGCTTTTCCGGAGGCATGAAGCGCCGTCTTGAGATTGCCCGAGGTCTGCTGCATACGCCACGCATTCTCTTCCTCGATGAACCGACGCTCGGGCTTGATCCGCAGAGCCGTAACCTGCTCTGGAATCATGTGAAGCACTTGAACGAGACAGAACAGACTACCGTTTTTCTTACCACCCACTACATGGATGAAGCGGAACGGGTGGCCCACCGCATCGCCATCATCGATCACGGCGCAATTGTCGCCCAAGGGACGCCCACGGAGCTGAAGCAGCAAACCACAACCGACTCTCTCGAAGGCGCATTTCTCGCCCTCACTGGCTCAACCTTGCGCGACGAGGCTGCAAACTCGGCGGACGCGCTGCGCCAAGTCGCTAAGATGTGGAGGAGATAAATGGGCGCGATATACATTCTCTGGTTGCGCGAGTTGAAGCGATACGTGCGTTCGCGCGTGCAGATAGTCGTCTCTCTCGGGCAACCCTGCCTTTATCTGCTCGCTTTGGGCTTTGGATTGGGCCCGGTCTTCCGCCAGGCCGGCCATGGCAGCTATCTGCAATTTATGGCGCCAGGCGTTATAGGGATGACGGTGCTCTTCAGCTCAGTCTTCTCCGGCATTGCCATGCTCTGGGACCGTCAATTTGGTTTCCTCAAAGAAACCCTGGTCGCTCCCGTACCGCGTATTCAAATCATGCTCGGCCGCACCCTTGGCGGGGCCACGGTCGCTATCATTCAGGGCTCGCTCATTCTGCTCATCTGCCTCATTGCCGGCTTCCGCCCTCACAGCTGGGTGGCCATTCCGGTTGCCTTTCTGTTCGTCATCATGATCGCCGTTGTATTCGCCGCCCTGGGCACCGCGATCGGATCCGTCATCAAGGACATGCAGGGTTTTCAGCTGGTCATGAACTTCCTGGTGATGCCTATCTTCTTCCTTTCCGGCGCGCTATTTCCGCTGGCGAATCTTCCTGCATTCATGGCGCTGATTACGCGGCTGGATCCTTTGACCTACGGCGTCGACGGCCTTCGAGGAGCGCTCATCAACGCATGGCATTTCAACGCTGCCTTCGACCTCTCGATTCTGGCCATGATCGCCGCCGTCTTTGTCACCACCGGCGCGTACCTCTTTTCTAAAATCGAAGTGTAGATTCCCCTGACGATGGCGAAGCAGAAAAGCGAACGAGCGCACAGTCAGGTCATTGAGGCGGCGGTGTCCCTCTTTGCCGAGCATGGCCTTGAGGCCACCAGTATGGACGCGATCGCCAGGGCCTCAGGAGTGAGCAAAGCGACTATCTATCGCCACTGGCCCGCCAAGGACTCATTGTGCCTTGAGGTCCTTGGCTACCTCCACGGCCTTGACAAGGAGCCGCCCATATTCGATTCGGGCGACTTTCGCGCGGATTTGATCGCGCAGTTGCAGCATGACCCGGCAGCCGAGCGCAAGATGATGCGAGAACGGATTATGCCGCACCTCATTGCCTACGCCTCCCACAATCGGGTCTTCGGAGATGCCTGGCGTTCCCGGGTGATTGTGCCGGCCCGCAAGGCTCTCGGAAACATGATGGCGCGTGGCAAGCAGCGCGGCATTCTTAGGCCCGATCTAGACCCCGAGGTAGGATTCGCCCTTCTGCTCGGCCCACTCATTTACCGCAACGTCTTCCTGCGTAAACTTGGAGGCAAAGCTCCCAAGAACCTTGAAGTAGCAGTCGCCGATTCATTCCTCAGCGCGCTCGGCGTGAAACAGCCCCGCAAATCCGGCAAGTGAGAGCCGGTGGCCCGGTCTCGCTTTTGAAACCTGGGCCACCGCCTTCTGCGCCGCGCGTTGCGATCAAGCCGGACGAATCAGCCCGAGTTGCTGGAGCGCAGTCACACCATCATCGAGGCCGATTTCCTCCGTAATCTTGCCGTTCTCGATTCGCAGCACCGTTGTTCCAGTGAAATGCATCTTGCGGCCCGTTGCCGCCGCTAAAGATCCAACCAGGAAGTCAGTAAAGGCCGGCCCGGTGTGTGTACCGCCACCTTCCCAGCGACCGACGACATAGTTGTCCTCGGCAATGAGATCGGCGGCACCCCAGAACTTGAGGTCCGGAAACGCTTTTCGGAAATCGGACATGAAGGCCTTGATGTCTTCGCGTCCGCGCCGCGGCTCGTGCAGCGAATACTGCAGGAGCATGTCCGGGGCGGCGAGCTCGTCGACGATGCCGAGATTACAGGTTGGACCCCAGAACTCCGTGAACCAACGGCCCACGATGGCTTTATTTTCTTCTTCCTTCGACATGGTGATCTCCTCTTGATAGTTTCGATTGCCAGGGCTGAGTGACTTACGCCGCTGCATCTCGAAAGCTACCGGAAGCTGCAGAGCGCACACACTCCGTATCTTGCTTTCGAATCCGATCCCGTCGTCGGGAGCGCTCCGGCCCACTCCGAATATGTTTGCGAAATTCAGAAGCAAGCTTCGGAGTGAGTCTTCGATGCCATGCGATTAGCATCGACGGAGTGCCACACGCTGGGCGAATGAGAGCAAGAAGGAGTGCTGCCGGTGTTGAATCTCGATAGGTGGAAGTTGTCGAGAGTAATATTGGAACCTATTGCATGAACAGTACTCGTCGTCGCTTCCTGCGCAATGCTGCCGCCATCGGTGCCGCCGCCTCCACTGCGCGGCGTATTGCGATGGCCGCTGCGGACGAGTTGGCGCCCTTTCGTACTCCCTATAAATACCCCAGGCTCATCCTCTCGGCCACCGGCCGCAAAGGCGATTTTGACCAGCGCACGCATCGATGATCCCATCGTCTTCTACGCCAACGGAGCCTTCCAGATGCTTTACATCGGTTGGGACGGCATCGGCTACCAGACCGGCCTTGCCGCTTCCACCGATTTGCTCCACTGGACGCGCACCGCTCTCGTAGCGCCGCGTGACCCGGCGTCGAAGTACACCAGGTACAACCTCGCTTTGAGCTCCATTCTTCGCGACAAACGGCTCCGGTCTCGTGGCGAAGCCATCAAGGTCAACGGCAAATACATCGGAGCCTGGAATGCTTATCCCAGCGCCGGTTATGAAGAAGGCGCGGCGGTCATCGGCCTTGCCACCTCAGAGGATCTTCTCCACTGGCAGCTCGGCGAACCTATCCTCACCCCGCAGGACGGAGCTCCCTGGGAGCACGGCGGTCTCTACCGCCCGGACTTGATGCTCGACCATGGAACCTACTACCTCTACTACAACGCCAAGACCGACACCCTTCCACCGAGCGAAGGCGGAGGTTGGCGCGAACAGACGGGTGTCGCCACCTCGACGGATCTAAAGACCTGGACCCGTTACCAGCAAAATCCCATCCTGCCCAACGGACCGCGCGGCAGTGCCACCTACCCTGCCGGCAACCCCATCTCCTCGACCAAGCCGCCCACACCGGACGCCCGCGACAGCCGCTTCGCCTCCAATCCCTTCGTCGTGCAAAACGGCCGTGGGTATGCCATGTTCTACTACGGCTTCCGTTACCAACGCCCTGGCCGCGCCTGCGAGATGCTCGCACTCGGCTTCAATCCCTACTCCTTCGTCAAGGCGCCCGGAGTCCTCATCGATACCGGCGCTCCTGGCAGCATCGACGAAACCTTTGCTCACAAGCCTTCCGTCGTCAGCCACGAAGGCGTTCTCTATCATTTCTACTGTGCCGTCAGCGGGACATATCCCAACGAGGTGCGTGGCATCGCCGTAGCCCGCTCCAAGCCTTGGTAATTTTCTTGCATGAGCAGGACCTGCGCTATTCAGAACGAAGAGCGACGGCAGGATCGACCTTCATGGCCGTTCGTCCCGGCAGCAACGAGGCAACAAGCGCGACAAAAGCCAATAGCATTGCGACTGCGAGAAAGCTGAACGGATCATGCGGTCCAACGTTATACAGCAAGCTCTTGAAGAGCTGCGATATTCCGAGGGCAGCGCAGGCTCCAATCAACCCGCCCAAGACCGTGAGGCGTGCTCCCTCCCATGTAATGAGCCATAGTATGTCGAGTCTGCTTGCACCCAGAGCCATGCGCAGGCCAATCTCCTGCGTGCGCTGGGCGGCGGCAAACGAGATGATGCCGTAGAGGCCAATGACGGAGAGCAATAATCCGGAGGCCGCAAAAAACAAGACCAGCGCCGTAACAAATCTTGGGCCCTCCGCCAACTCGTCGACGCGCTGGCGCATGGTTTGAACGGTGAAAGGTGTGGTTGCATCCACGGCGGATATCTCCGCACGCATCCATTGAGACGCCATTTGCGGCGGCAACGAGGTTTTCAGAACGATGGCAGACGTGCCATCCCAATCTTCGGCCCGGTTACGTCTGAGGCGGTAATATTCGGGCTCGTCTTCACCTGCCAAACCGCCATTTTTTACATTCTGGGCGACGCCGACCACGGTGTACAAGGGTCCAGTGAGTTTCGGTACCTGGATCTGCCGCCCGATAGGGTCTTCTCCGGGAAACAAGCGATCCGCAAGCAACTTACTCAAGACGACAAAGCGCCCGGAGGAACTGAGCTCTTCGTCGCTGAAGCCTTGGCCTTCGAGGAGGGGAATGCTTAAGGCGTGAAAATAGTCTGGAGAAACCCAGCGCCAGGTAACCCGGCCGCCGGTCGGTCCGGTGGGAAGCGGTTTACCCGCGACTGCCATCGCTGCATAGATATTGTCCTGGTGGTTGCCCCCGGGCGGAAGCGTATCGCTCAGCGCGACCACGCCGGCACCGGGTAGCTGCCGCAGACGCGCTTCCACCTGTTGAAAGAAAGCCATTTGACGTTCCTGCGAGGGATAGTTCTTCTGCCCCAATGTGATGCTGGTGGTCAGTACGCTCTGTGCCTGTATGCCGAGCGCCTGCGATTCAAGATTCACGAAGCTCCGGGAGAGGAGCATGGCTGCCGCAAGTAGAACCGTGCTGATGGACAGTTGGGAAACCACCAGCCATTGCCGCAAAGTGGTTTTTGCGATAGCGATTGGTGAGCGCCCGACGAGCGCCTGCGAGCGTGGGCGCTGCCATGCGGATGCGACACCGAAGAAGATTCCGCAGAAGAATGAGACCAGGACGGTGACGAATATGATGCGAACATCGAGATGGACTGTCCGAAGAAAAGGAAGGTCTTCCGGGGCCATCGCGATAAAGAAGCGCAACAGCACTTCCGCCACTGCACACCCCACCACCGCGCCTGCCGCGGACAGAACCAGTGCTTCGGTCAGGAACTGACGTATCAGCCGGGCGCGGCTGGCCCCAAGTGCCGAACGGACTGCCAACTCCCGTTGCCGGCTTGTACCGCGAACCACCAACAAACCAGCCACATTTGCGCATGAGATCAGCAGCACGGCTAGGACCGCCCCGAGTAAGAGCCACGCCATCAGACGCACGTCATGCATTTGGCGATCGCGCAGGGAGCGAACTCGGAGGTGAACTTCGTTGCGAAACGCAGCAGGAGCCAAACTGAGCGAGAAATTGAACAACGGTTGCAAAGCAGACTTGGCCTGCTCGATATTCATTCCCGGCTTGAGGCGGGCAAAGGCATACAACACGCTCCCGGAGCCCACTTTGCGTTGTTGGGCTTCATCGAGGGCTTGGGGAATGACTACATCCGCGGCTTCAAGGGTTGGCATTTCGAAGTCAGAAGGCAGTACGCCGATCACACGCGTTTCGTGGCCATCGATGTTGACCGTCTTTCCCAGGATGTCGGTACTCGCGCCAAATCGGCGTTTCCATAATCCATAAGAGATGAGGGCAACTCTGGGAGCATTCGGGCGGTCTTCAGCGGGGGTAAAGTTGCGACCTAAGACCGGGCTGATGCCAAGTGTCGGCAGGAAGGTCGATTCCACGCTAGCGCAGCTCAACCGGAGCGGCTGCTCCTGGGTCAGGTCGCAGGAGTTGGTGCCGATTTCAGATGTCAGCGAACTGAAGGCTGTTTGATGGTCTCGCCAGTCATAGTAGGAGCCGCCGAGCATAAATTCCTGTTGAATGATCGGGGCCACGAGGCCAACCGAAACCAGGCGATCGGCGTGCGCATACGGTAGGCTGCGGAAGAGAATCGGATCCACCACGCTGAAGACGGCGGTCGTTACCCCGATGCCCAGGCCAAGGGTTGCGATGACCGTAGCAGTGAAGAGGGGATTGCGCCGAAAACCGCGCAATGCATAGCGCAGGTCCTGAAGCACTGTCGCCATCCACCACCGAGGATGCTGCTCGTGGCATTGCTCGCGAGTGCGTTCGAAGCCGCCAAATTCAATCAACGCCCTTCGGCGCGCCTCTTCCGGTGTTATCCCATCTGCGATCTTTGCCTGGGCGGACTGCTCAATGTGGAACTGCAATTCCGCGTCCAGCTCTCCACCGCGCCTCCTCGACAGAAGAAAGCGTAAGCGAGTCAGAAACTCGTTGATCATGAA
Source organism: uncultured Acidobacteriaceae bacterium (assembly GCA_963736535.1). Classification (GTDB taxonomy): domain Bacteria; phylum Acidobacteriota; class Terriglobia; order Terriglobales; family Acidobacteriaceae; genus PALSA-350. The sequence continues at coordinate 379,307 of CAVTPN010000001.1, forward strand.
GAACACCTCAGGAGCCCGCTCCAGTACCAGTCTCCGCCGCCCTGGATCCGTTAGACAAAAGACTAAACGTACTCTCCTGTCGAATGTCAAGGGGAAAATGATGGCTCGACATCCATGCCGGAAGAACGGCAGCCAACAGGAGTAAACTTCGAGCGAGGGTCGGCCATGAGATACCTTCGAGCGCTCCTCTGCGCGGCGGTCCTTTTGGTACGTGCTCGATCTGCTGAATTAGAGCTTTGAGGATTTTGCCTTCATCCGCTATTCCGTCCGAAAGTACTTAGCTGCGCGGCCGCCGGTGATCCGAGTCCCACCCAAGACACAAAGCATTCGCGTGCTGACTGAGACTGCAAACGGAGGCCGGATCGGCGCCGCCAATCTGGACCGCGAAGCCATCGAAGCGGCACCCGCTATGCCCGCCCCGGAACCGCAATTGCTTTGCCACCAGCCCTGTCAGGTAAAGTCTTCGGTTCCACCGGCGCAATAAATGGGCTTGGCTGTCACATCCGCCGGAGGCTCAACATCAGCCTCAAGGCAGGAAAGCTTTCGATGGTCTGGCAGTGGCAGTCCGCTATCATCGCCTTCACGTGCTTCAAGGAAGGCATCGAAAAGAATCGCATATAAACCCTGCCGGCTGGTCAATCGCTCGTTCCGTGTCCGGAGAAATTCAAAGCGAAACGGAGACCAGCGTTCAGCTTCGTACAGGAACCCTGAAGAGAAAAACTCGTGCGAGTTTGCTACTGCCCCGACGATGAGCGATCGCCAGCTCATCCTCAGCAGATTCTTGAGCGTCTCAGTGCCGTTTGGCAAGTGGTCCATCCGGGCTCCCACTTGCTCGCTGAAGTTCAGAAGCTGAATTACGAGGTCATCTAGAGGTCTACCCAGCCGAGCGGCGCGAGTAAACAAAGTGACCGAACCACGCCGCATATCCTCACGCACGTCCTGCAAATCGTCTCCCAGTTGAAGTAGCACACCCCATTCAAACGAGAATCTGCTTTCTTCCGTGCTGAGCCAACCATGAGCCAGGCACGCGTCAGCCAGTACAGAGCTGCCACCTTTCGCGCAGCTCATCCGCAACACCTCGGCGTCACCGGCATGGCTACAGCTTCTTAGTTGCGCGATACTCTCCTCTTGTGCCCGGTGAATCGCCAACAGGCAGTCAAAGACCTGGGGATAACGCGCGCGAGGATATTGTTCCTCGATCAACGTAACCAATGTCCAAAGCGCGGCCTCCCGATCATCCTGGGCCGAAAGTCTCTCGCCAAGCAACCGACCCCGAAAACGCTCGCTGAACCGGAGCTTCGCTTGAGCGGAGATGTCTTCACGATCGAGATAGTTGTCGCTATATGGATAAAGAAGGCTGTATCCGAGGATGGATGGTGTAATTGCTACGCGCTCGCCGAGCAGCGGCTGCAATCCGCAAGCGGTCCAGGCATTGCGGCATGCCTGAATAATATCGGCCATACCCAAGCTCGCGTCGAACCGTCTCGCCCACCGCGCAAGCTTAGTGCCTACCGGTAACAAATCCTCTGTGAGGAGCTTAACGGCATCCCCCTCCAGGTCCAGTGCGGTCGCGGAAAACCGAGCGAATGATGCAACGATTCGATCCTGTGCTTGGATGCGCTCCGCTTTGCTCCGCGGGTTCCTTTTCACCTCTCGTTCAACAGCCCGCAATCCTTGGTCGTATGCCTTTTCCCGCTTCTGTTGCTCTGTAGGGCTGTACAGCGGCCTGTCTTGCGTCGCCGGCGCCGCGCCGTCATTCCAAACCTCGATGGTCTGCGCAATCCGCGCCGCGACCCACGTCCAGCTGTAGAGTGGTTGCATGCTCCTGGTAGTTACGAAAAGCTGAGTCAAATGGTTCCCCCACGAGTGCCTTCCGTCGTTCCGAGTGTGGCAAACGCAATCTTTGCCGCTTCAGGAAAACGTCTGAAGCGCCCTCCTTTTCGACTTGAACGGAGACAGTGTTTGAAGATCAGTCAAACGCGTGGCCGGGCGGCGGGCCCGCCACACTCAGCGAATCCCGTTGCTAACCACGCGAAAGCCATAATCAGCGTATTTGAATTCCGGCGGAATGCTGGAACGTGCCGAACATCGTGAGATCTTGATTTGGTGCCGCCACGAACCTCCGCGCGATGCTTTTCGGTGGCCTTCTTCCGGTCCCTGCGGATTCCGGTCAGGAGAAATCGTATAGTAGTCTGCTCGGAACCAATCGCTACACCACTCGTGTACGTTTTCGCACATCTCAAATAAGCCATAAGCATTCGGCTCTGATTGTCCGACCGGCTCAGGGCCGGTCTTCCAGTGAGCATGGTAGCCAGGGCGGGACATCGGCGGATCATTGCCCCAGGGAAAGACAAATCCCTCGCTGCCTCCGCGCGCCGCCCGTTCCCACTCTGCTTCCGTGGGCAGCCGATACTGCGAGCCGGTCATTGCGGAAAGCCACGCGCAATATGCGATGGCGTCGAACCACGAAACGGCTACCACCGGCTGCTGAGGATCACAGAAGTTGGCTTCGCCCCAGTTTGGAGGTGGTACGCTGCCGGTGGCATCCAGAAACCGCGCGTATTCCCCAACCGTGACTTGCGTTGCCGCCATGGCAAAGGAATCCACCCAGACGCGATGAACAGGCCCTTCCACATCTTGACCGGAATCGGACCCCATGGAGAACCAGCCGGCATTGATGAGAACGCGCGCCGGTTCAGTGTGCTCTAGACTCATTGCGGCCAGTGGGAACATCTGTCCGTACGATGTTAGCGTGTGACATGGGGGCGCAGTGAATGAATTTCGATTGGACGCAGGGCGCACTTGCAGAAGGCCTGCGACTCTATGATGCAGGGAAGTTTTTTGCCGCTCATGAAGCGTGGGAAAGTGTGTGGCTGCAGGCGCAGGAACCGGAGAAAATGTTTTTGCAGGGGTTGATTCAGGTGACAGCAGCCTTCCATCACCTGCAACGTAATAACCCCCAGGGAACTGCGCTGTTATTGCAAGCCGCCCTGGGCCGGCTCGAGCGCTATCCTGCGGGCTTCGGAGACCTCTCCGTTGACTTGCTCTGCAATGATATTCGCGCATGGTTACATGCGCTCGAAGCAGGTATACCGCCCCAACTCGATCCCGTTCGAATACGCGGCTAAGAGCATGAAAGCTCCTTACCATGCCGAGGTTGCAATGATTTCCAGGTTACGGCCGCGCGAGATCCAGCAGCACCACGTCCGAGCGCGCCTGCTCTCGTTCAAGGACAACGTCACGACCGTCGGGCGAGATGTCGAAGTCGCGAATGTCGAAGTCGGCGGGGAGGTTGGTCAACTGCCGCTCGGCGCCTGTCTCCAGGTCAATGAGCCAGAGATCCTTATGTTGAATCTCCCCCCGTAGGAGCACGAGTGTGCGTCCACCCGGCAGGAAGGCCATATGCCGAGCCCCTCGAGTCAGGTTCAGGGCTGGCAGCAGATGGGGTGTGGCATCGGCCGCGACGGCTTTCACAGAGAAAGTGGTGCCGATGTCGGGTCCCGAGTACACCAGGAAGCGGCCGTCGGGTGCCCAGGCAGGATCGACCGAATACTCCCGGACAAAAGAATCGGGGGAGCGGCCGTCGATGGGCACGCGGAAGAGATGTGGAACGCCGTGATCGTCGGCCGCCGTGGTGATTGATTGGCCGTCGGGCGCCCATGCTGGAGCGCCTTGCAGGTTGAGCGAATCAGCCACGATTCGCGCGTTCGCGCCGTCGGTCTGCATCACGTACAACAGCGTTTGCCCGTGTTGCCGGATCGAAAATGCGATATGCCGTCCATCGGGGGCGATCGCCGGGCCGCCAAAGACTTGCGCTCCCTGTCCGCTCCACAACTCTGTGGCTGTTCCGTCGGCGAGTTTCCAGATACCCTCGCCCGCGCCAGTCGCTGAAACATACAAAAGGTAATTTGCACCCAGTCGTGGTGAGAACCCCGTGCTGGTGGTCAGAGAAATTTGAGCAGCCGCGGATGCCTCCTTGAGCGAGTCATCGATCGACTGGGGGAGACGTAAGCGCCAGAGCGTTCTGCGCGGACTCGCTAGAGTGACCACCAGACGGCGACCGTCAGCGCTGGCCGCCAGCGACGTGTACCGATCGAGGGCAGAGGTCAGCCGGTGGGGAATGCGGCGCTCGACGTCCATGCTATATAGCCACGGCCCCGAACCATCGGGATCGCTGGCAAGGTACATCAGGGTTCGTCGATCCAGCAGGACCGGATGAGTCACACCCCCCATGTGCGAAGTGATCCGCTCAGCAGTTCCGCCGGCTGGCCGGATGCGCCAGATGTCCAGTTTGTCCGGGAGCCCACCCTGGGCGAAGTAAATGAATGCCCCGTCGGGTGCCCACAACGGAAAGTGACTGTGCAGCCCGGCAGGCGCAGTGAAGATGGGTTCATTCTTTGATCCAAGGCTGCCGTTCGATACGAACAGCGGGTCTCCGGGCCCGGGCGTGTGGTATGCGAGCCGGGAGCCGTCGTGCGACCAATCGTACTCGGCCACTCCGTCAAGGTATGGCCTCGGCTCGCCGCCCAGTGTTGGCACCGCCCAGACCCCGATGTCGCCGCCACGCGAGCCGCCCGGCCTGCGAACCCAAAAGGTGACCAGAGATCCATCGGGCGAGAACCCCAGGGTTCGGATCGATGGATTCACGAGTTCAGGAATACTCCCGTGAGTAAGGTTGTGGAACTCACCCGAACCGACTTGGGTAAGCCAGACGTCCATTGGTCCGCTCCGGTCCGATAGAAATGCCACCAGATGTCCATCGCGTGACACCGCAGCCTCCTGCTCCAATCCATCGAAGTCCGTGACCGTCTGAAAGTGTGCATTTGCTATGGGGTTTCGCCAGAAGTACTCCGTCCTCTGAAGCCAGAGGCCTATACCAATCGCCAGCGCGACCCCCGCCAATGCCACCGGCAAGATAAAGGTCCATCGGGTAAGTAAAGTCCCTGTCGCCGGCGGCGGCGCAAGGGGTTGGGGAAGGGCATCGCTCCCGTTCTCTTGCGCTGCTGCAGGATTCCGGCTGCGCGTCCACGCATCCAATTCCGCCCGGGAGGCGTAGACCGAGCCCATCCTGTCGTGTAGGTGCCGGTGGACGGGCATCCCCTCCCGCTTCTCCCACCGCTGCACCGTGGTCACGTCGCGTTTGAGGTACGCCGCGATCTCCTTCCACGAATCCAGCCGGTCTTCGAGCGGTCTCTCGGGCGTGGGTTTAGCGAGGGGTGGTTGGCCCATTGCGCTCTCCTGGCCCAGTTGTCACGAACCCGGGAACCAAAATTGTAGCCTCCCTACCCGGCAAAGGCACGGCGAAGCACTGCATTCGACGGCAAGTTGCGGAAACGGCGGCCATTCTGCCCCTTACCGCTTGAATACACTCGCCAGGGGCTCGATGGTGTCCTTGCGTCGCAAGTGAATCGCAAATTGGAGGTCCTTCATGAAAAGCAAAGCTTTCGAGTGGACAGCGCGCAGCATCGCGGTCCTATTGGTGCTGGCGGTAAGTATCGGTGCGCTGGCGGAAAATCCGAGACATAGGACATTTAGCGGGGTGATTAACGCCTATTCACCCCAAACCAGTGCCGGAGTTGGTCCGTATGAGGTTCGAGGCCCATGGTCCTTGAAGTGGAACTGTGACTCAGCCAAGGCGGACTTTTCCGCAGCCCTGAATATGGAATTTTCGGATGGTTGGGTCTTGACCACAGGTAACAAGAATTTTGATCCGAACGCCAGGGGTGCCCACACTCACCACATCACGCTAGTCGATGCCGAGGTCACACCGATTGCGAACGGATTTCGAGTAACCGGTCCGGCCTCATTCACGCTGAATGGAGGCCCTGCGCCCGCTACCATCGAACCATCACAAGTGGTGATCGAAATCACGGGCGGCAAGGAAGTCGAATTTTCCAATATCACGTTGACGTTTCTGGCGCCGGGTTCCATGCATTTTGGAGCCGAGCCCCTCCCGGGCGTGGTGCAAAGGGTCGAGTAAAGATGCAGCGGGTGGGTGGCGGCTTGTGCCGAGCGGTTTCCTGGCGATTCCCCGGAGCACCGCCGCCCGCTTGTCCGGCTCCCCCCGCAAAAATATAGGCCGTTGGTATCCGTCCATGTCCATCGGCGACCGAAGAGACAAGGAGGTCGATACGCGAAGGAGACTCACGTGTCTGGTGTTGGCCAGTGCCGCCATCGCGGCCACGGCTCTCTATCATCACAGAAAGGCTGTGGCGACAACGGCTGAAGGGTACAAGAGCACCGTGCTCGCTGTGGGCCGGATTGGCGAAATGGATGTATCCAACTCCTTTCCGCATGTGCTGAAGGCGGAAGCGAATGAGTGGGTGTCACTGCAAGAGACGAAGGGCTTGTCAGACATGTACGTGCAGAGCAATGTGTGGGCGCCTGGCGGAAGCACCGGCTGGCATTCGCACCCTGGGCATAGCCTGATCATCGTGACGGCCGGAGCGGTAACGGATTATGAAGGGCACGATCCCGACTGCAAGCCACATGTATATAAAACGGGGATGGCTTTTGTCGATCCCGGTGGCGACCACGTGCACATCCTTCGGGACGAAGGCGCGGTCGAGGCAAAAACCATCGTTGTGCAACTCATTCCTGCCGATGCCGCACGTCGGATTGAGGTTGCAGACCCGGGGAACTGCCATTTCTGACGGACGGACTGATCAACGCACTTCTGTTTTGCATTAGGATTTCTTGCCCTGGTTCTCGCGTTGTGAGTGGCTCCGCCGGGAAGCCCGCGCGTGACGCTACAGGCGAAAAATAAAGACATTCACATCGACTCGGCCGAGCTATGCCTTGACCGGATCTTCAGCGATCGTAAATGATTTTCGTTCGACTCCGGGCAGGTGCAGGGCCAGTGTAATCGCCCGCAGAGCCATGAAGGCCAGCATGGCGCACCACAAGCCGTGATTGCCGAAGCGAGCTGTGAGCACGACGGCCAGGCCGAGGAATCCGGCGAGGGATATCACCATGCTGTTGCGTAGCTCCTGAGCGCGCGTGGCGCCGATGAAGACGCCGTCGAGCATAAAACTCCACACAGCCACCAGGGGCAAGACGATCAGCCAGGGAAGAAACTGGGCGGCGAGCGAGCGTATCGCTTCCTGATTAGTGAAAATAGCAATGATGCTGCGGCCGAAAAAGAGATAGAGGAGCGAGATCGCAGCGGCGACCGTGAACGCCGAAACCGAGCTGGCCTTGAGCACCGCCCGGAAGTCAGCCACGCGTCGTGCGCCGATCGCCTCGCCAACCAACGCCTCAGTGGCATTGGCAAACCCATCCAGCCCGTAGCCGGCGATCCAAAGAAAGTTGATGAGGACCGCATTTGCGGCCAGGATCGTATTTCCTGAGCGGGCACCGGTGCGGGTGAACCAGGCGTAGGCTGCAACCAGACTCAGTGTGCGCAGAAGGATGTCGCGGTTGAGGGCAAAGAGCCGGCGCAGGCTTCCGCCGTCGACCAGTTCGCTCCAGCGCACATGGCTTGGGCGAGCGCCGCTGGCCAGCATGAGGGCAAGACCGAGAACGCATCCGGTCCATTCGGCGGTCATGGTCGCTGTGGCGATGCCGGCGACGCCCCAGTGCCAACGTAAGACCAGCGTCAGCGCCACGATCACGTTGACAATGTTAATCCCCGCTTGCAGCAGCAAGGCGGTTCGGGCACGCTGCTTACCCAGAAGGTAGCCGAGGATGGTGTAGTTAGCCAAGGCAGCCGGTGCCGACCAGATGCGGATACCGCAATAGACCAGTGCGTTACGATGCACTTCTGAGCTGGCGCCAAGCAGTGCCAGCGCTGCTGAGATGAGCGGCTTCTGGAAGGCGAGGATCAAGGCCCCGATGAGCAACGCGGTGAGCAGCGCGCGCCCGAAGTGGTGCATGACCTGGTCCTGGTCTCCGGCCCCATGCGACTGCGCGACTAGGCCGGTGGTCGCCATGCGCAGGAAGCCGAAGGTCCAGTAGACAGAGTTGAAAAAGATGCCTCCCACGGCAACGCCGCCCAGTGCCGCCGGGCCGGGCAGATGGCCGGAGAGGATCGTGTCCACCATGGAGAGCAGCGGCTGGGTCAGGTTCGAAAAAATAAGCGGGATGGCGAGCAGGAAGACTCGCCGGTACCAGTAGGGCATTCCCATGATGTTGTGGATCTAGGGTTTCACAACGGCCGCTGTTTTGCTATCCGTTGAGAAAAGCGGAGAGATACGCGGTACGCCGGCTGTACTCTGCACTCGGAACTCGGAGATAAATAACCAATGCTCGGTTTCGATGATCCGTACCTCCCAGCCCAATGGTCAAGCTTCCTCTCTGCGGAAGTGGGCGCCTCTTCGGCCCTTACCGGCCTGCTCTTCGTCGCAGTTTCCGTTAACCTCGCCAGGGTCCTTGCCTACCCTCATCTCACGCCGAGAGTAGCCAAAGCTTTAGTAACCCTCGTAGGAATTCTATTTGCTGCCAGCCTATGTCTCGTTCCCGGCCAGTCGCAGCATCTGCTTGGTTCAGAGTTAATGGTTCTTGGGACTTTTGTCTGGATCATGATCACGGTCATGCAGCGGGTGCATACGCGCGGCAACCCATACGTAAGCCGCGGGCAAAAATGGCTTCACGGAACACTGACTCAGTTGTCCGCATTACCACTCATTGTCTGCGGTGCATCATTATTCTTTTCAAGAGGCGGCGGACTCTATTGGCTTGTCGTGGCTGTGATCCTGTCGTTTGCGAGCGCTCTGCTTGATGCCTGGGTCCTACTGATTGAAATCCAGCGCTGAGCAGGTGCCATCTCAGGTTTGTAAGTCACAAGACGCGTGTTTCTTAATACGTATCCACGGCGCCACTTCGCGCCACGATCACGAAGCGGAGACCAGTTTCCTATATGGTTGGGGGTAACCTCACACGAGGAATCCTCAATCAGCATTTGGATGGGTCGGCCTCCCATGTCCCGAACGCATTTGCTCATCCGTACCATGCGCCTGCTGGCGTTCATCCTGCTCGCCGGCAATCTCTTTGCTTTAACCTGCTCCGCTGCCGCGGACGATCCGGAAGTGGGCTCGCTGAATAAGGCGGAGCGGCTGGAGTGGTTCCGCGATCAGGGTTTCGGCCTCTTCATCCACTGGAGCGTGGACAGTCAGCTTGGCGTAGTTATCAGCCACTCACTGGTCGGCGCATCTCCGGAATACACTGACCGCTTCTTCGAAGACCTCCCCAAGACTTTTGATCCGCACGATTTTCATCCATTGGATTGGGCTCGTTTGGCGCATCTGGCCGGTATCCGCTACGTCATGTTCACGGCCAAGCACCATTCCGGCTTCGCCATGTTCGAGACCACGACGACCCCCTTCGGCATCATGAATACGCCCTTTCATCGCGATATCACCAGGGAAGTCTTCGATGCCTTCCGTTCCCAGGATATCGCCGCCGGTGTTTATTATTCGCCCGATGATTTCTGGTGGCTTCACCAGAACGGCAAGACCATCGAGCGCTCGGTTCCCGGTGTGCAACCGCGCAATAACCCGGGCCTCATGGAATACGATCAGACCCAGATCCGCGAGCTGCTGACACACTACGGCAAAATCGATGCGCTTTTTCTTGATGGGGAAGCGGTCGGCCTGCGCGATCTTGCATGGAAGCTGAATCCCGACATCATCGTTACCCGGGGGGCCATCAAGACGCCTGAGCTCACCGTTCCCGGAATGCCGCTGCCCGGCGCGTGGGAAACCTGCATGACCATGGGCACTGCGTGGCAATACCAGCCGCAGAATGAGCACTACAAATCAGGAGGCGAGCTGATTCGCCTGCTGATCCAGACGCGCGCCAAGGGCGGCAACTTCCTGCTTAATGTCGGCCCTAAGCCGAATGGCGAGCTGCCGATTGAAGAAGAAGAGCGCCTGCGCGAAATAGCCCTTTGGATGTTCGTGAACTCCGACGCGATTTATGCCGTGAGGCCCTGGGTCATCACCAATGAAGGCGACATCTGGTTCACCAAAAAGAAAGACAACCAGGCGCTCTACGCTATCGTCGAATCCGACTCACCTTGGCCGCGTGCGACCTGGAAGGAATTCACGCTGCATTCGGTACGCGCGACCTCCAGGACGGAAGTGAGCGTGCTCGGCCAAAATGACCAGGTGGTCGAGTACCACCCTGAAATCAAGCCTAAATCCAGCTGGCATCAGGAAAAGGATGGCCTCCATGTGCGCGTGATGCAGACCCAACGGCTGCAGGACAACTTTCGCTGGCCAAACCCGGCCGTCCTGAAGATTACCAACGCCGAGCCAGCTCTTACTCCGCCCCACGTGCAGACCACCGGGTCAGTCGCCGAATCATCCAGCCAGCAGGAGACGCTGCGGGGCGAGGTGCTCGATATGGGCGATAGCTCATCCCTGCGGGTTGGCTTTGAATACCGTCCGATTCTCGGGGAAGACGTCAACTCGCGTTCCGCCGCGTGGACGGCGACGCCGACACAGACTATCTCCCAGCCCGGTCCTTTTGCAGCCCATATCGAGCGGTCTCTCGCCGAAGGGCAAATACGAGTTTCGTGCCGTCATTTACCATCCGCTGCTGGCGCTTTACGGTGCGGAGATCGCCATGCAGCGTTAGCGTCCATCCGTCGCCGTGGAAGCCACCCGTCTCGCGGTGTTCGCGTGCTCCCTCTGGCGAAAATGCGCTCTCCCATATCCCGAGCGCTGGGTTAAACTGGGTGCACCTCCCGAGCCGGGATGGCGGAACTGGCAGACGCAGCGGACTCAAAATCCGCCGAGGGCAACCTCGTGGGGGTTCGACCCCCCCTCCCGGCACCAACACAATAAATGCTTTAAGCTGAGTTGGCCTCTCCTTCGCGACACGGGACGAGCAGGAAGTGGCTGGCTATGCCGAAACCATGGAGATGATTTTCCAGTCCTGGGGTGATATCAAGCTGACTGAGAATCGCATGAAGCAGTTGCACCGCGACCTGCTCCAATAGAGCGAAAAGGGCGCGCATCATCGCGGCAATTACAAGACACAACCGAACAATGTTGCAGTGTTCGACGATGCCGGAAAACGGGTCGGAATCGTATTCTAAACGGCCACTCCGTTTGATGCTCCGCGGCGGGTGTCTGAACTCGCCGCTTGGACTTCGCACGCGTTCTCATCGCCACAGAACAGGTAACGGGATGAGCAGATCCTTCGGAGCGGAATAGCGCTATATCTGCAAGTGGTCGAGACCGAGAACGAGAAGGATCGCCTCAGTAACGAATCCTTTTCGTAGAGGTCCTTGCATGCTCGTTCCTTGTAAAGAGAGACCGGTGGTCAACGCCATAATGATGTCAGCAAGATTTTTCGGATCAGATGGTGGAATTCGATCAAGCTTGGCAAACAGTTTGATAACCAATCCAGCCATGGTGTCCCGGTGAGTGCGGTGCAGCTTGGCATAGGTCTTGGCAAATGTCTTATCGCGGCAGGCTTGCAATTGGAACTCCGCAGAAAGTAAACCGAAGTCGAAATCAGAGCCGCGTCCGCTTTCAGAGTTGCGGATCAGCGACAGAAGCTCCGACGCAGGGATGTCCTGCGCAAGAAGCTGAGCCAAAGCTTCAATTTCGCGCCGCTTATGGGCGTCGAGAAGTTCCAGGAAGATAGCTTCTTTGCTCTCAAAATTGGAGTAGAACGCTCCCTTGGAGTAGCCTGCGCTCTCCGCAATCAGATCGACAGACGCGCCCTCATAGCCGCCCCTTGCAAACAATTGAGCTGCTGACTCCAGAAGCCTTGTCCTGGTTTCGAGCCGGCTCTCCTGCCGGGTCAATCTCTGCTTGATCGCTTTAGGCACGTCTTCAGAATAACGCACGAAAACTATTTGCAACTGAAATACCAATCGGTATATCTATACTACAGGATGAGGATGTTTCACAATGCGACTCCGTGAGAACCGGATCATTGCGAGGACAATGGCAAAGACAATTTTGATAACGGGCACCTCCAGCGGTATCGGACGGGCGACCGCGCTTTATTTTGCCGAAAGAGGCTGGAATGTGGCCGCAACCATGCGCGACCCGCGCAAGGCCGATCCCGTGCTTCAGCATCCGCAAATCAGCTTGTTCGCGCTGGATGTCACGAATGCAGATTCCATTGCACAAGCGATAACCGATACGTTGAATCGCTATAAAAAGATTGATGTGCTGCTCAACAACGCAGGCTACGGTTTGTTCGGCCCGATTGAAGCAGTGGACAGTCAGCAAATCCAGCAGCAATTTGCGACGAATCTATTCGGCTTGATCGGGGTCACGCAGCAAATTCTTCCAGCCATGCGGGACGCGGGCGAAGGCTTGATCATCAATGTCTCTTCCATTATTGGCCGTTTGGCGCTTCCCTACGCCTCGTCCTACATCGCGACAAAGTTCGCAGTGGAAGGGTTGAGCGAATCCATGCGCTATGAGTTGGAGCCGTTTCATATCCGCGTCAAGATGATCGAACCCGGCAGCATCAGTACCGAATTCGGCAAGGGCAGCATGCAAATGGCGGTGAGCGACCCTTATCGAGGCAAGCATGAACAAATTCCTGGGCGTATTCACGAAAAGTAACTCTGCAGGGGCCAAGCCAGAGGAGGTTGCGAAAGTAATTTACCGTGCTGCGAATGATTCGAGCAATCGGTTACGTTATCTCGCCAAGCCCGGCCCATTTTTCTGGATGAATCGAATTTTGCCCGATGCAGCGTGGCGGCGGTTGTTGGTGAAAGCAATGGTGAAATAGAAATGAGCGGGACAAAGGAACCAAGGATCGCCAAGCAATCCATTCGATAAGCTGACGAGGTGAGTTCGACGATGAAGATACTGTTATTGGGTGCCACGGGTCTGGTGGGGAAGAATGTATTGGCGCAAGCTCTCGCGCATCCTGCCATGACCAGCGTGGTCGCGCCAACGCGCCAACCATTGGCGCCCCATCCAAAGCTCATAAATCCTGTGTCCGATCGCCTGGAGTCGCTGCTGTCCGAAGAGGTGGCCTGGGGAATTGACGGCGTCGTCTGTGCGCTGGGAACGACGATCGGCAAGGCTGGTTCCAAAGAAGCATTTCGCGAGGTGGACTACGTGCTGCCGTTGGCGTTCGCGCGATCTGCGCATGAGCATGGAGTGGAGACTTTTGTCCTCGTCTCGGCGAGCGTTGCCTCTGTCAGCTCTGCGATTTTCTATCCAAGAATCAAAGGCGAAATCGAGCGAGACATCGAGCTCGTGGGATTCAAATCACTTACCATAGTTCGACCCAGCCTTATCGGCGGCGAACGAGACGAACCGCGCTTCAGGGAGGGCATCGCACTGCGATTGATGAGCATCTTTGCGCCGATTCTCCCAAAGAAGTTTCATGTCAATCCCGCTCCCACCATCGCTGCGGCATGCTTGAGTGCTGTCACGACGGCCGAGCCGGGTCTTCATTTTCGTTATCCCGAAAGTTTGGTCTGACGCGCAGCTATGACCCCAGACACTCTCTACAGACTTGCTCCCCCATGAATCGCGCTCCAGTTCGCCGCATTCGGATGGCGGGTGAATCGAGAGATCAACCTCGGCGACAGCGGGAGGGCGACCTGGATACCAATACTGGATGTGCTCAATATCATGAGCCTGCTGGCGACAGTCATTTGTCTGATTGTGGTGCCGATCGCGACAGACTCATATTTCTGGCTCTCGCGAATGGTCCTGGGAGCCGGGTATGTATTGATTGCCTTCCATCCGTTCACCATGGCAGCGCATTACCGCCTTTGGGTCTCAGGAGTCACAGGAAAGAATTTGAGGCTAGATCTTTCCAAGTTCCAACAGCCTTTCACGGCCAGATTTGCTCATCTTGAGAACTTGGCCGTCGGCCAAACGGAGCCTCCCCTCTGCCATTCCTTCGCGATAGATCTCTGCGATTCGGTCAAGATTTACAATGGCGGATCGATGAATGCGAACGAACTTCCTGGGGTCCACTCTCTCGCTGAGATCGGAAATAGTCTCACGCAACATGTAGCTACGCCCGCTGGAATGCAGGCAGCAATAGTAGTCGGCGGCCTCCATCCAATCGATCTTTTCTACGGGAAGGAGTATTTCCTTCTCACCATCCTTCACCAGTATCCTCAGTACGTAGGACTTCACCTCCTCGCCCGATCTGAGCCCGTTCAACACCGCGGCAAATTGTTCCTGTGTCAGCAGAGCAGCCTTGGCCGCGATCTTTTCACGTACTCGATCCAGTGCTAACGCCAGCCTCTCCGCAGTAACCGGCTTTGTCAGGTAATCGACAGCATGAACATCGAACGCCTTGACGGCGTGTTCGTGATAAGCGGTCACAAAGACAGTCGGTGGAAGATGCTGCAGCCCAAGCCGCTCCACGACGTCAAAGCCCCCTGTTTCGGGCATCTGAACGTCGAGAAACATGAGGTCGACGGGTTTTGTCTGCAAATAGGAAATAGCCTCCTGGCCGTCCCGGCATTGCGCGACGACATGGATATCGTCGTGATCGAGAAGCAAGGCTGCGAGGAGATCACGGGCCAGCGGCTCGTCATCGACGATGATTGTCCGAAGGGTCATGCCAGCGCTCGCTCATACGGAATTTGAATCGTGACTTCGTAGCCGCCGCTCGCCGGCGATACCGCGTTGAATTCATAGCTGTCTGGATAAAAGTACGCGAGACGCTCCCTGATGTTCTTCAAACCGATGCCGTGACCTTTCGTGGATGTGTTATCCGTGCCGCAGCCGTCATCCTTGACCTGCATCCAGAGCCTGTCGCCAACTCGCTTGACGCATGTTTCGATCGAGCCGCCCTGACGCTTTGGCGCGATGCCATGCTGAATCGCATTCTCCACGAGCGGCTGAAGAAGAAAGCATGGGACCAGTCCATGCCTCGCTTCGTCTGTTGCATCGATCCTGACTTCGAGCCGGCCTGCAAAGCGAACCCGCTGAATCGCGAGGTAACTTTCCACGATCCGCAACTCTTCGGCAAATGGCACTTTCTCGGGGGCTTCGCGCTGGAGAGTCACTCGCAAAATGTCACTGAGGTGCGCCATCGTCCTGATCGCTTCCTTATTTCTCTCCTGCACCATCAGGCTGGTAATCGCGTTCAGCGTATTGAAGAAGAAGTGAGGCTCCATCTGCATTTGCAGTGCCTTGAGCTGGGCCTGGGTGAGTTGGCGCTCTACCTCCAGCTTTTGAACCAGGGCTTGTTGTGTCTGCATACGAGAGTGGAGAAACGCGCATACGCAGCTGATAAATCCGTAGATGACAAGTTCCACCCCGAAGCGTTCCAGGGTCTCCACGTATAACTTGCCATTTTGGCCCCATGCAGGCCAATACCACGAGGCGAACCAGAGGGTATGCTGAACCAGAGCTATATGTGCGGTCGCAAGGATACACGAGGTTCCAAGATGAGCCATGATTGTCAGTCCTGAAGGCTTGAACGCGGCTGCCCATCGGTCCGCCAGGGTCCACAGAACCAACGTCACGACAACCCACCAAATCCAATACACGCAGCCATAGAGGAGAGAGGGAGCGAAGGGGGCGTGCAAATGGTGAAACTCTAAATTGAGATTGGCATCTCTTGCGGTCAAAAACGCCAGAATTCCGGCAATCAGTAAGACTGCGGCGAATCCGACACCTGGCCCTATGGGAAGGATTCTTGCGCTGGCCATTCCTTCGCTCATCGCATTTCCTTTCTGACTATGGCGAGATTCTAGTCCTGCTTTGCGCCCGGTGTATTCAGAACTCAAACCGCACCCCCAAGTCAACGCGCCGCGCTGTCTCAGCAGCAACAGGCTGACCGATCGCTGACGAAGACAAAACTGCATTTACGGCAGTGACATTCGTAGTGGTTCAGGAGATTGGCGCTGCAGCGCGTTGAATGTCAGAGTGCGAGGATGATCTTTGTCCTTGGGATTCAGCGCGAACGCGCGGCTTAGATTCATATCGAGGTGAACCACGCCCGGCATAGTTCCAAGATTGGCCGGAACGTTCCCGTTGACTGTGTTCGTATATGTATGGTTCGCCGTACGACTGCAAGGGAATCGTTGGATGACGAAAGGTATTCTGCACAAATGTATTCGGCCGTTGAGTGGAGCTGTTGCTCCTGGCCAAGACCTGTTCCCACAGCCCGGCGTAGCTTGCGGTCGGCCCGCCCCGGCAACGCCAGGCTGGGCGCCAATTCTCATTTGCCGGCTGGGGCTGTGGGCAGTAGACCGTAGACGTCCACCTCATGCTTGGCGCCCACATACACGCGACCGTTCACCACAGTGGGGATATTGAACCGATCCGCCAAACCCGCGCGGTCACGGCTAGGATCTTGCTCGCTATTGTAGAGTTCATGGGCGACGTCCGTCGCGTCATAGGCGTAGAGAATCGCAGGCCTGTCAGGCGCGTTCCAAACCTTGGAGCGGAGCACCCAGACAACCCCGTCCCTGGCCCCGTTGGCCGACACCGTGGGTGTATCGGATACGGCGGGCAAGGAGTTGCCACTAGCCGCCTTCAGCGAGAGCTTTCCGTTCTTTACTTCAAATGCACGAAGCACATCATCGTCGCTGAGCACATAGAGAAAATGGTTCCAATACGTCATCGAGCCAAAGACGCCCCCTTTGAGTGCAATGGTCTGCACCGCATGGCTGTCGCTCGCAGCCTGGTAACGGCCCAGATGGTCGCGGTCCACGAGGTAGAGAGTACCCCCCTTGCCTGCCACAACTGCCAGATGGGGGTGAGGTCCGGACTGGTCAGGCAGCAGCATCGGCCCTCCGGAACCCAGGTCGTGATCACCGGCATCCAATGCGTCCACGTTGAACGGCGCAAAGTAGTCGCTGATTCTCAGGCTCTTTCCATCTAACTTGAGGAGGGTATCGCCATAGTCGCGACCACCTTTGGCCGCGTCAAAACGGCCGTTGCCCGTGGCAACAAATATGTTGCCATCCTTGTCTGCCGCCGGCCCGGTGTCGCCTTCCCAAATTCCGCTGTCATCCGCATCGGGAGATGCATTGAAGACGGCTTTCTGCTTAAGGCTGCGGGCATCGTAGGCCATGACCCATCCATGGTAGGGGCCGACATCGCAGGCTGAGGCCCAGGTCATGTAAACCGCACCATGGTTCAACAGCAGAGCCGCCCGCGGATTATCGCGCAGAGGATTGAAGTCCAACTTTCCGTCGCTGACTTCCTCTTCCGCTACCGCTCATGCTGGCCTGAATCTCTGTCGGGCCGCCGAATTTTTCGCTGCCGGTAGTCACGGCGAGTGCATGCAGGCGCTGGAAGTACCGGCCCGCTGAATCTTTGGTGCGCGCCAGCACATAGAGTGTCCCGTTGCCAGGGTTGATGACTGGCGTTGAGGTGATTCCTATTTCCGGCGCGATGAAAGGGCAGTGCGCGTCGCTTGCCGGAACCGTGGTGACGCCGTCTCTGAGGAAACTCACCTGCCACAGAGGAGACTTCGGGTTGCCATAGGCATCGAAGGCATACACGCTATCGTGCTCCGTCGCGACAAAGAGCACATCGTGCCGGCCTTTTCCTGGAATCTCAACGCCACCGAGGAAGAGGGGTTGGGCATAAATGTCTCCATCCACCGGCAGCGTGAAGACCTTGCCCAATTGTTGCGGGTTCACATTGCGTGGCGTCAGGTTGGTCTCGTTGAGATTCGTGCCGCTACGGGCGTTGTCATATTGCGATGTGAGCATTTGCCCTTCCGTTCCCAGGCCAAGTGCCAGGATGCAGAGGGTGAGCGAGTAGCGAGTGATTTTTGCCATACTTAACTAGCCTGAGTTCCGTATCGTTGTGATTCCATTCTTTTGCAGCTAACGCCGCAAAACGTGCAGGGAGCGACGGCCGCTGTCACTGAATGGAGGATGTTGCTGCAAAAGCACTTCGGCGCCATCGGATTCCATCACGCCGCGATACCTAACGGAACTGCCTGCCGCGATACCAACTAACCAAAATGACTTATGCGACTTTTTGCGGGGCAGCTGCGACTCCCTGCAAAGTCGCAAAATACCGACTCAAAATCCGCCGAGGGCAACCTCGGGGGGGTTCGACCCCCTTCCGGCGCCAATTTTGCGGTAGATCTGCCAAACCCCGGCGCCTACTTATCCAAACACCACGCTAAACCCATTTCCTCAGACCTGTCGCAAATGACAGTTTTCCAACAGTCATCGCGGGTGATGAAATGACTAGTGGAATCTTAGTGCGATTCCACATTGCGATGCTGACCTGCGGTTCATCAAAGAATGCCAATGCCGCCGCAGATTTGCTTCGCCACTGAAGCTAAAGGTCGATCGATGCCCAATGTTCATGGAATGACATGCGCGTGCAGGCTTGCGTCGCTTCAGAGGATGAACTGCTGGTTTTCACGCGGCCTGCACCAGGCGAAGTTTCTCACAGCACGCGCGTTTCTTCTTGTCCTGCCATTTCTGATCGCCTCATGTTTCGCGCAAGAACCAAACAAAACTCCGTCAACCCCAGCGACTTCAGACAACACCACCCTGCCCGTGAATTGGCTCTATGGCGCATACCTTCCCAAGGGTGCGCCCATTCAGCCGCTTACCGGCGAGGAGCGTTTTAAGCTGTATCTGCGGCAAACCTATACAACTCCCGGAATCTACGTGAAGACCGCATTCTTCTCCATACACGACCAGGTCAAGGATACCGAACCGGACTGGGGAGATGGCGCTTCCGGTTTTGCCAAACGCCTGGGCTCGCTCCACGCCGGGAACATCATTCAGAACTCGCTAACTTCGTTGGGCAATGCGGCGGTCGGGTTCGAGCCTCGTTATGACCGCTGCAGCTGCGACGGCGCGTGGCCAAGAATTCGCCACGCTGTCGTCCGCAACTTCATCACCTACGGCGGAGCAGATGACAAGAAAATACGACCTCAGATCATGTCGTATGCGGCTGCGTTTGGGGCCGGCGTAACCGTCGCCTCGTGGGAGCCTAACTACCCCAGCGTGTTGACGAAGGGCTATCAAAACGTTGCCACCCAGGCGTGGGTGGGTGTGGTCATCGACGCGATTGCGGAGTTTGCTCCCGACATCAAGCGGATGCTCCACAAGAATAAGACCGACGATAAGTAGGGGAACTCGGAAGAGGCGACTGTCTCAGTCGTCCAAGCCCATCTCGTGAAGGTCGCCTCCTGCCGGCGCCAAACGAATGCGGAAAGTCACTCTCCCACACCGCCTGCACTCACAACTTCATGTGTCAGTTCCGCTGGACTCGCACTCTCGACAAAGGGTAGACACAGTACCGGGCATTTTACCTTCGAGATCACCTGTAACACCGTGCTGGTGCTGAAGTCTTCTTCTGCGAGCTCGTTTTCGGGCGAGCCGAGTACGACCAGATCCGCCCCGAACTTCTCGGCATATTCAGCGATCAGTTTGCCCGCGGAACCGGGGGCGACAATGTGCTCTACAGGAACCGTGTGCGATTCATTGAAGGGAGCGAGATATCGCAGTCTTTCTCTGCAACGCATATCCTCCAGGCCATTTTCACCCTGCGGAACATGGAGCAGTACCAATTGCCGCAAGGCCACCTGGTGCGCGCACCGCAGGGCTCGGATAGACGCCTGAGAAAAATCGGTTGCCGCTAGAACACGCCGCCAACATCCGGCCCATGGCAAAGAGTTGAGCGCATCTGGTGAGATCGTCATGATAGGGCACCGCGACTTGGCCAGAAGTTGCCTCGCGACAGTACCTAACGCGACCCGGCCTGCTTCCGTCTTCGCGCGAGTTCCCAATAGGAGCAGCTCCGCATGGTGCTCACTGATCGCCTCCAAAATGCGCTCGCAGACGATCCCACTTTCAATGACGGAATGAACTGGGATTCCCAGGGCACTTGTCTCTTCCTCCATCCTCTTCAGTTCGGCAGCCGCCGCGGCATTCGCGCTAAGCAGGGAAGGCGCTCCGTTCGGGAATGCATAGGCGAGGGGGTCGATAACATGCACAAGCACCAGTGTCGAGTCATACATTCGGGCCAGCGCCTGCGCGTAGCGCAGCGCCGGAGAAGCCGCATCGCTCAGGTCGATTGCTACGGCTATGGTTTTGAATTTCAGGGTGCTGGGATTCATCGCATTCGTCTCCTGTGAACCGATCTCTTTCTCTTAGTCATCGCAACGATAAGCGGATGAGCACGGTTTGACCGTGATACCCGTCACAGGCGTAGGGGCGAGAGGATGGCTTGCCGGCCAGGCAATGGCTTGTGATGTCGATCACAGACACAGAGCTGTTCTCAAGCGATCCTCACAACAGGAAGTCCGCTCGGTAACCATGCGGACAGGTTGCCGAAGAAAGAGGTCTGTCATGCTAACCGCATCTAGTAGCTCACCACAAAAGGAGCGCGAGAGCTCTCGTTTGGGGCCAGTAGGCCTTCGATTCCGATCCATTCTGGTGGCTACGGACTATTCTTCCGCAAGTGCGACCGCGGTAAAGCTGGCAGCGAGGCTCGCTAAAGAATTTCACGCGCGGCTTTACGTGCTCCATGCGGTGGAGCCCGATCTCTGTGCCGTCGACATGGCAGGGCCGATTCCCGAGCTCCAGCTGGTGAATCTGCAGACTGCGCGCGAAAACCTCCACAAATATGCAGAGCGCGTCCCTGATCTGCGAACCGTGAAGCATAAAGAAATCGTGTTCCTGGGCGCGCCCAGTGATGCGATTCAATCCGCCGGGCAAGTCAACAGCATCGACTTGCTTGTGGTGGGCTCCCATGGGCGGCAAGGGCTGGCGAAGCTGACTCTTGGATCTGTCGCCGAATGGGCAATCCGCCGCCTGAAGTATCCCGTTCTCGTGGCCGGACCCATGTGCAACAAGACCTATCGCCCCCTCAAGTCCATTGTGCTGGCCACGGACTTTTCCGACGAGGCTTCGCGCTCGGTTCAATACGCCAGCTCACTGGCGCAGGATTACAACGCCAGGTTGACGGTAGTCAATGTAATGTCCCACGCAACCAACACAGAGGATCAAGCACGAAGCGAGCTGAGCGCGATGGGAAAACTTCGAGAACTATTGCCCAACGACTGTGGGGAATGGTGCACCTTGCAATATCAGGTGAAAACGGGTGATATTGCCGCGGCAGTCGTTAACTCGGCACAGGAAAGCAACGCGAATTTAATTGTTCTGGGCGCGCGGCACCGGTCCCCTCTGGCAGATCATGTACCGCGGACCAAGCTATCGGCAATCATTCGTGGCGCCCACTGCCCTGTACTTATAGTTCCGGCTCATTGCTCTTAATCCTGCTCTACCCGTAAGGAGCGCGTGATGGATCCGATGCATCTGTCCTCGATTATCCGGCCGAAGTCCATTTTGGTAGCTACGGATTTGAATGACCTGGATTTTCTGCTTCCTGTCGCCATGGAACAAGCCAAAGCGACTGGAGCCATGATTTGGCTACTCCACGTAATTCCTCCGGATGCCTATGTCTCGATTGAATCCGGAGCATTTCCTTTCACCAGGAAGGAGAAGGCATTCCGCGATGCTGAGGCTATCCTGGCCAAAGCTGCAATCCAATTGAAAGCGGAGAATCTGGCTTGTGCGTATGAAGTGCGTCGCTGGTACCCGGTTGACCAGGTCATCGAGTTTATTCGCGAACGCGGGGTCAAGCGCTTGATTCTTGGTACCTCCAGCAGGGGGAAGTTAGGTAAGCTTCTTCTCGGCTCCGTGGCAGAGACATTGATACGCAGTTTAGATATTCCCGTTTGCACCGTGGGCCCCCATTTCAAGGCGATGCCACAGAGCAACCCTCGCCGGATTATCATTGCCACCTCTCTGCGCCATGACCCCGCAAAGAGCTTCCAGTTCGCGGTTGAGCTTGCCGCCGCAATGGCAGCCGAACTCACGGTGCTCTACGTTCTGGAGCAGGATCGCCTGCACGATGGGATCTATGCGGAAGCCATGTCAACCATCGACGAGATGCTGAAAGGGGCGAAGCAAACGCATCTCGTGTCCCGGATTCGGATTCGTTACGGGGAACCGGCGGAAGAGATTGTCTCGGAGTGCTCGGCTCTACGGCCCGAGTTGCTTATCCTCGGTGCGCTTGCAGCATCGCCTGTCACGGCAGCCTCCCGCACCGGCGTTGCCTACCGAGTCATAGCTCAGGCCCCCTGTCCCACATTCACCCTCCGGAACGGACCCGGCACAAAGCAGCAGCGCGTGAATGGCCGCCCATCTTCCGTGGCGCAGGGTGTCTCGTAGCGATTTCGGCAAGGGCCTCAACTGTGACGGGCATCACCGCCGACCTTCGCGCCCCCTGCCACACTTCCATCTGGCAGGGGTGCATATGATTCGATTAACAGAAAACACGCGTATCCGACTGATGGTGATTCACGGTTGGACGATGTTGGGATTGGGCCTGGCGCTCTTCTATATTCGTGCGACGATGACAAATCTCTTGTTTTACGTCGTAGGGGGCGCCTTTGCGCTGTTATTGGTCGCGGCGTCTCTGCTCTTCATCGCCGGCGTAGATTGGATCTGCGCTGCCGGTCTCGGTTGCCATCGGGTGAGCAGGCTCCGGGGTTTTCTACTCGTGAGCACGGCCGCAGCCGCCTGCAGTGTCTTTCTGATTCTCTATCCGGGCGCAACCATCCAAATGCTCTGCTATGTCCTTACCGCCTATGCCCTTTCCCTCAGTGTAGGCAAAGTCGCTCTTGCCAGATCCTGGAAAGGCACAACGCGGGAGCAGACAGTCATGTATATCCTGGCTGGCATCGGGTTTGCTTTCGCAGGCGCTTTGCTTGCGGTCGCCGGCCAGGATGAGCGAGAGTCTCTGGCCGTGGTGGCTGGTTATTCTTTGTTCATGGGACTGCAGATGCTGCTCTCGATGTACTTCCTGCAATGGCAGGCGCTGAAGCCTATCGAGCCGGTATCAGGACTTAACCATGCACGCGTGGACACCCTCCAATAGCTTGTGCATCAAGCAGCGACACTCTCACCGTGGCGAGAGCGTCGCTGCTCATGGAAGGCCCCGCGCCCGTCTAGCACTCAACCCATGGTCATCACCGGGCAGGGGGCCCCGATCAGCACCGTGGCCGCGGTTCCAGGTGACAGATGTGTCGCCATCGAGGATGCCGGGTGCACGCCCATCACAATCAGGTCGCAGCCACGTTGCTTGGCGAGATCAACGATGCTGGTTCCCGGGGCGGTACTGACGATCCGAGTGCGCAAGCACGAGCAGCTTCCAAGACCTCCGGGAACAAAGCGATGGAAGGCTTCTTCAAACGAAGCCCAATCCGCGTCCGGGCTCTCCGGATTTTGCGCATGAAAGAGAACCAGGTCTGCTCCATGCTGGGCCGCGAGCTTATGCGCGAATGCGGCAACATGGGCCGATCGTGGATCGAGAGTCGTGGCACAGATCACTTCGCGCAGATGCCATGTTTTACCCTGGAGCGCCGGCGCCGCTGGCCCTACCAAAAGCACCGGGCAACGCGCGTGCCTCAGGATGGCTTCCGCATCCGAGCCAAGTAGAAGCCGGTCGTAGCCTTTTCTGCCGTGGGTTCCTAGCACGATCAAGTCCACCTCGTTTTGCTTCACGGCGGAAAGGAGCTCATCGTAGAGCGGTCCCACGAGCGAGATCGTCCGCGCCCGATAACCTTCGGAGCGCAACGAGGCTCCACTCTGTTCCAAACGTTCTTCCTGTGCCGACTGTATCTCAGATTCGTCGATCCAGGCTGCTTCGGGAGGGGTAATCAGGTTGATCGGTGGACTTACATGAACAAGCAGCAACTGCGAATTATCCTGCTTGGCGATTGCTTTGGCGTACTCCAATGCACGTTGCGACATTTCAGAGAAATCTGTCGGAACGAGGATTCGTTCAAATGTAACGGCGACGGGATTCATGGTAGCCATAAGTGCTCCTCTTGCTGAGACTGTCGACCCCGCCCGGATATCTTAGGCGGCTTTAGCACACAAGTTAGCGCACGCAACGGCCTGCTGGCTGTGACAGGAATCACACCGGAAAGTGGGAGGGACGCTACGCCCGAGCGCACTTGCTGTGTCGTAGA
This sequence comes from uncultured Acidobacteriaceae bacterium, assembly GCA_963736535.1. Lineage (GTDB taxonomy): Bacteria > Acidobacteriota > Terriglobia > Terriglobales > Acidobacteriaceae > PALSA-350. The sequence continues at coordinate 403,229 of CAVTPN010000001.1, forward strand.
TCACAGCCACGGAATCAGGAGTGAGGGGTCCTCCTTTTTTGGAGGGCTCGTATGAATACCGCCGCAACGCACCGCCACCTCTGTACATCGGCATGCATTGCCTCCACGAGACGATCCCTTCGTCCAGGCGACGACATTTCGTCTCGACGCTCGTCACCCGGCCCAGCCCTGCCCCGTCTTTAGACGTGCCTCCCGTTCCTAAGTCGCCTGCTTTCAATAAACCTCAACCTGGCGTGGCGTTATCAGTGTTTGGTACGCCGTTTGCTCTAGAGAGAGGTAGTGAAGGAAGACCAAATGCTGAGAATTTCCATGAATCACGAGACAGCCCTGGCAACACTGAAGGTCGAGGGCAGAGTAGTAGGCCCCTGGGCGGCCGAGTTGGGTAAGACATGGCGTGGCTTGTGGGCTTTGAGCAAACAACCAACATTGCAGCTGGATCTCCGGGGAGTCACCTATGTTGACTCAAACGGCGCCCGAATTCTCCGCGAAATCGTCAAGGCGACCGGCGCGGAGGTCTTTGCCGACTCACCCTTAACCCAATATTTTGCCAATCAAGCCAAGCGAAATACAGCGCTGGAGCCCAACGAGGAGAGCTAGCATGCCGACTACACGCGAACTGACGCCAACTTCCACTTGCGAAAACTGCAAACTGAAGCAGAACGGATTTCTCTGCCACCTGACGCCTGCAGCAGCAAAGGAATTTGAGTTAATCAAGCTTTCCTCCCATTACCCTGCGGGATCCATCCTGTTTATGGAGAACGAAACGGCGCGCGGAATCTTTCTTGTCTGCTCTGGAAAGGTCAAGCTTTCAGTAAGCTCAAAAGGCGGTAAAACTCTCATCCTGCAAATGGTGAAGCCAGGCGAGGTCATTGGTCTGAGCGCATCGATGTCCGGAGCCCCCTACGAGGTTACTGCAGAAATTCTTCATCCTTCACAGGTCGCGTTCATCCGCCGAGAGGATTTCCTGCGCTTCGTTCACCGCTTTCCGGAGGCGTACGAAGCAGTCATCCGTCAGTTGAATCTGCAATATGGACGGGCCTGTGAGCAGCTGCGCACAATTGGCCTCTCAACCACGGCCCATGAGAAGTTGGCCCGCTTATTCTTGCACTGGTCTGCGGATGAAAAGCCGGCGCTAGATGCAACTCAAATCAAAGTGCCCCTGACGCATGAGCAGATCGCCGCATGCCTGGGATCAACACGCGAAACCATCACGCGGACGCTCAGCGATTTCAAGCATAAACATCTCGTTACCCTCAGAGGAACCACAGTCATGATTCCCGATCGCTCGGCGCTCATGGCGATCAGCGGAGACTGACGGAGAGTCGCTCTGCGAGTGAGTGGCACTTTGGCGTTGCTGGTATACTCCTCGATATTCTGAAGGCATCTACGTCAAAAGTGCACAATGACGCATCCGCAGGTTCTAAGCTCGAGCCGCTCGCCCCAAAGGACGCGTCTGAGCATGCGCACGCGCTGTTCGAAAAGCTTTTTCTGGCTTCTCCGGATGCAATCATTGTTACCACCATCGACGGCCACATCTCGGCGGCCAGTCCGGCAACCGAACGGCTTTTCGGCTATAGCCAAAAAGAGCTGATCGGAAACCTCGTAGAAATTCTCATCCCTGAACGATTTCGCGGCCGGCACCCTCAACGTCGCGGTGCGTATGCGGCTGCGCCCATTGTGCGTCCAATGGGAACCGGCCTCGAACTCTATGGCCTCCGGAAAGACGGAACTGAGTTTCCCGTCGACATCATGCTCAGCCCAGTCGAGGCTGGCGGCGACCATTCCGTCTTGACAGTGGTGCGGGACATCACCGAGCGCAAGCAGGCGGAGACTGCTTTGCGCCAGAGCGAAGAGCGATTTCGACTGTTGGTGGAAGGCGCCATAGACTATGCGATCTTCATGCTCGATCCGGAAGGAAGAGTCGCCACCTGGAATTCCGGCGCGGAACGAATTAAGGGATACAAAGCAGAAGAGATCCTCGGCCAGCACTTCTCGAAATTCTACCCCAGGAAATTGTCGAGCGGGGCAAGCCCCAGCACGAATTAGAAGTAGCTGCAGTCGAAGGCAGATTCGAAGACGAAGGCTGGAGGATACGCAAAGACGGCTCGCGCTTCTGGGCTAATGTGATCATCACTGCCTTGCGGGGTCAAGATGGTCACCTTGTTGGATTTTCTAAAGTCACGCGTGACTTCACAGATCGCAAGCGGGCCGAAGAGTCGCTGGTGCTAGAACTCGGCAAAGCGGTACTGGCCAACCCGGACATCCGCCAGATGTTGTCTGTCATCGAGGCCAGCCTTCAGCGGTTGATTCCCCATGACTACGCGGCGATTGCGCTTTATGACCTCAGCAACGCTAACGAGCTGCACCTGCAGGAACTACCTTCTGCCGGCGAACCGGCCTCTTCTCAGGAGGATATTCTCCCCCTCAAAGGAACGCCGGAAGGCTGGGTCCTCATTAACCAGGAACCACTTCTCATGAGCCAACTCGACGGCAAGAACGCTGGTCCACCCACCTACCAACTGAAGGCCGGAGTAAAGTCGGGTTGCTGGGTTCCTCTGAACTGCCGTGGTGAAGTGATCGGTGCCCTTTTCGTGGGCAGCCGGAAGCAAGCCGCCTTCGACCAACGCCACATAGAGATGCTCCTCCAGGCGGCCAGCCTGATCGCTGGGACGATCGAGATCGACCACGGCTACCGCCGAATTGTTCAGTTCAGTAGCAAGCTGAAAGAAGAGAAACGCTATCTTGAGGAGGAGCTGCGCACCGAGTACAACTTCGAGGAAATCGTCGGTGAAAGTCACGGTCTGAAGACCGTGTTGAAGCAGGTTGAAACGGTCGCGCCGACGGATGCGACCGTATTGATCCTGGGCGAGACCGGCACTGGCAAGGAGTTGATCGCAAGGTCGATTCATACCATCAGTCCGCGGCGTGACCGGACCTTCGTCAAGTTAAATTGCTCAGCGATTCCTTTTGGCCTGTTGGAGAGCGAGCTCTTCGGCCATGAAAAAGGCGCCTTCACCGGCGCGATCTCGCAACGAATCGGACGATTGGAACTCGCCCATATGGGCACGCTCTTCCTGGACGAGATTGGGGATCTGCCTCTGGAACTCCAACCCAAACTCTTGCGTGCTCTGCAGGAGAAGGAGATCGAACGGCTTGGTGGACGGAGAACAATTCCCGTGGATGTTCGGCTTATCGCCGCTACCAACCGCGACCTCACCAGGATGGTCAAGACCGGGGAGTTTCGCAGTGATCTCTACTATCGGCTGAGAGTCTTCCCCATCACCATCCCGCCGCTGCGTAAAAGGTCCTCGGATATTCCTCTACTTGTCCGTTACTTTGTCAACAAGCACGCGAGGCGCATGAATAAGCCCATTCATGAGATACCGGAGCAAACCATGTCAGCTCTGGTCGCCTGGTCATGGCCCGGCAATGTAAGAGAATTGGAGAACTTTATTGAGCGGGCCGTGATTCTTACTCCGGGATCGACCCTGCGTGCCCCCCTGGCCGAGCTGGAAAAGGTTGAGGAAGAAACCGCAGCGGTGTCTGGCCTGGATTTTCATGCGGCAGAGCGGGAACACATCCTGCGTGTTCTCAGGGAGTCGAAGGGAATGATCGGGGGAAGTGGGGGAGCGGCGGAGAAGCTCGGTCTCAAGCGAACGACCTTGAATTCCAAGCTTAGGAAATTAGGTATCGAAAGAAGCGACTACGCCTAGGTTCTTCGCCTGCGTCCGGGGACTATTCTCGGATAGTCAGCACTGGGCAAGTGCTGCTGCTGATCACCTGGAACGCTACGCCGGTTTTGAAATTGTCGAACCAGTGCGACGTCCTACGCGTCCCCAGCACAATGAGATCGGCATTCACGCGCTGGGCGAGTAACAAAATGCCGTCCGCGGCAAATCCATGCTCCAGAACGCATTCTGGTTCGCACCATTCCCGGGCCACGTCGGGAACCAATCTCTGCAAGGCGCTGATGAACCGATCGTTCAGTTCCTGGTCGTTCATCTGGCCAGGGCCGTCCGGGTTGGGTAGCACATGACACAAGTAAAGATGGGCGCCAAAATCCTGGGCAAACGATAAGGCGAACACGCAAGCCTTCGCCGCCTCCGGAGAGAAATCCGTGGCGTAGATGATTCGCTGAAAGCTTACCGGCAGCTTTGGCGACGGCACTGCGGGTCCGATGGCGAGAACTGGACACCTGGTTTGGTGAATCAGCTCTTCCGCTGTCGATCCAAGGACCAACCTCGCCAGGCCTTTGTGCCCGCGTGTGCCGATCACTAGCAGGTTGATAAGTCTGTCCTGGGCTGTCTGTAGAATCTCGGTGGCAGGGTTTGTCCCTTCGCACAGGACGGTCTCGACGCGTATTTGCTCTGAGTCCAGGTCCTTCTTTAGGCGGTCCAGGGATTCTCCTCCGAACCTGCGAAAGATGTCGAGACTGAGCCCCGCATCCGGGGTCCTGAAAGCAGCAGTAAGGTCGATTACATGCATCAGGCGAACCCTCGATTGATAACGCTTTGCGAGGGCTCGCACATATATCTTGGCAGTCTCGGCGCTAGGTGAGAAGTCGGTGGCAAACAGAATTGTTTCCAGGGTCACTGCAATCTGACTTCCAATAATCGTCATACAGAACCTCCGCTCATCCGAACTGTGCCTGGCGGCATTGACATCAGCCCGAGAAGTTAGAAGGCACCGTCATTACCGGACAGTGCGCTTCGCGAATCGTAGCGCTCACCACGCCGTCGGCACAGTCGGTCGCTTGATTGCCGGCGCGGTGGAGGCCGAACAGAATGAGAGAAGACTTCGACTTGGCAGCACGAGCGGCAATTGCCTCGTCGGCTCGCCCATGGACAACGGCCCAACTCACGGTGATGCCTCGATCGCGCAATTTGCCCGCCCATTCTTCGCATCGTTGCTCGTTATCTTTGTGCGGAGCATGCTTATGGGTGGGATCCAAGGCATGCACGAGCTCCAGGTTCGCTCCCATTTGGGCAGCAAAGTGGGCGACGAACGAGAGAATACCGTCAGGGGGCTCGACTGAGGTCATAGCGCAGAGAATGCGCCGAATAGCAGGAGCCCCCCGGTCGCGGAGAAGTGCGTGGGGCCCCAGAACGAGCACTGGGCAGCGGACTGTTCGAAGGAGATGCTCGGCGGTTGAGCCAAGACGCGGCCGGTCGATTCGACCGTATCCGAATGCGCCAAGCAGAAGAAGATCCGGCGTATGCTCGAGAATAGCTCCTTCGATCGTGTCCGAAATGTTGCCAATCCGCCGGACGGAGTAGCTCCATATCCCTTCCTCCCGCAGGCGCTCTTCTATACTTTTGAGGCCAGATTGAAGGTCACGCTGAGACATTTGCATTGCGAGTGGGCCGGCCTCCAGAGCACTGGCGTATTCGGCTGGGCTCTGCACGCCGATGAGGTGAATGAAGGACCCAAACTTCTTAGACAACATCACCGCGTACTTCAGCGAGGAGTCTGCCGCTTCAGAAAAGTCGTAGGCCACGAGCAGTTCTTTTAGATCGTAGTGAATGGATTCTGCATAAAGAGGAAGCGTAATATTTTGCGTCACAATGTCACCCGCCCTGCGTCTTGAGTCTCGGGCAGTTGGGGGGCCATGCATTCTTCCAGCACTTCCCTCAGCACCCTTCTAATTCGAGAACCCCTCCGGCCGCACTCGTCTTTGAGCTCGGCAGGGCCCAGCGAGGGCTCCCCCTCATGGTCGGAAATCACCTTGAATATGGGTGAGCAGATTGGGCACAACCAGAAAAATTCGGAGTGGAAGTCTTGCTCAATACCCCTCTCCCATTGATAGACCGAACCTTGCCGGAGATAGCGCAGTTCCTCATTGCACTTTGGATTGAAGCAATGTCCGATCATAAGGACCTCTTTCATTGGGCGCTACGGCCACGCCGGTTCGCTGTAGCAATCACTGGCGCTCAGCGAATCCTGTAAGCGCCACGGTCGAGCCCGAGACCTTGACGTTGATATCCTGCGATTGAATATCGGGGCGCCATTCAATCTTGCGGAGAACCGCGGTCCTTAACTCGTCATTGGTTTTGATGTTATCGATTGTGCTAGCCATCATGTCCTCCCCTCCCCTTCAAGAGCAAGCCTACGGCTTATCGGGCATAGATTCTGTGATGAGCGTCACGTCGGTGGGTCGGCGCCGCAGCCATTGATCGGATACTGGAGGTTTAGCCATCTCTCGCACGTACTGCATGGCAATCACGATCAGCGGCGGGCAGGGCTGATGTGACCTGCAATGCAGGCAGCCCTTTTCGATGCTCTTGTAGATACAGGTGTAGCCCTTCTCAAGATAGTCGTTTGACATTGTGCTCAGCTCCGATACTAAGTCTGGAGCCGGCGGGATCACCGGGTCTGTGATCGCTGTCACAGCTGGCTTCGGCGTCACTCATGGGCAAACTGCGTCAGGTCCAAGCATTGTCCGCCGAGTGCCGAGTATCAAGTGAGCCAACAAATAGGCTATACTGAGCCTATGGAGAGAGCCAATGATTGAACCCCAATCGATCGCTGACATTCTGGGCCTCGGCGGCTCGATCCGCACCATCCACGAGCTTGAATCTGCCGTTTCGGCCGGTCTCCCGAAGCGCTCCCTGGAGCGGCTCTCCGCCCGGCTTTATGCCGATCCCCGTACGGCAAGTGCGTACAAGTTCAAGGTGGTCCCCCAAGCTACATGGAAGCGGCGAACCAGGCGCCTATCAGTCGATGAGAGCGAACGAACCGAACGTCTTGCCAGAGTGCTCGCCGCGGCGGAGTACACCTGGGACGACCGCGAGCAGGCCCGAGAGTGGATGACTAAGCGGCACCGCGAACTCAGCGGCCAAACTCCATTGGAGGCCGCACGCACGGAACTCGGCGCGCGCAGAGTGGAAGGTCTGCTCGACAAGCTCTTCTTCGGGCTTCCGGCTTAGGTGTTCGCATATCGCATCGCCGATGCGCGCCATCCGATCTTCGATCCAACTGGCGCAATGCTCCATGGAGGCCGATGGAACTCGATTGGGCAACGCGTCATTTATGCGGCGGAGACCTACGCAGGCGCACTCCTGGAGGTTCTGGTCCATGCCAACCTGACACTCCCCCCGAGAAATCACAAGGTAATTCGAATCGAGATCCCGGATGATGTGGCGATAGAGAACGTACGAATCAGTGACGTTCGAGGTTGGGACGCCGAGGATATGGTGGCCTCTCGCGCTTTCGGCGACCAGTGGGTCCACGAAGCCCGAAGTGCAGTCTTAAGGGTTCCGAGTGTTGTGACTCAAGGCCGAGAACACAATCTGGTCATCCATGTTGCACATCCGCAGTTCTCGCGCATCTCTGCCGGCAAGCCTGAGGCCATCGCTTGGGACGAACGGCTGTTTCCGCCGGCAAAGTAGACTGACCCATGCTCCGAGCTGCGTGGGTCAAGAATGAATCACTTCTCCAAGTTGTGCGAGAACGTATCTCACGATCAGCACATCTTGATGCCATTCTGCCCGATATCGGCGAACACCTTCATGAGACCCGTGGTGCCAAGAAGCTGCCGAACCTGTTTGCCAAGATTGATGAGCTCTAAACTGCAGCCTGCCGACCGGGCAGAAACGTAAAGACGAACCAGTGTGCCCAGGCCCATGCTGTCTACACGGGTAAGGTTGGTCAAGTCCAGCACAATTCTCTTGGTGTCCGGGATCAGCTGGCTGACCTTGACGTAGAGAATATCGTTCACGCCCGCCACCAATTTGCCGTTGCAGCGCACAACGAGTGCATCGCCCGCACGGACAATGTCAAGCGTAAGGGGGCTCGCGGTTGCTTTGTCAGACATGAGACCTTGCCTTGTCGGAATTCCTGGATTTTAGGCCGGCAACCGATTCTCGCATATCACCGTAGCGCTTGACACGGCGAAATCCAGACCAGGCAAGCAGCCACTCCCATGGGATCATTGGTGCATGGATGGCCGCCTGCCTCTGCCTACCCTGCTATCGCACGCGCTGGTTGCTTTTACCATCGAGTTCGACAATGAGTTCGAGCACCAGGTGCCGCATCGGACGACGAACCATGGCTCGACCACTCATTCGCGCCCAGTTCCCTGGCTGGTGTCGCGAGTCATGTGGTCGAACTTTATGCGCTTTGTCGATGAAGAGGGAACCACAGTTCGCGAGCTGCAACATCGGCTGCAGATGCCCGCCAAGAACATGCGCATCTGGTTGACCCGCATGGGGGAGTGGTGGGGTTACATCGTCGTCGAACCCAACGCGACGGTCCATCCTACGCCCGGGGGGCGAAAGGCTATCGAGATCTGGCGGACACTGGAGACCATTATCGAGGGACGCTGGCGGGAACGCTTCGGCGAAGAACCCATCGACCAGCTTCGCGAATCACTGGTCACAATAGTCAGTCAGATCGGCGTTGCGTTGCCCGACGGTCTGCCGATCCTGGGCTACGGACTGTTCAGCAGTGGGCCGGAAGATTCGCGGCGTGCGGCGACGGATGGAGCCACTGGCACCGGCTCCCTGGCCTCACTCCTCTCCAAGGTTCTGCTGTGCTTCGCCATTGAGTTCGAGCGGGAATCGGAGGTGTCGCTTGCCATCAGTGCCAATGTCCTGCGTCTCACACCTGAGGAAGGGGTCGAGGTGAGCGATCTACCGCGTCTCTCCGGAGTATCGAAACAGGCGATCGCGACGTCGCTGAGCTTTCTCGGCAAGCGTGGATACGCCATGATCCAACCCAAATCGGCCGGAGGCCGGGGAAAGATGCTTCTGCTCACTTCCAAGGGCCGGAACGCACAAGACAGGTACCGTCAGCTGGTGTGGACGATTGAAGAGCGTTGGCAGGCACACTTCGGCAAACAGGGCATCGGCCATCTGCGAGAGTTGCTTGAGCAGTTGGCAGGCGACCTTACAGCACAGCAATCCTTACTCTTTCGCGGAATGGAGCCCTATCCCGAAGGCTGGCGCGCATCGGTCCCCAGGCCTGAGGTGCTTCCGCACTACCCTATGGTCTTGCACCGCGGCGGGTTTCCAGATGGCAGTTGAACTACTCCAGGGCTTTATTACTGGTTCCCGGAAAAACGAATGCATCTGATGTATGATGTTCGATGCAGATGGAGTGGTGATGCGGACTACCCTGTCCATTGACGATGATGTTCTAAGTGCAGCGAAGGAAATGGCGGTAACGCAAAAGAGGACGGTGGGCGAGGTCATCTCTTCGCTTGCCAGGCGGGGATTGAATCCACTTGAATCCCGGCGAAAGATGCGGAATGGCGTTCCCCTATTGCCGGTGCGTGCAGGCACTCCAAGGGTGACATCAGAGCTAGTGCATCAGTTGCGCGAGGAACTGGGTTGAAACGGTTTCTGATCGATATCAACGTCCTAATCGCATTAATCGACCCCGCTCATATCCAGCATGACCGGGCGCACGAGTGGTTTGCGGCCTCGGGGAAGAAAGCCTGGGCTACTTGCCCGCTCACGGAAAACGGTGTCCTGCGAATCGTGGGGCACGCGCGCTACCCGAATTACCCTGGCACACCTGCGGTGGTTGCAGAACTACTGACCGCGTTGTGCGCGATTGCCCGGCCACGATTTCTGGCCCGATGACATTACCCTCCTTGATGCAAGGCGAGTGGACCGCGGCCGGCTTCTGGATTCAGCGCAAGTGACGGATAGCTATTTGCTGGCGCTCGCCAGAGCACACGGTGGACAACTTGCCACCTTCGACCAGCGCCTGGTCGCGGATGCCGTTGTGAACGGAGCGCAGGCGCTCCATTCGATCCACTGAGACTCAACTTTTCATCGGGCGTTTGAAACTTCGAACGCCAGACGGCGGCGCTCGAGGAAGCGGCGAACTGCGGGATCGCGCTCCAGGCCGATGGCAATCTCGTACGCATGGCGCGCATCCCCATGCGCACCTGTCTTCGCCAATAGCTCCGCGCGTGCTGCCCAGTAGGGCTGGTATTCGACTAATCGCGCATCGCAAGCGGGGTCGGGCATGGCGTCGAGAGCTGCATGTGCTCCCTGCAGCTCCGCCAGAACCAGCGCGCGATTGATGGCCACCACCGGTGAGCCTGTGATGGCGAAGAGCGCGTCGTAGATCTGCAACACCGCTTCCCAGTTGGCGCGGCCTGTGCGGCGGCGATGCACGTGCGCAGACTGGACTGCGGCTTCAAGTTGATAGCGGCCTACGGCGCCAAAAGCGCGGGCGCGTAGAAGCAGCGTTTCGGCTTCATCGATCATTCGTAGGTCCCAGCGCGCAGGATCCTGCTCGCCCAGGGGAATGTATTCGCCGCCTTCGCTGCGCCGCGCGCGGCGACGGGCCTCCGCGTGCAGCATCAATGCAAGCAGGCCGAGCGCCTCCGGCTCTGCCGGCATCAACTCGGTCACCAGCCGAGCCAGAAAGAAGGCCTCGCCGGTGAGATCGTGTCGCGCGGTGTCAGTGCCTGCCGCATCGCTCCATCCCTCGGAAAACGCAGCGTAGATAGCCGCAAGCACCGTATCCAGGCGTCCTGGTAGTTCTTCGCGCTCAGGAACGCAAAACGGAATCGCGGCCTCGCGGATCTTGCTCTTAGCCCGCACCAGGCGTTTGCCCATGGCTGTAGGGGACATGAGGAACGCGGATGCGATGGTAGCCGCATCAAGTCCCAGGATGACCTGCAGAATCAAAGGTGCGCGGATGCCGCCGTCAATGGCAGGATGCGCGCAGGCGAACATCAACGCCAGCCGACGGTCTGGAATCTCCCAATCCGCAGGGGTCGTGCCCACCACTGCGGCGATCTGCTCCAGGTCCTCGTCTGCCACGTCGCTGCTGTGCTGTCGCCGGGCCATATCGATCAGCTTGCGCCGGGCAACGGTCAGCAGCCACGCTTCCGGGTTTGCCGGGCATCCATGGTGCGGCCAGTCTGCCAGCGCCGATGCGAAGGCCTCTGAGAGCGCATCCTCGGAGGCAGCCACATCGCGGGTGCGTGCGGAAAGAAAGGCGACCAGCTTGCCGTAGCTGCGGCGCGCAACCGCTTCTGCCGTGCTGCGCGCCTGCTCGTCGCCTTCACATGAGGGCATGGCTGGTCTCTCAAGCCGTAGCGCGTTGGAGATTCTCTGCTCGGCTGGCCTCAGTCATGCTCCAGATCGGGCGAACTTCGACCACCCCATGACCGGCGCCCGGGCACCGAGCGGCCCAGGAAAGAGCAGCATCCAAATCGGGCACGTCGATCAAAAAATAGCCGCCCAGCTGCTCCTTCGAATCCACGTAGGGGCCATCCAGCACCTGCGACTTGCCGTTGACGGTGCGCACCGTGGTTGCTGTTGCAATTGGCTGCAGCCGGTTCGAACCCACATAAGCACCCGCCGCCTTCAGTGCTTCCGTGTAAGCCATGTAAGCTGCCATGCCCTGTTGCTGCTCACTCTTCGACATGTTGGAAAAGCCAGCTTCGTTCGCATACAGTGTCAATAGATATTGCATAGAACACCTCCGTCATGGATTTTAGGCGGATATTGTCATCCGCTACTACCATGACGCGCGAGGGCCGGCGATTTGGACATTTGGCGATCTTTTTTTCTCAGCGCAAAGCAGCCACGCGCTTGTTCACTTCTGCTCTCTCCTTCGCCATGTCTTGTTTGAGCATGGCTCCGTTCTGCACCAGCAAATCGCCGCCCACGTACACCCGTTCCAGATCGCGCTCCCCGGCTACAAACACCAGGGAAGCATAGGGATCGAAAATCGTCCGGAAGCGGGTCGGATCGATCACCAGGAAGTCGGCAAACTTACCCGGCTCCAGGCTGCCCAGGCGGTCGGCCACCCCGAGCACATCCGCGCTGCCCATGGTGTGCAGCCGCAGCACGTCGTACGGGCTCATGATGGTCGCATTCTCGTACTTGTCGCGGATCGCGTAGAGCCCAGTGCGCATATTTTCGAATGGATCCGCTATATCGGCGCTGGCCTCGCCATCGACGCCCATGCCCACCCGGATGCCGGCCTTCAAGTAAGCGGGGATGTCCGCCACTCCCGACGCCAGCCGCCCATTTGAGAGGGGATTCCAGGACATCGCCACCCCCGCTTTCGCGCTCTCCGCCAGAATGAAGCTGTTGGTATGAATGAAGTGTCCGAAGATCAGCTGCTTCGAAAGCAACCCGCTATCCATGAACCAGCGAAACTTGCTTTGCTGCTCGTACTGCGTCTCCGGCGGTTCCAGGTAGTGGGTTTCGTTTCCCAGATGGAACTCGTCTCCCAGCTGCTTTTCCATCAAGGTTTGTTGATAGGTATTGTTGAATGCCGTCCCGCCGCTGATCATTACGGAAAGAAAATTGCTCGACTTCGGCTGCGTGGCTGTCCAATCCAGGAAGGCTTTCAATGGCACCCGCGCCTGCTCAAATCCATAGCTGGGCTGCACACCCAAGGCGGTAGCCCGGCCCACAGACATGCTGTGGACGAAGCGGATCCCCGAGTCCATCTCCGCGCGAAATCCATTCTTGTCGTACTCATCCGCGGTGACCGCTGTTCGGGCTCTTGTCCGCGCCTCGAAGTTGAAGTTATAAGCCGCAGTAATGCCATGCTGCAGATGGTCGAGCGCGCCATCCAGGGTGAACCAGTACATATCGTCCGGGCTGGCTTTGACGGCGGGCTTATAGAGCGCATCGATCCATCCCAACAGGGTCTGGTCTGCACCCAAGCCGCGGAAAGCGCTCTGCCATAGGTGGCTATGGGCAGAGATAAAGCCAGGGATAACCCAGTGGCCGCCGGCATCCAGGCTTTGCTTGGCCAGCAGCCCAGCTGGAGGATCGCCCGCCGCAACCGTCAGCAGCCGGCCATCCTCTCCGACCACCAGGTAGCCCTTCACCGGCTCGCGCTGGTTCGGCGCCATAGTCAGGATGAAGGCGTTCTTCACCACCAGCTTGGCTGGGGCGGCAGCCCTTGCTTGCGCGAATACCAGGGATGCGCTGGCCAGCGCGGCCAACAAACAAAATGTCCTCAGCGTTGAGACAGACGGCAAGGTTTAGGAGTCATGGGCCATTACTAAATGAGACCGCTTCGCAGAACAACAAGAAACTGAGACCGGTCTCAGTTCTCGCCGAGGTCTCCTGATGACAGTGTCGGCAAGGGCGCTACTGATCGACGCGCTTCCATCCACGCTATGATGTAACCTCCAATGACAGCCCAGCCGACCCGAAGGTCAGCATGGGCCCTCGCAACCCGGTGCACGGGTCTGCAGTCTACTGGCACGGCCTCTGCCGACTCCAATCGATGAGGAAGAGGGGCTTCCGCGGTTGTTCTTGTTCGGGCTGCAGCACGTGCTGGTGATGTACGCCGGCACGGTTGCGGTGCCGCTGATTCTAGGCAGCGCGCTGCACTTCACGCCGAAGCAGGTGATTGCGCTGATCAGCGCCGATCTGTTTACTTCTGGTTTGGCGACCCTGCTGCAAACCCTGGGCTGGTGGAAGTTTGGTGCGCGTCTTCCTCTGATCCAGGGCTGCTCCTTCATTTGCGTCGCGCCCATGATTCTCATCGGTGGCCATTACGGCATTCCAACCCTGTATGGGGCGGTCATCAGCTGCGGGTTATTCACCATGCTGGTGGGGCCCTGGTTCAGCCGTATGTTGCGCTTTTTCCCTCCAGTCGTGATCGGCTCCGTGATCACGGTGATCGGCCTGTCGCTGCTGCCGGTGGCCGGCGGGTGGCTGGGCGGCGGCGACACCTCGGCGGCGGACTTCGGCAGTTTCGGCCATCTGGGCTTGGGCCTGGCCACGATCGTGCTCATCGTGGCCATCCAGCGCTTCGGCCGCGGCATGATCGCCAATCTCAGCGTGTTGCTGGGGCTGATGGGTGGCACCGCACTGGCCGCCTTGGCTGGCCAGGCCAGCTTCCGGCAGGTGCCGGCGACACCGTGGTTTGCCATGGCGCATCCGCTGTTGTTCGGGCCGCCGCATTTCGTGCTGCTGCCGGCCCTGGTGATGAGTCTTTCCATGCTGGTGGTGATGACCGAGACCACCGGCAACTGTCTGGCGATCGGCGAGATCACCGGCCGCCCGATCGGCCCGGCAACGTTGACGGCGGCCTTTCGCGCAGACGGCCTGTCGACGGTGCTGGGCGGGTTGTTCAACAGCTTTCCTTACAACGTGTATTCCCAAAACACCGGTCTGCTTGCGCTCTCCAAGGTCAAGAGCCGCTTTGCGGTCGCGGCCGGCGGCGGATTGCTGGTCCTGCTTGGATTCCTGCCCAAGCTGGCCGCCGTCATCGCCGCTATTCCGCGGCCGGTTTTGGGTGGCGCATCGATCGTGATGTTCGGCATGACGACCATGGCCGGCATTGAGGAACTGACCCGGGTCCGCTACCAGGGCACCAGCAATGCGATCATCGTGGCCATCTCCGTGAGTATGGGCGTGCTGCCCATTGCTTCGCCCCAACTTTTGCCCACGCTCCGGATGCGGCGCGGCTCTTTTTGAACAGTGGCATTTTCCTGACCGCCGCGACCGCGGTCCTTCTCAACCTTTTCTTTTCCTCGAAAGCGGAGGTCTGAACCATGGAAGCAGTGGAACACGTAACCGAACAGGATCTGGATTTCTTAAGGCAGGCGATTGAGTTGGCGCGCGAGGCGCGCAAAGACGGGCGCCACCCCTTTGGCTCGCTGATCGTCAACGAGCGCGGCGAAACGGTCGTTGCCGCGCGCAACAATGCCGTACGGCCCAAAGGCGACCCAACACAGCATGCCGAGATGGTGGCCTGTGGCCAGGCTGCGCGGCTGCTGACCGAAGCCGAGCTCGCCCGGTGCACTCTGTACACCAGCACCGAACCCTGTGCCATGTGTGCCGGCGCGATTTATTGGACCGGCATCGGCCGCGTGGTCTTCGCGCTGGCGGAGACCGGCCTGCTGCGGTACACCGGGAGCCATACGTGAAAATCCCACCCTCGATCTGCCCTGCCGCGAAGTCTTTGCCCGCGGGCAGAAGCAGATCGTTGTCGCTGGACCTTTACTGGAAGACGAGGCGGGCAAGGTTCACGAAGGTTTTTGGGTTTCTTAGGGTCCCGTAAGTTCTCTCCATTTACACTGGCAGGATGACGAAACCGTCCAAGGTTGACCTTGTCGGTGTGGGCCTGAATGCGACAGACACGCTCATCGCTCTCGCGGATTACCCGGCACGCGGTTCGAAAATTGAATATAGTTCTGCCAACGTGTTGCCTGGAGGTCAGGTCGCCACCGCAGTGGTGGCTTGTCAGACACTGGGGCATGTCGACCCGATACGTGGGAATACTTGGCGACGATGCCGCTGCGACTCTTCATCGAGAAGCGTTTACCCGCGCAGGCGTGGAGGCGCAGATCATCACCGTTGCCGGGAGGCACAAGTCCCCAGTCGCTGATCCTGGTCGACGGCGGGGGCGAGCGGACCGTACTTTGCCGGCGCGATGAGCGGGTTACCCTGAAGCCCAGGCGATCTGGATCGCCAATGGATCGTGAATGCACAAGCCCTGCACGTCGATGGTTTCGACACTGAGGCCGCGACCGTGGCCGCCGGATGGGCCCGCGATGCCGGCATACCCGTGATCGCCGATCTGGACGAGCTCTATCCAGGCGTGGAGAAGCTTCTGGAGAACGTGGACTATCTCATCGTGAGCAGGGATATTCCCGGCCGGCTCATGGGGGAGCCCGACTTAGAAATGGCGTTGCGTCAAATGCAACGCCGCTATGGATGCCGTCTCACCGCCGCGACGCTGGGCGACAACGGCGTGCTGGCGTGGGATGGGAAGCAGTTACACCACAGCCCTGCCTATCGTGTTCCGGTGGTCGATACCACCGGCGCTGGAGATATCTTCCACGCCGGGTTTATCTATGGCCTTCTGCAGAATTGGCCCCTGGAGCGGCAACTCGATTTCGCTTGCGCCGCGGCCGCATTGAATTGCATGGCGGCCGGAGCCAGGGGCGGTATTCAACCGGTCGAGGCCATTGAAGAGTTCATGGCAACCGGCATTCGGCATGATCCCGCCTATTGCGTTTCGGACTAGGCAATTTAACTCCTCAGACCTGCAAGACATCTCCGTCGCGGGCGACCATCTCATAGAGCACAGGGTTGACAAAGAAGCCAAGGAAGAGCCGCGAAACCAGGCCGGCGACGATCACGATGGCAAAGGGCTTTTGCGTGTCGGAACCAATGCCGGTGGAGAGCGCCGCGGGCAATAGTCCGAGGCAGGCGACCAGCGCGGTCATCATGATGGGGCGCAGCCGCAAGAGCGACGCCTCGCGGGTTGCCGTGCGGATGTCTTTGTTCTCCAGGCGCAGCTTGTTGATGTAGGAGACAAGGATGACGGCTGTTTCGACCGATACGCCCATCAACGCAAGCAGGCCCAGCGCCGACGAGACGCTGAACGGCGTGTGGGTCAGCTTGAGCGCGATCAGGGCGCCGACAGGCTCGGTCAGGATGACGCCCGAGAGCGATGGTCAACGGGAATTTGAAGTTTCCGTAAAGCGCAAACAGGATCATGAAGATGATCAGCACGGCCAGCGGACCAATGAATTCCATCTGATGCTTGGCCTCAAGCAACTCGCCATACTCCCCGCCCCAGTTGAGCCGATATCCGGGAGGCAAGGATTTTGCAATGTCCGCGATCGATCGCTGGCCGGCGAGCACGGCGCTCTGCAGGTCGCGCCCTTCGATGCTGTACTGCACGCCGATATACCGCGAGTTGTTTTCGCGATAGATGAACGAAGCGCCGCCGGCCTCATGAATGTTGGCAAGCTCGCTCAACGGAATTTGCTGGCCTGAGGGCGTGCCGACCAGCAGGTTGCCGATCTGCGTGCGCATTCTCCCGGAATTCAGGCTTCATGCGCACCACCAGATCGAATAGCTTTTCGCCCTGAATGACCTGGGTAGCCGCCTGGCCGCCAACAGCGGCTTGAACGATCGCCTCGACGTCCGCGACATTGATGCCGTAGCGGGCAATCTTGTCGCGATCGACATCGATCAGCAGGCTGGGCTGGCCGAGTTCGCGAACAACCGTCAGCTCCGTGAATCCAGGCACCTGCGAGAGCCTGCGCTTGATCTCGAGCGCCTTGCTCTGCAGGACATTCAGGTCGGGGCCATAAATCTTTACGGCAAGCGCGCTCTTCAGACCGGTCAATGCTTCGTCCACTGCGTCTTCGGCGGGCTGCGTGTAATTGAAGATGACTCCCGGAAATGCCTCGAGCTGGCTTCTGGATGTCCTCGGTCAGCTCTGCCTTGTTATGAATTGAGCCGGTCTTCCAGGAGACATCGCCATAAGGCTTCAGCCCCACATAGAACTCGTCATTGAAGAATCCCGTGGGATCGGTGCCGTCGTCCGGCCGCCCAAGCTCCGAGCCAACGTCGGTGACCATCGGATACTTCATCAGGATATCGCGCACCTGCGGCGAGAACTTGCTGGCCGTATCAAAGGAAACCGTGTACGGCATGGTGGCTCGAACCCATAGTGCGCCCTCGTCGAGATGGGGCATGAACTCTCCGCCGATGAAAGGGACCAGCAGCAGCGTGGCGGCGAAGATCAAGGTAGCCACGATCATGGTTGTCTTGGGGTGATCGAGGCACCACTCGAGTTGCCCGGCATATTTATCGCGCACCCACTCAAAGGGCTTGTTTCGCGCTCGTGAACTCCCTTCTTGAACCAGTAGGCGCACAAGACGGGAACGAGCGTGAGGGTCAGGATCAGCGCGCCGACCAGCGCGATGGCCACGGTGTCGGCCATGGGCTTGAATAGTTTTCCCGAGGGGCCACTGAGCGCGTAGATGGGCAGATAGCCCGCGATAATGACGGCGACGGAGTAAAAGATGGGGCGATCGACGTCCTTCGCTGCGTTCCGGATCACTTCTTGAGGTCGTAGTTCTGGCCTTCGCGCGCACCCAGTTCGCGGAAGATGTTCTCCACCATCACCAGGGTTCCGTCGATGAGAATTCCAAAATCGATGGCGCCGATGGAAAGCAGGTTGGCAGGGATTCCCCGCGCGTGCAAGAAAGATGAACGAAAAGAGCAGCGACAGCGGGAATGGTGAGCGCCACGATCACGGCGGCGCGAATGCTGACCAGAAAGGCCATCAGGACGAGCAGAACCAGGGCCATCCCAAGCAGCATGTTGTGTTCGACCGTGTCGATGGTGAGTTGCAACGAGATCGCTGCGGTCGTAGTAGGGCCGCACCTTTATGTCGGGCGGCAGGATGTGTTCGTTGAGTTCGTGCGTCTTTGCTTCGACGCCCTTGAGCACATTCTGCGTCTGCTCGCCGCGCCGCATCATGATGACGCCTTCGACGGCGTCATCGGTTTTGTTGAAACCGAATTCGCCCAGGCGGGGGGCGTTGCCGATGGTGACTTCGCCGATATCGCGAATGCGAGTGGGCACGCCGTTTTGCGAGCCGACCACGAATGTTGCCGATGTCGGAGGTGTCGCGCACCAGGCCGAGGCCGCGGACATAATAGAACTGATCGCCCTGCGAGTAGAATCCGCCTCCCGCGTTGGAATTATTGACGGACAACTGCTGGATCACGGTGGGCACGGTGACGTGGTAGGCAGTAGAGCTTTGCCGGGTCGAGCAGCACTTGATACTGCATGACCGTGCCGCCGAAACCGGAATCGTCGGCGACGCCGGCCACCTGCTTGTATTCGCGTTCGATGACCCAGTCTTCAAAGGTCTTCAGTTCCTGCGGCGTGCGGTCGGGGCTCTCGAGCACATAGCGATAGACAAGTCCCGATGGACTGGCGAGCGGAGCCAGCGTAGGGGTTACGCCCTGCGGATAGGTGACCTCGCTCAGCCGCTGGAACACTACCTCGCGCGCAAAATAGTCATCGGTGCCTTCGTCAAATGTCATGATGACGTCTGAGAGTCCGTAGAGCGAGATGGAGCGCATCACGGACATCTTCGGAACGCCGTTCATCTCCACTTCGGTGGGGACGGTGACCAGGCGTTCGATTTCTTCGGCTGCGTGGCCCGGCCATTGGGTGATGACCTCGACCATCGGCGGAGAGAGATCGGGGTAGGCATCCACGGGCATGTGGAGAAAGGCGATCGACTCCGCCGACGGCAGATGATCGCCACCAGCAGCAGGACCAAGGCCCGTTGCCGCAGCGCAAACTGAACGATGCGATGAATCATGCGAACCGGCCTCCTCAGTGTTGCAGCGAATTGGCAAACTGAAGAAACAAGCTGCCGTCGCCCACAACCCTCTCTCCAACGGAAATGCCCTTTAGGATTTGCGTCTGGCCATTCTGGCTTCGCCCAGTTCCACGTCGCGCCTGCCAAACTGGTTTGCGCCGGTGGCAACATAGACAAACGGCTGGTTATTGTCGTCGCGCAGAACGGATGCGTTGGGTACGGCAATGGCATTGGCAATGGAGCCGGCCGTCACCGTGACGGTGCAATACATATCCCTCTTCAGTTTCTCGCCCGGGATTATCCACCACAATGCGCGCCTGCAGCGTTCTGGTGTTTGGATCGAGCGCCGGCGAGACATAGGAGATCCGGCCATGGAAGCTGTCGGGATAAGCGTCTGTTTGCACGACGACGTCATCTCCGTTGCGAACATAGAGCAGGTCCGCCTGATACACGTTGGCAAGAACCCACACCGTGCTGAGATCGGAGATGGTGAAGGCCTGCGTTTGGCCCGCCTGCACCACCTGGCCGGGCGAGACCAGCCGCTCCACCACCTCGCCGCTGATGGGAGCGAGCACGGGAATCAGCGCGGACGAAGGGGCCTTCGCCAGGTCCTCGGGATTCTTGATTCCGAGAATTTTCATTCCCTGTTCGGCCGCATTCAGGTCCGCCTGCGCCTGGTTGCGGTCAGACTCGGCCTGCTCCAGATCGCGCTCGGCGATGGCATGGTGCTGATAAGGTCCTGCGCGCGGACGTAAGTTCTTGTCTGCGAGGCGGAAAGAGTCGGCCGCCTTCAAATAGGCGTCCAGCAGTTGCGAGTAGTCGGGGCTGCTGACGTCGAGCATGGGCTGGCCGGCTTTTGACATGCTCGCCGGGCACCACCAGGATCCTGCTGACCGGCCCGCCGACCTGGGTAATCACCGGCGTGGTGTTAAAGGCGTTGTAGGCCACTGCGCCCGTAAGCCGAAGCGTGCGCTTCAAGCGTGGTGGGCTCAACCGTGACCACCTGCACGTGCGACATCTGGTCTTGCGGGATAGTGAAGAGCTGCGGGGTTGCGGATTTGGAGGCGTGCTCGCGGAGAACGAAGTCATCTGGCCCGCTCTCTTGCTGATCGTTGGAGTGGCAGGCGGTGAGCACGAGTGCGAAAGCCGAGCAGCCATCAGCCACTGAGATTCTGCAGTACGGAATGATTGATGCGAATGTTCATGGCAGGCTCCTGGTTCCTACAGCTTCGCGAAGCTGTTCGAGCGCGAGCAGGTAAGATGCCAGCGCCTGGCGGTAGCCGAGTTGCGTGGCCCGGTAGCTGCGTTCTGCGTCAAGAAAATCAAGCAGGCTGGCCGCGCCGTGCTTGTAGGCGTATTCGCTGATGTCGCGGGACTGCTGCGCCTCGTCGAGGTAGCCCGAACGATAGAGGTCGACGATCTGATCGTTGGCGTGCAGGCCTTCAAACGCGTCTCTCACGTCGGTCAGCACCTGTCCGTTGGCAAACATTTCCTGCTCCTGCGCCTGGGTGATGGCAAAACCGGCGCGTGCAATCTCGCCCTGGTTGCGATCGAAGATGGGCATCTGGATTTGCCCGAAGAGGGAGACGTCGTTGGGATAGCCGATGTGGGTGTAGCTCGACCTGCCCGGTGACATCTCTTTTGCCGATGGCCTTTTGCAGTGCAAGCTGGCTGTTTGCGGCGGTGACGCCCAGCTGGGCTGCCTGCAAGTCCGGCCTGTTCTGCAGGGCCTTCGCCTGAAAGTCGTCCAGATTGCCCTTGACCGGCTGATAGTCGAAGCCCGGCTACGTCGTAGTCCGGCGCTACCGATTCATATCCGAGCAGTTGCCGCAGGTCCGAGAGCCCCTGCACCCTGGCGAGCTGTGCGGCGGAAACGTCGGTCTGAAACTGAAGCAACTGCAGCTTGATCTTCAGCAGATCGTCCTCGCCGATATCGCCTGCTTTATAGCGCGCTTCGGTGATGTCACGGTGTTCTGAAAGCTCTTGAGGTCCTGCGTTTGCCAGGTCCAAGAGTCGATTCGGCGAGTTCAACGTTGATGAATGCGAGGCGACGTTGAAGGTGAGGCTGCGCTCGTTGTCGGCAACCTGGGAGCGGGTACGGCGGTCATATCTTTGGCGGCCTGCAGGCGGTGCTGCCGCTTCTTGCCGCGCTCAAACAGATAGCTGACGCCGAGGTCGAACTGCGCCGTGTTGTCGAGGTAGTCGGCGCTGAATTGGCTTGGCTGAAAGATCGGCAAGAACTGCGCAGTCGCCCAGAAGCACCGGATTCGGGCGCAGATTGGCGGTGGTTTCTTCCGCCTGGTTCTGCTGGATCATGGTGCGCGCAGCCAGCAGATTGTGATTGTGCTGGAGCGCCATCTGAATGGCGTCATCGAGCGAAATGGTCACCGCGCCCTGATTTTGCGCAAGCGCCTGCGCCGGGGGCGACGGCGACTGGACCGGTGGGGATTGCGCCCCGGCGCCACCGGATACAAATACGATGACCAGCAGAAATGGAAAACGCAAACGTAGTAAACGCATGGGAGGTCAGCCTCTTAAGGAGGACGGTATACAGATTGGCGGGCCGCGAACGGCACGTACAGAGGAGGCTGACTATGCGGGAGGTCCGCGCACGGGAATGCGCCGGACGGCGGGATTTGGGGAGAAGTGATCACCTTGAGGTTCCGGCCCAGGGCCGGCGGGAACCGGAACACACACACGAATGCCCGAAGGCGTCGATTCAATGGCTTGATGGGTGAGATGGCAGATCGGACAGGTGTCCGCGGGAGCGTTGGCATGATGATGCCAGACTGCCCCAAGCGTCGTCGCCATCACGATCGCGAGGATCGCTATAGGCAATGCGAGACGCCAGATTTGCTTTTTATCGGACACGTTTAAGGCACATTCCAAGCACCCAACATAGGTTCGATAAGTTTAGTCCCAAATTTCACAATCTTGATATCTTGCTCATTTTTGGCTACTCAAGGGTTGATAACCTTCTGGTCATCAACTCTATGCTACGGCGACCACGGAACCACCGCAGCACAGAGAAGGCAGGTTCCGCTACCGCGCCGCTCCCAAGATTGCGTTCCTTCAAATGCCCTTCGAACGGGTATCATGCTGGAATCATGATCAGGCGTATTTTGCCCGGTAAGTTGTTGCCTACCTTTGTGTTTGTCGTGTTCGCCTCCCTGAGTTGCGCGAGCTGCGGCCGCGCCTCCGCCGGCTCCTTTGAACATAGAGGGGCTGGGCAAGGGTACCGTCGCGCTGGACGGCGATTGGCAGTTTCATTTGGGAGATAACCCGGACTGGGCCTCGCCCACCCTGGATGACTCTGGCTGGGAGCGGATCGGAGTAGACAAACCCTGGGGCGACCAGGCGCACTTCGGCTACACGGGTTATGCCTGGTACCGCCGCCATGTGAATTTTCTCCCTGTAGCCGGGGTCGAATCGGATCTGGCGCTTCTGCTGCCGCCCATCGATGACGCCTATGAGGTCTACTGGAATGGGAGTCTGATCGGTCACCGGGGAAAGTTGCCGCCGCACGCTTTCTATTATGCGAACCTCCCGGCCCAGATAATCGGGCTGGGCCGGCCAGGCGCCGGCGTGCTTGCCTTCAGAGTGTGGAAGGCGCCTTATGTCTCTTCTGATACCGGCGAAGCCGGAGGCCTGAATGCACCACCCCTCGTCGGGCCAGCCGACGCCATCGCCGCCTACAAAGGTAATCTCAACTATCGCTGGCTTCGGGGCCGGCTGTTTGGCTCCGCAGTCCAGCTCATCTATGGGCTGATCGCCTTGCTTGGCTTCCTCTCCTGGTTCCGCAATCGCAAGCAACGGGTGCTGCTCTGGATGTCCGTATGGGCTTCCGCTCTGTTGCTCTCAGCCTTTTTCGGCAGCCTCCGCTTGCCCTTTACGGCTGCCGTCGCTAACGGCATCACGCAGCCGCTTCTCTCCTTTGCAGACATCGCTATCTGGTATCTGTTGCTGTATCTGCTGGAGCTGGATCGCCATCCTTTTCTACCCCGATGGACCCGCATTCTGGCCTGCATCTCCATTTTCTGCGGAGCCGGCGACGGGGTGTTGACCCTGCTGGACTGGAGCGGGCCCCACGTAAAACTCTACAGATAGGCGATGCCCTGCTCACCATACCGACCATGTTGATTGAAGCCTATCCGCTGGTACTGATTGGCTTCGCGCTCGGAAAGCGGCTGGATACGCGCGCGCTGGCTGATGGCTATCCTCGCCGCGCTGACCCAGTTGACGCTGGGCTTCCAGAATTTCACGGGTCAGGGTGTGCGCTTCACTCACTGGACCATCTCGCAAAAGACCTCATCGCCGTTGTTTATCGTGGGCGGTAATCCGTTCAATTTGTCTACGTTGGAATTTGCCTTTCTGCTGATCTCCATCGTGTACGCGGTTTACCGCTACTCGATTGAGCAGAGTGAGCGCCAGGGTGCTCTCGAACAGGAGTTCAAGAGCGCGCAGGAGCTGCAACAGGTGCTCATCCCGGAGACGCTTCCCTCACTCGATGGCTACGCGGTGACCAGCGCATATCGGCCCGCCCAGCAGGTCGGCGGCGATTTCTTTCAGCTCATCGCCCTGCCGGATGGCTCCGCCTTGCTGGTGTTAGGCGATGTGAGCGGCAAGGGGCTGAAAGCAGCCATGACCGTTTCACTGATCGTTGGAACTATCCGGACCGTGGCGGATACCGTGGACGATCCTTCGGAAGTCCTTTCTATACTCAACCGCCGCCTGTATGGCCGTCTGAAAGATGGGTTCGTGACCTGTCTGGCATTGCGGCTGGACCCGGACGGAGAATGCATTCTGGCGAATGCCGGGCATCCTCCTGCCTTCCTCAACAAGACTGAACTCAGCTCGCCGGGCGCGCTGCCGCTGGGCCTGGATCTGACCGCCAGGTACGAGAAGATGAAGCTCCGCCTGGCTATCGGGGACAGGCTCACCCTCTATACCGATGGCCTGCTTGAGGCGCGCAATGCCGTGGGCGAAATCTTCAGCTTCGAACGCCTGCGGGCCCTGATCGCCACCCAACCTGACGCGAAGCAAGCCACCGACGCGGCCGTCGCCTTCGGGCAGGACGACGACATTACGGTGATTACCCTCACCCGCTTGGCTCCTGGAGTCGAGGCCACCACCTCGCTGCTGACGCCGGCGCTCGTGTCCTCCAGCGCATAGTCCCCGATTCCGTAGCGCAAAAAAGCTTCCAGCCGAATCGCAAACCACAATCAGAGATCAAAGCATCATGATTCCAGTAAGACGCCACGCGGCCTTATCGTTCCCATCCTCACCCTGTTCTTTCTTGCGCTTGGATGCCATTCCCAAATCGCGCCTACTCCAGCGCAGGCGGGCCCTACTCTGAACGCAGAGGCGGTTGCCGGACAGCTGCGAACCATTGCTGCTGCGGGAACCCTCGCCGACCTGACATTTCCGAACTTTCCCGACTACCGCCAGCAGGTTCAAGCGCTGTATCAGGCGGTGAACTATACGCCCGTCTGGGTCCGCGACGGACAAGCGACAACCCAGGCGCTGGCCGTCATTGCCGCGTTTCAAAGCAGCCGGCAAAAGGGGCTTAACCCGGAAGACTACGATGCATCGCGTTGGCCTCAGCGCCTGAGCGCGCTCAAGAACGCACCGGCCGATGCAAACACGGTCGCGCATTTCGATGCGGCGCTCACCGTGTGCGCGATGCGCTACATCTCCGACTTGCACATCGGACGCGTCAATCCAAAGCACTTCAAACTCGGCATCGATGTGGCAGCAAAAGAAGTACGATCTGCCACAGTTTCTGCCACAGAAACTCCTCGGAGCAAGCAACGTGCCCGAGGTATTGAACGAGGTAGAGCCGCCATACTTCGGCTACCAGCGCACCGAGCTGCCCTGCAGACCTATCTGGCGCTTGCGGATAAGGATCAAGCCCGCCTCTGCCCGAAGTGCAAAAGACGCTGGGCCCCGGCGATGCCTATCGCGGGGGCCGAGGCATTGGCACAGCGTCTGCAATTACTGGGTGATCTGCCGCACGGGCGCGGTGGCAATGCAAAGCCCGGGATCTACGAGGGTGCGTTGGTCGACGGGGTCAAGCATTTTCAAACCCGGCACGGATTAGGAGCGGACGGCCAGCTGGGCAAAGACACAGTGCGCCAGCTGAATACGCCTTTGAGCGTTCGCGTCCAGCAGCTGGACGATGCTTTGGAGCGGTGGAGATGGCTGCCGGCGGACTTTTCGCCGCTGCCCGTCGCGGTGAACATCCCTGAGTTCGTCTTGCGCGTATTTTCACCCGATCACCGCATTGCCATGCGCATGAATGTCGTCGTGGGCAAAGCAGTGCGCCATGAGACTCCTGTCTTTGCAGACGACATGAAGTACATTGTCTTCCGGCCGTACTGGAATGTTCCCTTGAGCATTACGCGCGGGGAGATCATTCCCGCGCTGCAAAAAGACAGCGGCTACCTGGCGAGGAAGAATTTTGAAGTGACTGACCAGAGCGGCAACATCGTTACCAGCGGAGCGGTGAGTGCTGACGTTCTGGCGCAATTGCGTTCAGGCAAGCTGCTGGTGCGCCAAAGGCCGGGACCGTCGAATTCGCTCGGTCTGATCAAGTTCATATTTCCCAACGAGCACAACGTCTACCTGCACAACACACCGGCGCAGTCACTGTTTGCTCAATCGCGGCGCGATTTCAGCCATGGATGCATACGCGTGGAAAAGCCGGCGGAGCTGGCGGCGTGGTTACTCCGAGACCAGCCCAAATGGACACCGGACGCGGTAAAGGCGGCCATGCAATCCGGCCCGGATAATCAGCAGGTGAACCTGACGCCGCCAGTTCCGGTGGTGATTATCTATCTGACCGCGGTGGTTGAGGAGGATGGCGAAGTCTATTTCTTCAACGACATCTACGGCCATGACCAGACGACTCAATGCGGTGCTGGCCAAGGGGCCGCCTTACCCGTGATAAGGGAAGGTGCTACCAGCGGCGAACCCGGCCTACGTCTACGTGAACAAAATCGGATTGCGCGTAATAGCCCACTCCCCCACGGCCCATAGACAACGCCGCATCGCGGACCTCCGCACTGGAAACTCCCGGAATGCGAATATCGATGGCCTTTGCTTCCATGTGCTGGCTATGCTCGGCAACCCCGTGGCCATGTTGCCGCAGGTAGTTGTTGCTCCAGGGGGTGCGGTAACCGCAGACGATATCGATTTCGCCGTCGGGATGTCCCAGCTTGACCAGCAGATCGTGCAGCAGATCGAATTCCTTCAGGTCATACTCCTTCACGTCACCGGTGCGGTGGTCGCGCAGAAAATGGTCTAACTCTGCGATACGATCGGGCAGGTACTGATCACCTATCCGATAGACCACGTCGATATGTTCGCCGGTATGCAGGTGATAGAGGCGCAGCCGGTAAGAAGGGGGGGCCGCCTGGGTGCTAACATTGACCGCGCCGGATGGGAACACACCTAGCATGGTAAAGAAAACAAACAGCTTAGCGGTAGCCGAGACCTTGAATCGCCATATGTCTTTCCCCGTGGTAGATACTCTTCCAGTATAACGGGTTACCGAAGGTGATAAGACGACACGACCCAAACCAATGAAGCAGAAGGCGGGCCTTTGCTATTGGCTGTAACTTCTTTATCGTAAGTTCGTCTCAATACCGGGTGGAGGTTTGTATGTTCAGCTCCTTTGCGATGCGTAACAAGGTGATTGCTTTTTTGGTGGCTTTTGCTGCCTGCACCGGGTGCAGCGCGGCCGCAAGGGCGCCGATACCCCCTCCGGCAAGCGATAGCGCTCTTGCCCAGGCTCCGGGGAAGCAGACTGCAGTGTTTGCCGGCGGCTGTTTCTGGGGTACTCAGTCGGTCTTTGAGCGTGTTAAAGGGGTGCTTTCTACGACCGCGGGCTACGCCGGCGGCTCGAGAGCCACCGCGACGTACGACCAGGTGACCCAGGAGAATACCGGGCACGCGGAGTCGGTGAAGGTCGTCTTCGACCCCTCGCAAATCACCTATGGCCAGCTCCTGCGCATCTTCTTTTCCGTCGCCCACGACCCCACCCAGCTAAACCGCCAGGGGCCGGACGTGGGTTCGTCTTACCGTTCGGTTATTTTCTATGCCAGCGACGAGCAGCAGAAGATTAGCAAGGACTACATTGCGCAACTGGATGCCGCCAGGATCTTTCCCAAACCGATCGTGACCCAGGTTGTTCCTTTGAAGGGCTTTTATGAGGCTGAGTCCTACCATCAGGACTACGCCCTGCATAATCCGACCAATCCTTACATCATGGTGTGTGACCGCCCGAAGATCGAAGCTCTCAAGCAGCAGTTCCCGGAGCTGTTTAAGAATTACCCTGGTAAGTGATTGCTCAGGTGATTCTGCGCTTCGCCGGCTTTTGTGCGGCGATGCCGGCAACCATTCATTTCAGTCCTTGTTCAAAATGACCGCCCCTTTGCGGGACGTGGAAGCTCTATGGAACTGGGCTGAACAAGCCACGCGGCTACAGAGTTGTCCAAATTACCTTTTTTCCTGGATTGCTTCCTTGGGCGGGCGATATGCGGTAGTGGCTTAGCCGGCCGTTATTTATAAAATTCGATATTTTTGGGTCCTTTTTGGCATTTGCAGTTCAGCGGAAGCGGGCAAAGGGGTTCTTTTTTATGGAGTGAGGAACTCTCGTGTCTGGAACAAAAGTGACCTGGGGGACATAAGGCGGCAGGTTTTCCGCGAGGGGAACGCGAAGGGCGAAGGTGGGCTGGCTCTGGCCAGGGTCCGGAGGCGCCTCTGCCGGCGAGCGGGGAGCGAGGCCGGGCTTCCACGGCGCGCCGGGACAGGCGGGGACGCTAGATGCTTCTTCTTGCTGTGCTTCTTCCTGGTTGGGGGAAGGGCTTGGCTGCGGGTCATTCGTTGTGGCATGGGCAGAGGCCTGCTGCTCGCGAAGCCAAGCGGAGGTATAGATTTCCGCGTTGACCGGCGCAGGGGCGGATTTCTTCTCCCCAGAGAGGGCGCGACGGTCGGGGATGAAGTCTTGCATGGCCACGATCATGGAAATGGCCTTGACCTGTCCGGTAATGCTGTTTCGGGTCATTTCGGGGCTGAGGTGGGCGAGTTCCCAGAGGCGTGCCAGTACTTGCTCGCGGTTCGGGCTCAGAGGGCGCAGTTCCTCGGCGTCTTGCTGGACGAGTTGTTGCTGGACGGCGGCGGCGGTGCTCGATCATGTAGGCGCGGACACTGGGTTTGGCTTTCGTGTAGGCGGCGGAGTCGGGGTGGAGGCCGACGGCTTCGGCGGCATGACGGTCGGTCATGGCGCCAGAGAGGACCAGAAGGGCAAAGGCTATTTCCTGATCGGTGATGGGATCGCTGACTTTATTTTTGGGCATAGGTGGCTCCTGAGTTGATATAGGACTTTCAGTTGGACAGGGGGGCTCTCATGCTGAGGGAAGCAGGCAGTTGCGTTTAGGAAAGGCGCACAGCAGGTCCCTCCACTACGCTTCGCTCCGGTCGGAGGTTGTGACTTTATTGATTTTCTTTCAGGTTTTGGTGGTCGGAAAGCTCTGAAGGGCGTCGGCCAGCAAGCATCCTCGGGGTCCTTCGACTGCGCGCCAAAAACCTTTGTTAAGCGATAGATCTGCGAGGCGCTTCGCTCAGGATGACGGTCTTCTGGGAGTTTAAAAAACCTTCCGGTTGGGTGTGCCAAAAGCTCAAAAATCAAAAAGTCACAACCTCTCGGGATGACAAGTTTAAGCTGGTTGGCGGTCCTTGGCGTTGGTTATTCGGATGGAGGGTTTTAAGAGTGGTTGCGACCGAAAGGCGCACCGCAGGTCCCTCGGCTTCGCTCGGGATGACAAAGGGGAGCGTCGTGCCTCCATGGGGAATTGGCTAGTGGATGAAAGGTTCGCAGCCCGGCTGCCTATCGAGACGGGCCGCCTGGTGGGGCAATAAAAAATCCCGCCGTGGGCGGGACGCTTGATTCTGTATTTGTGACAGGGATCGGGTGTGGCACCGGACGGCGGTAAAACCGTCCTTCGCTCGCCTTAGGCCGAAACTACCGGCAACTGCCGACCAGCAAGAGGTACGCGAGAGCCGCCCGCTGTGCCGAAATCATCTGCTCACAGGATACAGCGGTCCCGGAATCGGATTTAGTGCCGAGACTCTTTTCTTCAACCGACGGTGATCGTTTCGGAGGTTACTTTAGTCAGCTCTCAGGAGCCCTCTTGGGCCCGAGGGCACCGTTGCTTGACCGAGCGTCCTATTGGCCTTTGCCAAGGCGGCGAAAATACTCAGCCACTGCCTCTTCGTACCCGGGCGGAACTGGCGGCTCTTTCGTCGTACGCACCTGACCCTGCGTCTGGTCGTCTGAATCGTGGCGCAGTTGAAGCTCCAGTTTGTCGACTACGCTGAGCACCTCAGTGTGAAGCTGTTCCACCATCGCTGGATTGCCCGGGAAGCGGCGCGGATCAAGCCGCTGCATCTCGCGCACCAGGTCCTGAATCTCCTTGAGAGCTGTGGGGTCATTCTGGGCCAGGTGGTGCAGCTGGTCCAACTCCGACAACCCCTGCCGGTAGGTAGCTTCAGGATCAGCGGATATCGGCGAATTATCAGGAGCGGCCGGGCCGCCGGCCCGGTCGAAATGGTTGTTCCCCGTATTGATGTTATTCCAGGCTGTGCCCACCGCTCCGCCGCCAGAGCGCCAGTTGCCGACGTCGCCGCTTAGATTATCCTGAGCGACCTGGTTTCCCCCGCGTTGATTCCCTCCGCCGTTCTGAGCGATCTGAGCGCCCGGGCCACCGCGGCTGCTCCAACTCCCTTGACGTTGACCGAACTGTCCACTCTGACGGCTGGCCCGGCTGTCCGCCCTGTTGCCCTGGCCACCTGTCCCTGTTGCTGACCACCCTGTCCCTGCTGCTGGCCAGGCTGGCGGCCCAATGGATTTTGCCCGCGTCCCGTCAGAGACTCGATCTGGTTGCGAAAGCGTTCAACATGGTCGAGCGCAGCGGTTTGCTCACCCTGGCCTTGCGATGGCTTGCCCGGACCCAGCCCTTGTTGTGCCTGGTGTACCTGTTGGCTCAACTGATCGAGACCTTTGCTGATGCCCTCTTCCGTTCCATTCGAGTTGGGATTGACTCCGCGGCGGAGCCAGTCGGCGGTTCGTTGCACACGATTCGTCAGATCGGTCTGGTCCATGCCGCCCAGCGCGTCGCGCAACTTGGAAGACGCTTGGGGCTGGGTTGGCGCCAGTTCACGGGCGGCATTCCGTAAATTCTTTTCCATCTGAGAAAGATCGTCGGAGAGTTGCTGCCGATCCTCCGCCAGCTTGTTGCGCTGCTGAAGCCTGGCCGTATAGTCTGCCTGGCTGGATGCCTCCGGACGGCCAGCCAACCCACGAATGCGATCGGCCTGGGCATGTTCTTCCTTGCTGAGCCGGTCGCTTTCACGCGAGAGGGAATCGAGCTTGCCCGTGGCCTGTTGTTGCTGCGCACCGCTCATAAGGCTTGCAGCCTGGCGTAGTTGGTCGGCCGCCTGTTTCGCAGCGTCTCCGCTCTGCGGTTGCCCGGCGCTCCGCTTCATCTCTTGATCAGCCTCGCGCAGCCGATTCAATGCCTGGGTCACACGAGGATCGCTCGCACCTCCGTCAGCATTCGACTTGAGCTCTCGACCCTCCGGCCCGGGACTGGGAGGACTGCCCACCGGAAGAGGATCCACTGGACGAGCCACCGGCGCTCTGCTGTCCTTGTTGCCCTTGTTCACCCGACTGACCCTGTTGTCCTTGTTGTCCCTGTTGCTGTTGACCACCCTGTTGACCTTGCTGATCGCTCTTGGGCTGACTGTTCTGGGCCAGCTGCTCCAACTGTTTCTGCAGCTCCTCGGCCTCACGGCGCAGCATCTCCTGCTGCCACCGCTCCTGCATGGTTTGCGGGCTGTTGCGCTGCTGCTGGGCCAACTCTTCCTGCCGCCGCGCCAGGGCATCAAGCTTCTGCAAGGCATCGTCGACCGCCTTAGCGCGCTGTTCTGCCGCGGACCCGGTTTGCGCCGTCTCGTACTGGTTTTTCTCTGTGTCCAGTTCAAGGTCGAAGAGGCTGGCAAGATCACGACCCGCGCCTCCTCCTCCTCCGCCTCCACCACCGCGCTGCTGGCTGAACGCAACCTCTATCTTGCGGAAGGTCGCTTCGGCACGGAGCAGATACTGCAGCGCTTTCTGTTCCATGGGAATCGCGTCGTGCCACTGCATTTGCTTCAGCTTGTCGGACGATGGCGTCATAGCCGTGGCGGCCGCTTGCATGTCATGCCCAAAGCTGTTGAATTCCTCATTCGCAGAGGACAAATCCCTGCTATCCATCCGTGCTGCCAGGGATAACGCCTGCTCCTGCAGCTTGGTCTGCACTTCAGAAAGAAACTTGCCGGCTTCCGCTGAGTCCTTGGGCGTGGCTGTCTTGTCATTCTGCCGCTTCCATGTCGCGGCGATCAGCTCCTTCTCGCGTTTGGAAATGTCCGTCTGGCTTCCCCCGCCACCGCCTCCTCCGCCACCACCGCCCATCTGCTGCGATTGCGAAAACTCGCGTTCAAATGGATCGGCCTGGATAAACGACATATCCGTGCGCGCTTCCGCGTGTCCGTCCTTCGCCGTGGCGTACAGGCTGACCAGATCCCCGGGAACCAGCTTGAAATCTTCCAGGCTCAGGGTTGTCTTACCATCCGCACTCTTGGCGCCAGGCTTCTGTAACAGGTCGACCGTTTTCTCCGGTCCGCCGTTGACCGAATAGTGAAGACTCATTTTGTTCAAGCCAAAATCGTCCGAGGCCTTCACGCCGACAGTGACTTCCTCTATGGGACTGGCGCGGTAATCACTGATAGGACGATCGATGGCGATCTGCGGTGGATTCGCTTTGTCGGTAGCGATGAAGTAGTCCTCCGATAGGCGAACTGGCTGGCCCTGATCGAGCGCGGCAACATGGTACGCGCCATCCTTTTGCATGAGGATGGAACCCTTGTACAGATTCCCTTCGCCGCCGCTGAGCGTAATCTGCTTTCCGTCATCGAGCGTGAGTTGGCCGTTGCGCAGCGGGTGGTCCATCCGCACCGTCAGCTCGGCATTCGTCCCCTCGATGGCGCGCAAGTCGCCACCGTGCTCCTCCGTAACCTCAGGCATGCCCGTCCATTTCGGGTAGCGGTAGGTCACCTTCACTTGCTTGACCGCGGGCAGATCAACCACCCGGACCTTGAAATGACGCGAGGACAGATGGCCGGCCTGGACGTAGTATTCGACGTCTTCAGGAAGGCCGGCGAAGAGGAATTGATAATTGGACGCTCCGGGAGTAGCCGGGACATCGGACTGAGGCTGCATCGCGACCGGCTCCCAGGCTTTATTGCGCGCGCTCTGGTAGTGCGCAAACAGCTGCACCTTGTCTGGCTTGAGACCAATGATCTGCGCGGTCACCAGTTGATCGCTGTTGCGCCGCACGGCCACGTTGCCGGGAGTGACCCGGATGTCATAAAGCGGTGTAGCCTTGGGCCCGGTCCAGAGTAGCGACGCGCCATAGCCAAGGTAGCCGGGACCCGCGGCAATAAGCCAGGCAAGCACGGCCAGGCATGCGAAGCCCGCGCCCGCCAAAAAATAGAGGTGGTTGTTGGGCGCCAGGTTTGCCGGCGGCACATTCCTGGCTACGGAAAGCGTGTCGGCCGCAAGCAATTCGAGGAAAGGATCGTTTCCTCGCTTTTCCCGGTCATCGAAGGTGAGCAAACGCTGCTGAAATTCAGGGTAGGCGGATTCAGCAACCGCCGTGGCCCGTCCACGCGTGAGACGCAGGAAGGGAAGCGCAAGGCCGAAGGCCGCAGCCAGCGCGAGGACCAACAGCAACAGCGAGCGAGCGCCAGTGAGGCCGCGCACTGGAAAAGCGAACGCATTCAGAATGAGAACAAGAAATACGGTTGTGATCAGTGCCGTAGCCAAGAGTATGGCCACACCACGCAGCGATACACCCAGACGCAACCGCTGGTGCAATTGGTGGATATAGAGGTTGAGCGTGTCTCGATTCGAGTTGGGGTTGCTCATGCCTCCTCCCTCTGTGTGCCGAGGTAGCGGCTGGCAACGATGGACTCGGCAACCGCCGCCACCAATACAAGCAGCATAACGTACCACCAGACGCTATGGGGCGCATATTTTTCCTGCACGTAACCCGCCGCGGCCGACGGAGCGGGCGTCGCCGAGCCTTTACCCCAGAGTTGCAGCAGATCATTTGGGATGGGCTGCAAGTCTGATTCGCGACGATCTGGATTCACCCCAATCAGCGCACTGTGGCCATTCGCGAAGCGGATCTGGTAGAAGCCCGCGCGCGTCAACTGGAACGACTGCGCCGAGGCCGCTTCCGCCAACGACAAAGCACGATGGCCATCAGGATCGATGATCTCAACCCCTGCGGATGGATTGCCGGCCCGGGCCGCAGCGGTGCGCAACGGAACATAGGAATCCACCAGCCGGCTGCCGCTGATGCTTTCACTTCCCGCAAGATAGCGTGCGGTGCGATCGACGAACGCTACAAACGCAGGACGAACCGGCAGGTCGTTGGTGAGGTTGTCGAGTCCGGAGGCAAGCAGCAGCACGTGGCCCTCTCCAACCTGCTTCTCCATCAGCAGTGGTGTTTGATCCGTCAGCCGCACGATCACGCGCGCCCCATCCGCGTCCACGCCTGCGACGTAGTAGATCTTCAAATCGGTCCATCCCGCCGCGTCGTTCATCGCCGGATGCGTGAGGTCGGTTTGCCCGACAACGGCATAACCATCGCGCGAATAAGAATGTGCGTCCGATGAAGTTCCGCCGAAGATGGGGATGCGCGCATGATGTGCAGCCGAAGTTCCGGCTGCAATCAGAACACTGCCCCCGCCGCGCACGTACCGCATCAGGGCATTCTCGAAGATGGAAGGCAGTGCGACCGCATCGGAGAGAACCACAAACGCGTACTTCGCAGGATCCATGTCGGCCGACTTTTCGCTATCGATGGATTGCAAAGTGAAAGAAGCCTGGCTCGCCGCAGCCAGCGCCGCGCCGAAGTAAAGCGGGGAGCGTGCATCGCTGGCCTGGTGCACGAACAACACTCGTTCCGGATCGGCCCGCTTGACCGAGAAGACGCTTACATCGTCCGCTGGAAAGCCGTCCGCGGAATCGATCTTGACCGCACAATGGTTGAGCCCATAGGGCACATCGAGCGATGGAAACTCGACCGTTGCCCGGCCATTAGGGGAGATGTCCACTTTGCGGGTAACGACGGTATTGCCGTTAACCACGAGAGAGACCGTTCTCGAAGCAGCGGGAGTTCCATAGCCGGCAATCACCGCCTGCACCCGCGATTTCTTCGGGTCCTTCGCGTCCGCGAGCTGCGCCGGCGCGTTGATACTTTCCACCGTCCAGTTCGGAGTGAGTGAACCGGCCGGATGCAGAACAACCGATACATTCGCGGGCAGTTCCATGTCGGCAAAGTTTGCCGGCATGCCCGTCTTCTGCATATCGCTGAAGAGGTGCAACTCTACCGGTGTTCGCACCGTCTCCACCAGGGCGCGAACGCCTCGTGCCAACTCGCCAAGATTCGCGCGTGAGTCTCCGGGCTGAATACTCTCCACTGCCGAACGCAGAGCCCCAGCGTCCTGGATGGGCTGAGTCAAAATTGCCAGCCGGCCGCCCAGAGCCATCACCTCGGCACGCTGCGAACGCGGCCTCGATGCCAGCAATTGCAACGCGCCTTGCTTGGCATCCGCAAATCGTGATCCGGCCTTCATGCTGAAAGAGTTGTCGACCACCACCAGCAGTAGTCTGCCGTTCACCCCGCCATTCGCCAGCCGGATAAAGGGATTCGCAAATGCAAGCACCAGTAACAGCAGCAATGCGGTGCGCAGGGAGAACAGCAGCAGGTAGCGCAGCCGGCGGTGGCGCGTGGAGCTTTGCGTGCCGCGCTCAAAGAACATGAGTGAACTAAATGGTTGCGGCGGAACGATGTGGCGGCGTAGCAAGTGGATGTAGATGGGCAAGCCAATCGCCGCCAGGGCAGACAAGAACCATGGATTGAGAAATCCCATCACCGCTCTCCTTGGCGAATGGCCAGGTACTCGCGCAGCGTGGTGTCAAGCGGTTGGTCGGTCACCAGCAGGTGGTAATCCATGCCGGCGCCGCGCGTGCGGTTGCGCAGTTGCTCGATATGGTCGTCGATCTTCCTGCTGTACTCGGTGCGCGTGTACTCCGGAATCACTTCCATCCGTTGGTCCGTCTCCAGGTCTACGAGAATGGCCGGCCCGCGCAGATCTGGCCGTATCTCTTTCGGATCGAGCACATGAAAAAGAACCACCTCATTGCCGTGGTAGCGCAACGGCTCAATCGTGCGCACGATGACGGCAGGGTCTTCATAGAAATCGGAGAACATGATCACAATGCCGCGCCGATGCAAAAGATTCTGGAAGTGAAGCAACGGCTTGTTAAAGTCTGTGCGGGCATGCGGCTCTGCTTGCTCCAGGCCGGCTAACAGCCGGTGCAGCTGCCCTTGCCGCGTGGAAGGCCGGATGTAGTTGCGCACCTCGTCGTCAAAGACGATCAGGCCGGCCGCATCCCGCTGATTGTGGATGGCGAGATAGAACAGCGAGGCGGCGGCGAAGCGGGCATAATCCATCTTGCTTGGCCTGGCTTGACTCGAGGTGTAATCCATCGAATTGCTGGCGTCGAGCAGGATGGTGAGTTGGCTATTGGTATCCCCGCGATAGCGCTTCAGGTAGCAGCGCTCCGTGCGGGCAAATAGGTTCCAATCGACATGGCGCAGATCGTCCCCGGGAGTATAGGCGCGGTACTCGGCGAACTCCGAACTGAAGCCAAAATCCGGAGAGCGATGGAGACCGGCGACAAAGCCATCCACCACTGTCTTGGCCAGCAGGTCGAGGCTGCTGATACTGGCCAGAACGCCGGGATCGAGAAAGCGCTGCAGCATCAGGCCTCCTTCGGCGGCGGCATATGTTCGATCAGGCGGCGGAGGATTTCGTCGGCATCCACGCGTTCCGACTCAGCATGAAAGTTGAGCAGGATGCGATGGCGCAACACCGGGATGGCAAGCGAGGTGACGTCGTCGTAGGTGACGTGGTAACGCCGGCGGGAGAGCGCACGCGCTTTTGCCGCCAGCACAATAAACTGCGCGGCACGAATGCTGCCGCCATAATTGACATACTTCTTTACGAAATCGGGTGCGTTCTCATTCTTGTATCTTGTCGCGCGCACCAGGCTGACAACATACTTTGCCACTGGTTCGCCAATGGGCACCATGCGGACCAGTTGCTGGAAGTCGAGCAACTCCTGGGCCGTGGTAACCGGTTCTACCTTGGCCACATGGGTCGTTGTTGTTAGGTCCACCACCTTCAGTTCGTCGCTGGCGCTTAGGTAGTCGAGGATGGTGTTAAAGAGGAACCGGTCGAGCTGCGCCTCGGGCAGAGGGTAGGTACCTTCGAGCTCAATCGGGTTCTGTGTTGCCAACACGAAGAAGGGCGCGGGCAACGGATAAACGTGGCCGCGCACGGTGCAGGAGCGTTCCTGCATGGCTTCGAGCAATGCAGCCTGGGTCTTCGGCGGAGTGCGATTAATTTCGTCAGCCAGCACAATGTTGCCAAAGATCGGGCCCTGTACGAAGGTCCACGTACGATGTCCGGTCGTTATGTCTTCTTCAATAATGTCCGTGCCGGTAATATCGGAGGGCATCAGGTCCGGCGTGAACTGGATGCGCCGGAACGTCAGGCCCAGCGTCTCCGCTATGGTGCGCACCATCAGCGTCTTGGCGGTGCCGGGCAAGCCGGTGATCAGGCAATGCCCCCCAACAAACAGCGCGGTAAGAATCTGGTCCAGGACATCTTCCTGGCCGACGATTACCTGGCGAACCTGGGCGAGAATGCCATCACGGACCGCATAGAACCTTTCGATGCGCTGTTGCAGTTGGGCTGCGTCCTGGCTAAGTTCAGGGATCGTGACCATCGGCTATTTCCTTCCTCTCGACTACACGGTTAAAGGGGTGAACTGGAGCATCAGCTGAAACGAATGATCGAAACCGCAGGTCCCCGTTCTACTTCGCTCAGGGCAGGCTCTCCACTGCGCTACGCTCTGTCGGGATGACAAACGAGTGGGGGAGGCATGGTAGCCCACTCAAGCCAAAGTACGGCTTGAATGGGCCACCCAATGCTTTTGTTGCCTGGGTAGTCTTTCCCTTCCAAAAATGATGGGTGCCCCACATCTCGCTCGTTTTTCGCGAGATGTCGGGATACCACGAACCTCGATCATCAATCCTCTTGTGCATCTCCGCTCACGTCAGTTCGTTTTGGGTGAATCCTTCTGTTCCGGGTGTTCGATCTCCAACAGCAACTTTTGCGCGGGGCGATACCCCGGCGCGGCTTCCAATGCAGCGAGCACGCTTTCCTCGGCTTTGTCGCGCTGTCCCGATGCGTAGTAAGCCTGGGCAAGGCTGAAGTGCGCTCCCGCCTTGTCGAGTGGGTTCAGCGCCACCAGGGCGGTGTACTCGCGGATCGCTCCGGGGTAGTTTGCTTGCGCAAACCACAAATCACCCAGGTGGCGGTGCAGATCCTCATCGTGGACCGGGTAGATGTAGTTGATGCGGTCCAGGGTCGCAGCAGCTTCCTTGGGTTGGCCCAACTCTTCTTCCAGCGATGCGAGCTTTTTGAGAGTCGCCGGGTCGTCGCCGCCGACCTTTTCATAAACAATAAG
Source organism: uncultured Acidobacteriaceae bacterium (assembly GCA_963736535.1). Taxonomy (GTDB): domain Bacteria; phylum Acidobacteriota; class Terriglobia; order Terriglobales; family Acidobacteriaceae; genus PALSA-350. Next base: position 441,024 of record CAVTPN010000001.1, read on the forward strand.
CGCGGTTTCCGCGGCCTTCTTATCGCCCCGGGCCAGGTATGCGGAGGCAATAAATTCATAAGGGTTAGCGTCCCCGACGTACTCGGGATACATGCGGCGGACGGCTTCGCCTTCCTGGATCACGGCGTCATATTGATTCTGTTTGGCCGCCGCGACCAGTTGTTCCAGCGCCTTGCGGGACTGCTCAAAGTTGGCAGCCTGCGCGCCAAATTTCTTGTCAAGCCATTGCAAGTATTGTTTATCGAATTCTTCCGGGGAAACGCCAAGGTTGTCCTGAATGACTTCGGGAGTAGTTTTGTGTTGCGCATAGGAATGGACCATATCGAGCAACTTATCCTCGCTCCATCGGCTCTGGATGTAGTCGCATATGCTGCCGGCCTCGAAATAAGAGACGACGACCTGCGCCGGATATTCCGGAAAAATGAAGCCACGGTCCAGCTTGGCGACGGGCAGCAACTTCTTATCCCGGATAGCGATCAGGATCTCCGGCGAGACGCGATCACCCCACTCCGGGGATACCTGGGTCTCTTCGTGTACGGCAAGCCCTTCCGTAAACCAGCGCGGCACGCGATGGTTTGTGGCCGAAAGAATGTAGACGTGGCTCATCTCATGCCAAAGCGTGCTACCCCAGTTGAAATCGCCGGGCTTGTGGGCCGACGGGCTATCCATTGCGACTACCTGCCCGAAGGTGACGCCCAGCGCGCCCAGGCCGGGCATGCCCATTGTGCGCACAGCAAAGTCCTCGTGGTCGGGATAGACCTCAACTTGCACCGGCCCGGTAAGCTTCATCTTATATTTCTTGTCGTAGGTGGCTAGGATGCGTTGCAGCTCCGCTTCAAAGTAAGGATGCAAAAGATCCGCTTCGCTCTTGCGCAGCCGCAGGATGGTGCCGTTTTCTTTGTAGGTAACGAAATTCTTGTAGCTATCCAAAAGCCGCAAGCTGTTCACCGTCTGAGCATCGCGGTAGCCGTTGTTGTAGCACATCTCCAGTTGTTGGAAGGGCTCATCCTCCTGACCAAGGCGCATCAACCCGACCCCTAGTTGAGAACGAGCGGGCCAATATTTGGGATCGGCCTCAATCGCCTTGCGATCGTAGGTGATGGCGTCTTCAAAGCGGTAGTTGAGCTCAAGATAATGAGCCACGTGGGCGTAGCCCTCAGCATAGCCGGGGTTCACTTTCTTTATCTTGTCCAACCATATGTCGGGGGAGCGGTCCGCCAGCAACTCAACCGCAGCATGGATGGTCATCGCGTTCAGGGCGTCGGGGGACAAGCCGAGTGCCTGATCGGCCTCCGCGAGAGCGTGTTCGGTATCCGCGTCTTCCAGAGCGAGATTGGCAGCGAATTCATGAGCTTCCACCAGCTTGGGATCGAGCACCAGGGCCCGGCTGGCATAATCCGTAGCTTTGCCGTCGAAGCCGTCCGCGCTGACCATCGCGAGTCCTAAATAGGCCTGCGCATTCTTAGGATCTTTTTGCAGCGCCTCCTGGAAGAGGCCCACGGCATCGGTGTTATTGAATCGCTGGTGCAGCAGCATTCCCCAGCGAACCTTATAGAGAGGATCGCTGTCAGCCGGTGCGGTGGCAATCCTGAACTGCTCGTTGGCCTGGTCATACTGTTCAAGCCCCCAGTAGCCTTCCGCCCGATAGTAAGCAGAATTGCTGCGCACCAGCGACTCAAAGCAGGCTTGCGCCTCGGTCTTCTGGCCGTGTTTGCGCAGAGTCTGACAGCTATCCACGGTCGCGCCCAGGCAATGGCTCAAACTTCCGAGCACCATCACCAGCGAAGCAAGCGATTTCTTTTGCCAGTTCATTTGTCCAGTTCCTGTTGCACTTGCGCTAACTGCACCAGCGCCGCCGTCAACTGCTGCTTGTAGTCAGCAGGATCCATGGCGGCCTTCTGATATTTGAGCGCGTCAATTTTCTGTTCCAGATCTTCTTTCTTCGCCAGCAGCGCCTGCTTTGCGGGATCATTCGCTTGCTTCTGGGCAGCGCCAATGCGCAGCACAGGAAAGCTCGCCAGCAGCATCCCTTCGCTCTTTGACGGCTCACGGACCGGTTCGTTCCTGCCCGTGTCCTCAAAAATAGGATGCTCCGTCGCCAGGCGTTTTTGCGATTCATAGAATGCCGCTGTCTTCCGCTGCGCGTAGGCGAATGCCTCCATCGCACTGATGGAGTCGCTTTTATCCACATCGGCGGTGGGGTCCTGCAACGCCTCCACCCAGTAGCGTGCAAAGACCGTGGCATTCTTCTCGGTGCCGTTCTTGGTCGCCGCAATCACCCCTCGCCCTGGTTTTTCGAGCGCGCCTACCGATCCGCCGCTTGCGCTGGTTGCGTTGACGATCAGCTGACGTTTGGTGGGAACGCGATCACAGAGGTCAGCAAGTTCTTGCGCAGTGATGTCCGGGCCAACCAGGTTGAACTTGTAGTCGGCGCCATCGAACGAGCCGTGCCCAATCAGGATGAGCACGAAATCATCTTCGGGCCGCGCCTCATGGGCGATCGAAGTCATAGTCTCTGTAAGCTGCGCCCGCGTAGCCTGGCTGCCGGTCAAGGTGTACACATGCGCGCTATTGCCGGAGTCTTTGAATAGCTTATCCAGGTCCTTGGCGTTGGCTGTGAATCGCTGTTCGTAGTCCGGTTCGCCACCAAGTCCGGCGACTGTCACGTAGTACACGCTCGCATGGGCGGGGAGAGCGGTCATCAGCAGCCACAGCAGGGCTAATCTCATACCACACCCCACTTCCGCCGCAGCAGCCATTCCGCTGCCATAAGCAGCAGCAGCCACAGGAACACCACCGGCATGTTCCATAGCTCTTTAATGTCTCGCACCGAAATGCCCGCATCCGAGTAAGAGATTTCGTTGGGTAGCCGGCTCAGTTCCTCCGGCCTCCAATAGCGTCCGCCGGTTTCTGTCGCCAGCTTTTCCAGTAGCTCGCGGTTCTGCACCGTGTGAAAGTTCTCGGCAACTCCATCGATTCGTTCAAAGGGGAGCGTGTCGCTGCCCAGATCCTGCGTTCCCTTTTGCGCGCTCACTTCAGCCAGATAGGAGCCGGGTTTGTCGGCAGTCCACGCAGCGTGAAACACTCCGGGATTGTCTGCAGCCGGCGTCATGTCCAGCATCACCGAGATGCCGTTCGGTCCGATCAGATGCGCAGTCACCCGGGCGTCGGGGGCCGGCATGTACTCCTTATCGCGTACGTTTGCCGTGAGCTCAATGTGGCCGTCATCCATCAGAGTGTGATTGGCAGCGGTCACCATCACTTGTCCCGGCGAATCCAGCACTAGCCAGCGCAGCAGTTGCTGCCAGAAAAGATCGTGCGCCGGGTCACCCAGGGGTTGGCTCATCTGCCAGCGCCACGTCCCCGAGGTGGCCATCACCGCGGTGCGTCCGCGGCCGTAATTCTGCGTCACCAGCAACGGCAACTTGCGTGCACCGGCGTTCATCTGGATTAACACCGCGGCCCCGGGCTTGGCCGTGCCTGCGTCCTGGTAATCCATCAGGTAGGTCAGCTTCCTCCATCGCTCGATGTTCTTTGCCGGATCATCCATGAGACGCGTGATCGGACTATCCGACCCGGCGACCGTGAGTTCAACCGTTGCCGGGTCGCGGTGGAACGTGCTCCTGCTGTTGGGTAGATAAGTGGGCAGCAAATCCACCAGGCTCGAGCCGCCCCATCCTCCATCTCCAAGCGAGAATCGCCCGCCAAGGAAGAGCAGTCCACCGCCGCGGCGGTCAACGAACTCGCGCAGCAACTCCTGTTGCAAGGGTGTGAAGTAACCGGCCTCTACCGAGCCCAGGATGATGCCCTGGTAACCAAAGAGATCTTCCGGGCGGACAGGGAAACCATTCTCCAACTCCTTGGGATCGCTGATGCCTTGCCTGTAGATTTTGTTCTCGGTGGTGCGCAGCATGGAGGCCACCTGCACGATCTTGTCGTCGTCCTCAGCTCGCCGTATGAACTTGTACTCCCATCGCGGCTCGCCTTCGACATAGAGAATGCGCCGTTTGTCGTCGGTCACGCCCAACAGGCGGGTGACTACATTGTTGGCGAGATTTTCTTCATTCGCCAGCGGGCCGAGCGAGAAATGCAAACTCTTGACTCCGGCGTCTCCCGGGCTAAAAAAGATCGTTTCCACCTGGGTGGCGCCATCGGCCCCGAGTGTGACTTCCCGGGAATCAAGCGTCTTGTCTCCGTCGCGAATCGCCAGCAGTGCCTTGCTGCCGGCGTAGCCTCTTTGATGGAAGGTCACGGTAGCGGGGATGCGCGAGCCGGTCATGGCCCGGGAAGCCACTCTTACGTCATTCAACTCCAGATCGTGCGCCGCCTGCTCTTTGCCGAAGCCGACCGTATGCACGGGTAAGCGCCGATTGCGCAGCGCGCGGATGGTTTCTATGGCCAGATCTCCCGAGCCATCGGTGGAGTTCTCCGAGCCGTCGCTGAGCAGCACAACTGCGCCAACCGGCAAATCGGAGGTCTCGGTCACCAGCTGCCTCAGGCCGTCGTTGATGTGGGTGGCGGGGGCGGTGGGCTGTATTTCCGTGAGCGCCGCAGCCCGGGCTACCCGGCTGTCAAGCCGGTAGAGCCGGACCTGAAACTTCTTTTGCAATCCTGCCAGCACACCATCCTCGAGCGCCTTTTGCGCCGCAGCCTCCCGGGTAAGCTTGCCGCTGCCATCGGCAATCGCCATGCTGTGTGAATCGTCGAGCACAACGGCGATTACGTTTTGCTGTGGCGCCAGCTCGGCCACCGTGATCGCGGGCTGCCAAAGCAAGACCAGCACGGTGGCGATGAGCAAAGACTGCAGCAGCCACACCGCGCCTGCACGCCACTTGCTTATGTTCGGCGCCGCCTGCGGCAGCCGCGATCGGATAAGCAGCGCCAGCCCGGCCGTGGACGCGGCCATGAGCAGCAGTAGCACCCAGCCAGGCCAGGAGCCAAGCAGGACAAACTGGCCTTTGGAAAACACCGGGATCGGGTACTTGAAGAAAAATTGGAACATGGTCCGAAGTTTCCCGCGGTCGGTCGTTCAATCATTTTTCAAAACTGCTGGTCGTGCTATGCGACACGCGGCGAAAGCTTCAATGCGTCATGCCGTAAACGATGTAATTCAACGCCACCCGGAAAGCCATGGAAGCGAAGGGTTCGGGGTAATCCGGATCGTCCGCCCATTCCCAGGCGTCGCCCAGGTGCATGTTGTGACAGATGGCGACCATGATGCGGCCCTTGTCATCCCGAATGGCCCGCCACTTGGGCACGTAGCCATCCTTTTCGTACGTCCTGCCGGTCTGTATATATTGTTCCCCGGGAATCTGCATGCGCTCATCCAGATCGTAAAGCACGTGGAAGATTTCGTCCTTGCCTTCCAGGTCTTCGATCGGCCGGTCGGGAAAGACCTCGCGCATGCCGTTCATAAAATCTTCCCAATCTGCAGTGCCGTGAAAGTCGTCCACCATCAGGAAGCCGCCTTTCAGCAGATATTCGCGTAGGCGCTTGGCTTCCTCGTCGGTAAAAGACCAGGTTTGCACCTGCACGGCATAGATCCAGGGGTAGTCAAAAATCTCGTCGGAATCGAGGTTGACCACTTGCTCGGTAGAGCGGCCCTGGATTCGAGTCAGGCGTTTCATCGCCAGCAGGACCTGGCGGTCCGCTTTGGGGTAGTCGCGGGACCAGGAATGGCGCCAGCCGTAGCCCCCGAAACCGCCATAACCTCCGTAACCCCCCGCGAAGCTGCTGCCGACGGCTGCGTTGTAACTGAGGCGCGACCAGTAGAATTCTGCCTTTACGTTGGTTTCCGCATCATCGCTGAAGCCGAAATCCGCCGTCCGCTGGTAAGCGTAGAGCGCGGAGCACAGCGCCATCCCGACGAGCGCAGCCGAACTGGCTTGCAGGAGCTTCATGAGCGGAATCCTAAATAGCATTTCGCTATATCGTGGATCGGGGAAGGCCAGCGAGGTGCGCCCGATCCCTTGACGGACGGTCGCATAGAGATCAGCTCGCTGGTCAAATCCGATAGCGAAATGCCATCAGCGCGTGCCTTGAGATTACCAGAACGCCTGGAGCTCTCGTCTGATAGACGCAGCCGGAGAGCCAGTAGTTTGTCGCCCCATGCAAATGTCGCACCGGGCCGCCCCGCTTGCGTGCCATCTTTCCGCGTGAGACGATTTGCTCAGGTCAGGCCGAGGGGGCAGTTTTTTGAAGCGGCGCGACTTCATGAAGATTGGCGGCGCGGCAATCGCCCATGCGGGAACCGCCAGGCTGCTCGCCCAGGCCCCGCAAATGCAGATGGGCGCCACTGCATCCGCTGATACCCATAGCAAAGCCGACTACACCCTCCGCATCGCTCCAGTCACGGTGGAGCTCGCCCCCGACCACATTCTCAGCACCACCGGATACAACGACACCTCTCCCGGACCGGTGCTGCGCATGCGTGAAGGCAAAACCGTAAGCGTAGATGTAATTAACGATACGGATGTACCAGAGTTGGTGCACTGGCACGGCATGTTAATTCCTTCGGATGTCGATGGAGTGGAGGAGGAGGGCACCCCTCCGGTGCCTGCGCGTGGACGGCGCCGCTATCAGCTGACACCGCGCCCGGCCGGATCGCGTTGGTACCACTCGCACGCTATGGCCGAAGCCGACTTGCATCGCGGCAGCTATACCGGCCAGTTTGGCTTCGTCTACGTCGATGCGGGCAATGACCCTGGGCAGTATGACCAGGAGCTTTTTCTCTCGCTGCGTGACTGGGAGCCGTTCTTCACCAGCAGTATGGAAGATGACGATGATGACGGCCACGGTGGCCCCCAGCCAGAGAAGCCCGCAGTGCTGAACACCGATCCGAACGGCCTCGAAGTCAACTCGATGACCTATTCCATCAACGACAAGTCGCTGGGCGCGGGGGAGCCGATTCGGGTGAAGCAGGGCCAACGGGTGCTGATGCACTTGCTCAATGCCAGCGCAATTGAGAACCGGCGCATCGCGTTGGCGGGTCATCAATTTCAAGTAATTGCGCTGGATGGCAATCCGGTGCCAGTTCCCCAGAAGGTGGATGGGATTTTGATCGGCGCGGGCGAACGAGTGGATGCAATCGTCGAGATGAACCAGCCGGGAGTGTGGATCCTGGGCGCAACCGAGGAAAGAATTCGCAATACCGGTCTGGGTATCATTGTGGAATACGAGAATCAGCATCGCCAGCCGCAATGGGTGGCCCCGCGCACCCCATGGGACTACACCATTTTCGGCAAGATCAGCGCGAATCCTATTCCGCCGGACCAGACCATCGACATGATTTTCGAAAAGATCCCTGGAGGATCAGGCAAGTTCAACACCTGGCTGGTGAACGGAAAGCCATACCCGCACGACAAGGAGTTCGTGCTAAAGCAGGGAACTCGCTACCGCCTGGTATTTCGCAACCGCACGGATGACGCTCACCCTCTCCATCTGCATCGCCACCAGTTCGAGCTGGTGGAAATGAACGGCACCAAAACCGGCGGCATCATAAAAGACACGGTCGTGGTTCCGTATTATGGTCGGGCGGTAGTGGATTTCGTTGCCGACCAGCCCGGCCTGTCCTTGTTTCACTGCCATATCCAGCAGCACATGGACTACGGCTTCAAAGCCCTGTTTCGCTACGCGTAGCGGGATGCGAGAACCAGGAAAAACCGCGGGCCTCTCCACTACGCTACCTTGGATTTCCTGTCGAGGTTGGTGGCGTTGGCGAACGTCATGCCGTCCCGGCTGGCCGGGGACGGCATGCGTGGCCGCTGGGCGAGGGCCCCGTAGCAGGAAATCCGGGTACGCTCGGTCGTAATGACAAACGAGTGGGGGAGGCATGGTAGCCCACTCAAGCCAAAGTACGGCTTGAATGGGGCACCCAAAGCTTTTGTTGCCGGTTAACGTTCGGGATTTCTGCATCCGTTCTACCAGGAAATCGGCGGACTGGTTTGCTGATCCACCACCTGGTAGCCTTCGGGAACGGCGAAGAGCTGCGGATCAGGCTCCGCCGTCTCCAACTCCGTGATCGTAAATGTCTGCGTCCCGATGCGTGGATCGGACCGGATAGACTGCAGATTGAACCCCAACCGCGGCGAGTGCCAGAACTCCAGCACAATCTGGAAAGGCCGATCGTTCCCCACCACACCGCTTTTGACGGTGGTGGTTTGGCGCGTGCCGACCGTATCCACACCCAGCAGATTCTTCATGCCCAGATCCTCGACCGTTTGCGAGGCGTCCTTGGTCTGAAATGAGCGTGCGGGCGATTCCTCGCCTTCAAACGCTGCAGATTGCGGCGGGCGATATTGTGTTAGATCGCAGATCTTCTTGAGGGTGTTGCAGGTGTAGAGCGTGTGGTTATTCGGGTCGGCAATTTGGATGAAGTTCATGGAAGACTTGATGTCGCTTCCTTTGGGGACCAGCAGCCATCGTTCCTCATAGATCCGCCCTGCGCTGTCGCGCACGATGTGGCGTTTATTTGCAAGAGTATATGTGCCGCCGTCGGCCATGGGGCGGGCCCACTCCGTCGCCAGGGTGCCGGAAAAAGGTGCGTTGGCCAGCGGCGGAATAACGATGCTTTCCAGGACCTCGCGCGTGCCTCCATCCTGAGACCGCGCCGGTCGCGTAGGCGGCTGCACCTGCTGCTGGGCCATTCCCATAGCAACCATGCAACTTAAGAGGATGAGGATGCGCATCTGAGACCTCCAGGGCTGTGCGCCAGAGTATCCCACCGAAATTGCTGATGCAATCCCTTACTTAAGCCGCTCCGTCAACAAATGGTCCGCGACTCGGATGGCATTGGCGATGATGGTCAGCGACGGATTCACCGCACTTGCAGACACGAAGCACGACGCATCCACCACATAAAGATTGTCGAGATCATGAGCCTTGCAATGCGGGTCGAGCACACTGGTCGTGGGATCGGTTCCCATGCGGCAAGTTCCGTTCTGATGGCCGACACCCTCCAGCGGGATACGCTTCTTGAAATAAGCATGCAGCGGGACAGAAGTCCTCGCATGCCCAGCCTGCTTAAGTATGTCGACCCAGCGGTCCTTGAGGCGATTGAATGATTCAACGTTGTTAGGTGTGTACGAAAGCTGAATGCGCTTCGGTGCCGAATCCGTGACCGGCTCGGACTCATTGGTGTGCCCGGTGTCCCCCGAAGGATGAGCGCCAGAAACGCCGGGCTGCCGGCTCTCTACCGAAAGCGGCGTTGCGTTATGCAGCGTAACTCGATTGTCAGGGTCGGGCAGATCTTCCGTTGTGAGCCACCAGGGCACCGCGTGGTGCTTCATCGTCTCCAGGACAAAACCCGGCGTCAGTGGTGGCGCATCACCTTTCATCATCTCGTAATGGAAGCTGCCCACCGGTTGCACCTGCCCCAGGGGAAACGGATAAGCCGGGTCTGAATCCTTGAAGTAGAAGTCGTTTGTGCCCCAGGTCTTGGTATAGCTGTCCTCGTTGCCCTCCGGTCCTAGCGAGAGCAGGGCATCGGCCTGGTGATACATGAAGTTCCGTCCGACCTGGTCGGAACGATTGGCCAGTCCATTGGGATGCTTGTCGTTGGCGGACGCGAGAAGAATGACCGCGGAGTTGATTGCGCCGGCACATACGGCGAAGATCCCGGCGCGATAGGTTGCGGCGTTACCGTCTTTGGAAGCAGCCTCCGGCCGGGAGTGGATGACCTCAACCGCGGTGACTGCGGTACCGCTGCTATTGGTCAGCAGCCGGGTCACGCGGGAGTTTGTCATCAGGGTCACGTTAGGCCAATGCATGATCTGCCGGATGCAGTTGATGTCCGCATCCGACTTGGCATGGACCAGGCAAGGGTAGCCGTCGCAGGTGTCGCAACGGACACACTTCGATGCCACCGGGTCCGCCTCGTTGCGCTTGAGCCCCAGGGGAATGGGGAAGGTATGGATGCCAAGCTTGCGTACATCGTCCTCAATGGTCTGCATGCGAGGTTCATTGGTAAACGCGGGATAGGGGTACTTGATGGAGTGAAAGGGCTCCGTGGGGTCAAAGGATGACCCGTATCCGCCGGGGACGGTGGGTGCCGTGCCCAGGTCGCCGTGGACGTGGAAAAGATCTTCCGCGCGGCAATAGAAGGGCTCCATATCAGCGTAGGTGATGGGCCACGCGGGAGAGATCCCCCCTTTATGGTGGATGACGCCAAAGTCTTCGGCGCGCATGCGGAACATCGCCGCGCCGTACACCTTGGTTTGGCCTCCCACGAAATAGGCCTGTTGGGGGTGGAGCGGCTTGCCGTCCTTATCTTGCCAGGTTTCTTTGGTATGGTAGCGGTTGTCCAGGAAGACGGCGGAGGTGTCCCAGTTCAGCTTCTCCTGCGGCATGAAGGGGCCGCGCTCCAGGATCAGGATGTTCTTTCCCGCTTGGGCCAGGTGTAGAGCCAGCGTCCCGCCCCCCGCCCCCGTGCCAATGACAATCGCATCAAATTCGCTTTGCGTATTCATCTAGAGCACGGTATCAGGTTTACCTGCTCGAAAATACGAATTCATTGCCATCGGGGTCCTTGAATTTCGCCATCGTACCCCACACCTCCTTCTTCGGTTCGGCAGCCAGTTCCACACCCTTGGATTTGAAAATCTTTGCCGTGGCAAAAACGTCGTCGCACCAGAAAGTCAGCGGTTGGAAACCGCCAATCCTGTCTTCATGACCTTGGGGGGTGAACAGAGCCAGCGCCGTATCAGCGCCCGGGATCAGAAGTTCAATCCAGCGTTGCCCGGGCCCAAAGGGCTGATCGGTTGCCACCTTGAACCCAATTTTCTCGGTGTAGAACTTCAACGCAACATCCTGGTTGCGCACGGGAATACTGACAATCTTGATGCCGCGAATCATGTTGCTTCCTCCAGGCTGCTCGCAACATAACTTGCTCCTCGAGCAGATGCAATCAGGTACTCAATGCTATATTGATGGTCGGTATAGCCATGCTGATGGTGGATGAGTACGTCGTTGATGTTCTCATGCGCGACCTCGTCGGGCACGATCGCAGGCCGGTGAGCTTTCTGGTGTACTTGTGGCTTGCCGCGGAGCAGCAGCGCCAGGGCCGCGCCGTGACCGTCAGCTATCAACACCTCGCGGAGTCGGTGGGGATATCGAAAAGCTCGGCTCAGGCAGCGGCGGGATGGCTTTCCCGGCGAAAGCTCTTAACCGTCAGCAAGGCCGGCTCCACGGCGACCCCCACCTACTCCGTGCAAAGGCCGTGGTCGTCCAGGTAAGAATTTGAGGAGACAAACAAGCTCTTGTCTTTTGCCGATTGGTTTTTCTCTGATCTCGAACGCCCCGAAAGTGCTCACGCACACGGCGACACCAGCAAACACCCGTGGTGGCGGGTCATGTGCCTCACCGGCGTCGATTACTTCTCCACCCTCGGCTACCAGTCCGGTATCGCTTTCCTCGCTGCCGGTCTCCTCTCCCCGATCGCAACCCTTGTCCTCGTCCTGGTAACCCTGTTCGCCGCGTTGCCGGTTTACAATCGCGTCGCTGCCGCCAGCCCCTACGGCCAGGGCAGCATTGCGATGCTCGAAAAGCTGTTTCCAGGGTGGAGCGGCAAGGTCTTTCGTGCTCGTCCTTTTGGGTTTCGCTACCACGGATTTCGTCATCACCATGACGCTTTCCGCCGCCGACGCAGCCGCCCACTTTGTGCACAATCCCTACACTCCACGTTCCCTGCAAAACCAGATGGCCGTCACCCTCTTTCTTCTTGCCATCCTGGGCGCCATCTTCCTCAAAGGCTTTAAGGAGGCGATCGACATCGCCGTCGTTCTTGTGGGCATCTATCTCGCGCTGAACGTCATCGCAACGGTCGCGGGCCTCGTCCATGTCCTCGAGCAACCCCGGCTATTGCTCGACTGGAAACATGCCATATTCGCCCGGCATGGCAGCCTGTTCTCCATCATCGGCATCTCGGTCTTGCTGTTTCCCCGCCTCGCCCTCGGCCTCTCGGGTTTCGAGACCGGCGTAGCCGTCATGCCTCTGATCGAGTGCGACAACAATCTCGACGCCCGCATCCGCAATACCCGGCGTCTGCTCGCCACCGCCGCCATCATCATGAGCGTCTTCCTGATGGCCACCAGCATTGTCACCACCCTGCTCATCCCCGCGGCCGATTTCAAAGAAGGAGGGCCGGCCAACGGCAGGGCCATGGCCTTACCTGGCCCACCAATATCTGGGCAACGGCTTCGGCACTCTCTACGACGTCGAGCACCATCCTTATTCTCGCCTTCGCCGGCGCCTCCGCCATGGCCGGCCTTCTGAACCTCATTCCCCGCTATCTTCCCGGCTTCGGTATGGCGCCCGAGTGGGCCCGCGCCTCGCGCCCGCTGGTCCTGGTCTTCATGGCCGTCGCCTTTACGGTTACCCGGCTCTTTCACGCCGATGTCGATGCCCAGGGCGGAGCCTACGCCACCGGCGTGCTCGTCCTGATTACCTCCGCCTCCTGCGCCGTCACCATTGCCGCTCGAACGGATTCTCTCGCGCTTCGCTCTTGGCGTCGTCTCCCTCATCTTCATCTACACCACCCTGGTCAATATCTATGAGCGTCCCGAAGGGCTCAAGATCTCCTGCATCTTCATCTTCACCATGATTTTCATGTCCCTGGTTTCGCGGGCCTTCCGCTCCACCGAGCTGCGTATCACCGGGATAGACCTCGACCCTCAAGCCCAGGCCCTGCTCGCCGAAAGCGAAAGCAAGACCATCCGCCTCATCGCCTGGAACCCGCACAACTCCTCCAACAAAGACCGTCGAACAGGCCAACATTGAGCTGCGCGAACTCCATGGCTTGCCGCACGGACGCCTCCATCTACTTTATCGAGGTCGAACGCGGAGATACTTCCGAATTCACCGAACGGATCTGTCGTCCAGGGATTCCGCGAAGGCGCCAATCGCGTTCTCCACGCCAGGAGCGCCGTCGTCGCCAATTCCATCGCCGCTCTGCTGATCTCACTTGAAGCAGATCCACCGGATGCATTCCCCACGTCTACTTTCACTGGACCGACGTCAGCCCGATGATTAATTTAATGCGTTTTATCTTTCTGGGCGAAGGCGATACCGCCCCGCTCACCCACGAAGTCCTGCGCCGCGCCATCAAAGACCGCCACCAGCGCCCCGTCGTCCATGTAAGCTGAGCCCGGCCTCAGCCGCCCCGCGGGTGTATAAACCTGTTACAGCAGATCTACCTCTGCACAGAAACAGTGGCGATTTTTCCCTTTCGCGGTAACTAAATCCGGTAAAACCGCATCACTGTACAGGGATTCCTTTTGAGCACGGTAAGAAATGACGTAGTGGAAGGCCGGGCGACGCAGGGCCCGCGAGAGCACAAAGGCCGGCGATGGGTGATCTGGATCACCTTATCGCCGTCGTGGTGCTTCTGGTGGTGGGCGAAGTGATGCTAAAAAGAGCGGAGCCGATCCTGAAAGGGCGGGTGATCGAAACCCTAAGCACCCGCTTCAACAGCCACGTGGAGTTGGACGACCTGCAGGTATCGCTCATCAAAGGTCTGGCGGTCACAGGAAAGGGGTTGCGGATATTCGCTCCTGACGATGTGGTGGCTGCTGGGGCGAAGGATCCGCTGTTCGCGGTGCGGCAATTCGAATTTCATGCCCGCCTGATTGGCCTGTTTCTGAAGCCGACGCACGTAAGCACGGTGCACGTGCAAGGCCTGGAGATCAATATCCCGCCGAAATCGATGCGGCAACAGAACTCGGCAAAGTCCCGGCATCAGGGCAAGATCAAGATCATCGTGGATGAGATCGTGTGCGACGATTCCCGACTGGTGATTGGCACGGACAAGCCAAACAAGGATCCCAAGATATTCGAACTCAGCCACATTGTGCTGCATGACGTGGGCCCAAATGCTCCGTGGCCCTATGACGCGAGCCTGATCAATGCGGTGCCAAAGGGAGAAATTCACGCTATCGGCACCTTTGGGCCGTGGGATACGGAGACTCCGGGCGACTCAACCGTGACCGGGAAGTACACCTTCCAGCATGCTGACTTGAACACCATCAAAGGCATCGGGGGCATGCTGCATTCCGTGGGTGAGTTCAACGGCCAACTCGACCGGATCGAGGTACATGGCGTAGCCGACGTGCCGGATTTTTCGCTGGATACCGCAAATCATCCCGTTCCCCTGCACACGCAATTCTCGGCGATCGTCGACGGCACGACCGGCGATACCTATCTGCAACCGGTCGATGCGAAGCTGGGCCAATCGGAGTTTTCCTGCCAGCGGCGAGGTGGTCAACGTAAAAGGCCAGGGGCACATCATCGATCTCGACGTCGATGTCCCTGCCGGTCGCATACAGGACTTCCTGCAACTCGCCGTCAAGACGCAGCCGGTGGTGATGACAGGAGTCCTCACCATGAAAACAAAGCTGCACATCCGTCCGGGCAAGGAGAGCGTAACCCAGAAGCTGGGGCTCAAAGGAGACTTCACGCTGAAGCGCATGCACTTTACCAATCCGGCGTTGCAGGACAAAGTGGACATGCTGAGCCTACGGGCGCAAGGAGATCCAAAGGACGCCAAGCCTGGAGCGGAGGACGTGAACTCCCACATGACGGGAAAGTTCCAGATGGGCAATGGAAAGCTGGTTTTGCAGGACCTGAACTACACCATGCCCGGGGCGACGGTGCAGCTGGCGGGTGTCTACACGCTGGATGGCAAGCAATTCGATTTCAGCGGCAAGGTCAGAACCGATGCAAAGCTATCGCAGATGGTGGTCGACGAAGTGGAAGAGCTGGGCGTTGAAAGTAGCCGATCCCTTCTTTCACAAGAATGGCGCTGGAGCAGAAATCCCGGTGAAAGTAACCGGGACAAACACCGCTCCCAAGTTCGGCCTGGATATCGGTCACAAAGACAAGAGCTCGCAATAAGATTTGGTGCTCGATAACGCAAAAGCGTTCGAGGGCTTCGCCCGACTTTTTCGGCCCACGTACGCTTAGGCGAACGTGGGGCACCCTTCCGGTTCCTGCTGGGTTTTCTTAGGAAACTGACCGCTGCCGGGTTGAGTTCTCACCCAGACCCCCTGAGGCGCCTTTTTCCTAATCTAGCCCTTCACTCCATCTCCGGGTAAGGTCCCTTGCCTCCCTGGGCAATGAAGAGATCGATCCGGTCCTCCAATACCTGCAACGGAACAGAACCCATCGCCAGCACCGTGTCGTGAAACGCGCGGATGTTGAACTTGCCCCCGAGTGCCGCCTCCGCCTTATGCCGCGCTTTCCAGATAGCCATCTCGCCCAGATAGTAAGAGAGCGCCTGGGCCGGCCACGAGATGTAGCGGTCCACTTCTGTTTGAATCTCGTGGTCGGAAAGCGCGGTGTTTTCCCGTAGGAACTGTTGCGCCTGCTCCCGGGTCCAGCCCTGGGAGTGGATGCCGGTATCAACCACCAGCCGCGCAGCGCGCCAAGCCTGGTAGCTCAGCATGCCGAAGGACTCGTAGGGTGTGTGATACATACCCATCTCCGTGCCCAGGCGTTCACAATAGAGCGCCCATCCTTCGCCGTAGGCATCGACATACACCTGCCGGAAGGCGGGAAGATTCTTCTGCTCCATGTTGATCGGGATCTGGAAGGCATGTCCGGGGGCCGACTCGTGCAAAGTCAAAGCAGGAAGGCTGTAAAGCCCACGAGACGGCAGATCATACGTATTCACCAGGTAAGTGCCCGGCCCGCCGCGAGCAGAGGTGTAGAAGGGCGCCTCGGCGGCGGGAACCGGAAGGATGGCAAAACGCATCCGCGGAAGATAGCCGAAATATAGCGAGGCCTTGCCATCGAATTCTTTGGCGATGAACGCCGCTTGCATCAAAAGCTCCTGCGGCGTCTTGGCATAGAACCGGGGATCGGTACGCAGAAAGTGCAGGAAAGCAGGAAAATCGCCCTGGAAGCCGGTCTGCTTCATGGTCTCCACCATCTCCCTGTGGATCTTAGCCAGCTCGTCCAATCCGATTTGATGGATTTGCGCAGGGCTCAGATGCGTGGTCGTATTCTCCAGGATTTTGGACTGGTAGTAGGCCTTGCCGTCAGGAAGAGATTCCGCCGCCAAATTCGTTCGTGCACCCGGAATGTATTCCGTTTGTATGAACTTCAACAGTTCCATGTGTGCTGGAATCACCGATTTGCGAATCGCCTCCACGCCCTCTGCCCGCAGCCTGGATTGCGCGTCGGCGGGAATCGACGCCGGCATATTCCTGAAAGGCGTGTAGAAGATGACGTCTTCGGGCCTTTTCGCGCTGGTTACCGCGGAGAGTGAAGCATCACGCCCGATCAAAGTCACCTTTGGCGGCGTGAAGCCGCGCTTCAGGCCGCTGCGCATGTTCGCGATTTGCTCCTGAAAATATCGCGGGATGTCGTTGAGCTGCGCAATGTAGTTGGTATAGTCGCGAATCGTATGAAAAGGCTTGAGAGCGGTCACTGTCAGAATCGACCAAAAGGCCGTGTCCGCATTCAACGGCTTTTCGTATTCGCGAAATTTCTGGCGATTGATCAGGACCTCGATCTGGGCCCGGTAAATGGAGTAGTTTGCCCGGTCCTCCGGGCGCAGTGAGTCAAGCTGGATCGCATCCAGCTGCTTCATGACTGCTCTCCAATGTTCCAGCCGCGCCTGCTGGGTGGCCGCATCTACCCGGGGAAGCTGCGGGCGAATCTCTTTATGGGCCGCGGTCTGATCCTCGTCCTCTTCCAGGCGTTGCGCCTCGCGCCACGACCACTCTTGGGTGTAGAGAACCTTGAAGCGGTTGTCCGCTGCAGATTTCACCGCATGAGCCGGAACGGAGAGGGCAGAGACCAGAGTAGCGATCAGGGCAGGGTAACCGAGGGCTGACCAAAAACTTTTCAGCTGTTCAGGTCCTTGAGCGTGGCGTTTTCGAGAGCGGGCTCAGTCATTGTAGATCAGGCCGTGAACGGCAACCAGAAGCACACTCAACCCCGGTAGTACGCCGACCGCGAGAGGCAGATGCCGGAAAAGCCATCCCGTCAGCACAGCTGAGAGAAAATACACCGACAAGACCGCGGCCTGCAACCCCAGCCGCTTCTCGAACTCGATCTCTTGTCCAGGTGCCTGCCGCTCCTCATGTCTGGCCAGACGGACCAGGCCGCTTAGCATCGTGGTCCAGGTGCCGGTGATGTAGGTGGTGACAATGCCGGGAATTTTCAACTGCACCATGGCGCTGCTTTGCATTCCGATGGCGAGCGATACGGTGGCCAGCAAAACTTCAAGATTGAGCGAGCGGCCGATGTGGAGGTGAACCGCTATCCAGCCGGCCTCAGCCGCCAGCAACAAGAGTGCTTCCAGCATCAGGGTCCAGGAGATCGCCCTCGACCAAACCGTGCCCGGCTGTACCTTCCCTGTCAAAAACGAACCGAGAATCGTGCCGGCAGAATAACACCCGAGAGAGATGACAGGATGGATCAAATCGCCATGGGGCTGAAACACTGCCAGACCCAGCAGTACCGTGTTGCCGGTCATGTTTGCCACAAAGGCATGACCGAATCCGAAATAGCTCCACCCATCCGCTGATCCCGCGGAAGCGGCCAGGATAATCAGACGCACGTCTCGTTCGACCGAGGCCATTCGTCGCTACCCTCTCCAGAGGGGAAGCGGGTTCTCAGAAGGCGCGCGCAGCAGTGTTAGCAGCTCGTGATTCGGGCTGTATTGGCAAACGGGATCGATGGCCTCGGCATCTCCGGTAAGTAGAAACGCCTGGCAGCGGCAGCCCCCAAAGTCACGCTCCTTGCGGGGACAGGCGAGGCAGGTCTCCGACATCCAGGCATCGCCCCTGAAGCGGTTAAACGCAGGGGAAGACTTCCAGATCCACGAGAGATCATGGTCGCGCACGTTATCGAAGTGCAGATTGGGAATGACCGCGGCTGCGTGGCACGGCAACGCTTGGCCGATCGGATCGATGAGCATCATCTGCCGTCCCCACCCGCCGACACACGCTTTGGGAAAGCTGCCAAAGTAATCGGGGAAGACGGCTTCAAGATGGATCTTGCCTTTCAGCCGTTCTTTAGCGGCCTCGATGATGGGTAACGATCGATCCACTTGCTCCTGGGTTGGCATCAGGAGAGAGCGGTTCTTTAGCGCCCAGCCGTAGTACTGGACGTGAGCAATTTCCAGGCGGTCGGGAGCGAACTCCTCTGCCAGCGCGATGAATGCCTCCAGCCGGTCCAGGTTCATGCGGTGGACGACCAGATTCACAGTGAACGCCAGCGGAAACTTCTTCAGGATGGGAACCAGTGCAAGCTTGAGGGCGTGCGCTCGAGTTCCCGCGATGTGGTTAGCGGTCGTCTCATCCAGGTCTTGAAAGCTCAGTTGCAGGTGTTCCAGGCCGGCATCCACCAATCCAGCCAGACGCTCTTCGCTAAGTCCGACGCCGGAGGTGATCATGTTCACATAGAGTCCCGCATCGCGGGCCGTGCGAATCAACTCGGGTAAGTCTTTGCGAGCCAGGGGTTCGCCGCCGGTGAGATGCACGTGCAGAATCCCGAGTTGAGCTGCCTGCTGAAACACTCGCTTCCAGTCCCCAGTCGAAAGCTCCTCTTCTGCCCGTTGCAGCTCCAGCGGATTGGAGCAGTAGAGACAATGCAATGGGCACCGATGCGTAATCTCGGCAATGAGAGAGAATGGCTTGGCAGGCGACGGTGACTGGCTGTTGTCTGGCATCAGGTTAGACCCGCACTACACCACGTTGCTCCATGCGATCCAGCAGGCTGAGGACGTCCTGCCGTATATCGTCGCTATCCACGCCCTCGTATTGTTTAACGAGTTCGTCCACAATGGCCGCGACGCTCTGCTTTCCATCCAGTTGCGCCAGGATTTCGCGCGCCGGGCCCTGCAGCTTCAGCGTTCCCTCCGGGATAAGCATCACCGCTTCCGTCGGGTGCAAGCGGCACCCAGGCGCGAGCCTTGGGGTGGCATTCAAGTCCATTTCAGCCTCTTTCCGCCTTAGGGACGAAGCATCCAGGCGGGATGTTGCCGGGAATCACGTAAGCGTAGTCGATTGCGTCCAGCTGCGCCCACAGGATCGCGCATTTCCGTTCCAGTGCCTGGATCACCTGCTCCTGCTCTGCGCGTGTCGCGGCGTGACTGCAGACATAATCCAGGGCGAACGCGGCGTCTTCGGGCGCCTGCGTCAAGCGGCCCTCAAAATAGCTCAAGCCATGAGCGAGGTACGGATAGTGCAGCCGAAGCTGGTCCATGCGCAGAGAGATAAGGCTGCGCGAGAACAGCTCGGTCAGCGAAGAGGCGACAGCAATCAGCAAGGGGCTGTCGCGCACTAACGCCAGATAGGCATCCACCGCGAAGATCACACCCGGCAAAACACCGGTGCAGGGAATTACCTGGTCGCGTGAAAGGCCGGTGGCTTCAGCGAGCTGTATCCATTTCTCAATGCCGCCATAACCGGTCTGGTCCCCATCATGATCAACGATCCGTTTTCTCCACGCGCGGCGGAAAGCGGGGTCATCGCTCTTGGCGAGCAGCAGGGAATCTTTGATCGGGATGCGGCTCTGATAGTAGTAGCGATTCAGCGCCCATGCCTGCAACTGACCGCGCGTCAGTTCGCCTGCGTGCATACGCAGGTGAAAGGGATGGAGATGATGGTACCGGCTTTCTCCTACGGCCTGGAGGCGGCCGCGAAGCTCCTCTGGGGAAAGAAGAGTGCGATCTTCGCGAGTCTTAGCGCTGGGTGTCAGTTGAGTTGCCATCCGTCTTGTCCTATTTGCCAACCGGCATCGCTTACATATTTGTATTCGGAACTGCGGCTATCCAGTACCGGGTTCGTGTTATTGATGTGGACGAAGATTCGTTGACGCGCCGCTACACCGGCCAATAGAGCGATTGTCCCATCATCCCCACTCATCGGTACATGGCCGATCGACCGCGCCAACGGCGTTCCGGAATGAGTACGGCTGAGTTCTGCATCGCTCCAGAACGTGCCGTCGACCAGAATTACATCGCAGGAGTTATACAGATCCCGGATGGCGTTCGTGACTTCGGGGAGCGAGGGTGTGTAGGCGAGACGGCGGCCATCGCCTTCCAACAAAAGACCGAGCGAAGCCTGGCCCGGCTCTACTCAGGTCATCCCCGGAGAACCCACGCGCGTAATACGGCAGGGATCCGGAGAGGGCTATGGGAGTGCATGTCACTTGATCGTCCAAAGCAAATGATTTTCCAGGATGAATTTCCACCCAGGTGAGCTGGTTAGGCACCCGTTCCAGCATGCGAAAAAAACTGTTGGCTTCGAGCGTACGGCGGACCAGGCCAGTGGCGTAGACGGTGAGGGGCTGAAACTCCCGCAGCAGAAGCAATCCCAGCACCTGGTCCAGATCAGCACTGGTCAGGATGATTCCTTGAATGGGCGTATTGCGCTTGCCGTGCAGAGCTAGGGGTTGGAGTTCGGGGTTGGATTCGATCTGGAACCTGAGATCCGGCGAAGCATTGATCAGGAACCACTTTCCGGCGCTGGTGGAGAACGCTGCTTGTAGTTGCAAGCGAGGCCGGACGACATCAGGGAAATTTCGGCAAAGGTCGCACAGAGTGCAGGCACAGTTCCACTGGGGAAAACCGCCGCCTGCGGCGGTTCCCAGTAGTCTGAAGTTCATTAAGGCTTATTCTGCGGGAGCGTAGCAGTTGATCTCGCAGCCAAGGCTTACTTCTTCGAAATCAGGGCGGGTCCAGACTTTCGTTTTCATTTCAATCTCCCCTTTGAGCAAATGAACGGCCTTCTGTTCGTCTTGCCGATAATTATAGCCGATCCTGCAGAAAAAGGGTCCGCAGTCTCCGGCTAAGTGGCTACCGCCCAAAGGAATAGGTCACCTTGAGCACGCCCGAATCTATGCCCGGGTTTTCCGCGGCATTGCCGGTGTTGGCAAGATGATGGTAGCGATACTCGAAGCGGCACGAGCGCGTATGCGTTTGATACCACTCCACCCCGCCCCCGACTTCGAAGGTGTAGTTGAAGGCGCTGCTATTGAATACCGGTATGTCCCGGGTAGCTACCGCGAAGCCGCCCAGACCCGTCACGAAGGGTTGTATACGCTTGCTGGGGAAGGCGCTTAGCTTGTATCCCAGCGGGCTGAAGGCGGTCACGTAAGTCGATCGCGTTCCGCCGATGTAGGTTGCGGTGCCTGGATAGATCTGATTCTGGGTTACCAGAATCACGCTCAAGGGTGTGCTGGTTACCGGCTTATCCACGGGAACGGGCGAAGTGAAATTCACGATCCCTGAATAGGCGGGCTGCTGCGGAAACTCCAGGGCGAAGCCCTTCATCGTGGGGTCCGTTACCGACATGAACGGCCGCACCTCGGCCACCCAAGCGCCTGAAACGTTAGCCCGTAAAAAGCTCCGTCTTTCCATGCCGGCCCCAATCGCGCTTATCTTGCGTCCTTCGGCGTAGCCCAGCAGCATGTGGCTGGAATCGTTGGAGTACTCCACAAATCCGCTCAACACCTTGCGATTGGAGTAATACCCGCCCAGATCTTGCGCCCAGGTCACGGCGCAGGCGGTCGATCCCATCAGCAGGCACACGCCTGTCGTGCGTAACCATCTTTGGAGGCACTTCATTGGAAACATCCGATCCTTCTCCCAGGCCGTGCGCGTAAATGTCCGTGGTTCACGAAATCGCGCGGTGGGGGGACCGGGCATTCTCCTGTTTTGGACCCGTACAGAAGAGGACGGTGTGTGGCAATTAACTTCGTAATGTCTCGGTCGGTCCCCGGGGGGAGGGAACTCGTAACGAGAAAATATCTACAGCTACCGTGATACTGCTGATATCGGTTCTGTTCAGCTTTTCTTGAGAGAAAGCTGCGCCGATTTCATTTGCCTGGAGTGCTTCTCCTGTTACCGGGGCGGGAAGTGACAGATCCTCCCGTACCCAGATTCAAGGCAATCGTAGCATCGAGGGCATACCCTTTTGTGCCGCGAACCGCGACCTCGGCGGGAAATAGTCACCTGTTTTTTTAAACTTTAGTGTGGGGCGCCAGCCCCCTGCCACTGTTGGGTAGGTGCGGGATCAACAGGTTGTGGGACAAGGCATTTGCGCGCAGGTTGGGATGACATGAGGGGGGTACTGCTCACCTCAGCAGCCGTTACCGAGGGGTGGATAGAGCCGCAGGTTATCCGCGATTTTCATCACCTTGGGCAGGCG
This sequence comes from uncultured Acidobacteriaceae bacterium, assembly GCA_963736535.1. GTDB lineage: Bacteria > Acidobacteriota > Terriglobia > Terriglobales > Acidobacteriaceae > PALSA-350. The sequence goes on from CAVTPN010000001.1 coordinate 463,181, forward strand.
TGGAACACGGGGAGTGGCACATAGAGAGCCACTATCCCACTCAAGCCAAAGAACGGCTTGAATGGGCCACCCAACGTTTGTTGCCGCTGGGGGCTGCGGAAGAAGTCTGACGGGTAAAAGCTGGGCCTAGCCTGGACCTTTTGTTGCCGGGGAAAGGGATACCGCAGGTCCCTCGGCTTCGGCTCCTCGGGATGACAAGGGATAGGGCAGTTCTCACCTCAACAGCCGTTACCGAAGGATTGCGCCCTGTAGATGGTGCACACCTCAGCCCGGTTGGGAAAAGCCCACGCCTCAAAGTCCTCCTCGCTCATCGCGAACTCCTCCTGCCAAAGCCTGATGAGCCAGGGGAGTCCAGCGAGCATCGACTCCAGTTCCGGGTGGATGTACACCAGGTACAACTCACGCGGCTGTTGTCTGAGCGAAGCTTCCAGGTTACGGAAGACCCGCTCCATGACCGGCCCGGTAAAGGCATTCCACATGTAGACGATGAGCGGCCCGGGTGGCCAGGAGAACTCGGTCGCATCGCCCTGCATGGAGATCACTGGCGGTCGAGGAAGCTCGCCGCCCTTCGCTCTGTCGTAACGCGCGATGTTGGCCCTGGCGACGAGGTCCAGCTCAGGAGAGAGTTCGACGCCAACAATCTCGCGAAATGGATAGTCGGAAGCCAGCAACAGCGCGCGGCCTTTCCCCGATCCCACATCCACAAAGCAGAAACGCCGATAGTCCAGATGCAGCCGCTCCAGCATAGCGCCCAGGATCGCGTGAAACACCGAAGGTGCGACGGCAAAGTAACCATTGTTGTGGAGATCATGCGGATGGCCGGAAGGCAACTCGTAGATCAGCCCGCTGGTCTCGACGCCGAAGCGCTCATCGAAGGGATGCACCGCGCGAAAGCTGCGGTACTCGCCCTGCTCCATGCGGGGCCACTCCTCTTTCTTCCTCCGGCCCAGTTCCTGCCCCAATCGCCCGATCTCGTCTCTCATCCTGTACCGCTTCTATATCCAGTCCCAGCTTCTTCCAGATCTCATCCACCCGCGCCCTGGTGGCCGCGTCCATGGCGATCATTTGCGGCCATGGCCGGGTAAAGCCTTCCGCCTTCCATTTGCGGGTGGCGTCAATGCCCATCTTGCTGCCGTAGTTGGGCAGGCGCGAGGCATGGTCGAGTGAGTCAACCGGGCCCAGCGTGAACTGGATGTCCCGCTCCGGGTCGATATTGTTGGCTACGCGCAGCGTCACTTCGCCCAGGTCCTGAACATCGCAATCCTCGTCGACCACGATGACGCACTTGGTAAACATCGCCTGGCCCAGCGACCAGATACCGTGCATCACCTTGCGCGCCTGCCCGGCATAGCTCTTGCGGATGGCGACGATCATCAGGTTGTGAAACACGCCTTCGACCGGCAGGTTCACATCCACAATCTCCGGGATGGTCAGCCTCATCAGCGGCAGAAAAATACGTTCCACCGCTTTGCCCATCCAGGCATCTTCCATTGGCGGCTTGCCCACAATGGTTGCGGCATACACCGGCTCCTTGCGATGCGTAATGCAGGTGATGTGAAATACCGGGTACTCCTCCTCCATGGTGTAGAAGCCGGTGTGATCGCCAAACGGGCCTTCCATGCGCAGTTCGTCCAACTCCACGTAGCCTTCGAGAACGATCTCCGCATTCGCCGGGACTTGGAGGTCAACGGTTTCGCAATGGACCAGTTCCACTGCCTGCTGGCGAAGAAATCCTGCGATGACGAACTCTTCGACCTCTGGAGGCGCGGGCACAATGGCGGAAAAGGTGAGTGCTGGATCGGTGCCGATAACCACCGCCACTTCCATCCGCCGGTCCTTGCTCTGGGCCACGCCGATCGCGGATAAGGGAGCTGTCGTCCCTCCTGCCGTCTCCGCCATCACCCGGACGCGCGCGGCGCTGGCATCTCCGGAAGCATCGGCGACAGCCGTCGCCCGCAGCCGCTCCCGCAGGTGCTCCGCGGCCACCTTCTGCCGTTGCCAGTGCATGCCCGTAGTTTGTCCGTCGTAGACCTGCATCCGGTACATGCCCACGTTCCGTTTTCCGCTCTTGGGGTCGCGGGTGATCACGCACGGCAACGTAATAAAGCGGCCGCCATCCAGCGGCCAGCACTGGAGCACGGGAAAGTCCAGCACACTGAAATTCTCCCGCAGGATGACCTGCTTGCAGGGAGCGTCTTTGGCCGCAACCGTGCGAGGAAAAAACCGGCCCACTTCCGCCAGCATGGGAAGCATTTTCAACTTCCCCAAAAGACCTTCGGGAGATTTGAGCTGGAGCAGGCCCTCGATGCGTTCCGCCACGTCATCGAGGCTATCGACGTTGAGCGCCAGCTTCATGCGCCGCTCACTGCCGAACTGGTTCATCAGCACCAGGTGGCCTGGGTATCCTTTTACGTTCTCAAACAGCAGCGCCGGCCCGCCCGGGGCACTTTTCGCTCCAACCCCCACGCTACCGGGCCTGCCCCACTTGGACACCCTGTCGGTAATCTCGGCCATCTCGAGGAGGGGGTCCACGGGCTCGTGGATGTGCTTTAACTCGCCTGCTTTGTCGAGCGCCTTGATCCAGGCCCTGAGGTCGTCGTATGCCAATGCGGTCTCCACGCCCCGGCTATGGGGGGTGCCTCATCACCATACTATCCGCGGAGAAGAAAACCACCGGGCTTGGCGCCGAGTGAACGGCTGGTTTTGACTAGGCAGCGGCGGCTTATCTACTCGCCGCGCATCCACCGGTCCATGAGGGTCTGGGCGCAGCGCGCGCCACATAAGTGCCGGACTTTGGCGGCGTGGGAGAGCAGGACGTTCCATGGCGTGAGTCTTAGCATCGGCTGCTCAGGAGCCGCCGGAATGAGGGCTGCCGGCTCGGTCAACGCCAGCCACCAGTCCTCTGCCTCGCCCCTTGGATTCCCGCAAACATCGCAGTGGTAAGTCTCTGTAAACGCCATACCAACATCTCCCGATCTTGCCCGGTCCGCATCGTAGGGTTGGATCCCTGGGCGATACCTCGAGCAAAGGCAACCTAACACGAGCATCTCCCGGGGGCCAATCCCCGGAAGTGGTGATCTCTTGCTTTAGCAGTGGGGCAACGTGCGTCCTGGCCGAATTGTCATCGATCCTTACCCGCCTTGGCAGGCCTTCTCGTCGTAGGCGTATCGACTTCGTTACATCGTCCGGGTGAAAGAGGAGTGCGGATGGCGCCAGAGGAGGGAGACCGTAGCGTTTTGCGACCGCGATATCAGGCGATACTTGCCGGCTGTTCCTCGTACTGCTCCAACGGATAACCAAGCTTCTTCCACTGATCGAAACCCCCGAGCAGCGGACGAACGCGATAGATTCCGTTCTGCCGGAGCTTCATTGCCATCTTCGCGGCGGTTGCTTCGCTCGGACAGGTGCAGTACAGGATCACATCGCGGTCGCGAGGAATCTCCCCGCTGCGCTGCATCAGGGTCTCGGGTGAGAGGCGGATCGCGCCCGGCAGCACCCGTGGGTCGGGGAGATAGTCGAGCGGATGACGCAAGTCGACGATATACGGGCTCTGGCCACTGTCCAACATCCGTTTCAGCTCCTCCGGATCCAACCGTGACGTCCGAACCTGCTTCAGAAAGGCCTGCTGCTTCCACACTCGATAGCCCAGCAAGCCGATTACGGCGAGCAGGAACAGCGCGCCCGCGAAATGTTCCATCCAGGAAAGCGCCTCAGGATGGACGCGCAGAACGTCACCAAAGAAACGCCCGGCCAGGGTAATCGTTGCTGCCCAAAACAGGGCTCCGGCAAGATCGTAAGCCAGAAAGACGCGATACTTCATGCCCGTCTGACCGGCAATGGGCGCTGCCACCGTGCCCAACCCGGGCACAAACTTGGCCACCAGCAATGCCTGCTCGCCGTACTTGGTGAAATAGTCTTCGGTCTTGCGGACGCAGGTGGACCGCTCAAAGGAGAGCCGGCACACCAGTTTCACCATGGTGCCGCCAAAACGCTTGCCCAACATGTACCAGAGGGTGTCGCTGACAAAGCAACCGGCCACCACCGCGAACAGGACCACCGGAAGCGATAGCTTGTGAGTCGCGGTTAATGTACCTGCAGCCAGCAGCAGGGGTAGGCTCGGCACTGGGACGCCGAGCTGCTCCCCCATCACCCATAGGAAAAGGATGACGTAAGCGAAATGCAGGAAAAAATCGTACGCTAACGGCATAACGCGTCTGCCCCTAAGAGTCTTCCCCTATAGATGATGGCAAGCAGGGAAACGGTGCGATGGATAGCAAGCGTTCTCAACTTGAGCGCGCGCACGTGAAGATCTCGAAAGCTCCCGGTCCGCAGCGGGTGGGCGCTTGCGGTCAGTGTAACCGAATCAGAGTGGGTCCCCGCACAGCGGATTGGCCCGGGGGTTCGTTACGACCGTGATGGACTGCAGGTTCGCCCCCGGTAACGCGATGCAAATCAGCGACTTGTATCAGCAGATCCCGGCTAAACGGGAGCGTGGAGTCGGCAACAGCCACAGAAACATCATCAATCCGAAATGCGGCGACGCTTACCTGCAGTTAGGCATCCTCTCGTCCTCCCAACATGATTTTGAAATGGCGATTGGCTTTTACATCAAGGCGATTGACGTGGACCCACAGCTCGGCGAAGCGCATTATCGGTTAGGCGTGGCCTATGATCGGATCGGATTACCTGAAAAGGCCAAACAGGAATTTCAACTGCATGACGAGATCGAAAAGCAGCAGGCAGCCGCTGTCGAACGCCAGCGGCGTGAGGTTAAGCAGTTCTTGGTAGTTCTGCAAGGGCAGGCGGCGACTCCGCCGGCCCAGTGAATACGGGGTGGAGGCTCTCGCATGTGCAAGCTATTGGCCGTGATGCTGCTGTCGGCGGTGACCATGTATGGCAGCGACCTGCCGAGCAGGAAGTATTTGAACCTGGCCGCCATCAAGACGATGGTAGCTGCCGCCGAAGCGAAAGCCAGCGAGCTGAACGTGCAAGTGACCATCTGTATCGTGGATGAAAGCGGCAATTTGCTCTTTCTTGAAAAGGAAGACGGCGCCTCGCTCAACACACTACAGTTTGCCCAGAAGAAGGCGCGGCACGCTGCCGCCTACGGAGCCCCTTCAAGGGAAGGAGCTGAGGCGGTCAAGAATGGTCACGTGGAAGATCTTGCATTCCCCAACTTTTTTCCCAACCAGGGCGGCCTGCCGGTGCGTGTGGACGGCCAGCTCCTCGGTGGGATAGCGGCGAGCGGCGCGAAGTCTGAGATTGACGAACAAATCGCGCAAGCAGGGATCGATGCACTTTTAAAGAAATAGCGGGTGGGTCTTTTGTAGTAGTTTCCCGGTTACTCCAGGCTGCGAATCCTGCCCCCGGGCATCGCACACTCTGAAATACGCGGTGTATCATAAAATCAAAAAAAGGGTCGCGATCCTAAGCGACGGCTCTAGTGTTTACGGCTGCAAGCGGGTTCGGCCTCCCCGTTGGTTCCACTTGACGGGAAGCGCTGCGCATGAACATTAGGGAAGTAGCAAAGAGGGCCGGGGTTTCCACAGCCACTGTTTCACGAGTGGTGAACGGCACGGCGCCTGTAGACGCGCGCACCGAAAAGCGGGTCCGGGCAGCGATCCAGCGCAGCGGCTATTACCCCAATACCCATGCACGCACTCTGGGGACCGGCAAGAGCCATATCTATGGCTTGATCATCTCCGACATCGAAAATCCATTTTTCCCTGAACTGGTGAAATGCTTTGAGCGCATCGCGGTAGAGCATGGCCACGATGTGCTCATAGCCAATACCGACTATCAGGCGGAGCGCATGGAGGTTTGTGTGCGCCGGATGCTCGAGCGCAAGGTGGATGGGGTGGCCATCATGACTTCGGAGATGGACCCCGAACTCATTCAGATGCTGAACGGCCGGGGCATCCCCATCGTTTTTCTCGACACCGGAGCAGTCGGGGACAGAATCAGCAACATCTCCCTCGATTATGACAGCGGCGTCGACCAGGCAATCGACCACTTAATCTCCCTGGGCCACCGCAGAATAGCTTTTGTCCGCGGGCCGGACAATCTTGCTTCCGCCAGAACGCGGCATGCGGCTTTTTTAGCATCCCTGCGGCGGAAAAAACTCGAATGCAGCGACGACTACATTCAAGCAGGCAACCATCGATTCGATGGGGGCTACGCGGCGATGTTAGAGATATTGAAGCTGCGGGTGAGACCGACCGCCGTCTTGGCTTCGAATGATCTTACGGCCATCGGAATCATGGGGGCACTGTATGCGGCGGGGCTAAGGGTTCCGGCGGACATTTCGGTGGTGGGCTTTGATGACATCGCACTCAGCAGTTTTATGCCGCCACCCCTGACGACCATCCGCCTCTCGCGGGCGGAGATTGCGGAGTTTGCCTTCACCTCGCTCTATGCCGCAAGCCAGCGCGGAGAAACTCAGGGCGTAACTCACATCGTTCGTGCCGAACTGGTGATTCGTCAATCCACCGCCGCCATTCCGCCCGAAGCCTAGCAAAATTTTTGAGTTGTTTGCGAAATCGAGCAGCAAATCCAACCTAGCGTGGCTTCGACCCCGCAACGATCCCACCGCCTTCGCGGATGGTGAGTATCTGGTTCGCTTTCACTTGCGTGAATCGTTCGATCTTTGCGTGGTCGGCCATTTCACTTCGATTAGATCCACCGTCTCAAGTTTTCCCAGGCCGAAGTGCAGCCGCAGATCGCCTTGGGACATCACGCTTGCTCCGCTGTGGACCTCGTCCATCTGAACATGCTTGCCGGTTACGACTCGCACCCGCGCGCCAATCGCCGTGCGATTGCACTTGGTTCCCACCAGCTTGATCTTGATCCAGTTCTGCTTGTTGCCGCCATCGTTGCGAAGCAGTGATGGCAGATCGTTCATGTTCAGAATCAGCACATCCATGTCGCCGTCGTTGTCGTAGTCTCCGAACGCGGCGCCCCGACTGGAGAAATGCTCGCTGATGCCGGGTCCCATCTCCGATGAAACATCTTTGAACTGGCCGTTGCCCATGTTTCTGTACACGAGCCGCGGATTCTTGTAAGTCTGGCCGAAGTCGTGCTTGTCAATCTCCGGATAGACGTGCCCATTGATCTGCATGATATCCGGCCAGCCGTCATTGTCATAATCAATAAACCCGCAGCCCCACGCCACATACGGTTGTTGACTGCGACTCCGGACGGAAACGTCACATCGCTGAAGGTTCCATCGCCATTGTTGTGGTAAAGGTTGCAGGTGTCGTCCGCGAAGTTCGTCTTGAAGATATCGAACCATCCGTCGCAGTCATAATCGGCAACCGCCACGCCCATCCCCGCCTGCTCGTGGCCATTCTCGCTGTAGGCGCAGCCGGCCATGACGGCGATATCGGTGAATGTGCCGTCGTGATTGTTCTTGAAACAGAATGCTGGGTTCGGAGTCCACCGCCACGTAAATGTCCGGCCAGCCGTCATTATCGAAGTCGTAGGAGACGGCGGTGATGGAGTATCGAGGGCCCGGCTTCAGGATCCCCGCCTTCTCGGAAACATCGGTGAAGGTTCCGTCGCCGTTGTTGTGGTAGAGAACGTTGGTGTCGCCCGGGAAGGCCGCGCGGGCCGCACATGACGGGAATTCCTTTCCATTGGCAAACGTGGTGTTCGTCGGGCGGAGGAATTTGTGCCGGATCCAAGCTTGATGTAATTGCAGACGAAAAGATCGAGGTGTCCGTCGCGGTCGTAGTCGAGGAACGTGCAGCCGGCTCCCCAGCGGACCTGTTCGTCGTAAAGCCCGGCCTTTCTGCGTAACATCGGTAAACGTGCCATCTCCGTTGTTGTGGAACAGAATGTTATGTCCCCAGAAACAGCAAAACAGGTCGTCCCAGCCATCATTGTCGTAATCGCCGACGCAGACTCCGGTCTGCCACCCGGTGCGCGCCAGGCCGGATTTTTCCGTAACATCGGTAAACGTGCCGTCGCGATTGTTCTTGAACAGATGCGAGGTCGGCGCTTTCCCCGGCGGCCAATTCTGTCCAGCCGGTTCCGTTGGTCAGATAGATATCCAGCCAGCCGTCGTTGTCATAGTCAAAAAACGCCAGTCCGCTTCCTTTGGCCTCGATGATGTAGCGCTTGTGATCGACGCCGCCCCACACGTTGGGGATGTTCAGGCCGGCTTGCTGAGCCACATCCACAAACTGGACCGGAGACGTTGTGGGACGCCGCCACTGCGGCTTCGAAGAATGCAGGTTCTCTCCACCTCCACAGCGGAGTCGTGAGCGCGTCCATCAGCGTGCCGCCGAGCACGAAGAGAGAGGAGCCGAGGAAACGCCGGCGCGGAAAAATTCATAGCGATGATTTGCGGATTCCGTACCTTCATACGATGTGATCTCATTTCGCGCTGGCGATTTTGGGAAACGGATGCGGCACAATACCTGCACCTTCTTTGATGGCGATGATCTGATCGATCGGCACATTGCTCAGCTGATCCACTTGCCCGCTTGGCCAGGTGATTTCCAAAGACTCGATCTTGGATCTCTTCCCCAGACCAAAATGGATGCGAGGGTCGCTGGCCGACATGTAGCCCATGCCGCCCTCGGCCTGCTCCACATGGGCAACGCCTTCCGAGGTCAGTTTCAGCGAAGCGCCGATGCCGTCGCGATTCGATTTCGTTCCAATCAACAGAACCTCGAGCCAGTGATTGGCGTTGCCGCCGTCATTGCGCAGAGCGACGGATAGTCGCCGCTGTTATTGGTGACAATATCGATGTCGCCGTCATTGTCGAAGTCCGCCGTCGCCAGCCCACGCCCAGCAACCGGACGCATAAAGTCAGGACCCAGAGAATCGGACGACTTTTCGAACTGACCCTTCCCCAAATTCCGGAACATCAGCAGCGGCTCTTTGTACGAAACCTCACTGTGATAGAGGCTAATGTTGTCCAGCATGGCGCCATTGAGTTGCAGGATGTCGGGCCATCCGTCGTTGTCGTAGTCGAGGAACTTCATCGACACCCCACTGAGATGCATCGCCTTGTTGCCGATGCCGGAGCGATACGTATCATCGGTGAAGGTGCCATCGCCGTTGTTGTGGTAGAGGCGGTTCAATTCAAAATCAAGATGGGTGATGTAGATGTCCTGCCAGCCGTCGCCGTCGACATCGGCGGCATCGATACCCATGCCTGCTTCATAACTCCCGTCTTCGCTTGCCGCGAGCCCGGAAATCAGCGAAACATCTTCAAAGGTTCCATCATGATTGTTAATAAACAAGAAATTCGGCCACGAGTCATTGGCGATTGCAATATCGGGCCAGCCATCGTTATTGAAGTCAGCGAGCACCACGCCCATGCCCTTCGATTCGGGCTTGCCTACGCCCGACGCATCGCTCACATCGGTGAAGGTTCCGTCGTGATTGTTATGGTATAGCTTGGTCTTCTGTCCCCTGTAGTTTCCGGGATGACAGTAGGAACGATAGCCAGGCCGTGTGTTCGCCGCACCAGATATTGGTTTTCGGCGTCCACTCAATGTAGTTGGTGACGACCAGATCGAGCCACCCGTCTTTGTCGTAATCAAACCATCCCGCGCTGGTTGACCATCCGCCTTGGTCGGCCACGCCGGCTCTTGGCAGTGACATCGGTGAAGGTGCCATTGCCATTATTGTGGTAAAGAATGGCGCGGCCATAGCCCGTCACGTAGAGATCGGGATAGCCATCATTGTCGAAGTCGCCGACAGCAACGCCCTGGCCATAGTGTCCTTCGCCGCCCACGCCGGCTTTTTCGGTGACGTCGGTGAAAGTTCCGTCGCCGTTGTTGTGGTAAAGCGCGCAACGAAACGGATGCGGCGGCTTGTAAATGTCGGTTGCCGCGGACTGGACGAAGAAAAGGTCCATCAACCCATCCTGGTCATAGTCGAGCCAGGCGACACCGGTGCCCATGGTTTCCAGATAGTACTTCTGGTCAGTTGCGTGGAGTCCTGCACAAAGTTGAGGCCGGCGGCCTTGCGAATGTCCGTATAGCGAACGGTGATAGGAGTGTTTGGTGTTTTTGCCGCCTGTTGAGCTTGGGCCACGCAGGTTGCGGCAACGAGGGCAATCAGTGCTAGAGAAGTCCGCGCCACGTCTCAGAGCGTCCTATCTGCAAGCGACAGCGCGAGTCGTAGCAGTTGCTGCCGGTCGGCCATGGTCATGGGCTCATTGGCGGCCGGGGAGGTCGCCGGCGCCGTTGCCAGGACCTGTTCAATCCGGTTGATGTCCAGGGTGCCGCGTTCGCTGCTGTTCTTGAATCGGTTCAGGACTTCTCTGGCTTTATCGATATGTCCCTTTTCAAAATAGAAAACACCCAGGGTCGAATAGCTGCCAGGCCATTTCGGAAGCAAATCCACCGCCCGTTCGAGACGCTGGCCGGCTTCTGCGGTGTTTCCTTCCAAGGCCGAAGCAAGACCCAGGCCCCGGAGAATCTTTCCTGAGCCTGGGATGCGAGCCTGCCTTTGCAGCAGTGTCTGCTTTGCGCCGGCGATGTTATGCTCCCGCAACTGCAGCAGCGCCACGCGAGATAGTCCTGATCGACAGCGCTACCGTAGTCCTTTTCGTCGATGTAGAGAAAGCCCCGCATATTGTGGCTTCCAGCCGCAGGATTACGCTGCAGTTCCTCTTGCACATACCCCTTGCCTGATCGAATAGGCCCTGCCGGTAGCTCTTCAGCCTGCTGGAGTTTTGGCGAGGGTTCAGCAATGGTTCTGCTTCCCGGGAAGTGGCGGAATGAGGAGACTGCTGGCGCAGCGAGCGTCAGGCTGCTAAGAAGAAGCAGAAAGAGACTTCCCACCCGGCATAAGCTCGACGCGGTGGACCATGCAATCGCGATTCTGGTTGCTTGCTGCATGAATACGCGGCTCACCATCCACACATACTGTTGCCGAGTGCCTATCAAGGCAGCGATTTTAGCATTTCGAGGGCCCGACAACGGACTGCAACTGTTGCTGAACGGGGTAGCCGCGCGGGCCAAAGCGTATCCTGTTGCTTATGGTCACTGGTATATCGATGGTGGCCAGCAAGCGGATCACAGCCCTTCGCTCACCTGTGTCTCCTATCAGGCATTGGAACCCGTGCGTGCCGCCTTGCTCCGCAAAATGCAAACCGAGATACAGCGGCCCGGTATGGGCCGGAGGAACTGCGCACCGATTTAGCGCGGCTGACGCCCGCGGACCTGGGCATGCACGAAGCCGGAGACGACGTGTTGAACCGCTTTCAAATCAAGCTGCTCACGGAGGGCTCGGCGCAGATCCCTCCACTCCGGTCTCAATGAAAACGAGTGGGGGAGGCATGGTAGCCCACTCAAGCCCCACGGCACGCCGGGGCAGGCGCCGTACGGCTTGAATGGGGCACCCAAAGCTTTTGTTGCCCGTGTAATTTCTCTCTTCACTCGCCACTGCGAGTCGACTGCTTGGGATGACAAATATCGTCGAAAATCGCGGCTAACCTGCGGGTGGCGATTTACACCGGCAACCAAAGCTTCGGGTGGCCCATTCAAGCCGTACTTTGGCTTGAGTGGGCTACCATGCCTCCCCAACCCTTTTGTCCTTAGCGGTTAGGGACCTGCCGTTCTGTCGGCTGGAACGCCATTGGCTTGTATCAGGGGGACGGCTTCAACAGGCTGCAGAAAAACTCTGCGGTGGGCAGGAAAGCAACACCGCTCTAGCCCCTGAGGGCACGCTGTCGACACAGCGGAGCGCAGTGGAGAAACTGCGGCTCCCCTCTAAACTCAAAACCCTAGTTCTTCACCCGAACCGTAGGTTCCACCGATAACCCCGGCCTCAGCAAGCGGTCGCTGTCCTCATTGCGATCCGTGAGGTCGATCCGGACTGGGATCCGTTGCACCACTTTCACGTAATTCCCGGTGGCGTTTTCCGGCGGAAACAGGCTTAGCATCGAGCCCGTTGCGCCCCCGATCTGCGTCACCTTCCCGTCGTAGTCACGCCCATAAGCGTCCACGTGGATCTTGACTGTCTGCCCGGGACGCATGAATCGCAGCTGTGTCTCCTTGAAGTTGGCCGTGATCCAGATATCGTCCAGCGAAACCAGCGTCATCAGGTTCTGCCCTACGCTGACGTTCTGTGCCACTTCCAGGCTCTTCTTGGTGATGATGCCGTTGGCGGGAGAAACAATCCTGGTATAGCTCAAATTCAATTTGGCTTGCGCCAACTCCGCGCGTGCCTGCTCCACCTGAGCGGCCGCCTGGTCTGCCTTGGCCTTCTGAATCTTCACTTGGTCCGGAGCGGTTTGCGCAGTCTTTAACTCTGCCTGAGACTGCACCACCCGGTCGCGAGCAATGCGCACCGCGTCCTCGGCCGCAATCTCGCTGGCCTTTGCTCCCAGCAGTGCCGCCTTGGATGCATCCGCCGTGGCCACGGTGGCGTCGAACTGCTGCTTGGAGATGACGTCTTTTTCTACCAGCGGCGTATATCTCTTCAGATCCAGTTGTGCTTTGACGTTGTTCGCTTCCGCCTGCTGTACCTGGGCCTGGGCCGCCTCCAGCTGACGCTGCGATTGTTGCACCGTCGCGTCGGACGTTCTCACGCCCGAGGAGGCCGATTGCAGCGTGGAGCTGGTGTTAATCCCGATCACAGGGACATTCACCCGCACCGCTTCATAGTTGGCCTCGGCGCTCTCCAGGCTGGCCTCATCCTGCTGGACCGCCACCTCGAAGTCCTTGGGGTCGATCTCGGCAATCAAGGTCCCAGCCTGAACATATTGATTCTGATCCACGTTGACCTTGATGACCTGCCCGGCCACGCGGGCGCTGATCTGTATCAGGTGACCATCCACCTGTGCGTCGTCGGTGTCTTCGTAATACGTGGAGTGCCACCAAAACAGCAGGGCGCCCACGATAAGAACCGCGACCACGCCGATGACGATGAACCGGCGCTGCCCCTTTTTCCGCGGAGGACTGTCCAGATCCTGCTGGTCGTTGTTGCCAGCCTCGGGACCCTCTTCCACGGTACTCGCACGGCCTGATTCCGGATTCTGTTCCGCCACCGCTACTTTCCTCCCACATAATCCTTGTAATTTGTCTGCGCAATGCCCAGCGCCCGGGCGAGAGAAAGCTTCGCCACGTTGTGCTGGTAGAGGCTGGAGACATACTGATCATCCGCCTGGGCCATCGATGACTGGGCTTGCGATACCGCAAGATTGTCGGCGACACCTGCCGCATAGCGCTGTTGCGCTTCGCTCAAAGCCTCGGTTGCCAATTCCACGTTGCTGTGCGAGACGGCAACCTGTTTCGCCGCCGCCTGTATATCGAGAATGCTGTCGCGCACGTCGGCGCTGATCTGGCCCCGCAGGTCGTTCAACTGTGCCTGCTTCTGTTCCAGTTGTGCTTGCGCGTTCTGCGCATCGCCCCGTAACTTGCCCTCTTCGAATAGCGGCACAGTGGCCGTTCCCACGGCGTCGAAGGTTCCATTGGAATGGCCCAGGGTCGGCCCGATCAGCCCGTAGTCACCGGAGAAGGATATCGTCGGGTAACGTTCAGCCGTGGCCGCGGACCGCGAAGCTTTGGCGCCCTCCACCTGCTGCTGCAACGCCTGCAAGTCGCGACGGTGGGCGAGCCCCTCCTGGACTGCGGCATTGGGGTCCAGGTTGTCCAGCGCCTGAAAGGGCGCCAGGTCGGTCAAGGTGTAGCTTTGTTCCAGTGGCAGGCCAATCGCGCGCGCCAATGCAATCTTGTCTTTCTCATATTGATTTTGCGCCGTGATCAAGGTCTGCTGTTGCGTCTGATAGTCCACCCGGGCGCGCAGCTCGTCGAGCAGGGGAGCCGTACCCGCCTGGTGGTTCGCCACTGCCTGATCGAGCGATACCTTCGAAGTGTCTACCTGGGCCTGCGCCGATTGCACCCGCGACGCGTCCGCGATGCACAGCAGATACGCATTGCCGACCGTCAGCACCACCATATCCTTGGCGTCCTCGACCGAGAGTTTGGATCCTTCGAAATTATGTTTCGAGGCCATATAGTTCTGAAGCGACGACAGGTTTAAAAGCGACCATTGCATCGATCCCCGGATGTCTGTGTACGCATAGGGCCCGATCACCGCCGGAAGGCCGGGAAAATTGAGCCCCTCGGCCCTCAGGTTCGTCTGTTGCACTGCTTCCTTGAACGAACCATTCACGGTGGGCAGCAATGACTGCAATTGTTGCAGCCGCTGAGCGCCGGCCGACCCCGAATTGACCCCGGAGAGCACCAGTCCCAGGTTGTATTTAAGGCCCATGCGGATCGCTTGATCGAGCGAAAGCGGAAGAACCCCTGCAACCGGAGCTTGCTGCACAATACTGCCCTGGTAGGTGCTGCTATTCACCTGCGCCGGCGTCGCCTGGATTGAGATTGCACCCGCCACGCTGCTGGACGGCCCGCTACCCCCAGCGCCCGTGGTTTGACCCGGAGAGACAACTGCGCTGAGGCTCAAGCTGAAGAGGATCACGAGCGATCGCCACTCCACCCCCCGCAGTTCACCTCGGTAACGTCTCATCCTCAAGTCAACCTCGGCATGCAACCTGTGGCCCGGAAAGCCAGCAGCATCCACTTCGATGCCAAATAGCCTGTTAATTATTCAAAAAGAAGGCCCACCGGCAATTCGAACGCACCGGTTTTGGGAAGAAACTGGGTAGGACACAGTGGTCACACAGCCGGCGCCCAAGCCGGGGCTTGCGGCGTGGATCGCTCCCGCTCAGGCCGGCATGAGCGCGGTACGCGAACTCATCAAGCAAGTGGCCAGCGAGCACAGTGCCTGGCGGTACGCAGTACCCACCTGGTCTCGCCGCCATGCCTGCGCTCCCCTCGCCCCACTCCGGCGAAGGCTCTCCGCGGTTTGCTCAGGGTCTTGTCCGGCTACGGCGCGCAGCACAAAAATCGCTCGCAAGGCGGGCGCCAACCGGTCCAGCCATTCCCGCATGCCCGCCCGGCCGGCGCCGGAAAACAACGCCCCGAATTGCTCGCCAGTCAAACCTGCTGCTCCCAGATCATCGGTTTCAATACAGGCGGCGTCGGCCGTTTCCGGAGTTGGCACAGCAAACGCTTCCGGGTACAGCCCGGCCATGCGCTGCATGGCTGTGCGCACCAGCAAGGAGCGGGCCTCGGCGTAGGCTACCGTGGCCTCGGCACAAGGATCGGTTTCTACCTGGGCCACTGTTTCCTCCACCAGGGAAACGGCCTCTTGTTCGTCACCCAGCATCAGGGCCGCGATCTGAAAAAGCTGCACAGCCGTATCCTCGGCCATGCGGAGGCTGGCCCCTGGCGCCTGGCTACAATCCTGATCCATCATGCGCTTCTCCTTGCGAACCGTCGGTTGTTCCGTAGCTTTGTCATCTTCCATCCTCCCGCAACCCCTCTTCGGGCGTCAAATCGGCTGCGGGCCGCCGAAAATTTCCTGCATAAAATGTCGCTTTTATCGCCGATTCATTTTGCTTCACCCTTTAGTAAGGTAGACAGAGACAACGGGTGTCTCAACCCTCGCCATGGACATTGTGAGCAAAGATCCGCAAAGTCTCTTTATCGGCCGCGACGAATCGTGGCTGAGCTTTAACCGCCGGGTCCTCGAAGAAGCCCAGGATTCCAGCAATCCCCTGCTGGAAAGGGTCAAATTCCTGGCCATTACCGCCAGCAATCTGGATGAGTTTGTTGAGATTCGTGTGGCCGGCATCATGCAACGCATTGAAGACGGGTATACCGAACCGGGCTTCGATGGCCTGACCCCCCGGCAGACTCTGGATAACGTTGTCCGCGATATGCACACCTTCGTCCGCGACCAGTACCGCTGCTGGACGGAAGACCTGCGCCCGTCGCTTTATCAGAATGGCGTTCGCGTGTTGGAGTGGGGCGAGGTCGACGCAGCTGCCCGAGCCCATGCCCTTGACTACTATCAGCGCGAAGTCGATCCGCTGCTGACGCCCATCACCATCGACCCCGCCCACCCTTTCCCCCGCGTATTGAACAAAGCGCTTTGCCTCGCCCTGCTGTTGCGCCGCAAACGCAAGGGCGCTTCCGGGGCACTGCTGGGCGTGCTGACCGTGCCCCGGGCTCTCCCCCGGCTGGTGCCCGTGCCTTCCAGTTCCGGAACCCACGACTTCGTCTTTCTCCACGACCTGATTGAGCACAACGCCGCCGGCATGTACCGCGGTTATGAAATCCTTTCCACTGCCGCCTTCCGCGTCACTCGTAACAGCAACCTCTATTTCCAGGAGGAAGAATCACGCAGCCTGTTAGACAGCGTGCGGTCCGAGTTGCACAATCGCCGCAAAGGCGACGCGGTGCGCCTGGAAATTGAAGAAGGCGCGGATAACGAGGTCGTCGATCGCCTGCGCATGAATTTCGAGCTCGAGGATTCCCAGGTTTTCCCCACCAACGGGCCGGTCAACCTGTCGCGCCTGATGAATTTGTACAGCGACACGCCGCGCCCGGACCTGAAATTCAAAGACTTTCTCCCCCGCGAACTACGGCTGAACCGCCGTTCCGAGGACCTTTTCGACGAACTCCGTCATCACGACCTGCTGCTCCACCACCCCTACGATTCCTATGACGCCGTGGTCAACTTCGTGCAGTTAGGTTCCCAGGATCCGCGCGTGGTCTCCATGAAGCAGACCCTCTATCGCACCAGTTCCGACTCGCCCATGTTCCATGCCCTCACCGAGGCAGCGCAAACCAAAGAGGTAACCGTCGTAGTGGAGCTGATGGCTCGCTTCGATGAGGCATCGAATATCCGTTGGGCGCGCAACCTTGAAGATGCCGGCGTGCAGGTCTTCCATGGCATCGTTGGGCTCAAGACGCACTGCAAACTGGCCATGCTCATTCGCCGCGACCCGGACGGCATAACCCGCCGTTATGTGCACCTTGGCACCGGAAACTACAATCCCAATACCGCCCGCTTCTACACCGACCTCAGCCTGCTGACGGCCGACCCGGAGATCACGGCCAGTGTGCATAGTGTCTTCAATTACCTCACTGCCCATTCCGAATCGGACGATTACGCTCCTCTGCTGGTGGCCCCGTTGACCCTGGCGGAGAGCACCATCAGCATGATCCATCGCGAAGCCGAACACGCCTTGGCCGGCCGGCCGGCGCATATTATTGCCAAGATGAATTCCTTGCTCGAACAGGCAGTGATTGAAGCCCTCTATGAAGCTTCGAAGGCTGGGGTGCAAATCGACTTGATCGTGCGCGGGATCTGTTCCATTCGGCCCGGGATGCCAGGGATCAGCGAGAATATTCGCGTGCGTTCGGTGGTGGGCCGCTTCCTCGAGCACAGCCGCATCTTTTATTTTGCCAATGGGGGCGAGGACGAAATCTATTGCGGCAGCGCCGACTGGATGCCGCGCAACCTCTTTGAACGCTGTGAGGTAGTCTTCCCCATACGGGATGC
This sequence comes from uncultured Acidobacteriaceae bacterium, assembly GCA_963736535.1. GTDB lineage: Bacteria > Acidobacteriota > Terriglobia > Terriglobales > Acidobacteriaceae > PALSA-350. Next base: position 480,563 of record CAVTPN010000001.1, read on the forward strand.
GCAGATTCGCAATCGCATCCGCCACGAGATCCTGGCCGCTTATCTGGCCGACACGGCGAAGTCTCGTATGGAGACGCCTACCGGTGGCTATCCGCGTCTTCGAGCACCCGAAGGCAAGCATTTCAGCGCCCAGGACTTCTTCATCCGCTTGGCTGAAGGGCGAGATAGCATTGACTGCATTCCCCAACCGGCCTGGGAGCCGGAGACGGTGATTGCCGCAGTTCCAGAGCCCACAGCCTTGCCCAAGCCACCACGCCGCAAAGCATCCCGAAAGCAGCCCGTAGCCTCCGCCTAACCCCCTTTGTCATCCCGAGCGAAGCCGAGGGATCTGCAGTTTTCTCTACTCCCTCAAAATGACGTCGACCGTAAAACGATCTGCGGTATCGCGCATCCCAGGCTTTCCGCCGCAGTAAACTGGAGCTTGGCTCAGCGCCTCTACAATCTTGCGGAATGGTGGCATCTGCTTAGCCTGGATGCGCCCACCGTCGCCGCTCTCTGGTCATGGTTCTTCGCCCGCGCCATGCATCTTCACTTGCCCCTTCTCCCGGCGCTATTTCTCGCCCTTGGCACCTGGTTGCTCTACGTCGCCGACCGCATTCTCGATGGACTCCGCCAGCGCGATGGGGAGCTACGCGAGCGCCATCACTTTCACGCCCGTCATCGCACAGCCTTTCTCTGGGCAGCTTCGCTACTGGTCGTGCTCTTAGCTTGGTTCGTCCTTACCCGCATGCACCCCGAAGCACTCCGCGACGATTCCTGGATCGGGGTCTTTGCCCTTCTTTATCTCTTCGCCGTTCACCGCAAGGCCAATCGCACCAACTCGCCCTGGCTGCCTAAGGAACTCGCCGTGGCCGTTCTGTTCGCTGCCGCCACTGCCGTACCCGCCTGGTCTCGCCTCGGGGCAAGGGACGGCGTCGGCCCGGCCAAAGAGCAGCTGGCGCCCGCCGTCATCTTCTTTGCCGCGCTTTGCTGGATCAATTGTGTGAGCATCGAGAAGTGGGAGGCTGGCAATCCTCACTCCACCACTCGCTGGGCCAGCCTGCACTTGCGCCCCATCGTAACCATGATTGCGCTGTTTTCCCTGGCCGCGGCCTTGCTCGCGCCTTCGCGCGGGCTGACCGCGGTTTATCTCGCGGCCCTGTTCAGCAGTGGACTGCTTTTCGTACTCGACGCGCGCAGCTCGCACTTTTCTCCACTGCACTTGCGCATCGCTGCCGACGCGGCCTTGTTGACTCCGTTGGCCTTCTTCCCATTTGCTCGCTGAACATTTTCACTTCTGGACCCCGCTACACTAGCTTGTGCAGAGTAGATGTGAGATGTTCTCTCGCATGCCGGCGGTTAATTTCGATCCCATCGCTCGCGCTTACCGATGGCTCGAATACTTGAGCCTTGGACCCTGGCTCGGACGCTGCCGTAACGCCCAACTTGTACATCTGGCCGGCGCACAGCATGCGCTGCTCTTGGGCGATGGGGATGGACGTTTCCTGGCCCGCCTGCTGGCAGCGAATGTCACCCTGACCGCGGATGTCGTCGACTCCAGCCAATCCATGCTGCGGATTCTCGATCGCCGCATTCAGCGTTCCGGGCCCCAAGCTCGCCGGCGCATCTGTCTGCATCACTCCGATGCTCTCGAATGGAATCCCACCGCAACCTACGATCTGGTTGTTTCCCACTTCTTTCTCGACTGCTTTTTCCCTCATCAACTGGAGCAACTCTTCGATCGTCTGCTTCCCCATCTTCGCCCGGGCGCGCAATGGGTGATCTCGGAGTTCGCCATTCCCCGCAACGCCTTCGCGGCTTATCTCGCCGGCGGGTTCATCGGCTTGCTCTATCGCGCCTTCGGTCTGCTTACCGGGCTTCCTGTGCGCGCCCTGCCGGATTACGCGGCTTTGCTTCTCCACCGCGGCCTCGTGCCCAGCCAAGACCGACGTTATCTGGCTGGGCTCCTGTGCTCTCAGGTCTGGTCCCTCCCCAGCATTCCCGCGCGAAAATGATCTAGAATGCCGCATGCCCTCCCCGCACTTGCGCATGCTGTCGCTACTTCCCGCGGCCATCGGATCCTTGTTCTTTGCCCTGTCCGCGCCGGGACAGGTATCGGCGGTGAATTCTCCTGACGGCACGCCACTATCGCAGCGAGTGGTCGCCTACTGGATCGACGCCAAAGTCGACACCAATGCAAAAACCCTGGACGCGACGGAGATCCTCGAATATCGCAATCCCTCCGACCAGCCCGTCTCCACCGTTCCTTTTCACCTCTACCTCAACGCCTTCCGTCCCCAGTCGACCTTTGCCGCGGAATCGCATCAGCAGGGCACTGACATCCCTACGGCGAAGGTGGACCAGGGCGCCATCGAGATCAAGAGCATCTCCGCCGAAGGCTATGGGGATCTCACCCAGAACATGCGCTTTACCGCGCCCGACGACGGCAATCAGGACGACCATACGGTGATGGAGATCACTCTCCCCAAACCGCTCCCGCCGAGCGAGGTGATTCGTTTCCAACTTACCTTTCACGATAAGTTCCCCCTCGCGATCGCCAGGACCGGATATAAACGAGACTTCATCATGGGCGCCCAGTGGTTTCCCAAAGTCGGCGTCCTTTGGCACGGCGTGTGGAACTGCCATCAATTCCACGCTGATACCGAGTTCTTTGCCGACTTTGGCACTTACAACGTCAACCTCAGGCTTCCCGAGCGTTATACCGTCGGCGCCAGCGGCATCCAGACCGGCGACCAGCCCAACTCCGATGGCACCCGGACGCTCAGCTTCCGCGGCGAAGATATTCACGACTTCGCCTGGGCCGCCTCCCCCCACTTTGAGGTCGTCGACGACACGTTCGTCAACAGTCTGGGGTCAGTGAAACTGCACGCCCTGATTCTCGCTTCCCATGCCAATCAGAGCGCTCGCTATCTCTCCGTCCTGAAGCAGAGCATGCAGAAGTTTGATGAGTGGTATGGACCTTATCCCTACAAGCAAATCACCTTGATCGATCCCGAGCCGGACTCACATATGGGAGGGATGGAATATCCGACCCTGTTCACGGGCGAAGCTGACTGGTGGGAGCCATCCTGGGTTCACAACGGCATGGAGGTGACGGTCGCCCACGAATACGGCCATCAGTATTGGTACGGCATGGTCGCCACCAATGAAATGGAAGAGCCCTGGCTTGACGAAGGCATTGATAGCTATAGTGAAGACAAAGTGATGGGCTCGATTTTCGGCCAGAATACTTCGGTCCTGAATGCGCGCACTGCGTATGCCAGCGACGTCGAGGACCACCGGCTTGCCTATCTGACCCATCCCGATGAAGACCCGATCGTGCGTCAGGGATGGAAATTCGCCAATGACGCCAGTTACGGCTCCATTGTCTATGGGAAAACCGCCACCGCGCTCAACACCCTGGAGGCCATGCTGGGCGAGGATACTCTTCATCAGGCCTTGCGTATCTACTTTAGACGCTATCGCTTTACTCATCCCACCGGGACCGACTTTCTCCACACTCTGGTAGAAGTATCCGGCCGCAGCGATCTGGAGCCTTACCTCGCGCAGGCTATTTACGGCACCGAGGTGCTCGACTACTCTGTGGCCTCGCTCACTTCCGGTCCCAGCGATTGGTGGGAAGCCAACAATGCAGGAGAGCCCTACCACACCAGTGTCATGCTGCGCCGCAAGGGTACCTTCCTCTTTCCCGTGAAATTGGAAGTAGGATTCGAAGACGGTTCGAAGGAGCAAGCCACCTGGGATGGCCAGGACCGCTGGACCCGCTTCTCCTGGGACAAACCTTCGCGAGCGGTTTATGCCCAGGTGGATCCGGACCGGAATGTCCTGCTCGACGTCAATTCGTTCAATAATAGTTACACGCTGCAATCGGACCGGACGGCGCGTTTGAAATTGACCAACTACTGGATCTTTACCCAGCAGTTACTGGCGCAATGGTTAGCGTTCATGGTCTGACCACAATTCCGAAGGGCATGCACTGAGTGAACATCACGATCGAATCACAGTTTCCAGGGGAGCAACCACCTCGGATGAAGCGTCCCCTTCCCAATCTTCTTGTCCAGGGATTTCAGCTCGCCCTGCGCAACTGGCCTATTGTGGTCTGGGCCTACGCGGTAAATCTTGTTTTCGGTCTGCTCGCCGGCATCCCGTTCGCGACCGGACTGGCCCCTTACCTGGATCACAGTCTCGCCGCGCAAAGAATTGCCGGCACGGTCGACGTTACTTATCTCGGTGAGCTGTTAATGCACCTCCGCGAAAACAGCTTTCTCCCTACCGCAATCCACACGGCGGCTTGGCTTAATCTGCTGCAACTCCTGGTGCTCTTCGTCCTTTTCGCGGGCACAACCTTTGTCTATGTCTCGGCCGAGCCGCCGCGACTCTCGGTGCTGCTGCGCGGGGGAGTCGCCTATTTCTGGCGCTTTCTGCGCGCCGCGATTCTGGCCGGTTGCATCGCCGCCGTTATCCTGGGGATCCTGTTCGCCGCACGCGCCCTGCTGCTGGCTCGGGCCAGCGCCGTTTACGTGGAAGGCAGGATGTTTCTTTACTCCGCGACCAGCGGAGCCGTGGTCTTGCTCGTCGCCCTGTTGGTGCGTCTCTGGTGGGATCTGGTCGAGGTCTATATCGTGCGCAATGCCATGGATGGTGAGCGCAGGGTCCTTCGGGCGCTGTTGCCGGCGCTCCGCTTGCTCGGGAAGTACTTCTTCCGCACCGTGGGCAGCTTCTTTCTCAGCGGCCTGCTGGGCGTCAGCGCACTCGCGCTCTGCCTCTACTTCTGGAAGAGGTTTATCCCCGCCCATCAGGTCTGGCTGGCTTGTCTCGTGGCCCAGCTCGGACTCTTTCTGCTGCTCGCGAGCCGGTTCTGGCAGCGGGGAATCGGGGCGACCCTCGTCATGGCTGGCGATCCACCCATCGTGGCGGCGGAAGAGATTGCCGCGATGATAGAAGAGGATGTGCCGGTTGCCGCTGGGGTGGACCCGTTTCCGATGTTGGTCGAACCCACACTGCGGGACCTGGTGCAGAAGCTGCGCTCCGAGCCTTGGGGTAAGACGGAACCCGGAGCGCCCCCGCGCTCTCCATTCCCGCCCGAGCCCGCTCCCGTGTCGACCGCCGGGCCTGCCCCTGCCTCCGTCCCCGCGCCGGCCACCGATACGCCCAAGCTGGACGAGCCCGGCTCCATACTCGACCGGCATGCAACAAAGTTCCCCCTGGGCGGCGTGAGCCCTCCCCAGGAAGCAGCGAACCCTGTCGAGGAGGGGAATCTACCCGATGAGCCGCCACCACCTCCCCGGACTGGGAGGCCATTACCCTAGGCGGGTTGAGGCAACTGGCAGCGGCCAGCCGGTCCCACTTGGGATGGAATGTCTTCTCATACCCCTGGGGAATTGTTACAATCGTATGAATTTGCTATTTGAAGCGACGTAGACTTTCGCCCCGAGGGCTTGATTCGCAGCCAGGTCCGGGGCCGGCTCCCGCTGCATGAGAAAGAATAATCCAACCCGATGAACCTTTATATTCTTAGACATGCAAGCGCGGGAGTCAGCCGCGTAGACCCTGTCATTGACGCCAAGCGTCCTCTCGATAAAGAAGGCAAAGAGCAGTGTCTCCTGATTGCCAGGTACCTGAACGCCTTGAAAATTCAGTTCGACGTCATCTACTCGAGCCCCCTTAAGCGTGCGCTGCAAACCGCTTCGCTGGTGGGCACCGAGGTGGCTTACGACAGCAAAATTCAAATCACGGAGGCCATCTCGCCGTCGGGTACCGTCGCCAGCTTCCAGGCTTTGATCGCGCCTCTCTCCGCCTATGACAACGTTTTGGTGGTGGGCCACAACCCCAACCTGCCCGAGTTTCTGGGCTCGCTCATCTGTTCGCCCAGGCCCGCCAGTATACGGATGCGTAAGGGCGCGATTGCGCGCGTCGACTGCACCCGGCGCCCGGGACAACTGATCTCCCTGTTGGACCCGCGGATGCTGCGCCAGGTCTATGCCAGCGCCGCAAAGAGTTCGCGGCGAAATACTTCGCGGAAGTAGTCTGCTTCCTTGCGCAGCGACCAGAGTTCCAGCTCCGCGCCCGTGCGCCCCGGGCTCAGCTCCATTAACACCCGCTTGGGGTACACGTGCAAAGTCACTTTGAGCACGTCGCTGGCCCGGTCCTGGTTCAGCGCGACCGCCAGGCGCAATAACACCACGCCCCGCTGGACGCGCGTGAAGTCCTCCGGGGGGATATACCGCATGGTACGGTCCGCCGGGTCCGGACGAGACTTGCCCAGATAGCGCGCAATCGCCGACATGATCGCCCTCTGCGGCGGCGTGAATCCGAATAGTTCTGAGTTGGCAATGATGTACTGCGCGTGGCGATGGTGTCCCTGGTAGTTCATAAATTTGCCTACGTCGCGCATCATGGCCGCTGCTTCCAGCCAGGACCCGTACTCCGGCGGTAACTCGTGCACCGCCTGCAGATCGCGGAAGAGTTGCAGCGCGTGCTGGCGCACGGCATCGGCTTGCCTGGGGTCGACACCGTAGCGTTTGCAGGTGGCCAGCACGCCCTGCCAGCGATCCCGCTCGAACTGCTGATGGGCCGTTGCCTTGGGATCCTGCTCGGCCAGCATCTGGGTCAGAATGCCGTCGCGCAGCCCAAGTTCTGAGTAGATGAATCCGGGCAGCGCGAAACGCTCCAGCAACTCTGCGTAGACATGGGCGCCCGCCACTACGATCTCCGTGCGTTTGGGCCCAATGCCGGGAACGCTGCTCCGCTGAGCGCTGTTCATTCCCGTCAGCTTGGTGGTCAGGCGGCGCACATTGCGCGTCTCCGCCAGCGGCTTCCCTCTGACCCGGCGGCCCTTCGCTAGCGCCTTGCTCTTGCCCATCGCCTGGCTGGCCTGGGCAAGTGCCGCCGCAGTTCCCGAGGTGGCGATCACCAGTGACACCGGCAAAGCACCCAGACGGCGCTCCGCCTTGCGCAGCTCGCGCACAATAAATTGCTTCAAGCGCGCCAGCTCCTCCTCTGTTGGGGGATCGCCGGGAAGAAACTCCTTGGTCAGACGCACCGCGCCCAGAGGCAAGCTCACTGTTTCAGTGATGCGTTTCCGCTCCGAAAGGGTGATCTCGCAACTACCGCCGCCCACGTCAATCAGAAGGCATTTGCCTTCCGTGCCGGGTTCGCCCATCACCCCACGATGGATCAGGCGTGCCTCCTCCAGGCCGGAAATGATCTCCACTGCCCAGCCAGTTTCGGATTTCACCCAGGCGAGAAAGGCCTGAGCATTCCGCGCGTCGCGTAACGCCGAAGTGGCTACCGCGCGCACCCGGTCGGCGCTATGCATCTTGACCGTTCGATAGAAACGTTTCAGTGCCACCAAGGTGCTCGCCATGGCCTCAGGCGAGACCACTCCACTCTCAAAAACGCTCGCTCCGAGCCGCGTTACTTCACGATCCTCATGCAGCACTTTTAGCTGGTGTTGCTGAACTCGCGCGATTTTCAATCGGCAGGAGTTGGAACCAATGTCAATCGCCGCGTACGTTTGCATCTGTGGGGGAGTTTTACCTGGCAAAAGGAATGATGCTGTCTGCAATGCAAGATACACCACTTCGCCTTACATTATCTTCAAGCTGATCGTTGGTTGGGAGCGATGCGGCGCTCGCCGATCGCCACTGCCGCGGGTGGCCGTTTGCCAGGTGATTTGGCCGCCATCCACTCTCCCAACAGCCGGCCGCGCATACTTTGCGTGGTCTTCATTGCCGCCGCAAAGTGACGCTCGATCTCACGCTCGAAGGCTGCGGTCAACTCCGGCGCGTCCTGTCCCAGGGCCGCCTCGGCTTCTTCTCCCAGGCATAACCAATCGTGCCAGTCGCCGATCGCATCCTGTATCCGCTTCAGCGCCTTGGCCACACTGCTGTATCCCTGGCCCTCAGCACCCGCTTCGGCCACATAGCGCGCCTTTTTGGTCGCCTTGCGAAAGTCGTGCAGGTTCTCCGCATGCAGTAACGGCATGGCATCGGCCGCACGCACAAAGTCCTCCAATGCCACGGCATCGGCCGAATGCAAAACCCTCGGCCTGCCCGGAGGAACATGGGTGATCGCAGTAAAGAGCGCGCTCTGCCCCTTCGTCAGTCCTGGCTGCCGCTTCTTGATCTGCTTCTGCATACCATGCGCCAGGTGCTTGCGCTCGCCTTTGAGCCACGCATCGAGTAATTCTGCCTGCTTTCTTTCTGCGGGAATGTCGATCGGGCTCGCGTCGCTGCTGCCCGGCGCGGTGTCCTGTTTAGGCATCTGCTGGCCAACCCAGTTTTCCAGTAGCTTGCGCTGCACATCCAGATCCCGCACCGCCCCGGCAGCACGGCGAACTTGCTTGAGTGCGCGCAGCCATGCGCGCGCAGGCCGCTCCAATGCGCGGGCCGCTGGCCCGGCCTCGCGCAGCGTGGCTTCGAGCATCGCCTGCAGACGGCGCGAGCCGGTTCTCACCCGATGCACTGCCTCCAGCGTCCGCGTCCTCGATGGTTCGCGCCACCGCGGCGTTAAAAGCGTCAGCTACGGGCAACAAGTGACCCGGCGGGTCCTGAGCCGGACGGCTGCTATCCTGCTGCTTGCGTACCGCGCGTTTAGCAACCATGTCGAATCACTTCGCTCTTTCCCTCGAGGCGCCCCCGAGAATACCTTTAGCCTCTCGCCAGTGCGCGCTTGGACCCTGCTGCTGCTGGTCTTCGCCGCGGTCCATGTGGCGGCGCTCTTCGCGCCCCCGCTGTTGGATGACGCCGACGCCACCCATGCCTGCGCCGCCCAGCATATGGCGCGCAGCGGCGACTGGGTCACGTTGCAAGTGGATGGCATCCGCTACCTGGAAAAGCCGCCGCTGCCGTACTGGCTGGCCGCTGTCGATTACCATCTCTTCGGATACAACGTATTTGCTACCCATCTGCCCCTGACCCTGGGAGTGCTTGGCCTGGCCATCTTGGCTTGGGCCTGGGGCCGTCGCGCCTACGGTGATCGCGCCGCGTTTTATGCTGCCCTCAGCATTCTGACCAGCGTGGGCGTTTTTCTCTTCACCCGTATCTTCATTCCTGAAGTCCTGCTTACGCTTCTGCTGGCCTTCGCTCTCTACAATTTTCTCATTGGACTGGAAGATGAGAAACCTGGCCGCTTTTACCTCACCTGGGCGGCGCTGGCGTTGGCCATGTTGGCCAAAGGGCTAGTTGCCCCTGTCTTCTTCCTCATAGCCGCCGTGCCTTACCTGTGGCTCACCGGCGATTGGCGCCGCTGGCGTCAATTCCGCCTGCCCTCTGGCATTCTGCTCTTCCTCGCCATTGCCGCGCCATGGCACATCCTTGCCGGGCTGCGCAATCCCGGCGCAGGTCATCCCGTCGGCAACATTCCCAGCCCAGGCAACGTGCACGGCTTTTTCTATTTCTACTTCATCAACGAGCAGGTGCTGCGCTTTCTTGGCAGGCGTTATCCCGTCGACTACAACAAGCTTCCCTTTGCTCTCTATTGGAGCCTGCACCTGGTCTGGCTTTTTCCCTGGAGCCTCTATCTGCCCGTGGCTATCCGCCAGGCGTGGGCCGCCCGAACCCGATGGTTGCGTGCCGTGCGCCCGGCTCCCTATTCCGCGGCTGCGCTCTTCCGCGGCAGAACCACTTGGCTGCTCGCCATATATGCTGCCGTCATTCTGGTCTTTTTCTCCCTCTCCACCAACCAGGAGTACTACACCTATCCCGTTTACTTCCCCTTGTTGTTGCTCACCGCCGGGGCTCTGGCCAGCGAGGAAAGCCAGGCCGGCGTGGTGAGCAAGTGGCTTACCGGAGCCCAGGCGGCACTTGCCCTGATCGGCCTCGTCGCCGCGGCCGCGCTTGGGTACGGCTTGTGGTCCTCACGCGCTATTCCCTCCGGCAGCGACATTGGCGCTCTCCTGGCGCATCGCGACGTGGCTGGTTACACCCTTTCCATGTCTCACTTATTTGATCTCACCGGGCCATCCTTTGCCGCGCTGCGCTTGCCGGCCGGGTTGGCCGCTGCCGGCCTTCTGCTCGGTCCGGTGGTCGCCTGGGTGCTGCGCCGGCAGCGCCACCATTTCGAGGCCACGGCCAGCGTCGCCTTCACCTCCGCCGTTTTTCTCATCGCCGCGCACATTGCCCTGGTGCGCTTTGAGCCCATGCTCTCCTCGCGCGCCATGGCTGACACCATCAACCACATCACCAAAGGCGAGCGACGCCACTCTCATCCTCTATGGGGATGTGGCCGACGGCTCTTCGCTCCTTTTCTACACTCAGCGGCAGGCCTTGCTGGTCAATGGCCGGGTCAGTTCCGTGCTCTGGGGCTCGAATTATCCCGACGCGCCGCACGTGCTGATCAGTGATGCCGACCTGCTCGCGCTCTGGGGCAATGGGCCACGCAGATTTCTCTTCGTGCCCGGAGACGTTCGGGCCCACGTGGCTGGCCTACTGGGAACGCGCGCCTATCTGCTGCAAGAGCTTTCCGACAAAACCCTCTACACCGACCGCCCGCTATAAGCAGAATGATTTTTTTGGGAGTCTACAGGCCTGCCTCGCTGAGCCAAAGCGTGCCGGCCCCAGGGCTAAACAGGCTGTCCGGAAAAAGTCATGGTTTTTGAAGGACGAACGGCAGCTTCATCACCGTAAGCAAAAGCGTTGAAAATCAGGACCAGGCCAAAGCCGGCTGAGTGGGTCTCCCAAATCGCTGGCCACAAGCTTTCCCTCAGTGGGCTGGCGGCCCGAGTACCCGATACAAAGCAACGGTGCTCCAGCCGTACAGAACGGCATGTACCTAACCGCTAAGGGCAAAATTTTTCTAAGGAGCATCCTAGCCCACTCAGGCCGAAAGTAAGGCTTGAATGGGCCACCCAAGCTTTGGCCGCTGAGGGACAATTGCCACCTCGACAGAAGACTTTATCCGCGATTTTAGTCGGCCACGCTGAAGCCAGTGAAGATCCGGGCTTCAGCCCCTGAGGTAGGGCTTTCCACCCCGGGAGGGAACCGGCCACCTACGCCGTAAGAATGGCTTCAGGCTCACGCTCGGCGGGTTGGGAACCATTCCGCATGAACCCATCCTGTAGCAAGTTATAGACCTCTCCGCGCCACCTACCTGGTTGCTGACGTAGCTTGCGACCCAATAGCAGAAGCCCAACAGGTCGCGCAGAGGATACAGCATCGCACTCCTTAACAGCCTGGGCTCCGCCACCACCAGGCGGCCCACCAGCGCACCCAGCGCCACCCGCGAGGCCCAACTCCACAACAGCAGCAGGGCGCCCAGCATGGGGCGGTGGAAAGCCAGCGCTACCCCCGCGGCCAGCAGCCCGTAGGGCATGCTGAAGGTCAATGCAGTCCCGAAATGTCCTTTAGGACGGGAAAAACGCGTGCTTTTCATCCACCGGATCTGGTGCAGAACCGACGGGAGAAAAGACAAATTCAGTACGTGATGCTCGATCGTGTGCGTGGATAGGACAACCCGGTGTCCACTTGCGGAGATCCGGTTTCCCAGCATAAAGTCGTCCGCGTGATAGGGCCCCAGGGCGCGAAAGCCGCCGGCCCGATCCAGGCTATCCCGCCGCACCACCATCGTCGGTCCCAGGGCAAACTTCATGCCTTCCAGCATCTCCGCCACCAGCACCCCGGAGGTCATTTCGACCGACATCCCGACGGCTTCCAGCTGCGACCAGAAACTGCTGCCGGCGACACCCCGGTAAAGGCAGGTCACCATGCCCACGCGCTCCTCGGCGAACGGCGCCATCACAGCCCGCAGATAGCCGGGAGTCACCGAAACATCGCTGTCGCTGACCACGAAAAAGCTGTATGCCGCCGCACTCTGCATGCGCTCCAGCGACCAGACTTTGGCATTGGCATACGGAGCATTACCGCTGCAAAGGAACTTGGACCGAATCGCCGGGTAGCGCGACGCTACCCGTCTGGCGATTTCCAGGCCCGGGTCCTGCTCGCTACGGGCGCAAAAAACGATCTCGAACTCGGGATAATCCTGCTCAAAGAAGCTCTGCAGATGAGATTCGAGGTCGGGTTCCAACCCGTGCAGCGGCTTGAGCAGGCTTACCGGCGGGGTAAACGCGGCTGCCGGCAGCCTATGCCGGCGGGCAGCCAGGCGCACGGCGCCCCCAACCACTAGAAGGGCATACACCGTGGAGGTAAAGATGCCGATGATACTGACTACGAGCAGAAAATTCATCATGCTTGGCAGCCGACTCTGAACTCAGGGTAATTTTCGTATCGCCGGGCGAGGCCAAAAGGAACGACTCTCCCTGCCCTCTTTAGAGTACACTTCGCCCCTGAAAGCGTCCCAAAAGAAGCCATTCGTGCGCCGCGACCGCTAGCGCTTGCGCGCAACCGCGGGCGTAACCGGGGGCACCACCATCGGGCGCCGCAGGGCGATCATTGCGCCTTCGCTGGCCGGCATGCCTTGTTGCATCTTGGTCAGCATTTCGGTGCGCACGTAGTCGACAAAATCCTGCATCTGCCGATTCATCTCCTCCATGCGCTCCCGCATCTGCAGAATAATAGCGATCCCTGCGATGTTGACGCCCAGTTCGCGCGCCAGGTTCAGAATGAACTCCAGCCGCTCCAGGTCTTCATCCGTGTAAAGACGCGTATTGCCTACAGTGCGTGAAGGCTGTAATAGCCCTTCCCGCTCATAAAGCCGAAGCGTCTGCGGGTGGATCTCGTACATCTCGGCAACCGCCGAGATCATGTACGCGCCTTTGGATTTACGCTTGGTGGGCATTTTGGTTCTCTTGCCTCTGCATCAGGTGAGTCACACTCCTGCGAAGGTCGCCTCTCTCGGGTCTTCCGGGTTCAGTTTGGCAAACTCCCGCAAAATCTCCTTGGATCGTTCATCCCGTAGTGGGGGCACAACCATCTCCACGGTGACAATCTGGTCCCCGCGCACCCCGTCGTGGGTCGCCGATGGAACCCCTTTCCCGCGCATGCGCAGCTTCTGCCCGCTCTGGGTTCCGGGCGGAATCTTCAACTGGGCCCGCCCGTCGATCGTGGGCACTTCGATCTTCGCCCCCAGGGCCGCTTCCGGCACGGTTACCGGGATCACGATCTGAATATCATCGCCCGCCCGGGTGAAGACAGGATGGCTATCGATCTTGATAATCAGGTACAGATCGCCTGCCGGTCCGCCGTGAATCCCAGCGTTCCCTTTGCCTGCCAGCCGTATCCGCTGGCCGTCGCGGGTGCCGGCTTTGATGCGCACCTCGACCACTTCGGTCCGGGTGACCGTTCCCTCGCCGTGGCAGGTCGCACACTCGTTATCCAACTTGCCTGTGCCCTCACAGCGTGGGCAGGCAATCTTGAATTTCATCCGCCCGCCCATCTGGGTCACTTGTCCCGTGCCCTGGCACTCCGGGCACGCTCCCCCGCCACCACTGGAGGGTTTCCCTTTGCAGCTGGGGCACACTTCCTGCCGCACCACCTGGAGCTTCGCGATGCCGCCGCGGATCGCCGTCCAGAAGTCAATCGTGATCTGGTATTCGAGATCGGTTCCCGGCTGCGGCCCTTGCTGCTTCTGTCCCTGGGAGAACACCCCGGAGAAAATATCGCGGAAGCTGCCCCAGCTTGAGGCCCCACCACCGGAGGACTCGCCTGGGTGGCCGGTCGTATAGTCGGAGAAGTCGAAGCCTCCAAAGTCAGGCACGCCACGGCCCCCGCCTGGTTGCCGTGATGAGCCTCCCGCATGCCCCCCTCCGGGAAAACCGTACCCACCGCGAGCCGCCGCTTCTGCGGCAGCGGGATCAATCTGATCGGAGTAGTAGCCTAACGCGTCGTAAACTTTGCGTTTCTTCTCATCGCTCAATACGTCGTTGGCTTCCGAAATTTCTTTGAACTTCTCTTCTGCCTTCTTATCCCCGGGATTCACGTCGGGATGGTGCTTTCGGGCGAGTTTCCGGAAGGCTTTGCGAATGTCGTCCGCAGTCGCCGTCTTCTTGATTCCCAATACCGCGTAATAATCTTTTGTCGGTGTAGTCGCCATGCTTGGTTTTTTAGTTCTGTCCGATCCGGAGGTTAAAAATAACCGGGCCGCCATGCGGCGACCCGGGGTTTACGTTAGTTCCACCACAACCGGGCTTCTACCGGCTCGATTCGCCAAAAGAGATCGGGTTCCACCCGGTTCATCTGGGCGGCGAAGCTCTCCGCTTCCTCGCGCGTGTTGAACATAACCTGGTTATAGATCTGCCCCGCTCGCAACTGTTCATATTTCCACATCGTCTCAGTCATTTCGCCCTGCCTTCCGCCTTTGCTACTTGGATAAGCACGGGGCCTCTCAGCGGTTGAGCGCCCCATGCCTTGTATTGACTGAGAGCGGCAACGGAACCCTCCGTTGCGTTTCCTGCGTCTTTACTTCTTGTCCGCCACATCCACGTACTCGGCGTCGATCACGCCTTCTTCCTTCTTTTCTCCAGCGTCCCCGGGGGTGCCCGCCGCGGCGTCACCCGAAGCCGTAGCTCCGGAAGCGTTCGCTTTGTACATAGCCTCGGCCAGCTTGTGCGAAGCCGCGGTCAATTTCTCCCGTGCGGCATTGAGCTCCGCCGCGCTGGAGCTTCCCTGCAGCGCCGTACGAGCCTGGGTTAGCGCTGCCTCAACGTCGCTCTTCTCGCTGCCGGAAACCTTGTCGCCGTTGTCCTTCAGCATCTTCTCGACGTTGTACGTCATGTTGTCGAGCGAGTTGCGCGCTTCTACCTCTTCGCGCTTCGCCTGGTCCTCAGTGGCGTGCGCATCGGCTTCTTTCGCCATGCGATCCACCTCTTCTTTGCTTAGACCCGAAGAAGAAGTGATCGTGATCTTCTGGTCCTTGCCCGTGGCGTTATCTTTTGCCGTCACGTTGAGAATGCCGTTGGCATCGATGTCGAAGGTCACCTCGACCTGGGGCACTCCACGCGGAGCCGGTGGAATCCCGCTGAGCTTGAACTTGCCCAACGTCCGGTTCTGCGCTGCCATCGGCCGCTCGCCCTGCAACACATGCACTTCCACTTCTGTCTGGTTGTCGGCCGCCGTCGAAAACGTCTCCGTCTTCTTGGTCGGGATGGTCGTGTTGCGCCCGATCATCTTGGTCGCCACTCCGCCCAGCGTTTCAATCGCCAGGGTCAACGGCGTGACGTCCAGCAGCAACAGGTCGGTCACTTCGCCGGCCAGTACGCCTGCCTGCACCGCGGCGCCAATCGCCACCACCTCGTCCGGATTCACACCCTTGTGCGGTTCCTTGCCGAAGAGGTCCTTCACGATCTGCTGGATGCGCGGCATGCGGGTTTGTCCGCCCACCAGCACCACTTCGTCAATCTTGCTGGAGTCGATCTGGGCATCGGCCAGAGCCTTCTTGCAAGGCTCGATCGAGCGCTGCAACAGGTCTTCCACCAACTGCTCCAGCTTGGCCCGGGTCAGCTTCTTGACCAGGTGCTTCGGTCCGGTCGCATCCGCCGTAATGAAGGGCAGGTTGATCTCCGTCTCGACGGTCGTCGAGAGCTCGATCTTGGCCTTCTCTGCCGCATCCTTCAGGCGCTGCAGGGCCATCTCGTTGCCCTTCGCCCGCAGATCCAGTTGTTCGTCTTTCTTGAACTCGTCGATCAACCAGTCCACGATGCGCTGGTCGAGGTTGTCGCCGCCCAGGTGAGTATCACCATTGGTCGACTTCACCTCAATCACGCCCTCGCCTACTTCGAGCACGGAAACGTCAAAAGTTCCGCCGCCGAAGTCATAGACGATGATCGTCTCGTCCTTCTTCTTATCCAACCCATAAGCCAACGCCGCCGCAGTCGGCTCGTTGACGATGCGCTTTACATCCAGACCGGCAATCTTGCCCGCATCTTTGGTCGCCTGGCGCTGCGCATCGTTGAAATACGCAGGCACGGTAATGACCGCCTCCGTAACCGTCGTCCCGAGGTAATCTTCTGCCGCCTTCTTCAGCTTCTGCAGAATCATTGCCGAGATTTCCGGCGGGGTATATTCCTTACCCTGGGCCACCACCACTACGTGGTCGCCTTGTGCCTTAACCTTGTAGGGCACCATCTTCATCTCATCGGTCACCTCGTTGGCGCGGCGTCCCATGAAACGCTTGATCGAATAAATTGTGTTCTCAGGGTTGGTAATTGCCTGGCGCTTCGCCACTTGGCCCACCAACCGCTCACCGCTCTTTGTAAACCCGACGACGGACGGGGTTGTCCGGCCACCCTCTTCGTTGGGGATAACCTTGGGCTCCCCGCCCTCCATCACTGCCACCACTGAGTTCGTAGTGCCTAAATCAATGCCTATAATCTTTGCCATCGCTTCGTTGCTCCTGCACGCACAGTACTCGTGTGCGAGTTCGTGGACCTAGACTCGCACTTGAGTCTATTGTTGTCAAGGTATCTGATGCTTGGGCTCACCAATTGGATTCAACCAGTAGCATTTTGCAAACTGGAAGGGAGAAGTATGCTTTATCTGTCTAATTTTCAGTCAGATAGCGAGGGGCCGTTGGCCTACCGACGGTGGCAAAGAGAGGCAAGTTCTTAACAGCCTGAGGAAAAGCCGCCATTGGGGCGCCACGAAGCTACACCCCAAACGCCCTCAATGCCGTGCTCGCCCTATCCAGCTCCGACGCCTGCTTGGCAAAGCAGAACCGGAGGATATTTTCTCCCCGGCCGCCCTCATAGAAGGCCGATCCCGCGACCGCCCCCACCCCGGTTGCCCGAAGCAGGTTGCGCGCCTTGACGCTGGCCAGCTCTCCTTCAACCCGGCTCGCATCGGCCAGCACATAGTAAGCTCCGGCGGGTACTGCAGGGGTCATACCCGCGGCCGCCAGCGCGTCGCAGATCTGGTCTCGCTTCTCCTGGTACTCGGTAGCCAGCCCCTGGTAGAAGCTGTCCGGCAGGGCCCGCAGTCCGGCGGCTGCCGCGTACTGGAATGGCGAGGGAGTGCACACGTATTGCAGATCGTGGAAGTAGCCGATGGCAGGCATCCACTTGCTGCTGGCCGCCAGGTACCCGACCCGCCAGCCGGTCATGCTGAAAGTCTTGGAGAACCCCGAGATCGTGATCGTGCGTTCCGCCATCCCGGGAATCGTTGCCGGGCTGATATGCGATTGACCCTCGTAGATGAAGTACTCATAGATCTCATCCGTCAGCACGAAGAGGTCATGCTCGATAGCCAGGGCGGCGATCCCTTCCAGTTCGCTACGGTTAAATACTTTGCCGCAAGGGTTGCCAGGGCTGTTGATCACCACGCCGCGAGTGCGTGGAGTGATCGATGCGCGCAGGCGATCGAAGTCGATCTCCCACGTCGTCGGCGCCAGCGGCACCACCAGCGGAACCACGCGCATGGAAAGCAGGGTGCTGTGGTGGTATCCGTAAAAAGGTTCGAACAGGATAACCTCGTCGCCAGGGTCGAACAGCGCCAGGCAGGCTGAGGACATGGCTCCGGTCGCTCCCGAAGCAACCAGAACCTCCTTCTCCGGATCGACCACCAATCCGTTATAGTGTTCGAATTTTTCCGCAATGGCCTGGCGCAGCACCGCTATCCCGTCCATGCGGGTGTAGATGTTGTAGCCGTCGCGGATAGCCTGGATGGCGGCTTCCTCGACCACTGCGGGAAGCGGCGTATCGCACACCCCCTGCGCCATGTTCACGCCTCCGACGGCGTCGCACTCCACCGTCATGGAGCGAATTTCCGATTGAATGATTTGCGGAGCGATCTCGCTCAGGTGCAGATGGTTTTCTGTGGTGGCAGGCATGGAAGCATGTCTACCACGAATACCCCAGGCTGTTAAAGAGGGAAGCGCGCAAATCGTCAACCCACGGGCGCTCGTCTCCCAAGCCGTCAGGAAGCCTCTCTCGTTGTCTCGGCTCGCAAACCATTCACCTTCAGCCATGCCACCTGCGCCGCCGTCTTGCGATCGGAGAACTGGATAGGGGAATCGAAGCGGATCTCAGCTTTCAGCCCCCTCACGCAGAGCGTGTGCAGCAGATGAGGCAAAAAGACCATCTCTCCCCAATAGCTCACTTCGCATTCCGCGGCATCCTCGGCATGGTAACGAATCGCCGCTGCGGTGATGCTGACGCCGGCGCGGATCGCAGGCTCGAAGAGTGGCGATCGAAAGGGCAGGACCTCCTGGCCGTCGGAACTGGTGCCTTCGGGAAAAAGCAGCACGGCCAATCCCTCCCGCAAGCTCTGCTCCATCTGCTTGCCGGCCTGGGCGACCTGCAGGCTGCGGTCGCGCTCGACGAAGATCGTGCCCCCGAGGCGAGCCAGGGTACCAAGAAGCGGCCACCTCCGGACCTCCGATTTGGCCACGAAGACGAACGGGCGGACCGCCCCGTAGACCAGGATGTCCAGATACGTCAGGTGATTAGAAACGGTGAGGCCGGAGCCGTCCACCGCTCCCGAGACGAACGGCGCCAGCGAAAGCCGCCTGGCAATGCGGGCGCAGGAAGCGTGTAGCCAGGCGGCCCGTCCGAACCGTCGAGACGCGGCCACCCGACCAAAGGTAGATGGGAACAAATCGCCCCAGCACCTCGAGCAGGGAGCTGAAGAGAATCGCCAGCCGCACCGCGCCGCGAAGGCTTGGCGGCATTACTCCACCAGGAAGCGGCTGCGAGCCGCCGGTGCGATCTGCTCCAGATCCAGTAGGGTGAGGAAGTCAATCGTGCCGAATGCGCGATCCCAGGCGGGCGGTCCGCAAATCCTGGCGCCTACACCCAGGTAGGTCCTGAGCAGCTTGGGGAGCTTGACCGGCGCCGCCGGATCACCCTCTCCGCTGGGCAAGGCATAAGCTGCAGTGGGGACAGTAAAGTATTCAGAAGAAACCAATTGCGAACCAAGTGCGCGATAGAGGCTCCAGCCGGCCACGGGATCCGTCGAGTTCAGGGAAGAGCAGCCAACCAGGTAACGCAGTCCGTGGTGTTTGGCGTATTGGGCAATCCCCCGCCACAGCAGGGTGAGCACTTCGCTCGAGCGGTGCTCGCGATCGATCGAAGCCCGGCCCAGTTCCAGGACCCGCTCGCGGATGCACTCATAGGGCGCGAACTCGAACTCCTGTGCGCTGTAGTAGCCAAAGCCCGCCGCGGCGGTAAGCCCGGACTGCATCCGGTACGTGCCCACCACCCGTCCATCCTCATTTTCAACAATCAAGTGATCGCAAACCGGGTCGAAGCGGTCGCGGTCCAGGCCGGTCGAGTACGAGGACGACAAGCCTTCCCCCATCTCCACATTGAAGACGTTGAAGCGAAGACGGCAGGCGGCCACCCGATCGTTCCCGTCCTTGGCCAGGCGCACCCGGTAGCGCCCGAAAGTTCCTCCGACGATTGGCTCGGCGTCGCGCCACAGCGCCGAGGTTACAGACGCGGGCGGAGGCACCAGGGCGGCGGAGCATGTGAGCTGCGATGCCACCCTGCCAAAAGGCTGTGCGGCCAGCGCTGCGACCCCCAACATGACGGTGGTTGGTCATTGCTGCCGCAATCATGAAGCAGTCTTCCGGCGGGAAGTTTAATGCCTCAATAATTGTGCAAGAACGAAAGATGAATATCGCGCTTGGGTCCCTTGTTGTACCCTGCATCCGATGTTCTGGCGTCGTGGCAGGAGTAACTTTTGCCGCGCACCCGGGTTCACACCTGTGACGGACTGCGCGATATGCCGTCTATGCAGTAAGCCCTGGCCGGCGGATCGGGCGTCCAGCTTGGGCAAGGGGGTTACAAAGAAATGAATTCATCGACAAAAAATCGTTTGCCATGGCTGCTTTCCGGGACGCTAACTGCAAGCCTCGTGCTGGCTCCCGCTTTGGTGGCGCAGCAACAGGGCGGGACGACCGCCCAACAGAGTCCGGCCCCGGGCCAACCGGGCGACTGGGGCCAGGCAGGGCCGCCACCCGATGCGCAGAATGGACAGATTCCCCCGCCGGATGCGGCACAGGATCCGAACCAGAGTGCCGATCAGGGCCCGAGCCAATATCCCGGTCAAAACCCGAACCAGAGTGCGGACCAGGCGCCACCTCAATATCCCAACCAGGCGCCACCTCCCCCTGCGGGCGGAGCAGGAGTGGGCTACGGACAACCCCCACGTCCTGCCTATCAACCTGGCCAGAACCAGCCCAACGGGTATAACGGCTATCAGGGGCCGCAGGGAGCAGCGCAAGCAGCGCCGCCCTCCGGACCGGTCACTTTGTCCGCCGGAATGCTGCTGGCCATCCGCACCGTCGAACCCCTGGATTCGAAGAAAGTGAAACCAGGCGACTACTTCCAGGGGACCGTGGCCCAGAGCGTCTATGTCGGCAATGTTCTGGCGATTCCCCGCGGCGCCCAGGTGACTGGCCGGGTAGTGGACGTCAAGAAGCCGGGTGAGTTGAAGGGCGGCGCAAGTATGGCCCTGCAACTGACCACTCTGAGTCTGGGCGGCAATTCGTACTCTCTGGCCACCGATACCTTTGACACCAGCAGCCCAGGCAAGGGCGGCTACACTGCCGGCAACACGGTGGGCGCCACCGCACTCGGCGCGGCCATCGGAGCGATCGCCGGGGGTGGCCCAGGCGCTGCCATTGGCGCGGTCGCCGGTGCCGGTGTTGGGTTAGGCGCTTCGGCAGCTACCCCGGGTCCGCGCAGCGTCGTTCCTCCGGAATCCGTGCTCACCTTTCATCTGACCACCGCGGCAACCGTGCAGCCGGTTTCTTACCGCGAGGCTAGCCAGATGGAGGCCAGTTCCGCTCCGCCGAATCGCGGCTATCCGCCGCCGCCCCCCGGTTACGGACCCGTGGGCTATGCGCCGCCCCCTCCGGGCTACGCGCCGTATCCGTATGCCTACGCTTATCCGTATCCTTACCCGTACGTCTACGCGTATCCCCGCCCGTATGTGTACGGCTATCCGTACTACTACCGCCGCTGGAGATAAGCTGCAGCCCGCGACCTTCACCAAGCCCATTTCTGACGCACCTCTCCTGCGTCAGAAATGGGAGAGCGCTCGGTTTGGAGGGTAGGCCTGAACGGGCTGCGGAAAAGGTCTGCAGCGGGCAGGAAAGCAACACACCGCAGGGGCTAAAGCCCGACCTATTCACAACCGATGTGCGGCACGACTAAAGTCGTGCCCTGATACAAAGCATCCGCTGCCTGTTTAGCCGTGCCACATTGAGCTAGGGCAGATGATGGCTTTAGCCCCCTGAGGCATAACTTCTCCCGCAGGTAATCTATACTTGCAGAGTCCCTGCAATTCGCTCTGGAAAGCCCCCACTACCCCATGATCCGTTTTCTGCAAAAAGACAATCGCGTCGTCAAGATCATCTTCATCGTTATCATTGCTGTCGCTGTAGTCACCATGGTCATCACGCTGGTGCCGGGCATTTTTGCCGACGAAGCGACCTCCTCCGATAACTACGCAACCGTGCACAGCGGAGGCTTCATGGGCCGCTACTTCGGCACCACCACCGCCATCACCACCCCTGAGGTGCAGCAGGTTGCGGAAAGAATGCTGCAGCAAAAGCACTACCCGGATATGGTTCTGCCTTACCTCATGCCCCAGGCGGCGCAGGCGCTGATCCAGCGTGAAGTGTTGCTCCAGGAAGCCAATCGGCTCGGGCTCCAGGTAGGCGATGCTGATCTACGCCGGGCCATGCAGACCGGGCCTTTCGCCCAGGCGCTCTTCCCCGGTGGCCAGTTCATTGGCGAGGATCGCTATGCCGATTTCGTCTCCAACTACTTCCACACCTCCATCCAGGACTTCGAAACCCAGGTGAAGAAGGAGATCGAGATCAACCGCCTGCAGGCCATGGTCACCGGCGGCATCACCGTCTCCGACCAGGAGGTGCGCGACGCTTATCGCCAGCAGGGAACCAAGATCAAGTTTGACTATGCAGTGCTCAACGCTGAGGACTTGCGCAAGGAGATCAATCCCACCGACGCGGAACTGCAGGCGTTTTTCAAGCAAAATGCGGCGCGCTACAAGGACGCCGTGGCTGAGACTCGCAAGCTGGCATACATCGCCCTCAACCAGACGGACGTACCGAATGGCGCGCCTCCGGTGACCAACCAGCAGGTGGAGCAGTATTACCAGGCGCATCAGAAAGACTTTCAGGTACCGGAGGAAGTAAAAGTACGGCACATCCTGATCAAGGTGGCGGCCGGCGCCGACGCCAAGACCGACGCGGCGGCCAAGCAAAAAGCCGAGGACCTGCTGAAGCAGATCAAAGGCGGTGCTGATTTTGCTGCATTGGCCAAGGCCAACTCGGATGACCCCGGCAGCAAGGACGCGGGCGGCGAGTTGGGCATGATCCAACGCGGGGTCACCGTGCCGGCGTTTGAAAAGGCGGCCTTTTCACTGCAGCCGGGGCAGATCTCCGATGTGATCAAGACCCAGTTCGGCTACCACATCCTGAAGGTGGAAGAGAAGCAGACCGCGCACCTGAAACCTCTGGAAGAAGTGAAGGCCCAGATTTTGGCGACCTTGACCCGCCAGCAGGAAGCAGATCAGCAAGCCAGCTACGCCCAGCAGTTGGCCACAGAAGCCGCCAAGTCAAGCCTGGCCAAGACCGCCGAGGCGCATCATCTGCAATTGGTGACCACCGACTACGTGCCGCAGAACGCAGTGCTCAGCGGCCTTCCGGACGGAGCTAAATTGCTCGGCCTGGCCTTCAGCGCCAAGCCGGGAGCGGCTCCCCAGGTGAGTGGAACCGGCGAGGGCTTCGCGGTCTTCCAGGTGGAAGACGTAAAGGCTGCGCATGCGCCGGCATTCGAGGACTACAAATCGCATCTGGTGGACGATTTCCGGGAGCAGCAGTTGCCCCAGCTACTGGCCCGCAAGACCAATGAGCTGGCGGACAAAGCGCACGCGGAAAACAGTCTGGCCCAGGCTTCCAAGGAGCTCGGCGCCACCATCAAGACCAGCGATCTGGTAGCCCGTACCGCGCAGGTGCCGGATATCGGGGAGTTGGCCACCGCGGCGCCCGACCTCTTTGACCTCAATATCGGGCAATTCAGCAAGGCGATCAACACCGGACACAGCGGCATCGTGGCCAAGATTGATGAAAAGCAGGAGCCCAGTGCGGAGGAGATAGCCAAGAATCTCGACGCCACGCGCGAGCAGCTCCTCAGTGAAAAACGAGAGCAGATGTTTGCCGTCTTCGTGACCTCGCTGACCGATCGCTATGAAAAGCAGGGAGGCATCCGCATGAACAAGCGCGCGCAAACCGCCTTGCCCCTGGGACAAAGCTAACCACTCCAGCCTCCACCCCTTCGGAGTCTGAACGGCAACCAAGGCTGGGTGGCCCATTCAAGCCTTCCTTTGGCTTGAGTGGGAGAACCAGCACTGAATGAGCCACCCTCCCTCGTCATGAGGACCTGAATGGAAGAGCCGTCGGGCCGCCCACGGAACCTGAAATCGCAGGACAAAGGAAAATGCCCAGAAAGCCAGTCCTGGGCCACGAACTATTGACTAGAAATAGTCCCGAAGGAAAGACCGAACGTTTTCTAAACCTGCGCACCACTGCGTCTCGGGTTACGCTCAATCGTCCTGGCAATCGTTTGAGCTCAGGTCAGCTTCCCGAGTCGATAACCCTGCAAGCAACCGCAGCCGCCGCTTTGGAATGAAGGCCATGGTTCTTCTCGCCCGCCCACACAGGTACTAAATGGCCCTCGAACGATCGTCTGGACTACTTCTACACATCACCTCGTTACCCTCCTATGGGGGCATCGGAGATTTCGGGCCCGCCGCCTATGCCTTTGCTGATTTTCTCGCTGCCGCCAAGCAACGGCTGTGGCAGGTATTGCCGCTGAGCCCTACCGGCTATGGCAATTCACCCTACGCCGCTCTTTCCGCCTTTGCCGGTAACCCGCTGCTCATCAGTTTGGAGAAGTTGGCAGAAGCCGGATGGATTCCCGCCGACCGTATCGCCGGGCTCCCGGGCCATTCTGGAAACGTACGCTTTGACGAAGTCGAGCAACGCAAATGGCCCCTCCTGGTGGAGGCCGCACGAAACTTTCTCTCCCACCATGACGATCAGCAATGGGTCCGCTTCCAGCGCTTCCGTGAAGAGAATGCCTTCTGGCTGCTCGATTACGCGCGCTACAGCGTGTTGCGGCATAGATTCCACTCCGGCTCCTGGTCTTCCTGGCCGAAGGATCTGGCGCATCGCGAGGCCAAGGCGCTGCTCCAGTTGCAGCAGGAGAGCCGGGACGATCTCGAGATCCAGCAGGCCGTCCAATTCGCCTTCGATGAGCAATGGAAGGCCCTGCGCGCCTACTGTGCGGAGCGTGACATACGCTTCATTGGAGACGTGGCGATCTTCGTCAACTACGATAGCGCTGACGTGTGGACCCACCCAGAAATCTTCGAGTTCCACGAGGACCTCACTCCCATTCGCGTAGCCGGCGTGCCGCCGGACTATTTCAGTGAGACTGGCCAGCGCTGGGGCAATCCGATCTACAACTGGGAGGTCCTGGAAAGCCGGGGCTTCGGCTGGTGGGTGGATCGCATGCGCCGGGCGCACGCGCTCTACGACATTATCAGGCTCGATCACTTTCGCGGCTTTGAAGCCTTCTGGGCCATCCCCGCCGAGGATGAGACCGCCATTCACGGCGAATGGGTCAAGGCCCCGGGCGCCGCGCTCTTCACCGCACTGCGCGACCAGTTGGGCTCGCTGCCCTTGATTGCCGAGGATCTCGGGCTGATCACTCGCGAAGTGGATTCGCTGCGCGAGCAGTTCGATCTGCCGGGCATGCGGGTGCTGCAATTCGCCTTCAGCGGCCGGGGCGCCCACAATTACCTGCCGCATCGTTATGTAACCAACACAGTTGTCTATACCGGCACCCACGATAACGACACCACGCTGGGCTGGTGGCAACACGGCACCACGGAGAAGGAAAAGAAAGCGGTCTACGCATATCTCAACCCGTCGCCAAACGATGTAGTGTGGAGCTTGATTCGCGCGGCCTCGACCTCGGTGGCCGATGTTTGCCTCTTTCCCGTGCAGGACATCCTGGTGCTGGGTTCGGAAGCACGTATGAACACCCCCGCCACCCCGGAGAATAACTGGACCTGGCGCCTGGCGCCCGATGCCCTCACTGCGGAACAAGCGAAGGGCCTCGCGCAACTCGCAGAGCTAACGGATCGGGATGGCTGGGTAGAGCCGCCAAAGGCCTGAGGCAGATGGATCGTCACGCGTTGAAGCAACTCCTCGGGCCTTTCCCAGCCCGCTGCTCACTCGATGCCGTGGTACTGGAAACCTGCGATTGTGGCCTGTACGTGCGAGAAACAGTCGAGTACGCGGTCGCGTCGAATGAGCGCATCCGCTCCTTCCTGCTGGTCCCCAAGCGCATCGATCGGCCCGCGCCCGCGATCTTTGCCCATCATCAGCATGCGCGGCAGTTCCACTTGGGAAAAAGCGAGGTTGTCGGTTTGGCAGGTGATCCGGATCAGGCCTACGCTGCGGAACTCGCCCAGCGCGGATATGTCGTCATCGCACCCGACGCCCTCGCGTTTGAAGAGCGGAACTGGAGCAATCCATCCGGCGAAGCAGAATATTACGAGCTTGCCACTCGCCTGGTGCAGGGAATCACCTTACTCTCCAAGTGCCTTCATGATGTAAGCGTGGCGTTGGATTACCTGGCGAGCAGGACGGAAGTGGATCCATCGCGCATTGGATTCATTGGCCACTCGTACGGTGGCAGGATGGCCATCTGGGCTCCGGCCATCGATGACCGCATCCGGGCATCCGTCTCCAACTGCGGATGTGTGAACTACAAGCGGTCTTTCACCCGCGACACCGGTGTGCAGATGGAATTCTGTCTTCCGGGCGTCCTTCAAGTGGGAGACGTGGAAGACGTTCTCAAACTGGTGGCGCCCCGCGCCTTGCTGCTGCAAGCGACTGCGGACGACAAGTGGTCTCGAGGAGCCCAGGCAATGTTTGCTTACGCGGAATCAGCCTTTCCCAATGGAAACCTCGTGCTCGCATACTGGCCCGGCGGCCACGTCTTCACGCCAGAAATGCGGGAGAATGCCTATAATTTTCTCAATCAGCATCTCAAGGATCCTCCCGCTACTCTGCGCTGACCAAAAGAGCCACCGGGTAAGTAGCGAAAACAACGCTCAAAGGCAGCCCGTCTTCTGCCACAGTGACTGATTCATCCGTGAACACATCGCGGTACCGTGTCCCCGGTGAAACGGGCAGAAGAAGCTGATCCTTTCCCCAAGCCTCACCGAGCGGCAATTGCACCTTTCCCCGCATAAGCGTGCAGGCGAAGCGCGGCATCACCGCCACAATACTCCGGCCTGTGGCCGGGTCACGGCGTTGAAAGGCAATGACGTGTTCCTGGCGTTCCCCCGAAACCTCCAGTGGGAGGTATTCGCCTCGGCGGAACAGCGCATGTTCCTGCTGCCGCAACGCAAGCGCGCGATGTGTGGTCCAAAGCTTCACCCTGCCGTCCGCCAGGTCGCCGAGCAACTCACGGCACACCGCGCCTGGGCCTTCTCTCTCTGCTTGCTCGTGCAGGGCATCAAGATAACCCGCGCGGAGGCCGAAATCCACAGGCCGCCGGTTATCCGGGTCGACCAGGCTCAGGTCCCAGAGCTCGCTGCCCTGGTAAAAGTCAGGGACCCCGGGAGAGGCGATCTTGAGTGCCACCTGGGCCAGCGAATTCACTGCGCCAAATAAGCGTAGCTGCGGTAGCAGAGTCTCCACCGAGGCAACAAACGGGGTTTCCTTGCTCTTTGCAGGGGGGATGAGAATGGAATCGAGGAACGCGTGAACTGCGGCCACGTACTCGGGATCGGGGTTGATCCAGCTAAGGTTGACTTTGGCTTCGCTCAAAGCCTTGAACGCATACTGTTTTAGCCTTTCGACGTAGTCTGCGCGATCCTGGACACTCTCCATCTGCCACGGCCACGCGCCCAAAATCGTTTGATACAGCAGGTATTCCTCGTTTTGGTCCGGGGCCGTGCGGCCATCCTCCAGGGTGCGCTTGAACTTGGCGTTCATGCGCTGCCAGCGGCGCACCGAGGACGACCAGGGCTGGGGAAGTTCAGAAAGCACGTTGAGCCGATTGCGCACATCTTCGCTGCGCTTGGTGTCATGGGTGGAGGTCGTCAGCATAGAATCCGGTGAGTGCTTCAGGCGTCCCTGGTTGCTCTGGTGCAGTGCATCGAGCGAGATGCCAAAAGATTTCGCCGACCCTCCCACTTCATTGGAGGAAAGAAAGCGGGTGTAGACATAGAACGCCGTGTCTTCCACACCCTTAGCCATGATTGGCCCGGTGAGTTGCTGGAATTTCAGCGCAAAATAAAGCATTTCCGGGTCCGGCTTCGGTTGCCTGCTCGTTGCCGGCGAGCTGCTCTTGAGCAGCAGCGTCTCGCGCAGAAAATCGAAGGCCGAGGTGTTGATATCCGGATTCAGACGCTTGGCGCGGGCAATCGCGCTGCGCAAAAACGCCACATCGCGCTCACCATACTCCCCCCGGTCATCGATGTACGTGCGGTAGACGGGAAAGCTGGCAATGGTCTCTCGGATGACCGTCTCCAGAATATTGTCGGTGAAATCGCGCGCCCGTCGATTTGAAGCCGCGATCCGGCTCAGCAGGTTGGTAAGTACATACACTTCGCTGGCCAGTGCTGTCTGCATCACCTGCAGCTTGGAGCGGTAAATAATCTCGTCCACATCGGCGGGGTGCCCGAGAACCTGCGCGTAGATCGCGTTGAACCGCTTTTCATTGGCGCTCTGGATAAAGATGCCGTTGGCCAGGTAGACGAAATCGTAGCCCGAGGTGCCCCGCACCGGCCACTCCGGCGGCAGGTACTCGCGTGGCTCGAGGATCTTCTCTACCACCGTATAGAGCGGACCCTGGCTATGCGACCAGTCATACCCCCGCACCGGGTCGAGAACGCTGCGCTCGATGCCGTTGGCCGCGGTCTCCTGATGCGGCTCCGGCCCGGCGCATTGGCTGGCCAGGTACAAGAGCTGCAGCCGGATCAGGTACTGGCGCGGGTTGAACATGCCATCGCAGTGGTCGATGCGCAGACCGGTCACCTGGTGCGAGGCGATCAGTGAACGGATCAGGCAATGAGTCGCAGCGAAGACCGCCGGGTTTTCCATGCGCAGGCCAACCAGGTCGTTCACGTCGAAGAAGCGGCGGTAGTTGATCTCTTCCGCGGAGGTGCGCCACGAGGCCAGCCGATAAGGCTGTGCATCCAGCAGAAGATGCAACCGGTCGAAGCTGTGAGGATCCCCTTCGATGCCATTGATGTCGGCCAGCGCCTCTCGTGTAATCGACTCCATTTCCGGGGAGCGTAGCGCCTCCCGCAATTGCGGCGACAACTCCGCCAACAATGCCCGGCGCTTTTCCCGCAGGGCATCGTCGCTCGTTTCATGCGGTGGAATGTCTCTGAGCCGTGCCAGCAGTGCGCGCACAAACTCCGGCAGGGGCTGGGCCGCGTTGAGTTGGTCGAAGAGGATGGGCAGGGTGCGCGGCGCCATGGGCATGGTGTGGTCGTAATAGTGAATCCGCGGGCGCCCGTCCTCAATGGATACCTGGATGTGCTTGGCTTCCAGTTCCGCTCCATATTGGTCCCCGAGAATCGGCAAGAGAAGCTTGTTGCGCATGGCCGCCTTCAGCGGCTTCCAATCGATGTCAAAATATTCTGAATACTGCGAGGCGTGGCCATTCTCCAGCACGTCCTGCCACCAGATGGAGTCGTTGCCCACACCCATGTGATTGGGAACGATGTCCAGCAGCAGACCCAGCCCCTTGCGTTGCAGCTCCGCTGAAAAACTGGCAAACCCTTCGGCTCCGCCCAGCTCAGGATTGAGACGATCGTGACGCGACACGTCGTAGCCGTGCATGCTGTTCGGGCGGGCTTCAAAGACCGGCGAGGAGTAAAAGTCGCCGACGCCCAGCTGCTTCAGGTATCCCGCGATGGCCCGGGCATGGGCAAAGGTAAAGTCTTTGTGCATTTGCACCCGGTAGGTCGAGACCGGAACCCGGGCATCGGTGTGCAGCACCCGATCGACGCACTCCCTCATTTCGTTGGAGGCTTCCAGGCGCGGATTGGCTTTTACCGGGGCCGGCTCAGGCACGGCTTCGCCAGCTAACGGTGACTGGGTGGTGGCGGACATGATGCATTGGATGCGTCTCCGGTAGTCCCGGATCAGGTAAAGCGGCCGGCCGCTTTACGAATTCGTGCCCAGCACGGAAAATGGAGTATAGAAACTCTATTGTAACGAGGAAGAACTATGCCACTTTCCGGCGAAGCTATCCGAATGATGAACTACATCGACGACATCTCGACCACGTTGCGGCGCATTCTCGCCCTAAGCCCCACGCTCTCAGCCGAAGAGCGCAAGCGGGTGGGCGAGTATTTGAAGGCCAGCTCACCCAGCGCTGACGAGGCGATGACGGCCCTGAACCTCAAATAAAGCCTTTTCCGGAACAAGCAGGCCGGAGGACCCGAATCCATAGGTGGACGTGTCAGCGGTAAGCCTCCCGGCGATGTCTTACGCCGGTGACGGCGATTGCGTGTTCACCTTGCTGCTCGAAGAAGATGCGGTGGTCGCCGCAGCGAAGACGAAAGCCAATTTGAGGTGGTTCAGCTTCTTCACATCTCCGTTGCGTGTGTTGAGATAGCGGCCGATACAGTGAAGGATTTCGAGAGCGGTCTGGCGGTCTATCGCGCGGAGCTCAGCGCGGGCTTCCGGCGACCATAGGATGGATAAGGATCCGGGGTTGCTTCCCTCGTTCACGCACCGAACTCACGGAGGACGTCTTGGTGGGAGATGCCCTCGCCACGGGATAGTGAGGCGCGGGATCGGTCAAGCCCGGCTGCAGTCTCCGTCGTGAGCTCTTCTTCCTCAACGGCGGCCGTGGAGAGGGAACGGGAAAGCGGTTCAACTAGCAACTCGAGAAGGTTGCGCACGGCGCCAAGCTTCTCCTCCGGCAGCGCGTCGATGAGATCGTGGGCCTGCTGACGTTGTTGTACGAGATCAAGATCCATGTTGTGCACCCCAACAGCTGGGCAGTTTCGCAATTGGTGTAGACCAAACCCGGATTTCCTGTAGATGCTGTTGCAGCTACCGCATCACTCATTATCCGGCCGCTTGTAAGGCTGTTGCAGATACTTGCGCGCTTCGTTGACTGCTCCCTGGGTGTTGTCGTTGGTCTGCACTGCCTGCCGGTATTCGTTCACCGCCCGGTCTCGCTGGCCGGTGACATCAAATATTTTTCCCAGCGCGATGTGACTCCACACCTCGGTCCACTTGGGTTCGTCGTCCCCGCGAAGCGCATCCCGATAGGCATTCGCAGCCGCCTGGTAGTTGCTTCTGGTTGAACAAAACTTCGCCGATGCGGTAACTGGCCAGGGAGCTGTTCGGATTCGCCGTGAGCGCCTTTTGGTACTCCGCCAACGCTCCTGGGGTGTCGCCCTCCGCCACCAATTGCTGGCCTCGCAAAATCGAAACCCTCACCTGCATTTCCGGAGTATTCTTGAGCACCCAGTTATCCGGGTCGATCGCAATGTGACGCGGCCGGCCAAACGTGTCCACGACATATTGCGAGTTGGTGCCCACCACATCCACTCGTTTGATCTCCGTCTTGCCTTCGGTCTCGACCCGCAGCTCTACCGGCATATTGAATAGATCGAGGTCCTGACCAATCTCCCCAATCGTGCGAAAACCCTTGTTGTTGCCCAGCCGGTAAACGGTGTATTTATCCACGAACGCCGGCGCTCCGGTTCCATCCAGCCATTGCGCAAAAAACGCCGTGAGCTGCTGCTGCGATTGCTCCTCGGCAACCTTTTCCACGTCTCTGGTGCGGGTGGGTTTGTCGCCGTACTGCGTGATCAGGGCCCGCAGCGTCTTGCTGAAGTTATCGTCGCCGACCTCCCAGCGAAGCATGTGGAAGACCATGGCGCCCTTCTCCAGGGTCATGGACTGGAATTGCGGGGAAAAGGGATCCAGGCGTCCCGCCGAAGTAAGCGGGATGGTGTCGTAGGCCAGCGCGCCGGCAGAGATGTCGATCACCGCTGCCTGCAATGCCGTTTGCCCGGATACCCTCTCCACATACATCAGCTCGCCATAGCGGGACATGCCATTGGTGATCCAGGCGTCATTGAGCGTGGCCGGGCTGACCATACTGCCCCACCATTGGTGCGCCATGGTGTTGGCCAGCAGGCGATAGTTGTTGCGGTCTGCGATCCGGGCGCCGGCGATCGCCGCGATCTCCGGCGCCCAGTACGCTGGCAGCGTGTCGTCCGGCAGTTCGACTACATTCAGCAGCCGGGTAGAGGACTCCCCAAAGGTCTCGCCAAAGAACTCGAACTCCTTGTTCGCTGTCTGC
Source organism: uncultured Acidobacteriaceae bacterium (assembly GCA_963736535.1). Taxonomy (GTDB): domain Bacteria; phylum Acidobacteriota; class Terriglobia; order Terriglobales; family Acidobacteriaceae; genus PALSA-350. Next base: position 511,845 of record CAVTPN010000001.1, read on the forward strand.
GCGTATTCCGGACCGCTCTGCTTGTGCGCGTCGGTCAGGTAAATCGCGCACATTGGGCGAGCCCGCGACCGCCACGGGCTCATTGAACTTGCCCGCGATGATGGTGCCGGGAAAGCTCGGCCTGGTCCAGTTGAAGTTGTATTCCTGCATGCCGCCGGAGACCTGTCGCGGGCTGCCTGTGCTGCCGCTGCCCACCACCCGGTAGCCGCTCGGAATCTGCACATGGATGTCCGCGGTAAACCGGTCCGTCAGATAGCCGACCATGGGGAACCAGCGGCCCGCATACAGCAGGTAAGCTGATGGGGTCGCCGATCGATGCCACCTTGAGTCCTTCGACCGGACTCTCTTCGCTGCCGCTGAGCGTCCCCTCGTAGACAAAGGTGAGGGTGGCGCTCGCGCCCTTCCTCATAGGACTGGGAAGCGCAATGCTGATGGTCGCGTTGGGGCCCCGCTCTCCGTTCAGCGGGTGGTTCTGCGCATCGGTCACGCTATCCACCTTGAGCGCGTTGTGCAATTCAAAGATCGCGGCGCTGATGGTGTCGGTCGCGGTAAAGGTGACCCGTGCAGTGGCTTTCAGGGTGTGGTCGGCAGGATCGAGCTTGGCATCGATCACGTAGCCCGTAATGTTGATCGTGGACCGCTCCGCGGCGGAGAGATGCGGGGCCGCCATCACTACCAGCAGCGACAGGATCAGGACTTTGGTGTGTGGAACAGAGCTTCATCGGAGTCATTCAACGGGCCATGATGAAACCAAAGCAGATTGCAACTGCCGCTGCGGCGCTGCGGGGATCAATTGCAGCGCAATCCGGGCGGCACGCTCGATCGCAGTCTGTTCTGTCCCCCGGCGCTGCCCACTTCTCGTTGCTCACTTTGAGTGCAGCCCCTACCGTGCGCAAGTCTGACTGCATTGTTGCACGAGCTTCTTCGTTTTCGAGCAGCGGGCGCAACTGCTCCACCACTTTGGATGCGGTGAAATCATGCTGGATCAGCTCCGGCACAATACGGCGTCCGGCGATCAGGTTGACCATGGCCACATGGGCCAACGCGGATCACCCTCTGCGCCACCGCGTAGGTGATGCGAGAGACCCGGTAAACCACTACGAAGGGATTGCCGATCAGGGCCGCCTCGACGGTGGCCGTGCCGCTGGCTACGATGCTGGCGCGCGCGTGCTGCAACACTGCGCGGGCATCGTGAACCACCCGCACGGTCACCCCCTTCGCCTGGCCGGCCAGGGCCTGCACCTGCGAATCCTTCAGCGTGGGGGCCACGGGCAAGAGGTATTCGTACTCCGGGCCCAGCAGTCGAGCGGCTTCTAGCATTGGCGGCAAGTTGGCGAGCAGCTCCCTGGTGCGGCTTCCGGGCAGCAAGCCAACCCAAAATTTTGACGCATCCAGGCCATTTTCGCTAGCAAACGTCTCCCGGGTCACTGTGGGCGGGTCAAGATCCGCCAGCGGATGGCCGACAAACTCGGCCGCCACGCCGTGGGTGCGGTAGAACGCCTCTTCGAAGGGAAAAATCACCAGCATCCGGGTCACGTTGCGCCTTACTCCTCTTACCCTCCACTTTTTCCACGCCCATAGCTGCGGGCTTACGAAATACACAACAGGTATATGCAGACGGCGAAGCTCGGCGGCAAGACGCAGGTTTACGTCAGGAAAGTCGATCAGGATGGCGATATCGGGCCGTTCCGCCCGCAGGCTGGCCTTCAGCTTCCGGTATTCGGCGTAGATATGCGGCATGTGCAGGATCACTTCCGTAATGCCCATCACCGCCACATCTTCAGCGCGCACCACCCGGCGCAGCCCCAGGCTCGCCATGCGCGTGCCGCCCAGGCCAAAAAACTCAGCCTGCGGCGCCAGCCGGCGGATTTCCGCCATCAGCAGCGCGCCGTAGTGTTCGCCACTGGCCTCGCCGGCAGACAGAAAGATCTTCGGGCTATGGCTTATCGCTGACATGAGCAGTGAACCGCAGGTCCCTCCACTGAAGGGTACGGGCCTCAGCCCGTACGTAAGGTCGCAAAAAACGATGGGCTTTACAGGCTGGGGAAGAAACTCTGTACCGGGCGGGAAAGCAACACCCCAGGGGCTAAAGCCCGACCTATTCTCAATTTACGGCACGACTAAAGTCGTGCCCTGATACAAGACAGGAGTTTTTCCGCAGCCTGTAAAGCGTAGTGGAGGGATCTGCTGTTTTCCTCTACCCCTCCAAAAGCCTCTGCCGGCCACCCTAGTCGGTGCCTACGGCCAATTGACCGTCCAGCAATCCGTCCGCCGCCCGCGAACTCTGCACTTCCTGGTCCTTGTATTGCAGCTGGTACAGCTTCCAGTAGATGCCGCGCTGCCCCAGCAGCTCCTGGTGCGTGCCTATCTCCCGCAACTGGCCCTTGTGCATCACCAGGATTCTGTCCGCCTGCTGCACCGTGGAGAGGCGATGCGCGATGATGACCGAGGTCCGTCCCTGGACCATGCGTTCGAGGGCGGAACGCACCCGCATTTCGGTATCGGTATCCACGCTCGAGGTGGCTTCATCGAGCACCAGGATGCGCGGATCGTGCGCCAGCGCCCGGGCGAAATTGATCAGCTGCTTCTGCCCCGTGGAAAGACTATTGCCCCGTTCCCGCAGCGGCTCGTCGAACCCCTGCGGCAGCCCCCGGATAAAGTCGCCCACGTTCACTTCGTCCGCCGCGGCCTTCATGCGCTCGTCTGTGATCCAGTCCGAACCCAGGCGAATGTTCTCCGCGATGGTCCCGGTGAACAGGAAGGGATCCTGCAGCACCACCCCGAAATGGCGCCGCAGCTCCGTGACATCCTGTTCGCGCACGTCCACCCCATTGATCAAAACACTGCCGCTCTGGATCTCGTAGAAGCGCATCATCAGGCCGATGATGGTGGTTTTCCCGGCGCCGGTGTGGCCGACGATCGCCGCGGTCTGGTCGGGCTCGATCACGAACGACACATCTTTCAGAATCCACTCCACATCCTGCGAAGCCTCGGCGATCTGCTCCGCACCTTTGCGCCTGCTGAATGCGCGCCAGTTGCTCCGCGTCCAGCGTTTGATACGTGAACCAGACATGGCGGAACTCGATGCTGCCGGAACCGTCGCAGGCGCGCGGCGTGGCCGGGCTTTGCAGCTCTGGCGGCGTATCCAGCAGCTTGAAGACGCGTTCGCTGGCCGCCATCGCCGCTTGCAGGATGTTGTATTTTTCGCTCAGGTCCTGAATCGGACGGAAGAAGCGCTGGGAGTACTGGATAAAGGCCACCAGCACGCCGATCGAGACCGCGTTGCGCAGCACGCCGTATCCCGCCCAGCCAGATCACCAGCGCAATGGCCACGGAGCTCAGCAACTCCACCGCCGGGTAATAGAGCGCATAGGCCATGATGGCGTCTTTGAAGGCGACCATGTGCTGCCGGTTGACCGCCTCGAACTCCTCGTAGGAGCGCTGTTCGCGGTTGAACAGCTGCACCACGCTCATTCCGCTCACATGCTCCTGGGTGGAGGCGTTGATGCGGGCGATCGCCGAGCGGATCCGCCGGTAGGAGTCGCGCACGTGTTTGCGAAAGACCCGGGTCACCGCCAGGATCAGCGGCAGCACGGCAAAGGCGATCAGGGCCAGCCACCAGTTCATGCGCAGCATGATGATCACGATCAGAGCCAGAACGAACACGTCCTCGAAGATGGCAAAGACGCCTGAGGTAAACATCTCATTCAGCGCGTCCACATCGCTGGTCAGCCGGGTGACCAGGCGACCCACCGGATGGCGGTCAAAGAAACTGACGTGCATGCGCTGGATGTGCCGGAAGATCTGGCTGCGCATGTCGAACATGACTTTCTGTCCGGTCCACTGCATCAGGTAGGTCTGCACGAACTCCAGCAGGTAGCTGAGCACCAGCGTGGCCAGGTAGATGCTGGCGATCTGGGTGACCCCAACCATCGGATTGGGAGCTGAGCCAACGGGTCAGAGCAGCTGGATGAGGCGCCGGCCGCGCGGTCATGTAGCGATCCACGGCGACCTTTGGTCAGATATGGGCCGAGCACATCCGAGCCGGCCTTGAGCAGGATCGCCGCCAGCGAGATAACCGCCTGCAGCTTGTAAGGCCGAAGGTAGGTCAGCAATCGGCCCATCAGACGGCTGTCATAAGCCTTGCCGACGACGTCGTCATCCTGCTGCTGGGGTTTTGCTCGGCCTTTCTTCGGTCGTTTGCTCGGCCATGGGCTCCTCTTGCATCTCATTTTACGTGGATGGCCCTGCAAGCGGTTTCGCTCGAATGAGGGTAGTGTCCGCAATCGGATAACTCGTGCCGGTGAAATGGGACAATAGAACCGGATGGATTCTCTCGGTATTTACATTTCGGTCCCTTTTTGCCGCGCCAAATGCACCTACTGCAACTTCGCCTCCGGCGTTTCGTCGATCGGCGCTCATCAGCAATATGTCGAGCGCGTTTGTGCCGAAATCCGTAGCCGTGCGCCGGCGCCTTGGCAGGTGGGCGCCGTCATTCCGGAGCAGGTGGATAGCATCTACCTGGGCGGAGGCACCCCCGGCGTGCTCTCCCCGGCCCTGGTCCAGCAGCTTGCCTACACCCTGCGCCAGGAGTTCGCCATCGCACCCGGCGCCGAGATCACCCTGGAGTCGGCTCCCGGGCCAGCTGGACGACCCTGCGTTGGCGGCCATGCTTGCCTTCGGCGTCAACCGGATCAGCTTCGGCGTCCAGTCTCTGGTCGATCGCGAGGCGTCCGCCACGGGAAGATCGCATACCCGGCGGTAGTGTTGCGAGACCTGGAACGGGTCCGCTCTGCTGGGCTGCGCAATCTGAGCATCGATCTGATAGCCGGGCTGCCCCATCAGACCTCGGCCAGTTGGCAGGAGTCGCTCGAGGTTCTGGCTGCCACCGGCGTGAACCACGCCAGCATTTACATGCTGGAGATTGACGAGGATTCCCGCCTCGGCCGTGAGCTGCTTGCCGGCGGCTCCCGCTATCACGCCGCATACTGTGCCCAGCGAAGAGCTGACGGCCGATCTCTACGAGAGCGCCATCGCTTTTCTTGGACAGCACGGCCTGCGGCAATACGAGATCTCCAACTTCGCCCGCTACCGGGAGCCAGTCGCGGCACAACTTGAAGTATTGGCAGCGCCAGCCCTACCTGGGTTTTGGCCTGGACGCGCACTCCATGCTCCGCACCCGGCACGGCTCCGCGCTGCGCTTCTGCAACCCCGCGGTGCTGGCCGAGTACCTGCACGGGGCCCGAAGCCGCGAAGAAGTGCGCCAGCTCAGCCCGTCGCGAGGAGCTGGAAGAGGCCTGGTTTCTCGGCCTGCGCCTGAACGAAGGGGTTGCGTGGCGGGCTCTGGCTGAGGAGTTTGGCCGCGACCAGGTGGCGGTCTTCCTGCCCGTGGTCCGCGAGCTGTGCGAGCTGGGTCTGCTTCACGATGAGGACGGGCGTCGTGCGTCTTACCCGGCGCGGCGTGCTCTTTTCCAACGAAGTCTTTGCCCGCTTCCTGCCGAGCAACAAGAGTTGATCGAAATTCGATAGCCCTGGAGAAACCGTGTCTACAGAGACCTTATCCTGGCCGCAACCATACCCTGCAATCGACCGCGACCATCGACCTGCGCAGCGATACCGTCACCCGTCCCACCCCGCCATGCGGGCCGCCATGGCTGCGGCCGAGGTCGGGGACGACGTCTATGGCGAAGACCCCACGGTCAACCGCCTGGAAGCACGAGCCGCCGAGATCTTTGGCCGTGAGGCGGCGTTGTTTGTTCCCACCGGCACCATGGGCAACCAGATTGCCATCCGCATGCACACCGAGCATGGCCAGGAGGTCATCTGCGAATCCCGCGGTCACCTGGTGGACTGGGAGATGTCGATGGTCTCGGCCTTCTCCGGATGCCAGTTGCGCACCGTCTCTGCCGATCGAGGCATCCTCACCTGGCCGCTGATCCAGAAGCTTGTCTCCGCCGGTCTTCACTATCCGCTCGCGGACCGGGCTGATCTCGCTCGAGAATACCCACAACCTGGCCGGCGGCACCGTGATGCCGCTCGAAGTAACCCAGGAAATCTGGGCCGGCGCCGCCGACGCCGGCCTGCCGGTCCATCTGGATGGCGCGCGCATCTTCAATGCCGCCACCGCGCTGGCCACGCCGGTCGATCGCCTGACCAGCGGCTTTGCTTCGGTAATGTTCTGCCTCTCCAAGGGATTGTGTGCCCCGGTCGGCTCCATGCTGGTGAGCAGCCGGCGCAACATCGAGCGGGCGCGTAATTTCCGTAAAGCGCTCGGCGGAGGCATGCGCCAGGCCGGTATTCTGGCCGCCGCCGGGCTGGTCGCCCTGAACGAGATGACCGGCGCGGCTGCAGGAGGATCATGACAATGCCAGGCTGCTGGCCGATGCCTTGAGCAAGCTTCCCCAGGTCGTGCTCGATCCCCCGCTGGTCCAGACCAACATCGTCATCTTCTCGCTCCGCGGCGAGGGAGATGCGGAGGCGCTGGTCAGCGCTCTCGCCAGGCGCGGCGTTCTTGCCGGAACCGTGGGCCCCAATTCCGTGCGCCTGGTCACCCACCACGACGTGGATCGCGCCGCCTGCGAGCGAGCCGGCGCAGATTCTTGTCGAGGAGATACACAAGACGGTGTCTTGTATGAAAAGACGCAAATCCCGTCCAAAGATCGCTTTCTTCGGATTTATACTATCTAGATGCCGAAGTATTCGATTGTCGTGCCCTTCCATAACGAGGAAGAGAACGTTACGGCTCTGTACGATCGCCTGAAGGCGGTAATGGAGCAGATTGGCGACAGCTTCGAACTGGTGCTTGTGGACGACGGATCAAGCGACCGCACCTACAAGCTGCTGGAAGAGATTGCAGCCGTGGACAGCCGGGTTCTGGTGGTCAAGCTGCGACGCAACTTCGGCCAGACCTCCGCGCTTGCCGCGGGGTTTGATCATTCCCAGGGCGACTACATTCTCGCCATGGACGGCGACCTGCAGCACGACCCCTCCGAGATTCCCGAGTTTGTCGCCAAGCTGGAAGAGGGTTATGACGTGGTCAGCGGGTGGCGTAAGGAGCGCATCGACAACTTCGTCATGCGCCGGCATTCCTTCGCGTTGCGCCAACTGGCTGATGGCCAAGCTTTCCGGCGTCGACATTCACGACTTTGGCACCACCTTCAAGGCGTATCGCCGTGAGGTGATCCACAACATCCCGCTCTATGGCGAGATGCATCGCTTCATCCCGGCGCTCGCCTCCTGGTATGGCGCCAGCATCTGCGAGATTCCGATCAGGAATGTGAACCGCGAGCGGGGCAAGTCTCACTATGGTATTTCGCGCACCGTGCGTGTCTTCTTCGACCTGCTGACCATTCGCTTCCTGTTGAAGTACATGACGCGTCCGCTGCATTTCTTCGGCACCTTTGGCGCGCTCGGCATTTTTCTCGGCGGCGGCATTTCGTTGATGCTTGCCGGCCTCAAAGTCTTTACCCATCAAGACGTGATGGACACGCATGGACCGCTTTTCGTGGTCGCGGGCGTTTTGATTCTGGCGGGCATTCAGATGCTTGCCATTGGCCTGCTGGGCGAATTGCAGGTCCGGCATTATCACACCTCCTCGCATCGGGCGCCCTACGCCATCGATCGTCTGGTCCGGCTGCGCGCCCCTGAAGAACCCAGCATGCTGCAGGAAGGCTAGACGTCCTCTACTCTGCAATGCCGCAGATGGCTAAAGTCCCGACTATTGTCGGCGATGTGCGGCACGACTCAAAGTCGTGCCTTGACCTCAAGAACCGTAACCAGCCCTATCCTGTTAAATAATTGATTGAAGTAAACTTGTCGTCCGGGCCTATGCTCTAACTGCCGACTTATCGTGCTTATCGCGCTCTTTTTTCGGGAAGATCCAGCCCGCCTACCGTGCCCCGGATGGGTCCGCCGACGAGGACACATTCAAGTCCACAAAGGTCTGCGCGCTGTGCGGCAAACCAGGCGCGTAACAATTGTTATCAGCGGCGTAGGTCGCCGCACACTGGCGAGCAAATTGCGTGCGGGGCGATTGCGCGTACTGCCAGACCAGCGCATGCGGAATTCCGCTCGAAAGTCGAGAGCTTCTTGGGAAGACTGCAACCCGGAGCCGGCGGGCATGCGTCGTTAACACCCACAGAGCCACTGGCCGCGCCCTCATGGCTCAGAATTCGTTCCGCGGTGCTGATCTTGCTCGCACCGTCCGGCAACCGGAATCCCCGAGCAGTAGACGCCCGGCCGATACTGCGACCCGCGTATCGCCTCGATCCAGGCGAAGAGGTAAGCGCTCTGTTCGGGCAGCAGGCGGCCGCCCTCCTCCTGATCGAGAAATAGGATCGCGCCCGGGGCAAAGCCCTCCCTCTGGCCGCGGAGATGGCGGCTGCGGCGTCCGACCGGCCGAGTGCGGCCGCATCCTTGCCGGTGAGCTGCGCATCCAGCCGCCCGTTGTACAGGATCATGAAGCCGAAACCGTTGGCCTTGAGCGTGGCGCGCTTGCCTACCCAGCTATTGTGGTCGGCGCCAGGCGGATTGCTGAGCCAATAGCCCGGCATAGGAAAAGCTGCGATGCAGCGCTGGCAGCAGGTTGTCCCCGGGATACTCATTCTTGTCGAAGCCGAAGTAGGTTCTGCCGCCCTTCGAACGTCTGCCCCAAAACCGGGCGTCCAGCACAGCATAGCCAGGCACAGCAGGGCAGCTCCGGAGAAGGCGTGGTCTTAGTCTGCGCCGCCGCCTGCGATGGTAGGTGCGGGTGTGGACGTCGTGGCGAGGTGTAGGTGTGGGTGTGGATGGGGTGCTCGCTAGTTGCCGCGCGGCGGCATGCAGATACTTGGACGGATTGACCGGGGTGTCGTGAATGCGGACCTCGTAGTGCAGGTGAGGGCCGGTGCTGTGCCCCGAAGAGCCGACATAGCCAAGGATGTCTCCGCGGCTAACGTCTTGTCCCTCGGTGACCGCGAACCCGGAAAGATGAGCGTAAAGGGTCTCGATGCCGTGGCCGTGGTCGATGATGATTTCGCGTCCGTACCCGGTGCCCATGCCGGCCTTCACGACGGTGCCATCCGCAGGTGCGCGCACCGCGTCGCCCTTGTTGGTGGCGATGTCGATCCCGGTGTGGAACGCGCCTTCCCCATTAAAGGGGTCCAGGCGGGCGCCGAAGGAACTGGTTACGACCCCCTGCACCGGCCAAAGCGAGGGCGCGTCCGCCAAATTCACTATTCCGCTGAAAGCCGCCGGAAACGGCTGCGAGAAGTCGAGCCCGTGCGTGATCTCGCCTGACATGGCGGAGGAACGCAGGGCCAAGAAGCTGATCGAGTGATTGACTGTACTGTTGATCGCTGATGCCGTCCGACGGCTGCGGGATAACCGTCGTCGCCGACGGCGCCGGGGCCTTGCTCAACTTGTTTTGCCGCAGACCGTAAAGAGCGCTTACTTCGCTCGCCAGAGAGCCCAGCGATGCCGCCTGCACATCTTTCTCGTGGGCGACCTGCTCCATTTGCAGATAGTCATGCCGTATCGTCTCGCGCTCGGTGCGAATCTGATTAAAGCGCGCCGTCTTCAGCAGCATGCGGCTGTAGGAGCCGGCCAGCCCGGTGATGGTGAAGAGGCCGATAACCGCGGCTGCGACAAAGACATAGGCGTAGTGGAGGGGAATCGGGATCTTGCGCAAATCGCCGTCTTCTTGACGGGCTACAAAAATGATGTAGTAGCGTTTGCGCAACGCACTCACTCTAAAAGGGGATATGGCTCCTGTACGCGCTACCTCAACCGCAGGTCCCGGTGAGCTGTAGCTTTCTCGTACAAAGCCGAACCTTGACCCTAACAGAGTGAATCTATTGGGTCAAACCCGGAAAGTGGCTAATTACTCCAAGGTCGCCATGCGCCGGCCTTTCTGCTGCACTTCGGCAAGGTATGCTGGCGCCATGGCTGCCGAGCGCGCAAGACAATCGAACAAGAGACAGCCGGCGAGCGGGAGCTGATTGCCGCCATTCGAAAACGCGCCGAGCAGCTGCGCGCGGGTGCTGGCGGCCGCAAGAGCGGGATTCTGCACCTCGGCATTGGCGACGACTGCGCTGTGTTGCGGCCGCGGCGCGGCGAAGAGCTGGTCGTCACCACCGACCTCTCGCTTGAAAATGTCCATTTCCGCCGGGATTGGCATCCGCCGCAGAGTGTAGGCCATCGCTGCCTGGCGCGCGGCTTGAGCGACCTGGCGGCCATGGGGGCTCGCCCGGAAGCAGCCTTTCTTTCGCTCGCTTTGCCCGCGGAACTGACCGGAGCTTGGCTGCAAGGCTTTCTGGACGGCCTGATGGCGTTGGCTGAGCGCCACCGGGTGCCGCTGGCGGGCGGGGATATGGCCAAGTCGCCGCCGGGATTGCAGCACGCCGGGTGGCTTGGTGGTGGCCGACATCGTGTTGCTGGGAAGCGTGCCCAAGGGGCAGATCGCTCCTGCGCTCCGGCGCTCGTCCCGGGGACGTGATTTATGTCACCGGCGCCCTGGGGGGATCCGCGGCCGAGCTGCTGCGCTCTGAACGCCGGCCGGCTGCCTTTCGCAGAATGGACAAGGACGGCGAGGGGCATCCGCATTTGTATCCGGAGCCCCGGCTGGCTGCCGGGCGCAAGCTGATGCGGGGACGGCCTCGCAACCGCGGCCATCGACCTCAGCGACGGGCTCTCGACCGATCTGGCGCACCTGTGCGAGGAGAGCGGTGTGGCCGCGGAGATCGATGCCGAAGCCCTGCCCGTCGATGCCCGCGCCAACCTGGAGCAGGCACTGCACGGCGGAGAAGATTACGAGTTGCTGTTCACCGCTCGACCCAAGACAGTGGTGCCTCGCCAACTGGGAGGAGTGCTGGTGCATGCCATCGGCCGGATGAAGAAACGAGGACGAGGGCCGCTGGTGGAGATCATCGCCGGGGCGGCCAGCGTACCCCGCTGCAGGCGGCGGCTGGGAGCACTTTCGCTAGGCTTGATAGCATCAGAGCAGACCTATGCGAACCCAACCCCACGGGTGCGCTTTGCGCCCTCCCCCACCGGAATGTTGCACGTGGGCAATGCCCGCACCGCTCTCTACAACTGGCTCTTTGCCCGCCACACCGGCGGAGACTTTCGTGCTGCGCATCGAAGACACCGACGTGGAGCGGAGCGAGGCGCGCTATGAAGCCCAGCTGATCGAAGATCTGCGCTGGCTGGGGCTGGACTGGAGCGAAGGCCCGCAGATCGGCGGCCCCTACGCGCCCTACCGGCAAAGCGAGCGCATGGAGATTTATCAGCAGCACACGGAGCAGTCTGCTCGCGGAAGGCAAAGCCTACCGCTGTTTCTGCACCGCAGAGGAGCTGGAGCAGGAGCGGCAGCTGGCACTGCAAGAGCACCGGACCCAGATGTACTCGGGCAAATGCAGAACTCTGGCGGCGAGCGAAGCCAAAACCCGGGCCGCCGCGGGCGAGAGCTTTGCCGTGCGGCTGGCCGTGCCCGACGCGCCGCTGCGCTTCCACGACATCGTGCGCGGCGATGTGGAGTTTGCGAGCGAGGCGGTGAGCGACTTTATTCTGGTCCGTTCTTCCGGCGTGCCGGTCTACAACTACGTGGTCACCATCGACGATGCGCTCATGCAGATCACCCATGTCATCCGCGGCGACGACCACATCTCGAACACTCCCCGGCAGGTTGCCATTTACCAGGCCTTCGGCTGGAGCCTGCCGCAGTTTGCCCACCTCTCCACCATTCTGGGCAGCGATCGTGAGCGGCTGTCGAAGCGCCACGGAGCCACCTCGGTGGCCAGCTTCCGCGAAATGGGAATTCTGCCCCAGGCGCTGGCGAACTATCTTGCCCTGCTCGGCTGGGGCGCCGAGGGAGGAACGCGCGAGACCTTCACCCGCGAAGAGCTGATCGCGGAGTTCAAGCTGGAGCGGGTGACGCCCTCGCCCGCGGTCTTCGACTGGGACAAGCTGCACTGGCTGAACCGCCACGCCATCAAGCAGACTCCGCTGCCCGAGCTGAGGGCGCTGGCCTGGCCCTATTTCGCCGCTCTGCAGTGGCTGCCGTCGCTTGCCACGGCGGCCATCGAAGCTTGGTTCGACCGGGTGCTGGAGCTGTTTCTTCCTGCCGTCGATCAGCTCCAGCAGCTACCGGAAAAGGCGGCCGCGCTTTGGCGAATCTTGCGCCGTGACCCAGGAAGATGCGGCCCTGCTCGCCTCGGAAGCCGGAGAGCGCGTAGTGCGCGCCTTTACCGCAAAGATCATGGCAGAACCAGGGCGCTTTGACGCCACAGCGCTTCAAGGAGCTGATGAACGAGGTCAAGGCGGAGACCGGCGTCAAAGGGTAAAGATCTCTTCCACCCCGTCCGGATCATCCTCACCGGAGCGCACTCCGGCCCGGAGTTCGACAAACTGATTCCTCTGCTCGAAGAGGGCAGCCGGCTCGATTTGCCGACCCATGTCTTGAGCGTGCGGGAGCGTGTCGAAGCATTTATCGCATCCAGCGTCAGTAAATGATCGACTCGACCTTTGCTCATGCGTGGCAGGCGGAGGTCCTCGTCTCCCGGCCGTTGATCCTGCCCTCGCGGCAATTCGTTTACCCGGCGCAAGTGGAGGAAGTGGAGCGAGGAGCCCTGGAGATCATGATCCGGCCGCCCATTGGCACGGTTCCGTTCCTGGCCACCTGCGCCCTTGGTTTTGCCGGGTCCGGGGTTCCCACCGGCGTATGGGCCTGTCCTGATCCAGCATGGATCTGCGCATTGCGGCGGGCGGCTACGCCTATCTCATCGACACCCGGGAGCCAGCGCGCTGGGAACAGGTGGAGTATCGGCCGGTGACCGAAATACGCGCCTTGGCGGAGCAGGATCTGCTGCTATTTTCGAGCTTTCATTCGCTGCTTGCCTGGGGCCGGGAAGGGAAGGCATGGCAAACCGGCCGCCTCAGTTGGGATGGGGTGCGCATCACCGAAGTCCGCGGCGCGACGCTCTTCGGGCTGGGTTGGGAGATGAGAACAGATAGGGAACTGGAGTTCGAGGTCAACCTGAAGACCGGCGAGCACCGAGGCGGCGGCTATCTTGCCGTAGAAGCTCAAACCCGCGTCGCCCTGCTCCAGCACGCGGTAGCGCTCGCAGTGGGCCGTAGCTTTCCTCCAGCGGCGGTTGCATTTTGCGGCCGTGTTCGGCGACCACGATACCGCCGGGTGTCAGCAGGGAATCCGCATGCTGGCCAATGCTGGTAAGGGTGCGGGCGTAGTCGTCCGCGGCCGCGTACGGTGGATCCAGAAAGACGATCGTCGCAGCGTCTCTGGCTGGATCGGAAAGCCGGCGCAGTGCGGCAGAGACGCTGCTGGACTCAATCTTGAAAGCCGGAGCGGATCTCAAGCGCAGCCAGATTTTCGCGGATTGCGGCCACTGCCGGCGGAGCGCTGATCCACGAAGTAGACCAGGCGTGCGCCGCGGCTGAGAGCCTCGATGCCGACCGCTCCTGAGCCGGCGTAAAGATCGGCGAAGACAGCGCCCTCGATACGCGGCGCCAGGATATTGAAGAGCGTCTCGCGCAGGCGATCGCTGGTGGGCCGGGTGGCCAGCCCGCGGGGCGCGATCAGCCGCCGCGAACGGTATGTGCCGGCAATCACCCGCATCGGTTTTGATGGTAAATGAATCCCGTGCTGGCAGAATGAATCCGCAGCCTCGCCCGCGGGGTAAGGCTCTACAATGCAGGAGTAGCAGAAGAACAGCAGCTTAAGGACGGATGTCAATGCGTGGATGGTCGTTCCCCCTAGGGCGATGGATGGGTGTCGAGTTGCGCATTCACACCTTCTTCATCCTGCTGCTCGGCATCTGTATGGCTTATACCGAGAGCGTCCATCTCTCCATGTTTCGCGGCATGGGCCTGTGGCTGGTGTTGCTGGGCGCGGTGGCGGTGCGCGAAGTGGCGCGCATGATCGTGGCTGCCTACCACGGCTTGCAACTGAGAAATATCCTGCTTCTGCCGATTGGCGGCCTGGTGGCCTACGCCAACGCGGAGAGTGCGGAGAATGCAGGCGCCCCCAAAGTGCAGTGGCGCATGGCGCTTACTGGGCCCGCGGCAAACCTGAGTTTTGCGCTCGTGGTCGCCATGCTGGTGCTCGGCATGTCGCCCACGCTCAATCTGTTGGAACGGCCTTGGATCACGCCCAGCTCACCTGATCCGCAGCATCGTGTGGCTCAATGTGTTTCTCGGCGTTCTGAATCTGCTGCCCGCCTATCCGCTGGACGGCGGCAGGGTGGTGCGTGGAGGTGTGGCCCGGGCGCAAGGCAGGGCGCAGGGTTCACGCGTGGCGACCGGACTGGGTCAGATCCTGGCTATGACGGCCATCATCGCCGGCCTGGTGTTGATGAACGCGTGGTTGTTGATGGCAGGCTTTTTTATTCTCATCGGCGCTCAGCTGGAAGATCAGGGCGTGCTCTTCCAGAGCGTGGTGGATACCGTCAACATGCAGGACATCATGCTGACCGAGTTCTCCATGCTGGCTCCCTCGGACACCCTGGAAGACGCGCTGCACAAGTCGATTCACAGCCTGCAGGACGATTTTCCGGTGGTGCGCGGCGACAGCCTGGTCGGCATTATCTCCCGCCAGAGCATTCTTTCCGCGCTGCGCAGCGAAGGCAATGGCTATGTGCAGGCGGTGATGTCGCGCAGCTTCCACGTGGCCCAACCGGAGGACTCGCTGGGGACCACGATCAGCCGCTTTGCCGGGCGTGGACTGTCGCTGGTGCCGGTGACCGAAGGCGAGCGCATTGTCGGCATTGTGACCCTGCAGAACCTGATGCACTCCATGAGCCTGCTGGCGGAGAGCCGGAAACTTCGTCGCCAGAGCCAGGAATAATCGTTGTCCCTCGAACCCGGCCTGTATCTGGTCGCCACGCCGATCGGCAATCTGGAAGACATCACACTTCGTGCGCTGCGGGTCCTGAAGGAGGTCGACCGCATTGCCTGCGAGGACACGCGCCAGACGCAGAAGCTGCTGAATCACTTTGGCATTTCCACCTCGACCATCAGTTACCACGAGCACAATGAACAGTCGCGAACGCAGGAGCTGATGGCCCTCTTGCAGCAGGGTGGCCGGGTCGCGGTGGTCAGCGATGCGGGTACGCCGGCGTTCTCTGATCCGGGGTTGGAGTTGGTGCGCGCCGCGGTGGCAGCTGGCGTGCCCGTCATTCCTATCCCCGGAGCAAATGCCGCGCTTAGCTGCGCTGATCGCCTCCGGCCTGGATACGGATCGCTTCCTCTATGCGGGATTTCTGGCAGCCAAGCCAGGCGCGCGGCGGACGGAGCTGGAAGCGTTGGCCGCATCGCATGGCCGGCCTCACCCTGGTCGTTTATGAAGCTCCGCATCGCATTCTGGAGACGCTGGCCGATGTGGAAGCGGTGTGGGGAGAGTCTGTGCGCGTGGTGGTAGCCCGCGAGCTGACCAAGCTCCACGAGGAGTTTCTGCGCGGCACGGCGCGGGAAGTCCGGCTAGCGCTGGCGGCCCGCGAGCGCATCCGGGGTGAGATCGTGCTCTTGATCGATGCCGCTTCCGTGGCCCAGCCCGCCAAAGCGGGCGGAAGTGTAGTGCAGCAGGTGTCGCAGCTGATGGAAGTTGAGGGTTTGGACGAGAAAGACGCCCTCAAGCGGGTTGCGCGTGAGCGAGGCGTCTCCAAGAGCGAGGTCTACCGGGAACTACAGCGGGAGCGCTCCAAAAAATAGCGTATGCTTGCGCATGGAACAGCAGGTCCGAACTGCGCATGCTCCGGTCCTAATGCAAACGAGTGGGGAGCATGTATCCCAAACCAAAGTACGGCTTGAATGGGGCACCCAATGCTGAGCCCGGAACTCTCTTCACCGCACCGCGAGTCGGCTTGCCGTGGACCTGCTGTCACCCCACCCAGTCCGGTTCAACCGGAGTAGCTAGCTGTTCTTGGGAGGCAGCTGCCAAGCCGGGACAGGCCGCTCGGCTAGCGGCAAATCGCGGCCTTTGAGGCGGTCGTACAGGTAGCTATCGCTGGTAGTGCCGAGGGACTCGTTGTACAGGCTCGGCTCGCCGACGACCTCCCGCAACTCCTCGGCGAACCGGTGCACCGCTTGCAGGGAATCCGCGGTTGCCGGAACCTCTACCCGGCTGGACTTCCAGAATTTCTGGTATCCACGATCGAGCAGGGTGGCCACTTCTCCGCCCACCAGGTAGCCCGGACGTTCTTTCCACGTCACGGCAATGTGCGGAAGCTTCTTTTCCGCCCGCGTCGGTTCCGGCAGCCTGGGCCAGGATCGCCCCCGCGCCGTATTTGCGCACCAGAATCTGGTTTGCGACCCCAGGCACCTGCGTTGAACATCAAATGCTAACGTGCGCAGGGCGCTCAAGACTTCGTCGAAGTTCAGAAAGTGTACTTTTGTTCGCATAGCTTACGACTGACTGTGGATTGGCCCGGTTTTCCAGAGGACGCTACACTAAGGGTGCTGCACCTTAACTTTCGCACACCGGCGCTCGTGGCTGCAACGAGCGAAGACCAGTGAAAGCAAGGGCATTGAACGGAAAACATGCAAACCGAAGTGCAAACTGAAGTGAGGTCGACGCCGCGCACCCTGGGCAGCAGCATCTTGGAACGGATTGGGAATACTCCGCTCCTGCGCCTCGACCGTTTGACGGCGCATCTGCCAGGGATCGTCTTGCTGGGCAAGGCCGAATGGGCAAACCCCGGGCGGCTCGGTCAAGGATCGGGCGGCTTCCTCGATTGTGGCCGCGGCCGAACGCCAGGGATTGCTGGCGGGAAAACACTTGCTGGATGCGACCAGCGGGAACACCGGGATCGCGTATGCCATGCTGGGCGCGGCCAGCGGGCTTTCCGGTTACGCTGTGCATGCCGTCCAATGTCTCTCCCGAACGGAAGCGGATTCTCACCGCCTACGGGGCGAACATTGTCTGGACGGATCCGGCAGATGGGTCGGACGGCGCGATTATGAAGGCGCGCGAGCTGGCGCAGGACAAGAGCCGGTATTATTACGCCGACCAGTACGGCAACGAGGCCAACTGGAAGGCCCATTATCACGGTACGGCAAACGAGATCTGGCAGCAGACTGAGGGGCAAATTACCCACTTTCTGGCCGGCCTGGGCACCAGCGGCACGTTCATGGGTGCCACCCGCCGCCTGAAGGAGCTGAATCCCGCGATTGAGTGCATTGCCATGCAGCCCGATTCACCGTTTCATGGGCTGGAAGGCTTGAAGTATATGGCGACCGCGATTGTGCCTCCTATCTATGATGCCCGCCTGGCAGACCGCCACGTGGAGCAATCGACCGAGGGCGCCTACGAGATGGCCAAGCATCTGGGCCGGACAGAGGGGTTGCTGTTGGGCATCTCCGCGGCGGCGGCGGTGGCGGCAAGTCTCAGGATCGCGGAAGAAGAACACCGGGCAGGCAGAACGCTGTGATCGTCACCATCCTGTGCGACTCGGCCGACAAGTACCTGAGTGAGCGCTTTTGGGAGCAATGATGGGCAGCACGACTGAGAGTGTCGAGCAGAAGAAACTGATGTTGAAGATCAGCGAAACGGTCTACAGCCAGGTCCGCAAACATGGCGAAGAGACCTATCCCCATGAGTGCTGCGGTGTACTGCTCGGTAAGGCACTTGATGGGATCCAACGAGGTGGAGGAAGCGATTCGCGCCGGCAACACGCGGACCGATTCCGCCCACAACCGCTATCACATTGCCCCCCAGGAGCTGATCAGCATTCAACGCCAGGCACGGGAGCGCAGTCTCGACATCGTGGGCTTTTACCACTCCCATCCGGACCATCCTGCGCGCTGGTCGCCGACCGATTTCAACGAAGCCCATTGGCTGGGCTGCTCCTACGTGATCACCAGCGTCGAAGCAGGAGTGGCCGCACAGACCAACTCGTTTTTCCTGGCCGGCACGGGCGAAGACGACAAGCGGTTTGAAGACGAAGCGATTCAGGTGTGGCCCGAACGCTGTTGACCGCCGGCCCCGTTAGTCTCTGCGCCACCCACGAAAAGAAAGAGAGTGCGACGAATGAAGATTCACATTCCTACTCCCCTGCGTCAGTTCGCCGCCAAGCAGGCCACGGTAACGGTTGCAGCCTCGACCGTGGGCGAGGCGCTGGATGAACTGACCAGCACGCATCCGGAGTTGAAGAAGCATCTGTATTCGGAGGAAGGCAAGCTGCGCGCCTTCGTGAACGTTTATCTGAACGACGAGGACATTCGCTACCTGAGCGACAAGGAAAACACGGCGGTCAAGGACAGCGACAGCCTGTCGATTATCCCCTCCATCGCCGGCGGGGTTTAGAAAATCGAAAGAGGATGGAACATGGCGACACTTACTGAAGTACCTGCGACGGCGATGCCGTCGCTCAGCAACGAAGAAATCGCGCGCTACTCCCGCCACCTGATCTTGCCCGAGGTCGGCATGGAGGGGCAGCAGAAACTCAAAGCTGCCAAGGTGCTCTGCGTGGGCACGGGCGGCCTGGGTTCGCCCCTGGCCTTTTACCTCGCCGCGGCGGGCGTTGGGACGCTGGGACTGGTCGACTTCGACGTAGTGGACTCGAGCAATCTGCAGCGGCAGATCATTCACAGCACCAAGGACATGGGCCGGCTCAAGCTGGACTCGGCCGAAGAGAAACTGAAGGCCCTGAACCCGTTCATGAAGATCGTGAAGTTCAACACCATGTTGTTGAGCGCAAACGCCATGGAGATCTTCAAAGATTTCGATATCGTGGCCGACGGCACCGATAACTTTCCCACCCGCTACCTGGTCAACGACGCCTGCGTGTTGAGCGGAAAGCCCAATGTTTACGGCTCGATTTTCCGCTTTGAAGGCCAGGCCAGCGTCTTTGCCACCGAGCAGGGGCCCTGCTACCGGTGCCTCTATCCTGAGCCGCCGCCGCCCGGATTGGTTCCTTCGTGCGCGGAAGGCGGGGTGCTCGGGATCCTGCCCGGGCTGGTAGGCGTGATCCAGGCGACGGAGGTCATCAAGCTGATCCTGGGCCAGGGCGAGCCGCTGATCGGGCGCCTGCTGCTGGTGGATTCGCTAAACATGCGCTTCCGCGAGCTAAAGTTGCGCAAGAACCCGGACTGCCCGGTATGCGGCACCCATCCCACCGTAACCAAGCTGATCGACTACGAGCAGTTTTGCGGAATCCAGCCGGCGCCAGCCGCCGATGCTCCGCAGATAAACGGCATCGAGCAGATCCCGGTGACCGCGTTCCAGCAGCAGCGCGACGCGGGCAAGGATTACTTTCTGCTCGATGTGCGCGAACCGCATGAGTACAAAATCGCGGAGATCGGCGGCTATCTCATTCCTCTGGGCGACCTGCCCAACCGCGTGGGCGAACTGGATAGCAGCCGTGAGATCGTGGTGCAGTGCAAGGTGGGCGGCCGCAGCCAGAAAGCGGCGGAGTTCCTGCAGCAGGCCGGATTCAAAGTCCGGAACCTTGCCGGCGGAATTCAGGCCTGGAGCGAGCAGATCGATCCTCGGGTACCCAAGTACTAGAGCATTTTCACTTCTACTCTGCACATTCAAGTTCAGCGAAGTGTGGCTTTTCTTGAGGAAAAGCCATCGGGGGCGATGGCTCTGTATGCACCAGAAGTGAAAATGCTTAGCGGGAACTGGCCATGACAGATCCCGAAGCCGCTCCAACCTCGGCTTCGGGATTCTTTTTGCCCGAAGACCTGCGCCGTCGGTATACTCCGGGGGTTTGCATTTTGCACTTTTTTCTGCCGGCTGTGTGCTTTGGCATTAGGCAGGGAGACCTCATGGATCTCGTTATCATTCGAATACTGTTTGTCCTCGTTCTCACCGCGGCCTGCTTTTTTCTCCGCCCCTTCGCGCTCCAGCCGTGGACTGCGGCTGTCCTGGGCGCCGCTGCCGCCGCCGCTGTGATCGTCTTCGAGCTGCGCGTTCGCGCATTGAGCATCAAGCGGCTTCTGGGCGCCGTGCTGGGTAGCGTGCTGGGGATTGCGGGCGCGGCGCTCTTCGGCATGGTGCTGGGCGGGAGCCTGCCGCCGGGGGGAACCCGCGCCCTGCTGCAGCTTTTCGTGCTGATGCTCATGTCTTACATCGGGCTGATGGTGGGCGCCAGCAAGGGTGATCTGCTGAACTTTACCGGGGGCTTGGCCGAGCTCTTTGCCGGAGAGAGGGCCGCGGCCGGCAAGCGCAACCTCAAGATCCTCGACACCAGCGCCATTATCGATGGGCGCATCGCCGACGTGGTGGAGACCGGCTTCCTGGAAGGAACGCTGGTGGTTCCCGAGTTCGTGTTGCGGGAACTGCAGATCGTGGCCGATTCTTCTGACAACTCCCGGCGGCAGCGCGGCCGGCGCGGGCTGGATATTCTGCAGAAGATGCAGTCCCATCCCTTGCTTGGCGTACAAATCGTCGAGGATGACTTTCCCCAGTTGCGGGAGGTCGACCTGAAGCTGATTGAGCTGGCCAAGAAGATGGGTGCTCCCATCCTGACCAACGATTTCAACCTCAGTAAAGTGGCCCAACTGCACCACGTGCGGGTACTCAATCTGAACGATCTTGCCAATTCATTGAAGCCACTGGTATTGCCCGGCGAGAAAATGAACATTGTAGTGCTGAAAGAGGGCAAAGAGTACAACCAGGGAGTGGGTTACCTGGATGACGGAACCATGGTGGTGGTGGACCACGCCCGGCGCATGATTGGCCGCGCCGTCGAAATCACGGTCACCAGCGTTTTGCAGACCGCATCGGGCAAGATGATCTTCGGCAAGCTGGAGGAGGCCGCCCTTAAGCCGGAGCAGGTCCGTTCCATCAGCGAGCTCTCCAGTTAAAGACCAGGTCAACCTGAACCGAGCTCAGCCGCATCCCTTAAGGGAGCCTTCAAGTCGTGCCGCGAAGGTGAATTTCGGTTAAATTCTGTGAACCGGAGCGGAAAGCACAGAAACAGATTTGACAGGCGGAATCCGCCGGGTACAATCTTGCCCAGAAGAACAGGTTGCACACTCAAATCTCCCAATGGACACCGCCTGCAAACACCCAAAAGTCCGCGTGGTAGCGCGTGAAGAGGACGTCGAATACGTCGAATGTCTGGACTGTGGCCAGGTATTCGACTCCAACGAGTTCCGAGACATGGAAATCGAAGAAGAAGTGGTGCAGGAACCAGAAGAAGACATCAGGTAGCGGACTCGAACGATGGTTGTGCCGGCTACTGTCCTGAGGCCGTCGATCCTGCGCGGTCGCTTGCGTCCGGTAGTTGACCTTTGTCACCCGGGCTGCAGCGGAGCGGACTCCCTACCCCGTCAAGCCCCATAGATATTGGTGTTTACGAAGCGATTGCGAAATTTACCCTGGGGGTCGTAGTGTGCCAAAAGCCCCTGGTAGCTCGACAGTTTCGGGTAAAGCGGCGGCTTTATCCGCGAGGGCGACATGGTAAACAGCTTTCCCCAGTGGGGGCGCGCATCGAAAGGCGCCAACTTCTCTTCAATCATCGGCAACACATTCTTGACCGCCGGCCACTCCGGTTTCCAGGTGAAATGAATAGCCATGGAAGGCCGTTGATAAGCCGTGCTCATCCAAAGATCGTCTCGCTCGACGGTCCGCAACTCCGAGATAAACAGATGGGGAGTCACGTGGTCTCGAAGTTGTTCCACGGCCAGAATGGCCTCGTATCCCCGTTCCCGGGGGATCAGATACTCCGACTGCAATTCGGCCCCACTGCTGGGGGTGAAGTTTATGCGGAAGTGAGGCAGCCGTTCGTACCACGGGCCGGGAACTCCCAGTTGTTCGGTACAACTTTCTGCCGAATGTCCGGGTAGCGGATGGAGTTTCCTGGTGGCCAGCGTGGCCCCGTGTAATTCGGGGGCGAACTGCGGCGCGCTTCCCTGCTTCAACCCGCCGTTTGACCCATACCTGGCCGATCCGGTGATTCTGCCAGTCGGTGAACAGGCTGACGCTGTAGCCGCTGGCGAAGATCTCCTCCAGGTGATGCTCCAGTTGATCCATAGAGAGGTTTTCGTAAACCACCTGACTGACCTGAAAGGTAGGCTGTACCGCCAGCGTAATCCTGGTTATCACCCCGATCGCACCCAGGTGGACCGCGGCCCCATGGAACCGTTCGCCATCCCGCTCCCGGGAGATCGTCAGCGCCTCCCCGTCCGCCGTGACTACTTCCAGGCCGGTGACGGCCGTCGCCAGGTTGCCATTCTTATTACCTGAGCCGTGGGTAGCGGTCGCGATGGCGCCCGCGACCGAGATCTGGGGCAGGGAGGCCAGGTTATGCAGCGCGTATCCCTGACCCTCAAGATATGGCGCCAGTTGGCTATAGGTGACGCCTGCTCCTACGGTCACGGTGCCTGCCTGGCGATTCAGGACCATCTGGTTGAGATGGGTCAGGGAAATCTGATTCTCCGTGCTATCGGCAATCCCGTTGAAGGAGTGGCGAGCCCCGAGCGCCCTGAGCTTGCTGCAGCTCTTTACCACCTGCTGCACTTCCTCGATGGTTTGTGGCTGGTGCAGCCGGTCGGTGCTGTAAGTGTAGTTTCCTGACCAATTGGTGCGGCCGGTTTGCTCGCCAGGAGCCAAGGGCGACAACATGGTGCCGGCAAGAAAGGCGCCAGACGTTTTCAAAAACTCTCTCTTATCCATATCCACGTCCCGTTTGAACTTTCTCATGCAGCCAAACCCTATTTGAGGAGAGCTGCACCACCTGGGAAGAATACAGCAGGGTCGGAAATCTTCCGCACGCATCCCCGTAAGTCCATGCATCGATGTGCACCCGTGGACTCGAATCGACATAAGAAATCAGTGGCTGCGACGGGGTTATCTCGAGTCCGGCTCTCATGGAGACGCGCTGTGCAGGACTCGCGCGAACCAACAGGAGGTAGTTCGCCGGAAGGGTCTCTTAGTGCGGGCAAGCGCATGAACCAGTTCGCTAACTCCCCCGTAGGAGTAATAACAATGTCTCAAAGCGGACGATATTCTCCAACAGTCGATGGAATCTGATACGTCCATTGACCGCAAGTGCTACTGCCTTGTCTGTCAGAAGCTCGTTTTCCAAAGCTCACACTTGCGAACTAAACCGTACTCATTGGAGCTTTGAACGTCATGACCCAGTCCACCATAGTTGGATATAGGCGCTGTGTGACCTCCAGGCAGGTATCTCGTGGCCGATGGATGCCAGTCCTGTTGAGCGCTCTCGCGTTGGTGGCTGGTGGGCCCAGTGCATGGGCATCCGCGGCAACGACCACTTCGCTATTCACGACCCCCAACAACCCTTCGAGCGGGGCGGTCATCACCATGACAGCCCAGGTCGGAGCGGCGGAATTTACCGTTGCCGGCGGTACTGTGACCTTTACTGATACTTATAACAGTGTCACTGAAGTGCTGGGCACGGTCCAGGTGCAATCGACCAACGGCAATCCCGGCACGGCGGTTCTGGAAGTTGAGGTCGGCGGGGTAGGCGTTCACCAATTCGTCGCCAATTACGGCGGCACTGCCGTGTTCGCGACCAGTTCGTCCACTGCGCAATCCGTGACCTTTGCCGGGCCTTATTTGACCTCAACCGCGCTGTCAAGCTCTGGCGCTCCTGGGAATTACACGCTGACCGGAACGGTGTCGGCATTCGGACCTGTCACTCCTACCGGGAACGTCACCTTCACGGATACAACCTCAAATTTCACTCTGGGCACGGCCGCGCTGAACAGCTCGACCTTGCAGACTGGCTTCACTCCCTACACCCTCTACCCCATCTCCAACATGAACAACGGCCAAACCGGCGGGACGATTGGACCGGCGATTGGCGACTTCAATGGTGATGGGCGGCCCGATTATGCGGTTCCCACCAACGCCGGCCCCATCGTGATTCTGCTAGGCGCCGGTAACGGCACCTTCACCAATGGCGCCACCATTACCACCACGGCTCCCTTCGAGCCAACCTCGGTAGTCGTGGGAGACTTCAACGGGGATGGCAACCAGGATCTCGCTGTTCTTAGCGCCTCGGGAACCGGTTCAGTCAATATCTACCTGGGTAATGGAAACGGAACATTCCAGGCGGCCAAAAACTATCCAGTAGCGGCTGCGACTTCAGCATCGAGACTCCTCGCCATCGGTGACTTCAACCAGGATGGCATTCAGGATCTGGTCGCCACAAATTCCGTCCTTAACACGTGGCTGTCATCCTGGGCAACGGCGATGGGTCATTTCAGGCGCCATCGTATTACCCGGTTGGCGCCCAACCGTGGAACGTTGTCGTGGGCGATATCAACAAGGACGGTTTCCTCGATCTCGCGGTAGCGTCGGACGGTAGCAGTAATGTCAGCATTCTTCAGGGCAACGGCGACGGCACCTTCAAGCCGTTTACCACTGCCAACACCGCGGCCAGCCAGGTAGGTTCGGTAGCGATCGGCGACTTCAACGGGGATGGATACCCGGACCTGGCCACGACCAGTGCTCCGGACAATTCTGTCTATATTCTGCTCAACAAAGGCACGGCGACTCCAAGCTTCCAGGCCCCAGTGCCTTACGTCTTGAATGACGGCACGCCAGCCCCGGCCCTTACTACCTGACGATTGGAGATTTCAATCGCGATGGCAAACTCGACATCATCTCGGCCAATAACGGAAATGGCACGGTGGGTGTTCTGCTGGGCACAGGTACGGGCACTTTTGGCGCGGCGACTTATTATCAGGTGGGCGGCGGCGCTATCTTCGCCAATGCGGGAGATATCAATGGCGATGATCGCGTGGATATAACCGCGGTGACCAGCACTGGCCTCAGCCGTGCTGCTGTCGGGTCAGTCGGAGAGGGCCTCCATCTCCAACGTCGCCTTCTATGGATGCAGCACGCAATCCGTTACCGCCACATACGGCAGCGATGGGAACTATGGGGCAAGCACTTCAGCGGCTCTGACCTTTGCGCCTGCCAAGAAGACAACCACCCTGACTCTCACGGTCAACCCGGCTAATGGCGTGGTGGGTCAGCAGGTCACCTTGCGGCCACGCTCTCTCCATATAACTACGGAACGACCACAACCAACGGAGAAACGGTCACCTTTACGAACAATGGCGTTCCCATCGGCACGGCGACACTCTCCAGCGGTGTTGCCATCCTGAATGTGACGCTCCTGCCGGCAGCGACAGCTTATCAGGCGGGATATGCGGGCGATTGCGCCTTCAGCGCCAGCACCAGCAACACTGTGACTGGCTACTATCTTGCTGGCATCGAGCCTCACCTGGGCGACTCCTGCGCCGATCACCTACGGTACTCCGCTGAGCGCCACGCAATTGGATGCAACGGATAGTCGTCGCCGGAACATTCGTCTATACTCCGGCCGCGGGCACGATTCTCCCCGCGGGAACCCATACTCTCTCCGTAACCTTTACTCCGAGCAACCCGGCGTACGGGCAGGAGACGCTGACCGTACCGATCACTGTGATCCAGGAACCAACCGTAATCACCTGGCCGACACCCACGCCGATCAGCTATGGAACGCCACTAAGCGGCTTCCAGCTGGATGCCACGGCGTCGGGCGGCACCGTCTCGGTTCCACTCTCGAGCTATTACAATGTCAGCGGCATCTACACCCCTGGTTCCAAGTACAGCACGGGCGGCTTCGATAACGATGGGTACTCCTATTCCACGAGTACACTCGGCTCAACCATGTCTGGAACGGCCTGACCTTCAACCTGGGTCCGCCCAATGCGCCAGATGCTGTGGCCAACCAGACCATTACCCTGCCTGCGGGCAATATACCAACCTGTTTATGCTCGGGGCGATGGTGAATAACATCGGAGCAACGCCAGACCTTTACCGTGACTTACACCGACGGCACCACGACTGTGTTGAACCAGAATATGAGCGACTGGGTCTATGCGGCCGGGTGGCCGGGTGAGTCCGTTGTCAACTGCAATGATGATCGGAACTTCGACGACGGCACGACCCAGGCAGATTCGGTATGCGTCTACGGGTATCAAATGGTCCTTGACCCCACCAAGACGGTGCAGAGTGTCACCCTGCCGAATACCCGGAACATTGTGATGCTGTCCATGGACCTCACCACGCCTGCGATTCCGGGAACATTTGTTTACACTCCTCCCGCGGGCACGATCGAACCAGTGGGCACAGATACGCTGTCGGTGACGTTCACTCCGACCGACAGCACGGATTACACGCCGTCCACGGCAACCGTGCAGTTAGTGGTCGAAGTCCTGTCACTCCCATCGTAACGCCCACCATCTCGTGGCCGACGCCGGCGTCCATCACCTATGGCACGCCTTTGAGCTCGACGCAACTGGATGCGGTAGCTATGGGCACGCCACGACCGACCCCGGTTACTCCCCAGCAGCCAATTGCAGGTGCTTTCGACGTCTACCGACGGTACCGGCCTATCTCTTGTCAGGCTTTGACGGTGCCGGAGAACATATTCTTACAAGCAGTTGGGCAACGGCTCGGTCGACTATGCGGGCACAACCTTTACCCTCGGGCAGCCAACCGTTCCCAACGCCATCACCAATGGAGCGGTCTACACGCTCCCGACGCCGGGCAACTATTCCACGTCTACCTGATTGGGGCTGCGACCACAACCGGGCAAACAAAGCAGCCCTTCATACTGACTTATAACGATAGCAACGGTCCGGTGACCCAGACTGTGAACATGAGCTCATGGGCGCATCGGCAGGCTATGCGGGCGAGACCATGGTCGCTTCCACCCCCTACAAGAACACCCAGAGCTGGCGGCGAAAACGTCGGGAACCTATCGATCTCTACGGATATCAAATTCCTGTCGATCCCACCAGAACACTGGTAAGCGTCACTCTCCCGAATACCCGGAACGTAGTGATCATGGCGCTTGGCTTCGGCACCAATACCCAGGTCGTCGTGCCTGGTACCTATGTCTACACTCCGCCTGCAGGCACCGTGCTGCCAGTCGGAACCCATACGCTGAAGGTAGCGTTCACTCCAACCAACACCGCCGCCTATACAAGCGCGAACGGGTAGCGTACACGATCGTCGTGACCAAGGCGACGCCGATCCTCACCTGGCCAACCCCGGCGGCGATCGCAGTTGGGACGGCGCTGAGCGGCACCCAGCTCGATGCCACCGCATCGTTCCAGGGCGCGTCTCTGCCCGGGAGCTAATACACTGTTCTACCCGCCGACACTCCGGCGCAGGGTGCGGTTCTCGCGGCCGGCACGTAGACCTTGAGGTGGTCTTTACACCCACCGATACTGCCGACTTCAACACCGCGACGGCAACAGTACAGATCGTAGTGGGCACCACGGGCTCCTCTGGCATCAGCGGAGCGCCCGTGTTTTCCAGCGGCGACTGCTGTTTCTTCAGCCAACCAACCCCGTATGCCATAACTGTGTCAGGATCTACCGCCGCCCCAACTGGAACCGTGGATGTGGTCTTCAATGGTCAGACAATCGGCACCGGCACGCTCACACCCGGATCGGGCACGAGTTCGTCCGCGACCTCTGATGTGAACAGCAGCTACTTCATCCCGGCAACAACACCGTAACGCTGAACTACCTGGGAGACACAAACTACGTCCCCAACAGTAGCTCGGCAATCATTCCCTTGCGCAATCCGGCGATCGAGGGCGGATCCCGCAACAGTGAACGGTGGCAGCATACGATTCAGGTGCCCTACACCTTCCCAGTGGCGGGAGCCATGACCTTCAACTTCAACCCGGCAGGCGGCGGAGTCTCTGACTTCAGCAATACGGGCGCGTCCACCTGCGTCTCTGGAGCGCAGGAAACTGCCGGCACAGTTTGCATCTTGAGCATTGCCTTCAAACCCGGCTTGCCTGGCATTCGCAAAGGAGTGGTGCAGGTCAACTTCACCTCCTCTGGCGGCCAGGCCGAACCTACCTCTATCTGTTCCTTTCCGGATTGGGTGCTGCGGCGCAGATTTCGCTGAGCAGCGCCACGCAGCTGGTACTGAACTCCAGCCTCAACCAGCCGCAGAGCCTGACCTTTAACCCGAACGATCTCACCAACTCCACTCTGTATGTGGCCAACAGCAACGCGGCACAGATTGATACGCTGCCCTCATCAGGCGGCGCGTTGACCCAATGGAACGCCGCAAACACCAAGAACCTGGTTTACCCCAGCGACCTCGACCTTTGACGCTTTCGGCAACCTCGTAGTGTCGGACGCCAACGCAGCCATGGTGGTCAGCTTCAACCCTGCATTGGCCGAATCGACGGTGAACACAGGGACATACACACTCGGACTTCCCACCGCGGCCAGGATTGACTTCGGTGGCAACCTCTACATCGCCGATGCAGGCAACACTCCGCGGATCATCGAGATTCCCGGGGAAACGTACGCACCGTACACGCCCAGCCTGCTGAACCTCGGCAGCCAGAGCGTAAGCTTCCCGCAAGCGCTCGCTGTCGATAACACCGGCGGCAACCTTTATGTCGGCGACGGAAATACTCAACCAGATCCTGCAGATCGCTCTCAACGGCACAGGCGCTACGCCGGTTTCCATTGCGCCATGCGACAGCACCGTTACCACATGTGTGCTGAACTCGCCTGCAGGCATCGCCTTTGACCCCAACGGGGATATGTTCATCACCGATAGCGGTCAACGCGTCCTGATGGTGCCGGCCAACGCATTCGGCCGGCGCCCCCACAACCCAGGTACCGTTGACCGGCCTTATCAACCCCACGGGCATCACCCTGGACGGTTCGGGCAACATCTTTGTGAGCGACCTGAACACAAATGTCACCAAGCTGCTGGTGAACAGTGGAACACTCAAGTTAACCACTCTGAGCTCGTCACTCACCACCAAGTTGACCAACACGGGAAACTTGAATCTGACCATCTCGTCGCTTACCTTTGCGAATGGAGCGGCCAGCGCCTTCACCCAAACCAACACCTGCACCGGACCGATTGCGCCGGGTGGTAGCTGCACCATCACTGTGACCTACTCCCAAGCAGGGGCGGCGACCGACACGCTGACGATTACGAGCAACGCGTTCTCTGCCAGCGGGGTCAAGATTCAACTCACCCACAATTAAGAGCACCGCAGAAGCTGGCGTTACCAATACACGAGCCGTGTCCGATCTGGGCACGGCTCGTATCTATTCATGGATGCCTTCTCCCCTAAGATTCTTGTGAGCCAAGGCTAGGTCGATGACTTCATTCACCTTTTCCTACCTCCGCCGAGTGCTCCTCACTAGGTTGTCCGATTCCTGGGTGGGGCGATGGTGTCGTTGACGCAATCCATTGCAGCGCCGCTTAGTGCTTATTAGATCAGTTACGGTGGCCGGGTTACCCACCTGCTAAGTAGGCGCCGTGCGGAATTTAGTGCCCTCCAGAGGTTGATAAATAGTCAACAGATTACCCGTCCGTATGGGTTCTGAGCCCATCGTTAAATCCCCCATAAGAGTAATAACAATGTGCCAAAACGGGCGGTATTCTCCAGGCGCTGATGGAAATTGATGCGACCCATTACCGCAGGTGTGTCAATACAACTGCGATGAATTACTGCCTTCTTGTCAGGCGTTTGTTCTCAAAAGATCACGCTTGCGAGCTAAACCGTATGAATCGGAGCTTTGAAGACCATGACGCACTCCCCCATCCTCTCATTTAGGCGCCGTATGACTCCCAGACAGGTTTCCCGTGGCCGATGGATGCCAGTGCTGTTGAGCGCTCTCGCGTTGGTGACTGGTGGGCCTGCGGCATGGGCATCCGCTGCAACCACCACTTCGTTATTTATAACCCCTGACAACCCACAGAGCGGCGCCGTTGTCACCATGACCGCCCAGGTCTCGGCCACAGAATTTACCGTTGCCGGGGGTTCTGTGACTTTTGTTGATACTTATAACGGCGTCAGCGAAGTCCTGGGCACGGTTCAGGTTCAATCGACCAACGGTAATCCTGGCACGGCGATCCTGGAGACTGAAGTCGGCGGGGTGGGAGTCCATCAATTTGTCGCCAACTATGGCGGTACCGCGGTGTTCGCCACCAGTTCGTCCTCGTCGCAATCAGTGAGCTTTGTCCCACTCTACCTGTCGGCTACCGCTCTGGCGAGTGCTGGTGCTTCGCCCAACGCGTCACTTACCGCAACCGTCTCCGCCTTCGGTCCGTCAGCTCCAACAGGTGGTGTCACTTTCACGGACACAACCTCAAATGTCACCCTCGGTACGGCTGCTCTCAACTCCGGCACACTGAAGACCGGCTTCACCCCCTACACCCTATATCCCATCAGCAATCTGAATAACGGCCAAACCGGCGGCACCAATGGGCCGGCGATTGGCGACTTCAATGGTGATGGGCGGCCCGATTATGCGGTTCCCACCAACGGCGGCCCCATCGTGATTCTGCTCGGCGCCGGTAACGGCACTTTCGCCAACGGCACGACCATTAACACCACCGCTCCTTTCGAGCCAACATCGGTCGTGGTGGGGGATTACAACGGAGATGGGAAGCAGGATCTTGCGGTCCTCAGCGCCGCGGGAGCGGGCTCAGTCAATATTTACCTGGGCAACGGAGATGGAACGTTCCAGACGGCCAGGAACTATCCGGTAGCGGCGTCCGGCTCTACTTCAGCATCGAGACTGCTCGCCACCGGCGACTTCAACCAGGACGGCATTGCCGATCTGGTCGCCACGAACTCTGCTTTGAATCAGGTGGCTGTGATTCTCGGTCTCGGCGACGGTTCATTTGCCGCGCCGTCCTATTACACGGTTGGCTCCCTGCCGTGGAATGTCGTCGTGGGAGATATCAACAAGGATGGCTTCCTCGATCTGGCGGTAGCGTCGGATAGTAGCAGTAATGTCAGCATCCTTCAAGGCAACGGCGACGGCACCTTTAAGCCGTTTATCACCGCCAACACCGGGGCCAGCCAGGTAGGTTCGGTAGCGATCGGCGACTTCAACGGGGATGGGTACCCGGACCTCGCTACGACCAGTGCTCCCGACAATTCTATATATATTCTGCTCAACAAAGGTACGGCGACCCCCAGCTTCCAGGCGCCTGTGCCTTACGTGCTGAACGACGGCACCCCGGCCACCGGGCCCTACTACCTGACGATTGGAGATTTCAATCGCGATGGCAAACTCGACATCATCTCGGCCAATAACGGCAATGCCACGGTAGGCGTTCTGCTGGGCACGGGTACGGGTACTTTTGGCGCAGCCACTTATTATCAAGTGGGCAGCAACGCCATCTTCGCCAATGCCCAAGATATTAATGGCGATGATCAGGTCGATCTGACGGCGGTAACTGCCACCGGTCTCTCCGTTCTGCTTTCTGGTGAGTCGGAGACGGCTACCCTGTCCAATGTCGCTTTCTTTGGATGCGGTTCCCAATCCATCACCGCTACCTACGGCGGCGATGGGAACTATAGTCCGAGCACCTCGGCGCCGTTGACCTTTACTCCCGCCAAGAAGGCAACCGCTCTGGCTCTCAGCGCCAACCCGGCTGCGGGCGCTGTGGGCCAACAGGTCACCTTGGTGGCCACTCTCGCTCCATACAACTACGGTACGACCACAACGAATGGAGAATCAGTCACCTTCACGAACAATGGGGTGGTCGTCGGCACTGCGCCACTCGCAAACGGTGTCGCGACCCTGGTGATAGTACCCCCTGGCGGCACCGACAGCTACCAGGCGACTTACGCGGGCGACTGCGGCTTCATTGCCAGCGTCAGCAACACTGTGGCCGGTTCGACCTTGTTGGCATCAGATC
The DNA here is from genome assembly GCA_963736535.1 of uncultured Acidobacteriaceae bacterium. Lineage (GTDB taxonomy): Bacteria > Acidobacteriota > Terriglobia > Terriglobales > Acidobacteriaceae > PALSA-350. The sequence goes on from CAVTPN010000001.1 coordinate 543,517, forward strand.
TCCAGTGGGCGACGCCTGCACCGATCACCTACGGCACTGCGCTGAGCGCCACACAGTTGAATGCGACGGATAATAAGCGCGGAACCTTTGTCTATAGTCCAGCGGCCGGCACGGTTCTTGCCGCGGGGATACATACTCTTTCGGTAACCTTTACTCCGCGCAGCGATCTATACGCAGTGGAGACGGCGACGGTACAGCTCACGGTGACCCAGGATTCAACGGTCATTACCTGGCCGACACCTACACCGATCACCTACGGTACGCCGTTGAGCGGCTTCCAGCTGGATGCAACGGCTTCCACCGGCGTCGTGTCGGTTCCGCTCTCGACCGACTACAACGTATGGGGTATCTATACTCCAGGGTCGACGTACGGCACGGGCGGGTTCGATAACGATGGCTACTCCTATTCGACTGCGACGCTCGGTTCGACCGTAGTGTGGAACGGCATGACCTTCGACATAGGTCCCCCCAATGCAAAAGACGCCGTCTGGGGCGGTACGATTACGCTTCCGACTGGTAAGTATACGGACCTGTTTATGCTTGGCGCGATGGTCAATAACATCCCGCCGGCTGAGACCTTTACCGTGACTTACACCGACGGCACGACGACGGTGCTGAATCAGAATATGAGCGACTGGTTCAACGCCGCGGGGTGGCCGGGCGAGGCGGTGGTTAACTGCAGTGAGAAGCGCAACTATCAGGACGGTACTTCACAAGCGGACTCAGTGTGCGTTTATGGATACGATATTCCTCTTGACGACACCAAGACGGTGAAGAGCGTCACGCTGCCGAATACCCGGAACATTGTGATGCTGTCCATGAACCTCGCCACCCCGCAGATACCGGGAACATTCGTTTACAATCCCCCCGCGGGTACGATCGAGCCGGTTGGGACAGATACTCTGTCTGTAACTTTCACTCCGACCGATACCACGGATTACACGACATCGACCGCCACCGTACAGCTGGTGGTGACAAACCCGGTCACGCCCATCGTCACGCCAACCATCTCATGGCCGACGCCGGCACCCATCACCTACGGTACGCCGTTGAGCTCCACTCAACTCAATGCGGTAGCTATGGGGGCGCCCAGGCCCACGCCGGTTATCCCCACCAGTCAGTTGCAGGTGATTGCCACCTCTACCGACGGTACTCCTTATAACCAGCCTGGCTTCGACAATCAAGGCGGAACCTACTCGTACAATCAGCTGAACAACGGTTCGGTTGTCTTCGCGGGTACGACCTTCACCCTCGGGCAGCCAACTGTTCCCGACGCTATCACCAACGGAGCGGTGTACACCCTGCCGGCGCCGGGCAACTACTCTGCTCTCTACCTGATTGGCGCCGCGACTACCACCGGGCAGATAAACCAGCCCTTCATTCTCACGTATTCCACCGGCAACCCGGTGACCCAGACGATCAACATGAGCTCATGGGCCCAGTCTGCGGGCTATGCGGGGGAGACGATTGTCGCCACCACACCGTACAAGAACACCCAGGCTGGCGGAGAGGTGGCCGGAACCTTTGATCTCTATGGATATCAAATTCCTGTCGATCCCACCCGAACGCTGTTGAGCGTCAGTGTCCCCAATAACCGGCATGTAGTCGTTCTGGCGCTTGGCTTCGGCACCAATACTCAGGTCGTTGTGCCGGGTACTTATGCCTACAATCCGGCTGCAGGCACAGTGTTGCCAGTCGGAACAGATCCTCTGTCGGTAACATTCACTCCATCCAATACCGCGGGCTACACAAGCGCGTCCGCGACCAACTCGATTGTCGTGACCAAGGCGACGCCCGTCCTCACCTGGCCAACGCCCGCGGCCATTGCGGTTGGGACGCCGCTGAGCGGCACCCAGCTCGATGCCACTGCAACGTTCCAAGGTGGGCCTCTTGCCGGGACATATACTTACACCGTATTACCGGCCAACACGCCGGCGCCCGGTGCGGTTCTCGCTGCCGGCACGTGGACCTTGCAGGTGGTCTTCGCGCCCACCGATACCACCGACTTCACCAATGCGACAGCGACGGTGCAGATCGTGGTCGGCACCACGGGCTCCACTGGCGTCGGCGGATCGCCCCTGTTCCCCAGCGGCGACTGCTGTTTCTTTAGCCAGCCAACCCCGTACGCAGTGACCGTGTCGGGTTCCACCGCCGCTCCGACCGGAACCGTGAATGTGGTCTTCAATGGTCACACGCTCGCGAGCGGTACACTCGTACCCGGATCGGGCGCAAGTTCGTCCGTGACCCTGAACGTGATCAGCAGCTATTTCGTCCCCGGCAACAACACAGTAACGCTGAACTATCTGGGAGACACGAACTACGTTCCCACCAGTAACTCGGCTGTGATTCCGTTGCGCAATCCGGCAATTGGGGCGAACCCCGCGACCGTGGGCGGTGGAACCAGCACGATTCAGGTGCCCTACGCCTTCCCAGTAGCGGGAGCCATGACCTTCAACTTCAACCCCGGAGGCGGCGGCGCCTCCGACTTCAGCAATACGGGCGCGTCCACCTGCGTCTCTGGAGCGCAGGAAACTGCCGGCACGGTTTGCATCTTGAGCATTGCGTTCAAACCCGGCTTGCCTGGCATTCGCAGAGGAGTGGCGCAGGTCAACTTCACTTCCTCTGGCGGCCAGGCCGAACCGATCCTCTATCTGTTCCTGTCCGGCTTGGGTTCTGCGGCGCAGATTTCGCTGAGCAGCGCCACGCAGGTGGTACTCAACTCCAGCCTCAACCAACCGCAGAGCCTGACCTTTAACCCGAACGACCTCACCAACTCCACTTTGTATGTGGCCAACAGCAACGCGGCACAGATTGATACGCTGCCCTCATCAGGCGGTGCGTTGACGCAATGGAACGCCGCAAATACCAAGAACCTGGTTTACCCCAGCGACCTGACCTTTGATGCTTTCGGCAACCTCGTAGTGTCGGACGCCAACGCAGCCATGGTGGTCAGCTTCAACCCTGCATTGGCCGAATCGACAGTGAACACAGGGACATACACCCTCGGGGTTCCCACCGCCGCCAGGATCGACTTCGGTGGCAACATCTACATCGCCGATGCAGGCAACACTCCGCGGATCATCGAGGTCCCCGGGGAAACCTTCGCACCGTACACGCCCAGCCTGCTGAACCTCGGCAGCCAGAGCGTAAGCTTCCCGCAAGCGCTCGCTGTCGATAACTCCGGCGCCAATCTCTATGTTGGCGACGGAAATAATAACCAGATCCTGCAGATTGCTCTCAGCGGCACAGGCGCTACACCGGTTTCCATTGCGCCATGCGATAGCACCGTTACCACGTGTGTGCTGAACTCGCCTGCAGGCATCGCCTTTGACCCCTACGGGGATATGTTCATCACCGATAGCGGTCAACGCGTCCTCATGGTGCCGAACAACCATTCGGCCAGCGCGCCTACAACCCAGGTGCCACTGACCGGGCTTACCAACCCCACCGGCATCACCCTGGACGGTTCGGGCAACATCTTTGTGAGCGACCTGAACACCAACGTCACCAAGTTGATGGTGAATACCGGAGCACTCAAGTTGACGACTCTAGGGTCCTCACTGACCACCAAGCTGACCAACACGGGCAACTTGAATCTGACTATCTCATCGCTCACGTTCGCGAACGGAGCGGCTAGCGCCTTCTCTCAAACCACCACCTGCAGCGGACCGATTGCTCCGGGCGGTAGTTGCACCATCACCGTCACCTACTTCCAAGCGGGAGCGGCCACAGACACGCTGACGATTACCAGCAACGCGTTTTCTGCCAGCGGGGTCAAGATTCAACTCACCCACAACTAAGGCACACAACAACCGGCTTCACTCACCAAATGAGCCGTGCTCGATCTGAGCACGGCTCGTTTTCTTTGGCCGCGACTTATGCTCGGGGGAGCGCGGTCAGGGTAGCTGGAATTTATTCTCAGCCATGCCGGTCACGTTGGTTTCCAGGGCGAAGAGGCAGCCTCCAAATCGCTCCCAGTGCCCGGCCTCGGGCGAAGCTGAGGTAATGTAGAGCACACTGCCGTGTGTGCCCCCGAACGTACAGTTCGTCGGCCTGCTCACAGGCAACTCGATCACCCGATCGATCTTTCCGTTTGGCGCAACCCGGACGATACAGCTCCCACCATAACGGCAATTCCAAATATAGCCTTCTGTGTCCATCGCGGAACCGTCAGGCAATCCGCGCTCAAAACCCTGGAAGAAGGGCTGCTCTCCGGCGATGGATCTGCCGGCTAAATCGTATTCATAAGACCAGATGCAATTTTTCAAGGTATCGCCAAAATAGAACCTGGACTTATCCGGGCTCCAGAGCAGGGTATTTGAAATACCCAGGTCGCGGCGCCATTCCGTGGACGTGCCGGTTCCGTCGATGCAGTACAGCACGCCGTCTGTGCCGCCCGCCGGCTCGGGGTCGCCATTGGCTCTTACGTTGTTGCGCATCGAGCCTACCCACAGCGCACCGCCCGGATCTACGGCCGCGTCGTTGCAGCGGACAAACGGCCAGCCGGGAAGAGCGAACAAAGGTACAGGCAGCGCACCTCTGCCCGGCTTCCACAGTGCGATGCCGGAGCCGAGGGATAAGGCCAGCGTATCCTCGCGGCTGGTTTCCATCACGCAGGTTACCGGTTCAGAAAAGAACCAGGTCTTAAGGGTGCCGTCGTTCAACGCGTAGCGATGGGCGAGAAATCGATTGATGTCTGTCCAATAGACGCTTTGCGTGTCCCGCTGCCACAGCACTCCTTCGCCACACACATCTCTGGTGGCGGCGATACATATCGGCTCATCGATCTTTAGAGGCATAGTCGTTGTTTCGAGTATAAAGACATTGATGTTTTAGGGACGGCTACAACTACCGGGGTCTACCCTGCAACCTGGGTAACTGCCAGAATTGGGCCATGGCAAGCAACCCGGTCAGTCCTCAAACACACGAGCAAGGTTCGCTGCAACGCATGCTTGGCCGGGGCAGGTTTATTTCTCTTTTGATCCTCTCTGGCTTGCTGGTTGTTTGTCTCGCAGTTTCGTGGACGACACGGGACGCGCTGGTCCATCTACCTTTCCTCAAAGGCCAAGCAGCGCAACCTGGAATGGGAACAACCCAGACGACCGTCGTCGACCTGCACCCCTGGCAGATTGCGCAAGCGCTCTCACCGCTCGCGGTGAGCAAGGAAGAAGAAGAGTTTGCCCACGAAGCGGAGCGCCTGGCCGACCACGAGGTGAATCAGGCATTTGCCACAGCTCTGCGTCAGGCCAGCACCGAGCGGCTCGCACCCACCGGGGAAGCGCTCGAGCTCTCCCAGAAGGTCGCAGAACTGCAGCAAACGGCAAAGGACGATCAGGCTAGGGTAAAGAGCCTGACGGCCACGGCAGATGCCGCTGGTAATGACGATCTGAAGGTTGCCCAGGCGCAGCTGGACCTCGACCAGGATGAGTTAAGCGATGCACAGCACGATTTTGCCCGGGCATCCGGCGACCTGCGCACCAGGATCCAGCAGGAGCTCGCCGCGCACGAGGCGGCCATGGGCAAGACCAACGCTCAGACCGGGAGCAACGGCCAACTGGCTGTTCTTTCCACACGGCAATATGGCACGCTGGCCGGCAGGGTTGGGGCCTGGAGCAGCCAACGCAGCCGCTATGAATTAATTCAGCAGGCTATGCAGCAAGCAAAAGCGGACGCTGCCAGTTTGACGGCGCAGCACAACAAGCTGGAAGCACAGGCCGACGCCAGCTCGGATGCGGCAGCCGGAAATACATCGAAGCCCGATGCAACCAAGCTCGCCAGCCTGCAGCAAAGAAGAGAACAGCGCCAGCTTCTCACCATCTACGATGACCGCATTCAGACCCAGCAGCAACTCGCTGCGGTCTACGGTAAGTGGACAAACCAGGTGATGCTGCAGCATCGCATCGTGACCCACATGGCATTGCGGTCGCTGGGGACGGTTGCGTTTATTCTCATCTGCGTCATCCTTTTGGAATCGATGGGAACAGCCTTACTGGAGCGGTATGCGCTGAATGGTGCCACGGTTGATCGCCGGCGGATGCAGACCCTGCACACGATTCTGCGGCTTGGCGTGCAGCTGGTTGGTGTGCTGTGTGTGTTGCTGGTGGTGTTTGGTGTGCCGAGCCAGATATCGACCATCCTGGGCCTGGCGACAGCCGGGCTTACGGTGGCTCTGCAAAGCTTCATCGTCGCGTTTTTCGGCTGGTTCATCCTTATGGGCAGGAACGGAGTGCGGGTCGGTGACTGGGTAGAAATCAATGGCGTGGCCGGCGAGGTGATTGAGATCAATCTCTTCCGCACCACGATCCTCGAAAACAGCGCCTGGGCCGACAAGGGCCATCCGACCGGCCGGCGCGCGACGTTCATTAACAACTTTGCCGTTACCGGGCAATTCTTCAATTTTTCGACGGCCGGCCAATGGATGTGGGACGAGATGTCCCTAAGCCTTCCCGCGACAGCGGACACATACGCAAAGGCGGCGCTCCTCCACCAGGCGATTCTGGACGAGACGCAGCAGGACGCTCAATTTGCCGAACAGGAGTGGAAGCGCGTCCCGCGGCAGAGTGGTTTGAGCCACGCCAGCGCGAGCTCGTCTGTGAACCTGCGTCCTTCCGGCGCCGGGCTCGACATTTTGATTCGCTACGTCACCCGGGCGTCTGACCGCCTCAAGGTGCGCAACCGCTTGTACGAACGCGTCATCGACGTGCTCCATAAGCCGCACGTGGTCATCTCTACATCTCAACCGTCAAAGCTGACCGCTGCAGTGTTGGCGGCCGGCGATCACTCCGACCACGATCCCAGGGATAAACGCGCCAGCATGTATACCTAAGGCCGAGAGAGACGGTTCAGTTGTTCCGGCCCGCACTTCTCCGGTCACCGCTCATTGAGTCATCACGCTGGATGACGCTCCAAAAGGCTACAAGGATTTCAACAAGGGCGCAGCGGAAAGAAAGTTGTCGATCCCCACGGCATAGTTGAAAAGAAAGTTAGCTTAAAAAAAGCTTTTTGATTGTGTAAAAAGGGAGCGCGTTGAGCGCTCCTTTTTTTGTCGTTTTCCGGAAAGCCTTTGCGTCGGCACAGGGCATCACACTTTTGTAAATGTGTTTGCGTCTTTGACGCAACCCCACCGTCACTCCATTCGGATTAGGTCGTCATAGACCGGCCGACAGCCCGGAGACGGCTGCAAACCTATAAGTTCGAGACGAGTCGCTGTCAGAAAAACGGGCCACGATTGCAGAGTGTTTTCACCGGCGATGGCGCCAGGCATCACTTAGTTGTTTTGAGAGGGCCAGTATGTACCAGCGTCTGTTTCATAACCCCACCAGCACATGTAAATTTGCGGCTTCCGCAGCAAAAACAACCGTGGCCGGCATTGTTCTGCTGGCGCTTGCCGTCATTCCAGCAAAGGCGCAATTTCGCGCCTCGATCCAGGGAACGGTCACGGATCAAACCGGTGCTGTCATTCCCGGAGCCACCCTCAACTTGACCGATCTCGGCACCGCCAAGGTGCTTACGACCACCAGCGATGGCAATGGCCTTTACAATTTCAACGCTCTGCCGCCTGATCAATTTTCTCTGGTCGTCAATAAGAGCGGCTTTAAGCAGAAGGCTCTCGATCATCTGCAATTGGTCCCAGAACAGGCGAATGCGGTCAACGTGCAGCTGGAGCTTGGAGACGCCGCGCAGACCGTTACCGTCTCAGCCGATGAACAGCCCGCGCTCGAGACCGAGACCGCATCGATCAGTGGCGTTATAAGTAGCAACGAGATCCAGCACATGCCTTCTTTTGGACGAGACGTCTTCCAGCTAAGCCAGCTGGCGCCAGGCGCCTTCGGAGACGGATCGCAGGCCGCTGGCGGCGGCACCAATAGCCTGCCGGGCTCGCAGATTGGCGGCAGCGGTGCGACCGACGGGATCTTCAAGACCGAGAACGGCCCGCAGATCGTCGCTAACGGTGGACAGAACAATGCCAACGGAGTCTCCATCGATGGCATCAGCACCGCCAGCGCGGTGTGGGGAGGCACCACCGTCATTACGCCAAGTGAAGATTCTGTCGGTGATGTCAAGATAGTTTCCAACAGCTACGATGCGGAGGCCGGCCGTTTTAGCGGAGCGCAGATCCAGGTCACATCAAAGGCTGGCACAAATGACTTTCACGGCAGCGCCTTCATCAAAATAGACCGGCCCGGCCTGAACGCCTATCAGCGCTACAACGGGCCCAACTCTGCCCAACCCGGCACGGTAGGGGAACGTGGTTTGCTTCGCGATGAGAGCCGCTTCAACCAGATCGGCGGCAGCCTGGGCGGCCCCATTTGGAAAAACAAGATCTTTGCCTTCTTTTCCTACGAAACCATTCGCAACAACACTTCCAACACCGCTGTCGGTTGGTATGACACCAGTGCGTTCGACAAGCAGGCGCCCAGCGGCAGCATCGCGTCTACGTTTCTGACTTTTCCCGGCGCCGGGGTGAGCGCGCAAGGCCAGATCAATGCCAGCTGCGCGAACATAGGACTCGTGGAAGGCACTAACTGCGCCACCATCGCGGGCCAGGGACTCGACATCGGATCGCCGCTCAAGACTGGCTTGCATACGCAGGATCTCACCTACCAGAGCAGCGGCAATCCAGGGGTTGGTTCTGGACTCGATGGAATTGCGGACATTGGCGAATACACCACTCTGAACCCAACCCAGATCACTGAGCAGCAATACAACGGACGTCTGGACGCGGATGCAACCAGGAACGACCGCTTAACATTCACTATTTATTGGGTTCCCGTCAGCTCCACCACTTACAACGGGCCAGTGCGCGCCTACAATCTCTACCACCATTCGGCGATCAACGATGCGTTCGCCGGCATCTGGAACCACACCTTCTCTCCCAGCCTGCTGAATGAAGCCCGAGTCAATGCCGCCGGCTGGCGCTGGAACGAAATCAACAGCAATCCCCAGGAGCCGTTTGGACTACCTCAGGACAACATCACCACCATCGGTAATTTGAACGCGTCGGCCCCGGCGACCACCTTCTATTTCTTTGGCGCACCCGGTCCAAGCGTCTTCAATCAATGGACCTATAGTTACCAGGATGTGGCCACCAAGGTAGCCGGCCGGCATACGGTGAAGTTTGGCGGCGGCGTCACCAGGCTCTACTATCTGAACGAAAACCCGTCCGCAGCCAGGCCGCAGTTCACCTTTTATAACATCTGGGATTTTCTCAATGACGCGCCTGAGTTGGAGGTGGGAACGTTTGACCCCCTCACCGGCATTCCGACCCTGAATCGAGAGGATATTCGCTCGGACCTCTACGGATTCTTTGTGCAGGACGACTACAAAATCCGTCCTAATCTCACCATCAACGTCGGGCTGCGTTACTCGTACTTTGGGCCGCTCTCTTCCAAGGAGAACAACTTGAATGTGGTGCTGCTTGGCAGCGGCGCCAATACGTTCACCGACTTGCGGGTTCGCAGGGGAGGCGATTTGTACCAGGCGCAAAAGGGCAATTTTGGGCCGCAGGTGGGATTTGCCTGGAGCCCGATGCGCGATCAGGGAAAGCTTGTGCTCCGCGGCGGCTTCGGCATGAACTATAACCAGGAGGAAATTGCCATTGCCGCCAACGGCGGTAACAACCCACCTTCCGTGACCAGCCCGAACTTTACCAGCGTTTCTCCAACACAAATCAATCCCGCCATTCAGTACTCCATACCCACCGACGCGCATTCTCTCTTTGGCTATCCAGCCAACTCAAATACGATCGTGAGTTTCAACGCGAATAACCTGCCGACCACTGGCTCGATCGGGGTGACGGGTTATCCCTCGAATGTTCCCACCGCGTACGTCTATCACTATTCGCTGGATACGCAATACGATGTGGGCAGGCAATGGGTGGCGACCCTCGGTTACCAGGGAAGCAAGGGCTATCACATCATCCACCAGTACAACGCGAACGTGCTCGGCGCAGTGAACGGACAGCCGCTGAATCCGACCGTCAACAGCGTGGACTACTACAACAACGAGGGCATTTCGAATTACAGCGCGTTGCTGGCTGGACTAAAGCATCAGTTCTCGCGCTCCTACCTTCTCGATGCCCAGTACACCTGGTCGAAGAGCATGGACGACGGCTCGCAGCCGTATTACGAAGATCCTTATCCCTACAATCCGCGCCTCGCGTACGGCCGTTCAGACTACAACGTGGGCCAGGCCTTCAAGATCTACGGCTTGTGGCAGCCTCTGCTCTTCCACGGCAACAGCTTGCTCGAGAAGGTGGCTGGTGGCTGGTCGATCAGCGGCATCTTCAACTTGCACAGTGGCTTTCCATGGACACCGACCTATGGCAACATTGCCAATGGCAGCCTTTATTACCAGGGCAGTGGCTATGGTACTCTGCGCCCCGCGGCTTATAAGGGCGGCGCGGGCAGCAGCCAAAGCAGTAATTCCTTCAAGACGGGCGCCGGCGTTGGAGGCACTTACAACTCGAACTATCCTCTGGGGGCTCTCCAGTACTTTACCGTTCCTACTTACACGCCGGTTACGGGGCCGATACCGCAAGTCTTTGCTCCTCCGCAGAACCCGGGTGTGGCGCGGAATTTCTTAACCGGGCCGAACTACAGAGATGTGGACGCGACCCTCAGCAAAGCATTCGGCATTCCCAAGCTTCCTGTATTGGGTGAGAATGCCAAGTTCGAGATTCGTGCCGACGCCTTCAACCTGTTTAACAATTTGAACTTTAGCGCCGGTAGTATCACGACCAGCATCAGCAACGATGGGGTTACCAGCAATCCAAACTTTGGTCAGGCCACCGCTGCCTTAGGTTCACGAACACTCGATCTTCAGGCCCGCTTTAGCTTCTGACCCTGGACGGGTGCGTCTACCAACGCACCCGCGTTTCTCGTTTGGCATACAGTCTTGTTCATGCTGCAATCAAAGTGCATTGCTTCACGCGTGGGGACCACCCTAATCCTGTTCGCCAGCGTGGCCGTTACTGCTGCCTCGTATGCTCAAGAGCAGATCCGAATCGATGCGCACGCGCAGACCACGGCTTTTCCCCATTTCTGGGAACAGATGTTCGGCTCCGGCCGCGCCATCCTGACCTTGCGTGAGAGCTATCGAGACGACCTTCGCGCGGTAAAGCAGATAACCGATTTCAAATACGTGCGCTTTCACGCCATACTGCACGACGAGGTCGGCGTCTATAACGAAGACCAACACGGCAACCCGGTCTACAACTTTTCCTACGTCGATCAGATCTACGATGGCCTGCTCAAGAACGGGGTCCGTCCTGTGGTCGAGATCAGCTTCATGCCCAAGAAGCTGGCCTTCAACCCCGACGCGCTCCACCCCTTCTGGTACAAGCCGAACGTGTCGCCGCCCAAGAGTCTTGAGGCATGGGACGCGTTGATGACGCACTTCGCGCAGCACCTGGTGGACCGCTACGGCATCGACGAAGTTGCGCAATGGTATTTCGAAGTCTGGAACGAACCCAATATCGATTTCTGGAATGGCATCCCGCGAGAGGAATCCTACTTTGAGCTCTATGCCCATACCGCGCGCGCTTTAAAGGCTGTCAGCCCGCGTCTGCGCGTAGGAGGCCCGGCAACTGCAGCTGCTGCCTGGGTGGATGATTTTCTCAAGTACGATGCAGCCAACCACGTGCCGGTCGATTTTGTTTCCTCGCACGGTTACGCGGATGACACCGTACACAATCTGTTCGGTAGCAACGAAGACATTCCCATGGATGATCGTGTCTGCCGGGCTATCGCAAAGGTGCGCGGGCAGATCAAGGCCTCCTCCATGCCGGATCTGCCGCTGTTCTGGACTGAGTGGAACGTGCAGGGCATGGATGAATCTCGCGACACCACGTTTGTCGGGCCGGCTCTTGCCAACACGGTGCGGGAATGCGATGGCGATGTTACGTTGATGTCGTTCTGGACGTTCTCCGATGTCTTTGAAGAAGGCGGCCCCATCGCAAAGCCCTTCGAGGGCCAATTTGGGTTGCGCGCCAAGGGCGGCATCAATAAGCCGAGCTACTACAGCTTTGCATTGCTGCACCAACTCGGCGACCAGCGGCTTGCCAACCCGTCAAAGAACGTGATCGTCACCAAAAGCGAAACCGGCGGCATCATCATCGCCGCATGGAATCTGGTCGATCCCGGTCAACACTCCACGATGCGGACGATGGAACTGGTCTTTCAAGGCGTTCCTGGCAACGCGAATATTACCTTGCAGAGGGTCGATAGCAAACACGGCAACGTCTTACCCTGGTATGCCGTGATGGGCAAGCCACTCGATCCAACTCCAACTCAAGTGGAGCAGCTGAACCGGGAAACAGCGCTCCCGGCGGCGGAGCAGACGCATCTTACCGACGGAAGCCTGAAGCTGGAACTGGAACCAAACGCCTTAGTGCTGGTGAAGGTGGATCGCTGACTATTTCGCCGTCCAACCGCCATCGATGATCAGGTCGGACCCGGTCATGAAGCCGGCGAATTCTGAGCAGAGATAGCAAGCCAGGGCGCCGATCTCTTCCACTTTGCCCCAGCGCCCCACCGGCATGTTGGCCAGGAATGTCGCATTGATCTCCGGATTGTTAAAGAGCACCGCATTCATGTCCGTGGCAAACGGCCCCGGGCTGATGGTGTTGACGGTGATTCCTTCCGCAGCTACTTCCAACGCAAGGGATCGCGTAAGCCCGAGCAGCGCCGCCTTGCCGGAGGAATAGGGTGTGCGTCCCGGCAGCGAGACGTGACCCATGATGGAGGCCATATTCAAAACCCGGCCGTACCCGGTACCCTTCATGCCCGGAACGAAGGCACGGCACATAAGAAACGTGGAAATCAAACTCGAGTCCACGACCCCGCGAAACTCCTCCAGCGAAAAATCCACCAGGTCCTTACGGTGGTTCGTTCCTGCGTTGTTGATCAGGATCTGCGCATGGCCAAAGCGCTCCTGGACGGCTCTTGCCACCGCAGCGACGTCCTCTTCGCGCGTCACGTCGCCAACAAAGAAAGCCGCTGTTCCACCCTGCGCGGTGATCGCATCGCGTACCGCCTCCAGCCGCTGCACATCACGCGCCACCAGGGCGACCTGGGCTCCCGCCTCCGATAGCGCCTTAGCCATCGCCTCGCCGAGTCCCCGGCTTGCCCCGGTGATCACCGCCGTCCTGCCAGAAAGATCGATTTTCATAGCCACATCCAAGATCATACCTCTCGCCCCGCACGGGTCCTTGCTGGTACCCTGACCGGGCGGATTTTTTTGCCGCGCAAAGAGGGTCTCTGGGATGAAGGCAAGCCGAACACGGTACAGCATTGTTGCGCTGGCAATCGGGCTGGCCATCCTCTCCTACGTGCAGCGGGTGGCCATTTCGCAAGCCGCCGGGCCCATCTCCCACGATCTCCACCTCAACAAAGCGCAAATGGGGTTGGTCTTCGGAGCCTTTGGCCTCTCCTATGCCTTGTTCGAGATTCCGATCGGCCTGCTGGGCGACAAGATCGGAGTGCGCCGAGTCTTGTTGCAGATCGTCCTCGGCTGGTCGTTTTTTACTGCCTTGACCGGTGCAGCCTGGAGCTTCCTCTCTCTCTGGGTCATTCGTTTCCTCTTCGGAGCCGGCGAGGCAGGTTGTTTCCCTATCCTTACGCGCATGCTCAGCATGTGGTTGCCGGCGCGCGAACGCGTCACCGCGCAAGGTCTGCTCTGGGCCTTCGCCCGCTGGGGGGGTGCCTTCACTCCACCACTGGTGCTGGCCGCGATCGGGCTGATCGGCTGGAGATATTCGTTCGTTGCCTTCGCCGGCCTGGGTTTAGTGTGGTGCGTTATTTTCTGGTTCTGGTTCAAGGACAATCCCAGGCAGCACACATCGGTAAATGATGCCGAACGGGAACTGCTCGAAACCTCGCGGGTCCTGATGACCCACCATGCCGGGCAGAAGAAGTGGTTATCCTTGCTGCTTACTCCGGAAGTGGTAGTTCTTTGCCTGCAGTATTTTTGCGTTTCCTTTACCTGGTACTTCTACATCACCTGGCTACCGACCTATCTGCGTGAGGGGCGAGGCCAGACAGCTGGGCATGCGGCGGCTTTGTCCGTGCTGCCCCTGCTCTTCGGGGGCTTCGGCGCGGTGCTCACCGGCATCGCTCCGGTGCGCTTGCCACGCCGCCGAATCGCCTTTTTTGGGCTTCTTTGTACTGCGCTCCTGCTGTTCCTCTTTCTTCACACGCAGACGGTCTTGATCGCCATGCTGTGTATGGGCCTGGCCAGCTTGTGCAGCGACCTCACCATGCCGATCTCGTGGGACGCTTGCGTTGAGATCGGAGGCTCCTACACAGCGACGGTCGCGGCAACGATGAATATGCTGGGCAACCTGGCCGGCTTTGTCATGCCCGTGGTTGGCGGATTGATCCTGCAAAGGACTGCCGGCAATTGGACAGCCCTGATTCATCTGATGATCGGCGCCGATGTGATCGCCGCCCTATGTTGGCTTTACCTCAACCCCGAGCGGGCAGGCCGCCAGCGGGAACGGGAGCGGGGGCTGGAGAGGCTGAATGCCCAGCTCAACACAGAAGGTGCATCCCTTTGAACAGGAAGCCCACCCTGGCGATCGCGTGCAGCGTCCTTGGCTTTCTGTGGCTGCCGTTTCTCAGCTTCGCCGTAGCCGATCTCGCAGCGCCGGGAAACTGGCCTATGCCCGGCCGTGACCCTGGCGGCACGCGCTACTCCACTCTGACGCAAATCACTCCGGCCAATGTGAGCCAGCTGAAGGTGGCATGGGTTTACCACATGAAGCCGGCCGGGGCGGGCGCCACTGGCTATCACCCATCAGAGGACCAACCCCTGGTGGTGGGTCCAACCATGTACGTGGTCACTCCGTACAGCCGCGTGGTGGCGCTCGATTCCGCTAGCGGCCGCGAACAATGGGTGTTTCAAATTCCCGATGGCGATCAAGCCTCCATTCGTGGCGCCGCCTACTGGCCGGGTGGAGAGGGCGCGGGGCCGGCCATCATCTTCGGCACCCGCCGTGGCCGAATGTATTCCGTCAGCGCAGCGACCGGCCAGCTTAACCAGGAGTTCGGCGACCACGGCATGGTCGACCTCAAGACGCCGGAGGTGATGACCACCGGCAAAGATAAGAGCTATATCCTTCCTACCCCGCCCACCATCTACAAGAACCTGGTAATCACCGGCTCCGGTCCGGGTGAAGGGCCGGGCGGCTTGCACGGCGGCCTTGGCCCCGCCGGCGATACCCGCGCCTGGGATGCGCGCACCGGCAAGCTGGTGTGGACTTTTCACTCCGTGCCGCGCCCGGGTGAAGTGGGCCACGATACTTGGGGAGACGACAGCTGGAAAGACCGATCGGGAGTGAACGTATGGGGCTACATGACTGTCGACGTCGCGCGGGGCATTCTCTATATGCCTTTCGGCGCTCCCAACAACGACCGCGTCGGCGTCGACCGTCCGGGTAATAACCTGTTCGGCTAATTCTCTGGTCGCGGTCAACGCAGAGACCGGAAAACTGTTGTGGTACTTCCAGGTGGTTCACCACGACATCTGGGATCTCGACCTGGAAACGCCACCAATACTGTTCGATGTAAAGCATGACGGCAAGACGATTCCGGCGGTGGCTACCGTTAACAAGAATGCATTGATGTTCATTTTCAATCGCGTCACCGGCAAGCCCATCTACGGTGTCGAGGAGCGGCCTGTTCCCCAGAGCAATGTTCCCGGAGAGAAGACCTCACCCACGCAGCCCTTCCCGGTCGTGACTGAGCCACTTTCGCAAAACACGCTCAGTCGCGACAATCTCTACCAGGACACGCCTGAGCACAAGGCCTGGTGCGAGCAGTACGTCGACAGCAACAACATGCTGCTCGGTGAAGGCCCGTATACGCCCACTGCGCTGGACCGCTACACGGTTTCATTGCCGGGCACACAGGGCGGGGTTAATTACTACGGCGGCGCCTTCGATCCCAGACTAGGTTTGTTTGTCGTCAATGTGAACAACCTGGGTCAACCGATGCGCATAGTTCGTAACCCAGACGGTAGCTATTCCAATTCCGGGCCGCTTGCCGGTTTGGTTCGGTTCTGGAATCCCAGCGACCATCTGCCCTGCACGCCAACGCCGTGGGGTCAGTTAGTCGCGGTCAATGTGAATACCGGCAAGGTTGCCTGGCGATCGACACTGGGTGTGACCGATAGTCTGCCTGTCAGGCAAGCAGGATACGGGACGGCCCGGCCTTGGCGGGGCCATCGTCACCGCTAGCGGTTTGACGTTCGTTGGCGCAACCGATGACGCTCGCTTCCGCGCCTTCGAGACCAAGACCGGTAAGGAGCTTTGGACGGTCAAACTTCCCGCTTCGGCCGAATCCACTCCCATCACTTACGCTGACGCGAAGGGCCAGCAGTATGTCGCCGTAGTGGCTACTGGCGGTGGGCTCATCGGTGCCGCGCTCGCCGGAGACTCCCTGGTGGTCTTCAGCTTAACGGGTGAGAGCACCAGCACGTTAACCGCGTCGTTGCCCAAGCCGCAGACGCCTGCAGCGAACGTTGTTGCCTCTGTGCCCTCTACGCAAACTCACTTGCCGCCGGGGCCTGGGCATGATCTTACGGTGAGAGTTTGTTCCGGTTGCCACTCACCAGACGTAGCCGCCAACCAACACCTGAGCGCGCAGGAATGGAACAGCCTGGTGCAATCGATGTCGGCACGCGGAGCCGTCGCCACCGACGAAGAATTCGATGAGATCACTGCCTACTTAGCCAAGTCGTTCCCCCGCAGCACGCCGCTTCCGCAATAAGTTAATCCCCTCGGTCCAAAAGTGCCGGCGCCCGCGAGTTTTGCGGGCGTTTTGCGCTGCGTTCACAGGACCTTGCTTTTGAAAAGACTTTTCTGAAGCCAGTCACCTGATAGTAAACAAATGTTAAAAATACCCAATGAATTCACTATGTCTAGAAAATATCTTGACAGTCGTACTTCTTCGGCGATAGATTGGTGACGGGCACCTCTAACTCGGAGATCAATTTATATGCGTAAACTAATAGTGGCCATACTCTCTCTGTCCTCTTTTATGCTTCACGCTCAGGCAAACACGCCTGCCCAAACCCAGGTCGCCAGCAATGGATCTGCGCCCCAAGTTAAGCGGATTTCGACCGGAGTAATCGCTCCCAAGTTGATCTATAAAGTTAATGTCGTAGCCGATTCAACCGGAACGGCTCGGCTGCTCAACAATGACACCAGAGTCGTTGTAGGAATGATCGTCGATAAGACTGGCAGGCCTACTGACCTGAAGATCCTTCAGTCGGCTGGCGCGGGCGTGGACGCGAGCGTCCTTACTGCCGTGAGCCAGTACCGCTTCTCGCCTGGCATGGTCAGCAACCAGCCCATTGCCACCCCTCTCAACCTGGAAGTAGTGATCTCGAATCAGTATCAGTAAGTCGCTTCCTCGAAGCCCAAAGCAGACAAAACGGGCGGACCCCAAAAAAGCCGCCCGTCTTCTTGTTGTGCCATCCGCAATCTATCCCTCCTTAGCACAACGCAGCCAAAACTTGTCATCTCGCCCGAAGCGTACCCGGAGTTTCTGTGACTCGGCGTCGGCCCACGGCCACGTGTGCGGCTTGGCGTAAAGAACCCCTCTCTTTCCCAAAAGAAATCCTGGCCTGCTGAACCACGTTCATCTTTCCATCTCACCCCTCCTACGCCTTGCGCAAGCGGAATGCTATCATCCGGTTGCTCATGCCAAATTTCCTATGGATGTGCACGACCATCACCTGCGGTATACATCTATAAGAAATCTTGTCTGAGTGCGGGCGCGTCGCGAATGAAGCGATCTCTTAGAAAATCGGCCACCATGCTCATGGCATTGCTGGGAGGAATCGCTTGCGCCCAAAGAGCGCCGCTTTCTCCGCAGCAGCCCTGGCAAGGCACGACGAGTTTGCCCGCGCCCCCGCCGCGATCTGCCCCAGCCTTCGTTCCCGACCCAACCAAGATTTATACGCTGCCTGAGCTGGTCAACCTGGCCGAGCAGAACAACCCGGAGACTCGCGTGGCGTGGGAAAATGCCAAGGCGCGCGCCGCCGACCTGGGAATCAGTAAGTCAACGCTGTATCCGACCGTGGCTGCGGCGGTGCTTGCGCAGACCGAGCGCTACAATCTCCTCTTTGCGCCCAATTACATCCGCCAGACTTTATACTCGTTCTCTCCCGCGCTACAGCTGGACTACACCATCTTCGATTTCGGCAGGAGGCTGGAGGAGATTGACGTCAGCCGGAACAATCTGCTGGCCGCCAATTTCCTTTTCAACGATACCCATCGCAAGGTCATCTTCCAGGTGATGGATGCGTACTACCGGGTGCTCAACGCCAAAGGGCAGGAGGATGCTGCGGAAGCCAATCTCAAAAATGCCCAGACGGTGCAGCAAGCTGCTGAAGCGCGTCTCGAACTCGGGCTGGCGACACTGCCTGATGTACTCGAGGCGCGCAGCGCTGCTGCGCAGGCGGACTATGATCTGCAGGCGGCGGTGGGAGCCTCCGAGATTGCGCACGGCGATTTGGCTACAGCCCTCGGTGTTTCACCCACCAGCCAACTGCAGGTGGAGAGCATTCAATCGCTGACCATACCGCAGGACTTGACGGTCACGGTCGAAACCTCCATCGACCGGGCGCTAGCCCAGAGGCCCGACCTGATGCAGAAAGTGGCGGAGCTGCGCGCTGCCGGCTCCGCAGTGAAAGCAGCCAGGACGGCTTATTTGCCGACCCTTAGTATCGAAGGCACCGGCGGTATCGCCAAGAGCTACGGGTTGCAGGATCAGTTGCCGGGGGTTTACTCCCCCAACCAGGAGTTCTGGAATGCGCACTTGAGCCTGACCTGGGATCTGTTTGACGGTTTCGCGCGCGAACAGCGGCTGGCCCGCGCCAAGGCTGAGCAAAAGCAGGCCGCCGCTGAGGTCGATGCGATGCGCGATCAGGTGGAGAACCAGGTTTGGTCGGCATACTCCACCGCGCGCACTGCGCTGCGCCAGCAGAAAGCGGCGGCGGCTTTGCTCGAAGCGGCCTCTTCGTCTTACAACGCGGCCCTGCAATCCTACAGCTACGGAGTACGCAGCCAGATCGACGTGGTTTCAGCCCAGCGTGCTCTTGCTGCCGCGCGCACGGCGGATGTGAGCGCACGCACACAATTGTTGACCGGGATGGCTACGTTAGCTTTTCAGACGGGTGACCTGCTGCATACGAAAGGGCCGTAAATCTATGTCCGCAAAAATCACCGGAAGATGGAAGGGAAAATTGACAGGAAATTCGCGATCGCCACTTGGCCGAGGCATAACGCGGACCGCCGCTGTCGGAGCATCCTTCGCTCCTGCACTTTTGGCCGCCGGATGTTCGCGCGCTCCCTCGTTCAATATTCTGGGATCGTTTTTCCCCGCGTGGATCGTCTGCGGTGTGATAGCCATCCTGCTCGCCGTCGCCGTCCGCTTGTTCTTTGTGCGCATCAAGCTTGAGGATCAGCTGCTGTGGCCGCTCATCCTGGTATATCCATGCCTAACTGCGTTTTTCACCTTCACCCTTTGGCTTCTGTTCTTCAGTTAATCCGAAAGGAGATGCGATGCCCGAAAACGACACAGATC
This sequence comes from uncultured Acidobacteriaceae bacterium, assembly GCA_963736535.1. Taxonomy (GTDB): domain Bacteria; phylum Acidobacteriota; class Terriglobia; order Terriglobales; family Acidobacteriaceae; genus PALSA-350. Next base: position 563,109 of record CAVTPN010000001.1, read on the forward strand.
TGCAGCGCCAGCGTCTCGGCAGGATTGTCAGCATTTCCATCATCGCCGCTGCGTTCCTTACGGGCGCATTGGTGATCAGCCGCACCAACAACTACCCGCGCACGGATGATGCGGAGGTGTTTGCCAACTTTATCGGCATCGCTCCGCAGGTGGACGGTCCCATCACCCAGCTTGCGGTGCAGGATAACCAATTTCGCAAACAGGGTGAGCTCCTATTTCAAATAGACCCGCGGCCCTACGAATACGCGCTGGAAAAGGCGAGGTCCGACCTGAATACCCTGGAGGGTCAGATTGTCGACCAGCGAAGGACCATTGCTTCCCAGGTGAGCGCTGTGGGTGCGGCCCACGCCAATACAGATAGTGCTGCCGCGAACGTCGATCGCGCCGCGGCCTCGGTCAGTGAGGCCAACGCAAATGTTGCTGCTACCCAGGCAGCCCTCGACAGCGCCAACGCCGAGTTGCTCTACCAGACCAATAACTTTCATCGCATTGAGCCGCTGCTGGCCAAGCAATTCGTCACCGTAGACCAAGTGGACCAAGTGAGAACCGCGGTGACTGCAAGGCAACAGGCGGTGCAGCAGCTCCGGTCGCAACTGCTTTTAGCTCAGGCGCAAGTGGTATCCGCGCAGGCCCAGTACCAGCAGACAAAGGCGGCGATGGAGCAAAGCCACGCGCAATTCGACCAATCGCAGCACAGTGTTCTTACGCTGGATCCGCTCACCGCCCAGCGCGAGGGACGAGCCTCGGCCATTCGCACGGCGGAGTACAACCTGAACAACTGCAGGGTATATGCGCCTTTTGATACACGCGTGACCAACCTGACCATCGCCCAAGGCGCTTACGCCCACACCGGCCAGCAGGTGTTTACGCTGATCGATACCCGCACCTGGTGGGCGGTCGCAAACTTCCGCGAGACGCAATTGCACCACATCCAGCCCGGCATGCATGCCGATGTGTATGTTCTTTCCCGGCCCAGGGTGAGATATGACGGCGTGGTCGATAGCGTCGGCTTTGGTGTGCAGCCAGACAGCACGCTGGTGGGGACGTTCTCGTCCACTGGGTTACCGGATGTGCAGCGCTCGTTAAACTGGGTGCACCTGGCGACGCGCTTCCCAGTGCGTGTACGCATCAATGCGCCCGAGTCTGAGCCGTTCCGCCTGAGCGAATCCGCAGTGGTAGTGATCCGTGGAGCGAAATAGCCATGGCTTCCCAAGGCAAGGTGTTGCCGGCTGTGCCCCAGCCGTCCGCCCTCGATGAGGCGGGGAAGTGGTTTTGGCGCTTCCTGAAGACTGAGCTCACGCCTTATCCGGGCAGGGCCTGGGTTGTGGCCCGCGTCACCATCGCCGCGACCATCGTGATGCTGCTGGTCATGACCTTCCGAATTCCCGGTGGATTCCTGGGCGCAATTTTCACGCTGTTCCTAAGCCGCGAAAATCCCACTGCTACCTTCTTCGCCGGGATGAAAGCAATTGCCGCCTTTTTGCTGGCCACCGTCTACACCTTGATCGGCGCCGCAATGTTTGTAGCCGACCCGCTGACCCACTTCCTCGGAGTTGCGGTCAGCCTGTTCGTCTCCTTTTTCCTGATCAGCATCACTAACGATTATGGGACCGCGGTGGCTTTTGGTTTCACGATCGCCGGCGCCATTCCGCTTTGGGATCGAAGCACGCTCAACATAAACGACCGGGTCTCGAACACGCTATGGTTGGGCGGCGTGGTCGCTATGGGCATCGTGGTGACCATCGTTGTGGAGTACGTCTTTCGCAGCGTTCATCCCACCACTGACCTGACCGAAGGAATCGAGACTCGTCTGCAGACGGTGGAGAGCGTCTTACGCTGTGCGGTGGAGGAGCGCACTCTCGATAGTACGACTGAGAAAAGGCTGTCGCTTTATGGCAGCGTCGGTACATCGAGGCTGCGCAGGCTCATTCTTCGATCTCCTTACAGCGCGCACTTCAAGGCGCAGTTGGGTACAGCGGTAGCCCTTGTGGGCCAATTGACAGACGTAGCCGCCAACTTCCAACTTGCTCTCACTGAGCACAGGCAGTCGACCGAAGCAGGCGGCCGCGACCCGCTTATCGACGCTGCCGACAAGGCCCGCTGCCAGCGCCTCGCAGACGCGGTCGAAAAGGTCTGCAAGGATCTGGTACTGAGACGAGTACCCGAAAAGCTTCCGCCTTCGCAACCGGAACCTTCGAAGCTGCCTTTTTTGTCGGCGATGGAGAGGATCGTTGCCCTCATTCCGGACGCATTTTCCGGATCTACCAAGATGAGCGAGTTCGTTCCCGCGCCTTTGGACGAAGAGGAACCCTCGCATTTCTTCGCCAACGATGCGTTTTCCAATCCCGCCCACGTGCAATTCGCCTTGCGCGGCACGCTTGCGGCGATGGCCGGTTACATCATCTATACGGCGATCGACTGGCCGGGGCTGAGCACTTCCATTGCGACTTGTATCATCACCGCCCTTTCCACCATCGGCTCATCGCGGCAGAAGCAACTCCTGCGGCTCGGAGGGGCGATCGTCGGCGGCATCATCTTTGGTATGGGAGCGCAGATCTTTGTGCTGCCGTACCTCGACTCGATTACCGGATTCACGCTCTTGTTCATGGTGGTGACCGCAATCTCCTCGTGGATTGCGACTGCCTCTCCAAGGATTTCCTATCTTGGCGTGCAGCTCGCCCTGGCCTTTTACCTGATTAATCTGCAGGAGTTTACCATCCAGACTTCGCTCGCCATTGCCCGCGACCGCGTTTTTGGTGTCCTGCTTGGCTTGATGTCAATGTGGCTCATCTACGATCGCTTGTGGGTGAAGAACGCCCTGGATGAAATGCAGTCCGTTTTTGCACACAATCTCGAAATGTTTGCTGAGCTGGCCGAGCAGTTGCTGGAGAAAGACCAGATAAAGGCCATCCAGCGAATTCGTAAGTTACGCGACCAGCTCAACGTTGGTTTTCAGGCAGTAACGGCGCAGGCCGACGCGGTTCTATTCGAGTTCGGTCCCTCGCGTCAGCGAAAGCTGCAGATCCGCGACGACGTCCGCCGGTGGCAGCCTGCGATCCGCACGCTGCTGCAGGTGCAAATTGCTTCTGTGCAATACCTGGCGCACAAACCGCTCAGCAATTTACCCCCGCCCATCGCCCAGGCTGGCGTCGCATTCGAGAAGGACATTGCCCAGATCATGCACGCCATGGCCAGTGAGGTGAGCGGGAAGCCGGTCGGTGGTGTTCCAGATATCCGGGTGTCTGCGTCCCGCATGCGGCAGGAAATCGAGAAGTACTATGGCGGCCTCGGCGTTCCGGTCCCTGACGGGGCCTCTGACGTGTTGGGGCTGGCGGATAGTCTGGCAACGATCCTTGCCCCTCTGTATGAGGACATCCGCACAACCTTCGCAGGCCATTACTACGGGTTGGGAACCCATGTTCAGCTTCAGCACGGCCAGACTTGATGCGTGTCTCTTTAGGAGTGAATCCCAGATCATCTCAACCGGAGTATAGGCCTAAAGAAACTCCAATCTCGGAACGTCTCCTCGCTGGAAGGGTTTGCGGTTTGTTAACTCGACCGCCCAGGATGAAAATCACGAACGGCGACGAAGGCCACCACGTTTGGGAATCGAAATTTCGAACGGGTCACCTGAGGCCAGCAGGAGCTGCTTGAGCGTGGGGCGCGCTGTACGCTTTAGACTCCGCCACTCGTCCATCGATGCCAGCACAGCAACACCGACGCCGCTTCGCGTAACCACTTGCGGCCCCTCGCGCAGGCTCGCCTCCAGGAAGTCATTGAATCGTGCTTTCGCGTCCTCGATCTGCCGAGCCATTTGAGCTCCTTCGACCAGTTTAATCCGATACATCGTGTTAGGACGTAGCAGGTGCGTATTGAGCCTCACCGTTGCCGAAGGACCAGTTTTCCTTTAGCACTTCCACCAGGTTGATGAAGATATCTTCTCTGCGCAGCTTCAGGCTTTCGTGCAGGCCGTCGGCCACGGCTTTGTAGAAGCGCTGTTTCATCTCTACGGTTCGACCGCTGTTCAGCGTGATTTGTACAAAGATGCAGTCGTCGGATCGATGAATGCCAAGAAATTCCCGGTCAAACTGCAAGCCGGCTTGTGGATGCTCGGAGATGATCTGGAACAGGTCGCCTTTCGGTGCGTTCATCACATCGGTTAACGCGTTGTAGATAATCTGGCCCACCTGTTTGCCGTACTCCGGGGATTTGCCTGCAGCAAGATCGATTCGAACCAGAGGCATGCTGTCTCCTTTGATAGCTACGCCAGTCCAATACTCTGTCCGAATTAGTTTAGGCTATGGCGCGTCCCCATCTCGATTCATCCGTGTAAGATTCTTGCGAGTTCTGCGCAGCGTCCGCCAGTTGGAGGAGCGTGAACCCCAACCCTCGAGGCCTACTATGAAGCGTCGTGAATTTATCAGGTCTGTTGTTGCGCTGGGAGGCGGCCTCGTCGCCGGGCAAAACAGATCCTTCTCCATGCAAGCGCCGGTGCCTGATGGCGAGGTCAAGCGTGTCCTGGTCATGTTCAAGTGTCATTTCGATGCCGGCTTCATTGACACGCAGGCTGCGGTAGTTCACAGGTACTTCACCGAGTTCTTTCCCCAGGCGATCCGGGTGGCCGAGGAGATGCGCCAGTCTGGTTCCTGCCGCTACGTCTGGACGACCGGTTCGTGGTTGCTCTACGAGTATCTCGAGCAGGCCACAGCCGACGATCGCCGGCGAATGGAGCATGCCATCTCCAGCGGCGACATTGCGTGGCACGCGCTTCCGTTTAGTTGGCAAACCGAGATGATGGATGGATCGATGATTTCCGGAAGCATCGCTTTGTCAAAGACTCTGGACCGTCGATTCGGCCGAAACACGACCGGTGCCAAGATGACCGATGTGCCTGGTCACACGCGGGGGCTCATTGGTCCATTGGCCGCCCAGGGAGTGAAGTTCCTTGACATCGGCGTGAATGGCGCCAGCACGCCGGCCGAGGTGCCCTCGCTGTTTGTGTGGACAGATCTGAAAGGGGCGTCCCTGGTGGTTATGTACCACCACGAGTATGGCGCTGTTACGCGTGTGCCAGGTTCGGATCTGGCCATCGCCATCGAAGTGGGAGATGACAACAGCGGTCCCCACAAGCCTGAAGAGATCGTAAAGATCTGCGCCGATTTGAACCGCCGGTTCCCCAACGCGCAGGTGATTCCCACCAACCTCACTGAGATCGCGAACGCCGTCGAAGCGTATCGGAGTAACTTGCCCCTGGTGAAGCAGGAAATCGGGGATACGTGGATCTACGGTGTCGCGAGTGATCCTGTGAAGGTTGCCAGGTACCGTGAGGTTGCGCGGCTTCGTCAGACCTGGCTCGCGCAACAGAAGTTTCACATCGGCGACGCTACGGACCTGGCCCTGCTGCGCCACATCCTTCTTGAGCCTGAGCACACCTGGGGTACCGACACCAAGACGTGGCTCGATTTCGACCACTACACCGCCCACGATCTGGCCGAGATGTTGCACACCAAGAATTACGAGGTGGTGCAGCACAGCTGGGCGGAAAAGCGTCAGGATCTTTTCGATGGAGTTGCCACGCTGCCTGTGCCGCTCCGTGATCAGGCATTGTCCGCCTTGCACCAGCTCGAAGCGAAGCCGCCGCAGTTGTCGCATCCCTCCAGTCACCCCGGCGGCAAGGAGATGGACATGGCGCATTTTATCCTTGCGCTGGATCCGGCCACTGGAGCGATTTGTCGTCTGCGCAGCAAGAAATCGGGGCGGGAATGGGCCTCCGCCGATCATCCTCTGGCCCTATTTTCCTACCAAACACTTTCACCCCAGGATTACGCGCGATTCTTTTCCAATTATGTGATCAGCACAGAAGATTGGGCGAAGAAAGACTTTGGAAAGCCAAACATCGAGCGATTTGGGGCGGAAAGCCGTGACTGGCTGCCATCTTTGGCGGAGCTCCACGTGGAGGAAGATGCAGAAGCGCACCGCGTGCTTGCGCGTCTGGAGATCCGTGATCGTGAAGCGCTGCAATCGGGACGAGCTGCCTTCCCGGCGAAGATGTATTTGGAGCTAGTGCTCCCCAAAGCAGAACCCGTGATCCGACTGAATTTCTACTGGTTTCAGAAGCCGGCGATGCGTCTGCCCGAAGCGCTTTGGCTGAGCTTTCATCCCATCGTCTCCAGTCAGCAGGGCTGGATGATGGATAAATCGGGCGAGCAGATATCACCGTTAGACGTGGTTTCCTCCGGCAGTCGCCACATGCACGCCGTCTCCACGGGATTCGGCTATCGGGATGAACAACAGTCCATCTTTGTGGAGACGCTGGATTCGCCGCTCATTGCTTTCGGGGAAAAATCGCCGCTCAATTTTTCCAGATCGCAACCCGATCTTTCCGGCGGCGTTCATTGCAATCTCTTCAACAACGCTTGGGGAACAAACTACATCATGTGGTTTGGCGAAGATATGCGCTTCCGCTTCGTTCTTCACGCCTGATTACGGTGTCGGGCAGGAAAATCAGGGTCTCCTGGCGAAGTGAGTAACAAGCGTGACGGAGCAGCACACCGGAGTCACGCCCTCGCGCAATTTTGCCAGCCACGCAAGGGGTTCATCGCTTCCACTGCTCGCCGCCAGGCGCAGGCACTCTGTGCGATATCGAAAACGATCTCGGAACTCTCAAAGGTCGGTGTTGATAACACCGTCTCCTTGACCTGTAGATCGATGAAGCCCGTCTCTTCCAGGAGTTTTCCAAGATCGCGCCCGATCCGTGGATTGCGGATATCCCGGCTCCATAGTTGAGCAACTTGCCGAGCGACGGGGTGCTGAGCGTCGCCTAGCGAAGAGGCCTCGATGGCGAAGGTCCCCCAGTCGGGCTCGGCGCAGACCACCCTGCCGCCTGGCCTGACCGTGCGGAAGATCTCGCGGAGGACCGCGCCCGGCCGCTCCACGTGCTGGAGAGTTCGGTCTACCTTGCAGGAGTGGAGAAAGCCATTCGCAAAAGGTAGCTTCTGGATATCTGCTTGAATAAACTCAACGGCCGGAAAGCCCTCGCTTGCAGCACGGGCAGATTCCATCAGCGTCATGCTCGTGTCCACGCCGATTGCCCGCCCTTCGGGACCGACCAATGTTGCAAGACGGCGCACATCGAAACCCAGTCCGCAACCGAGGTCGGCGGCGATGGAGCCCGCCTCGGGTTTCATCATCGCCAGGATGGTGGTCTTGTATTGCTGAAACTCGGGAAGGCCATCCATGTATGCCAGGCAGCGCGCCAGCTTGTCGACTGCGGCCGCGTCGACTTCGCGGAAACCGCGCGCCAGATACTGCTCGGCTTGTCTATCGGTATGCTTCATGTGCGGGAGCGCGTTATCCGTCTTTCAATTCCTTGGCACGTACCAGCAACTGCTCCATCGTGCGCGGAGGGTCGCCCGCCTCCAGCATCGCGCGGAACACGTGATAAGGGTCCGTTCTGGAACCCGATTTACGCAAAGTCCGTTCATCATTCACCCACGCGTAAATGATCACCTTCTCCTTGCTGGAGAAGCGATAGAAGAGCCTGTACCGCTCATGGAACTTTGCCCGGAACCAGTGCCGGTTGTCCGAACCAAGGGTATTTCCCTGGCGAAACTCGGGTGCGCTGGGATCTCTTGGAATCGTCTCTTGAATGTGACGATTGATTGTGGCCAACAATTTCGCGGCGGGTAGTTCCTTATAGCCCGCAGGGTCCTTCGTCGCTAGAGCTTCCACCTGCTCCACCAGTCGCCGCAGCTGCTGGTCGAACAAAGGGTGGACATATAGCCTCCAGCCGTTTACGACCATCTACATGAACACTCCATCGCCAAGATCTTCGCCGGGGGAAACGGCAATCCCCTTTGTTAATTTGTCCACGCGTTTCGCCAGCTTCGCATCCAGCGGCCGGATGTCCTGAGGGACGCGGGCGATGTCTTGCGCGAGAAACGCGAGGAACGACGTCATCACGGGATCTGTCGTTTCCCGCGTCTCGGTCTCTGCCAAGACCAACATCCGCCCAGGAGCAATGACGTGCGCTCTCACTTCACCGTTGAACTCCGGATGACTCTTGAACAAAGCTCCCTCGAAACGGAATCCAGAAGAGTTGCCCGTCTTGGTTTGCTTCCCTCGATATTCCGTTCCGGCAGTTTGGCCAGTCCCGGCCGGCTTTCGCTTCTTCGATGTCGGCATTTATTCCTCGACAAATAATGTTAGCACAACTGTAAGCACGTCGAGCAGGCGACTCAGTGGAACGCAGAGGGGAGCGCAGCCGCAATCCGGTTCATCAGCAAATCCGGCAAACAGCCCAGGATCACTACCAGCGCGGCAGTCGCCCACAGAGCGATGCGAGTGGACAGCGGCACTCGGATGACTGGGGCTCCCGTCGCCGGCTCGGAGACATAGGCCTGTTTGAGAACCTTCAGATAGTAGTAAAACGACACCACACTCATAGCGAGCGCCAATAGCACCAGCCACAACAAAGCAAAGTGATCCGCTATGTCCAGAGCCGAAACAAAGACATAGAACTTGCCAAAGAAGCCTGCCAGCGGGGGAATGCCGGCCAGCGAGAGCAAGAAGATCAGAAGGCAAAACGCCACGTCCGGAGCACGCTTACCCAGGCCGGCGAAATCCGCGATGCTGTCCACCTTTTCACTCTCCAACGCAGAGAGCACGCCAAAGGCGCCCACAGTCGCCAAGGCGTAGGTGATGACGTAATACACCAACGCCACCAAACTTTGCCGGCTGTGTACCACCAGTGCGATCAACATGTACCCCGCATGCCCAATCGCAGAATAAGCCAATAGTCGCCGGAAGCTGCTTTGCGCAATCGCCGCAAGGTTGCCCCAAAGCATCGAGACCACGGCGAGAACCGCGATCAAAGGCGCCCATCCCGCGGAGTAAGCTCTCCAAGCTGCGCTCCCGGCCGCCCCCATGAGCCCCAGATGGAAGAACACAAACAAGGCGAAGAAACTAGCCACCTTGGAACTCGAGGCGACCAGCGCGGCGCTCTGGGTCGGCGCTCCCTGGTACACCTCGGGAGCCCACATGTGGAAGGGCGCGGCTGCAATCTTAAAGCCCAATCCCGCCACCACCATGACCAGGGCGATCGTCAACAGCGAATCGCCCGGCGCAGCGTTGACTGCGGCGGCAATGCCCTCAAGCGCGAGCGAGCCGGAGAGGCCGTAGAGCAGGCTCATGCCGAAGAGCAGGATCCCCGCCGACATGCCGCCAAAGAGAAAATATTTAAGGCCGGCTTCCGCCGACGGCTGGCTCCCTTTGTCAAACGCGGTAAGGATGTAAAGCGAAAGGCTAAGGAACTCAATGGTGATGAAGATGACCAACAGGTTCTGTGTGCTCACCAGCACCATCATTGCGGTGGTGGCAAACAACATCAGCGCGCAATATTCGCCTACATGGGTAGTGAAGCGCGCGGAACTTACCAGGAGAAGAACCAGGATCGCAAGCACTACGAGAGCTATCTGCACCAGCTGCGTCAGCGGATTCACTACCAGCATTCCCTCTGGGAGGGCGCCTTGTGCAGGGAATTTCACCAGTATCCCCAGAGCGATCACGCATCCGATGCAGGACAAAACCACCGCGGCACGGTAGCGGATCGCAAGCATCGCCCGGCGCAGGAAGCCGAGATCCAGGATCAGGACCAGTAACCCCGCCAGTGCGATCACGATCTCGGGTGCTGTCAAGCGCAGAAGTTCTGTCATCTCCACGCACCCTGGCGAAGCTGCTCGAACAACGGTCCATTGAGGCTGGGCAGAATCAGGTCCATCAGCAGCCTGGGATAGAGACCCAACACAATCGTGCTGGCCAGCAGCAGGCAGGCTCCAAGCCGTTCGGGCATGGTGATCGCAGGCAGCGCTTGCTCTGTAGTCTCCTCGTTGCCGCCAAAGAAAGTAGCCTGCAGCGCGCGCCACGAAAAGGCAATGCCGATCAGGATGCCGAACCCTGCGACGCAGCTCATCCACGGAAACGCGCGCCAGCTCCCGATCAGCACTTGCAACTCAGCAATAAAGCCGCTGAACCCGGGGAGGCCAACGGAGGCCATCAAGGCAAGAACGAACGTCACTGCCGCAAAGGGAATGAGCCGCGCGAGCGGAATACGCGATAGCTCTGCCAGGTCACGCGTGTGGGTGCGGTCATAGACCATGCGCCCCACCACCGCAAACAGCAGCCCGGCGATGATGCCGTGGGAAAACATCTGGTAAACGGCGCCCGACAGGCCAATCTGGTTCAGCGTCATCAGGCCCAGCAGGACAAAGCCCATGTGGCTAACACTGGAGTAGCCGACCACAAACTTGAGATCCTTCTGCACCAGGGCGATGGTCGCGCCGTAGACGATACCGACCAGCGCGAGCACAGCGAAGACCTGCTGCCACGACCCGAAGCCGAGCACATGAAAGCCCCACGGATCTAGGCCGCGCGGAAAAAGCATCATCGCTACCCGCAGGCAACCGTAGGCGCCGAGCTTCATCACCACTCCGGCCAGCAGCATCGAAGCGGCGGTTGGGGCCGCTGCGTGACCCGTCGGCGCCCAGGTGTGGAAGGGCCACATGCCCGCGAGCACGGCGAAGCCCACGAAGACCAGTGGGAAGGCCCACATCTGAAAATGAACCGGGAAAGGAAAGCGCGCCAGCGCTTCAAGGTTCAGCGTGTGCTGGCCGGCGACCACGTATGCGGCGGCCATGCCACCCAGCACCAGGGCGCTCCCGGCAAAGGAATAGAGCACCAGCTTCATGGCGGCATACTCCCGGCGCGTCGATCCCCAGATGGCGATGAGAAAGTACTTGGGAATAATCGCGATCTCATAAAACACGAAGAGCTGAAAGAGATCGAAGCTGAGAAAGACGCCATACACGGCGCCGATCAGTACCAGGTACAGCGCGAAAAAGTCCTTTACGCGCCTTTCCACATTCCAGGAAAAAAGTATGCCCGCGACCGCCGCAATCCCGGTCAGCAGTACTAGCGTCAGACTAATGCCATCGGCAGCCAGATGATATTCAATGCCCAGCCGCGGGATCCACGGCGTTTTCACAATGGTGATCAGTTGGCCGGATCGATCCTGCAGTACAGCCACGATCGCAATCCCCAACCCTGCCAGAGCGATAAGCAATGCAGTGAGGCGGGCAACGGCCGGGCTCTTCGCCGGTGTGAGTGTAACCGCAACTGCGCCAAGAAAGGAGAGGTAGATCGTCCAGGCAAGCATCTCAGTACCTCACCTGCCCGACAAACTGCATCACCGTGCCTTGCAGCATGCCGCTGACCAGTTGCGGATAGAGCCCGACCACGAACATCAGCACAATCGCGGGAGCGAGCACACAGCGTTCGCCCAGCGTAAGGTCCGGCATCCCTGCCCAACGCTCATGCAGTGGGCCCGAGAAAACGCGCTGCAGAAGGGTGAGCAGGAAAACGGCCGTCATCAGCAGGCCGAGCAACGCGAGCGCTGCTGCCCACCAGGACAGTGGGAACACTCCTTTAAAGATGAGGAATTCTCCCGGGAAGCCGATCAACCCGGGCAAGCCCAAGGACGCGAAGAGAGCGATCCCCATCAGTCCGCTGAATACCGGCATCGCGCGGCGCAGCCCGCCGAAATCGTTTAATCCGAGCACGCCGCCACTGCGCCTTTCGAGCAGCGCCAGGAACCAGAAGAGCGCCGCTGCCGTGAGCCCGTGGCTGAATAGTTGCAGCATCACTCCGGTGAGCGCTGCCGCCTTCGCGGTCACCAGGCCCGGATCGGCGCCGGTAGAGCCGGCTACAGTAAAGATGCCAAGGATGCAATATCCCAAGTGGTTAATCGAGGAGTAGGCAAACATCTTCCTCAGGTCCGTTTGCGCCCAGGCGGTGAAGGCGGGCAATACGACGGTGGCAATCGCCAACCACAGAAGAATCGTGCGCGCGCGCCACATCTGTTCGGGAAAGATGGGGAGCAGGATCCTGAGGAAGCCGTAGACGCCCATCTTTGACAGCGCGCCGGTCAGCACCATGGTCGTCTCCGGCGGCGCTTCCGAATACGCCGAAGGCAGCCAACCGTGAAAGGGAACGACCGGCGTCTTGACCGCGAAGCCCAGGAAGGCGCCGCAAAACAGGAACATGGTGATGTGGCCGCTGTCCCACTGATACCAGTGCAGGTTTTGCCCGATCGCGGCCGCGAGCTGGCCGGTCTGCGCCATCTGGGCCAGCTCGATAAAGTCGAAGCTGCCGCTGGCGAGAAAGATGGCCAGGAACGCGAGCAGCAAAGTGATGCTGCCCACCATGGTGTACACAAAGAACTGGGTGGCCGCGCGCGCGCGTCCCGAGCCGCCCCAGAGGCGAATTAGGAAGAACGCCGGAATCAGGCTCAGCTCCCAGTAGAGGAACCAGTGAAGAAAATTAAGCGCAGTATAAGTGCCGAATAGACCCGTCTCCAGAAAGAGGATCAGCGAAAAATAGACCGGCCCTTGCTTAGGGTTACTCCACGAAGCCGCGATGGACATGAGCACAACGATCGAGGAGACAGCCAGCATCACCAGGCTAAGACCGTCGAGACCGACGTGGTACTGAAGTCCAATCGAGGGCTCCCACGCATGCCATTCCTGAAGCTGCATCCCTTGCACGGCAGGCTGGAAGAGCCACCACAGCACGCACGTGTATGCAACCGCGGCGGTGGCAAAGGTGGCAGCTACCAGGCGCGCCGCCGAACGGCTGGCTCGTCCCAGTAAGAGCACGGCGAGCGCCCCGGCGAAGGGAAGCAGGGTCAACAGGCTGATGAGAGGGAAACGGATGGGGTGGAAGCTATTCATCCCCTGTGTCCCAGCAGCAGAAAGAGGGCCAGTGCCGCCACCGCGGCCCCCAACAAGCGCAGATAGTTCTGGATGCGTCCATCCTGCAACCGCGCCAGCAGACGGCCGCCATCGGCCACGCCGTTACATCCTTCATCAAAACCCTTGTTCACTACCCATCGGTCGAGGGAGAAATCAATCCATCCAAGCCCCTTGGTCAAGCCCGCCACGGCGATCGGGATGCCGCTCCAAACCCATCGATCGAGCCAGGCGGCGGCGCTCGCGATCCACCATGCCAGCCGTTGAATGGTTAGCGCGTAAAGGCTGGTCCACGTACAGGCCTTGCCGCAGCGCGTGGAAGAGCGCCGGCTGCAGGCGCTCCAAAGCATCCGCATTGGCAGCTCGCTTGATCGGCCTGTGCCCATACATCCACCAACCCAGCCCTAAGCCGGCGAAGACAAGCAAGGACGAGACCAGCATCAGCTGCGGCAATCCGTCCTCCATCAGTTGCCGAAAGTCCAGGCCGGCAGACTTCAGGTCCAGAAAGGCCTGCAACCACGGCCATGCTGGAGTTCCGATGAAGCCCAGCAGGATCGCGAAGACTGCCAGAAGCACCAGCGGCGCCGTCATGGCCGCCGGGCTTTCGTGAGCGGCGTCATGGGGATCCGATACCGCAGCCTCCGATGGGGCGATGGGATCCGGCGTTGGATCCTTGCGCCGCTTGCCGAAAAAGACGTAGCAGACCTGGCGGGTCATGTAGAACGCCGTGAGCAAGGCACCAATCGAGCCAAGATAAAAGGGCACCCGTGAGCCGTTCCACCCATAAGCGGCATGCAGGATCGCGTCTTTACTCCAAAACCCGGAGAAGAATAAAGGGAAGCCGCACAATGCCAGGGTGCCCACCGCATAGGTGGCAAAGGTAACCGGCATCCACTTGCGCAGGCCGCCCATTTCGCGAATGTCCTGCTCTCCCATGCAACCGTGGATCACCGACCCGGCGCCAAGAAAGAGAAGCGCTTTGAAAAATGCATGGGCAATCAGGTGGAAGACGCCGACCGCCACCCCGCCGACGCCGAGCCCGATCATCATGTAGCCGAGCTGCGAGACGGTTGAGTACGCCAGAATGCGTTTGATATCGTCCTGGGCCACGGCCACCACTGCAGCAAAAATCGCGGTGAGAGCGCCAACCCAGGCCACTACCTGCAGTGCTGCACTCCCCGGCACGCTCATCAGCGGATACACGCGCGCCACAAGGTAGACGCCCGCTGCGACCATGGTTGCTGCGTGAATCAGGGCGCTCACCGGCGTCGGCCCTTCCATCGCGTCCGGTAGCCACACATGCAGCGGCAGTTGGCCCGATTTGCCGACTGCTCCGCAGAAGATCAGGAGCGCAATGCCGGTTGCCTGCGTTGCCAGCAACGACAGCGCGGGGTGCTCCATGCATCCTGCGCCGTGGTCGTAAAAGAGCAGCGTGCCCGTTTGCCCGTAGAGCCACACCATGCCCGAGCAGCAGGCCAAGGTCGCCGATCCGGGTGGTGATGAAAGCTTTCTTGGCTGCGGCCGCCGCTGCGGGCCTCTCATACCAGAAACCGATCAGCAGGTACGACGTGAGCCCCACCACCTCCCAGCACATAAACAGCAGCAGCAGGCTATTGGAGATCAGCAGACCCAGCATGGCCCCGGCAAAAAGAGAGAGGAAGCAGAAAAACCGGGTGAAGTTTTCGTCGTGGTGCATATACGCCGCGCTGTAGATGAAAATCAGCAGGCCGACGAAGGTCACCATCACCAGCATGACTGCTGCCAGCGGATCCAACATCCATCCCAGCTTCACCCATTCCGATCCGAATTGCATCCACGGGAAGTTGAAGAATAACCGCTCCGGCTGCCGCAGGAGATGGGCAAAGGCAACCATCGCAAGCACAAAAGAAAGACTCATGGAGGCGATCGCGATGCCGGCCGCGAATCTGCGCTGCTCCCGTTTGAGGAGCGCACCGATGCCCGCGGCCAGCAGGGGGAGTGTCGGAATCAACCAAAGGTAGCGAACGATCCAGACCGAGGAGGCCACTTACCGCTCCCTCCACTCTGGGCTCTCTCCGTCAAACCACAGCCGAAGGAAATGGACGGGTGACCGGCCTACGTTCGCCCCGGCGTACGTGGGCCGAAAACGACAGGGCGCAGCCCAACGATCGCTTTAGGATTTTTCCCGCAACCGCCGTCCGAGTGATCGGCTAAAAGCGTTCGAAAAGAACGTATTCGGCCCAGGTACGCCGGGGCGAACCTGGGGCACCCGTCCCAGCTGGTCAATTGCATCCTCACCGCCTTATCCCAGTGAGCTGGCTTAGGTCCGTAGTTTTCGCGTGTCGGTAAACGGCGAGAATGAGTGCCAGGCCAACTGCTGCTTCCGCTGCCGCGACGCCGATCGAGAAGAGCACAAAGATCATGCCCGTCATCGCTTCGGCGTGAGGCCCAAAGCGCCAAAAGGCAACGAAGTTAATATTGGCCGCATTCAGCATCAGCTCAATGCCAACCAGCACCAGGATGGTGTTTCTGCGCGTCAACGCGCCGGCAAGACCGATCGCGAACAGCATGGAAGAAACAAGCAAACATCCAGCCAAACCCGTCATCGCGGGTTCTCCTTCATGGCAACGATCACTGCTCCTATGAGCGCTGCCGTGAGCATAAGCCCAATCACTTCCAGCGGCAGAACATAGCTACCCATCAAAGTAGTTCCCAACTGCCGGATGGTGGCCTGGGGCGCGGGCGCTCCCGCCGAATGGATTGCGAAGCTATGCAAAACTGCCCAGGCAAGGATAGCGAAGAGGGCGAACGCCACCAGCAGGCCGGTCGTCGGCCACCTTGCCGCCGACAACGGCGGCGAATCGCTATCACCACCACGGGTGAGCAGGATGACAAAGACGATCAGCACCGCGATTGCCCCCACGTAGACCAGTAACTGGGCGAGACCCAGGAATTGGGCTCCCAGGCTAAGGTAAAGGGCGCCGATTCCGGCAAATGCAACCGCCAGCGCCAGTGCGCAATGCACCAGGCCGCGGAACAGCATCGCGGCGGACGCCCCCACCAAGGTCACTGCGGCAAGAATAAGGAACGGTACGATCATTTCCCTCATTCGGCAAAACGATAGGTCCGTTTCGCGATCTTGTTTCTGGTCTCGACGCCACGGGCCAACAATAGATAAGCAACTGCAATAAACACTACGCTAACCAGCCAACGGATCACACCCTGGGGAAGAAAACGCCACGCACCCGCTGATACCACGACCACCAGCGCCATGGGCAACATAAACTTCCAGGCAAAGTTCATCAGCTGATCCATGCGCAGGCGGGGTAATGTGCCGCGTACCCAGATGAACCCGATGATGAGGCCCAGCAGCTTGGCGAAGAACCATATCCATGAAGGCACCCAGGTCAGAAAGGGCAGGGGCGCCGACCATCCACCCAGAAACAGGGTGATTCCCAGACCGCTGATGGCAAACATGCCCAGGTATTCCCCCAGGAAGAAGAGTGCGAATTTGAAGCCGGAGTACTCAATGTAATAGCCGGCAATGATCTCGGACTCTCCCTCCGGCAGGTCGAAGGGGGAGCGATTCGTTTCAGCCGTAGCCGCGATCATAAAGAGGATGAAGCCGGTGAAGCCCCACGGTGTAAGCACATACCAGTGAGGGAAAATTCCTGAAAACCCTGCTTGCTTTTCCACGATCTCCACGGTCGACAACGACCCGGCCGCCATGATGACAGCAATGGAGGAGAGCAGCAGCGGAACCTCGTAGCTGATCATCTGGGCCACTGCCCGCATGGCGCCGAGCAGGGAATACTTGTTGCGGCTCGACCACCCCGCCATAAAAACGGATAGCTCGGAAATCGGCTCCGATGGCGAAGAAGAACAACACCCCTGCGTCCAGGTTGGCGGCGATCATGTTGCGGCCGATGGGCAGAACCGCATAGGGCAGGAAGGCGACCGCCAACAAGACCAGCGGGGCCAGAAAATGAACCGTGTGGTCAGCCGAAGCGGGAACAATGTCTTCCTTGGTCAGCGACTTCACGGCATCCGCCAGGGGCTGCAGGATGCCGTAAAATCCCACCCGGTTGGGGCCGTAGCGGTTCTGAATTCTGCCCAGGCCCTTGCGTTCCAGAACCGTGGTCAACGCAAACAGGACGGGGAAGACGAGCAGGATGGGAATAATGGTCAGCAGAATCGAGACGCCGGGCTGAATCGCTGCCGGTGAGTGGCCCAGAAGCCATTGCTTCAACAAGACAAAGACCTGGTCCAGCATTATTTGGTCACCGCGGGTTGCTGCTTCTTGGCCTCGGCTTGCGCTTTCTCTTCGGCACGCCTGGCCTCGACCTCGGCTGCTTCTGTCGGGTGGATCGCCAGGTAGTGCTCATTGGGCCGCGCCAGTTTTTCCTTGGTCCATAAGAGCCCGCCAAAGCGGTCGTCGGTGCTTAGCTCGAATTCGTTATCCATGCGGATGGCGTCGAAGGGGCACACCTCTACGCAGATTTGGCAGCTCATGCAAACTGATACATCGATATCGAAGACCGCGGGATAAAACTGCTGCTTTCCGATAAAGTCGGGCTTTTTGTCTTTGCTCTTTTCGATGGTGATGCATCTTGGCGGGCACTCTTTCTCGCAAATCTGGCACGCCACGCAGCGCAGCCCTTCTTCCGCGTCCGTGCCATCGTAAATGAGGAAAGGGAAGTTGCGCGCCGCCTCCGCCACCGGCAGCCGTTCTTCAGGAAACTGCACGGTTACCAGCAGGTCCTTGTCGACATAGCTGCCGAAAAAGTTCCGCGCGGTTTCCGCTAACCCCTTGATAATCCCTACGCCTAACATAATCGTGTGCCCTCGCTCTGCGTACTTAAGGCGCGTTTACAGCTGAGGAAACTCTGTGAACGAAGGGCACGGCTTTAGCCGTGCCGTACTGAGCCGCTGCGGTGAGGGCTTTAGCCCCTGAGGTACGTTTTCTCCGCACTCTGTCTGCACGGCAACTACCAATGACAAGCGTACCTCAGCGGCTGAAGCCGCTCGGCGCAATTGAGATCGACGGCACGGCTGAAGCCGTGCCCTTCGTCTCCCCAACATATGAGGTTCGCTCAACGGTCGACTTCTCCCATAACGATGTCAATGCTCCCCAGGATCACCACCACATCCGCGATGTTGTGGCCGAGGCACATATCCTCAAGCACCGTAAGGTTGATCAGGCTCGGAGGCCGCACCCGGTAACGATATGGGTTGGGCGAGCCGTCACTGATCAGATAGAAACCCAGCTCTCCCTTGGGTGATTCAATCCGCGCATAGGCTTCGCCCACTTTGGGCCGTAAGCCACGCACCTTGGTCTTAGGATCCATAATCGGCCCCTCAGGGATGTCGCGCAAAGCCTGCTCGAGAATCTTGAGCGACTCCCGAATTTCCAGCACCCGCATCATGTAGCGGTCGAAGACGTCTCCATGCTCTCCCAGCGGCACCCGGAATTCGAAGCGCTCGTAGATGCCGTAGCGGTCGACTTTGCGAATGTCATAATTCACTCCACTGGCGCGCAGGCCCGGGCCGGTAATGCCGGCATTGATTGCCAGCTCGCGGGGCAGCACTCCCACTCCCTGGGTGCGCGCCATGAGGATTTCATTCCCCGTCAGCAACTGTTCGAACTCGTCCAGGAAGCCGTTGAATCCGGCTACCAGCTTCGCAGCCTGACCAAGCCACTCGGCGGAACAATCCACGCGCACCCCGCCGAAGCGCATGTAGTTGCACATCATGCGCGCGCCGCTTAAAGACTCGAACAGATCCAGAACCTTTTCCCGTTCGCGAAAGGCATACATCAGCGGCGTGCCGCTGGCTCCCATATCCTGCAGCAGAAAGCCCGCCATGCCGGCGTGATTCTGCAGCCGGGTCAGCTCGGAGACGATCACCCGGATATACTCGGCGCGCTCCGGCACCGGGATGCCGGCCAGCTGCTCCACCGCCAGGGCATATCCCCAGTTGTTGGTCATGGAACAGAGGTAGTCCAGCCGATCCGTGTAGGGAATGGCGGCCAGGTAACTCGCTGCCTCGGCGATCTTTTCGTGGTTCCGGTGCAGATAGCCGAAGACCGGCTTCAGGCGCACGACGCGCTCGCCATCCAGGCGAACATCCATACGGAAGACGCCGTGGGTCGATGGGTGCTGAGGGCCCATCGAAATTTCCATCAACTCGCTCTGCTCGGCCTCGGAGGGCACTACCTGGGTCATCGCTCCCTCAGTATCTCCAAGTCATCGTCATCAGGCGGAGGAACATAGTCTTTGCGCATGGGATGATCGGTAAAACCCTCCCACATGAGGATTCGCCGCAGATCCGGATGCCCCTCAAAGACAATGCCATACAGGTCGAAAGCCTCTCGCTCCTGGAATTCGGCGCTCCTCCAAATTGGAGTTAAAGACGGCAGGGTTACGTCGTCGGTCCGGTTGGCTGTGCGCATCCGTAACACCACCGGCCCTTCTTTCTTAGTCATGGAAAAGAGGTGGTAAACCACTTCCAGGTAGCCCGGAATGGTGGTCTTTCTTGTCTCCTCTGTCTCCTTTTCGACGCCGTCGACCATCTGCTTAGCCTTGATTTTCTCCGTCTTCTCACGATCCGGCCAATCCACCGCAGTTACGTTGGAGCAAAAATCGAGTTGAAGATCGTCGCGCAGCAGCGTGGCTGCTTCCAGTCCGTGTTGGCGATCGATGAGCAGCGAGTTCTGGGCGGAGGGGCTGCCATTGAGGACAATCTCCGCCTGGCAACCCGGAATGGCCGCCTGCAACCGGCTGCTGATTACGTCCAATGTCATCCCTGCAGCACCTTCAGTGGATTACGGAAGACCTCGTCGTTCTGCGGTGGCTCGAGTCCGTGCTCGCCAAACTCCGGCACTGGAAACTCGCTGGGCAGGTCTTGCTGCAGATGCCTGGGTCTCGACTCTCCGGTGAGGTGTTGGCCGCTGATTTTGTCCTGCAAGGTCATGAAGGCGTGAATCAGGGCCTCGGGCCGCGGGGGACAGCCGGGAATGTGCACATCGACAGGGATGTAGCGGTCGATCCCCTTGAGCACGTTGTAGCCGTCGCGAAAGGGGCCGCCGGAAATGGCGCAAGCCCCCATGGCGATCACGTATTTTGGCTCCGGCATCTGGTTATAGAGACGAACTACCTGGGGAGCCATTTTCTTGGTCACCGTTCCGGAGACGATCATCAGGTCAGCCTGCCGGGGCGAGGGCCGAAAGATCTCGGCGCCGAAGCGAGCCAGATCGTAGCGCGCCATGGTAGTCGCGATCATTTCAATGGCGCAGCAGGCCAGGCCGAAGGTGAGCGGCCAAACGGAATTCTTGCGCCCCCAGTTATAGAGTTCTTCAAAAGAGGTGGCAAAGATCCCGTGCTTGCTTAACTCGGTCTTTAAATCCTGGTCCATAGAAACCTCATTAGCTCCACGTCAGCACGCCTTTTTGGCAGGCCCAGACCAGACCCTCCACCAGCAAGAGCAGGAAAACCAGCATAGCCAGACAGGCTGCCAGCGGAAGACCGGTGAAGGCCGCCGCGAACGGCAGCAGAAAAACGGCCTCCACATCGAAGATCAGGAAAACAATGGCGTACAGATAATAGGAGACGTCCAACCGGATCCACGCATCGCCCTTGGCTTCGAGTCCACATTCATAGGTTGCATTTTTCTGTAACCCAGGCTTGGCCGGGGATACGAATTTCGCCCATAACCAAGCCAGCGACAGCGGGACTGCTCCAAAAACAACCGCTGCGGCCAGGAGGACGACGATCGTGGCCCAGGGGTGCTCGACCGGAGCTATCGGAAGACTCTTACCCATTCCTCACCATGGTTATTGGTTGAAATCTGCAGTAAGCCAAATCCCCTCCGTGGTTTACCGCTAATATTTCGACGTTTCTCAAGAACAATTATTCTCGCAAATTTTCCCCGGTCTGGCGCCGGGCTGGTTTGGGATGTCGCTTTACATGGCGATATTTACTAAACATTCCAGACTACGCCTTCTTAGCCGGGCTGCATGATGCGATCCATGGGTCGAAGAGCGGGCGAACCATTTTCTCAACCACAGCCGGGCCCACATCCTACTTGGAATCAAAAGATTGGGGTCAGTTACGTCCTTTGGGTGATGACTTCCGGGGCAGGCCGCATGCATGAAAAACAGGGCAGATGCCAGACCACAGGAGCTAGGTGTATCCTTATCCGCATTCAGTGTTGGCGCCATTTAAAGCGTCCTGATTTTTGTTGGATGAAATGAGATACGGAGGCCCTCCGAAGCATGTCCAGCGCAGAAGGAAGCGCACAAAGTTTTTGGGCGGGCGCCTCCCGTAGCCTGGAGATGAATCTATGAGGCAGTCCTTCGCTATCGGTATTGGCGGCGCCGCCGGTCAGGGCGTTGCTACCCCCGGTGACATTTTCGCGAAAATTTTCAGCCGCCGTGGACTGCACTTGAACGTCTACAACGCCTATCAATCCATCATTCGCGGCGGCCATACCTTCCTCACCATCCGCACAGGTCCGGACAAGATCACCAACATGGGCGATCGCATCGATCTGCTGATCCCCCTGAACCAGGACACGATGAATCGCCACCTCAGCCTGTTGAGCAGCGGCGGCGCTTGTATTTACAACTCCGACACCATCAAGCCTGGCGAAGCGGCGGAAGGGGTGCAGATGTGCCCGCTCCCGGTCTCCAAGCTGGCTGACATCAGCCGCAACAAGATCGCCCAAAATACGCTGGCGATCGGCGCCGCACTCAGCATGGCCGGCGTCGGCTTTCAAGCGCTGGAAAGCGTGCTCACCGAGCAATTCCGCAAGAAGGAACAGGCCGTCATCGATGAGAACGTGAGCCTGGCGCGCGTGGGTTACGACTACGCCACGCAAAACTTCAAAGCCTTCGCCAATCCGCTGCCCATGACCGACAACCGCTACGCCGTGCTGGGTGGCAACGCCGCCATGGCGATGGGCGGAGCGGCGGCTGGTGTCAAATTCTACTGCGCCTATCCCATGAGCCCATCGACCGGCGTGCTGCACTGGATGGCCGAGCACGCTCGCAAAGCAAACATCATGGTCCGCCAGGTAGAAGACGAGATCGGCGTTATCAATATGGCGATTGGCGCGGCACACGCCGGGGTTCGCGCCATGTGCGCCACCTCGGGAGGCGGCTTTGCGCTCATGAGCGAAGCGCTCGGGCTGTCCGCCCAGGCCGAAATCCCTGTAGTCGTGATCGACTGCCAGCGCGCGGGTCCGTCCACCGGGGTTCCCACCAAGACGGAACAGGGAGACCTGTGGCAGATGTTAGGTGCGGCCTTTGGGGATTATCCCCGCGTAATTGCCGCTCCTTTGGATATTGGCGATTGCTTTACCCTTATCCCCGAAATCTTCAATATCGCCGAGCGCTTCCAGTGTCCCGGCATCGTGCTTTGCGATCTGCTGCTGGCTGAGGGCCGGCTCAGCGTCGACCCGGCGATTCTCGATTTCAACCCCAAGGTCGATCGCGGCGAAATGATTACCTCCGCGAACGGCAACGGCCACGGATCTTACAAGCGCTACCTGATTACCGAGAGCGGCGTTTCGCCTCGCGCCGTTCCCGGGATTCCTGGTCACACCCACGTCGTATCCAGCGACGAGCACGATGAAGATGGCGTGCTCATCAGCGACGAATACACCAATACGGTGAAGCGCCGCGCGATGATGGAAAAGCGCATGCGCAAGGTGGCGGGGATTGAAGCTTCGGTTCCGCCGCCCACCATGCAAGGACCGGCGGAGGCCGACGTGACCCTGATCGGCTGGGGATCGACCCAGGGCGTAATCGAAGAGGCACGCGAGCTGCTTGCTGAGCAGGGGATTACTGCCAACCAGCTGCAGATCCGCTGGCTCGTGCCGCTACACGGTGACGCCATTGTCGATTTGTTGAAGCACTCGCGCCACACCATCATTATTGAGAACAACTACAGTGGCCAGTTCGCTCGCTACCTGCGCAGCGAAACCAGCTTCGTGGCCAATGGCCACATCCGCAAATACGATGGCGAACCCTTTATGCCGCACCACATTGTGGAGGCGGTAAAGGAGCAGCTGAGTGGAAGCACCACCCTATCCGTTCCAACGCACGAGATCATGGTCTAAACCGGTCTCACAATGACTATGGGCTCATAAAAATCGCGAGGTGTGGTCCGGGCGCGGCCCACGGCTCGCCGGGGCAGGCGGGACCACAAAAAGGCCTTTTGCTTTCGGGCCTACACCAATTGTGAAACCGGTAAAGGAGACTAAACGATGGCAACAGATACAGTGGCTCCAAAACTGACCACCATGGCAGACCTGAAGGGCAAGGTCGATCCCGACTGGTGCCCCGGGTGTGGTGATTTTGGCGTGCTCGCCGCGGTGCAGAAGGCGTTGGTTGAACTGCAGATTCCGAATCATGATGTCGCAACGATCAGCGGCATCGGCTGCTCCTCAAACTTTCCCGGGTTTATCAATACCTACGGAATGCACACTCTGCATGGGCGCTCACTCGCCGTGGCCACCGGCTTCAAGATGGCGAACCATGGCATGACGGTGTTGGTCACCGGCGGCGACGGCGACGGCTTCGGTATCGGCGGTAATCACTTCATGCACACCATGCGCCGCAACGTCGATCTGCTTTACCTAGTCATGGATAACCAGATCTACGGCCTTACTACAGGGCAAACCTCACCCACGAGCCGCAGAGGCATGAAGACCAAGAGCATGCCCTTTGGCAGCGTCGAAGGGCCGATCAATCCCATTTCGCTGGCGCTGTCTGCGGGGGCCACTTTCATTGCGCGTGGTTTCAGCGCGGATCAGAAGCACCTTACCGAGCTGATCAAACAGGGAATTCAGCACAAGGGTTTCTCTTTCATTGATGTCTTCAGTCCCTGCGTGACCTATAACCACGACAACACTTTCCAGTGGTTCCGGCCGCGGGTGAAGAAGCTCGAAGATAATCCTGAGTATGACTCGACCAACTGGATGGCCGCGATGGAGAAGTCGCTTCTATGGGGCGATGAAATTCCCATCGGCAAGTTTTTCGAGCGTACGGACGTGCCTACTCTCGATGAGTCCGAACCGGTGCTGGCCACGGAGCCGCTGGTCAAGCAGAGCTCGCGCATTCCCCCCGACGTGGCGAAAGGGTTTATAGAAGAGCTGATGTAGCCTGTGAAAAGTGGCCCAGGTCTCCGAGGTGAGACCTGGGCGCACGCTGTCGACCCCCTTTCGCATTGCCTCATGGTCGGCGCCGCCGAAGGTCATCGGGATTCGGCGACTTAACAGCTTGCGGAAAACTCATTTTTCTGAAGGGTATGGCCTTTAGGCCCTGCGGTGTCGCTTTCCCGCCCGGTACAGAGTGTTTCCGCAGCCTGCGTGCTGGGCTACTCTCAGCCGTCCCTCCGGGACTGAATTCTGAACTGCCAGGTTCTCACGCAGTAAGCAGCCGCGTTTAGTCAGGGTTTAATGCGGCGATACCAGCGTCTTAACGTTTATTTCTTTCTCGTACAGTAGGCCTTGATAGCCCTTCTCGACTAAATCGTCTAAAGGAATGCGGCCGGTAATCAGCTCCTCACCCTTGAATCTTGGATCGGTCATGAGGCGAATCGTTTCGTCATAGAGCCCATAGCCGCTCATGCTCCCAGTAATCGTCTTCTCGCGAAAGACCAGGTCGGTAAAGTCAAGCGGCGCTGGTTTTTCAAATACTCCCATCACGATCACCCGGCCGCGCGTCCTGGTAAGCTTCCCGGCGAGTTGCGCCGTCATCGGCTGCCCGGCGCACTCGACTACGACATCGAATCCCTGTCCGCCGGTGATCTCGAGCGCGCGCTTCTCCGCATCTTCTTTTGCCGGATCAATGACGTCGGTCGCGCCCAGCTTGATTGCAGTCTGCTTACGCCGCTGGGCAACTTCTACAGCCACCACCCGCTTCGCTCCGCGGAGAGTCGCGGCCAGCAACGCCATCAGGCCGATCGGCCCCGCGCCCACAATCGCCACGTTGTCCTCCGGTCCAATGTGCCCCGCGGTGACCGCGCGCACGGTTGCGGAGAATGGTTCCACCAGGGCGCCCACTTCGTCAGAAATGGAATCCAGCAAGTGATAGCACTGATACGCATACAAGTTCAAACGCTCTGACAGTGCTCCTCCCCACCAACTGCTTCCCAGAAACGCAACCTGATCGCACTGCGCCATGGAACCGGACCGGCACCAACGGCATTGTTGACAACCAATGATGGGGCACGCGACCACCCGATCGCCGACGGCAAAGTTCTGCACTCCGTCGCCCACGGCGGTGACCCGCCCCGACATCTCATGCCCGATGAGGACCGGCGCTCTTACCGATGTGAGGGGATGCGGCGCATGCTGAGGAATATAGACAGGACCGCCGATGTACTCGTGAAGGTCGGTGCCACAGATGCCGCACCATGCGACTTCAACCTGAAGCTGCCCGGGAGGCGGTTGGGGCGGATCGGCTACATCTTCAATGCGAACGTCCTGCCTGCCATACCAGACTGCTGCTTTCATGACCAACTCCTTCACGCACAGCGGCTGGCCGCCGGGGTGCTTTCTGCGCTATGAATCCTATCCCCTTTGGGCAGACGGGTCTGTGAAAACGCAGATGATTCTTTCTCAAGAAACTACGACATTACGGTCAACGTTACTTTGCATCGCTTCGCCCGGTCGAGGTGGCATCAGGGATACCAGGTAATCTGTGCGCCGGCGCTGACGTCGGTCTGTTTTTGTGGTTCGAAAACCGGAGCTTTCCAGCCTTCATACTGAATCGCTCCCTGCACTTCAAAGTTATTATGGATACGCTTCGTGATGGAAATCCGGAAGTCGTTCTGGGTGGTGCCGCCAGGAATGAAATCTTTCGCAGCCTTCGCGTTTCTGTAGGACAACTGCACCTGCTCCCTGGGCGAAAGGTGATACGTGAGCCACGCCTGGCCACCTTTGGATTCACGGCCCATCCAATCCCCCATAATGAAGCCTTTATTGGTGTAACCCTGTTTCTGAATTTGCTCCCAATAAAGAAACAAGCCGTCATTACTTCGACTGGTCGGAGGATCAGTGCTAGCCGCTTCTACCCGGAGATCAAGTGGAGGAAGCTTAGGGAAATGCGACAGGTACAGGCCAGGACGGATACCCGCGCGCCGCGGTGCACTGATCGGACTGGTATCGTCGTGTGCCAGAGAGTCCGTATACAGCGTCAGCCAATGACGCAGGTAAGGCAGACGATAGGAAAAATCGAAGGTAGCGAATCGAGCCCCGGGATCGCTCCGGGAAAGCTTCTCCGCTGCAGACACATCCTGAAAACTGAAAAAGCTCTTGAGAAAACTACCAATCGTGATGGGGACGTGATCTTTTCCGCCCCAGATGACGGTACGCTCGAACCCAAACTCGAGGTTCACCGTTGGCTTGAAGCTTAGCTTCTCAGCATGCACCCATGGCGCGTTTGGAACGGTATGGCCCTGCAGGCTGCCGACAAAGAACTGATATCGGAACGGACCCGTCAATCGAGAAAGAAGAGGAACACGCAAAGGCTCTACCCGGTCGATTTGAAACGCATAGATGTTCTCAGCGTTATTGCTCCAGGCGAAGCTTCCCCCCTGGGCCGGCCCAAGCCAGTGGTCATTTTTCCCGAACGAGATTTCGTTGTTGAGGATCAGATAAGACAAATTCGCCTCGACTACACGCAAATGATTGGCCGACGAAATGGGCCCTAGGGGAATCGTGTCCTGGTTTGGATTGCTCGCGAATGGTATGCCGTCATTCTCCGAAAGCAGCTCAGCAAGCGCCGGTGAATAGCCGGTGGCCGCCGGAGCGTGCTGATATTCGCCGCGGAAATAAAAGGCCACGCGTCTCGCGCCCATGCGGGTGCTGAAGCCCGCTATGCTGTTGAATCCTTCCTGATAAGGACGGCCATAGTCGTTGATGATGCTCTGCCCCAGATGATAGCTATCATTTAACGGAGTGCCGGAGATGCCGTCGAAACGGGTGTAGACGCTAGCAATCTCCGCCTGCGGCCGCCCCGCGTCCTTCAGGCTGTCAATGTCTGGTTGCAGCTCTTTCTCAACCGCGTGATAGATGAGGCAGGCTTCACTCTCTTCGGCGACGTCACGCATCTTAGGCGACGCAGCTTCCAGCATGTATACGATGCTCAATCTGGTCCAGGGCCGCATCCCAACGTAAGCGGTATCGACTTGCCCAAGTGCTGCGAGACGATCCATGGCCTGGTAAATCCAGCTATCCATAGGAACGTAGGTTGAGCCCACGGGGGCATATTGGGCATAACCGGAAATGAGGCTTCCGCAAGAAACAGCTGGCTCAGCAAAGGCTGCAGGTAACAGCAGGCCGAACAGGGCGAGGCAGATCGCGCTCTTAGTCATGCGCTATCACCTTAGAGTTCTGTCTGCCGGCCCTGCAGTCTCATGACCGAAAGAGGCTGCAGAGTATTAGGCGCGTCGCCTCGCTTCGCGAACGGATGGTCGTTCGCCGGGTCGCCCATTATGCTCGCATCCGCTACCAGCAAGCTGATCACAACAATCGACCATAGAGGGAGCAATAGATCAAAGGCTTCGGCCTCGGCAAGGCCGCGCACAATCACAAACAATAAGAGGCTGAGGAAGACGATCTTGAGAGGACTTCGCGGAAGCCTGCGGACTTGCCGATAGAGACTGCCGTATATGCCGACCAGCAGAACGATGCCTACCGCGCCGTAAGCGTAGAACTGCTGCAGCAGTTCATTTTCCGCATGCCGCGCCTCGAACCGATCGGGACCGAAGGGGGGAACGACCTTCCACATGGAATCAAAGCCGTGTCCGATCCATGGCTGTTCCAGCGCTGCGGTTAGAGCGTAGGCCCAGATGGCGGTACGGCCTGTGAACGTCTCTGCCTGGTTGCCGGCAGTGGTGTAGATGTCGTAGTAAGCCTCGAACAACCCCCAGAAGACGAGGATGACCAGGATGACCGCGACGGTGAGGAGTACCTTTGTCTGCCGGCTTATCGACCTGTCCGCGATGATCAGGAAGCTCTCGCTGATTAGAAAGGCCACGATAGTGGTCTTGCTCAAACTACGAAGAAGAGTCACCGCCAGCAGGAAAATAGCGAAACCCCATCGCCCTGCTTTGCGGCGGGTTAGATATTGCGCCAGGAAAATAGCCGATCGCGCACAGGTTGCCGATCTGGTTGGTGTTGAAAAACTCTTCATCCCCGAGCCGGAGATCCGACTGGCCGGGCATGATCCACGCGATCAGCGCCAGACAACAGGCGCTTACTATAAAGCCCTTCATCAGGGAATGAGATATGCCGGTCACTGATCCGGCGCGAAGCAGTAGGACAACGATGGCGACATCGGCGGCCATGCCGCTCCAATAAGCACCGGAGGTTGGCAGCGATACGGTGGCGCTCCACGCCAGGCTGCACCAGGAAAACACAAGGAAGGCAAGGACCCAGCGGATACTTGGCAACCGCAGCATGGACTCGAACGTGCGCTGAGCATATCCGAGCGAATGAAAGCAAACCAGTATCAGCAGGAGCAGGTTCAACACAAGACTCAACGTGGCGCCGGTGCGCGGAGCTGTACCTAGCACCCGCACCGAGAGAAGCACAATCATGATGCGGAAGGAAAAAAAGAAACCGACGACAAACGCGAGCCCCGTCGCTTGCGGCTGGTTACCCTTCTCCGTTTCTTCCATGTCAGTGGTCATACTCTCTCGGTACGCTGGCCTTCAGCACCTGGCCAACTCAATGGGTATACATGTCCGGAACACCCTGACTGGCGGCCGGAGGAAGATGGCGCAGAAAAACCACGATCGACCAGAGCTCGTCGTCATTCAGAATTCCTTTTGAGCCGGGCATTCCAGACGGTCGAATCCCATAATCGAGGATCCACTTCAATTGGCCGTCTGTATATCGCTGCACGTCACGAGACGCCAGCGACGGAATCGGAGGCGAGACGTGCTCAATGAAGGGAACACCCGTGTTCTGGCCATCGTTGCCATGGCAGGCAACGCAATAGTGCGAGAAGGCTTCCTTGCCGTCCGCCCAGGTTTGCTTTGTGTCGGGCAGCGGATTTTTCTGTTCCTTGTTGCCAATGAAAATTTCGTGCTCAGCGGAGGTTATGATTTTTGTCTCCAGTTTTCCTGGGGGATCGGCTTTGCAACCTGCCATTCCCATTGCCATCGCCAAAGTCACGATCAGGTAGCGCATCTCTATTCCACGACATGCAGCTTGAATGCCATCGAACCGTGACCGGAGCCACAGAACACGTAGCACTGGCCGACAAAATCCCCGGTCTTGTCCGGAGTGAACTGCACTTGGGCTGTGCCATGGGCACCCACCTTGACTTCGACGTTCAGGTCACGAATGCGCAGCCCGTGCGGTACATCCTGGCTCTTTAGTACGAGCACCACTGGTTCTCCCTTTTTCAAGGTGATTTCATCTGGATCGTAGGTAAACCGATGGGCGGTAATGTCGATTGTGCGGGGCGCGGCCTGCGCCCAGAGTGTAGACGCGGAGAACGCCGTTCCTATCAGGGTCCCACCGAGCAGGATCATCAGCATGAACTTCTTCTTCATCAGACTTCTCTCTCCCTCAAAAGCGTTTGGGTGTACTCTCTCAATCACACCTTAGCGAGTTAGATGCGATGAGTTGTCGTGCACCGGTTAGTCAATTGTCATCACCTTGTCGCGCAGATAAGGCCGCATCGACCGGGGAACGCTCGCTTCGTGTTTTAGGGAGCGTGCCGGCGTTATTCAATCCCCACATACACGCAGGTGCTCGGCTAATGAACTGGAATGGGGGAATACATCTTTGCATGGAGATGACAATTCGCTGACAATTTGGCGACCCATCTCTGACAACTCCGGCGCCCGCGCACTGGTAGCCTCGCCTTATGTCCATTCGATCCGCCATGCGTCCTGTCGATGCAGCGAACGTGAAATGGCCCTTCGGCTTTAGCGAGAGTTTTCGCTTGGCGTTTTTCCTCACGGGAAAGCGGCAGCGCTTTTTATTTGCATGGCTGGTGGTAGAGAGAGTCGCCGTGGGTCTCTGCGATCTGCTGCTCGCCGGGGCAATGTACCTGTTATTTCTGCTGTTGCAAGGCGGATCTCCCTCGCATCGTTTCTGGTGGACACCAAAGTCGACTCTCTCGGCTGCCTTGATCACGGCGGGGCTGGTTGTGCTCAGGGCCGCAATGGATCTGGTCGCGACCCGGCGCGCGGTTGGATATATACAGAATCTCTATAAGGATTTCCTGCTTCGGCTAACCAATGGCTACAGTCAAATGCGCTGGGCCCGCTTCGTCGAGTGCAATCGCAGTGAGCTTCTGAACCATACCGTCCATACGGCGCGCGAAGCTTCGAATTTTTACCTTCATTGCATTGAGTTGATAGCTGCTGTGGCGGTCGTGATGATTATGACCGTTGCTCTCGTGTACCAGAATCTGGCGGCGGCGTGCGGGCTGGGCGCTGCTGTCGTCCTGTTCTATGGAGTACATCGGTTCTTCATCCGCAAGAGTCTTCATCGAGCCGCATCGGAGCGCGAGCGCTCGCTGCGCATGCTCCAGAGAAGTCTGGCGGATATGCTCTCCTCCGGGAAGGAGATTCGCACCTATGGGAACCATGATTTCTTTCATGGCCGGATCGCTGAACAAGCGGGAAGCCTTGCCGTAAGCACTCGACAAGTTGCTCTTCTTCCGCTCTTAGTGCGCATCCTTTCCGATCAAGGTGTGGTATTGCTCTTTCTTGGAGTTGTGGTTGCCGTCCAACTGAGGCATGGCGACGTACGCCAGGTACTCTCGCTTTTGGTCTTTTATTTCGTCCTCTCTCGACGCCTGCTTCCCCTCATCAGCCAGATATCGTTCATAGCGGGTCAAATGGAGGGTTCTTTTGAGAACGTTCGGATTGTCGATTTCGAACTGAATAGATGTCTTGTGCAGCGAACTCCTGCGCTACCGATTCAAATTCCGGCTGCCGGTTTCTCCCTGGAACTTGAACGGGTGAGTTTTTCGTTCGATGAAGACCTGCCGCTCCTGCGAAACCTGAATCTGCGTCTGCGCGTGGGAGAGAGCGTGGTGCTCCGCGGGGTCTCTGGTAGCGGCAAGACCTCGCTCCTGAATCTGATCGCCGGTGTCTGCCAACCGGACGCGGGAACTGTGCGTGTGGATCGAACCAGCATCGCGTACGTGCCGCAGGAGATTGCCCTTCTCGACGATTCGATACGGAATAACCTGCTCTTCGGGCTCGCGGAGAAGAGCGATGCAGAGCTGATGGATGCCCTGGCAACCGCCCGGTTGGGGGAATTTGTAGCGGCGCTGCCTCTTGGTCTCGACACCAGCGTCGGTGATAACGGAATCTTGTTCTCTGGAGGACAGCGGCAGAGGCTGGGCCTCGCTCGAGCGATCCTTCGCGGCGTTACCCTTCTTCTCCTGGACGAGGCAACGTCCGCGTTGGATGACGAAAACGAAGGGCGGGTACTTGAGAATCTGAGCACTTCCGGAATAACGGTCGTGCTTGCGACCCATCGTGTGCACAAGCAGTTTTGTGCTCAGCGTGTATTCCGCCTTCGCGAAGGTCAATTGATCGAAGAATCTGAAGGCTTCCTGGCCTCTTCTCAAGATAAGCCGAGGCTCGCATACATCGGGACAAAGAAATGATGTGTTCTGGCAGACGGGACGCAGCTGAAGTGGAGACAGGGCCACACCACTTCAACACCACAACCCATGGAGACGGATGATGTTATCGATTGAAGACCTCGAAGCCGCATGCACCACATCTCAGCGTGTAGAGCCTCAAAGGCACAATATGGAACCACCGGAACTCTCTTATCAGACGACTTTTTATCCGTTTGGCTTCCCGGCCGAAGTAACCACCAACTCGGAAAACGTGCTCAAGCAATACGAGGAGCTTTGGGGAAATTTCACCAAGCAGCACGATACCGAGCCCCTCCGGGTAGATGTGCAAGTGGTGGATACCCATACCACCGAGTGTCCTCCGGAGCCTACGTACCGGTATATGCAGCCGTTCATGGTGTGTGTTGCCGACGCGAACAACTACAGCATGGTCGACTTGGAGTCTTGCCAGACGAGGATTGTGATTTCACGCGCCGCGTTGCGAAATCGGCTCTACGCGCAGTATTTCATCCTGGGAACGGTTGGTTGCTGCATCTCAGCCCGGTATACAACGCCGGTGCATGCCGGGTGTGTTGCCCTGGATGGACGAGGAGTGCTGTTGTGCGGCGACTCGGGAGCGGGTAAGTCGACCCTATCGTATGCATGCGCCCGTGCGGGGTGGACTTATTTGACCGACGACGGAAGCTATCTGCTGAATGGAGGAACCAAGCGGCTGGTGACGGGCGACTGCCATAAGGTCCGCTTTCGGCCGTCTGCGGCTCAGCTGTTTCCAGAGGTGGAAGGGCTTGAGATCACGCCGCGCGCCGCGGGAAAACCCTCGATCGAAATGCCGACTGCGCGCGTGGCGAGTATCGCCACCGCGCAAACGGCGCGGGTGGACTTCATCGTCTTTCTAAACCGGCGCGCGAGTTCGCCACCGCAACTTGTGCCTTACCGCAGGGATGTGGCTCGTCACTTCATGCGGCAGTCGCTTTATGGACCGCCACAGTTGCTTGCCACGCAGTATAGGGCGATCGAGCGGCTCCTCACCGCCCAGGTTTTTGAGCTGCGCTACACTGACTTGAATTGGGCCATCGATCGGCTGCGGGTGCTGGTGCAGGAGGATCGCTGATGGAACTGCTGCTCGATCCTACGCCCGACGCGTCGACGGCTGTCTCCTTCTGGAGGCATCCTGCCGCGTGGTTGCAGGAGAAGAACCTTAGTCGTGGCTACTGGATATTTTTCTCGGCTGCTTTCTTCTTCGACGCCGGGTTCGCGATCTACGTTTTTCTATTCAATCTGTACTTGCTGGACCACCGCTTCAATGAGCGGGCCATGGGATGGATAGGCGGCGCGATGACGCTGGGCTCGCTGGTAGGAACCTTGCCCGCCGGTGCGATGGCGCAAAGGATCGGTATACGTCCGCTGCTGATCGTGCTGTTCGTGAGCGCTCCCCTGGTGAACGCGATCCGCGCGGTGTGGGTCTGGGAGCCGGCACAGATCGGACTGGCGTTCCTGGCCGGCTTAGCGATGAGCAGTTGGGGCGTCTGCTTTCTTCCCGGGGTGGCCCGGCTTACCACGGAGAAGAACCGCACCGCGGGCTTCAGCCTGATCTTCTCGGCCAGTGTCGGCACCGGCATGTTGGGTGGCATTATTTGCGGTTATCTGCGTCAGTGGCTGGGAATGGCCGGTTTCGCAATGCAACCCGCCGAGGTGAAGCGCTTCATTCTCCTCGTCTCGTGCGCTGTCGCCTTCTTAGGGCTCATTCCTGTGCTGCGTCTCCGCATACCATCGCAGCCTCAGGAAGAAACCTCGCTCGATTTTCAGGCGAACCGCTGGAGTTGGTTGCGTGCCTGGAAGCTCAATCCGTTCCTGTGGCGATTCCTGCCCTTGATGGCTCTCTGGTCCGCGGTACTGGCTGCGTTCAACCCGTTCGGCAATGTTTATCTGTCGCGGGTACTGCATGTTCAGATGACGCAGATCGGACTGATCTTCTCCACGGTGCAGGTGTTGCAGCTGTGCATGGGACTTCTGGCCCCATTTGTTCTCCGCGCGCTCGGATTGGTAAAAGGCATCGCTGCTACGCAGATGCTTGCCGCCGTTGTGCTCGGCTTGATGGCGGGAGCAAGGAATGGACAGTTGGCCGTGGCGCTCTATCTAACTTTTTCCGCGGCGCAGTGGATGAGTGCACCAGGACTCTACAATCTGCTGATGAATGAGACCCCAGACGCGGAGCGCAGCACCGCCGCGGCCATGACGTTGTTCTGCAATGCGCTGGTGGCATCCGTTGCCACGGCCGGCGCCGGCATCCTCTTGACCAGGTTCGGATATCCTCCCGTGCTGTTTTCGCTTGCTGTCGTGATCCTGGTCATTGCGCTGCTCTTCCGGTTCCTGCTTTCGCCGTCACAACACGCTGTTCCGGCACAACCGTAAGAGCATCGGACGCTCGCGAAGAACCAACTCAAGGAGAACCAAGATGAGGAGCATGATGGCCTTGCTGCTGGCGTCGTTCGCTGCGCCGCTTGCGCACGCAGGAGTGCTGCTGCCTGGAGGCGTGCAGTTGCTTTGCCATCGGACGGCGAATGAAGATGTGCCGGAGAACACATTGGAGTCGCTGGATCAAGCTGCGTTGCTGGGGTGCAACGTGGTGGAGATCGATCTTCGCCGTACGCTCGACGGCAAGATCGTGCTTAACCATGATGGCATCCTGGAGCGGTTGACTGACGGCGTGGGCGAGGTTGAGACAACCTACTACGGCGACCTGCAATTGCGCGACGCAGGCCTATGGATGGGCGAGCGATTCGAAGAATATGCATATGACCCTCTTCCAGGACGCACTCCGGTTAGCGCGCGAGCGGGACATTCGCCTGGTCCTGGATATGAAAGACAAGGGCCTGGGGGCGGAAGTGCTGCAAATACTCGAACGCGAAGGCATGCTGCAGCGGGTTCAGTTCAACGGTGAATGGGAAGATGTGAAGAAGCTATATCCGGCAGCGACCGATGTCGGCGACGGGACCGTATGGGTGCAGCCGGGAGTGACCGAGGACCAGGTAAGGCAGTACCACCGCAGGGCAAAGCCGTGGTGGCAAACTTTTCCGCCAACGATCATGAGATGGACCTGGCCGGGATGAGAGCCGCAGTCGCTGCGGGCGTGGATGGCATCAACGTGGACTATCCCCGGCTGGGCGCGGATGCAGTGGGCAGGCCGGTGGAGCGCAGGCTGCACGAACTCATCCTCAAGGCCGATTCTGGCGATAGCGGCGCTCGCATGGCGGCCATCCTGGAGCTGTCCCGGTATAGCGGATTTCCGCTTCAGAGGAATTTTGCGCAATGGTTATCGGATGCGGACGATCATGTTTCGCGCGCTGCCGCACTGGCGCTGGTCACGGCACGTCCACGTCCCCCTGTATCTGCCTTCACCGATGCACTGCGGTCCGGCAATGCGGATGCGCGCGCGAATGCGGCCTGGGCACTGGGCATGCTGCGTGCTCCGGCAAGTGCGTTGCTGCCTCTACTCCGAGACCAGGACCCCCACGTACTGGAATCGGCTCTGCAGGCGCTGGGCCGCGCGCCGGGCGAAGTGAGCGCCGGCAGCTTGCTGCCGCTGCTGTCGCATGACGATCCCGCGGTGCGAGGTGCGGCCGCCGTGGCGCTTGCGCGGCACCAACCGGAAACAGCTATCAAGGCTATCCCAGCGCAGCTGCAACGAGAGGTCGTTTTCGAGCAGGGCATCCGCGACGACAATGTAAGACGGGGTAAGCCTCGATACACCCAACCGGAAATTGACGTGATCATGAAGTCCTTCAAGTGCCAGATGGAGATGATGCGGGCGCTCGCTATGCTGCAGGGGAATGATGCCACCCGTGAATTGGCGCGTTGGCCTTCCGGCCGGACGAAGGTCTTTCGTCGTTATGATGGCATTGTGGCCGGATTTCAAATGTGGGACCGCATCGCAGCCGATGCCGCGCCCGCGGTACAGGCACTGGGATCAAGCGATCGACAAGTGGCGGATCGGGCGGAGTGGATGCTGGTCAAGGCCAACCCGTCGGCTCTACCAGAAGTGCGCAAGGCGCTCGCTAGCGACAACAAAGGGGTACGCGAGCGGGCAATGCGCATTGTGGCCTGGCAGGGAGATACGGAATCACTCACCACACTGGAGTCCATACAGAAGACGGACACGGCAGACGCTGCCCTCGCCGCATGGGCCATTGAAAAGATTGAAAGCCTTCATCCAAACAGTCGCTAGCGTTTTGACCGTAGTAACGGATGCCGGTCTGGAATTGCATTCCGGCGGAGCCTGTGTCCTAACAGAACCGTATAGGAACGGGACGGGTGGAACAGGAAAGTGCCTCTGGTTCCCTCACAAAGGACGGGTGCCCCATATCTCGCTCGTTTTTCGCGAGATGTGGGATGCCGCTGCTCTTTCCCCCTGACTTTCGATTCATCCGATGCACTTAGCGGTCGACCTCGGTGGTATCCCACATCTCGCGAAAAACGAGCGAGATATGGGGCACCCGTCCTTTGTCAGTAAACCAGAGGCGGCCCCCCGTGGGTCGTGACACACTCTACGGGTTGAAGAAGTGGAGCAACTGCTCCTCGTCATGCTTGCTGAGCGAAGCGCGTACGCGCATGTGGCGCACGATGGTGCCGGAGATGCGCGGCGGGAAACCTTCCGGTGCGTTGTGGCAGCGAGAACAGTTCTGCTGGAAGATGCGCTCGCCTTCGTCTTCATGCGGCTGCGCTGCCTGGGCTACTGTCGGCTTTTTGCTTGCCGGTGGAGCAGAAGGATGGTCCTGCTGTACAACCGGCGGTAGCAAAGGCGCCCCAGTCAGGGCAATCAAGGCTAATAGCTGCTTGTCTTCTTCATGCTGTTGCGACGCATGGGCGACGGTGACCGGCTTTTTTTCTGTCGGAGCAGCCTGGGGAAACGCGGGCGTCGCAGCCAGGATGGTAAGGGCAACGAGAAGACGTTTTGAACTCATGGTCATTTGCCTTTCCAGGCCGGGAAGAGGAAGCGGTAGACGATTCCCGTCTCCCAGATGTTGTGGTTTCCGGTGGAGGAAAACTGGCGCGCGTAGCTGGTAAGAATCCTGGTGTTGTGTGGCAGGTTGTAGTCGAGACCGAAATCTGCGCGTTGCGTGTTCACCAGCGGCACGCCGTCGCTGATAGGGGAGTTGTCGAGGCGGAAGGTCTGCTGCATGCGAAACACAGGTTCAAACCGGCCAATGAAGCTGTTGAGGCCTCCGAAGGCCTGCGTACGATAATCGAACTCGGCCCAATAGCCCTGTGCGTGCTGGCCGCGGTTGAACTCCGAGCGAAAACGGAAGCCGGTATTCTTCGGCTCCCACCAGACGTACGTGCCGAAAAAATTCTCATGCGTGCCCTGTAGCAGGCGACTGTACGAGAAGCCCATCTCCAGACGCTTTTCCGGCAGGTAAAGACTGGTGCGGCCTCCAGAGGAGCGCTGGGAGGAGAACTGGGAATTCGTAGAGAGGGCGGAGAAGTAGGCAGCATAGGCGAGGGAGTATTTAGGCCGCGAGATAGCGGAGCCGCGAAGCTGGCCACCGACGCCGAGGCCGGTGGACATGAGACCGATGTTGGAGGCAATTGGGCCGTCCTGGAAGAGCCCGATCCAGATGGGCGACAGGCGCTCGTTATAGCTTTGCCAGGGAAGCAGAAAGCTGCCGCCTACAACCGTGATGTGCGGCGAAGCGACGTAGTCTCCCTGAAGATAAGTGAGTCCGATGAAGTGGGTGTGATCGTAGCCGGGTTGGGCGCTGTTGCCACTGGGAGCCCAGGTCTCGAGCAGGGCCGCCCGCGACTCAACGAGAATATGCGGGCCAATCGGCGCCGCCAGCAAAGGCTCGATGATCGGGGTGAAGGTTGTGTTACCGGTGTTGGTGTTGGTGAGGAACCCTACACCGCCGGACAAAAGCGGCGTGTTCTGTGCGGCCCCGCAGAGGGCAGAGCAGAGCAAGGCCAGGGCAAAGGCGATTGGCCTCGCTGACCGTGCCATTTTCGAGAGAAGACAATTCCGGATCGGACGCGGCATAACAGCCACAGTAGCGATAATCGTGCTCCGATGTGTCTCGCGATGGTCTGCATTTTGTCAATTGATTGTCACTTGCAGAACTCAACCAAGTCCCAGCTTGTACCCAACCTCTCGCGCAATGCATTTTTCAGATCTGGTACCGCAACGTCTCGGCGACAAGGCAATGACAATCGCTTTACGGTGACATGACAATCAGCAATCGAGAGGCGGCTACAGTCAGGACAGTTAAGTTCCTCCGGGCAATTTGCTATCCGCATGCAGAGTTGGCGATCCCGAGGCGCACTCAGGTTGGCTTCCATGTCCACACTGCATACGAACGCGTCACCCAAGCCTCTGGGCAGGCAACTGCAAGCGCGCGAGGCCGTCCTGCTGCTTTTTTGCGATCCTCTGCCTGAACAGTACGCG
Organism: uncultured Acidobacteriaceae bacterium; assembly: GCA_963736535.1. Lineage (GTDB taxonomy): Bacteria > Acidobacteriota > Terriglobia > Terriglobales > Acidobacteriaceae > PALSA-350. The sequence goes on from CAVTPN010000001.1 coordinate 600,952, forward strand.
CGGTTGTGGCACCTCTCGGATCATGAATGGCAACAACTCTTGTACTGGCTGGATACCAGCGGTCTGGCGTTGTATTTCCTCGATCGAGTGCTCGAGCTGCAACTGAGCGATCTGTTGCCGCGGGCAGTGATGGCCCGCCTGCAGCAGAATTTGATCGACAATACGGAGCGGCTCCGCGGTATGGTCGACGAATCGATCGAGATCCAGCGTGAGTTTCAGGGCGCCAATCTTTCGTATGCCATCTTGAAAGGATTTTCGTTCTGGCCGCATTCAGTACCGAAGCTGCAGTTGCGATCACAGCTGGACCTCGATTTTCTGGTAGCGGAGAAGAGCATCTCGCAGGCGCGGCAGATGCTCGAGCGCAGAGGCTATCGGCTGCACGCGATCAGCGGCAGAAGTTGGGAGTTCAAGACGGACCATATCCCTGAAGGTTCGCTGAAGGATTTGTACAAGAATGTGCCCTACCGGTGCGTCGAGCTGCACGTGGAGACCAATATCAACGGCGACTCCCCCTTGTTGGCACGCGCAGTGAAGCGTCGTTTCCATGGTATCTGCATGCCGGCGCTTTCACCGGCCGACCTGCTTCTCGGACAGGCACTGCACTTGTTTAAACACGTGTGCAGCGACTTCTCACGCGCGGCGCATTTGCTCGAGTTTCGCCGCCATGTACTCGCTCACCGCGAAAATGATGCATTCTGGCAAGAACTTCAGTGCCTTGCCGAGGAGAACCCGAGGGCCACGCTGGCGCTTGGTGTGGTGACGCTACTGATCACTCAGGTGATGGGGGATTTCGCCCCAGCGTCGCTGACCCGCTGGACCGTCGATCGTCTTTCCGGTTCCGCGCGGCTTTGGGTAGAACTGTATGGCTCCCGCTCTGTTCTCGCCAGCTTTCCCGGCAGCAAGCTATACCTGCTGCTGCAAAGGGAGCTTGCATCCGTAGGCGTTCCGGCGAAGCGTACGCTGCGGCGGGCGCTTTTGCCTTTGCGCTTGCCCCCGCCCATCTCGCCCGCGTCCGCGAACGACACCCTTCCGGTGCGCCTCCGCCGATACCGGATACAGTTCCGCTTCATTTGTTTCCGCCTGCGCTTTCACGTCGTGGAGGGGGGTCGCTATATGTGGGAGTTATTTCGTTGGCGGCAGCAAATGAAGCTGCGTGCCCGGAGCATCTGATCCTGATCGTCCATCCGGCGGGAACAGGCCAGGTTCGATCCCAGAACCGGATTCGAGTCTCTTCCCGCGACAACAAAAGAATGACAATTCACTGACGAACGCATGACACGCCTACGGGCCTGGTTCCTTACGTTCAAGTTATAGAGTTCAAAGCCCATGCAGCAATCTTCCACTTCCGCCGGTGCAGTCAACCAGACCACAAGCCGGCCTGCGCACCGCGGTACCCTCAGCATGCGCGCCCCGCAAATTGCGTTCTTCGTTGGGGCATCGATGCTGATGGTTTTCTTCGCCGGCGGAGCCACCGCCCACGGTCAGGCGCAGCTTTCGCCTGTTCCCGGGCAGCGCACTCCACAGTCCACTGCGCAGCCCACTACAGGCGCGGACAGCTAGTGCAGCGACAACGACCACCGATGGCGGCGAAAAATATAGCGATCCTAACAGCTTTACAAACACCAGCAACCTGGCGGCGTCGTACAGCCTCTCCTCCAGCCAGATCATCGACATTCTGCAGCAAAACCCTGACTTGGTGTTGGAGCTTAAATCCCAGGTGGCTGATCGCCTGCAGGAGCAGGGCACACAGATCGATGCGAATGAGATCTCCGACGAGATGCTCTATGACCAGATTGCCGGCAACGCGGGCTTGCGTGCAAGTATTACCAGCTTTCTGCGTGCGCGTGGATATGTCTCCGACGATGATCTCCAGAGCGGCGCACCTGGCTTAAGTGGTGCGAGCGAGGATACCGGCGCTGGGCAGCGCGCCCCCATGCAGACCGGCGGCATAAATGCACCGAGACTCCCGGCGCGAATCAGGACTGGACTTCGGGACAGTCGCGCATAGAGTCAGGTGGTCTACCATCAACAGCGACCCGGTCGATGGGTTCTGCCGGCGCTCGCCCGGCCCCTGGAGAAAAAAGAGATCGCGAAGAGGTAAACTCATCGACCGATCTGCCGAAAGTGCTTCGCCTGCCCTCGCCATACAATCTGCGATCGATGCGCGATCTTTATACGCAAATTCCCGACCAGACCGCGCGCCTCAAGCGCTTCGGCTCTGAAGTCTTCCTGAACCGTGATGTCGTTGCCGCGCGCGGCGTATCGGCTCGCGACACCCCGCTGGACACACCTCTTGGACCGGACTACGTGGTCGGTCCGGGGGACACCCTCACGATCAACATGTGGGGCAGCGTTACCGTCGGCATCACCCGCATGGTTGACCGCAGCGGCCGTATCCTGTTGCCTGAAGCGGGCTCGCTGGAAGTTGCGGGCCTCACTCTGGAGCGGGCACAGGGCCTGATCGGAAACGCCCTCAAACAGCAGTATCGCAATGCTCAGGTCGTGATCACGGTTTCGCGCCTGCGATCGGTGCGGGTGTACGTAGTCGGCGACGTGCAGCGTCCTGGCGGTTACGACATCAGTTCGCTGGCAACTCCGCTGAGCGCTCTGTACGCCGCTGGTGGTCCCACGGCGGCAGGTTCACTGCGCACATTGCGCCACTTGCGCGGGCAGCAGCTGGTGGAGGAGGTCGATCTTTACGACTTCCTGCTGCACGGCGTTCGCAACGGAAGCGCCCGTTTTGAAAGCGGGGACACGCTGCTGGTCCCCCCGGCCGGTCCTGAGGTCGCGGTTTACGGTGCGGTAAAGCGTCCCGCGATTTACGAGGTGAAAGCCGGCGAAACTTCGCTGGCTGCGCTCCTCAATGATGCTGGTGGCTTTACGGTTGCCGCTTCGCTTGGCCACATCAGAATTGAGCGCATCGATCCCAACCATCAGCGCGAAACGGTGACACTGAATCTCGCCGGCGAGCAAAGTCCTCAGGCCGATCGCAATGCGATCGATGTGTTTCAGGTACAGGATGGCGATCGTATTCGCGTCGAACCAATCCTGCCCTATAGTGAGCGGGCCGTTTATCTGGAGGGCCATGTCGCACGTCCGGGCCGGTTGCCCTACATGGATGGCATGCGCCTCGGCGATGTGCTGCACAGCTATCGAGACATACTGCCCGAGCCCGCTGCTCATGGAGAGATTGTCCGCCTGGTTCCGCCGGATCTTCACGCCGAGACCATCGATTTTGATGTACCCGATGTATTGATCGGTAATGGGAACCTCGCTCTCCAGCCATTCGATACCATTCGCATTTTCGGACGTTACGAAGTGGACGCACCCAAGGCCACGATTCTTGGTGAGATACAACGTCCGGGCTCATACCCCATGTCAAAAGGGATGACTGCCGCGCAGCTGGTGCGCATGGCGGGCGGGTTCAAACGGGACGCTCTGCTGGAAAAAGCCGACCTGACCAGCTATGACGTCACCAACGGCAATCGGATCGTTGAGAGTCTCGCCATGGTGCGTATTGGCGCGGCGGTCGATGGAACGGACCCGAATGCGGATCTCCTGCTCAAACCGGGCGACATCCTCACCATCCATCAGATCACCGGATGGAACGATATAGGCGAATCGATAACCATCGAAGGCCAGGTCAAATTTCCCGGGAACTACGGCTTTCAGGATGGCGAACGCCTTAGCTCTGTTTTGCGCAGGGCGGGAGGATTTCTTTCCACGGCTTATCCCATGGGCGCCGTTCTGGTCCGGGAGCAAGTGCGTGAGCTCGAGCAGAAGAGCCGGGAGGAACTTATTCGGCAGATCGAGACCAACTCGGCCGCTGCGCGGCTCTCACCCAACCTGTCAGGCGGTGACACCGGCACGTTGCAGCTGATCAAAGCTCAACAGGACGAGGTGTTGCAGGACCTGAAGAGTCATCCGCCAGCCGGCCGCATGGTGATCCACATAACCGCCGATATCGACAGCTGGGCCAATACGCCGGCGGATATCGAACTGCGTCGCGGCGACGTGCTGACGATTCCCAAGCAGCCGGGTTTTGTGCTCGTCACCGGGCAGGTCTACAACGCGACTGCCCTCACCTTTGCGCCAGGCGAGACTGCCGGATGGTACCTGAGTCACGCGGGAGGAACCAACTCGACTGCGAATCGCAAAGAGATCTTCATCATTCGTGCCAATGGCTCGGTGATCGGCCGTCGTTCGGGAGAGTGGTTCGACCCCAACGTGCTATCGACCAAACTCAATCCCGGCGATGTGGTCGTAGTTCCTCAGAAAATCATCGGCGCCTCGCTGCTATGGAGAAATCTGCTCACCACGGCGCAGCTCGCCTCGTCCATCGCCATCACTGCCTCGGTGGCAGCCCTGTAGGCAAACATGTCGAATCCGCATAATTTCACCACCATCGTTCCGGCATCCATTGTCACCGCCTTCGAGCACGAGGAGCAAACGCCGGAGCACTGGGCAGTCCGTGCGATGCTGCTTTGGAACCATCGCCGCATGCTCGCGCGAGTAACCATCATCGCGTTCATCGTGGGTCTTACCTTCGCATTCCTCATTCCCAAACGCTATAAGTCCAGCGGGAGCATTATGCCGCCCGATCAACAGAGTTCGGGAGCGATGATGCTGGCCGCGCTCACATCGCGTTCCGGCGCTCTGGGTGGGCTGGGCAGCCTGGCAGGCGGTCTACTGGGCGCGCACACGACCACCGCACTCTTCGTCAATCTTCTGCACAGTGGAACCGTAAGCGGCCATCTGATCGACCGTTTCCATCTGCAACAGCTGTATCACAACCGCTATCGAATCGATACGGCCAAGCGCCTTGCCCACCGAACGACCATCACCGAGGACAAGAAGAGCGGCGTCATCACGGTTGAGGTGGAGGATGAAGATCCTGCGCGGGCTCGCGACCTGGCCCAGGCCTATCTTGACGAACTGAACAAGCTGGTTACGCAGACCAGTACCTCGGCCGCTCACCAGGAACGCATCTTCATCGAGGGGCGCCTGCATTCGGTCGCGGCCGACCTCGAACGCGCGCAGCTTGACCTGAGCGAATTCTCGAGCAGGAACAGCACCATCGATATCAAGGAGCAGACCCGTGCCATGGTCGATGCGGGTGCGCGTCTGCAGGGAGAACTGCTGGTCGCGCAGTCTGGGCTTGCATCCCTGCGCCAAATCTATGGTGACGGAAACGTGCGGGTCCACGAGACAGAAGCGCGCATTGCGAGCCTGCAACGCGACCTGGAAAAAATGACGGGTTCGTCTGCCCCTTTGATTGCGAAGGCCGCTCCAGGCGCCGGTGCTCAATCTGACTTCGAGGACAAGGGCGAACTCTATCCGCCATTGAGGCAGCTTCCACGGCTCGCGGTTCCTTACGCCGATCTTTACCGCCGGGTACGAGTCCAGGAGACGGTGTATGAGCTGCTCACGCAGCAGTACGAGATGGCCCGGATTGAGGAGGCGAAGGATGTTCCGGTGGTCAGTGTGATCGACTCTCCCGGAATACCCGAGAAAAAGTCGTTTCCTCCCCGGCTGTTGCTCGCCCTGGGGTTGACGTTCTTTGTCTTCGCCACTACGGCGGCTCTGATCCTGATACGAGATTACTGGTCGCGGGTCGATCCGAGCCATCCGGGCAAGATACTTGCGGCCGAAGTTCTCCTGGCAGTGCGCAAGCGAACTCGCTCGATCGTTCTGCGCCGAGGCGCCGCATGAAAAAGCACCCGACGAACGCCGGTGCAGTTGGGCCCTTGGTATATCTGCCACCGTCGCGCCGGCCCTTGCGGCAAAACCGAGGAGCGTGCTTTGTTTACGCCATTGCCATCCTTTACCGGGTTCAGGAGGTATCGAAATTATGAAGATTCTCATCGCTGCGGCTTCTTTCTCCTCGCAAATCTCGGGGTTGCAGCGCCACGCTTTCAATGTGGTGCGATGCCTCTTGCAGCTCCCGGAGATTTCCGCGGTGCATCTTGTGGTCGCGCCATGGCAGCTCGCGATGGTCGAGGATGCAGGCTTCGAGCCCGACCCTCGGCTAACGATTCACATCGCCGAGATGGAGGTGAGCTCGCTCAGCCGGAACGTGTGGTACTACCGGGAGTTGCCGGCCCTGGCTGCTCGTCTGCGGGCTGACGTTGTCCATCTGACTTTCCCTATGCCTGTAGATGGCGCATCGTTCGCTTGTCCGATCGTACTGACCCTGCATGATCTATACCCCTATGAGATTCCGAAGAACTTTGGCTTTCCCAAGTGGATCTTCAATCGGCTGGTTCTGCAGCAATGCCTGCGCAATGTCGACGCGATCGCCTGCGTCTCGGAAATTACGGGGATTCTGTTAAGGCGGTATGCGCCGGCCACCACGTGGCGAAAAGCCACCCGCATCTACAACTGCGTAGAGGCGGAGCCGCTCTGTGCCATACAGTCTCCGATCCCCGGATGGCAGGGTGAGCCCTTCCTGCTCTGCGTTGCGCAGCACCGCCGCAACAAGAACATCCCTCTACTGCTGCGGACCTTCGATCGCCTGTTACGACAGCGAGCGATCGACCGGAAGATGAAACTTGTGGTCATCGGCATTGCCGGACCAGAAAGCCGCCGTATCCATCGACTCGTGTCTGATCTACGCCTGGACGGGCGGGTCCATTTTCTTGAAGGACTCTCGGAACCCGAGTTGCAGTGGTGCTATGGGCGATGCGAAGCTCTGGTCACTCCCTCCATCACCGAGGGCTTTGGTCTGCCGGTGGCTGAGGCGCTCCTTGCGGGGTGCCGCGTTGTTTGTTCAGACATACCGGCCTTTCGCGAAGTTGGGGGCGATCACTGCCGCTTCGTAGCCTTGCGCGGAGATGAAGAAAAGGCGCTTGCGGAAGCTATTGTCGCAACCGTGAATCAACCGGCGAGGACGCCGATCTCTCTGCCCCAGTTTTCGTCTTCGCTTCTTGCCCAGCAGTACCTGGGGCTCTATCGCGGGCTCATAACCTCTGCTGTGCTGCCTCACAACGCCAGGTTTTCCGCTTCGCTGCAAGCCGCCGCAACAGAAAGACAATCTCTATAACCGCACGGAACGCACTGGGTTTCGCGTGCAGAGGGGTGAACATGGCCGCACCTCGATCTATCGCAGCAGGATCGTTCGCATCGGGCCTCTACACGGAGACTGTCGCCGATTCGCGCGGGGAAAGGCAGGTGATTTCCCGAGCGCCGTTCCCCAGGGTGATGACTCTCTGCGAGGTATTGGCGGATGTTCTCACCTGTGCGTCGGGAGTCTTTGCGGCCTATTTTCTTTACGTATCGCTGCACATTGGCCGCCAGCCCCACTATTCCATGCGTGAGGTTGCGGCTGTCAGTGTCGTGGCCGGTCTGCTCATGGTGCTTCTGCTGCAAAGAGATGGCGCTTATCGCGGAGGCGGCAGCCTGCTCCAGATTCGAGCGACGGAACACGCACTTCGCATTCCCGCTCAGTCCCTGCTCCTGCTGTCGCTATGCAGCTTCCTTTTACATCTGAACGTTCCCAACGCGGCATTCCTTGTCGCTCTCATCCTGCTTCCGCTCCTGCTGATTCTTGAGAAGCAGATACTGATCGCAATGATGCGCATCCTGTATGTCAGAGGGTACGGCGTCGATCGTGTGGTCGTGTATGGAGCAGGGGACGCAGCCAGGCGCATGGTGTCGGCCCTTCTTTATTCACCCCGGTTGGGACTGCGTCCAGTGACCGTAATCGATGATGACCCCACGCGAAGCGGAGAGCGCATATACGAGATGGGATACCGCCGCGGTCTTTCCGTTACCGTGCAAAGTGGGCCGCTGACAACGCCGCTGCTGCAGTCCTGCCGGTGCAAGATGCTGATCGTCGCCGTCTCAAATCTTTGTCCGGAAAAGCTGGCCGTCGCCGCAACCGCTGCGAAGCAAGCCGGAGTGGGGATCGCGTTTCTTATTGATTCGGCGGTGGAGAAGCCATCGTGGACTGAATCGATTGACCTGGGCGGCCTGCTGCTTACCTCCACGGCTGACCCCATCGCGCCCTTTCACTATGAAGTGGTTAAGCGAACTGCAGATGTGATCGTGTCGTCTCTTCTTCTCCTGTTGTTGGCCCCGGTGCTTTTTCTGATTGCGGTATTGATAAGGCTGGACTCGTCCGGCCCCGCGCTTTTCGTTCAGAAAAGAGTAGGTCGCAATCGAAAGCTCTTCGACATGTACAAGTTCCGCTCCATGCATACGACCGCGCCGAGATACGATTTGTCTCCGACGGAATCCTGTGATTCCCGAATTACCAGGATCGGCAGGTTTCTCAGGCGGGCCAGCCTGGACGAACTGCCACAGCTGATCAACGTTTTCCTGGGAAATATGTCACTGGTCGGGCCGCGCCCGGAGATGCCCTTCATTGTGCGCCGCTATAACTCCCGCCAACGGCAACGGCTTCAGGTGATTCCCGGGATTACCGGCCTATGGCAACTGAGCGCGGACCGGGCCTTTCCGATCCACGAGAATATACAGTACGACCTTAGCTATATCCAGAACCGCACCTTTTTTATGGATATGGCCATTCTGATCCACACACCTTTCCATGCCATGCGCGGGGGTATCTAGCGAAAGTGGCCGCATGCCAATCCGGCGCAGACCTGTCAGTTGTGACAGTCTCGCAGGCTCTCGAAACTTTATAGGCTAAAGTATGCTTTTTTCCTTAGGCCTCGCCCGATCGTTCTTCGGGCGAGGTTCTTTTTCGCCGTCCACTCTTGCGGGATGTGCAACAGGATGATTCCGTGGCATGCTGCTGGCGAAGGAACTGCTGCAGTAGATAACACATGATTCGGATATGGTGGGCCCACCAGGACTTGAACCTGGAACCAACGGATTATGAGTCCGCTGCTCTAACCAATTGAGCTATAGGCCCTTCGACAACTTCAGGAGACAAAACCTCAGAATACATCTATCGCTGGCGCAGCATCGCACGGAGTCGGTCTGTTCCATGCCCCACGCTATCATGACTTGGCATCTGTTAGCACTTCAGCCCCATCTTGCTCGGTGGCTCTCTGATCCTGCATGGGTCAGCAAAACTTTGCCAGGGGGAGTCTTCATGCGCCGCCAGGTGCCCGGTGGCCGCGAACTTTTCCTTCACCGTCTGGGGCGGTTCACGAATGGATGATCCCTATTCCGTCGTGTGGGGCATTAAGAGTTTGATATTATCCACCAAGCTAAACCGTCTGGCACTGTGGGTTGGGTAAGCTCGTCCCTGGAGTGAATTCCCTCGGGGCTGAAGCTGAAGTCGCTGTTTACGCGATCGAGTCGCCACGTTCTTAGCAAAACGGTGGCGGTGATGACCCCAGTTTGAGGTGATTCGTTGGCCGCTCGAAGAAATTGCCGCGATTTGCTGCCGAAACCCAGGGGCCTTAGCAATCGTCCTCCCGAGCGAAACGGCCATCGGCAACAGGGAAACTGGGGGCTGGCGAAGCTTGTTCTTCTCCTGGCTGCCTACTGTCTGCTATCGCAGTCGATTGCTGCAGCACCGGCCAAAGAAGTCCGGCGCGTTCTTATTTTCTATTCACTGGGCCCCTCGTCGCCCGCTTCCGTTCTCGTGGATCGCGAGATCCGTGCGGCTCTGGAAAATTCGCCTTACCAGATTGAATTGTATGTGGAGACGTTGCAAGGAATCCTGTTTTCCGACCCGGCTTCCCGCATGGAAGTCCGTCAGGGGTTTATCCGCAGATATGGAGATCGCAAGCCAGATGTAGTCATCGCCGTTGGAACATCTCCGATCAGGTTCATGGCCGAGTCACACGAAGAATTTGGCCCGAATACTCCGGTCGTATTTTGTGCGAGCACCGAAGAACAACTAGACAACCTGAAGCTCGACTCCCGTTTTACGGGGGCGTGGCGAACGATCAACGCAGCAAAGACCCTCGAGGCGGCGCTGCAACTCGAACCTGGCGCCAGGCATATTGTTGTGGTCGGTGGTGGCGTGCTTTGGTACGACAGGCGCCTTGAGGCCATAGTCAAAGAGCAACTGCACAGTTACGAATCCAAGCTGGAGTTCACCTATCTCAGCAACCTGGAGATGCCCGCGCTCCTCGAGCGGCTGAGGCGGCTTCCCGAACATTCTATTGTCTTCTATACCGCGATCTCGCAAGATGCTGCTGGAACGCATTACATTGACGAAACTCAGTCTCTGCCGATGGTTGTCGGCGCCGCAAATGCACCGGTCTTTGTCATGGAGGATACGTTTATTGGCCAGGGTACGGTGGGCGGCTACGTGACTCCTTATGGCGACGAAGGCCGGGTTGCTGGCTCTCTCGCCGTTAGGATTCTTAAAGGGGAAAAGGCACAGAACATACCCATTGTCAACGACACCAACGTCTATATGTTCGATTGGCGAGCATTGCTACGCTGGGGATTGAATGAAAACCGTGTTCCGCCCGGCAGTATCATGTTGAACCGTGTACCGAGCGCCTGGGACAACTATCGAAAATACATTATCGGCGCTATCTTTTTGGTCTTTGCAGAGACCCTGCTGGTCTTTGCGTTGTTGTGGCAAAGAGCAAGAAGGCGACAGGTCGAGCAGTCCCTGGTTGAGCGTTTGACCTTTGAAGAGCTGCTCTCGAATCTCTCGACCACCTTCGTCGACCTGCCCGAGGAGCAAGTCGAGCAATCTATGGAGACGAGCCTCGGTCGAATTGCCTCATTCCTCAGATTAGACCGCGCTATGCTCCAGGAGCTTTCTCCAGCGGGGACAAAATTGATAGGGGCCTTCTCCACGGTGAGAGAAGCAGGGCCCCCAGCTCCTGTATTCGGAAGGGCGCCTTTTTGCGGATTAGCAGCTCAGCGGGGGCGGACAAAGGGGTTTAAGGGGGTCTCTTTTATAGGAAAAGGAATTCCCAGGTCTGGAACAGAAGTGAACAGGGCGACAGGTGGGTGGGCTTCCGAAGGGTTAAAGCGGTGGGCGAAGGTGGACTGGCTTGGGCCAGGGTCCGGAGGCGCCTGCCCCACAGCGCCCCACGGCACGCCGGGGCGGGCGGGAGCGGGCTCGGCAGGCGAATCTTCTTGCAGAACGGGCGGAGGGGTGGATTTCCTTTCTGAAGAAAGGGCGCGACGGTCGGGGATGAAGTTTTGCATGGCCACGATCATCGAAATGGCCTTGACCTGTCCGGTAATGCTGTTTCGGGTCATTTCGGGGCTGAGGTGGGCGAGTTCCCAGAGGCGGGCCAGTACTTGCTCGCGGTCCGGGCTGAGGCGGCGCAGTTGCTCCACGGCGCGCCGGGACAGGTCGGCCTGTTGTTGCAGGGGCTGTTGCTGGACGGCGGCGGGGTGCTCGAGCATGTAGGCGCGGACACTGGGTTTGGCTTTGGTGTAGGCGGCAGAGTCGGGGTTTAGGCCGACAGCTTCGGCGGCCTGACGGTCGGTCATGGCGCCAGAGAGGACCAGGAGGGCAAAGGCCATTTCCTGATCGGTGATGGGATCGCTGACTTCATTTTTGGGCATAAGGTGGCTCCGGAAATTGAGAGTGGAATGTGAGAGAAGCTAGGGACAGCGGTTCTTCTACTGCTCGGGGAAGCAGGGTGCGTGCATAAAAAATCCCGCCGCGGCGGGGTGCTTGGATTGCCTATTTTGTGACGAGGATCGGGTGTGTCACCGGACAGCGGTAAAACTGTCCTTCGCTCGCGCTTAGTCCGTAGGCTACCGGAAACTGCCGGCCAGGGAACTGCTGCCGAGAAGCCGCCCCTGCCGAAATCAACTGCCAACAGGATATCGCGCTCGGAGTTGGCCGTCGAGACTCTTTTCTTGCATCCCCGGTTATCGTTTCGGAGGTTACTTTTGGCACCCGTCATTTGTGGCTGGGCAATACTCGCGCCTATTAATGACGCAGTACGCTAGTGTCCTGTCCCTGAAGTTCCTGGAACAATTCGAGGAGTCGAAAATGTTCCAGAAACTGCTCTCAGGGGCTGAAGCCCATTTGGTTTTGCAGTGTTTGCGGCACGACTGAAGTCGTGCCCTGATACAAAGCCGAAGAGGAGTTCTTTAACGAACTTTAGGGACGGGACACTAGCTTTGGTTACTCGGCCAGGCGATCGTGAGTAGAAAGGCCGATTCCTCAAGCGCTTCCACCTCGTGTTTGATCGAAGGGCCCAGCGTCAAGACGCTGTTTGCCTGGATACAGTGATTGTCTCCTTGAGCAGTAAAGCGTATGGAACCCTTCAACACCTGGAGAGAAATACTGCCATCCGCATGATGTTCTTTCAAGATGCAGCCCTTATCCATCGAGACGAGCACCATCCTGAAGTCCGGCGTTTTTAACAACGTCCTGGCATAGCGGCCCATGGGCCAGGGTCTCTTCTGTTCGGAGTGCATCATCTCCCTGGCAAGGTCGAATTGCATCAAGCTGTTCGCCATTGATCTCTTTCCTCTATCTTGCGTTCGACGCCGTCCTCCGAGTCAGACAAGAGAAGCCCATTACCGCGATGCGAGTACTCGTTTCATGTTCATCGCGATGAGATCCGCCTTGTGCGTAACCATCACAGCGTGCGAGGCCGGCATGACCTCGTTTGCTGTCTCTGAGAAGAGCTTCAGCCAACGGGCAAAATATCTCTCCTCGATCGGCAGGGGGAAATGTGCAAGAAGTGGATTGCCTTTATATCGTCCCGTGGTCAGCAGCACCGTAGACCAGAAGTCTTTCAGGAGAGCCAAATGGGCGTCCCAATTGTGTACCGCATCGTTGAAGACAGGGCCGATGTCCGGGTCCACGCGGACCTTTGCATAGAATCGCTCGACCAGGTTCGAGATTTCGGTTTCGGTGATGCGCGTTTCTGCATTCATTGAGGGCCTTCGGTGTGCGGCGGTTGGTAGCGATTGGTTCTGCGAGGACGGATTCAACCCATCACTTCTACCCGATCGCCGACCTTGTCATAATCGTAGGCTTCTTCCGTGACCAGGGGAACTTCAAGAAAATTGTCGGTGAGGGGAGGCGACTGGACCGTCCACTCCAATCCGGTAGCCCGCCACGGATTCGCTCCCGCGATCTTCCCATACTTCAACGACCAGAGGAAATAAGCAGCTGGGAGTAGATAGCCGATGGCAAGAATCGAGGCGCCGGCGGTTGAGAGGACATTCAACACCTGGAATTCCGGAGGATACGCATGATAGCGTCGAGGCATCCCAAGATAACCAAGAATAAACTGCGGAAAGAATGTGAGATTGAACCCGATAAAGAGAATCACAGCGGCCAACCTCCCCAATGATTCCGGATACCTCCTGTCCGGTAATTTTCGGCCACCAAAAGTGCAAGCCTGCCATATAAGCGCTTACCATGCCGCCGACCATCACGTAATGGAAGTGGGCCACGATAAAGTACGTTTCGGTTAAGTGAATGTCGATGCCGAGCGAAGCCAGGAAGATTCCAGTCAGTCCACCGATGGTGAAGAGGCCGAGAAAGCCCAGCGCATAGAGCATGGGCGTATCGAAGCTGATCGAGCCCTTGTACATGGTTGACGCCCAGTTGAAGACTTTGATGGCAGAGGGTACAGCGACAAGCATGCTCATGATGGAGAAAACGAGGGCGGAATAGTTCGAGATACCCATGATGAACATATGGTGGGCCCAGACAAAGAAACTAAAGACCGCAATGGCTTACGGATGAAAATGCAACCGCGGTGTATCCGAAGACCCGTTTTCTGCAGAAGCATGCAATCACTTCTGAGATGATTCCCATACCGGGCAAAATCATGACGTATACGGCCGGATGCGAATAGAACCAGAAGAGATGTTGAAAGAGAAGCGGATACCCGCCAAGTGTCGGATCAAAACGCCTATCCCGAAGACCCGCTCCAGCACAAGAAGCACCATCGATATCGCGATTACCGGCGTAGCCAGGACAAAAATGATGGACGTCGCATAGTAAGACCAGATGAACAACGGCAGGCGAAACCATGTTAAGCCAGGGGCACGTAAACGGTGAATGGTGACGATGAAGTTGAGCCCAGTCAATATGGAGGAGAAGCCGGCAATGAAAATTCCCATGGCTGCGGCGATTACATTGGTGTTGATGAAGTGAGTGCTGAGCGGCGTGGTGAAAGTCCATCCCGTATCCACCCCGCCGCAGAGCATCATATACAGTTCGACGCAGCCCCCTATGGCAAACAGGTACCAGCTGATGAGGTTGATTTTCGGGAAGGCGACGTCCTTCGCGCCAATCATGAGCGGTATAAGAAAGTTGCCCAGGACAGCAGGCGCTACCGGCACCAAAAAGAAAAACACCATGATGATCCCGTGTATGGAGAACAGTTTGTTGTAGGTGTCCGAGGCCACGAGATCGCCACCGGGCGTCAGAAGTTCTAATCGAATGAGTGAGGCCGCCGTGCCACCGATAACGAAGAAAAAGCTGGTCGTGAAGAGATAGAGGAGAGCGATGCGCTTGTGGTCCTGCGTCAGGAGCCACGATTTAAGGCCATATTCGCTGTTCAAATAGCTTTTCTTCGGTAGAACCAGGAGTTCGGAGGGGGGCGTGACCATTGCGGTCTCCATCACATTGTCCTCCGATGAATAGTCGAGGTCGCGCCCTTAGACTCGATGGATCCGTCTCAGGAGTCATTGGAGGACTAGCATCCAATAGGAATCGTAGGACATGCGGCCGTCCCTGGATTCCAGTCTCGGGCAAAGCCTCAACGGTTCCTTAGTATTCGGCGGCAAAGCCTCAACGGATAGATTCTGCGGGTAGATCAGGGGTATGCTATGACCTAGGTCATAGTCGAGGCATCGTTGGTGGAGAACACGACGGAGATCAAAAGAATCAGGGCCCTGCAACGTACAGCCCTGTTCGGGTGCCTGGCTGAGGAGGAGCTTGCGGACATCGCGCACCGGGGGGCGGAACTTCACTTCGACAAGGGAGAGATTCTATTCGTCTCGGGAGACCAGGCGAAAGGGCTCTTTGTGGTTGTGAATGGCCAGATACGGGTCTTCCAGCAGAACGCAGAGGGCAGAGAACAAGTCATGCATGTAGATACTGCCGGCTCCGTGGTTGCCGAAGTCGCGGTATTCGATGGTGGGCCATATCCCGCGTCCGCCATATCGGACGTGGACCTGGACGTGCTCTTTATCGATACCAAGGATGTTCATTATTTTTGCAAGAAGTATCCAGCGCTGGCGATGAGAGCATTGATGTTGATGGCACAGCGAGTGCGAAGGCATGCGCAATTGGTGGAGAGCCTGTGCTTCCAGGAAGTCGGACAGAGACTTGCAGTCTTCTTATTAACCAGTGCGCAATATGCGGGCGCGCCGATGCGAGGTCGAGTTGCATTTCACCTCCCTTTGTCCCAGCATGAAATTGCTATCCGCATCGGCTCTGTAAGGGATGTAGTCGCGCGTGCTTTTGGCCGCCTGAAGCACAACGGGTTGATCGAAGTGGAGGGCCACAAAGTAACCACCATTCCCGACGTACGAGCGCTCAAACTCTACGCAGAAGCGGGAGCCCTCGGAATTCCGTCATAAACTTACTCCGGCCAGCGACACGTCGGGCTCGTGAGACGCTTAGGCCAGTCCTCTCCGCGAGGAATGCCTACTACGGCATTTCTGATGATCGCAATGATCGTAAAGACCGGCCCAGGGGGTTTAAGTCGAGCCTGCCAATGAACTGACTGCAGACGAAGAGCCGGGCCTGAGGGGCAGATCCGAGCCGTAGCGATGCTCATTCGCATCGGAGAGCCGCAGTCGGTTCGACGCGCAGAGCCCGCTGTGAAGGGACCAGGGCAGCCAGGAGAGCGACTGCTACAAATAGGAGCGAGACTCCGCCGAACGAGATACCGTCGATGGTGTGGATCCCGTACAGGACGTGGCGGAGCAGGTACGCTACACCGCCGGCGAGCACCACCCCAGCGGACAAGCCTGCAAATACCGGACGGGTGCTTTCACTCAGAATGAGAGCCAGGATGTCACGCTTCTTTGCGCCCAGGGCCACGCGGATGCCGACTTCGCGCGTGCGCAGGACAACAATGTAGCTGACCGTGCCGTAGATGCCGATCGCGGCCAGCAACAGCCCCAGGATGCCGGTGATGGTAGCGATGGCCGCCGCCAACGTAGAGGCGAGAAAAGGTTCCGTTCCGCGCAGCATCTGTTCCAACGTGGAGAACCGCGCGGCGAGGTTAGGATCCACAGAGGCCATCACCGGACCAAGAGCGCTAACCAACTGCGCCGGGTCGGAACGGGTGCGCACCAGGATCGGATAATTCTGTAGATAACGATCGGAGAGTGGAAGATAAATCTGCGCCGAGTCGCTGCCATCGAGCAGGACGCCCCGCGTATCGCGAGCGACGCCGATGACGCGCCAGACCGGGCCGTCCGGCAGGGGTTCGCCGATGCTATGAAAGAGGCCGCCGGTGCCAAGCCGAAGAGTGTGGCCAACGGGGTTTTCTCCGGGCCATAACTGATTGGCCGCCGACTCACTTACAACGATGGACGGTTCCGCCTGGCCGGCCTCAGCCGTGAAGCCGTGGCCGAGAAGCAGCGGAATCCCGAGAGCGTGGAAATAGTTCGGCTGGATCCATGTGTAGTAGAGATACGCCTTCATGTTCCGGGACGAGGGCGCCTCGCCGTTAAGCGAGACCGCAGCAGAACGAAACTCGCCGTCGTCTGGCGCGCGCGCCGTAGTTACATCCATCACGCCCGGCAACGCGGCAAGGCGGGTGCGGAGATCGCGGATGAGGGCATCCTTGTGGTCCGGCGTATACTCGGCGCTCTCGGGAAATTGCAGGCCAAGATCCATGACATGCGCATCGTCATAGCCGGTGTCCATCCATAGCGCACGAATGGCACTGTGGATGAGTGTGCTGCCCGCAATGACCAGCACGGCAGAAACGGCGACCTGGGTGGCGATGAGGAAGTTGCGCAGATGGCGGCTGCGGATAGGCGATGTGGCGGCATTCGCCTTAAGCGCAGAGGAAACGGCCCAGCGAGAACTTTCCCATGCAGGCGCGAGCCCAAAAAGAACGCCGGCGAAGACGGAAATGAGGAATACGAACGAAAATATCCTGAGGTCAGGAGTGACGTGAAAAATAACCGTGCCGTACTGATCGGGGAAGGCATCCGCGATCATTACCACCGCCGCCTGGAGGAACGCCCAACTGAATAAGAACGCGAAGACACCTGCGATCAGCCCCAGCAGGGAGCTCTCCGTGAGCAATTGGCGAACCAGGCGCGTCCGGCTGGCGCCAAGGGAGAGGCGCATGGAAAGTTCATTCTGGCGCGAAGCAGCGCGGGCCAGTTGCAGGCTGGCAACATTGGCGCAGGCCACCACCAGCACCATTCCAACGGCGGCCATGACGAACAAAAGGCTTATCCTCAATCCATGGTTCTGCTCAATGGGAATCGTGAAGGGCGAGCCGGGCCAGACCATTGCGCTCAACGGCTGGGCGAGGTCGGAACCAGGATGGTGAAGAGTGCGGAGGTGATCGGCGACCAGCGACATTTCTGCCTGCGCTTCGCGCATGCCGGCGCCGGGAGCGAGACGGGCGAAGAGATGGCAGCAGCCCTCTTCGCGCGCCCACAACCAGTTATCGCCAGGATGAACAAGAGGCTCAAGGCTAATCGGAAGCCAGAAGTCGGGCGCTGCAATGAAAGTTCCGACAAAGTTATGAGGCGTCACGCCGATAATCGTGAACGCCGCGCCATTGAGCCGGACCGTTTTACCCAGAATGGCGGGATCGCCCTTAAATCGCTTTTGCCAGTAGTTCTCGCTGATGAGGACCGAGGGCGAGGCAGCGAGTTCCGCCTTGTCTGCTGAACCGAATGTTCGCCCGCGCAAAGCCTCCACTCCCAGAACTGAGAAGTAATTTTCTGAGACCACCATTGTCATTGCGGTTTCGCTGTTGCCGATCTGAGGGCAGTAAAGAAGCTTTCCGATCAGCGAGCCACCCCCTTCATCGTGATGCAGAACAACGCCGCCCGGCACTGAGACAGTAAGGTACTGGGGCAGACTGGCCGCAATAACACCGCTGAACGAACGAACATGGTCTCGGTATGTCTCATAATCGGGGTAGCTGAATGTAGGTTCGGTCGCGCCCGTATGTTCGATGAGCGCTAAATTGACCATCGACGCGGGATCGTGCGCATCGAGCTTTCGCTCGAAAAAAGCCTGGTATGCGGTGAAAGCCGCGGTGTTCAGGCCAATGCCAACCGCGAGAGCAAATACTGCGACCGCCGTGAATCCGGCATTGCGGAGCAGCATCCGGCAGGCGAAGCGCAGATCCTGCATCACGGTTTGCGGAAAGGTCATCAGGTCGATCTCGCGCATCTGCTCCAGCCATACTGCCGGATTGCCAAAGCGGAGCCGGGCGGAGCGTCGCGCTTCAGCATGCGGCATGCCTTGTTCAACATTCCGCCGCTCGCGCATCGAAAGGTGAAACTGCAGCTCTTCCTCGAAATCACGTTCTAGTTCTTCTTTCCGAAAAAGCGCACGCAAGCGGCGGATCCATGCCATAGCAAACCCTCTAGACCGTTGCCTCGCCGAACTCCAGCACAAGGGCAATCGCGTTGGTAGTCTTCCGCCAGTGTTCGCGCTCGGCAGCTAACCGCTTCCGCCCTGAGCTGGTGAGGCGGTAGAAACGGGCGCGGCGGTTGTTTTCGCTGCGGCCCCATTCAGCTGCGATCCAGCGCTCCTGCTCCATGCGATGAAGGGCGGGATAAAGGGAGCCCTCTTCGACGCGTAAAACTTCATCGGAGACACGCTCTATGTGCAGAGTGATTCCCCAGCCGTGCATAGGGCCTTCCTCCAGCGCTTTCAGCACGAGCAGATCCAGGGCGCCCTGGAGATTGTCGCTCTTTGTCCTGACCATCCTGGATCTCCCATAGCTGTCTATGGAAGACTGCGCCTTCTCGCGTGCTTTTGTCAATTCTTGCTGAAGGCCCAGACGTCACTGAGGGGGGAGTCGCCTATGGTTCAGGGATGGTGTTCACTAAAAAGCCATCGGCGAGTTTAATGTAAAGTGCCACTTAACTAAAATAAAGTAAATGTTTATAGTCCCGCGTTCCCAATCCCCCCAGGATTTCAGAATTTAGCAACCACGGCTACGGGCCAAGATGGAGGCGACTTACGAAATCCGACTGGGAAGTCATTGGACGCTTCGCCGAAAGGAGAAGCCCCCAAGCCCCAGGGAAGCATCGAACCGGATGAGCCGGTGAGCCATCGATCCGCCCCCGCTTTAAGGGCTAACGACATAGCGGTGGAAGTTCTTTTGCGGTTGGTTGCCCGGGGAGGTTTGAATTTCCGGTCACCCACTACAACAAA
>CAVTPN010000002.1:0-259207 GCA_963736535.1 uncultured Acidobacteriaceae bacterium
ACACGTGGATTTTGCCCCCACGCTGCTTTCGCTTTGCGGCTTGCCCGTTCCCGCAGAGATGCAAGGTACGGACTTTTCCAGGGCTACTACCGGAACAGAGGCAAAGGGGCCTGCCTCAGTGCTCTTCCAGATCTTTGGCCCTTATCGTGGCGATGGCACCGAGCGAGCATGGCGCGGCTTGAGAACAGAGCGCTTCATGCTCTTCGAGCGATAGCAATAGGAACTTTGGCTGCTGTACGACCTGCAGCAAGACCCCTACGAATTGCACAATCTCGCCGACGACGCTGCTCACTCATCCGACCTGCAAGCCCTGGACAAGGAGTTACTGGACTGGATGGCGCGCGTGGGTGACTCCTGGAGCCTGGACTGGACGGCCCTGGTCGAGGACGAGGAGAGGCTCGACAAATACAGAGCCTATTATACGGTTCAGGATTATCTTGCGTGGGCAAAAAGCCACCCTTCCCTCACCCCGGGGATTCCTTAATAGCTGCCTCCCATTCGCCACTCCCCACAAAACCTGCTTCCCAGCTTTGGAAGCACTTTATGGGAGCCGTTGGGACTCTGTGCAGAAAGGACTGCAGGTCTCTGCGTTTCTTTGCGCACTTGCTGCAAGCTGAGGAAATTCTAACTTCAATCCACTCCAGCGGCTTTCCCGTGGAATCGCGCTCAGCGGCGGTGATTCTCAGTATGCCATCCTCAATGGACGCCTTGCCGCCTACTGGGACCATTGGGATCCCGACCTATGGCTCGTCCGGCTACGACTGGGCTAGCGCGTATTCCCGGAGGCCTGAAACACACTGGCGAACGCGATATAGACAGAGTCTTCGTGGGAGGCGACCTTAAGGTCAATCACCGCAAGGTGCTGCATCAGGACATGGCGGAAATCGAAAAAGAAGTAAGCCGTCGCGTGGCAATGAAATGACAGGCAAGGTGTGACGAGGGATCACAGACGCTTCATCCGTCCGGACCCAGAATAGCGCCCCTGGAGATGACCGGATGCCCAACGAATGCTTCGAGAAGCCTCACGACTCGATTTAGATGCGTCGGAAAATCATTGCCTGATTGCAAGTCTCTCGGCCTTGCCCAGTGCTCATTGTGATCGCAGTGGGGTACCATCGAGGTGGCTGCACTTGGGTACGCGGCAAATGAGCACGATCTCCGCACCTCCGACCTACCCGAGACCACGCAGAGCAGGCCTCTCCGGCAGGTGTCAGCGAACCGCGCAACTACTTGAACGCGGAACTCGGCATCAAAAGCTGGCTCCTGACTCAGGACCATAAGCGCATCGCCATCCTGTATCTCATAAGCGTCTCCTTCTTCTTCCTGGTCGGCGGGCTGCTTGCGATGTTTATCCGCTTTGAGCTGCTGACACCGCAAGCGGACCTGATGGCTCCGGATACCTATAACAAGATCTTCACCATGCATGGAATCGTGATGGTCTTTTTTGTGCTGATACCCGGGATCCCAGCCGTACTCGGTAACTTCGTATTACCCATGATGCTCGGCGCGCGGGACCTGGCGTTTCCGAAGATCAATCTGCTCTCCTGGTACTGTTATGTTGTCGCGGCCATTCTCTTGCTCTATACCGTCATCATGGGAGGAGTCGATACTGGCTGGACTTTCACCGCACCGCTTTCGACGCACTACCTCAACACGAACGTGGTCTCCGCCGGCCTGGCCGCGTTTGTAGCGGGTTTCAGCTCGATCTTTACCGGCCTCAACTTCATTGTGACGGTCCATCGAATGCGTGCGCCGGGTCTCACCTGGTTTCGGCTTCCACTCTTTGTCTGGTCGATGTATGCGGCAGCAATCATTATGGTCTTAGCGACTCCGGTGGTTGCCATCACCATCGTGCTCGTCGCCCTGGAGCGTCTCATAGGCGTTGGAGTCTTCGATCCGGCACTCGGTGGCGACCCGCTCCTGTTCCAGCACCTGTTCTGGTTTTACTCACACCCTGCCGTCTACGTGATGCTTCTGCCTTCCATGGCCGTTATCTCAGAGATCATCGCCTGCTTTTCACGGAAGCGGATCTTCGGCTACACTGCCGTCGCTTTTTCTTCGGTCGCGATCGCGGTCTTCGGTTTCTTTGTCTGGGCGCACCATATGTTCATCATGGGGGTGTCAAACTACGCTGCGTTGGTGTTTTCATTTCTTACCATGCTGGTTGCCGTACCTTCCGCCATTAAGGTGTTCAACTGGGCCGCCACTCTCTACAAGGGCTCGATCAGCTTTGAGGCTCCCATGGTCTATGCCTTCTGTTTCCTGGGGCTCTTCGTGGTTGGCGGGTGCAGTGGGGTTTTCCTGGGCTGCCTCGGTACTGACATTCATCTCACGGAGACTTACTTCATCGTCGCCCACTTCCACTTCGTTATGGTGGGCGCGGTGCTGATGGGGTACCTGGGAGGCCTTCATTTCTGGTGGCCGAAAATGACCGGCCGCATGTATCCGGAGGCTCCTGCAAGAATTGCGGCGGTGACCATTTTTGTTGGCTTCTTCTTCACCTTCGTTCCCCAGTTCATCCTTGGGTACCTGGGTATGCCACGGCGCATCGGCTCATATCCAGGCGAGTGGCAGGCCCTGAACGTGTTTTCGACGGCAGGAGCCACGGTGATGGGTGCGGGGTATTTCTTCACTGGCATTTATTTGTTTTGGTCGCTGCAGTGGGGAAAGAAGGCAACGTCCAATCCCTGGAACGCAGCCGGACTGGAGTGGCAGACGGCATCCCCACCCATCACGCAGAATTTTCTGGAAATACCGATCATGAATCACGAAGCCTACAACTACGACCAGATCGATGCATCCCTCCGCGTCCCGTCAGGCGAAAGCAGCTCTGTTAGCAAGTAAGGGCAGGACAGGCTGCGACCTTCAAAGGTAGAAGCGTCCGGCCATTATTTCAAGCAGCCCACACCTCCGCTCTCAGCCTTGGATGGGAATAAAAAAGATAAGCCCACTTGACATATTCCTATATGGGAATGTAGTGTTTTCTTCATGGCAAGAGCGACCTTCGAGCGTTACTGGCAGCACCAGTTGAATCGAGTGAAGCAACGCGCGGAAGCGATGGTCCACCAAGACTCACCAGATGTGAATTCACCAGACCCTAATCCTAAGGAGAAATGATGATTAGCACCGACCAAACCCTCGAAGACCTAACCCTTACGATTAACCAGGAAATCCGCGTTCAGGCGCCCCTGGATGTAACCTTTGCCGCGCTGCTCGAACAACTGGGCCCCGGCAACGAGACGCCTGACGGCAAATCTCTCAGCATGAAGATCGAAGCATGGCCCGGCGGAAGGTGGTACCGCGACCTGGGCGACGGTAACGGGCATTTCTGGGCCCATGTCCAGGCCATCAAGCGGCCCACGCTGCTTGAATTCGCTGGTCCGTTGTTCGCCTCTTTCCCCTTCGTTTCCAACGTGCAATATCGGCTGAGTGAAGTGGATGGCGGAACCTTGATCGCCTTCCGGCACAGCGCGCTCGGCTTCGTTTCCGAAGAACACAAGGCGGGGATGAACAAGGGCTGGGCCTCGATGCACGACCGCGTTCGCAAGCAAGCTGAGGCCGGCCAATAACAATCCGTATCTCGATCAACGAGTCAAAACTGAGGTGAAACCTATGTGTCCAGTGTGCGTAACAACCGCAGTGCTCATTGCCGGCAGCGTCACCTCTACGGGTGGGTTCGCGGCCATCGCAATCAAGAGATTCGGCGTGAAGAGCGCCGTAGACAATAATCCCGCTCCAACCCCAACAAAGGAGGATCACCATGGCTAGCAGCGCGGTATATGTTAAACACCCAAACGTCGTTTCGCATGTGGAATGGCTTGCCGCCCGCAGCGAGTTCCTGACCAAAGAGAAAGAGTTCACCCGCCTGCGCGATGAATTGAGCCGCCAACGCCGCGCTCTGCCCTGGGAAAAGGTAGGGAAGCGGTATGAATTTGATTCAACCCAGGGCAAGGTGACGCTGGCCGATCTTTTCGACGGCCGCAGCCAGCTCATTGTGTACCACTTCATGTTCGGCCCAGGCTGGCAGCAGGGTTGCCCAAGCTGTTCGTATGTGGCGGATCATTTCGATGGCTCGACTGTGCACCTGGCCAATCGCGACACCACGCTGGCGGTGGTTTCGCGCGCTCCGCTGGCCGAGATCGAGGCCTTCAAGAAGCGCATGGGCTGGAAGTTTCAGTGGGTCTCCTCCTTCGGCAGCGATTTCAATTTCGACTATCACGTTTCCTTCAAGCCGGAGGAGAAGGCCGACGGCAAGGTCTACTACAACTACGCCATGAGCGAGTTCCCCAGCGAAGAGGGTCCGGGGGCCAGCGTCTTCGCCAAGGATGCGGCGGGCGAGGTCTTTCATACCTATTCCAGCTATGCGCGGGGACTGGATATTCTGATGGGGGCATATAACCTTCTCGATCTCGTCCCCAAAGGCCGCGACGAAGACGGGCTAGCCTTCAGCATGTCCTGGGTCCGCCATCACGATCGTTATACGGAAGGCTATTTCGTAGACCCGGCGCAGAAATACGAGCAGCCAAAGAGCGCCACAGGTTCATGCTGCTCGGGCGAGAGCCACTCGTAATCCACCTATGAAAGCCGCATGACCGGCGCGGGAAGGCTAGCTAGCTCTGCGCCGGTTGTGCATGGTGGAGACTCTTCATCATCGGCAATTGTTATTGCGTACAGGTTCGAGACATCACTCCGCACGCAAGGCCGCGACCGGGTCAAGATTTGACGCTTCGAGTGCGGGCAGCAGGCTGGCGAGGACTCCGATGACCGCCAGCAGCAAAATAGCGAAGACCAGAGTTGCGAGATCGTAGGGTTTAAGCCCGAAGAGCATGGCGGTGGCGGCCTGCCCGGCGAGGAGCGCGAGCGCCGTTCCCAGGACGATGCCGGTCAGCAGCATAGCCGCGGTGTCGCGCATGACTAGAGCGATCACCTGCCCGCGCTTGGCGCCGAGCGCGATGCGAATGCCGATCTCGTTACGCCGCTGGGTAATGAAGTAGGACAGCACGCCATAGAGACCAACGACTACCAGCAGGGCGGCGAGGCTGCCAAAGAAGCCGGAGAGCATGGCCATCATGCGCTCGCCGACCAGCTGGTCGCGGATCTGTTGCTGAAAGTTGGAGAACTGCAGCGTCATGCTGGGATATTTCGTTTCCAGCGTGCGGCGAACGGCGGTGATGGCGTCCGGCCCGGTGTTGGAGGCGATCATCATCGCAACCCACGGACCTTGCGCATCCACCGGGAGCTGTGCGGCGGGAACGAAGGCGATGGGTGGCGGGTCTCCGCGCAGGTCGTTGATACTTGGTATCGGGAATGGTGCCGACGATTTGATACGTGCGCTCTGGATACTGCGGCTCCGGCATGACATGCACAAGCTTGACCGATGGGCTGGGCCGTGCCAACGAATTTCCGGATAAAGGCCTGGTTGACGATGAGGACAAAAGGCGTCGAGTTGGTATCCGCGTCGGTGAAGCCGCGGCCGGTGAGCAGCGGAATGCCCATGGTGGCAAAATAGCTGGGGCTCGGCGTAGGTGAATCTGCTGCCAGCCCTCGATCGCGCCGACATGCACGGTGTGGCTCCAGGTGCTTCCGCTGAGCGGGACGTTGGTGGTCGCGGCAGCGTTTTGAATGCCAGGGATGCCGCGCACGTCTTCGACTAGTTGCCGTTTAAACTCTGCTCTCGTTCTCCGGCTTGATGTTCAATGTGTCGAAGCCGAAGTAGCCAATAGTGATGCCGCTTTCGCGCATGCCTGGATCGAGTGTCATCAGATTTCGATAGCTGCGGACGAAGAGCAGCGCGCCGACGAGCAGCACCATCGAGATCGCGATCTGGGTGATGACCATCAGGCGCTGGACGAAGAAGTGTTGGCGGTTGCCGACGATTCCACGCTCGCCGGACTTGAGCGCGGCGATGGGATCGGCACTGGCGCCGCGCATCGCAGGGATCGTGCCGAAGACGATGCAGGTGAGCGTGGCCACGACGGCGGCGAAGAGCAGCACTCGCCAGTCAGTGACGATGGCGAGATGGATGGAGTATTGGCTGGTGCCGAGCGAGGCAACGAGCAGCCGGCTGAGGGGCTGGGCCAGCGCGACGCCGAGCGTTGCTCCGCTGAGCGCGAGCAGGCTGCTTTCGATGAGCAACTGGCGCAGCATACGGCGGCGCGATGCGCCCAGGGCCATGCGGATGGCCATCTCACGCTGACGCGCGTTGGCACGGGCGAGCATCAGGTTGGCCAGATTGGCGCAGGCGATGAGCAGCACCAGCCCAGTGATGGCGAGCAGCAACTGCAGCGATGAGTCATAGGTATCGCGCAGCATGCTTACTCCGGCTGCGGCTGGATAGGCGCCCAACTTGAAAGACTTGAAAAGTTTGACCGCCTCTGCGCGGTAGCCGGTGGGCGCTGTGCTCTCGAAGAGACCGGTGCTGATCGAGCTGAAGTATCCGGATGCGCGGGCGAGCTCCCAGCCAGGCTTGAGGCGTCCCATGACTGAGAGGTTAAAAACGTCGCGGCGCGGATTTGGCGGTATGCAGCTGGGATAGGCGAGGTCGAAGCGGTCTCCCACGGCCACGCCGAAGAATGAAGGTGGGGTGACGCCCAGGACCTGCACCGCGTGGCCTTCGACCAGGATGGTGGTATTCGGCGTGATGGGTTGGCCGCCCATCTGCGCCTTCCAGAAGGGATAACTGGCAACGACTTTCGATACGTCGCAGCCCGCTTCGTCCTGCGGCTCAATCAGCCGCCCTTGCCAGGGCAGAACGCCGAGCACGTTGAAAAATTCCCCACTCACTTCGAGCCCGTGAACGCGTTTCCCGTCCTTGGGCTGGCCTACGATCGCTCCGTCTTGGCGCCAGGCAAAGACGCCGGAGAGCGGATCGTGATGGCGCCGGACCTCCTGCCACATGGGAACGGTGAAGTAGGTGTACTGCATTATCATTGACACCGAGCCCGTGATTACCACCTATGATGCGCAGTTCAACCAGTTCCTGCGGCTTTTGAATCGGCAGACTGCGAAGACGTACGGCATCGAGGAGCTGAAAGATTGCGGTGTTGGCGCCTATGCCGAGCGCCAGCGTGATGACGGCTACGGCGGTGAAGCCGGGGCTGCTGGTAAATCCGCGGACGGCATAGTGCACATCGCGGAGAAGACTTTCGATACTGAGAGCCGCGTCCTCCGCCTCGACGCGCTCTTTCAACACTTCAGGATTGCCGAACCTCAGACGGGCGGCGCGGGCTGCTTGCTCCGGGCTCATTCCTTTGGCAATGTTGGCGTGGATGCGCATCTGTAAGTGATCACGAAGTTCATCCTCGATCTCGCGGTCCAGTTTCGAGCGTTTTCCAAGGGCCCAGATGCGACGAAAGATACCCATACCTCTCCTCATGCGAAGCGCAGAATCGCCTGAACACCCTTTACCACCTGTTCCCAGTTCTTCTCTCTGGCAGCGAGCTGCCTCCTGCCCGCTGCGGTGAGGGTATAGAACTTCGCCTTCCGGCTGCTCTCGGTCACAGCCCACTCCGCACGCACCCATCCGCTCTGCTCCATCCGGTGAAGCGCGGGATAGAGCGAACCTTCTTCCACGTTGAGCAGCTCATCGGAAACAGTTTCGATGTGGAGGATGATGCCGAAACCGTGCATCGAGCCGAGATGCGAAAGACTTTTAAGAATCAGAAGATCAAGAGCGCCCTGCAAGTCATTCTTTGCCATGTGCTTCTTACCCTAGACGTCGATGGTAAAAAAAGACTACGAGCGCCTACCCTAGCTGTCAAGGGGAGAACAGAAATGGCATTTAGGCGCGGCGGGCAACTTTGGCCGTCAGAACCGACTCTCACTTGTTGTCGGCGCCTGCATTTAAGTTCCAGCCACGGAATCGCCAACCAAACGAACCTTTAAAACCTGACCCAAGGGGGCCTTATGTATCACCACGTAAAAAAGCTCATGTACACCGTAAACATCGGAGAACCCGATCCCAGATTCGGCAAGATGCTGCTCGAACAATTTGGCGGCGCCAACGGAGAACTAGCGGCAGCTATGCAGTATTCGATCCAGGGAATCAACTGCGAAGATGCCGCGCGGAAGGATCTTCTCATGGACATTGGCACCGAAGAACTCAGCCATTTGGAAGTGGTGGGGGCGCTGATTCGGATGCACTTGAAGCCAATGAAGAGCAGCCGCGAAGCGGCGGAAGCGGACCCCTTGGTCGCGATAGCCGGGGGCGGCGGCGTAGCCCTTTTCGATTCCATGGGCAATGCCTGGACGGCTAATTATCTAAAGGTTACCGGGGATCTGGCGGTTGATTTGCGAAGCAACATCGCGGCTGAAGCGCGGGCGAAGATCGTGTATGAACGCCTGATCAGCTTCACGGAGGACCAGGGTTCGAAACAAGCGCTGCAATTCCTGATGACCCGTGAGATCACCCATATGCGTGCGTTTACCGCTGCGCTCGACAGTATGGAGAAGCCGCAATTCGCGGTGGGTATTATTGAACCTACGCCACAGCTCGTCGATCAGTTTTTCAACGCGTCGACTGGCGAAAGCCAGTACGGTGAGAATGACTTCACCGGTCCCTGGAACCATAGCCACGGCTTGACGCTGGTTGAGTCGGAGATAAGGGGCGGGCAGGGGCTTGATGTGACCCCCTTCGATCCCAAGCCGGGTACGGAAAAGACTTCTCCGATCGACTCGACACCCGTGGGAGAGTACACAAACGGCGTTGGAAAGAAGCAGGCCGCAATACACGAGAAGGCCCTAGCGAAGGCAGCGAAGAACACTACTGTCGCGGTGTAGGTCATTTGTATGCTGAACTCAGCCGGCTGGCGCGTGCCAGCCGGCGTTTCCTTGCAATTCCGGGGCGGCTTAGATGGCAGTCGATGAAAGTGCATAGCGCCGACAATGTTCCAGATAGGCTGCCTCATGACCGGCAATCAGGTCCACAACGCTGCTCCATAACCAGCTCGGAGCATCGAGGGATTTTGATTGGCGGCCGAGGGTTGCTTTCCAATCCTTCTTCTCGGCCGCGCTCATTTGCCGGGCATGAGAACGCCCGACCACTGCTGCGAGAAAGTTCGCCGCGGCCACTGCCTCTTCACGGCTCATCGTTTCGAGTTCCAACTTTAGATCCTGTGGACGGAGTTCCCGCAGCACCACCGGCTTTTTCAGGAGTCTAGCCGCCAGCATCCGTTCGCCGAGAAACGGCGTGAGAGCACGCGCGCCGGCGACGACGCGATCGGCAGGATTCCGAGGAATGTCTGCGTTGTTATAGCCAGGCGCTTTGGCCTGCACGGCCTCTTTGATATCAACTAGGCAATAGCGCTTATTGACGCCCAGCAGAACCGCATACCGCAGGCGGCCGAGTGAACTGCAACCCTTCATCCAGTAAGCGGCGTCGAGTACTTCCATGGCGTCTGTTTTGTCTTGATCGCGTAAACACGTAATCAAAGACCCAACTTCGTCGGATTGGAAAAGCTGATGAATCTCGTCGCGCTCTTGTTTGGTGAGAGCCCAAAATTTGCGCCCGAGAGGGATCGTCGGATGCACATCCTGGATCCGTTCCTGGGCAAGATGCCGCCATTTTCGTTTCAACGCTTCCTTCATAACCAGCTGGACAGGTTTCAGGCCGTCCCCATGAAGAGGTTTCTTCCTGCTGTTGGCTTGCAGGGCGGATGTATAGCCCTTCACCATCTGCTCCAGCATGAGCGCTGTGGTCACGCCAGGAAGATCAGATCCGCGGGCAGCCGTCGCGAGCGAGAGCCCGAGGCGAATCAGATCGTGCGCCGGGTTACCGATGACCGTTTGATCGAGATCACGTATCCCAATCTCGACATCGCCCTCGGCATTCGCAACAGGACCCAGGTTGCCGACATGACAGTCGCCACAAATCCATACAGCTGGCCCGTCGGGCACAGTTCCCTTAGCCGTTTCGAGCCATTCGTAGAACTTTGCCGTGTTGCCGCGCACGTAAGCGTGAGCAGATTGCGCCATCTTCAGGTTTTGGCCGTTGAGCAACCAAGCGCGCCGCTGGCTCGGTTTGGGCTGTTGAAATTTAGGCAATTGGCTCGCCTGCGATCACAAGGACGATCTTCCCCACGCCGCCCTTCTCACCCAACACATGTGCTTCCGCCGCGCTGCGCAGCGGCAAACGGCGACCGATCGGCAAAACGAATTTGCCATCTCGCACGTCGTCCGCAAACTCACGAACCTTGGATGGATCAGGTTTCGCGAAGACACGGGTGATCGTGACTGTCGGATTCAGCGCCGCCATGCCCTCGGGCACTACAGATGCGTAGCCAAAGGTGCCTCCGGGTTTTATCTTTGGGAACAACTTTGCCGCCACCTCGCCACCCACCGTATCGGCAATTGCATCCACAGAGCCGAGCGATGCTACCGCATCGTCGTCATCGATCGCGACCACACCCGCGACACCGAGGGATTCGGCTTCCCCGAGCGACTTTTTGCGAACGCCTGCAATCACCTGTGCACCCATCTTCTTCGCCGTATGCACCGCAGCTCGCCCCACGCTCCCCAGCGCTCCCGTTACCACCACCGTCTGCCCCTTCTGTACCTTGGTCGCGAGCCGCACCAATTGCTCTCCCGTTAATGCAATCAGCGGGATTGCTGCGGCGTCGACCAGGTCCAAGCCATCGGGCAGATGGGCTAGATCCGAATCGGCAACTGCTACCAACTCGGCATAGGTTTTATTTGACAATGCCAGGACGCGGTCACCCGGCTTGAAGTGCTTTACGTTTGCGCCTACGGCGCGCACGACGCCACTCACATCGCGCCCAAGGATGGCCGGAAACGACTGGGGAAAATCCTTGTGCCGTGCCCCGGAACGGACTTTCCAATCGATTGGATTCACGCTTGCCGCGGCTGCCGCGACCAATACGGTGCTTCCGCTTATCTGCGGGTCAGGAACGCCGTCTTCGAACTGCAGTTTCTCAGGACCGCCGTACTCGTGCAGAACTACTGCTTTCATCGCATATCTCCCAGGTTGACCATCGAGGCGAGTCGAGGCTCTTGATCTTTAGATTGGCTCCGCAGGTTATCGCCGGCGACAGGGGCGGACGGCGCTGCATCCGTCAGGTTTTAGATGGTCGGGGGGAGAGGATTCGAACCCTTTACGATCCGTGGTTGGTGGTTCCAAACCGTGTAGGTCCATCGTTTTTAAGGGTCGCTCATGTGGCATACGGCAATCTGTTTCATCCTGTTTCCATATGACGTTATCTCATATGTTAGCCATAGCGAAAGTGTAACCCCGCACCTTGAGCTACGAACTCCCGACCTAACGCTCCGGAGGCGTCCGTTCCACTGTTGGTTTCATGCAGCTGCCGGATCTCGGTCGAGCTCCTGTCTCCCAGTGGTACGGGATCCAGGAAGGATTGGAGAACCGCAGGTCCTTAGCTGCGCTACACGTTGGTAACAGGAGACAAGTTGGCTGGAGGCGTAAAGGACACGGTATTCAGCATTGGGGTCGTCAAACCGGTTGCCGAAGGTGTGCGCTAGAGAGGATGAATCTGTGCCCGCTCTCTTCCAATCCGGGTACTCCCAGGGTTCCGTGCCCCATGCAATCCGATATAGCGGACCCGTGGGAGTTCGTGTGTTCAACAATGGAGCTAGCCTCCAGCAATAAAGGCACGCACTGCTCCTAGCAACTCAGGCCCAACAACCTCCAGGTCCTGTTCACGAAGGAGTCGAATTGGAGTCCGGTCCTTTAGTTCGGGGTTAAGACCCGTAAGCCATGACTGTACGACGGCCGGCTTGTCGTGATCAGCCAGTGGAACGATCACCTGGTACGTAAAGCGCAAACGGGCCTCTGCATCCCCGTAGGGGTTCGACCCATTCGCCCAGCGGTCGACGGTACGCACATCCACTCCTGCAATGTAGGCTGTAAGTTTACGACCAATGATCGCGGTCACCCGGGTTACGAGGTCCTGAAACGATAGTCTTGTTGAGTCAATGTGCGCGCGGAGACCAGGGCGGGCTGATGAGGTAGTCGACATGAAGAGATCCTCCGAAAACCATTGCCTCTACATCACTTGATGCAGGGAGAGCCCCAGGCGTTACAGTCATACAACGATTTACCGGAACAATGTCATGTAATTGTACACACAACTGTCTTGCATTTGCAGTCCGCTGTCGCAGTTTTCGAAAAAGGTAACAAGTAGCTTTTGATGTTCCTAAGCCATTTGGGAACTGGCGTTTAGGTTAGATTTGGCATCGTCGGAGCCGCGCGGAACTCGCATCCGGATCAGCAATCAGGCAAGACCATAGTCATTTCACGCAGCAACATCCGAAGAGTTGAGGCATTATTCAATGGACCTGAATAGGCCCGACTTCCTAATCGCAGGGATTTTCCTGGCTGTCGGGGCAAGACCACGCTTGCGCTGGAATATGCGCACCGCTATCAGGGCGAGTTTTGATGCGGTGCACTGGCTTCCCTGCCAAGGCCGCACCTTGGCCCAAACGGCAGGCGAGCTTGCTTAGCAGCTCGGCCTGAAAACCGACGGCGAGTTAGACGCCATCATCCGGGCAGGAGATTTGTGAACGGATGGCGCAGGAGGCGAACCGCAGAAAAGACGACGAAACACAGCAGGTCTGGTACGCGAATCAGGCCGTGATCCTGACGGCTTGGGGACGTCTAGACGAGGCGATGGAGCTGCTCAAGAAGAAGGAAGCCATTTGCTATTCGGGCAGCTGACTTATTGGCACGATGCCGTACGCGCCGGACCTCAAACGCCGGCCGCGCCACCCGACGTGACCATGCCAAGCCATCTCTCACCGGGCCTGATAAGGTTTCGATCTTAACAATCTGCTCACGCAATGCCGAGGCCTTGGCAAGAAGAGCGTCAGCCTTCAGCCGAGCAGCGTCATACTGTGGAAAATCTTTGAGTATGGCCGCGATGTTCGACGCCTGTCTGCCTTGCTGTTCTGCCAAGCTTTCTTCGCGCCTAAGCCGGAGGAGAGTTTGCGAATCGGTCACAGCCATGTGGTTTCTCTTTCCGCGTCATTCTCGCTTCATTCCTGGAAATCGAAAGAGTTGGTCTGAATGTCCAGAAGATGTTGCGAGAGACGCTTTACTGTCCCGTTATTTCCATCGGCTGCAAGCTTGCGATGGTGACCGGTGAATCTGCGCCCAGAGCACCATAGTAAGGTAACCTCCACAGTGCCACGACGAATCGCGTGTGTAGTAGTTCCCTTCCGACCATGATGACCCGGACCAGCTGTCCCAGATGCCGATACGGACGGTGCGCGCCGCGTCCTTCCTGATCCGGAAGTGGCTCAAGTAGAAACAGATTGACTCTATAGTTGTACTAACAATGAGGAGAGAAAGAGTTGAAGCTGAAGGAACGGATTGCGGTTGTCACCGGAGCGGGTTCTGGAATTGGCCGGGCAGTCGCGGATGCCCTGAGTAGGGAAGGATCGCGCGTGGTGCTCGTCGACGTAGATGGAGCCAAGGCAGAAGTTGCCGCTGCGGCCCTTGCTTCGCTTGGCAGGGATACACGCGCCTTCAAGGCCGATGTTGCCGACCCTAAATCGGTAAGCAGCCTGCAGGAGTTCGTCCACAAGGAGCTCGGTCCGCTCGACATCCTGGTAAACAACGCCGCGATCCAGGTGAACAAGAAAATCGAAGATACGTCGCCCGAAGAGTGGAATCGGCAGATGGCGGTCAACGTGGGCGGCGTGTTTCTATGTTCGCGCGCCTTTCTGCCCGCTCTCCGGCAGACCCGGGGGGTCATCCTCAACATGTCCTCTGTCAACGGTTTCTTCGTAGAGCCGTATTGTGCCGGCTACTGTGCCACTAAGGGAGCGATCCTGGCATTCACCAAGGCGCTGGCCATCGATCATGGACGCGAAGGGATTCGCGTGCACGCCATCTGTCCGGGCTACATCAACGCCGGGCTCGCGGAGGGCTACTTTGAGTCACAGCCCGACCCTGCGCGGGCCAGGGAAGAAGCGGGTTCGCTGCACGCATTGGGAAGAATCGGACAGCCGGAAGAAGTAGCCCGCGCAGCCGTCTTCCTCGCCAGCGATGACGCCTCGTTCATGACCGGCTCAGCGCTGGTCGTCGATGGAGGCTTCAGCGCGGGTCTGCCGCCTAAGTAGCCGAACGCAGCCGCCGGAGAGCATCGCGATAGGTCTCCGGCGTCTGATACGCGGTGCACCGCACCGTTACTGTGAAAGTCCTTCCCGGATCGAGTTGGCTATGACGGCCCTGCTCGAAGGCCTGCGCCAGGTTGACCGGGTACCCCGTCCACGGCTCGATGACTGCATGGTGATAGCCACGCCATCCGCCATAGACAAGCCACATCCAGAGGTAGGGGCAAGTTTCCAGAGGGAACTCGTAGAGTATGCCCTGGCCCCTGGTTTCGATCGCAAACCAGCCATCCTCTAAATCTGTGGCATAGTGGCCGCAGTTGATTCCGGCGGAGATATCCGGCACCAGGCTCATGTCTGTCCCGTTCAGGTTCGGCCAGCTATAGCTATCGCCCGGGGCCCCTAGCGAAGGATGATTCGACTGAGCCACAATGGCGGTGCGCGCAGGGATGATCAGCCGCGTGCCCGCTTCGACGGCGAACGCGGGGTGCGTGCCCCACATAAAATCGAGCGGAATCGGGCTCAGGCTCTTCACCGAAAAGCTCATGTGCAGCACTTGCCCGGAGAGCCAAATCGTCTTGGCCGCATGGATCGCGCTGATGGGGCCATAGGCAGTCAGTACGGTCCTGGTTGGGGCGAGCTCTTCCACCTGCCACTGCAACGAACGCAATTCTCCTAGATTGGGAAACGGTTCTCCCGCATGGATGCACGCGTCAGCGGTGGGGTATGCGTCGTCCCACCCCCCGCACCAGTAGTTATCAAAGTTTGCATCGATGGGATAGGTTTGCGGGCGAATGCGTGGATTCTCCCAAAGTATCTGCCGGTTGCCAGGCTTATCGTAAAGCGTCAGAATCTTTGCGCCAACCTCGGGAAGGACGGAAAGAGAAAGCCATTCGTCTTCCAACTCGAGAAGACGGAGGCCGTGCAGCCGTGTTTCTGTCATGTCAGAGTCTCATTGGTGAAGGTAAGCCAGGTTGTCGAAGTGCAAGCCGGCCCCGTTGGTCAGGTCGAAGACGACCGATGTACTTGGATCGCGCCAACCGGTTCTTATACGGCGAAGTTCTCTGGCCTTGATGGTGAAGGACTGCTCGCGCGTTTCCGGAGACCGAATCGTAACCGTGGCGTCGCTCTGGCCATCGTTATACACATCCACACCGACGAAGATGTGCGGGGCGTAAAAGTGGAATTGCGCCTCCGTTGGATTTGCCTCGGCCAAGGCAAGGGTGAACGTTCCAAACTTGCCTTGGGGCGTGCCAATCTGCCATTCCCCGCTGCCCCAGTCCACCACCCCGGAGGGATATTGGCCCACCAGAGGTGTGCCGGCGGGAAGATGCGGATCATCAAAGGTGATGTAAGAAGGCGGCCGCTGGTCGCTCTTTCCCAGGATTGAAACGTCCCTGGCACTGGTGTGGCGGATGGAAAGCGTCTTCGTCTGGTCGTCAAAGGTGTAGCCCTCCTGATCCAGATCCTTCCGCCGGGTGATGAGCTTTCCCCCCACCATGATCGAGTTGGGAACAAAGTTGAGGCGAAGGACATCGGTCGACTCGGGATCAAACGTGGCATAAGAAACTACGCCTGCGTCATAATGAATTGTTGTTACCACAGAGAGCGATCCGAGCAAATGTGATTCCTCCGCCGGCGCCCATTCCGGTACAGCCCAGAAGGCGTCCATCATTCGTCGCGGTCCATCGGAATACTCATCCGTGAACCACCACTGGTCAGTGAACGGGGCATGCGCGTCGCGCGGTAATCCCTGTAGATAGGTAACCCAGTTGTAGGTGCGGTAAGCCTGCTCCTTATACGCAATGTCGCCTGTTTTGGAATAGTAAAGCGCCTCGACCGCCGCCAGCCGTGCGCTGTGACTATCGCAGCACTGGTTGGGAAGATTGCAGCAGAATTCCTTGCCGTTCCCTTGCTCGTTCGTAATGAGTGCGCCATGCACTATGTACTTGGG
The DNA here is from genome assembly GCA_963736535.1 of uncultured Acidobacteriaceae bacterium. Taxonomy (GTDB): domain Bacteria; phylum Acidobacteriota; class Terriglobia; order Terriglobales; family Acidobacteriaceae; genus PALSA-350. Next base: position 16,040 of record CAVTPN010000002.1, read on the forward strand.
CCATTTCGGGGTTGTCTTGACCCAATCCATCAGCTTGCGTGCATGCTCCCGCCATTCGGGATCCTTCTCCGGATGCAGCAGGACGTAACGGGCGAACTCCAGTGGAATCACCTGGTTCATATTCTCCATGCTCCCCGGCACGTCCTCGAAATAACCCACCCAGACATTGTTTTGCATGGGGTACTTCATGAGCCAGGCCCAGGCGCCCTCGCGCACTCTCTTGTATGCGGCAGTGTCACCTTGACCGAGGCGCATCAATTCGTCGAAGAGCATGATCGGTTCGACCACATTTGCCGAGTAGGGAAACATCGCTTTGCCGCCAACCAGGCTGCCATCCCTGGCGAAGCATCGATCGGGCCATGGCGAGTGGGTTTCATCGCCGGCCTTGAAGTTCCTGGCCAGCGCATCCGCACAGCGAATGGCAGCGATCAAATACCTGGTGTCGCCGGTCATCTCATAAAGTCGAAGGTATCCGTATCCATCTTCACCCACCACGTGAGGTTCCACGTAGTCCTCTCCGTGTTCGCTCCAGCCGGTGTAACGGGAGCTGCCGGGATTGGCCGAGGGATAAGGCACCTGGGGCCATGCATAGCCTTCCGGCGTTAAGCCGTTGGCCAGTTCGTAGTCGACCAGATCGCGCAAAAACACCAGCGTGCGGTCATCGCCGGTGTAGGGATAGAGCCGCTCCATGAAACCTTGCATCATGGCCCGCAGGTAGCCGGTCGAGTTGGCCCAATGCTTCTCAGGAAACATCTCGAAGGTGGTGCGGTCAAAATCGTAGCAGCAGTAGTAGTAGGGCAGCCGCTGGCGGTTGTATTGGTCCCACAGAATTGTCCACTGCGAGAGAAAATAGGAGGAATAAGAGTATCCCGTGTCCGCCGGCATGGGAAACGGAAGCAACTTTCCCTGCGGATCGAGCGCTACCGGCCGGCCTGCGATCGTGGATGCGTCCACCGTGGAAATAACGGGAAAGGATTGTTGCGCCGCGGCAGACGCGCACAGACACAAGGCAATCAGCATGCTCACGTACCTGGCAAGCGGATTCATTCCACACCACCTGAATCTATTTGACGTTGCATCAGTTATGTGCGGTCATTTTTTTGCGGAATGGCCGCGTCGGGGTCGGTTTCCTGGTCTACACCCTCAGCAAAAATGCTCTAGGACACGGAAACGCTTACCCGCCTTTTCTGGTGTTCTTCATACACGGTGATCAAGAGTGTACTGAGCAGCACCAGGATTCCGCCCAGGATCATGAAGATGGTAAGTCTTTCATGCAGCACCAAGGCAGCAATGACGAGGCCAAAGAACGGGATCATGTAATTGGACAAGCTGGCCTGGGTCGCATCGAGGCGGGTTAACACCGAAAGAAAAATCACCATCGAGAGACAGTACTGAAATACAGCGAGCAGGGCAATGCCGAGCCACGTCTTCGCCGTGTAGGAAGTGATTTGGTGAAAAGCGCCAGGCTCGGCATAAAGCGTGATCGGTATGAGAAAGGCAATCACGAAATAATAGCTGTAGAGAAGCACCTGGAGCGGAGTATATCGCTCCAGCAACTTCTTGCTATAGACGTTATAAAATGCGCTCCCGCAGACGCTGATGAAGATCAAGCCGTTGCCAAGCAGATAGCCTTTGCCGGTAAAGTCCAGCGCCTTCCAATCCACCCCCGAGCATTCCACAACGCCGGCGATAGCCAGGGCAAAGCTGATCCAGCGTACGCGCGACATGGTTTCGCCTAACAGAAAGTAGGCCATGACGGTGGTCGCGATGGGCAGAGTCAACATCAGCAGGGCGGCATTGGAAGCCAACGAAAAACGAAGGCCCCAGGTGATGAAGAGCTGGGCGACGACCTGACCGAGGACCCCGATGAGCAGGAAGCGAAGCCAGTCCGCGCCCGGTACAGAGGGCAGCTGAGCCTGCTGCGAGCGGGATTCCCAACGCACGATCGGAACCAGGAGGACCGTAGCGATCAGCATCGGGAACGAGGTAGCAGCGACTGGGCCCATCTGCTCCTGGACGATTTTGACCAGCACGAACTGGCTTGCCCACATCAAATTGCAAAGCAATAGCAGGATCCAGTCTCGAAGACGTTCAGTAGAAAACACCAGGACTCCCTAACTCACCAGTGTGGCCGGACTAGAGCAGTTTCGCAATTACTGTGGCCTGATAAAGATGCGAGGTGTGGTCCCGGCGCGCCGGGACCACGAAAGGGCGTATCTCTTCGGTCTAAACCAATTGCGAAACTGCTCTAACGGTCGCGAACCTTCACACGATCCAACGCAGTGCAAAGACTCATTTCGATCAAGTCGCACATTTCGTCCAGGTCCTTCTCTTCCGCAATCAGTGGCGGAGCCACTGCGAACCAGCTAGGGTCCACGCGTAAGATAAGCCCCTGCTCGAGTGCAGTCCACTTGAGTTCCATCCCGAGTGCAGGAAACGGCTCCATGGACTTCGTGTCCTTTACCAGCTCGACTCCGAGCAAAACGCCCCGGCCACGAATCTCGCGAACCACTCCGTATTTTTTTAGATTGTCCAGTCGGCGGCGCAGGTATTCGCCCAGGCGTTGCGCCTTCGCACATAAGTCTTGCTCGATAATTTCGTCCAGTACAGCCAAACCAGCAGCACAGGCCAGTGGATTCCCAGCAAACGTATGACCATGGGCGAAGTGCAGATTTTCATTGGGCGTGCCCTGGAAGGCCTCTGCCAGATCTTCCCGGGCAATCATAGCCCCCAGCGGCATGGCGCCACTGGAGATCGCTTTGCCCGCGCAGATAATGTCGGGCGTGACACCAAAGGTCTGGGAGGCAAACATGTTGCCGGTTTTGGCAAACCCGGTAATCACCTCGTCGAAAATCAGCAGCACGTCATACCGATCGCAGATATCCCGCAGCATCTGAAAGTATTCTTCGGTTGGGGTGATGATCCCGCCGGTGTTGCCGATGGGTTCGACCAGGAAGGCAGCTACGGTAGCCGGATCCTCATGCACGATAACGTCTTCCAGACTCCGGGCGGCAAAGCGATTCGCCTCTTCCCAGGTGGCAAACCGGTCGCGATAGTAGCTGGGTGGAAATACCTTGAGAAATCCATCCATCTGCGGTTCGAACTTGGATTTGCGGGCTCCGCTTCCGCTGGCGCCCATGCCGCCGAAGGTGCCTCCGTGGTAAGCGTAATAGCGGCTGACAAACTTATATTTATTAGGCCGCCCCGTCTGCTTGAAGTATTGCCGGGCAAACTTAAGCGCGGATTCCACCGCTTCCGAGCCGCCGCTGAATGGCTTTACATACTTCAAGGAACCAGGCGCAACGCTTCCTACCTTTTCCACGAAATCGAGCAGAATATTAGTGACACTATGCAGCGGCGGAGCAAAAGTAACCTTCTCCATTTGATCGCGCATCGCCTGCATAACCCGTGGATGGCGATGGCCTAGAACGGCTACGAAAATGCCCCCGATCGCATCGAAGTACCGCTTCCCGGAAGTATCCCAGTAGTAGAGGCCCTCTGCTCGTTCAATCACCAGCGGATGGTCGAGGAATTCTGAAGTTGCCTGGTAGTCAATGAAGGTGTGACGCAGTAAGTTGACTTGCCTGTCGGTGAGCTTGGTATGACTCGTGCCCTGGGCCCCCACGTTTGCGGCCAGATATTCTTCCAGTTTGCTTGCCATAACGTTTACCGGTCCCTGGTGAAGCGCGAAAAGCGCTGAATCAGATCCTATTTTCGCATGCAGGGGCGGATGGCCGAGTGGCGGAAGCGCCCCTGTCGCCGTCCAGAACGAATACCGAAGCGCGAATTGCAGTTCACGGTTGTCCACGGAAGTGGAGAACACCTGGCCCTCCGCCCCATTGCCGACGCCGGAATCCGGCGCGGAGAAATTCGGATGATTGAAGGTGTTGAAAGCGTCCGTTCGAAACTGGAGCGCCTGGCGCACTATCTCCGGGCGATGGCATCGTTCCCGGAGTTAGCGCCGAATGATCAGAACCATCTGCTCAAAACTTCGTCCGTTATTCAGCACGTCGAATATAGTCCAGATAAGATCACCTATCGTAAGTTCGATGCCCGCTCCGTGGAACGTCTCAAGCTGGCGGCGAGCATGCCTAAGTCTGTGCAGGGTGGCGTGATGCAATGGGATAGGACGCAAAAGGTCTTGACGATCCAGTCGACCTCTCGCGAGGTAACTGTCTCACTTCTCTCTCGCGTCGGCACGAAGTGACCTTTACACGGTAGCTCTGTCACCAGGTTTCGTCTGTCAGGGCTGAAAGGAAAGTGCATAACGCAGCGCTGACAAGCGTTCCATAGCCGGACTTGAGCACTGGCACGTTGATTAGCGCGGACCAGCCCCATAAGAATGCGGCAGCAAGCGCAAATACAACACTTAGAATGGGCCAGAACCCCATCAGCTCACTGCTTTGCAGCTTATACGTAATTAGTGCTTAGCGTGGACAACATGAACACCAGCGTGTCCGGGGGCGAGTCCTTGAACGGCGCGGCCGAACCTGGACGCGATCTCCTGGAAATTGATGTCTTCGACGGCGCAAAATCCGTGCGAGCGAAGAATCGCTGCAATGCCAGCCGGCTCGAAACGGCTGAGCCAACGTTCATCAATTTTCTTAAGCTGTTCGGTCCGCTCCTTTGCTAATTGCCTTAGCTCTTCAGAGAATGCCTCGGGAGGTTCCATGTAGTCGAACACCACCTCCGAGTTCTGGATTGATGACACGTAGTCCAGAGTGCGGCCGATGGCGTCCTGTGTCAGATAGGGCACAACCCCGAGCCAAGTGAAAAACGCAGGCGAGTTCTGCTGAAAGCCTGCGGCGACAAGCTTTTCTCCCACATCGTTCCGCTCGAAATCGACTGGCACGAAAATAAGCCATGGCGGAGGTGCGATTTGAGCTTCAGCCAAGCGCTCGCGTTTCCATGCCTGCGTCGCGGGGTGGTCTACCTCATAGATACGGATCTGTCGTGCGCCATGGGGATTCCGGAGAGCGAAAGTGTCGAGTCCGGCGCCAAGGATGACGATCTGCCGAATCCCTCTTTCGACAGCTCTGGACAAAGCATCTTCCGCAATTCGGCTTCGCGCGGCGGTGCACAGACGTCCAATGCTGGCCAAGGGGTGTCCGTTCGCAAATTGAAGCACGTCCTTTTCGTCTTCACGCAGAATCTTCATGGCAAATGGGTCATAGAGGATTGAGCCATGATCGAGCACCTGATGAGCAGCTCGTTGTCGGGCGATCATAAGGGCTGTGCGGCTGGGTTCGTTAGGCTTCATGTTCGATGTCGCCGGAGATGATCCGCCGATACTCGCACATCAGGAATGAGGCGAAGCGGCAAGCGGTCGCTGTTTTCGATGGGCCCAAGAACCGGAAGCGGTCCCCACAAAATCCCCCACACAGAGGAGAGGATCCACAAAGGCGATCGGCTGGAAGTAATTGATTTTAGATGGTCGGGGAGAGAGGATTCGAACCTCCGACCCCCTGGTCCCGAACCAGGTGCTCTACCAGGCTGAGCCACTCCCCGAACTCGCGGTTGATAAGGATGTTTACGGACTGAAAGGGTCCCTGGCCGAGCCTCTCATAACGCCCGCGAACTACATCAGAGTGTATCAGAAGGTTCCCGCCGGCGAAGACCGAGGGTACACTGCGGTGAATACCCATGACGCCCTTGCAGCAACTCGACCTCAGCGGCTTGCACGTGCTCGATGGGGGGATGGCCACGGAGCTTGAACGCAAAGGCTTTAACCTGGCTGGGCCGCTGTGGTCCGCACAGGTGCTGGAAAGCTCGCCCGAGGCCATCGCCTCCGTACATCGCGAGTATCTTGAGGCCGGCGCCGATTGCCTGCTGACCGCCAGCTACCAGGTCTCCGCTGAGGGGTTTCAAGAAATCGGCTTCGATCCCCAAGGCGCCGGCGACGCGGCCGCTAACGCGTTGCGCGCATCCGTAGCCTTGGCCGAGAGGGTGAGGAGCGAGTACCAGACCCGCTCGCCGCGACCGATCTGGATCGCGGCTTCGCTCGGCCCCTACGGCGCGATGCTGCACAACGGAGCGGAGTATCACGGCAACTATGACTGCTCCTTCGAGCAGCTGGTGGGGTTCCACGGGCGACGGATCGCAGTGCTCGCTCCCACCAACGCCGACTTCCTGGCTTTTGAAAGCATCCCTTCGCTCGAAGAGGCACGGGCCATCCTCACCGCACTCCAACCGTATCCGGACCTGGCGGCGTACCTAAGCTTCACCTGCCGGGACGGAAGGCACGTTTCCCATGGAGAGACTCTGCGAGCGTGCGCGGAGTTGCTTGATATCCAGCCCCAGGTGGTCGGGATGGGCGTCAATTGCACCGCCCCCGAGCTCATCGGCAGCCTCATCGGTGAGCTGGCGAAGATCACGAGCAAACCCATCATCGTCTACCCCAATTCCGGCGAGCAATGGGATGCCGAGCATCGCTGCTGGCAAGGGGACGGGCAGATACAAGCGTTTGGCGAACTCGCGGAGCGTTGGCGGAGCGCCGGCGCGCAGTGGATTGGGGGCTGTTGCCGCACCGGCCCGGAACACGTGCGGGCCGTGGCCCAGGTTTGGCGAGGCTGATAAGTTTTGCGGAACGCCGTTCGTTTCCTCTAAGCTGTTCTGCGTGCGAAAACTATTTTGTTTGCTTACGTTTCTTGCCGTAGCACTGTCTCCGGCCCTCGCTCAGTCCAACGCCAAAGCAACGGGCACGTCGACCGGCGTCGATCTGGAAGTTCTCGGGAAAATCCCGCAGCGGATGAAATCTTTCGTCGATCGGCAGACGGTCGCTGGGGCCGTTACCCTGGTGGCCCACGGCGACGATGTGGTGGAGTTCGACGCAACCGGCATGGCCGATGTGGAAGCCGGCCACGCCATGCAGAAGGACACGATTTTCCAGATCATGTCCATGACCAAGCCGGTCACCGCAATCGGCATCATGATGCTGGCCGAAGAAGGCAAGCTGGCGCTGCGTGATCCAGTGGAACAGTACCTGCCGGAGTTCAAGGACCTGCGGGTCAGAACCACGCAGGGCCCCGATGCCGCCCGGGCGGGCGTTCCCAACCACGCGATCACCATCCGTGACCTGCTTACCCACACCGCAGGGATTCAGGACTACCCCGGCCCTCCCGGCATCGCCGACTATGCTCAGACGATGAGCGTGCCGCTCGATGAAGTGGTGAGGCAGCTGGCCAAACAGCCGCTGCTATTTCAGCCGGGGACGCAGTGGAGTTACTCCAGCGCCGGCATCGAGATTCTGGGCCGCATCATCGAAGTCTGCTCGGGCGAGAAATATGTGGACTTCATCACCCAGCGCATCCTGCAGCCGCTGGGCATGAAAGATAGCTTCTTCTTCCCACCCCCGGACAAGATCTCGCGCATTGCCATGGTTTACGCGCAAAAGGACGGGAAGCTGGTGCGCTCCCCGGCCAGCATTCTTGGCGGTGACCCGGCGAAACACCGCCAGGGCGCCGTCTTTCCCGCGCCGGGATGGGGGCTTTACTCGACTGCCGAAGACTTGCTTCACCTGTACCGCATGATGCTCAACGACGGCGTTTACGAAGGCCACCGCTACCTGTCCCCTTTTTCCGTGCACGTGATGACCGAGCCGCAGACCACCGGCATCCAGCCGGTCGGATGGATGCGCGGCTCCGATTATGGCCTCGCCTGGGAAGTCGTGACGGATCCTCTGGGTGAGCTCGCGGGACACACCATAGGTACCTACGGCCACGGCGGAGCCTTCGGCACCCAAGGCTGGATCGACCCCAACAATGACCTGATATCGATCCTGCTGATTCAGAGCTCAAGTGGAGGAACCGAGAGCATGAGCAATGTTTTCCTCAATATGGCTGAGTCGGGTGTCGGCAAGTAACGGCCTGAGCAGAGGAACAGCGGGCGTCGAAAATCGGTAGGGAGGTCCGCCCCGCTTGCTTTGGGCGATCTCCATTGCTCTGCGCATTCCGATGGAAGTCCTCTACTCTGGCGCATTTACGAATCAAGCCCCCTAGGGCTCCCTAGTGGATTAACCGAATTGGGGGAACTCCTGAGCAAGAATATGCTCTGGGGGTGCAGTAACCATCAGGCGCAGACAAAATGAACGGTACCCCAATCGTGGATGTTGTTCATATTCACGCAGCCAGCTTGCAGCGGAACATCGATCGACTAGCATCCGTCGGAACGACGAGGTTGGCATACAGCGACGCAGACAAGGCCGGTCGCTTGCTCACCATTGAGATGATGAAAGAGGTCGGTCTGCGCGTTAGGGTGGACTCCGCAGGCAATATTTTCGGCAGGAGAGAAGGCAAACGCAATCTGCCGGTGATCATGTTCGGATCTCATATTGACACGGTGCCCGAGGCTGGACGATTCGATGGCGTGTTAGGTGTGATGGCGGCGATCGAATGTATTCGAGCCGTGGAGGAGTCCGGGAGGGCGACAGCGCACCCGCTGGAAGTGGCGATTTTCGCGAATGAAGAAGGACAAAACTACGGTGCGCTTTGCGGCAGCCGTGCGGTTGTGGGCGATATTAATGAGGAAAGCCTGAGCCTCGCCGGCCGCGACGGGAGAACGATGGGGGAAGCCATCCGATTTATCGGCGGCGAGCCCGAAAACATTCACTCTTCGATTCGCCAGGCTGGCGAAATCCACGCATACCTGGAACTGCATATCGAGCAGGGTGGAGAACTAGAGAGGCTGGGCCTCTCGATAGGGGTGGTGGAGGGCATTTCCGGAATCCAGTATGTGGATGTGCACGTACAGGGAGTGCCGAACCACGCTGGAACGACAGCGATGGAACTGCGGCGGGACGCGCTGGTGGCTGCGTCACGACTAGTGCTTGCTGTGAACCAAGCCGCCAGCAGCGAGCACTTGTGCAGGGTTGCAACGGTCGGAAGCGTCATCATTTCCCCGAATAGCGCAAATATTATTCCAGGATCAGCGGACCTGATCGTTGAGGTAAGGGACTTGAGCGAGGAACGCCTCAGCCAAACGCTGCAGCATCTTCAGCATCAGGCAGATACGATTGCGCAGGACACGGGCGCCACGTTTGAATTTAAGGAGCGAAAGCTTGTCCCTCCGATCCCAGCCCACGCAGCGGTGCTGGCCGCCGTGGAAAGGGCCAGCAAAACCCTCGGATTTGCCTATCACCGGATGCCGAGCGGGGCAGGCCACGACGCGCAGATCATCGCGCGCATGGCTCCGATGGGAATGATCTTCGTCCCCAGCATCGGGGGCGTGAGTCACTCGCCCGACGAATTCACGAGGGCGGAAGACTGCGCCCGGGGCGCTGATGTTTTGCTGGGAACAATCCTCCAACTAGATACCATAGAGCACTTAGCGTGAACAGGAGCCGGTTCTAGAAAATGATTCTACTGGGTGTGGACGTTGGCGGGACCTTCACCGATCTGATTCTCGCCGACCTGGCAAAAAATAGCGTAGCGATTCATAAGGTGCCAAGCACATCGCCTGACCCAGCGGAGGGTGTACTCGCGGGGATAAGGCAACTTTGTTCTCAACAGCAAATCGCCCTGAACGATATTGATCATTTGCTACACGGCACGACCGTCGCAACCAACGCAATGCTCGAGCGCAAAGGGGCACGAACGGGAATGATCACGACTCGGGGATACAGAGACATCATTCACATCGGCCGTCACCAGCGCCCACAGAACTATTCAATCGCGCAGCAGATTCCCTGGCAGGCAACTCCACTCGTGGATCGCCAGCATCGAAAAGTTGTTTCGGAACGGCTTGTTCCTCCGCGTGGAGACGTTCTCATTCCGCTGAATGAGTTTGAGGTAATGAGCGCGATCCGCCAGCTACGCGAGGAAAAAGTGGAGGCGCTTGCGGTGTGCTTCCTGTTCTCTTACCTGAACCCAGCCCACGAACTTCGCGTCCGCGAGTTAGTAGAGAAAGAATTTCCTGATGTTTTTGTGACCACCTCATCGGAGGTGTGTCCGCAATTTCGTGAATTCGAGCGCTTTACGACCACCTGCATGAATGCATTTCTGGGTCCAAAGGTGAAGTCGTTCATGTCAAATCTCGCAGCGAGGTTGAAAGGAGCCGGAATCCGCAGTGAAATTCATGTGATGACGTCGAACGGGGGGATAGCAACACCCGAGACCATCTCACAAAAGCCCGTCTATTCCTTGCTCTCCGGGCTGGCGGCAGGTGTGCTAGGCGGTCAATGGGTAGGAAGCCAGACGGGGCAGGCCAACCTGATCACTTTCGACGTTGGAGGTACAAGTGCGGACATCGGAATCATCCGAGCGGGTGTCTTCGCAGAAGCCTCTGCGCGCGATACAACGATCGCAGGTTTCCCTGTGATGGTTCCGATGGTTGATGTGCACACGGTTGGAGCCGGAGGTGGCAGCGTAGGTTACGTAGACGATGGATACGCCTTCAGGGTAGGCCCCCGGAGCGCTGGTTCGGTACCGGGGCCGGCCTGCTATGGACAAGGCGGCTATGAGCCCACGGTTACGGATGCCAATGTTGTTCTGGGAAGGCTTGACCCAGAACAATTCCTAGGCGGCGAGATGCGCATATTTCCTGAACTTGCGATGCAAGCCATAGAAGGCTTGGCGAGTCAACTTGATCGGGAGCCGGTCGAGGTGGCTGAGGGAATATGCACTATCCTTGCCCATAACATGGCTAATTCGATCCGCTCCCGAACTGTCGAGAAAGGCCTGGATCCTCGACAGTTCTCGCTGGTCGCTTTCGGCGGCGCAGGCCCAATGACCGCAGTGGACGTAGCGGCAATCTTGAAAATTCCTACAGTCATTGTCCCGGTCTACCCGGGCATCACTTCCGCACTGGGATTACTGACCACGGACCTGAGATATGACTACGTCAAGACGGAGTTGCTCAATTCCGCGAACAGTCCCGAAGAGGCGATGACCGCTGATTTAGCAAAGATGCAGGCGGATGCGATCGCGCAGCTCAGGCGAGACGGCATTGCGGACGAGCAGATGAGTTTCGAATATGCGGCCGATCTCCGCTACGCCGGCCAGGGTTATGAATTGCGAATACATGTCCTCGGCTCTCCTGCCGGCGGTTTTGACTGGGCGAACACATGGACGCGCTTCCACGATACGCACCGGAACGAATACGGCCATAGTTTTCCGGGTACTCCAATTGAGGCAGTGACTGTGCGTGTTACGGGCAGAGGCATGATGCCAAAACTACCAACTTCGCTAACCATGAGTAAGCCGGGGCGGCCGGAAGACACACGGCTAAAGTCCGGGAAACATACTTCCGGGTGGGCGGCCGAATGCAGAAGATGAAGACGGACTTTTTTGTCCGCGCTCATCTTCCGGCCGGCGTCTGCATCCACGGTCCCGCCGTGCTCTTTCAGAAGGATTCGACGACCGTGATACCACCCGATTGGATCGCTCGCGTCGACGATTTCATGAACTTGATTATCAGCAGGGATTCCGCCGAGGATAAAATGCCCGAACTCGCCGGCAATGCCGAGGCTGAGGAACGCATATGCCAGTAGCGGGCAATGCTGGCAATTCCGACATCGATCCCGTGACTGCGCAGGTTATCTGGGGCGCACTGGAGAGCATAGCAGTTGATATGGGCCACAGGCTCACACGGATGTCTTACTCCAGCATCATTCGTGAGTCTGAGGATTTTGGCGCTGCCCTTTTAGATGAAAACTGCCAGCAGCTATGCGAGTCGGCGTTTAGTACTCCCCTGCAGCTGGGGCCGCTCCCCGGCTACGTACGAGGAATCAAGAGGGTTTTTGCTGAACGCGGCGAGGTTTTCGCTCATGGCGACGTAATTATGCACAATTCCCCTTACTACGGAGCATCCCATGGGCCAGACATTGCATTCTGTATTCCCGTCTTTCTGGAGGACAAGCTGATCGGGTTCTCGGTCACGACTGCCCACCACCTGGATATAGGAGCACTGGTTCCTGGCAGTTGCGGAATTGTTGACGCGTCTGACGCGTATGCCGAAGGGCTTCAGTTCAAAGCTATCAAGATCGTTGAGCGCGGGGTTGAAAATCAACAGTTTTGGAATTTCGTCCGCGATAATATTCGCGCATCCGAGATGGTGCTGGGAGACATGGAGGCACAGATATCCGCGTGCAGGACTGGTGAGCAACGCTTGCTCGAATTGGTAAAAGAGCATGGGCTTGAGCAAGTCACTGCCGCCAGCGAATACCTCATGCGCTACTCGGAAACCATGATGCGCAAAGCCATTGCGCGGGTTCCAGATGGAACCTACCGAGCGGAGGGATTCTTCGACGGATTTCCGGATGATCCGGATGAAAGCAAACGCGATATAAAGATCGCAGCCACAGTGACGGTATACGGTGACGAAATCACTGTGGACTTTACGGGATCGGCGGATCAGATCCTCGACCGGCCAGTCAATATGCCGTTTGAGGGTACTGTGGCGGTTGCAGTTTACCTGGTTCTACGTTCCATTCTCCTGGATACGGAGACGCACGAGTACGTTCCGCAGAATTCCGGCCTGGTAAGACCAATCCATATCACCGCACCGCTCGGATCCATCTGCAATCCAACCTTCCCAGCTCCTACCATTGCTCGATTTTGTCCGGGAAACATCCTGGCCGGCACAGTGATGAAGGCGCTATCTCAGGCTGTTCCCCGCCAGGTTAGCGCCGGCATCGGTAATCTCAGGGTTATCGCATACAGCGGGCTTGTGGGCGAGAAGTACTGGGTGTACATGGACATCACCGAGGGTTCGTACGGAGGCCGCTATGGCCAGGACGGAATGGACTGCGTGGATACTCTGTATGCCAACACCCGCAATAACCCAATCGAGGATCTCGAATCGCACTACCCGCTTAGAGTGGTGCGATATGAGGCACGGGAGGATAGCACGGGCGCCGGAAAGTGGCGGGGGGGAACCGGTTCCATAAGGGATGTGATGCTCCTGGCGAACGGGCATGCCTCGATTGAAGGGGACGGTCATCGCCATGCACCGTGGGGCGCCTTTGGCGGGGCGGATGGCAGCACCGGCAGCCTGACACTCGAACGGGGCGATGGCAACGCGAAACGGCTTCCGCCAATGATCAGCAATGTGTCTGTCCAAGCCGGGGACATAATCCGCGCTGTGAGCCCCTGTGGCGGGGGATATGGGGATCCATTCGAGCGCGATCCGAACCTTGTGCTCCAGGATGTCCTGAACGGATGGGTGTCAGTTAAGAGCGCCCGTGACCAATACGGCGTGGCCATTGAAGAGAACGCGATCTGTCGCGAAGGCACCAAGAGGCTGCGCTCTCTCCGTAAGTAAGAAGCGGTACAACTTGACGAATCATGCAGCCCATATGCATGGAACTGACGGGAAGCCAAGCACCGCAGCATCAGAGGGTCCGTACACCATGCGTGGTCACATCCCGTCTCCATTGGATGATGACCCTAGGTGTCCTTAGAACACCGCTCTCGCATGAGTAGGGTATTCGCCCGATTGTTTCAGTTTTAAATTTGCATCAATATTGCGGTTACCCCCGGGTCAGAACAAAGCGAGGTTCATTCTCTGAACACTCGTGATGTCTTCGCTCACGGTTGACCCAATATCAGGGCATCCGGGCCAGATAACTCTATGTATATCTCACCTTTGTTGAGGAAGACCACATGTCTCTCCGATCCTGGCTAAGAATGTCTCTCCCCATATTCGCCTTGATGTCTGTCGACTGGAGCCAAGCCGCGATGAAGCATGAAACTACAGGGATGGTGGCAAGCGCAACTGAGGGTAAGGCATCCACAGCCGGAACGGTCACGGTTGAGGGAGCCACCCTACATTATGTAATGGAGGGCACGGGTGCCCCTTGCATCGTTATCGGTTCTTCGATTATGTACCCAAGGCTCTTTTCCAAGGAACTGCGGAATCACCTTAAGCTCGTCTTTCTGGATGCGCGCCATTTTGTACCGACAGACGGGTCATTCGACGTTTCGAGGATCACGATTGATACGTATGCAGACGACATCGAGAAGGCGCGCACAACGCTGAAGCTTGGAGACATTTTCATTGTGGGGCACTCGATTCACGGCGACCTGGCCCTCGAGTATGCAAGACGTTACCCGCAGCACGTAAGAGGCGTAGTCGTGATTGCATCTCCTCCCCGGGGAATGTCAGTTGTGGCCAAGACATCGGAAGAGTTCTGGGATCAGGACGCTTCTGACGTACGGAAACAGATATTGAAAGAGAAATGGGAGAAAGTTGGTGGCCATGATGCTCTCAAGAGCATGCCGCCAGGTCAGGCCTTCATCAGGACTTATGTAACCAATGGCCCTAAATACTGGTACCAGCCGGACTATGACTGTTCCTGGATCTGGGCCGGAATGGACCCCAACAGTCCCGTGGTCAACCGTCTGTTCGGTCTTTTCGCCAATTACGACTTGGCGCAGGGCCCAGGCCAGTTGGCTGCTCCCGTCTTTCTCGCCTTGGGCCGGTACGACTATGTGGTTCCCCACACGCTATGGGACGACGGCCAGAAGCAGAAAATAAAACGGCTTTCTCTTCATGAATTCGACAAGAGCGGGCACACTCCGCAGTTTGAGCAGCCACAAGAGTTCGACCGCGCATTGCTCGAATGGATGAGCACCATAAGTTAGCAGTGGTTTCGCCGGGTCAGCAAGAAACCTGCTTCGTCTTCATTTCTCGAATAGCTTCAAGCGAGTAACGCTTCGTACACCTATTACCTGTCTGTTAGGAGCGTCAAATGCTATTACTAGGCAAGTACACCGGCCGTCGGCGGCATTCTCAAATCATTCTTCCCCTACTAGTTGCTATTGGCGCGGGGCTGTATTGTCCGCTCGCTCCGGCGCAAACGGCATCGACCGGAGCTATCGTCGGTACTGTGGCCGATTCGAGCGGCGCCGTGATTCAAGGCGCAGCAGTGCGCATTGTTAATGAGGTTACTGGTGAAGTTCGCACCGCCACCTCAACCAACACCGGAGGCTATGAAGCGACACTCCTCGCTCCCGGGAATTATCAAGTGGACGTATCCAGGACCGGCTTTAAGCTCTCGGAGAGCCGAGGAGTCAAGGTGGTGGTTACCGAGACATCAAAGCTCAGCGTCCAGCTTCAGCCGGGCAGTCAAGAACAAACCGTGACCGTGCAGGCGGAGACGGATATTCTGCAGAGTGAATCGAGCGCTCTAGGGCGGGTAGCCGACCAGCAGGTTGTAGAAAGTCTACCACTGGTTACACGCAATTACACGCAGATAATAGGACTATCGCCGGGCGTAACGACGAGCGTTACGAACGCCGGCAACCTGGGACGCGGCAATGGTGGAATATCCACGGTGCTGGGTGCGTCGGCGACGCAGGTGCATGGTCAGCGGCCGTACGACAACAATTTCCAGATCAACGGACTCTCTGCGACCGACTACCAGAGTTCAGATACCGAAAGCGGCGGCGTAGCCATTCCGAACCCTGACAGTATCCAGGAGTTCAAGGTACAGACGGGACAATACGATGCGTCCTTTGGGCCGGCTGCGGGAGCCAACGTTGATCTCGTCACCAGAGTAGGCGGCAACCAATTTCACGGCTCCCTATTTGAGTTTTTGCGCAACGATGTATTCAATGCCAACGATTTCTTTTTCAACCGGGCTGGACAGAAGAAGCCAGTGATGAAGCAGAACCAGTTTGGTTTAGGGGTCGGTGGCCCTGTCAAACGAGACAAGCTGCTGGTTTTTGGTTCCTACCAGGGCACACGTCAGGAGAACGGCTTTTCCAATGTCGCCCTCGCGAAGTGCAGGGACGCAGCATACAGCCCAGCTTTCACCAATGACCGGTCTGCCGCGGCGCTTGGACAGATGTTCGCCGGCCAGCGCGGAGTACTGCAGAACGAGCTGGGTGGTGTGGGTCCCGCAATACTGGCGGATGGATCGAACATCAACCCCGTCGCCTTGAATCTGTTGCAAGCCAAGCTTCCCAACGGCGCGTATGTGATTCCGACACCGCAGACTGTTGACTCTAGCCAGCCGTTTGCCAGTCAGGGTTTCTCTGCTTTCAGTGAACCCTGCAGCTTTAACGAAGATCAATATATGGCGAACGGCGATTATCTGCAGTCCGATCGCAGTAAGCTGTCTGCGCGCTACTTCTCCGCCTATGGAAATACCGATGCCACACTACCCAGCGAGGGCACGGGTAGTGTGCCCGGATTCCCTCGCCTGCAGAACGACCAATTTGTTAATACGTCGCTCACTCACACTTATGTCCTTAATCCGAACCTATTCAACGAGGCTAGCGTCGGTTATCATCGCATCTTTGTGGCCAGCCACGATGTTTCCGCACTGAGCTACTCCGACCTCGGCGTTCTTGCAGCACCCACTGTCAATGACGCGCCTTACATCGTCGTCAACGGATCGTATACGCTCGGTGGCGGCATTCCGGAAGAAGAGGTCAACAACGTTTTTACGGGGACGGATTCGGTCTCCTACGTGCATGGCAGACACGCGCTGCGCTTCGGAGGAACGCTGACCCGAATACAATTGGATATCGATTGGCATTTTTACGGTGAATCTCTTTTCTTGAGTTGGCCGGACCTTTTGCTCGGGCTGAACGGGGCGCAGAACGGCACGAATCTTTTTAGCAATGTCTTCGCCTCAATCGATTACGTGGGAAAGCCCGACCGCGCATTTCGCGGCTGGGAAGGCTCGCTCTATGCGCAGGATGACTTCAAGTTGAACCCACGTCTGACGCTGAATCTGGGGGTTCGGTACGACAGGCTGGGAGCTTACACGGATGCGCTCGGCAAGAACGCGAACTTCGACGTTTCGCTGGCCGATCCCAATCCTCCGGCAACCGGTAGCTTGGCAGGCTACGTGGTTTCCAAGGACTTCAACGCGACGGTTCCGGCAGGTGTGAAGAAATCCGGTAGCGGTCTCCCTATTGACGGGGATGGCCAGAATAACTTCGCTCCGCGCCTCGGCTACTCTTTCCGGCTGCTGCCTAACTCGGAAAGAGTGCTCTTCCGGGGCGGGTACGGCATATATTACTCGCGCCTCACAGGCCAACTGTTTTTTGGCGAGGTCACTACGTTGCCCTATGTCAACTTTCGGATCTCGGAAGGAACCGCCAATGCGGCTGCCACCTTCCAAAGTCCGTTCCCCCAGCCGATACCTTCGGTCGACTCATTTCCGATGTTCCCCGCCTATTCTCCAACCACTTCCATGAGCGTCAACGGATTTGACCCGAAGTTGCGGCCCGGTATTACTCAGCAGTTCAGCCAGAACGTGCAGACCGAAATTGCCCGCAATCTGCTGTTGGAGGTTGGGTACGTGGGAGCTCGGGGCACCAAGCTGCTCAACTCCCGCTCGATGAACCAAGCGAACCTCGCCGGCCCGGCGAGCGCCATTCGTGGGGAGACGACGAACACGGTAGCGAACATACCACAGCGTGTGCCGATCGAGGGATGGACGCCGAGTGGAATCGAGTACGGAGAATCACGCGGCTATATGTGGTACAATGGCCTGGAAACCAGCCTGACGAAAAGGTTCTCGAACGGGCTTCAATTTCTTGCCTCCTACACATTTTCCAAGACCATGGACTCGGACGGCGCTAACGTCGCGATAGCTTCGAGCAACAACGGTACGATCGGAAACCAAGATGTATCCCGTGACCGGTACGGACGATCCGCGTTCGACCGGAGACATCGCTTTGTCTTCAGCTACGTGTACGATCTACCGACCCCCGGCGCACACGGAGCCTTTGTCTCAGGTGTTCTCGGGGGCTGGTCAGTTGCGGGCGACACCACCCTTCAATCGGGGCAAGCACTCACGGTCACAGATACAAATGCCAACAACGTCTACGGTATTACGACGGATCGCGCAGAGATTGTGCCCAACTGCGGACTTCCCATCAACCCCGGCTCGGTCGAACATAAGCTGAACAACTACTTCAACACAGCGTGCTTCGCTACACCCCCGGTCATTGGCAATGACGGAATCGGAACAGCCTTTGGCAACAGCCCCGTGGGGGTGGGCAACGGCCCTGACCAGGCCAATACGGATATCGCCATCATCAAGCGGACTCCCATTCCTCGCTTGAGAGAAGGAACAAACCTCGAATTTCGCGCGGAATTCTTCAACGCATTTAATACGCCGCAGTTTTCAAATCCGGACAACGCCTACTCCGATACAACCTTCGGGCAGATTACGTCGACTGCAGTCAACCCGCGATTCATCCAGCTGGCGTTGAAATTGAATTTTTGATCACCTAAGTGATACGCCCGCGATTATCTCTAGAGTTGAGCGAGGCGTGGGCCACGTCTGTCAGGAAGGGCTTATGTAGGCCGAGCGCATTCAGCGGTCTCCTTTATAATCAGTAGGCGCGCCATGCCAGGTAGCTCAGAAGCGAACCGTGATGCCGGCTTCCGGGGTGGTATTTCCTCCCATCCTTTCGCTGCGCCCGATGAAGCTTTGCGCTGTTCGAGGGACTTGGGAACCTACTTCACCGATCTCGTGCATCATTGCCCCGTGGCTCTGCTGATTTTAGATCCCCAGCACAGGGTGCAGGCATGTAACCTAGCCTTCGAAAAGCTCTTTCAGTACTCCCGAGAGGAGCTGTTATCCGGTGATACACAAGAACTTATCGCCACCAACGAACTGGCTCCCGAGGCGATTGAAATCTGGGGCCGGGTACTCGAAGGCGAAAATGTGTACGCGGCCACCCAAAGACGACGAAAAGATGGCAACGTGGTTGATGTTGAACTTCACGGAGTTCCCGTCATCGCTGATGGGGTGCTGGTTGGAGTGTTGGCTTTCTACCACGATGTATCTCGGCGCAAGGGCGCGGAGTTAGCCCTGCACCAGCTCTCTGCGCGTCTTTTGGAGTTGCAGGATGAGGAAAGACGCCGTATTGCGCGGGAGCTACACGATACGACGGCACAGAGTATTTTTGCGTTGACCATGAATTTAACGCGTCTTCAAGCCTTGGTGGGAAGCGGAGAGACGAACGCCCAAGGGATTATTTCTGACAGCCTGTACGTTGCTGAGCAAAGCGCCAAGGAGCTGAGAACTCTTTCTTATTTATTGCATCCGCCGCTTTTGGATGATGTGGGCCTGGTTTCTGCAATAAGCTGGTATGCTCGCGGGTTCTCGGAAAGAAGCGGCATTCGCGTGGATCTTGATCTTCCAGCCGACATTGAAAGACTTCCGCGCATGGTTGAGCTTGCCCTATTTCGCATTCTCCAGGAGGCATTGACGAATGTACATCGACACTCCGGCAGCGCGGTTGCCGTGATCCGGCTGGTTGTGGATGCGGAGCGCATTATGCTGGAGGTATGCGATCAAGGAAGGGGCTTTTCTCACGTGCCAGGAGAGAGCCCTGAGAAGCTGGGCGTCGGCCTCATGGGCATGAGAGAACGAATTCACCAGCTGGGCGGTCAGTTCGAGATCATCTCCGGCCGCTATGGCACGACAGTCAGAGTTGCTCAACCACTACCGCAATAGAGGGAGCGATGCAGACCTTGAGGATTTTGGTTGCCGATGATCATGACGTGGTACGACAAGGACTACGCTCCCTGCTCGAGTCGCAACCCGGCTGGGAAGTATGTGCGGAGGCCAGCAACGGGAGGGAGGCAGTTGAGCTGACGGCCAAGCTGAAACCCGAGATCGTAATCGCGGACATCACGATGCCGAACATGACGGGCTTGGAGGCGACACGGCAGATCCTGAAGACCAATCCCAAGGTCCAGGTCATCATTTTGACGATGCACGAATCGCAAGAACTTTTACGAGCGGTATTGGATGCCGGGGCCCGGGGCTACGTGCTGAAGACCGATAAAGGACGCGAGCTCATCAGTGCGGTTGAAGCCGTACGACACCACAATGCCTTTTTCACCTCAAAAGTGGCCGAAATGGTGCTGCTTGGATACCTGGAAACCGACCGCAGCGTGCCCAGGCAGGTGCCCCGTCCTCAGACGCTGACGCCTCGGGAGAGGGAAGTTGTTCAGTTGGTAGCGGACGGAAAGAGCAATAAGGAAGTTGCTACTTCACTCAAGATCAGCGTTAAGACGGCCGAGGCCCATAGGATCAACATTATGAGGAAGCTGAATGCTCATTCGGTTGTTGAACTGGTGAAATATGCGATGCGAAATAATATGCTCAACTGAATCGGGAGATGGCTGCAGCGACACTGGCCAGTCTCAGCAAAGGACCCGGGTTCGTGCTGGGTAGCCGGGGTCGTGGGATGTGCTTCCTGGCCCGCCTTTCCTTTACTTAGGCCCCCTCCTCTCTGCTTGCGTGCTTTCTCCGCCGTCACACTCTTGCAACATGCGACAATGGTTTTACCTGCATGAAACCTGAGTCGCTCTCCGTGGACCTGGAATCACTCTCTTTGACGCCTGAGCTTCTGGCTCAACACAGCATCACACCCGAAGAGTATCAACGTATCGTGGCCGCCCTGGGGCGGGCTCCCGGGCTTACTGAGTTGGGGATCTACAGCGTCATGTGGAGTGAACACTGCTCCTACAAATCCTCTCGCGTCCATCTCAAGCGGCTGCCGACGCAGAGCGCGCGCGTGGTGCAAGGGCCGGGAGAGAACGCCGGCATTATCGACGTGGGCGATGGCTGGGCTTGCGCCTTCAAGATCGAGTCGCACAATCACCCCTCCTTCATCGAGCCTTTTCAGGGCGCCGCGACCGGCGTGGGCGGCATCCTGCGGGACATCTTTACCATGGGCGCCCGGCCGATGGCCGTTATGGACTCGCTGCGTTTCGGGCCTATCTGCGAAGAGGAACTAGGGAGCGAAACATCGGCTTCCGGGGTGGTTCACAAGAACCGTTCCCTGCTGGAAGGGGTGGTCAGCGGAATCGCAGCCTACGGAAATTGCTTTGGCGTGCCCAACCTGGGTGGTGAAACGCGCTTTGAACCTTGCTATTCCGGCAATCCCCTGGTCAACGCATTTGCCCTGGGACTGGTGCGGCGGGACGAGATTTTTTATGCCAAGGCATCGGGCATCGGCAACCCGGTGATTTACGTGGGCGCGAAGACGGGCCGCGACGGCATCCACGGAGCCACCATGGCCAGCGAAGAGTTCAAAGAGGGCTCGGAGCAGAAGCGGCCTAACGTGCAGGTGGGCGACCCATTCATGGAGAAGCTACTGCTCGAAGCCTGCATCGAGGCCATGCGCACCGGCGCCGTGGTGGGCATCCAGGATATGGGCGCGGCCGGCCTGACCTGTTCTACCTGCGAGATGGGCGCCCGCGGGGGCGTGGGGCTCGAAGTTGAGCTGGACCACGTGCCGCAACGGGAATCGGGCATGACCGCCTACGAAATCATGCTGAGCGAAAGCCAGGAGCGCATGCTGCTGGTGGCCGACAAGAACCGCGAAGCCGAAGTTATCCGCGTCTTTGAGAAGTGGGGATTGGATGCGGTGATCGTGGGCGAGGTGATCGCCGAACCCAGGTTGCGCATCCTGCACCATGGCCAACTGGTGGCTGACATTCCCAACCAGTCGCTCACCGACGATGCTCCCCTGTATCGCCGGCCGGTCGGGCAGTGGAAGGCGCCGGTTCGCCTCAATCCGCCGCCGGAGGTGCTGGAGCAGCTTACCTTCTTTGAAGAAACACTAAGCGGCGCCACTGTTTTCGCTACCAACTATGCGGACGAATTGCGCGCTCTGCTCGCCTCCTCGAATATCTGTTCCAAGAACTGGATCCATGAGCAGTACGAGTCGATGGTGCAGACCAATACGGTGCAAGGCCCGGGCGGTGAGGCGGGCGTGATGCGCATCAAGGGCACGAACCGCGGCTTGGCCATGGCGCTCGACGGCAATGAACGCTGGTGCTACCTGGACCCTAAGCTGGGAGCCTCCCACGCCGTCGCCGAGGCGGCGCGCAAGGTGGCTTGTTCCGGCGCGGCCCCGGTGGCCGCCACCAATTGCCTGAATTTCGGCAACCCGGAAAAGCCGGAGATCATGGCCCAGCTGTCGCTGGCCATCGATGGCATTTCTGTCGCATGCCTCGCGCTTGGAACGCCCATCACCGGAGGCAACGTTTCGCTCTATAACGAAACCCGCGGCCAAGGCATTTATCCCACCCCGGTGATCGGGATTGTGGGCATCCTGGAACAGATCAGCAAAGCCGTCGGGGCGGATTTTCAGCGGGCCGGCGACGCCGTTCTGCTCCTCGCTCCCGCGTCGGTTTCCCCGCTCGAAGAGCGCATGCAGGAGTTTGGCTCTTCGGAGTATGCGAGAAAGGTTCTCTCCGCCTTATGGGGGACGCCGCCCAGCCTGGATCTGCTGGTGGAGGCCAACCTGCACCGCTGCCTGGCTGAACTTTCGCAACAATGCCTGATCCATTCTGCCCGCGACATCTCTGACGGTGGCATCGCGGTGGCATTGGCGGAAGCATGCTTTGGTCATGAGATCGGGGTGCGCGCCAATCTCTCCAAGGCCCCCGATCTGCCGGCGGAATGGGACCTTTTTGGAGAGACCGCAAGCCAGTGCATTATCAGCTGCGCTAAGGAATCGGTGGCGCAGGTCGAAAAATTAGTTGGACAGTACAACGGCCTGATGGTGGTAACGCTGGGCGAAACCGTGGCTGATCTCTTTGAGCTGGCGGTCGATAGCCGGGTGCTGATCCGGGAGAAGGTCTCAGGCTTGCGCAATGTCTGGTCAGGAGCGCTGGCTGCGCTGCTGCGTAACGACGTACCGGTGGGAAACTAGGGGCATGGGGAGTAGGAGCATCAACCAGCATTCGTATCAGGACGAAACCGCGGAATCCGGCTCCAATCCTTTCGATAAACTGCGCGAAGAGTGCGGAGTGGTGGCGGTGCACGGCCATCCCGACGCGGCGCGACAGGCATATCTCGCCCTTTATGCGCTGCAGCATCGCGGCCAGGAGTCCGCGGGCATTGCCACCGCCGATTACACCAACCTTTACAACATCAAGGGCATGGGGTTGGTGGCCGACATCTTTACCGACGAAGTGATTTCCAAGCTGCCCGGCGAATTGGCCATTGGCCACACCCGCTATTCGACGACCGGCGACTCGGCACTACTAAATGCGCAGCCCATCCGGGTGGATTCGACCCGGGGCCTGATTGCCATCGCACACAACGGGAACCTGGTGAACCTGGGCACGCTGCGCACCCGGCTGGAGCGGGAGGGCGCCTACTTCCAGACCACCAGTGACTCTGAGATCATCGTGCAGCTGATTGCCCATTCCAACGCCAAAACGCTCATCGAGGCCATCGGCGACTCGCTGCGCCAGGTGTCGGGCGCTTTCTCCATCGTCATGATGACGCGCGACCGCATCTTTGCCGCCCGCGATCCTTATGGCTTCCGGCCCCTGTCCATGGGCCGCATCCACAATCCCGATGGACCAGACACCGTGGTCTTCGCTTCCGAAACCTGCGCTTTTGATCTGCTGCGCGCGAAGTACGAGCGCGACGTGCGGCCAGGCGAAGTGGTGATGGTGACCCGCGACGGCGTCACCTCCGTGGAATATGCAACCGGCATGCGGCAGGCAAGCTGCATCTTCGAGCATGTGTACTTTGCCCGGCCCGACAGCCGGATCTTTGGCCGCTGGGTACAAGCCAGCCGGGAACAGATGGGACGCCGCCTGGCGCGCGAGGCGCCGGTCGAAGCCGACCTGGTGGTGCCGGTGCCCGATTCCGGCGTGACGGCGGCCCTGGGGTACGCGGCGGAGAGCGGGATCCCGTTCAATTTCGGGCTCATACGCAACCACTACGTGGGGCGCACGTTCATTGAGCCGGAGCAGCGAGTGCGGGATTTTGGAGTGAAGCTGA
Source organism: uncultured Acidobacteriaceae bacterium (assembly GCA_963736535.1). Lineage (GTDB taxonomy): Bacteria > Acidobacteriota > Terriglobia > Terriglobales > Acidobacteriaceae > PALSA-350. The sequence goes on from CAVTPN010000002.1 coordinate 39,765, forward strand.
AGCTGAACCCGGTGCGCAATCTGCTGGAGGGTAAGCGCATCATCCTGATCGACGACTCCATTATCCGCGGCACCACCAGTCGAAAGATCGTGCGCATGGTGCGCTCGGCGGGAGCCCGGGAAGTGCATCTTCGCATCAGCTGCCCACCCACCATCTCGCCCTGTTATTACGGGGTGGACACTCCGAACAAGAGCGAACTGATTGCGGCCAATTCTTCGGTGGAAGAGATTCGGCAATTCATCGAAGCCGATTCGCTTAGCTATCTTTCGCTGGAAGGGCTGGAGAAGGCTTGCGACGGAGGAGAAGGCAACCGCTACTGCACGGCATGCTACACCGGCGACTATCCGACCCAATGGGTGGACGTAGCAGAGATTCTGCCCGCGGCCGCTGCAACTACTTAAGGCAGTTTCGCAATTACTAGGGCCTAAGAAAGATCGCGAGGTGTGGTTTTCCTTGGGAGAAAACCACGAAAGGGCCTATCGCTTCCCGGATTTCCTGTAGCGCGGCACTAGTTGAGAGTAGCGATGTGCGGCTTTCTTCGCGGAAAGCCGCATGCAGTTCGGTGGCCCCACAAAGCTTCACAGGAAATCCGGGTTCGGTCTACACCAATTGCAAAACTGCCCTAGGGTAGATCGAAGAGCAGAATTTCAGCCTCTTCCGCGGCCACCACGGTGAGCCGCTCTTCGAGGCTGATGGCCAGCGCATCGCCCTGCTGTAGACCAAGTTCGTTAGCAGTCACGCGTCCGCGAGCAACCTGCAGCCATCCGAAGCCTTCATGAGTGAAGACGTATTCGATGGCTGCCTTTGGATTAAGCCGCGCGACGTAGAGTTGGGCATCGCTCTTCATGGTCAGTGAGCCCTCGCGTCCATCCGGCGAAGCGGCCAAGTGCAGCCGGTCCGGCTCTTCCGCTATGGGATAACGCTTCTGCACATAGTGCGGGTCAACACCATTCTTGTTGGGGAGAAGCCATATCTGGAGAAGGTGGAGCGGCTCGGTCTGAGAGTAGTTAAACTCGCTGTGGCGGATTCCGCTGCCGGCCGAAATATGCTGCACTTCCCCGCGGGTGAGCACTCCGCCGTTGCCCAGGGAATCGCGGTGCTCCAGGGACCCCTCAAGCACATAGGTGAGAATCTCCATATCGCGGTGCGGATGGGGAGGAAATCCCTTCGCCGGCGCAATTCGATCCTCATTGAGAACCCGCAAATCGCGAAAGCCGTTGAATTTTGGATCGTAGTAATCCGCGAAGGAAAAGGAATGGTAGCTATCCAACCAACCGTGTTGAGCATGGCCTCGGTCTTGTGCCGATCGAATGCTTAGCATCGCGTCGTGACCCTCGTACCCGTCACAGTTTCAGTTTTACCTCATCGTTCTGCATCCGTTGGCAGCGCTGACAAGCGGGTGGGACCATATTCGACAAGTTTCGTGCCCAATAAGGGTTCGGGTACGTTTGCTCCGCCACGCTCCACAGGAAATTCGGGGGTGTGGGGCACCCATCGGCCGTGGTCAGGAGAGAGCTCTCGGCCGGCTACTCCGATTTGGTGGAGGAAGTGGACGGGGCGGGGCTTGGAGCGCTTTCTGTCTTGGCGGCTGGCGTTTTATCGGCAGTTCCACCCTTATCCGAGGTAGTCCCGCTGCTGTCCGAGCTGCTCCCGCCATCCTGCGACTTGCCGGAAGCGGCCGGCTTGGCAGCGTAGTCGGTGGAGTAGAAGCCAGACCCCTTGAAATGAGGGCGTGCGGGAGTGGAAATCAGCCGTTCCACCTCGCCCTGACAGACCGGGCACTCCTTTGGATCTTCAGCGGAAAAGGACTGAATCCGTTCGAATCGATGACCGCATTTTTTGCACTGGTATTCATATAGCGGCATCCGTACACTCCTTCAACTTTGCAGGTTCTTCATTCGATGGCTGCTAGTGCAGGCTGGCGATCGGCCAACTCGATGAGGCGAACTTCGGTAATGGCCTCGGTGGCCTGAAGCGCGGCCAGGACCGAGGGGGCGACGCGGCCATCAATCTGGACCACGGCGAGCGCGTTGTGCTGAGCTGTCCGTAGGTTTCGTCCCAGGGCAAAGTTCGCAATATTCATTTTATGCTCGCCCAGAATGGTGCCAATACGGCCGATTACGCCCGGCACGTCCAGGTTGCGAATGAACAGCAATGTTCCATGAAGCGGTGCTTCGATATCGATGCCATCGCAGGCAAGCAACCGGGGCGAGCTGCCGTGAAGCACCGTAGCGCTCGCCGTACTGTCGCCGGTCGCGGTGTGCAAGGTCAGCTTAAGCACCGTTCCTGCGCCGCCTGATCCTTCTTCCTTCTTGTCTTCGTGCACCCGGATGCCGCGCTCTGTGGCAACGGAAAGTGCGTTGATGCGATTGACCACGTCTGAGTGCGCGAGAACTCCCTGAATGGCGGCGTTGCGCACCAGCTCGGTCTTGCCCTGCGCCAGCCGCCCACTGTAGGAAAGATGGATGCTCTCAAGATTCCCCGCAGCCAGCGGAGAGAGAAATGCACCCAAACGTTCCGCCATGAGGATGTACGGGGAAAGCTCCTGATACTCCTCGTAGGTCATGGAGGGCAGGTTGACCGCGTTCTGGACGACCCCAAACTTGAGATAGTCCTTTACCTGCTGTGCAATCTGGACCCCGACGGCCTCCTGCGCTTCGCCGGTGGACCCGGCAATGTGGGGAGTCAGGATGACGTTGTCCAACCCAAAATAAGGCGAATCTTTCAACGGCTCCTGGCTGAAGACGTCGAGGGCGGCCCCGGCCACCTGGCCGGAGCGCAGGGCCTCCACCAAGGCTGCATCGTCGATCAGCTCGCCGCGGGCGCAGTTGACGATGCGCGCGTTCTTCCTCATGGTGGCCAGAGAACGGGCGTTGATAATCCCCGTGGTTTGCGGGGTAAGCCCGACATGCAGGGTCAGGTAATCCGCACCGCGAAATAACTCATCCACCGTGCAGAGGCGGACGCCATTCTCCCGGACCACGGCGGGCGCGACAAAGGGGTCATGGCCGAGCAATTCCATGCCGAAAGCCTTAGCCCGCCGCGCCACCTCAAGACCCACCCGCCCCAGGCCCAGAATCCCCAGTTGCTTGCCCCGCAGCTCAGTTCCCTGCAGTGTCTTCTTTTCCCACTTGCCGGCGTGCAGCAGCGCGTTGGCGCGGGGCAGTTGGCGGCCTAACGCAAGCATCAATCCGATGGTCAGCTCGGCGACGGCGATGGCGTTGGCGCCGGGTGTATTCATGACCACGATGCCCCGGCGGGTCGCGGCATCGGCATCGATGTTGTCGACACCCACTCCCGCACGGCCTATGACCCGCAGCTTGGGAGCCGCATTCAGCAGCGCCTCATCCACCTGGACGGCGGAACGGACCACGAGCGCATCCGCATCCGCCAATTCGGCGGCCAGCCCGTTCTTGATCTGATCGTGGGTCACGATCTGCCAACCACTCTCGCCTTCGAACACAGCCAGGGTGGCAGGCGAGACTTTCTCAGCCAATACGATCTTCATCGCTCTCCTAACGCATTTTTGCTAATACCGTTGGTCCGGTAGGATCAGTTATGTGCGGCCATTCTTTCCACCCCGGGCATGCAAAGACCGCGTGCCCCGGGGGCCCCGGTTTTGGCGGAATGGCCGCGTTGAGTTCAGTCTCCCGGTCTACACCATTAGCAAAAATGCTCTAAGGTTTGGGTATCCCACGCGGGGCTGCCGCTGAGCGACAGCCGCGTAGGAAATGGTTGAGCGCATAGGAGGGAGTCTAGTGCGCGGAAAGGGAGACACCTGCCGCGGCACGGTCCCGCCGCGCGGCCTCGTCGGGCGCCCGCGAAGCGAAGACGTTCTGGGCTGCCACCAATGCTTTCCCAAAGGCGAAACCCGGCAGCTTGAGGGCATGGGCTACTTGTTCCAATGCGCCTACCAGGGCAATGGTGTCCATGTAGTCGAAAAATCCCAGATGCGCGATGCGGAAGAGTTGCCCCTTCATCTCCCCTTGCCCGTTGGTGATGACGGCAGCGAAGCGAGTCTTCAATTCCTTGACGATCGCGCCGGAATCCATGCCCGGTGGTGGCAATACGGCCGTCACCGCAGCGGCCGGCGCGTCGGGGGCGAAGAGCTTCAGGCCCAGGGCCTCGACCGCGGCGCGGGTCATGGCTGCGCAGCTTTCCGCATTTTCGACCAGCTTGGCGCGGCCCGCTGCCAGATCGCCGTCGGCCTGACCGGCGATATAGTCGAAGGCCGCTCCCAGCGCCGCAATCAGCGCCACGGCGGGAGTGTAGGCGGATTCCCCCTTGGCCGCATTCTTTCTCTCTTTGCGCAGATCGAAGTAATAGCGGGGGTTGAGCGAGATTTCCATTAAATCCCAGGCACGATCGCTGACCGCCAGGTAGGAAAGACCGGGGGGAATCATGACCGCCTTCTGCGATCCTCCGATCAGTACGTCGACGCCCCAGCCATCCATATCGATGTGTGTAGTACCGAGGCCGGTGATGGCGTCCACCACCAGGACCGCGTCCTTGCCGCTCTGCTTCAAAACTTCCGCCACACCGGGAACGTCGTGGCGCACGCCCGTCGAGGTCTCGGTAGCCTGCATAAAGACGGCGCGGGTTTCAATCTTGAGTGCCTTGCGCACCTCTTCCAGATCGAAGGTCTGGCCATACGGCGCACTGACCACATCGACGTCGCAGCCAAATGCCTTGGCCAGACTTACCCAGCGCTCGCCGAACTTGCCCGCCGTCAGCACCAGCACGCGGTCTCCTGGCGAGGTCAGGTTCGAAACCGATGCTTCCATCGCTCCGGTACCGGAGGAGGCGAGCAGGATAACGTCGTTCTTGGTCCCAACAAAGGTCTTCAGGTCGCGGAGTACCTTCATGTACAGGGCGCGAAATTCGGGGGTCCGATGGTGTATATCGGCCGCGGCCATAGCGAACTGGGCCGCAGGCAGAAGCGGCGTAGGGCCAGGAGTAAAAAGGCGAGTCTTACGGATCATGGTTCCATTGTAATAAACAAAGCTTTCTATAATGGGCGATTTAGAGCAGTTTCGCCGCGGATGGAGGAGTATGAGCCTGGTCGAGAAGATTCATCAGGATATGGTGGGGGCCATGAAACAGCGGGCAGTGGAGCGCTTGTCCACCTTGCGAATGGTGGTTTCGGCGTTGAAAAATAAGGAGATAGATCAGAGGACGCCGGTGACGGACGCACAGGCGCTGCAGGTATTGACCACGTTGATCAAGCAGCGCAGGGACTCCATCGAGCAGTTCACCAAGGGCAATCGACCGGAGCTGGCGGAAAAAGAAGCAGCGGAGATTACGGTAATCGAAGAGTACATGCCGAAATCGGCAGGGGAGGGAGAGCTGCGGCAGTTGGTCACCTCGACTTTGGCGGAGTTGCGAGCCCAGGGCGCTCAACCGGGGCCGAAGGACATGGGGACGGTAATGAAGGCGGTTCAGGTCAGAATCCAGGCCAGCGGTCTGCGGGCCGACGGACGGGTAGTCAGTGACCTGGTGAAGGCCGCGCTGGCCGGGTAAGACAAACAAAAACATGTAATTGGACGGCAGTGTTGCCCACTCAAGCCAACAGCAGGCTTGAATGGGCCACCCGGAGATTCGATGCCCCTCAAAAGTGTCAACCACCAGCCGTTATTCAGGGATGACCTTTACGAAGGTGCCGTCGGGCAGCTCACCGCCTAGGACGTGCACCACCCCGTTTTTTACGAGGCCGCGGAGCATGACTGCCTTGTCGGGCGCCGGCGCTGGCGGGGCGGGCGCGGCGGCGGGTTTGGCAGCCGGAGCCCTACCCATTCCGCGATCCATGGCTACATTGGCTAACCGGTCCGCATGGCGGTTCTTTTCCCGCAAAACATGTTGGATTTGAAAATGATCGAGCTGCGAGATACGCCGCCGGGCTTCCTCATAGAGGGGGCGGAGTTCGGGGCTGTTCACGCGATATTGCCCTTTGATCTGCTTGACCATCAGCTCGGAATCGGAGACCACCCGCAAACGCCTGTGCCCCTTGGCAATGGCAAACTCCAGCGCTGCCAGCAAGGCGGAGTACTCGGCGAAGTTATTGGTGTGCGTGCCCAGGAACTGGCTCAGTTCGCCCAAGACATTTCCTGCCGAATCCTGGATATAGACGCCGAAACCGGCCGGACCCGGGTTGCCGCGCGACCCGCCGTCGCAGTACGCGACAATGCTTTCGCCGGAGTGCTCGAATAGGGAAGACATAGGCTGAGTCTATCGAATCCCGGCTGCTTACCAAACGCCTGCTGTTTCGTCTACGGGACAGTGGTTAGTGTGTGTACCTGGAGCGACGAATGACTACGGACGCGCTTCGCTTTACCTCCCAAAGGCCAATCAAGGCTGCCCACTCTGCCTGGGCTCCGCAGCGAACGATACAATCCTCGTCAGGCATGGCAAGCGAAGCATGGGGTCGGGCCACCGAAACCGAGCTGATCCGCGAAGCACAAAAAGGCTCGCGGACCGCCTTCGAAGCCTTGGTGCGTCAGTACGACCAGCCAGTCTTACGTCTTGCGCTGCGCTTGACGGGGTCCGAGCAGGACGCGCAGGACATCCACCAGGAAGCCTTCCTCAAGGCCTATCGTTACCTGGCAAATTTCCGCTTTGAATGCTCTTTCTATACCTGGATCTATCGCATTGTGACCAACCTGTGCCTCGATCATCTGCGGCGGCGCAAATCGCGCCGTGAAGAGCAGTCGATCGTGGTCGACGCCAGCGGCGGGGAGATGGACCTGCTCAGCAATGTCTCCGACGATCGGTCGATGGCTAATCCCGAGCGGGAGCTGGAACGCAAGCTGCTGGGGGAGCGGATCCAGGAAGCGCTGGGGCGCCTGACTCCACGGGAACGCATGGTTTTTGAACTAAAGCACTACCAGGGCCTGAGATTACGAACGATCGGTGAAATGTTGAACACCACGGAAGAGACCGCCAAGAACACGCTCTTCCGGGCGACTAGAAAACTAAGAACTAATTTGGCGACACTAAGGTGAGGCGAGGTTTGGTATGGATTGCGAGCTGGCGCAACAGAAGATTGCTCTATTCGCGTACGGAGAACTCCCTGACGATCAGTGCCATTTGCTGGAAGGTCATCTAGCCACCTGCAAACGCTGCCAGGAGGAGTTTTCAGCAGTACAGGCGCTGCAGCAGGCAATGGCGCTTGCGCCTACCCTGGAGCCTTCGGCCAATCTGCTGGCGCAAGCGCGGCTACGGCTTGAGGAAGCATTGGACACCATGCCGCGAAGCGGCTGGCTGATGCGCGTTCAGCAGTCCATGTTCCGCGGCGTGAGCATGCTCGGCCGGGCTCCAGTTGCAGCCTCAGCGCTGTTGGTTCTGGGCCTCGCCTCCGGAGGTTGGGCCGGCTACCAATCGGCATTGCGCAGCCACCGGCCCGCTGCCGCGCTGGCCGCGGCCATCGCGGGACCGGGCACGATCACCAACGTCAGCAGCGTAGTCCGTGAACCAAATACCGAGAATGTAGAAGTACACTTCAATCGCCTGGTTCCGGAGACGACCCAGGGGTCGCTCGACGATCCGCAAATACGGCAACTGCTGCTGCTGGGGGCACAAAGCCAGGTGAATCCCGGTGTGGCGCAGAATTCGGTGAGCCTGCTGGCCGATGAGTGCCTGGCCGGGCACCAATGCTCGGACGGCCCGGTTCGCAACGCTCTGCTGGTGGCCTTGCGCTACGACAAGAACGCCGGGGTCCGATTGCGAGCCCTAAACGGTCTGAAGCCTTACGTGGCGGAAGATATGCGCGTTCGCGACGGGGTGCTGGAAGCGTTGATGGATGACGAGGATGCCACTGTGCGCTCGCGCGCCATCGAACTGCTGCAGCCGGTCGAAGCCGATAGTAGCGTGCGCGAGGTATTGCACACGGTTGCGTCGGAGGACGACAATCCGCATATTCGAACCGTCTCCCGCGAAGTTCTGGATGAATCTCCACAAATCCAGTAGCTTGGAAATGGCTTTTGGGCATACAACAAGTCTTAACCGTTTGAGTCCCTTGGGAGTCCTCCGATGAAGCACCTTCCGATCTTGGGTTCACTGGCTGCGGTTCTGGGCGGTCTTTTGATCACTCAGGCCAGCTGGGCGTTGGGAGACGCACTGAACCTGCCCGCCGACCTCCCTGAGTTTCTGCTGTTCAGCGCACAAGGCTACCTTGGGGTTGACTTAGGTGAGGTTGACAGCGAGCGGGCCAACACGCTCCACCTGAAGGATGGTCACGCAGCGGAGGTGGTGATGGTGGACCACGACGCTCCTGCCGGCAAGTCTGGCCTCAAGGTGCACGACGTGATTCTTCAGCTGGACGGACAGGCCTTTGACAATGTCGACCAGTTACGCCACCGGCTGCGGGAGATGCCTTCCGGGCGCTCGGTCGCTCTACTCATCAGCCGCGACGGCAGCCGCATCAACGTGACGGTGCAGCTTTGCGACCGGCAAGCGCTGCAACAAAAGGCCTGGTCGCAGCATTTCAGTGTTCCGGAGCCAACCGCAGCCGCTCCCAGCGGCGCCGGGCAGAGTTTCCTGGGAAATGTCCCTTCGGGTGGGTCCGCCTTTCTGGACAGTATGATCCCCAGGGCCCTGTATGTGGGGGCGGATGTGAACCCGGTGCGGACGCAGTTGGCTGATTATTTCGGGGTGAAGAGCGGTACCGGCTTGCTGGTCGAAAGCGTAGATGACCCGAGCCCGGCCTCGCGGGCCGGCCTGAAGGCGGGAGATGTAGTGGTCAAGGTCGAGTCGCAGCAAATGACCAGCAAGAACGACTGGCTTAAGGCAATTCGCAACCACCGTGGACAGCCGGTGCAGGTAACCGTGATGCGCAACAAGCAGGAACAGATCCTGACCATGAGCGCCGGCAAGCCTAAGAAGCATTAACCGCATTTCTTGCTGTAACCGCCCGGATGGCCTGTGATACCGCTCAGGCTGCGATCATCCCCATTCCTTTCTGATCACTCGCGCCCCTTGCTGCGCTGTGATTGAATACAAACAGATGCAAACCGAGCGGAAACAGACCTGGAAAGGGCGGGCCAGGGCGGCGACGCGCAAAGTGCGCGAGTTGATGGTGGTTGGGAAGGCTTTGGCTTCCACCCGGCACGTAGTCATGGCGCAGATCGTGCCCATGCGGTTCTGTAATCTTTCCTGCGCTTACTGCAACGAGTACGACAAGGTATCGAAGCCGGTGCCGCTGCCGGAGATGTTACGGCGCATAGACCACTTGGCGGCTCTGGGCTCGAGCATCATTACCATCTCTGGCGGCGAGCCCCTTACTCATCCGGAGCTGGACGCCATCATCGCCCGTATTCGCCACCATGGGCGGGTAGCCGGCATGATCACCAACGGATACTTGCTGATGCCGGAGCGGATCGAGCGGTTGAACCGTGCCGGTCTCGACCACATGCAGATCTCCATCGACAACATAGAGCCGGATGAGATTTCGAAAAAGAGCCTGAAGGTTCTGGACAAGAAGCTGGAGTTCCTCTCCCAATATGCCGAGTTTCACGTCAACATCAATTCCGTTGTCGGCGGTGGCATAAGGAATCCCCAGGATGCGCTGGTCATCGGCAACCGGGCGCTGTCGTTGGGATTTACTTCGACCATCGGCATCATCCACGATGGAGATGGCCAACTGAAGGCCCTGAAAGACGAGGAACGGCGCGTCTACTACCAGATGGCCGGGATGGCAAAGAAAAATTATTCCCGCTTCAATAAGTTCCAGGAAGCGATAGCCAATGCAGAGCCGAACGACTGGCGCTGCCGGGCGGGCTCACGTTTCCTGTACATCTGCGAAGGCGGGCTGGTGCACTATTGCTCACAACAGCGGGGATACCCGGGAGTTCCGCTGGCGCAATACACCAAGGCTGACCTTAAGCGGGAGTATCTGACGGAAAAGAGCTGCGCTCCGCACTGCACTGTTTCCTGCGTGCACCAGATTTCTTACATCGATCACTGGCGGTCGCCACAGACGCGGCAAACCACTCCGGGCCAGCTGGTCAAGATCCAGACCTAGGACAGATCTTTTTTCCGTTTTATCCTGCACCCAATCTCCCGGAGGAGAGACCGCAGGTCCCTCCACGCAACGCTCCGGTCCTAATGACAACCGAGTGAGGGAGGCATCGTAGCCCACTCAAGCCAAAGTACGGCTTGAATGGGGCACCCAAAGCTTTTGTTGCCCCTGTTATCCAACAGAATTGTCATCCCGACCGGAGCGCAGCGTAGTGGAGGGACCTGCGGTTTCTCCTCCAGGCCACGGGGAACTATGCGCTACTGGGTGGTGCCGTGGTGCACAGCCACGGCTTGGCCCTTGGTATCGGCCAACGCCTGATCGATGATTTGATAGAGCCGCTGGCGGTCGACGACCTCCACAAAAGGCACACCATTGGTCTTGTTGGTGACGACCCAGATGGTCGGCGTGTGCTCAATGCCAATGCGCTTGCCGAGATCGAGGTCAGCCTGGACGTCAGCGGCCAGCTTCTTTTGCGGATCGATCACAAAAGGAAGCTGGATGCCATGCTGCTGGGCAAACTTTTCCGCAAAATTACGAATCGCCGCCGCGGCCGCCGTGGTGGGACCTGACGGAGTCTCCGGGGAAGTTTCCGCCGCAGCGTCAATCAGCTGCTGGTTGGCAAAGACCGAATCGCGAAAATCATCGCCAATCTTTTTCGACTTGGTGTCGAACCAGCGCGCGTACACCGCAGCATCAAAGCTCCAGGCGTGGAAGGGCAAGGGAAAATCGTGCCGCACCCAGGGAATATGGTATTGGTTCGCGGCGTCCCGCAGCAGAGGATTGGCGCGGGCACAATCGGGACACTCCATATCCTCAAACTCAACGATGGCGACGCGGGCGCCGGGCGGGGGTTTGAGGGCCGCGGGATCGTGCACGGGGGTGGACTGCGCGTGGGCAGAAAGACCCGCAGACCCAACGGCGCTGAGCAAGAGGAATGCCGCCATGCGGAGCCTGGCTCGAGACCGATGCGGGGGAATGTTTGGCGTTATCGCCAGAGGTGTCGATGGAATAACGTGCATGGTTCCTTTGCCCTTCACTCTTCAGACCTTCAATCCAGTCCATTGTAATGGGTAGGCGGCGGCCCGGATGCGATATGATGCAGGCTTCCGGTGGGGGATGGGTACAGCGACTTTGAAGATCGTACTCAGCCTGGCGGGAGCGGGCGCGATCAGTTTTGGTGTTTTCGTCTTGCTGGAAGCCTTGCTGTCACGCACCCATGGAGCCAACGCCGGTGCTGTGCTTTTTCGCTTTCAGTTGAGCTCGATGGCCGCGATGGGGGTCTTTGCCGGGCTTGCTATTGTGATCTTCGTCCGGCTGTCGCGGAGCAGGCAGAGGCTAAGGAAGTGATATGAAAAATCTCGCGGAGTGGCTGACCTTTGGCATATTCGTGATCGCCGTCCTCATAGGACTGGGTATTCTGTTGCGCCACGGAGTCCATGGCCAGTCGGCAGCCCTGGCGATAGCCCTGTTGGTGATCCTGCTGTTGCGCATCGGAATCTTTGCCTGGAATCTGCGCCGGCAACGTGAGGAACTGGAGCGGAAGTAGATCCATCCTCCTCTGTGCTACACTCGGTTCCCGCAAACGAAGCAGGCCGCCCGCGTGCATGGCTACGCGCTCCCCGGCGCGCACGGACCGTAACAAGCCTCCGAAACGGGACTCCGAATCTTGAGAACTGGAGATATCTCGGATGAATCGTTCATTGAAGACTTATCAGGGACAGGATATTCGTAACGTCGCGCTCGTAGGCCATGCGCACTGCGGCAAGACCACCCTGATCTCTGCACTTCTCCAAGCAGCAAAAATGACCGAAAGGTTGGGCCGGGTGGAAGACGGCAGCGCAGTCACCGCCTATGACGAAGAGGACGTAGCGCGCCGGACCACCATGCAGAACGCGCTGGCATTCGCCGAGTGGCGCAACGTAAAGATCAATTTTCTAGACACCCCTGGTTTTCCCATGTTCGTGCACGAGGCGCGGGCGGCGCTGCTGCCGGTGGAGGGGGCCTTGCTGATCGTGAACGCAGCCTGCGGCGTGGAAGCCATGACCCGCCGGGTCTGGAGGTTCGGCGAAGAATTCAACCTGCCGCGGATGATCGTGGTCAACCAGATGGATCATCCCCGCGCCGACCACGCACGCACGCTTAACGCATTGCGGGAAGGTTTTGGCCGCCAGGTGGTTCCGGTGCAATTGCCCATTCTCGAGGGCAACGGACAAAATCCCATCTTTCGCGGTGTCGTGGACCTGGTGACCATGCAGGCCTTCGTCTACGAGCCGGACGGTAGCGGTTGTGGCCGCCTGTCAGAGATTCCGGTACGCCTGCGGGAAGAGGCCACGGAGGCCCACCAGGCCCTGGTAGAGCTGGTTGCCGAGGGCAAGGACGAGTTGATGGAAGAGTACTTCCGCGAGGGAACCATCCCGGAAGAGCATTTGATCGTGGCCCTTCATGAGGCCATCCGCGAGGACCGGATCTTTCCCGTGCTCTTTGCCAGCGGCCTGAGGAACGTGGGAAGCGACCATCTCCTGGATTTTCTCCAGGTGTACGCTCCTTCGCCGGTGGAGCGTGTTCCGGTGGCTGCCCGCGGGGCCGTGGAATCCGCGGGCGTTCAGCCTGATTCCGAAGCCGAGATGGTATTGCGCAAGGTGGATGATCGCGAGCCGCTGTCGCTGTATGTCTTCAAGACCATGTCCGATCCCTTCGCAGGAAGGATTTCTTTTTTCAAGGTCTTTTCCGGAATCGCCAAAAGCGACGCCACGGTCACCAATTACACCCACCACAGCGCGGAACGCTTGGCCCACCTCACGGTGATGCAGGGACGTACGGCAAGTCCGATCGGGGAGTTGCACGCGGGCGATGTGGGCGCCGTGGCCAAACTGCGCGAGACCTTTACCGGCGACACACTGGGGGATGCGGGGCATGAGATTTACTTTGACCCGGTGACCATGCCGGAGCCCGCCGTTACTTATGCCATTGAGCCCAAAACACGGGCCGACGAGGATAAACTGGCGCCGGCGGTACACAAGTTGATGGAGGAGGACCTGATGGTCCGCTTTTATCGGGATGCCGCGACCCATGAATTCCTGTTGGCCGGGTCGGGCCAGCCCCATATAGAGTCCATCGTGCAACGGCTGCGCCGCCGGTACCACACCGAAGTGACGCTCAAGGCGCCCAAGGTGCCTTACCGGGAGACGATCCGCGCCAGCGCCAGCGCCCAGGGTAGGCATAAGAAGCAGAGTGGAGGCCACGGGCAGTTTGGCGACTGCTGGGTCCGCCTGGAGCCACTCCCCCTGGGCGGGGGGTTTCAGTTCGTCAATGAGATTTTCGGGGGAGCGATTCCGCGCACCTTTATTCCAGCGGTCGAGAAAGGCATCCAGGAGGCGGCGGCACGGGGTTGGCTGGCTGGCTTTCCCATGGTCGACTTCCGCGCTGTGCTTTTTGACGGAAGCTACCACGATGTGGATTCGAACGAGCTCTCTTTCCGGCTGGCCGGGCGGCTCGCCTTCCGCAACTGCATGGAGCAATCCAGGCCGGTACTGCTGGAGCCCCTGATGCGAGTGGAGATTGAGGCGCCGGAGGGTTGTACCGGCGCTTTGATGGGTGACCTGACTGGACGGCGAGGCCGCGTTCAAGGGATGGGCAGCGGCCGCGGCACCACGGTGATCCGGGCCGAAGTTCCGATGGCCGAAATGCTCACGTACGGCGCCACGCTCACCTCCCTTACCCAGGGGATGGGCAGTTTCCACATGGAGATGGCACGCTACGACGTGGTTCCCTCAGCGTCTGCGGAAAAGGTGATCGCCTCCGCCCATAAACACGTACACGCTGACGACGAATAAAATTCTCCGCAAGAACATCCACCAGAAGCTGAACTCTGTGGCGTCGAGGTCACGAAAAACGTACGTTGATTGGGCGGGGACGTTCTCACCCGGGCTGAAGGGTGTGTGAGAACGGGGAAAGAAACCGCAGGTCCCTCCACTACGCTGCGCTCCGGTCGGGATGACAATTCTGTTGTGTCCGCAAGAGCTTCAGCGAGAAATACTTGCCCCTGCAACAGAATTGTCATCCCGACCGGAGCGCAGCGTAGTGGAGGGACCTGCGGTTTCTTTCCCCCGTTGGCGCGGATCAAACTGTGGCTTCCTAGAGGGTCTGCTATGACACAGACTCTAACGGAAGTCGATTTGCCACTCGCCTAGTACGATGGGGATGGGGAGCGGCGCGCCCCGAAGCGGCCACGATTTTGGCAACCTGAAGGGCCTGAATCGATCTAAAGGATTGGACGGAAAGGAAGCGACGACCCATAATGACGATCCCAGCGCGGCGGCTGATGGCGGCGTGTACGGTGGCGTTGTTGTCCGCCGGAATGCTGTCAGCGCAAACGGCCAATCAGAGTTCCGCGCAGAGCCCCTATTACGGCAGCGTAACCATCGTAAAACCAACCGACGGGGTCAAGCCTCTGACCCTCGACCAAGCCATCGCCATGGGCATCGAACACAACCTGGCGCTGATCGAGGCGCGGCAACAGGAACTAAGCGCAAAGGCGCAGACCAGCCTAAGTCTGCAGTCGCTTCTCCCTACCGTTACCGCACAGGCTGATTCGGGTGCACACCAGATCAACCTGGCAGCCCTGGGATTTTCCGCCAGCCTTTTCGCCAAATCCGCGGCCCTATTTCCTGGCTTGGACCCCTCAACAATACCCACAATCGTGAAGGTCAACTCCACCGACGCGATGGTGAATTACTCTCAGGCGCTGTTCAGCCTGGCCACTATCGACCAGTACCGGGCGGCCAAGGCGAACGAACAGGCCGCGTATTTCAGCAAGCAGTCCTCGCGCGGGCTGGTGGTGCTCACCGTGGGCAACGCCTACCTGCAGGCCTTGGCTCTTGGCGCCCAGGTGGACAATGCAAAAGCGCTGCTCGACGCCGACAAGGTGCTACTCGACCAAACCGTCGCCGAACATCAGGCAGGCACGGCCGCGAACCTGGATGAGCTGCGGGCGCGGGTGCAATTCCAAACCCAGCAACAGGCGGTGATCTCGGCTGAAGTCAATTTCGCGAAGGCAAAGATCGCACTCAACCGGGAGATCGGCCTTCCCGCGGAACAGGAGATCCAGCTTACGGATACAGCGCCCTATGCCGACCTGGCGGCCATGGATATCGACGAGGCCAAACGAATCGCGTACAAGAGCCGCCAGGACTACCAGGGCCTGCAGGCGCAGATTCGCGCTGCACAATTGCAGCGAAGAGCAGCCAAATGGGAGCGGTTGCCAACACTCGCTTTTCAAGGCAATTATGGCGTCACCGGCGTAACCGGCGGTTTTTACCATGGAACGTTCCTTGCCCAGGGATCGCTCACCCTCCCGCTTTTCGAGGAGGCTAAGTTCCGCGGAGACAGCGGTGTCGCAGCCGCCAACCTCAGCAATCTGACCGAGCAGCTGGCTTCTTTGAAAGAACAGATCAACCAGCAGCTCAGGGACAGCATCCTGGACGTGCAGTCAGCTACGGAACTGGTGCGCGTGGCGCAAAGCAACGTGGAGCTGGCGCGCAAGGAATTGGAACAGACCACAGATCGCTTTCAGGCCGGAGTGGACGACAACCTGCCGGTAGTGCAGGCACAGGCCACCCTGGCCAACGCTGAGACCACCCTGGTAAGCACGACGAGCCAACATAACCAGGCCAAACTGGGGCTGGCGCGTAACCTGGGCATCGTCGACACCCAATACGCAACTTACGTGCACGGCAATTAAGGCATGGGTACGGTGTTTTGATACCGCCTGTAGTCGTCAGGCTTCGTCCAGCAGCGTCACCGCTCCGCTGCGGATGTCGAAATAGCCGGTCGCCACCTTCAGCTTTCCGGACTCGATCATTGCTCCCAGCAGCGGGGACAACTCCCGCAGGCGGGCGGACTGGATGAGCGCATTGGCGCGGATCGTGGCCTCGACATCGGGGCCGGCTTGCTCCACGGCCGCCTCAATATGCGGGAAAAGCACGCCGATCTGCCCGGGAAACGATTGTTCCGGCGACGCTTGTTTCTGGATCGCGGCCGTGACCGCACCGCACCTGCTGTGGCCCATGACCAGGATGGTGTTCGTGCCCAACACGGCGGCAGCATACTCGAGACTGGCGACGATCTCCGCGGTGACCATGTTGCCGGCCACACGAGTGACAAAGAGCTGTCCGATCGTCTGATCGAAGACCACCTCCACCGGCACGCGTGAATCAGAGCAGGAGAGAATCGCGGCAAACGGTTGCTGCTTCTCCAGGGTGTGCTGCAGCATGGCGAGGTCGCGGCGGTGGGCGGAGGTACGGCCGCTGATGAATCGGCGATTCCCCGCCAACAACTCGTCCAGCGCGGCCGCGGGGCTCAGGTTTTTGTCGGCTACGTTCTCTGTGACGTCTGCGGCCATGGCCATCCTTACCTTCCGTCGCGGGCAAAAATCGGGGCGACGTGCCTGCATCCTATCGTACTTCCCCGCTTGCGATATCCTTTGCGAGGACGGTTCAGTGCGGGTTTTCCTGACAGAAAAGCTGCCCTTCTGACTTTTTTCAAAAATTAAACAAGCAGGCGTATGGCCCCACCGAAAACAGGGACAGCAGCATTTGCCTTTCGAGATTTTCGCCGGTATCAGTTGGCACGGGTGATGGTCATCATGGGCGCGGAAGCGCAGGCAGTGGCGGTGGCCTGGCAGGTATATGAGATCACCCATCGGGCGATCGATTTGGGGTACACCGGCCTGGTGCTGTTCTTGCCCGGGCTCTTATTTCTGCTGCCAGCCGGGCATGTCGCGGATCGCTACGACCGGCGGATGGTGATCCTGGTCTGCTATGTGCTACAGATCGTGTGCACTGTGACGCTCCTGATTTTCGCTTTGCGGGGGCTCCATCGCGTGGAACCCATCTTCGCAGTGCTCTTCCTGATCGGCTCCGGACGCGCCTTCAGCGGCCCCGCGAGTTCGGCGCTGCTGCCCCACCTGGTGCCCAGCGAGAATTTTGTGAACGCCATCACCTGGGGAGCCACGGTCTTCCAAATCGCCAACATCGCCGGACCGGCAGTGGGAGGTCTGCTGTACACCCTGCCACTCAAAGGCAGGCTGTACGGGGCTCCCATCGTGTTTCTGTTTACTCTGGCGACCGGAATCAGCTTTGTGTGGTTGATCGGCTCCTTGCATGTCCGCCCCGGACGGATGGAGCATCGCGCGATTTCGACCGATGTAATCCTGGCGGGCTTTCGCTATGTCTGGAAATCCAAGCTGTTGCTGGGATCGATTTCGCTCGATCTTTTTGTGGTGCTTCTAGGCGGCGCGACCGCGCTGCTGCCCATCTTCGCCCACGATCTGTTGCGTACCGGGCCGCAAGGACTGGGTGCGCTTCGCTCGGCCCCGGCGCTGGGTGCCCTGGCGGTTTCCATCTGGATGACCTTTCGTCCGGTTTTGCAACGTCCGGGCATTCTCATGTTCATTGGAGTCGCTGTTTATGGGAGCGCAACGATCGTCTTCGGGCTCTCCAGGAGCCTGCCGCTTTCGCTGGCCGCATTGATGGTGGTGGGAGCCTCGGACATGGTCAGCGTGGTGATCCGGTCTTCGATGCTGCAACTGGCTACGCCGGCGTCGATGCGTGGCCGAGTGAGCGCAGTGAACTCGCTCTTTGTCGGAGCTTCGAATGAACTGGGTGAGTTTGAAAGTGGAGTGACCGCCCAGTGGTGGGGGGCGGTACGCGCCGTGCTGGCGGGAGGCGTGGGAGCGCTGGTCATTACCGGCCTTTGGAGCGTGCTCTTCCCCGCCCTACGGGGAATAGAGCAGTTGACCGCAGAATCGCTCCTGCAAGAGGAAGAACAGCAACCCTATTCAAGCTGACTTGGGAAAGCGACATTTCTTCCCCGATCCCGCGCTGGATTCGGTCCCATGTAGAGTCCCAGCGGGGGCAAACTTTCAGTTGACAGGATGCTTCCCTGATTGCACAATTCGTAAGGCTTTTGTCGTACTTTCTGCCGACGCCACAAATTCCCCCCGGTGGTCCAATTAGTTGTTTCTTCAATCGACCCGTGTGAGCCGGTGCGCCTCGCTGCCGCTGTGCTGGCTGGTCTAAGGGAGTTTCGCTCAAAATGAAAAGTTCAGTCTTCCTGCAGAGCCTTGCGGTGGTGTGCTTCGCCGCCACCGCCGCCACCGTGTCCGGCCAGAACGCTATCCAACTCTTCGGTCCGGTCAGTGTCAGGATGTCGACCCAGGGCACCGGATATGGCAACCAGGCGAAGGACTTCAACAGCACAGTGCTGAATTTGAGCTGCACTTCCCCGATCCAGGCGAAGATTTCGTCTTCGCCCGACGGCAGCGGCAATGTGCTGGTCGATAACTACATCGCGCTCGGCATCGGGGGAGCGAGTCCGGTCGATATCTGCAAAAAAGGCACCACAGAAAATAATGGCCGACAACAGAACTGCTTTAACAGCAGCTATGCATCCCAGGCCAGCGACGGCGAGCTGACTGGGCAGAATCCTGATAGGTTCGTCGCCACTGGAGGCGTACCGGCGATCGACGTCAGCCACCTGCTTTCGACTGGCGCGGTGCAAGCCCAGATTAAGCTGGTGGATACGGGCGGGTATCTCGCCAGTTCTACCCTCTACCTGGTGACCAACTGCACCAATGAGGGGGTTACAGGTCCGGGCCAGATCACCGGCGACCCAATTTCGAATAGCAATCCGACCAGCGAGCAACTTACGCAGAATTATTCATTCAATTCCTCCAATAACCAGCAGGTTCAGTTCACCTACGATCTCTCCGAAGCGCACAACGCGGGAAGTCTTTCGATTACCGACGGCGCGACGCCTTCGAGCGGAGACACTCCCCTGGATCCAACCGCCTTCCAGTCGACGTACCTGCACGGCACCTCGTTTGCGACCGCGAACTGCCTGCTGCACGATGGCGAACTGTACAATGGCGCGCCTGCGTGCAAGCTCTACACCCTTACCTGCCAGGTGGGTACAAATCCCGACCAGAGCGGAGCGCTGTGTCCGGTATCGCAGCAACCTAACGAGATTTTTCAGGAGGTTTTCGACGGTCCGAGCTTTACGCTTCCCGACGTGACGGGTACAGATGGGCTGACCTTCCACCAAGGAGTAGCTCTCCTGGAGGCCAAGGACGGATGGGGTGGAGGGTCTTGCCTGTTCGATCCAGCGTCCAGCATCGCCAGTCAGTTCTGCCCGCAGAACCTGTTGACCAGCTTTTCCGGTCCAGGCGCCTACTCAAGCGGAGGCCACGGCATCAGCTCCAATTCCGCATTCATCACGGTGGCCCCCGTACCTGAGGATCTGACCAGCGTCAGCGTGACTGGTCAACAGCCCGGAAACTGGATTAACAGCCACAACGCCACCGTAAATTTCGTAAGCACGCCGCCCGCCCTGGCTTCAAATAATAACTTCATCGCTGCGCCCATCCAGAGCCTCACGTACGGCATCTCCAGCGCCTCGAGCGTGCCTCCGCCTTACCCGCCTGTCCCCGACGACGTAACGGTACACAACTCCGCGTGTCCTGCCCCCGGTGGGGCCAATCCCCAGGCGCCCCCCGTCTTCACGCCGCCGGCCCAACAAATCAGCGTGTCCGAAGACGGCCAATACCTGCTGCACTACTTTGCCCGGGACTGCGCCGGCACCGAAGAGCTGAAGTTCACCCAGACCGGGGGGAGTTGGTCGACCTCGTTCTACACTTTCCCCATCAATGTGGACACGGTCGCTCCTCTAGTTGCGTCAGGGCCGACGTTATCTCCGGCGCCCTCCAGCAATGGCTATCAGATTGGTCAGAAGGTCACCGCGACTTACAGCTGCACGGACGACCGTTCCGGAATCGTCAAGTGCGGCACGGCGACTTATGCGCCGGGCACGACTCTGAACACGGGCAATCTGACCGGTCCGGTCGATACGTCCAAGGGAGGCCCGCAAACCTTCACGGTGACCGCCGTGGACGCTGCGGGGAACACGACCACCGCCTCGGTCAATTACCTGGTAGCCGCGCCCCCGGTGAGGCTGGCAATCCTGAAACTGGCCCCAAGCCAGGTGAAACATGGTAGCCAGCTCACCTACAACATCACGGTGGGGAACCTTGCTTTACAGACGGCTTCCGCCGTCACCATCACCGATCCGCTGCCCGCGGGCGTTACCTACGTAAAGGCTAAGGCGCAGCAGCTTGTGTGCAGCAACGGCAAGTGCTCCAACCCGGCGAGTTGCAGCTTCGCGAGCAATACGGTGACTTGCACCACTCCTGCGCTGACGCATCCTGACGCCGGTTGCGATTCAGATCGTCGTCCAGGTTAGCGCCACCTCTGGAACAATCAAAAACACAGCCACAGTCAACAGCTCGAATCCGGAGGTCTCGCCTGGAAACAACCAGTCCACCGCAACCACTGTGGTGAAGTAGAAGAATGCCACGGACCGGTACTCACCGTTCCGTGGCAGTTACTTTTTCCAGCGGTTCGATTCGTCATACATGGTTTTGAAATCGGTGCAGCGCAGGATATTTTCCGCGCCCGTATCACCGCGGATGACGTCCAGCAACTGGGCTGCCTGACGGTAGTAGTCGGCAGCGACGCTCGGCACTCCCGTTCAGCCTGGCGGAGGTCCCCAACAGATAGTAGATTCGGGCCAGGCCGAAGCGCACACCTGCGCGTTGCGCACTGGGTAGCTCCTGCTCCAGATCGTGGTTGGCGCGCTCGTAGTCCTTGAGCCCAATCTGAGCCTGCGCCAGCTCAAGATGGATGTCTAATGACAAGTGCGCGGCTACGGAGCCTTTGGCATTCAGAAGGGTTTGCAACCCCCGTGACGCTTCCTTGAAACGGCCCTCGGAAACAGCAACCCGGGCCACATTCACTTTCGATAGCAGCAGCACTTCGCTGTACTTGGTTCGGGATGCGAGCCGGAGCGCGGATTCATAGAACGGAGCGGCGCCTTTGAGGTCTCCGCGGTAAAAGGCGAGATCGCCCCGGGTGTTTAAAATTACCAGCCTCTAATGCATCATTTTTCAAAGCCTGCTGAATTTTTTCCGCTTCCTCGAGCGGTGCTGCAGCCTCATCGCTTCTTCCTGAGCGGGCCAGTGCTCCGGAGAGATCGTTCAGGAATTCGGCCATATCAAGCCCGTTTTCCCCTTGCCGGCGAAAACTCTTTACCGCATCCTGCATGGACTTGACCGCCGCGCCAAATCGACCCTGATATTCAAAGACCAGGCCAATCTGATGGGAGACCAAGCGCCACCCGCCGCTCATCCCCGGCTTTGCGCGCCGAGGTCCAGAGCCCGCATCAATCCCGTCATTGCCTGCTCGTACTGGCCGGTCGCCGTGTAGGCTTCGCTCAGGCCCTCAAGCGTCTCTGCCATATCGCCCGGGACACCCAGCTTTTCCCGCAACTGCAAGGCCTGCTGGTAATAAGTAAAGGCATTGTCGTTGTCCCCGATGGTCAGGTAGACGCCAGCAATATTATTCAGGCATTGTGCCTCGTAACCCTGGTCGCCGGTCTCTCGCTGGATCTGTAAGGCTTGCTTGTAGACGTCCAGCGCCTGATCGAATTTGCCCAGATCCTGGTAAATCGTGCCCATATCGGTGAGCGTGTCGGCGATGCCACCCTTCATGCCGATTTCGCGCAACAGCACCAGCGACTTGTTATAGCTGTCCAGCGCCGCATCCGGTTTGCCGCTCGTCGTCTGCACATCGGCCATCTCATTCAGAGCAGCGGAGATGCCCCACTTTTGACCGATCTTCTCGTTGATCGCGATGGATTCCTGATAGTTGCGCAGGGCTTCCTCCGGCTTGTTGAGCAGGCGGTACGAAGTTCCCATCGAAAGCAGGATCAGGGCCCTTTGCTCCTGGTTGTCGAACTGAATCGCCAGCGTGAGGCCCTGGGTGAGCGCGTCCAGGGCCGCCTGCGGATTGCCGGTGAGGTTATCGACGACACCCGTCTGCCACAGCGCCTTGATGTTCTTGGGATCCGACTTCAGGACATTGGCAAAGGTGGCGCGAGCCTTCTCGTACTCTCCGTTTTGCAGATAGAGAACGCCCAGCTCGTACTGAACATCGACATCGCCGGGTAAGCTTTTCGAGAGATTCTCGTAAGCCTCGATCGCCTTCTTGTTGTCTTTCATGATGCGCGCGTTGCTGGCGCTGATCAGGTATTTCTCCGGCAGCGGCAGGTTTTGATTCTGCGCGAGATTGATGGCGCGAATGGACGATTGTTCGGCGTCGTTTTGAAATCCAAGTTCCGCCTGCGCATCGGCAAGCCTGGAGAACGCCAGCGCAAAATCGGGATCCTCATTCGTCGCCAGCTGCAGGTGCTTCAAAGCATCCAGATTTTTGCCCGCGCGCATCAATACGGATCCTTCGTTGAATTCACGCAGCGCATCGACGGATTTTGTGTTGGGCTTGAACGACTGGGCCTTCAATTCCTCGACCACATCGGCGGAGAGCGAAAGGTTCTTGCGCACGGAGTCGGCCAGGCTGTCGATGGCCGAAGGCAGATCTTTCACCAGCGCCTGCGCTTTGACTGGGACGGTCTGGTCATGCGCCAGGTCGCGAATGGTCGCATCGATAACGATCTGATCGCCGAAGCGTGCATATTGGCCGGAAACGAGAACGTCGGCATTGCTGAACTGAGCCACACGCCGCAGCATATCCGGATCGACCGCAGTATCCGGACCGACGTGAAGATCGGAAAGCACCTGGTGCAGCCGATCAGTAGAGACGGTGTGCAGATGGGCCGACTGGCCGATATCGGTGCTGAGCATGTCAGCTACGCTCGAGCCTATCCAGTCGTCCTTGGCATCGCCGGAGGAGTTGCGAAAGGGCAAAATCGCCAGCGATCTCGGCCGGGCGGCTTGCGCCTGCTGCTTCGCCTCCGGAAGCGGCGCGGTCTTGGGGCGGGTGAGGAAATACGCCAGGACCGCGACCAGCAGCAACAGCAGGCCAGCCGCGCCGGCAAGCAGCCGTTTGTTTTCGTTCGCCCATCTCCGGGGACCGGGTTTAAGGCGAGCGGCGATGATGCCGGATTTGCCGGTGCCCAGCCAGAGCTCAAGGTCGGCCAGCAGTTCCGCCGCGGACTGGTATCTGAGGGCGACATCCCGTTCCAGGCATCGGCTCACGATCTGGCTCAGCTCGGCGGGGACGGTGCTGTCGAATTCCGAAACGGGAACGACGCGCTCCTGGGTACGTTTGATCAGGCTGGCCAGCGCACTGTCGGCGCGAAAGGGGGTTTGGCCGGTCAACAACTCATAAAAAATGAGTCCGAGGGAAAAGATGTCGGAGCGTTGGTCCAGGTTCTCCAGCCAGCGCCTGCTCCGGCGACATGTATTCCATGGTGCCGACCATGGCGCCGGTCTGGGTCATGCGGTCGCCTTCCAGCGTCTTGGCCAAGC
Organism: uncultured Acidobacteriaceae bacterium; assembly: GCA_963736535.1. Classification (GTDB taxonomy): domain Bacteria; phylum Acidobacteriota; class Terriglobia; order Terriglobales; family Acidobacteriaceae; genus PALSA-350. The sequence continues at coordinate 63,155 of CAVTPN010000002.1, forward strand.
CAAAATCCATAACCAGGATGCGGCCGGTCTTTTCCCACATGATGTTCTGCGGCTTCAGATCACGGTGGATGACGCCCACGTTGTGCGCCGCCTCAAGCGCCCGGCACACCTGCTCAATGATCGCCGACCGCTTCCTGAGGCGGAAGCTTGGTCCGTTGGCGGAGGACGGCGGCGAGATCTTCGCCTTCGACGTACTCCATGGTGATGAACTTTATGCCCTCGGCTTCGCCCAGGTCGTAGATACGGACGACGTTGCGGTGGGTAACCTGGGTGGCGAGGATCAGTTCCTGCTTGAAACGGTCGAGTATGGCGCGGTTGCGGGCCAAGTCAGGGCGAATGACCTTCAGGGCGACCAAACGGCCGAGCTCAACATCCCTGGCTTTGTAGACGGCGCCCATGCCGCCTTCGCCCAGCAGGCTCAAGACCTCATAGCGTTGGGCCAGCAGGTGGCCGGAAGTCAGGACCTGTTGTCCCGCTTCGCTAAAATCTCCCGGCCATACGTGTGGGGAAAGAGGTGCCGACTACGGTGGGACTGTCACTGGGAGTTACGATTCGGGCGGGGCGCCAAAGATGGTATCGGCGTCGCTGGGAAGACGAGCGTTGGCGGACGAGCTTTCACCCTTCACGGGGGCGCGCACCCCCCGTTGCCCGGTTTTGAGGCGTCGTGCCCGGGAGGATTTCCTCCTTGTTCTCGCATGACTCAGCGGCCCCAGCTCCGCAAGAACCCACGCCTGACGTGCAGAATGACTCGATCGCGGGAATAGTCGCAGTATATAGCGCTGGGGAACGCTTAAACCTCGAGGATTTACCCTTGCGAACCGTCGCATATCCCACCCTTTGCAAACAATGGCGAAGGATGGGTCCCAGAGTCGTGGTATCTCTCACTGCCCGCAAAAGTGAGCGAAGTCGCGGAGATTCTGAGGGAATCCGGATAACAGGCATTGGGAAATATTCAGCAGTTTTCGTGCGGATCTCGACCAGGAGTTGTGCCATCGCGCGCAGCTGCACGGCGTCCGCTGAGCCGCGGTAGCGCAGCCGATTTGAGCGTTCCACCAACTGCCCGAAATCCGGGATCGCCTGACGGCGATCAGAGTCCGTAGGAGAAGGGTTAAATTCCGGTGCCGTAATCTGCTGCGCAGACACTATCTCCGGCATGCGAGAAAAAGTCGTACTGCGTGCGGTGATTGAATTTATAACGCGCACGCAACTCGCGACCGACGTAGAGACCCACAGCAGCAATTCCAACAGCAACCGAAGTCCAGCCAACAATCGCCATAGCAGACCCTTCTTCCTGGGTAGGCGAGATTTCCGGCGTATTTGGCCGGAACCTTGAGCCCTGTAAAGGTCGTTACCATCCATGTACATCATGCCGAAATAATAGCGCAGCTTGGTGAAAATCACGTAGTTACGGTGGGCGACACCAAAGGGCTATTTCACCTGCTCAATTTGATGCAGCAGGGCGACCTTTCGTGGCGCGGGAAGGAAGCTGGCTTCTATGGAATTAGCCGCCAATTCACGCAAATGCTCCTCGGTAAAGCCAAACGCATCATGGGCCAGGCGATATTCGTCCTGAAGGTCGCTTTCAGAACATCGCCGGGTCATCGGAATTGAGGGTCACCATGAGGCCGGCATCGAAATAACGGCGTACCGGATGTTCCTCCAAGGTGGGACAACAACCGGTGCGCAAATTCGATGTCACACAAATCTCGAGCGGAACCTGGCGTTCGGCCAGAACCTCCATCAGATCCGGATCCAGTTGGGCGGAAAGGGCATGGCCAATGCGCTCCGCGCCGATGTTGAGCGCCGCCCAGATGCTCTCCGGTCCCATGGTTTCGCCGGCATGCGCGGTGAGGCGAAGGCCGGCATCCTTGGCCTCCTGAAAGAGCTCGCGGAAGGGCTCCGCGCCGGCCCGCCGCTCGTCGCCGCCAATCCCGATGCCCACGATGCTGGGCGACTCCCGCCGCAATTCCGCCGCTTTGCGAAAAACGCGCGCCGCCTCCTCCGGGCCAAAGTGGCGGACCGCGTCGAAGATCCAATAGAGAGTGATGCCAAATTCCTGCTCGGCGCGCACCCGCGCCGCTTCCATGCCATAAAAGAGAGGTTCAAACTCGATCCGCCTCCAGTAGTAGACAACGCCCACCGAGACGTAGGCCTCGGCGTGCACCACTCCCTGAGCGGCCAGACGCTGCAGCATGCGATAGGTGATCAATTCATAGTCTTCCGGGGTGCGCAGCCGTTCGCTGACCGCCTTGAACGCCAGGAGGAAGCCGGTGAAATCGGTGTAGTGGTATAGGGACCGTGCCTCCTCCAGCGTCATGCCCTGATCATCGTGCCGCTGGCTCAATTCGACCAGGGTTTCCGGGGTAACGGTTCCCTCCAGGTGAAGATGCAGTTCCGTTTTGGGGAGCGACCGCAACCACGTGGCCGCGATCCGGCGGGCGGCGGCGGGGCGGGTCATGAGAGAGAGGAGAATTCGCTGTGCTTGCGGCTGTAGAGGAAGTAGATGCCCAGTCCGATGACCAGCCAGCCGAAAAAGCGCAGCCAGGTGATGACCGGCAGGCCGGACATGAGCAGCACGCAAAAGAAGATGCTCAGGATGGGTACGGAAATGCCGCCCGGGGCGCGGAAGCCACGACGCCTGTCCGGTTCGCGATAGCGCAGGATCAGCACGCCGATCGATACCAGTACAAAGGCAAAGAGGGTGCCGATATTCGACAGGTCGGCCAGGGTGCCGATGTCCAGCAGTCCGCTGGGAATGGCCACCAGAAAACCGGCAACCCAGGTGGCTACGGCCGGAGTGCGATAACGCGGGTGTACCTTGCCGAACCAGCGGGGGAAGAGCCGGTCGCGCGACATGGCGAACCAGACCCGCGCCTGGCCAAGCTGGAAGACCAGGATGGAGGAGATCATGCCCATCATCGCGCCGCAGAGCACGATCAGCCGGACCCAGTTGAGGGTCACCGAGCCCGTTGCATGGCTCAGTTTCTTGAGGGTATTGACGACCGGCGCCGCATCATCCACCAGCGTCTGCCAGGGAACCAGGCCGGTGAGCACCACCGCGACGCCGATATAGAGCACGGTGCAGACGACCAGGGTAGCCAGAATGCCGATGGGAACGTCGCGCTGCGGCCGATGGCACTCTTCCGCCGCCGTCGACACCGAATCGAAGCCGATGTAGGTGAAGAAAATGATGCTGCCGCCAGTGAGGACGCCGGACCAGCCATTGGGAAAAAACGGATGCCAGTGGGCGGGATGGATGAAGCGCGACCCGGCAAGGATAAAGACCAGGATGGCGGTGATTTTGAGCAGCACCATGACGTTGTTGGTCCCGGCGGATTCGCGGATACCGCGCACGAGCACGATGGTCAGGATCAGCACGATGAGAAACGCCGGCATATTGAAGCCCAGATGCCAGCCTGGCTGATAGATCGTGTTGCCTTGCAGGTCGGTGAGGCCGGAGGGCAGAAAGGCGGGCGAAATCCAACGCGCGCTGGGGTGCACGCCGAACCAATCCATGAAATCGACAATGTGGGCGGCGAAGCCGACGCACACTGCCATGTTGCTGACGGCGTATTCCAGGATGAGATCCCAGCCGATGATCCAGGCGACCAGTTCTCCCATGGTGGCGTAGGTGTAGGTGTAGGCGCTGCCGGCGATGGGAATCATCGACGCCAGTTCGGCATAGCACAGCCCGGTGAAGGCGCAGACGATGGCCACCAGCACGATGGAAAAGGCCAGCGCCGGCCCCGCTCCCGGCCGGCCCGACAAGGCATGGTGATTGACCAGGTAATCCAGTAATGGCGTGTTCAGGATCGAGGAGGTATCAAACTTCTCGCCCGCGATGGCAGTGCCGACCACGGTGAAGATTCCCGAACCGATCACCGCGCCGATGCCGAGCGCGGTAAGCGACCAGGGGCCGAGCGTTTTCTGCAGACAGTGCTCGGGGAGTTCCGAGTCGCTGATCAGCTTGTCGATCGATTTGGTTGCGAACAGTTGCTTTCGCAGCGTCTCGGCTCCTTATGTTATGCCATGCAGCCCGACCGCGACTCTCGCCGCCACTGCAGAAAAGTCCCGCAGAGCCGCGCTGAGCTAGTCGAAGGGGACGACTGAGTCTTGTCGCAATTAACCTCTTCGGAATTCCGGAAGTCAGCGCTGTGGATGCTCTAGATCAGGGCAGCACTTTGCAGGCTGCGAAAAACTCAGCTTTGATCAGGGCACGACTAGGGACCGAAAATTACGAGGATGCGGGCTGCCTGAGGTGATCCTTGCACTCTATCTCGAAATTCGCCGTGGGAACACCCTTCGACAGCACGCGTGCTAGGGCTTCAGCCGTCCCTACGGGACTAGTCATCATTTACGAACTGACCCAGGACTTACGTCCTGGGCTAACATCCAAGCCGTCCCTGCGGAGACTTTGAAGCCTGGTTTGTCCTCGCTTGCTAGTCTGTTTCAGGTAAAGCGCTTAGCGCTTGCTTTGACCTCGAGTCAGCTTCTTGGCCTTCTTTTTGTTGGAACCTCGAGGCAGTGGTACGCGCGGCCTTGGGTGCAGCTTTCTTGCGCGCCGCGCGCTTGATCTTCTTCCGTTCCAACTTATCTTCTACGTTCTTGGTATTGGGCATTATTTTCCTTGTCTACACTTTTTCCAGCTGGGCAAATTTTTCCACTAGCTTCTTCACGCCGAATTCTGCAAATTGTACCGTAATCTTCGCATCGTCACCGTCTCCCTCGCGGCGGAAGACGACGCCCTCGCCATATTTCGGATGACGAACACGCTGGCCGCTGCGGAATCCTGTCGCTCCGGCAGAGACGGGGATCTCCAGCTTCGGCCGGCTCCCGCTCCTTTTGCGCGAGGAGAAGAACTGGGCGATGTTGTCCAAAGAACCCGGCCCGGCTTGCGGCCGGTTGGCAGGCGGCGCGGTCGGGAAACGGTGCGGGGACGCTGGTCCTCGTCTTCGTAGCTGTAGTGTCCGGGCGATTCCCATTCGTCCCCGCCACGGGTTGACCCGTAACGTGAACCGTAAGCGCCGCCGATCGAGGCGCGCTGGCCACGGGTCAGGTCTTGCAGCAGATGCGGCGGAATCTCCTCGAGAAATCGGGAGGGAATGCTGGATTCCGGCATGTCGTTCCCGTATCTGCGGCGATAGCGCGCCCGGGTCATCACCAGAGCATCCATGGCGCGCGTCATGCCCACGTAGCAGAGCCGCCGCTCCTCTTCCAGTTCGTTGGGTTGATTGAGTGTCCGCGAATGGGGAAAGAGGCCTTCTTCCATTCCCGCCAGCATCACCAAGGGAAACTCCAGCCCTTTGGCCGAATGCAGGCTCATCAGGGTGACGCGGCTTTCGGGATTGTAACGATCAGTGTCACTGACCAATGCGGCGTGGTCGAGAAACTCGGACAACGTCTCGCCGCGCTGCTGCGCATCCTGGGCCGCGTTCGCGAGCTCCTTCAGGTTTTCAATGCGGGAGATGGCTTCGGGAGTGCCTTCGTCCTCAAGCGAGCGGATGTAGCCAGTACGGTCGATGAGAAAGCGAATCAATTCAGGTAGCGTCGCTGCGTCGCCGGGCTTGCGGAATCCTTCGTACGCAGGGGCATCCGGCGCGGGCACGGGATGCAAGTCCGCTTGCAGGGGCAAGCTGCCTGGTCTTCCGGATCCGGCTCGGGATCCAGATCGCCAAAGTCGAAGCGGACGTCTTCCCAATCCCCGGAGTCGGTCCCGGCGACCTCAGGAGTGCTCGACTCCTGCGCCGGGAGAATATCTCGCGCCAGCTTTTCGGCAAAGCCTGGGTCGAGCAGGGCGCGGGCATCTTGGATCAAACGGCGGAAGGTGTCCAGTGCCATCAACGCGCGTTGCGGCAAGAGGCGCTCCTGCAGCGCGCGCTCGATCGCCCCCCAGGTGCTCATGCCGGTCTCAAGGCTCAGCCGCTCCAGCACTTCCAGGGTGGTCTTGCCGATGCCTCGCGGCGGTGTGTTGATGATGCGCGCCAGGGCGATGGAGTCATCGTGGTTCTGCACCAGCTTGAGATAGCTCAGCAGATCCTTGATCTCGGAGCGGTCGTAGAAAGAGAAGCCGCCCACCATGGTGTAGGCGATTCCGTAGCGGCGCAGCGCTTCTTCCACCAGCCGGGACTGGGAGTTGGTGCGGTAGAGCACCGCGGCCCGGGGCAGATCCTGTTCCTGACCCGCACGGCGCATGTACTTCCCAATGTAGTCGGCGATAAAGAGCGCCTCGTTTTCTCCGTCCGGCGCTTCGTAGTAGCCGATCATCGCTCCGCCCTCGCGCGAGGTCCACAGATTCTTGCCTTTGCGCTGCAGGTTGCGGGCAACGACTGCGGAGGCTCCCTCAAGAATCACCTGGGTGGAACGATAGTTTTGCTCCAACCGGATGGTCTTTGCTTCGGGAAAGTCCTTCTCGAACTCCAGAATGTTGCGAATATCGGCTCCGCGCCAGGAGTAAATGCTCTGGTCTTCATCACCCACGACGCAGACGTTATGCTCGGCGCCGGCCAGCAGCTTCATCAGCTCGTACTGCGGCCGGTTGGTGTCCTGGTACTCATCGATCAGCAGGTAGCGATAGCGGCGGTTGTAACGTTCCCGCACCTCGGCGGAGGAGCGCAGCAGGCGCACCGCCTCGAGCAGCAGGTCGTCGAAGTCGAGCGCATTGGCCTTGCGCAGTTCCTTGCGATAAATCTCGTAGATGTGGGCGATCCGTTCGCTCACCGGATCGGTGGATTGCAGGTAGATCTCCTGCGGATCGAGCATATGGTTCTTGGCCCAGGAGATGCGGGAGAGAACCGTTCGGGGCGTCAACTGCTTGGTGTCGAGCCCCATGCGGCGCATCGCCTGCTTGACGATGGCTTGCTGGTCGGCTTCGTCGTAAATCACAAAGTTGCGAGTAAGCCCCTCGTCGCCAATGCGCAGAGCCTCGATGTCGCGGCGCAGAACGCGCACACAAAAGGAGTGGAACGTGGCCAGCAGCGGTTTGGCCAGAGAGCGATGTTCGAGCAGTTTGTCGACCCGCTCCGCCATCTCTGCGGCGGCTTTGTTGGTGAACGTGACGGCCAGGATGGCATCGGGCGCAACATTCCGCACCTGAATGAGATACGCGATGCGGTGGGTGATCACCCGGGTCTTGCCGGAACCCGCCCCAGCCAGAATCAGCAAGGGGCCATCTACGGCTTCGACCGCGGCACGTTGCTGCGGGTTTAATTTATCGAGCAGATGTTGCAATGGCTGGTCTCTGGAGCGTGCGCTGACACTCTCGTTTGGCGGATGGTCTGGTGACGGGACGGATTCTCTGGTACCAGTGTATCGCCCGGCGGCCTGTTCATAAATGTGTTGCAATTCTGGTATGCAGAGTTTGGACAAGGAACTTCAGCGCAGGGTTTGCGTATTCTGTGGATCGAATCCTGGGACGCGGCCAGAATACCGAGCCGAAGCGGTGGCTTTGGGACGCCTGCTGGGAGAGGCCGGCCTCGGCCTGGTGTACGGGGGCGCGCAAGTGGGCCTGATGGGCGCGTTGGCCGACGCCGCCCTGGCTAACGGCAGCGAGGTGATCGGTATCATTCCCCGTGCGCTTGCCGGAGTGGAGGTGGCACACCAGGGATTGAGCAGGCTGGTGCTGGTGGAAACCATGCACGAACGGAAAGCATTGATGGCCCAGGAGGCGGACGCGTTTGTTGCCCTGCCCGGCGGCTTCGGAACGCTCGATGAATTCTTCGAGATCGTCACCTGGGCCCAGCTTGGGATCCATGCAAAACCGTGCCTGCTGGTGAACACTGCCGGTTATTACGACCACCTGCTGAGCTTTCTCGAGATCGCAATCGATCAGGGCTTTCTCAAAGCGGAAAAACCGTGCCTACATCCACGTCGCCAGCGACGCCGCCGAGGCCCTGCAAGTTGTGGGGAAGGCCTGGCAGACTCTGCCGGTCAGCCGCGCCGCTCCGGCCAAGCCTGCACCCTAAGTGGTTGTCTACCGTTCCGGCATGCGGTATAACCTGCTCACCGATGAGATGGACAACCTGCTTCGCCCTCCTGCTCGCCGCCTGCCTGGCACGCGGCGAGGCCCACAAGACTTCTGCAAAGCCGGGCCTCCAGTTCCAAATCTCCTTTCCTTCCGAAGTGCATGGGAGCCCATTACCGGGCGAGTATTCGTCATCCTCTCTCGCGATATCACGCACTGCGGCCCCGCGGACGCAGTTGCCGCCACCGCAGAGCCCTGCGAGCCTCGCTTGCAGGTCAGCCGCATCGGTGTTCCGTTCTTCGGCCGCGATATCTATTCCCTTAGGGCCGGCGACTCCGCGACCATCGACAACTCCGATCTCGGCTCACCGCTTGCCCACCTGGCGGACATTCCCGCCGGCGATTATTACGTCCAGGCGATGATCAACGTCTACTCTGAGTTCCACCGGGCCGATGGACATACGGTCTGGATGCACGACGACCAATGGGAAGGGCAACGCTGGCAACGGTCGCCGGGCAATCTTTACAGCAAGCCGGTCAAGATGCATATTGACCCTGCTTCCGGCATCATCCGCCTGCTCGCCGATCAGGTAATCCCACCGGTCAAAGTGCCCGCAGACACTGCATACGTCAAACACATCAAGTTCAAGAGCGAGCTGCTTTCGAAGTTTTGGGGCCGTCCTGTTTACCTCGGCGCGGTCGTGCTTCTGCCCCGCGATTACGACCGCACCACCCTCCGCTATCCGATTGACTATGTTCAGGGACATTTTTCGCTGGAGGCGCCCTACCACTTCGACGGTCAGAATGATTTCTCAAAAGCGTGGCTCGAGCGATCACTACCCGCGCATGATTGCTGTCACCCTGCAGCATCCCAATCCGTACTATGACGATTCGTATTTGGTGAATTCGCCAAACGTAGGACCCTACGACGACGCTTTGATGCAGGAGCTTATACCCGCCATCGAAAAGCAGTTCCGGGTGATTGGCGAGCCCTATGCCCGGGTCGTTTCCGGCGGCTCGACCGGGGGCTGGATCTCCGCCTACCTGCAGATCTTTCATCCCACCTTCTTCGGCGGAGCGTGGTGCTCCTGTCCGGACGCAGTCACCTTCTCTGACGTGGAGGGAGTGAACTTCTACCAGGACGACAACGCTTTTTTCAAAATGTACGATTGGCGTCCCGTGCCTACGATCAACAGCCGTTTCACCAACGGGCAGGCGATTCAAACTTCGGAACAACGCAACCGCTATGAGCTGGTCAGCGGTACCCACGGCCGTTCCGGCGAGCAGATCGACGTGTGGTCCGCGGTGTGGGGTCCGGCCGGCGAGGACGGGTTCTTCAAACCCGCTTTCGACAAGTCAACCGGCAAAATCGATAAAGACGTCGTCACCTATTGGCGCGACCACTGGGATCTGCTGGAGTACTTAAAGCGCAACTGGTCCACGGCCGGCCCGGCGCTTAAGGACAATCTCTATTTCTTTGCCGGCGACGCGGACACTTATTTCCTCAACAACTCCACCATGGAGCTCGATGCGTGGCTGCAGACGACGAATGCGCCACACTCCGAAGCCCAATTTATGTACGGCAACCTCAAACCTCACTGTTGGCAAGGTCCGGTCACGCCTGCCCAGCGCATCATCGAAATTGCTCAGCACATCCAGCGCCACAAACCCGCGAGCGCGGATACTCCATGGTGGGACTACCGCTAACGCAGTTTCTAAGAGGTGGCCGTGCGGCACTGTTCGCAGCGACAACTGCGGCGAAGGTAATCCCAGGAGTAGATCCCGCTCTGATGGCCGTCATTCCAGCGAAAGCTGATGGCATAGCGGCCGACGGGAGTAACAGACTCCGGCCGTGCGGGTGCTTTATACATCTGCAGCAGGGTGGCTGGCTGCGGCTTCGGCTCGCCTGGCTTGCGGCCGGTCGCTCCGCGCTCCTCGTGGCAGGTGGCGCAGGGGCAGGCGTCACGCAGCCAGGTAAAGTTCCAGCTGCTTTGGTGGCCGTCCTTCCAGTCGATCTCCATGCCCGTACCGGCCGTTTTTTGCACCCGGACGCGGGCCGGCTCAAACGCTTCGCGAGGCAGATCGCGAGGAGAGGTCTCTTGCGCCAGCCTCCGCGCCTCTTCTTCGCTGATAAATCGGATGCCTTCGTGGCTCATCGCTGCCTCTACTTCAAGAATACTGCTTCCAAAAGAAGTACGCAGCCATTCCCAGACCGATGAGCACCACCAACAGGCGCATGAACCGGGGATTCATCCGGCGCGCGTAACGTGCTCCCAGATAGCCGCCGAGCGCCGCGGCGATCATCATCAGCAAGCAGTACTTCCAGAGAATCTGTTTCTCCACAATGAACGTCACCACGGCGATGCCGTTCGCCGTGGTGGTGGCGACTACTTTCAACGCATTGACCTGGTTGATGTTTTGGATGCCAAAGACGGCCAGCACCGACATCAGCAAAAAACCGGCGCCGGCGCCGAAATATCCAATGTAGAAGCACACCATCACGACACCGATCCACAAAGGGACGAGACTGGGGCTCGGCCTGGGGCCGGAAGCACTCACACGATTGCGCTGCAGCCAGCTGGAGACTGGACCGCTGGCGGCAAAGAGCCCGGAGGCGAGTAGCAACAGCCAGGGCACCAACGCCATAAAGGTGGCCTGGCCGGTGCGGAGCAGGACGATGGCGCCCACTAGGCCGCCTAGCAGGGCAGCGGAACAGACCGGGAGTACCAGCCGCAGGTTGGCCTTCAGGTCTTGCCAATACGCGGCGATGGAGGTGAACTGGCCGGGCCAGAGGGCAACCGTATTGGTTGCATTTGCCTGGATGGGCGGAACACCCACGCCAAGCAGCGCCGGAAACGACAGAAAGGAACCGCCGCCTGCCATGGCATTCAGGGCGCCGGCGAGAAAAGAAGCGATGACCAGCCACGCGTGTTGCCAGTGAGGACCGAATGCCATGAGTTTTTATTCTAGGGGCAGTGAGGAGTCGAGCTAAAGAGCATGGGTGAGAACCCACGAGTGTCCTGGGTTCCCTCACCAAGGACGGGTGCCCCATCTCTCGTTAGAGAACCAGAGGCAGACCCTATTCAATGCTAGTCGACCTGCAGGATCAGACACTTCAGATACTCGGTCTCGGGAATGTTGAGGACGATCGGGTGGTCTGGAGCAGCTCCGCGGCGCTCCAGAAGACGTACGCGGCGTTGCGCGTCTCCGGCGGCGGCCGCCAGCACGCCGTGAAACTCGTCCCAGGAAACGTGGTGGGAACAGGAACAGGTAATCAGCGTTCCACCCGGGCGCAACATCTTCAACGCACGCAAATTGAGTTCTTTGTATCCACGTAGCGCACCGGCCACAGCACGCTTGGATTTGGCAAAAGCGGGGGGGTCGAGCACCACCGTGTCGAAGGTGTTGCCGGCAGTGCTCCAGTCGCGCAAAAGATCGAAGGCGTTAGCTTCCACCCACTCGACCTGCAGCCTGGATGCGATGCCGGTTGACTTCCAGGTTCTCCTCCGCCACCTCGAGCGCGGCACGGGAGGCGTCAATGCCCGTGACCCGGGAACAGGACCGGGCCAAATGCAAAGCAAAGCCGCCCTGATAGGTACAGACGTCGAGCGCCTCGCCACGAGCATAGCGCGATGCAGCGGCATAGTTGAGGCGTTGGTCGAGAAAGGCTCCCGTCTTCTGCCCGGCGTTGGCGTCGTAGTGAAAGGCCAGCCCATTGAGGTGAAAGATGGTGGTCAGTTGGGCCACGGGCTCGATCGAATACAGCGGATCTTCCGATGGCTGGCTGAGCTGCTCCAGCTCCCGAATGCGGGAGTCGGACCGCTCGACGATCGTGACCGGCTCAAGTTCCGACTTGAGGACCTCGACGATGACCGCGCGAATCTCGTCCCGGTCAAGCGCCTTGGCGAGGATCTCGAAAAGGATCAGGTCCCCGTAGCGGTCGACGATCAGGCCGGGAAGTTGATCAGCTTCACTGAAGACCAGGCGGCAGGCATCCGTCCCCTCTTCCAGCATGTCCTGGCGTTGCTGAATGGCGTGGCGCAAGCGCTGGTCGAGCAGTGTCAACCAGCCTTCATGCCGCAGATGAGGATCAGACGATACCATGCGGAGCGCGATCTGCGAGGTTGGGCTCCACAGCGCAGTGCCCAAGGGAAAGCCGCGATGGTCCGCCACCGCGACCAGACCTGCTCCTGTCTCCACTAAGTGCTCGATGTCTGAACGGTAGACCCAGAGGTGCCCGGCACGCAGGCGATCCGCAGCCCGGCGGGAAATGGTGGTGACTGCATCCTTGCCGGCAGGCGCAGAAAATGGTTCACGAGACACAAATTATCTTCGCACGAGATTCACGGGATACCCCCGCATCTGCTGTGAGTAGCAGCCTCTAAACTTCTACTCTGCCCAGTTCTGTTCAGCGAAGTGCTTGTTTTCTTGAGGAAAAGACGCGCCGGGGGCCGCTGCTTTGTAACAGCAGAAGTGAAAATGCTGTGCCACCAGACTATAATCAGGTATGGCGACTGTGCACTCTACGCCACTTGAACCTCCGGCGGATCCAGACATCCTGACGGCGAAGTTTGCCGAGCTGCTCGCGACCATCGGCAAGAATCGGCCGAGCGACGACATCGGCATCATTCGCAGAGCATGGGAGTTCTGTGTGCAGCACCACAGCGGGCAGCTCCGGGCTTCTGGAGAGCCGTATGTGTTGCATCCCCTCGAAGTAGCCCAGGTTCTGGCGGAGATGAAGCTGGACTCGACCGCAATCGCGGCCGGGCTGCTGCACGATGCTGTCGAAGACACCCCTGTCACTACCGAAGACATCACCGAACAATTCGGGGAGCAGGTTGCGCACATCGTCGAGGGCGTGACCAAGATCGACAAGATCCAGTTCGCCAACCGGGAAGACCGCCAGGCCGAGAATGTGCGCAAGATGCTGCTGGCCATGGTCAGCGACGTGCGTGTGGTGCTGATCAAGATGGCCGACCGGCTGCATAACATGCGGACACTGCAGCACCTGGCGCCCGAACGGCAGGAATCGATCGCCCGGGAAACACTGGACATCTATGCCCCCCTGGCCCACCGGCTAGGCATGGGCAAGGTGCGCGGCGAGTTGGAAGACCTGGCCTTCCGTTACGTCGACCCCTTCGGGTATCAGCAGGTGAAGAGCGCGGTGGATGCGGCGCGCGATGAGGATGAGCAGTTTCTCAACTCGGTGGAATCCCTGCTCAACGAACGGCTGCGGGAAAACAATATCCAGGCGCGCGTGGAATGGCGCATCAAGCGGCTTTACAGCATCTATCAGAAACTACAAAAACAAAAGGTAACCGTGGACCAGGTGTACGACCTGCTGGCGGTCCGCGTAATTACCGCGACGGTGCAGGACTGCTATGCGGCCTTTGGCCTGATCCACTCCATCTGGCGTCCGGTGCCTGGTCGCATCAAGGACTTTATCGCCATGCCCCGGCCCAATCTGTATCAGTCACTGCATACCACGGTGATGGGTGAGGGTGGACATCAGTTCGAGGTCCAGATCAGGACCGAAGAAATGCACCGCATTGCCGAAGAGGGGATCGCGGCGCACTGGAAATACAAGGCGGCCGGCTCGGCCACCAATGCGCGGGATGAGCAGCGGCTGGCCTGGGTCCGGCAGCTGGTCGAGTGGCAGCGGGAGATGACCGATCCCAACGAGTTTCTCTCCACGCTGAAGATCGATCTCTACCCGGAAGAGGTTTACACCTTTACCCCCAAAGGCAAGGTGGTGGTGCTGCCCAAGGATGCGACGCCGATTGACTTCGCCTATTCCATCCACACCGAGGTGGGCAATACCTGCGTGGGCGCCAAGGTGAACGGCAGGATGGCCCAACTGCGGACCAAGCTGCACAACGGCGACATTGTGGAAGTAGTGACCCAGAACGGCCACACCCCCAGCCGCGACTGGCTTACCTTCGCCAAGAGCTCGCGGGCTCGTAACAAGATCAAGCATTGGCTCAACGAGCACCAGCGCGAGCGCGCGGTGGAGATCGGCAAGAAGCTGCTCGACCGGGAGGCGCGCAAGTACAAGGTCTCCCTCAGTAAGCTCACCGATACAGACTATGCCCGTGCCGCCAGCGAGTGTGGCTTGGCGACAGCCAGTGACCTGATGGCAGCCATCGGCTTCGGCAAGTACTCTTCGCGCCAGGTGCTCAATAAGCTCTCTCCGGGGGTGACCACGCAGACCGGCCTCGAAGTAGAACCGGGCAAGGACGCCGTGAGCGGCGCCATGTCGGAAGCAGTCAGGCGTGTCCACATGCACGGCTCCGACTCCCTGCAGGTGGAAGGCCAGGACGATTTGCTGGTCTATCGGGCGCGATGTTGCAATCCCATTCGCGGCGAAGAGATCGTGGGCTACGTAACCCGGGGTAAGGGCGTCGCGGTGCATGCGCGGAGCTGCCCCAATGTGCAGAATCTGCTCTACGAGAGCGACCGGCGCATTTCCGTGGAGTGGGCACGGATGGAGGAGGAGACTGCCGGGCGCAAGATGACCTATCCGGTGAAGCTGACCGTATTTTGCGACGATCGCGCCGGCATGCTGAAGGAAATGACCGCGGTTATCAGCGACGACGGCACCAACATCCGCGGGGTCGATACCAAGTCGACCGGGGATTCGGAGGCGGTGGTCGAATTTGTTCTGGAAGCCGAAGACATGCGGCACCTGACGCGTATCGTGAGTGGACTGCGGCGCCTGCCTGGAGTTCGCGACGTACAGCGCGCGCATAAAGTGTAGTCATGGATTTGCGTCACTGCGTCGCGGCAGCGAAAATCATGGCATGAGCATTCTCGACAAGTTAGAGATTTCAACCGAAGACGCTCCATCAGCCATTGGCCCCTATTCTCAGGCTGTACTGGTTGGAGATCTGGTTTACACCTCCGGGCAGGTGGCGCTCGATCCGAAAACAGGGCAAATCGTCGAAGGCGGAATCAAGGAGCAGACTGTTCGTGTGCTGGAGAACCTGAAGGCGGTGCTGGCCGCGGCCGGCAGCGACCTGCTCCACGTAATCAAAACCACGGTCTTTCTAAAAAATATGGGCGATTTTGCGGCGATGAACGAGATCTATGCCCGCTACCTGGCGCCGGAAGGCGTGATTGCGCCGGCGCGTTCCACGGTGGAAGTGGCAAGACTGCCCAAAGACTCCCTGGTGGAAATTGAAGTGATTGCGCAACGATAGACTTCACGTTGCATCGAAGACCAAGGAGCAAAGAAGATGGAAAAAGAGCAAGTGGAGAAGATCGAGAAGACGGACGCCGAGTGGCGCGCCGAGTTGAGCCCGGAACAGTACTACGTCATGCGGCAAAAGGGGACGGAGCCGGCGTTCTCCGGCAAACTCTACCGCAACCATGCCGACGGCACGTATCGTTGCGGAGCCTGCGGGGCTGAGTTGTTCGGCTCTGACACCAAGTTCGAGTCCGGGAGCGGATGGCCGAGCTTTTCGGTGCCGGCCAACGCCGCGGCGGTGGATTTACACGAGGACAAGAGCTACGGGATGACGCGAACGGAAGTTACCTGTGCGCGGTGCGGAGCCCATTTGGGACACGTCTTCCCAGATGGTCCAGGGCCTGGCGGCCTTCGCTACTGCATCAATTCCTTGTCGCTTGGTTTCGAGCCCAAAGATGCGGGGGAAAAGGAGTAACCGCCGGTTAGGCCTTTACGACCTTGCCTGCCTTGATACAGCGGGTGCAGACGCGAATGCGCTTGTGCCCGCCCGGAACCTCAGCCTTCACCGGGCGGAGGTTGACGTTCCAGCGGCGCTTGGACACATTGTGCGCATGCGAGATCTTGTTACCGAACTGCGGACCCTTACCGCAGATTTTGCAAATCTGAGCCATCACTCACTCCACTATCTAAACTTTTCGCTTTACCGCGAACCTTCAGTATAGCTGGATCCCAGACCGGGGACAACCTAGCACTCCCCTGCAAACGCTATAGAATGCGAGTCAATGTCCAGCGACCCCGGGAAAGAATTCCGTGCGCCGTGGTTAGTCTTCTGGGCGGCCTTTTTGGTGCGCGTGCTTTACATCACGCTCGCCCATACTTACCGCATCAAGCCCTACGACGACCACCTTCCGTTCGGCCAGGAGATGGGACGAATCGCTCGCGCGCTGGCTACGGGATTCGGTTTTTCGGATCCCTTTCGGGGGCACACCGGTCCAACGGCATGGGTGGGACCGCTCTACCCTCTGCTTCTGGGCGGCGTCTTCAAGCTGTTCGGCGTCTTTACGGCACGGTCGGCTTGGGTGATATTCACCCTCAACAGCCTCTTTTCGGCCCTTACCGCCCGCATCGTCTGGGAGATCGGGGCGCGTTGCTTCCATCGGAATGTGGCTCGGTGGTCAGCCTGGATTTGGGCGCTCTATCCAGCTGCGATGCAATATGCGGTTCGCTGGGTCTGGGAGACGTCCCTGACCACGTTCCTGTTGTCCTGGGCGCTGGTGGTAGCACTGCGCATGCGCCTATCCAACCCTGAGCTCACAGAGGCTTCTCCGCCATCCCCCGGTATGACCGCTGCAAACTGGGCCCTGTTCGGGCTGCTCTGGGGCCTGACCGGACTCAGCAATCCGGCGATGTTGATCTTGCTGCCGGCTTGCGGGCTCTGGGTGTTGGCTGGAGCGGCAGATTGGCGCCGCCAGGTTGGCGGAGTTTTGCTGGCGGCCCTACTCTTCACCGCCTGCCTGGCGCCTTGGACCTGGAGGAACTGGAAGGCCTTTCACCACTTCGTCCCCACGCGGGGAAATTTTGGCGCCGAACTATATTTGGGCGATGGACCAGGGGCAAATGGGCTGTTGATGGAGTACGACCACCCGATCCAGGCCCCCGACCAACTCCGCCTCTACACCCGGATGGGTGAAATAGCCTATTCCAGGATGCGCGGAGATCAGGCCCTGGCGGCGATACGCGCGCAACCTGGCAACTTTGTGAGCAATTCACTCAAGCGAGTGTACTTTTTCTGGGCCGGGGTTCCCCATCCGGAAAATGTGCTTCCCTGGGTGGAGTACGCGCGCAGCTTTAATTTTGTCTTCGGCAGCGTCTGCGGCCTGCTCGGGTTGGCTTTAGCCCTCCAGCGCAAGGCCCCCGGCGCCGGACTCCTGGCGTGGGCCTTCCTGCTGTTGCCCCTGGTCTATTACGGAGTCACCGTTCACGCCCGTTTCCGTCACCCGTTGGAACCGTTGATGGTGATTCTCGGCGTCTACCTATTTCAGTCTGCCGAGGATTGACCAAAGGCGGCGAGAAACGTAAGATTGAAGAGTTTGGGACTAAAGTCTGCGTCGCGCCCAGGGTATCGGTGCGCCGACATGGCCTCTTGGGGCGGTTTGCTCACCCGCTTTTCCCTGGGTTTGAGCATATCCAGTAATCCAATATCTGCCCGGCAAGTTTTATGACGCCAATGTGGCGTTAGGAGGTTTTATGTACGCGGTGATCCGCACAGGTGGTAAGCAGTATCGCGTTGCGCCCGGCGACGTGGTTCGCATTGAAAAGGTCGCGGCCGAGATCGGCAATGCGGTTGAGTTTAGGAACGTGCTGGCCTTCTCCGACGGGTCGTCGCCTATCGTCGGAAGCCCCGAGGGGAAGGTGCTGGGCACCGTGGTCAGTGAAGGACGCGGGGACAAAATCCTGGTTTTCCATTTCAAGCGCAAAAAGCAGTATAAGAAGCTGCAGGGGCATCGCCAGGCCTACACCGCGATTCGCATCAACAGCATCGAGGTCAACGGATTCACCTACGATAAGACCGAAGCAAGCGCTGCGCAGTAGCTTTCCGCGAGACAAATTTTCTGATTGAGGATTAGGCAATGGCACATAAGAAAGGCTTAGGCAGCTCGAAAAACGGTCGCGACTCAAACGCTCAGCGACTGGGCGTGAAGATCTTTGCCGGCCAGGTAGTCACCGGAGGTTCCATTATCGTTCGCCAGCGCGGCACCCGGTTAAAGCCCGGCCTGAATGTCGGCCGGGGAAAAGATGACACCCTCTACGCGGAGATTGCCGGCAAGGTGAACTTCATCGACCGCGGCCGTACAGGTCGTTTTGTCTCTGTGGAACCCATCGAGACTACGGCCACCGCCAAGTAAGGCCAGAACACAGCAGGTCCAAAATGAAAAAGCCATAACGGAAACACCGTTATGGCTTTTTTGTGTTTAGCCGTAGGTCAGCTGGCTACGTTGAGTGAGTTCTTGATCAGGATGCGGTCAACCACCTTCTCGACATCCTGGAGGAAGAAGCTGCTTGCCGGGGCGGCAACGGCCACCGGGACCCGGCCTCCGCTCTGACCAAGTGAAGTAGCGATTTCGTTCCAACGCCCCAGAGGCGACGAGGGATCGAGGACGGCAGCCTGGCGAGCCGGCTCCCGCTGCAGGAAGTAGACAGACCAGACCACCAGCGTCAACAGGCTGGTGCAGGTGGTCACTACGCTGAGGGTCGAGCTCATCATGTTGTGTCCGAAGCGCAGAAAGGCCGCAGAGAGAATCAGATCACTCGCCGCCATAATGCCGAACCCGAAGCTGATGCCAAACACCCGGCTGCGGTAAGAGAGACCGAGCTTTCCGGCCGCGATCATGAGGAAGAGCAGAAGACTAAGGATGAAGATGCTTTCACAGCGCATCGCCTGGGCGACGACAGCAAGGAGAAATCTGTCCCCTTTGCCACCGGGTACAAGGAGTGCCGCCAACGCGGCAACAAACGAGATGCAAGCAACCCAGCGAAAGGATATGGTACCCAACCACTTCAGGCCGGGAAAAGGATCCACGGCGAACTGAAACATCTCCTGAATGACCAGGAAGACGACCACGGCGCCCGCCACGTAACTAGCCCAATACGTATAGAAGTACAAGGCATAAGCCGCTGCGTTGTCAATCGTGACGAAGCGATGGATTTGCAGTAAGAAATGGAGGACTACGGAGGAGCCGAGCCGAAGCGCAACGTAGGCAAAGAGCGCTGGAAAGCGCCTCTGTTCCCGAGACCTGAGCAGAGCAATCAAGGCTACCGCCAAGAGGAGAGGCTCTGCCGCGTACAAGATGGTGAGGGCTACGCTCGTCATCACAACACCCCTTCCGAGTCTTGAGAATAGCTCGAAAAGGGATGCTGCTCAACCGAAGAAAACTCTGTAGCCTAGCACTTTTGTGCTACGTGTGCATCGTTTGGGTACTGCCGTGGATACGCATTGGTACTGTCGATCGGAGCTAGAGTGAGCAGCCTGTACTGGGAGGGCAACTCGGAACGGGCATTGCATGGGAAATGACCAGGCTGTGATTCGCGGGCATGGAAGTTGTATGTTTGGTAGTTACCGCACTGGCTACGAAGCCGGCAAATATGACTGAGAATATGGAAGCATGTACGAGCAGTTTCATGATGTGGTTACCTCCGGGGATAGTTGTTGCTATTCGATGTAGAAGAACGAAACTAGTCAGAGTATAGTGCGCCGAACTCTCTACCTCTGTAGTTTCAGTCATATTAGAGGGTATCTACTCTTTACAGTACCATAGTACCCATGTTGTACAGTCTGAGAGTACCCTAAAAATGGATTACTTCAGAATTGGCCGAAAGATGTAAAAGTGGTCACCTAGGTACCGCGAGCCGTTGAAGGAAGCTGCAACCAAAAACTCTTGGCGAGCCCGTCACGGGGCCATCCGGACGCTCGAAATCTGGCCTCGAAACGTGGTAAACTTTATCTAGTCAAGTGCAGTCAACCCCTGCACTTTCAAGATGTTATTTCCAATCGGCCGCCTCGCGCCGAGAGCCGCTCTTAGAGCTTTTGCCGTTCGGAGTTGCATGTCCACCAAAGAAGTCGCCCTTCCCGCCGCTATTCCCCCCGCTGCTATTCGTGAGACGTCGCCGTTAGAGCGCACCTACACCGGGGACAACATCAAGATTCTGGAGGGCTTGGAGGCTGTTCGCCTGCGGCCCGCGATGTACATTGGGTCGACCGGCGACCAGGGCCTCCACCACCTGGTCTACGAAGTGGTCGATAACTCCGTCGACGAGGCGCTGGCCGGCCATGCGACGCATGTAGACGTAACCATTCATATCGACAACTCCATCACCGTGATCGACGACGGCCGGGGTATTCCGGTGGACGATATGGATGTTCCTGGAGGCGAGCGAATGCCCGCCCTGCAGGTGGTTCTGACCAAGCTGCATGCCGGTGGCAAGTTCGATTCATCTACCTACAAGGTTTCAGGCGGACTCCACGGTGTCGGCGTCTCCTGCGTGAACGCGCTCAGCGAAGAGCTCGACGTCGAGGTGTGGAAAGACCAGCACACCTATGAGCAGTCGTACGCCAAGGGAGCGCCGGTTACCAAGCTCAAGCAAACGGGCACCACCAAGAAGCGGGGCACGAAGATCCACTTCCTGCCTGATCGCTCCATCTTTACTGTGACCGAATACAACTTCGACACCCTGGCGCAGAGGCTGCGCGAGCTTGCGTTCCTGAATAAGGGTCTGGAGATCAAGTTGGTGGACGAGCGGACCACCGATCCCAAGACCGGGGAGGCCAAGCGCTCCGAGTTCAAGTATGCGGGGGGCATCGCCGAGTTCATCAAACACCTGAATCGCGGCAAGCAGGTACTGCACGAGAAACCCATTGTCATGGAATCTTCCCGTGATGGGATCGAGCTGGACATCGCGCTGCAATACAACGACAGCTATTCCGACGCTGTATTCAGTTTTGCCAACAACATCAACACGGTCGATGGGGGCACCCATCTTTCCGGCTTTCGCACCGCACTGACCCGCACCATCAACACTGCGGGGCAGCAGATGGGGCTGTTCAAAGACGTGAAGGAGAATCTCTCCGGCGACGATGTGCGCGAGGGGCTGGTTGCGGTCGTCAGCGTGAAGCTGCCCCAGCCGCAATTCGAAGGGCAGACCAAGGGTAAGCTCAACTCCGATATTGCCGGCACGGTGCAGGCCTTCGTCAACGAACGCCTGGGAATGTTCTTTGAACAGAATCCTCCGATCGCCAAGCGGATCATCAACAAAGCGATCGAGGCAGCGCGGGCGCGTGAGGCGGCCAGGAAAGCCCGTGACTTGACCCGGCGCAAAGGCGCGCTCGATGGTGGTGGCTTACCGGGCAAGCTAGCCGACTGCAGCGAGCGTAATCCGGACCGCTGCGAGCTGTACCTGGTCGAGGGCGAATCGGCCGGCGGGACGGCGAAGCAGGGACGGGACCGAAAATTTCAGGCGGTCCTGCCGCTGAAGGGCAAGATTCTCAACGTAGAGAAGGCCCGTTACGACAAGATGCTTGGCCATGAAGAAATCCGGGCCATGATCACCGCCCTGGGCTGCGGCATCGGGAAAGAAGACTTCGATCCGGCCAAGCTGCGCTACGGCAAGATCATCCTGATGACCGACGCCGACGTAGACGGCTCCCACATCCGCACCCTGCTGCTGACCTTTTTCTTCCGTCACATGGTGGATCTGATCCGCCGCGGGCACGTGTACATTGCCCAGCCGCCTCTCTATCGGATCAAGAAGGGAAAATTCGAGCAGTACATCAAGGATGACCGCGAGTTCGTCAAGGTGATGATCAAGCGCGCCTCCGAAGGCATGGGATTGCGCTACGGTACAGCGGGCAAGAAGCTGGAGGGTAGCGCGTTGACCAAGTTCATGGGTCAACTCAACGACTACCTGGGCGTCTTTGAAAAGGCAAACAAGCACCTTCGTAATCAGGAAGTTACGGAGCTGCTGCCCAAGTTCGAGCTGATGAAGCGGACGGACTTCGAAGGCGACGGCTCGGTGCCGCCGAAGCTGGCCAAGCTGCATGCCGAACTGGTGAAAATGGCCAAACGCTGTGAGTTCAAAGCTGTCGCTGCTCCGCGCTACGAGGAAGAACACCGCACCTGGTCGGTGAGCTTTACCGACAGCCAGGGCGCCGAGCGCCGGGTGGACTGGACCCTGGCCTCCTCGCCCGAGTATCGGCAGATGATGGCCAAGTACGGGCTGATTCGTGAGGAACTGGCGCCACCGTTCGTGATCGAGTACGCCAAAGCAGCCGAGGCCGAGGAAGGTGAGGCGGAAGCCCCGGCCACGGAGGCGGGCGCCAAGCCGAAGAAGGCAAAGCGGGCACCCCTGGATCCCGTGACCAAACAGTCAGCCCGGGAAGTCTTCGAGTACGTGATCGAGCAGGGGCGGCGAGACTATGACGTCCAGCGCTACAAGGGCCTGGGTGAAATGACTTCGAGCCAGTTATGGGAAACCACCATGGATCCCGACCGGCGCACGTTGCTCTCCGTCAGGTTGGAAGATCTGGCCGAAACGGAATCGATCTTCAGTACGCTCATGGGCGAGGACGTCGAATCACGGCGTAAGTTCATCGAGGACAATGCGTTGGATGTGAAGAACCTGGATATTTAATGTTTCCTCTCGGGTTCGGCCCGAGGAATCGGCGTGCCTCTCCTCTCCAGTGATCTAATATCCCGGCATGGCTCTGCTCGAAGTACAGCAACTCACCAAAAACTATGTACGGCGCTCGGGATGGCGGGGCGCGCGCGAGCAAAAGTGCGTCGTCGACCGGGTTTCCTTCTCCATCGCCCGGGGAGAGACTCTGGGACTGGTGGGTGAATCTGGCTCCGGTAAGAGCACGGTTGCGCGGATGGTCCTGGGACTCGTACCGCCCTCTTCTGGAAGGGTTTACTTCGACGGCGAAGAGGTGATCGGCGGCGGGTCGAGCTCCGAGCTGCGCACGCTCCGGCGCAGGATGCAGCCGGTTTTTCAGGATCCCTTTGCGGCTCTCAATCCACGGATGACGGTGGCCGAGATCATTGCCGAGCCCTTCCGTATCCACCGCAGCGGCTCGGCAACCAGGCCAGCTGAAAATGCGCGAGCGCTGCTGGCCGAGGTAGGTCTGGACGAGTCAGCCCTGCAGCGCTATCCCCATGAATTTTCGGGCGGTCAGCGGCAGCGGATCAACATAGCCCGGGCGCTGGCGCTCCGTCCCGAGCTACTCCTGCTGGATGAGCCGGTTTCGGCGCTGGATGTAAGCGTCGGGGCCCAGATCATGAACCTTCTGAGGCATCTACAGCAAACATTCCATTTGACTTACCTCTTTATTTCCCACTCCATGCCCCTGGTGCGCTATCTCTCGACCAACATCGTCGTGATGCGCGTCGGCAGAGTAGTGGAAACGGGGACCTGTGACCAGATATGCCGCTTCCCTAGGGAGGCCTACACCAAGACGCTCCTGGAGGCTACGCCGGAACTCCCCGGCGGCGCTTGACCAAGACTTTATACGATTACACTCATATTTTATGACTCATTCATGCTATGATTGACATCAAAGAATTGTCTGGCTGATAAACCCAGGGGGTTCATGGCCGGGGTGGACTTACAATTTTTTGGCGCTGACACGTGCGCGCCACTTCTTCGCTACAACTAAGCAATACCAGGATCAAAACACAAACAGAAGACCAGGCTTATCCACACCAGGGCGAGGGCAGCCCTTGCTTTCGCATTACGCGCGAGTTCAGGATGGTCTGATCAGTCAGGAAGACACGAATATGGCAATACGTTGGGATAAGTTCACGCTGAAATCTCAGGAGGCGATCCAGAAGGCCAGCTCACTGGCCAATGAGAACGGCCAGCCTGAAGTGCTGCCCATGCACCTGCTGATGGCCTTGCTGGAAGACAAGGAAGGCATCATCGTGCCGCTGCTACAGAAGGTCGGCATCCCGACCGAGCAGCTGCTGGCCAGCGCCCGGCACGCGATCGCAGGCATGCCAAAAGTTTCCGGCGCAGCCTCAGAGCCGGGACTTTCCGGTACCATGCAGCGGGTGCTGAATGACGCCTCAAAAGAGGCGCAAGACTTTAAAGACGAATACGTTTCGACCGAACACCTGCTGTTGGCGCTGGCCCAGCTCAAGAAAGACCCGGCACAGATGCTGCTGGCCTCCATGGGCGCGACCCGGGACGCGATCCTGCAGGGATTGACCTCGGTGCGCGGCAACCAAAGGGTGACCGACCAGAGCCCTGAAGGCAAGTACCAGGCACTCGACCGTTACGCCAAGGACTTGACTGAGTTGGCGCGGCGGGGAAAATTGGACCCGGTCATTGGACGCGATGAAGAAATTCGCCGCGTGATCCAGGTGCTCTCACGCAGGACCAAGAATAACCCGGTGCTGATTGGCGAGCCCGGAGTAGGCAAGACCGCCATCGTGGAGGGCCTGGCGCGGCGCATCATCTCCGGCGATGTGCCGGAACTACTGCGTGACAAGCGCGTGATTTCGCTCGATCTTGGCTCCATGTTGGCGGGAGCGAAGTATCGCGGTGAGTTTGAAGACCGCCTCAAGGCGGTGCTTAAGGATATTGAAGAGTCCAACGGCCAGATCATCCTCTTCATCGATGAACTGCACACGCTGGTGGGGGCAGGCGCGGCAGAGGGCGCCATCGACGCTTCGAATATGTTGAAGCCACCGCTGGCGCGGGGCGAGTTGCGGGCCATCGGCGCGACCACGCTGAACGAATATCGCAAATACATTGAAAAGGATGCGGCGCTGGAGCGGCGTTTCCAGATCGTCTACGTGGGCGAGCCTAACGTGGAAGACACGATTGCGATTCTGCGCGGTCTCAAAGAACGGTACGAGGCGCACCACAACGTGCGCATCAAAGACTCGGCCATCGTAGCCGCGGCCACGCTTTCGCACCGTTACATCTCTGACCGTTTTCTGCCTGACAAGGCCATCGACCTGGTGGACGAGGCAGCGGCATCGCTGGCCATCCAGATCGGCTCGGTGCCGGTGGAGATCGACCAGTTGGAGCGGCAGATGATCTCGCTGGAGATTGAACGCACGGCGCTCAAGCGGGAGAACGACAGAAATTCGAAAGAGCGGTTGGAGGCCGTAGTGCGAGACCTTGCCGCGTTGAAGGAAAAGGCTACGGGACTGCGCGCGCGCTGGCAGACGGAGCGGGAAGCCATTACGCGGCTGACCGAGTTGAAGAAGAAGATCGAGGCGCTGCGCTTTGAGATGGAAGAGCAGACGCGGCGTGGCAATCTGGAGCGCTCGGCAGCCATTCAGTATGGCGAACTTCCCCAGCTCGAAGCTGAGCTGAAGCGGCTGAACGCCAAGCAGGACGGCGCCGAGGACGGCCGCATGCTGAAGGAAGAGGTCGACGAGGAAGACATTGCCAGGATCGTAAGCAAGTGGACTGGCATCCCCGTGGACAAGATGCTGGAAGGAGAAGTGCGCAAGCTGGTCGAGATGGAAGGCCGCTTGCGCGAACGAGTGGTCGGGCAGGACGAGGCGCTGGAAACAGTTGCCAACGCGATCCGCCGGTCACGTGCCGGGCTGAGCGACCCTAAGCGGCCGATCGGTTCCTTTCTCTTCCTTGGGCCAACCGGAGTGGGCAAAACCGAGACTGCACGCGCCCTGGCGGAGTTCCTCTTCGATGACGAGCAGGCCATGGTTCGCATTGACATGTCGGAGTACATGGAGAAGCATGCGGTCGCCCGGTTGATCGGGGCGCCCCCTGGCTACGTGGGCTACGACGAAGGCGGCCAACTGACCGAGGCGGTGCGCAGACGGCCGTATTCCGTAATCCTTTTCGACGAGATCGAGAAGGCGCATCCGGATGTGTTTAATGTCCTTCTGCAGGTGCTCGACGACGGACGGTTGACGGATTCCAAAGGCCGCACGGTGGACTTCAAGAACACGGTGCTGATCATGACCTCGAACCTGGGGGCGCATCTGCTGCAGTCGGAAAATCTGGAGAGCGAATCAGCATTTGAGGCGGCGCGCGAGCAGGTGATGCAACTGTTGCGGCAGAGCTTCCGGCCGGAGTTTCTTAACCGGGTGGACGATGTAGTCATCTTCCGTCCTCTGGGGGAGGAGCAGTTGTCACACATTGTCGATCTGCGGCTGGCCGATCTGCGCAAGCTGCTGGAACCGCGCAAGATCACTCTTGAGTTGACTGAGGGCGCGCGTCATCAGTTGCTGCTCACCGGATATGACCGGCAGTATGGGGCTCGTCCGTTGAAGAGAGCAATCCAGCGCCTGATCCAGGATCCGTTAGCGATCAAGATTCTGGACGGCGAGGTGCTGCATGGCGATCACATCCGGGTGGATGCCGATCCGTTGAAGAACCGGCTGATCTTCGAGGTGGAGGGTCGGACTGTCGAGGCTTGATCGAGTGGATAGAGAACAGCAGGTCCCTCCACTCCGCTTCGCTCCGGTCGGGATGACAATTCTGTTGTGCCCGCAAGAGCTTCAGCGAGAAATACTTGACCCTGCAACAGGATTGTCATCCCGACCGGAGCGAAGCGGAGCGGAGGGACCTGCTGTTTTTGATTGCTCAGACCCACTCGCCTTTGCGCATCAGGGGCTCCACAGTGCCGGTGGCCGTGATGCCGTCGAGATCGATCTCGCTCGATCCGATCATCCAATCCACGTGGATCAGGCTTTCGTTCGCACCCCTGGCCGCAAGCTCGTCCGGCGTAAGCTTGTCCCCATTCTTCACGCAGGTGCTGTAGGCCTGTCCCAGGGCGATGTGACTGGCCGCGTTCTCATCGAAGAGCGTGTTTAGGAACAACAGACCGCTTTTGGCGATCGGGCGAGGAGTGGGGCACCAACGCCACCTCACCCAGACGCCGCGCCCCATCGTCGGTATCGATCATTCGCTGCAGCACTTCCTGTCCCGCGGATGCCTTGGCGTCGACTACTCGACCACCTTCGAAGCGCACTGCAATCTTCTCAATCAGCGTGCCCTGGTGGGAGAGCGGCTTGGTGCTGGTCACCGTGCCCTCCACGCGGTCTTTGTGCGGAGTGGTAAAGACCTCCTCCGTCGGCATATTCGGAATGCAATAGGCGCCGGTGCCGGCCTGGGTGCCTCCGCCCATCCACAGGTGATCGTCCGCCAGTCCCACGCGCAGATCGGTCCCCGGGCCGCGGAAATGCAGGGTAGCGTAACGCTTCTCGTTGAGCAGATCCGCGCGGCGATGCAGCCCGGCATCATGTTGTTTCCATCGCGCAATCGGATCGTCTGCGTCCACCCGTGATGCGGCAAAGATCGCATCCCACAGCCTGGCCATCGCCTGATCGGGAGAGAGATCAGGAAATACGGCTGCCGCCCACGCGGGAGTGGCGCAGGCAACGATCGTCCAATTGATGTCGTGGCGGGTGATGAGTTCGATGGCCGGACGATAGGCCTTGGACACTGCGCGGTTTGCCCGGCCCACTTTCTCCGGATCTTCTTTGGACAACAGGGACGGGTCTCCGCCGGCAATCGCAAGCCGGGCGGCACCGTTGCGAAACGCGGCCGCCATTCCCTCGTAGAGCCATCCCGCGGCGGTATCGAAGCCTGCATCCCCAGCGTAACGATAACGCAACAGCGTCGACTGCTCATCGGTGATACAGAGTGGTCACAAGCGAGGCTCCGGCCTTGTAGGCCTGCTCGGTGATCAAGCGGGCCAAGGGCAAGGCATCGAGTGACGCCGTCATGACCAGTTCCTGGCCACGCTCGAGTCCTAAGCCCGCGTTGATTGCGACCTGGGCCAGGCGGTCCAGTTTCTGTTCAAAGGTCAAAGATGTTTTTGGAAGCTCCGTTATGGTGCCCATTGATCCCTCGTATCTCCATTATCAACCAACGATGGGAAAGCAATCGGGGGGCCTCCGTCATAAGCGCTAACTTGGGATGTTCTTCGTCAATTCGCCCACAAAATCGTCGGGGTCCTTCGACTCCGCGCCACAAGCGCTGTGTCACGCGATAAATCTGTGAGGCGCTACGCTCAGGATGACGATTTTGTGGGGGAAAGGTGCGTTTCGGTTATGGGGTTTGTGCTTGCAATACGCGCGGGATTCCCTGCAGATCATGAACCACGCTGACGGATTGCCAGCCGCGGAGCAGCGCTTCCACGGCTGGCTGCTGGCCGAAGCCAATCTCGAGCAGCAGCCAGCCCTGCGGCTTGAGCACCTTGCGGGCCTGCGGGATCAGGCGCTCATAGACTTCCAGACCCGTAGGCCCAGAGTAGAGCGCGGAGTGCGGCTCGTAATCAAACACTTGAGGCTCCAGGATCTCTTCTTCGGAGATGTAGGGAGGGTTCGATACGACCACGTCAAAGTCGGCGCAATCGACAGCCCCCAGCAGATTGGATTGCAGGAAAGTCACCCGCTCGAGCACCCCATGCCGCTGCGCATTGCGGCGCGCGACCTCGAGCGCCGCAGGAGAAAGATCCACCGCAGTTACGTTCGACTGCGGACGGGCGTGCGCCAGGGCCACTGCGATGGCGCCCGAGCCGGTGCCCACGTCCACGATGCGGGCATTCGCTTCTCGACCCACGTGCTCCAACGCTGCTTCCACCAGGTGCTCGGTTTCCGGGCGCGGGATGAGGACATCGGGGGTCACTTCGAAAGAGCAAGCCGAAAAACTCCTGCGAGCCGGTGATGTACTGCATGGGCTCGGAGGCCAGGCGTCGCCTGAGGAAGCCTTCCAACTGATCGGATTCAGCCGGGGAGAGAAGACGTTCGGGATGAGTTAGCAGGGCTGCCTGGTCGCATCCGAGCACGTGGGCGAGCAGCACTTCTGCGTCGCGGCGCGGATTGCGCGAGGTAGCGGCCAGGCGAGCGCGGGCCGCTTGCAGAGCCTCGCCGGCGCTGGCCGGCACGTTATGCCACAGTGGCTGTTTCAGCCTTGAGACGCTCGGCCTGGTAGTGCGCGATCAGGGCGTCGATGGTCGGCTGGAGCCTGCCTTCCATGACTTCTGCGAGCTGGTGGTTGGTCAGACCGATACGGTGGTCAGTGAGCCGGTTCTGAGGAAAATTGTAGGTGCGGATCTTCTCGCTGCGATCGCCGCTGCCCACCTGCTGCTTGCGCTCTTTGGCCAGCGCCTCCTGCTGCTTTTCCATTTCCACTTCGTAGAGCCGCGCGCGCAAGACGCGCATCGCCTTCTCGCGATTCTTGATCTGCGATTTCTCGTCCTGGCAACTCACCACCGTATTGGTGGGGAGGTGGGTGATGCGCACCGCGGAATAAGTGGTGTTGACCGATTGCCCACCGGGCCCCGAAGAGCAGAACGTGTCGATGCGAATGTCCTTCGCCTCGATCTTAACGTCAACCTCTTCGGCCTCAGGCAAAACCGCGACGGTGATGGCCGAGGTGTGGACCCGGCCCTGTGTCTCAGTGGCAGGCACGCGCTGCACCCGATGCACTCCGCTTTCGTACTTCATCTGCGAGTACACGCGCTTGCCCTCGATGATGGCGATCACTTCCTTGAGGCCGCCAACTCCGGATTCGGACTGCGAAAGAATCTCCACTTTCCAGCGATGCTGCTCGGCGAAGCGCGAGTACATGCGGAAAATCTCCGCCACAAAGAGCGAAGCCTCGTCTCCGCCGGTACCGGCGCGGATCTCGAGGATGACGTTCTTCTCGTCATTGGGATCCTTGGGCAGCAGCATGACCTTGATCTCTTCTTCCAGGGTGGCAGCTGTGGTCTCCAGGCGAGTTAGCTCCTCCTGTGCCATGGCCGCAAGCTCGGCATCGTTCTCGTTCAGCATGCCTTTGGCGTCAACAATTCCCTGCTGCGCCTGCTTGAGCTCACGATACTTTCCCACCACCGCTTCGAGGTCCCGATGGGCCTTGGCGGTCTTGTGGTATTTTTGCTGGTCGGTCACCAGCTGCGGGTCGGCTAGCTGACGTCCAAGGTCTTCATAACGGGTTTCAATCTGTTCTAAACGATCCAACATGGTAAGGTTCCTTTCCGCGGGCGAAACAAGAGAGACACTCGTCGGCGGGAGCCGCTAGGAAAGAGCGTGCCGGACAGGAACCGTATTGGCGACGCGATGAACCATTTGTTTGATTTTATCAGGTTTGGCCGTCCCCGCATCTCAATGGGAACCTGAGCATGCATGCCCCGCTTACCCAATTCGCAGAGCTGTGCCAGCGTCTGGCCGAGACCGGCAGCAAGCTGGAGAAGCGCGCGCTCATGGCCGAGTACCTGCGTCCCCTTCCCGTGCGGGAGGCTGGGTTGGCGGCGCTGTACCTTGCCGGAGTGCCTTTTCCGGAGACGGATGGACGCCCACTGAATGTGGGCGGGGCGGCGCTCAGTCGCGTCCTGGCCCAGCTCTCCGGGGCCAGCCAGCCCGCAATGCATGCCGCTTACCTGCGCCATGGCGACCTGGGAGGCGCGGCGCAAGACCTTCTGCAAGAACGAGCTGTGGCGTCCACCCTTTTGTTGCCCGATGTGGCTGAGGCCTTTGCCGCCATCGCTACGGCCGCAAAGCCGGCCGGCAAACAGCAAATCGCCCTGGAGCTGCTCAAGAGGGCCACACCGCTCGAAGCGAAGTACCTGATCAAGATCATCCTGGGAGACATGCGCACCGGCATCCAGGTCAGCCTGGTCGAAGAAGCGATCGCCGCAGCTTACGGCGCCCCTGTCGGCGACGTGCGACGGGCCAGGATGCTGAATGGCAATCTCCCCGAGGTGCTGGAGCTGGCGGCCAGCGGCCGGCTGGCCGATGTCCGGATGACCCTCTTTCATCCCCTGGGCTTCATGCTGGCCAGCCCGGTCGAGACGGTAGAGGAGGCCTTGCAGCGTTTCACCAATGAGGTAGCCGAGGAAGCCAAATCTGCCTCGACTGAGGTGCGCCCAGACGAACCGGTCATCAAAGAGGCTCAACTGGAAGATAAGTACGATGGCGTACGGGCGCAGATCCACTGTGGCTCGCCGGAGCATCCTGGACGGGTGGCTCTTTTCTCGCGCTCCCGGGAGGATATGACCGCCAGTTTCCCGGAGATCGTCGAAGCATTCGCCCGGTTTGAAGAACCTCTGGTGCTGGACGGCGAAATCCTGGCCTGGAGCCGCGACAGCGCGCGCTGCCATTCGCCTCGCTGCAGGCACGGCTGGGGCGCAAGCGGGTCACTGCGGAGATGCGCCAGGCCACTCCGGTAGTGTTTATGGCTTTTGACCTGCTTTACGCGCACGGCGAGCCATGGATGGACAAGCCCTTGCACCAACGCCGGCGTGCGCTTGAAGAGCTGGTGAATCGAGAGCAGCCCCGCACCAGGGTGAGCAGCCGTCTGGCCTCCCTGGGGCAACAAACGGAGCTGCTCTTTGAGCCTGCGGCTGCTGGAGGACAGCTTCCCTCGGCTGGTGCTCGCGCCCGCCGTCCAACTGGAAAGCGTGGCGCAACTGGAGCAGGCCTACGTGGACGCACGGGCCCGCGGCAATGAAGGGGTCATGCTGAAGGCCCGGCATAGCACCTACCAGCCAGGACGGCGCGGTCTGGCCTGGCTCAAGCTGAAACGCGAGCTGGCCACGCTCGATGTGGTGGTAACGGCCGCAGAGTATGGCCATGGGAAGCGGGCCGGCTGGCTGAGCGACTACACCTTTGCGGTCCGCGATGGCGAGGTGTTGCGCAACGTCGGCAAAGCCTACTCCGGCGTAACCGATGCGGAGATTGCCCGGCTAACGCAGTTCTTTCTGGAGCACACGCTCGAGGATTTCGGAAGCATTCGCGCTGTCGAACCGCTGGTGGTGCTGGAAGTCGCTTTTAACAACGTCATGCGCTCGGATCGGCATGACAGCGGTTTCGCCCTGCGCTTCCCGCGCATTCTCCGCATTCGCGACGACAAGCCGGTCAGCGAAATCGACACCCTGGAGCGCGTGGCTGAGATCTATGAGTCACAACCAGACAAAGTTTTCTGAGCTGCTCTAGTGGGAGTGAGCGTGGGAGTGGTCGTGACCAGAGTGGTCGTGCTCGTCGACCTCGGTGGGCGGAGAGCAACCATGCGCCACTTCGCAATCGACACATTCGAATTGAATGGTGGAATGGTAAATGCGGAATTTTTGCCGCAGGATTCCGTTCACTTGCTCCAGTATGCGAGCACTCTCTGATGGCGGGATGTCGTCGATGATGATGTGAGTGGCACAGGCGTGGGTCTGCGATCCGAGACTCCACACGTGCAGGTCGTGCACATCTTCGACACCATCGATGGCTTGAAGCGAAACCCGTATCTCCGCCAGTGAGCAACCACGCGGGGTACCCTCAAGGAGGATGTTGAGCGTCTCGCGCACAATAGACAGCGAACTCCATAAGATCAGCGCGGCGATCAGGATAGAGAGAACCGGATCGATCCAGTTGTGCCCAGTGAACAGGATGGCGGCGCCGCCGACAATCACCGCGGCGGTCGAGAGGGTGTCGCCCAGCATGTGAATGAAGGTGCTGCGGATATTGACGTCACGCGAGGTGGTCCAAAGCAAGGCGGCGATCACGCCGTTCATCAGAACGCCGGCCGCGGCGACGATCATCATCAGCTTGGGTTGCACTTGGACCGGCTCACTCAGCCGGTGGATGGCTGCAATGGCGATCCAGACAGCGATCAAAACCAGCGTTAGCGCGTTGAGAAATGCTGCCAGGACGCCGGCGCGCTGATAGCCAAAGGTCTTCTGGTCGGTGGGCGGACGGGTCTGAAAGTAGACGGCGACAAAGGAGAGCAACAGGGCCAGAAAATCCGATACGTTATGGCCGGCCTCAGAGATCAGGGCAAGCGAATGGGCACGCACCCCGGCAAAGAAGGTAAGGGCCACGTAGGCCAACGTGGCCAGCAGCGAGATACGCAAAATTCGTTGCGTCTTCTCCGACGCCCCGCCATGAACGTGCATACCTATAGTGTACCGGGAGCGGCCACGGATTACTACACGCGGCACTCATCAACAGCCACGTGTGCGGCTTTCCGCAAAGAAAGCCGCACGAAGTTCGCCAACGCCACCAACTCAACAGATTCGGCACGGGCGGAAAGGTGTGGCTATCGTACCGAGTGGGCTGCGTCTTTGGAGCGGCCGTGAAGAGGAACGGAATTGGCCGTGTCGCGCAACCCGCTCCAGCCTTCAGCCACAATCAGTGAGTTGCCAGGGTTGTGGGGATCGTAGCGCACGGATGCGGGAAAGCCCAGCCGGCAGTCATAGATATTGACAATGTGGCGCAGCATGGTCACGTCCTGGGAGCACTCGTAGACCACCCCCGCCGCCTCATATTTGTAAAGAATCAGCTGCAGCCCGTTGGGTCTTCCACTCTCTTCGGCATTGAGGTCGGAGATGTCGATGACGGTGGCATCGATGATGCGTCCCTGCTGGACCAGCAGATCCCTGCGCTTGCGCTCCTCCTCGTCGGGGCTGACGCGGCGGCGAAGCAGCGCATACGCGGCCACGCTCCCCAGGCAGACTCCAACGGCGGCAAAGGTGCCGAAGAGCTGGGAGTCGCGCAACGGGAAGCTATTCATGAAAGCTCCAGCTCAAGTAGGGGTACACGATGCAGGATATCGCAGGCCGGTGCCTCCTGGGAGATGCGGTGAGGGTGTTGGACCGCATTCGGCAACATTACCTCCGGTCAAATTTGTGCCGGACCGCCTGCGCTATACTTTCAGGAGATGTCCATTCGTTCGTCTGTTGTCCGAAGCTCGACGGCAATCGCCGCTTCGAGAGCCGCTTCTCCCGTAAATTCCCGCTCCGATGCCCGGCGAATTCGCTCCACCACCGTTTTGTGCGTCCGCCGAAACTCCAGCGTGGTTATGGCAGCCGATGGCCAGGTCACTCTGGGCGACAGCGTGATCAAACATACCGCGCGCAAGATCCGGCGGCTTTATCAGGATAAGATCCTGGCTGGGTTTGCCGGCTCGACGGCGGATGCATTCTCGCTCTTTAGCCGCTTTGAAGCCAAATTGGAACAGTATGCCGGCAACCTGGGGCGCTCGGCCGTAGAGTTGGCCAAGGACTGGCGCACGGATAAGATGCTGCGCAACCTGGAGGCCCTGCTGGTAGTTGCCGATCTGCAGCAGACCTTCCTGATCAGCGGTTCGGGCGATGTGATCGAGCCCGACGAGGGGATCGCCGCCATCGGCAGCGGCGGCAGTTTCGCCCTGGCGGCGGCCCGGGCCCTGGTCGAGAATTCCGACTTGCCGGCGCGCGCCATTGCGGAGAAGTCCTTACGTATCGCGGGCCAGATCTGCATCTACACAAACGATCAAATCACGATCGAGGAATTGCACGGCTAGGCTTTTGTAATGCTCTAATTTGCCGCCCAAAAGGAGCAGGCACATGGCTATTTTTTTACCGGGAACCGCGGAAGAGCTGGAACTCTCGCTCGAAGACCTCACCCCACGGGAGATCGTGGCGGAGCTGGATAAGCATGTCATAGGCCAACGGGCCGCCAAGCGGGCTGTGGCTATCGCGCTAAGAAACCGGATGCGCCGGCAGAAGCTGCCGCCCGATATCGCCGAAGAGATCATGCCCAAGAACATCATCATGATCGGGCCCACCGGCGTGGGCAAGACGGAGATTGCGCGCCGCCTGGCCAAGCTCACCAATTCGCCCTTCATGAAGGTAGAAGCCTCCAAATTCACCGAGGTCGGTTACGTGGGACGGGACGTGGAATCGATGATCCGCGACCTGGTGGAAATCGCCGTGGACATGGTGCGCGAGGAAAAGCTGGAAGAGGTGGAAGACCGGGCCGAACTCAACGCCGAAGAGCGCTTGCTGGATCTGCTGCTGCCCCCTTCGCCAGCCGCCGCGAGCGCGCCGGGCGGTGGTACCCATTCCGCCCCAGGGCCGGTAGTGATTGATGGCACCAACTTCCCCCCGGCAAGCCAGGAAAGCCATAACCGTACCCGGGAAAAGCTGCGGCAACAGTTCCGCGAAAGCAAGCTGGATGAGCGCACGGTAGAGATCGATGTGCGCGAACGCAGTACACCGTCGTTCGAGATCATCTCCAACCAGGGCGTCGAGGAGATGGATATCAACCTCAAGGACGTGCTGCCCAACCTGTTCGGCCAGCGCACCAAGAAGCGCAAGATGAAGGTCGGGGAGGCCTTTGAATACCTGGTGCAGGAGGAAGAGACGCGGCTGGTCGATATGGACCAGGTAACGCGGCTGGCCGTCGAACGGGTGGAGAACTCGGGCATTATCTTCCTGGACGAGATCGACAAGATCGCCGGCCGGGAAGGCGGTCACGGTCCGGATGTATCGCGGGAGGGCGTGCAGAGAGACATTCTCCCCATCGTCGAAGGGACCGACTGTCAATACCAGGTATGGCATGGTTCGGACGGATCATATCCTGTTTATCGCGGCGGGCGCGTTCCACGTTTCGAAGCCGAGCGACCTGATTCCCGAGCTACAGGGCCGCTTCCCTATCCGCGTCGAGCTGCAGTCGCTGACGGTGGAGGACTTTGTCCGCATTCTTACCGAGCCCAAGTCATCGCTGACCAAGCAGTACACCGCGTTGCTCGAAACCGAAGGGCTGAAACTCAGGTTTACCAAGGAGTCTCTGGAAGAGATGGCGCGGTTCGCCTTCCGGGTGAACGAGACCACGGAAAATATCGGCGCGCGGCGGCTGCACACCATCATGGAGCGGGTGCTGGACGAGATCAGCTTCATGGCGCCCGACATCATGAAGGGCCATTCCGCCGAAGGCCCGCTGATCGAAATTGCAGCTTCGGCCGCAGAAAACGGCGCCACGGTGCCTCTGCCGGTAAGCGACGTGGAGACGACCGACGGCCGGGAGCGGGTGGTGCTGATCGATCCGGAGTACGTGCGGGCCATGGTGGCGTCGATCGTCAAGGACCAGGATTTGTCGCGCTACATTCTTTAGGGGTTGGGATTTGGCCTTCTCCCATGAAAGCTCGGTGGGAGCTCCCTGCTTCAGCAGGGAGAGCGACGCTTGAGCGTCGCGGAACGAGTTGCAATTCCATCGATTGGGCTTTAGCCCCGGTTTTGCCTTAGCCGGTGGGATTACGTCGGTCCTGGAATCTGCCTGCACCCCAACCTCGTTTGCAACGTGGGAGATAAGATTCCGCGGCTGAAGCCGGAGGAGATTAGTCCTGTCGAGCCGCTCGGCTTGAAAGCCGAGCTCCCCCGCATGAATGCGGGGGCTCCCACCATTGTGGGCGCGGCACCATGTATACCTACGACTGTCGTCCAGTGGTTTTTCCGCAAGCTGTGATGCCGTGCCCAGTTTCAGACCGAGGCGTTGGACTTTAGGGCCTCGAAATGGAGCGTGGGTAGTTCTTCCACGGCGCGACGCAAGGTCTGCTCCCAGCAGGCGTGCATCAGGTCCAGTTCGGGGTCGTCTGCCTTGAAGCGCCGGTAGCGGTCGAATTCCAGCTTATCGTTCTCATACAGCAGGACCTCCAGCGGAGGCCCTACCGTGACATTCGAGCGCATCGCTGCATCGAGCGATAACAGGGCGTAGGTGCCCGCAACCTCAAGGCTGGTGGACCGGAACTCGATGCCGCGATCGAGGATCGGGCGGCCGTATTTGACTTCGCCTATCTGCAGATAGGGCGAATCCTCGGTCGCGCTCAGTGGGTTTCCCTGGGGATATATGAGGAAGAGGTTCGGCTTCTCTCCTTTGACCTGACCGCCTAACAGGAGATGGATGTTGAACTTGAAGTCGTCTTTTTCGAGCGCGACGCGATCCATATCCGAGACCCGGCGAACGCAATCCCCTACGATGCGGGCCGCCGCGTACATGGACTCGGCCTTCGCCAATCCCTCTCCGGACTCGAAATCGTTGCGTAAAAGCGTGATCACCGACTGGGTCAGAGATAGGTTGCCACTGGTCAGGATGACGAAAGCACGTTCTCCCGGCTGAAGAAAGGTATGCATCTTCTGGCAGACGTTCACCTGGTCGTAGCCGGCGTTGGCTCGGGAATCGGACGCCATAACCAAACCTTGACGGGTCATGATGCCCAGACAATAGGTCATTCATACTCTCCAACCTGAATGCTAGAGCATTTCCGGGGAACGCGGTATAACGATAGAAAGAGGTGGGAGCCGATCCTGATCGTCTGATAGTTTTTTGAGCAAAGGCAGGGTCACGGGGAGGCTACCAGGGGCGGTTATGTAGGCTTTTTCTTGAGGAAAAAGCCTGTTCAGAGCACAGTTCTCATTTAAGGCTACCCGCCTTTGCTTTGGCATCATAATTTCTGCGACAAGGACCTTGTCGTTCCTGTCGAACTTGCCCGGGGGGGACCCTGGGCGATTCGCTCTACAGGGCTCGATCGAGGGAGTGCAATGCTTATTCGCTTAGGTTATGACATCGGTTTCAACATTCCAGCTCCGGTTACGATCGTCGCGATGCTCCATGTGCATCCTTCGCGGGAGCCAGATCTGCTCGAGCCGGACGAGCTAAAGCTGGATCCAGCAGTCCCTGTTACCAGCTACATCGACACTTTTGGCAATCGCTGCTCGAGATTCGTGGCGCCCGTGGGACATATCCAGCTGAGCGGTTCAACACTGATTGAAGACTCGGGCTTGGAAGACCCTTCCCCGTGGGACGCAACCGAACATCCAGTCGCGGATCTACCCAACGAAACCCTGATCTATCTGCTCAACAGCCGGTACTGCGAGGTGGATCGACTCTCCAACATCGCAGTGGAGTTGTTTGGCGACATGGCTCCGGGTTGGGGCCGAGTCCGCGCCATTTGCAGTTGGGTTTATTCCAAGGTAGCTTTTGGCTATCAGCACGCTCGTTCCACCAAGACCGCGCTCGACGTGTTCACCGAGCGGGTCGGCGTATGCCGGGACTTTCAGCACCTGGCGGTGACCTTCTGCCGCGCCCTCAATATACCGGCGCGCTATGTGACCGGATACCTGGGAGACATTGGCATACCGCCTACCTTTACTCCAATGGATTTCAGCGCCTGGTTCGAGGTTTACCTGGCCAACCGCTGGTGGACGGTGGATGCGCGGCATAATCATCCTCGCATTGGCCGAGTGTTGATGGCCGTGGGACGGGATGCCTCGGATGTAGCGATTACTACGTCATTTGGGATCGCCAACCTCACCCAATTCAGCGTGATCAGCGACGAGGTGGCGACGGAAGCCGCGTCAGGATTCAAGCAGTGAGCCAGGATGGCCAAATGGAACTAGCTCGCCCCAGCACGTTCGCCAATCCGCTCTTGAAGGATTATGTCCTCGACAACACGTATGACGAGATGTTCTCTGAGGACGGCCTGGTAAGACCACATTACGCTGCCGCGTTGGAGACATTTCTCAACCTTCCGCCGGAAGAGATTGCGCGCCGCAAGCGCTCGGTGGATCTGTCTTTCCTCACCCAGGGCATCACCTTCAATGTCTATGGACACGGGGAAGGAACGGAAAGAATTTTTCCCTATGACTTGTTGCCGCGCATCATCACCGGCGCGGAATGGCAACACATCGAAAAGGGGCTTACCCAGCGCATCACCGCCCTGAACCTGTTTCTGCACGATGTTTACAATGACGGCAAGATTCTCAACGATGGCCATGTGCCGCGCGAGATCGTCTACAGCTGCCGCCAGTTTCGTAGAGAAATGCGCGGCCTGCAGGTTCCCCGGAATGTTTATATCACCGTGACGGGCACAGATCTTCTTCGTCTGAGCAATGGTGAATTTGTGGTGCTGGAAGACAACCTCAGGGTGCCGAGCGGCGTCTCCTACATGCTGACCAGCCGCAGGGTGATGAAGCGAACGTTTCCCCAGCTGTTTCGCGATTACGGCGTGCAGCCCATCGAACACTACACCCAGCTGCTGCTGAGCACGCTGCGGTCGCTGGCCCCGGAAGGGCGTCACGATCCCTCGATCGTGCTGCTGACTCCCGGTGTCTACAACTCCGCCTATTTCGAGCACACCTACCTTGCCCGGCAGATGGGCATCGAGTTGGTCGAAGGCCGCGACCTGGTCATCCACGACAACGTGGTCTACATGCGAACCACCGCCGGCCTGAAGCGAGTGGATGTGATCTATCGCCGGGTGGACGACGACTTCATCGATCCGCTGGCGTTTCGTTCCGACTCCATCCTGGGGGTCGCCGGCCTGTTCAATGCCTACCGGGCCGGCAATGTAACCCTGGCCAACGCCTTCGGCACCGGCATCGCCGACGACAAGGCAGTCTACGCTTATGTGCCCGCAATCATCCGCTACTACCTGGGCGAAGAGCCGATTCTGAACAACGTCGAAACCTATCTCATGACCGATCCCAAACAGCGCAAGTACTGCTGTGAGAATCTCGACAAGCTGGTAGTGAAAGCGGTCGGGGAGTCGGGCGGCTACGGAATGCTGATAGGACCCCACAGTAGCGCGGAGCAGCGCGAGGAATTCAAGCGCATGATCGAGGCCAACCCGCGCAACTATATTGCGCAGCCTACACTCGATTTCTCCCGCGCCGGCTGTTTGACGGAGAACGGCATCGAACCCCGGCATGTGGACCTGCGGCCTTATATCCTGTATGGCGACAAGGTGCGCATTGTTCCGGGAGGACTCACGCGCGTGGCGTTGCGAAGGGGCTCGCTGGTGGTGAACTCGTCGCAGGGCGGGGGCAGTAAAGATACCTGGGTTTTGACCGACTTAGAGGAGCACATGCTTTCTCGCGTAGCAGACAGTCTTTATTGGATGAGCCGCTATCTCGAGCGCGCTGAGCATACGGTGCGCATGCTGGACGTGAATATGGGTCTCATGCTGGACAAGTCCAGCACCAGCGCGGAGGGAAGATGGAAGCGGGTCCTGGCCGCCCTGGGAAATCCGCAGGGCGTTAGCTGGAACAATGACTATTACCAACTCGTCAACTCACTCACCTTCGACGCGGAAGTTCCAGCATCGGTGACTTCCTGCTTGATCGAGGCGCGGGAAAACGCCCGCCAGGTGCGCGACGAAATCAGCTCCGAGCAGTGGCAGCAATTGAACCGCATGTACCACTGGGTGATCCAACCATATTCGGAGCATGGACTGAATACCCGGCTGGCTGATTTTCTTCCCGCGGTGATCGACGGTGTCCACCTTTTCCAGGGGGTTACCGATACCACCATGAGTCATGGGGAGGAGTGGCAGTTTATTCAATTGGGCCGCTATCTGGAGCGGGCGTCCTCTATAGCAACTCTACTCGCGCTCTATGAGCCGGAACTTCTCGGTACACCCGAAGCGGCGCCAGAGGGAAGCCATTACCAGGAATGGGTAGGGTTGCTCCGTTGTTGCACAGCGTTTGAAGCCTACTGCAAGGTGTACACGGCGGACCTTTCCGCCGATTGGATTCTGGAGTTTCTATTGTTGAACCCGCAATTCCCGCACTCTCTAAGATATTCGGTCGATTGCCTGCGCCAGGCGCTCATGGCCGTGCGAGCATCCAGCGGGAGAATGCCGGTGGATGACCTATCCAGGGTCTCCGGCAAGCTGCAGGCCTCGTTAAGCTTTGTGGAAGTTTCCGACATTCTCGCGCAGAACGCCGGGCCGTATCTGCATAACATCCTGCAACAATGCCGGCAGACACATGACTTGATTTACCGCTTCTATATTCAATATTCGGTGGAAGCTGCTCTCGCGATGTAGTGAATTTTCGACGGCAAGGAGTTTGACAGGCGATGGATTTTTACCTGATACGGCACCTGACCAAGTTCCTCTACGCGGACCAGGTAAGCGAGAGCCTCATGGAGGCGCGCATGCATCCGCGCAGCGATAACAACCAACGCTGCCTCTCCTTCTCCTTGTCGGTAAGCCCGCGTTGCCGTGTTTTCTCCTATCGCGATCACCTGGGCAACAACGTCCATCATTTCGATATCCCGGGAGAGCATTCGCAACTGGTGATGGTGGCGGAAGCCCTGGTGGAACAGCAGCCGCTGCCCGAAATTCCGCAATTGCTGCGGCCCGGAGCCTGGGACGAGCTGGATTCGCTGGTCGCGCTGGGGGATTTCTCGGAGATGCTGCTGCCCAGTGAGTTCGCCAAACCCTCGCCTGCCCTGCTCGATCTGGCGAAACTATTGGATGTGCGCCGCCGCGATGACCCCCTGGTGCTGTTGCGGCAGTTAAACGCCTCGCTTTATCACTGGTTCGACTATGATCCGCGCAGCACGCACGTCAACTCCCCCATCGATGAGGCGCTCGAATCCAGGAAAGGGGTTTGCCAGGACTTTGCCCACACCATGATTGCGCTGGTGCGCCATGTGGGTATTCCCTGCCGCTACGTGAGCGGCTATCTCTATCATGGCGAAGAGAATGCCGATCGCTCCACGTCGGACGCCACCCACGCCTGGGTAGAGGCCTTTTTACCCCAGGTGGGCTGGGTAGGCTTTGATCCAACGAATAATCTGCTGGCGCACAACCGGTACATTCGCACCGCGCTGGGACGGGATTACGCGGATGTCCCGCCGACCCGCGGCATTTATCGCGGCAGCAAGGAAAGCGAGCTTTACGTGGCAGTCAAAGTGTCAAAATATGTTGATTTGCCGCCCCTTGACCGCGATATGCCGGTCCCGGAAGACTGGTCCATCCTGGTGGAGCGAGCCCAGGAACCTCCGGCACCGCCCGCGCAGTTGTTACACCTTCAGCAAATGCAACAGCAACAGCAGTAGAATCAGAGGCCTGGATGAAAGGCCCTGACCAAACGTAACCTTTGTGTTTCTTTCTTCTTTTACTGCGAATGCCGGATCGCGTAGTTTAGCAGAGGTGATCCATGGAACAGCACCTCGGTTACTTTTGCCGCGCCTACGTCGGGCAAGACGTTCAGGCGAATGTGATCGCGCGCACGCTGCTGGAAGCCGAACTTGAAATCACCCGCATGATCCGTGGAGGAGCTATGGCAGCACATGCAGTGCAGCACGGAATGCCTGATCATGAGCCGGTGCTGGTGGCCAGCGCTTCCGGCGGTAAGGCTGACGGAGAGATGTGGCGATATCTCAGGCAGAACTCCGGGCCGGAGTTCGAACGGTGGCAGGCGGCTTACGGCTCCAAGACAAAGATTCTGGACGATCGCTGGGTGGTCATTGAGCTCTCATCGACCGGAATCAAGGAATACAGCGCCTTCGGCAAGGCGGTCCGGGCAATATGGGCAAACGTTGCGGCGCACTCTCCCAGTTCTTAACCGCTCTCCCAGTTCTTAACCGCATAGTTGTTCGTGAACCCGGGAAAGAAACCGCAGGTCCCTCCACTACGCTCGAAAAACATTTCCACGAGAGGTTTTAGGTCGGGAAAGGCGCACCGCAGGTCCCTCGGCTTCGCTCGGGATGACAAAGGGGAAGGTAGCGCTCACCTTGGCATGGGTGGAGGTGGATGGCGGAGTGCTGAGAGTTGTTTGAGGCAAGGGAAGCTTGCGCTTGACGGGGTGTGCCTGATTCTCCTAAGGTTAGGCGCAAGTAAACGTTTGCATCGTCTGTTATTTTGTTCCCTATGCCCAACGCCACCGATATAAGTGCCCTGGACAGGTTGAAGGAGCAGGTGCTCGAGGCCAACCTGGAACTGGTTCGCCAAGGGCTGGTTCTCTTCACCTTCGGGAACGCCAGCGGCATCGATCGCCACCGGGGGTTGGTGGTGATCAAGCCCAGCGGGGTGGACTACAAGGCCCTGGCTCCGGCGGACATGGTGGTCACGGATCTGGACGGGAAGGTAATCGGCGGCAGACTTCGCCCATCTTCTGACCTGGCGACGCATCTTCTACTTTACAAAGAGTTTCCTGGCATCGGCGGAGTGGTCCATACGCACTCGGAATATGCCACGGCATGGGCCCAGGCAGGGCTCGAGATTCCAGCCTACGGAACGACACACGCGGATTATTTCTACGGGCCTGTTCCGGTGACCGAAGAGCTAACGGCGGAGGAAATTGGCGGAGACTACGTGCACAACACCGGGATCGCAATTACCCGCCGCTTTCAGGGTCTCGATCCGCATGCAATTCCAGCTGTGCTGGTGGCCGGCCATGCGCCTTTCTGCTGGGGGAAAACCCCACTCGATGCGGCCCACCACGCGGCTGTTCTGGAAACGGTCGCCCGCATGGCGTACTTTACAGCTACTCTGCGGCAGAGCTGCAACGGGGTTTCCCAGGCGCTCCTGGATCGGCATTATTTTCGCAAGCACGGCGCCCACGCAACCTATGGACAGGAGAAATGATGCGACGACTAGGACACGCTGACCTATGGTGACAACTCTGGCTTGGGCGGCCACTACCCAGCTTGCGCGGCTGAACTGGATCGACGTCCTGGTGATCGCGATCTACTTCGCGATCGTGGTCTTCATCGGCTTTTATCTCCGGGGTTCCTCCAACACGAGCGAAGAGTTCTTTATGGCCGGGCGCGAGATGACGGCCTGGATCGCCGGGCTGAGCTTCGTGTCCGCCAACCTGGGGTCGCTCGAGTTGATGGGCTGGGCTGGATCCACCTACCAGTATGGAATCCTGGCCATGCACTGGTATTGGATCGGCGCAATACCGGCGATGCTCTTTCTGGGCATCGTCATGATGCCGTTCTACTACATCTCGAAGACCCACTCCGTACCGGGATATCTAAAGCTTCGTTACGGAGACGGGGCACGCGCCCTCTCCGCGGTCAGCTTCGCTTTCATGACCATTCTCATGAGTGGCATCAATATGTACTCGATGGCCATTGTGATGAAGGTGGTTTTGGGCTGGGACCTGAACTTCAGCATCTGGGTATCCTCAGTTACGGTGGCGGTGTATGTTGCCCTGGGCGGGCTGAAATCGGCGATCTATAACGAGATTCTCCAGTTCCTGCTGATCTGGGCGGGCGCCCTACTGGTGCCGATTCTGGGCTTGATCGAGGTGGGTGGCTGGAGCAACCTGCGGCAGCAGATTGCAACCAATCTGGGCCGGTCCGACTATGTGCACCTGTGGTCGACGCTGGGGCACTTCAGCACCAACCCCATGGGGGTGAACTGGTTCGGGATCGTCTTCGGGTTGGGCTTCGTGGTCAGTTTCGGCTACTGGACCACGGATTTTCTAGTGGTGCAGCGGGTGCTCTCGGCAGACAGCATCCGTTCCGCCAGGATGGCTCCGGTGATCGGCGCGGCGTTCAAAATGGCGGTGCCCTTCATCGTGATCCTGCCGGGCCTGCTGGCCCTCTCCGTGCTTCCCTTTCACCTGGTCGCGCAGGACATCGCGGTCAAGACCGGTCAGCACAGCTTCAACGAGGTTCTTCCCCTGATGCTGGTGCGCTACTGCGGGCCTGGCCTGCTGGG
Organism: uncultured Acidobacteriaceae bacterium; assembly: GCA_963736535.1. GTDB lineage: Bacteria > Acidobacteriota > Terriglobia > Terriglobales > Acidobacteriaceae > PALSA-350. Next base: position 107,043 of record CAVTPN010000002.1, read on the forward strand.
GTTGGGCGTCACTGCGTTGATCGCCGGCTTCATGTCTGGAATGGCGGGCAATGTCAGCGCATTTTCAACCGTCTGGACCTATGACATCTATGGAGCCTTTCTGAACAAGAAGGCTACGGACCGGCACTACGTAGCCATGGGGCGCTGGAGTACGCTCCTCGGCGTGCTGGTCTCCGTGGGCACGGCGTACCTGGTGCAGCATGCAGCCAGCATCATGGATTACGTGCAGCAACTGTTCAGCTTCTTTATTGCGCCGCTGTTCGGAACCGTGATCCTGGGCATGCTGTGGAAGCGCGCGACCAAGGAGGCCGGCTTCTGGGGGTTGCTGGCCGGTACAGTTACCTCCATCAGCCTTTGGCTGTGGGTGCAGCACGATCCGCATGCGTTGCGGTACGTGGCCCTTTCCCCCGACGCCAAAGATATGGCAGAGAATGTTTATCGTGCCCTTTGGGCGTGGCTGGTCTGCGTGCTGGTTACGGTGGTGGTCAGCTACATGACCCAACCCCGGCCGGTAGCGGAACTGGAGGGGCTGGTCTACGGTGCTTCCGTACTTCCCAAGGAACACGACGAGCACTGGTACCAGCGTCCGATTGTGTGGGCGGGCACGGTGGCTGTGGTCTTCATCTTCCTCAACATTATCTTCTGGTAAGGAGCCGGGCCGATGCGAGAGTCCTTTTCTATCTGGTGGTTTGCAGGCGTACTGCTGCTGGCCTATGGCGTGGTGATTTTGAGCACCGGCATCTGGGAACTCAGTCACCCGCTGCCCAACCCTCCGGTGCTGAGCAATCTGCATGCGCCGATCTGGTGGGGTGCGCTACTCACGGTCTTTGGCCTAGGCTATACCATCGGCTTTCGCCCCCGGCAAACGGTTCACAAGCGAAGGAAATAACCATGGCGAAACAGATGACGTTCGGCGTGATTGTAGGCAACCGCGGCTTTTTTCCCGATCACCTGGCAAAGACGGGCCGCGAAGAGATTCTGAGAGTGCTGGCAGCGCGACGGTATCCGCACCATCGCGCTGACCCCGGAAGAATCAAAGTTCGGCGCTGTCGAAACGCCGACGGAAGCGCGCCTGTGCGGCGATCTCTTCCGCAAGCATCGCGATGAGATTGACGGTGTCATTGTTACACTTCCCAACTTTGGCGAGGAACGCGGGATCGTCGATGCCCTGCGGCTCTCTACGCTGAAAGTCCCGGTGCTGGTACAGGCGACTCCCGACCGGGCAGCGGATATGAAGATTTCCCACCGCCGGGACAGCTTTTGCGGAAAGATGTCGGCCTGCAACAACATGATGCAGTACGGCATTCCCTATTCGCTGACCGAGCAGCATACGGTGCAGCCTGACTCCGATGAGTTTCGCAAGGATCTGGCCTGGTTCTCTTCGGTCTGCCGTGTGGTGCGTGGCTTTACCAATCTTCGCGTGGGGGCGATTGGCGCGCGTCCTGCGGCTTTCAACACGGTTCGTTATAGCGAGAAGCTGCTGGAGCGGAGCGGCATTTCGGTAGACACGCTCGATCTTTCCGAAGTTCTGGGCCGCATCGAGCGGCTCAAGGACAACGACGACGCGGTACAGACCAAGCTGGCGGCTATTCAAAAGTATGTGTCGACGAACAACATCCCGGTCGCTGCGCTGATCAAGATGAGCAAGCTGGGCGTGGTGATCGAGCAGTGGATGCAGCAGACGTATTGCACCGTGAGCGCGATCCAGTGCTGGACGTCGCTCGAAGAATACTTCGGCGTGGTGCCTTGCACGGTGATGAGCATGATGAGCGATAATCTCTTCCCCAGCGCCTGCGAAGTGGACATCTGCGGGACTATCAGCATGCATGCCCTGGCCCTGGCCTCAGAAACCCCGAGCGCCTTGCTGGATTGGAACAACAATTACGGCACGGATCCTGACAAGTGCGTTTGCTTCCACTGCTCCAACTTGCCCAAGCACTTCTTCAAGGACGTGGTCATGGATTTTCAGGCGATCATCGCGGGCACGGTGGGCAAGGAGAATACCTTTGGCACTTGCGTTGGCCGGGTCAAGGCGGGCGCCATGACCTACGTGCGCTTCTCCACCGATGACTTCCACGGCAAGATCCGGGGATACGTGGGGCAGGGGGAGTTTACCAACGATCCGCTGGAAACTTTTGGCGGCGCGGGGGTGGCCAAGATTCCACGATTACAAAAGCTGCTGCGACTGATCTGTGAGCAGGGCTTTGAGCATCATGTCGCGGCCAATTTTTCGCAAGTGGGCAGTGCGGTGCACGAAGCGGCCACGCGCTATCTGGGCTGGAGCATGTACAACCACGATGTCGAGCAGGCCTAGCGGTGGCGATCGTTGCAGGAGTTGATTTCGGCACGCTCAGCGTCCGCGTCACGTTGTTTGACAGCGCCCGCGCCGATAAGGGTGGATTGGCGACGGCGTCGGCTAACTATCCTCTGAAGCGGAAGCGGGAAGACCCGGATTTCGCCACCCAATCCCACCAGGATCAGATGGATGCTTTGGTCAGCGCCACGCGGGCGGTACTGGCCAAGGCTGGGATCTCGGGCGAGCAGGTCGAGGCGATGGCGCTCGATACGACCGGCTCGAGCGTGGTCCCGGTCGACGCCGGCATGCAGCCGCTCGATGACTACTATCTGTGGTGCGACCATCGCGCTAAGGGTGAGGCGCAGCAGATTACCCAACTGGCCCACGCGGAGCATCTGGAAGCGATCGAATGGTGCGGCGGGGTCTACTCCCATGAGTGGGGATTCGCCAAGCTGCTGCACTGGCTGCGCCACAACCCGGAGAAGCGCGGTCAGCTGGCGAGCGCCTTCGAACATTGCGACATGGTGGCGGCGACCCTATGCGGCATTACCGACCCCAAGCTGGTGAAACGCAGCGTCTGCGCCATGGGTCACAAGTGGATGTGGAATCCCAAGTGGGATGGGCTGCCTTCCCAGGCGTTTCTTTCGAGCGTGGATCCGTTGTTGGACGGCATTCGCGAGAAGCTTGAGTGGCGAATACCATACCTCCGATGCCCTGGCGGGCCATCTTGCGCCCGCATGGGCGGAGAAGATGGGCTTGCGGGCCGGTATTCCGATTCCCGTGGGCGCCTTCGATGCGCACTGGGATGCGATCGGCGCGGGGTGCAGGGAGGGCGATGTCGTCAACGTGGTCGGGACCTCGACCTGCATCATCGCCATGCAGCGGAAGACGACGTTGATTCCGGGTGTGTGTGGAGTGGTTCCGGGTAGCGTGGATCCCGGCTACACCGGCATCGAAGCAGGGCTCTCAGCCACCGGAGATATTTTCGAAGCCATTGCCCGCCGCGCCAATGTCAAGGTCGCGGAGCTAAGCCGTGGATTGGAGAATTACCGGCCAGGACAGACCGGGTTGCTGCGGTTGAGCTGGGACAATGGCGACCGCACGATCCTGGTCAACCCGGAGCTGGGAGGCATTACGCTGGGCTGGAACCTGGTCCATACCGCCCAGGATGAATTGTTCGCGGCCATCGAAGGCACGGCGTTTCACACGCGCATTATCCTCGAGCGGCTGGCCGAATACGGAGTGCCGGTGGATCGCGTGATCAATGGGGGCGGGGTGCCGCAGAACAATCCTGTGCTCAACCAGGTGTATGCCAATGTGCTGGGCAAACCGGTGTTGGTGCCGGATGGGATTCCTACCAGCCTTGGCTCGGGCATCTTTGCCCTGCTGGCGGCAGGGGCGTTCAAGTCGGTGGAGGAAGCGCAGGAGAAGATGTGCCTTCCGTACCAGACCTATCAGCCGGAGGCTAAGGCTGTGGCGATGTATGAGGAGCTCTACCAGCTTTATCGGAAGGTCTATTTTGCCTTTGGTTTGCGGGGCGCCCCGGCGGTGGAGTTGGGGGATGTGCTGCCGCGGTTGATTGAGATTCGGTCTGCGGTGTTGAAGGGATAAATAGCAGGCCGCTCCACTGCGTACGCTTGCGAAAACTTATACCTGGACAGCGGTTAGCCCACTCAAGCCAACAGAGGGCTTGAATGGGCCACCCAGCATTTTTCTCACCCCCCACAGCTAAAGCGAAGCATTTCAGTAAGCTTGGGTGGGCTACTCTTCCCGGTTGTATGCTGGGTAGCTGATTTACCTGGAGCGCAAGCCGTCGCCGGCGTTGGCTGGATGCGTGGAAATGCTGTGGTACGCATGCGCGCCGCATGTGCCGCATCAGCGGGAGCTGGTGTTGCCCGGGGGCAAGATTCAATTCGTTATTTCGCTCGCAGCGGACCATCTGACCGATTGCACTCCAGAGGGCGATGTGCCGATTGCACCGGCATTGCTGGTGGGTGCGCGGACATCCGCAGAGTTGGTCGCCACCGGCGATATGAAGAGGCTTGTCGGGGTGGTCTTTCGGCCCGGAGGACTGGGCCCCTGGCTGCGCGAACGTGCGGACCTCTTCTACGAGCGGTCGCTCTCGCTTAACGACTTGTGGCCGATGGCGCGGGAGCGCTTGCGCGAGCCGGCCGGCGGTCCTGCGGTTACGTTGCAGATGCTGGACGAGATGCTTTGTGAGCAGGCTTCGGCGCGGGAACGGAGAAGCCATGTTCGTGCGGCGTTGAGCTTGCTTCGATCGCTCAGCGTTCGAGAAACGGCGCGCTCGCTTGGTATCAGTGAGCGGCGCCTGCACCAGGTCTTCAGCGAAGATGTTGGGCTTTCTCCCAAGCAGTGGAGCCGGGTGCGACGCTTTCAGCGCGCAGTGGGCGCTCTGCACCAGGGCGGCGAAATGCGATGGGCGGAGCTGGCAGTCGCTTGTGGATACGCAGATCAATCGCACTTCTCGCGCGATTTCCGCAGTTTCTCCGGCATCGATCCAACCACTTACAGCGCTTCGTGCGGGCGGTGGCAAAACCACGTCGCGGTCTAGATGAGGGTTCCGATTTCTTCAAGACTCCTAATATGCAATGTGGCAGCATCGGGGCATGGCTAACTACGCAAGAGACTGCAAATCCACTGTGATCCCCGGAATGCGCTATCGCGATTGCCTGGCGGCAATCGAATGGCTGTGCACTGCGCTGGGATTTGAGAAGAACGCTGTTTATATGGGAGAGGGGAACAGCGTGATGCACGCTCAACTCACCTTTGGCAATGGCATGATCATGCTCGGCTCGGAAAGCAATCGCTCAGACTATTCGAAGTACGCTGCCATGCCGGATGAGCTGGGCGGGCGCGAGATACGCAGCGTCTCTCTCATGGTGAGCGATTGCGATGCTGCCTATGCTCAGGCCAAAGCTGCCGGCGCCGAGATGGTCTTCGAACTGGAAGAGAAGGGCTACGGCGGCAAGGCGTTTACCTGCCGGGACCCGGAAGGTTATCTCTGGAATGTTGGCACTTACAATCCCTGGGAGACTCCGCCGAAATCTTAACGTGCCTAAGGACCGTACTCGGCGGCAACGGTTTCGGGTACGCGTAACCAGCCGTAGAGGGGAAAGCTCTCGACCAGTTCCAGTACTTGTCCTCGTATCTGGCGTAGGGCCTGGGGGTCGTTGCGCTGATCTAATGCCTGGGTGATCCACTTGGCGATGGTGCGCATCTCCGGCTCGCGCATGCCGCGCGTGGTCAGGGCCGGGCTGCCGATGCGGATGCCGCTGGGCTTGAGGGGCGGATTGGCATCGTAAGGGATCGCGTTCTTGTTCACGGTGATGCCCGCTTCATGCAGCGCGTTTTCGGCTTCGCTGCCCAGAATCCCGCGGGAAAAGACGTCTACCAGCATCACGTGGGTATCGGTTCCGCCGGAAATGACACGGTAGCCTTCAGCCATCAGGGTTTCGGCCAAGGCCTGCGCATTCACCACTACCTGCTGCGCGTATTGCTTGAATCCCGGTTCCAGAGCCTCACGAAAGGCCGCGGCTTTGCCGGCGATCACGTGGACCAGGGGGCCACCCTGCTGGCCGGGAAAGACGCTTCTGTCGACTGCGGCGGCAAATTGCTGCTGGCACAAAATCATGCCGGCACGTGGACCCCGCAGTGTCTTGTGCGTGGTGGTGGTGACCAGGTGCGCGTGAGGGACCGGGCGAAGGATGGACGCCGCCAGCCACCAGGCCGGCGAAATGGGCCATATCGATCAGGAGCAATGCTCCGACCTTGTCCGCAATCTGCCGCATGCGGGCGAAGTCGATGATCCTGGGGTAGGCGCTGCCTCCGCCGATAATCAGCTTGGGCTTTTCGCGCTCAGCAATGGCTTCGAGATGGTCGTAGTCGATCCGCTCCGTCTCCTTATCTACGCCATAAAAGACCACGCGGTAGAGCTTGCCGGAGAAGCTGAGCTTGTGCCCGTGGGTCAGGTGGCCGCCATGGGCCAAATCAAGACCCAGGATGGTGTCGCCGGGGTTGATGACCGCCATGTAGGCGGCGGCATTGGCCTGGGAACCGGAGTGGGGCTGCACGTTGGCGTGATCGGCGCCAAAAAGCTGCTTGGCGCGATCCCGGGCCAGGTTTTCGACCACATCGGCAAACTCGCAGCCGCCGTAGTAGCGCTTGCCCGGATAGCCTTCGGCATATTTGTTGGTGAAGACGGAACCGACAGCCTCCAGCACCGCCTGGCTGACAAAATTCTCCGAGGCGATCATCTCCAGGCCTTCGTGCTGGCGGCGGATTTCGTGATCGACGGCCGCGGCGATCTCTGGATCGGCCTCGGCAAGCGGGCGGCGCATGCGGTCAGACATGTTGCGATTTTAGACTATTTGCGGGTGCGTTCCGCTGGGTGGAATTTGGGGAGAGAAGATTCCGAACCGCGGCTGAAGCCGGATGGATTAATCCTATTCGAGCCGCTCGGCTTGAAAGCCGAGTCCCGCATGAATGCGGGGGCTCCCGTCATTAGTGCTTTTTCCAAGCCAAAGCCCTCCCATACTGCGGATTTGGACCGGTAGCGGTTGCTAAAAAATGAGCGCTAAAAGCGCTATAGGAGCCATAAGTTACTTTTAATTACTTCCGTGACCTAGCGAGCGATTAGTTCTTTTTCCTGTGCGGGGAGGGATGGAATCGTAGCTAAGTGTTTGAAGGCAGAGTAGATGAAGGAGCCGATGTACCAGCCGTCCATGAACTTGTAGGGGGTTTCGCCGGTGGTGTAGTGGCCGCAGGGCAGGACCTTGGAGACGAAATCGATGCCGCGGCGGCGGAAGTTCTCGATCACCTGGAGCGAGTACTCGCGGAGGAAGGTGAGGTCGTAGGTGGCGTGGACCAGCAGAACTTTCTTAGGGCTGGCGGCAAACTGGTCCATGTAATAGGAGGGGCTGATGGCAGCCCAGACATCCCGCAGCCGCTGCTGGGTCATGGAAATGCCTTCGAAGGCGGCGCGGATGTGGCGGGTGCTCTGCCCGGTCCAGACGACATCGCCGAAGGACATGGAGGCATGGTTGAAGGCGCCTACGCGCACCCGGCTGTCGAGCGCGGCGGCAAGAAAGGCATAACAGGAGCCGAGACTGGTGCCCAGGATGCCGAACTGCTCGTAGCCCTGTTGCTGCAGCCAGTCGATGCAGCAACGGATATCGATGACCGCCTGGCGGCAGGAAGAGATGGTGCGGCCGACGTTGGCGCTGACGGCATAGTCGGCTCGCTCCAGCTCCGCCGGGCGGCGAATGTCGTGGTAAGGCTTGCTGAGGCGCAGGGCGGATACGCCAAAACGGTTGAAGATGGAGCAGAGAGCGTTGTGGCTGAAGGCGTCGGCATTCCATTGCGGCATGACGATGATTGCCTGTTTGGGTTTGCCCGCCATTTTTTCCGGGGGAGCCGGAAACCAGCGGGCGTTGACGCGATCGTTCTCCGGATAGGGTGTGCGCACGGGCGAGGTAAAGCGCAGGAATTGCGCCTTGGGCAGTTGCCCGGCGGCGGCCAGCCGGCGAAACTTGGCGTCCTGTTGCAGGGTCCGGGGACGAACATTGGTGGGAAACAACTGCGGATGACGCTCCTCGAGCACGAAGTCACGCGGACGTCTGGTAGGCGAAAAACTCGGTGCGATGGCGCAGGATGAAGTCATTCAACTGCAGCATGGCCCGCTCGGCCGCGGCGTCGTCCCCCGGAGGGTGGGGGAAAAGCTGAATCCGTGGGACTGGGCGAATTCCTGAAGCCACTCAAATCCCCACTCCACCGGGCGCACGATGCGGTTGGTGTCACGGGTGGTGAGGGCGGTTTCCCAGCGGTACATCCAACGTGCGTAGAGTTTGCCGAAGATTTTCTTCACTTGGCGCTCTGGGCCTGGATGCGGAACTGCTCCACCACCGCGGACATATCTTCATCTCCCTGACCGGCGGCTATGGCATGCTCGAAGACCCGGAGCGCCGCCCGGCCCATATCCAGATCGAGGGCGTGATGGTCAGCCTCGCTGACCGCGTAACGAAGATCCTTGGCCATGAGCCGGAGCAGGAAATTGGGCTCGTATTGGCGCGCCGTCATGCGCCCGCTGAGCAGCTTCACCAGGGGGCTGCCGGGGGCTCCCTCGGTCAGCACGCCAAGCGCCTTCTCGCGATCCAGGCCGCTGCGCTCGATCAGGGAGAGGGCTTCGGCCAAGGCCGCTACCTGTGATCCGGAAAGGAAGTTGTTGATCAGCTTGAGGCGAGCGCCGCTGCCCACCGGGCCCACGTGGATCACGTCGCGGCCCATGGACTTAAGGATGGGGGTGATCTTGTTCACGGCATCGGCTGAACCTCCGGCCAGGAAGAGCAACTGCCCGGTTTCGGCCTGGACTTTGCTCCCGGTAACGGGCGCGTCCACCAGCTCACAGCCGTGCTGCGTGGCCGCCCGGTCGAGTTCTTGAATCCACTCCACCGTGACGGTGCTGGACTCCACCAGGATGGTTCCCGGCGCGGTGCCTAGAATAGCCTCGCCCCGGCCCAGCCACACGTCCCGGCAGACCAGGACATCGGCCAACATGCTGATGACCACGGACGCACCTGCCGCTGCCTCGCGAGGGGATTTGGCCACCCTGGCTCCCCGATCCGCCAGCGCTTTTGCCTTGTCCGGGGTCCGATTCCAGACGCTGAGTGGGTAGCCTGCGTCGAGCAGGCGGTCCGCCATGCCTGTACCCATCAGTCCAAGCCCCAGTAGAGCAATCTTTGTATCTTCCATGTGATCTCCTCCCTAACGCCAAAGCTCTAGAATAGAGGTGTTATGGCGTTTACGGAACAATACGACATTGTAGTTGTGGGTGCGGGGCACGCGGGTTGCGAAGCGGCAATGGCCGCTGCCCGCATGGGCCTGCGGACGGCGCTGTTCAGTTTTAATCTGGACCTGATTGCGCAAATGTCGTGCAATCCCGCCATCGGGGGCATCGCCAAGGGGCACCTGGTGCGGGAAGTGGATGCGCTGGGCGGCATTATGGGCGAGGTCGCCGATGCGGTCGGGATCCAATTCCGCTTGCTGAATACCTCCCGCGGTCCGGCGGTGTGGTCTCCCCGGGCGCAATGCGACAAGCGCCAGTACCGGGTGAAGATGCGGCAGGTGCTCGAGTCCCAGGCAAATCTGCATATCAAGCAGGCGGAAGTGGTGGACCTGGTGCTCGACGAGGCGGATGGGGGGCCTCGGACGCTGCGCGGGGTACGGTTGCGCGACGGGCGGACCGTGCTGGCGGGCGCGGTGGTCATCACCACCGGCACCTTTCTCAACGGCTTGATTCACTGCGGCGAAGAGCGCTATCCGGCCGGCCGCAGTGGCGAACCACCCAGCGTGCTGTTAGGCGAGGCGCTCAAGGGGCTGGGCCTGCGCGGATGCCGGCTCAAGACGGGCACACCGCCGCGGCTGGATGGCCGCAGCATCGATTGGAGCCGGTTCGCGGAGCAGCCGGGGGATGTGGATCCGACCCCGTTCAGCTTCCGCACGGTGGAGTTGCCGCAGAAGCAGATCTCCTGCCACATCGCCTACACCACGCCGGAGACTTTGCGGATCATCCGCGAGAATGTTGGCCGCTCGCCGATGTACTCGGGGCAGATTACGGCTATTGGGCCGCGGTATTGCCCTTCGATTGAAGACAAGGTGGTGCGCTTCCCGGATAAGGAGCAGCATCAGTTCTTCCTCGAGCCCGAGGGGTTGGATACCAACGAGGTCTACGTCAACGGCATGTCTACCTCACTGCCGATGGAAGTGCAGTGGGAGGTGGTGCGGTCGATTCCTGGCCTGGAGAAGGCGGAGATGCTGCGCCCTGGATATGCGATTGAATACGACGCCATCGACCCCACCGAGCTCGATCGCAGCCTGGCGGTGAAGAAGATTGCCCGGCTTTATCTTGCGGGACAGATCAATGGCACCTCAGGGTACGAGGAGGCGGCATGCCAGGGCCTGATGGCGGGCATCAATGCCGCGCTGCTGGTGCGCGGAGAGGCGCCCTTCACGCTCGACCGCACCGAGGCCTATACCGGCATTTTGATCGACGACCTGATCAGCAAGGGGACCAACGAACCGTATCGGATGTTTACCTCGCGAGCCGAGTTCCGCTTGCACCTGCGCATCGATAATGCGGATCGCCGGCTGACTCCGTATGGACATAAGCTGGGACTGATCAGCAGCGGCGCCTGGCAGGATTATGAGCAGAAGCAGGCGCGCGCGGTGGCGCTGGAGAAGCTGCTGGCCACGCGCAAAGTGAACCTCGAACGCCTGGGGCGGCTGCTGCCCGAGATGGCTTCGGCGCTGGGGAATGTTGCCGGGCAAACCTACGCCCAACTGCTCAAGCGGCCGGAGATCAGCCTGGAAACGCTGCTGCCTGTGCTGCGGCTGGAATGGGAGCGGAGCTGGGGAGTTGGATTTCTTTGGTGGCGTAGCTGGTCGAACGCGCAGGGTTCGCAATGAGCTCAAGTCGGTGGAGACGGAGATCAAGTACGCGGGCTATCTGGATCAGCAGCGCAAGGCGATCGACAAGCTCAAGAAGGCGGAGCAGCGCGCCATTCCTGCGAATTTTGAGTATGCGGGGATCAGCGGCCTGTCGCGGGAGATGCAGGAGACGCTGGCCCGGGTGCGGCCGCAGACTCTGGGCCAGGCGAGCCGGATTCCTGGGCGTGACCCCGGCTGCGCTTTCGTTGCTGAATGTTTATCTGGAAGTGGGCGAGAAGCGGAAGATGCTGGCGACGTAAGGGAACCGCGGATCCCTGCCATTGCGGTCAAAAATGTATTGGAGACGCAGGGGTATCCCACTCGAGCCAAGACAGGCTTGAATGGGCACCCGGCATTTTGCGGGTTAAGTTACCTGCAGATCCTACGGCATGGTCAGGATGCAAAGGCGGGTCATTCGCTCATGAGGATCTGGCTCGTGGCTGAAAGAATCCAGGTCGGTCGCCTGAGCACTGAAAGAGAACTAAAGATCCCTCGGCTTCGCGCCATGAGGTGGAGCTGCGCCCATCTCGGCCCATGTAGCCCAGGCACCGCAGGTAAAGCGATACCTGGGCACTGCAGTGCGTTTCCTGTGGTCTTAGAAGCCTGGGGGGGTTGGGGGCGGGGGGGCGGCCTCTACTGCTGGTCCGCCGATGCCGACGCCAACGCCGCCGGGGTATTGCCCGGGAGCTGAGTCTGGAGCCTGGTTCTGCATGGCGGGATCAGGCGCAGGCGCCACGTAGGGACGGCGCGCCCGCGATGAGGGCCGGGCACAAAGCCGTCACCGGAAAAACGCGGGATGCCGAAATGGCCGCGAAGATGCAACAGATCGAGCGTGCTGATGTCTCCGTTGAGCGCGATCAGGTTGAGATCCTTCGGGGAGGAGACCAGCACCATCATTCCTGTCACATCCATGTGAGAGAAGTTGATCCATAGGTCGGTTTGCCCAGCGTTGAAGGGGTCACCCTTAGCCGTGGGCTGCGACCAGATGCCTCCACCCAGCGGCTTCGTATTGCCTGCGGATGAGGTCAAGCGCGGCAGGATCATAGAGACCGGGCGCGGCGAAGTGATAGCTGTGCACCGAGATGCCGTTCAGCTTGGCGATGGCGTTGCGCGCTTCCTGATCCGCATCGCCAATAAAGTAGCCGGCCAGCTGCAGCATGGAGCGGTCAAAGGTGAAGTCGGTGTGAAAAGCGGCGCGCTGGCCCAGCACCTCAAAACCTTGCGGGATCCAGCTTAGAGGCTGCTGCTGGTTGGGCGCGGCGTGCGCACTTTGCCCGAGACGGCAAGAGGCCCGGCGAGCAGGAGGGCGAGAAGGGCAAGGGTAGCGCGGGGACGAAACATGGCTTTACTCACTCCTCCAGGGTTAAGACGCCGAAATCCGGGAAAAGTTGTGGCCAGGCACCCCAGCCGGGTACTTCTGCGCGAACAGAAGCCGACCACCCCTCTAGCCATCCACCCCATATGCCGATAACGAGCAAAGCGGACAGGATGGAACCCACTGACAAGAACACAAATGCTTCCTACGGGAATATTGACTCTCGTCATGCTTGTCACAGGCAATGACGGAAGCTCGCAAAGCCTGCCGGTGTCCCCAGTCATGAAGCACTTTTCGGCCTTTGCCGCGCTCCCTGCCTCCAGCGCTGTTGTCCCCTGGAGGTTGCGTCCATTCTCCAGGATCGGCTTCGACTCGCACGCCGGTTTGGGGGGAATCGGATTCGATGTGGCCACTCCTTTATCCAGGAGATTCAATCTGCGGGCTGGCTCTGATTTCTTTGGCTACAGCATTTTCTTCCAGGACCAGGGGGCCAACGTCACCGCCAATCTCCGCATGCGGTCGGGACACGCGTCGGTGGATTGGTTTCCATTCGGGGGGCGCTTTCGATTGAGTCCCCTGGTGGTGTTCGCGAACAACAATCAAGCCAAGGCAACCGCGCTGATTCCCCCGGGCAGCACCATCACCCTGAACGGCCAGGAGTACATCAGCAGTTTTACCGACCCTCTCCACGGAGGCGGTTCGGTCGATTTTAGAAAGGCTTCGCCCGGTTTTACGCTGGGGATGGGCAATGTGATCCCGCGCAACGGCCACCACTTGAGCATCCCCTTAGAAGTGGGGTTCTACTATGTTGGCCAACCCGGATTAAGGTCAACTTCACTGGGAAGCGCGTGCGATCCCACGCAACCGCCAGCGATCGGGTGTGAATCGGTGGATCAAGACCCGGGCTTCCAGCAGAACCTCGCCGCATTTATCGCGCGCTATCACCATGACCTCAGCTACGCCTCCTTCTTCCCCATCTTCTCGGCCGGCTTTGGCTATGCCTTTTGAGGCAGTTTGACGACCAAGACCACACCTGAGATACGCCCGCAGGGATTGGCTATTCTTGCCGCCGCGCTACTACTACGGTTACTTATCTTATGGTTTGTCATCGCGCGGTTTCCCCATAACTGGCTCTATTCCCGCGGGATTGAGTTGGGGACGCTGGCGCAATCCCTGGTCGCGGGACAAGGACTCAGCTCGCCATTCGGCGGATCGACGGGGCCAACTGCACTTCTGGCTCCGGGATACCCGGCAATCATCGCCCTCTTCTTCCGCGTGCTTTGGGCCGTTCACCTTTAGCGGCGGCTATCGCCGTGATGGGGATGCAACTTCTGTTCAGCATGCTCACCGTGTGGTTGATCATGGATGTTGCACGACAGTGCTTCGGCGTTCGGACGGCTAACCTGGCGGGATGGTTTTGGGCGGTGTCGTTGCCGCTTATCTGGATGCCGACGATCTTTTGGGAAACCTGCTTGTCCACCCTGCTGCTGGTGGGCATGGTGGCATTGGCACTGCGCTGTGAGCGAAGACCGGGTGGACGCCTCTGGGCGCTGATGGGCGCCTATTCGGGGCTGGCTGCATTGGTGAATCCTTCGCTGCTGCCGGCCCTGCTGGCGCTGCTGGGATGGGCGGCCTGGCAGACGCGAAAGACGTTTTGGTATTTGCCGGTGGCGCTGCTTGTGCTCTCCGTGGTATTTGCTCCGTGGCCGATACGGAATGCGCGCGTGCTGCATGCCTTCATTCCTCTGCGCAGCACAGTCGGCTTCGAACTATGGGTGGGCAACCGCGCCGGCGCATCGGGCTTCCTGGATGAATCGCAGTTTCCGATATTCAACCGATGGGAGTACGACCAGTATGTCTCCAAAGGCGAGGTGGCCTACATGCGCGACAAGTCAGCGCTTGCCAAGGCATACATTCGCGCCCATCCGAGCGCGTTCCTGCGACTGAGCGCGGTAAGACTCTTCCGCTTCTGGACGGGAACAGGCAACAAAGACGGTTCCGTAATTTTCACTTTCCATGCGGTATTGACTACGTCTCTTGGATTCATGGGTGTCTGGCGCCTGGTGAGAGGAGGCCGCATCCGGTTGGCCGTCTTATTCCTCTTGCCTCTGATGGTTTTTCCTTTGCCCTACTACATCACCCACGCTGAGTTCCGGTATCGGTTGGTTGTCGATCCGCTGCTTACGATCCTGGCCGCTTATGCGCTCACGGGTGACTCATGATTCCGGGAGATGATCACGCGGAGAGACGCGGTATCCCATATCTCGCGAAAAACGAGCGAGATACCCGGATTTCCTGTACGCGGCGCCAAGCAATGGCCGCGTGTGCGGCTTTCATTAAGGAAAACCGCACGAAGTTCATCAACGCCAGCAAACTGTCACAGGAAATCCGGGGGTATGGGGCACCCGATCGTTGGTTGCCGGGATGACTGTGGAGTGCGCTCCAGGGGTTTGGCTACGTTGGGTGCTGCCATCGTTCGCCGATCTGTTCTTCCTTGTCCTTTTCGGCATCCTTGCATTCAGCCCGATGAGCGCCGGCCTTCTGGGCGACGCCGATACCGGTTGGCACATCCGGAGCGGCGAGCTGATCCTGGCGACCCACGCGATTCCGCGCACCGATCCCTTTTCCTACACCAAGCATGGAGAGCCCTGGTACGCATGGGAGTGGATGTACGACGTGGTCATTGCCGCCATCCACCACGTCTCGGGTTTGAATGGTGTCGTACTCTTTACTGCTGCGGTAATAAGCGTCACCTTCGCACTTCTGTTTCGATTTATTTTGCGAAGGAGCGGAAACATGGCGGTGGCGGCGTTTCTGACGCTGTTGGCGGCAGCGGCGGCCCAGGTGCATATGCTCGCGAGACCGCACGTTCTGAGCTGGCTGTTGACACTGCTGTGGGTAGAAAATCTATGCCGCTTTGAAGATGGCGACCGCTCGACGCTGCTGTGGCTTCCGCCGCTGATGTTGCTCTGGGTAAATCTTCACGCGGGATTCATTCTGGGACTGGGGCTACTTGGGATCTTTGGCCTGGGGGTCATTTGGAGATCTCTTACCGCTCCGCGCGACGGGGATCACGAAAAGATAGCCCAACTGGTCATCGTCTTTTCCGTTTGCCTGTTGACCACGCTGCTTACGCCCTACGGCTACCGGCTGCATATGCATGTGTATCAATACTTGTCCAATAGCTTTCTGATGAACAACATCGACGAGTTCCAGTCACCGAATTTTCATGTTTTTGTCTACGAATATTTCGCGCTGTTCCTGCTGCTGGCCATTGCGGGAGCCATGCAAGGCCGCGATCGGCTCACCCCAACCCGCCTGCTGCTGGTGTTGTTCTCGCTGCACGCGGGGCTCTATGCGGCGCGCAACATACCCATTTCCGCGATCATCATGAGCCTGGCCCTGGGGCCGCCGCTGGCACTGGCCATCTCTCCGAAATCCGACGGCTCATCCGGTCTGCGATGGTTACGTTCCATACTCGACGCTGGGCGAGGTATCTCGGACAGCATGACGCGCCTGGAAAGCCAGTTCCATGGGCATGTGCTGGCGGCAGTGGTGATGGCCGCATCCGTGGCGCTGGTGTTGCACGGTGGGCGCGTGTTTTCACGACAGATCCTCTCCGCCCATTTTGAGGAGAAGACCTTTCCTGTGAAAGCCGCGCAATTTGTCGCGCAACGGGGCATTCGCGATCATCTTTTCAGCTCCGATACCTGGGGTGCTTATCTCATTTACAGGCTCTATCCAGGAACGGAAGTTTACTTCGACGACCGGCACGATTTTTATGGGGAAGCTTTCGTCAAGGAGTACGGGAAGGCCATGTTGGGATCCCGGCAATGGCGCGAACCACTCGATCGTTACCAAGTGAAGTGGGTACTGATGCCCGTGGATTCACCCTTGTCCAGCTTGCTCAGGGAAAGCCGTGACTGGCGTGCCGAGTACGATGACGGGTTGGCCATCCTCTTCTCCCGGGCAAGGGCCTGTGGGACCTCGCCATGCTAGTGAACCCACAGGCCCTCGAGGAAACCAACTACATAAGGTTCTTTCACAGCGAGACGCATCACCTGGAATTTGTCGGTATCGAGACGATGGTGACGCTGCTGGTGCTGCTTGTCTTGGTCGTGCTTCCGGTGAGATTTCCGGCGGTCTTTCCCAACCGGAGCTTCCGTTCGTTCGCGCAGAAGCGATTGCGCGCTTGCGTGGCCGTCTTCCTGCTATCGTTCTTCGGCCGCATTGCGCTGCTGCCTATCGAGCCGTTCCCCCCGCCCAGGGTGCAGGATGAATTCAGCTACCTGTTGGCGAGCGAGACATTTGCTCACGGACGACTCACCAATCCGACTCCACCACAATGGCATCACTTCGAGGCGTTTCACGTCTTGATGCAACCAACCTATATGTCGAAGTATGGGGCAGCAGCGCCGCTTTTTATGGCATTCGGCGAGCGCTTTTTTGGGACACCGCGGGTGGGAGTGCTGTTGAGCATGGCGCTGGCGGCGGCCAGCCTGTGCTGGATGCTCCAAGCCTATCTCCCGGCGGAGTGGGCACTGCTCGGCGGCTTGTTGGCGATTGTGCGTATGAGTTGGTTCAGCTACTTCGGCAATGGGTACTGGGGAGGGTCGGTGGCCATGCTGGGCGGTTGCCTGCTGCTGGGCGCTGCTGCCAGGCTTGCACGCAGGCCGAGACCGCGTTACGGACTACTGATGGCGCTTGGACTGATTCTGCTGGCGAACTCGCGTCCGCTGGAAGGCGCTTTGCTCTCGTTGCCTGTTTGTTTTTATACCTTGTGGGTCCTGTTTAAAAAACGGGCTACTCTCCGCGTGCTCCTTCCGGGGCTCGCGGTTCTCCTGGCGGGAAGCGTTCTTACCGGCTACTACTGTTACCGCGTTACCGGACGTCTCACATTCCCCTGGACAGCGCATTGGCAACAGTGGGGCATGGCCCCACCGTTTCTATTTGGAAAACCGAACTATTCCGTTCATTACCAGTTTCCCGAGCAACTCATCTACAACCGCGACGCGGATATGTTTCCCTACACGAGCTCGAAAACGAGGGGTGATTTTTTTGCGGAGGTGGCAGCTAAGGGTGTGTATCAATGGCTGTTCTTTATCTTTCCGGCGCTGACGCTGCCCCTCATCGGCCTGATTCCAACATGGCGCGCCAGAAAGTCCCGAGTGCTGGTATACACGCTTGCTTTTGCGTGTCTTGGCTTTATCTCGGAGACATGGCTCCAGGCGCACTACTGCGCCGCCTGCACGGGCATTTTGTATCTCATATTGTTGAACGGGTTACGCTGGATGCAGGTGCGTGGCCGGAGAAGCGTAGTTTGGCTCAAACTCATGCGCGGCACGCTGGCGTCGATTGTCATCATGGCCGCGGTGCGGCTCATTGTGGTTCCGACAGAGGGATTTCCTACCTGGGGTACCTGGATGAACCTGGACGGTCAGACTCCCGCATGGCAAGACATTCACCACATCATGGAATCAAAGGCCGGCAAACAGCTGGTCATCGTACGCTATCGTCCCGATCATCTGTGGGAGAACGACTGGATCAACAACGGCTACGACATTCCGACCCAGCATGTGATCTGGGCGCGCGATACGGAACCCGGGGAGTCGAATCTGCCGCTGTTGTGCGCGTTCAAAGATCGCCAGGTATGGCTGCTGGTTCCGCCGGAAAAGGGCTTCATTCCTCCGCCGGACCGGACCGCCGCTTGGGATTCCGCCGCAGCCGAACAGTTCCTGCAGCCCTATCCTGTTGCCGAGGCATCGGTTTGCGGGCCCTACTGAAATAGGCTGACTTCCGGAACGCCGGAAGCCGCAGTGCTGTTCACGTTCATGGCGATGGTTCCACTTCCGCTCAGTGTCAACTGGTCAACCACAATACTTCCGACTGCATAGGTTGTGGAGCCGCCTGCACCATTCAACTGGACCAGGTCCGCATAGCTGCTGTTATGGAAATAAAGTACGCCGCTGAAGTTGAGCGATGCGCCGGCGCCGATCAATGTGCCGCTATACGTGTTGGCATGAGCGGAGAAGAAAAGCAGGCCGCGTTTTCCCGTGGCGGAGTAGGTGTCGGAGCTGGGTGCGCCGATGTAAGTTCCCCCCGCGCCACACTGCGATATGAGCACATTCCCGGTAAGGGAGTTGGGCGTGCCAGTAGGTGTCAGCGTACCGGAACAATTCATGTAATAGGAGGGAACCGAGGTGATGGAACCGCTGGCTGCTCCCGAACCGCCGGCAAAGAGAGGCCCCCCACTGAGGAAATAGAACATGACGCCTGGCGTGGCCGGCTGGGTTCCGACCCATGCATTGCGCAGGGTCGTCGCTGAGCCGACATTCAGGTTTCCATTCAGGTAATACACTCCCGGCATGAAAATGACCACGTCGTTGGCGTAGCCTGCGAGGCTGGTGGTATCGATACCGTTTGGGTAATACCCGGGAGTAAATTCCAGGCAGTTTCCGTAGATATTTCCGCCGTTATAGGGATAAGTACTGCTGTAGGTCAGATAATGTTGCTGAGCTGCTGTATTCGGGCAACTGTCGGTTCCGCTCGCGACCCAGGTGCCGTATATGTAGCCATAGGTTGCATCTGAGTTCGGGGTATAACCTTGGGCCACGGTGGCTACGGGAGTTACGGACTCTAACACCTTGCCCGCCGGCTGGGTGGGAGCGGGAACGCTCGAGTAGGGATCAGGAACGACCCCTACGGGACTCTTCCACTGCGCTTGCGTCGTATTGTTCATGATGTAGTTGGCGCCGCAAAACTGGTTGGTCGTTGGCCCTCCCACGATGGCTAGATTTCCGCCCGTCCCTGACGGGCCGGCGGTGCTGGTATCAATGGGATATCCATTGCCTCCATTGCAGTAGACCGCGTTGCTCGAAGCATTCGATGAAGGGGAACCATTGGCCGAGGAGTTCACCTGGATGCTTGTCTGGGGACCGCCTACGATCACAATGTGAGCTCCCCCTGACAGGGTGAGGGCTCCGCCGACGGTGGGATTGAGAATGACGAGCGGCGCGCCTCCGATTCCGGGCGGCAGTCCGCAGGTACAGGACGCTCCAACCGTCAGCGACTTCATCCCTACCAGGCCCATGAACCAGGTAGCCGGTTTCTCGCGCACCACAACATTGAGGAAGGGATAGGTGATTCCGGAGGCCGCGGTGACGCCGGTGACCACAGTGGGGAAAGTCCAACTGACCGCGACCGCGCCTGCAGCGGTGCTCGTGCTCCACCCGGCAGCAGAGGTGGTCGCGGTATAGCCGTTGAACTGTGCATACTGGCATAGCGCCGCGGTTGACGACGATGCGCAATCGCCGGAGGTGCCGACGGTAAAGCCAGGGCTGCTGGTGATCGTGCCGTTGTGCAGGTAGAGCATGTCCATCGCGCCGGCCACGCAGGCGGCGTCGGCGGCCGATTGTGCGGCCTGGCGGTGGAACCACATATTGGAGAGGTCCACGGCGAAGCCCACAGACGCCAGCAGGAAGGTCCCCAAAATCAAGAGCAGGAAAATCGAGGCCTGGCCTGCCTGGCTGGTCAGCTCTCCTGTCCCGAAGCGACATCCAGCTTTGATTTGCGTCATGGCAGCATGCTTAGGAGCTAGTACAGAATTTCTCCCTGAGAGGTGAGGGTGACCGCATTCTGCAGGCCGGGGAGATTGAGGTAGGGAACATAGGTGTAAGCCACCTTGACTGCGACCGGATTTCCAACCGCTGCTGTGTTGTTGGCGTAGCTCACGGTAACTGTCATGGCCGACAGGTTGTGCAGGGAGGCGGAGGCCGCGGTGGTGACTGCTGCCTGTACATTCGAGTACGGTGACTGATTTGCGCACTGAGTGTCAGGGCCACTGCAGTTGGTGCTGTCTTTTCCATGCATCATTGCGTAGCGCACACCTTCCTGCGCGGCATCGTTCAGTACGCTACAGGTGTAGGTAAACATGCATAGCTCAAATAGCCAGAACACGAGCGAGAAGGCGACCATGAGCGAGACCAACATCTCTAAGGTGGCCTGCCCGTCTGCGCGGCCCGGCCCGGCCCATACAGGCTGCGGAGAAGCTCGGAGGAGAGTGGGGGATAGGCACCTCACGCCCAGGACTGGCGTCCTGGGAAATTTTCAGCCGTCCCTCCGGGACTGGAGGTTGTTCCCATGCCTCACCCAGCACTCCCCCGGATTTCCTGTACGCTGCTCTAGACACATCTGCGTATGCGGCTTTCTTTACGGAAAGCCGCATGAGGCTCGTTGACCCACCAAGCACAGCAGGAAATCCGGGTCCGTGCTGGGCTACTGTCAGCTGTCCCTTCGGGACTGAGTGTGTAGGCAGAGTTCTCGCGCAGACACGGAAGTTCGTACCGTGCAAAGAGCCAGACGTTGGCCGCGACCATAGGGCGGCTCATTGCATGCGCCTCATTTCCACCATGCGATGGAAGGTCAGGGTGGGAAAGATGGACACGGGAATGGGAACCGGTGGAGTGACGGTGTAGACCACGTCTACCCGGTTCAGTTGGAATTGGGGGGATTCAGGGTCAATATCAGGGGTGCCGGTCACCGCGCCCGCCCCAGTACTGGGAGTTGCGCATTGGGCAGTGTTACCAGTTGCGTTGGTGCCCACGGCACTGGAACATACCCGAGTAGAGACCGTGGCAGTTGACGCAGAAGAGAGTCCGATGCTGGCGATGGCAAGATTGGAAACGGCCGTGGCACTTGGCACCGCGGCCTGGGCAGGCGACGAGGTGCCCTGGATGGCATACTCCATGGCATTGCGCGCGGCGGAGTTCAACGATGTAGCAACCAGGAGGAAGAACCCAAAGTCCACCGCGTAGCAGACCAGGATAGTAAAGATGGGGACCATGAGGGCCAGCTCAACCAGGCTCTGGCCTTCCTCGCCCCGCAGCCATAGCCGCGGGGCGCAAACTGCATAAGAGCCGGGCTGGATTGAAAGATAATCTCGTTGTTCATGGTTTCTTTTGCTTTCGCGCGCTTTCTTCCCAGACTCTTATCGCAGTTACGCCGCACCGAAATTACACATCACATTTCTCTATCGGCAATAACTGATCAGCCATTAGGATCTGCAGCTGGCAATCGCACATTAAAGGGCAATATTGCTCACTTGATCTTCGCCCTTCTTATCGCCCATCTTTCTGCGACCTATCACATGCGGACATACTCATGACCAATGTAAGTATCTCTTTCTGGGCTAACCGCAGGATGTGTATTGACATTACCTTTGGCTACCTAGACGATGCCTAGTAGATAGCGGGCGCTTGGCTATTTGTAACTTTAAAGGAGAACAAATGAACAATCTAAAACGCGTTCTATCTCATCTTGTGCGTGATGAGTCTGGTCAGGATCTTATCGAGTATGCACTGGTCGCTGCATTGATCGCCTTGGGCGCCACGGCCGCAATGACCAGCCTCGCGGGTAACATCAGCACCGCATTCAGCAGCGTCGGGAGCAAGCTAAACAGCGCTGTCTAGGTGATCCGGGGAAGAGATGGAATGAAGAACCTGCAACAGCTCTTCTCGAACCTTTTGCACGATGAGTCGGGCCAGGACCTTATCGAATATGCACTGGTTGCAGCATTGATCGGGTTGGGCGCCACGGCCTCGATGAGGACGCTCGCGACTGCTATCGGGACTGCTCTCACCGGCGTTGGCACCAGATTAACCAATGCCGTCTAACTTAACCGGCTGAGCTCGGATTTGGTCGAAGATGGACCTTGCACGAATGCAGATCGAAACTAAATTGCTGATCTGAAAGCATCCCGTGGGGAAACTGAATATTGAGGTTGGGTACGCGGCTTGCTCGCTTCTCTGCGCCACCGTCGGCGCGGTGTACGACGTGAGCAAACGCCGGATACCGAACGCTTTTACACTTCCCGCGATTATTTTTGGCCTGCTGCTGCATTTCACTCTAGGCGGGTGGCGGCAGTTGGGCACAGCGGCTGCAGCCGGGCTGGCTTGCGGCTTGATCTTTCTTCTGTTTCATCTCGCCGGCGGCATGGGTGGGGGGGACGTGAAGCTGATCACGGCGGTGGGCTGCATTGCGGGCCTCTCGTTGATTCAGTCGCTGCTTATATGGACATCTCTCGCCGGCGGAGTCATGGCTATCGGCCTTGCCCTCTATCATCGCCGGCTCAAGGAGACGATGCTTAACGTATGCGCGCTGACGGTTCATCACGGAACCGTGGGCCTGGCGCCGCATCCAGTGTTCAACATCGACAATGCGCAAACGCTGCGCTTGCCTTATGCATTGGCGATCGCCGCGGGAAGCGGCCTCAGCCTTTGCCTGTTGCTTGTGCAGAGGTGAAGCATGAAGGCAAGGCGCCTGCTTACGGCCCTGGTAATCGCACTGGCCGTTTCGGGCCTATTTACGTTCTGGTTGAGCAGACGGGTAGCCAAGGGGGCGCGGGTGACGGCGCCGCTGAAGCAACGCTATGTGGCCGCGAGCGAGCCGCTCGAAGCGGGTGAATTCCTGAAACCGGCGAAGCCTGCAATTGGTCGATTGGCCGGTGTCCTCGCCGCTTACCGGAGGGTTCACCAAGATCGATGAGGTGGCGGGCAGGATTGTGCTGTATCCGTTGCCCAAGGGCGAACCCATTCTGGAGCGGCAACTGGCGGCGGCGGGAAGCGTTGCGGGCCTGACGGCCGACATTCCCTCGGGTATGCGAGCGATTTCCGTTCGTTCCGATGAGGTCGTGGGGGTAGCGGGCTTCCTGCTGCCCGGAGCCCATGTCGACGTGCTGATGACCTTTCATTCGGCGATTGCCCCGGATCCGCAGACACTGACGGTGTTGCAGGATGTGGTGGTGCTGGCCGTGGGGCAGCAAACGCACCCCCTGCCAGATGGCAAGCCGATGAGCGTGAATGTGGTCACGCTGCTGCTGAAGCCGGAGGACGCGGAAAAGGTGGTGCTTGCCACCAGCCTGGGAGTGATCTATTTCGTGCTGAGAAACGGTGCGGACAAGGAGCAGGCGCTGAGTCCGCCGGTAGGGCTCAATCAACTCACCGGCATCCCTGCTTCGCCGGCCAACGGAGCCGACTCGCCCACGAACAACCTACTGCGCCCGAAGCCCAAGCGATATGAAGTAGAGACCATTCTGGGCGATAAGCAAGTGGTAACTGGTTTTCATTGACGCATTTTTGCTAATACGGTGGTCTGGCGGGATCAGTTATGTGCGGCCATTCTTTGGCGGAACGGCCGCGCCGAGTCCGGTTCGCTGGTCTACGCCATTAGCAAAAATGCTCTGAGGCGGGAACGTTGATAGTTACGTATGGTCGTTGTGGAGGTACATATCGCGCGATTCTTTGGGCTATGTTTGGCGGGATCAGCCAGGCACAAACCGCGGCCACTATGCCAGCAGCAACGGCTCCTGCGGCTACTTCTGTGACCGCGATGCAGGTGGCGACCTTGCCGGACGCAACGACTGCGCTCCCCAGCTCGACACAATCCGCGAGCCAGGCGCTGCATGTGCTGGTGGGGCGCTCGATTTTCATCACCACCGTGACTCGTCTGAAGCGCGTGTATGTGAGCAATCCCCTGGTGGTCGATTCCTTCACATCGAGCCCCAGGCAGATCGTGGTCACGGCGAAAACACCCGGCGTGAGCAGCCTGATTTTGTGGGATGAAGGGGGCCAGTCGAGCACCTACCTGGTTTTTTCCGACCTGGATGTCGCCAGTCTCCAGGGGGAGATTCGCGAGGCGCTGCCGTACGACAACATCACGGTGGAAGCGCAGCAGGACCGCGTCTCTCTCTCCGGCATGGTGTTCAGTGAGGCCTCTGCCGAGGCCGCCTTCAAGCTGGCGAGCCTGTATGCGAAGAACGTGGTGAATTCTTTGGTGGTGAGGGAGCTGCACCCCAGTCAAGTGAGGCTGAAGGTCCAGATCGTCGAGATCGACCGGACGAAGCTCGACCAGTTTGGTATTAACCTGTTCAGCCAGGGCAAGAATCTAGTCAATTCCACTACCGGACAGTTTCCCTCGACGCAAACCTATACGCCGTCGAGTGGAACTACACCGGCAACGCTTACTACCAACAACCCTCTCAATCTGCTCTTCTACAATTTCGGCCTGAATATCGGTTTGACCCTGCAGGATCTGCAGGACCGGCAGATAGCACAGATTCTCGCCGAGCCGACGATTACCACGGTGAGCGGACAGAAGGCGTCGTTTCTTTCCGGGGGCGAGTTTCCCTTCCCTGTGGTTCAGGGTTCCTCGGGAGGACTTACGTCCATCACCATCCAGTTCCGGCCTTATGGAGTCAAAGTCGATTTCACGCCGATCGTCAATGGGGATGGAACCATTCAGTTGAAGGTGGCGCCCGAGGTAAGCGCCCTGGATTACACCAATGCGGTCACCATCTCCGGGTACACGATTCCGGCGATCTCCACGCGCCGGGCGGAGACACAAGTAGAGCTGCGCGATGGACAGAGCTTCGCCATCTCCGGACTGCTCGATCATCGCACCACCGATATCTTCAACAAGATGCCGGGTTTCGGTGACGTGCCGGTGCTGGGCCAGCTGTTCCACTCAAAAAACGTGAATCACTCGGTGGTGGAGTTAATGGTGGTGGTGACGCCCTCACTGGTCGATCCGCTGAACGACACGACATCGCCGACGCTACCGAAACTCCCAGTGCCGTGGCTCGACCCGGCGCAGTTTGACAAGAAGACGGGCAAGCAAAAACCAGCTGCGCAACCACCACCAGGAACAGGAGGTACGCAGTGATCAACGACACCCACAATCCAGATGCTCTCGAGGTGGCGCTGCTGACGGTGCAGGTGGACCATGCGACGGTGGAGCAGATTCGCAAGACGTCTTCTCATCTGCCCTGGACGCTGGTTCCTGTGGATTACGAGAACTACTTCTCCGCCACCAAGCTTCCGGCCCTTACCCAGCGAGCCATCGAAGCGCGGGCTTGCATCGCGCTGGTTGATTTCGATAAGGACCCGGAGCTTGCGCTCGAGACCGCTGAATTTCTGCGCCAGAGCTTTTACCACAAGATTGCGATCCTGGCGCTCTCTTCCACCGCCGACCCTGACCTGCTACTGCGGGCCATGCGAGCTGGGTACAGTGAATTCCTCGCCAAGCCTTTTGACGCCGACGAATTTGCCGATACGCTCACCCGTCTCGATCATCGCTGGTCGGCCACCATAGGCCGGGCGCACAATTCGGGAAAGATTCTTTCCTTCTTCGGCGCCAAAGGCGGCGTCGGCACCACTACGCTGGCGGTCCATCTGGCCATGTACCTGGCGCGGGGCTTGGGGAAGAAAGTGCTGCTCATTGATAACCACCCCCAGTTAGGACACGTAGCCCTCTACCTCGGAATGGATGGGAGCAACCATCACTTCTATGACCTGGTGCAGAATGTCAGCCGCCTGGACCAGGACTTGCTCCGCGGATTCATCGCCACCCACGCGAGCGGCCTGGATGTTCTGTCCTCTCCTGACGTTTATGGCGGCTTATGGAAGACCGACACAGATTCGGTCGAGCGGACACTGGAGTTCCTGGGCACGCAATACGATTTCGTTCTACTGGATTGCGAGGCATCGTTCGAAGACATCAACCTTGCCGTCATTGCCCTCTCCAACTGGATATACCTGATCGCGACTCCGGAGATCGGGGCCATCCGCGATCTCTCCCGCTACGTGGACGGGCTGATCCAGAATGAGCAGGCGACCAAGAAGCTGCAGGTGGTGATCAACCGCTACTCCTCGCACGAGGCGGTGACGATCGAGCAGATTGAAAAAGCCGTCCACCTGCCCATTGCATTCAAGATCGCCAATAACTATAGCCAGCTGGTGCAATCGATCAATACCGGCGAACCGGTGGCAGCGGATAACAAGTCAGAGTTTTCCCAGCAGATAACAAAGTGGGCCGCCGCATTAGCCGGGGCCGCGGGGCCGTCCACTGCGGAGCCGGCCAAGAAGAGGTTCGCCTTATGGAAATAATGCGGGTTTCAAGCGGCTGGGGAAAAAGGGGAAAGCAACCCTCAGCGGCTAAACAGGCTGCGGAAAAAGCCCGCAGCGGACGGAAAGGAATACCTCAGGGGCTAAAGCCCGTCCTATTCGTAATCGTTTACGGCCCGACTAAAGTCGTGCCCTGACACAAAGCATGAGTTTTTCCGCAGCCTGTAAAGCCTGTACCCTTCGAGGATTTCTGTATGCCTGATTCGACTAGCAATGGAAGCGCCCGGATCGTTCCCGCCATCGTGAGAGGGGCGCGACCGGTTGCGCTCAAAATGCAACAGGAGATCAAGGCCGCGGTGCACCAGGAGCTAATCAAGCGTTTGGACCTGGAGAAGATCGCGCTGATGCACGGAAATCCCTCTTCGCAACAGCAGCTGCTTACGCGTGATTCATCAGCTGATCGGCGAGCAGGGCATTCCACTCTCTGCAGCGCGAACGGGACCGGTTGGCGCAGGAGGTGCTGGATGAAGTGTTCGGCCTGGGTCCCCTGGAACCGCTGCTCCAGGACCCGACGGTCAACGACATTCTGGTCAACACTTACAACTCCATCTATGTCGAACGCCGCGGCGTGCTGGAAAAGACCACCGTCATCTTCCAAGACGACCGGCACCTGATGCACGTGATCGACAAGATTGTCTCCGCGGTAGGAAGGCGAGTGGACGAGTCCTCACCGATGGTGGACGCCCGTCTCAAGGACGGCTCGCGTGTCAATGCGATCATTCCGCCTCTGGCCGTCGACGGCCCTATCCTCTCCATCCGTAAGTTTGGCTCGAAACCACTGGCCGCTGACGACCTGTTGCGTAACAAGGCGCTCACCGAGCCGATGCTCGAAATCCTGAAGGGCGCGGTGCAGGCCCGGCTCAACATCATCGTCTCCGGGGGCACCGGCGCGGGCAAGACTACTTTGCTGAACGTGATCTCCGGCTTTATCGACGAGCGCGAACGCATCATCACCATTGAAGACTCGGCCGAGTTGCAAATAAAACATGCGCACGTCGTGCGGCTTGAGTGCCGGCCCCCGAACGTGGAAGGCAAGGGCGCGGTGAAGCAGAGAGAGCTGGTGATCAACGCGCTTCGTATGCGTCCCGACCGGATCGTGCTGGGCGAGGTTCGTGGCGAAGAGTGCATGGACATGTTGCAGGCGATGAACACCGGCCACGACGGCTCACTGACCACCGTGCACGCCAACACGCCGCGGGATGCCGTGGCGCGCATGGAGACGATGGCGATGATGGGCAGCGTGAGCCTGCCGGAAAAGGCGATCCGCGCGCAGATTGCCTCCGCCGTACATCTGATCGTGCAGATAGCCCGCATGAGCGACGGTTCGCGCCGGGTTACCCATATCACCGAACTCACGGGCGCGTTCAGCGATGTGATCAGCATGCAGGACATCTTCCTTTTTGAAAAGGAGGGACTAGGACTCAATGGGAAGGTGAAGGGCCGTTTTCGCGCGACCGGCATCGTCCCCAAATTCGGCGACAAGTTGAAGGCTGCGGGGATCCCTTTGCCAACCGGTCTGCTCGACTACTCGGTGGAAGTGTAGGGCTATAGAGATGGCTATCCTGGTGCTCGGGTTTATCGCGATTCTGCTGGCCACGTTTGGGGTGGTCATCGCGATGACGCGGCGTTCGCCGAAGGAGCAGACCATCGCGCAGCGGATGGCATCGATCCCCATTTCCGCGAAGAAAGAGCAGGGCGCCAGCGCGGAGACAGGGCAATTGTTCAAGGCTACGCGCAAGGGCCGGTTTGGCTGGCTGGACGAAATGCTGCAACCTTACCCATTCGCGCAGAGACTGCAACTCCGCATCCTGCAGGGGAACAGCTCGACCACCGTGGCTAGCCTGATCCTGACCAGCCTGGGCTTGTTCCTTGGCGGATATTTCACTACGTGGCTGTTCGCGTCGGTGGTGCTGGTCGATGTAGCCGGCGGGTTAGCACTGGGCTTGCTGCCCTACGGAATTCTTTCCTTCAAGCGTTCACGGAGGATCAAGGCCTTCAACGCGGTGCTGGCGGAGTCCATCGATATGCTGGCCCGCGCTCTGCGCGCCGGCCATTCCGTGGTAAGCGCGATCGAAATGCTTTCTGAGAATGCGCAGGAACCGGCCGGCTCGGAATTCGGGGAGATTTTCAAACAGATGAACCTCGGCTTGCCGATGCGGGACGCACTGTTGCAACTTCTGGAGCGCGTGCCCTCGTCTGACCTGCGCGTTCTGGTGACGGCGATCCTGGTGCAGAAGGACACCGGCGGCAACCTGGCCGAAATTCTGGATCGCACGGTCTTCGTCATTCGCGAGCGGCTGCGGATTCAGGGGGAGATTCAAGTGCAAACCGCCCAGGGAAGAATTACGGGATGGATCCTGAGCGCGCTTCCGATCGTGATGATGGTGGTGCTCAACCTGGTGAATCCGGGCTACTCCAGCATCCTCTTTCAAGATCCGTTCGGCCGCAAGCTGATGTACTTCAGCATGGGCATGCTCGCACTGGGCGCGTTCATCATTCGCCGCATCGTCAATGGAATTGAGGTTTAGACAGATATGGGCCTGGTCTTTTACATCGCTCTCACGCTTACGGTCTTTCTGGTTCTTGCGCTGCTGCTGGCTCCAGTGATTCTGAGGCCCTCGCCGGCCGCCAGGCGGATCATGGAGATGGTGCAGAGCAACCGCCCGGACGTGCGAAACGTCGGCACCAAAGAGCGCATGCAGGAGACCATCCTCTCCATGGCAAAGGCGGTGCGGGTTCGGTTTGGTCTAACGGAGGATGAAAGGGTCAAACAGCAACTCCTGAGTGCGGGACTCAAGAGCAGCCGGAGCATGAACGCATACTTCGCCAGCCGGATTTTGGTCCTCTGTTGGGCCTGATCTGCGGAAGCCTGATTCACAGCAACACAATCTTCTGGGCCTTGTCTCTGGCCGCTGTCTTATACCTGGTCCCGGATATGTGGCTGAAGACGAAGATCCGGAAACGAAGAGAACGAATCAGGAAAAGCCTTCCCGACGCACTCGATCTGTTGGTGATCTGCGTGGAGGCGGGTCTCGGCCTGGACCAGGCAATGCTACGAGTTGGACAGGAGCTGATCATCAGTCATCCGGATATCCACCAGGAGTTTATGCAGGTCAACCTGGAGCAACTTGCCGGCAAGCCTCGGCTGGAGGCATGGAAGAGCGCGGCCGACCGAACAAAGATTCCCGAGTTCTCACTCTTCGTAAGCATGCTCACGCAAGCTGACCGGTTCGGCACTCCCATTGTCAGAGCATTAAGCAGGTTTGGTGACGAGATCCGTTTGAAAAGACGGCAGCGGGCCGAGGAGATGGCCGCGAAGACGAAAATCAAAATACTCTTTCCCCTTGTACTGTTCATATTCCCATGCATTTTTATTGTGCTGCTCGCGCCCGCGGTTCTGAACATTGCCAAGAATATGCAGTCGTTTAAATAGCGCAATTGCTCGCGACTCTCTGGAGCGAGAGCAACAAAAAGTTATGGGAGATCGAGAGAAAGGAGGAAACATTCTATGGATTCGACAACGATCATTAGAGTTATAGCAGGCGTTTTGGCGGTGGCCGTGCTTGCCTTCGTGATTTACCGCAGAAAGCACGCGAAAACATAGGCTGATTGACCGTGCTTGGCCTTCCACGCCTTGACCGGTGAAGACAACACAATGAACCTCAGAAACGTAACGAGGGCCAGCACGGTGGGCACACAGATCACCATCGCTGATACGTCTCTCACCCGCCTGATTGGGTTGGCGGGAAAGAGACGGCTTGATTCCGGATGCGGGCTGCTGATCAGGCCCTCATCCGGAATCCATACGTTTGGCATGTTGTTTGCGATCGATGTGGTCGCGCTCAGCAGGGATTTACGGGTGCTCAAGCTTTGGCATCGCCTGGCTCCGTTCAGGGTTACCAGCATCGACCTGAAAACACATAGCATGCTGGAACTACCAGCCGGCCAAATCAGCAATTGCCAGATGACGGTCGGCGACCAGTTGGAGTTCGTGTAAAAGTTGGATCGAGAGCACGAGGCAAAGAGTGTGCGTGAGAGCCGGAAGTTTCAAACTTGGGGCACGATTGGGGCATGCTCACCCGGGCTAATTACAGGCTGCGGAAAACTCTGCAGCGGGCCAGGAAAAGCAACACCGCAGGGCTTAAAGAGAGGCGTGGGAACCGAGAGAGAAACAGCAGGTCCTTCTACTGCGCTTCCACGGCACGCCGGGACCGGTCGCTCCGGTACTTAATGACAAACGAGTGGGCTGAGGCATGGTACACCCACTCAAGCCAAAGTACGGCTTGACCCCGATTTCCTGCCACGCTGTGCTAGAGAGGTCCGAGTGTGCGCCTTTCATTAAGGAAAGGCGCATGGGGTGTATCAACGCCACAAACCTCCGCAGGAAATCGGGGCAATGGGCCACCCAGCTTTCGTTCCGGTTTCTCTCTTCACTCGCAAGCTCTCTAAGGCCCGACCTATTGTCAACCATTTGCGACACGACTAAAGTCGTGCCCTGACACAAAGCATGAGTTTTTCCGCAGCCTGTGAAGTCCGGGGCTGGCACCGCTTGGCCCGGATCGGCGACCTGTCCGTGTTCGAGATGAAAGCCTGGGCTGAAGAAGCCCGGTTGTCCATCGCACAATTACTGCGGTGCGAGAACCCGAGGTGTGGAATTCATTTGAGCCTACGAGCCTCTTGCGAATTGGCGCGGGAGATCCTGCTTCACGGTTCACGTTTGGTGATTTGCGGATTTATTTGAGGTCATCCATTCAGTCGAGCGCAGTGCCCCTGATTGACCCTATGATCAGTAGCGGCGCAATAAAAAGGGCTGCTACGCCTTTTCAAGGAGAGCGACGAATGAGAAACGCAATTTGGCTGGTTTTGCTGTTGGCAATCCAGGGCGCATGGTGCGGATCATCCAGAGCCCGGGCGCAAAGCGGGATTACGGCGCAGAATGGGCGCAATGTTACGTGTGCTTCCGATGATGGAAAACGGCACCTGTGCCGGGTGGACACCAGTCGAGGAGTGCAGATGACAAACCAGCGCAGCGGCTCGCCATGTATCCAGGGGCAGACCTGGGGCTACGATCGGCAAGGTATTTGGGTGGACCGGGGCTGCCGCGCAGATTTCTATTTGGGCGGTGGTGGCGGCCCCGGCTATGGCCCTGGCCCGGGCGGCCCACCGCCACCTCCGGGTGCAACCGTGACCTGCTCGTCGAATAATGGAAAGCGAAATTACTGCCCGGTAAACACCGGCCGTGGAGTACAGCTCATCAACCAGCGCAGCGGGTCGCCTTGTATTCAAGGGCAGACCTGGGGCTACGACGGCCGCGGGATCTGGGTCGATCGGGGTTGCCGCGCTGATTTTCGGGTGAACGTTGGCGGCGGCGGTCCCGGCTACGGCCCGGGCGGTCCATCCCGGGGGGTAACGATCACCTGCTCGTCAAATGACGGCAAACGCAACTACTGCCAGGCGAACACCAGCCGCGGGGTGCAGCTGACAAACCAACGCAGCGGGTCGCCTTGCATTCAAGGTCAGACATGGGGCTTCGACGGCCGCGGGATCTGGGTGGACCGGGGTTGCCGCGCAGATTTTCTTACTATGTATCGATAAGCGGGCCGGGTCGATGCAGGCTGAGAATCGGGCGGCGGTCTAAATTACGAATCGCCGCCCTTTCAACGATAAGAGTTCCCAGCGTTAGCTGCAGGGCTTGCCCGCATCCGGGTGGGCGCCTTTGGCCTTGGCCGCGGCTTCGGTCATATACGCGCCGGCTTTGGTCGTACCGTAATATTTCGTCCCCTGACAGTGGTAGACCTTGGTGGAGGTATTCAACCAGACCAGACCGGGGCCACCCCCGGGAGCCGGAGTGGTGGATGTGGTGGTCGCTGTCTTGGTCTTGGGCGCGGGCGCGGCGGCAGGAGCCGGGGCGGCTGCTGCAGGAGCAGTAGCTGGAGCCGCGGGAGCTGCCGGCGCGGTGGCGGGAGCGGGGTAGTGCTGGTGGATGCATACCAGGTCTTCACCCCTTTGTGGCCGCGGCACGCGCCGCTCTTGCTCGCGCCGGTCCAGTAGGACCCGTCATTACACAGCCCGGTAGCACCTGCAGGGGCCCCTGCAGGAGCCTGTGCTATGCCTGCCTGCAAAGCGATCATTGCGGTTACAGCCAGCGCGGTAACCGCCAGCGTCGAACGGATCAGTATCTTCATATGCGCTCCAGTTGAGGTAATCGCGAGAATTTTTTGGGGGCCGAACCCCCAATACTACGGTGACCCGTGACTGGAGCACAAGGACTATCGCCGGCTGCCATTGGCGGGGTGAAAGAGGCCGGCGGGCCCGTCCAGTCGTCCTGCTGGGATTGCCAGGTCAGCGCGCGTCCCGGCTGGTTATCGCCACCCGGAAGAGCGGCTTGGTTTTTTCCGCCGGGTCCATTTCGTAGGCCTGGCTGGTCTTCGCCGGATCGTAGTCACGCCATAGCCAGATCATCTCCGCCGGAAACTCGGCTGCGCCGTGGCCGGAGTTGTGCGTTCCCTGGCCAAAGCTGAAATGAAAATCGTAGTTCTTCAACTTCAATGCGTTGGCCATGCGGATGTTGGCCAGGGGCCAGCTTCCGTAACGATCGTTCTCCTGATCGTTGGCGCCATCCTGCAGCCATACGCGAAGATTGCGAGCAGGCTCGCGCAGAATCTTCTCCGGATAATCCTGGCCGCCGTCGGGGATGGCCGGATCTTCTTTCCACTGGATGCTGGTGAAGCTGCCGATCCAGCTGATCACGCGGCTGAATTGATCGGGCATCTGCCAGGCTGCATTGAAGGAGCAGATGCCACCCGAGGAGAGGCCGGTGATGGCACGGCTGTAGGCATCTTTGCGGAGGTTGTATTTGGCTGAGACCTCAGCCAGGATCTCATCGCGCAGGAAACGGACATAGCGCTCACTCACGGTGTCGTATTCCGTGCTGCGCATGGAGTCTTTGAGGGTGCGGTTCCACTGCGTGGCGTAGGCCTGCACAAAGCGGTAGGTCGGCGTCCCCGGCGCATCGGTCACGTCGCCAGGGTTGATGAAGACGCAGATCATGACCGGGATCTTCTTTTGCGCGATCAGGTTGTCGATCACGTTGAGGGCGGGATTGTTGCCATCGCGATGGATATACCCGGCACCGTCCTGAAAGACCATGAGGGCCGCGGGAACTTTGGGGTCGTAGCCGGCGGGCACGTACACCCAGTACTGGCTCTTCATGCCGTCATAGATTTTGCTGGTGTGGATCAGCTCTTCTGAGAGCTTGCCGGAAGGCACGCCGGCCTGGAGATAAGAGTCGGGGCCGAACGCCGGGAGATCCAGACGTCCACCGAATTTGGTTCCCGCGACCTGGTAGTAAAAGGCGTGCAGCGTGCCCAGCTCTTCTATTCTGGCCACCGCATACCATAGGCCGGCGGGGCTCAAGGATTGCATTTGCGGACCGGGAACGCCGTCGATAAAGAGCGCGGGCGGGGTGGAGGATTGCAAGGCGAAGAAGAAATCATGGCCCTGGCCGGCCCACGCCGTTCCTTCTTTCAACTCCTGAGGGGTGAAGGTGGCGGTGATCCCATCCGCCAGGCCGGCGCTGTGGGATTGGGCCAGGGTGATCAATTGCGGGGCGGTCATTTTGTCGGCGGCGAATGCGGTGAGGCTGAGAAATAGCCGGCACGGTGAGCAGCAAAAGGATCCAGGTACGCATGGCAGGAGAACTATATCGCACGGGCGCTTGGGACGCTGCTTCCTGAAAGGCTGTACGAGGACAGCAGTTGGCCACCCACTCAAGCCAAAGTAAGGCTTGAATGTGCCACCGCAGCCCGTCCTAGTTAGAACTCTCTTGGGCTCTGGCTATGGGCCACCCAGCAGGTATTATACGGGGGAGGCTGACCGGTGCCGGGCGCGAGGCGGGGGCTGGGTGCTGTTTGGCCCCTTGTAGACCAGCGGAATATGCATCGGCAGCGCGGCATTGCTGGACTTTGATTTGGGCTTTTCCTGGGCAGCGGCCCGTTTGCTATCTTCGGCCACCACCGTGCGTTGCGAGTTGAGACAAAGCCAATTGGTTCGCACGTGCTCGAAGACGTGGGAGAAAATGCCTTTTTCGAGCACCGGTCCCTTGTCCGTTTTCCAGCTCATCACGTAGGTCCCATTCACGATCGCTACGTCGCCCACGAAGCGCACGCTCACTACTTTTTGCGACAGCGAGTCGGGCTCTTCGCTCTTGACGAAGAGGCGCGCAATCTCCTGGTTGCGCGTGCTTACATCGCCTGTGGCGGATATGCCAATGAACTGTGGCGCGAGGACCAGTTCCAACCCATATTGATCCCGCTTGGTCACGGCGTCGTTCCAGCGATCTTCCACCTGCTGCATTTCTTTAAACTCGGGTGGCGCTGTAGTTGCTTTCGTTGCTTGCTGTGCTCCGGAGATCAGTCCAGGCATCAAGAGGCAGAACGTGATGAATAAAGAACGCATCCTTGCATAATGATACTTTGTCCACATTTGCAGATTGATGACGGACTCCCCCACGGGTCAAACTGAACTTGGAGTTTCCCCCTTTGGCCACTTTTTCCGATGTTTCGTTGGACCGCGGCTTGCCCGCCAGCGTGGAGGCAGAACGTTCGATCCTGGGCGCGATCCTGCTCGACAATCACTCCTATAACGAGGCGGCGGAAAAGCTCACCGCGGAAGACTTCTCCCTGGATTCACATCGGCGCATCTACAGCCGGATGGCGGAGCTGATCGACGCCCACCGCGCAGTCGATATCGTGACCCTGGCGGAGGAACTGGCACGGCGCAAGGAGGTGGAGGCGGTGGGCGGTGTCGCTTATCTCGCCTCGCTCACGGAGGGTCTGCCGCGCCGGCCCAGCATTGAAGAGTACGTCCGGATTGTGAAGGATAAATCCCTCGCCCGGCAGCTGATCATCATCTGCAGCACGGCCATCACCCGGGCGGCGGACCAGAGCGATGAGGCGCTGGTGGTGCTGGACTCCGCCGAATCGGGCCTGCTCGAAGTTTCTGAGCGCGGCATTACCCGCGGCTTCACCGGCATTCCGGAAATCGTACGCGACTCCTTCGGCACGATTGACAACTTGTACGCGCAACAGAAAGAGGTCACCGGGCTGGCCACCCATTACACCCAATTCGACAAGATGACCAGCGGCCTGCAGGCTTCGGACCTGATCATCATCGCCGCCCGTCCCAGCATGGGCAAGACGGCCTGGGCGATCAACATTGCGGAGAACGCCGCGGTGAGGGATGGCAAGGTGGTGGCGGTGTTTTCGCTCGAAATGTCCAAAGAGTCTCTGCTACGGCGCATGCTGGCCTCGCAGGCCTTGGTTTCCATGCAGAAGATCCAAACCGGCTTTATTCCTAAACAGGATCGAGGCAAGTTGATGGAGGCGCTGGAGCGGCTGGCCGAGGCCAAGATATTTATTGATGACACGCCGGCGATCGCGCTCTCCGAGATGCGGGCCAAGGCGCGGCGGCTGCAGCGGCAGCAGGGCGGCCTGGACCTGATCGTGATCGACTATCTGCAACTGATGACCGCTTCTACTTTCGGCGTGGGCGCCCGGCGCTACGAAAACCGCACCCAGGAGGTCTCCGCCATCTCGCGCGGCCTCAAAGCGCTGGCCAAGGAGTTGCGGGTTCCGGTGGTTGCGCTCTCCCAGCTCAGCCGCGCCTCGGAGCAACGGGGCGGCGACAAGAAGCCGATGCTCTCCGATCTGCGCGAATCGGGCTCGATCGAGCAGGATGCCGACGTGGTCGCCTTCATCCATCGCGACAGCTACTACAACAAGGATGAGAACGGGGAAGAAGATCCCGACTCAAAGAACAAGGCGGAGATCATCATCGCCAAGCAGCGCAACGGACCCACCGGCTCGGTGCATCTCGCCTATCGGGCCGACTGCACCCGCTTTGAAAACATGGCCTTTGGTGAAGCGCCGGGCGAATACTAGCCCGATGTTTACCCGACCTCTTTGGGCGGAGGTGTCCCGCCACCGGCTGCTGGCCAACTATGAGAAGCTGCGCCATGCGGCGGGCACCCAGGCTGATTTGATGCCGGTGGTCAAGGCCAATGCCTACGGCCATGACCTGCTGGCTTGCGCCCCATTGCTGGCCGGCGCGGGAGCGCAATGGTTAGGAGTGACCGGGGCGGAGGAGGGCGCAGCGGTGCGCGCCGTCTGTCCCCAGCCGCGGATTCTGTTGATGTCTGGAATCTGGGCCGGGGAAGCAGAGACCGTCATTGAGCAGAACCTGACCCCGGTGGTATGGGAGCACTGGCAGCTTGACCTGCTGGAGGCAGCCGCGGCGGCGCGATGCATGCCGGCCGCGAGTCTCGCGGTTCACCTGGAGATCGACACCGGCATGTCGCGGCAGGGAGTGCGCGTGGCCGGCCGAGAGATTTCCGGGGAAGCCGCTGCCCTGTTGGGGCGTTTTCACTCCGGCTCCTGCCTCCGGCTGGAGGCAGTGATGACGCATTTTTGTGCGCCGGAAACGATGTCTTCCCGGCGCCCCAATCCTCAGCTGGCAAGCCTGGCTGCGGCGCTCGAATTTATTCTCTCCCAAGGCCTCCGGCCGCGGTGGCTGCATGCGGGCAACTCGTCAAGCCTCGTTGCCGGATCGGACCGGCAGGCCTTGATCGAGATGGCGGCAAGCACGGGAACGCGACTGATGCTGCGCCCCGGCCTCGCGCTCTATGGATACCTCGATCGTCTGACTATGGACGGGCTCTCATGGAATGGCGAAGACCCAGGCTTTGCCCCGGTGCTCACCTGGAAAACCCAGGTGACCTCTTTGCGCACACTGCATCCCGGCGAGAGCGCCGGTTATGGCCAGACTTTTACCGCTGACGGGGAAAGGCGCTTGGCCCTGCTGCCGGTCGGCTACGCCGACGGGCTCAATCGCCTGTTGTCGAACCGGGGACGGGTTCTCATTCGTGACCAGGAGGCTCCCATTGCCGGCCGGATCTCGATGGATCAAACGACGGTGGATGTGACCGGCATTCCTGGGGTGGCCATCGGCGATGAGGCTGTCCTGCTGGGGAGCCAGGGCGCGCACTCGATCGATGCTTGGGATCTCGCAGACCTGACCGGCACCATACCGTGGGAGGTGCTTTGCGCGATCAGTGCGCGGGTTCCGCGGGTGGTTGTGCCTTAAGGTTTTCCACGCCGCAGAGCCACGGGTGAGCTGCGAGACTAGAGTGGATGAAGGACTGCGAAAAAACCCGGATAGGGTAAAGAGTCCTCGAGCGTCATTTCGTGGTCATTTAGCCCGACAGTCGCGCGACACAAAGCATGAGCCGCACGTAAAGTCGGGCCCGCACCCTGAGTTTTCCGTTGGTGGTAAGGAGAGAATTAAAGAGGCTATACTGAGTAGGATGCGGCAAAAAGCCGGACTTGTTTACAATTATTTACTTGCGGGCTGAAGCCCGTACCCTTCAAAGAACCAGAGTTTTTCTGCAGCCTGTAGGCGCTATGTTCATTGATGAGGCTCGAATTCGGGTGAAGGCGGGGGACGGCGGCAATGGCTGCGTGGCCTTCCGGCGGGAAAAATTTGTTCCCCGCGGTGGTCCCTCCGGCGGAGACGGTGGACGCGGCGGAGACGTCATCATGGAGTCGAGCGAGCGGCACAACACCCTGGTTCACTTCCGCTTCAATCCGGAACATAAGGCGCAGCGCGGACGCCACGGCGAGGGCTCCAACTGCAGCGGCAAAGAGGGCGAGGATGTGATTTTGAAAGTGCCGGTCGGGACCGTCCTGTACGACGACGAGACGGGCGCGCTGGTGCATGACTTCTCCCGCCCCGATGAGCGCATCATCGCCGCCAAGGGCGGACGAGGCGGACGAGGAAACCAGCATTTCGCGACTGCCGTGCATCAGGCCCCGCGGGAATCGGAAGCCGGCCGCGAGGGCGAAGAACGGGTCTACCGGCTGGAGCTGAAACTGCTGGCCGACGTGGGGCTGGTGGGATATCCCAACGCCGGCAAGTCGACGCTGATCTCAAGGATTTCCGCCGCCAAGCCAAAGATTGCCGACTACCCCTTCACCACCCTGGAGCCCAACCTGGGAGTGGTCTCGGTAGGAGAGCCGCCGCATGAAGACAGCTTTGTGGTGGCCGATATTCCTGGTCTTATCGAGGGCGCCCACCTGGGGGCTGGACTGGGAGTGCAGTTCCTGCGCCACATCGAGCGCACGCGGGTGCTGGTACACCTGGTGGATGTTTCCGACGCCAGCGGCCGCCCCGACCCGGTGGAAGATTTCCGGGTCATCATGGGCGAACTGAAGAGCTTCGGCCATGGCCTGGACGAGAAACCGATGATCGTGGTGGCCTCCAAGGCGGATGTGGCCAACCCGGAGAAGCTTAAGAAACTGCGCGCCATGGCCAAGCGGCGCAAGCTGCCCTTCTTTGCCATCTCAGCGGTGACCGGGGCGGGCATTGCGGAACTGAAGTACGCGCTGGGCGAGCGCGTGCGCGCATCCCGCGAAGCAGAGATCGCGCCGGTGGCG
This sequence comes from uncultured Acidobacteriaceae bacterium, assembly GCA_963736535.1. Lineage (GTDB taxonomy): Bacteria > Acidobacteriota > Terriglobia > Terriglobales > Acidobacteriaceae > PALSA-350. The sequence continues at coordinate 145,605 of CAVTPN010000002.1, forward strand.
GCTCCTACGATTCTTGCGGAATATTAGGGCTGAATACTCAGGCGGTGGCTAAGCGGGCTGGGGCTACTGCGACCATGGTGCGCCGCGGGGCGGGAAATTGGACCAGCTCCCAGGCAGATCGATCGCGCAGCAGGCGGGAGACCAAGGCGGTGTGCATGGCGTGTCCGGCGCGCTCGGCCACCACCCGCCCGAGGATGCGATGCCCGACCAGAGCCAGATCGCCGATCAGGTCCAGTACTTTGTGGCGGACGAACTCGTCCTCAAAGCGAAGGGGTCCATTCTGCACGGCGCCCCCGCAGAGAATAATTGCGTTCTCTTCGGACGCCCCCCGAATCAGACCCATGTCCCGCAGCATCTTCTCATCTTCACGAAATCCGAAGGTACGGGCGGCGGCAATCTCGGCGCCGTAGGATCCGGCGGCCAAGTCCACGGTGAACGCCTGGCGTCCAATGGGGTTGGGGAAATGGATGTCGTAGGTGATGCTGTAGCCTTCGCCAGGATAGACGGCGATGAACTTGCCATTCTCCCGAACTTCCACACTTTTCAATATGCGCAGATACTGCCGCCGGCGGCGTTGGCTGCGGATGCCTACCTGGGCAAAAGCCTCCACATAGGGCAGCGCGCTCCCGTCAAGGATGGGCAACTCCAGATTGTCCAGTTCGATGATGACGTTGTCGACGCCCATGCCGATGAGGGCGGAAAGAAGATGCTCGGTGGTAGAGATGAGCACTCCCTGGCGCATGATGCTGGTGGCGTAGCTGACCTTGGCGACATTTCTGCCGGTGGCTGCAATCTCGTAGTTGTCCAGGTCGGTGCGACGGAAAACCACTCCGGACCCGGCAGGCGCGGGCAATAATCGCATGTCGACCGGCGCCCCGCTGTGGAGACCGATTCCTGAGAATTCAATCATCGACGCGATGGTCTTTTCTAATTGCTCTAGTTCAACCAATTGGTATTCCTGGTTTGCAAATAGTCGCAAAACCATAGACTACATAGGATGAAAAAAGGTTTACCGTGTCAAAAACGCCACAAACTGATCGGGGCAGAGGGTGTACCACAAGCGGGTGAGAGGAAGACAAGAACGCATGCAAACTTACCGTGAGCTGACTCGCGCCGTGGCCAGGCGAAGGCCAGAGATGCTGGAAATGATCGCTGAGCTGGTTGGGATCGAATCCCCCACCGAAGACCGGATGGCGGTCAACCGCTGCGTAACCCTGCTGGAGAAGTGGATCCGTGCCAGCGGAGGCAAGAGCAGGCGTAATCGGCAGAGGACCGCCGGAGACCTGTTGATTGGCCGTTTTGGGCCGGCGCGGGGAACTCCCCGGATGCTGTTGGGCCACCTGGACACCGTCTGGCCGCTGGGCACGCTCAAAAAGATGCCCTTTCGGCTGCGCGGGGGCCGGGCCTGGGGCCCCGGCGTTCTGGACATGAAGGCCGGGGTAGTGATGGCGCTTACCGCGCTGCGCTTGTTGAGCGAAGCAGACCGCCTGGACAAGCCGGTCCTGCTGTTACTCAATAGCGATGAGGAGACAGGCAGCGAATGTTCGCGAGCTCTGACCGAGTCGCTGGCCCGGAAATGCGACGCGGTGTTTGTTCTGGAGCCCGCCCAGGGTTTGGCCGGGGCGTACAAGACGGCCCGAAAGGGAGTGGCCAACTATCGCTTGCAAGTACACGGTGTGGCGGCCCATAGCGGCGTGGATTTCAGCCAGGGACACAGTGCGGTGCTGGAACTGGGGCGCCAGATCGAATGCGCCAGCGCCTTCACCGACCTCGCCCGGGGGATCACGGTCAATGCGGGGGTGATTGGCGGCGGTACGCGATCGAACGTGGTGGCGGCCGAAGCCTGGGCGGAATTCGACGTCCGGATTGCCAGGTCGGCCGACGGGCCACGCGTGGACCGCCGCTTCCGATCATTGCGCGCGGTGGACCGCTGCTGCACGCTGGAGGTTACGGGGGGCCTGAACCGGCCGCCGATGGAACGAACCAAAGGTACCGTCGCGCTTTTTCGCCGCGCCGCAACCATGGCCGCGGGATTGGGTTTTCAACTACAGGAAGCAGCCACGGGCGGAGGTTCGGACGGGAATTTTACCTCGGCCCTGGGCATCCCCACACTGGATGGAATGGGAGCGGTTGGGGAAGGCGCACATGCCGACCGGGAATCTATTTTGCTTGATACGCTCGTTCCCAGAACAGCACTACTTACAGCGATGATTGGCGGCCTTTCCCTGGAATAGGCCGGAAAGGGGTCACATATGCTTGTCGCAGTCGATCTCACCCTGCTGACTGTCTTCGTTCTTTGCTCCACTGAGTTGCTGGTTCGAAAAAAGCTCCCCTCGGGGGTTAAAGTGTCGGGGTGTTGCTTCTAGCCCACTCAAGCCAAAAAGCGGCTTGAATGGGCCACCCCAGCTTTTGCTGGGTCCTTCTCGGCCAACCGGAAATCACTGCAGCTGGGTCTGGGTTGCGGATTGAGTCGCCAAGCGGCATTCAGCTCCTTCGAGCAGGCTAGCGACTAAGGCTAACGGCAGCCCGACCACGTTGAAGTAGCAGCCGCTGATGCGGGGAATCCATCGCGCCGCGTAACCCTGGATGGCATAAGCGCCCGCCTTATCCATAGGCTCACCGCTGGCTACGTAACGGGAAACTTCCTGGGGCGAGAGCGTCCGCATGGTGACCTGGGTCAGCTCGGCAGCGACTTCGACTGCGGGTGGCGAGGCCGATCCCCAGACCACTGCCACCCCGGTGACCACATGGTGGGTGCGCCCAGAGAGCAGAAGAAGCATCCGGGCGGCATCCGCGGCGTCCGCCGGCTTGCCCATCACTTCCTGATCGCAGACTACAACCGTATCGGCTCCCAGGACGATTGCTGGTTCTACCATCCCGGCCGCGGCTCGGGCGGCGGGCAAAGACCTCCTCGGCCTTCTCCCGGGCGAGCCTGGTGGCAAAACGGATGGCGTCCTCTCCCGGCCAGCGCGACTCGAGCACGGAGGACGCCTGGACTTCAAAATGATAGCCCGCCTGGGCTAGTAGTTCCTGCCGGCGCGGGGAGGCAGAAGCGAGAATGAGCTTGGGCGTCATGGAAACATTCTCCACATCCGTGGCTAAATTTCGGCCATGCTGGTGCCGGCGCGGACGCCCTTCCGGCTGCAGACAGCCCAGGCCATGTGCGGTGTATTGTGGGCGATCCCGAAGCGGCCATCCGGACCGAGCAGGATCAGGCCGCCATGGCCCTGGAGGCGCGCATAGAGATAGGCGATGGCATCCTGGGCGGCCTGTTCCGGCCCCAGTTGCGGCACCCGGTCGACGGCCCACTTGGCCAACACCAGCTTCATGATGGGTTCGCCCCAGCCGGTAAGGGACGCGGCCGCACTGCGATTGTCGGCGTAGCCGCCGCAACCGATGACGGACGAGTCGCCCACCCGGCCGGGCGTCTTGTTGAGGGTGCCCCCGGTGGAAGTGGCGGCCGCCAGATTCCCGGCGGCGTCGACGGCAACCGCGCCCACCGTGTCATGGGAGTCAGCAGGCGGTTGGGTGCCGGCAAAGGTCTGGTCGGGAATACCTGCCCGCTCGCGCGCCTGCGCCTCGGCAAGGCGCCGGCGTTCGCGGTCCAAGACCAGCTCCTGGTTCTCGATCAGCTCTATGCCCTGTTCCCGGGCAAACTCTTCTGCGCCCTGGCCGACGAGATAGACGTGCGGGCTTCGTTCCAGCACCAGGCGGGCCGCCTGGATGGGGTTCCTTAGCCTCTCGACGCAAGCCACCGCCCCGACCCGCAGCGTAGCTCCGTCCATCAGCAGCGCATCCAACTGGACCCGGCCATCCCGGGTAAGAAAGCTGCCCCGGCCGGCATCGAAGGTCTCGTCATCTTCGAGGAGAGTGATTGCAGCCTCCACCGCGTCCAGCGAGGAGCCTCCCTCCCGCAACAGGCCATAGCCCGCCTTGACGGCGCGGGTGACGCCGCGGGTATGGGCTTCGAGTTGATCACCGGGAATGTCCCAGGCGCCGCCGTGGACCAGCAGGACGGGATGCATCGTCATCAGGCGCGGGGCGCGGGGCGAAGATCCGGACCGAGATCAGGGGCGCTACCGCGCGGATCAGGGGCGCTGCTGCGCGCCGCGGCTACGGCAGCCGGGGCCTGATTGCTGACCTTGGCAGCGGATGTCTTGGTTCGTTGATAGGTATAGCTGATGCGGTGGATGACGGTCACGGTGGATAACACCGCCAGCACCCAGAGGACGGGGGCCATCACCCCCCAGCGATTGAAGAGTGCCCCCAGAATGATGAGAACCACCCGTTCCGGCCGCTCCATGAAGCCCACCTTACAGGAGCCGATCAGGGCTTCGGCGCGGGCCCGGGTGTAACTGACCATGAGCGACGTAACCATGACAAAGGCGGCCAGAACGACGTAGAAAAATCGATTGCCGCGAGCGTAAAAGACCAGCAGACCGAAGAAGAGAACGACATCGCTGTAGCGATCGATCACCGAATCGAAGAATGCCCCGAAGACGGTGACCTGGTCCGTCTGCCGCGCCACCCGCCCGTCCACCATGTCGAAGATGCCGGCCCCGATGATGACTAATCCGGCATAGAGGAACATGCGGACGTAATTGTGTTCGTTGGCCAGACCGAAGAGGATCGCGGCGACGGTGTTGATCAGCAGGCCGAGGAAGGTGAGCACATTGGGCGAGATGCGGGTGAGCGCCAGCCCATCGACGATGTACTGCAGGAGGACGCCACAGCCCTTGCCGAACGTGCTGGTCCAAGTCCACGTCGAAGTCGAGGTCATGGCGCCTCGTCGTGAATGGTCGTCAGCTTGAGAATCTCCAGCTCGCGCTTGCCGTTGGGAGTCACAATCGCCGCAATGTCGCCAACCTGCTTGCCCACCAGGCCGCGGCCGATGGGCGAGGTGGTCGAGATCAAGCCCTGGTTCACGTCGGATTCTTCGCTGGTGACCAGCTTGTAGGTGATCTCTTCGTTTTTGGTGGTGTCGAAGACGACGACCGTGGAGCCAAACGCGATCCTGTCCTTGGGAATATTGGTCAGGTTGACCAGGGAGAGTTCCGCCATGCGCTTCTTGAGCTGTCCCAGACGGGCGTTGACGAAGACCTGACGCTGTTTCGCCATGTGATACTCGGCGTTCTCGCTCAGATCCCCCAGCGAAGCTGCCTTCTTGATCTCGATAGGCAGCTCGTGGGTGAGCTCGTGCTCCAACTCGCGGATTTGTTCTTCCAGTTTTTTCTTTATGTGTTCAGGCATTTGGCAATGATCCCAGCGTGGCCGACGGGCCCAAAAGCGGTTACGACCAACGGAACAGCTCCGACGCACTCGATGAAAACACGATTATACGACGGACTGCGCCCGCCATTCTTGCTGGTGCACCGCTCTGCTCGCTCTTTTCCAGAGCGCGGGATCATGGTCTGGAGGGATCGCCGGGAATCATCGCCGGGAGTCCAGAAAGCTCTGCAGAATGAGCACGGCGGCTACCTGATCGATCACCGCACGACGATCCGCCGGCAGGCGGCCGGCGGCATCCAGGTGGCGATGGGCCTCGGTGGTGGAGAGCCGTTCGTCCCAGAGCGTAACCGCGGCCCCGGTCTCGAGCTGAAGGGCCTGGGCGACAGCCTGCGCCTTGAGCGCCTGGGGGCTGACGTCCCCCGACATATAGAGCGGATTACCCACCACCACCTGGGCACAGCCATACTTGCGCACCAGCCGAGCCAGGGAGCCGAGGTCCTGGCGGCGGTTCTTGCGTATCAAGGTGAGCACGGGCTGCGCAGTGAGGCCCAGTTCGTCGGAGACCGCCACCCCGATCCGGCGGTCGCCGACATCCAGACCCAAAATGCGCCCCGGCCTACGACTTTCCAGCCGTACCTCCGAAGCCTCGGCTGGTTGGCCAAGCCCCTCCGGCCGCGATTGCTCCATTTGCTTGCTTCGATCCATCGGCGGGGTTCCCTGAGCACAGGTTACCGCCAGAAGCACCAACCCGGATTTCCTGTGGGGCTTGGTGGCGATGGCGAAGTTCATGCGGCTTTCCTTATTGAAAGCCGCACACGCCGGATTTCCTGTGAAGTTTATTGGCGTTGATGCACTCCATGCGGCTTTCCTCAATGAAAGCCGCACACGTGGCCGTTTCTTAGGCCCGCGTACAGGAAATCCGGGCACGCGGTCGTGTCCTGTGCAGCGTACAGGAAATCCGGGATCAGGAATCGCATCATAAAATCCAGGAGGCGAATCCAATCCACCAAGGTCTCCCTGTGCGACGTTTTCTGCTAGTTTTTCTGGTCCTGATTCTGCTTGCGGTCTCTCTCGGCACCCGCGAACTCATTTTGCCTGCCGGGCCGCCGGCGGAGACATTTGTCGAGGTGGTTCCGGGCATGGGTTCCCGGACCATTGGCGCGTTGCTCGAGGGTCATGGGATTATCCGCAGCCGTTACGTCTTCGATCTTTGGCATGTCCTTCGCGGGGGCACATTGAAGGCGGGGGAATACCGCTTCGAGCAGCAGGCAACGCTCCCGGCGGTTTACAACCGCCTGGTGCGCGGCGATGTTTACACCCAGACGGTGACCATTCCCGAGGGCTTCAACCTTTTCGACATCGCCCAGGCGGTTCAGGATGCCCAACTGGGATCGAAGGAGAGCTTTCTGAACGCAGCCAGCCAGGACGTGGCGCTGATCGCCGATCTCGACCCGGGGGCCAAGAACCTGGAAGGCTATCTCTTCCCCGATACCTACCGCTTCCAGCGGCACCAGCCACCCAGCCAATTGCTGGCGGCGATGGTCAGGCGATTCCGCCAGAGCAGCGCGTCGATCGGACTGGAAGGCGACTATCACCGGGTGGTGACCCTGGCATCGCTGGTGGAGAAAGAGACCCCGGTGGCGGAGGATCGGCCCCTGGTGGCGAGCGTGCTCGCGAATCGTCTGGCCAAGGATATGCCCCTGATGACCGACCCCACGGTGATCTATGCCGCCATGCTGGAAAAGCAATACCGGGGGACGATTTATCAGTCCGACCTGAAGCGGGACTCGGCCTACAACACCTACCTTCACACCGGCCTGCCGCCGGGCCCGATCTGCAGCCCGGGAATCGCCTCACTCCAGGCGGCGATGCATCCTGCAGAAAGCAAATTTCTTTACTTCGTTGCAGATGCAGGGGCCTCCGGGCACTCCCGGTTTGCCATTACGCTCGAAGAGCATGAGCGCAATGTAAATGCCTACCGGCGGGGTCTCAAAGACGCACAGGGGGCTCATTGAACAGACCCCGGCCCATGCCTGGCCCCCACGCCGTGAGCTTGCGATTGCTCTATACTCGCATTTCCTGAGTTGAATGAATGCGGAGAGACTGGTTGAAGCTTTTGGCGCTGCTGGTACCGGTCCTGACCGGGTGCCTGAGCCACACCCACACGCTGCAGCAGCCCAAACTGGCGGGGGTGGTACTGGACGCCGAAGCACCGCAATTGGTGGAGGCCGTCAACCTGCGCTTCGAGCAGGTGACCTCACTGAGCGCAACCGTAGATTTTGCCGCCTCCGTGGGAGGAGCCCACAAAGGCAAGGAGACGGATTACACCTCCATTCACGGTTACATCCGCATGCGCAAGCCGGAAATGCTGCGGGTGTTGGGATATCTTCCGGTGGTGCGCCTGCGGGCGTTTGACCTGGCCAGCGATGGCAAAACCTTTACCCTGCTGATCCCTCCCAGCCGCGCTATCCAGGGAAGCAATTCGGTGAGCACCCCGGCGGCCAACCCCATGGAAAATCTGCGCCCGAATGTCTTTCTGGATTCGATCCTGATTCGCAGTATCTCCCCGGACACGATCGTATCGCTCACCAACTCCAGCCAGATCAAGCTGGATGCGAAGACCAAGCAACTGATCGAGCAGCCACAGTACGACCTGACCGTACTGAAAGCAGGGGAGCGAAGCTCATCGGCCAAGCTACCTCAGCTGGTCACGCCGCTGCGAGTCATCCACTTCAGCCGGGTGAACCTGCTGCCCATCGGGCAGGACATCTATAACGCTGCCGGAGACCTGGAGACCCAGGTGGTTTACGGGCCATACCAGGACTTCAACGGGACCCAATTCCCCGCCACCATCACCATCAATCGATTGCTGGACGAGTTCCGCATCACGCTCACGGTGGAGAAAATCACCTTGAATCAACCGCTGGCGGACGACCAGTTTGAATTGAAGGTGCCTGAGGGTTACAAGGTGCAGAAGTTGCCTTAACAGTCTGCGGAAGAAAGTGGGGGAGGCCGTAGCCACTCAAGCCAAAGTACGGCTTGCCCCGATTTCCTGCCACGCTGTGCTAGAGAGGTCCGCGTGTGCGCCTTTCATTAAGGAAAGGCGCATGGGGTGTATCAACGCCACAAGCCTCCGCAATGGGAATGGGGCACCCAAAGCTTTTGTAGCCCGTTTGACGTACGGCCTAAAGGCCGTAGCCTTCAAAACTGGAGTTTTTCAGCAGCCGGGCTAGGGCAGGCCGGCACGGACGGCGTGGGCCTGAATGGCGTGGTTGATCTCGAGCGCCAAGGCGAGCGCATCGCGGGCCTCCTGTGGCTTGACCCGCGGCGGCCTGCGGGTACGAACCGAATCGAGGAAAGACTGAATCTCCAGCAGCAGGGGTTCCCCACCCTGGATCGGCGGCTTACTGGGCACCAGCGCGGCCGCTGGACCCTGGCCTTGGTGGGCGCCGGGTTTGGCCGGCGAAGCATCCGGCGCCAAACTGATGACCAGCAGATCCTGACGGGCATAGTCAATCGACAGGTACTGGTGGGGCTGGAAGAAGCGCAGCTTGCGCACTGTTTCTGTGCTCACCCGGCTGGCGGTGAAGTTGGCAACGCAGCCGGAAGCGAACTCCAGGCGAACGTTGGCGATGTCGACCTGGGGCGACAAAATCCTCAGGCCTACAGCATGCAACTGGGTTACCGGGGAGCGCACAAAGCTGAGCACGATGTCCAGGTCGTGGATCATCAGGTCCAGGACCACATCCACATCGAGAGCGCGGCGATGGAAGACGCTGAGCCGGTGGGCTTCGAAAAACATCGGTCCCTGGACCAACGGCTCAGCGGCGGTGACCGCGGGATTAAAGCGCTCCAGAAGGCCCACCTGCAGGATCCGCCCGCTGGCCGCCGCTTGCCCGACCAGGGCATCGGCTTCGGCCAGGGTGACCGCGATAGGTTTCTCCAGCAGGACATCGAGTCCCTGGGCCAACGCCTGGGTAGCCACGGAATAATGGGCGGACGTGGGGACGCAGATGGAAACTGCATCCAGGTGGGAGTGTGCCCGCACGACAGGCTTCCAGGCACGCTTCGGGCGAGGAAAAGACAATAAGGTTCTCCTGCTGACGCAGCGTTTCGGCCGCAATCGGGTCGGTTTCCGCAACCGCGGCCAAGCGCACCCCGAAACCGGACTGCTCCAGCTGGCGATAGACGCGCAGATGATTGCGGCCAAAGGCCCCGGCGCCAAAGACGGCGACGCTGAGAGCAGGTTCACCTCTCATGGGCACAGGTGCGGGAACGAAGCGCGGCTTTTCCTGGAAAGTCCCGGAGGATCCTGTCGAGTGGGGTGGCGTTGTATCCACCACCAGCGAAAATACGGTCGTCCGCGGTCGAGCCATGCATCCTTGATAGGCCATGGGGAGTTCTTATCCAGCGGTGCTGCCCGGGACGTTGTTTTCCAGGTAGCTACTTTCCCTCGTCACTTCCCTTGGACAGCGCCGAGGCATTTTGAGTAGAGGGCGAGTAGCTGGTTCACCTGCTCTTCCGGTTTAGAACCGGTAGCGGCGACAAAGCCCGCAGCCGGGGTTGTGCCCCTTCCCAGCCCCGCCGACGCAGCGACAAACTTCAACAAATCCAGGGCGATATCTTCATTGCGGCGCGAGCCATTCGGGGTGGTTACAGCCTGTTCCATGTGCTTCCTCCGTGGCGATGCTACCAGAAGCGGAGGGTCGAGTATGCTGCTACTTGCAGCGACTGGGCGGCAAAGGGGATCTCTGTGGCAGTGATGGCGATCCAGCAGATTCGACGCATGCGGGGGGGAGCCCAGAGCCAGCTCATGCTGGCGTCTGACAACCATCTGTACGTAGTCAAATTCCGCAACAATCCGCAACATGTCCGGGTGCTGGCCAATGAGCTGCTGGCTACCCGCCTGGGCGCCGCGATCGGGCTTTCCGTGCCCCACTCGGAGGTGATCGAGGTGACGGATTGGCTGATTCGCAATACCCCCGATCTGCATATGGAGTTTCGCGGGGGCGCGCGGCCATGCCAGGCGGGGCTCCACTTCGCCTCGCGCTGGGTGGGGGGGTTGATGCCCGGGCAGGTGGTCGACTACCTGCCTGAGGAGCAGCTGCTCGAAGTGCGCAATCTAGGTGAGTTCGCGGGTATCCTGGCGCTGGATAAATGGACCTGCAACATCAACGGCAGACAAGCGGTCTTTCAGAAGAGCCGGAGGGAGCGCCGCTACCGCGCGACCTTTATCGACCAGGGATACTGTTTTCATGCCGGGGACTGGAAGTTTATCGATGCCAGCCTGGGCGGGGTATTTGCCGAGAACACGGTCTATCGCGGGGTCACCGGCTGGGAGAGCTTCGAACCCTGGCTAAGCCGCATCGAGAACCTGGCCCCGGAGACGGCGTGGGCGATTGCGGAGATCATTCCGCCGGAATGGTATGGAGGAGATCTGAGCGCGCTGGAGATACTGCTGGAGCGGCTGCTGGCGCGCCGGGCGCGGGTGAGAGAGTTGATTGTGGCGTTCAGGGAATCGGCAAGGCGGCCGTTTCCGAATTGGGGAGGGGACGCGGAGGAGGTTGGAGGGAGGGGGGACGGGGGGGTGAGATGGGTGCAAGATAGTGAAGGTTTGGGTTGAAGAGGTTGCCGGGGTAAATTGATTTCCGAGGGAGGGGGACATGGCGGAGCGCCAGCAGTGCGAGTTTCAACTCATCCGCTATGTGCCGGATCCGGTGAAGAACGAGTTCGTCAATATTGGCGTGCTGCTGCGGGGCGCTGAGAGAGAGCAGAGCGCACTGCGCTTTACCCGCGACTGGGGCCGGGTACGCTGCCTCGATCCGGACGCGGACACGGCGATGCTGGAAGCATTGGAGATCGAGGTAGGACACCGGCTACGGTCCCAACCGGCGGACCATCCCAAGCCCATCCTGGAGATGCTCGAGAGCTCGCTTTCCAACGGGTTACAGATTACCGAGACCAAGGCGTACCTGGCGGAGACATTTCTGGCCGGCCTGGAAGATCTGATGCGCCGGTATGTCGATAGCCCACGGCGCGAACGGAGACAACGGCGCGGCGGCCGGGCAGCGCTGGTCGCGGCCATGCGCACGCACTTCGAGGCAGCCGGGGTGTGGACGCTGATGCGTAAACAAATCGCCGCCGCCAATTACACCAAACCCGGCGATCCGCTGCGCATCGACTGCGGCTATCGCAACGGCGCGGTGAAAATGTTCCAGGCGATCTCGCTCGAAGCCGATGCCGTGGACGCGAAGTTGCTTGCCCTCAGCGCGCATAGCCTCAGGGAGGGAGTGCAAAGGATAGAGAAAGCAAGACTTGAGCTGACCGCGATCATTGAGCCGATTGGCTGGCCGGAGGGCGACGACGAGCCGGATGAGGAGCGCAGCGTTCGCTACAAGTATGCGTTCGACACCATGGAGGAACACCAGATCCGGGTGATGACCAGTTCTGACCTCACCCATATCGCAGAGACCGCCCGCATGGAGCTTGGCGTCTAGCGCCGGACGGGGATGGGATAATCGAACCAAATGAACGCCTCTCCTACCGTCGGGATGAACGCCTCTCCTACCGTTGGCGTGGTCATGGGAAGCAAGAGCGATTACGAAGTTCTTGTTCCTTGCCTTGACCTATTGCGGGAGTTCGCCATTCCCTATGAAGCACGCATCGTTTCTGCACACCGCACGCCCGACTGGCTTTTTCAATATGCCGAGCAGGCAGAGCCGCGGGGATTGAAAATCATCATTGCAGCCGCCGGCGGTGCTGCGCATCTGCCGGGAATGCTCGCCGCCAAGACCATCGTCCCCGTGCTTGCGGTGCCGGTGCCTTCCACCTGCCTGCAGGGAATCGATTCTTTGCTCTCCATTGTGCAGATGCCCAAGGGGGTTCCGGTCGCCACATTGGCCATCGGCAAGCCGGGCGCCGCCAACGCGGCGTTGCTGGCAGTGGCCATTCTTGCCGGTCATGATCCGGAGCTGGGCAACCGGCTGCGTGCGTGGCGGCAGGCGCGCAGCCGAGAGGTGCTGGAAGCGGAGTTGCCCTCTTGAGCGCGATCGCTCAGGGCTCGACCATCGGCATTCTGGGAGGTGGCCAGCTAGGCCGCATGACGGCCATGGCGGCACGGTCTATGGGCTATCGGGTACAGGTGATGGATCCCGATCCTTCCTGCCCGGCCCGTTTTGTCGTGGACGCCTGCTTTGTGGGCTCCTGGGACGACGCGCGCGCGGCCGCCGATCTGGCTCGCGGGTGTGACGTGATCACGCTCGAGATCGAGCAGATTTCCATTGCCTCGCTGGAAGCTGCGGCCCGGCATGCCCCGGTGCGCCCGGGTAAGGAGATCCTGGCCATGGTGCAGGACCGGATCGAGCAAAAAAACTGGTTGCGGGACCAGGGCTATCCGGTGGGAGCTTACCGGGCCATTTACTCGGAAGACGATCTGCGGCAGGCGGTCGCGGAGTTGGGACCGCGAATCTACTTAAAGCGGGCCCGCGGGGGCTACGACGGCCGGGGCCAGGTGAAGCTCGACAGGGCGCAGGCGGAGCGCGTGGGCGATGCCTGGCGGACGTTAGGAGAGCAGCCTTGCGTGGCGGAGCAGGGTTTGGATCTGGAATCCGAGATTTCGGTGATGGTGGCGCGCAATCCAAGCGGTGAGGTGGTCACGTACCCGGCCGCGACCAACCATCATGAACAGCAGATCCTGGTCTGGAGTGCGCTTCCCTCCTCCATACCGCCTACGCTGGAGAACCGGGCCCGGGAAATTGCCACCAGCATGGCGTGCCAGCTCAAGCTGGAGGGCCTGCTGGCGGTGGAGATGTTTGTCACCTCCGGGAGCGGACTCTACGTCAATGAACTGGCGCCGCGCCCGCACAACAGTTATCACGCCAGCCAGCGCTGCTGCGTGACCAGCCAGTTCGAGCAGGCGGTGCGCGCGGTGTGCGATCTGCCTCTGGGCGATGTGAGGATTATGCGGCCGGCGGCGATCGCCAACCTGCTGGGCGATCTTTGGCTGAAAAACGGACTCCAGGACGAACCGCACTTCGCCCAGGCATTGGCGGTTCCTGAAGTCAGCTTGCACTTGTACGAGAAGCACACCGCGCGGGCGGGCAGAAAGATGGGCCACCTGTCGGCGACCGCGGACACGGCGGAAGAGGCCGTGGCGCGGGTGATGGAGGCCAGGAGCAGACTGTAGCTTGACGTGCTTCAGGCTGCCTGGTCTTGTGGCGATTTTTTGATTTCCCAGGGTGAGCGTGACGAACGGATGGCACATCCAGTGCCGTTATCCCACTCAAGCCAGGGGCAAGAAGGCTTGAATGGGCCACCCAGCGTGTTGTTTGCCGACAGTTACGCAGTTTAGCCGATGTCTTCGTTCCAGTTTTCCAGGTATTTCTTCAGCTCCGCCATGAACCTGCCTGCGTCCGCCCCATCGATGATGCGGTGATCGAAGCCCAGGGTGAGACGGATGATGCTGCGGATCGCGATCGAATCGGAGCCGTTCTCATCTGTAACGACCGTAGGCTCTTTAAAGAGGCCGCCGACACCCAGAATGGCCGATTCCGGCTGATTGATGACCGGGGTCCCGAATTGCTCGCCGAAGATGCCGGGATTAGTAATCGTGAAAGTGCCAGAAGCCACTTCTTCCGGCTTGAGCTTCTTGGCCCGGGCTCGCTCCGCCAGGTCGACGATGGCTCGCGCAATGCCCAGGAAACTCTTGTCCTCCGCCTGGCGGATGACAGGCACAATCAGCCCCCAATCCAGGGCGACGGCAATGCCCAGGTTGATGTTTTTGTGGTAGCGAATGGCGTCTCCCTCCATCGAAGCGTTCACGATGGGCATCTTGCGCAGCGTGGCGATGACGGCGCGGGAGATAAAGGGCATGTAGGTAAGCTTGACCCCGTTGCGCTGCTCGTACTTGGATTTTTCTTTTTCGCGCATGCGCACGATGCGGCTCATGTCGATCTTGAAGACCGTGTGCACATGGGCGCTGGTGCGCTTGGAGTCGACCATCCGCTGGGCAATGATGGCGCGCATGCGGGTCAAGGGCACCAGTTCATCTCCAGCCGTGACCACCGGAGCACGGGGCAGGGGGTTTGGCGGCCGCAGGCACGGGCGCCGATACTGGGGCCGGCGGAGCCGCCGGTGTTGGGACGGCGGGTTTGGCCGGCGCCGCGGGTGCGCCGCCTTTGGCCAGGTAGCCGAGAATGTCTTCCTTGGTGATTCTGCCTGCTGAGCCGGTGCCCGGAACCTTGCTCAGATCCAGGTTGTTTTCTTTGGCGATCTTGCGCACCAGGGGCGAGGAGCGAACCCGTTCCCCGGTCTCTGTCTCGCTGGTCTCAATTTCTGCCTCGGTGGGAGCCGGCACAACCGCCGCAGGCGCGGGCCGGGCGCTGGGTGCGGGAGCAGCGGCAGCACCGGCCGCCCCACCTACGCTGATGACCGCGACTACGGTGTTGATCTGCACCGTGGCGCCGGCCTCTACTTTGATTTCCGCCAGCACGCCGGCTGCCGGAGCGGGAATCTCAGCGTCGACCTTGTCGGTCGAGATCTCGAAGAGGGGCTCATCCTGTTGCACGGCATCGCCCGGCTTCTTCAACCACTTGGTGATGGTGCCTTCAAAAATCGACTCGCCCATCTGGGGCATGATCACGTCGGTGAGGGCCGGCGCAGCCGTTCCGGCCGTCGCTGCGGGAGCTGGCGGCGGGGGCGCCGGAGCAGGCGAGGAGTGGCGCTTGGGGGTTCTTTGGCAGCCACAGGAGCCGGCGCAGGCTGACCATCCGCGTCGGCGATCACGCCCACCACGGTATTGATCTGGACCGTGTTGCCTTCCGCGATTTTGACCTCGCTCAGCACTCCGCTGGCTGGAGAGGGTATCTCGGCATCCACCTTGTCGGTCGAGATCTCAAAAAGAGGTTCGTCCCGCTGCACCGTGTCACCCTGCTTCTTCAACCACTTGGTGATGGTGCCCTCAAAAATCGACTCGCCCATCTGGGGCATGATTACATCGGTCGGCATGGACTCCCTTTCGCAATGAGCCGCAGGCCTTCAGGCCTGACGCGAACTCCTCATTCTAGAGCAATCCAACGCTTACTGTGTGGTCACGAGCGGCAGGCCGCCGGGTAGCAGCTGATCAAGCGTTTCGACCCACACCACATGCCGCCCGAAGACCCGGCCAAAGTGGCGGGCAACCGAGTTGGCCACCTGCTCGAACGAAGGCGCGGGATCTACTTCCGCTTCCAGGCTGGTGACGCCGCGGTCACGGATCCCACAGGGAACAATCAATGCGAAGTCGTCAAGATCGGTGGTCACGTTCAGAGCAAAGCCATGGGTGGTGACCCCGCGGGCAACGTGGACGCCCAGGGCGGCGATCTTCTTCTCCGCGAATGGCGCCGCCGGGCATGGTCCAGACGCCGGCGCGGCCGGCGGCGCGCTGGGTAAGGACGCCGAAGTCGGCACAGGCGCGAATGAGGACCTCTTCCAGCCGGCGGAGGTACTCGACAATGCCCAGCGGCGGGGTAAAGCCGCGCAAATTGAGAATCGGATAACCCACCAGCTGTCCCGGACCGTGGTAGGTGACGTCGCCTCCCCGGTTGGTCTCAAACAGGGAAATGCCGCGACGGGCCAACAACTCGTCGCTGGCCAGGACGTGCTGACGGTGGGCATTCCTGCCCAGGGTGAGCACCGGGGGATGTTCGACCAGCAACAGCACGTCGCCGATCCGCTCCTGCTGGCGCAACGCGCACACCTGCTGCTGCAAAGCCAGCGCCGTGGCGTAATCCAGGCGGCCGAGATGGACCAGGGACACGACCATGATCAGAGAAGAGCCGGCTCAAACATTGATGGCCATGTTTTCCACGCTGCCAAAGCCATCCAGCATCGCTTCCGCCAAGGTGGGGTGAGCGTGGATGGTGAACATCAGCTCCTCGATGGTTGCTTCCAGCTCCAGCGCCACCACCGCTTCGGCGATCATCTCCGTGGCCTGCGGCCCGATAATGTGGACTCCCAGCAGCTCCCCGTGTTTGGCGTCGGCAACCACCTTCACGAAGCCCTCGTGGGAGCCGACGATGGACGCCTTGGAGTTGGCGGAGAAAGGAAACTTGCCCACCTTCACCTGGTGGCCGGCAGCCTTGGCTTGCGCCTCGGTGAGGCCCACGCTGCCAATTTGCGGCTCGCAATAAGTGCAGGCGGGGATCCGGTCGCGGCGCACGGGCCGGGCCCGTTTGCCGGCAAGTTTAGCCGCAACCACCATGCCTGCCATCGCGGCCACGTGGGCCAGTTGGGGCATTCCGGCGACCACGTCGCCTATCGCGAAAATGCCAGGTTCCCCGGTCTCCATCCATTCGTCGACGCGGATGAAACCGCGCTCCAGCTCAACCCTGGTAGCCTCGAGGCCGAGATTGGCGGTGCGGGGCGCGCGGCCGACGGCCACCAACACGGTCTCCGCTTCCTTGGTTACCTGCTTGCCATCGGAGCCAGTGAAGGTCACTTTCACCCCGTCCTTGGCCTTCTCAACCTTTTCCACTTTGGCCCCGGTGTAGGTGTCGATGCCTCGCTTGCGAAAGACCCGGGACAGTTCCTTGCTGACGTCCTCGTCTTCGTTGGGAACCATGCGCGGCAGGTACTCGACAATGGTGACCTCGCTGCCAAAGCTCTTGAAGATGGAGCCGAACTCAACCCCCACGGCGCCGGCGCCGATGACCACCATGGACTTGGGTATCTGGGGCAGGGCGAGGATCTCTATGTTGGTCAGGATCCGGTTGGCGTCCGATTCCACGCCGGGCAACATGCGCGCGTCAGAGCCGGTGGCGATAATCACGTTCTTCGCTTGGACAACCTTCTTCTCCCCATTGGCTGCTTCGACGGCGATGGAGTGGATTCCATCTTTCGCCGGGCCAGTGAGCTTGCCATAGCCCTCCATGACGGTGACCTTGTTCTTGCGCATGAGGAAGTCGAGACCCTTCACGTGCTTGGTGATGATCCCGTTCTTGCGATCCAGAATGGTCTTCCAGTTGATCGTGACTGCACCCACGCCTTCGATGCCGTGTTCGGTGGCGTTTTTGAGGTGGTCATACACCTCGGCGTCGAAGAGCAGGGACTTGGTGGGAATGCAGCCCACGTGCAGGCAGGTGCCTCCCAGCTTTTTTTCCCGCTCGACCAGGGCGACCTTCAGCCCATACTGCCCGGCGCGGATGGCGGCGGTATATCCGCCGGGACCGCCGCCGATGATAACCATGTCGTACGTTGTTTCTGCCACAGCAAGCTCCCTCAATGACTACTTTGGCCCGCGGATTCATGCCGCGGGCAATGGTTCCAAGCCAAAACTCTTATTTTACGTGACGGTCTGGCTCTCCCGGATTTCCTGTTGATACTGGTGGCGCTGGCAAGCTCCATGCGGTCCCGGCTGGCCGGGACCGCACACACGGCGGCGTCCAGCGTAGCGAAGCAGGAAATCCGGGTCTCCGCGCCAAGCGCCGTCTTGTGCCACACTGAACGGGTGCGACCGCACCTGGCCACGCTCGTCGCCGACTTCCGCCGTTATGGGGAAGAGATCGCGGTTGTCACCCACCGCGGTAACCGCCGCTTTTCTTCTACCTACACCCAACTGGGGGAGCTGAGCGCGCGGTGCGCCCATGCCTACGACCAGGCCGGTCTTAGACCCGGAGACCGGCTTTTACTCTGGGGGAATAACTCCGTGGAGTGGGTGGCGGCATTCTTTGGATGCATCCTGCGAGGAATCGTCGCAGTTCCGCTCGATGCCGCCGGCAGCCTGGAGTTCGCCCGGCAGGTGGTGGCGGAGGTCAAGCCCCGGCTCATGGTGGGCGACCTGGCGCTGTTGCAGCAACTCAGTCCGGGCATCGCCACGCTCGGCTTTGCTGGTTTCCCCTCGTCTTTGCCGGCGCCGGATTATCTTCCCCTGCCCGGTCTCTCGCGGGATACGCCGCTGCAGATCATTTTCACTTCCGGCACCACCGGCGAGCCCAAGGGCATCGTGCACACCCAGGGCAATGTGCTGGCCTCGCTCGATCCCCTGGAACAGGAGATCGGTAAGTATCTGCGCTACGAACGCTTTGTTCATCCCCTGCGCATTCTGCACACGCTGCCACTGAGTCACGTTTTTGGACAGTTCATGGGACTCTGGGTCCCGCCGTTGCTGGCGGCGGAAGTGCATTACGAAGACCGGCTGCAGGCGCCCCGGCTGACGACGCTCATGCGCGAGGAACGCATCTCGGTGTTGGCTGCCGTCCCCCGGGTGCTCGATCTGCTGCGTGCCTACATGGAGGCTGAGTTTCCCGGGCTTGCTCAAGGTGTCGTCGCAGCCGGCGGCGAATCCATTGGCAAGCGGTGGTGGCGGTTCCGCGCCGTGCATCGCCGCCTGGGCTTAAAATTCTGGGCCTTCGTGTCGGGAGGAGCAACCTTGCCGGCCGACCTGGAGAGCTTCTGGACCACAGCGGGCTTTGCCCTGATCCAGGGCTACGGCATGACCGAGACCACCGCCCTGGTGACCTTGAATCACCCCTTCAAGATTGCCCGCGGCAGCATTGGCAAACCACTGGCCGGACGGGAGGTGAGGATCGGAGCCGATGGCGAAATCCTGGTACGGGGAGCGTCGATCGCCGCCCAGGTATGGCGAGACGGCGAACTGCAGCCGCGCGGCGAAGACTGGCTGGCCACCGGCGATCTGGCAACTCAGAATGCTGCGGGCGAACTGGTCTTTGCCGGGCGCAAGAGCGACGTCATCGTCACCTCCGCCGGATTGAACATCCATCCCCAGGACCTGGAGGCAGTGTTGCGCGGGCAGCCCGGGCTGCGCGATTCCCTGATTGTCGCCTACGATTCGGCCGCCGGTCCCACGCCCGCCGCTGTCCTCATTCCCGACGCAGACCGGGGCGACGACCTGCTGAAGCGCGCTGTGGATATGGCCAATGGCAAGCTTGCGGCCTTCCAGCAAATTCGCTACTGGCTGCGCTGGCCCCAGCCAGAGTTTCCCCGCACCTCGACGGGCAAGGTGCTGCGCCGGGTGGTGCAGAGCTGGGCGCAACAGTCGCTCGAGTCTGGCGGCGCGGCGGTGGAGAATCCCTCCGACCCGTTGTTGGTGGTGCTCCGCCAACTCGGGGCGACCAGCCAGGAAATTGCGGCGAGCGACCGTTTGATCGAGGATCTGCACCTGGACAGTCTCGCCATGGTGCAGCTGCAGTCGACGCTCGAGACTCGCTTTGGAATGGAGCTCGACGATTCTGTCTGGGAGCAGGTGAGGACGGTTGGGGATCTGCGCGGCCTGCTCCAGCGCTATCAACCCGGGGTGGTTGCGGGTGGGGTGGTTTCTCAGGCAATCCCGAACTCATCGAGCGAAACGCAGATGGCGCCAATTCCCGACGTTGCTAGCCAGAAACCAGGGGTAGTCTTTCCCCAGTGGCCCTGGTGGCCGCTGATTCGCCTGGTGCGTATCGGTTTTCAGGAGCTGGTCGTTCGTCCGTTGGTCTGTCTGTTGCTCGCGCCCCGCGTCGGACCACCGGTCGACCTTGCGCAACCTTCGCTGCTGATCGCCAATCATCTCACCGCCTTCGACGTTCCTGTGATTCTGTATGCGCTGCGCGCCGCGGACCGTGACCATGTGGCGGTGGCCATGTCGGGCGAGCTGCTGACCGGCTGGCGCCGGGGCAAGGCGCAGCGCCACCGCATTGTCGGCACCCTCACCCCTCTGGCTTACTGGCTGGTCACGGTTCTCTTCAACGTCTTTCCACTCCCCCGAGGCGCCGGTTTACGGCAAAGCTTCGCCCACGCCGGGGAAGCGCTGGACCATGGCTACCACGTGCTGGTATTTCCCGAAGGCCGCCGATCTGCCGACGGACGGTTGCAGCCGTTCGAGCAAGGCATAGGCTTGCTGGCGGAGGAATCGGAAGTGCCGGTGCAACCGATTTTGGTGGAGGGTTTGGGGCGGCACGATGGCAAGAGGTGGCCGAAGCGCGGGACCGTGGCGGTCCGGATGGGCGCTGCGCTGACGATGGCAGCCGGGGAAGAGCCGCAAGCGTTCACGCGCCGATTGGAGGCTGCCGTGGCTGCATTAGGGAATTTGTCCTGACCTGGGGTGCCCCAGGTCTCGCCATTAAGCTCGAGGTGGGGAAAGAGAACTGCAGATCCCTCGGCTTCGCTCTAATGACAAACGGGTTGTTGGGGGGCATCGTCGCCCACTCAAGCCAAAGTGCGGCTTGAATGGGCCACCCAATGCTTTTGTTGCCGATGTAATTGCTCCCTTAACTTGCCGCAGGCAAGTCGGCTCCTCGGGATGACAAAAGGGGAGGGTAGGCGCTCATCTCAGCAGCCGTTACCGAGGGATGGAAGGAGTCGCAGGTTAGCCGCGATTTTTCATCACCTTGGCTGCACCGCAGGCCCATCGATGACTCTAGACGAGATGACAAATCTTCCGGGTTCACCCCAGCAGGCGCGCAGCCTCTTTGGCGAAATACGTCACGGTGAAATCTGCGCCGGCGCGGCGAATGGAGATGAGTGATTCCATCATCGCTCGCTCCTGATCCAGCCAACCTTTGGCGAAGGCAGCCTGCAACATGGCGTATTCGCCAGAGACCTGGTAGGCCCCGATGGGCACATCCAGGCGCTCACGCGCAGCCCGAATCACATCCAGATAAGGCATGGCCGGCTTCATCAGGATCATGTCCGCACCTTCCGCGATATCCTGGTCGATCTCGCGCATGGCTTCCCGCAGGTTGGCGCCATCCATTTGATAGGTGCGCCGGTCGCCGAATTGCGGCGCCGAGTCGGCGGCTTCACGAAAGGGGCCGTAGAAGGCAGAGGCGACCTTGGCAGCGTAGGAGAGAATCGGTATCTGCTCCAGGCCGGCATCGTCCAGATGGTCGCGAATGGCGCCTACACGGCCGTCCATCATGTCGGAAGGGGCTACAATATCCGCTCCGGCCTTGGCTAACGAAACCGCAGTGCGGGCAATCAGGCTCAGGCTGGAGTCGTTCTCCACTTCGTAGGCATCGCCGGTTTTACTGACGATCCCGCAATGGCCGTGCGAGGTGTATTCGCAGAGACAAACATCGGCCACCAGAAGGAGTTTCTTCGCCGCCGGCCGGAAGGCACGGAGGGCCTGCTGCACGATTCCGTCTTCCGCCCATGCACCGGTCGCTTCTTCGTCTTTCACTGGGGGAAGCCCGAAGAGGAGAAGCCCGGCGAGACCGAGTTGGCCGGCCTCTTCCACTTCTTTCAGCGCTTCATCGATGGAGAGGTTATAGACCCCGGGCATGGAGCTGATTTCCCGCCGGATGCCTTCGCCAGGACAGATGAATAGCGGGTAGATGAGCGCTCCGGGGTGAAGATGAACTTCGCGGACCAGCGAACGCATCGCTTCAGTGCGCCGTAAACGCCGCAAACGGGTGACAGGGAATTCCATGAATTGATTTTACGGGGTGGCGAAGCTAGCGTTTTCCAGGCCAGCGAAAACAGTACTTTTGCGCGCCGGCCCCAGAGGCACATTCGGATGAAAGCATTTGAAACAGATCATTTTCCGCCCGGGTACGCTTAGGCGAACCTGGGGCACCCGTCCCTTTCCTATGGGGTGCCACATGAGACCAGAAAGAGGTACGTATAGTTCTGCTACTCGCTAGCCTTAATAAAGTCGCAAGGTCTCGCACTCACATGCTCTAGCATGGTCCAGTGAGCCTATTAGAGCCCGTGCCGGCGATGGTGGAGGAATGCAGCTGTGAGGCGCTCGAATGGAGCCGCCTGCTCGAGTTGGTGGCGACCTTCGTCCATTCCAGAGTGAGCCGCGAGTGGCTGCTGGCGATGAAGCCTTCGCGGGATGTTTCCTGGATCGACCATCAGCACGGGCTGGTCAGCGAGATGCGGCTGCTGCTGGCGCAGGGGGTTTCGCCCGCGCTGGGCGGATTGTTCGATCCCACCCGGCTGACGGATAAGGCGCGCATCCAGGGAGCCTTGCTGGAGCCGGAAGAAATTCGCGACCTGCTCTTTCTGGTGGACAACATCACCACCTGGCAAGCCCTGATCGAGCGCCCTCCCGAAGCAGTGACCGCGCAGCTCCCCGGATTGCAGGCGCTGAGCGAGTTGCCCCCGGGCGCACAGCTGGCCCCCCTGGCGCGTTCTCTCCGTTCACGGCTGAATCCCGATGGTTCGCTCAGCGACGACGCGTCGCCTGAGCTGCGGCGCATCCGCCGGGAGATCGAGCGCCAGCAACGGGTGATCGAAGATAGCTTGCGCAGCACCCTGCGCCGTCTCTCGGAAAGCGGCAGCACGCAGGAAGACCTGATCACTATACGGGGGGAGCGTTTTGTCATCCCGGTGAAGTCGGAGTACAAGCGGCGCATTCCCGGAGTGGTGCATGGGGCCAGTTCGAGCGGCCAGACCGTGTACGTGGAGCCGCTCGAGACCATCGAGCAAAACAACGAGCTGGTGCGGCTGATCGAAGAGGAACAGGGCGAGAGCAGGCGTATTTTTCTGGCCATGACTGCAGAGATCGGGCTGCAGGGTCACGCCATCGCCCAGGGCGCGGCGATACTAGCGCAGCTCGATGGGCTGCAGGCGCGGGCACGCTTCGCCGCCGAATTTGATTGCATCCGCCCGCGCTTCGCCGACCCTGCCCAACCGTCCCTGGAGCTGAAACAGGCGCGCCACCCTTTGCTCGAAAAGCGCTTGCGCACCCTGCAAGCAACCGTGGTACCGCTGACCCTGGCGCTGAACGACAGCCAGCGCCAGCTCATCATCAGCGGCCCCAATACCGGCGGCAAGACAGTCGCTCTCAAGACCACCGGCTTGCTGGGCATGATGGCCCAGGCGGGGATCCCGGTACCCGCCGCGGAGGCGATTTTTCCACTCTTCAGCGCGTTTCTGGCCGACATCGGCGACGCGCAGTCGATTGAGCAGAACCTCTCTACTTTCTCGGCTCACATGGTCAACCTCCAGCGCATCTCGCAGCTGGCGGACTCCTCCTCCCTGGTGCTGCTTGATGAGCTGGGCTCAGCGACCGACCCGGAAGAAGGAGCGGCCCTGGCGGTGGCTATCGCCGGGTATTTCCTCGATCGCCATGCGTGGTGCCTGATCTCCACCCATCACACTTCGCTCAAACTCTATGCGGCCAAGAGACCGGGCGTGCTCAATGCTTCGGTGGGCTTCGACGAGCAGACACTGGCACCGACCTATGAGCTGCGGCTGGGGGTTCCGGGTGCTTCGGCCGGCATCAACATTGCCCAACGCCTGGGTCTCAACCCCAAGATTATCGAAGATGCCCGTGCCCTACAGAACACCCAGACGCAGGATATTGCGCACTTCCTGGACCAGCTGCATAGCCAACTCGATGCCGTCGCGCGAGAGCGCGCGGAGTTGCGGCGCCGCGAACAGGAGGTAGCGCGAGAGAAGAGCCGCCTGGAAAGCGAGGGACTCAAGGAGTGGCGGGCCAAAGTGCGGGACCTGGAATCGCAACTGCAATCGTTGCTAAAGGACTTCACCTACCAAGTACGTGAGACAGTGCGCGCGATTGACGACCGGGCCGCGCAGCAAAAGCTATCTAAAGAAGCCGAGCGGCGGATGGCCAAGCTGCGGCGGGAGTTCAGCGAGCAATTCAACTCCGTCGTAGTGGCCCAACACAGCGGAGCCGACCGGGGAGACAGCAACGCTCAGCCCCACCTGGTGCGCCATGTCTCCGTAGGAGACACGGTGAAGCTGAAGTCGCTGGGCAAGACCGGCGTAGTGCAGCGGCAGGTGGACGGCAACGCCTTCGAGGTGGCCATTGGGCCGATGAAAATGCGAGTGGCGCGGGACGATATCGCAGAGGTCATCGCTGCCCGCGAGCCCAGGCCGGTGAGCCCGCTCGAAGCAGCACGCGGACGCGGGGTCACGGTCTCCATCGCTCACCCCGAGGAGACGGTCCGTTCCGAGCTCAACGTCATCGGGCGCACGGTGGAGGAAGCCACCGGCGAGGTGGAGCAGTACCTGGACCGCGCCTTCCTGGCCGGCTTGCCGCGGGTCCGCATCGTCCACGGCATGGGCATGGGAGTCTTGCGCAAGGCGCTGCGGACGCTGCTGGGGCGGCATCCGCACGTGGCGTTGGTCGCCGAGGCCAGCCCCGGCGAAGGTGGGGCCGGCGCCACGGTGGTCGACCTGCGACAGTAGCGTAGGGCGAATGGGCCCCGCACCCTTGGCTGAGATTTGTGGATTCCACCAGGGTCGAAAACATCTACCTGGACAGCTACGGTTACCCACTCAAGCCCCCAGACAGGGACAGGCGGCAGAATGGGGCACCCAAGATTTGCTGCGGTTTCAGATCAAGACCATCGAGTCCGGCTATTTGCCATCGTCGAAGTGAAAAAAGAGGTTGTTGAGCGACTCAGCCAGGGTGGGGTGAGCTAACACAGCGTCGCGGAGTACGCTGTATTTCAAATGGCCCATCATCGCCACCTGGAAGACCGCCATCACCTCGCCGCCCTCGATGCCCAACACCGTGGCGCCTAGTATTTGCTCGGTTTCGGCATCGACGATCGCCTTCATCAGGCCGCGGGTTTCGTCTACTTCTGTGGCCCGCGCGACCGAGGTCATGGGCATCCTGGCTACGCGTATCTTTCGCCCGCTTTTTTGCGCCTGGCTCTCGGTCATGCCGACCCGCCCCAGCTGCGGATCCATGAAGACGGTGTAAGGAACCGGCCGATCACGCACCGTGCGGTCACCGCCGTCGAGCAGGTTGGCTTTGAGTATCCGGAAATCATCGTAGGAAATGTGAGTGAACTGAGGCCCACCCTTCACATCACCGAGCACATAAACGCCAGGGGCGGAAGTCTCCAGCCGGTCGTTCGACCGGATAAAACCCCGCGGGTCGAGTTCGATGCCGGCTGCAGCAGGCTTGAGCGCGCGCAGTGTTGGGCACCCGGCCGGTGGCCACCAGCAGATCGGATCCGTCGATGGTCTGCGGTTTGCCTTCGACGGTGACCGTCAAAGTGAGGACACCCTTCGCTCGCGCGACTCTCTCGGTGCGCGCGTTGAACAGGATTTCTATGCCATCCTGGCGCAGGATCTTGACCACCTCCGCGGCAACCTCCTGGTCTTCCTGAGCCAGAAGCTGTGAACCTGACTGGATCACCGTTACCTTGCTGCCGAAGCGGCGAAACATCTGGCTGAACTCCACGCCGATGTAGCCTCCACCCAGGATCAACAGGTGCTCGGGCACATAGTCCAGCTCCATGATGCTTTCATTGTCGAGATAGGGAACCGTCTTGAGACCTTCGATCGCGGGCGCGCCGCTGTGGGTGCCGGTATTGATAAAGAATTGTGCCGCGCTCAGCTGCCGCTCCCCGCCGCCGTGAAGCGCGACGCTGATTTGCCGTGGACCGGTAAAGGAAGCTTCGCCGCGTATCAGCTCCACATGCGCGTTTGCCAGCCGCTTCTCATTGCCCTCGCGAAAGCTGCGGACGATGGCGCGTTTTCTTTCCCGCACCCGACCCATGTCGACGGTGACGGGGCCGACACGGACACCGTAGTCGGCACCCCGGCGCGCCAGATAGGCCGCGCGGGCGCTGGCCACCATGGTTTTGGTGGGTGTGCAACCGCGATTGATACAGGTGCCACCTACATCCTGGCGCTCGATCATCGCGGTTTTCTTTCCCGCGGCTACCAGAGCGCCGGCCAACGGATTGCCGCCCTGTCCCGAGCCGATGACAATGGCGTCGAAGGCTTCCGCAATTTGTGTATTCATGGCCAATTACCTCAAATGAGATGCAAGCAAGGACTTTGATGCCAACGAATCATAGCTGGCTTTGCTCGTTCACCAGGGAGATTTTGTGTGTGAAGAATGCGAACAGTGAGCCTTGGAGATGCAGCCGGCCCAAATGAGCTCGCCAAGCCACTACAGCAGGAGCGGTCATGGAGCGAGGGCCGCAAACGCAGCCAATCAGGAAGGCGCAGAGGAGGGTCACCATGGATCAAACATGGCTTCCTCGCGAGGCGATGTCAAACCGGCAACGGTTGGCTAATGCATTTTTGCCAATACTGTGGTCCGGTGGGATCAGTTATGTGCGGCCATTCTTTCCACCCCAGCGGCACGCAAAAACCGCGTGTCCCGGGGGCCCCGGTTTTGGCGGAATGGCCGCGTCGGGTTCAGTTTCCTGGTCTACACCATTAGCAAAAATGCTCTAATGCGGTGAGCTTACCTGGCCCACCTGGATCTCGGGCGCCAGCGTGAGTGCATCCTGCAGGCGGAAGGTGACCACAGTTTCGGCTGGAATCAATAGATCGCCGTTCCCGGTAAAAGCTGCGCCCAAGGCTCCGGCACCGCCTCCTGCCAAGCCGCCGACGAGCAGGCCTACCCCTCCGGTCGCCAGCCCTCCAATCAGCATGCCCATGCCGGCGCCACCACCGATGAAGGCTGCACTACGCTTGCCTTTGCCTTTCTTGGTCCGGGCCAGATTGTTGGTATCGACGCGATAGGGTGTGCCGTTGACTTCCAACCGGGTCAGGGTCAGCGCCAGCACCGACTTTCCTTTGAACCTTCCACGCTTGTGGGCCAACAGGATTTCACCGCTGGCCGCGGAACCGGAGGGCACGGCCACGGTGTTGCCTTCCACCACTGGCTCGGCCAAGACCCCGCTGAAACGGTCGCCCGACTCAACATGCTTGACGTTAATGGTCTGGTTCAGACGCACCTCCAACCGGGTGCCGCGGGGAAGGACCAGCGCCGGTTGAGGGGCGGGAGCGGGGACCGGAGCGGCCGACGCGGGATTGGCTGCACTCGCGGGGTTTCCAGGGGCAGCATTGGCTGCGTTCGCCTGGTTGGCGCCTACGGCACTGGGCGGAGTCTGCGCGGCGGGAACGGAGCTTGTTTTGTTGGTGCATCCGGCGAGCATAGCTGACAATGCGGAGGCCATAATGGTGAACGCGGCAATGGCTCGCCAGCGGTTGGGGGAAGCATTCATGGTGGCGCCTCAAAGGCAAAGGTACCTCGAACGGGCAATCCGGGATGCACCACTTTGGTAGCAGGCAGGCGGCGCAGGCACTTGAGATTAGAATGGGGGGTAGATAACAACCCACGGTGCGATAACTTGTTGAAATTAAAGCTTTCGTTCGCCATCGTCGCCCTGGCCCTCACCCCTCTGGCGGCTCCTCTCCTGGCCCCCAGCCACCCCCTTATCGCTTTGCTCATCCGCAGTTTCTTCTCCCGGCTCTGCCACCAGGATCCGGGGCGAAGTTTTATGGTGCAAGGTTCGCCCATCGCCGTCTGCGTACGCTGCCTGGGCATCTATTGCGGGGCTGCGCTGGCTACGCTGCTGGGTATGGGCAAGTCTTCCGCTAAGCGATGGCTGGCGATCGCGGTATTGCTCAATCTGATCGACGTCGCCACGGCGAGCTTTCTTTGGCATGGCAATTTACCGCTGCCTCGCTTTTTGTTGGGGCTGCTGCTGGGCGTGGGGGCCGGGGCGGTGATTCTCTCGCCGCTGAGCCGATCGCGGGTGCGTCTTTCTCCCCGGGAGGGTGGGTCCGGTTAAGAGGTGGTTGGTGAAGTCCCGTGGTATCCCACATCTCGCGAAAAACGAGCGAGATATGGGGCACCCGTCCTTTGTTACGCCGTAAAGCGGAAAGTACTGGTACCTTTCGACGGTGGGAAAGCAGCACTTCAGGGGCTAAAGCCCTCATCAGTGGGGTCGGTTACGGCCCGACTAAAAGTCGTGCCCTGACACAAAACCGGAATTTTTCCGCAGCCTGTAGAGCCCGTTTCATTCCCGAGCTTTTACGTACGGCCTGAAGACCGTAACTTCGCAGCGTGTTCAGCCGGCGCGGTAGACTACCCGGCCTTCGCTGATGGTCATGCGCACCTGGCCCAACATCGTCCACCCATCAAAGGGAGTGTTGCTCGACTTGGATCGGGTCGATGCCGCGCGAAAAATCCATTCCGCCGCGGGGTCGAAGATGACCACGTCGGCAAAGGCCCCTACAACCAGGCTACCGCGGCCGCGCAAGTTGAGGAGGTTGGCCGGTTGGGTACTGAGCAGCGTGATCAGCCGGCTGAGCGAGACCTTATGTTTGCGATGGAGGAGTTCGAGAGTCAAGCCCAGGGCCGATTCCAGCCCGGTGATGCCATTGGGCGCACGCTCGAATTCCTGCTCCTTTTCATGGGCCGCGTGGGGAGCGTGATCGGTAGCGATGCAATCGATGGAGCCGTCGAGCAACCCTTCCAGCATGGCCCGGCGGTCGGACTCCGCGCGCAAGGGCGGATTCATCTTGGCATGGGTGTTGTACTCACCCACCGCGTTCTCCGTCAGCACAAAGTGATGGGGCGCCACTTCGCAAGTTACGTGCAGGCCATTGCGCCGCGCGCGGCGCACCGCCTCCAGTGCAGCAGCCGTGGATAGATGGGCGATGTGCAGGTGGGCGCGACCACCCTTGAGCTCGGCCAGCAAGCGAAGATCGCGCTCCACCAGACCGGCCTCCGCGGCCACCGGCATTCCGCGCAGGCCGAGCCGGAAGGCCAGCGCGCCGGCGTTCATGGAGCATCCCGCGGTCATGCGGGTGTCTTCGGCGTGCTGGATCACCGGCAGCCCGGCGCGCGCCGCAGCCGCCAGCGCCTGGTGCATGATGGCTTCGCCGAGAATGGGCTTGCCGTCGTCGCTGACAGCAACCGCGCCGGCAGCTTTCAACGAGCCGTATTCGGTCAGCGCTTCGCCCATGCTGCCCCGGGTGGCGGCGGCGATGGGAAAGACACGGGCACTTGGGTTGCGGTCCGCACTCTGCATCCAGCGCGTGGTTTCCACCGAATCGTTGACGGGAACGGTATTGGGCATGGCACAGACGGTGGTAAATCCACCCGCCGCCGCAGCCGCGGTTCCAGTGGCGATGGTCTCCTTATAGCCCTGTCCGGGTTCGCGCAGATGGACGTGGATATCAACCAGTCCCGGCGCAACCACCAGGCCCCCGGCCTCCACGATCTCGGCCTCTGCCTGCTTGGCGGCAGCCGCCAATTTGCCAGGAGGCTCCATGGCAGCCACGCGGCCGTCTTTCAGCAGCAGGTCGCGGCGCGCATCCACCCCGGCGGAAGGATCGACGACGTGACCGCCGCGAATCAGGATCGCGCTCACGCACCGCCTCTTTTCCGGCGCGTGGCAGCACTGGGCGCGGGCTTTCGCGCGGGCCGTACGGAGTTGGGCTGCTCAGGCGCCAGGGCGCGATGAATCAACGCCATGCGGATGGCGACGCCGTTTCGCACCTGCTGCTCGATCACCGACTGCGGCCCGTCGGCTACGTCGCTGGTGATCTCAAGCCCGCGGATCATCGGTCCGGGATGCATCACAATGGCCTGGCGGCCGCTGGCGCACAGCCGCTGGCGATGCAGTTGATACCGGGCGGTGTACTCATCCAGGTCGATGTGCACGCCGGTCAAGCGCTCTTTTTGGATGCGCAGCATCATGACAATCCCGGCTTGCTGCAGCGCCCGATCGAAGTCCCGCTCGATGGTGATGCCAGGGCCTAGTTCCTGGGCTACCTCGGGCAGCAGGGCGGGCGGTCCACAGAAGATGACACGGGCACCCAGCCGCGGCAGCAGAAGCGCGTTGGAGCGAGCCACCCGGGAGTGGAGTATATCGCCCACAATGGTCACCGTGATTCCCTGAAGAAGAGTCGCGCCGGGCGCCTCCTGAGGCCGCCCCAGAGCGAGGAGCATGGTTCTGACGTCCAGCAAAGCCTGGGAGGGATGCTCGTGCATGCCATCCCCGGCATTCAGCACCGGCAACCCCGTGGCCTGCGCCAGCAGGTAGGGCGCTCCCGAAGAAAGATGGCGCAGGATAATGCACTCCGCCCCCAACGCGCGCAAGGTGATGCCGGTGTCTTTGAGCGATTCCCCCTTTTCGATGGAAGAGGATTGGGAACTGATGAGCGCGGTGTCGGTACCCAAGCCTTTAGCCGCCAGCTCGAAGGAGGTTCGAGTGCGGGTGCTGGATTCGTAAAAGAGGAGCGCGACCCTGCGATGGGCCAAGCGCCGGGCACGGGCCGCGGGCTCTTCCGCTTCGAGCAGATTGGCCAGGCGCAGGATGGCGGAGACGTCTTCTACCCCGAGCGAGGTGACGGAAAGCAACGACCGCGAAGACGCGGACGGAGTGGGCACAGCCGCTCCGGGAAGCGCGACCCCGGATGGCTCCGATCTGGCTTTTTTTGCTGGCATCGTGAATTGCGCTGGGGGTTACGCCGGGTTTGCGGCCATTCCGCCGTAGCGGCTGATGGTTAATCTGTGCGTTCGACCAGGATCACCTGTTCGTCGCCGTCGATCTCCTGGAGCTTGACCTCGACGATCTCGCGGTCGGTGGTCTGCACGTGGCGGCCGACGAAGCTGGCCTCGATGGGCAGCTCGCGATGGCCGCGGTCGATCAGCACCAGCAGCTGTACGCGCCGCGGCCGGCCGTGATCAAAGAGCGCGTCCAACGCCGCCCGTATGGTTCGGCCGGTGTAAAGAACATCGTCGATGAGGATGATGTCGCGGCCGGCGATATCGAAGCCGATGGCCCCAGGGACGACAACCGGGCGAATGTCGCGGGTAGAAAGGTCGTCGCGGTAGAAGTTAATGTCGAGAACTCCGGTATCGACCGGCTTCTTCTCGATGCCCGCAATCAGTTGCCCTAAGCGGACCGCGAGGGGCACTCCGCGACGCTTGATGCCGACCAGGCCCAGGTTATGTCCACCATTATTTTTCTCAATAATCTGGTGCGCCAGCCGAATCAGCGTGCGCTCGATTTCCGATGCCGACATGATGCGGGTCTTCTCCCGCAGCCCGGGCATTGCACTGACTTTTGCTTTGCTCATAAATGCTCTGGCCGGATGATACGAGGGTTGAAGCATTTTTGCCATTACGGTGGTGCTAGCCGTTGCCCAGAGTCGACTTGCGGGGAGCGAGCAGGCGGACACCCAGGGCGCCCCCGATCGCGGAGAAGAGGATGATGCCCACGGAGGTGGTGGCGGCGTTCATCAGAGTGTAGGCTGCCCTGCCATCCGGTGAAAGCAGGAATTGGACATAGGAGCGCCACTGCGCCTGGGCGT
Source organism: uncultured Acidobacteriaceae bacterium (assembly GCA_963736535.1). Taxonomy (GTDB): domain Bacteria; phylum Acidobacteriota; class Terriglobia; order Terriglobales; family Acidobacteriaceae; genus PALSA-350. The sequence goes on from CAVTPN010000002.1 coordinate 176,862, forward strand.
CAGGGTTGGCTTGGACCAACGCTGTCGATTGCCGGATGACCGAGTCGTAGAACTGATCGATGGCGTAACCCTGGTGCAGAACATAGCGGGCAAAGACTCGCCAGATCGCGGTGGCGATGACCGAACTGTAAGCGGCAATGAGCCCGGCGACGGCGCCGATGCGAACGCCGGAGCGCGTTTCCAGGAGAAATGCGGGAGCCCGCCGGTGGTAGACGGCGATGGCCAGCACCGCTCCCCCGACCACCCATAGACAGCAGCCCCAGGACAACACGGAAACGGCACTCAGAAGTCCGGCAGGCACGGCGACGAAAAGCGCAGCCAGGATGGCGTCCTTCCAGGAGATTCCCTGGGCCCGGCCCAGCTTTCCGGCGGGCCGGCCGCCGGCATATCCGCTTTCGCCTTCTTCCTGCTGGGCAAACTTGAGTTGCGGGGAACCGCAGTTGGGGCAGAACAGCTCGGATGCGCTGAGGGTCGCGCCACATCGATGGCAGATCGGGTTCATCCTTCTTGAAGCTATCTCAGGGGCGAGCGGAGTGCAATCAATGGAGTGTTCGAGGGATCTCCCGTCCCCTCAGTTGGTGCCCTGTTGCTCGCTGTCAAAGCCATGGGGAAGATCCAACGCGATGAGGCTGAAGTGGGTCGCTCCGGCGTCCCCGCCGTGGAGGACGACAATGTGTTGATGGTGAGGAGAACCGGCCTTCAACTCCAGATCGCCGGAATGGAAGTTGCTGTGCGGAGAGTCGTGATCATGGCCGGAATGGTCGGAGTGGTCGCAACTAAGGCCTTCCCCGGTAGTAACCGGCATGCCAACCGGCTTATCTCCTGCGCACTCGATCACGCCGCCGTATTCGCTCAAGGCTTTGCGGTAAAAAGAGACGACCTGGTCCCGGTTGTCGGCAGTGGTGTAGTTGGCCGTTTTTACCCGTAGCTTCCAGGAGCCAAACCCCAGGTCGACTTTGGCCGACCGGTTTCCGTCTGCTCCGGTATCGACCGCCGAGCCGGGGTATGCCGGGAGACCAAGTTCGGCCGCCGAGGTCTGGTCCTTGTTGACCGAGATACCTCCAAACGGGGTAGCAATCTTTACATTGTCTCCCCCGCCGCTGCTCGACTTATCCACATGTACCTTGCAGCCGGTCACGCCGGAAAGTACGACAGCGAGCAAAGAGAGTCCTACAGCGGCTTCTCTCATGTTTGTTCTCCCATAGGTGGTACGCGGGGCGCCCCCTCGGTGTTCCGGGAAAACAACAAACGCATGGGGGGAAAGAATTCACACGGGCGCAAAGCTGCGACTTTCCCGTTATCCAGCGCATCTGAAAGCGGAAGGCGGCAGAGCTGGGCCCGGCGCGTGTTGCCCCGAGGCGCGGGCTGGCATCTTACTCCCGAACGAGGTTTCCTGTGTCCGCACATCCTTCGCACTTGTTTTCGCCTATCCAATTGGCCGGCGTTACTTTCCCCAACCGTGTTTTCGTTTCTCCGATGTGCCAATACTCGAGCGCGGATGGATTCAGCAACGACTGGCACCTGGTCCATTTAGGAAGCCGGGCGGTGGGCGGAGCGGGGCTGGTCATGACCGAGGCGGCGGCGGTGCTTGCGGAAGGCCGCATTACCCCCCAGGACCTGGGGCTGTGGAAGGACGACCACATCGCGGGCCTGAAGCGGATTGTCGAATTTATCCATGGACAGGGTGCACGCGCCGGGGTGCAACTGGCCCACGCCGGACGCAAAGCCAGCATGGCGCGTCCCTGGGCGCCGGAGCAGCGGGCGTTGACTCCGGGCGAAGGCGGCTGGAAAAAGGTGATGGCTCCCAGCGCAGTGCGTTTTGAAGAAAACTACGCTCAACCCATCGCGCTGGATCTGGCCGGCATACAAACCATCACCAGGGCTTTCACCCAGGCCACCGAGCGGGCCTTAGAGGCGGGCTTTGACCTGGTGGAGCTGCACGCGGCCCACGGTTACCTGCTGCACGAATTTCTTTCTCCTCTCAGTAACCGGCGCACCGATGAGTATGGCGGTTCGTTCGAGAACCGCATCCGCCTGGTGGTGGAAGTGGTAGACGCAATGCGCGCCGTGTGGCCTGCCGAACTGCCGCTGCTGGTGAGAATCTCAGCCACGGATTGGGCAGAGGGAGGTTGGGACATTGACCAGTCCGTTGCGCTGGCCAAAGTGCTAAGAGAGCACAAGGTCGATTTGATCGACGTTTCTTCCGGCGGGATGACGCCGCAGCAGGTGATGCCGCTTGGACCCGGCTACCAGACTCCGTTTGCGGAGCGCATTCGGCGAGAGGCACGCATTCCGACGGGCGCCGTGGGCATGATCACCACAGCGGCTCAGGCCGAGCACATTCTGCGCACTGGCCAGGCGGATTTGGTCCTGCTGGCGCGCGAGTTGTTGCGCGAACCATACTGGCCGCTCGAGGCAGCCAGGGAACTGGGGGACACCACCAGTTGGCCTGCCCAGTACCTGCGGGCGGCGCCGCAAGGCAGCCGGGAGCGCGAGCCAATCACTTCTTCCGCCATTCCGGAGACGGCTACCTTTTAAGGCAGTTTCGCAATTACTGTGGACTGGTAAAGATCGCGAGGTGTGGTCCCGGCGCGCCGGGACCACGAAAGGGCGTATCGCTTCCCGGATTTCCTGCCACGCAGCACTGGCCGAGAACAACGATGTGCGACTTTCTTCGCGGAAAGTCGCATGCAGTTCGGTGGTTCCAACAACATCTACAGGAAATCCGGGTTCGGTCGACACCAATTGCAAACTGCCTAGAACATTTCTCAGCAACATTTCTTACCAGGGAAGCATGCGGTATGTACTCCGTTGAGGACGTATCAGAGTTGGTATGTCGTGCTAAAAAATCCATGTTAATCCACAAGAAAAGCTACGACGAAAAGAGCGGCTGGCCTATACTTCTGAGCAGCGAGGGTGGGTTCGCGTAACATTACCGCCTGATGAAACAGCATGGCAACTCACCTTCCTCAACAACGCGCACCGCAAAAAACGGAGATCCCCGATAAACTTTACTTCCGCATCGGCGAGGTGGCCCGCCTGTGCTCGGTTGCGCCGTACGTTCTGCGTTTTTGGGAGACTGAGTTTACCCAGCTGAAGCCGAACAAGAGCGGCACCGGTCAGCGGCTCTACCGGCGGCGCGACGTAGAAATGGCGTTGCGGGTGAAGCGGCTGTTGTATGACGAGGGTTACACCATCGCCGGCGCCCGGCAGGCAATTCAGGCGGAGACGCGGAGCAAACGAGGGGGCGGTCAGCCGGAACTGCCGTTGCCGCAACAACAACAAACCGTGCAGCGGACGGAAGCGCGCCTGCACAAAGTGCGCAAGGAATTGCGCGAGATTCTAGGACTGCTTGCGGGGCCCGAGCCGCAAGCGCAAATCCAGGTCAAAGAGCGGCCCATCCCTACGCCGGCGGCGAAGCCCGGGCTCTTCGAGCTTTAGGGCGACGGGCTCTTCCCCCCTTACTAGCGGTTCGATCCAATTCGCAGTGACCAGAGAAGATTGAGTTTGTCCCCACTCAAGCCAAAATGCGGCTTGAATGGGCCACCCTCCGACGCGGCAGCGCGGGAAAGTGTGCGCCTTAAGCGCCCCCCGACGATATCGGCAAGAGCGTGTGGGGCCGGCGCGATTCTCCTAAAAAAAGAGCGCCGATAAGCGCGTTAAAGGGGTGCCTTGTCGGCGGCGCCCTGGAGCAGGCCATCGGAGACTATGCTGCCGTGATTCATGAAGCGCTCCATTGCCTGCATGGCGCAGCCCTGTCCGCACAGGTGGTAGAACTCCGAATTACCGCTCTCCGCCTTGTTCCACGGCATGAGGGTAAAGCGCTGCCGCGGCTGCCCTTCGTCGAAGCAAGGAACGTCTCCCAGGACCAGCATCCACCAGTGGTTCGATTCCAGTTTTTTCCTGCCACAAATGTCGCATGTGAACGAGACATCCCAAACCATTGCTCACCTCATCCTTAGGGAAGACCGCAGAGAGGATTTCCTCTGAAGCGCGGTTCAGAACAAACCCTTAACACGCCTGCAATCGTGCTAGAGTAGCATTAAGCACGGACCGGATCGATTATAGTGCGGTCTTCCCCTACTTTGGAACCGCTGTAGCCTTTGGTAATGGAAGCCGGTGAATTCCAGTGACTTGCCCCGAATGCTCTTCCTCCAGTTTCCGTTTGTCGCGTTTCCGCATGAAAGACATCGAGCGGCTGCTCCTGCTGCAGTATCCAGTGCGCTGCCGACAGTGCCATCGTCGTGTTTACGCCGGCCTTCCCCTGGCTTTGGTACTGGTGCAAGCCGGACGGGTCCGTCGCGAACGGCGAGAGCGCGAGGTTACGCGCTGACGCGGAGAGCCTGTTCTGTTTTTATTGGAACTTGAGGCAGTCGCACCAAAAGCCGGGTCGCAATCCTAACTTCATAATTCAACTTAAGTTTTCAAACCGGACGCTTTTGCGTTAAGGAATCGGCGTGCCTGGGGAAACTTCCTGCTTGCGCTTTTCGGCAGAGCGCCTATGAGCAACGGTATCGAAGTCAATTGCGCCCACCTGACTAGCCGGGAATAAGCGGCAACCCCTCTCATACTTCGAACGCTGCGGTCGATAAACGCACTGGTAAGCATCCTGCGTCGGGATAGCACAGTGCGATGAAAATAACAGTCAGGCAGAGACCACCTGTAGTCATCCGGTGGGCAACGGCAGCCTTGCAAACTCTGCGAGGCCCCGCCGGCATAGCGGCGGTGGCCACGTGTTTCCTTCTGTTCACTGGATGTGGGTTTTCTCTTAACTCACCCTCCGGCGTGGCGAGCGGCCAAGGTTCAGGGGCATCGGGAGGAACTGGAGGGCAAACAACCCCTGTTCCCGGCGCCATGCAGGCGCTCACCGGATGCGCCAATCCGAATACGGGAATCTCCAACGGTGATTGGGGTGTTGGATCGAACCCGGTCTACACCGTTGTCGACAACACCGCGCCCGTTGTTGGCACTCCGATTTACACCTCGAATGCGGTCTTTTGGACGTCTCGAGAGACTGCGCCAGGGCAATCCATTTTGCTAACGGGGGCTTTCACGGATGCGACGAAAACTGCCCGAGTAGCTTTCATTCCGCCCGGAACGGGCAACTGGCAAGCTCTGGTTCGAGGAAGCACAAATGTAATTTCCACTACCCAGCAGAGCACTACCGGGCTTTCTTTCATCGTTCCGGTCGGGTTTCCCGCAGGTGTCTACGGCTATGAGATCGAAGATCCTTCGGCCCCGCCGGTTCTCGGCCTGGCCAATGTACCTTCGCTGAACTGGGCGATTGGTGTTCCTTCCGTGACTGACCCAAGCAAAGCGCTCCAGCACCAGGTTTATGATTGCGGCGTCGAGCCGGGCGGTACGCTAAGACTTTTTGGAAAGAACTTCGTAACATCGCAAAAGGTCTTCCTACAATCATCCAACGGCATTGCCTACGCCCTCGCGCCATCGAAACTGGACAGTAATTCCGTTACGGCTCCAGTTCCCAGTAGCCTTGCTCCTGGAACATACAACGTCTGGGTTGGAACTTCCCCTTGGAGCGTGACCTCAAGTCCGGCGGCTCAGATCACGGTTTATTCGCCACCATCGCTGATCGCCCAAAACGTCGCCTGCTCTAACCTCGTGGGTGATGGGATCACTGACAATACCAAGCGTCTTCAATCATGCCTGGATTGGTATGCTCCGATCAAAGGATCAACGGGCCTCGTCGTATACATCGCAATTCCCGCCGGCACCTTTGTGCTCACTGGGGGAGTCACGGCGCATCCCTTTGAAGTTCTTGTCGGATTATCTTCGACGGCAACTAACTTCCTTGGGCGGCCCCAAGGCTCGCCGCCAGTAGCCTGGTTCAACATACCTCAACACTTCGGGATGGCAAATATATCCCTACAAGCACCTGCGAACCCCAATCTTCTCCTCAGCTCGGGCACCACAACAGGAAATCCGCTTACCTCTGGTCATCTATTCTTCAGTAATGTCAACTTTGCGTCGACAGCCGCCCCCCCGGAAGGGGGAGAAACGATGTTCGCCCTTGCGGGCCCTGATATCCAGGTCTACAACTCTTTCTTTCTCTCCGGCTCTAATCAGGATTTCGATATTCTTTATGGAGACGGCGGCATTGTCTCCGGTAATCATTTTGTTCTCAACAACTGGACCGGCCTGGCCATCGGTGATAGTCAAAACATAATTTTCGAAGACAATCTGACTTATTCTCAAAATCCTCCCAGCCAAGCCATTGACGGACACTCAGGGGGCAGCGGTCTCAGCATAGGTCGAGGAAATAATCAGTGGGGGGCCTCGGCGCTTTCACAGGATATTTATGTCGGCTATAACACCTTTCAAGACATGGGTTCCAACGACCAGCAGGTAATCACCAACGATGGAGACGGTGGATCGTACTTAGGCCCTATCGCTTCGAGTACGGCGGGCACGGTTACTCTGGCCGCTGATCCGGCCTGGAACTGGATGGGCACGACCAATCCGCAAGCAGCCGTCATGGCAATCGCCTACGGCACCGGAGTCGGACAGTACTCCTTCCTTCAAAGCTACAGTGGACGAACCATCAATCTCGTGACTCCATGGAAGGCCCTGCCCGATGCATCTTCCATTGTGGTCATTGCTCAGTACGAGCTGAACATGACGATTGCGCACAACACGATCACGAACACTCTCGGTGCATCGATTGTCTTAGCAGATGCCCTAGAGGGTGTGGTCGAAGACAATGTCCTGACTAATTCAGGCCAGGGAATTCTAATTTCCGCCTTTGGTCCTTACGGAGGACCGGCTGCGTACGGTCCGGTGATGAACACCGATGTGCTACGCAATACCATCGCCTTGGGCGCAGGGAATCTCATTGCTTACGACCATGGCAACTATATCTGGGGAATCGGAATCCAGGATTTTCCTGGTTGTCTGCTCTCAGGTCTCATGATTCGAGATAACGTGGTCCCGTCTGGGGATGCGATCTACAATACCGATGGCGTGAACGGAATTAGTGCCAACGTGATAGAGCAAAATCAAGCCTATTGGCAACCAACCTTTCCTACTCCTGGCTTTCTGGTTCAAGATAATTCGCCTCCTCCATAGAGGGTCTGTACGGGGCCTGGAAATCGGCTATCTGGAACCAACCCTGTGAAACCAAATTTTGTCCAGGAGCTCACGTTTTACAAATAAGACGTCGCGTTCGAAGGCGTAGTTTGAGAGTGAGCGCCCAAAATCCTGAAAAACTATGGGATAGAGATCGCAGTCCCTAAGCATTGCGCAGATGGGCGCAAAGGATGGTTCTTTCTCCGCGTACTCGTTTGCGAACGAGCACTCCAACAAAACAACCTCCGCCATTTTCAAAGTATTCAATGCTCCGCGAATGACTTCCATTTCAAAACCCTGCACGTCAATTTTGACCAAGAGTTTGGCACCACTTCGATCGAATACAAAACTATCCAACCGCTTACAAGGCGTAGTTTCCAACGGCTGCGTGACCGTTTTGTAAAAGGCGTTTGCCTCTTCTGTGTATTGAGCCAAGCTGCAAAGAGTAGTGTCCGCATGGAGAAAAATCGTGCCGACTCCGTCGGCGTCGGAAAGAGCGCACCGATGCGTCACCACCCGGACGTCGGCGGAAAACCTGTTCGCGAGTTGCTCGAAGGTTGCTTGAACTGGCTCGAAGCACACCGATTTGCCTATCTTGTACAGAGAAAGGAATTCGGCCGTGAAATTACCGACATTTGCACCGACATCGATGAGAAATACTTTCTCTGAAGGATTCAAAAACCGAGCCAGATTCACCCAGTCTTCGGTTTGTCCAGGTGATTTCCATAGATTCCGATAAAAACGCTTATCGAAGTGCACCCCTTCGGCTCTAAGTAAGGAGAGCTCCTGCAACTGAAACAATCTCGATTCGAGAGCATGAGCGTAATGATGCAGCGTCCGTAGCATGTGACCTCTCCAAGAAAAGCCTCTATTCTTACCGTAGCCCGGTGCTTCATTCCATGGCTATTCGGCCAGTGTGCTGGCTGCGAGCGACTTCATCCGTCTATTTCGCCGCCACACTACCCAAGATCGTTGGAGCGAAAAGGTTTGCTCGGTTCCCAAACAAAGCCGTGGCATCACGGTCGCGATGCCACGGCTTAAGAAACGGCGGGTCGGGGTAATCGGCCATTTGGTCTGGCGGATCTGTGCTTGAATCTTTCCTCGCGCACCAGCAGCCTGTCGGTGGCGGATGTGTTCAATATGCTGTAGCTCAGCAAGATGAAGAACGCACCCCAAATCCGATTAACACTCCCAAAAGGCGAGTAGAGAATATCCCATAGGAAACTAACCAGAAAGTAAGAATATAAGGGCGCCAAGGGTGGACGCAGAGAGCTGAGTTGGAGGGCACCTCGGATGGTTAGAACAAGGATATAGATCCAGCAAGCGCCGCCAAGAATTCCAGACTCGACCCATGCCATTGTCAAATGAGAGTGCGTTGGTATGACTCCAGAAACACCTTCCTCTGGTTCATCCGTTTCAGTGTATCCGTGTTCATACTGAATATCCTGTCTCAATTGAAGATACTTGGGCTCGTATGGAAAAGAACCATGGCCGATGATCGGCCTGTCAATTATCGCCTGAATCGCTACCAGAGTTTCGGGTCGTCCGCCAACAAGCACTCCAAGATCCCCGTGCGCTTGCGTTTCAAACTTGTCCCGAGTAGATTCGTCGAAAATCCCGCTTTCCGCGGCGTATTTGATGGCCGTATTCGCCACATACGCAGCCCCGGCAGCGAGCGCGAGCAGTATGAGCACCCTCCCCTTGCTTCGACGGTCGCGAGAGACGCCGCGCCGAGTCGGTGCAGGGTCGAAGAGTGGCAAAATGAGCACTGCTGCAACGAGCTGAACCACTAGTTGAGAGCGGAAGCCATAGATTAGGTTCAACCCTGCCAGACCGAGTCCGATTGAGCCACAAATCCAATATCGCCGCCGGGCATAGTAGTGGGAAGAGACCAGCAGGGCCGCAATAGCGACGGCCTGGCTGATGCCGAATTTCCATGCCTCCAGGAAGTCGCCGCGAAACTCCCTGGACCCCATAAACTGCACGGCCGCGATACTGATCGCAAAGATAAGTATCCTCCGCGTCTTGCCATTTATGAGGATCGCGAGGGCCGTGAAGTCGAGGGCAAAAAAGATTACCCTGGCGGTGCCCTTCATCCGCACTTCAGAATTGCTTCCGGCGTAGACATCCGCTATGAGCGTGCCGAGGAGCCAGGCTCCTGTCAAGATGTAGAACCACAAATATCGACTATTGAAGGCGCGCCGCCCTTGATATAGAAGCAGTGCAGGGAGCATCGGGAAAATAACAACTTCACAGCCGGGTAGTGAACCCACCAGGTTGACACTGTACGCGCCCGCAGCCCCAAGAATGAAGAGACCCGCGTCCATAAAGAACGCTTCTCGAGTCTTCCACAACGGTGCTCGCCGGATCCCTTTTCCAACGATTTTGGCAGTCGCGACGCGCATAGATTCGATCGGCTGTCGTGAGAAACCACGACCAAACGTGGTTATAGAATACCCCGGAGGAAGGATCTAACCAATCTTGACCTATGCGGCACGACCAGTTTGCGGGGCACTGGAACAGCGAATGGAGAGCATAGCGACCAGATAGAGACCGAAGAGGATCAGCAATTCCACGTTCTGCTGTCGCAACAGCAGGATAATGAGAAATTTGTTTTGCACTACGGTTTGCCATCGTTCATGCAATAAGAGGTACAGCTGGACGCGGTATTGGACGGAAATAATTGCGAGCATGGTCAAAACGCCGATCAGGACGCCCAGTGGGCGGCGCTTCTGGAAAACGATCAGCGCCGCTGGGATGGTCAGCACAAGCAGGCGGGTGTCGTAATGGCGATGATAGACGGGGGTTAGTGAAAGTATCGATAAGGCTGCGAGGGCCAGAAAATGCGTTTCCGTTCCTCCCTTCGTCCGCGAGGTGACGCCGATCCACGCTACGAGAAGAGCAAGAAAGACGGCATACGCGGCAGCATTAAATGTTCGCCCATCCGCGAAGAAAATACTGGTAACGGCTTGCAGATTAATATCGCCGATCGCTTCGTAATTTGCGGGCCTGGGGTCAGCGCTGCCTCCCGGGCTCAGGGTTGCGGCGAGATTCGCGCGGAGAGTCGAAGACCAGTCGGCGCTATGAGGATGGAGCTGAAGAATCAACCCTGCGGACAAAAGCAGCGCCAACGCGCCGACCATGGCCACGGCCGCGTATCGCCAATGGATTCGCCGGACAAGGAAATAGAGCACGATCAGGCAACCGATCTGTGGCTTGACCGCGAGGCTGAGCATAAACAAGAACGCACCGAGAGGAAGGAAGCGGGCACGCAGAAAGAAATAACTGCCAATCACTAGAAGCGAAATTGCGAAGAGCGCGGGTTGACCGAGTACAAGAAGAATTCCGCTGGTGACCAGAAAGAACGAGGCCAGGATCGTGGCCACCCACCGGTGCGGACCTGGGCACATGGCCAGAATGAGTCCTGTAGCGGTAACAAATAAGAATCCATTTATCAGGAACCACAGTAGGCGGGCTATGGGATAGGGAAGCAACGATAACGGGGAAATTACAAGGAACGTCGAAGGTGGGTAGACGGGTACATCGATCTCCCATGAAGGCAGCTCAACCGCACGCCCGCCACCCTGAAAAAATTGCTGCTCCAGCTGCGCCGTATGGTAGGGATTGCAACCGTGGATCAGGCACCGCGCCCCTGTGTAAATGGGAACAAAGTCGTAGGAAATAAGAAATGCTCTGCGTTCCCCAGCCGCAAAAAATATGAGCGCGGCGATACAAAGAACCAGCGCGTGAAGATCCGGCCTTTGAAGCTTCATGGCTTCTCTGCAATTCCTTTGTGAGCGTACAAGGTTAACCCTTCAGGCCTCCTTGTTATTCGCCAAAAAGACATCATAGCGGGGTGAACGCAGCCTACAAAGTGAACTCTCCTTTTCGCCCGACACCGGCAGTGTGGCCGCCAGAAGACGCTTTCGGCTTTCCCTACTTTCCTCCTGATCCACTTCGTCATAATGCACCGATTTCAAGGCTTCAGCTCCGGCAGCATACCTTTGAGCCGATTCAAGGCCGCAATGTTCCGACGACCAACAACTCTTCGCCACTTGGGTTCCAATCCTTCTCATACGGTCGCGGCGGATCGCTGTGGGGAAAACTGGAAAATTCCGTCGAAAATCCATGGTTCGGAAGATTTTTATAAAAGAACTCTGCTGTTAGAGCCAACACATGCTTCTCGCTAATCATCGGACCCCACTTTGCCCCTAGCCGCGTCGCGTCGTCCCCGGAACAGTTTGGCACATAGAGAAAAAGCTTGCCCCCGGGTTTCAGAAGTCTCTGGAAGGTCACCAAGGAATCTTTCGGGGCTGGGATATGTTCGAGGACATGGGCTGAGTAAATGGCGTCGAATCCTTTATCGGGAAGAGTGGCAATGTCTAGAAGTTCACATTGAGGACTTTTCTTCCGTACTCCCCGAATGGGACAATTGCGATCAGATAGAAACAAGAGAGAATCAGGAACTCCAGATTCTGCCGCCACGGCAACAGGATGATTCTTGCGCGCCAAAACACATCATAGCGGCGTGGATGGAGCCTGCATAGTGAACTCTCGTGTTCACGCGAGACTGCAGTGAGGCTGCCGGCAGAAGCTTTCGGCAGCACGGCTATCAGGAAGCCACCCTCTGTGTAACTTTCGCAGCCAACTTGTCACGGAGTTGCCGAGAAGGCCGCTCCACAGCCCAATACGATAATTCAGCGCAAGCCAGAACTGCTGCCAGGTTGAGCGGGAAGTATTGGCTGGCTTCCGTACTGAAGATGCTCTGCCACAAGTAAAGACTGTAGGAGATGACGCCGATGTGGCGCAGGATGGATGTATTCAATAGCTTGCCCGGACCCGTCTCCGGACGCTTAACTACGTAGAGAGTGATCAGGCAGATGCTGACCCCTTCGAGCGTCATTCCGATGAGCAGGCGATAAGCGCGAAAGTGCAGATCGAGTAGTGGGTCGAGCAGAAAAAGGAAGAGGACGGCGCCAGCCATGGACCAAGGACTTATCAAGATTCGGAGCAGGCGATTGAACCGGTTGTTCTGCCATAGTAGCGCGAGCAGACATCCGAACATGATGGTGTCAATACTCGAGTGGAACATGCGATCCACCATGGCCCGATGCTCCGGCGCGAGAACCAAGTAGGTGATCACCCGCGACAAGGGCGAGATAAGAATGAGAAACGCCGCCAAACCTATTGCTCTTCCCTTACCCACTAGAAGCAGCGTGGCCGGCCAAAGAAAGTAGAACTGCTCTTCCACGCTCAGAGACCAGATGTGCTGCAGTCCTGAGAACCCTCCACCTGGACCCAGGTAGTAATCCGACGTGTACGTCGCTGCGAAAAAGAAGGCGCGGAGCGGCGTTTGGAATACTCCCGCAAGCACGAGCGCGAAGATGACGCCCAAGTAGAGATAAAAAGGCGGAAAGATTCTGAAGGCGCGGCGAAGGTAGAAGTGCTTGAGGCCGATCGTGCCAGTCGCGTGCAATTCCTTGAGCAGCAGGCTAGTGATGAGAAAGCCGCTAATGACGAAGAAGACCGAGACCCCGGTGTGTGCGAGGAGCAGATAGGAACTCAGCGGAATTTTAATCCAGCGCGAGAAGTTTCGGCTGGAATGGGCAACGATCACCAGAATAATCGAGATGGCGCGCATACCATCCAGGGATGGGATGTTGCGGGCTTTTTCGTTGATCTCCATTCTGGCATCCTTATCTGTCGGGTGATCAACGTTTCCTGCTACCCAATAATCTGAGCGAAGCAGCTACACGGAATGGAACATGACGGCACCGTAGCAGCACGACCTGCATCGCAAAACTTTGGCTGGTTGGCCATCGCGGATTGATCTGCTTTCAGCTTTTGAACGGAAGTCATAGCGCGGCCGGAGCACGTCTTCGGAGATCTTCGGCGGGTCAACCAATGCGAGAACCTGTGTTATACCTACACTAGTAAATCTCCCATGGGCGTTTCGATGCGCAATCCGTTGCGGCAACTTCGGGAACGCTTCCATCCCTTATATTACATACGCAAGTCGACCGTCGGGCGATCGTTGATCCGGCTGTTCGATGTGCCGGTGTGGCTCTCGGTTCCGGGTGTAACTTTCAAAGTGCGAGGCCGCCTGGTTACTCATGGTTTGGCTTTTTCAGCAACCGGATCTCAGGAGCCGGGATCCGAAGCTCTTGCGCTTACCTGTGTTGATCGCCTCAAGCTCAAGTCCTTCTGGGATGTCGGCGCCAATATCGGACATTACACCTGGCTGCTTAAGTCATCTTCTCCAGAACTTCGCGCGGTATTGGTGGAGGCCTCCCCGCCAAACGTTGAGTTTGTCCGCAAGACGTTGTCCATGAATCAGCTTTCCGATGTCGAGCTGATTGCGGCAGGAGCGAGCGACTCCCAGGGTTATGGCTCCTTGCGCGTAGACTCCGAGGCAGGGGCCACATCGACACTCGACGACTCGGCCAAGCAGACGTTCGAGGAGGAGCACTGGGGAGTTCCCTCGGCAAGGATTCCCATTTCGCTGATCACCATCGACGATGAACGCTCGCGACGAGCTCCAGTCGACTTGCTCAAGATTGACGTAGAGGGGCACGAAGCAGCCGTATTGCGGGGCGCGCAACAGACGATCTCCTCGGATCAGCCGGTATTATTCATCGAATGCTTTCATCCCGAGCATGCATGCTTGCAATCGCTGGAACAGTGTGGATATCGATTTGTAGACGGCGACCGGCTCACGGCACAGGTTGATTCCAAGACAGGCAATTATTTTGGGTTTCCGGAACGATTTCATTCTGAAATCGATCTGCTACTGGAGAAGGCTCGCGAGCGCCTGAATTCCCGATGACAACCTCAGCGCCGGCGGATCGACTCATCGCTTGATGAGCTCCATGGTTCGCCCGCCCGGGTCGTAGACCGAAAAGATCATATGTTCTCCGGTCTTGAGGCTCTTGAAATGTTCGACCTCGGCGCTGAATTGACTTTCGGGCCACGGCGGATAGGTCCATTTTCGACCAATGCCAATCGTCATGAGCAACAAAACGCCTAGCCCGGCAAAGCGCGCAAGACTGCTTTTTCCGGCCGACACACACCATGCGGCGCACCAAAGAAACATAAGCGACGGAAAAAACCAATAGCGGATTCCCATAGCATTCGCGAGCACCTCCCAACGAGGTGTGTTGCCCGGCAGCAGGAGAGGATCCCTGAGAGCGGCCATCAGGACGACAACCGTGAAGACGATAAAAAGGCGACCCGCGAGAGGTGCGCTGCGCCAACCCCATACCAGGATCGCCAGTCCGGCGATGGCGGCGAAGACGAGCAACGGAATTCGCAGGTTTGGGCCGCCGGTGCCTACCACACTGTCGATAAAAATACTGCCAGCAACGATCCGCAGAAGACGGACAGCTGTCGCTCCGAGAGGTGCTCCAGGACTTCTCGCCGCGTGCAGAAGACTCAGCGCCTGGATGAGAGCACCGGCAAACATCACGGCGAGAATAGCAAGCGTCCAGCGCTGACGCCGAAACCACCAGTAGGCAGCGACCGCTGGCAGAAGAAGAATGCTGAAGGGGCCGCTGATCCCTCCGATGGCAAAGAGAAGGATGTCCGACACGCGTCCACGCCAGCTTAGCGGCGGGACAGAAAAGGCAAGGAGCGCCTGCAACAGGGCAAGGTGCCACATGGCATTGGTGAGTACCACATGGATCTCGGGCGCGTCAGGAATCGCGATGTAGACCACAGCCATCAAGATGCGGACGGGCAGAGGCCCCCAAGACGTGCAGCGGCGCGAAAGCAGCGCGGAGACGGGAAGAGCCTGGATCACAGCGCCGGCAAGGTTCATGATCAATGGCGCCCACTGCATGGGAAAAAGCAGCGCGAGGCCCGCGGCCAGCCGGGGAAATGCCTGCATAAAGCCAGCCTGCGGGATGGCCATTGACCGCAACCAGTGCAGGTTATAGGCCTGCTGATACCAGACCCAACCGTCTTCGGCGAAGAACTGCGGGTGAAGCAGGGCGCCGGGAAGACGAGTGAAGATGGCAAATAGAGCCGCGATGAAAACCGTCACTTGCCATCCGAAGCCTATACCTTCCCGCGTGGTTGTAGTTTCAAAAAGGCGCATGGAACCTATCGATGAAGCAGTATCGCGGGTGGATAGGCGGGATCTAAAACTCGATCGCCCACGGCGTTGGAAAGGACATCATAACTGTGTCAACAGAGCGTGCATAGTGAAGCACAATGTTCGTGGACTGTTCTCGAACGATGCGGTGAAGACGCCGGCTCTGCGATAAAGTACTGGTTCGTTCCTATGACGAAACCACCCCAGGTAACACTATCGGGGGTTACCTGGGGTGGTTCTTCTTCGCACTTGGCACCCTCGATTGCCAAGAATTTTCTGTAACGCCACATTCATCTATTTGTAATCTGCAACATATCGCTTAGTCTTCGTGTCATACGTAAGTAATAGACGCGGTTGCGGAGCGTGCCAGCGAGCTAGCTCCCCAGCCTAGCAAAGGAACAAACCCCAACCTTCCCTGGAGGTGGACTTTGATTCCGCTAGAGAATTCCTTACGCCAGCTCTTTCACGAAGTTGTCTCAGAGTGCTACGACACACGCCTTGGTTTGCGGGACGCGGAGATATCCAGCTACGTGGCCGACCTACTGACCGAATTTTGTCGAGCGGAAAACATCTACCGCATCCGCGATGCCGCGGGCAATCCGGTGCGCGAAGTCGGCGAGATGCTGCTCGCTTCGGATCCTGTTCACGGCACAGCGTCCTCCTTTGGAGAAGAACGGGAACGCCGGAAACATATCGGCGACTACACGCTGTTTTTTGCCGGCATGTATCCAGAGTCGACCCATCGGTGGGGGGACCTACAGCGCGACAGCTTTTTCGAAATGGTCCAGGCGGGCAAAGAGAGCTACTACATCGTTTCCCAATTCGATCTCTTTGAGTACGCACAGGAGGCGCCATTTTTTGGCCGCCTATCCGGTTCGTTTGAGGCCTGCATCTATGGGCTGAACATGGTGCGTGGGGAACTCGACCGGCGCCGGGCGATTTCGCCGCCCCGACCCCTCCCCTCCGGCCCGGCAACGCAAATCATGTAATCTTCCGGGCAAGAACCACTGTGGTGTAGCATTGCGCGAACGCGCACCATGGTTTCGCGTCGGAGCGAAGATCAAGATAAGGATAAGGAGAACGATGATGCTGAGAACAAATCTCAGGGGCCTGTCACAAAAGAGTCTGACCATTTTGCTGGCCCTGGGTCTACTGGGCGGCGCTGCCACGGCGCAACCTGGCGCCAGGCCATCCAGCGTCCACGCCATGATGGCGCCGACCACGCCCCCGGCTGCGTCCAGCCTGGTCGATATCAATTCAGCCAGTAAAGCGGATCTGAGCGCGCTGCCGGGGATCGGCGACGTCTATTCCCAGAAGATCATTGACGGCAGGCCGTATAAAACCAAGACGGACCTGGTAAACAAGAAGATTATTCCTTCCGCGACCTACTCCAAGATTCGGGACAAAATCATCGCTACCCAACCGAAGAAGTAGGCGGCGCAAAAGAAGAAAAGGGGAAGCGCGGATTCGCCGCGCTTCCCCTTTTTACTTTCAGTTAAACGGCTTGCGGTAGCGCTTCCTTTACCCGGAAGCGCTGCATGTTGATGCGCAATGCGCGCTCAATCTTCCGCAGATCGCCCTTCTCTTCCGGAGAAGCAAAGGTTGAGGCTACGCCGCTGCGAGAAGCGCGGCCGGTGCGGCCGACGCGGTGGACAAAGTCTTCCGCGACCTTGGGCATATCGTAGTTCACGACGTGCGCCACGTGGTCTACATCGATTCCGCGAGCGGCCACATCGGTAGCAACCAGGACCCGATGACCACCCTGAGCAAAGCTGCGCAAGGCAGCATTGCGCTGGGACTGGCTGCGATCGCCATGGATGCTGGTTGCCTTCCAACCGGCATGCGAAAGCTTTTTGGCCACGCGTTCCGCGCCATGCTTGGTGCGGACAAAGACCAGAAAGCTTCCAGCTTCAGAACGAAGCAGGTGCTCCAGTAACGGCAGCTTGCGATCCGAGCTGACTTCAAAGGTTTGCAGCTTGACGTTTTCGGCTGGCTTGAGCACGGAGCCAATTTCGATCCGTACCGGGTTCCTAAGGTAGTCGGCGGCCACTTCGCGAACCGCACCCTCGAGGGTTGCCGAGTAGCAAAGCGTCTGATGCACGGGCGGGATAGCGGTCACGATGCGGCGAATGGCTGGTTTGAAGCCCATGTCGAGCATGCGATCGACCTCGTCCAGGACCAGGATCTCCACCTGGTTGAGCTTGACCAGCTTGCGGCCGAGAAAATCTTCCAGGCGGCCGGGTGTGGCCACGATCAGGCGTGCGCCGCGACGGATACTCTCCAATTGCGGACCCTCCGCCATGCCACCCACTACCAGCGCAGTGGGAAGACCGACCAGTTGGGCACATGCCTGTTGAACCTGCATGGCGAGTTCGCGGGTGGGCAGCAGGATCAGCGCACCGGCAATTTTGGCTTGCGTTTTCTGCAGCTGCTCGATGATGGGGATTAGAAAGCTAAGCGTCTTGCCGGTGCCGGTTTGCGCCGTTGCCAATACATCCCGGCCCTCAAGCGCCGGAGGAATCGCTCCCACCTGTACCGGGGTGAGCGTAATAAAATTTGCTTTGGCAAGGCGCTGCTTGAGCGCCGCCGAAATAGGTAATGCTGAAAATTCGTTCAAAATAAATCCCTTGTTTCCGGTCTCTTGGGAGACCTGGAGTGCTGTTCATCGCCGCACGGCTTCGCCCGTCCGGCGATACGATAAATAGCCCGATTGGCTCGCTCCGGTCGCTCAACTACACGACCCGTGCACCGACACGAAGATCACCGCCGGCTTCGGCCTTCAGGCTGCAGAAACTGAAACTGACATTAGTTGACTGCATCACGCAGTATGCGGTTTGTCGCGCTGTAGAGGGGGGCTGTGGCGTTTTAGCCAGGCATCGCCCGTACACCGCACCATGCCAGGGAAGCGCGTGCTTCCTATCGTCGCCGCGAATTTCCGTGGCGACTACGCTGAAGGGCTTGGGCGGTATCCGACCGGCTTTCTTCCGCCTATTGGCGAAAAGGAAGAGGTCTAGTGCGGGCAGCTTGCTTGTGAAGGCGAAAAGGCTGATGACCAAACAATTAAGCGCAGATTAAGAATAACATAAGCCACGCGCAAGCGCATAACTGTGCTGTCGCATTGGGTCAGTTCGCCTGGCTCAGCGTGATGGGTGCCGGATTTGTGTACCTGCTCGTATTGCGTGGTCCCTGATAAAGAGCCTGATCGATCGGGAAATGATCGCGAAGCGCTAGCCGCTAGGGCCCGCCTGATCGCTGCAGGGGAATGAGGGCGTTCTTGTTGTCAGGCCCCTGCGGATCGATGCGGAAGTCCCACACGGAGAGGTTCACTTCGCCCGGGCCCCAGCAGCTCCATCAGCGCATAGTCGCCAATCGTCAGCGGCTGCTGCGGCGTCAGCTTCATCCAGCGATTCCCGGGCAGGACCTGGGCCGTGGTGGGAATTACGTCTTCTGTCTGCGTCACCTTGCCGGCAACCCCGATCTTGATGCCGCTCACGACGCGGTAGTCCTTCTTGAAATTGCTGCGCACCCGCACGATGGCGTATTGGCTGTTGGCGGAACTGGAGGGCTTCTTGTCCTTGACCGATCCGGCTCCGTGCGTGTCCACCGTGACCGCGGAAGAATCAGCTTCGTTGTCGTCGGCTCCGGTGATGCTGACGTAGAGTGCAGGATCGTTGACGTGCAATTTGACTTTGGATTCCGCGCCGGCGATCTGGATGTTCTGCTGGATGCCCCGACGGGGTTGAGCGCAGCACGTAGTACGTTGTGGCCGGCCTGGCGATTCACAGTGCCGGTGTTCTGGGTCAAGGCCACCAACTCCGGCTGGTCATGGAAAGTATCGAGCGCCCAAACTCCTTCCTCATCGGGGAGCCGCAGACCGGGGGATACATCCGGGGTGCGCGCCCGCTCCTGCAGCTCCTCTTTGTCGATGGCGGCGGCTTCCGGAATGGCGGGCGCGACAGGCGGCGCAGCCGCTCGGCGGGCTGCGCGCCCGGTGCATGGTCTTTGGCCCATTTCTCGGTTGCCGCCCAATCCACCAGATCTGCCGGCACTTCCTCCCATTGCGCCCGCTCGGCGCTGAAGTAGCGCACCCGGTCGCCTACCCTCTGGTACTTCGTAACCACCTGGTAGGACCCGTCCTTGAGGATCAGGCGCTGGTTCGGCGTCTGCGCCAAGCCTGGAAGGCTGGCGGCGACGCTCGACAACAGCAGCACGAGAAGAAGCAGGATGCGCGAGGGCAACATGACCGTGTGAATACTTTAGACGAATGCCGTGAGGCAACGTTGCCCAGGATGTACAGCTCTCCCATTTCTATCTTCCCTTCGTTTTCACTTCCTGCGATACTTGTATGTGCCCACCCGGTGCGCCAATTCCATCCACAATAAAAAGGTGAAGAAGCAATGTCAGCAAAGTACATCTTTGTGACGGGCGGAGTCGTGTCCAGCCTGGGCAAGGGCCTGGCCGCAGCCTCGATCGGCTGCCTGCTGGAGAGCCGCGGTTTACGGGTTAACCTGATGAAGTTCGACCCCTATCTCAACGTCGACCCAGGTACGCTCTCGCCTTTTCAGCACGGCGAGGTTTTCGTGACCGACGATGGCGCGGAAACCGATCTCGATCTGGGTCATTACGAGCGCTTCACCCATGCCCGGCTGAGCCGGGACAACAATCTGACCACCGGCCGGATCTACGAGCAGATCATCACCAAGGAGCGCCGCGGCGACTACCTGGGCAAGACGGTGCAGGTTATTCCCCACGTGACCA
The DNA here is from genome assembly GCA_963736535.1 of uncultured Acidobacteriaceae bacterium. Lineage (GTDB taxonomy): Bacteria > Acidobacteriota > Terriglobia > Terriglobales > Acidobacteriaceae > PALSA-350. Next base: position 196,798 of record CAVTPN010000002.1, read on the forward strand.
ATGAAATCAAGAATGCCATGCGCAAGGTGGCCACGGACGCCGACGTGACCATCGTCGAGATCGGGGGAACCGTAGGCGACATCGAGTCCCTTCCCTTTCTGGAAGCGATCCGCCAGATGCGGCAGGAGTATGGCCGGGAAAATACGGTCTTTGTGCACGTGACCCTGGTGCCGTGGATCGGCGCCGCCCAGGAGTTGAAGACCAAGCCCACGCAACACTCGGTCAAGGAACTGCTCTCCATCGGGATCCAGCCGGATATCTTGTTGTGCCGCACCGATCGCTTCCTCTCCCATGAGATCAAGAGCAAGATTGCGCTCTTCTGCAATCTCGAAGAGCGGGCGGTGATTGCCGCCAAAGACGTCGCGTCGATCTACGAGGTGCCGCTGACCTTCGCCCAGGAGGGCGTCGACAAGCTGGCGCTGAAGTATCTCCATATCGAGGCCAGGGAACCCGACCTGACGCGCTGGAAGCAGCTGGTGGAACGTTGCTACCATCCCCGCGACGAGGTCTCGATCGGGATCGTCGGCAAGTATGTCGAGTACGAAGACAGTTACAAATCTCTGAAAGAGGCGCTGGTGCATGGCGCACTGGCCTTCGATCTGAAGCTGCGCGTCACCTGGATCGAGGCCGAGGGCCTGGAGAGCAAGCATCCCGGGGACCGGCAGTACGAAGAGCAGCTGGCCGGTTTTGACGGCATCCTGGTGCCCGGCGGATTCGGCAAACGGGGCATTGAAGGCATGCTCAACGCGATCCGCTACGCGCGGGAGAATGCCGTTCCCTACTTCGGCATCTGCCTGGGCATGCAGACCGCCTGCATCGAGTTTGCCCGCAATGTTTGCGGACTGGCGGGCGCCAGCTCCAGCGAATTCGATCCGGCCACTCCCCACCGCGTGATCTTCAAGCTGCGTGAACTTACCGGGGTGGAAGAGATGGGCGGCACCATGCGCCTGGGCGCGTGGCCGTGCGTGCTGGCGGAGGATTCGATCGCGGCTCAGTCTTATGGGGCTACCCAGATCAGCGAACGGCACCGTCATCGTTACGAGTTCAACCGGGAATACGAGGCGCTGCTGACGGGAGCGGGCCTGCGCATCACCGGCACGACGCCGGATGCGACCTACGTGGAGATTGTCGAGATCCCCGGCCACCCCTTCTTTCTTGGCTGCCAGTTCCACCCTGAGTTCAAGTCCAAGCCGCTGGAGCCGCATCCGCTCTTTCGCGCTTTTATCGAGGCTTCCTACGAGAACCGGCTGCGGTCGCGCACTCCGTCCGAGTCCGTGAAGCCGGGAAACCGCCTGACCCAGACCGTGCAATGATCGACTTTGAAATCGGCACGGTGCGGGTCGGGTCTCCGTCGCTGTTTCTGATTGCCGGGCCCTTGCGTCATCGAGAGCGAGGCGCACGCGCGCTTCATGGCGGAGTGCTATCCAGCGAATCACCAGCGATCTGAGCCTCCCCTACATCTTCAAGGCCTCCTACGACAAAGCCAATCGCACATCGGCCTCGGGCTTTCGCGGGCCGGGATTGGAGCAGGGTGTCCGGATCCTGCGCCAGATCGCGGAGACGACCGGGCTGCCCGTGATCACCGACGTGCACCAGGCGGCAGATTGCGAGCGGGTGGCCGAGGCGGTCGACGTGCTGCAGATTCCCGCGTTCCTTTGCCGGCAAACCGACCTGCTGCTGGCGGCCGCGAGGACCGGACGCGCGGTCAACATAAAGAAGGGGCAGTTCGTCGCGCCGTGGGACATGCGCTACGCGGTCGAAAAGGTGACCGGGGCGGGCAATCCGCGTGTTTTCCTCACCGAACGCGGCTTCAGCTTCGGCTACAACAACCTGGTGGTGGATATGCGCTCGCTGGCCATCATGCGCAAGCTCGCCCCGGTGGTCTTCGATGGGACCCATTCGGTGCAGACGCCGTCTTCTGCAGGTGGCAAATCCGGCGGCCAACCGGAGTTCATTCCGGTTCTGGCCCGGGCGGCGGTCGCGGCGGGCGTGGAAGGCGTTTTCCTCGAAGTACATGACGACCCGGCCAATGCCAAATCCGATGGCGCGAATGCGCTTAACCTGAAGGATCTTGACCCGCTGCTGGAGAGCCTGCTGGCCATCCACGCGGCGGCCCGCAAAAGCCTGTAGTTACTGCAGATGTCCAACTTTTCGGTGCCAAGAATTCCGGAATCTTTCGATATGGCGCAATATGGCCAGGCTAGGCCGCATGGAATCGTCCTACACTTGGGCCAATTTGCTTCGGGCTCTCTGTAGCAAAAAAAGGGCCCCTCGGGTGAGGGGCCAATCTGCCTTGGTTCTCTCGTTGTGTGAGAGCTTTTATGCGGCTTTTTAGTTTTGGGGCTGCGACGCAGCATTCCGGGGGGAGGGCTGCGGGTTCGACTGCTGCGTCGCGCCTATTGGTGAACCGCCAGATTGGCGTGTTCAAAGCCGCAAGACTGTTGTGCATCAGCGTTACGTGGACAACCGTACCGCTGGCGCCCGATTCTGTGGTTTCCTCGCGTGGAGCATTGCCCATCGCGAGGCGATAAATTCTGTAGACCGGCACCTGATGGTCGACTACCAGATAACGTACGACCGCATCCGCCATGTCCTGAGATTTCTGTATTCCTGCCTGGCCCTCGCGCGTCGAGTATCCCTGCACTTCAACGATGTAACCTTTTTGTCCTTGTAGCTGCGTAGCGACCTGATCCAGAGCTTCTTTGGCTTTCTCATTCAGAGAGGACTGGGTCGACCGAAAGTGAAGTTCTGTATCGGTAATCTGCTGGTACTGGTCGAGATTGCTGACCGTCGAATTCAGTTGATTCGTCTGCGTGCTGGCCTGTTGCGCCAATTGCTGAGCTTGACCAGCCTGAGTCGAAGCCTGCAGCGCCTGCTGGTTTGCCTGCGTCTGCGGTGGTCTGCGCCTGGTGGATACCAGCTTGTGCACGACTGTCGACGTCTTTGATATCGTTCGCGTTCTTCGCGGTGAGTTGATCCAGCTCGTTCAAACGGTCTTTAACCGGCGCAACCTGACGATTGACCCACTTCTTGCGGGCCAGGGGATTCATCTTGCCCCAGAAGCCTTCGTTCGATTTGGTGGGCAGCGGCTGACCGGTAGCGTAAGTCGAGGAATCGCTGGCGCTACCAGAAGTGCTGGCTGAAGCAGGCGCTGCAGAAGCGGGCGCTGCGGTGGGGGCGCTGGTCTGCGGAGCGCCACTCGCCGCCGCCGGGGTAGTCTGCGCCATAGCCGGCACGCCCAAAGTGGCGGCCAATAATATCGCTGTGATCGATCCCGGGGTTGCCGTGCTCTTGTTCACGCTTGTCCCTTTTGGCCCGAAACTCTGTATGGAAGACGACACACACCGCTCGCTTCTCTACTTGTCTGCGGTTATAGCAAGTGATTGGCCAAATGGCATTTTACGAATAAAAATATTCGTATTCGTTCAATTTATTATAGTTAGCGTTAAGCTGCGCGCAGGGTGTGGATATTTTCATTGGTGCCTGGAGCAGTGTAAAACGTGCACTTTTCTCTAGTTGGTACGAAAAAAATGCTCGGCACCCTATCGCTTGATTACCTGGGTACCCTCAATCACATAGGACCCTATTTGCTGTGGACGCTGATCACCCGGATCTCGGGATACTGCAGGTTCCAGTCCGGAGGAACGGTATCGAAAATCAAGCGAAAATCGCGCGTTGCCCCGGTTCGATCGGGGCGGCCGAGACCGGTTCGATATCGACATAGGGCTGGCGGGTGCGGATGAGGCTGAGGGGCAGTGCTACCCTTAGGGCATACTGGCCAACATCGCTATGGAAGCCGACCTGGACGGTGATCGCGGTCAGCGTGCGATTGCCGTTATTAGCGATCTGGCCGTCGATATACGTGACTTTTGCGCCGGAAAAGCTGGTTGCTTCGCTCATCTGAAGGCCGCTGAGGGCAGGCTGGCGGCATAAGGGTCGGCAGGAGCCATGCCGGTACCGCTGGCCTGCGAGTTCTGGTTGCCATGACCGCCAACCAGGACCAGACCCCAAGACCCACGATGACCACGGCGGCGGCGATGATCCACGGCATCCAGGAGGTTGTTTCGCGGGTTTGCTGTGAAGCGAGAAAGCCCGGCTCCTCATCGCGTTTCGGGCTGGGCTCGTCTTCTTGTTCGTGCGCCGGCATCAACGAGATTGTACCTGCCTATAAAGGAGAGGATTTGGATCGAGGTAGGTTCAGCCGAAGCTGGCCTTCTTGACGGTCTGGCGGAAGTCGTTGCCGCGCATTTTGACTTCTACGCACATCTCCGCCAGGCGCGAGCGCATGCGCTCGCCGATACGGTCGCCAAGAGTCTCTTCTCGCATGCGTTCTGGCGGCATTCGCTGCTGGCCAACGCTGCCGGCGCGTTGGGATAATTGGTCGTGATCAGCGTGGTCCGTTTGTCGTTGTAGCGGGTGTTCAGAATCAGGGCCACCGTATCCCATACCCAGTCTGTGGGCTTTTGCGCACCCAACTCATCCAGGATCAGCACTTCCGCCTCAAAAACAGGGGCCAGAATCTGCAGCTCGGTGGTGGCGACGAGGGGGTTATAGGACTCCTGGATGCGCTTGAGCAGTTCGCGGTAGTCGCAGAAGAGCCCGCGAACACCTTTTTCCAGAATCAAGGCCTGCAGGATGCCGACTGCCAGGTGCGTCTTGCCGATGCCCACGTCTCCGGTGAGCAGAAGTCCCCTCCCTTCGGTGGTCACCGGGTATCCGGTGACGAAATTGCGCGCCATCATATAGGCGGCCGCCAGCGATTGATCCGCCTGCCGATAGCCGTTGAGGGGATTCATAGCTGTCCAGGGTGCAATGCTCGTATCGCTTTGGGATCGCAGCCCGTTTGAGCAGCCGGGCCGCTTGCAGCTGCAGCCGGCATTCGCACGGCTGGGCGTAGCGTTCCCCATCAGGTTGGACAATCAGACACAGGCCGGAGTCTTCACAGATAGGACAAATTGCGGTCATGAGGGCTATGCGCCAAATTACTCCAAGCGAGGGCCCCTCGCCAGAGCAGCGGAGTGTGGAACGGACGGCGTTCTGTGGAAAGAAAGCGAAAAATGACTTAAAATGAAGATTCGAGCCTTGGGTTGCGGGCTTGCAGGAAAGGTTTTTTAGATGCCAAAAGAGGGAGTACATCCAAGTTATAAGCAGATCCGGGTGCAGTGCGCATGCGGCACAGGCTTTGAAACGCGTTCGACCCACAAGGGCGATATCCACGTGGAAATTTGTTCCGCTTGCCACCCATTTTTCACCGGCAAGCAAAAGCTGGTCGACACTGCGGGCCGGGTGGAGCGTTTCCGCCGCAAGTACGCCAAGTCCGATGCCGGCAAGTCCGAGGTCGCCAAGGCTCCTGCGGCCGAAGTAAGGCCGGTTGGTCTCGAAGCAAAGGCCTCCGAGCACGGAGGCCTTTGTTGCGTAGGCATCCGATGAAAAAAGTGTCCATGAAAAAGAGCTGGGACAACCCGCGGGAAAACAGCATGCCGGCCTCGGCCCGGGTGCCGGCGTCGGTGGTGATCGGCGGCGTGGTGGTGGCCCCGGCTACCGTGCTGGCGCCCATGGCCGGGGTGACGGACACGGTATTCCGCCGCTTTATCCGCAATGCCAGCATCTTCACGGAACAAGGCAAAGGAGAGGGCGAAGCAGCGACTGTCAGACACCTGGTGGAGACGCCGATCAGCAATCAGCAATCCGGCTGTGGGCTGATCATGACCGAGTTCACTTCGGCCGACGGCCTGTCGCGCATGCGCGAATCCAAGCGCAAGCGTTATCTGGCCTATGACGAGGATGAGCACCCCATCTCTGCCCAGCTCTTCGGCTCCGACCCGGTTACCCTGGCAGAGGCGGCCAGAATCGTCGAAGATACCGGCTTTGACATGGTCGACCTCAATCTCGGCTGCCCCGCCAAGCGCGTGGTCAGCTGCAATGGCGGCAGCGGCCTGTTGCGCGACCTGCCCCACATTGCAACCATTTTTGAGCGGGTGCGGTCCGCGGTGCGGATTCCCTTCACGGTAAAGTTCCGCATGGGCTGGAGCGATCAGCACATCGTTTGCGTCGAACTGGCTCGCCTTGCCCAGGAGAGCGGTCTGAATGCGGTCGCACTGCACGCGCGCACACGGGAGCAGGGCTACTCCGGCCAGGCGCGTTGGGAATATATCGCCGCGGTGAAAGACGCAGTCCGTATCCCGGTGATCGGTAACGGAGATATCCGCTCCCCGGAAGATGCCTGCACCATGGTTGCGGAAACCGGATGCGATGCGGTGATGATCGGCCGCGCCGCGCCGGCCAATCCCTGGATTTTCCGCCAGATCGCGCAATACACGGCCTTCGGCAGCTACGATCAGCCAACCCCGATGGATCGCTACCACATGATCCGCGATTACTTTCTCATGCTGATGGAGGAAGATGAGCAAGACGCGGCGGTCATCGGCAGGATGAAGCAGTTTGCCTCCTGGTTTACGCATGGCGTGCCGGGCGGGGCGATTTTGCGCAAGAGCATCTATGAGGTCAAAGAGCAGCGCGGCGGTGCTCGCCGCGGTGGATGCGTTCTTTGCCGCCCAGGAACCGGTTCCGGCCGGGCAGTTGCTGTGGCCGGGTTCTAACGCCGCATTGACTTCCTGTGAGTGTAAGAACTTTAGTTCTCCGCTGCGCTCTGTCGAAAAGCATTTCCCTCAGCGGCTAAGCCGGACCTCTTTACAACCCTTATTTACGGGCTGAAGAGGCTGCGGGAAAAAACTCCGTAACGGACGGGAAGCAACACCTCAGGGGCTAAAGCCCTCATCAGGCGCGTTTTACGGCACGACTAAAAGTCGTGCCCTGATACAAAGCACGTATTTACGGGCTGAAGCTTGCACCCACTCAAGCCAAAGGACGGCTTGAATGGGCCACCCATCATTTTTTCATCCTCTTGTGTTGCCGCCATGCTTGCGGAAGATGACTTTTCTCTCGCTCGCGCCAGCCTTCGTTGAGAGCGATCAGCTTCCAGGCGATCGCCGGGGATAGGTGCTGCGAGCACCGTATCCATGGAAGGATGCACATGCAGGGCGGGCACGATGTAATACAAGAGCGGCGAGTGGGGCAGTAACGGGATACCGGGAAAATATCCGTTTTGTTCGAGCTTCCCTTTCCGCTGGAGCTACGCTGCTGCTGCAGCCAATGCACGCGAATCCAGTAGTCCAATGCCCTGCAGCGGAAAGTGCAGATCCTCGTCCGCCTTCAACTCCAGGATTGCCAGCCGTCCGCTGCGGGTAACCGTAAGCAGATCGAGCATGGCGCGGTCCGCGGCCGCGAAGGCGGGGACCTGCTGGTAGATCATGTGCGCACCGAGGCTGTCATCGATTTGCGTAAGGTCGCCGACCAGGGTCGACTGCAGCCATGCTTCGGGCTGCATACGAAAGAGCGGATTGCGCGCGCTGCCCTCGGGATGACGGCTCTCGAAGAGCCGCTGCATCAGATCCGCGAAAACGGCTTCGGTGTCTTGCTGCAACGGGGTTTCATTTGCCCCGGCGCCGAACGTCAGGTTCACCTGGCGGGTGAAAGAGTCCGGGAGCAAAGCCTGGCGCACCCGGGCGAATTCCAGCCCATAGAGGGAAAGCGTGACCTCGTTGGCGCTTCGTGCGCCAACGGTCACGCGGCTTTGCATGCCCGGGGGTAACAAGCGCAGGATGCCGGCCAATCCATCCTGTGGCTCGCTCTACTGCGGCCTGGGGGTTGAAGGCATGCACCAGGCGCATTTTCAGATTGCCCTGGTCCGCGGTATCGATGGCCTCCAGCTCCTCGCTCCTCGCCCACCTCGTAGAGCTCCCATTGCGCCAGCTCGCGATTGAGCCAGGCCATGCGCGCCCGGGTGGTGCTGCCGCATCCGGCAGGCAAAAGAACCTTGAGCCCGTGGCAAACTCTTTTGCCGGCGCCATGTTCGCGGCAATACGCGAGCCAGAGAATACCCAGGGTAAGCACCCCATCGATCGTCGCCTGGCTCTCGCTCGGCGTTGACTCCGATGAGCGCCCAGCATTGTTGCCCGCGCACCAGCAGGCCGCGCGCATACGCGGGTCCAAAGCTGTGCTCCAGGTCCATCGCCGAACGCAGGCCCTCTATTTTGTAATCGTTGAAGTGGCGGGTGAGCAGCCGCTCCAGCAGGGTCAGATACCTGGTCCTGGCGAGCGCGCGGGTTGCGGGCGTCCTCTGGTCGCGATCTCTTACCACCTCCAGAGACTGCGGGCGCTGCATCCCAAGACGGCGAACCCGGATGCGCAGCGTCTCTTTGCGCGCTTCCAGACCCACCACGGTGCGGACCATATTCCGCTCTTCGGACCACAGATGCAGGACGCAGCGGCCATGCTCGGTGGAGATCGAGTAGTTCGCGGTCCCCATCTCGAAGAGCACACGCCCATCCTCGAGCAGGGCGGCGCGGGGATGGTCCAGCGAAAAATTGCTCCAGCAAACGGGCGAGTTCCGTGGGGGAGAATTCAGGGATTTCCACGGGCCTCCACCTGCGCTACCTACCAGCCCATGCGCGCCGACAACTGGGTGACATGTGCGGTGTGATGGCGGCCGTGCCAATCATAGAGCATGACCAACTGTTCGAGAGACTGACGGCCGTTCTCAGAATGCACGTAGCCGCGCTTCCAATCCTGCTCATCGAGCGATGCGAAGAGCTGCACCCAGCGGGCATGCAGTGCGTGCAACAGATCGAGCGAGGTTGAAACGGCAGCGGCGCGGGCGTCTTCGAGCTCTGCCCAGCGGCTTCCTGATAGCCCTTGACTGTGGGCCAGTCTTCCGTCAAGGCGAGGCGCACCCTGACATATGCATTCATGTGGCTGTCGGCAACATGGTGCACCAACTGGCGTACGGTCCACCCACCGGGCCGATAGGGGGTTTCGAGCTGCTCCTCGGAGAAACCAGCGACTGCGGATCGCAGGCGCTGCGGCAGCTGCCGTATGCCTTCGATGGCGGCGCTTCGCTGTTGCGGAGTAAACGACTCCGATTTCCTGGGGCCACCGATCGGGTAGCGAAGCAGCGCGAGCTGGGCGGCTTCAGAGGTCATGGGAGGCACAGGAAGATTTTAAAGCATTATCAGAGACTGAACAGCGTCAATCTGTGGGCGCGATGGCATAGTACCCTTTGCGCATTGCGGCTTAAGGCCATCTCCCTTAACACTGGATGTCGATCTTGCGATACGTCCCATCCAGCTTGGCATTGGTAGGCGTATAGCTGGCGACGTATTGGGTGCGCAGCTCTTCCTCGATCTGCGAGAAAGCATCTTCCATCTTCTTGCCGTTGTTGCCTACTTCAATGCACCGGCCGCCGGTATCTTCCGCCATTTTCCTCATGGCCAGTCACCGCTGTAGCCCATGGTGTACATGCCCCGCCCGTAAAAGCCGCGATCGGCAATCAGCAGAACATAGACGATGGTGTTGGTCTTCTGCGCGGCTTCGATGGCGCCCTGAAGCTTTTGCATGCTGCCCTGGTCTTCGCCATCGGAAAGGATGATGATGGCCTTGCGGCCGGTCTCCTGTTGCAACTTTTCATGCGTGGCCTGTAGACGGCATCGTAGAGCAGCGTGCCCCTGGGCGTGCCCGAGACGGGCATGACCTGACCGCGCCGGGGATCCACCGCCTCGTGCCAACATTGATCTCTGCCTTGTCCATAGCGTGAGCCAGCGCGTGCGCATTGTTGGTGTAGTCGGAGAGAAGATCGAGATTCACATCGAAAGAGATAAGAAACGCTTCATCTTTCGACCGCAGAACGCGGCTCAGAAAAGCAGCGCCGGCCTGTTGCTCCAAAGGCAGAACATTCTGCTGGCTCCCGCTGGTGTCGAGCAGGATTCCCAAGGTGAGGGGCTGATCGGTTTCCGCGGTGAAGTTCTTGATCGTTCTGCGGCGCCTTGTCTTCCAGAATGTTGAAGTCATCTTTGGTCAGATGGGGAATCGAGCGCCATGCTTGTCATGCACGGTGAAGTAAAGGCTGACCAGGTTGACATTGACTTTGAGGGTTTCTAGCGGCTTCTGCTGGTCATCCTGGTTGGGGTCTCCGGCCGGTCCCTGGGGCGGGGCATCGGGGGACGGAGCAACCTGGGCCGCGGCATGCATCGTACGGCAAGGAATGGCAATGCACAGCAAAGGCGCCCGCAAGCAAGAGCCCAATGCGGAAGACGGAAATTCATGGAGATTAGACGGAGGAGCATGGCTGAACGATACCTCGCAAGCCGGACCGCGGAACAGGACGGCGCCTTACAACGCCGGCAGCGCGTCTGGTAATCTTATGCCTAGTGATTGCCCGACGCGTCTATCTCTAATACTAAGTCGCCATGAGTATGTCACGACTGAGGATGACCATGAATCGAGTCGTCCGCCTGGGGGATGTTTTGGTGAGGCTGGGTGTCTTGGCAATCGTGCTGTTGCTTCCGTGCCTGCTTGCGGGCCAGCAACAAAAGCCGCAGGATCAGGGCGTGCCGGATGCCCCGACGCCGCAACAGCCTGACAGTTTGGGCAACCTCACGATCGGGTGTGACGCCCGGCAAGGGAACGCCAGCGAGACCCCGCCGACGAAGGCACAAATACCACCAGGTGCCGCCTGCCCGGACGCCCGGTCACCGCATGAGACCAGGTACAGCAGAGCCACCCGTCATCCTCCAGCCGGGGGCCGGCCAAAAGGACATCGCGACCTTCCGCGCCAGAGTCGATTATGTGCCGGTGCCGGTAACGGTGCTGGACAAGAAACATCAACAGGTCGCCGGGCTGACGTGGCGGGATTTTCAGATCTACGAGAACAACGAGCGCCAGCGTATCGTCATCTTCAGTGCCGATGCCGTGGCCCTCTCCGTTGCCCTGGTGATCGACCAGAGCCTGCCCCGGGACACCATGAAGAAGGTGAACGACAGCCTGGCCGCGATCCAGGGCGGCTTTACTCCGTCCGATGAGATCGCGGTATTCACCTACGCCGATGGGGTGAACAACCCGACGGACTTTACCGCGGCGCTGAGCGCGCGGGTACCGGCCGTGCTGCAGCAGTCCAAGAAGCAAGGCGACTATATGGGGGTCCCCGTCAATAGCGGTCCGCTTATCGGCGGACCCAGCATCAACGGTCTGTCGGTGGATCCGAATCTCGAGCCGCAGCGGGGAAACTCCGGCGTTGGGCGTCATTCCCAAGGAGATTCATACCCTGAACGATGCCATCCTGGCGGCCGGCAAGTCTCTCTCCACCCGGCCCCAGGGAAGCCGCCGCATCATTTACGTGATCAGCGACGGCAAGGAATCGCGCAGCAAGGCCAAGTTCGGCGAGGTGGTGCGTTACCTGCAAGCCAACCAGATCGCAGTGTACGGAACGCTGGTAGGCGATTCCGCCACCTGGGGCCTGGGTTACCTGGACAAGTTCAAAATCCCGCTGTTGCCGCTTTCTCCGGATAACATCCTGCCCAGGTACGCGGATGCGACGGGCGGCCATCTCTACTCCGAATTTTCGGAGAATGGAATTCAGCGCAGCTTTGCGGAACTCGCGGCTCTGGCGCGTACCCAGTACACCATCGGCTACAACAGCCACCTGCCGCTACTCGACGAGAAATACCGCGGTCCTCGAAGTTCGCGTGCTGCGGCCAAATCTCGATGTGGTCACCAAGAAAGGGTATTACCCTACGGCAACCAACATGTCGCGATGACTGCCCAGAGCCGTTGTACCCGGGCCTGAGCTTCATCGGCCTGGGGCTGGCGGCGTCGTCTTTCTGGGGCGCCAGCGATTTTCTCGGCGGCCTCGCCACCCGCAAAGCCCATGTTGTTTCTAGTGGTCGCGGTGGCCCACAGCCTCAGCCTGGGGCTGCTTCTGCTGGTCGCGTTGGCTACGCATTCCCCGCTTCCGCCCGAGCGCTACGCGCTTTTGGGCCTCTGTGCCGGAGCGTTCGGAGGTGTGGCCCTCATCCTCTACTACCAGGCCTTATCGCTGGGCGAGATGGGGCTCACCACCGCGGTTACCGGCCTGCTCACGGCTGTTGTCCCGGTGGTCTATTCGTTTGTTACCCAGGGCTCTCCCAAATTCAGCCAGATCGCCGGATTCGTGCTGGCGGCGGCCGCTATCGGGCTCATTGCCTACGTGCCGGCAGGCAAGCCTCGACCCCTCGGCCCTCGGACTGGCGATCCTTGCCGGTCTTGGCTTTGGCGTGTTTCTGGTGGTCTTGAAGGTCGGCAGTTCGCATGGCTTGGTATGGCAGCTCATTTATTCCCGCATGGCCAGCGCCACGCTGGCCGGTGCGGATCTGCTCTGGATGCTGCTGCGCCCGGGCAAGAATGTCGCGGTCTGGCGCAAAGAGGCTGGGAAGAATCGCGTTCTATGGATTGCGGGATCTGCCGGTGTGATTGAGGCCGCGGGGAGTCTGCTGTATATGCGGGCCGCCCGCGAAGGCCGCCTGGATGTAGCGGCGGTGCTGGCGTCCCTCTACCCGGTGGTTACGATTTTGTTGGCGGCCTGGTTTTTGAAGGAACGGACGACGTCGAGTCAGGCCCTGGGAATGGCATTGGCATTAGTTGCCGTCGTGCTTGTCTCCATCTAACGCATTCTGGCAATCACTGTGGTTTCCGGTGGGATCAACTACGTGCGGCCATTCTTCGGCGGACATGGCCGCGTTGAGTTTAGTTTTCTGGTCTACACCATTAGCAAAAATGCTCTACGCGGAAGAGCCTTACTTGACCTCGGTCGTAATTTCCGGCTTGGGTGCGGGAGCGTCCTGCTTGACACGGGATCCGGCGTGCCCTTGATCGCGTCCTTGAAGCCCCGCAGACCCTCGCCCAGGCCCTTGCCAAGCTCAGGAAGCTTGCGCGGCCCGAAGATCAAAAGTGCGACCACCAGAACGACAATGAGGTGAGTAGGTGTAAGTAGTTCGCCCATTGGAATTTCTCCTGGCATCTACCGTATGAGATTCGCTGGTTCACCCGGCACGCCCCGGAATCTAGTCCGGTTGCATTTATTGTCGCACAGTAGACATCTGTAGTCTCGCGCTTAGCGTGCCCACTCATAGTACGCCTTCAGCGCGCTCTTTGGATGCCGGCGGCTAGCGCTACGCCGCCAGCCTTCAATTGGCCGGAGACGGCTCGCCCAGGCGGGCGGAAACCATCTTGTAGAAGGTAGAGAGATTTTCTCCTTCGCCCAGGGTCAGCCGGCGGTAGACCTTGATGAGCGGATAAAGCCGGGAGCCGCGCACCAGCAAGGTGGGAACCACGGCAACACCCCCGCCCGGATACGGCGCAAGCTCCCACTCACCGGCAAAGCGCCTGCGGATCACCTCGCCGAAGTAGCTGCCCCACAGACGCGTCTTGAAATCCAGATCTTCGGCCGCCTGGCCGGCCAGGATCTGCTCCAGCAGATCGACCGAAGATTCACTGAGGTCGAGGCGCTGGCGATGGTCATTCCATGCGAGGCGAACGGCTTCTTCCGCATAGGCGCTCATCATCGCGGCGAGGGATGCGAAGTTGCTTTCGGCCAGCTTCGTTTTATGCATCATTGCGTCAGCCTACCGCATACCTGGTTTTCACACCCTGCAATAGAATTGTCATCCCCACCCACACGGGTGAAAGAGCGGCGCCGTCTGACAGGAAGCGAAGTGCAATGTATCTTAAGGATTAGCCCATGATGCGGGATTTCTGGAGGTTTGGTTGAAGGCAATTGGTGTGGCTGCACGGAAGTGGGGGACCGCGGCCGTCCTTTTGGGTATGGGTTTCTTGAGTCTGGGCAGGATCGCGGAGGCGCAGGTGGTTCCGCCTGCGAAGACGATCCCCGAAGCGCCCTCGCTCCAGAACGAGACGCTGAAGCCTCTGGATTATCGCAATAAGTACGATATTTATGGCGGTTTCGCCTCGTCGCACTTCAACGCCGGGCCGGCCTTGATTCCAGGGGCAAACCTGGGTGGCTTTGACGTTCAGGGCACGATGTGGCTAAGCATGCGCTTTGGCGCGACTGCCAACGTTCGCGGCTACTACGGAACCACAGGTGTCGTTCCCAACCCCTACGGCATCCGCGGTCCGTTCATTTATCGAGCACCAGTTCATGGGCGGGGCCTCGATCCGCGGTCCCAAGAACGAACACGCCGCGTTGACCTTCCATGCTCTTGCGGGGGGCGCCTATGGAGTATTTAACTCCGCCATCGACCAGGGACTCACCGGACCCAATCTAGGGCTCTTCAATAACGGCTTCGCCTTGGCGACGGCGCTGGGTGGATCGCTCGATCTGAACCGCTCTTCAAAATTGTCACTGCGCATCTCTCCGGATTACCTGCTGACGCGCTTTGGCGGAGTGTCGCAGAACGAGTTCGCCATCTCCGTGGGCGTGCTGTACCGCCTAAACAAGATGCGCAAGTAAGGCCGAACGGGCCCGGCTTTTACAGGCTGCGAAAAAGTCGGAAGCATCCCAGGATTGCATCCCATCGCAACTTGGCCGCTGCAGTGCCTGCCAGGCAAAGAGCTAAGCACTCAGGGTCTTCCATGGGCAAGCCATTGCGGCTTCCACGCGGTCTGGGCAAGCCACTCAATCGGTTCCACCATCGATGCGATGGCTCGCGTCATATGAGGGAAGTCGATGCGGCTGATTTCGTCGCTGGGTTGATGGTAGTCGGCATGCAGTCCAAAGCTGGAGATGGTGTGGGCAATGATTCCCCGGCGGGCAAGACTGTAGTTATCGGAACGCCGAAAGAAATTTTGCGTCCGGGATGAGGATCGGGAACAAGGGCGGCCCCATGGCGCACCAGCTCCGGGCCCAGGTCGCTGCGGTTGAAACCGGTGAGCCAGAGACCGTCCTGGGGCAGAGCCGGGTCACGGCGGCCGATCATTTCAAATTCAAGATTGGCAACGATCCGGTCGAGGGGCACCGGCGGATGGTCGAGGAAGTATCGATTTCCGTAGCCTCCGATTTCTTCAGAGCCAAAGAGGACGAAGAGCAGGGTGCGCGCGGGGCGAGCGGCGCCGGCAAAGACACGCGCCAGCTCAATCACGGCGGTGGTTCCGGAAGCATCGTCATCGGCCCCGTTATAAATCCGGTCGCCGTTTTTCCTGGGGCCAATCCCGAGGTGATCCAGATGCGCGCTTAACAGGATCGCGTCTTTGCCGGCATCCGGATCGGAGCCGCGCAGAATGCCCACGACGTTCCAGGTCTCCGTTCTTGGCACAGGTGCAAAGCCCTGCAGCCTGGCCGCGACCTCGGGCGGCAGAGGAGATGGTAACGGGGCCTTTTGCAGGAAGCTGCCATGATCGCCGCCCGGCTCCAACCCAAAACCCGCGAACAAGGACGCGGCATAGAGTGCGGCCAGATGCTCGTCGCGGGTGCCACTGCCGCGTCCCTGGAGCTCGTCGGAAGCAAGAAAGCTCATGTCCCCCCGGATGCAGGGGATGCAGAGCCCGCGCTGGACGGCTTCACCTTCTGGCAATGACCGGCGGTTACGCCCAGCAACATCGCGCACAGAACTGCCCGGGATAACGAACGCATCGGGAAAGTATAATGGAGCTGTTCCGGGTACTCCTGCCCCTGATGCGACGAGCGGACAGCGCTGGATCGTCTGGTGCTTTGAGTAGTTTCCCGAACGAATGTGACTTTACAGGTAAGGGAAATTGCATGCGCCGAATACAGGCTCTGTGCTGTTTGTTGCTTCTCGGCGTGACCGGGTGTGATTTTTTTGTTCCTCAAACCAACAGCGGCGGCGGCACCAACACAGGCGACTATCTTTATGTCGGCAATGGAAACAATACATACATTGCCGGATTCGGTGTCAGCAGCGCTGGGGCCCTTTCGGTTCTCACCAGCTCGCCTTACAACAACGGGGTGGCCGCGCAATCTCTGGCAGTGACACCCGCCAATACTTTCCTGTACGCCGGAACCACCAACGGCATCTACGTCTACGCGATCAACAGCGATGGATCGATTACCGTTCAGAATAGCGGCAATGCCGCGGCGCAGGATGTGGTTCCCACGGCCATGCAGGTGGACAGCACGGGAGGCTATCTGCTCGCGGCCGGCATTGGGACCTCGATTGGGGCCCAGGCGATCGGCATTTACCAGATCGACAGCACCACCGGCCTGTTGACCGCGCTCACCGGTTCTCCTCTGGCCCTTTACACCGGTAACGGCCACCACCGCGACGGTGGTGACGCCAACCGCAATGCTGATTACCCCCAGCAACTCGTACGTCTACGTCTCGCTCGGCTCGCTGGGCGTGCAAGTGCTGACACTCGGCACAGGGGGCGCCCTCAGCACCGGCACCGCAGCCACTTTTCTTCCGCCGCGCTAGCACTTCGACCAGCCCGGCGGATTATGGGCTGGCAAGTAATCCCACTTCCACGTTTCTATTTGTGGCCGAGATCAATACCGGGCTGCGCGTGTTGAGTATTGGCACCAACGGCGCGCTCAATGAAGTCTCCGGTTCGCCCTATGCCGTAGGGACAGGACCGACAGGAGTCGTCGCTGGATCCAACGGGAAGCTACGTTTACGTGGCCAACAAGGGAAGCAACAACATCAGCGCCTTCACCCTCACCGCGGCCTCGGGCAAGCTGACTGCGATTGCAGGATCACCCTTCAGCTCGGGGGGGCAGCTGCCGATCGCTCTCGTCAATGACAACCAAAGCAATTATGTGGCCGTGATCAATTCCGGCTCGAACGGTTCTACCGGCAACAGCGACCTGCAGCTTTTCAAATTCGACGCCACCACGGACGGAAAGCTGGATCCGGTCTCGACAGCCACTACGGGCACCGATCCTACGAATCCCGAGTCCCTCGCGGCCTCGCACTAGAGGATCGCGATTGCCTCCATAGCGGGCCTTCGCGATCCACAGCAGTTCCCGCCTGCTCGTTAGGCTGATATGCAACCAAGAAAGACTGCAGAACCCTGCGCTTCTGAACAGCCTTAATGGGTTAGCGTGTTGCGGGGCCCGCAGTGGCTTCGAAGCGTTTTGCGGTTCAGACATCGAGAGTGGCATACTGTTTCGATACCACGGATGCTGTCGCGTTCCTCAAAGAGCAGTTTGGGCGGTGGCGGACGTACAACCCCAGAGCTATTTTCCGTAACGGTCTCGACTGGTGAGGATAGGAAAAGGGTGTTTCACTTACCCGCGGGAAAGTTTCCTTTTCCATCAAGAAAAACCGCTCTCGGATGAACTCGGTGATGCATCGCGATAGGAAATCCGGTCTAATGCTGACAGGGAGACCTCGCCTCTCATATGTTTGTTGCATTGTCGCTCCTCCGCCGCGCCGGCCTGCGTTTCTTTGCCTGGCTCTGCGATCTGCGTCGCTCTGATGACCGCGCTGAGCGGATGCACCCGTTTGCGCGAGCGTGCCAAGCCCGAGATGGTCTACGTGGTGGCGAAGCAAACCTACCTGAGAGACCGGGTTGCCGCCGTATCGAACCGCGTCGCCCTGGTTACGAATGGAGAGCCGCTTGAAGTAGTCGAGCACGGACGCCGCTTCCTCAAAACCAAGACCAGCAAGGGCGAGGTGGGCTGGATCGAAGATCATATGGTCATCGACCAGGCGACCTATGACCAGTTTGCCGCGCTCCAGCAACAGCACGCGCATGATCCGGTGGTGGCTACTGCTGTGTTGCGCGACGATCTTTACCTGCACGTAAAGCCTGGCCGCGAAACGGACCGCTTTTATCTGCTGCCGGAGAATCAAAAGCTCCAGTTATTGATACGTGCTTCCGTGCCCAAGCCGGAACCGCCCCAAGGCTTTCTCGCCGCCCCATCCCGCCGGCGGCAACCACCAAGGGAAAAAAGGCGCCGGGATGCAGCCCGGCGGGCGAGCCCGCCAGCCCCGATGGAAGACTGGTGGCTGGTGCGAGACAGCCGCGGCCAGGTGGGTGGTTGCTCGCACGCCGGCTGGACGTGGATGTTCCCGACGAGATCGGCGGTTATTCCGAAGGGCAGAAGATTGTGGGCGCCTACGTTCTGACCAAGGTCTACGACCCGGAGTCCTCGTTGCCCGACAAGCTGGTGCCTGAATACATCTCGGTGACCAACGCCTACAAAGACGGGCTTCCCTATGATTTCGACCAGGTGAGGGTTTTTACCTGGAACGTGAAAAAACATCGCTATGAAACCGCCTACCGGCAGCGCAATATCGAGGGCTATCTTCCGGTCACGGTAAGCGAGAACAAGAACGCCCAGGGCCAGCCGGTTCCTGCATTCTCGATCACGGTTGCCACCAGTGATGCGGTCAAGGTCGATCCACTGACCGGGGCGGCGCGCCCGGCGCAAACCGAAACGTTGAGTTACCAACTGGAAGGCGGCATGGTGAAGCGAGTCACGCCCGCCGGCCGCCGGGATCAGCGCCGATAGCGGCAAAGCCGAAGCCGGGGCACAGCGCATCGCCATCGAGGAAGGGCAAAGGGGCTGGGGGCTAGGAGTAGCAAGCCGCAGTCTCTCCACGCTCGCTGCGTCGCGAGTCGCATTTATCGGCGAAATGAGCGACGATTGTCGCACGGAAAAATCATTGCCTAGTCAGCAAACTTGTCATCTCGCATCCGAGAGCGGCCAGTGGAGTCGCGGTCGATTCAGCTGAAGAAGTCTGCGATTGCGGCGACGACGATTTCCTGTTCCTGCAAGGTGAGCTGGGCAAAGATGGGTAGCGCCAATACCTCGGCGGCGGCGCGCTCGCTCTCCGGAAAGGCGCCGGTTGGATATCCCAGGCTCGCGCAACGCTGGCTGCTGATGGAGCGCAAGCGGGTAGTAAATCTCTGATTCGACTCCCTTCTCCCGGAGAAAGGCCTTCAGTTGGTCCCGCCGGCGAACCCGGATGACGAACTGGTGGAAGACGTGTGTGGCCTTGGACCTGGTCTTGGGAAGGACCACCCCGTTTTGCGGATAAGGCCCAGGCTCGACCAGGCCCGCCTGCTCGAAAAGCATCCGGTAGTTTTCGGCTAAGAGCTCGCCGCTGAGCGTTCCACTCGTCGATGAAGCCGAGCTTCACCAGCAGAACCGCAGCCTGCAGGGTGTCCATGCGGCTGTTCCAACCGACCTCCTCGTGCTGGTAGCGACGGCGCATTCCATGCATGCGCATGAGGCGGACGCGCTGGGCGATCGGTTTCTGC
Organism: uncultured Acidobacteriaceae bacterium; assembly: GCA_963736535.1. GTDB lineage: Bacteria > Acidobacteriota > Terriglobia > Terriglobales > Acidobacteriaceae > PALSA-350. The sequence goes on from CAVTPN010000002.1 coordinate 215,848, forward strand.
CGCTGTGGTCACCATGCCGGCGTCGCCGCCGGCGCTGAGGTTCTTGGTGGGGTAGAAGCTGAAAGCGGCCGCGTCTCCCAGCGAGCCGGCCTTGCGCCCATCCCAGGAGGCTCCGAAGGCCTGGGCCGCATCTTCGATCAGCAGCACGATCGTGTTCCTGCTTCAGAAGCGCGAAGCAGTCCCAGTCGGCGGTCTGGCCATAGAGGTGAACCGGCAAAATCGCCCGAACGGCGGGCCCGGCCGCCGACTCCAGGCACGACCTGGCAGCTGCGGGATCCAGGTTGAACGTCTCCGGATCGATATCCGCAAGCAACGGCTGAGCGCCGGCGCGCAGAATGGCGCTGACCGAGGCGAAGAAGCTGAAGGCGGTGGTGATGACGGCATCGCCCGGACCGATGCCCGCCGCTTCGAGCGCCAACCACAGGGCATCCGTGCCAGAGGAGCAGCCGACCGCGTGGGCCACGCCGCATTTCTCCGCGGCGGCGCGCTCAAACTCCGCCACCTGGGCGCCCAGAATGAAATTCTGTGAAGAGAAAACGGCTTCTACGGCCTTGAGCAGCAAAGGGCCGATGAGGCGATATTCGCGCGAAAGGTCCAGGCCCGGCACCCTCAGCGGGGAGTTCTTTCCTGTCTCCCACGTTGGTAATGGTAGCACCGCGCAATCGCGTAGACGGCAGGCGCCCAGGATGCATCTAAGCACAGGATTACCGCGGCCAAATGGCTATGCTAATGGTTTTTACGCCGTCGGCTTGCCTGGTTTCGGGCGCAACCCGGGAAGGCGTGTAAACTTTCAATAGCAGGACTTGAGCGCATTCCGGCTCAGAGCCGAACTTTGCAGTAGCTGCAAGAGCTTGAGCATTTTCCATAACGCATTTAGACCATCGTAGAAATTGGAGATCGGCACATGGACAATAAGCCGGCACAGAACATTCAGGACACGTTTCTCAATACGGTCCGCAAAGATAAGACTCCGATCACGATATACCTGGTCAGCGGAGTCAAACTCACAGGCAAAATACGCTCGTTTGACAAGTATTCCGTGCTGCTTGAAAACAACAGCCAGGAGCAATTGATTTTCAAGCATGCCATCTCAACGGTGGTAAGCACGCGGTCTGTGCTGCACAGCGATCATCGTCCGAGTACTGGCGTCGGCCATCCTCCTGCGAGCGCTCCTGGCCCCGGCGGTAGCCGTGCGCCCCGAGAGCGCCGTGGCGGAAGGCTAGAAGCGGTTTCACCGCGGAATGCGGGCTAGAAGCATCGGCTGCGGTGTCGTTCCCGGCTTCGAACGTTGTGCGGCTGCGCCGAAGCTGCGCCCGGTTGCTGTGCTGCTTCGGGTCGTGCGGTCCTCTTGGAGCGTATGTCTCACTCATGAGGGTCTACTGAAAAGCACGAGCGTTCAGGCGGATCGAGCGCTCCTGGTCGGGGTCGAGTTCGTCTCCCGGCCGCAGGCGTTGCCCCGCTCTGCTGCGCTTGCGCGCGAAGCGGCAAAGCTGCGTCCATGCGACCGATGCCGGCTGACGCACGGCGTCGGGGATCATGCTCCGCCAGCCGATAGCAGTGCGGCCTTCGCAGAGTTTCGCGAGCTGGTCGCCGGAGCAGGGGCCGAAATCGTTGCTGAAGTGGTGCAGCGAAGGCCACAGACCGGATCCCGCCACGCTGGTAGGCAAAGGCAAGGTGGAAGAGATCGCCGCAGTCGCGGAGTCGTCGCGCGCCACGCTGATCCTCTTCGATCAGGACCTTACCCCCACACAGCTCAGGAATCTTGAACACGCGCTTGCCTGTGCGTGTGGTGGACCGGACCCAGCTGATTCTCGACATCTTTGCCCGCCATGCACGCAGTCGCGAGGGCCAGCTTCAGGTAGAGCTGGCGCAGCTGGAGTACATGCTGCCCAGGCTCGCCGGACGGGGAGCAGCCATGTCCCAACTGGGCGGCGGGATCGGAACTCGCGGGCCCGGTGAAACCCAGCTGGAGACCGACCGCCGCAAGATCCAACGCAGGCTGTTGCAGCTCAAGCGCGAGCTGGATGACGTCCGCCGCGTGCGCACGCAGCAGCGCCACCGGCGCGCATCGGTCCCGGTGCCTACAATCGCTCTCGTCGGCTATACCAACGCGGGCAAGAGCACCCTCTTTAATCGGCTTACCGACGCAGGCGTTCTGGCCTCGTCGCGCATGTTTTCCACCCTCGACCCTAAACTGCGCGCCGTGGTTCTGCCTTCGCGAAGGCGAGTTCTCTTGTCCGATACCGTCGGCTTCATTCGCAACCTGCCGCACACCCTCATCACTTCGTTCCGGGCCACGCTGGAAGAGGTGGAAAAGGCAGAAGTGCTTCTCCACGTGCAGGACTGCTCGAGCCCTCAGCGCGAACAACAGAAAGAGGAAGTGGAAAAGGTGCTGGCCGAACTGGGCTCGCTGGGCAAGCCGATCATCTCGGTTCTGAATAAGGTCGGATCTATTGCCGCCGGAAGAGCGATCAGCATGTGCAGACGGCGAGTGGACAGTGTGCATCTCAGCCAAACCGGCGAGGGAATCCCTCAGCTTGCTGGAGCTTATGGATCGGGCTCTCACTGCGGACCCGATTATTGAAGAGAAGTTCATGGTTCCGCAGGGAGAGGGGGCGGTGTTGGCCGCACTTGATGCAGGGGCATTGATCCTGAAGCGGGAGTTTTCTGGCGATTCGGTCGAGCTGGCGGTGGCCGGTCCAGCGTCATTGCTGGGGCGATATCGCGACAGTAGCCGGCACGTTCGACAAATAGGGCTTAAAGGTCGAAGGGACGGGCCGGGGGGGTGGGAGCGGAGCGACTTCCCACGAGACCGGCCCCGTCTGACCCTGATCTGGGTCCAGGAAGTAACTAAAGTATACGCTTTTCGTGGGCGGCGTCACAACGGGAATGGCCCCGGAGGACCATGACCTTTTGGGTGCAAATCGGGCTCGGATAAACGCGATTTGTCACAGGCGCGGAGGCGTCTCCTTGAGAGTAAACCTTCGCAAGTCACTTTTGTCTCGGGTCGCGAAGTCGTTCCGCTTCGGAAAGCCGATGCGCGTGGCTCCAGTCCACGTCCTTGCGAAACCGCTAGAGGGCCGCACCTTGCTTAACCCTAAAGGCGCGAAGTTTGACAGCGAAATTTCGCCTCTGTTAAAAACAAAGGTCCCGGCTCGTCACCACCGACTCTCCGCTCACAATCTACCCATATACTGAATATTTGGCATGGATGAGACATACATCAACTCGGCGGACTACTGCTCGGCTCTGTACCGACCATTTTCCTGTTCCTTTTAATCGTTATTCTTTACCGATTACTGGTTTACGGCCCCCTGACCCGGGTACTGAGTGAGCGGCGGGCGCGTACCGAAGGGGCTATTGAGCAGGCGAATGCCGCGGCTGCGGCCGCCGCCGCCAAGACCCAGGAGTACGAGGCGCAACTGCGGGCTGCGCGCTCCAGGATCTTCCAGGCGCGGCAACAGAAGCTGCAACTGTGGAATCGTGAACGAGACAGCGCCGTCGCGGAAGCCCACGAAGCGGCCCAGCGGCAGCTCGAAGAAGCCAAATCGGCTTTGCAGGTACAAACCAACGCCGCGCAGCGCACCATCGAAGGCTCTATCGACGAGCTCGTCAGAGAGATTCTCCCGGCCGTTCTTCCGAACAGCCGTGCAGCTGTGGGGAGAGTCCGTTGAAGGTTTCCGGAACTCCCTTCGTCTTATTTTTCCTCCTGTGCTTAAGTGGCGCACTCTGCTTACCCGCGAACGGCGGCCTGGGCCTTGCAGGCGTCAGAGGCCTGCTTCCGGCGCGATGCCCCGCAAGCGGACGACCACGCGAGAGCGAGTCGCATGACAGGATAGCGAACAGGAGTCCGGCGATGATGTTTATCGCCATTCCCCCTCGGTCGAGTGGTTGGGCGCTGGTTGCACCTGGATAAGGAGTCTTCCGCGCGCCTGTTCGAATACCTCAACTTCGCCATCCTGGCCGGGGCCATCCTGTTATGCGCTGCTGAAGTATCTGCCCAAGACCTTCCGGGAAAACCGGGAGAAGATCCAGCGCCAGCTGATGGATGCGCGGACAGCCACGGAGCAGGCCATCGAGCGGCTGGCTGCCATTGAGCAGAGATTAGGGCGTCTGGACGAGGAGATCGCGGCCATCAGCAAGCAGGCGGAGAAGGATAGCGTCGAGGACGAAGCCCGCATCAAGGCATCGATCGAAGCGGAGCGGAAGCGAATTGTCGACGCGGTGAGCAAGGATATTGCCGCAGCGGGCAGCGCTGCCCAACGGGATCTAAAGCGGTTTGCCGCGGGGTTGGCGGTGGATCGTGCGGCGCAGAGGATGGCTCTGACCGAGGACGATGACCGCGCCCTGATGCAGGAGTTTGCGCAGAGCCTGGGCCAGCAGGCCCGGGCAGAGGGGAAAACTGATGGCTGTCTTCGCCGCTCGCTATGCGCGCGCTCTTCGCCGGTGTGGTGCTGGACGCGAAGTTGGACACCGCGGAGGTTCAGCGGCAGCTCGATGACTTTGCCGCCACGTTCGCCGGCAGCAAGGACCTCAGGGAGCTTCTGCTGAATCCTTCCATCCCTGCGCGGAAGAGGGTGGCCATTCTTGACAAGTCAACAGCCGGGTGGGCTGCGGGCCCCTGGTGAGAAATTTCCTGGCAGTCCTGATCAGCCACGAACGGCTGGCCGCGCTGAGCGAAATTCTAGAGGAGTATCGGCTGGAGATGAACCGGCGCTTGTCGATCTCCGATGCCGAAGTGGTAACGGCTCGCCCGCTTGGGAGACCAGGAGCGCGCAAAGCTGGAAGCGCAGGTCGCCGAGCTGGCCGGAACCAGGGTCAGCGCAACCTTCCGCGAGGACAAGTCGGTGATCGGCGGAGCGATTGTCCGCATTGGAAGCACCATCTACGACGGCTCCGTGCGGGGCCGTCTGGAACGCTTGAAAGAGCGGCTGGTATCCAGCTAATGAGTTTGTAACCAAGTGCGCCGGTGCAGTACGTCGGGGCGTCCACAAGAAAATCGAGAATTGACGGAAGAACGTATGGCTCAGATCAACGCAGACGAGATCACGCAGCTCCTGAAGGAGCAAATTCAAAACTACGACGCAGAGATTAGCGTCGACGAAGTCGGGACCATCATTTCCCTGGGCGACGGCATCGCGCGCCTCCATGGCCTGGACAAGGCCATGGCGGGAGAGATGCTGAAATTTCCCCACGGAGTGGAAGGCCTGGCCATGAACCTCGACGAGGATCAGGTGGGCTGCGTCATCCTGGGGGATTACACCGAGCTGCGCGAGGGAGACGAGGTAAAGCGCAGCGGCGAGATCATGAGCGTGCCGGTGGGCGACGGGATGATTGGCCGCGTGGTCAATGCGCTTGGGCCAGCCGATCGATAACCGCGGCCCCATCGAGGGAACTCGAGCTCGCGCCCATCGAGCGTATCGCTCCCGGCGTGGTCGACCGGCAGGGGGTGCGGGAGCCCATGTCGACCGGGCTCAAGGCGATCGACAGCATGATCCCCATTGGCCGCGGGCAGCGCGAGCTGATTATCGGCGACCGCCAGACGGGGAAGACGGCGGTGGCGCTCGACACCATCATCAACAGCGCCAAGAACAACCTGATCTGCATCTACTGCGCCATCGGGCAGAAGCGGTCCTCTGTAGCCCAGGTAGTGCAAACGCTGACCGAGCACGGCGCCATGGACTACACCATCGTGGTTTCCGCCTCCGCTTCAGAGCCTGCGCCGATGCAGTACCTGGCTCCGTATGCCGCCACCAGCATGGGCGAATTTTTCCGCGATAGCGGCCGCCACGCGCTCATGATCTACGACGACCTTTCCAAGCACGCGGTTGCGTATCGTGAGATTTCGCTGCTGCTGCGCCGTCCTCCGGGCCGCGAAGCATATCCCGGCGATGTGTTCTACCTTCACTCGCGCCTGCTGGAGCGCTCGGCCAAGCTGAGCGACGCCAAGGGCGGCGGCTCGCTGACCGCGCTGCCCATTATCGAGACCCAGGCGGGAGACGTCTCCGCGTACATTCCTACCAACGTCATCTCCATCACCGATGGGCAGATCTATTTGGAAACAGATCTGTTCAACTCCGGTGTTCGGCCGGCGGTGAACGTCGGTCTTTCCGTCAGCCGTGTGGGTGGCAGCGCGCAGATCAAGGCGATGCGCCAGGTGGCGGGAACCTTGAAGCTTGACCTGGCGCAGTTCAGAGAGCTCGCCGCATTCGCGCAATTCGGCAGCGACCTGGACAAGGTGACGCAAAACCAGCTCAACCGCGGCCAGCGGCTTACAGAGATTTTGAAACAGCCGCAGTTTTCTCCGCTGTCGACGGAGAAGCAGATCATCATCATCTACGCCGGCACCAATGGCTTTCTCGACGACATGAAGGTGGAGCAGATCCACGCCTTTGAAGACGGGCTTTATCCCTATCTGGATTCGGCACAGTCTGGCGTTGCTGAAGGACATTGTGAGCAAGAAGGCGCTGGACGATGATTTGAAGAAGCGCATCAAGGCGGCCCTGGACGAATACAAAGCGAATTTTCTTGCTGAGCATCGTGATGCGAGCCTGAAGGAGTCTTCGGTGAAGCCGCTGTCAGAGGAAGAGAAGAAAAAAGCCGAAGAAAAGAAAACCGCGTAACCGACCATGGCAAACGTTCTCGATTTACGGCGGCGCATTCGCAGTGTAAAAAGCACGCGCCAGATCACCAAAGCAATGAAGATGATTGCTGCCGCCAAGCTGCGCCGTGCGCAGGAGCGCGCCATCTCTGCGCGTCCCTACGCCAACATGCTGGCCAGCGTGATCGGTTCGCTCATGCGGCATATCGATCTCTACGATCCGGTGACCGGCGACGTGCGTCATCCGCTCTTGCTGGCGCGTGAAGAGAAGGAGGCGCTGCTGATCGTGGTCTCCGGGGATAAGGGATTTGCCGGCGGCATTCAACGGCAATATCACCAAGGCAGCCTTTCGTTTCATCAGCGAGAAGGGCGAAGTGCAGATCGACATCGCTGCGATCGGGCGCAAGGGCCGGGATCTTTTTCGCCGCCGCTATGGGATTGCGGAGTTCGTCGATAAGCAGGCCGGCGCAAACCAGGCGCCCGCGGAACCGAGAGGAGCGAGATCCCGGTGAGGCTCCGCCGCGCGCCTGAAGAGAAGACGCCGGGGAGAACGCAAGAACCGGATCGAAGTGGCGGGTGATTACCCCGGCATGCTGGATAAACCCAGCTTCGACCGGGTGGCGCTATTGGCGCGCGAGGTTGTTCACCGCTACATGGAAGAAGAGCTGGACGCGGTCTACCTGGTCTACAACGAGTTCAAATCGGTGATGGCGCAGCGGGTGGTGGTGGAGCGCATTCTGCCCATCATTGAAGTGGGCGAGCGGGATATCAAGCAGGCTGAAGAGATGAGCCAGGAAGAGCGCGAGGAGGCGGCGCTTGCCGCCGCTTCCGCCGGCGTGAGCGTGAGAGAAGCGGACAGCAGCGAAGCCGAGCAGGAAGCGAAGAAGTTTGGCACAGCGGAAGTGGACTACATCTATGACCAGCCGCCGCGGGAACTTTTGGACGGTCTTCTCAGGCAGTACGTCACCTCGCAGATCTATCACGCGTTGGTGGAGTCCAGCGCCGCGGAGCAAGCCGCGCGCATGACGGCCATGGATTCGGCCACGAATAACGCTTCCGAAATGATCGATTCGCTGACGCTCACCATGAACCGGGTGCGGCAGGCTGCGATCACCAAGGAGATTATCGAGATTGTCAGCGGAGCGGCGCGCTCATAGGTGGCACGGCAGATTAGTCCAGCCCTTGAAGGGGACCATCGCAGGATGAGTGCGGCTTTAGCCGCTAGGAAAGAAAATTTATGGCAGAGAACATAGGCAAAGTTATTCAGATTTCCGGACCGGCGGTCGATGTGCAGTTCGAAGAAGCGACCATGCCCCCGATCTACCAGGCACTGCGCGTAACCAGCGAAGGCTTCGATGTTCCGCTGCCGATCAACGTCATTTTGGAAGTGGAGCAGCACATTGGCGAAGGCCGGGTCCGTTGCGTAGCGATGGAGTCGACCGAGGGCATGGTACGCGGCATGCGTTGCCTTGACACCGGCTCGCAGATTACCGTTCCGGTGGGCATCCCGACACTCGGCCGCATCCTCAACGTGATTGGCGAGCCGGTAGACGAGTTAGGACCCGTCATTGCGAAGGAAAGGTGGCCAATCCACCGGGCTGCGCCTTCTTTCGAAGATCAGGCAACCGGGGAAGAGATGTTTGAGACCGGGGTCAAGGTCATCGATCTGATCCAGCCGTTTTTGAAGGGCGGCAAGATCGGCCTGTTCGGCGGCGCCGGCGTGGGCAAGACGGTCATCATTCAGGAATTGATCAACAACGTCGCCAGCAGCCACGGAGGCGTTTCCGTCTTCGCCGGGGTGGGCGAACGCACCCGTGAAGGCACCGACCTGTGGAATGAGTTTGAAGAATCCGGCGTCATCAACTCGAAAGACCGCGAGAAGTCAAAAGCGGCGCTGGTCTACGGCCAGATGACGGAGCCGCCGGGGGCCCGCCTGCGCGTTGCTCTCAGCGCTTTGACCATTGCCGAATACTTCCGCGATGAACAAGGCGGCGATACGCTCCTGTTCATCGACAACATCTTCCGCTTCACCCAGGCGGGCTCCGAGGTTTCGACCTTGCTCGGCCGCATGCCGTCGGCCGTAGGCTATCAGCCCAACCTGGCGACGGAGATGGGCGAACTGCAGGAGAGGATCACTTCCACCAAGACAGGGTCCGTAACTTCGGTCCAGGCGATCTATGTGCCTGCCGATGACTTGACCGGATCCGGCGCCGGCGACTACCTTCGCCCACCTGGACGCGACGACCGTGCTTTCCCGCGCGCTGACGGAGATCGGTATCTATCCGGCAGTGGATCCGCTTGCCTCCACGTCGCGCATTCTCACGCCCCGCGTGGTGGGCGAGGAACACTACGCGGTTGCCCAAGGCGTTAAGCGTCTCTTGCAGCGCTACAAGGATCTGCAGGACATTATTGCCATCCTGGGGATGGACGAGCTCTCTGAAGAGGACAAGCTGACCGTGAGCCGGGCGCGAAAAGTTCAGCGCTTCCTCTCCCAGCCCTTCCACGTGGCTGAGGTATTTACCGGCGCGCCTGGAAAGTACGTCAAGGTCGGGGATACGGTGCGTAGCTTCAAGGAGATCATTGAGGGCAAGCACGACGATATTCCGGAACAGGCTTTTTACATGAAGGGGACGATCGAGGAAGTACTCGAAGCGGCCAAGAGCATGCAGAGTAAGTAATCCCATGGCAGAGTCAGACAATCAACTGCAGGTCCGGCTGGTGACGCCGGACCGGATATTGGTCGACGAGACAGCCGACGCCGTCGAGCTTCCGTCGAAGTCCGGCTACATGGAGGTGCTCTACGGGCACGCTCCATTGCTGGCCGAGTTGGGCGTGGGCGAAGTGAGGCTGCACGGCGGAAGCGCGCGGCGATCAAACTTATTTCGTCGTGTGGGGCTTTGTCGAAGTGCTGCCGGATCGGGTGACCATCCTGGCGCAAAATGCGATCAAGCCGGAGGAGATCGATACCGGCGAGGCGCAGCGGCAACTCGAAAGCGGCGAAAAGATGTGGAATGAAGCCGGCGAGGATCCGGAGAAATATCAGCAGGCCAACGAAGTGATCCACGAAGCGCAGGTCAAGTTGGCTAGCGCGCATAAGGGGTAATTTCCCTTTTTTGTAATCTACCCAGGTCCCTGCGCGATCCCCGGATTTCCTTTCGAGGCTTGCTGACTTCATACGATCCCGGCTGCCCCGCCATGCATAGGGATTTCGGGCTCATGAGACAACTGACACCATAGGAGGTGCAATGGAATACGTCAATCTGGGTTCGACCGGGCTCAAGGTCTCCCGAATTTGCCTCGGCACCATGACCTATGGCTCGAAGAAGTGGCGCGAGTGGGTGCTGGAGGAGAAGGAGTCCCGGCCGTTCTACCGCCGTGCGATTGAAGCCGGCATCAATTTCTTCGATACGGCGGATGTGTATTCACTCGGGGTCAGCGAAGAGATCACCGGGCGCGCGCTCAAGGAGTATGGTCCTTCGCGGGACAAGCTCGTGATCGCCACCAAGGTGTTCAACGCCATGGGAGACGATCCGAACCAACAGGGCTTTCGCGCAAGCACATCATGCACGCCATCGACGACAGTCTGCGCCGTCTGCAGACCGACTATGTCGATCTTTACCAGATCCACCGCTTCGACCCGCATACTCCCATCGAAGAGACTCTCGAGGCACTGGACCAGGTGGTGCGCTCGGGCAAAGCACTCTATATCGGCGCGTCGTCAATGTATGCATGGCAGTTTCTTAAAATGCTGCAGACTTCAGACATGATGGGGCTCGCCCGGTTTGTGACCATGCAGAACCACTACAACCTGGTCTACCGGGAAGAAGAGCGGGAGATGATTCCGCTTTGCCTGGAGGAGGGCGTGGGGCTTATACCCTGGAGTCCGCTGGCTCGTGGTTTTCTTGCTGGAAACCGGAATAGCGAAAGCCGCGGGGAAACGATTCGCGCAAAGACCGACGATTTTGCGCAGAGGCTTTACTACCGCCCATCGGACTTCACGGTGGTGGACCGGCTGACCGAAATTGCGAAAAAGCGGGGTGTACAGAATGCACAGGTGGCTTTGGCCTGGATCCTGGCGAAGCCTGGGGTGAGCTCACCCATCATCGGCGCCAGCAAGATGGCTCATCTGGATCAGGCCATCGAGGCGCTGCAGATCCATCTGGATGAGAGCGAGATCAAGGCGCTCGAGGAGCCTTACGAGCCGCACCCTGTTCTTGGGTTTTGATTTTCTGCGAAGTGGAGTGGAACTGCAGGTCCCTCGGCTGCGCTCGGACAGGTCGGCTTCGCTCCTAATGACACACGATGGGCGACGCATGGTAGCCCACGCAGCCAAAATACGGCTTGAATGCGAGCACCCGAAGCTTCCGTTGCCGGCAAAGAGTAGGACAGCGCTCACTTCAGCGCAGTACGGGGTGACAGAGCCGCAGGTTGCACTTTCTCCTGGCAGAACGTCAGCGATCGTTTCTTCCAGCATCTGCAGATCGAAGGGGGGCGCCTGCATGCAGTCCATTTGGGCGATTTTGGTCAGCGCCGCCTTCAACGCTGAGCTGGGGCAGGGCTCGACAGTTACCACAAAGGGCAGGCGATCCTTCGGGTAGCCTGGCTTTTGCAGGATGGCGTTGATATTGATGTGCTGCCCGGCAAGGTCGCCCGCAATCGCCGCCACGATGCCGGGCCGGTCATCGACCACGAACCGGATGTAGTGAGGCACGACAAAATCGCCGTCGACCCGGGCCCGGGTGCTGGTGATGGTCACCGGGCAGCCACCATGGGCGATCGCCAGCACATCCGAGATGACAGCGACCGCGGTGGGATGGCCTCCGGCCCCGTGGCCGGAGAAGACAGTCTCGCCTCCGTACTGGCCGCCCGAGATAACCATGTTTTCCGTGCCCCGCGACCACGACAAAGGGGAGCTGCGCGGGACCAGCATCGGCCCAACCGTGGCCAGCAGTTCCTGATTTCTGACCTCGGCACGCGAAATCTGCCGGATGGTGCAGTGCAGTTCCTTGGCATAGGCGAAGTCAATGGCTGAAACATCGCGGATGGTGCGGCAAGCAACTTCCTCCGGCAGGACCTCCACGCGCAGTCCAATGCGCGAGAGGATCACCAGCTTGGCCCGGGCATCGAAACCATCCACATCTTCCGTGGGATTGGCCTCGGCATATCCGCGCTCCTGCGCCTGGCGCAAGGTGGGGTCAAATTCGGCCCCATCTTCCATGTTGCTGAGAATGAAATTGCAGGTGCCATTCAAAATGCCGTGGAAGCGGTTGATGCGGTCGCCGGCGAGCCCCTGCTGCACTGCGGGGATGACGGGAACACCGCCTGCCACCGCGGCGCCGTAGAGCAGCTGGCAGCCATGCCGCCGGGCCAACTCTTCCAATGCCGGGCCTTGCTCGGCAATCATTTTCTTGTTGGCCGTGACCACGGACTTGCCTGCCGCCAGCGATCGCCGCACCCAGTCGCCGGCAGGATTCAAGCCGCCTGCCAACTCCACGACGATGTCGGGATTGGAGGCGAGGACTTCGTCGAAGTTCTCGGTCCAGAGGACGGAGGAGGGAATCCAGGGGACGCGTTTGCGATCGATTCCCCGATTGAAGATGCAGCTGAGCGCTACGCCTTGTGGCGGGTGCTCACACAAAATACGAGCCGCCGAAGTGCCCACCGTACCAAAGCCCAAAATGGCGACCTTCACCGGCGCCCCTGCTCCTCACGCTCTTTCTGTCCATATCGCTTGATACAACCTTCTCACAGATAGGACAGAGCTAGAAATGGCGAAACTGCTCTTCCGGCATGGTCTCGGGCGCAGGACGGGCCGCTTCCCGTTCCAGCGAGCGGCTTACCAGGTCACGCGAACCCAGACCCACCGCCAGCGCTAACGCCAGAACAATGCCGCCGAAGAGAATGCCAAATGCCAGATCCACAATCGCAGCCCCGATCGACAGGTGATCGAGCACCATCGCCGCGGTAAGCACCAACACCAGCCACTTGATGCCCAGGCTCAACAATCGCGCATAATGCAGATTCATGTTCACTGCGCCAATCAGCACACTGCGGGAAAGAAAGCGCGCAATGACGTTGCCCAGGATGAGCAGCACAACCGCGCCCACAACGTTGGGAATGTAACCGAGCAAGCGGGCGGTGAGCAGGTTGTCTGAGGACGCGCCAAAGGCCTCCAGTCCGACCAGGAAACCTACCAGCACGATGCACCAGAAAACGACACGCGTGATCAGAGTGGTGGGTGTATAGGTGGGCGACCATTCGGCGATGGCGTTGGTTCCGCGCGCCAGCCGCTCGTCGATGCGGATCGCAGTCAACAACGTCGCGCACCAACCAGGCCAGCAGCCACGCGATCGCGGCAAAAAACAGGACGGCAACGATAAACGCCAGAATGCCCGGAAGCAGCGTGGCGATGCGGCTGATGACCCGAGCCATCGATTCGTGCAGTGACTGTGACACCTGAGTCCACATAATCTTCTCCTCCTGCCCTATGGGTTGAAGCGGTCTGGCCAACGCCACCGCGATAGTAAGTAGGGCTTGCCATCTTCATAGGCGCGAGCCAGCTTTTCCAATCTTTGCTCCGCCTCTGCCGGGCTGGCGCTGCCTACTTCCAGCGCATACGAGGCTACCCACCCCAGGTACAGCGGCGTGAGCGCCCCTAACAAATGGGTGCGGCTGAGCGTGCGCAGCCGGTAGGCCAAGGCGAAGTCATAGATGATGCGAACCCAAAGCTCGTCGGGCATGTGGAAGCGGTCCACACTTATCCGGGCCAGCCGCTTCAGCTCCAAGAGCGTGACCGGCGGCAGTACCAGAGACCAGACCTCCTGCAGATTGCGGAAGCCGAGCTGGAATGTCTCCAGCATAGGAGTTGTATCCGCAGGGTGTCCGTCGGCCGGAGGAGCCACAGCAGCTCCCGAGCTTTCCACGGCCTGCGAGCCCCGAATCCGCTGCCACAGAGGGGCATTGGTCGTCATCTCCGCAAACAAAGGGCCGACCGTCTGGGCCAGTACTGGTGCTCAGGTCGACGCCATCGGCCGCGGTCACGTGCCGGGTATCCACATGTACCTGGCATATGCCGCAATCACGCATGGCCGCTTCGGTCGCCGGCCAAAATAGATCCTGCCCTTGCGCGGTGGTTCGCTGCAAGGCCACTTCAAGCTCGGGAAGCATTTTGCCCGAAATGCAGAAGTCCGGCGCCAAAGGAAAGCGCACCCGCTTGCCATAGAGTGCGCGAGTGAGCGGAGCCAGGATGCTCGAGTTGAGCAGGCCGTCGAACTTTCCCAACGCATAGAGCGGCATGGCAAGCTCGCAGCGCTTCTCCAGCACCGGCGCCAGCATCGGCCCCAGAAAATTTGTCTCGAGCGCCGCGAGATCGATAGCCGATCACCGCACATGCGCTCACCCCGAGTTCCCGCGCCATGCCGAAAAACGCCTGGTAGGTGCTCGCCGGGGCAAGCCAGGGAATCCTCGAGGAAGTGCCGGAAGGAAGCGAGTAGGGCAGGAAGCGCAAATTTGTACCCGCAACAGCCGGATCGCGCTCGATCTCGCCCTTGTCCAGGGTTTCCACATTGCTTACGCCCGGAAACGCCACCACGGTGCGCAGACCGGACGTGTGATCGGATGCCTCCATAGCCAGCACGCTTTGCGTGGCCGCGGCCCGGAGCTGCTCGGCATCCACCTGCACTCCAACCGCGATGAGCAGATCGGCGGCCCCTACTGCTTCCATCCCTGTTTTCGTCTCTTCCGAAAGCTCTAACTTCGCCATGCTTTTACCTTCGGTACCTCTATCGGATCTTACCTGCATCCGCTCGCAATTATCCGCCGGGCATGATCGCTACAGCGGCAAGCCTAAGATGCCCGTCAACGGAATCAGTACCCAATTAGGCCGGTTATTCAACTCATAGGCCAGCTCATAAAGCGCTTTGTCCATTACATAGGCTTCCAGCAATTGCTGGAAGAGCTGCGGTTCCGACGGAATCACCGGAACTCCCCTGGCAAACTCGCAATACGTGCGCAGGAAAGCCGACGAGACCGACTGCTCCCACAGCCGCGCCCACGGCTCCAGCCGATGAAAATCTTCCGGGCGCCGCGAAGAATACTTCATCAGGGCCGAAAAAGCCGCATAGCTGAAGGAACGCAGCATACCCGCGACGTCTTTGAGCGGGGATTGCTTGGTCCTGCGTTCGGCAAGCGATCGTGCCGGCTCACCCTCGAAGTCCAAAATGACGAAGTCGCCCTTGGAGCGCAGCACCTGTCCCAGATGATAGTCCCCGTGGATGCGGGTGCGCAGCGCATCGATCTGCCTGGTAGTCAGTTGGCGGAAGCGGTCGAGCACCAGGCTCCTGCGACTGAGCACCAGGCCGGCCCTTTCCAACACGCCATCGGGCAAGCGGGCTACATTTTCCTTGAGCGCATCGAAGGCGCTGCTGGCGTGCAGGATCAGGTCCTCGCGCAGCCGGTCGATGTCCTGCGCGGTGAGCGGTTCGGGCATGAACGCGGGATTTTTGGTCGGCGAGGCCAGGGCCAGGTGCAATTCTGCCGTTCGTCTTCCCAGCAGCGCAGCCGCATCGAGATACGGGCCGACGTGCTCGCGCGCGAACTTTGTCTCCGGTTCTTCACTCAACTGCAGAAGGCTGGTTTGCACCTCGGCGACTGCGCCCTGGGAAAAGATGCGCGCCGCGCTGGCCTCGTAGTAGCGGTCCAACTCTTCCAGGGTCCAGCTCCAACCATCGCCTTCATTACTGACCAGGCCTTGCAACATGGCCAGTGTGGATGGCTCCTGCCCTTTGCGTATGTATTGGATAGAACCACCGAAGGGCGCGATATGGGTGAAGTGGGTCGAGTCGGTGAGGTAACTGCCGATCTCGGTGTCGGGATTGGGACCGGATTGTTGTCTGCGGAACAACTTCATGATCAGCTTGTCGCCGAAAATAATCGAAGTGTTGCTTTGCTCCGCGGAGCCGCGTCGCGGCACCTCTCTCGAAGGACCCTTTAATTGAGCCAGCGCGCTACTGGGCACGCCGAGGAGCACGCCCTCTCGTGAGGAAATCTGGCTACCCCCGGTGATCAGCGCCAGCAGCGCTTCACAGGCGCTGTCGTTAAAGACTGCTTCGTGCAGCACGCCCTCGTCTGCAACTGTAATGACCCGCGCCAACAGGGCGTTGGGCGACTCTTCTCGCAGCGCGTCCGCGGCCTTGCCAAAGAGCAATCCCAGAGTGACCAGGTAGGTGTCGCACTCCCCTTCAGCGTACTGGACCTCGACCAGCGCCAGCGCGCTGGCGCCCTGATTGAAGATTGCCCAGTCTTCAATTCGGGTGCCTGTGATGGGGCGTGACTTGCCGCCAAACCAACGTTGGCGGCCCAGATAGCCCTGCATGATCGACTCCTCCAGTTCCCTGCGCCCGTTGCCCTCAAGAATGCTCATCCAATCGGTGGCGCCGCTAATCTGCAGCTCGGGCTCGCCGGCCTCGTCGAGGCGCGCCACGGGCTCCGGCGAGGGCTGCAATTCCAGCCACAGAAAGCCGTAGGGTCCCACGGTCAAGGGGTAGGCCGCGGTTCGGATGCGGGGGAACTCGACATAGCCGAGCATCTCGACCGGCACCATGCCAGCGTATGGGGCGAGATCCAGCTCCACCGGCTGAGCGAACCGGGAGAGGTTGGCCACGCAGAGGACTTTTTCGTTTTGATACTCGCGGATGTAGGCGAGAATCTTGCGATTGGAGGGGTTGAGGAATTTCAAGGTGCCGCGGCCAAACACCTGGAAGAGCTTGCGCAGGGCGATCATGTTGCGCATCCAGCTCAGGAGCGAAGATGGATCGCTCTGCTGCGCCTCCACGTTAATTGCCTCGTAGCCCCAAACCGGGTCCATCACGACCGGGCTGTACAGCTTCGCGGGCACGGCGCGGGAAAAGCCGGCGTTGCGATCCCCGTTCCACTGCATCGGGGTACGCACGCCGTTGCGGTCGCCGAGGTAAATGTTATCGCCCATGCCGATCTCATCGCCGTAGTAGACGATCGGCGTGCCAGGAAAGGAGAAGAGCAGACTGTTCAGCAGCTCGACGCGGCGGCGGCTGTTATCCACCAAAGGCGCCAGCCGCCGCCGGATGCCGACGTTGATGCGCATGCGCGGATCTGCGCTATAGGCCAGGTACATGTAGTCCCGCTCTTCATCGCTGACCATCTCCAGTGTCAGCTCATCATGATTGCGCAGAAACAGCCCCCATTGGCAGTTATGGGGAATCTCTGGCGTCTGCGCCATGATGTCGGTGATAGGCAGGCGATCTTCCTGGCGCAGCGCCATGTACATCCGGGGCATGAGAGGAAAATGAAATGCCATGTGGCATTCATCCCCATCGCCGTAGTAGATGCGCACATCATCCGGCCACTGGTTCGCTTCCGCGAGGATCGTCCGGGCTGCGTATTCTTTGTCAATTTCGGCGCGAATGCGCTTCATCACCGCGTGGGTTTCGAGAAGATTTTCGCAGTTGGTGCCTTCGCGCTCCACCAGGTAGGGAATGGCGTCGACGCGCAGCCCATCCACGCCCATGTCAAGCCAGTAGCGCATGATCCTTACTACTTCTTCGATCACCGCGGGATTGTCATAGTTCAGATCCGGTTGATGTGAGAAGAAGCGATGCCAGTAGTACTGCTGGGCCTCAGGATCCCAGGTCCAGTTGGATTTTTCGGTATCGGTAAAGATGATGCGCGCTTCGGTATATTTTTGATCGGTGTCGCTCCACACGTAAAAGTCGCGCTCAGGCGAACCTTTCGGGGCGAGGCGGGCTCGCTGAAACCATGGATGCTGGTCGGAGGTGTGATTGATGACCAGCTCGATCATCACTTGCAGGCCGCGGTTATGCGCCTGGGTGAGGAACTCCCGGAAGTCCTCCATGGTGCCGTAGTTCGGGTGCACGCTCTCGTAGTCGGCAATATCGTAGCCGTCGTCGCGCAAAGGCGAGGGGAAGAACGGAAGAAGCCACAGGCAAGTGACACCCAGGTCCTGCAAGTAGTCCAGCTTGCTGAGTAATCCCTGGAAGTCGCCGATACCATCGTTGTTGCTGTCCATGAATGCTTTGACATGCAACTCGTAAATGATCGCGTCTTTGTACCAGAGCGGGTCCGCCGCGCTTCCCGGTTGCTTCAATCGTGCCTCCCCGGCTTGGTTTCTGGGTAAATCGTAACCATTACAGTTATATTGTCGGTCCTGCCGTCCTGGTGGGCAGCACGCGGAAGAGATGCGCCGGCATCTCCGCCGGCCGCAGGGCAACATAGTTTCTCGATCCCTGCCAGCGATAGGAGTGATCCGCCAGTAGATCGTAGACTTCAAATGTATCTTCCGGAGCGAGCCCGAGTATCCCTAAATCCAGGGAAACCCAGCCCGTCTGAACCACAAAAGGATCGAGATTGACCACCACGAGGATGGTATTGCCGCCATCTGCTGTGCGCTTGGAGTAGCAGATGAGCGCTGGATTGTCCGTGGGGTGGAAATGCAGCCGCTCGTTGGTCTGCAGCGCCTTGTTTCGCCGCCGGATCTGGTTTAGCCGGGTGAGCAGCGGCTTCAGGCTAGCGGGATTCTTTAAATCCCAACGTTTGATCTCGTATTTCTCTGAGTTCAGGTATTCTTCGCCGCCGGGCTTGAAGGGGGTGTTTTCTCCCAACTCGAAAGCCGGTCCGTAGATCCCGTAGTTGGCCGCCAGGGTTGTAGCCAGCACCAGCCGGCTGCGAAAGGCCGGCAGACCCCCGGTCTGCAGATGGATCGGCAGGATGTCTGGGGTGTTGGGCCAGAAGTTGGGACGGAAGTATTCCCGTACCGGGGTGGTGGTGAGTTGGAGCATGTACTCGGTAAGCTCTTCCTTAGTATCGCGCCAGGTGAAGTAGGTATAGGACTGGGAAAAACCGAGCTTAGCCAGCCGCTCCATCACGCGTGGCCGGGTAAAGGCCTCAGCGAGAAACAAAACATCGGGGTCTTTCGCCTTCAGCTCGGGGATGACCCACTCCCAGAACGGGAAAGCCTTGGTATGCGGGTTGTCCACGCGGAAGATGCGCACACCGTTATCCATCCAAAAGCTGAAGACCCCCTTGAGCGCATCCCACAGCCCCTGCCAGTTGGAAGATTCAAAGTCCAGCGGATAGATGTCCTGGTACTTTTTGGGAGGATTCTCGGCATACTGAATCGATCCGTCGGGACGCTTCTTGAAGAACTCAGGATGTTCGGTCACCCAGGGATGATCCGGCGCGCATTGAAAGGCAATGTCGAGAGCGATTTCCATTTTCAGCTGGATGGCCCGCTTTACCAGGGCCTGGAAGTCGGCCATGGTGCCGAGGGCGGGATGGATCGCGGTGTGACCGCCTTCCGCCGAGCCGATCGCCCAAGGACTGCCCTCATCTCCTGGCGCGGCCTCGACTGCGTTGTTCTTGCCCTTGCGGAAGCTTTTCCCAATAGGGGAGATGGGGGGCAGGTAGAGGACGTCAAATCCCATTTCTGCGACGTAGTCCATCCGGGCGGTGACGTCGCGCAAAGTGCCATGTTGGCCTGGGACGGTTGACCAGGATCGCGGGAAGAGCTCATACCAGCTGGAAAAGCGCGCCTTTTCCCGGTCTACGATAACTTCCAGTTCGCGGTCGTAGCGGGTCTCGAGCGCGGTATTCGGGTAACGCTTAACCATCTCCGCGAGCTCGTCCTGCAATGCCAGTTCAGCAGTAGCGGCGTCATCGCTCCCGGTTCTGAGCGCCTTGGCCCAGGTTGCCAGCTTTACGCTGTCTTGCTTGGTTGCTCGGGGCTGCACCTGTTCGAGAAGGATCGCACCGGTGGCAAACGGCAGCTTGAGATCCTGTTGCGCCGCTATCCGCTTCTTGAGGTCGCTGCGCCAGGTTCCGAAATGATCGACCTCGCCCACAATCGTGTAGCGATGGCGGCCAACTTGCTTGACAGGAAATTCACCTTGCCAGCGGTCGTTTCCCAACGGCCGCATTTCTGTCATCTGCCAGTCCGGAGCGCCTTCCTGCTTCCAAAAGAGCCGTGCCCACACCTGGTCGTGCCCGTCGCCGAAAACATCCGCTTCTACGGAGACCGTGTCGTCGACGATTCGCTTGATGGGAAAGCGCCCACAGTTGAGTTCAGGCTCTACATTCTCAATCACGACCCGGCTTCGTCCCTCGTTCGGCTTCGCCATTCCACCCCCGTCACTCCATTGTAGGCAGATGCAGTTTTCCGCCGTCGCGTTCCGACCGCCTTGAGCTGACCACGAGAGAAGCTTAGCTTCTATAGTCGAGAGATGAAATTTACTATCCGGCCGCGCGCTGTTCATCTCTTGCTGGCAATCGACCTGGTGGGAACCGCTCTCTTCGCTGCAGAGGGCGCGTCTATGGCGGTGCAAGCCAGGCTTGATTTGCTGGGGATGCTGGTGCTGGCGTTCGTTACCGCGCTGGGCGGCGGCATCGTGCGCGATCTGTTGATTGGCGATATTCCGCCGGGCGCTATCCGCAACTGGAATTATGCCGCCGTGGCACTTACGGCTGGGGCCGCGGTCTTCGTGCTGCGCGCCTCTACCTCCGGTATCAATCATTGGTTGGTGACCACTCTGGATGCGGCCGGCCTCAGCTTCTTTGCGGTGGCGGGAGCGACCAAAGCTTTGGATTTCAAGCTGAATCCGCTTTTGGCCACAATGATGGGCGGCATCACAGGAGTCGGCGGGGGCACGATTCGCGATCTGTTGATCGGCCAGGTGCCCAAGGTGCTGCGCTCAGACGTGTATGCGGCGGCAGCGCTTTTCGGGGCTGCCATCACGATTCTGTGCCTGAAGCTAAGGGTCAATGCGGTGGTAGCCAGTAGCTGTGGCATCCTTGGCTGCTTCGTGCTGCGGATGCTGGCTGTTTACCACCACTGGAACCTGCCCGGCGCTGCTGCCCTGGTGATTTAACAGGCTGGAAAATATCGTTGGCCGGAGGGCATGGGCTAGCTCCCGCAGCCTTCAGTTTTTGCAGCTCGCAAATCCACAAATTTTTACCCATTCCTTTGCCTGTCGATGGACAATCGATGGATGCGCCTAATCACCTATCGTCGCGATGCAGCCACTGGCCCGGCACTCCTCAAGGATGGCCATGTCTTCCCTCTCACTCCACTCGGATACCAGGACACGGTGGCCTTCATCGCCGCGGGACCTAAGAGGTGGGCCGGAGTCAATCTTCAATTGGAAGAGACCGGTCTGAATTTGCTTGCGCCCGTGTCTTCCGTAACCCTGGAGGCTCCCCTGCTGCGGCCTTCCAAGATTCTCTGTATCGGCCTGAATTATCGCGACCACGCCGTGGAATCGAAGATGGAGCCACCCAAGTTTCCTACTGTTTTCACCAAGTATCCGCTGACCCTGATCGGTAACGGGCAGCCAATCCTGCTGCCGCGCGCCAGCCAGCAACCTGACTATGAAGCGGAGCTCGCGGTCGTGATCGGGCTGGGTGGCCGCAATATAGCGGAGGCAGAGTGGGAGAACCACGTCTTCGGCTATACCATCCTCAACGACGTAAGCGCTCGCGATGTGCAGTTGGCTACTTCGCAATGGACGCTGGGCAAGAACTTCCCGACCTTCGGGCCGATGGGACCGTGGATCGTATCCAAGGATGAAGTGCCCGATCCTCATCAATTGGATATCTCGCTTTCGATCAATGGGGAAACCCTGCAGAAGTCCAATACGCGCGAGCTCATCTTCAAGCTGCCTCGCCTCATCTCTTACATTTCGACCATGATGCCCCTGGTGCCTGGGGACATCATCAGCACCGGTACGCCGGCGGGCGTGGGCATGGGCCGCACCCCGCAGCGCTGGCTCAGGCCAGGGGACGATGTGGTGGTGGAGATAGCCGGGATCGGCAGTTTGCGCAACCCCGTCCTCGCCGAGCCCTAAGCCACCGCCACCGACTAGACAGGCTGGGAAAAACTCCCTATCCGATAGGTTTGGGATTTAGAGGCCCTGAGGTAGGGATTTCCTTGAATCTCTACCCCATGAGAATGGGTGTTCGGGCCAAAGAGGATGCGGTGCAAAAAGTCGGAAGAGGGATGAAAATGTGTCCCTCAGTGGCTTTAGAGGCTGCGGAAAAGACGGTCGTGCTTTGTATCAGGGCACGCACTTTACAGGCTGCGAGAAAAGTCTGCTGGATCTAGAAGAACATACCCTCGGCGGCTAAACCGGACCTATTTGCAACCACTTACGTTAGGCGCTCGAAGCCACTACCCTGTAGAGCAGAGAGCGTTACCGCAGCCTGCTAAAGCCCTCGTCAGTTCTGGCGGTTGCGGCACGGCTGAAAACCGTGCCCTGATACAAAACATGTTCTCAACCAACATCAGTGGCCTGCCCTTTGTCATCCCGACCGGACAGCAAAGTTGGGGCCTAGCGTGATCTTGGCGATGGCCAGGCCGGCACCGGCAAGGCGAATCCGGCCGGAAGAATGGAATTGAGTTGAGAAAGATCAATCGGTCCGCCCCTTGGGGCGTGCCAGGGGCGGCGGCCCTGGGTTGCGGTTTGGTTTCAGGAAGGCAATGTTCCCGTCTTTGGTTTCCGTCGAGGTGGCGGCTAAGTCCTTTGTTTTACGAAGGGGCTCAAATTTTATTTTTTCCCGCCCCCATAGCTATCTAGGAGAGCGGCGTTTTGATGAGCAAAATTATCGCAGTCTTGGTTAGGACACTATTACAGCTCGGGTTTACCGTCCAGAGTTCTGGGAAAAAAAGATGTGGAAGAAGGGTAGTGGAACTACGGCGACGAAGGGCACGACTTCACAGCTTGCGCAAAAACTCATGCTTCGTATCAGGGCCCGACTTTAGAGGCTGTGGAAGAATCGGGAGGGGATAAGATGAGTTCCCTCAGCGGCCTTCTAAAGCCGGAGTTGCTTGCAATTGCTTACGTACGGATGGAAGGCCGTACCCTCCAAAAAAACCAGGGGCTAAACAGGCTGCGGAAAAACTCCTGTGGCGGGCGGGAAAGTAACACTGCAGGGGCCCTCATCAGCCCACGGTGGTACGGCCCGGCTGAAGCCGTGCCCTGACACAAAGCACTTATTTACGGGCTGAAGCTTGCACCCACTCAAGCCCCACGGCACGCCGGGGCAGGCGCCGTACGGCTTGACCCCGATTTCCTGCCACGCTGTGCTAGTGTCCCGTCCCTAAAGTTCGTTAAAGAACTCCTCTTCGGCTTTGTATCAGGGCACGACTTCAGTCGTGCCGCAAACACTGCAAAACCAAATGGGCTTCAGCCCCTGAGAGCAGTTTTTGGAACATTTTCGATTCCTCGAATTGTTCCAGGAACTTCAGGGACAGGACACTAGAGAGGTCCGCGTGTGCGCCTTTCATTAAGGAAAGGCGCATGGGGTGTATCAACGCCACAAGCCTCCGCAGGAAATCGGGGCAATGGGCCACCCATCCTTCGTTAGGCCTCCCACACCCTGCAGAGCAAAAGCGTACCTCAGGGGTTAAAGCCCGTCATATTCGTAATCGTTTACGGCCCGACTAAAGTCGTGCCCTGACACAAAGCATGAGTTTTTCCGCAAGCTGTAAAGCCGGATTCATGGCAAAGCATTTACGTACGGCCTGATGCTCGCTGCGGGGAGGTAGGCCGTACCCTTCAGTAAAATGAGTTTTCCGCAAGCTGTTTAGTCGTGCCCTGGTACAAGGTACGGACCGGGCAAGTGGGTAACACTTTTCGTTCACGGCGCAGGGCAGGTAGAAGAGAGCATGCCCTGGAAAGTAACGGATGTGGTGGACGAGAGGACGCGGTTGATAATAGGTCGGGCTTTAGAGGGTATGCGAGAACACGCCCTCTCTGGCCCCTGAGGCGTCGCCTTCCTGCCCACTGCAGAGTTTCTTCGCAGCTTGTGAAGGCCGCTGCAAAACTCGGCACATTGGGACCTTAACCCGGGGTTAGGCAACCTGCTGACTCTGGATTATTCGGTTCGCCGGTGCTAGCATCACGCCACCGGCGTGTCCGGCATAGGTTCCGCGAGAGATACTCGCCATGGTCAGGGTCATTACCATTGAACGGGAGTACGGCAGCCAGGGAGCGGAGTTCGCGCACCGGCTGGCCGACAGGCTGGGCTGGAAACTCATTGATCGCTGCCTGATCGATGAGATCGCCCATAAGGCGGGTGTTCCAAAAAGCATGGCGGAGCAATGCGATGAGCGCCTTGACCCCTGGTACTACCGGATGGGCAAGTCCTTCTGGCATGGCAGCGTGGATCGCCTGCCTGCGCCGCCCAAAGACCAGGTTTTTGACAGCGAGCGCATGGTCGAGTTTGTGCGCAGCTACCTCAAGCAGTGCGTGGCGGACGGCAACTGCGTGATTGTCGGCCGCGGCGCTGCCTGCGCCTTGGCATCCCTTCCGGGAGTCTTCAACATTTTCGTCTACGCGTCGCTAACCAGGAAGATTCGCTGGTTTGAAGCAACACTTCCCGGAGCACGCTGGAGGGGCCAGGGCCGAGCTCGAGGCCACCGACCGCCGGCGGGAGGAGTACATACGCCGCTACTACGACCGGGACTGGACCGACCGGCGGCTGTACCACATGATGATCAACTCCTGCATGGGCTGTGACGCGATGATCGAAGCGGTGATCGACGGAGCGGGCATGGCGGCGCTCCGGGAGCACGCAGCGGCGGGCAGCAGGTAACAAGGCAAGGACCACAGCATTTCACTTCTGGTCCATATAAAGCAGCCGCTCCCGACGTGGCTTTTCATCAAGAAAAGCCGCACTTCGCTGAAGTCGACCGTGCAGAGCAGGAGTGAAAATGCTCAGAAATTGGGGCATCCCGCTGAACCTTACCCTCGCGTTTGTTGCCCAACGGACCCGGAGCGACCTGCTCGGGCCGGCCACAAAGCTATACCTGGATCGTATTGCCCCCTATGCTGCCATCGAAGCGGTGGTTTCCGTACGAGGAAGCGCTGTTTGATTTCTGGGCCGCCAACGAGCGCGCACGGCAGCATGGCTGGTGCTGCTTGACAGCCGCGGAAAGCTCTCTCCTCAGAACAGCTGGCCAAATGGCTAGGGGCACGCCGGGATTCTGGCCAGCAAATGATTGTTTTCGCCATTGGGCCGGCGAATGGCTGGTCAGACCGGCGGCAGGCACAGACAGTGCTGTCTTTGGGTCCGATGACGCTGCCCCACGAACTCGCTCGCCTGGTGCTGGCCGAACAGCTCTACCGGGCATTTACAATACTTGCTGGGCATCCGTACCACACCGGGCACTGATGCGAGCGAGTGTCGCATGCAGCTTCTCCAGCCGGAGAAGCTGCACAAAATCCGAGGCAGAAAGAGCGCATCAGCTGTAAGAATGCTCCAGGGACTGGAGCAGCAGGGAACCACGGGGGCGCGTGGCGAAAGGGAATACATGTCCTGGTTTAAGCGGCAGGAAAACGAGATTGAAACCGAATTCAGCGGAGAAGAACGTGCGCACCGAAGGGTTGTGGCAAAAGTGCGAAGGCTGCGGGCAATCCATCTTCAAGAAAGACTTCGAAGACAACCTCCAGGTCTGCCCCAAGTGTGGACACCATCTCCGCCTGGATGCGCGCAGCCGCATCGCCAGCCTGCTCGAGCCGGGGTACGAGCTGGTTGACCTCGAGCTCGTATCCACCGACCCGCTCGAGTTTGTCGATATAAAGCCGTATCGGGACCGGCTGGAAAAGGCCCGGCGTGAGACCGGCCTCAATGACGCAGTAATGAATGCCGTGGGTAACCTCGGCCCGCATCAGCGTGGTTCTGAGCGTCATGGAATTCGCGTTCATTGGCGGAAGCATGGGGTGCGTGGTCGGGGAAACCATCGCGCGCGCCATCGACCGCGCGCTGGCCGCCAAGCAGCCGCTCATCATCGTTGCCGCGTCGGGCGGCGCGCGCATGATGGAAGGCGTCGCCAGCCTGATGCAATTGGCGAAGGTCTCCGCCGGGCTGGCGCAACTGGATGATGCGGGACTGCCCTATATCTCGGTGCTTACCAACCCCACGACGGGCGGCGTGACCGCCAGCTTTGGCATGCTGGGCGATCTCAATATTGCCGAGCCCGGAGCCCTGATAGGCTTCGCCGGTCCGCGCGTCATCGAGCAGACAATTCGACAGAAGCTTCCGGAGGGATTCCAGCGGTCGGAGTTCCTGCTGGAGCACGGCATGCTGGACGCGATCGTTGCCCGCCGCGAACTGAAGACCTACCTGATCCGCGCCCTCGACTTCATGGCCCCTGCCGCGAGTTAGTGGGTTCTTGCAACTTTCCGCGTCTGCTGCCGGCGTGCACCGACGGATACACCCCGGGGTGCGGGATCGCAGGGAATTCACTCTAGAATAGAAATATGTCTTACGCTTCGGCCCTTGACCGCCTGCACGCTCTCGGTCAGGAATTGCACACCGCGCCCGGCACGCCTCGCCGGAAATTTGAGCTGGCGCATATGCGCACACTGATGGCGGCGCTGGGCAATGCCGAGCGTAACTTCGCCTCGGTACTGGTTGCCGGCACCAACGGCAAAGGATCAACCTCGTCGACCCTGGCCAGCATTCTCGCCCGGGCCGGCTATAGGACGGGGCTTTACACCTCGCCTCACCTGAGCACGCGTCAATGAGCGCATCCAGGTGGATGGCTCCATGATCGGCGACGATGATTTTGCCGCCCTCTTCTTCCAGGTAGAGGAGATCGCCTCAACGCTGGTGCGCGATGGCCGGCTGCCTGCGCTGCCGAGTTTTTTCGAAACCGTCACCGCCATGGGCTTTCTGTATTTCGCTTCCCGCAAGGTGCATACCGCAGTGGTGGAAGTGGGCATGGGCGGCCGGCTGGATGCGACCAATATTGTTGAGCCGGTGGTGTCGGTGATTACAGATATCTCGCTCGACCATACCGAGTGGCTGGGCTCGACTGTAGAGCAGATAGCCCGGGAAAAGGCCGGCATCCTGCGCCGCGATGGCGTCATGGTCACGCTGCCGCAGCATCCTGAGGCCAACCAGGCATTGGGAGAAGTCGCAATCGGGCTCCAGGTGCGCGGAGTGAATGCGGCCAGCTACGTGCCGGTGCACAATCATCCCGAGCAGTACACGCGCAATCGCTATCCGCTTTCGGTGATGGGTGAACTGATCGGGATCGACTCTCCCCTGGCGGGCGCGCATCAACAGCGCAATCTAGCGCTGGCCATTGCCACAGCCGTGGAGTTAAGAAACAATCACGGTTACAATATAACTCCCGATCGATATCCAGGCCGGTATTCGCGATACAGTCTGGCCGGCGCGGCTGGAACATGTTGCCGGCAATGGCAGCCGGGCGGACGTGCTGCTGGACGTGGGCCACAATCCAGCCGGGGCCTGGGCGCTGCGCGCCGCAGTCTCGCAACTGGATAAGGGCCAACCTTTGACACTGGTTTTTGGCTGCCTCAAAGACAAGCCGGCCGCGGAACTTGCGCAGATTCTTTTTCCTCTTTTCGGCCGCGTGGTGGTGACGCCGGTTGATTCGCCGCGCAGCGCATCGGTCGAAGATCTGCTGGCGGCCGCGCGCACGACGGGCAGCGAGGTAGAGGCGGCTACGGGTGCAGTCAGCGCACTGGAGCGCGCGTTCCGCATCACTCCGGCAGACGGCTTGGTTGTGGTGACCGGCTCGGTCTTACCTGGTTGGACAGGTGCGCCTGCTGTTGGTGGCTTCCGGCCCGCGGCCGCGGAGCCGCTGAAGGTATGAGCTCGACACCCGGCACCGCTGCCGCCCCTTTCGTTGACCGGCCGCCTGAGCTCTAACCTGGTGCGGGGCCCGTTGTTCTTTTTCTTCACCGGATTTTTTGGGTGCATTTCGCTGGCTGCCTCCTGCTTGGAAAAGGATGGCCGGCTGCAGCATAATATCGCCCGGCGATGGGCGCGGACTTCGTTGCGGGCCGCCGGCGCCCCGTGTCACCGTTATCGGACGTGAGAATTTATTGCCGGTCGCGATTTACACCTCGAACCACACCTCGTTTATGGATACCCCGGTGGTCTTCAGCAGCCTGCCTTTCCAGTTTCGGATCCTGGCCAAGCAGAGCTTGTGGAAGTGGCCGTTCATCGGTTGGCATCTGAATCGCTCCGGCCAGATACCGGTGGACGAGGAAAGCGGCAGCGGCTCGATCGCCGGGCTCAATCGTGCGATCCGCGCGCTTAAAGCGGGCATGCCGCTCTTCATCTTCCCTGAAGGCGGTCGAACCCAGGATGGCAGGATGCAGCCCTTCATGAACGGTCCGGCTTATATCTCGATACGTGCCCGCGTGCCGCTGGTGCCGATGGCGCTGATTGGCACCTATGAGCTGTTGCCGATTCACACCCACCACTTTCGCCCACGGCCGGTCAAGCTGGTCATCGGCAAGCCCATCGACCCGTCGGGATATACCATCCGCCAGGTGGATGAGCTTACCGCCAGGCTCAGCAGCGAGATCCTAGCAGCTCTATGAGCGCAGCAGCGCCGGCGACCTGCGCGATGGCTTTGCGATCCACTGGTGGCGGAGGTAGCAAGAGAGGATTCATGACTTCCTCCGTTCCCCGCATCGCCATCCCTGAGCCCACCTCTACGGACGAAGCCTACAACCAGCGCAGCTTGCCGCAGTACGTTCGCGCGGTAGAAGCGGCGGGAGGCACGCGGTTCCGATTCCTCTGCGAGAATCACCGGCATGCAGGCGAGCCTGCTAGCCTCATGCTCGGCGATATTCTGCCGGGAAGCCCAGCAGACGTCGATCCCACCCGATACGGACAACAGGCAGTAAAGGAGTGCGCGGCCAAGGATCCAGCGCGTGAGGCCGTGGACGATCTTCTTTTGCGGCATGCGTTCGACTCACGCAAAGCCAATCCTGGGAATTTGCTATGGATTGCAGTCGTTAAACGTGTGGCGACGGGGCAGCCTCATACAGGACTTGCCGCACGCATCGGAGGCTGCGGCCCCCGGCCGGAGCGACTAGGCAGTCGTTAACCACGAACCGGGGCGAGAGGTGCAAGATGCCCACCCGGTCCTTGTAACGCCCGGGTGCGCGTCTCTCGTTCAGACACCGGACTCGGAGGGGCAAAGCTTTCGTGAACTCCAGCCATCATCAGGCTATCGATCGCCCTGGGGAGAAACTTAAGTTGCCGCCACAGCCCTGAGGACGGGGTGATCGAAGCACTGGAAGGCTCCGAGCCGCGACAATTCGTCGTGGCCGTGCAATGGCATCCGGAGCGGAGCTACGAGAGCAGGAAGCGTCCCGGGCGCTTTTCGCTGAGTTCCTCGAGGCCGCTCGTACGTGGGCATCTTGTCAGGCGACGTCGATCGGCGCCGGCCGGCCGTGAACTCCCCGTTGACGGGACGGCGCGGAGATCGAAGAGGCTTGCAGAGGCCGGTATACAGGAATTGCCTGCAAGCTGCTACAACCAATTCGCTGCCTATCTGGAATTGCTGTTGCGTTGGAACCTGCGCCTGAGCCTGACTGGCGTCCGGGAGCCTGCACAAATCATCCGTCGCCATTTCGCGGAGTGCGCCTTTGCCGCCCAGCATCTTCCCTGGCATATAGAAGACTGCTGGACTACGGGTCGGGAGCGGGACTCCCAGGAATTCCTTTCGCAATTTGCCGTCCGGAGATTCGGGTGACGTTGGCCGAGGCCCACGGAAAGAAGGCGTCTTTCCTTCGGGAAGCGGTTCGGACGTTCTCGGTACTTAGACGAAGTTTACGACGGACGAGTGGAAACCATGCCGGGAGGGCGCCGCTTCCATGCAGTGTCGATGCGAGCGGTCGAGAAAATGGAATTAGCGATACCGATTGCACTTCGCAAAGCAGAACGATATTTGGTTTTGCTCGCCACTGAGCGATCCGCACCTTCGACCTACACGACCATGCTGGCCCTTCCTGATCTAACGGATGGATGGATCCAGTTCGTCTGCACAACTCCGATCAAATGGTCCTGGCTATTGGGGAACGCGAAAAATAGCCTGGACCTCTTTCCATCGTGGAACAATGCGGGGCTATCCGCCCTGTTCTAGTATTTGTTCCTCCAGTTTGTTCCACGTGGAACATCAGGGTTTTCCACCGGTGTAATCTACTGTTCATACTCGTCTGGCTGTGGCTGGCCTCTATCTCATTAAAATACGGCAGTTGATAGCATTACGCTTGGCCGTTTTTCGGGTTCTCCACAATTCACGCCCAGTTCTGCACATCGCTGGTTTCCTTGCTCTCCACGCCGTCACTCGATACTCTTCCATTACGCATGGGCAAAGTGATCGCGGTCGTCAATCAGAAGGGCGGGGTCGGAAAAACCACTACCGCAATCAATCTCTCTGCGGCGTTGGCACTTGAGGGCCTCACCTGCCTACTGGTGGACTGTGATCCACAAGCGAATTCCTCCGGAGGACTCGGCATAGCGCGTGACGAAAACCGCAATTCGACCTACGACATCCTGATGGGCAATGCGACCATGGCCGAGACAGTCCTATCTACAGAAATCGACGGCTTGAAGGTTGTCCCTGGCAGCAACCACCTCATCGGCGCTACGGTGGAGTTAATCCAGGCCGAGCACCGCGAATATCGTTTACGCCAGGCCTTGGAGCCGGTACGCAACCAGTACAACTTCATCATCCTCGATTGCCCGCCAGCTCTCGACCTCCTCACCTTGAATGCACTGGTCGCGGCGGACCGCCTGCTGTCCCGATGCAGGCCGAATACTTCGCTCTCGAGGGCATCTCCGAGCTGCTCACCACGCTCGGCCGCATCCAATCAGCGTTCAATCCCACCTCGACATCGAAGGCGTGATTCTCACCATGTATGACGAGCGCACCAACCTGGCGCAGCAGGTCACCGAAAACCTGCGCCGGTTCTTTGGGGCGAAGCTGCTCAAGACTGCGATCCCCCGCAATATCCGCCTGGCGGAAGCCCCCAGCTACGGCAAGCCCGTGGCGCTCTATGATCCACGATCCCGCGGCGCCGAGAGCTACCGCGAGCTCGCCGAAGAAATACTAGCTCGAAATAACATCGAAAGCCCCCGCGCCCTCGAGCGGAAGGCCTGCACGGCGCAAGCACAGCCGCGAACCGAAACGAAAGTGCGCTTCTGGCCCTATGCGTGACCACATCGTCACTGAGGACGATTTCCTCAGGAATCGCCGGCTATCGTGATATGGCCGCTAGTTTCAAGTTCCAATCTCCGGCTTCAGGAAGATCTATGACCCCTTCCGTTGAAATACCCAAGCGCCGCGCCCTCGGCAAAGGCCTCGAATCGCTCCTGCCCGGACGATCTGGATTTACCTCCGCCCCTGCCGCCCCCGCCGCTCGGTCCCCGATGAGGGCAAGCCCAGGGAGATTCCCGTTGGCCAGATCGAGCGCAATCCATTTCAAACACGGTCGACCGTTGATGAAGCTGCCCTCAAGGAGCTGGCTGCTTCGATCACCGCCACAGGTGTGGTGCAGCCATTGTTGGTGCGGCCGCTGGCTGATGACCGCTTCCAATTGATCGCCGGGGAACGCCGGTGGCTCGCCTCCAAAATCGCAGGCAAGACCACTGTGCCCGCTATCCTTCGCCACGTTTCCGATGAGCAGGCGATGGAGATGACCATCGTTGAAAATCTGCAGCGCACGGATCTGAACCCGATGGAACAGGCTCGGGCCTACGATCGCCTGGGCCAACACTTCAAAATGACACAAGAACAAATGGCCCAACGAACCGGCAAGGATCGGGCGTCTGTCGCCAATTTCCTGCGCCTGCTTCGACTGCCGCTTGAAGTGCAGCACAAAGTTGAAACCGGGAGCCTCAGCTTCGGCCATGCGCGCACCCTCCTGGCGCTTGAATCGCCGGACGCAATCCTCAAGGCTGCACAAAAAGTGAGCGCGCTCTCCATGTCGGTCCGCCAGACAGAGAGTTACGTCCAGGGCCTGCTGAATCCGGAGAAAAAAGCCGAAAGGTGAAGAAAAAGAGAAGCCTCCGCTCGACCCCAACGTTCGCGAAGCGCGTGATCTGCTGCAGCGGGCTCTCGGCCTGAAGGTCTCGATTGAGGACAAGAACGGCCGCGGACGAGTGATCATCGAATATTCCCGCCTGGAAGACTTCGATGCCCTGCTCCAAACCATCACCGGCAAATAAGCGCGATTCGCTATATGAAACTACTGCAGTTACATTATGTGTGCCGGTTGGCCCGGCGGTCATGAATGCGGCAGCGCTGGCATTTCGCTTCCGCGTCGTAATATTCGTATTGCTCTACCTGCTTGGCTTTTTCCCACCCTGGGATTTTCGCAGTGGCAGTCAGCGGCACGCTCTGGCTGGCGGCATCCACGCAGCTCGCCCGCAGTGGCTGGCTGGGCCTGGCAACTGCAACATTGACGGTGACGCTCATCGCTCTGGCTTGCCTGGCGATGGGCGCCATTCTGCGGGTGTGGGGTACCGCCTATCTCGGTTCTGGTGTGATGCGTGGCGCGCGCGATGCAGGGTGACCAGTTCGTCGCCGCAGGACCCTATCGCTACGTTCGCAATCCGCTCTACCTAGGGTCCTGGCTGCTGGCGATTGGCGTATCCATCCTGATGCCGCCCAGCGGAGCTGTTTTTTTCTGCTCGCCTTCAGCCTCTTCGCTCGTATTTCTCATCTCCGCGGAAGAGCGTTTTCTCTCCGCGAAGCTGGGGATCTCTACCAGCAGTATGTCCGCGTGTTCCCCGCCTCTTGCCTCGTATAGGTGCGCGGTGCCACTTCATCCGCTCGTCCCCATTGGCTAAAAGCTCTTCTAGCAGAGACCTATCCGGTCGGCTTTACACTTTGCTTCGCGATTTTCGCCTGGCGCTACAACGCCCGCATCCTGATCCAGTGTGTGCTCATCTGCTATGGCCTTTCCCTGGTCGTGCGCGCATTTACGACGACCGGCGGCGCGGTGCATACCGAACGATTTGCAGGGGTGGAGGTTTGACCTTCGCGGAGGGCGCAAGATACGCCAGGTCTCACTGTCCGCCATGGACGGCTGCGCTCGGAACGTACAGCAGGCGCACTGCAAAGAGAGACAGGTGTAGCGAGTGCGGCTTTTCTCAGAAGCCGCGACCGAGATGATTGCTTCGGATAACAGAGATGCAGCCGGCATTTCGCGTGCTTTTTCCTGCACCCTGGGCTTGCGTTGATGGCCGCCTATGCGGCCAGTGCGCAACTAGGCCGGCATCGTCGGTCCAGTAGCCGCCACCACTAGTCTTGCTACTTCCTTGGCGGCGCGATGGTGTCTTTAGCAGCCTTGGCCACGCGGAACTTAACTACGGTCTTGGCTTTGATCTTGATGGTTTCGCCAGTTTGGGGATTGCGCCCCATGCGGGCTTTGCGTTCGGCCTTAACCAACCGGCCAAGCCCAGGGATGACGAACACGCCATTCTTCTTCGTCTCCTTCACCGCCGTCTCTGCGAGCAGGTCGAGAAATGCTGCCGATTGCTTGTTGGTCAACTCAAGTTTTTCTGCCATGGTGCGGACCAGTGCTGTCTTGGTCATGCCTGTTGCCATATTTTTCCTTCTTTCTCTCTGTTATTTCATGGTCCCATGGTGGCAGTGTTTTCGCACCTGGAGAATCCATGTACTGCTTGATGTTTCCACCGGTAATTCAATGCTCGTGAGAACTTGCATCGATCATCAGGAAACCCAGTGTTTATGCGGGTGAAAACGAGCCCACCGCCGTTTACGATGCGGCTTTGCCCTGCGTTTGTCAATCGAAAAACCGAGATTTGTTCTGTTTTTGGCTTGTTTTTCCAATATTTCTGCCGAATTTCATGGGTTTTCCTGGCATTTCCGCGCCTTTTCCCTATAAGCCAAACAACGGCCGCCGCTTCTTTTCTGAATCTCGTGAGCAGAGGCGTATTCAGCGCATTCACCAGCGGAGCCGCGAGACGGAAGTGCCGGATAACTTCTTTGGCGAAATCATTCTGCAGAGACGCCTGGGCCTCGAGTGTAGCCTCCACGCCCCACTGCCGGCACAAAAGCAGATCCATTGCCGGATGGTCTTTCGGGAAAACCCTTTGGGGCCCGGGTGAGCGGCACGCCGGTAAAGGACTTCATCGTGCGCCGCAGCTTGCGGTCCGCGAGCAGCCGCCGCACTTCCGCATGATGCACAGCCAGATATCCCCGTATCGCCAGCAGCTGCTCTCGCTCCGGCATATACACGCCTGCGGCAATCATCACCTCGTCCGGGGAGATATGCATGTAGTAGCCGCCACCGGAAGTCTTTTCCAGACCTTCACGCGACCACCACGCGGAGACATGGCTCTTGTAAGGCCGCTTGTCAGAGGAAAATCGTATGTCGCGATAGATGCGCATCATGCACTTTTGAGGCGGACGCACGTGAGCGGGAGCAAAGTCCTCCATGGCGCCGTTCACGGTTTCGATCAGGGCCAGCATCGGCTGCTTCAGCTCACGTTCGAACTCCTGCTTATGGGCCTCAAACCACTCCCGCCGGTTATTTCGCCGCAGGCTGCGCAAAAATCTCAGCCCGGCTTCACGAAAGAACGGTTGCCCGGATTTCCTGTCGATATTGGTGGCGCGGGCTAGCTCCATGCGGCTTTCCTCACTGAAAGCCGCACACGCAACGGCGTCCAGTTTCGCAAGGCAGGAAATTCGGGTTGCCCGGATTTCCTGTCGAATCGTGGCGCGGGTAGCTGCATACGGCTTTCCACTGGTGTACGAATGGAGAGGTCATCGTTGGATGGCGAAGCAGATAGTGTAAGCCGCGATTTGCTGTGTAAAAGCGCTGTCAGGGTTGCTGTAACCTTGCAGTGCACGCCGTTTCCCTCGGGGCAGAGCTGGTAACGTCGAAGGATATACTCGAAATCCTCCATTGAAGTACAAAAGTAATGGGCGTGCTGCGCCACGCTCAATCGTGTTTATATTGATGTGCAATAGACTTTGCTTGCCTCCCTCAATCTGACAAGGCTGTCCGGCTGCTCACATACATGAGACAACTTGCCTTTTTTTTCTTTTTTCTAGCCACATCTACGCTGTGCGCGCGTGCGCGTGTACATGAGATGGAGTTCGATCAGGCTCGCCAGGTCGCCCTCATCGTTGCCCGATTCGACAACATCACGGTGGATGATCGCACGATCGTGATGAACTCGATGGACACCCGCACCGATGCCGGCTTTATCCCCGGCTACTATAGCTTTTCTATCATTCGAGAGAGCGATTCGCCCGCGCGTCCGGATGAAACCATTCGCATGTATGTAGTTTCCAAGAAGACGGCCGACACCTGGGAACTTAATCTTTGCACCCATTACTCATTCCCTGAACTGCAGAAGTTCCAACAAGACCTGATGCACAAGACCGGGGGCAAAGTCAGTGACGATCCTGACATGCCTAAAGCGATCGGTTGTGCCAATCAGGCGCAAATGAAGCCGGCGCCAGAATAGGTTGACCATACAAAAGAAGATGCCCACACCTCCCTGGCATGGGCATCTTCTCCGCGGCATCACCGAAA
Source organism: uncultured Acidobacteriaceae bacterium (assembly GCA_963736535.1). Taxonomy (GTDB): domain Bacteria; phylum Acidobacteriota; class Terriglobia; order Terriglobales; family Acidobacteriaceae; genus PALSA-350. The sequence continues at coordinate 250,840 of CAVTPN010000002.1, forward strand.
TGAGCTGCAAACTCAGGGACCGCCCTGCGAGGCGAACTTACGCCTTAGCAGTAGCTTTGTCCTATGCTGGTCATTGCATGTGGCATGCCAAACGGGGATAGCAGAAGACGGAGTCAATTCAGTAATTTATGGCCCTGAGGGCGGCGGAGAGCCGGGCCAAAATGCCTCAATCTACTCTCTACTGGGAAAAAACTACCTGCTCAGCTGAACCGTTGGCACAAGGCAGTTAGTTGCGCATTCCCGCCAGAGCCGCGCGGAAAAGTGCCTCGAAGCTTGTCCGCCACGGTCTTGTCTTTGGCGATCGCGGCAGCAATTGCCTTCTGTGCCAGCGGACGTTGATAGCCCAGATTGACCAGGGCTGAAAGCACATCGTCAGTCGAGGGGCCGGTCTCGACCTGGTGGGGTGCGGCAGCCATATCCTCGAGCTTGTCTTTGAGATCCACCACCAGCCGCTCGGCCAGGCGTTTGCCGATACCCGGGATCTGGGAGAGGGTGGCGTGGTCCTGGCCGCGGATGGCGCCCACCAACCGCTCGTGTGCTCAGGCCGCTCTGGATGGTGACGGCGAGCTTGGGACCGACGCCACTCACGGTGATCAAGCGCTCGAAGATCCGCTTCTCTTCCCGATTGAGAAAGCCATACAGCGCCAGGGTGTCTTCACGTACGTGGGTGTGGATAAAGAGGGCCACTTCGGTTCCTTCCGGCGGTAGCGCACTAAACGTGGGCACGCTGATCACTACGTCGTAGCCGACTCCGCCAGCCTCGATGATGGCCTGCTGTGGTTGTTTTGCCAGGAGCCGCCCACGCAGGTGCGCAATCATGCGCTGATTGTACAGAGAGACGCGTTAGAACTTGTGACGATAGGAGATTTGAAAGTCGTAGCCGGGGTTGGGAGGAAAGAGCGCAGCCACATGGCGCAGGCGCTCGGCCAACGCGGGCGCCGCCAGCAATGGATACTCGCGCTCGCGCAGATCGGTGTAGTTGAAGTCGAGGGTGAGGGAGAGCATGTAGATGGCAAGAGCATCGGAAAAAGCCGATTCAAAGAAGCTGCTCTTTGCCTTTTCGTCGATGCGCCCCTTTTCCACCCCGCGGGCCGGGGCCGGCTGGTCGACGCGCGAGAACGTTCTCTCCGCCATGCGCGCGCCGGGACCTTCGTTGCGGCCCCGGTCGAGCGCCCGGCGCCGGCTTTCGTAGCTATCCTGACTGGTTTCGCCGCGCACTTCTGCCAGGGCCTGCGACCACGCAAGATCGCAAAAACTCTGGGGCACGCCGGCGGCTTCGACAAAGTGGTGGCCGACATTGATGAAGAATTCGAATGCCAGCGCAAACCTGTCCTGCATCAGCCGGGTGGAGATGAAGATGCAATCGGCGCCATCAAATTGCACATTGCGGTGACACATTGCGCGATCGCCCAGGTCGATGGTGTAGCCGGGCGCAACCATCGTCTCCTCGGTCTCACCAATGGTGAGAGGCACGAAATAGTAGGCATGCCGGGTAAGCGCTGCGGCTATGGCGTTCGGCACCGCCTGTACGATCGGCTCGAGTTCCTGTTCGGTGATGTGCGTATCGGCAAAGATCGCGTAGCACAAGCGGTTTTCGGACTGACGCACGGGGGTTTGCTGCGCCACGAGCGATGCCGGTAACAACTCCATTTGGGCGACTTCAGCCATAACCTAGTATTCTAGCTGAGTGGAAGGGTGTGCACCGTCCCCATTCTGAGGCCAATGATGAATGCGCAGCAGCAAAACCTGCACCAGGGGGCCGCTCCCCAGGCGGAAGGAAAGTTTTTCGGCATTCCCCTGGGCGATTTGGGCCTCTTTACCAGCCTTCTGATGGCCTTAGCGGTGGGCTTTCTGAGCTTCTTCCTGTTTACCTTCCTGGCCATTGTCGGCATCATGAATCTACAACGGAATGGGCCACCGGGTGGACTACGCCGAGAGCTACAAGTACATCTCCTTCCCCGCCGGCTGCGTCGTTCTGGCGATAGTCTCATCTTTTTCGGCACGCTGTGGCTGCGCCGCAAGTTTTCGAGAGGCTAGGAAATTTGCCCTCATGGCGCTGATCACCATTGCTCACGACCCATCGCAGCCGGGCAGCCTGGAAGATGCACCAGCACCGGAGCAGGCGCGGGCATGGTGCCGGCGACTGGAAACCGGAGACATTCTCTACTTCCCGCAAACGCCCAATTCCCTTCGGCCTGAGGACTTGTCTTTTCTGCTGGGGCAGCAGCAGACAGGCAGCACTCTTCACAAGAACATCGCTTACAAGCCGAACCTGGATACGCGTCAGCGGGCTGGATGCCGGCACCACCGGCGCCGCGGAGCTGAAGCAGCTACAGGCGATCATGCGGCAGTACTCGCAGGACGTGACCCGCTTTCTCACCCGCTTTCTGTCGCCCTACCAGGGACGCTGGCAACTGGACTACGCCAGCTTCCGGCCGCAGGAGGAGGAAGGCCGGGACTTGCCGCTGCGCCGCCGCAACGACCTGCTGCACACCGACGCCTTCCCTACGCGTCCTACGCAGGGAGCACGCATCCTGCGCTTCTTCAACAATATTCATCCGTCGCGCACCCGCGACTGGGTGGTCAGCGATCCATTTCCCGTGCTTGCGCCCCGATATGCGCCGCAGCAGATCGCGCTCCCGGCGGCCGGCAACTCTGCCAGCCGTGCGCTGCGTTCCCTGGCCAACGCGGCAGGACTTGGACACGCGGTCCCCAGTCTGAAGCGCTCGCCCTATGACGACTTCATGATGCGCTTCCACAACTTCCTTAAGGAGAACGCCTCGTTTCAGGCGGAGTGCCGCAAGGAGTATCTGCAATTTCCAGCCGGCTCCAGTTGGATGGTGTACACCGACATGGTTCCGCACGCGGTTCTCTCCGGCCAATATGCGCTGGAGCAAACCTTCCTGGTGGAACACCAGGCCATGGTTTCTCCCGAATCGTCGCCTCTCTCCGTACTCGAGGCCATGACCCACTCCGCGTTGGTATGAAGGCTACTTGGGCAAGTGAAGCTCCTTTGGATGCCGTGTTTTACGCTAATTGTATCAGGGCCCGACTTTAGACGGGCCCCTCGCAGGACTGCGTCCCATAAGCGCTAACTTGTTTTGGAGGTCATTGTCACAACTCCGCACAAAATCGTCATCTTGAGCCAGCGCCTCACAGATTTATCGCGTGACACAACGCTTGTGGCGCGGAGTCCTGGAAGGACCCCGAGGATGTCGCACATGCCGCTCAGAAACTTTTCCAGCAGCCGAAGCCCGCACCGGGCGGTGCCCGTGTGTGAGAACCCGACTGAAGCCATGCCCTTCGTCTGAAGAGTGACTCTTTCCGCCTCCAGGTTCCGTTTCATCACCTAGAGTGGGCCGCGGGCCCATGACTACTCCGGTCGAGGAGCAATCGTCCGTCCGCCTTCCTCAAAAACACACGCCTATACCCTTGAAACGAAGCGCAATACCGCAGTACTTTCAAAGTAAGGCTTAACCTCTACCCAGCTGTGACGATCCCTTGCGCTCGCTGAGGCCGTCGGGTACGCTGCGGGCACACGCTCCGCCTGCCGCCGACCTGCAACTCTCTCGCAGGGTAGACCCATGGACAACGGACCAGGCGCGGCGCCCTCTGAACGGACTTTCCACTCTTTCCACTCATTTTCACGCATAATTCCCTCGCCCGGCCGGTGCATCGCAAATTCGGGCTCGCGGCTGAGTCCCTGAACGCCAATCGCCGGGACCGGCAGCGAACGTTCACGCCCCTCCGCCCGGCCTCTCCCGGTGAAAATTAATTACCAAAATTTTAAGCGCCTTCATGCCTGACTTGCTCGCCCCTCGACGAATGAGGGTACGGGCACATATCCTTGAATTTAAGCTCTCCCAGGCAAATGACAGCCATCGCAGAATCGATACAGGTTCATCTCCCCGACGGCTCCATCAAAGAATTCCCCGCCGGGTCAACTCCCCTCGACGTTGCCCAGAGTATCTCACCGCGTCTGGCCGCCGCCGCCGTCGTGGCCCGCATTCGGCCCGATTGCCGCCGAGGACCCTGAGCCAGCGAGGCTCCGGAGTCGAAACGGCAGCGACGCCGGAGGCCAGCATGTATACCGCCGAGGAAGCGAGCGCCGAACGCCTGGTGGATCTGAGCACGCCGCTTAGCAGGACGTATCGTTGCAGCTGCTCACCGAGAAGGATGCCGACGCTCTGAAGGTAGTACGCCACTCCGCCGCGCACGTGATGGCGACCGCGGTGCTCGAGCTGTATCCCGAGACCAAGCTGGGTCACGGGCCAGCCACCGATGCGGGTTTCTTTTACGATTTCTACCGGCCTACGCCCTTTACCCCCGAAGACCTCAAGGCCATCGAAGCCAAAATGGCCGAAGTCGTCGCCCGCAATGAGCCTTTTGTTCGCGAGTGGGAGTCGCGCGACCAGAGCCTCGCGCGCTTCAAAGCCGGCAACGATTTTATGAAGGCCCACTTCGTTGAGCGCTTCACCAAGCCGGGTGAGCAAATCTCTTTCTACCGCAACGGCGCCTTCGAAGATTTTTGCCGGGGGCCGCACGTGCCCTCTACCGGAAGGGTCAAGGCCTTCAAGGTCATGAGCCTTGCCGGGGCTTACTGGCTTGGGGACGAAGACAATCCCCAACTGCAGCGCATTTACGGCACCGCCTTCTTTTCCAGCAAGGAGATGGAGCAGCACTTCGCCCGGCTGGAGGAGGCGCAGCGCCGGGACCACCGCGTGCTAGGCAAGCAACTGGACCTTTTTTCCATTCAGGAGGTTGCCGGCGCTGGATTGATCTTCTGGCATCCCAAAGGCGCCATGGTCCGCAAGATCATGGAAGACTGGATGCGTGACGAGTGTCTGAAGCGAGGCTACTCCCTGGTCTACACGCCGCACGTGGCGCGGGTGAATCTGTGGCAGATCAGCGGCCACGAAGGCTTTTACGCGCAGAACATGTTTACCCCGATGGAGCTGGACGACGCAGATTACCGGATGAAGCCGATGAACTGCCCGTTCCACATTCTGATCTACAAGAATTCGCCCAAGAGCTACCGCGATTTGCCGGTGCGCTACGCCGAACTGGGGAATGTCTATCGCTACGAGCGCTCCGGCACCATGCATGGACTGTTGCGGGTACGCGGCTTTACCCAGGATGACGCCCACATCTTCTGCGACTCCGGCGCAGATCGAAGATGAGATCGTGGGTTGCATCGATTTTGCCCAGCTGGTGCTCACCACCTTCGGCTTCACGGAATTCAAGGTGGAGCTGTCCACCTGGGATCCGAAAGACCGCAAGAGTTATATCGGCTCGGACGAAAACTGGGAGTTGGCCATCAACTCGCTCGAGAACGCTTTGGCGCGCAAGGCCATTCCCTATAAGACCATTCGTGGCGAAGCTGCCTTTTACGGCCCCAAGATCGACATCAAGCTGGTGGATGTGCTGGGCCGCCTATGGCAGCTGTCGACGGTGCAATTCGACTTCAACATGCCGGCGCGCTTTGAGATGGAGTATGTGGGCGAAGACGGCGAGCGGCATCAGCCCGTGATGGTGCACCGCGCGCTCTATCGGCTCGGTAGAGCGCTTTTTCGGCGTGCTGATGGAGCATTATGCCGGCGCCTTTCCGCTCTGGCTTGCGCCGGTGCAGGCCGGCATCGTGCCCATCAGCGAGCGCCATCTGCGCTTACGCGGAAAAGATACAGGCAACGTTACAGAATGCCGGCCTGCGCGTGGAGGTCGATCATCGCAACGAGAAGATGGGCGCCAAGATTCGCGATTTCACGCTGCAGAAGCTGCCCTACATCCTGGTCGTAGGCGACAAGGAAGCGGAGACGGGCGCGGTCAGCCTGCGCATCCGCGGCCAGGGTGATCAGGGCAGCATGCCGCTGGAGGATTTCGTTACCCGGGCGCGCTCGCTGGTCGAGAGTAAGTCGACCAGCTTGTAACAGCCGCAGGGTGACAAGTCCGCCCGGCGCGATGCAATCACTGTATCAACCGCCAGACAGACATGAGCCCAAAGGTTTGAACGGGTTGATACTTGCTGTGAATATAGTCGTCCAGCAAGGTGACGCCGCTGCTCTTGGAGCTGTCATTTGGCTCGTGCAGCTGCTCAAACTCTGCGTCCAGCACGACATACTGGGGACGGTGTATCTCAAGCTCGTGAACGATTTCTGTCTGGATGTCGTACCGGCTCTGCAGGTCTGGATCGAAGTGGGACCACTTGGTTGCGGGCAGCCGTTGGGTTGCGAAATAAGTGAGCTCATCGATGGCAAAAATGTGGTCGTGTTTTGCCAACCCGACATAAATCATCTCACCGGGCCTGGTATGCGCCGCAAGGAACTCGATCGTTTGCACACGATAATCCTCAGGCAGGAAGCAAAACCCGCGGGTAAGAGGATTATCGCTTTTGCACCACGCATCCTCGGCCTGGGACGAGGTTCCTTTCCACGAAGACAACATCCTTTCCGGAACCGATAGATGGTATACCTGCAATCTTCTCTCCTGGTGGAGAAAAGACCAGGTAGCGGTCAGGGCATAAGCGCGGCCACACCCATGATGGCAATTTGTAAAGGACGGGCCAGGATCCACCTGTGCTCGAAAAGCACGGCTATCAGCAACAACAATGGAACAACACAGAGATACAGTTGGCCGACATCCATCCGTACATACGCTTTGCAGTACATGGCAAAGGCGAGGAGGCCGAAAGTGATCAGGAAGCCTTGCAATCTCAGTTCCTGAGCGCTGTTCTGAAGGTCAGGCGTGGTTTCGCTGCGGGCTCGTAAGTGGACTCAAAAACGGCGTACGCCGAAATGCCGAACACCGCTAACGGCAGGTAGACTTCAAGATTCTCGAGGTACTTGAGGGAAACCCCTGGAAATTGCAGGTTGCGGCCCAGGTGATAATAATGCGCGGGATAAAGGATCACGTCGTAAATGATGAAATCACCACCGAGACAGACAGGTAATAAAGGGCGACAGGCAAGGTCAGGACAGCGAAGCCAAGCAAGCATGCGCCCCACACAGCGGCGAAGGTACGTGCTTTCGCCGGCTTACCCTGAAAGGAAGATCGCGCTTGCGATCATGCACGCCTGCATTCCCAGCAGGGCGACGCCGATGTCGTAGCGAAACAATGCCGCCAACCCCGCCGCCGCGCCGGCGACAACTGAGTAGCACGTTCGAGACCCTACGCTCGAAAGATCGGGGAGGATCAAGGCCAACGCAATGAGATTCAGCAAAGAGACCGGGACCACGGCCGTATCCACCGGGCAATAGATCCCGATGAGCCACACCACGGTGACGACAGATGTAGCAACAGCTACGGATCGCCGGCAATAGCGGGATGTGATCGCATAGACGGCGAGGACCAGGAGTGCTTTGAGCAGAAGATCGAAGAGGCGCGCAACCAGGAGGGACTGTCCGAATATCTTGAACAGCCCTGCGAGCATGTAAAACTGCCCCGGCCCGTAGATGGAATAAAAGTCCCGGTGAGTCAGCTGGCCTGCCATGAACCTGCATTGCCCCGGTTAAAGACACATCCCTTTCGTCAAACATATTCGGGCGCCGGGACATGCCCAGAAAGAGAATGACGTAAGACACAACAAAAACCAAGGTGAACTGAAAAAGGGTTCTGCGCAAAGGTTCGAGCTGCCAATCGACAGCCTTCCGGCTGCCTTGGGCGCCTGCACTTCTTGTCATCGAGAGCATCCTCGCCGGCCGGGTTGAGCTGTTATCGGAGACATTGCAGCCGTTCGCTCACATTCTAAAGCAACCATCTTAGGCAAGAAGCGGAAGCGGGCGGGATCATTCGTGGGCCCCTCGTGCAGTGTTTTGCTTATTGCTGCTACCCGAACGAAACGCTGACCCTGGCGTACAATCTACATGCGCGAGAACCCACAGCCTTTTCGCAATAACGCTTAAGAAGACTCAGAGCAACTATGGATATGAGTAAACGTTTCGATCCGCCTGCCCACGCGGGGGCTGATCTGGACGCAATTTACAAAACAAGATTTCGCGATCAAGGTGGAATACCGTAAGAAGGTGTGGTCAATACTGACCGGTTACTTTGCGCGGTGGATACCGTCCAATTCAGTGATTCTGGATCTCGGGTGTGGATATTGTGAGTTCATTAACCGGGTACAGGGTTCGGTCAAATTTGGTATGGATTTGAACCCCGAAGCGCGAAAGCGGGCTTCCGCGGACGTACAAATCCTGGAACAGGATTGTTCGTTGCCTTGGTCCGTTCCTCCTGCGAGTTTGACCACCGTCTTCACCAGCAATTTTCTATCTCCCTACGAAGACGCACGTAGAGAAAACCCTGATGCAAGCACACAGCGCACTCCAGCAATACGAACCGAGTCAAAGAAGTAGATAACAGAACTCTATTGCTT
>CAVTPN010000003.1:0-17243 GCA_963736535.1 uncultured Acidobacteriaceae bacterium
GAGTGCCGGGCAACGTCATCATCAGACTGTACGCAAGTTCCAACCGCCTGCGATCTCCCTCTAACATCGGCGCCAGGCGACGCCGAATGCCGCGATTGTATAGCTGCATATCGGGGTCCGGTCCAAACGCGGCGAAGACAGCGTTTCGCTCCTCGACTTTAAGGCGACCGAGATCAAGCTCGTCATGATTACGAAGAAACTGACCCCACTGTGCAGTGGCGGGCCGGCGCTTCGTGGACTGCATCGCTTTTTTCAGGGGCCGGCTATCTGCGGTGGCCATGGCCAGAAAGAGATGTTGATTGACCTCAAAGTTGAACATCATCTGGACGCGCTCGCCGGCGACGCCGAAATAACGCATATCCGTGTCGGGCAACACATTGGCCTCGCCAAGGATGATCGCGTCTCCTTCTCTCCAGCTCAAAAACTGGCTGAAGGTGCGCAGCATTTCGTAATCTTCCTGTGGTTTGGTGATGTTGGCTCCCTTTGCGGAAATCACGAAGGGAACAGCGTCCATGCGGAAGCCGGACACGCCAAGTTGTAACCAGAAACCCATAATCTTGAGAATCTCCGCCTGGACATCGGGGTTGGAGGTATTGAGATCGGGTTGAAAGTCATAGAAGCGATGAAAGTAGTACGCCTTCGCGGCCTCGTCGTAGTTCCACGTGCTTTTCTGGACCCCCGGAAACACCATCCCTGAATTGGCGTTCTTTGGCTTCTTCTTCGACCACACGTACCAGTCGCGGTACCTGGACTTCGGATCGCGGCGCGCTTCCTGAAACCAGGGATGCTGATCTGAGGTGTGGTTGACCACCAGGTCGATCATGACGCGCAGTCCACGCTGACGGCAGCCCTTGGTGAACTCCACGAAATCTCCCAGCGTGCCGAAGGGAGGATTTACTCCGTAGTAATCAGCAACATCGTAACCGTCATCTCTGCCTGGGGACGGTTGAAAGGGCATCAACCAGAGAGCGGTGACGCCGAGCCCCTGCAGGTAATCGAGACGGCTCATGAGCCCCTGGAAATCGCCAATGCCATCGCCGTCGGCATCCAGGTAGGTGCCGATCGACAAGCAGTAAATGATGGCATTCTTGTACCAAAGATCGTTGATCATGCCCGATATTCCTTGAGATGCCAAAGTCGGCCCGACGGCAACCCGCGTTGCCGTGGCGCTACATATCTTTGTAAGTTTCAAATGGTGATTTTTCGGGTTGAACTGGCGGACTCGCGCACCTTACACGTATTACGCATAAGGGTGAGTGGTTACTAAAGTTTCATAGACATGCTCGACTTAGCTTTGTTACTTCTCTACAGAAGCGTTAAAAACAATTGATTAAATAGAACTTTTTAGCTTGTAACACGAATTTTATTCTGCCTTCAGGTTTCACGAAAACCGGTACCGCCGGTGGCTTCCCCCTGTAATTCGCGCTAGTACGGTCGATGTTGAGCAATTTATTGCAGAAGCGGCAGACCTATGTCCTTGGTCGGTTTCATTCTGATCCCCCGGGAAGGAATTTGATATGCGTGTTACGGATAAGATCAGCGTGGTCCCTGCCCCTCCAGCCCTACCCTCGATGCGGGGTAATTCGTGAGTACCGTCATCGGTTCCAGTTCCGGCCTCATCCCGATCACCGCCGAACTTCGAGACATGTGCGGCATCGACGAGCAGGATCTCACCGGCCCCGGTTCGCTGCGTTTTCTTGCAGAACGGATCGGCCGTGACCTGGCTGCCCGCCGGCTTGTTGCGGATTGCCGCGGCGCTTACCAGCGCGAGTCGTGGACGACCCGGGTTGCCATTGCTCTACGCATGCTGGTGATGCGGCCATTCTGCCGCTTGCATGACATAGCCGAGGCTTGCGGCTGCGAAACCGCGGAAGCCATCAGGCTAGTCGCGGCGATCTACCGCCATCGTGAGACGGCAACGTTTCTGAGCAAATTCAGCGGGGACGCTCCTTATCGCCGCAGCACTATCCAGCCGATCATCGATTCCGGCTCGGTGAAAGCCTTTCTCGATGGCTCTTTTCGTTACCCCTTCACGGTGGGAATTTATCCTGCCGTCTCTTGCATGCTGTCGTGCAACTTCTGCGCGCGCGCCCGGGGAGTGCAATATAAGCAGGAAGACATCATTCCGGGAAATGAGTTATTGCGGCAATTATTTGCCCAGGCACCCCAGGACTCGCCGCGCAGATTCTACTTATCCGGAGGTCTCGAGCCGCTCACGAACCCTGGCCTCGCCGAGCTGGTTCGTTTTGCTGCAGGCCTCGGCCATCGCATGCAGCTTTACACCAATGCCATGATGCTGACGGAACGCTTCCTGGAAAAGAATGAAGGACTGTGGCATCTTGATACGCTGCGCATCTCGATGTATGGCGCGGACGATGCAACCGCGTTGCTTACCACGCAGCGTAGTGGGGTTGCCTCCAGGGTCATCACCAACGCCAAGGATCTGGTGCGCCGGAAGTCGGAACGAGGTTCCACCCTGCGCGTTGGCTTTAATCATGTGGTGCAGAGCGGACAGATCACGCACCTGCGGAAGATCGCCCAGGCGCTGGTCTCCATCGCCGATCAATCGCCTGATCGCAAGGGGATCAATTTCCTGACCCTGCGCGAAAATTATGCCGCGTCTGGCGAGGCCGCGATCAGCGGAGACGAACGGGAACGGTTACGGGATGAACTCATAAGCCTCCAGGACTTCTTCATCGCCCAGGGCATGGAGGACTTCCTCGTGGATCTGGGCTACGGGATGCGCGGCCTGGTTGAAGGGGTGGAGACCGCTCCGGTCCGGCGCGTGGCGCATACCGACATGCTGGGACGAGGCTACCCGCAGATATCGGTTGTGGTGGATCTGCTGGGCGATGTTTATCTCTATCGCGAGGCTGCGTTCATTGGCCGGGTGGGGGCCGATCGCTACATCATCGGCAGGCTCACGCCCGAGGTGGGGCTGGCCGAGATCCTGCAGCGCTACCTTGCCGACCGCGATCGCTTCGTGGTGCCCATTGCTGGCGACGAGATATTTCTTGATGCTTTCGATCACGCGGTCACCGCGTTTCTGCGTCAGGCAAGCGACGATTTGCACTTCGGCGCGAACCTTTCCGGGGTTCCAGTGCCCGTAGGTCCTTACCACGCTCCGGCCAATCTCTGGAGGTAAGCAAGTGACCTACACTGACGAGCCAGGAGCAGCTCTCAGGGGCAAGGCTCCCGTGCGGCAGTTTATCAACGTGCTCGGCGTGGGCTTACATCCGATGCGGTTCGCCGCGGCGGTGGATCTCATGGAGCGGTGGGTTGCGGAGCGATCCCCCCGCATCGTTTGCTTTCCCGGCTCGGATATGCTGGCAGCATGCCAGCGCAATACTCGCCTGCGCACGGCCTTGAACACCGCTGATATCACCGCGACCGACGGGATGATGCTGGTCAGGCTGTGCCGCTTGTTGGGCGCTGCACATGCGGAGCGCGTATACGGTCCGGATGTAATGCTGGAACTTTGCCGCCGTTCTCCCCATGCCGGATACCGGCACTTCTTCTATGGCGGAGCACCCGGCGTGGGCGAAGCGCTGGCGGCGCGCTTACAGAAACAGTTTCCTGGCCTGGCAATCGCGGGTACCTATTCGCCGCCCTTCCGGCCGCCCTCGGAAAGCGAGCTGGAGGAAGATATACGCCTGATCAACGACAGTCGTGCTGACGTCGTCTGGGTCGGCCTGGGCACCCCGAAACAGGAGTTATGGATCGCCGACAACCGGAGCCGCCTGCTGGCGCCGCTTCTACTTGGCGTGGGCGCCGCCTTTGACTTTCACGCCGGCTCCGTTCGTCAGGCCCCCAAATGGCTGCGCTCGGCCGGGGGTGAGTGGTTGTTTCGCCTCTGCACCGAGCCCCGCCGGTTGTGGCGGCGCTACTCCATCCAGTTGGTGCAGTTCCTTGGCCTCTTCACCTTGCAAATCGCCGGAGTGCGGAAGTTTCCCATCCACGCAGCCAGCGGCGACAGGAGCTGATGGGCATGATCGAATCAGAGGTTGTCATCGCTCCTGCTGCACCCGCTCCTGAGCATCCCTGGCTCGCGCTCGCCTGCAGCCGCCTGCTTGATTTTTGCGTTGCCACTCTAGTCGGCATCGCGGTTTTGCCGGTTATCTGCGTAGCCCTGATCGCGATTAAGCTGGTCGACCGCGGGCCTGGCTTCTTTACCCAGAACCGGCAGGGCAAAGACGGCCGGCCTTTCAAGTTCTTAAAGCTGCGCACCATGCGCTTCGATTCCGAAGTTTGGCTGCGCGACCATCTGGCCCAGAACCCAACGGCCAGAGATCCGCGTATTTACCGGGACGCGCGCGACCCCCGCATCCTGCCCGTCGTGGGTAGGTTTCTCCGCCGTTACAGCATCGATGAGTTACCCCAGATTTGGAATGTCGTACGCGGAGACATGAGCCTGGTGGGGCCGCGCGCGCTGCCCGACTACCATTGCAAACTGCTCAGCCCGGAGTTTCTAGCCCTGCGCTCGCGCGTGCGTCCGGGTATCACCGGCCTGTGGCAGGTGGAAGGCCGCAGCAACGCGGATCCATCCAGCATCGAAAACTACGACTCCCAATACCTGAACAACTGGTCGCTGGGGGCAGATCTTCGCATCCTCTGCCGCACCGCCACTTGCGTCCTCCGTGGCTCTGGCCTCTGATTCTCCGTTCTCCGCAGGCTTTCACCCAGCTATCATCTCCGGATATGCCAAACAAAGTTCGCTGGGGAGTTCTGAGCACGGCTAAGATCGCCGTCAAAAAGGTTATCCCCGCTATGCAAAAGAGCGGTTGGGTCGACGTGACCGCGATCGCCTCACGTGAGCTCCACAAGGCGGAGGAAGCAGCACACGCCCTCGGCATTCCGAAGGCCTACGGATCGTATGAACAGCTCCTGGCGGATCCGCAGATTGAGGCGATCTACAATCCACTGCCCAATCCATTGCATGTGCCCTGGTCCATGAAAGCTGCCGAAGCGGGTAAGCATGTGCTGTGCGAGAAGCCGCTAAGCATCACGGTGGCCGAAGCCAGGACTCTCCTGGCTGTGCAGCAACGCACGGGCGTCCTCATCGCTGAGGCCTTCATGGTGCGCAACCATCCCCAGTGGGTGCGCGCACGTGAACTGGTTGCTGCAGGCAAGATTGGGGCACTTCGTTCGATCCAGGGCTGCTTCAGCTACTTCAACACCGACCCTGCGAACATTCGCAATATTCCGGAATTCGGCGGTGGGAGCCTGATGGACATCGGATGTTATCCGGTCAACACCTCCCGATTTCTCTTCGGTGAAGAGCCTTCGCAGGTATTGGGACTGATCGATACGGATCCGAAGTTCAGAATAGATCGGCTGACCTCAGCTATCCTCCAATTTCCTTCCGGACAATCGGTTTTTACCTGCAGCACGCAGCTTGTGTATTACCAACGAATGGAACTGTTGGGGACGTTGGGCCGGATCGAAATCCCGATCCCATTCACTCCTCCCTTTGACCGTCCTGGCCAAATTCTTATCGACGATGGAAGGGACCTGATTGGTAGTGGTGTAACCACCGAGGTTTTCCCGGTCTGCAACCAGTTCACGATTCAAGGCGAGGTGTTTTCCCGGGCCGTCCGTGAAGGTACTGAGGTCCCCGTCCCACTGGCGGACGCGATCAGGAATATGGCGGTGATCGAAGCCATTTTTCGTTCCGCGGAGTCGGGTAGGTGGGAGGCGCCTTAGCTTTCACCATTCCGATTCGATGGGAGGCGCTATAGTAGAGCCCCAAGCGCGAAAAATAAGAAGGATATCCCCAATGAAGCGCGGTCTGGTTATTCGAATCTCAATATTCTGCATCGTTGTTCTCCCCGCCATCCTCGGCGTGGCTCAAGGAAATAGCAATTGCGGCGACAACTCCGCGAAGATTCCAGCTGACATCCAAACGGTGTTCGACAAACCCGCATACAAAAACGCAATCTGGGGACTGCGTGTCGTAGATCTCGGCACCGGCAAAGAACTCATGGATCTGCAGCCGCATTGCCATTTCTACATCGGCTCGGTGCGCAAGATTTTTTCCGTGGGAGAGTTGCTGAACCAGGTAGGTCCTGACCACCGGTACAACACGCCGGTCTACCGCCGTGGGGAGTTGAACAGCGCCGGCGTGCTGCACGGCGACCTGGTGCTGGTCGCGTCAGGCGACCTCACCATGGGCGGACGAACGAATCCGGACGGCACGATCGCGGTCGCCAATTTCGACCACAACGAGGCCGACAGCCTGGGGAACGCTACGCTCACCAAGCCTAATCCGCTGGCTGGGTATATCCAATTAGCACAGCAGGTGGCGAAGTCAGGGGTAAAGGAGGTTACCGGCAACGTCATTATCGACGACCGGCTCTTTCAGCCTTTTAACTTCAGAGGCCAGTTCGACGTTAGACCTATTTTCGTCAACGGCGATCTGGTGGATCTGAGCATCCGGCCCACGACTCCGGGCAAACCTGCCTCGGTGGAGTGGCGTCCGGTCTCGGCAGCACTCGGGGTCGAGAACAATCTGGTTACCAGCGCCGCGCATTCGCAGAATACGCTCACCTTAAAGCCGGTAGCGCCTGAGTGCATCGGCAAGACTGGCTGCACGGCAGCCATAGCCGGGCAGATTCCAGTCGATTTTATTCCTCCACTCACCAACAAGTACCCCTTGGTGCAGGCCTTCCGCATCACACAGCCTTCGAACTACGCGCGCACCGTATTCATCGAGGCGCTCAAGGCTGCGGGCGTAACGGTCCACGCATCCCCCGTAGCCGAGAACCCAGTGCAATTGCTTCCTGCCAGAAACTCGTACACGCCCCAAGCAAAACTGGCAGAGCTCAAAGGACTGCCCTATTCCGAGACTGCGAAGCTGATTTTGAAAGTGAGCTATAACATCGGCGCCGATACCAGCCTGGTTCTATTCGGGCTTACGCAGGGGGTAGACAACATGAACGACGCGCTCAAGGTTGAACGGAAGAACCTGACCACGAATTATGGGATCACAGAAGACGAAATTCACTTTGTCGATGGGAGCGGAGGCGGCCTGACAACGGCGACGAATCAGGCAGTCACCCGGATGCTCATCGACATGAAAGCGAAATCCACATTCCCAATCTTTTTTAACGACCTGCCCAAGCTGGGCGTAGATGGATCACTTGGGTTCGTCACGGACTACAAGTCTGACCCCACGCTCGCCGGCGCAACCGGGCAGGTGACCGCTAAGACAGGAACCTTCGTGGAAGGCAACGATGCTGGCCTCATCCTCAAGGGGCAGGCATTCGGGGGGTATATCACGACCAAGGGGGGAAGGCAGCTGGTCTACGAACTGGTGGTGAACCATGTCGTGATAACCAGTCTGGACGATGTGCTGCAGACCTTCCAGGACGAGGGGAGGATTTCGGCGATGCTCTGGCGCGACTTTTGAGGCCGGCTACTTCAGTTACATCGCTGACGCGGCCATCTTTTCATTCCGAAAATTGCTCACCTTCTTCCAGCCTCCAAGCTCAAGCGCGACAGACATGCATGCGTCCCGCAATTCATCAGCTTGGGCGCGATCATCCATGGCCCGAGCCACGACCATGCCACCTACGCATAAAGCGGCGATGGCTTGTGCCCTGGCGCCTCGGGTTCGGCGACTCTGCATCAAGCTGCGCTCTAATACGCTAACCATGGCGCTAAACACGGTTCCGAAGGCATGCTTTGCGCTTTCACCGCTGCGCGTCACGTCGCTCGGTAACGCCACCATAGGACACGAATTCTCTACATCCTCAAAGTGCTGGCGAGACAGGTAGGCACGCACCACCTGGCGCCCTACGTCCTTCGAAGTCAGATCTACTTCCACCCCTTCCCAGCAGCTCTTCCATTCGGGGTCGGTGAAGAAGCACCCTAATACCTCGGCATACAGATCGCTTTTGCTATCAAAATAGCTATAGAACCCGCCGCGCGTGAGGCCTGCACCGGACATGATCTGGTCGAGTGAAACGCTGTCAAAGCCGTGCCGGTTGAATAGCCTCCGCGCGCTCTGGACGATCTTCTCTTTTACCTCGGCACGGTGCCCCCTGGGATAAGGCATGAATCCTCCTGATTTCGGTGAGCCGAAGTATTGCGCGAGCCATCTGCTCTCGTCCAGCAAAATATGATCTTGAACATATTTTGGCCGCATGGTCCTATGCATTGACGGTTGCAGCAGCGAATCAAACCACACACAAAGCTCTTCACGTCTCAGGGGGACGCAATGCACGAGAAAACGAATCCGACCGCTCCGGCGTACAGGCTGACGCGCCGGCAGGCGATTGCTGTGGTCTCTTGCGGTCTTGCCGCGGGCTACCGGTCCTTGGCGGAAAATCCGCTGCAAACCATGCAGGAGGCACCGGCAAGCGCTGCCAATAAGACGCGCACATCCCTGCATGAAGATATTGAGTTGAAGTCCTCTCCCCAGCGCATCTATGAAGCGCTTCTGGATGCAAAGCAATTCGCGGCATTCAGCGGTGCGCCGGCCGATATCGACCCCAAGGCAGGCGGAGCTTTTTCTATGTTCGGAGGACAAATCGTCGGCCGAACGGTCGAGCTGGTACCTAA
Source organism: uncultured Acidobacteriaceae bacterium (assembly GCA_963736535.1). GTDB lineage: Bacteria > Acidobacteriota > Terriglobia > Terriglobales > Acidobacteriaceae > PALSA-350. The sequence continues at coordinate 8,563 of CAVTPN010000003.1, forward strand.
CCAACGCATCGTGCAGGCGTGGCGCCCTACCCACTGGGATCCGGGCATCTACTCGATCGTCGAGTTTCAACTCAAACCCCAAGGCTCGGGAACCCTCGTAGTTCTGGATCACAAAGGCTTTCCTGAAGGGGATTTTGACCACCTGGAGTGGGGATGGCATGCGCACTATTGGGAACCGTTAAAGAAATTTCTGGCGTAGCGCAAGCTGATCGGCCGAATCTTCTCCGCGGCTGTCTCCGTTTAGAATCGAGCATGGCTCGACGTCACTTCTACACTGTAACGACCAAGTGGACGGGGAACACGGGCACGGGAACGAGCGGATATCGGGACTACGAACGGTCCCATGACGTTTCCGCGTCCGGAAAGTCGACCATTCCCGGTTCCTCCGATCCCGCCTTTCGCGGCGACCCATCTCGCTGGAACCCCGAGGAACTTCTGGTCGCGTCTCTCTCCGCCTGCCATAAGCTGTGGTATCTGCACCTTTGCGCCGAAGCCGGAGTGGTTGTCACTGCATACGTGGACGAGGCAGTGGGCGTGATGGAGGAATCAACCGATGGCAGTGGGCAGTTTGTCGAAGTAACGTTGAGGCCCAGGGTGAGTCTTGCGCCTGGCAGCGATCATGCAAAGGCACACGCACTGCACCACGCCGCTCACGCTAAATGTTTTATCGCGCGCTCGGTCAACTTTCCTGTGGTCTGCGAACCGATCATCGATTAACGCCAGCATGGATTAACGCCGGCATGGCCTTCCTTCAGATCTCAACGGGATGATCTGGGGTCCAAAAAGGCTCCTCGGTTCGAACAAACTCGATCGGGACTTCGGAAATAAAGGACCTCAACCATTCAGCGCAGTAGCTCATGCCGCCTTGCTCGGAGACCACGTGCCCGAGGAGGATGAGCGCCTTCTTATTCCCTGCCGTGATGCTGTCGCGCACATACTCGACCAGTTCCCACTCGCGGGTCTCCCCGGCGATGAATACGTCGACATCCGGACGGGCAAACAGGGAGATGCCTGGCATCCTGCTCACGAAACCCCAACTCACAAGAACTCGCTTGACTGGCATTCGCGGGTCGCCGACCACTCTGATCGCACGATCTTTCAGCTTTGACTGCATATCCCGGCAGAAGTGCGCCAGGGGTACTCCGGAGAAAGTGAATTGCTTCGGATTGTCCGGATCGACGTTTTTCTCCCAGCCAAGCTGCATCATCATTCCCGTAGCAATCCCGTCAGGCTTGCGGGCGTGCCAGTGGTCGTGGAAATGAAAAATGGCCATATTGTTCTTGCGAATAAACTCTAATTTGTACTGCAGAGTGGGGTCGTCTTTGATGTCTTCGGTGTGATCCTGGTGAAGGTAAAAGGGCGTTTCATGGGTAACAATCATGTTTTTACCCGCGGCTGCAGCCCGTTTCACCACGTCAAGAGTGGCCATCATGGTCGTGGCGATTCCGTGTACGGGGGTGTTCTCATTCCCGGCAACGATCTGATCGACGGTTTGCGCTCGCCAGGGAATTCCCACTTGCTTACGGATACGGTCCACTACTTCCCCCGCGGTCAATGGCGTTTGTGTTGCTTCTGCCTTTGCCAGATAGGCAGTCAGTGCGGCACTCCCTGTGAGAATGAAGCCGCGACGGGAAAGATCGCTCATGGATGTTTCGTCTCCGTGTGAAATGTTAGATCGGCTAGCCACCCACCCAAACCAAAACTACATCAAGAGGGAGCGGCCCGTCGTGTGGGGGTTAACAGGCTACGGAAGAAAGCCGGAGGAGGGATGGAGATCTGCCCCTCAGCGGCTCAAGCCGGACCTGTTTTGAATCGCATACGTACGAGCTGAAGCTCGCTGCGGCGAGGTAGCTCGTACCCTTCAGAAAGATGAATTTTCCGTAACTTGTCAGGCGACGGGATCGGTGCCGGTGTCTTGAAATAGCGCTGCCAGGGCGGGTTTCATTACCTTTCCCATGGCGTTGCGGGGAAGCGCATCGAGCACCAGGAGCCGCGAAGGAAGTTTGTGAATCGCTAACAGCTCTCTGGCCCAGGTGCGAAGGGATTGCAGATCAAGGACATTGCCGTCTTTCAGCACCACCGCCGCGGCGACACGCTCTCCCCACTCTGCATCGGCTATTCCCACCACCCCACATTCGGCAACGGCGGGATGCTGACGCAGCGCCTCTTCAATCTCCAGAGCGGATACTTTGTGGCCGCCGGTCTTGAGGATGTCGATGTTCGTTCGACCCAGGATGCGGTAGATACCGTTCTCGACGACCGCAGTATCGCCGGTGATAAACCAGCCATCGCGGAAGGCATCCCGCGTGGCGTCTGGTCTGGCCCAGTACTCCGCGAAGACTGCTGGACCGCGGACTTCAATCCCACCCGGCGAGCCTGGGGCAACGGGAGTGCCATGCTCATCGACCAGGCGGGCCTCGACGCCGGGTAGCGGCGTTCCTACGCTTCCCGGCACGCGTTGACCTCGCAACGGGTTCGACAGCGCCATGCCGATCTCTGTCATCCCATAGCGCTCGAGCAGCGTGTGACCACTGATTTCCTGCCATCGTTGGAGCGTGCTCACCGGCAGCGCTGCTGAGCCGGAGACCATCAAACGAAGCCTCGAGCACGCCTGGCTTAGCTCCGCGCGGCGCGCGGGTGAAGAAGCATCCCAGGCGGCGATGAGCTTGGTGTAAACCGTCGGCACCGCCATGAACAAAGTTAGTTCTCTGCCGGCGATACGATCCCACACGGCATTGGCGTCGAAGCGTGGAAGCATCTCGCAGGTGGCGCCCGACCACAGAGCACAGCCGGCAACGTTGATGATTCCGTGGACGTGGTGCAGCGGCAGACAAAGCAGAATGCGATCGCTCGCTGACCATTCCCAGGCGTCCACGAGGCTCTTGATTTGCGCCGCAACGTTGGCGTGCGTCGTAACCACGCCCTTCGGCTTGCTGGTCGTGCCGCTGGTGTAGAGGATCATGGCGCGGCGCTCGCTGGAGATCTCCGGCAGTGGACGTGGTTGGCAAATGGGAAGCTGGTCGTAGGGAAACGCGCGGAGAGCGCGGGACGCGGAAATCGGCTCAAGAAGCGGGGCTGCTGCAGTATCGAAGGCCAGCGCGGACGCCCTGGTGTCGTCGATCAGGTATTCCAGCTCAGGGCGGGTGGAGTTGAGCGGCAGTGGGACGGCGACGCCACCGGCGCGCCAGATGCCCCACTGCATCACCACCCACGAAAAGCCCGGCGTGACTAGAAACGCTACACGTTCTTCCTGCAGGTCGTCGCGGCCGGCAAGCAGCGCGGCTGCCACCCGCGAGGACGCGTCCAGCAGATCGTTGTGAGTGAAGACCCCCTGCGCGTCTACGACCGCGGTGCGCGGCCCATAGCTTTGGGCGTTTGCAATGAGTGGGATGAGACTGGCACTTCTGATCACACGCAGACTTTACGGCCTCTCTGGCGGCGTTGTCCAACCAGCTCGGTTAAAAAACAATCATCAAACGATTATCCCGAGGTACCGCTGGCTTGGAGCGGCGCCTGTAGAAATATGCGAAATAAGCGAGATAAGCGAGATAAGTCCCTGTGCGAGACCGACGGGATGGTAAACAGCCGGAGCAGCGCCAATAATATGAGCGCTAAAAGCGCTATTAGCGCTATAAGCCCTCTGGTTGGAAGCTTGTTGGGTCGATTGCGAGCCGTGGGTGCTGACGGCCCTCTACGGACTGTCGGGATGAGGCGATCTTGATGCATGTTTCCCTCACGCTCCCCTATTGACAGGGGTTCGAGCATCTTCCTTGCATAGCGATCTCCATGATTCAAAGGATGCCGCCACGGCACGATCTGCCGAGGTGCGCGCCATCCTGGCCACGAAGATGTCCGTTACGCTCGATGCTTGTCAGTATTTGGATTGCTACCGATATAGATGCGATTTGAGGTAGTTTTGGGACAGGGGCTAGGGAAATTATTTTCCGAGTTGGTCAGCAAACGTCAAGATTATTCCCTATTGAGAGCCACACATGCCATTGGTAGGAACCCGACGATATTTGCGCCGCTGGTTTTCCCAATGTACCAGTGCCGTCCAGACCACTAAGTCTGGGCCTTTTGAAAAGGTAACGTCCCGCGGTCCCTGCTTTGTCTTAACCACCGCTTTGCGCTGTTTCGATTAACGCATTTTTGCTAATACTGTAGTCCGGTGGGATCAGTTATGTGCGGCCATTCTTTCCACCCCGGGCGTCCCGGTTTGGCGGAATGGCCGCGTCGAGTTCAGTTTCCTAAAGCATTAGCAAAAATGTTATAGGGTACGTTTCGTCTGCCCCCAGCCGGATAAGCCGGTTATGAACCACAGCCCATAAGCACCGAAATGCGGCGCATAGCGGTGCTATTATTGGTGCAGAGGGGGCAAAGCTATGAGAGCATCCGTAACGCTCGATGACGATCTGCTGAAGAGGGCGCACGAGTACACCGGGTTGACGGAGAGGGCGGAACTGCTTCGCGAAGCCCTGAAGTCAATCATTGCGAGGGAAGCCGGACGCAGGCTTCTGGCGCTGGCCGGGACTGCTCCGAATATCAAAGATGTGCGTAGGCGGCGAGCGGATCAACCATGATCCTCGTCGACACTTCCATCTGGGTTGAAATGTTTCGCAGGGGAAGATTCAAAGCAGAGCTGGCAACTTTGATCGGGAATGACCAGCTCTGCACCCATCCGTTCGTAGTCGCGGAATTAGCGTGCGGGTATCTCCCAGACCGGCAGCAAACACTCCTCGAGCTCGACAGACTCACCGCACTACCGACCATACGCACGGGGGACGTGCGATACATGCTGGAAACTCGCGGCTTGTTTTCCAAAGGCATCGGCTTCATCGATGCTCAACTGATTGCCTCGTGCATCACCTCGCATGGCACGCAGATCTGGACCATTGACAGGCCTCTCGGCAGAGTCGCGGAATCCCTCGGTCTTCGCGCAACTCCGTAATATTCTCGACCCCTGCGCAGGACACGTTAACGCATTTTTGCTAATACATTAGTCCGGTGGGATCAGTTATGTGCGGCCATTCTTTCCACCCCAGGCACGCAAAGACCGCGTACCCGGGGGCCCCGGGTTTGGCGGAATGGCTGCGTGGGGTTCAGTTTCCTGGTCTACACCATTAGCAAGAATGCTTTGGTGTGGATTCCAAATTTGAGCCACTGAGAAACAGAGACAGTTGCGGTTGGCTGCTGAAGACTGTACAGCAGCAGGGTAACCGAAAGCCGTTTGGATGCCCGGAGGCTTCAGGTTCACGGCCACAGTGGCAGCAACCCAGATGGGCTCGTACATGGCTCTCATCGCGGCAGCCCCGGAGTGTTCAACAATATACATTGATTTCTTTCTGGCGGCATCCTTAATGGATTGGCCAATCACCCAACACCTCTCGGGATTCAATGTAGCCGGAATGCGCTCGCGGATCAGGTCTGAGTAGTGGGCCCCTCGGTCGTGTCATTGAGATAGCTCATACTTGTGGCCCAGGTGCAACTCTCCTCTACGATCTTGAGCATCGTTTCACTGCTGGTTTAGTGATCGATCACCTTCGGCAGCCGGTCCGACTCCGTTTCCGCCCTACGTGCCGTTGAAGGACAGACTCGCATTTATATCGATTCTCCAAAACCCGATGCGATAGCTCAAAGCAATCGCATCGGGGGGAAGCCTGGGCGAGTATTGTCAGACGGGGCTGGTGCTTTTAGAAAGCTATTTCCTCAAAGTACCAAGCCTCGTCTAGCGGATAAACTCCGGGCGCATAAACTCGTTCACAGGATCTCGGCTCCAACCGGTGGGAGCCACGCGTCCGAGAAGCCGACTTCTCGGCCAAGTCGAGTCCCGAACTGGAAATCAGTGAACGCTAGGGCGTGTCGATACTAATCCGACGGACAAACCGATAACTTCCGGCTTGTCCGTCATCCGGCAACAATCCGAGATTTCAGCTTGCTACGAGACCTGAGATGGGGACTCTGAAATTGCTCGCGTCGTATTCGATATGAGGGTAGTGACTGCCAAGCTTTTTGAAGTCGAGGAGAAGCGGAGCTCCGCCTCCCGTTGGAAGCCAAACATCCATTTGCGGGAACAGTGCGCCTGGCGCCGTCCACGAAGATTGAGTTAGGGCAAACGGGCCAGCCTCGAAACAGGTTTCAAGACTCTTGAGTGTTGTAGGCCGCTGCGTTAGGCACGGGGCTATCAGGCGCTAGCACGCCCCTTTTCGGATCGCGGCTTCGCGATTCTGAAAGTCCTCCCTCGAATTTCGCGATCAAAGCCGCTAGGGCTTGCGGCTGCTCACTCGTAGTGAAGTGACCGCCGGGCAACCGCTCGATCCGAAGGCCGATTTTTCCCAGCCGTTCCTGTGCGAGGTTTACCTGCCGGTGTTCAAAGGCATCTTCGTCGCTGCCGCCCACTAGGAACGGGAACTGATCGCGATAAGCGGTGAACAGGCGGCCGAAGTCGAGCCGATCGCCTTGCGCCTGGTGATCGGCCACGAAACCTGCGGCGGCGGCAAGAAAGAACAGGCGAGCGTGGCGGTCCAAAACGCTTTGGAGTTCGCGCACCTCGGCATCCGTTCGTATAGCTTCGGACCAGGCCACCCCTATCAACATCTTGAACAGGGTGAAGGATCGGCCCGGACCCGTGAACGCCCAGTTAGGGAGGAGGCGCAAAAATGGCGTAGTGAACCACGGGTGAGTATGTCCGTCCGGGAAGAGCCCGCCATTGAAGATGAAGACGCCGCGTATTTCCGGCCCGCCGGAAGGCTCGCCCCGTTCAGCCCGTTCAAGCCGGCGTCGCAGGAGTTCCGAGATCACAATCGCGGAAAAGTCGAAGCTGACCAGCGTTGTGGACCGGACAGCCAGTTCGCGCCAGATCGCCTCTACGAGATCGGCGCGTTCGGCAGTGGAATAGGCATAGTCCTTGGGCTTGTCGCTATCGCCCATACCGACATACTCGAGGAAGAGCTTCGCATCTCGGCCGCATTGGTAGATGGGAAGAATCTTCGCCCATCCAAACGAGCCATCGGGAAATCCTGGCAGAAAGGAAACGACGTGCGCAAGTTCCCCCTCCCGCCTGAAGAAAATATGGAGGGGCGCATCTTCTGCTGAAACGATGGCCCGGGTTCTGAGGTCGTAGCCGACACGCTCGCCACCGGAAAAACAAGCTTGGGCAGACGAGGTTTGAATTCGGGAGAGAGTTTCTGGCGACATATTCCTCTTTCTCGTATCGAATGATTGGCATAGTAGCATGGGCTTATATCTTCTTTGACCTGGCCAACGACCTCATTGACCACCGGTGACGAAGAATTCGGCATTCGGAAGTACTCCTCCAACGTCTGCGGATTCCAACCACCGCCCATACGAATTGCATCGGTAGTCTGGTAGCGGTCCTTATTGCATCGAGCGCATAAGGATACAATAAGGGATCTGAGGTTTTGCACTAATGATACGACTCAAGAAAGTCTCGCTTCTGAGCTTCTGAGCGAGCGTATGACCCAGCGAGACAAATACCCCTTTCAATATCCCAGCCATTGCATCGCTGAAGGCGCTTAAGATTTCTAGTCGGGTTTGTTTTTTTGTTGGTAGAACGGAACAAGGAAATCCACATGATTAGAAGCGAAGCTCCCGGATTGTCGGCAAACCGGAACTATCCGGCCTGGATGGCGAGATTCGTCCTGTGAAGTCGGCTAGTGTACGAATGCTGTTTGGACCCACCTGGCCGTATAACCGGCTTTCCGGACAATTTCCTGCGAACGCGTTCTGGGTAACTTGCCTGAGCAGCCCCATTTGACGGTGGCGCTGTTTTCCCCCGAAGGGTTAATTTTCCCTTTCCTATAGCTATCCCCCTATTCATTTGACCCTCTCCAGGCTGCGGACATACACGACTCAACTTAAAGGAAAAGCAACATCTGTAGTTCAAGGGGAACGCTGCCGATTGCGTTTAGAGAAAGTTAAGTAGGTGTCCCGCGCTGCAACCGATCGGGATGAAATTGAGAAGGTGGCGACAAGAATCCGTTATCACTAGAAAACCACACGTTCCTATCACGATTCAGTTGGCCGCAAACGCTTTGTTGGCTCGCCTGGCGGGCCCGAGAACGCAAACGCAAACATGGTACTTCACCCTAACCATTCGGCGACCCTCTCATGTGTATCTTGTACAGCTATTCCTGAATAGGTTCCTCGGATCGCAGCCGTTGGGCTTCTGGTATACCCGGGTCGAAGGCCTCTAGAAGTGATTGCTCGCCGGCAAACAAGATCCCACGCACGATCCAACTTGCGGCTTTTTTCATCTTCTGATGGACTCGATCAGGTAAGAACTAACTGAAGCAGAGAAACACTGGAGAAGCGCATGAATCGACGCACGTTCTTAGGGGTCGCTGGAGCCACAGCCGTTGGCACAGCCACTTGCTCTTGCAAGCGAGACTAAGAAAACCATGAAGATCACCGGCGTGGAAACGGATGTGCTCCGTTTTCCTCCAGGCAAGATCTACTACGACGCGATTCACGAGTTTGGCGCGGAAGGTGGCTAAGCGTCGTACTACGCTCTGGCAGACCGATGCGGGCATGTCGGTTGGGCGGAAAGCACATTCGGAACGATGACCGGCGCACCAGAGGTGTTGCAGACAGATCCTGCAGAAAAGAGCTCAAACCGATCCTTATCGGGCAGGATCCTGCGTTCCCGAGGCGGCTGCGGGCCG
>CAVTPN010000004.1:0-9572 GCA_963736535.1 uncultured Acidobacteriaceae bacterium
CTCATCGCGAAAACCGGAAACGGCACCTGGCTCTTGTTTCTCGGGATTCTTGGCGTTTTTTTCCTCATTTCGATCAACGTCAACGTCTTCGCTTCCAGGTTCGCATCAGCGGGCTCTCTCAGCAGCTATGCGGAAAAAGGGCTTGGTCGGTGGCCCGGTATTCTTACCGGCTGGTCCTACATTGTGGCCATGACATTTATCGTGACCAGCTCGGTGGTTGCCAGCGCCTACTATCTCGGCATGGTCATGGCCCACTTCACGAATCACCCCATCGGCAAGGCCGGTTCCATTCTGCTTACGTTGCTGGTTGTTGTGCTGGCATGGTTGCCGGCTTATCGGGATATCAAACTTTCCACCAAGGTCATGCTCTGCACCGAGGCGGTCTCGGTCGGCGTCATCGTATTGATCCTGGGTCTCGCCATGTGGCGGAATGTCCATGGCATCGACCAGGCACAGCTGCATCTGGCGGGCACCCGTGCTCCGCAGATCAAGCTGGGCCTGGTGCTGGCTTTCATGATGCTGGCCGGCTTCGACTCGACCACTTTGGGCGAGGAGGCCCAATCCGCTACCCGCACCATTCCGCGCGTCATGATCTTTTGTCTCTTGCTCTTAGGTCTGCTCTTCATGGCCAGCATCTATCCCATCACGGCGCTATCGCATCATCGAGATCTTGGTCTTGATCAAACCAACGCCCCGCTCGATCTGATTGCCCGTTCCATCGATCTACCTGCGCTCGGCTGGATTAGTTCTTTGGGTGTGGCTCTGAGCTGCTCGGTTGCGCGTTGGGAGGCTTGAACGCAGGCGCGAGAGTTATCTTCTCCATGGCACGCGAGCGGTTATTTGCCCCGTTTTTCGCAAGAATTCATCCCGTTAATGCGGACGCCATCCCGCGCCCTTTTGCTGATTGGATTGGTAGCCCTGGTCATCCCCGGCCTCCTCATCACAAGCGGGGTGGCTATGGCGAACGCGATGGACTATCTCATGCAAATCGCCTCCTTCGGATTTCTCGGCGGCTATTTTTCTGTCTGCGTGGCGGCGCCCTTTTATCTGGCACGTCACCACACCTTGACGGGGATGCAACTTCTCGCGGCGGTGATCACGCTTCTGGTCATTGGTGCGGTTCTGTTTTTGAGTTGATCCCGATCCCCGATACGCCCTGGCGCTATCTTCCATATTGTTTCGCCACACTGCTTCTCATGGGAACGCTCAGCACCGTCTATTTCCGTGGAAAAATCCGGACCTGATTCCGGGAATTGTATAAAGGAACTGGGTAACTTACGTCTCATGATCATCTCCCGAAGGCAATTCACGCTACGTTCCCTCGCGCTGCTGGCAATATCCTCTCGAAATGCGCACGCCCTGTTCTCCCCAGTGCGCGTCCTCGTCGTGGATGGCATCAACAATCATGACTGGGCGACGGCCACGCACGCCATCACCGAGATCTTGACCGCGACCACCCTGTTTTCAGTCGAGGTGTCCACCACCCCGCCGCGTGGGGCTCCCCAGGATGCATGGAATTCCTGGAAGCCCGATTTTTCCCGCTATGACGTGGTGATCAATAACTTCAATGGGGGCCATCTGGCTGACGGGATCGCATGGCCTCTCGGCGTTCAGGAATCCCTGGAAAACTTTGTCCGGGGAGGGGGCGGTCTGGTCGCCTACCACGCAGCCAACAACGCTTTTCTGAATTGGGAGGCCTATAACGAAATGATCGGGCTAGGGTGGCGGTCGCCATCCTTTGGGTCCGGACTGGCCGTATCCAATGATGACAAAATCATCGTCATTCCCAAGGGGACAGGGCTGGAGCCTGGTCATCCTCCACGGCTGGACTTTCAAATCCACGTGCGCGATACCCACCATCCCATCACGGCGGGCATGCCAAGGGTGTGGATGCATCCTTCCGAGCAACTCACCCACGGTCAACACGGCCCTGCGGAAGGCTTGACCATTCTTACCTATGCTCATTCGCCGGTATCGAACCAGAACGAGCCGATGGACTGGGTCCGGAGCTTCGGAAAAGGTCGTGTCTACACCACCATGCTTGGGCATACCTGGGCCGGTGAGCCAAATCCAAATCTTGAATGCGTGGGCTTTCAAACCCTGCTGGCACGCGGCGTCCAATGGGCTGCAACAGGAGCTGTGACGATTCCCATACCGTCGAACTTTCCCGGTCCTGATAAGGTTTCACTGCGCAAGCTGACTTGAGAAGAGCCCGTCACCGGCAGTTCTTTCCGGCGCACAGGTTCTGGCTGAAGAACGGCAGCACATGGTTCTGGAACCGGTCGGCCACAGCGCTGGTGTGGGTGCCGTGATAGATCTCGAATTTGTTGACGATGCCATAGCTGTCGAAAACGTCATGCAGTTTGCCCGTGTCGATCCGCAAACCGTCCAAGTCGCCTACATCCATCGCGATGGCGTGATACTGGCGCAGATTGCCGATATATTGGTCGACAAAGGCCAGCGGTGCGTTGGCGTCCCATTTGGCGATCACCTCCGGCTGCGGCACTCCATCCTTGGTCGGCAGATCGAGATAGAGCGGCGGGTTCTTGGGATCGGGCGACCAGGCGGCAGCTGAGGCAAGCTGAGCGCGGGCGAAAAATGACAGGCTGGCCGAATCCGCTGGTGTTTTTGCCGCCTCCACCGCCTTATCGTTGGCTGGGTTAGCAGTTGCTGCGCTCCTCGGCGACAGGCAGCACGGGCTCATGATATAGAGACTGCCGAACACATCGGGATGTTTCATGCCAATGCGGCTGGCGCCATAACCGCCCATGGAATGGCCCACCAATCCCCGGCTCATGCGGTCGGGAATGGTTCGGTAATGGGCGTCGATATACGCAACGATGTCGTGGGCAATAAATTTCTCAAAATCGCCGGTGGTGACCGAACTGGAATACATCGAGCCGTTGTGCAGGGTCTTGGAGTCGGGCAAGCACCACGATCATCTCCTTGGCGCCTTGGGCGAAGGCGCCCTCGATCGTCTGGGGCACATGGATTTCCTTCGACCATTGCTCGGCGCCAATGGAGTAGCCATGGAGGGCATAGACCACGGGATAGCGGCGCGTTTGTCGCTGGCATAGCTCGGCGGCAGAAAGACCAGCACCTCGCGGTCGACGGCATCGCCTTCCAGGTTGCCCTCCAATGCGGCGCCGTGAATCTTGATGTGCTCCACCGTTACCGGCTTGGCGCCGGGCACTACCGCAGGCACTTCAGTTTTATCCTGTGCCAGAGCCGGCCGGGCGCAGAGCGCAGTCAGCGCCAGAGCTATCACCAGTGCACCGAAAGCGTTTCTTCTCATAGTGAACCATCCCCCGGGTTTTCAATATAACCCCGGCACGCCATCCCCTGTCATTCTTCCCCTCCAGTAACTTGTTGATGGAATCTTGTTGACGGCTAATAGTCGGTCTCCGATATAGTCGGGTTCCGACATGAAATCCGAGACCACCAAGAACCCTCCGTTATCGTCCGCAACCTTGCACATTCTCCTGGCGCTGGCTGGTGGAAATTTGCATGGCTACGGAATTATCAAGGAAGTCGCACGCAATTCGGACGGGCACTACCGGCTGGGCCCAGGCACTCTATACGACAACCTGAAAAAGTTGATGGACGCTGGGTTGGTTTCAGATGCTCCGCCATCTTCCTCCTCGAAGCGCAAGTCCTCCACCACGAAAGAAGAGGATCGGCGTTTCTTTACCCTCACCAAGGAAGGCAAGGGTGTTCTGGCTGCTGAGGTGGATCGCTTACAAAGCGTTATAAGCGAAGCCAGATTGCGTCTTCGGGAAGCGAGGGCAGGAAGAGCATGAACAGAGTTGTTTCTCGCTTTGCCTATCGTCTTCTGCTCCGCCTTCATCCCGCCGCTTTCCAGGAGGAATTTGGCGCCGAGATGTTGTGGATCTTCGACCAGGAGCACCAATCGGGCGCAGTCGCCTGGTTGTTGCTCGATGGAGCCATCTCTCTGCTACGCCAGCGTTGCAGGATACAGAACGATCCTGGCCAATTATCCATCGCTTCCGGAACGATTATTACCGGTCCCGGAATCGGTCCGGTTCGTCTCCTTCAAGGTGGAATCACGTTCTGGTTGATTTTCCTCAGTCTCATTCAGCTCTTAAGCCAGCCCAACCTGCTGACCCTCTCCGTGCGATGGTCAGAGCGGGTGCCTTGCTATACGGTCACGCTTCAAGCGCCGTCACACGCTGAGGTCGTCCTCAAGACCACGCGGTAGGGACTCTGAAGCCGTTGAGGGCACCCATGTTTGAGGTTCGGAATCTCTATAAACGTTACCTCGGCATTCCGGCTCTGGACCATGTAAGCTTCATCGCTCGCCCCGGTGAGGTAACGGGCTACCTCGGCGCAAATGGTTCCGGAAAATCCACCACCATGAAGCTGGCCACGGGATTGATCGAACCGACTTCGGGGGAAATCCTCTTTGCCGGGCGGCCGATCAAGGAAAATCCCATGGGCTATCGGCAACGGATCGGCTATGTTCCGGAAGAGCCTCACCTCTACACCCACTTGAGCGGCCTGGAATACCTGGTGATGGTCTCCCAGCTACGAGACATGGATCGAGATTCAGCCAACGAACGCATTCATGGCCTTCTCCGCCTCTTCGGAATGCACGGCGATCGCGACGTAGCGATGTCATCGTACTCAAAGGGCATGCGGCAGAAGATTCTTCTTAGTGCGGCCCTGATGCACAACCCGGATCTGATACTGCTGGATGAACCGTTCTCCGGCCTGGACGTGGGTTCATCACTCATCTTCCGCAGCCTGATTAAAGAATTGGCAGCACGCGGCAAGATCGTGCTCTTCAGTTCCCACGAGCTTGAAACGGTGGAACGCGTATGTTCTCACGTCATCATCTTGCATCGCGGCAAGGTGGTCGCAGACGACTCGATCGAGCGCTTGAGAGTCTTGATGGCCGTGCCCACGCTTGAAGAAATATTTTCCCAACTTGCCGTTGAAACAGACTCCGAAGCTATTTCACGGGAGATCGCGGACTTGATCGATGCATAGCGAATGGGCCCTGAGAAAGCTTCAGTTTTGTACTCTCTATCGCGTCCTTCTTCTCCGTGTCGTCGACCTTGACCTACTGTCGGCCGACGCCGACCCAGCCAAATTGATCGGGCAGTTTGCTTCTATCTTCTGTACCTTCAGTTTCCTGCTCTGTCTTCCCGTGGCCCTGATGAGTGGGGACGCGCTCCCAATGACAAACGCCTGGATGTTTGAACACTTTTTCATTGAAACGTCGATGACCGTAGCCGGGCTCATCGCCATACTCAACTGGGACGCGGCTTTTCCCGACAGACGAGACCTCCTGGTGCTTGCACCACTGCCAGTCAGGAAAAGCACGTTGTTTGTGGCTAAGGTTGCCGCTCTGTTCGCCGCACCTGCTCTCGCGCTGCTCGCACTGAACATCTTCTCCGGCCTGGTATGGCCGCTGCTCTTTAGATCCAGCAACAGCGGATTCTTTGGCATGCTGAGGGCGTTGCCTGCTTATTGGATTACTATCTCCGCGGCGGGCGCCTTCTTTGTATTCACGATTCTTACCCTACAAGGCCTTGCGGCGAATCTGCTTCCGCGTCAACTGTTCCTTCGTCTGTCCGCAATGTTGCCGGCAGCGGTTATGTGCATCTTGTTGAGCGTCTACTTTCTTGAGCCATCGCTGGAATCACCTGAAGCACTTACTTCTCCGCAGAATCAACGCCTGCTTGCGTGGCTCCCCTCCTACTGGTTCCTGGCGCTCTTTAATCAACTCAATGGATCGGCGCATCCCTCGCTCGCTCCCCTGGCGATACGCGCATGGATGGGTTTAGGCGTCTCCGCCCTCGGAACGTGCGCGGCATTATTTTTGTGCTATTTCCGCTTGATGCCAAAAATAGTCGAGCAACCCGACATCCTCCCGCGGATGCGACGGGTCTCCTGGCCACCGCGTTTCGCCGGTCCGCTCACCGAAGCGCTCACACTTTTCAGCATGCGAACCTTGCTGAGAAGTCGTCAGCATCGCATGATTTTCAGCTTCTATTTAGGGATCGGAATCACCATCGTCATCGGCTACGTGCACACCACGGGCGGCGGATCCTCGGGAGCAGCCATCAGTAGCTCGTTCTTGTTTGCCAGCACTCTGATGATGATCCTCACCGTCCTGGCATTGCGCGTTGTCGCTTCGATTCCCGTCTCGCTTCAGGCGAACTGGATCATCCGCATCACGCAAGTTCGTTCCGCTCAGGATTACCAGGAAGGAGTCCGGTTCTCGTGGCTAACATTGGGCGTTACGCCTGTCTTGCTGGTCATTGCCGCCAGCCTCCTGGCCACGTATCCCTGGCGTCCCGCCCTGGGGCATTTCACTGTGATGCTAGGGTTGGGAATCCTTCTAGTCGACCTTTGTCTGAGCACCTTCCCCAAGATTCCCTTCACCTGCTCTTATCTACCAGGTAAAGCACAGATTCACTTTGTCTTCTGGGGCGCCCTGATACTCTTCATACGCTTGTTGGATAAGGCAGCCGTGCTTGAGGGCCGCCTGTTGAATCGTCCATTTGGCTGCCTATTGATGATTCTGGTCGTAGCTTCTGCCGCGCTCGGAATGCGATACCTCAGCCGGTCTCGCGCAGCGTCGACGGAAGACCTGCTATTTGAAGAGGAGTACCCTGCTGGCATCACGACATTGGGGTTGAGTTGAAAGCAAGGTGCACTTCGTCGGGCGAGACGCTACTTGAAGCTTGGTTTCGGCGGGGAGCACACCGACTCAAACCACCGGTTGATGGAAACATAGCGCCGGGGTTGCTCAAAGAGTCGATGAATGTCATCCTCAGGCATGAAGCAAGACAGAATATTCGGCGTGGTTTTGGGATTGGTGCTGGCTTGCTGTATGTCATCCACGGCGCAGGAACTAGGACCCTGGCGTGCCGCGAACTCGCCCGCCGCGTCCATCACCGGCGACGTGGCATTTTCTGATGCCAAGATAGCGATCGACTTTTCCAGTTTCCCAATCGCTCGTATACGCGACCTCGAGCCCGGCGAGGTAAGCGCAGTCTTCGATGCAGACAGCAGCGTGGGTGGGCGCGGCAGTCTCTACCGGCTGAGCATACCGGCCTCAAAAAAATTCCTGCACAAGAATGCCATCTGTGGGTCCGAGGATACTCAGTGGGTGGCCGCTTTCGTTGCCGGGCGCAATTTGCACCTCGCATTCTTCTCCGGGCAAAAAATGCCGGTATTTACACCCGAAGCGATATCGAACTCAACCGATTTATGTGGCACGTTTCTCTATGGCCGATGAGTCAGCGTGCCTATTCTGAACGCTCTCTAGTTTGCTGAAGGCTGTTCGGCGTGATTGATGACCAGAACTTCTACCGGGGCCTTTGTCGGTATCAGTTTCAGTCCCAGCTGTTCCTGCAGTGCTGTGAAGATGGAAACAGTAGAATCATCAGGCGGAGTGGGTGTTGCTCCTGGAAGCGCCGAAGGTTCCCACTGGATTCCATTCAACACGAAGTCGTAGTTTCCCTTCAGTCCAGTCTCATCAACCACAACGCGGTTTCCGACCTCGGCCTGATGCAAAAGCCAATCCGCCAACCAGCTCATACGCAAGGCGGTTCCAGTCACTTGATTCGGCCCCGTCTTGCTCAGCCCGGGACCGGGTCCCCTCGGGGGCGGCGGCAGGGCCGACGCTGAGCCGCCCGCCGCGGGTGGTGGCGGGGGTGCCGGTGGCGGAGGCACTACTGCCGAGGTAAATTGAGGGGAGACCGCCACTTCCTTGAGTTTGGGGCCGCCCTTGGCAACCACCAATGCATAGGCCGGAAGCTCCTGCACTCTGCTGCTTACCTTCAATTGAAATCGCCCCTCCAGCAATGACTGAAGCATCAAGCGAAATTGCTCCATGCTGCCCGCGACGCCAAGCTTCCTCATAGATTGAATCTCAGCCTCTCCCGCTTTTGCCTCGATGTCGAAATACTCTTTATCCATCCAGCCCGATGCACCTACAAGCTGATCGTCCAACTTGATCTGGTAGGCAAGTTTGATGAGTTGCCTGAGCGACATGTGCGTGGCGCTCAAATATCCGTCGCGAGTCCCCATCATTACGTTTTGCGCCTCATCCGGCTTGCTTGGCTTGACGGTTGCTACCTCGAACGAGGGCCGCGGCCCGGTTGTGGGCAGGATTTGAAGATAGACCGGGGCCTCCCGCATCACACCAAACGCGACTGGGGCCAGTACTGCACTCAGACCAAGCGAGCCCAGCAGCAGCTTTTTGCTTCGGCTCAACCGCTCCGGGCGCAGTGTCATGATCGACCGGATCCTACGGTTCAAACCCGCACCGGTGATACCGGAGACGCAGGCCAGCGGGGACTCGATGCAGAACCGGCAGGCCTTCAGAAGGCTTTCGGCGTATACCTCGGGTCGCCCTCCGAGCTGTACCGCGGCTTCGTCGCACGCCCGCTCGCGCTCCTCTTTCATGCACCGTTCCATCCACCACACCATCGGATGAAACCAGAAAGCAGCCTCTACCAACATGTGCACCATCGCGGTCAGATTGTCGCGCCGCCGCGCGTGGATCATTTCATGAGTCAGGATGGCCTCGATCTGCTCCCCATCCAACTGCTCGGAAAGCCGCTCCGGCCACAGCAGGACCGGCCGAAAGATCCCGAAGATCCCCGGCTCCATCATCTGCTGCGACCGTCGTAGCATCATCCGGATATGCGCAAGCTTCTCCAGGCGGCGCAGTATTTCCACCTCGCGCCCGCTTTCGGCTGGGGAGGCCATCCGCGCCGCCGCGGCAACCTGCCGCCAGCGCGCACACCACACGAACACCACCGTCACTGTGCCGCAGAGCCATCCTGCGGCCAATACTGCAGGCAGCCACGCTGCTGGGCGCTCCCCGGGGCGCGCAGCGAAGAACGTGGCGGCGGCTGCTGGCCGCGCGGTTTCGGAGAAGGGCCGGCCAGCCTCATCAAGCGCAGAGTACACCGCTATCCGCGACCCATTCGCGATCGGTTGCGGCTTCGGCAACAGAGCGCCGAGGCCAATCAGCAGCGAGCAGGGAACCAGGAACTTCACTGACGCCGCCAACCAGAGCCGGTAGCGCACCTGCGCCTTGTTCTTGCGCAGCAGAAGTGTCACCAACCAGGCCGTCGTCGCAAAAAGGGTCGACTGCCAAAGATGATTTCCGAGCGCCGGCCCCATGCCGGTCCAAAGAGACGGTCCTTGTCCGGTCATCATGGTTTGCCCGGCCGCTTCTTCTCAGCAAAGGCCTCCTGCATCTCTCGAATGGATGCCTCGCCTTGCGTCCAGAGCGTCTCCATGATCTGAAGTTCAAACTTGGTCAATCGAGAACCAGCCATATCTAAGACACCAGTCTTTTAATCTATGACACGTGTCATAGGCACTAAGACTGCCAATTCACACTTGTCAAGAATTACCTTGTCGGATAGGCGGGGACAGATGACGGGTGGCCCAGGTCTATGCTTCTGAGACCCTGGGGTTCTTCACTGCTTCATTTCTTTAGTTCGACAGTCACCGCTTCGAAAGGCTGGTCGCTAAGGTTCTTTTCTGTATGCTCGATGGGCGTCCCCCAGGCGACGTCGCCT
>CAVTPN010000005.1:0-471051 GCA_963736535.1 uncultured Acidobacteriaceae bacterium
GACCTGTTGATTGCCAAGCGGCGCTGGAATCGAGTTATTTCTCCTCCGGTGTAGGAGTGAAGCCCGGCAACATTCGCGCGGTCGAATGAAATACGTGATATTTTTCATAGGTCATATCGTTCAGTAATGTTTCAAAGGGCGCATAGACTTTGAAGTGTTCTCCCCATTTCGCGATATCCCTCGTTGTCCGCTGTCTTGAAATGGAGACACTCCTTGCCGGGCAAATATAAGTATTCCCGCCGATTGCCACAGGACTGTATTCGACCATAATGTCGGATCGTTCAAGGGGCAGTCTTGGTTCGAGGTCTGCCTGCACAGTCAGCCGAAGAATAGCGCCGTTCGCCGGATCGACTGCAAACTCCCCGTGAAACGGGACCTGTTCTTTGAGATAGACCGTTCCGTTGTCGTTCGCGAGGTAGCCGAAGCCCACCAGGAAATGAGGTGTTTGCTCCGGGACCTGATAGCGGAAAACCGCCAGGAGTCCGTTCGCGCCCTTTTCCCACCGGCTCCAACGTAAAGCGCTGCCGGCTCATGAGGCGCCGAGAAGCACTGTAGCTAGAAGAGGGCCGAAGGTCCCGATAGTATTCATGGCCGCTTCTTCCAACTTAAGCGGCTTTCCTTTGGTAGTCTCTTCTTTCACAACCTCTTTGCCGTCGCGGAAGAGCATTAATGCATTGGACGTCTTGTCCAGATGCAAAGACTGATCGCCGGTCGCGGTCTTCCAGGTCTGGAGTGGTTTTGGCGGAGATTCGTGATACTGGACCATCGTCCGGTTGGAAAAAAAATTCGGGAGTTTGGAAATGGTCTTTTTCACATAATCGACTGTTCGCGACATTATCAGCCGTTGCATGGCCAAGTCTGGCGGCGTGGTTGGGGATCTCCCCAGATGGGGGAGCCAGGAAGGCCGACTCATCGGCCAGCGCGACGAGCGCTTCCCGGGCTTTCTTGCCCCTTAATGTGGCCTGCAACGTTGCGAGCCTCGCGGTGTTCAGCCTTTCGCTCAGTTCCATGCTAGACAGGTGCTGTGCGATCTCAGCGTCTGAACTGCCATCTAGCGCGCTCAGCGCATGCTCCAACTGCTCCACCGTGACGCGTTCAATCCCAGCGGGAGATTGGTCGTAGAAGACCGGTTCGTCGAAGTAGCCGGCGTTGGTGTGGGCCGTCAAATCTGGATTGCCCAATTCCAACTTAAGAGCGTGATACTCATCCATCTGATTGGTGCGCGGAGGATCGAACGTCAACGAATAGAAGGCGCTTGCCTCCCCCACATGTTTGCTCAGCAGACCGGCCAGGTCGTTGTGTGTCTCCAGCATGCCGCCGCCGGTTTGCATTGCAATTGCACGCAGCGCCAAGGAGCTGAAGGTCACCTTTTTCGGCGTCAGACGCTCAATAGCATCCTTGTAGATGAGATCGGTGACGGGCAACGGCTGCCCAGAAGAGTCATAATATGGCCACTCGGTAGCGCTCCAGAGATTAATCCGAGCCTCGCGCAGCCGGGTGGAGAGTTCAGTGACATAATCGAAGGCTCCATCGGCCGTGGCCGGATTGAACAGCCAACCAGGGCCCATCCAAAACATCAGCTTCTGCCGGGCCTACGGCGCTCCTCAATTGCGATCGATCCAAGGGCTATCAGAGAATGAAGTGCTTTCGGACTAACGACCCCGGTGCCTGGGCTCTCAGACACCGTGGATGTCCACCAGATCCGCGCGGGTCTCTTTCCCGAGCGTCTGATCGGCTAGGCATTTCCGTCGAAAGAAGTTTCTGCCGAAGCCGAAAGTCCGGACTCGGTAACCCGGTAGATGGATACCGGCTGGGCAAGATGCCCCTGATTCTGCCGCAGGAAATTCTCAGCTTCGTGCTCCGCAGCCGCAAGCTGCGCAGGCGGCAGGTTCAACTCATCGATCACCAGGATCACTTCAGTGGGAGGATCGGGCTTGACGGTAACCCCGTCGAACGCTTGAAAGGTGACAAACTCCGCCGGCTGGCCGTTGTCCTGCAATGTAAAGTCCTGTTGCCTGAGGCCGGTCACTGGATTTCCCAACTTATCCGTCACCACAACATCAAGCCTGATCATCCCTTGGAACGGGTCGGGTAGCCGAGACTCGACCTTAGACGACTCAATGAGTGGAAGCCGTCTCTGCTGTGGAAATGCGGAAGCAAGCACACACAACAGCAGCGCTGTACAAATGCGGGATGGCCCAGTCAGCGGAATGAGAGTCGCTCCGACTTCTTCGCAGGAAGTATAACCGTTGTCCAAACTACCGTGCTCCTGCGTAGCCGCAGCCACTTAGCGGAGCACAACTGTGCAAAAGCGCTGTTGCATCAGCGAAGATAGTCGTGGAACCAAAGCAGGAGACTCATCGCGGTGAATAAGAGATATTGGGCGAAATTCCATAAATAGTTGAATCGATGACCAGCTCCAGGAATGGAATGATGATAGCGATGTTGATCGAAAGAGCCGCTGCTGCTTTTAGGGCTGATGAGGTGCAGGCTCTCAGCCGAAACAGAGGCATGCTCCTCGAACTCCTTCTTCTCTTCTGGCGTCCATGGATCCCGGGATTCGACACCGAACACGGTTTCTCTCCAGGGGACATCATTATTCAAATCCAGCCCGACATCCATGCCCCATGAATGAGAGCGGCAACAGAGCTTCCCACCGAGAGTTCCTGCAAAGTCGTGCTTATCGGTAAGTTGCTTAGGAGGAGGGGTTGCAAGCGACAAGTTTTTGGGGAACTCGGCATCCATGGCGAATAGCCACCTGTCCGATAAGCCGTTAGCCCGGAACCGTTCTAGTTCGGCGTCGGCAGTTCGGCCGAATCGATCACAATCACATCGACCGGCTCCTTCGTCATTTCAAGCTTGAGGCCAAGCTGCTCCTGCAATGCCGTAAGAAGCGAAGGGCCCAAGGAATCGGATTTCACTCCACTGTCAGGCCCGGGAGGCATAGCACCCATCGTCGGGTCCGGGGCCCACTTGAGCGCAAAGTCGAATCTCCCCTTAAGACCTGTCTTATCGGTCACGATTCGCCCTCCTACCTCTGGCAACGCAGACAGGTCGGTAGCAAGCTCAGCCATCGTCACGCCATCGCCCTGCCAGTTCCCCGGCGACCCTTCCGCACTCCCCGGGTCTTCCTCCCCGGCCTTCGCCGACGGCTTAATCTTCCATCCGCTTTTCTCCTGAACCAGCGCATAAACTGCAAGCCGCCTCATCTCATGATGCGTTCGCAGCTTGAACCTGTCGGCAAGGAGTGCCTGAACCATGTTCTGTTCCGCGCGAACTTGTTGTTTCAGCGGCATCTTTCCGAAAGCACGCGCTGTTTCTTCGTCGCACTTGGCCTCAATGTCGAATTTCGCTGAAACGATCCACTTCGGCCCGCCAACGATTCGCTGGTCGACGTCGTAATAGCCAAAGTCCTGCACAAATTCGACGAGTTTTTTCAGCGACTTGCGACTTTGCCTCAAACGAGCCGCCAGGGCTAAAGCCGATGCTTCCATCATCTTCGGCCCTGTTCGGATCGCTCGGTTTGATGGTGGCCACAATGAATGTAGGAGAAGACGAAACAAGCGCCTGCGCGCCACAAAGTGGCGTCAGCGAGCCCAGCAGCGCAAAAACGATCCAGCGGACAACGACCAGCGAGAGCATTCCGAATGGACGCTTCCATTGCGGATTTGCCACCAAGCCCACCATTCCTCGTGCCAAAGCTTACAATCGCACGGATTTGAAAATCCCCCGAAACTTCCCAAAGGGCGTGACCCACCACCGGTTCGTTGCCGATTTTCGAAATCGGTCAAACACCGAACTGCCGCAGATGATGGTCGAGATGTTTGTACATGAGAATTCCCCATTGCTGCGGCGTCATCTTTCCAAAAAAGCTGTGTGGATGAGTCGTGCATACTGCGGGGCCGCCCGCGATCACACGATCAATCAATCCGTTGAGCCGGTCACGTTCCGCGAGGAAGTCTCGATCGTCGAGCACTACGAAGCCAGGCACTGTTGGAGAATTTCGCCTCATGGGGGCGTCGTCACTGAGTGCCTTGGATTTGACATAACCGCCAATGAGCCGTCCGATCAGCAGGCGCGGTGGAAGCACGTCGCCCAGAGCCTGTTCGATTCCTTTTGAGAGGTGCGCTACTGCTTGGGCCGCATTCATCTTGCCCCATTGACGTTGGCTATCGGGCCGCAAACGCGAGATTCTCTGCTTAATCTCATGGCTTGCATTTGGCTCGAAGATGTTTCGCATGCGGCGTGTTCTCCTTGGAGAGATAGGGGGGACAACTAAGAGGAAATGATATCGATCCCGGTCAACTTTTTCATATGGGGAGTGGACCCGGCCCTCCGGGCCCAGGGGACCGTGACAGCTGATTTGGTAGAGCCTTAGGGGCTAAAGAGGCTGCGGAAAAACTCTGCAGCGGGCAGGAAAGCAAAACCACAGGGGCTAAAGCCCGATCTATTCTCCATTTAACGGCACGACTAAAAGTCGTGCCCTGACACAAAGCATGAGTTTTTCCGGAGCCGTAAAGCCCAATTCTTTCTCAGCCCTTTGCGGCCCGACTAAACAGCTTGCGGAAAAAGTGCTGCTTCGAGGGGGAATTGTCCCTCAGCGGCTAAAGCCGGATTCATGGCAAAGCATTTACGTACGGGCTGAAGCCCGTACCCTTCAGAAAAATGAGTTTTTCCGCAAGCTGTAAAGTCGGGCCTGATACAAAGCACGAGAGCCTTGACCCTTAGCAGGGTCGCGCATTTTCGCAGATTTCGTTTTGCTCCTGAACCAGCTGTCACAGGCCACTAGAGAGCAGATGGTATCTTCTGCGGTTCTCTCACGCAGGGACTCATGAGGGTTTGGCATTGCCAGCGCTAAAGCGCGTGATCCGAGTCGAGACTCTTTCACAGAGCGCTTAAGCGCTCTTTCCCCCGCCTCAATGCGGGGGCTTCCACAATTTTTCAGCGAGTAGTGTCCAAATCGGCCGATCGAACAAAATAGCCTTAGACGCTAGTGTCCTGTCCCTGAAGTTCCTGGAACAATTCGAGGAATCGAAAATGTTCCAAAAACTGCTCTCAGGGCTGAAGCCCATTTGGTTTTGCAGTGTTTGCGGCACGACTGAAGTCGTGCCCTGATACAAAGCCGAAGAGGAGTTCTTTAACGAACTTTAGGACGGGACACTAGTCCTGGGTGGACATGAGAGACAGGAACACCCGGGCTAAGGACGGTTAAGAATCAGGCTTGTCGCAATCAGCTTTTTTCCTGCATTGTTTCCTTGGTCAGGACGACGTGCGCGGTGCGGCTCAGCCGGCTGACATTTGTAAAATTTGATATTTTTGGGTCGTTTTGCGGATTAGCAGCTCAACGGGGGTCTACAAAGGGGTTCTTTGGCATTGGGAAATACACTCCCAGGTCGGGAACAGAATTGAACAGGGGGGGATATGGCCACCGCGGTTCTTTCGAGGGGGTAAGGCAGTTGGCGGGGGTGGGCTGGCTGGGGCCGGGATCCGGAGGCGCCTCTGCCGCCGAGCCGGGAGCATCTTCTGGCTGAGCTTCTTCCTGGTCAGGGGCAGGGGTTGGCTGCGGGTCATTCGTTGTGGCATGGGTTGTGGCCTGCTGCCCGGCACGCCATGCGGCAGCATCGGTTTGCGGTTGGGCGGGGGCAGGGGTGGATATCTTCTGCGTGGAGGCGGCGCGCCGGTCGGGGATGAAGTTTTGCATGGCCACGATCATGGAGATGGCCTTGATCTGTCCGGTAATGCTGTTTCGGGTCGTTTCGGGGCTGAGGTGGGCGAGTTCCCAGAGGCGTGCCAGTACTTGCTCGCGGTCCGGGCCCACGGGGCGCATTCCCTCGGCGTCTTGCTGGAGGAGTTGTTGCTGGACGGCGGCGCGGTGCTCGAGCATGAAGGCGCGGACCCGGGGTTTGGCTTTGGTGTAGGCGGCGGAGTCGGGGTGGAGGCCGACAGCTTCGGCGGCATGACGGTCGGTCATGCCGCCAGCGAGGACCAGGCGGGCAAAGGCTATTTCCTGATCGGTGATGGGATCGTTGACTTTGTTTTTGGGCATAGGTGGCTCCTGAAATTGAGACTGGAAGGTGAGAGAAGCTAGGGACAGAGGTTTCCACTGCTGCGGGGAAGCAAGGTGGGAAATAAAAATCCCGCCGTGCGGCGGGGTGGTTGAATTGCCTTATTTTGTGACAGGGATCGGGTGTGACACCGGACAGCGTTAAAACTGTCCTTCGCTCGCCTTAGGCCGAAACTACCGGCAACTGCCGACCAGCGGGTGGGTGACGAGAGGCCGCCCGCTGTGCCGAAATCATCTGCTGAGAGGATATCGCGCTCGGGAATCGGAGTCAGCCGCCGAGACTGTTTTCTTGAATCGCCGGTTATCGTTTCGGAGGTTACTTTTGTTGTACTGGAGACCTGGCGGTCAGGGCCCGCAAAGCCGCCAAGCGAAACTCGCAAGAGCTGTTGCGCTGCGTCACTGTCGCCGAATCCTGTGGGTGCGAGATGGCCGTTCTCGCTATCAATTCTTTCTTGATTGCCGGTGGAATTTGAGCAACTTCCGGTCCGATTCGGCGTTACTATGGGCTAAGAGGGACGAAATATGGCAACACTTCGGTTGCCTTCGCTTACGGTCGCCTTGCTGCTCGCGATTGGTTCGCTGAGCCCTGCTTCAGCAGGCGTTCGCCTCGGAACGATTTCGGTAGGCGCAGGGTACGGCTATTATTCTGGTCCGTTTTGGCCCGGATACTACTCGCCGTTCTTTTACGACCCCTGGATCGGCTATCCGTTCTACGCTTCTCCAGTCTATCTGGTTCCCCAGCCTGACAAGGGGCAAGTCAGCCTGCAAGGGTCCGATAAAGAAGCAGAAGTCTACCTTGACAACGCATACGCGGGAACCGCTGCCACGCTGAAGAAGTTCTGGCTGGCTCCGGGCGTTTATGAACTTGAAGTTCGCCCGAAGGATCAAATCCCCAAGAAGAAACGCATTTATGTTCTGACCGGCAAGACTCTCAAGGTCAGCCTGGAGTAGAACGTCATGACTCATCTCGGCAAGAGTGTCCTCATCGTTGGGTTGCTAAATTGTTGCGTGGCTGTCGGGCAAAATTCCCCGGCGCCACGGGCGTCGGCCGCTGCGTACCCAGCGTCCAAGGTTCAGCCGGTATATTCCATCGGCGCAAAGCAGCTCTCAAAGACAGAAGTTCATAACTCGTTCGCCACGCCTTTGGCAGGCCGGTACATCGTGGTAGAGATTGGCTTCTACCCTGCAGACGGTAAGACCATCAGCCTGAACCAGTCTGATTTTACGCTGCGAACCTCCGATGGCACGGACCTGGTTAGTCCGGCGAGCCCTCGAACCATTGCCTCCATCTACCAGAAGCGGCCGGAGAGTAGCAACGATGTAACTCTGTATCCGACCGCAAACATCGGGTATGTGAGCTATCCCGACTATGACGGACGCCGTGTAAGTGGTCCGGTTTACGGCGCAGGCATGGGGGTTGGAGTCGACAAGAGTACATCAGCCGCAACGACCGGCTCTGATCGACAGACCATGGAGACAGAACTGCTCGACAAGGAATTGAAAGACGCAGACGTCTCCGGGCCGGTCGCTGGTTATCTCTACTTTCCCATCGCAACCAAGCAGAAAGTTGAGTATCAGTTGGAATACCACGGAACGGACGCGGTGACCAGTTTGCCGCTGAAGGCCCACTGACCCAACACAGCAACAGCTGATTTGGTAGAGCCTCAGGGGCTAAAGCCCAATTCTTTCTCAGCCCTTTGCGGCCCGACTAAAGTCGGGCCCTGATACAAAGCAGGAGAGCCGTGACCCCTAGAAGGATCGCGCATTTTCGCAGATTTAGTTCTACTCCTGAATCAGCTGTTACAGGCCACTAGTACAATTCGAGCAAACAAGCCAAGCATTCCTGGGTGAACAAATGGGCAACAAATTTCTTCGCGAAAAAAGAAAGATACAAAGATTGGTCGTTGCCGCAAGCGAACAGGGCGGATTGCGCCACAAGGTGAAAGAGATGGCGAGAAAGATTTCAACGTTAGCCATTAGTTCCTGGCACTTTCCAAAATAGCTTCTGATCACTAGCCTTCTGACACCTGAGTCAATCCAGACACATGACGCGGCGATGTTCGATGACATGCGGCGACCCTGTCCGGTCCACCATGCCAACCGCCCACATACGTAACTATCACCGATACATCCCAGACAGGGGTACTCAGCGCGCACCAAAGTTGCACTCTTCCCGCAGCCGACCGAAAATGATTGGCCCTCCCTACGCGCAGCCAACCCAGGCCATCACGCAACCTTACCCGCTTACGCGCAACCTCAGGCAACCATCGCTGTCCGATGAGGTAGTAGACCCGATTGCGGCGGGCCGTCACCGGGATGCCGTGGATGTTGTGTGTGTCGATCGGCGGGAAATGGTCGCCGCGATTAAATTTGTGGCTCATGATGATGCCCTTTCCTGGTTGACGGAATGCGGGAAAGCCCACGTGGCGCTCGGGACGCCACGCGGGCTGCCCGGCTCTAGGCGCCGCTCATGCCTCCATCGACGTAGAAATTCTGCGCCGTGATCCAGCTTCCGCGCGTCGGGGATGCTATGAGAGCGACAAACTCGGCCAGGTCCTCCGGCAGGCCGAAACGGCCGAGCGGAACCTTGGACAACAGAGCCTCGGGAGGAATTCCCATGGCGTCAGTGATCGTCTTGCGAACTGCATCGCCGCCGGGCGTGACGACGCCACCGGGCGTTACGGCGTTGACGCGAATTTTCTGCGGCGCGAGTTCAACAGCGACAGAACGAGTGTAGATATTCATCGCCGCCTTTGCCGCGACGTAATGAACGAGGGGCGGCGGCGCTGCGTTGGTCGGCACGGCCGAGATATTTACGATGGCGGCCGCCTTCGATTGCTTTAGCGCCGGGAACGTCGCGTTGGTCATGCGGACTACAGCCAGGAGGTTGATGTTGAGCGAGTCGAGCCGTTCTTCATCGGGGATCGCGGTCGAGCCGGGCAGATGCACCCGCGCTGCGCCGGCGTTGTTGATGAGGATGTCGAGGCCGCTCAAGGCCTTGACGGCCTGTTCGGCGATGGCTTCGACGCCTTCTTTCGAGCGTAGATCGCCCTTGATGAACGTGGCCTTGGCGGGCGTCTGCTCGTGACGGGCGCGAGCAGTGACGGCAATGGGTATTAACCGCGTCAGCATGTACGCGACCTTCGGCAACAAAGAGGCGCTCTTTGTAAAGGCGATGGAGCGCTTCACGCAGGGGACGGCAAATCATTTTGCCGCCTGTCTGGCTGGCAGTTCCGCGAAAGCCGCCGTGGAGCGGCTTCTGCGCGATGGGGTGATGATGTTTACGGACCCGGAAGGACCGGGGGTTTGTTTCGTCACGCAAGGCCCGATCGCGGACCAGGACGCCTCCGAGGAGACGCGGCGGTTAATCACCCGCAAGCGGGGTGAGGTGGAATTATCGCTTAAACGTCGTTTCGACCGCGCGATCGAGGAAAGCGAGCTCCCGAAAAACACCTCCGCAGCGGACTTGGCACGCTTTTATTCGGTCATGATCCAGGGCCTTGCACTGCAGGCGCAGCACGGCGGGACTAAGGAACAACTCATGAGGGTGGTCGACGTGGCAATGGATCACTGGCCGGACTCTCCACTAAGGGCCTAGAGAACTGCTTATGATGCTTTCGCGAACTTTCACGTGGCTCTGTGAGCCGCCGCAAAGCAATTTCACATTGAGCGGGCTCCTGCGGAGAGGCTGGCCCGAAATCGACATAGGTAAGGTCATCCTCTGTCCCAGGTCTCGATTAACAGATGTTTCCAGACCTGAAACGAGCCCTTGGCGAACCGCCGCGGACGTTTATCGCGGGGAAACGCTTCTCTCCTTGTGTTCTGTTCATCCCAATGTGATCGTCCCGTCTGGAACATGTCTTACAGCCATTTACCTCCGAGTGACGCAAGGGTCTTTGCGCCTCCGAACCCCGTCAACACATCACTATGTCGCTCGGGGAAGCCAAGGAGCCTATTGAGCTAGGCACACCTGAATACGTTCCGCTTGCTTCGCACTCGCTAGTTCTGCGTACACGACGGGAAGTCCGGGAGGAGCTCGAACGGTTAAAAGCCCGCCGCTCGCTCTTACGGCGAACGTTGCTTCCCTCTTTGTTATTTGTAGGGATCGGCCTTCTCATAATGTTCCACCCTGAATTTGAGAGCTTCTGGATATATAAGTTAGCGGTGCTTTACTACTGGGCGCTCGCGGTGCTTATACCTTGGCTGGTTGTACGCAAGGAAAAGAAGCGGACCCGTCGACAATTGCTCTAACTAACTTGGCAAAGCCCACCATCGAAGGCCGTGGTCAAAGGTCTTGCAGCCTGGTGAGGGCGGCCTGAGTCAAGCCGAGGGGTCATTGTCCCCGATCACATTGCAGGGGCCGCGCAGTCTTCGAGCTTAGCGAGCGCAGCCGGCTGGTGCTGTAGAGGACTAGCACTAGGCCGAAGGAGAAAACACCATGCCTATGAAGAACCCGCCCCATCCTGGGGGTTTCATTCGAACGGAGATTATCGAAGCCGCAGGGTTGACGGTGACGGCGGCGGCGATAGCGTTGCGCGTCTCGCGGCCCACGTTGTCCAGTCTGCTCAACGGCAAGGCAGATCTCTCCGGGGATATGGGGCTCCGTATCGAGAAAGGCTTCGGTGTGAAGATGGATACGCTGATGCCTATGCAGTCTTCTTACGACATTGCCCAAGCGCGCAAGCGCGAGAAACAAATCCGTGTGCCGCGCATTTCCTTTTTGGCTGCTACGCATTAGCGTAAGGCAACATGCGAGGCTCGGTGTTGCATTCCTTCGCACGCACGAAATCGACCATAGGTAAGGTCATCATCTGTCCCAGGTCTCGCTTAACAGATGTGTGCGAAAGATTAAGGAGGCTTGATGCAGAACCGTTTGGATCGGGACGCGCGGGCTATTGGGGTCGGCCTAGTCCACGGAAATTCCATCCGATCCCGAGCGCGAAACGGTGGGGGTTAGTTCGTCTGTCACCGAATCCTGTCACCGAATCCACCGAATCCCCAATGTGATCGTTCCGTCTCTCCCCGAGTACCCTATCCCCGAATTTCCCGAGGTTAATTCTTCACGGTCATAGCGTCCGAATCGACTGCCTTCTTCCCGGTTACGCCTTCAAGGCCAAGCAGTACACCTCGATAATCATTCTTATCGCATTGCATAACGAATCCGCCTTTCTTGTCTCCGTCGACCCACGTAATGCCCACATAGTGCTTCTTCGACTTACTCAGCAACATGAGAGCACCGATTCCAAGACTTACGACGGCAAGACCAATAGCCGCACCCACACGACGGTGAACATCCTGACCGTAGCTGATCTCAGTTATGGCAGATGCTGGTATGGTTGCCAGCACCTCATCCTTCTTCGCCAGTCGTATTTGGCTTGAGTCAATGAATAGGTTTACTGCAGTTCCCGTCTTTTCAGTTATTGAGCCGCCATCATAAGAAACTTTATAGCTAGCCGAGTCGGCGAAGGCCGAGACCGGAATCAGGACGCAGAGAACCGCAACAAGCAAATTCTTCATGGGGAATCAATGCCTTTCGTGTTTAACTTCTGATTCGGGAATTAGGCATGACTTTACCCTTGACAAGATTAGGAAGTCACTAGCTATAACGTGTCATGTCTACCGAACCAGCCGTGTACGACGTCTGCCCCTAAGGGTTCCACCCCGATAACAAGGGCGGGCTTCTACGTGGTGACTGCATCTGGCACAATCGGGCTTCATTGTTTCGATGTTTTGTTTCCATCGGTGTCGCTTCTGCCCGTCATAGGAGGCTCGGCGTCAGCGAGGCGGAAGAAACGGCTTATGAAGTCGTGGTTTACACGTCGAGATAGCTCGCGGGATCGGGTCAGCTGGCAGGTGAGTAGCGTGTGGCGCGGCACAGCGCCTTGGACTCAACTGTGGCATAAGTTTCCTGGTGCCCAGAGGGGGACTTGAACCCCCACGGCCTTGCGGCCTGCGGATTTTAAGTCCGCTGCGTCTGCCGATTTCGCCATCCGGGCATTGTCGTTAGGAGCTGGCGCAGGGCGCCTGCCCTGCTCCGCGCTGAGTCAGTATTTCACAACCGCCGGATTGCCTCCAACTGCTGCTCATCGTACAGTACGCGCGGCGAAGTGGCCTTGGACCGGGTCCGTCTGGTCTTCAGTTTCGGACCGGTTGCAACAGGCACTCACTGCAGTGATAGGCATCGACCGTTTCTTATCAACGTCCTTGCTGGCCCACGACAGGGACGTTCCTGGCCTTAGCCGTACCGAAGTGTGACCTTCCGGGGAGGACACATGATCCTGAGAGCACTGTTCCCCGTCAAGTTGGCGCATACTAAACACATGAGCGAAGACAAGGTTCCGCTATGTGATCGCCACCATTTCAGGATGTGGCCCGAGGAATTGTCTTTTTTGCCTACGGTCATTTTCAAGTGTAAGTCGCCAGGCTGCGGCCGGTATTACGGGAAGCGATATGGATATTTCGACTTGCTTCCAACCGGGTCACCATCGCTGGAACAAATCGACCAGGAGAGCAGGAGCATGAAACTCTGCTCCATGAAACGGCACGCGCAGTCTTACATGGCCGTTACCCGCCCCAAGAACTCGGCTCACGGAACGAGGAACCTTTGGTGCTGGTACTGTTATCAGTGCAACCCGGCGAACCGATCATCAACCGTATGAAAGCGAATGTGGAAACGCTGGCGAGAAATGGAACCATGAAAATCAAAGTGACTCGAAGTGCTATGTTGGACGGCTATGTAGTGACCGGCTGGCGAAACCTTGAAGATGCCTCTTGGCACGTGAAGGCCTGGCTTGTGGGGCGTCCAAGTGACTGGCTCGGCTATACGGTGACGGCCGGTAAATTCGAGTTGGAGACCGGCACCAAAGCTGACAAAGAAGCCGTCTTGCGCGCGATCAATGAATGGGAGACGGAATAGGTAATCCTCGCGGCCCACGACAGCATCGAAGCGCTCTCCAAGTTGTGAGTGGCTAAGGATGAGTCAGTTGGCAAGCCAGACTTATTCCGAAGAAACCGGCCTCAAAAGGCGGGCCGGGAAGGGCCTCCGTCGGTAGTCCTTCGGTGCGACCAAGCAGCTAGCACATCCACGGTATGGATCATGCAAAACGGTAGATCGCTGTCTATACTCGACCCGGATAGAGGTCGATGAGCATTTGTTGACCCGGCTTCAGATTGACTGCCTCTTGAATTTGTTCTTCAGATGCCCGTAGCGCGTAGCGCAGTTGGGACGTAGAGACCTTGAGGTCCCGCATTTGCCAACGCGGGATTGATTCATCCAGTCGTGTTATCTGTACTCGATCTACCATTGTCTCGTTCTCCCTGACTAGCTCATCTGATCGTACGCGCATTTCGCTCCGCAGCCTGTTTCGTCGCGCCGTAGTTTCAGCAAAGCATTGGGAAAATACCGGCGGAGGCGAAGCGGGCTTGGACCGGGTCCGTCTGGTCTTCAGTTGCGGGCCGGTTGCAACTGGAACTCACCGCAGTGACAGGCGTCAACAAACTTCATATCGACATCCTTCCTGGTCACGATCGTTGTTTTGTAATCCGGCGTGCCCTGTACGTGCTCGGCCTGCCCGAATTCCTTGATCTCACGATAGTGCCAAAGCTCGTACGGCTGGGCTACACCAACAGGGTGCGCTTCGATTGAGTTTGGCGGCCCATACATGATGTAAATTCGGCCCCGATCCGTTTTCCAACCCGGAGCGCTTGCCGCAAAGTGCTGGTTCGCATAGGCCACGCGTCGATAGTGCTCTGCTCTGACGTTCTCTCCGCCAGGCGCCGCCGCATCGCGGCGTTGCCAGAACTGGTGGATAAACTCATCGCGCTCCTCGCCGGTCGACAGCTTCAGATACGCTGCGCGCTCCTCCGGGGCAATGATCCAGAGAACGTCCTCATCTACCCACTGCTGATACTGCGCATCGGTCGAATGCGATACTCCACTGCCTTTTACGGATGACTGGTCGCCTGCATTGGTTTGAGCGCCGGCAAACGTACCAATGCATAGGGCAGCCGCTGCAACCACTACCGCGCACAGCGTCGTGGCCGTCAACCAGGAGTAGGCAGGCGGTTCCTTGTATCCGAGCAACCGTTTGATACGCATCGCGAGTACACCTCCATTTGCGCCTAGCGCAACCGCGGGTAAGGACCCACGCCGCTCCTCCAGGAATGACAATGCTTTCGCATAGGCCAGGCGATCCCCGCTGATCCTTACTGCCAGGTCATCGCAGCAGTCCTCACGCTCTCTGCGGACTTGCCTGGAAACCCACCAAACCGCAGGATGATAGAAGAGCAGAGACTCCACGATGGACTGGAAAATAGAGACCAGATCATCGTGTCGCCGTATGTGCGCCAGTTCATGGGCGAATATGGCTTCTATCTGAATTGCTGATAGCCCCGTGAGGCACCCCACAGGAAGCAAGACGGCTGGACGCAGCCACCCAATCACGGTCGGGACCTGCACGATCGCGGAGTTCACCAGGCTCACCGGGCGGACCACTCCGAGCCGGCGGCTCAAATCGTGAAACACCCTCTGCAACTCGATTGCTACCGGCTGGGTTGAGATTGACTTCATTCTCCGGGCAACGATCAGTCCAATATTCAAACGGCACAAGAGGAGTGTCGTACCCGTGAACCAGGCAGCCAGCACCCAGGGCAGCGAGTGATCCAATGCTTCTGCCATGTTGTCTATCCAGGGCCTCGCCGGGCCGCTCAAGTCGCTGCGGAGGCTCAGCATCTGATGGGTTTCAGCGATTCGATACGAGAGCGTCTGGTTCTCAGCACTGGAATTCACAGCGAGCAATCCGAATGTGACCAAAGGAGAAGCTGCCATCAGCACGAGGGCGCAGCCGGCTGCCATGTAGCGGAGTTGGGATGAGCGATTGCTAAGCACTCTCAGAGCAGACGCCAGCAAAAGCGCGACGAGCGCCCCTTGCCAGAGGAAGTGCAGTAAGCTCCAGCCAACAGCATGTATCAGTGGCTGTTCGCATAACCGGGTTAAGGATGTCATATCGATCCTTTCTCGAACTCGTCCAGCATCCGACGGATCTCAGCTAACTCAGAGGAGGACACTCGCTGCGATGACAGTGCGCCCAGGACAAGGTTCTTCGCCGAACCGTTGAACGCGCGGTGCAGAAGATTGCCGGCCAACTGCTGCTGGGTTTGTTCCTTGGGAAACCGGGCTTCGTATACATGCGAGCGATAGCGTTCGTTGCGCACCAGGAGACCTTTTTCCGCCATCACCTGCATCTGCTTCAAGACCGTGGTGTATCCGGTGCGTTTGCTGCTCAATGCTTCGTGGACCTCGCGCACAGTGCCTGGCCCAATCCTCCAGAGGGTATTGAGAATCTCCAATTCTGCTTCCGTGGGCAGCGGTACCGGGCGTTTCGTCTGACGTCGCAAGTTCATGATCACGACCATAGTACGACGTTTATCGTATGTCAACGATTATTATCGTAGACGTGGAAACAGAGGCAGCGAATGATTTTTTGAAGTGCAGGATTACCAGAGAGGGGAGGCCCGTAAAGGGCGAGTGGCCTGACGTTGGCCGTTCCACAGCGCGGAGAATCGGACCAGGGCAAGAACGAGGACGCCGAGTCCCGTGTCCCGTGAGTGAGCCTTCGACTTCCTGCGCGATGGGTGGGCAAGAAAGGCCACGCCTACGCCGAGCAAATAGAGAAGAAGCAGGGGACAAGCGAAGAGGCACATACTCCAGGGATCAGGCAGTGGACAAATCACGCCCGCGATGATGAAGATTAGGATGATGCCGTATTTGAAGTTGCGCAGCAAGAAACCTGGCATCCACGATGCCGAAGAGTGCGAGAAAGAACATGAGGATCGGAAGTTCAAAGGCAATGCCAAGGCCAAGAATGATTGTCAGGAAGAAGCCGGTATAGTCCTCGATGGTGAGAATGGGATGGAAACGATGGCCGTAGTCGAGCACCAATACCTTGATCGCGCCGGGCAAAACCCAGCGGTACCCGAAATACGCGCCGGCAAGAAAGAGGCCGATGGTGGCGGACATGAAGGGCCAAACGTAGCGCTTCTCATGGGCATACATACCGGGCGAGATGAAGAGCCAAATCTGAAACAGCACAAAAGGACTGGCCAGGATAGCTCCACCGACGAACGACGTCTTCAGGTACAGAGTCAGGCCGTCGGTGGGGTGAGTAAAGTTCAGCGGAATGTGAAGTTGGTCGAGCGGGGCCTGGATGAATCCATACAGGCGCTCGTGGAAGGCATAAGCGACGGCAAATCCGATCACCAGATAGACAGCCGAATGGATGACGCGCTTGCGCAGTTCTTCCAGGTGTTCAATGAGGCTCATGCCGGGAAGTTCGGCGCGGGTGAGGGCTGAGCGGGCGTTCTTGACGAGATCATCCATGAAAGTGAACCTCGATCAAAGCACCATGGTACATCGGGATCGCCGGCGGCATGCGGTAGCTTATCCCACTCAAGCCCCACAGCGGGCTTGAGTGGGCCACCCAGCATTTTTTACTTCCACTCCCAGACCTTGGAAACCGTGTTGCCTGCGGGATCTACTTCGTATTCGAAGGCTCCGCAGCCAGAGCCGAGCGCAATCTTCTGGGAATTGGTCTCGGAAGAACAACATGCCGCGGTAGCTGACGGCGCCGCCGGGGCCGAATTTGCCGACGCCCGTTCCGGTCCAGCTAATGCCTTCGCCATCCTGCGTCATGTTGATTCCCTGGCCATCGCCGTAAATGGAGCCATCCGGACGGATGACCGATGTGTACGTCCCCATGCCGGTGGTGGGAACACCGAACAAGTGGCCACTGTCTTCGAACGACACTTCTACGGTTGGGGGGTCAGTGGAAAGGACCCGTCTTACGATTCTCTTGCCTTTGGTTTCGCCAATCTGTGCTCCGAGCATGAATTCACGTCCTCTTTCACCCCGCTCTTAATTGCCGTTCGCGAGGTGGGCAATTGTACCTCCGAAGCGGGGGTGGCAATTCGAGAGGGCACCGGACTGGCGCCGTGTGTTATTTTCAGGCAGAGCTGTCCAAATGAGCGGAATGGTCGACTCTGTGGCGTTGATTTTATTGGACAAACTAGCGCCGCGACTGGTTAGGGTGAAATCAGGTGGGCATTGCCAGCGCTAAAGCGCGTGATCCGAGTGGAGACTCTTTCACGGAGCGCTAAAGCGCTCCTTCCCCCGCATGAATGCGGGGGCTCCCACCACCAATTTGGCTCTCACTCGGGGCTGCATGCGCTTCGACGACAAAAGGGGGCCGCCCGGTTCTACGAGCGCGCCCCCTTGTCTATCTACTTTTCTAATCTTTAGTGCGGTTTTCGGTATTCGATTCCTTCATCGTTCAGGTAGTACTCCGAGGAGCAGTAATCCGAACCGCAAATCATCGATTCCATGCCAACATATTGCATTTTCGTGATCAGACCCAACGCGCCGCAATGAGGACAAGCCAGCACGGCTACGTACGGGTTGTTCGCCTCACCCATCGTTCCCGTGTTTTCCAGCACAAACAGGGTTCCAGGTTCCATCTGCTCTGGAATCCACTCTCCAAGCAATTCAAGCTCTGTCAACATGCCATTCCTCCTGTGCGATCCTGTTACCTGTGCTCCACCACACTTATGTAGCGTGCAGGGTCGCCCTGCTCTCCTTGCTCTTCGCCTGCAAACACGCTTTCGCTATCCTCTGCCTCCCTCCTGGGGTGCTACTTCACAATCGCTATGCCAACGGACGCTGCCGTTGGCTTTTTTGCTCGCGAAACTCTCTTCCGCCACCACTCGACGGAAGCCAGGCGCCAGCGCAGCGTGGCGACGAAACGATAAAACGGCCGCACCACGCCGGCGCTCCGTCCCAGTCACAAAATAACTGCGCACAAAATTCCATATCCAGGCAATCGCCGCGAACCATAAGTTCCGCGATAACGTGGGCATCACCGCCATGCGGATCGCATGGATGGCGTTGGTTCTTGGGTTGCATGCTTCAGGCTAAGGCCGCGCGCGCTGCGGGCCCCACCACCGCGGCCCAGCAGGCTGTTGCCGTGGTTTTTTATCAGTCGGGCCCACAATCGCAAGCCGGGGGAATCTGTTCTGCTGATGCTTACTCATTGGCCGAGTCACCTACCGAGGTGAAGTTTTGTTACATTCCGGATTCCACCAGCGGAACATTGACCTCATTCTTTCCGCGAGTCTTGTTTTCGTCAATCCACGATTCGTTCGCCAGATCAATTCTCCCGGCGCATGCACCAAACATGCACATAGCACTACTGCTGCGTGGGCATCGTCTTCTGCTGGCCAACGGCGCTCCCCTGCGCCTGCGGCGTGGTTGAGCTCAACTCATGCGTCGCATTCAACTCACGCGCCTTCAACTCACGATAGATCGACTCATTGCGCACAATCGCCTGCACATACTCGCGCGTCTCAGTAAAAGGAATCGATTCTACAAACTCATCCATGCCGTGATACTTGCCGATCGACTGCCAATCCGTTACCCGGCTGTCACCCGCGTTGTAGGCGGCAAAGGCATAGGGAGCCTGGCCGTCAAATTTATCCAATGTCTGCTTCAGGTAGCGGGAGCCGAGCCGGATATTGGTCTGCGGATTGAACAGCTCGACCTCGTTGAAATGGTGGATGCCCTCTTCCTTCGCCATCGAACGCCCAACCGAGGGCAGCAACTGCATCAGCCCGAACGCATTGGAAGGGCTAATGGCCGCGGGGTTGAACTCCGATTCCTGGCGGATGAGCGAGGCCACCATGTACGGATCCAATCCATTCTTGCTTGCCTCCTGCTCAATCGAACCCCAGTATTGCTGGGGAAAAAGAATCTTCCAGTAGCCCATGGGAATGGTGTCGATCGGCGCCGAGGTATAGAAAGGCAGAGCCCGCTTCAACACGCGCATCGCACGGAAGGTTTCGCCGTCCGAGGAATAAATCTCCGCCTCCGCAAAAGCTCCCCACTGGTCGCTGCCATCGGCCGCCTGAATCTCCGCCGGAATGAACTCGTTCAATCCCGCGTTGGCCAGCAGGCGCGCCTTGATCACATGCTCGTCATCTTCCGGAACATCGTCGGTAAGCGGCGGAATCTCTTCGCGGTGAATGTTGCTCAGCATAGCCACGTCGGCCGGCGTCACCGGGCCAATCTCCGTCAGGCGCTCGCGCGCCATCTGGGCATAGTAATAATGCTCGAAGGCTCGGGAGACGGTCTGGTAGTAAGCCGCGGCCATCGCCGGCTGGTGTTCCTGGTCGGCGTACAGGCGCCCGCGCCAATACAGCGCCGCGGGAATCTCCTTGCCTCCCTCATACAGCGCAATCTGCTTGTCGAACAGCATCGCCGCGGCGGAGTAGTTTCCCAGTCGATAGTTCAGCCAAGCCGCCTTCCAATGGCTGCTGGGCGCATAGCGGTGGCTGGGAAAGCGCGTGGCCAGCTCACTGTAGTAGACAATCGCCTGGGGATAGTCTTTGCGCAGCAGATACATGTTTGCCGAAGAGTAGAGCGCTTCGGCCAACCACGGGCTCTCTGGGAATCGTTGTTCCATCTGACTCACCAGACTCTGCTGCGTGCTGCCATCATCCTTGTTGCGCGCCAGTTCCACGGCCAGATACATGCGCCGCGCGCCGCTCTCATCCTGCGTGTCCGGCAGCCCATCCAGTTCCTGCTTGCTCAGGCGCTTGGTCTTCAGGTCACACTCCGCGGCGGCCACCAGCAGGGCATTCCTGGCTGCGGGATCTGCTTGCGCCAGTGCGCGATACTCCTCGCCCGCGTCTCCGTAGCGGCCACCCGCATACAACGCATCAGCATGGGCTCTGCGCTCGCCCGTCGTCAACGGCGCCGCAGCACCCACCACGGCCAGTTGCGCCTTGGCTTGCGCACCTTCGTCGCTCAGAGGAAAGCTGAGGAAGATGTGACGATAGAGCTTGGCCGCCTCGTCCACGTTTCCCGTCATCTGGTTGGCCCGTGCCAGCGCCAACTGAAAATCCGCGTGGGTCGAGATTGGGTCGGAGGCATGTTGGTGAAGAACCCGCAAAGCCGTCTGCGGATCGTTTTGCTGGAGCGAGAGGTTGGCAATGATCACCGGCAAGCGGCCGACAAAAATGCTTTCCGGATATTTGGCGGCAAACCCGGTCAGCAGTGTCTCAGCATCGGACAGCTTGCCCGCTTCCATCTCCGCCTGGGCAGCCAGAAAATCGGCGTAATCGTCCAGCGTCTTACCCGTGGCATTGGCTTTCTGGAAACTGGAAGCTGCGTCGGGATAGCGATGATCCAGGAGGTAGGCATGACCTAAGGCCAGGTAAGCCGCGGACGCTGCTTCCCCGGTGTGCGCATGCGCGTAGGCAGTCACCCCGGCGTAAGCAGCCGGTGACCGCATCGCTGTCAGTTCCTGGGCCATCGGCCGCAGTTGCGACGACGCGACAAAGGCCATCTGAAGCTTATGGCTGCGGGCGATGCTCCTGGCGGAACGGGGCTTGCGATGTGTCTTGGCGTGGCGAACATGCGCTTTGGCGTGCGACGTACCCGTCTTGGCATGCGTGGTCGAACTCGCATGATGATGAGCTCGGCTTATGCGTGGCAGGCGTGGTCTGGGCTCCTGTGCCACTCACGGCGAGCAGCAATGCCCAGGGCAGAAGGGTTCGGAGCGTCGCCATTCGATGGATTACTTCCGCCAACTCGTTCACTTCCCTGCCTGCAGCGGATTTGCTATCAACGGATGCCAAAATTACCGGCCACTTGCGCGGTTTGGTCGAAGGAGAACCCGACCCGGTAGACCATACGCAAATCTGCTCCTATATAGAGACTCTAAGCGGAAAATTTGGTTGCAGGCAGGCTTTCCTCCAAGCCCAACCCCGGCAGGAACCCAATCAAACACCGCTGCCTGCCCACATCGGGAGTGGTCATGCGGATGGCGTAAATCAGGGTGAATCCTGCCCTACCAGGCCTGTACTGCAGATCGACACTATGCCCTACTTCGCAGATTACCCATTTTGCCGTGCCCCGCCATGCCCATTTAGTATGAGACAGACGCGCAGCGCCTGCGGGCGGCCCACCCCATGCGCTCTCGCATCGATACCCCTTCTCCCCCGCATCCGCAAGGTGCAGCAACAGGAGAGAGGTCTGGAAAGGTCGAATTTCTGAACCCGACTGACATGCCTATCATCCAAGCACAAGGGACCGAAGAAGTTCACCCTGACATCCTGCTGGTCAACAGGGCGAAAGAAGGCGACGTACAGGCCTTCGAGCAACTGGTGAAGCAGTACGATCGCCAGGTGTTCCGCATCGCTCAGCACATCACCCAGAACCGGGAAGATGCAGAGGATGTGGTTCAGGATGCATTTCTTAAGGCCTACGAGAAGCTGGAGCAGTTTCAAGGTAATTCGAAGTTTTATACCTGGCTGGTCCGCATCGCGGTAAACGAGTCGCTGATGCGGCTGCGTAAGCGCCGCACCGGCCGCATGGTGTCGATCGACGAGGATGTGGAGACCGAAGAGGGCTCCATGCCGCGTGATCTGGCCGAATGGCGGCCCGACCCCGAGATGATGTACGGGCAGTCGGAGTTGGCAGAGATACTGCGTAAGACGATCCAGGGCTTGCCACCTGGCTTCCGGGTAGTTTTCGTCTTGCGCGACGTGGAAGGACTTTCCACGGAGGAAACTGCGGAAACGCTCGGATTGAGTGTGCCCGCGGTCAAGTCGCGGCTACTGCGAGCGCGGCTGCAGTTGCGGGAGCGGTTGAGCCGCTACTTCCGCAAGAATGAGGATGGGACCAAATGAACTGCTCAGAGTTTCTGGCGCAACTCGGTGACTTTCTCGATAATCAGGTTCCTACTGGCCTGGTCGCCGATCTGCAGGTCCACCTCGAGGGCTGCGAGCACTGCGTGATCACCCTGCGGACGACGCAAAAGACGATCGAGATTTACCGCAATCACGAGATCTATGAGTTGCCCGACGGACTCCGCGAACGCCTGCAGGCCGCCATCCTGGCCAAGTGCAAGAAAGGCTGCTGAGCCGGCCGGGTGCGCTGCGGTTGCAAAGAAACAAGTCTCGCCGAATGCTGGGTATGGGCACCTGCTT
This sequence comes from uncultured Acidobacteriaceae bacterium, assembly GCA_963736535.1. Lineage (GTDB taxonomy): Bacteria > Acidobacteriota > Terriglobia > Terriglobales > Acidobacteriaceae > PALSA-350. Next base: position 22,106 of record CAVTPN010000005.1, read on the forward strand.
TCCTTGGCGTGTTAGACCCTTCGAGATGAACGGTTGAGTTCGGGCTCCACATTTCGCGATAAACGAGCGAGATGTGGGGCACCCAGGCGTTTTGTGATCAGGGCGAGCTGAGAAGGGCTTAGTTAGTTATCGTCCCTGCGCTGCAGTGTTGGCCGGTCATTGCCCGGCTGGGAGCCTGATTGCGAAGAGTCAGGCGGTGCGGTTGGGTCGCTATTCGTGGAGCTGGCACGGCGCAAAGTAGGTTGGTTGCCCTTGCCGCCGTCATTCGGCTTACGCTTGTTCTCGATGCGCGCCAAACGAGCCTTGACGTCGTCAAACTCCGAGGTCGTCACCACGTACTCCGCCCGCGGCGGCAGCAGGGTGGCAATCTCCTTTTGCGTCGCCTCAATGCGGTCCGGCGTCTGCGGGTGACTGGAAAACGCTTTGGCAATCAGGTGCGGCTTGGTTTTCTCCAGATTTTCAAGCTTTTCAAAGATAGTTACAAATGCCTGCGGATCGTAGCCCGCACGATACATGTACTGCACGCCCAGAAAATCGGCCTGGGACTCAAAGCCTCTGGAGAACTGCAGAAAGGTCAGCGGAATGCCGATCTGCGCCGCCTCGTAAATGCCGTACCCAGTCCAGCCGCCAATGAAGATCAGCGGAATCGTGCCCAACTGCGCGTAGTTCATCCGCGTCTGCTCGCGCACCGCATGGTGCGCCGCCACATGCGCTATCTCATGCGCGATCACACCCGCCATTTCCGCTTCATCGTCCGCGGTCAGAATCAGGCCGCTATTTACAAACATGAAGCCGCCGGGCAACGCCATGGCGTTCACTTCATCGGAATCGATGACCTTGATGGTGAAGGGAACCTTGGCGTCAGAATTCTTGACCAGGTTTTGCGCGATCCGGTTCACGTACTCAACGATGGTCGGATCATCGACGAACTTGACGCTCTTCTGCAACTGCATGGAGTAGGACTTGCCCATGCCGATCTCGGTCTCGGTGGAGTACCAATTGCCCATGCCGCGTCCCCCAATATCGCGGGTGCCCACAGCGTTTACGTCGTCAATGCTGCCTGGTTTGACGCCGGGCATCGTCGCGTCCGTCGCTGCGCCTGGGCGGAGTAGATGCCGCTGAAGGGGTGAAGCCGCTGGGGGAGTGGATGCAGCGGGAGGAGCATCCGAGGGAGCGGCAGTTGGGGGGCTGCTTTGCGGGGTGTTCTGTCCATACCCGGTAAGCACCAGGCTGGGCGCCAGCAGCAAGCTACTCGCAACCAGGAATTCCGCCGGTATCAGCTTCTTGCGCAGTATTTGCTCATCACAACCTCGACCAAATCACCTTTCATTGAGCATACGCGTGTATAGCCGTGGCGCTGAACTAGTTATCGTCCGGCGCTGCAGCGTCGGCCGGTCATTGCCTGGCTGGGAAGAGTCAGGCGCGTTCGGGTCGCTGTTGGTAGAGCTGGCACGGCGCAAAGTGGGCTGGTTGCCCTTGCCGCCGTCATTCAGCTTGCGCTTGTTCTCGATGCGCGCCAAACGAGCCTTGACGTCGTCAAACTCCGAAGTCGTCACCACGTACTCCGCCCGCGGCGGCAGCAGGGTGGCAATCTCCTTTTGCGTCGCCTCAATGCGGTCCGGGGTCTGCGGGTGGCTGGAAAATGCTTTGGCAATCAGGTGCGGCTTGGTCTTCTCCAGATTTTCGAGCTTTTCGAAAATCGTTACGAATGCCTGCGGGTCATAGCCTGCACGGTACATGTATTGCACGCCCAGAAAGTCGGCCTGCGACTCAAAGCCTCTCGAGAACTGCAGGAAGGTCAGCGGAATGCCGATCTGCGCCGCCTCATAAATGCCATACCCGGTCCAGCCGCCGATGAAGATCAACGGAATCGTGCCCAGCTGTGCGTAGTTCATGCGCGTCTGCTCGCGCACCGCATGGTGCGCTGCCACGTGCGCTATCTCATGCGCAATCACGCCCGCCATCTCCGCTTCATCGTCCGCGGTCAGAATCAGACCGCTATTCACATACATGAAGCCGCCGGGCAACGCCATGGCGTTCACTTCATCGGCATCGATGACCTTGATGGTGAAAGGAACCTTGGCGTCAGAATTCTTGACCAGGTTTTGCGCGATCCGGTTCACGTACTCAACCACGGTCGGGTCGTTGACGAACTTGACGCTCTTCTCCATCTGCATGGCATAGCCCTTGCCCATGCGAATCTCGGTCTCGGTGGAGTACCAATTCCCCATGCCACGGCCGCCAATGTCGCGTGTGCCCACGGCATTCACATCGTCGATGCTGCCTTGTTTCACGCCCGGCATCTTGGGGTCAGTCGCCTGGGCCTGGCGGAGTCGATGCCGAAGGAGGGGTATCCGAGGGAGCAGCAGTTGGAGGGCTGCTTTGCGGGGTGTTCTGTCCATATCCGGTTAGCGCCAGGCTGGGCGCCAACAGCAAGCTACTCACGACCAGGAATTCCGCCGGTATCAGCTTCTTGCGCAGCATTTTGCTCATCACAACCTCTGTCCCGTAACCGTAGGCGCACCACGCTACAGCTATTAGACCTAGTATGCGCCGCTTTGGCTAGCCGGCGGCCTGAGATTTAGCCAAAACATCAAAGGTGTTTCATCACCCCAAACGCGCTCTGCCTGGGACCAGTTGAGGACCGGCCTCGCTTTGTCCGCGCATCCGTGCCAAAAAGGAGTTCACCAGCCGGGTAAGCGTCTCCGGGCATTCTTCATAGGGCAGGTGCCCCGTCCCTGGCAGGTGCACCAACTCCACCCGGTCAAAACAGCGCCGCAACTCCTGGGCAGACTCCAGAGACACGGCCCGGTCCCGGTCTCCCCAGAGCAGCAAGGTTGGGAATCCGCGCACCTGCTTGAGCGTCAACTCCAGCCTGGCCATGTCGTCGGACCATGCGCTCAGCATGCTGAGCACATACGCGATGGTGCCCGGAACCCGCAGCGAGTGGATGTATTTCCCCAGGGAGCCGTCCCGTAACTGCTTAGGATCGCCGTACATACGGCCCAGGGCGAGCGCCTGCATCGGTTCCGGCAGATGGGGGATGCGGTGCGCGAACCAAGTCCCCAGGCCCGATAGGTAAAAGCGGATGAGAGGGTCGCTCAGGCGAGAGAAGGGATTCGCCGGCGCGTGCAGCAACAGGTTTCTTACCCGGGCGGGATATTTGGCGGCCAGCATCAGAGCCACGGCTCCGCCATGAGAAGTCGCCAGGAAATCCGCACTGCGGATGGCGGACGCGTCCATGAACTTTACGACCCGGGCGGCCTGCGCCTCCAGGGTCGCATCGATGCCCGGCACCCGTTCCGATTCGCCGATGCCCAGTGCATCCACGGCATAAATTGTGGATTCCGCGGCAAGGCTGGGGATGGTCAGCTCCCAGGTGGTGGCGGTACCCAAAAGGCCGTGGAGCAGAATCAGCTCCGGTCCTGCCCCGGCTTTGAGGCAGTGCATCTGGTGCCCATCCACCTGGACCCAGTGCTTCTCAATCCGGACGCGCCCGAAGCGCGTCCAACATCCAGCGCGCCAATGCCATAGCGACCTCACACTGCGTACGAAATTCACATTCTATTCAAACTGTGCAGGAAAACAACCGGCGATTGGAGATGCCCGAAAGATGGACTCACGGCAGTTTCTGCCTGATTTTCGCGGACAATGTCCTATCCTCCCACTCGATCCCCAATTTCCCGAAAACGGGATTAGTCGATATGTCCCGTCATATCTGTATGGTGGAAAACAGCAGGCTCTGGATCGAGGGGAGTGACTAAGCGGATAGCGGCGTGATCGGACAGCGTATATCCCTCCTTGAATCAAGAGTATACTGTGGCTGCAAATGGGCGATGCCCCGGGCAGCGGCCAGGCAGGGAGCTTTCCTGTTGGTCCGCGGCGTGCTCTGTGCCTACGGGGGCCTCTCTTCTTTTTCGCACCAACGCGATGCTTAAGCCGTTTCAAATTCGGGTAGCGGTGGTTCTTCTCGCTGGCTTCACATTGGCGGCTGCGATTCTTGCCTCGCTGAATTTTGCTAAAGAAAGTTCTTTCTCGCTGCCCACCGACCAGGTTTCCTGGTTAGAAGCGCCCGGCGGTCTCAAGGCCCAGCGGGTGCTGAAAGATGGCCCCGGCGAGCGGGCCGGGATCAAGACCGGGGACCTGCTCGTTTCCGCGAATAACGTGGCCACGCCTCGGGTATCGTTCCTTACCCATCAGTGGTTTGCTGTGGGCACCTGGCGGAACATCGACTACCTGCTGGTCCGTTCGGGCGTTTCCATCCACGCATCGGTTTTGCTGGAGCCCACCGACCGCAGCCAGAACCAGGGTCTGCGGCTGATTGCGCTGGTTTACCTTTCCATTGGTCTCTATGTCCTCTTCCGGCGTTGGACGGCTCCCAGGGCGACTCACTTTTTCGTCTTTTGTCTGGCCTCATTTGTCCTGTATTCGTTTAATTACACGGGCAAATTCAATACCTTTGACTGGACCATCTATTGGGGCAAGATCCTGGCTGAGGCGCTGCAGCCTGCGCTATTTCTGCACTTCGCGTTAGCGTTTCCAGAGGAGCGGCCAGCCTCTCGCCGCCATTGGATCTACTCCCTGATTTACCTTCCCGGCTTGGCCGTGATCGTGTTGCAAGTGGTGGCCATACAGCAATGGGAAGCCACAGGGTTGCTGGCAACACGTCTTGACCAGCTCGCCATTGGCTACCTGGCGCTCTATTTCGTCGTAGCTGCCGTGGTCTTCTTCCGCAACTATCTGCGCCAGAAGAACCCGCTGCGCCGCCAGCAGTTGAAGTGGCTGACCCGGGGGACGTTGCTCACCGTCATTCCCTTCACGGTGCTGGACGTCATTCCTACTCTCACCGGCGTTGCGGTTCCCAGCGCTCTGGTCAAGCTGGGGGGGATTTGCCTGATCTTTTTGCCCCTGACCTTTAGCTGGGCCATTGTCCGCTACCGCCTGATGGACGTCGACTTGATCTTCAAGCGCGGCGTCACCTACACCCTGGCGACGGCTTCACTGGTCGGCCTTTATTTTGGCGCGGTCGCCTTCGCGGCAGAGGTGGTGCACACCCGCCTGCCCAGCGCGGGGGCGTGGGGCTTGATCGCCGCCATCATCATCACCGCGCAGCTTTTCGAACCGCTCAAACGCGCTATTCAAGACCGGGTCGACCGGGTCTTCGACCGCAAGCGCTACGACTATCGGCAGACGCTGATCACCTTCGGCCGCGGTTTGAGCTCGCAGACCGATCTGGACAGACTGCTCCACTCGATCGTGGACCGGCTGTCGGAAACTCTGCTGGTGGCGCGCGTCGCCATCTTCATTCCGAACGCCGACGGAAGAAGCTACTCGTTGAAGGCCGCCCACGGCCTGCCTGCACAACTACTAAGCCCGGAAAGCCGCCCGGCACTCGATTTTCTCGATTTCGATCAGCCCGACGCCGGCACTCACCTGTTCCTCGAGAACCCGCAACAGGTGCTGCACTTCCCGGATGAAGAGCGCCAGGCGGCGGCCCTGCTCGATCTCAACTACTACCTGCCCTGCCGCCTGCAGCAGAAGACGATCGCCATCATCGGGCTGGGACGCACGACCCATGGAGACTTTCTTTCCAGCGAAGATGTCGAGTTGCTGGAATCCATGGCGAGCTACATCGGCATCGCGATCCAGAATGCGCGCTTGTACGCCAGCCTGGAGCAGAAAATATCCGAGTACGAGCGGCTGAAGGAGTTCAACGAGAACATCGTCGAGTCGATCAATGTCGGGGTCTTTGCCGTCGACCTGGAAGAGCGCATCGAAAGCTGGAACGCGCAGATGGAAGTGATGTATGCCATGTCGCGCCAGGAGGCGGTGGGGCAATATCTGCGCGACATCTTGCCGGCGGAGTTTGTCAGCGAATTCCTCCGTTTGAAAGATGAACCTGGGGTGCACAACCTCTATCGCTTCCGGCTGCAGACCCGCAGCGGCGAGACGCGCTGCGCCAACGTGGCCATCGCTCCCCTGGTCTCGCGCAACTTTGAGGAAGTGGGCCGCATCATTATCGTGGATGACATTACGGAACGCATGGAGCTCGAAGCACAGCTGGCCCAAGCCGACAAGCTCTCTTCCATCGGACTGCTGGCGGCCGGCGTGGCTCACGAGGTCAACACTCCGCTTGGCGGTGATCTCTTCCTACACCCAGATGCTGGCCAAGCAGGTTCGGGGAGATCAGCGAGTGGCTCCACTGCTGGACAAGATCACGCAGCAGACGTTCCGCGCATCGGAGATCGTCAACGGCCTGCTCAATTTTTCCCGTACCGGCGCGGCGGAGTTCACGGCTCTCGATCTGAACCACATCATCCTGGAAACGCTGAAGCTGCTGGAACACCAGTTCCGGGCATCCCAGGTTCATTTGGAAACTTCGCTCGAGGATGACCTGCCCCCGATTCTGGGGAACTCCGGCAAACTGCAGCAGGTCTTTCTCAACCTGTTTCTGAACGCCAAGGACGCGATGTCGGCCGGCGGCATGCTGCGGGTGGCCACGCAGGCGAACGGCCATGTGGCGGTCGACGTATCCGATACCGGTTCGGGCATCGCGCTGGAACACGTGCAGCGCATCTACGATCCCTTCTTCACCACCAAGTCGACGGTCAGCGAAGGCCAGCGGCGGGGCACAGGACTTGGACTGGCAGTGAGCTACGGCATCATCCAGGAGCACGCCGGCAAGATCCAGGTGGAAAGCCAGGTGGGCAGCGGAACCACGTTCCATCTCGAATTTCCTATGGCAAGGAAACCCGCCCATGTCTGAGGCCGGCATTCTCGTCGCACAAAGCAGAGCCAACGTTTCTACCGAACCGGCGCCGCGGATTCTGATCATTGACGACGAAGCAGCCATCCGTGAATCCCTGGAAACGCTGCTGCTGCTCGAAGGCTATGTCGTGGACCTGGCCCCGGAAGGTCAGGCTGGACTCAAATGCATCGATAGCCGGAGCTACGACCTGGTGCTGCTGGACCTGGCGCTGCCTGGCCAAAACGGGCTGGAGATTCTGGCTCGTATACGGGAGCGCCAACCCAACCTGCCGGTGATCATGATCACCGCCTATGGAACTGTCGGCAATGTGGTCGACGCCATGAATGGGGGGGCCCAGAACTTCGTCCAGAAACCATGGGACAACGAAAAGCTGCTGGCGGATATCCGCGCCGCCACCGCCCGGCAGCGCGCGGAAGAAGAGAATGTCCAGCTCAAGCGGGCCCTGAAGCAGCGCTACAACTTTGAAAATATCGTTGGCAAGAGCGAGCCGATGTTGCGCATCTTCGACCTGGTGGCGCAGGTAGCTCCCACTCGCTCCACCATCCTGATCCAGGGCGAAAGCGGCACCGGCAAGGAGCTGATCGCCAAAGCGATCCACGCCAATTCGCCCCGCCGCGACAAGCCCTTTGTGCCCGTGAATACCGGCGCCATGCCCAGCGATCTGCTCGAATCCACTCTCTTCGGCCACGTCAAGGGCGCGTTCACCTCCGCCGTCTCGGCCAAGAAGGGACTCTTCGAGGTGGCTAATTTTGGCACACTCTTCCTGGACGAGATCGGCACCATGGGGATGGATACGCAAGCCAAGGTGCTGCGCGTGCTGCAGGACCGCCGCTTCATGCATCTGGGCGGAGTGCACGAGATCCAGGTGGATGTGCGCATCCTGGCGGCCACCAACGTCGACCTGCGGCAGGCGGTGCGTGAAGGCAAGTTTCGCGAAGATTTGTACTACCGGCTCAACGTCATCACCATCGATCTGCCGCCGCTGCGCACTCGCCGCGAAGATATTCCGCTGCTGGCGGCGAGCTTCCTCAAGCGCTACGCTGAGGAGAACGACCTGGCCCCGCGTACGCTCGCACCCGAAGCGATGCGCGTGCTGATGGATTACGACTGGCCGGGCAATGTGCGCGAACTGGAAAACGTGATCGAGCGCGGAGTGGTGCTCTCCTCCACTTCCAGCATTGGTTTCGACCTTCTTCCCGGGCATCTCACCGGCCGCAGCTATTCCTCCAGCCTGCTGGAGCACAACCCGGACGCCTCCTTATTCGACATTCTGGAAGATATCGAGCGGCGCATTATCATCGACAAACTGGAGCGCTGCAAGTGGAACCAGACGGACGCGGCGGAGCAATTCCGCATCCCGCTGTCCACGCTCAACCAGAAGATCAAGCGCCTTTCGATCGAGATCAAGAAGCGCTTGAAAGACTAGCGGGCTGGGGGAAAGTGGCTCATGGAGTGGAAATCATCCCTCAGCGGCTAAAGCCGATTTCATGGCACAGCATGTACGTACAGCCTAAAGGCATTTCTCACCAAGAGCTTTCGGTCGAAGCTTTCTCCGCGTAATGGAACCCCCGGGTGCCCCATATCTGCCCGGTTTTGGCAGATATGAAATTCCACGAACGCCGAACCGTCGATTGTGCAGCTGTAGATTGCCTATAGCATTTTCACTTCTACTCTGCACATGCAAGTTTAGCGACGTGCGGTTTTTCTTGAGGAAAAGCCACGTCGAGAGCAGTTGCTCTGTATTCAGCAGAAGTGAAAATGATTCAGGCCCCCGAGATTGGATGCCGGGATGGAATGGCCGGTCGACAGCCGCGGTATCCCACATCTGCCAAAACCGGGCAGATATGGGGCACCCGGGGGTCCCGTTGCGATTGCCCTGTGGTACTCTCGGCTTGCGTCCCAACGATTTAAACTATGCCATTCGATAGGATTGAGGGCTGGGCCAAGAAGACCGTCACGTCGGTGCAGAACTACGCCCTGCTCGCCGGCCGGGCCATTGCGAACATCTTCCAGCGGCCTCACTATTTCGCCGATCTCATTGTTCAGGCCGACTCGATCGGCATAGGTTCACTGCCCATCGTCATCCTCACCGGCTTCTTTACCGGCGGAGTCCTTGCGCTGCAATCCGCGTCTTCCCTGGCCCAGTTCGGCGCCACCGCCATTACCGGGGAGTTAGTCAGCCTTTCCATGATCAAGGAGCTGGGCCCGGTGCTCACCAGCCTTATGGTTTCCGGCCGTAACGCGTCGGGAATGGCCAGCGAACTGGGATCGATGATGGTGACCGAACAGATCGATGCCATGCGTGCGCTGGGCACTGATCCGTTAAAAAAACTGGTGACCCCTCGCCTTTTCGCCACCGTGATCATGCTCTTTTTTCTGACCATCATCTCTGACACGGTGGGCACCATGGGGGGAGCCTTCGTTTCAGTCGTCATGCTTGGGCAAGACGGTTCCCAATACTTCCATACTGCTTACCAGACTCTGCGCTATCCCGATATTCTTCAGGGCCTGGTGAAACCCGTTGTTTTTGGCTTCATCATTGCCAGCATCGGCTGTTTCTATGGGATGAACACGCGCGGCGGCACCCAGGGTGTTGGCCGCTCCACTACCCAGGCGGTGGTGGTCTCCTCGGTGCTCATCATTTTTGTCGACTTTGTAATCAGCCGGTTCATGATCGGTGTCTTCGGCCGGTGAGCCTATGAGCACCTCGACCCAGCCTTCATCCACGGTAGCCCTGGATGATCCGGGGCAGCCAGTCGTCGTCTTCGATCACGTCTCCATCGGGTTTGAAGGGAAACAGGTTCTCGAAGATATTTCTCTGACCGTATCAACGGGCGAAACCCGCATCCTGTTGGGACCCGCCGGGAGCGGCAAGAGCGTGTTGCTGAAGCTCGCGAATGGATTGATGCGGCCTGACTCCGGCACCATCACCGTCTTTGGCGAAGAGATCAACAATATGCCGGAAGAGCAGCTCTTCGAATTGCGAGGACGCATTGGCATGGTTTTTCAGGAAGGCGCCCTCTTCGATTCGCTCACCGTGCGGGACAACGTGGCCTACCGATTGATGGAGCAGAAGGTCCCGGAGGCTGAAGTAACCCAGCGCGTGACGGAGGCCCTGCGCTTCGTAGAGCTGGAGCAGACGCTGGACAAGTATCCTTCCCAACTCTCAGGTGGCATGCGCCGCCGGGTCGCGATCGCCCGGGCGGTGGTTAACCGGCCGGATCTGCTGCTATACGACTCGCCCACCGGCGGACTGGACCCGATCACTTCGACCACTATCATTGAGCTGGTCATGAAGCAGCGCGATGTTTACCGCACCAGCTCGTTGCTGGTCACGCATCGCCTTCAGGATGCCTTCACCCTTGCCACCCACACATTCGACCGCGACTTAAACCACATGGTCCCCATTCCCGACGGCCATCTGGACTCCAAAACCGACTTCCTCGTGCTGCATGACGGTCACATCGTTTTCGATGGTTCCACGCATGACCTGGTGCACAGTGACGATCCGTTTCTGAAGGAATATTTGTCGTAGAGGGTTTTCCCAGGAGTTTTCTGGTAGCCACCGCTCTAGCGCTTTGTATCAGGGCATGACTTTACGAGCTGCGGGGGCTGTACCTCACGGGCTAAAGAGTCTGCGTGAGAGCTCATTCCAGCCAGGGGAGAACCAGCTACCCTTCTAGAGAATTTTTATTTCCCTTGAGCTGGCGTGACAAACGGAAGGTGGCACATCGAAAGCCCTTATCCCACTCAAGCCCCACGGCACGCCGGGGCAGGCGCCGGGAGGCTTGAATGGGCCACCCAGCATTTGTTGCCGGTGTGGCAAAAAACCGTGGTGGAGTCGTGCCCCGATACTCACCTCTACCAGCGACTTAAGTAACTGTCACGGTTGCTCCCGTAAGCCAGGGCGATCCTTCACCTGGTGGCCCAATCTCTGCTAGTCTTAAGGGTTTGCTACCAGCTTTCTGAGGTGCCTACCGGCATGGCGTTCAAATTCAAAGGCGTCGACTTTATCCAGTTTGACGGGCTGCTTTCGGGCGACGAGCTACTCGCGCGCGATACCACCCGCCAGTTCGTCGAAGACAATGTCATCCCCATCATCGAGCAGTGCAATCGTGATGGCCGCTTTCCCCGCGAGCTGGTCCAGCCCATGGGGCAGCTCGGTTTCTTCGGCGCCAACATCGAGGGCTATGGATGCGCCGGCATGTCCAACGTGGAGTACGGCCTGGTGATGCAGGAGCTGGAGCGAGGCGACTCCGGCCTGCGCAGCTTTGTCAGCGTGCAGTCCGCCCTGGTCATGTACCCCATCTATACCTTCGGCAGCGACGCGCAGAAAGATGCGTGGCTGCCGCTTCTGGCGACGGGAGAAAAGCTGGGCTGCTTCGGGCTGACCGAGCCCGACTTCGGCTCCAACCCGGGCGGCATGCGCACCCGCGCCCGCAAAGAAGGCGACGAGTACATTCTCAACGGCGAGAAAATGTGGATCACCTCCGGCTCCATCGCCGACGTCGCCGTGATCTGGGCCAAGGTGGAAGAAGAAGATGGCAAAGTCCGCGGCTTTCTGGTGGAAACCAATCGCCCCGGTTTCTCCGCCTACGATGTGCATGGCAAGTGGTCGCTGCGCGCCTCCGTCACCTCCGGGCTTTCCCTGCAGGATGTGCGTATTCCGGCGTGCAACCTGCTGCCCGGCTCGGGAGGGCTCAAGTCGCCGCTCATGTGCCTCAACCAGGCGCGCTACGGCATCAGTTGGGGAGCCCTGGGGGCTGCGATGTCCTGCTACGACACTGCCCTGCAGTACTCCTTGTTGCGCAAGCAATTCCGCGAAGAACCGATCGCCAGCCATCAACTGGTGCAGGAGAAACTGACCTGGATGATCTCCGAAATCACCAAGGGCCAGCTGCTCGCCCTCCAGGTAGGGCGACTGAAAGACACCGGCAAAGTGAGCTTTGAACACATCTCCATGGCCAAGCGGAATAACGTCTGGATGGCCCTGGAGTGTGCTCGCATGGCACGCGATATCCTCGGCGGCAACGGCATTACCGACGATTATCCGGTCATGCGGCACATGATGAATCTGGAATCGGTGAAGACCTACGAAGGCACGCACGATATCCACGCGCTGATTATCGGTCAGAGCATCACCGGCATTCCTGCCTATTGAGCATTTTCACTTCTGCTCAAAAATGCCGTGGGTTTACTCGCGGGGTCCCTGGGTTTTCAACAGCGGTCCCGCTTTCGGCCATTCGGTAGAATCAGTTAAGAGGGTTGCGTGCAACCCTTTCCTCGCTATTCCGCAACCTCTGGCTCCAAACTGCGTCTCTAAAGAGTAGTGGTCGACCGATGAGCACTACAGGTGCGTGCGGATGGATGTAAAGTCGGCTTCAAGGAAAGTACTCCGGCTGGGAAAGATACAGCGCCGTCCGGAGCTGGACGCTTTGCGCGGACTTTTCCTGGTCTGGATGACGCTGACCCACCTGCCTACGCGTCTCAGCGACGTGGTCAATCAGCCCTTTGGATTTGTTTCCTCGGCCGAGGGCTTTGTATTTTTGTCTGCCATGCTGGTGGCCACGCTTTATATCCACCAGGCTGCGGAAGACAGCGAGGGGATGCGCACCAAACTCTGGAAGCGGGCGCTTAGGATCTACGGCTACCACCTGATCATGCTGACCATGGTGTTTACCGTCGTGGCAGCATTCGCCGCCCACACCCATCGCGCCGCCATCTACAACCTGCTGAATTTTTATCTGGCCCACCCGCTCACCGCGATCATCGGATCGTTGCTCCTGATCTACTGTCCGCCGCTGCTGGACATCCTGCCCATGTACGTCACTTTCCTGCTGCTGACGCCCTATATCCTCAATGTGGCCGTGCGCCGGGGCTGGAATCGCATTCTGATCGTCAGCGGCGTCATTTGGCTGCTGGCGCAGTTTGGCCTGCGCACCTGGATGCATGCCCTGGTGGTGCACGCCACCGGGCTGCATATACCGCTGCAGGAAACGGGAGCTTTCAATCTTTTTGCCTGGCAGGCCATCTGGGTTCTGGCTTTGTGGTTGGGAGCCAAATCCGCGCAGGGTGAGAACCCCTTAAGCAAGCTGCCTGGCTATGTTTTCCCATGAGCGGGGCGATTTGCCTCTTCTTTCTGGGCGTGCGCCATGACTGGCTTGGCCCTCATCTGACGCAGGAGACGCTCGGCCTGGCCCTGGACAAGTGGCAGATCGGTCCGCTGCGCGTGCTGAATCTTTTCGCCTTTTCCTGCATGGTTTACTGGTCGCGGAAATATCTCACCCGCATGGTGCTGGTTGAGCCGCTTTTGACCCTGGGCAAAGCTTCGCTCGAAGTCTTCTGTGCCCATCTCTTCTTTGTCTTTGTGGGTCTTGCCCTGCTGTATGGCGAAGTGACGGAACTGCACGGCCGCTACGCCATCATCCTGTTAGCGATTACCTTTACCGGGCTGATCCTGGTTGCTATTCGCGAAGTGCGGCGCAAGCGAAAGGCGCGCCTGTCCTCCCCGCCTGCGGGAGCAAGCTGGGTCTTAAAGCAGGATGCCGCAGAGTCCTTCCGTCCGGTATCCGGCTTGAACCCTCCACCGCAGAGAGCCGAGCGGAAGGGTAGTACGCTAGACGGCGACGGTGAAGGTGTCTTCGTGGCGGACGACGTTGCGGTAAAGCGTGTCTCGCTCCACCGGTTCGCGGCCAGCCTCACGGATCAGACGAATCAGGTCAGCACGCCGCATTCCCTGGGGCGTGGTTGCTCCGGCGTCGTGGTAGATCTTTTCTTCCACCACCGTCCCATCGATATCGTCGGCGCCGAAGCGCAAGGAGATCTGCGCGATCTTGGCCGTCATCATCTGCCAGTACGATTTGATATGGGAAAAGTTATCCAGCAATAAACGGCTCACGGCGATCTGCCGGATATCGGTGAGGCCGGTGGTCGTCGGCAGATGATCGAGCGCGGTATTGGCGGGATGGAAGGCCAGAGGAATAAACGTTTGAAAGCCCCCGGTATCGTCCTGCACGGCGCGCAGGCGGAGCATGTGATCGACCCGGTCCTCGTCGTTCTCGACGTGCCCGTAAAGCATGGTCGCGTTGGAGCGTAAACCCAGCTTGTGCGCCGTGCGCGCCGTTTCAAGCCACTCGTCGCCATCGATCTTGTGGTCGCAGATAATATGCCGCACACGGTCGGAGAAAATCTCAGCCCCGCCGCCCGGCAAGGAATCCACGCCGGCATCCTTCATCCTGGTCAGCGTTTCGGCAATCGTCAGCTTGGCGCGCCGCGCCAGGTAGGCCACCTCGACCATGGTGAAGGCCTTGATGTGCACCTGGGGAAAGCGCTGCTTCAGGCCCGCGACCAGGTCGAGGAAATACTCAAAAGGAAGATCGGGATGCAGGCCACCGACAATGTGAAACTCCGTCACCGCTTCGCTGTAACCGGAGGCCGCGACCTGCCACGCTTCTTCAAGGGCCATGGTGTAGGAGCCTTCGCTGCCTTTTTTGCGGCCAAAGGCACACAGCCGGCATGCGGCCACACAAACATTGGTGGGATTGATGTGCCGGTTGACATTGAAGTAAGCAATGTTGCCGTGCAACCGCTCGCGCACGTGGTTGGCCAACCAGCCCACCGCCAGAATGTCTCCCGACCGGTAGAGCGCGACCCCATCGTTGAAATCGAGACGCTCGCCTGCCAAAACCTTGTCGGCAATGGGCCGCAGGCGGGCATCGTCGGTTTGAAAGCTGTGCCGCTCAGGCGCAAAGGACATGGGGCTGCTCACTTCTTTATGATACGCGACCGCGCCTGTACCAGGGTGTTTCGTTGCGCTTGATTAAAAGATGACTGCAGCGATTCCACTGCGGCGTACAGGGATGCTCTGGGTTAAGATCTGGTAGATAGTGATCGTGGTGGCTGGCCACCCATACCGAATGCGACTGCTGCGAACACTGGCCTTGATCCTCTTCACAGTTCCCTGCGCGCTGGCGGCCCCGCAAAATTCCCCGGTTTCCTCACCGGCAGTTCTTCCGCGGGTCACCGCATATGCGCTGGACAGGGCAAAGGTCACGCTGCCCGCGGATTTCGCCTCTCCGCTCAACATGCTCATCCTTTCCTTTCAGCGGGATCAGCAATCGGCAGTCGACGGCTGGTTGCCGCAGCTCACTGCCGGCACCGCGCCCGGCGTGCAAACCTGGCTGCTGCCGGTCTCCGCGCCGGAAAACATCCTGTACCGCTGGTGGTTGAACGCCTCGTTGCGCGGCAGCCAGCCGGCATCCCAGCCGCAGGCGATACACGGTTCCCTTGTACGTCAACAAGGTGCAATTTTTGCGCTCGTTACAGGTCTCCTCGGAGCAGGAGATCGTGCTGCTGCTCACCGACAAAACGGGGCACGTGCTATGGCGCGCGGTGGGCCGGTGACCGATAGCAAGATGGCCGCGCTCACCAGCTTCCTGAAGTCGGCGGCCCACTAAGCCTTGGTTACTCCGGGCGCCGATCATGTTCACAGCCCGGTGAGCAGAAAGCGCCGCACCCTCCTGCCAACCGACGATGTGGCTGGTGTGATCCCCGGCCATGAAGATGCGGCCTTGCGGCTGGATCCATACCTCATAGCCCGGCGCGGCGGTGTTGTAGTCCGGCAATGTGTAGTCTTGGCTCACCCAGGACCCCAGGTTGTACGGGATGTGTCCCCAGCTGACGTAGATGGGGTTCTTCAACTCCTGCGAACAGCCGGGATGCAGGAGTTCAATCGAGTGGCGGGAGGCGGCCAGCTTGGCTTCTGTATCCGACAATTTGCCGAATTCTGAGCCGTTCTCAATACCGTAGCCACCCAGAACGATGCCGGTTTCGGAAAAGAGAGAGGCGCTGGGATACCAGACCGTGTCGACGGTCTGGCGGAGGAAGGAAATGCCCCCATAAATATTGGCCTCCTGCTCCCAAAAGCGGCGTGACTCCCAGGCAATCTTGTAAGCGGAGTCATAGGTGCAGGCATCGATCGCTGCTTTCAGCGGCGGAGAGAAATCGGTGTCCATGGTCTTGAGGATGGTGAGCGGTAAGGCACAGATGCAATAGTCGGCGCTTACCGTCTCGTTTTTGCCGGATGCCAGATCGCGGTAGACGACCTTCACGCCGGACTCGTTTTGGCGGATCTGGACTACTTCTGCGCGCGGCCGAACGACACTCCCCAGCTTTTTCTTGAAGGCCATGGGAATCTGGTCCATGCCGCCGACGGGTTGAAACATGGTGGCCTGCCAGTCGATCTCGTCCTCTTCCATCAACTCCCGCCAGAGGTGGGCCGACAGCAACGCACGCATGTCCAGGGGGTCATTGGGAACGCCGATCGTATCGCCCGCTCCGGGACTGACTTTGTATCCGGCGCGGGCCGACCCCTTGTAGAAAAGGTCGGGAGAGAGGTCGCCGTATTGCCTCAGAAAGGCGACCATCTGCTCTTTGTCGTCGGGAGTGAGTTCCTGATCGAGCGCGCCCCGCTGGACACACTTGGCCAGAAGCTCGGAGACGTGGCCGCGGGTATCGTATTCCACCTGCCGGTTTTGCACCGTCTTGCCACCTTCGAGATGGCTCGCCTGCAGGAAGGCGCTGCGCGAGGTGTTGACCTCAACCTCCAGCGGAACCCCTAACTCGCGGCAGTAGCCGAGCATCGTCTTGTGCACCGAGGGCAGCCGGGCCGGGCCTACGTTCTGGTAGAGACCTTCCCCGAAGGCGCATTTTTGCGTGAAGCCGGTGGTGAACTCCACCTTGGTGCCGTTGCGCACGGTCCAGTTTCTGCCGCCGACGCGCTCCCGGGCTTCGAGCAGGGTGCAGGTGTAGCCAAGCTTGCCCAGCTCATAGGCGGAGGCCAGCCCGGCGATGCCGCCACCCAGGATGACCACGCTGGTCCCTTTGCCGGAGCCCGCGGGCTGCTCAACGGTAGCGGCGGCTGACGCCGTGATGGGCAGCAAGCCCAGGGACTGCATCATGGTGAAGGCGGCGCTGTATCCGCCGGCCTGCCCCACCCTCATCAGAAAATCACGCCTGCTCAATCCCATTTCTGAACCTCTCTCGTCCTGGCCAATATTTTGATCGCGACTTTAGCGCTGAATCAACGTGGTTGGACTAAGTTCGCCGCTGTTTGAGGAGATGGTAGAATGAACACTTTCGGGATTGCTGTTGATGTGCGAGCATAGGCTCCGCAACGGTAATGCGGGGACGACTGGCAACGGTACCGCTCTCGGCGCCGCAGGGTATTTTTGCGCCGGCGCTCGCCATGTACATCACAAAGAAAACACCTTACCCCGGAAGAACCGGGGCGGAGAAAATATTGAACGCTCAGTCTTCAACTTGGAAGCTGTCACAGCAAAGAAGTGCGACGAGGAAGGCAATTCCGTGGTGAAGGATTCACGTTTCGACGGGGAGAACGTTCACCACCCGGACCCTGCAACACGGTGCGCGGGAACGGGAACGAATTTCAGGGTAACGGCAGCGGCGCATGAAAGCAACTGCAAAATGAAGTCTTAATTATTTATGGGTGTTGGGTAAATGACCGAAGAAGGCTCAAGGGCCGAAGAGATTCTGGACATCGAGTTTCTGCATGAGATCGGCAGCCGCATGGCGGCCGCCGACCCGTTTCATGCGGTGCTCGAGCGGGTAGTGGAGTTTGTCTCCACGGTGGTGATGTGCGATTCCTGTTTCGTGTATGTGCTCGAACAGGACAAGCTGGTGCTGCGCGCCTCAAAGAATCCACACGCCGACCTGGTAGATGCGCTCGACCTGCAACTGGGCCAGGGAATTACGGGTTGGGTCGCCATGCACCAACAGCCTGTGGCCATTGCATCCCAGGCATGGAGCGATCCGCGGTTTAAGATGTTCAACGATTTGCCTGAAGATCAATTCGAAGCGTTTCTTTCGGTGCCTATTCTCTGCCGGGGCAAGCTGGTAGGGGTGATCAACGTGCAGCATCGCAAGCCGCATCATCACAGCCGCCGCCAATTGCGGTTGATCTCGACCGTTGGCTTCCTGGTGGGAGCTGAGCTGGAGATGGCGCGCCTGGAAAGCGAGCGCCTCCTGCTCGCCGATCGCCTTGAGGTGAGAAAGCTGATGGATCGCGCTAAGGGCATTCTGCAGCGTGAATTGCATTTGGATGAAGAAGGAGCTTACCTCGCGTTGCAAAAACAGAGCCGGCAAAAGCGGAAGGCTATTCGCGAGATTGCCGAGGCGATTATTCTGACCGAAGAAATCCGCCGCTCGCGGAAGTAAGCGTATTCCGTCGCAGCCAGTCCCGGATTTGGCAGACGTTGCAGGGCTGAAGATCCCAGGACTACGTCCTGGGTCACTTTCAGCCGTCCCCTTCGACAAGCTCAGGGCAGGCTCTGCGGGACTGATTTCTGCGCAGCCACTAAAGGCCGTGCCCTTCAGAGGAATGAGTTTCTCTGCGAGCCTGCTCGGTCAGCGGGATTGCTCCGCATGGAGCGGGCTTCCATCGTAGTGTTCCAGGCGGATCACGTCGGAAAGCGGGACGCGCTGTTCCCATCCGAGGCGTTCCAGTTGCGGCCTGACTTCGAAGCCATCGACATAGCCGAGACAGAGATAGGCCACCAGGACCATGTGGGCGGGAATGCCGAGCAAGGTCTTCAAAGCTTCGGGATCGAGAATGCTTACCCAGCCCACGCCGATTCCCTCTGCCCGCGCGGCCAACCAGAGATTTTGCACGGCGCAAACGGCAGAGTAAATTGCGGTTTCAGGCATCGACTGGCGGCCCAGGCGATGACCTCGTTCGCTTACCGGGTCGCAGGCAATACATAGATTCTGCGGCGCCTCCAGAATGCCCTCGAGCTTCAGCCCGCGATAGAGCTCCCCACGTTCGCCTTCATAGGAGTCCGCGGCCAGCTTCTGCGCCTGGGAAAAGATATCGTGGACTGCGCCGCGTACGCCCACGCTACGAATGACAATGAAGCGCCAAGGCTGCATGAGGCCGACGGAAGGGGCATTGTGCGCAGCGCCCAGCAGGCGCAACAACACATCATCGGCCAGCGCTTCCGGCAGAAAGCCGGAGCGGACATCACGCCGCTCCCGAATGGCGCGGTAAACACCCTCCAGTTCGCGATCGCAGAAACTTTCGGCCTTGGTTCTGATCATGTCACTCGCTAGGCTACTCCCTTTCAGGCAGTGATAGCATCTTGGCAGTCCCGAGACGCTATGACCCCTATCGCAAAACCCAGTCGCGGCCCGGAAGAGCGGGAAGAGATTCAAGCCAAGCGCCAGCCCAAAAGGGCTCTCGGCCTCTTCGACTCGACCATGGTCGTGATCGGGGTCATGATCGGCTCCGGAATCTTTCTCGTTCCCGCGGACATGGCTCGCATCCTGGGAGGCCCGGGATGGTTTCTGGCGGCCTGGGTTTTCGCAGCGGTCCTGACCATTGCGGCCGCGTTCTCTTTTGGAGAGCTGGCATCGATGATGCCGGGCGCGGGGGGAATGTACCTCTACCTGCGCGAAGCCTACTCGCCGCTGTGGGGCTTCCTGTATGGATGGACACTCTTTACCGTGATCCAGACAGGTACAATTGCCGCAGTCGCGGTTGCGTTTGCGCGATTTCTCGGAGTGCTGGCGCCTTCGATTTCCGAATCCCGTTACCTGGTCGCGCCAGTCCATCTGTCCGCTCATTACGCGCTCACATTATCCACGGCTCAGCTGGTCGCACTGCTGGTCATCGCCCTGTTGACCGCAACCAATACACTGGGCATCGAGTACGGCAAGATTATTCAGAACTCTTTTACGGTAGCCAAGCTGGGCGCGCTTGCGGCGCTGATTCTTTTGGGCCTCACGGTGGGTTTGAATGCTTCGGCCGTGCACGCAAACCTGGCCGCCTTTTGGCAGCGGCCGCCTACGCCTCATCCGGTATCTTCTATCGGCGCCATCCTGAGCCTGGTGATGGTCTTTTGCGTTTCGCAATCGGGGTCGCTCTTCGCCGCCGATTCGTGGCACGACATCACTTTTGCATCAGAGGAAGTGAAGGAGCCCAGGACCACCCTTCCCCGCGCACTGGCGATCGGCGTGGTGATCGTGATGCTTGTCTATCTGGCCGCGAACCTCGCCTACCTGGCGGTACTGAATTTCTCCGCTATCCAACACGCTGATCATGACCGCGTGGCCACTGCGATGCTGCAGCAGATTTTTCCGGCGTGGGGAGGGAAAGGGCTCGCCGTACTCATCATGGTCTCAACCTTCGGCTGCATCAACAGCCTGGTGCTGGCGGGACCGCGCGCTTACTACGCCATGGCGCGCGACAGGCTCTTCGTTCCCGCGGCCGGACGGTTGAACTGGGCTAAAGTGCCCGGCTGGTCTCTTCTCATGCAGGGAGTATGGGCCGCGCTGCTGGTGCTGCTGACCACGTATTCGCCGGTTAAGGGCTATGGCAATCTTTATAGTGACCTGCTGGACTACATCATCTCCGCGGCGCTGTTGTTTTACATTCTTACCATTGCTGCGGTGGTGGTTCTGCGATACAAGCGGCCTGATGCGGAGCGCTTGTACCGGACTCCGGGTTATCCGTGGATTCCGGCGATTTATGTTCTGGGCGCCAGCACGGTTGTTCTGTGCCTGTTCATCAATCGACCGGCGACCACCTGGCCGGGGTTGGCACTGGTCATCTCCGGCCTGCCTGTGTATTGGTTGATTCGGCGCAGGGGCGCTAATTAGCTCGGCTGCGGGGAAAGAAACTGCAGATCACTCCACGGCACGCCGGGACAGGTCGGCTTCGCTCGGGATGACAAACGGGTTGGGGAGGATCGTAGCCCACTCAAGCCAAAATACGGCTTGAATGGGGCACCCAAAGCTTTTGTTGCGGTTGTAATTTCTCTCTTCACTCGCCACCGCGAGTCGACTCCTCCGGATGACAAAGGGGAGGGTAGCGCTCACCTTAGCAGCCGTTACCGTGGATGGTCAGAGCCGCAGGTTATCTCGATTTACAGGCGTCTAGCGGGTGCCTCGATGTAAAACGATAGCGGGGCTTCGCCCAGTCTTTTTCGGCCCACGTTCGCTCCCATGGCAAGCCGGGGCAGGCGGCCGAACCTGGGGTACACCCGTCCATTTCCTTGACTGCCGTTGGGATGAGAAGTTCAGTTAGCGGTACTCCGCGGCGAATGCATCTGCGTCCCGGTTCAGCTCTCCGGGCTGAGGAGCGCGCGGCAGCACGAGAATCCGGTAGGTGAAGGTTACGTTTTGATTCTTCTCCACTGTGTAATCCAATTCTGGCGCCTTGGGGTCGAAGATGTGCTGCCCCAATGGATTGGCTGCAAATAACCCGTAGCCTCGCGCATGCCAGTAGGTCGGATAATTGGGATTCCTCGGATGATCGAAGATTGCGATGGTGACTTCGTGCCCATCCGTGTGCCCGGTCAAGGCACACCAGCGGCCTCGGGTGCCCCATGCCTGATCTCCCTGCTTGCCCTCACTGGTCAGATACACACCCGTGGCGCCGGGTGTATTGGAAGCCGGCACTTCCGTTGGCCGTCCGTTAGCATCGGTGAAGGTGCCGCCTTTTTCATTCGCTGACTCCAGCCAACGAGCTACGCGGATGCCCAACAAACCTTCCTTGTCATCATGAAAGACGACGCGATCGAGCGCGTGCAGTGTGGTGACGGTGTCGATCATCCGCTGATTGTCTTTCTGCGAAAATACGTAGCGCGTCGTCTGCTCGAGAATGTTCTGGCCGGTGCCTGTGGTCCATACCGAGTCGACGACCAGTTCCCCCCGGTCGCGCCCGCTTTGGGTGGAGACGATTTTCTTCTGGTGGATGGTACCCATCTTGGCGCGGTCTTCGGGCTTGATGGCATCGGAGTTGTTCCAGAAGTCGAATCCGTTTACGTTACCGTAATTGAACCAAATGCCCGCGTGATGAGGATGATCGACCCGCTCACCCGGCCGAGCCGCCAGGGGAAATCCGCGTACCACGTCGATGCCATCGGCCGTGATCAGGGGAAACAACACCGGCTTCTTGAGCACAGTGGGCCAGACGTAGGAAGTGAAGGGCTTGCCGTCGATGGTGATGTCGACGCGCTGATGCGCTTCATCCGGAACTACCTGCACGCCCTTCTCGGCCATTGCTTGCAGAGTACAGGCTGCCAGGAGGCAGCCAAGGAACCACCTACTCATAGACCTTGTCTCCGGCCATCACCTTCTGTGCCTTGTCATCAAAGGTGACGCGCTGACCGGTTTGAATCGCGGCAATGTTCATGCACAGCGCGATGGAATGACTGTACCCGGCCTCGATGCTGGCGTTGGGCTGCTTGCGGGAGCGCACACACTCCATCCAGTTACGCATATTGGCTGAAGTCATGGGGTCGTTGCCTGTGTTGGCCGAGGTCTCCGCTTTGACCACCGTATCGCTGAGAGAATAATCAGCCAGCAGGTTGGGCTTCATGCCCATTTCGGCCGCTGCTTTGGCGTCCATTCCACCTTCGGAGGTGACGCACTGCTTATCCATATCGAGCATTCCGCCGTTGGAGTAGTAGATCTCTTTCACTCCTCCGGCGGAGTTGGTCATGCGCGACGAATAGATGACCTGGAAACCCTTGCTGGGATCATCGAGCGGGCCGTAATCGAAGACGGCGGTCATGGTGTCCCAATTCTTGCGGCCGTCCTTCCACAGATAGACACCACCATTGGCCACCACGCTGCGCGGATGAGGATAGCCGGTGAACCAATGCACGGTATCAATCTGGTGTACTAGCCATTGATCGGGGATCCCGGAGGAGTAGGGCCAGAAGAGGCGAAACTCAAGATACTTGCGGGCATCGAATGGCTCATAAGGCCGATTCAGCAGGTAGCGCTTCCAATCCGTATCCTGCTCCTTCAACAGAGGGACAACACCGGGACGGCGCCAGCGGCCTGGCTGATTGACATTCCAGGTCATCTCTACGGCTACGATGTCGCCAAACTTGCCCGACTGAATGTATTCGTAAGCCTTCTGATAGCTGGGCGTGCTGCGGCGCTGGGTACCGACCTGGACGATTTTTCCGGTCTGCTTGACCGCGGCCAGGAAGGCCCGCGCGTCCTCCATGGTGTGGGCGGTGGGCTTTTCCACGTAGGCATCGCGTCCCGCGTGCACTGCTTCGACTCCGTGCAAGGCATGCTGAAAGTCGGCCGTGGCTATGATGACGGCATCGACGTCTTTGCGCGCATAAAGCTCGTCGTTGTTACGCACGCTGGCGATGGGACTGCCGCACTGCTTCTGGATAAAGGCCGCGCCTTCATCGCGCCGCCGGTTCCAGATGTCGGAGACTGCGACAAACTCGAAGTTAAGCTCCTTGGCATGATCCTGGAAGGCGGGCACCAGGGCTGACTTGGCGCGATCGCCGGCGCCTATCAGGGCTACCCGGACGCGGTCGTTGGCGCCCGCGATCGCCGCGTAGCTGGTTGCGGTCCAGGGAACGACTGTTCCGGCGAGCGCAGCGCCAGTCATTTTTAGAAAGTCCCTGCGGTTTTTATCCTCGAAGACCATGGCCAATTCTTCCTCTCATCGTCGCAAAGAGTTTACAGGGATGGCGTAACGATCGTCATCCGGATGGGCCACATAGTGGGATGCGTAGCCCGGCAGAGGCTGCGGAGAAACCCTGTGAAACCCGGAGAATTGGACGTCCCGCCACCGGGGCTAAAGCCCTCAATTGATTTAGCGGAGCGTTCTCGCGGGTTTGAAAACCCGCTCCCCCGGACTAAAAGTCCGGGGCTGGCACAGAGGCTAAACCTCTTTCGCAACCTGTCTAGGCGGAGGGGATGCGGGTCCTCTCGCCGTCGACCATACGCATGATTCCCAGCGGGTTAGTGCTCTTCAACTCATCGGGCAAGGCTGCGTCAGGAAAGGACTGGTAGCAGACCAACCGGGTGAAGCGGAAGATGGCCTGCGTGCCGATGGAGGTGGAGCGGCCATCGCTGGTTGCGGGGAAGGGCCCCCCGTGCACCATGGCGTGGCAGACCTCTACCCCGGTTGGATAGGCGTTCAGAATCAGGCGGCCCACCTTGCGGGTAAGAATGTCGATCAGGTCGGCATAGTCGGCCAGTTCACTCTCTTCCCCCTGCAGGGTCGCAGTGAGGTGACCTTCCAATTGCTCGGCCACGGCCAATAACTGCTTTCGGTCCTGGTACCCGACGACGACGGTCGTGGGGCCGAAGATCTCCTGCGCCAACTCCTCGTGTTCCATCAAGTCTTTGTAGTCGGCAACAAAGAGCGAGGCCCGCACAGTCGCCGCTGGGGTGCTGCCGTCGGCTTTTGCCCCTTCGGCAAGAACGTTGGCATCGGACATCCGGCCCTTGACCGCCGAGGTGTAACGGTCAGCAATGGCTTTGGTGAGCAGGGTTTGGGTCGGGGTGCTGCTGACCTTGTCACCCAGCTCCTTCATGAACGCAGGGGTGCCGTCTTGCTGCGGCACCAGGACCAGGCCTGGTTTGGTGCAGAACTGGCCGCTGCCCAAGGTAAAGGAGGCCTGCAGGTCAGTGGCGACGGCGCTTCCCCGTTGCTTCAAGGCCCCGGGCAGGACGAATACTGGGTTTACGCTTCCCATTTCGGAGTAGCAGGGGATCGGTTCCGGGCGCGCCGCGGCCAGCTTCATGAGGGCGGTACCGCCGGCAAAGGATCCGGTAAACGCGACGGCTTTGATTGCCGGATGCTTGACCAGCTGAACGCCTACCTCCACACCGGCATCGAAGAGCATGGAAAAGACGCCTTCGGGAAGGCCGCACGCCTTGACGCTCTCGCGAATGGCCTGGCCGACCAGCGCGCTGGTTCCGGGATGCGCCGGATGGGCCTTGACGATGACAGGATTGCCTGCGGCGAGCGCGGAAGCCGTATCTCCCCCGGCGACGGAGAAAGCGAGAGGGAAATTGCTGGCTCCGAAAACCGCGACTGGGCCCAACGGTTTGTGCATGGACCGGATAGAAGGCTTGGGCAGCGGCTTACAGTTGGGGTCGGCGTTGTCTATGCGCGCGTCTACCCAGGAGCCTTCTTCCACCACTTCCGCGAAGAGCCGCAGCTGGCCGCAGGTGCGGCCCACCTCACCTGTCAGACGCGCCTCGGATAAGGCTGTTTCCAGGTTGGCCCGCTTGATGATTGCTGGCGCTGCCGCTTCGATGGCTGCTGCGATCTGGCGGAGGAAAGCGCCTTTTTTCCTGCCTGAAAGCTTGCTGTAAATGGGAAACGCCTCCTGCGCCAAGGCTGCCGCCCGCTCCAGATCTGCGGCGCTGGCGGCGAAGAACGTTGGCTCCAGCGGTAAGCCGGTGGCGGGGTTCATTCCGGTAAATGCCGCTGCTTCCGCGCCATTGCCAAAGCCGATCAGCGATACGGGTTTCAGTTCCAAGGCAAGCTCCATTTTTGCTCCTATCACTCTCAGCCTAAGCCATTGCGAGAGGGCAAGTAGGGCTCGATAGGAATGGCCGGTGTTCTGCCGCCGATCAGATCGGCCAACAGCTGGGCGGTCGCGAGCGAGGTGGTGATGCCAAGGCCCTCGTGTCCAGTGGCTAGAAAGACAGTCTTATCTCCTGCCGAAGGGCCGATCAAGGGCAGCTTGTCAGGGGTGGCGGAGCGAAAGCCCGTCCATGTGCGCTGGATGGCGAGTGACGGTAAGGCGGGCAGATACTCGGCGGCGCGCTCGAAGATGCGGGCTAGTATCGCGTCCTCCACTTCCCTACCCTCAACACCATACTGGCGCGAAGAGCCGATAAGAAGCTGACCGTTCGCTCTTGGCTGCACATTGCAGGCTACGGAATCAGTGGTTGTGACGTGAACGCTCTTCAGGTATCCGAGCTCGACCACCTGATAGCGCAAAAAGCCCGGATAGGGATGGGTGATCGCCAGATGGCCTTTTCGCTTGGCCACGGGAAGTCCGGGCGTCAACTCCGAAGCCCACTCTCCCGCAGCGTTAACGAGAATGGGCGCATGCAGCTCGTTTCCGTCGCCTAATAAGACTCGGCCGACGCCCATGGCCACAACCGGCTGTGGAACCAGCGTGACCTTCGCAACAAGCGCCTGATCTACAAGGAAATGCGCGGCTACCTGAGGCAAGACGACCGCGTCCTCATACATCAGCAGGCCTCCGGCGAGCCCGGAACGCAGGGCAGGCTCGGCTCGTGCTGTCTGCTGCGCATCAAGCAGCCCGGAGGGGATGCCGTGTTCCTTATAGACACTGTGTTTGCGACAGATTGCCTGCATCTCCTCATCGTCCGTTGCCACCCATAGGGTGCCGCGCTGGGTATATTCCACCTGCGGCGGCAGCTCACCCGCCAACTGATGCCAAAGCATTTGCGAGTAGCGGGTCAATGCCAACTGGGCGGGCGAGTCGTCGAGGACGACGATGTGCCCCATGGCTGCAACGGTTGCGCCTGCCCCGATCTCCGATCGCTCCACCAGGGCGACGCGCATACCCTGACGAGAAAAGGTCAAGGCACATGCGGCGCCGACGATCCCTCCGCCAACGATGACTGCGTCGAATGTCATAGAGCTTCGATGCCCCAACAGAAAGCGTCGCGGGGATCAAGGATGAGGGTCGACTCCGCGGTGATGAATGCCGAACCCGTGATGCTGGGCAACAGCTTTCCGTCGCGTAGCGCGAAGCGGCCTTCGAAGATGCTACCGACCACACTTTCCTGGCGCCAGACTTGGCCGGGAGCGAGAAGGCCTTCCGCATACAGACAAGCCAGCTTGGCGCTGGTCCCGGTGCCGCAGGGCGACCGGTCGTACTCCTTGCCCGGACAGAGCACAAAGTTCCGGCTGTCTACGCCCGCGGTTGGGGATGGGCTATGCAGCTCGATGTGATCGATTTCTGCGCCCTCCGCGCCTTGAATCCGGTTGGCGGTGAGAGCCTGGCGAAGGGCCCAGGTAAAGGCGATGAGCTGCTCCAGATTTTTCCGGTCGATGGTATAGGGATGATGCTTGACCAGAAAAAACCAGTTGCCGCCGTAGGCGACGTCTCCCGTCACTTTGCCGTATCCAGGCACTTCCACCTCGACGGCGGCGGCCCATCGGTAGCTGGGCACGTTCTCGACGGTCGCCGTACCGTCTTCGTTCAGCGTGGCTCCCACGATGCCCACGGGCGTCTCGATGCGATGGTGACCTGGTTTAATCCTGCCAAGATAGGCGAGGGTGGCGACCACGCCGATGGCGCCATGCCCGCACATGCCCAGGCATCCGCTGTTGTTGAAGAAAATGACTCCGGTGACGCAACCGGCGTCGCTGGGCTCGCAGAGCAGCGCCCCCACCATCGCGTCTGAGCTGCGCGGCTCGGTGACCAGCGCGCGGCGGAATGCTTCGTGATCCCTCTGAAAGAGATGCCGCCTGGCTTGCAGGTCGCCATGGCCCAAGTCGGGTCCTCCCCCAATGACGGTCCGGGTGGGCTCACCCCCGGTGTGCGAATCGACAACCTGGACTTGCTTCAGGAAACGCTCCTCCTTTGCCCTCTGAGCAGATTGTAAGGGAGCGACGCCCCGGACTGCATGCGTGTGACCGGCCGCACCTCGCCGAATTTGACGGCGCAAAGTAGAAGTGAAAAGGCTCTTGCACTGGGTTGTTTCAAATCTCACGAGGGATAGGTATCCTTGTCGCTGCATCAGGCCTTCCTTGGGTCGTTCAACCTCTCGATGCATAGGATAAGGAGATCCGATGAAGAATCGCATGATGTACCTTCCTTTGTTTTGCCTGCTTGCAGCCTCCTTTTTGTTCTCAGCGTCCGCCGGGGCACAGAACGGACCCGGTTTGCAGGTGGTGAAGGCGGACTGGGGCGCGGGCAACCGATGGATGGACGTCACGAATCAGGTCCGCAGGCTGCTGACCGGCAACGGTTATGTCAAGGTGAACAACGCCAACATGGGAGGCGATCCGGCCGTAGGCGCGGACAAAATCCTACGCATTCGGGCCACGAACTCTCGCGGCCAGTCGCAACAATTGACCTACAAGGAAGGCTCCACGATTGATGCCAGCCAGTTCTACAACTATGGCCGGCCAGGGAATCCTGGATACCCAGGGAACCCGGGTTACCCAGGAAATCCCGGTTATCCAGGAAATCCCGGTTATCGACCACCGAATCCCGGTTATCCCGGCGGCGGTAACAGCTCTCTGCAAATCTCCCGCGCGTACTATGGCTTAAACAATCGGACCAACGACGTAACCCAATTACTCCGTAGCATGGTCCGAAACGGAACGCTCGCCGTGCAGGTGAACAATAACAACATGGGCGGCGATCCCGCCCGGGGCGCTGACAAAGTGCTCACCGTCATCTATCGCTTCCAAGGACGGGAGCAAACCTCCACCGTCAAAGAGGGGAACACGCTCAGAATTCCGTGAGGATTGGAGCACCGCAAGCGTCCTGAAGATTGCTCATCCCTGTAGATCAGCATCCGGAGCGACGCCCGAGTTTCAATCGCCGGCAGGGGCAGAGGAAGCGAGAGGTGCGTCGGGGCGACGGCGTTTGAAACGATTGCTGAGGCGGTCGAAGTAAAGATAGATGATGGGCGTGGTGTAGAGCGTGAGCACCTGGCTGAAGAGCAGACCACCGGCAATGGCAACGCCGAGCGGCCTGCGCAGCTCGGAACCCGTCCCAGTGCCCAAGGCCAAAGGCAGTGCGCCAAACAGGGCTGCCATGGTGGTCATGAGGATGGGGCGGAAGCGCAACATGCAGGCCTCGAAAATGGCGTCGCGCGTGTTTTTACCGTGTTCACGCTCGGCAATCAGAGCGAAGTCGATCATCATGATGGCGTTCTTCTTGACAATGCCGATGAGCAGAAAAATACCGATGATGGAGATCACATCGAGTTCACTGTGAAAAAAGATGAGGGCAATGATGGCGCCCACGCTGGCCGATGGCAAGGTAGTGAGAATGGTGATGGGGTGCACGAGGCTCTCGTAAAGCATGCCGAGCACGATATAGATGGCGAGCAACGCGGTGAGTATGAGCAGAGGCTCGGTGGAAAGAGACTTTTGAAAGGCCTCAGCAGTGCCGGCGAAGGTCCCGCGCACCGAGGCAGGAACACCGATACGCCGTTGCATCTGGTCGATCAATAACGTCGCTTGTCCGAGCGAGACTCCGGGCGCGAGATTGAAGGAAACGGTCACCGAGGGAAAGAACGAAGAGTGATTGATGCCGAGCGGTGAAGTGGAAGCGGTGGAGTGGGTGAAAGCGTTGAGGGGGATGACACCGCCCGTGTTGGAGTGCACGTACGTGGACTTGAGAGTGTGCGGGCTGACCAAAAATTGCGGGGCCGCCTGCAAAACCACGTAGTACTGGTTGAGCGACGTGTAAATAGTGGAGACCTGCGACTCCCCAAAACCGAAGTACAGCGAATTATCGATGAGCTGCGGAGTGATGCCGAAGCGCGCGGCTGATTGCCGATCGTAGCTAAGCAGCATCTGCAAGCCGCGGTTCTGCTGGTCGGTGGTCACGTCCTTGAGCTGCGGCATCTTGAGCATTTCGTTGTAGAGACGCGGGCCCCAGATGCTAAGGTCTTCGACCGTGTCGGCGGAGAGCTGGTACTGATAGGCGGCGTTGCTCTGGCGGCCGCCCACGGAAAGGTCTTGCGACGCCTGCAGGAAGGTCGAAGCGCCGGTGAGCTTTTCCAGTTTAGGGCGCAGGCGATCGACCACGGCAGCGGCGCTGACGTCCCGCTGATCGACCGGCTTCAGGTGGACAAAGGTGAAGCCGGTGTTGCTGGCGCCTCCGCCCGGTCCGCCCTGGCCTCCGGTAAAGCCGATAACGTTGTCCACAGCCGGGTCGGCCTGGATCACCTTTTCCACATCGAGAACGGAGTCCCGCATGGACTGAAAGGAGGCGTCCTGCGCGCCCTGCAGCCCACCCTGGAGGCCTCCGGTGTCCTGCAAGGGAAAAAAGCCCTTGGGTACGCGGCCAATCAGGACGACGTTCAGGGCTAATGTCGCAAGCAAGGTTACGATTATCAAGGCCGGGTGATCGAGCGACAAGATCAGGGTGCGGCGATAGCCGGAGAGCAACAGATCAAAGGCGTGTTCAAAGATGCGGTAGATGCGGTTATGCGCCTGGGACGCCATCGGCTTGAGCAGCTGGGAGCACATCATCGGCGTCACGGTGAGCGAGACCAACATGGAAACCGCGATCGAGGTGGTGAGCACAAAGGCGAACTCATGGAAGATGCGGCCGACGATGCCCCCCATGAAGAGAATGGGGACAAAGACGGCAATCAACGAAAGGCTCATGGAGAGGACGGTAAAGCCGACTTCCTGCGCGCCCTGCAGGGAGGCTTCCATGGGGGGCACGCCCAGTTCGATGAGGCGGGTGATGTTTTCCATCACCACGATCGCGTCGTCGACCACGAAGCCGGTGGAGATGGTGAGGGCCATCAGTGACAGGTTGTCGAGGCTGTAGCCGACCAGGTACATGACGCCGAAGGTACCGATGAGCGAGATGGCGACGGCCACGCCGGGAATCAAAGTCCCGCGCGGGCTGCGCAGGAAAGCGAAGACGACCACGATCACCAGGATGATGGAGATGACGAGGGTCCGCTCGACGTCGTTAACCGAGGCGCGAATGGTGGTGGTGAGGTCAACCAGGATGTGGAGGTCATCTCCGGCGGGAATGGAGGCGCGCACCGAAGGCAGCGCGGCCTTGATGCGATCGACGGTTGCGATTACGTTGGCGCCGGGAAGGCGGAAGATGAGCAGAATGATGGCGGGCTTCTGATTGACGAAGCCCGCGGAGCGAAGCGTCTGGACCGAGTCGTAGACGTTGGCGACATCGCGCAAGCGGACGACACCTCCTTTGCCATTCGACCCGATGACCAGCGGGGCGTAATCCGCGGCCTTCGAGATCTGGTCGTTGGCGGTGATGTCTGCGGTGGTGGCGTCGTCAGAGATCTGGCCCTTGGGACGATTGGAGTTTTGCTGGCTGATAACGCGGGCTACGTCTTGCAGGCCGAGGCCATAGCTATTGAGCTGCTGCGGATTGGCGTCCACACGTACCGCGGGCAGGGAGCTGCCGGCGACCTGCACCTGGCCCACGCCTTCAACCTGCGACAGCTTTTGCGCAATGACGGAGGACGCGGTGTCATACAGATCGCCCTTGCCATGGATGGGTGAGGTGAGGTCGAGCACCATGACGGGGGCTAGAGCGGAGTTGATCTTTCGATACTGCGGGTTGGCGGGAAGGTTCGCGGGCAGGTAAGTGCGCGCGGCGTTAATGGCAGCTTCCACATCGCGCGCGGCGCCGTCGACATCGCGCGTGAGGTCGAATTGCAGCGTGACCGAGCAGATGCCGAGCGTGCTGGAGGAGGTCATCTGGCTGACGCCGGCGATGTGGCCGAACTGGCGCTCCAGGGGAGTGGCTACTGACGAGGCCATGACCTCAGGGCTGGCGCCGGGGAGCGTGGTGGCCACCGTGATGGTGGCGAAATCAATCTGCGGCAGCGAAGAGACGGGCAGGTTAAAAAAGGCGAGCATGCCCGCGAGCGCGACAGCGATGGTGAGTAGCGTAGTGGCTACCGGCCGGCGGATGAAGGGGGCGGAGATGTTCATGCGCCCGTAGCTCCGGAGCTCGAGCCCGGGTTTAGATCAGGGCCGGCGATGGTAGTATGCGGCCGGCGCGAAAAGCGGGTGGCAATACGGTCAAAGAAGATGTAGATGATGGGCGTGGTGTAGAGGGTGAGGACCTGGCTGACGAGCAGTCCTCCGACCATAGCGATGCCCAGTGGGCGGCGCAGTTCAGAGCCAATGCCGGCGCCGAAGGCCAGCGGGATGCCGGCGAAGAGCGCGGCCAGGGTGGTCATGAGGATGGGGCGGAAACGAAGCAGCGAGGCCTCATAGATCGCTTCGACTGAGTTCTTGCCGTGCACGCGCTCGGCTTCGAGGGCAAAGTCGACGATCATGATGCCGTTTTTCTTCACGATCCCGATGAGCAGGATGATGCCAATGACGGCGATGATATCGAGCGACTGGCCGAAGAGGCGCAGGGCGAGCAGTGCGCCTACTCCTGCTGAAGGTAGGGTGGAGAGGATGGTGAGGGGATGGATGAAGCTCTCGTAAAGGACGCCGAGGACGATGTAGACGGCGAGCAGCGCCGCGATAATGAGCAGGGCTTCATTACCGCCGATAGCCGTGTAGGCGGCGGCGGTTCCCTGAAAACCAACGATCACGCTGGCCGGCATATGAAGGTGGGCTTGGGCGCGGTTGACTGCGTCCACCGCCTGGCCAAGCGAGGAGCCTTCTGCAACATTGAAGGATACGGTTACGACGGGAAACTGACCCTGGTGCGAGACGGTGAGCGGGGAGGGCTTCATCTCGAAGTGGGTGAAGGCGGAGAGCGGCACGGGAGTGGGCATGGTGCTGGTGGAAGCGGCGCCCCCGGCTGAGACCTGACCCGAGGTTTGGCTGCCGGATGCGGACGAGGATGGAGAACTGCTTGCAGTCGACGCCAGGGCATTGGTAGGGGTGCCGGTCGACAGATTGGAACCGGTGGGCGACGCGGTGCTCGACGCGTTGTTGACGTTATTGTTCTGAGCGGTTAGCGACGAAGACGAGCTGCCGGTCGCGACGGACGAAAGTTGGGTGCCCTGGGTGGTTGAGGAGTTGGCGGTTGAGGAGGCGGTGAGAGTAGTCAACGAACTGGCGGCGGTGGTACTTCGGCCCGAAGTGGAGGCAGCTGCGCTTGCCACTGTAGTGGTTGCAGAACCCTGCACATAGAGGCTGTCGAGCTTCCTCGGGTCTTTCTGGAATTCGGGGAGAGTTTCAAGAATGACGTGGTATTGGTTTGACTGGGTGTACAGGGTGCTGATCTGGCGCTGGCCGAAGGCGTCGTAGAGGGTGGAGTCGATGGTATCGGCGGTGATGTTCATGCGCGAGGCGGTGGCGCGATCGATAGCCAGCTGCGCGGTAACGCCGTTGGGCTGGTCATCGGTGGCTACGTCGCGGAGCTGGGGAAGCTTGCGCATGGCTTCGACCAGCCTACCGGTCCAGATGTCGAGTTCGGCCGGGTCGGGATCTTCCAGGGTGTACTGGTATTCGGTGCGGCTGGCGCGGTCGTCGACGGTGAGGTCTTGCACCGGCTGCATGTAGAGCTGAATGCCAGGGACACTCCTGAGATTGCGATCGAGACGGCGGATCACCTGGCTCGCGGTGAGGCCGCGAATGTCGGGATCTTTGAGATTGATCTGGATGCGGCCGCTATTGAGCGTGGTATTGACGCCGTCGGCGCCGATGAAGGAGGACAGGCTTTGGACGGCTGGGTCTTTCAGGATTTCGTGGGCGAGTTGTTGCTGCTTCCGCGTCATGGCGGTAAATGAGATGGACTCGGGAGCCTGCGAAATGCCTTGAATGATGCCTGTGTCCTGGGTAGGGAAAAATCCTTTGGGAATCTCAATGTAGAGGACGATCGTAAGCACGAGCATAGTGGCCGCGATGAGCAGCATGGGCACTTCGAAGCGGAAGACCCAGCGGAGGCTGCGTCCGTAGGCGGCGATGACGCGCTTGAAAAGGCCTTCGGTGTAGTGGTAGAAGCGGGTCTGCTCGGATTCCGGAGTGTGGCGCAGGATGCGCGCGGCCATCATCGGCGTCAGAGTGAGGGACACAAAGGCGGAGATCAGGATGGTGACGCTGAGAGTGACGGCAAACTCGCGAAAGAGACGGCCGACAATGTCGCCCATAAAGAGCAATGGGATGAGCACGGCAATCAGCGAGATGGTGAGGGAGATGATGGTGAAGCCGATCTGCTGCGCGCCCTGGAGGGCGGCTTGCATGGGCGACAAGCCTTCTTCGAGGTAGCGGGAAATGTTCTCGAGCATTACGATGGCGTCGTCGACGACGAAGCCGGTGGAGATGGTGAAGGCCATGAGAGTGAGGTTGTTGAGGCTGTAGCCCAGAGCCTGCATGACGGCGAAGGTGCCGATCAGCGATAGGGGCACGGCGACGCTGGGGATGATGGTTGCGGAAAGGTTGCGCAGGAAGAGAAAGATCACCATGACGACCAGGGCGATGGTGAGCATGAGCTCGAACTCGACATCGCGGACAGAAGCGCGAATGGTGTTCGTACGGTCGGTGAGGACGGTGAGTTTGATCGCAACCGGAAGTGTGGCCTGGAGTTTGGGCAGCAGCAGTTCGATGCTGGTGACCACTTGAATGGTGTTGGCGCCGGGCTGGCGCTGGATATTGACAATGACCGCAGGGGTTTCATTCATCCAGGCGGCCAGCTTGGTGTTTTCGATACCGTCGCTCACCCTGGCTACGTCGGTGAGCATGACGGGGGCGCCGTTCTTATACGCGACGATGAGGTCGCGATAGCCGGCGCTGGAGAGCAGCTGGTCGTCGGCGTTGATCTGAAAATTCTGCGCCGGGCCGTCGAAGCTACCCTTGGCGGAGTTCACACTTTCGGCGGCGAGCGCATTGCGCAGGTCTTCAAGATTGACGCCGTAGGAAGCAAGCGCGGTAGGGTTCGCCTGGACGCGGACGGCAGGCTTCTGCCCGCCGCTGATGGTGACCAGGCCGACACCACTGAGCTGCGAAATCTTGGGAGCGAGACGGGTGTCGACCAGGTCTTCGACGCGGGAGAGCGGCATGGCGGTGGAAGTGAGGGCGAGGGTAAGAACGGGCGCGTCCGCGGGATTGGATTTGCTGTAGACGGGCGGTACGGGAAGATCGGTGGGCAGGTAACCCTGCGCGGCGTTGATGGCGGCCTGGACTTCCTGCTCGGCAACGTCGATGTTGAGGTTCAGATTAAACTGCAGCACGATGACGGAGCTGCCGTCTGAGCTGGTGGAGGTCATTTGCGTGAGCCCGGCTACCTGGCCGAACTGGCGCTCCAGCGGCGCGGTGACGGCGGAGGACATGACCTGCGGGCTGGCGCCCGGATAGAAGGTCTGGACCTGGATGGTAGGGTAGTCAGCCTCGGGCAGAGCGGAGACGGGGAGGGTGGTGTAGGAGGCGAGTCCAATGACCAGGATCGCGACCATCAGCAGTGCGGTTGCGACGGGCCGAAGGACGAAGCTGCGGGACGGATTCAACGGGTTTGCCCGGCGGCACGCTTTCCGGCCAGAGTGCCTGCGGCATCGCCGTTGCCGGTAACCGCAGCTTGCGGAGATTCTTCGATCTCAACCTTGGTGCCATCCTGCAGTTTGTCAAAGCCGGTGAGCGAGACGGTGTCGCCGGGGTGGAGGCCTTCGACGGCAGAGAGGTTGCTATCGGTCGTCTGCTCGACAATGTTCTGGATGGAGGCCGTGTTGTTGCTTACCTTGTAGACAAAGGCTTGCACGCCATTACGCTGGACGGCGGCACTGGGGATCAGCAAGGTGTTATGCAGCGTGCTTACCAGCAGGCGGGCGTTGACGAACTGGTTGGGATAGAGGGCGAGATCCTGGTTATCGAACTGGGCGCGAAAGCGGATCGTGCCGGTAGTGGTGTCGACCTGGTTGTCGATGGTGAGCAGACGGCCGGTAGCGATTTTGTTCATCTGCGAGCGGTCGAAGGCGTCGACGGGCAGGTCGGACCGGTGCAGAATTTGCGATCTGAGCTGTGAGAGGTTGTCTTCGGCTACGTTGAAGACCACGGTAATCGGTTGCAATTGTGTAACCACGACGAGCGCATTTGAGTTGCCGGCGAAGATGGTGTTGCCGGGATCGACCAGCCGTAAGCCCACGCGGCCAGAAGCCGGCGCAGTGAGATGGCAGTAGCTGAGTTGGACCCGCTGGTAGTCGACCTGGCCTTCATCGTTTTTGACAGTGCCTTTGTATTGCTCGACAGCCTGCTCCTGGTCTTCCAGGGTCTGGCGCGCAATGGCGTTCAGTGCAGAGGCTTTCTGATAGCGGGCCAGATCGATCTCTGCCTGCTTGAGGAGGCCCTGGTCGTGCTGTAGAGTGCCTTCCGCTTGTTTGAGCTGGGCTTCGTAGGGACGAGGGTCGATCTCGATCAGCGACTGGCCTTTGCGGACCATCTGGCCTTCGCGATAGTTGACGGCGACGACCTTTCCCGTGACCTGGCTGTAGAGGCTGACGGTGGAGATGGGAGTGACGGTACCGAGGGCGTTGACATGGATGCCGATGTCGCCCTCGCGCACGATGGCGGCCTTGATGGTGACGACGGCGGGCTGATTGAGTGCGCTCTCGTCAGGTGTGGGCTTGGGTTTGTGGGTAACGAGCAGCACGACACAGAGTACAAGCAGGGCGATGAAGAGGATGCCAAGCCAGGGACGACGTCTTTTTCTACCGACGGGCGAGGCACCAGGGAAGGGATCAGGATGCAAGCTCGCTTCGGGACTCTCCATGGGTGTGCTGGACTCCGGCAGATGAATTGATTTGCTATGCAGCCTTAGCAGTACTTTAACAGTCCGCTGGTTAGATGATGGCGCGCTTGCAGGGATGGATTTTCCTTGGGAGCATAACCAGAGCGGAGGATGGGCCTGAATGATGTAAAGCCCAGGACTGCGTCCGGGTAATTTTCAGCCGTCCCCGTTTGACAAGCTCAGGGCAGGCTCTGCGGGACTGGATCAGGTTTTCAAATCCTACCCTTGTCCAAATTAGCTTTTTTCGGCTCTGTCCATCCACCTCCACCCGTGCCAAGGTGGATGGACAGAGCCGCCACTACAGCAACCAACCCGATTTTGCTTGCGCGCGTTCCCTTCAACACATTCAGCAAGTTGTGCCGTCCAGAGCGCCTTGTACCGCCATTTTGGACAGCTCTGACTCTCAGCCAGTCCCTGCGGGACTGGTCCCCATATGCATTGATAGCTGATTTGTTTCAGCAAATGCTGTCCAAAACGGCCGCTCGAAAAAGCCAATTTGGGCAAGTTTGACTTTCAGCCGTCCCCTTCGACAAGCTCAGGGCAGGCTCTGACGGGACTGTGCTTGTAAGCAGTGCTCACGCGGACTCTCGCAGGGGGTAGTTAGGAAGGGGAAACCAACTGATTTCGAGTGAGCGCTTTCAACTCGTGCCGGAACGCCGCACGGAGTTCTTGCTCAGAAAGGGTGACCTCGGTGGTAACAGCGATCGTACCGAGCTGTAGTTCTCTGTCCAGGTAAACTTTCCAGTCGTACCCGTAGGTGCCGGTGGAATACTGGTCAACGGTGATCCTGGGGAACTTGCCGGCTTCTTCCGAGAGAATGCGTGTCAGGCGTTGAACCTTTTCTGAAATTTCCCGTTCCATCTTCAGTGCTCCTTACACTCAAGTTTGTCTCCGATGCGAAGTGCAAGTCCAGCGAAAGTGAAGGAAAAATTTTCGCTCATTATCAGCCTTGCACAAGTGCCGCTGCATGAGCCAAATAACGATACTACTTATTGAAAACAAATTCACCGGGGCTTCAATCGGCGCACCAGTCCTAGTCCTGAGTTCAGCCGTTGTTTATTGAGAAAGCTTCTGGTCACATTCGGCAACGCCGGCCGCCGCGTTACACTTCGCATACAACTGGCGCGCTTCCTGCCAAAGGGGTTTGGATGCCTCCGGTTTGGCTGATGAGTCGGCCACCAAAGCTAAGCCTCGCAGAGTGTTTGCCAGGTCAAGCGTCGCTTGTTCACCCTGTTGCCGGTAGATGCTTGCCGCTTCCAGGTAGAGTGGTTCGGCTTCGGCGGCCCGGCACTCTTGCCGAAGTACATCCGCTTCGTGCCGGATCGCGTATGCCAGTCTCTGCGGCGGCCCAATTTCGCGATACAACGTCGCTGCGCCCGCGTAGTGGAGACGCGCGGCCTCGAGATTCCCAATATCACGCTCAGCCTGCCCCAGGCCGCAAAGGGCCTCGGCCAGGGACGGACGATCTCCCTCTTCTGCAGCGCCGCGTACCCCCTTAATGAAGATCGCCCGGGAATCCGCGATTCGGTTTTCTTTTCGCGCCCTGTAGCCCCGCGCAAACAGCTCCTGGAAGTTCTCGCCCATGGTGCCTGTAGCTTAGCATCCAGGCCGGAACCGATATTCCGCTTCACTATGCAACCAGCGGAGGCTTTTCCATGTGAATAATTGACCATGTAGTTGCCTGGCAGAACACCAGGCCATTTTTTATTCCACGTTCTTACTGGAAGACACCCATGATCAATCGTCGAAGTTTTCTCCGTGGTTCCGGAGCTGTTGCCGGCCTGAGCGCCATGGGGCTGTCAGGGTGCACGCGGCACGTGATGGCCCCGGTCGCACCGGCGGTGGCGGCCGCGCCGGCCTTGCCGTTCTATGACGCTGTGGGACCGATCATCCCCATCCGGGCAGATATGGACCGCATCTTCCGCATCACCGTTTGTACCCGGCCGTTTCGGCCCGCGGGTCCGCGGCAGGATGTAGAGCGGGTGGGGGATAAGTTTGTGGTGCACAACTACGGCCACGGTGGGAGCGGCTGGTCGCTTTCCTGGGGGTCGGCGGATGTGGTGGTGCGGAAGGTGCTGGCGGAAGGAAGCACGCAGCGCGAAGTGGCGGTGATTGGCGCTGGCGCGCTGGGGCTGACAGCAGCGCTGACTGCGCAGCGGGCGGGATTGAAGGTGACGATCTATGCCCGGGAGAGAGCACCCTACGTGCGCTCAGTACGCGCGACGGGCTCGTGGACACCAGATTCGCGGATTGCGCTTGCCTCGGCGGTGGCTCCGGATTTTCCCGCGCAGTGGGAGGCGATGGCGCGGACTTCGTTTGCGATGTATATGAGCTATATCGGCATCGCGGGTACTCCGGTTGAGTGGACGGATCGGTACGCGCTTTCTGACGGGCAGCCCCATATTCATTCCGGGGAAGGACGCGACTATGTTGAGTACATGGACCGCATCGCGGACCTTACTCCCGGATCCCATGAACTGCCTCCGGGGACGAATCCATTTCCGACCAAATATGTTCGGCGTTCGACTTCGCTGACCTTCAACGTGGCGGACTATGCACGGCAGTTGATGAGTGACTTTCTCATCGCGGGAGGAACGATCGAGACGCGGGAGTTTCATACCCCGCAGGAACTTACGGCTTTGCCGCAGCGGGCCATCATTGACTGCACCGGGTATGCCGCGCGCCAGCTTTGGTCGGACGAAAGCATTGTTCCGGTGCGCGGGCAGATCGCGTGGCTGATTCCGCAGGACGGCGTGACCTACGGCTTGTACTACAACGGCTTGAATGTGCTGGCCAGGCGTGACGGAATTGTTCTGATGCTGAACAAGGCCGGCGAGGATGCGGGTTGGAACGACAGCACCGAGGTGCCGGACCGTGCGACGGCTGAAGAAGCCGTGACTATCCTGCAGGAGCTTTATGGCCGGATGGCGAAGATGCAGCCGGCAGGACGCTCATGAACGTTTGCAGTCGGGCTTATTAGGCGCCGATACAGGCGCCTGTATGATATGGGCGGCGCCCCACCTAAGCTGGAGCGAAAGCAATATGCCGACATCTAATCGACTATGAGTTCACCAGACGCTTCCGCGATCGCTTCGTCCGCCACATCGGGCGCTGACGACCATGCCGTCCGTTTCGCTTTCGAAAACACCTATGCGCGATTGCCGGAGCACTTCTACGCGCGGCTGAACCCGACACCGGTAGCGGCTCCCCGCCTGGTGAAGTTGAATGTGGAACTGGCCCGCGAGCTGGGCCTGGATCCGGATGCGCTGGCGAGCGCGCAAGGGGTGGAGATTCTGGCCGGCAACCGGGTAGCCAAGGGGGCAGAACCTCTGGCGCTCGCTTATGCCGGGCACCAGTTCGGCCATTTTGTGCCTCAGCTCGGCGACGGCCGCACCAACCTGCTGGGCGAGGTGGTGGGGCATGACGGCATACGCTACGATATCCAGCTCAAGGGCTCCGGCCCGACCCCGTTCTCGCGCGGTGGCGACGGCAGAGCTGCGCTCGGTCCGGTGTTGCGCGAGTACATCGTGAGCGAGGCCATGGCGGCGCTGGGCGTGCCAACCACCCGAGCCCTCGCCGCGGTGACCACGGGGGAACGAGTTTTCCGGGAAACAGTTTTGCCTGGAGCCGTGTTGACTCGTGTAGCGGCAAGCCACCTCCGCGTGGGCACCTTCCAATATTTCGCAGCCAAGGGCGACACGGAAGGAACGCGCAGGCTGGCAGACTATGCCATCGCCCGCCACTACCCCGAGGCCGCACAGGCGAAGCACCCGTACCGCGCGTTATTGGATGGCGTGATCACTCGGCAGGCACGGCTGGTCGCACAATGGATGCTGCTCGGCTTCATTCACGGCGTGATGAACACCGACAACACTTCCATCTCCGGCGAGACCATCGATTACGGGCCCTGCGCCTTCATGGAGGCATACGATCCCGTCAAGGTGTTCAGTTCCATCGACCATTACGGACGCTATGCCTATGGCAACCAACCCCGCGCCATGCTTTGGAACCTGACGCGGCTCGCGGAGTCGTTGCTGCCCGTTATGGAACAGGAGACGGGCAACAGAGAGGCTGCGGTGGCCTCGGCCAACGAGGCGCTCGCCGCCTTCGGGCCGCAATTCGACGCGGCTTACGGTGCCGGCCTGCGGCGCAAGCTTGGCCTCTTCACGGAACGCGAGGGCGATGCAGAGCTGGGTCAGGACCTGCTTGCGCGCATGGCCGCAAACCAGGCCGACTTCACCCTGACCTTCCGCCGGCTGTGCGATGCCGCGGCTGGACCAGAAGGCGATGAGGGCGTACGCGCGTTATTCGCTGACCCCGGCGCCTATGACGGGTGGGCTTCGGGATGGCGACGGCGCCTGGAAGAAGAGCCCGTCCCAGTCGTGGAGCGCGCGGCCGCCATGCGGATGGCGAGTCCGGCATTCATTCCGCGCAACCATGTAGTGGAGGCGGCGCTTGATGCGGCCAGCGCGCGGCAGGACTTTCAGCCGTTCGAGGAATTGCTGGACGTGGTGTCGCGCCCATACGCGGACAGGCCTGGCCTGGAGCGCTACGCCACGCCAGCCCGTCCCGAGGAATGCGTCCTTCAAACTTTCTGCGGCACTTAGGCGGCGGGAGGCAGGTGGCGGCCTTCGCAACATCCCGGCGGTACTATCGCCGCCGGAGTTGCCCCTAGGGCCCAGAAGAGGCGGGGTTCACCTGCTAAAGCGCTGCAAACTCCTTCTTCGCCTGGGCCATCACTGCCAATCCAGAATCAGCGTTCTTCCACTCTGTAAAAAAGCGCTCATACGCTGCCTTGGCGTTGGTCTTATCTCCAGCCATCGCATACGCCCGTCCCAGGCCCAGCAATCCTAGCGCATAGTTATTCAAGGGGAACGGGATGTTGTTTTCGTTGGTATAGCTGGCGCCCTTGTATTTAGTCGCTATCTTGA
Source organism: uncultured Acidobacteriaceae bacterium (assembly GCA_963736535.1). Lineage (GTDB taxonomy): Bacteria > Acidobacteriota > Terriglobia > Terriglobales > Acidobacteriaceae > PALSA-350. The sequence goes on from CAVTPN010000005.1 coordinate 63,055, forward strand.
AGGCCGCAATCGCACTCCCCGCATCGTGCGATTGCAGATAGGCCAGGCCGCGCAGATAGGGCCCCGGCGATGCCTGGTCAAAGGCCTGTCCCTTGGACAGCAGATCCAGCGATTTCTGCGGGTCCCCCGCCTCCATCGCTACATATGCCCGCGCCTGAGGCACGAATACCTGTTGCACCAGGGTGTCGTCGGGATACTTCTTCTCGAGCACATCCAGCGCCGGCAGCGCCACTTTTCCCTCTCCGCAGAAGGCGTGCGTCGCAGCCACGGCAATCTGCGTTGGCTTGCTCTTATCCAGGGCCAGCGCCTGCTTCACTACGGCCTCCGCGTTCTGGCACTGCCCCACCGGCCAACCGATATAAGCCGCGTTCAGCAAAAAACCTGCCTTTGCGTCCAGCGCCTTCGCATCACCGGCCTGCGCAGCGGCCTGCTGCAGGGTCGCCCCAGCCGCCCGGAACTGTCCCCACTCTGCCTGGATGTTTCCCCACTCTCCCGTCAGGAGGAACTGATCGGGACGTCCAGCTCCCTCCGCCAGAGTTCTTTGTATGGCAGCCGTATCTCCGGTCGCCCCATACAACGACATCTCGTACGCCAGCAGATCGGTGTCGTTTAAGCCCACCTGGCTTGCCCTCGCAATATACTTTCGTGCTTCAGAGTAGCGGTCTACCACCGTGTAGGCCGTGATCACATCGGTCAGAGCGACCGCTTGATCCGGCTGCAGGGCCAGCGACTTCAGCAGAAATTCTTCCGCCCTCTCCGGCTGCCCTTCTCCCAGATAGGTAGCGCTCAGGTTGACGTAGTTGTCCGTTTGCAGCGGATACTCCTGCACCGCCACCTGCAGCGTCTCAACGGCCTTGTCCAGGTCTCCCACCACCTCGGCGTAGTAGTGGCCCTCAATGTATAGCCGCTCGCGCTCGCTCACGTCCCCGCTTAGCTCGTGCGCCTTGGTGAAATACTCCATGGCTTTGCCCGTCTGCCCGCTGTTCAGATAGATCACACCCAGCCGCGCCCACGCCATCGCCAGCTTCGGATCCAGCACCAGGGCCCGCTTGTAGTGGTCCTCGGCCTCGGGCATGTCGTTCCCCCTGGAATGCGCTTCATCCCCCAGCGCATAGGCCCGGAAGGCCTCCAGCGAGGGCGTCGTTGCTTGCCCAAACGGCGTATTCAGCTTCGCGATGCTGGCCAGGCTCTCCCCCAGCTTGGCCCGCATCTGGGCCGCGGCCTGGTTCAGGGCGTCCAGCACCTTTTCCTTGCTCGTCGCCTGGGTCTGCACGCTCGCTATCTGGTCTCCGGTAGCCGTGTTCTGCGCCGACAGCGTGATGATGTAATCGCTTCCCAGGTTGGCAATCGTGCCTGTAAGGATGGCCTTGATGCCCTCGCGCTCCCCAATCTCCCGCGCTATCGCCGGGGTGATGGCTTCGTCCGGCTTCTTACCCAGATACTGGAGGCTTTGGCGCAGGTGCTGCTGGCTCACAATGTCCAGCACTGGAGACTGGCCCAGCTGCACTACCAGCGCCTGGTTCAGCGTGGTTTGAAAGACCGGGTCTCCCGTCTGGTTCACAAAGTCGGCCACAATGATGGCGTTCTTCGCCGCCGTGGAGGAGGATGCGGCTGGCGTGCCTGTCGCTGCTCCCGAGGTATCTACAGCCCGATGCTTCCACCAAGCGAATGCTCCGGCCAGCAGCAGCACGACCAGCGCCACAGCCACGATCATCGGCATGCGGCGACCCGGCGGTTTTTCCGGATTGCGCAAACCCTGCGCCGCAGGAGGGGCCTGCGCCGCGGCGGTATGCGTTCCACTCGGCGCCGCCGTCACCTTCCCGCTGGACCCGTGGGAGGCCTGTGCATCCATTGCATCCAGGTCCTGCAACAACTCCTCCGCCGTTTGATACCTCTGCTCCTTCTCCTTGGCCAGCAGCCTGGCGACGATCCCATCCAGGTCCTTCGGCATCACTGCATTCATCGTGCTCATCGGGGCCGGATCCTTGGTCAGCAGCGCGACAAACAGCTCCGCCGTACTCTGCCCGGCGAAGGGCTTGCTACCAGTCGCCATCTCATAGATCACAGCTCCCAGAGAAAACAGGTCTGTGCGCCCGTCGAGCGGCTCGCCTTTTGCCTGTTCCGGCGACATATACGCTACGGTGCCTAACGTCGACCCCGGAGAAGTGAGGTCGGCATTTACTCTTCCGCCGTCGGTTCCCGCCGATGTCAATAACCCGCCAAACGTCGCCGTCGCCTCGCCGGAATTCTGCAGATCGCCCGCGCCCTGCTGCTTGGCCAGGCCGAAGTCGAGGATCTTGATCTGCCTCGGTCCCCGCGCCGGCTGGCTTACAAAAATGTTAGCCGGCTTGATGTCACGGTGAACGATCCCCTGGGCATGCGCTGCGGCCAGTGCCGCCGCAGCCTGGCGCGAGAATGTAATCACCTCAGTTACAGAGAGCGGGCCTTGCCGGAGTGCCTCCTTCAGTGTCTCCCCGCGGAGCAGCTCCATTACCAGGTAGGGCCGCCCATCTTGTTCCCCAATGTCGTGGATGGTGCAGATGTTGGCGTGGTTCAGCACGCTGGCCGATTGCGCCTCACGCAGAAACCGCCGGTGCGAGAGTGTCCCCGGGGTGGCCGGCGTGCCACTGACCGGGACCGGACTTCCACTGCCAAAAGCCTCGGCCAGATAGCGGTTAGACACCAGCTTGACTGCCACTTCGCGTCCTAACCGCGTGTCCAGCGCCCGGTAGACCTCGCCCATGCCCCCGGAGCCAATCTGTTCCAGGATCCGGTACGGTCCGAATTGTGTGCTTTGTGGGATCGTCATGCACCCTGGGCAAACAACGACAATAAGAAGTTCCAGTGGTTGACGGCAGTCTACCAGCGTCCGACCCCTCTCGCCATGCTGTGATTTCAAGTGGATACACACGAGGATGCCATCCTGACCCGAGAGAGTCGCACGGAAAGGGCCGCGGTATCCCACATCTGGCGCAAAGAGCGCGCTCAGATATGGGGCACCCACGATTCCTCGTCAGGACAGAGTTTTGATTAGGAGCCGTTGCTGGTCGAAGGAACTGCAGATCCCCCGGCTACGCTCCCACGGCACGCCGGGGCAGGCGGGATGACAAGGACTCGATTACTCGTTCCGCAGTGCCACCATCGGCTCCACCCCGGCCGCGCGCCGCGCCGGGATCACCGATGCAAGCAGCGCTGCCAGGGCCAGCAGCAACGTTGCCAAGGCCAGCATAACCGGGTCCCAGGGCTTAACCCCGAACAGCTGACCGGTCATCAGCTTGCCGGCCCCAATCGCCGCCGGAATGCCAAGCGCCAGTCCGATCCCTACCTGTGAGAAAGCACCGCGCAGCACCATCTTCACCACGCTTCCGCGATCCGCACCCAGCGCCATGCGCACGCCAATCTCGCTCGTCCGCTGTTCCACCATATAGGCCATCACACCATACAGCCCGACCGCCGCCAGCATCAGCCCAAGCACACCGAATAGCGTCGTCAGCGTGGCAATCATGTTTTCCTGCTGGAAATCCGCGCTCACCACCTTGGTGTACGGGTCGACCGCGTAGAGCACCAGGTTTGGATCGACACTGGCCAACGCCTTGCGCACCCGCTCTTCCATGCCCGGCGGGTTGCCCGGCGCCCAGATCACGATGTTGTACAGGTAGTGCGACCAGATTTCGCCGCTCACGTAGGCCGGGTCGTCCCATTGCACGGTCTGCGCCTCCGGCAACCAATACATCGGCCGCACCGGATCTTTGTAGTCGTAGGTCAGATAGCGCATGTCTCTCACGACTCCGACGATTTCGTAGGTTGAGGAATACTTGATCTTGTCGGGTCCGAAATGCTGCCCGACGGGATTTTGGTCTTTGAAGAACCTCTTGGCAAAGGCTTCGTTGATCACCGCTACCTTCCGCGTCGCCGCGGTGTCATCCTCCGTAATCGGCCGGCCCAAGGACGATCTTTGCACCTACGCGTTTCGAAGAAACCCGGCATCACGCGCGCGAACGACGCACTCGTGTCTTCCTTAGCCCCGGGCTCCGGCCTGCCCTGCGACGCGAATCCCGTCGTTCCAGCTGTCGCCCGTCATGGGCGCATAGAGCGCTGGAGCCACCATCCGTACCCCGGGAATCTGCAGCAGGCGGTCGTCAATTTGCCGGAACAGCGGCTCCAGTTGCTCCGGCTTGTAGTTGCCCAGCATGGGATTGATCCACGCGATGTAGCGGCCCTCGGTCTCGAATCCGAAATTCTGGTGCTCCAGATTGCGCAGGCTCTGGCCCAGCAGCGCCGCTGCTGACAGCAATACCAGAGACATCGCTGCCTGCCCGATGACCAGCGACTTCTGCGCCCAGGAGCGCCCTCCGCCCACAGAACGATTCGCCCCCCGCAAGGCTTCGACCGGGTCGGCATGCGAAGTGATCCACGCCGGCGCGATGCCAAAAATTACCCCGGTCAGCAGCGACATTGCCAGGGTGAAGAGCAGTACCGGCCAGGATGGCGTCGCATGGATGGGTACGTAGTTATTGGGACCGCCGGTTTGAAAGGCCAGATACAGAATCAGCCTCGTTCCGGCATAGGCCACGAGCGACGCCGAGGGCTCCTCCAATGACTGCCAGCAGCACGGACTCCACCAGCGCCTTGCGCACCAGGCGCTGCCGCGAAGCACCCAGCGCCATGCGTATCGAGGTCTGCGCGCGATCCTTCAACCCACGCGCCAGCATCAGATTTGCCAGATTCCCGCAGGCCACCAGCAGCACACAGCCTGCCGCCACCAGCAGCAGCTTCAGCCCATCCTGATATTGATCCCTCATGGCCGCGACCCCAGCGCCGCCGGGAGTCAGGTGCAGCGTCTGCTGCTGCCAGAGCTGCTTCTCGCCTGGCTCCATATCCGGCACGTGGCTAGCCAGCCAGTCGTGGAGTTCGACCTTTAGCTCTGCTTCGAGCGACTTCGGATTCACTCCCGGACGCACTCGTCCCGATCAGGTCCAGGAAGTTGCCATTCGGCCTTTTCAGCCGTGCGGTCTCTCCATCGATCATTAGCTCCGTGGTCAGGGGAAGCCAAAAATCCGGCATGCCTCCCCCAGCCAGCTTCGCTCCATAGAATCCCGGCGCGGCTACGCCGATCACGGTAAATGGATGCCCGTTGATCTGATAGCCGGCGCCGACTACCGAGGGGTCGGAGCCGTACTTCTCCTTCCAGATGCGGTAGCTCATCACCGCCACCGGCGGCGCGCCTTCCTGATCGTCCGCGTCGGTCATGAGCCGGCCGATCCACGGCTGCACGCCAAGGGTCCTGAAGAAATTTCCGGAGACGTACTCTCCATTGCGCGTATCCGCGGCCGCCTGTGACCCCGCTCTACGGACGCCAAGCGGCGCATTGCCGGCCTGCAGCGCCGCCAGGTCGGTGAACTCCGGCGTGCGCGCGCGAAAGTTCTTGTATGCCTCCCACGAGAACAGCGAAAAATCCCCATCGTCCCCCTGGTTATACCCGCCCCAGTTGCAGCAGCGAATCTTATCTCCGATCCTCCATAGCTCCTCCGGCTTCGCCACCGGCAGAGATTTCAGCATCACCTGGTGAATGAGAGTGAAGATCGCCGTAGTCGCTCCGATCCCCAGCGCCAGCGTGATGATGGCCGTTGTTGTAAACCCCGGCGCCTTCCGCAGTTGTCGAAGCGCATCGCGCAAATCCGCCAGCATTCGTCCCTCCAGTCCTGTCAGGCCTACATTGCAGTACGAAAACAGCTGGCCGCCAGTTCCCGATGGGTTAGGGATTGAGGGATGGCGCTGCTTACTTTTGCGCCTTCATGAAGGCACGCACCAAGGCGGCAATCTCATCCGCTTTGGTATCGAGCGCGAAGTGTCCTGCGTCGAGCACATAGACCTCCGCGTTCGGTACGTCCTTGCGGTAGCGTTCCGGCTCGCCGAGGTCGAATGAGAGATCGTGCTTGCCCCAGAGGACCAGGAGCTTTGGCTGCGTCTTCTGTAGCCACGCCTGCCACTTTGGATAAGCATCGACGTTGGTGCGGTAGTCATAAAAGAGATCGCTTTGAATCTGTGCCTGCCCGGGCGCGTTCAGAAATGCGTACTCATCGGTCCAAAGATCCGGGTCATAGAGCTCAATCCTGGGATCGTCTCCGATATGGCGCGTCTTCGTGGTGGCAAGCGATAGCAGGTTTTTGCGCAACGCTTCTTCATATGCAGGCCGGTCGGCCCAGAATGCGCGCCGTGTTGCCCAGTTCGCTCCGAGGCCCTCGTTGTGAGCGACCGCATCCTGGACGATAAGTGCCTGTACCCGCTCCGGGTGGGCCAACGCCATGCGAAAGCCAACCGGCCCACCGTAGTCCTGCATATAAAGGGTGTAGCGCGACAAGCCCAACGCTTGCGTGAAGCCGTCCATCACCGAAGCGATGTGGTCGAAGGTGTAATCGAACTGCTTTGGGTCGGGCCAGTCGCTATGCCCGTAGCCCGGGTAGTCGGGCGCAACCAAACGGTAGCTGTCCGCAAGCCGCGTCAGCAGCGGCTGAAACATCCGCGACGACGACGGAAGACCGTGCAGTAAGAGAATGGTGGGAGCATCCTTCGGTCCAGCTTCCCGGTAGAAGATGGAGAGTCCATCGACCTTCAAGGTGCGATAGAAAATTTGCTGTTCCATGGCATTGTCCTTTTTCTGGGCATCCATGCCCAGGGCGACGGCGAACACGGCCGCTAGGGTCGTCAGGGTGCGAAGGATCGATTCGCCGTATCCATATATCCTCCGATTCCTACTCTGCGGTAACTACTAACTAGATGATTCTGTTTGCCGTCACGGCAAAGAGATTCCCGCAACACTTACGGGGATTCTAAGTCGCTACATTTTAGGCGTGGAAAAGTCCGGTGTCCCGCCCATCGATCGAAGTCGATTTATGATCAAAACTGCAAAGGAACGCGATTTAAAGCTAAGCCAACACAGCGAGAGGAGATTTCGTCATTATGCGATCGGATATTGTGCCCGGCGCGCTCTTTCCCGACTACGAACTCACCGATCATACTGCGAAGCGCCACAAGCTCTCGGAGCTGCAGGGTCCGCATCCCATGGTTCTGGTGCTCAGCCGCGGAGGTTTTGCCCCAAGGACCGCCGGCAGGCCGAACTACTCGTCCAACTGCACCGTGAGCTGGAAGTTGGATATTGCCGTTTGGTCACGATCAGCACCGACAATATCACTCTTACGAACGAGTACCGCACCGGCGTCGGTGCTCACTGGCCGTTCCTCTCCGATGCGGGCCGAACGGTTCAAAAGGATCTCGACATTGCCGAATACACGGATCCCGCCAACAATCCGATGATTCCACATGTCATCGTTCTGGAACCGGGCCTGATCATATACAAGATCTACAACGGCTATTGGTTCTTCGGCCGCCCGACGATGGAGGATCTGCGTCAGGATCTCCGTGCCGTTACGCGAAAGTGCCGGCCGGATTGGGATATTACCACGCCGGAAATGAAGGCCGCATGGAAGGAAGGCCGCAAAGAGCTCTTTTATCCATATGGCAAGACCTATGCACAAACGCTCGGCGAGCAGGATTAGCGGCAGGCTCCACGGCATCGACGGACAGACGGGATCGCCGGAGAAAGGAACTGAGGAATGAGCGTAGCCACAGCGGAAGAGATCGCCGGTCGCCCGATTGCCGTGATCGGTTGTGGAACTTTGGGCCGGCGCATCGCCCTCATGTCGAGCACACGAGGAGGCGAGGTTCGAATATTTGACACCGCGACCGCTCACTCGAGGAGGGACTGAACTATGTCACGGAAACACTACCGGCCGTCGTTGCATCGATTCCAGGCGGCGTGGCCGGGCGGGTGCGGGGAGAAATGGACCTCGCAACCGCAGTAAGCAATGCCTGGCTGGTAGTGGAAGCTGTTCCGGAACAACTCGACCTCAAGCGAACGGTGTTCGGCGAGCTCGATTCTGTGGCGCCGAAGGATGCAATTTTAGCAACCAACTCCTCCTCGTATCCTTCAAGTCGACTCATCGACAAGGTCGCGCGTCCGGAGCGCGTGCTGAACATGCACTATTACATGCCGCCAGAAATGCCCGTGGTGGAGTTGATGTCTTGCGGGAAGACGGATCCGGCAATCATCGACTTCCTCATGGAACGTTTGCCGCTTTATGGCCTGGTGCCATTCCGTGTGCAACGCGAGAGCGTCGGCTTCATCTTCAATCGAATCTGGGCAGCGATCAAACGCGAGTCCTTGTCTGTGGTCGAAGAAGGTGTGGCCAAACCCGAGGACGTCGACAGGATGTGGAATTTATTTACCGCCAGCATGTCAGGACCATTCCGCCTCATGGACAGGGTAGGTCTTGACACCGTGCTCGCGATTGAAGAGCACTATGCCGCCGTCCGCAAGGACGTTCCTGAAGGGCCGCGGAAGCTGCTGCAAGGTACGTGGACGGTGGATGGCTGGGCGTCAAATCAGGCCGGGGTTTCTACGACGACTACTCCACGTGAAAAGTAAACCAGACAGAGCGCGGAGATGAGATCGAGTCGCACTACGACGCAGGGAAGATCGTGAGGCCGAACGCACAGCTGGTACAGTAACAAGGCGTGCTGCAGTTTGCTCCAGGCTTTCGGACGATGTTATGATTTGTGCGCTCAATGACAAAGTGTAAACAGCCGGGTCCCTCGTTTCGCTTCTTCGTTAGAACTCAATTTGCTCTGTGGAGGCGCTCATGAACATTCTTAGTCTAAAGTTATCCCCGCGTTATTTCGGCGTCGCGATTTTGCTGATGTGCGGCATGGCTCTGGCTGCGGATACACCCGCAAACGTGGCCGGGACGTGGAAGGTTGCTGTAACAGGCGCGGCAGGCAACGCGGAACAGACCATCGTCTTCACTCAGGACGCCAATAAGATTAGCGGGACTTTCAAAGGCCCGAGGCAGTCCGGCCCACTGCAAGGAACCGTGGACGGCAATAACATTTCCTTCCACGTCGCAACGCGCGTTCCCCTCGACTACAAAGGCACCGTGGATGGGAATACGATGAAGGGCACCTTGACGGGTAATGGGAAAACGGGCGATTGGTCCGCCACGCGCGGCAATTAAAATCACGGATCCTCCTAACACGGAGAAAAGAAACTACACGCCCCCTCTGTGCGCGCTCATGCGGCATGCGACAAGAAATGCCTGCACGGTTGCCTCGACATTGGCCTTGTTCTGACCAGCAATGTCGAAGGCTGTGCCATGCGCCGGCGTCGTGATGGGGATCGGCAATCCGCCATGGATGGTCACTCCCTTTTCAAACCCTAATAGCTTGAGCGCGATCTGTCCCTGGTCGTGATACATCGTCACAATGCCGTCGTATTGACCGTCGCGGGCTTTGAGGAAAATGGTGTCGGCCGGAAACGGCCCGGCAACGGGAAAGCCTTCCGCGTTCGCCTCGCTTACGGCGGGCGCTATGATGTCGATCTCCTCACGCCCGAACGAACCGCCGTCTCCGCCGTGGGGATTCAGAGCGGCCACGGCTACTCGCGGATGCTCGAAACCGGCCTTGTGCAGGGCGTTGTAAAGCAACTTGACGGACTCGATGATTCGCTCCCTGGTCAGATAATGAACCACGTCCTTGAGAGGCACATGAGAAGAAACACGCGACGTCCAAAGGCTACCCAATGTATTGAACTCGCAGACATAGGAGGTGATCTTTAAATGGTTGGCAAAGAAGTGAAGCTCGTCGCTGAACTTCATGCCGGACATTCCCATGGAGCGTTTGTTCAGAGGGGCAAAACAGACGGCGTCGATGAGGCCCGCTGACGCTGCGTCCAGGCACATCCCCAAAATCTTGAGCACCGAGTCACCCGCGGCACTCGAGACAGTAGAGCGCGGAGCTTCCCCGGGACGGATGCTTTCCACCGGGAGAAAGAGTGGAGAGCCATCGGGGAACGAGCGCACCTCATCGAAATGGCTGACGGTATGAGTGGCGACATTGACCCCAGCGATCGCCTGACCTTCTTCCCACAACCATGCGTCCCCGACTAATACCACTTTGGCGTGCCCGATCACGTCGCGGCGGGTCAGCAACTTGGCTATCAATTCGGGACCGATCCCGGCTGGATCACCCAGGGTAAGCGCCACCGTCGGTTTGGGCGAATTGTTCAAGGAAATCCTCTCTTCACTTTTACACAGTGCATGAAGGTGATCCTGTCTGTCGAGGTACCACCGCGAGCGTGGGCACTTATGTCCCTTTCTGTCCATCCCCATAACCGATCCGAACAAACAGAACCAACCTTAACCTTGTCATCGGGAGCGTAGGCGCCGCCGTGTCCTGATCCGTCCGTCCCCATGACCGATCTGAACAAACAGAACCAACCTTAACTTTGTCATCCCGAGCGAAGCCGAGGGACCTGCGGTGCGCCTTTCCCCCAAACGACTTCCCACGCACTCTACCCCACAACCCGATGTCATTCTGTCCGCTGGCGCCTCCTAACGGCTTTCACCCCAAGCCGATCTCCCCTCTGTCATTGTCGTCCCGCGCCACTCCGGGCAGACGGAGTGACACAGGCTTGGACGGTAAAGTACACAGAGAGTCGTTAGGGGGAAGGCGCACCGCAGGTCCCTCGGCTTCGCTCGGAGGTTGTGACTTTTTTGATTTCTTTCAGGTTTTGGTGGCCGGAAAGCTCTGAAGAGCGTCGGCTAACAAGCATCCTCGGGGTCCTTCGACTGCGCGCCAAGAACCCTTTGTTAAGCGATAGATCTGCGAGGCGCTTCGCTCAGGATGACGGTCTTGTGGGAGTTTTGAAAAACCTTCCGGTTGGGTGTGTCAAAAACTCAAAATCAAAAAAGTCACAGCCTCTCGGGATGACAAAGTTAAGGTTGGTTCTGTTTGTTCAGATCAGTTATGGGGATGGACAGATATCGGCGAGCCGAAGGCGCCTACTCCTAATGACAAACCGAAACTGGGGCGTTGAGTGGTGCGCGTCCCATTCAAGCCAAAAGAAGGCTTGAATGGGGCACCCAGCGTTTGATGCAGGTGTGCACACAAGAAAGGCCGGGGCTTTCGCCCCGGCCTTTTGCACGCTTAGATTAGTTGCTGAAGAGCAGGATGCCCGTGGACTTGTCTTCTCCCACTTCGCTTACCGGCCGGTAGAAGAGCTGGTTGTTTTCAAGATAAACCTCGAGGAAGGCGGGACGCTCGCGAGATGCCGCCGGCAATCAATGCTTCCGATAATGGATCTTCAACATAGCGCTGCAGCGCGCGGCGCAACGGACGCGCCCCGTACGTGCGGTCGACCAATGTCTTGTCAAGAATCCACTTCTTGGCATCTTCGGTCACCGACAAGGTGATCGCCTTCTGAATCAGATTCGCATTCAGCTGCTGTACCAGCAACTCCAGAATCTGGATCAGATCCGCATCCGAGAGCGCCATGAAGATGATGACTTCATCCAGACGATTTAAGAATTCCGGATTGAAGGTCCGCTTCACCTCGTTCTTGACCAGCTCCTCCATCTTGTCCATCAGCAGGTCTTCCCGATCCGACTGGAAGCCCAGGCCCTGCTTGCGCTGCAGATGCCGCGCGCCGATGTTCGAGGTCATGATGATGATCGAGTTCTTGAAGTCCACCGTGTTGCCGAGACCGTCGGTCAGCTGACCGTCTTCAAAGACCTGCAACAGGATGTTGAAGACATCCGGATGCGCCTTCTCGATTTCATCCAGCAAGACCACGGAGTAAGGCGAACGCTTCACCCGTTCGGTGAGCTGACCGCCCTCCTCATAGCCCACATAGCCCGGAGGCGAACCGATGAGCTTGGAGACCGAGTGCTTCTCCATGAACTCCGACATATCGAAGCGGATCAGAGCCTTCTCGCTGCCGAAGAGGAACTGGGCCAGAGTACGCGCCATCTCCGTCTTGCCCACGCCGGTCGGTCCCAGGAACAGGAAGGAACCGATGGGACGATTGGGCGACTTGAGACCCGCACGGGAGCGGCGAATCGCGCGGGACAAAGCGGAGATCGCCTTGTCCTGCGAGATGACGCGCTTGTGCAGCTCTTCTTCCACGCGGAGCAGCTTCTGGGTCTCTTCTTCCTTGATGGAGGTGATGGGCACGCCGGTCCAGCGGCTGACCACATCCTCGATATCCTCACGGCCTACAATGCCGGCGGTGGAATCGTCGAGGTGATACTTGTCGCGCAGGGCGCGCAGGTTCTCGCGCTCCTTGCGCTCCTCGTCGGAGTAGAAGCGCGCCTTCTCAAATTCATGGTTGGCAATCGCGTTTTCCATGCGATGCACAATGAACTTGATGCGCTTCTGCACCTCGGTGATCTCTTCCGGCAACGAGGTCTGGCGCAGCTTGACCCGCGCCCCGGCCTCGTCGATCAGATCGATCGCCTTGTCGGGCAGGAAGCGATCGGGGATGTAGCGGTTGGAGTGCGAGACCGCGAAGTGGATGGAGTCGTCGGTATAGCTGACCGCATGGAACTTCTCGTAGCGGTCCTTGATCCCCATGATGATCTTGATCGCATCTTCTTCATTCGGAGGCGGCACCTTGACCGCCTGGAAGCGGCGCTCGAGCGAGCGGTCTTTCTCGATCGACTTGCGATATTCGGCCGGCGTGGTTGCGCCGATGCATTGAATCTCGCCCCGCGAGAGGGCCGGCTTCAGGATGTTGGCCGCGTCGAGCGAACCCTCGGCCGAGCCCGCGCCCACCAGGGTGTGCAGCTCGTCGATGAAGATGATCGAGTTCTGGTTCTCCATCAACTCCTTCATGATGGTTTTGAGCCGCTCTTCGAACTGGCCGCGGTACTTGGTTCCGGCGACAATGAGCGACAGATCCAGGGCCAGGACCCGTTTATCGGCCAGGAAGCTGGGCACTTCGCCGTCGGAGATGCGCTGCGCAAGCCCTTCGACGATGGCCGTCTTACCGACTCCAGGCTCGCCGATCAGCACCGGATTGTTCTTGGTGCGGCGGCAGAGAATCTGCACCACACGCTCCAGCTCCTGGTCACGGCCAACCAGCGGGATCGAGCTGGTTATCCATCGCCGCCTGGGTCAGGTCGCGGGAGAACTCCACCAACAGGCTTGACTCGCGGTTGCGCTGGGAAGGGGGCGCCTTCTCCTGCGTGGCCCGCGCCAGCTCCTCGCGAATCGCCAGCAGACGCAGCCCGCGCTCGTGCAATATCTCCGCCGCAAAGCATTTTTCCTCGCGCAGCAGGCCCAGCAGCAGATGTTCCGTGCCAATATGCTTGTGCGACAGACGCTCTGCCTCTTCCGCTGCGTAGGCGAGCACACGCTTGCATTCGTTCGACAAGGGCAGATCGACCGAGGTAGAGACCTTCTCCCGAATCGTGGTGTGGCCCTCAATCTGTTTCCGGATGGATTCAACCGAAGCATGGGAGCGGAGGAAGCGATTGGTCAGCGCTTTGTCCTCCCGCAAAAGACCCAGCAACAAGTGCTCCGTCTCAATATATGGGGAACCAAATTGACTCGCCTCATACCGTGCGAAGAAGATTACGCGCCGCGCCTTTTCTGTATACCGTTCGAACATGTTCCCCCTTGAAAAGCTGCCCCTGGCACGACCACTCTTTCGACCCTTGCGGATCCGGAGGCGCGAACGGCAATTTTCGTCCTGTTCCACTTCCCGGAGCCATTGGCACCGGAAAAACAACTCGGCTGGGTGCGGATATAAGCTCTTATTCAATCTTATATCGGTTCAGCCACTCCAACGACTCACCCATTTGGGTGTAAGCCGTTGTCATCGCAGCATCTTCTGTCAAAAACGTGGTGGTTACGCCTCCGCTTAAACCTCCAGCGGAGACAATTCTTCGACTTCCCATGGGCCAACCGCAACACCCGTTCACAACGCCTGGCGAGAGGCAGATTGTGGGTAACCAGGATTGAGGTAAGACCATAGCTTGCATGCAGGCGCTCGATCAGGCTGAACAGGGCATCCGCGGTCTGGTTATCCAGATCTCCTGTCGGCTCATCGGCCAGCAAAAGTTTAGGCTTGGTAATCAGCGCGCGCGCAATCGAGACCCGCTGCTGCTCCCCGCCAGAAAGCTCACCTGCGCGATGGGTGGACCGGTCCGCCAATCCCACTTCGCCGAGCCAGTGTGTGGCTTCCTGCATTGCCTCTTTTTTTGACTTACCTCGCGCCAGAAGGGGGAGCGCGACGTTCTCAGCGGCTGTGAATTCGGGCAGAAGTAGTGAAACTGCCACACATAGCCGATCTCGCGATTGCGAAAATCCGCAGCCTCACCGGGGGATAAGGATCGCAAGAGTGTTGACTCGAAGTATACTTCACCCGCTGAAGCGGTATCAAGCGCCCCGAGGATGTGCAGCAGGGTGCTCTTGCCCGCGCCCGACTGGCCCACAATGGCCAGCATCTGCTGCCTCTTCACCTGAAAGTTGATGCCCTCAAAAAGAACCAGCCGCCCGCGCCCGGTGGCATACTCTTTGCGCAGATTGCGGACTTCGACCAGAACGCGCCCGGCCCCGCCGCGCGCCATCAAGCCGCCTGCGGTGGCTTCGTCTGCGGCGGCGGCCAGTTCCATCATTCTGCCTCTGGGGTTGGTAATCATTTTTGCCTATCTTCATGTATCACTAATGCACTGCTCAACGGAAGAGGGTTTATGCATGGGTTGCTTCAAGAAGCATCAGTTCCGCGTCCATTTTGGCTTCCTGGCCGATCTTCTTGCGGATGGAAATTACGAGAAATTCTCTGCGGAAGTCATCCCAGGGCCCAGTTTATCCACTCTCGTTTAGATGCACGGACGCGGGTTTCGATTCCGTATCACGAATGCGGTCATTCGTAGCGAAGAGCTTCAGCCGGCAAGACCCTGGCGGCGGAACTTGAGGGATAGAGCGTGGCCAGAAGCGACACCGCAAGCGCGACGCCCGCCACAATCAGCCCGTCGGTCCATCGCGCGGCGAAGGGCAGATAGTCGATGGAATAGACCGCGGCGAGAGAGAATGAAGCGGTAGTGGCCGCCCAGCCAGGAGAGGCCATACCCGCCGACCAGGCCCAGGAACGTGCCGGTAAACCCGATCAGCAGCCCCTGCAGCAGAAAGATCATCCTCACCTGGCGCGGCTTTACCCCAAACGACATCATGACCGCGATATCCCGGGTTTTTTCCATCACCATCATGGTCAGCGCCGTGAGGATGTTGAGCGCTGCGACGCAAACGATCAGGCCAATGACAATGAAGGTTACGATCTGCTCCAGCATGAGCGCGCGGAAGAGCGGGCGGTTCTGTTCCATCCAGTTGGTGGTCAGGAAGCCTGGCCCGGCGGCCTGCTCGATCGAACGCCCGATCTGGTCGGCATGATCAAGGTCATCCACTTTGAAAGAGATCACCGACACCACGTCCGGCTCTCCAAAGAGGCGCTGCGCATCCGCCAGGCTGGTGAATGCCCATGCCGAGTCGTACTGATAGAAGCCGGAATGGAAGATGCCAACCACCTGGAAGCGCTGATATTTGGGAATAAGTCCGAATGGGGTCAGCTCCCCCTGCGGGCTGGTGACCAGGACCGTGCTACCCACCTTGGCGTCGATGGAGTCCGCCAGGTCGTACCCGATCACGATGGGCGGAGGCGCGATTGATCTTCACTGGGGACCGCTCCCTCAGGCTTGGGTTCGAGCGCGGCGGCGCTGCCTATGGTCACGGTGGAGAGCAGGTCGCTTACCCGCCGCTCCTGGTGCGGGACGATCCCCTCGATCAGCGCGCCGCCGGAGCGCGCGCCGTTGGAGATGAGCACCTGCTCGTAGAGCCCCGGCGAGGCCGCCTTCACGTGGGGAAGCTGCTCCAGCCGTTCGGTCAGCGCGCGCCAGTCGCGGATGCCGTCGCTGGCTACGCGCATCAACTGCACATGGGCGGTCGAGCCGAGCAGCCTGTCCTGCAGGTCCCGGCGCATGCCGTTGGTGATGGCCAGGGCAATGATCAGCGAAGCTACGCCCGCCGCCACGCCGGCAATGGAAATGACTGTGATGACGCCCACCACCGCCTGGCGGCGCTTGGCCCGGAGGTACCGCACGGCGACAAAAAGCTCGAAGCGCATCGGGCTTAGCGAACTACGGTCTTGGCGGCGCTCACATTTTCGTACCGGTCATAGACGCGAACGGTAAGAATATGCTCCCCCGGATCGGTGACGGGCGCCTGGGCACTCACCGCCTCGTCGTCCGGCGGGGGGCGTACGGGGATGGCCGCGAAGGGAACGGTGAAGTCGTAATGCTCGGTCAACGAATCGGAGAGCTTCCCCACCGGTTCGAGATACTGCCATCGGCCGGCGTCGAGGGAGTACTCCGCGTGCGCGATGGGCGAGGTTGCATCCGTCGCCACCAGGCTGGCATGAAGCATTCCGCCCTGAAGCTTGCCTTCGAGCCCGGTGAGCACAGGCGGAGTGGTATCGATGATGAAATGGTCGCTCTCCCGCTCGCCCGACAGCGCATCGCCCAAGGTATGCGCGGGGGCATCGCTGGCCACCACCCGCATGCGATAGCCGCCATCCGGAAGCCTGATGGAATCGAAGGTATAGAAGCGCTCGGTTACGCGCGCCCGGAGCAGGCGCCAGTTCTTTTCTCCGTCCCCGCGGACGTAGATGTCGAAGATAAGCTCGTCGCCATTGTCGTCATGCGCCGCCCAACGCACGGTCACTGCGGTCCGGTCCTTGACCGCGGACAGGGGCGCGGTGGACGGGTCTTGCACATAGGTGAGAGCGGTCTGAGCCGAGGGCAGGTTGATGCTGATCTGCTGCGGCTGGCCCGGCTGCGGCGCGGCCTGGGTCGCCCGCGCGCCCGGCTCGACGGCAATCTCGTCCACCACCGGCGCAACGTTAACCGGCAGATAATTGATGCCTACGGAGCCGACCCTGGCCCCTGGCTCAAGCACTACCTTCCACTGAATAAAGCGCGCGGCTGGTATGCCGGCCGTGCCGTATTCGGTGTTACCTTCTTCCACTCGCTCCAGTTGCGCTCGGGATTCTCGACGTTGCCGGAGCGGGCGAAGATCTCGAAATCCCCGGTCGAGCCCGTCGTTGGCGTTCACTTCCACGCGGCCAAATTGGGAAAACACTCCCGAATCGAAGACATCGCTCAGGTAGTCGCCGTGGGCAGCCGGCTGGCTGCTGAGCTTGTACAACCTGCCGGTATTGCTGGTGGCGACGTAGAGTCCATCCGGCGCATCGGCGAAGGCGGTCGCCTGGCCGGTGGCGGCGCGGGCCAGGTCGACGTAGGACCCGTCCTCCCCAACGCGATAGATCTTGCCCCGGTTGCCGGTGGCGGCCAAAAGTCCCTGGGGAGTAGAGCGCAGGGCATAAACAACGTCGTCGCGCGACGCCCAGAGCTTGCGCGGCGCTCCCTGGGGGCTCAGTTCGTCCACTTCGGAGCCTTCGGGAATGAGGCCATTGCTGCTGGAGGCCTGCACCGAGCCGGGGGTGACGATGGTGATGGTCGCGGTAGCCACGGCAACGCCCTGCACCGGCAGCGGCGGCAGTTTGCTCTTGGTCTTTTCACCCACAGCTGCGACATACAAGCGGCCATCCGCGGACTCGGCCAAGGCGGTTACTTCACGCTTGGGCGCGTCGTAAATCACCAGGCCTTTGCGGTCTTTGCCGATGCGATAGACCAGTCCCCCGCCATCGCTGCCGGCAATCAGGTTTCCGTTGGGCTCGAAGAGCAGGCAGCGAATATGCTGCTCATCACTCTCGAAAAAGAGCTTCCATGCGCGGGGTGTCTGCCGACACGTCGACCCGGTAGATCGCGGCCGGTCCGCCGGTCGCGATATATAAAGCACCCTGAGCATCGAAAGCCAGATCCCAGATGTATCGAGCCTGATCGGTCTGCTTGGCCGAGGCCGCATTGCGGGCGCGGTTGCGGAGTCGAAGACCAACGTGGCGTTGCTCTCGTCGAGACCGGATTGGCCGGGCCGGATGCGGTAGACCTTACCCCCGGGTACCGTGGCCGCGTACACCGAGCCGTCGGGGCCGACCTGCACCGTCTGCACGGTGAGATCTTTGGTGGTAAAGAGTTTGGTGGAAACGCCCGCGGGAGAGACTTTGAGCACCGTGGCCGGCGAGCCCGTGGCCACATAGGCGTTTCCCTGCCTATCGGAGGCGACAGCCCAGATATAGGTCGAGGGGGTTAACAGCACCGACCGCAACGTGGGTCCAGCTTCCAGGTATCCCCGGCTGGCGATGGCGGTACTTTCGGGCTGGCCTTTTTCAAACTCCTCGTAGCGAGATTGAACCCAGAGGCGGGTTCCCTGGGCCAAAAAAAGGTGAGGATAAACAACGAGGGCCAATAGACTTGCTGTTACGACGCGAGGCATCATGCTGAACCGAGTCTACTAGGCCGCATATGTCGCCACAAATAAGGTGCGATTTGGGGGAAGGAAACCGCAGGTCCCTCGGCTTCGCTCGGGCTGACAAGGTTAGGGTCGTTGCTTAGGTTAGGGCTGAGGACGCGGATGGATGGACCGCAGACTAAAGCGCGGTTTGGGAGGAGGAAACAGCGGGTCCCTCGACTGCGCTGCGCTAGGGATGACAATTCATTCCCCAGGTGTGAGAGGGCAATCCTCTAGTTAGCCAGCACGGCGCGGTAACGCACCTGGTTCTTCTTCACCTTGGTCACCGCTTCATTGGCTTTGGCCATGGCGAAGCGCTCGGTGATGGCCTGTACCTTGTGACGCTCGGCCACATGCAGCATTTCACGGATCATGCGCGGGCTTCCGTTCGGACTGCCGGTAATTATCTTTTGCCCGGAAACCAAAGGAAAGACCGGCTACACCCAGGACGCCAGGCGGGACACCGACGAAACAGAGCGTGCCATGGGGACGCAGAGCCGCGATATAAGCATTCCAATCCTGGTCTGCCTCGACCGTGGAGAGGATGAAGTCGAAATGGCCGGCAAGCTTCTTAAGGGTCTTGGTCTCCCGGGTGTTCACAAAGTGGTCCGCGCCCAACGACCGGGCGTCCGCCTCTTTGGCCGGGGAGCTGGAGAACGCCGTAACCTCGGCTCCAAAGGCATGGGCAAACTGCACCGCCATGTGGCCCAGGCCGCCGATGCCGACAATCCCCACGCGCGAAGCCGGATTGACGCCGTGGGTGCGAATCGGGTTGTAGACGGTAATTCCCCCGCAAAGCAGAGGCGCGGCCCGCTCGCTTTCCAGGCCCTCGGGAATAGGAATCACAAAGCGCGCGTTGACCCGCACCCGGTCAGCATACCCACCATTGCGGTGTACGCAGGTGCCCTGGCTATCGGCGCACAGATTTTCTTCGCCCTGCAGGCACCACTCACATTGCCCGCAGGAGTTGGCCAGCCAGCCCACGCCCACGCGATCGCCGGAATTCAGTCCGAGCACGCCGCTCCCGATTACCGTGACCCTGCCGACAATTTCATGGCCGGGGATCAGGGGATATTGGCTGATGCCCCAGTCGTTGTCGACCATGTGGATGTCGCTGCGGCAAATGCCGCAATGGGAGATGGCAATCTCCACCTCGTTCGGCTTGATATCCCCAGGATCGTACTTGTAGGGCAGAAGTTCGGCGCCGGCAGCATGCGTGGCGAATCCTTGAATCAGCGGCATAAGTGCGTTGCCCTAGGCAGTGGGATTGAGTACAAGGGCCCGCGTAAGAGCGGCTTCACAGTAGATGTAGACCGAAGCAACAAACTTCTACGTGGTTTTCCAGCAAAAGAAAACCACGCCTGGTAATCCTTATGACACCACATTCACTGTGAAACCGCTTCAGTCTACCTCATTCGATTTCGAGCGACACGACCTGCATTCCGGTGAGCATGGCGTCCACTTGATCGGGTTACAGGAACCACCGATTCACCGTTGAGCGAGATGCCGCGATTGGTCCGCAACGGTTCCAGGACGTTCGCCATGGAAATGGGAATCGACGCCAGGGTTCGCCCGTCGACGACCGCCTGCGCGTTGGGCAATAGGAGCGTGACGTAAAGTTGGTCGTCTTCGTGAGCTGAGTTCATCTGGTGAATAATGCTGCTCAATTCCAGAGGGCCCTCGCTGGCGGAAGAGGCGCTGGTCAGCCGGTCGAGGGTCGCTCCGTCGCTGAGCAGGATCCTCAATGGCCCGGGGTTCAAGGTGAGGGGAAGCGGGATGGCAATGCGGAGATTTCTGGGGTCTCCGCGGAACGGCCGCAGGGTCGCTTCCACGGTGACGGTATCGCCTGCGTGGGCCGCCGGCTGGGTTGCCTGCGCTCGCTCCAACTGAATGCTGCGCCGCCCGGGAAGCGAGTCGACATCCAGATCGATGCGCTCGATATTGCGTACCCGCGCCGAATTGCCGTAGACGGTTTGAAAGCGCTGCCCAACGGTAAGGGCTGCCCGCATCGCGGAGGGCAACTGCTCGGTAGGCGCGATAAACGAATTCAGATGCAGCGGCGGATAACCCTCGATCGAAACCGTGCCGCGCAGCTCATAGGTGAGCTCCTCGCTGTAGCTGTTGGTCTCGAGCAGCGACTCATAGAGCGAGACCATCAGCGCTCCCGGCGTGATGTCGGGGTTGTCAATCACCTCGACATGGAGCGTACGGTCGCGCAGGCCGCCGTGGGTATGGATGGCCACCGGGATCATACGGGCAGACTCGCCCGGCACCCCACGTATCGCCGATGAGCGGTCCTCGGTAAAGGCGCCGATGGTCTGGGTGGTGTTCACGATTTTGAAGGAGTTCAGCGGGGAGGCCAGCGTGGCCACCACGTCCGTCTTGGTCATGGGAATGGAAACGTTGCCGTAGCGGGTGATGGGGTGCCCGCAGGCCAGCACCTCGTGCGGGTCAACGTAAGTCACGGTGCAGGTGGCGGCGATCTCCAGATCGCCCCTAACCAGCAGGGCGCTCACCGCGGATCCTGGGAGCAGCGGAGGCCCAGGGTCAGAATGCGAGCCGTCCTTCGAGCCGTCGGGGGCGCTGCCGCCCAGGCCGGCAACCGGCATAAGCCCCATCATGGAAACGTGTTCCTGGAAGAACTTGACCGCCTCTGGGCTAAAGCCGGAGAGGACGAGCGGGGTTTCGATGGGATGGATGTCAGTCGCGTCCGCCGTAGCGGTGGCCGAGGTTCCGGGCATCTCCTTCCACATTCAACCGGCTGGTGGTATCGGTGGTATGCATCCATGTGCGGGCTCCGCCGTGCCGTTGACGGCGAGCATCTCCGCGATGGGAGTGATGCCGGCGATCGGTTCCTTGCTGAATTGCCCAATTCTGTAGGACAGTGCGCCCAGCAGCTTGCCGTCGATGTAGACCGGGCTGCCGCTCATGCCTGCGACCACTCCGGTGTACTCTGGTTTGGAGCCCTGGAGACGCGCCAGGATCATATCCTGACCGGGGCCGAGAACATTTTTGAGCACTCCGAGGATCTCTACATCCATGGCCTCCGGTTGGGTGCCTTCAAAGACGGTATAGGCCACGCCATGCAGGCCGCGGTGCACTTCCGAGAGGGGGAAGACTCCGGCCGTGGCAGACGAAGGCGGAGTAGCCGGGCCAACCTGGGCGACCAGGCTGCCCGCAAGGACAAAAACTGCGGTCAAAATTGAAAAGCGGGTTGATATACGGCTAGTAGACACGTCTACAGATTAGACGTTCTAGCCACTTGAGCATATAGCGCCGACCCTCTTATTTATCAGCCAACGAGGTATTCGATGAAGTCCGATTGTTCCGCCAACTTAGAGCAGTTTCGCAATTACGATAGTCTGATAAAAATCGAGAGGTGTGGTTTTCCCTGGCGGAAAACCACGAAAGACCTACCTCGTCGGGCTACACCAATTGCGAAACTGCTCGCCCGATATCCGTCGCAGATTGGGGCAAAAGCTGTTCCCTGCTTTGCTGGTGCTCCTGCTTGCTCCGGGGTTTCATCCCGCACAGGGCCAACAGACGCCGAGCACGCCGCCGGCGAACGCCCCGCAGCAGCCGGACCAGTCGGGACCCGATTCCGGTGGTCCTGCTGGTGACAATGGCGCGATCGCCATCCCCAAGAAGGCAGAGAAACCAGACGTGCCCCCACCGCCGCCGGAGCCGAAGGTGAAGAATCCCCCCGGCTTGCAGAACTTCTCGCTGCGCGTCGATGTGCCCGAGGTGACCCTCGATGTAGGTGTCATCCTGCAGAAAACGCACGAGTTCGTGCCCAACCTGCAGCCCGCCAACTTCCGCGTTTATGAGGATGGCGTTCCGCAAAAGATCGTCGGCTTTCAACGCACCAGGGCGCCCATCACGGCGGTGCTGCTGTGCGAGTTTGCCTCCACCAACTAGTATTTCGTTCACGACATGCGGGAAGCCGCGTACGCCTTTGCCCAGCAATTGCAGCCGGACGACTACATCGCGGTGGTGACCTATGACCTTAAAACCCAGATCCTGACGGACTTTACCCAGGACAAGCGCCAGGTCTACGAATCCTTGAATGCGTTGACGATCCCGGGCTTCAGCGAGACGGACATGTTCGACGCGATCTATTCGACGCTGGACCGGCTGAGCCGCATCGAAGGCCGCAAGTACGTGGTGCTGATTGCCTCCGGCTACGACAGTTTCAGCAAAATCAACCTGGATAAGGTGTTGGCCAAGATCAAGGCGACGCCCAATGTCACCATCTTCAGCATCGGAACCGGACAGGCAGCCAGGATCACGGGCAAAGCCCGCAGCGGCATGTTCGGCCCCAAGGGAATTGACTACCTGCAGGCGGATAACCAGATGTCCACCTTCGCCCGCATGACCGGAGGCATGTCATTTTTCCCCCGCTTCCAGGGCGAGATGCCAGACATCTTCCACTCGATCAACGACTCCATTCGCAACCAGTACGTGCTTACCTATACGCCGACCAACTCCAAGCAGGATGGGAGCTACCGGAAGATTCGGGTCGAGCTGGTGGACAACGAAGGCCAGCCGCTGAAGATGCAGGACGAAAAGCACCATCCGATGAAGTACGACATAATTGCCCGGGATGGTTATAAGGCCAAGCAGCAGGTGGATTAGAGGAGCAGAGGTCCCGCAGCTCCAATCTGAGTGCGGAGGTCCCGTCCGCTCGTTCTGATGCTCCAGATTGCGGCTATCGCGGCTCACTCGAAGAAGACGGGATCCGCGTCTCCAGAACGCGGTGGTCGACCTGAGACTCGTTCGTGGGATGGGAGTGCCGCTGCGCAGCAAACCTTCGTACAATCAAGGAAACTACTCCCACCGGTTCCCTGGATAAGCGTTGGTCACAGCAACACTAGCCCCGCAGCCAAAACCCGCCCGGCGGGTCCACCACTCTTCCGTGGAAGGCTGGCATCCCAAACACAATCCCTGGCTGATCGCGCTTACCGTTACCCTGGCGACCTTCATGGAGGTGCTGGACACTTCCATCGCCAACGTGGCCTTGCCCCATATGGCGGGGACGCTGGGCGCCAGCCAGGAAGAAGCGACCTGGGTGCTGACCAGCTACCTGGTGTCGAGCGCCATCGTGCTGCCTATCTCCGGCTGGCTCTCTACCCGCTTCGGACGCAAGCGCTTCTACATGACCTGCGTGGCGCTGTTTACCGTCTGCTCGCTGCTCTGCGGCCTGGCCCCCACACTGCCATTCCTGATCCTGGCCCGCATTCTGCAGGGCCTGGGCGGAGGCGGGCTGGCTCCCAGCGAACAAGCCATCCTGGCGGATACCTTTCCGGTGGAACAAAGAGGACAGGCATTTGCCCTCTATGGGATGGCGGTGGTGGCCGCGCCTGCCATCGGACCGACGCTGGGTGGCTGGATCACCGACAACTTCAACTGGCACTGGATCTTCTTCATCAACCTGCCCATCGGCATCATTTCCCTCTTGCTCAGCAACCGGATGGTGGAAGATCCGCCCTACCTGGTGGAGCACAGGGCTAGAGCCAATCCCATCGACAAAATGGGCCTCGGGCTGGTGGCGGTCGGCGTGGGCTGCCTGGAGTTTGTGCTCGATAAAGGACAGGAGAAGGACTGGTTCGGCGACCGCACGATCACCCTAACCTTCCTCCTGGCCATCACCACGCTGGTGATCTTCGTGTGGTGGGAGTGGGGGCACACGGATCCGATTGTCGACTTGAAGCTCTTGAAGAATCGCAATTTCGGCACGGCGGTGGGTTTTCAATTCATCCTGGGCATGGTGCTGTTCAGCACCACGGTGCTGATTCCGCAGTTTCTGCAGGGCCTGATGGGGTATACGGCGGAGCGCGCCGGCATGGCGCTTTCGGCAGGCGCCCTGGTACTGATGGTGATGATGCCGGTGGCGGGGAAGCTGGTGTCGATCATGGACGCCCGCCTGATGGTTTCGATGGGCTTCCTGGCAACCTCGCTGGGCCTTTACAACATGACCCGGCTGGACCTGAACGTGAGCTTCGGGCACATTGTGATGTGGCGCGTCTTCCAGGTGCTGGGATTGTCGTTCATCTTTATCCCCATCAGCACCCTGAATTATGTGGGCGTGCCCAAGGGCAAGAACAACCAGATCTCAAGCTTCTCGAACTTCGCCCGCAACTTTGGCGGGAGCATGGGCACTGCGCTCTTGACTACATTTCTTGTACGCACCCAGCAGACCCACCAGTCATCGCTGGCGGCAAATTTCATCCCCGGCAGCGTCGGCTACGAGAACTTTCTCGCCCAGGCCAAAGGCGCTTTGATAGCTGCCGGGCTGTCTGCTGCCCAGGCAAAGGCCGCAGCCACCGGGTACGCCTACCAGCAGTTGCTGCGGCAATCATCGATGCTGAGTTATCAGAACGCCTTTTGGGTGCTCAGTATCGTGGCCGCGGTGCTCGTTCCCTGGCCGTTCATCATGCGCCGCCCACCCAAGCACAAGAAACGGCCCAGCGAGGACGCTATGGGACACTAACGCATTTTTGCTAATACTGTGGTCCGGGGGGATCAGTTATGTGCGGCCATTCTTCGGCGGAATGGCCGCGTTGAGTTCAGTCTCCTGGCCTACACCATTAGCAAAAATGCTCTAGACCTTGCCTGATCCGATGTAAGGGCCCTGGCGATGGAAGCGCGGATCGGTGAGTTGCTGGAGCATGAAGTCGGCGACATCGGCACGGTTGATGCGCAGCGCGCCGGGGGGAAGCGCGTCGGGCAGGACGCGGTAGGTGCCGGTGAACGGGCCATCCATGAGCCGGGGCGCGCGCACGATCGTGTAATCGACGTCACTGGCAGCAAGCAAGCGCTCTTGCGCGGCCTGGTCGACAAAAGGGTGCTTGAGCGCCGTCTTTTTGGCCATCCAAAGGGCTATGTTGGTGAGCGCGTTCTGATACTTGCCGTGGTCGGGTTGGACACCTGCGGCGCCCAGCACGATGAGCCGGGTGACGTACTCCTGGCGCATCGCCTCCAGGATGTTGGGGATGGCTTTGGCGAGTATGTCCGCCTTTTTCAGGGTGCGTGCGCCGAGCGCGGAGAGGACCGCGCGGTGGCCGCGGACGGCATCCACCACTGTAGCGAAATCGAACACGTCCCCTTGAATCACACGGAGATGCGTATCTTGCGTCAGTCCTTCCGGATTGCGCACAAAAGCAGTGACCGAGTGCCCTTTAGCCAGCGCCTGCGTAACAATAAGCTTGCCGGTACCCCCCGTGGCGCCGAAGACGATGATCTTCATTTGAGCCCTGCTATTCCTTTCCCACTTACTTTGCAACCACCACACTATACAAGGTCGGGCTTCTCTTCCAGACACTGATGGCACAACCCTTCTCCATTCCAGACATCTGATGGGGCAGAGGGTAAAGTACATGTCAGAAAATCTGGAAAAGACGGAAAAGAATCTACGCGACCTGATCGAGACCCTACGCGATGGGCACCAGGGGTTTATCGAGCTGGAAAAGAACCTGAAAGATCCGGAAGCGCGCAAGTTGTTTCGCGAAGAAACGCTGGTGCGGGCGGAGTTCGCAGCAGAACTGGAGAACGAACTGCATCGCTTCGGGGTCAAGGACGTGAAGGTTTCCAGTTCGACGGCGGCTAAAGTGCATCGTGCATGGGGCGAGCTGAAGGCGCGGCTGGGAGGCGGGGATCACGCCCTGCTGGCTACTGCCGAACAAGGCGAGGACGAAACGAAGTCGGCCTACGAGAAGGCCCTGGCCAGCGAAGATTTTCCCCTGCCGTTGCGGGAGATGCTGCTGCGCCAGCAGAGGCACATCCTGTCAACGCACGATCGGGTCAAGGCGCTGCGGGACCGCCTGGCAGCGTAAGGCGCGTATACCTTAGCGGAGAAATCCGTCGGCGATGAATTTGCAAACCAGGAAGCCCGCCACCCCGGCAAAGAAGACCAGCGCCATGCGGATACCGGGCTCCCGGTTGACTTCCGGCACCAGGTCCGTCGCAGAGACGTAGATGGCCACGCCCGCGGCTACAGGCAAACCGGCACGCACCCAACCGGGAAAGAAGTTGATGACCAATACTCCCGCGAGCGTGGCCGAGGCAACGATCACGGCCGAGTTGAGCGCCGCAACCCGGCTGTGGCCGCTGGCCAGCATGACCGAAGCGACGGTGAAGCCTTCCGGCAGTTTATGCAGCAGGATGGCTACGAAAATAATCCAGCCCAGCCAGGACGAGAGCACGAAGCCCGAGGCGATGGCTACGCCGTCGAAGAGAGAATGCGCTGCAAGGCCGGCCACCACCGAATTGCTGGTGTAGGTGGAAAGCAATGCTTCATCATGGGTCTCCTCTCCGAAGTGGAAGTGCGGCGTGATGGTGTGTTCCAGCAGATGGATGAGGCAGTAGCCCCCTAAGACCAGCAACGGGGTCCAGCGGAAGGAAAGACGAAAGCTCTCCGGAATCATCTCCACCAGGACGGCCGCGAGCATGAAACCCGCGCCCAGGGCGACGAAGTAGCGAAGGTAGCGTTTCTCCCAGCGGGTGCGTACCAGGATCAAAGCGCCTAAGACGTCAGCGAGCGCCGCCACCAGACCCAGTACCAGCGAGAGTGAAAAGTTGGACATGGATTGCCTTTGAAGGGCCGTTATCCCACCCAAGCCAAAAGAAGACTTGAATGGGCCACCCAGCATTTGTTGGCGGTGTGGCAAAGACTATCTTCCCCAGCATGTTTAACTTCTAGCCGCTATGCCGGATATGCATGACATCCCCATCCTCGACCCGGTAGTCCTTACCTTCGAGGCGCAACGTGCCCTGGGATCGTGCCGCGGCTTCGGAGCCCGCGGCGAGCAGTGTGTCCCAGTGTATGGTTTCTGCGCGAATGAAGTGCTTTTCGAGATCGGAATGAATCGCTCCAGCGGCCTCCTGGGCGCGCGAGTGGACGGGGATCGTCCAGGCGCGGCATTCGTCTTCGCCTACGGTGAAGAAGGAGACCAGGCCGAGCAGCTCGTAGCTCTTGCGGATGAGACGGCGCAATCCGCTCTCTACCAAGCCATACGACGAAAGAAATTCGGCCGCTTCCTCGTCGCTCATCTCCGCTAGCTCGGCCTCGACTTTACCGCAGATGGCGGTGGCCCCAGCATTGGGACGTGAGGCCACCGCTTCGAGCTTGTAACGCGATACAGCGGATTCCAGATCGGCGCCCAACGTCGTGCTCTCCGCGATATTCAGCACAAAGAGCATCGGTTTCTGGGAGAGGAACATGAAACCGCGAATCAGCTTCTTCTCCTCCGCCGACATTTCCATCTCGCGCAGCGGCTTCTCCTGCTCCAGTTGCTGTTTGCAACGCAAGAGCAGCGCGTGCTCTTTTTCGAGCTCCGGCGTGCGCATCTTCTTCAGATCTTTTTCCAGGCGCTCCAGGCGCTTCTCTACCTGGGTCAGATCGGAGAAGATGAGGTCGAAGTCAACATTCTTGATATCGCGCAGCGGGTCGATGCCGCCGACGCGGGGAATGGACTCGTCTTCAAACGCGCACAACACATGAATCAGCGCATCGTTGTCGCGCAGATGAGTGAGGAAGGCGGTCTCCTTGAGCGCTTCCTGGCCCACGGCAGCCACGTCGGCGTACTCCACCGTGGCGTAGACAACTTTCTTGGGGTGGTAAAGGGCGGCAAGCTTATCCAGCCGCTCATCGGGAACCTTGGCTACGCCTAGATGCGCCTCGCGCGGATTGGAGTAGGCCGGGGTCTCGACCTTCGACCGGGTAAGGATTTTGAACAGAGAGGTCTTACCTACTTGCGGCAGACCGATAATGCCAGTTTTCATGGGACTCGCCGTCCAGGCAAACGGCGCTTACGCGCCAGGGATTTTTGTTGTGTGAGGCCTTGCGGCGCAAAACCCAAGTATATCGCCTGAAGGAGAAACCGTAGTTTCTCCACTGCGCAACGCTCCGTCAAAAAACATGTACTTAGGGACAGCAGCTATACCCACTCAAGCCAACAGAAGGCTTGAATGGGCCACCCAGCCCGTCATCTACGAGAAGTTGGTCTAGATCTCGCGGCGCGACCAATGCGCGGTGGCAACCAGCGCGCCCAGCCCGCACAACAGGACCAGGCCCTCCACGTGCGTCGATCGTTGGTGCAGGCGATCGAAGATCTGGCGGCCGGGATTATTGACCGCAACCGCATCCACATTACCGCCTACAGACTCGCGGGCTGTATCCATGCGGGGGATGATGGAGAACTGCGAATACGCAGTCAGCACCATCATCGCCAGTACCAGAACCGCCTGCGGAATCATCGTGCGGTAGTGAGCTCGTGCCACCACCATGACTACGAGAAAGATCAACCCGCAGAGTAGTCCTATCCAGTGCAGACGCACCAGAGAACCACCGACGACCATACCGGCGGCGTGAATGCCTGCGGCCGGCGTGGGAAAGAGCGGCGGAAGTTGGGTGAACGCGATGGGCGCAAGAGCGGCGCCAAAGAACACCAGCGCGCCCAGCCAAAGGCCAAGCACCAGGTACACCACGGAATGGAAAAGTGTTCGCAAGGTGCTACATGGGAGCCCGGCCGGTGAGCCGCTCAATACGGCGGGCCATCGGCGGATGGGTGGAAAAGAGATTAGCGAAACTCGCCCCACTGATAAAGGGGGCCACAATAAACAAATGGGCAGTGGAGGGCGAAGCCTGCATCGGCAGGCGCCTGGAGTAGGCATCGAGTTTTTGTAATGCGCTGGCCAGGGCGTAAGGGTTTCCCGTAACATGCGCCCCGGTGGCATCGGCCTCGTACTCCCTGGACCGGGAGACGGCAAGCTGGATAAGCGTTGCGGCAATGGGGGCCAGAATGAGCATGAAAAGACCGCCCATGCCGCGGCTGCGGCCGTCTCTGCTACCACCCCCGCCGCCAAAGAAGCCGGCCCAACGTTCGGCGTTCGCGATCAAGGTGATAGCTCCGGCGAGCGTAGCCGCGACGGAACTGGTGAGGATGTCACGATTTCTCACGTGCCCCAGTTCGTGAGCAAGCACCCCTTCCAGCTCCTCGTCGTTGAGGAGATTGAGAATGCCCTGGGTGACAGCGACTGCGGCGTGTTTGGGGTTGCGTCCGGTGGCAAACGCGTTAGGAGAGTCGCTCGGAATGACGTAGATCTTCGGCATCGGCAGAGCCATGCGAGGCAGTATGCGCTCCACAATCTGGTAGACACGCGGCAGCTGCTCGCGCGTGACCGGCTGGGCCCGGTACATCGACAACGCCAGCTTGTCGGAATAAAAGTAGCTGAAGAAATTCATCCCGGCAGCAACGATGAAACCCAGGATCATTCCGTTGCGGCCGCCAAAATAGGCTCCGATGAAGATGAGAAACAGGGTAAGAGCAGTCAGCAGAAAGGCAGTCTTTAAGGTATTCATAGCGCGGCACCTCCCGCACTGAAACCACTATGTATCTATTGTGTCACGTTGCCTGGCCGGGGGCGAGCGATTGACAAAGCGCGGCGCAAGGAATCTCAATTCTTTGTGGGGCAGAGGAGAAATGCTTGCTCCGAGTAGGTGCTGCGCGCGCCTTTGCCGCTCAACGCATATTCCGGTGAGTTGCGACAGATACTCATCAACCTAATCCAGAACGCAATGGCTGCTATTGGTTCCCGCGGCCGCATGATCGTTCGCGTCCAGCTGCGGCAACTCTGTCCATCCACCTCCACCCATGCCAAGGTGAGCCACCGCCCTCCAATTTGTCATCCCGAGCAGCAGACTTGCCTGCGGCAAGTTAAGTTAAGCAATTACAACGGCAACAAAAGCATTGGGTGGCCCATTCAAGCCGTACTTTGGCTTGAGTGGGCGACGAGCCCTCCCCCACCCGTTTGTCATTAGGACCGGAGCGTTAGCGCAGCGGAGGGATCTGCAGTTTCACTTTCGGGACAAGCCAATGTGCGTGGGCGAATCGCCTCCGGGTTCCGTTTGTCCATCAACGCAAACTGCAGATCCCTCCGCTGCGCTAACGCTCCGGTCCTAATGAACAAAAAATAAAACCAATAGAATCAATATCGATTTTCAGCGTTCATTTCACTCTTAACTTGCCACAGGCAAGTCTGCTGCTCGGGATGACAAATTGGAGGGCGGTGGCTCACCTCGGCATGGGTGGAGGTGGATGGACAGAGTCGAAAAAGCCTAATTTGGACAAGATTGACTTTCAGCCGTCCCTAACGGGACTGCGCTTGTAAGCGGTTCGCACACAGACTTAGCGGCCGTCACAGCTGATTCAGGTCGGCTGAATCCATCCCTGCTTGACGCCGGGATTGCCGGCAGCATCCAACCGGCTCATCTGATCCTTGCTGAGGGTGATATCGAGGGCCGCGATATTCTCCCGTAGCTGCTCGATTTTGCTGCCGGCGATGATGGGGAGTATCGCTGGGTCGCTCTGCCGCATCCACGCAATGATGGCCTGCCCAGGGCTGCACCCTGCTTCCCCGGCCACCGCGCGGAGAGCACTCAACCGCTCATCAGAGTCGGGACCGGCGAACTGAGCCGGCACTTCGCGGTCAGCGCGCATGTACGCCCCTTGCAGCAGAATCGAATAGCCGATCAGCGCAATCCCCTGAACCCGCGCATAGTCTTTCAAATCTTCACTGATGAAAATCTGCGGCCCAAAATCTGCGCCATGGCGAGGACGCAAGTAGGTATATCTCTGCTCCACGACCGAATACCCACTCCACTGATGGACCCTGCTGACCGTGTTGGCTTCCGCAATGCGCCACAGGGCAAGATTACTGGCGCCGACGGCCCGCACTTTGCCGGCCTGGATGAGCCGATCGAAGGCTTCCATGGTTTCTTCGAGCGATGTATCACGATCGTCCCGATGCGCGTAGTAAAGGTCGATATGATCTGTCTGCAGCCTTTTCAGGCTCTTCTCACACTCGCGCTCGATCTCCGCCGCGCTTAATCCGCCCGCGCACCCTGGAAAGTCGAAACCCAGCTTGGAGGAAACGACCATTTGCTCCCGGTTGCCCCGGTCCTTCATCCACAGACCAATGGTGGTCTCGCTTTCGCCGCCTTTGCAGCCGGGCAGCCAACACGCGTACATGTTGGCTGTGTCGATCAGGGTGCCGCCGTTTTCGCTGAAGAAATCGAACAGGCGGAACGAAGTCTCCCGATCGATTCTGCTGCCAATCAAGTCACTGCCCATGGCCAGCGCACTGACTTCTATATTCGACTTTCCCAGCTTTACCCTCTTCACGAACCAAGCTCCCCTGTCACGCTGTTTCTCTAGGCTTCCGCTGCAACGTGAGTGGCCAGGATCACGCCGCCAATCATGACTGCGGCGCCCACCAGGTTAGGAATGGTGATCCGTTGCACCGGGGAACCGAGCCAGCCAAAGTGGGAAAGAATCATGCCCCCGAGAACCTGCCCTGCGATCAGAGTGATGAACATGGCCCGCGCGCCTACCTGGGGCAGTAGCCACGCAATCGCGAAGACCAGGCAGGCACCCAATGCGCCCGCTGTCAGCAACAAGGGATGAACATCTTTGAAGCCGCTCAACACCCCGGCGCGCCAGCCGGTGAGTCCTATGAGAACGGCGGTCGCAGCGCCGATGCACCAAAACACCGCGTTGCCCACACGCGGGTTGCCCAATGCGCTGCCCACCTTGCCATTCATCGCCAGATGAACGGCAAGGATGATGCCGAGAAATATGGTGAAGAGATAAAACTGGATCTTCATTTTTGCGTTCTCCGAACTTTAGAACCTTCGCCAGGCACACAGCCACCGATGAGTTAGCCCGGTTAGCAACCATGGGCTGGGCGCCAAAGGAGTTTTCTTCTAAGTAGGTTCCCTTATGAACTATTTGACAGCAACGAGCCGCCAGCGACACGACACTACACCGATTCCCGGCCGTCTGTCAAAAATGCGGGGCGATGACAGCGGTGCCGTGTGCCTTGTGGGAGATGGTGCAATAGAATTGCGCGCGCCCCGTTCTTCGCGTCTTTTTCGAGGTGTGGAAAGCCATGAATCCCAGGGGAAACAGGCACGAAACAGGGTTTAAAATTCTTGACAGCTCACGAACGGCCGGTATAGTGTCGCAACCAACTTATGTGTGGAATTAGTTCATAAGGGAACTTCGGTGAAACTGGTGCTATCTTACTTCCCGTCAGCAATCTATCTTCAGGAAGAGCGCTATCTCGATAGCAAGTTGCTCTGCGATAAGTTCGACGGAGCAGAGCGGAGTTACTCCGAGGTTAGTCCATGAAGAAGCAATCGGAGCTCATTATCCCCCGCAAGCTACTCTTTGCACCTCTCGTACTATGTATGACCTTGGCGTTTGTAAGATCAGCGGCCGCGCAAGCCCCAGCAGTCCCTGCATCGCCGACGATCGATAAAGCAGCCGCGGAACGGGGCAAAGGCGACTTCTCCTCCAGTTGTTCGTTCTGTCACGGTTCTCTCGCTACGGGAACGGAACAGGCGCCCAATCTGCTTCGCAGTCCGCTCGTCTTTCAGGACCACAATGGAGATACGCTCGGTCCGTTCCTCAAGCAGGGCCGGCCCACCCTCGGCATGCCCGCCTTCCCAACACTGTCGCCGGAGCAGGTTACAGATATCGCAGCGTTTCTGCACTCGCGGATTCAGGAAACCCGCGGCAAACGACTGCCGGAAACCGCGTTGCTGGTGGGCGATCCCAAAGCCGGACTGGCCTACTTCCATGGTGCGGGAAAGTGCAGCACCTGCCACTCCCCCACCGGCGACCTGGCGCACATCGGCTCGAAAGACCAGCCGCTCGCCCTGACGACTGCCTTTCTGACTCCTCCAGCCAAGCCCCTCCAGGTGAACGTCGTGCTTCCGTCTGGCCAGACTGTTTCAGGAAAATTGGAGTATCTCGATGAGTTCACGGTCTCGCTCACGGACGATGCCGGCGTCTATCACACCTGGCCCAGGGATCGCACCAGGTCCGTCGAGGTAGTCGACCCGCTAGCCGCCCACAAAGCGATGCTGCCTATCTACACAGACAAAAACATTCACGACCTACTGGCGTACCTGGTGACACTCAAATGAAGTGCAGGCCGATCCTGTTTTTGGCTTCGTTGTTATTGCTGCCCACTTGTCTTTCGGCACAGACATTGGACCCGGAGGCTTTGCACCGGCCACCGACAGATACATGGCCTACTTATAACGGCGATTATTCCGGCCAGCGTTACAGCACCCTTTCACAAATCAATGCTTCCAACGTCAAGTCACTCACACTGGCCTGGACCCATCATGTGGATTTCGGCGCAGAGTCGTATGCCCAGCAGGCAAGTGAGGGACGCCGAATCAAGTCGACCCCGCTGTTGGTGGATGGCGTGCTCTACTTCACCATTACCGACAACGTTTGGGCCATGGATGCGCTCACCGGGCGCGAGCTCTGGCACTATGCGTGGCCCAATAACCGGGCGATTCATGTGGCCAACCGCGGCGTGGGGATGTATGGCAGCTGGCTGTACTTTATGTCGCCGGACAATTACCTGGTTTCCCTGAACGCGAAAGACGGCACCGAGCGCTGGCGCGTGCAAGTAGCAGACGTAAAGCTTGACTTCTTTTCCGCCACCTCGCCGCTGGTTATCGGCAAGCACGTCATTGTCGGTCCGGGCAACAACGACAACATCCGCGCATGGCTGGAATCCCGTGATCCCGAGACCGGCGCACTGCAATGGAAGTGGTGGGTCGACCCGGAGCCGGGCGCGCCAGGCTCGGAGACATGGGTGGACGATGCCACCATGGCGAAGGGTGGCGGATTTCCCTGGCTGACGGGAACCTACGACCCGGAGCTGAACCTCTATTATCTCGGAACCGGCAACGGAGTTCCTATGGACCGGGCCCCGCATCCTACACCGGAAGGGGATAGCCTCTACACTGCTTCCATCGTTGCTTTGAACCCGGATACCGGAAAACTTGTCTGGGCCTACCAGGTGACGCCCCACGACACACACGATTATGATGCCGGCCAGACTCCGATTATTTTCGATGGGGAATTCCAGGGGAAGCCACGCAAGTTACTGGCACAAGCTTCCCGGAATGGATACTTCTTTCTCCTTGACCGGGTAACCGGGGAGCACTTACTCACTACCAAGTTCATGCCGGAGACTAACTGGGCAAAGGGTATTGATGCGGAAGGCCGGCCTATTCCGGATTACACCAAGGACGCCAACCCGCCGGGAGCCCTGGTCTCGCCATATCCCATCGGCGCGACGAATTGGTGGTCACCCTCCTACGATCCCAAGCTGGGCCTGATCTTTGTCAATGCAGCGCGCACCTGGGCCTATTTCACGACCTCGGGTTATGGCCGTTTTCGTTCTCCTCCGGACTATGTACTGAACGCCATCGATTACAAGACAGGTAAGGTGGTCTGGACCCACGAGTTGGGCGATAAGAGCGGTGTGCTTATTTCCGGCCTGCTGACGACTGCGGGAAATCTTTTGTTCGGCGGCGATTCGCAAGGAAACTTTCTGGGTCTGGATCCGGCTACAGGCAAGACTCTGTGGCATGTCAACCTGGGACAGTTCGTCACCAATGCTCCCATGACTTATGAGCTCTATGGTCGTCAGTATTTGTTGGTCGCTGCGAACGATACGTGGTTCGCGTTTGCGCTGCCTGAGTCTGAGGAGAAGGGCAGCGATCACCTAAAGGGCCCTTAGTACTCACGGCTGAGGCAGGGAAACCCGCCCCTCAGCGGTTAAAGCCGAATTTGGTTTCAAATAAATTACGTACGGCCCAGAGGCCGTACCCTTCAGCAAAATGAGTTTTCCCGCAGCCTGTTTAGTCTCTGAGAGAGTTCTCAGAAGAAGTACTCGGTCTCAGGGAGGAGCAAAGCAAATGGAGCGCCGCGAATTTTTAAAAGGAATGGCAATCGCCTCTGCACTTTCTGCAGAGACGCTGTACGGGGCTCAGGCTAACCGGCCAGCACCCCAGCTGCTGGCGCAGGATAACGCACGCTCCAGGCCCCCGGACGATCCGTGGCCGGGCAAGAAAAGAATTCTTGCCATCGCCGATCCGCAGGAATGGTATGCCTCGCCTGGTTACCATCACGACTCGGCTTCGCATACGCTGGCCACGGTGGAGCGGCTGGGACGTGAGTCCGGCGCCTGGATCACGGTGGTCCGCACCGACATGCATTTGCTGACCAAGCAACCGATCCCGGGCTACAACGTCAGAAACCTGAACAACTTCGACGCCGTCTTCTATATGGGAGAAGGCCCCTGGAACATCACCGATCAGCAGAAGGCTGACCTACTGTCCTTTGTTCATGATGACGGCAAGGGTTTCATCGCCGGCCATGCGGGCAACGGAGGGCATCTTCTGCTTTGGCCGGAATATGCGGAGATGATCGGCGGAAACCTCATCGGCGAATTTCCCTCGGCTGACATGCACATCGTGGTGGAAGATCCGAATTTTCCTGGAGTCCAGGGATTTCCTCGCGAATTCACGTTTAAGGACCAATACACCATCGTGGGGCCAAATTATTCCCGCGACGTAGATCACGTGATCATGAGGATGGATCCGAGCAAGTTCCCCGAGGTCTTCGCGGCCCTGCAGCCGGAGCACGGAAATGCTGAGCAATTTCAGGCCAATCTCAAAAAGCTGGCGGCCCTGCGAAGCGATGGAGATTATCCCATCGTGTGGGCGAAAAAATACGGCAAGGGCCGTGTGTGGTACTCGACCTTTGGCCATCTCGAGGCGACGCTGGATGACGCGCGCATCCAGCAAATGTACATTGGAGCGATCAAGTGGGCTCTGGGCTTGGTCGATGCCGACATTACGCCTCATCCCTTCCCCGGCGCGAATCATTGAAGCCAAGTTCTGAAGAGGTGTCGATGCATATGAAAAAGATATTTTCGGTGTGCTGCTTAGCTCTCTGCACGATGGCTACCCTGCCATCTTCCGCCCAGGCGCCTGCGCACAAGATTCGCGTTCTGGTGCTTACCGGAAGCTCGGATTGGTCTCACCCCTGGCAGGGTACGGCGCCCTTCATGCAAGGTATACTCACGAATACAGGTCGTTTTGACGTAAAGCTTGAGGAAGAAGTCGTTGGCATCACGGCTGCCACGCTGGCCAACTACGATGTTTTGGTAGATTACTATTACGGTCCTCGCTGGCCGGAGGTAACGGAAAAGGCAGTTGAGGACTTTATTCGGTCCGGCAAAGGCATGATCGGTATCCACGGAATCACCTATGGTCCATTTTTCGGCCAAGCCGGCGGAAGCGCGACGGAGCCTCGCCGGTTGGAAGGGGAACCGTGGGCCGCGTTTGCTGACATGATCGGAATGACCTGGCAAATTGACAACATCGGACATGCCACGCGCCATGTCTTCGCCGTGCAGTGGGTCGATCAGAACAATCCCATCAGCCGCGGATTGCCGCCCACGTTTGTAGCCAACGACGAGCTCTATCACAAGATAGACCTCAAGCCGAACGCTCATGTGCTGGCCACGGCCTTCGACGATCCCAACGTAAAAGGGGGAACAGGAAAGGTAGAGCCGGTGATCTGGACGGTTCCTTATGGTCAAGGGAGAGTGGTCATGATGGTCCTGGGCCACGATCTTCTGGCCATGAGCCAACCGGGCTTCATGGATGTGTTCGCACGCAGCACCGAATGGGCGGCAACCGGCGATGTGGCGCCTGGCGCTCCAGTCTTATCTCCTTCAACCAGCTTAGTTGCGCCCACACCCAGCCACTGAAACACTTATGAAACCTTTTGCCTATATCGCAATGACGCTACTAACTACTTTCCCCGCACTGATAGAAGCGTCTCCCCGTTCCCCCGCAAGCGGAGATCTCGAATACTTTGCTGCAGGTGAAGCTGTACCTGCCCGATGCCGAGCACGGCTTCTATCGCGGCACCAGGTTCGATTGGTCCGGTGTGGTGGCAGACCTGCAATATAAAGGGCATAGCTACTACGGTCCGTGGTTCACCGCCACCGATCCCAAGGTTCCCGACTTTATCTATAAAGGCTCTGATATCGTGGCCGGTCCGTGTAGCGCGATCACCGGTCCAGTGGAGGAGTTCACGCCCGCAGTCGGGTTCGATGAAGCCAAGCCCGGTGGAACCTTCCTCAAAATCGGCGTGGGCATCTTGCGCAAGCCTGATGACGCAGCTTATAGCGCCTATCGGCTTTATGAGATTGTCGACGGAGGTAAGTGGAGCGTCAAGAAGAGCGCAGACGCAGTGGAGTTCACCCAGGAACTCCACAATGCCTCTTCCGGATATGGCTATGTTTATCAGAAGAAGCTAAGACTTGTTGCTGGTAAGCCTGTCATGGTGATCGAGCACAGCCTTAAGAACACCGGGACGCGGGCTATCCACACCAGCGTCTATGATCATAACTTCCTGGTACTGGATAAGCAGCCGACCGACGCAGGCTTCACCATCACCTTCCCGTTCGAAGTTACAGCCAATCCGCCGCCAGATAAAGAATGGGCGGAGGTGGAGAAGAATCAGATTTTGTACCGCAACACGCTGACGGGCGAGGATCGCGTTTCCTTTGCCATCGAGGGTTTTGGCAAGAGTTCCGATGACTACAAAATTCACATTGAGAATAAAAACGTACATGCCGGGATGACGATCTCCGGAGACCGGCCACTGGCCAAGGTGGCACTCTGGTCCATTCGTTCGGTAATCGCGGTAGAACCATTTATCGATATATCGCTCGAGCCCGGCAGCCATTCGACATGGAAATACGATTATGAGTACTACACCCTTCCCCGCTAAAGTAGCCAAGGGAACACGCTGATCCCCACAGCGACGCCCCCAAGGCGAAGTTAAGACTAGTCGGTCCGTTTCACTTAACGCGTTTTTGCTAATACTGTGGCTCGGTGGGATCAGTTATGTGCGGCCATTCTTTGGCGGAATGGCCGCGTTGCGTTCAGTTTCCTGGCCTACACCATTAGCAAAAATGCTCTCGTCGGAACCATGGTTTCGAGGCCAGTCTTGCTATTCGACTGGGCCGGCCTTATAGTGCAAAAGATAGCAATAAAGAAAGAGTTCCATCAGGAACTCAGGGTCAAGGGGGTGGCTTCGGTTTTCTGAAACTACTTCGTTAGCCCAACCGTCTTGAAAATCCTAAGCTGTTAGACGCCATTGGTAAGAGTAGAAAGGTCGATGGCAGTGGTAAGTTGTACCTGTCTTGAGTGGTCTAGGGACCTGCCAACATGAAAGCTCTTGTCAAATACGCGAGTGGCGAAGGGAATGTCGAAATACGGGAGGTTGAGGAACCAC
This sequence comes from uncultured Acidobacteriaceae bacterium, assembly GCA_963736535.1. Lineage (GTDB taxonomy): Bacteria > Acidobacteriota > Terriglobia > Terriglobales > Acidobacteriaceae > PALSA-350. The sequence goes on from CAVTPN010000005.1 coordinate 101,538, forward strand.
GATGTGGAGACAATCAAGTCAAGCTTGAAATTGCCTATTGTGGAATCTGCGGAACCGATCTTCATGTGCTCCACGACACGTTTCGCAATTATCCCCCGGTAATTCTGGGTCATGAGTTTTCCGGCACAGTGGTGGAAGTGGGCCGCAACGTCAATCACAACGCTACTCTAGGCGAGAGAGTCACGGGCCTGGGCGCCACCGCCGTAACCTGCGGCCAGTGTGAATACTGCCGCTCAGGATATTTCATCTTTTGCTCCAATCGCAGAGGGATGGGCCACGGTGTGAATGGTGCGTTCACACGCTACGTGGTGATGCGTCCTGACCAGCTATACCGGATTCCTGAAAATTTCTCCCTGGACGAAGCGGCCATGAGTGAACCGTTTGCGGCCGTGGTGCAGGCGGTCACGGAAATCACCAATGTGCGCATCGGTGATACGGCGCTGGTCTCGGGGCCCGGACCGATGGGATTGCTTTGCCTGAAGTTGCTGGTGGCCGAAGGGATCCGGGCGATTGTCGCGGGCGCGTCGGGAGATCAGGACCGGCTCAATGCGGCGCTGCGGATTGGGGCCGCCGCCGTTGTCAACATAGGGGAGCAGAACCTCAACGAAGCCATCCAGGACCACACCAACGGAGTCGGTGTGGATGTGGCCTTCGAGTGCGCGGGGCATCCCAGCTCGGTGCGCGGATGCCTGGAGTCGCTGCGCCCCATGGGGCGTTACACGCAGGTCGCCATCTGCGGCCAGGACATTCAATTTCCCATTGATCAGATTTTCTATAAGCAGCTGACCATGTCGGGTTCCGTTTGCTATACCGCTCGCACCTGGGAGCGCATGATGAGGATCTATGCCGAGGGTCGAGTGAGGCTGAATGACTTGATCTCCAACAAGCTTCCCATATCGGATTGGCACACAGCCTTCCGCTTATGCGACGAGAAGAAAGCTATTAAAGTATTAATGTACCCGGAGTAGTAAACGATTCCGCAGCAGCTCATGCTGTTCTCTGCTGCCCGGTACAGGAAAGCGGAGGAGCCCGATGAGCGAGACACTTGAGAAAACGGTTGCGTATAAGAGCCCTTTGTATGAGATGACGCAAACCACCCCCACTTGCCTGTGGAATGACTCGGCAACTCTTTCGGAGTTGACTTACTCGATCGAGCACGGTGCGGTGGGCGCGACCTGCAATCCGGTGATCGTTCTGGACGCGCTCAAGAAGGAAGCGCACCTGTGGAATGATCGCATCCGGGCCCTGGCGGTGGAGTTCCCGGTAGCAACCGAAGAAGAGATTGGATGGAAACTGGTGGAGGAGATATCCGCCAAGCGGTCTGAGTTACTGCGGCCGGCGTTCGAAAAGTACCGCGGCAGGAACGGCAGGCTCTCGATCCAGACCGACCCTCATTACTACCGCAATCCGGCGGCCCTGTTGGAGCAGGCACTCCGTTTCGACGCCCTGGCGCCTAACATGATTGTGAAGATTCCGGCCACGCGCGCGGGCATCGCCGCCATCGAGGAGACGACGTATCGCGGTATCAGCATCAATGCGACCGTCTCCTTCACCTTGCCGCAATGCATTGCGGTGGCCGAAGCGGTTGAGCGCGGTTTGAAAAGGCGGGAACGCGAGGGCCAGGATATATCCCGCATGGGCCCGGTTTGTACCGTCATGGCGGGCAGACTGGACGACTGGCTGAAAGTGGTGGCGGAAAAGAAGGATATTACTCTCGATCCTGGCTATCTCGAATGGGCAGGAGTCGCCGTCTTCAAGAAGGCTTACCAAATCTATCGCGAGCGCGGCTACCGCATCCGTTTGCTCTCCGCCGCATTCCGCAACCACATGCAGTGGAGCGAACTCGTCGGCGGCGATGTAGTGATCTCTCCGCCCTACAAATGGCAGGTTCGTTTCAATACGAGCGATGTGCGTGTGGCTCCCCGGATAGAGGAGCCGGTCGATCCTGAAATCGTAGAGGAACTGCTGCATAAATTTCCTGACTTTGGCCGCGCCTACAACGAGGATGGGCTTTCGCTTACTGAGTTCGACACCTTTGGCCCGACGGTTCGCACGCTTCGCCAATTCCTGGAGGCAACGCATGAGCTGGCAGTGCGCGTCAGGGATTTGCTACTCCCAAATCCGGACGGGGCGCTATCTTAGGCGTGGTGGTCGGCATAAAAATGCGTTAATGACACCGGGCGTTGAATGCTGTTATCCCACCCAAGCCCAAAAACAGGGCTTGACCCCGATTTCCTGCCACGCTGTGCCAGAGAGGTCGGCGTGTGCGCCTTTCATTAAGGAAAGGCGCATGGGGTGTATCAACGCCACAAGCCTCCGCAGGAAATCGGGGCAAATGGGGCACCCAGCCTTCGTTGCCGGTGAAGCAACCTGATCATTCCTCTCCGATTCCCCAACGCGAGTCGACTGCTCCCACGGCAAGCCGTGGCAGGCGGGATGATGCAGTTTCCGGGCATTCTTCCTTCTTTGGAACGTGCAGTGTTTTCTTCTCATCACCCCATAAGCCTATGAGGTATCCCACCGATAACTGACGTGACAGAAAGCTTTCACTAAGGCCTTAGCAGGCCTTCCGCCACAGTTTTTGTTACGAGAGTTCATTACGGAACTTGTTCATCTAAATACTTCTTGACACATGTTCAATGCCAACTATATGACATTATCGCGCATGAAACTGACTAGCTAGCGTCGACAATTAGTTCTATATGGAACTACTTAGTCTTCGCCCGCGCCGGACATTGAGAAGGCCATGGTCAGACCTTTCATGCCACAGGCTGCATCGGCCACGTTTGAAAGACAGAGCTGTAACTTTAGGAGAATCACCTGTGATGAAGACACATAGCTCAAATAACCACAGAAATCTGCGTTACCTATTGCCAGTGTTCGCGCTGTTTCTCGCAATATCGACCGGCGCCATGTGGGGGCAAGCCAGCCGCGGATCCATCGTCGGAACGGTTCATGATCCAGCCGGCGCCGTCGTTCCCGGCGCCACCGTCACCATTACTAACAGCGACACCAACACCACTTACCCGCTGGTTAGCAACTCGGACGGCCGCTTCCTCTATCCCGCGTTGCCGCCGGGCAACTACAAAGTCACCGTATCTGCGCCAGGCTTCAAAGAAGCCGTTCAGGAGGGCATTACAGTCTCGATTGGAACGGCGGCCACCCTCGACATCAACCTCCAGGTGGGACAGACGTCGCAATCGGTTACTGTCACTGCAAATGCGCAACAGATCCAGACGGAAAGCTCCGACGTAGGAACCACCGTTTCCGGGGCCTTGGTGGCGCAACTGCCACTGAATTTCAGCGGCGTGATCCGCAGCCCCCTCGAGTTCATGACGCTCACCCCGGGCTTTCAAGGAGATTCAACGGGAAACGCCCAATCGCAGGCTAGTTTTAAACTCAACGGCGCGGGAACGGGGCAAGCTGACGTGATCCTGGATGGTTCGTCGATTCAGCTGGCGTCACCGAACTACCAGTGGAACTTCGGCATCAGCGTCGATGCGGTCTCTGAGTTCAAAGTACAAACCAGCACCTTCGCGGCGGAATTCGGGCGTACCGGCGGCGGCTTCGTCAACGTGGCTTCCAAGTCGGGAACCAATGAGTTCCACGGCGCCGTTTATGACCTGCTGAAGAACAAGGCATTTGACGCGAACAGCTGGCAAAACAACCACACCGGCGTCGGCAAGCAGAACGACACGCAAAACGACTTCGGCGGATTTGGCGGCGGCCCGGTATTTATCCCCAAACTCTATGACGGTCGAGGGAAGACTTTCTGGTTTTTCAGCTACGAAGGATTTCGCTTCAAGTCCGGTGGCCCGAGCCTTACCTCCACAGCAACGCCGCAAATGTGGGCAAATGGAGATTTTTCCCAGGTCCTGAACGCCCAGACCATCAATGGCGTCACCTACCCGGGGCAGCAAATCTATGATTACACGACCTGTTCGGGAGCCAACCTGGGCCAAACTTGCCAGCCCTTCCTCAACAACCAGATCCCGGTGTCAAGACTGGATCCGTATGCCAAGGCCTTCATTCCTTATCTCCCGGTAGCCACCAATCCCGGCCAGGCTTTTCAGAACTTGGCATATACCCTCACGGCGCCGATCAACAATGATCTGTACTCGACCCGCATCGATCAGAATATCGGATCAAAGAACAAGATCTTTGGCAGCTATGCGCAGGCCAACCTGCCCATTATCGACATTTACTCGTATGGACCGAAGGGACTTTACGACCAGAGCTTTGGCAGTACAACGACTCACTATGTTCGTATCGGTGAGGACTTTAGCATCACGCCTACGCTTTTAAACCATTTCAATGCCGGCTATACCCGCCGCTTCCGTATCGAGCAGGGCGAAGGCGGCGTTGGCTCATGGGCAGATAAGATCGATTTTCACGGCTATTATCAGGACATTCTGATCCCCAATAACGGCATTCAGTACATCCCCGCCACCGGAGGAGGCATGCCAACGCCGCCCGGAGACAACAGCTTCTTTGTCGACAACAGTTATCAATATGACGACGCCGTGTCATGGAGCCACGGCAAGCACAACTGGAAGTTCGGCGGAGTGTACAGGCGACAAGGCTTTAACGCGACTTACAATAGCAATGCCGCTCCCGATTTCGGCTTTGACAACGCTTTGACCTCGGCTGGAAACCTGGCAAACGGCCAGCCCATCGATCCCAACTCCGGGTCTGGCGCGGCCGCCTTCTTTCTGGGAGCAGCCTCCAACGGGACCGTTGGCGGCGGCCAAAACGCCGCTATGCGCGTACACGGCTGGGGCTTCTACGCCCAGGACGACTGGAAAGTTAGCCCAAAGCTCACCCTGAACCTGGGTCTGCGCTATGAGATTCCGCAGCCAGTGTTTGAGGAAAAGTGCAGGACCTCCCAGGTCAATCCAACCCTGGCTAATCCCGGAGCCGATGGCCTGCCTGGCGCTTACGAGTTTCAGGGAACGGGCACTGGCAGAGATGGCAGGTGCTCCCCGATGAACCAGTATTGGGGATCGTGGGGGCCTCGCGTCGGCTTGGCATACCAACTCGACCCCCGGACGGTGGTGCGCGCCGCTTACGGCCTCTACCAAACCCCGATGAAGATATCCAACTTTGCCAATACCGACAGTCTGGGTTTCTTCGCGGTCGGGTATAAGTGGCCTGCCCAAGTGAATCAACAGACGCCTGCGGTCTTTCCCAGCCAAGTAACAGCTTATCCTGGGTCCATACCGCCGACGATCACGCCAACAGCTCTGAACGGATTGAGTGGCGGCGGCGGCGCGGCGAGTGGTGGCCCGGTGATGCTCCCCAGCAGGCTGGGTAGGCCTGGCGACGTGAATAACTGGACTTTCGACATACAGCGCGAACTCCCCGGCCAATGGCTGGTGGACATGGCTTACGTCGGAAACCACGGAAGTCACCTGCAGGCGTTGCTTAAGGATCCGAACGTAGCTCCTGCGTCGGCCCTGGTCTACGGGAACTGCCTGGCGGTTCAGGTTACGGCCCAGGCCAGCAGCCCGGCATGCGCGGGACTACCGACTGTTCCCGTCCCCTACACCAACTTCCTCACCGACTTTCCCGGTTCGGCTTCGGTTGCTCAGGCTCTGAGGCCGTTCCCTTGGTACACGAACGAAGACCTGGACACCTCGTTCAGCGCCAATCCATGGGGTAATTACAGTTACGAAGCACTGCAGATACAAGTAACCAAGCGCTACGGCTCCGGATTGACGATCTTGAGCAATTACACTTGGTCGAAAAACCTTACCGACGCTGATTCAGACTATGCCCCACAGGAAGCGTGGAATGGCGGCGTCGGCGGAATGTTTGATCCTTATGATCCCAGGAAGGAAAAAACCTACAGCGAATTCGATCAACCGCAGCAATTCAAAATCGCTTACACCTATGAGCTTCCCTTCGGAAAAGGAAAGAAGTGGGGAGGCGATGTCAACAAATTGACCGACGCGGCGATTGGCGGCTGGACAATCGGCGGTGTAGATACCTACGCCACCGGCTTTCCGCTCTTCGTACAGGAAAACAATTGGACCGCAGGTACCTTTGCGGGCCAGGCAACGGGAGGTAACGCACGGCCCAACGTGGTCCAAGGGGAAAACCCTAACGGCTTCACGGGTGGACTCGGAAAATATCAATTTGGAACGACTGCCAAGATCAACCCTGCCGCTTTCACCCAGGCGCCGAACTATACTTTCGGAGACGCTCCTAAAACGCTGGGGAATGTACGCAACTTCACCCACAAGGAAGAGGACCTGCAAGCTACCAAGCGAATCCCGCTGTTTACGGAACGGGTCAATTTCCTCTTCCGGTTCGACGCGTTTAACATATTCAACCGGCACAGCTATGGTTGTATGGATTACCATGTGGGCGATCCAGCGTTCGGGCAATTCCAATGCGGTACCGGTCCCAACGCGGAAACCAACAACAACCAGTCGGGCATCGTCTCATCGGCTCGAACGTTACAGGCTAATTTCCGAATAACGTTCTGATGTAAGTGGGGTTGGGAGGCAGCACACCACTGCCTTCCGACCCCGTTGTGAAGTGTGGTATACAGAATGGCAGTACAAAGGGGGGAGCGCGACAGGCTTTCCCCTATTCTTTTTCTGCTGTCGCCGGGCAAGTCCATGCGTTGTAGAAGTCATCGGTTTTTGATCATCGGGCATTCCGCCCTATGCGCCTTCTCTTTCCTGTTTTGCCAGATAACGGCCTGGGCCCAGGATGCTGACGCTGCTGCGGCACAGCACTTCGCTGCAGCTCACCAGGCACAGGATGCAGGAAACCTCGAAGGCGCTGCACAGGAGTATCTGGCGGTCATCCGGCTTCGGCCCGATGTGGCGGAAGCTTACGCGAGTCTGGGGCTGGTCTACAACGCGCAGGGAAAATTCGCGGAGTCGGCGCGGGCCCTGGGCAAAGCCGAGAAGTTGAAGCCGGCTTTGCCAGGCGTCAGCCTCTACCTGGGCATCGACTACGAAAAACAGCGTCAAGTCGCTCTGGCGGTGCCACAACTGCTCGAGGCCGTCCGTCAGGAACCGTCCAACAAGGAGGCACATACATGGCTGGCCAGAGCATTGTGGGATGATGGCCGAACTGAGCCTGCACTCGAACAGCTACGCCAGACTGCTCTCCTTTTTCCTTCCGATCCGGCTCTGCTGCTCGATCTGGGAGAGGCCTATCGCAAAGCGGCCGATCTGGGCATCGCACGCGTCCTAAATCGTTCCAGTGGTACGCCCCTGCTGCACCAGGTGTACGGAGACATCTATAAGGATGAGCATGTATGGAAGAATGCGCTGGCTCATTACTATCGGGCGCTCGAGCAAGATCCACATTGGCAGGGCGCGCATTTCGGTCTGGGCGAGGTTGCGTTTCATCAGGAAAAGTTGGATGCCGCGGCACAGGAGTATCACCGCGAGCTAGAGGCCAATCCGGGCTCTGCTGCTTCCCTGGGAAGGCTCGGCGAAATAGCGATGCTCGAGGACAAGCCGGACGAAGCACTCACTTTATTCACGGCTGCGATTCGCATCTCGGGGTATCAGGCCGCGAATGCTCTGGGCTTGCCTCGACCCTATCCGGCTGCGAGCGAAGATCTAAGTGAACAGGCGCAGAGCCAGTTACGATCCTGCCTTCCCGCATTGGATGGAGCCGCGGTCAGTCCTTCGCGCAGTCTGGCTCTTGCGCTTGCCCATGCGCGCCTGGGCAACAAGGATGCATTTCTGTCCGCCTGGAATGATTTTACGAAGACTGCACCGCGTTTGAATCCTTCCACCTCGTACGCGCGCGGGCTGGATAACTTCGATCGCCAGGATTTCAAGGCCGCTGCATCTGATCTGAACGCGTGGCTTAAGTTGCATACAAACGATTTGAAAGCCGATTACCTGTTGGCTCGAACTTATCGCAACTTATCCCTCTCCACGCTCGAACAGTTACTCTCTGTGGCTCCCGATTCGTATCCGGCACACCAACTCCTGGCCGAGACTTACCAAAACGCGGAGCAGGATGCCAAGGCCCTGGCTGAATATAGAGTGGTTGAGAACCTCGCCCCCAATTTGCCAGGAGTGCATTTCTCCATCGGTCACCTGCTGCTAAAGATGGGTCAACAGGAACAGGCGCGGGAGGAATTTGCAGCCGAGCTTCGCACAAATCCAGACCACGGGGGCGCGAATGCAGAAATGGGAACCATCCTTCTCAATCAACAGGGCCCAGCCGAGGCAATTCCACACCTGGAAAAGGCGCTTCAAGCGGATCCGGATCAGTGGTCCACTTATCGGGACCTGGGCAAGGCCTATTACATGCAAAAAGACTATGCCAAGGCGGAAAGAGTGCTGCAGCAAGCCGTTCGCCACGATCCCGAAGGCTTAGCCCATTATCAGCTGGCCATGGTGTACCGATCCATGGGGAACAAACAGGCGGCAAATGAGCAATTCGAGATTGCTCGCACGCTCAAGCTGGAGAGTCTGACTCATGCTGAAACGCAGATGCAAACTCTGGACTCCGTATCCAAATGATTCGCCGTCCGGCTGCAACCCTGGCGGCCCTTCTCCTCTCATTGGCCGCGCTGGGACAGGACAATCCCCTGCAACGCGGACTTGAATTCTTTCGCCAGGAGAAATACGAGGCTGCGCTGCAACAGTTTGAGGATGCGAGGCGACTGCAACCTACGAATGCTGCCATCGATAACTTTATCGGAATCACGGAGACAAAACTTGGGCGCGTAGACGAGGCCAATAAAGATTACGAAGCCGCTTCTCGTATCGATCCGAAGCTTGCGGGTCCGCATACGAACCTTGGGTTCAACTACCTCAGTAAGCGGCAGTACGAACTGGCAGAAAAGCAATTGCGGACGGCGTTGGCTCTGGATAGCGCTGACCCTTTTACGCACTATTACCTCGCCGTCCTTTACCTGACTACCTCGCGCGAAAAAGATGCGATTCCGCATATTGAACCCGCTATCACGCTGCTCGAAAATGATCCCGCCGCTGCCTTGCTGGCCATCAAGGCATGCCTCACCTCCGATGCCCCTGCGGAAGCATTGAAACTTATCGATCTACTTGAGCAGCGTTCCAGGTTTTCTGCCGAGCAAGAGGACGAGCTAGCTAAATTGCTCGATGAGCGGCAAATGTATGGTGAATCTGCAGCGCGCTTTCGGCGCATCGCAGCGATGCAGCCCTCGGCGCAGAACCAGTACAACCTCGCGCTTGCCCTGGTAAAGGCCAAGCAGACGAAGGAGGCGCTTCCGTTGCTTGCCGCCTTGACCGCGGAACATGCAACCGACGCAAACCTGTTGAGCGATATCGCGTCTGCCTACGAGTCCGCGGGGGAGAGCTCGCTCGCCCTCGACGCCTGGCAGAAAGCCATCGCCGCCGATCCCACTAACCCCGACCGCTATCTTGATTGCACGCGGTTGCTGATCGATCTGGACCGTTATAAAGAGGCAACCGAGATTGTGCAGCGTGGTATCCCGCTGGTTCCCGACGACTATCCACTGACTATCCGTTTGGGTGCTATCGAGATGATGACCGGGGACCACGCCCAGGCTCGCGAGACCTATCGAAAAGCGATTGCGGAGCATCCAGCGCTTGCCCTTGGCTATGTGGCCCTAGCACAGAGCTACATGAAGGAAGGCAAAGATGAGGAAGCCTTAAAGGTATTGAACGAGGCGCGGGTTGCGGTCCCGCGCGACTTCGCGCTCGAATATGTTTTTGGTCTGGTTTCGTTTCAGCTGGGCCAGCAAAAGCAGGCAATGGAAGCACTGAAGAGCGCTGAAGAAATGCAGCCGACGGTGGTGGAGCCGCACTATCAGCTGGGTCTCCTTTACATGAAGCTGCAACAGTGGAAAGACGCGCAAGTGGAATTCGAGCAGGTGCTTAAGCTTGACCCCGGCAACGCATCCACTTATTACCAGCTTAGCCGGACTTACCAGCGCCTGGGAGAAAGCGATAAGGCCCAACAGATGGCTAAACAGGCAAGCCTACTAACGAAAACGCAACGGGAAGAGGCGATCAAAACGCAACAACTGCGCTTCGGTATCCCTAATCAAAATTGACAGTTCATTACGGAACTGTTGAGGGAAAAATTTGCTTGACACCTTTATAAGTGCGCAGATATGAACTTACTGCACGGGCTTATCCATCTTCTTTAGTTCATTACGGGAATCAATGACAGAAGCACCCATCATCATCAATGCTCACATTCAGGCCGCCGCGGGTCATGAAAAGGAGCTGGGAAGCCAATTGCATGCGCTCGTTGCTCCCAGCCGCAAAGAGCCCGGATGTCTCGCCTACGAATTGCATGTGGATCCAGAGTCTCCTGGTAAGTTCATGTTTTATGAGAAGTTCGCGAGTCAGGCTGCGCTCGACCTGCATCTCGCAACGCCCTACTTTGAGAAGTTCCAAAGTTACCTAAAGGCGAACGGCAACCCGATCGCTGCACAAACGGTGACCAGATGGCAAAGCTTCGATGGAAAAGGATGACTGGTGAACCCCGAAAACGGATACACACCTCCTGATGAAATGCCTCCGTCCCCCATACACCGGGTGCTGGTGGGACAAAAGGCTTTGGTGACGGGAGCAAGCAAGGGGCTTGGCCAGGCAATGGCGATCGGGTTTGCACAGGCCGGCGCGGATGTCCTGGTGAATTACAGCACAGACGAGCAAGGAGCGCGGCAAACCGCTGCAATCATCGAAGAACGCGGCGGGAAAGCAGTGATCTTCAAGGCTAACGTCGCGCGTGAAGACGAAGTAAAGGCCATGTTCGATTGCATGTTTCAAACCTTCGGCAGGCTCGATATTTGCGTGCCCAATGCCGCCATACAATTGAATGCCAACGTGGACGAGATGACCCTGGAGCAGTGGCAGACGGTGATCGATGTAAACCTTACGGGCATGTTTCTGTGTGCCCGGGAAGCGATTCGGGCATTCAAGCGGCAAGGGATCGATCGTTCCATCTCCTATGCGTGCGGCAAGCTTATATTCATGAGCTCCGTGCACGACATCATTCCCTGGGCAGGCCATGCGAACTATGCCGCGGCCAAGGGCGGGCTCATGCTGTTTATGAAGAGCCTGGCGCAGGAAGTTTCGCACCTGCGCATCCGGGTAAACGCCATCTCACCGGGTGCCATTCGAACCCCGATGAATGTTGAGAAGTTGACGACGCCGGAAATCTTCGAATCCACGCTGCTCAAGCTCATACCGGCCAAGCGGATCGGCGAACCGGGAGATATAGGGAGGGTGGCGGTGTGGCTGGCCTCGGATGAGTCGGACTACGTGTACGGAACCACCATCTATATTGATGGTGGCATGACACTCTATCCGGGCTTCATCGGAGCCGGCTAAATGAAGTTATCGACGGTCTTCCTACTGGCGGCGGCATTGCCAGCGACGGCTCGTCCTGCGACTATCACGGTGACGATAAGCGGAACTACCGGCGAGATCAAGGTTGGTGAGGGACCTATCTTCGGACATAGCTCTTACCAGAAGATCCCTCCGGGCGATCCCTTTGTGTTGACTTATACCTTCGACGATGAAAGAGGAAAGCAAGCTATCTCCGGGATAAGTGGGGATACGATTACTCAATCGGAGATCGAAAATACCACCCTCTCATCGCCGGGAATCAACGCAGTTCTGCAAATTGGAAGCGCCGTATGGGAATTTGGAGCAGCCACGCGCTCCCAGGTCACGCTTAAGACCTCAGCCGAAAACAGGAGCGAGCAGTTCGTGTTTACCACCCAGGCAGGCAGCAACCGCGTCTCGGCTCAGATCGCTCCCGCGAAGGGTGGCTACTGGCCGAAGAACGGCGACTGGCGCTCGAGCTTCACTTCCACCTCGCTCGACGGCAGCACGGCTGCCTTTTCTGCGGACAACGATCGAGTCTCCGCCAGCGGGAGCCTGGTCCCTTCAGCCATTACGGTCACTGGGGTCGATCTTGATGGCCAGTGGTTGCGTGATGCAACTGCCGCTGAAGGGCCCGGTGTCCCAAAGTTGGAAAGAAAGTGGCAGTTGGCCCATGCATCTCCCAAGGGTGGATACATCGTTGAAGAAGTAACCAGAACCATCCTGGGAACAAAACCGGACGGATCGCCGATCGCGCCGTCTTCCATCAAGTATTGGCAAGCGTGGCAGGTTCCCCCGGGATCGAACGTCCCCGGCGAGGCAGTGGACACCTTCCCGAATCCGGCGCCGGCCGGGCAGCACGGGAGAGGACACCGTATCCACGGTCGCGCGATTTTATGAGGGTTTGATTTTGCCGGCCGCCTTCGCCGTGGGGAACAGTCCTTATGCGGGTGAGCGTCTTTCTTCGACCACCGATCCAAAACTATCCACCAGCATCGCGACGCTGCCGGTCGCGGCCAGCGCAACACTCCACTTTTGATCGAGGAGCCGTGAGACAAAGTTCCCAATCGAACTCTTTTCAGAATATTGACAACAAGTGCTACCATACGTCGCGTAAGAAATCAGGTCCGAAATATGAAGAACAAACCTGACACCAATCGTGAGGAAGTCTCTCGCAAAATAGACAAGTACTGGGTCCCCATCATCGCGAGAACCATCGAGCTCCTGGATTGCTTCGGTTCTGCGGCTGAATCGCTGACCCTGGAAGAAGTCGTCAAAAGAACCGGAATCCCGCACACAACTGCCTATCGAATTCTGCATACCCTGGTCTTGCGGGATTACCTTACGCAGTCCGGCCGCCAGTACCGGCTGAATCGGTTGCGCCGGAGACTGCGATTTGGCTTCGCCAACCTTTCCAGGCACATTTGCATTGCGGTGGAGATCCAGCGCAGCCTGGAAAAAGCTACCGCCGCGGCTGGGATCGATCTGGTGGTGTGGGATAACGATCGCAACGCAGACACCGCGATTCGCAATGCCGAAGCCATGGCCGACAGCAAGGTCGACCTGGCCATCGAATTTCAGCTCTTCGAGCACGTTGCGCCGGTGATCTCGGATATTCTTTCGCGTTCGGAAATTCCCTTGATTTCGCTGGTAAACCCGCATCACGGAACGGTCTATTTTGGGGTCAACAATTATCGTGCGGGGTTCTCCGCCGGGGTCGCGCTGGCGGAATACGCCACCAGGCACTGGAATTCCGAGGTGGACACGCTTCTCCTTCTGGAGTCTCCCCGTGCCGGCAGAACCATCCAGAGCAGGTTGGTAGGCGCCTTACAAGGAGTACAGGAGCGGCTCGGACCGTTGCCGGAGAAATCCATCGTCCACCTCGACGGAGGTGGGGACAAGGCGACCTCTCAAGCGGCCGCGGCCAGTGCCTTCAAGTCACGATCGAGAAAGCGCATTCTGGTGGTTGGGATCAATGATGAAAGTGCTATCGGGGCCGTGGACGCAGCAAAGCAGGCCGGGAACGGCACCGACATCGCGATTGTCGGCCACGGGGGAAGCATGGAGATCATGGATATTGTTGCTAACCCCGATAGCCCGTGCATCGGCACAGTTTTCTTCCACGCTGAGCGTTACGGAACCGATCTGCTGAGCTTCGCCTTACCGATCGTACGCGGAAGATCGGCGCCCGTTGTCCACTACGTGCCCCATGAGTTCATGGGAAAAGATGCTTTGATGCGGGAGCGCCGCGCCCTCATGTCGTAGACCCTGTCGCTCCCAACGCGCTGGTAAAGATTGGAATGTAATTTGGAAAAAATAAAGGTCGCAATTTTTGGGATCGGCTTCATGGGCCGCGTCCATACCGAGGCGCTGCGCCGCCTGGGCAACATAGAAGTGATCGGTGTTGCCGGGCGCACCGCCGAGGCGGCGCGCAAGTTCGCTGACACCCTTGGCATTGAGCGAGCCACCGGCAACTACCAGGATCTGCTGGCCGACGCTGACGTGAGCACAGTCCACATCTGTGCCCCCAACAATCTCCACTACGCTATGGCCAACGCAGCCATGCAAGCGGGCAAGCATGTATTGTGCGAGAAGCCGCTGGCCTCGACGGTTGCAGAAGCGAGTTCCATGGTCGCGCTGGCGAAGCAAAAGGGCCTTGCGAATTGCACCCTGTACAACGTACGCGCTTACCCCCAGGTGCAAAATATGCGCCGCATGTGCGAAGCGGGCGAGTTGGGCGATATCTACGTGATCCAGGGCACGTATTCACAGGACTGGCTGCTGTACGACACGGATTGGAACTGGCGCATTGAACAAGGACCATCGCGCACCTTTGCCGACATCGGGACCCACTGGTGCGATTTAGCCGAGCACATCACCGGGCAGCGCATCACTGCGGTGTGCGCCGATCTTCACACCTTCCACAAAACGCGCAAGAAGCCGAAACACTCGGTCGAGACTTTTGCCGGCAAAACACTGCAGCCGAATGACTACGACGAGGTCGCGATCAAGACGGAAGATTTCGGCGCGATGATGTTTGCCATGGGCGAGAGCACGAGAGGGTCGCTGACGGTGAGCCAGGTTTCCGGGGGACGCAAGAACCGCCTGTTCATCGAGATCTTTGGCTCCAAGGCATCGGTCGCGTGGACTGGCGAAGCTCCCGAGGACCTTTGGATCGGCCATCGGAATGCGCCGAACGAGATCCAGATCAAAGATCCTGTGCTGATGCGCCCGGAGGCCCGGAGCTACACCGACCTGCCAGGCGGCCACAGCGAAGGCTATCCTGACACCTTCAAGCAGATCTTCCGCCGCTTCTACAAAAGAGTCATGGATGCGAACGCGCCGGTCGATTACCCCACCTTCGTGGATGGGATCCGCCAGATGCGCGTTCTCGACGCGGTGCTTGGGAGTTCACAGAAGAAGGCATGGGTGACGGTGCAGGACTGAGCATTTTTCACTTGCTCTCATGGGAGTACTTTCGCATGGTGCCGGTAAGCGTAACCCTCGTCCTGGCACTTCTCGGGTTCTTCCCCGCTCAGCGTGACAAATATGCGGGAGACGCAGCATGCCTATCCTGTCACCGGGATCAGAGCGATCCTTACCAACATACCTCTCATCATCTGACCTCACAGCCGGCGAACAAGGACACGATTCTCGGCTCATTTCACGATGGGTCGAATGTGCTGATGATTGCGGATCCGGCAACCGCGGGGGATAACCCGGGCCTGTACTTCAAGATGGAGGCCAGGAACAACGGGTACTATCAGACCGCGGTCGCCGGTTGGCCGGGCCACTTGAAGCAGCGAAGCGAACGCATGGACATCGTGATTGGGTCGGGCGTGCGCGGGCAGAGCTACCTCTACTGGCACGGCGAACAACTATTTGAGCTGCCCGTAAGCTATTGGTCAGACGGTAGCCGGTGGATCAACAGCCCCGGCTACAAGGACGGCACGATGAACTTTACCCGGGCAGTCACGCCGCGCTGCCTGGAGTGCCACGCCACCTATATTGAACCGCTCTCGCTGGATCCTCTGACCAATCGTTATGACCCGAAGAGCCTGGTGGCCGGGATCTCCTGCGAACGGTGCCATGGCCCGGGCGCGGACCACATTACGCTTGAGCGAACGAAAGCTTCTACGGCCGGGGATGCTATTTTGAATCCGGCCAGGTTCTCACGGGATAGGCAGGTAGATCTGTGTGCGCTGTGCCACAACGGTATTCGCACGGAAGAGTTTGCCCCGGCATTCTCCTTTGTGCCGGGGAAACCATTGGACAACTACCTGCAACGATATGCGGGCGAGGTCGCAGCCCATCCTGACGTGCATGGAAACCAGGTGGGACTGCTGCAGAAGAGCCGCTGCTATCTCTCTTCGCCGAAGATGAGCTGTTCGACGTGCCACGACGTACACCAACCGGAGCGCCCGGCGAAAGCGTATTCCGATCGCTGCCTAAGCTGCCACCAGGTCGAAAGCTGTGGCATGGCGAAAACGATGGGGCGCCAAATAGCAGACAATTGCATCGACTGCCATATGCCTGTGGAACCGACAAATGCGATCGGTTCCCAAACGGCAGGCGAGGTGGTGCGGCCGAAGATGCGGAATCACTGGATCAAGGTTTATCGCTGAGCATGGGAGTCTTGGGCGACGCTGTGTGCGCTGCTGACTCCTGATGCATGGCGCGGTTCAGGGCGCTAGCGGCTGCGAGCAGCAGGATTTCCGGCATCCTGGTGCTTCCCCCGGCACGCGCCAGCACGGTAGAGATGCCGATATTCACCGTGACCCCGCCTTTGCCTTCCAGCTTCACGTTGAGAGGAGAACGGAGAGGATCGATAGCAGCGCGCAACTTTTCGGCGACTCTGGAGGCGCCCCGTGGGCCAGTCGAGGGAAGAATGATGGCGATGGCTTCGGCGCCGTAACGCGCAGCGAAATCCGTTACCCGCAAAACGCCCAGAACTGCGACAGCAGCTTTGGCAAGGCAGCGATCTCCTTCCAGATGTTCCCGCCAGTCATGGAATTGTCTGAAGTGATCAAAGTCAAGCAGCAGCAAAGAGAGGAACGAGCCTTCTCGCAGAGTGCGATTCCACTCGCGTTCCAGGGCCTCATCAAACGCTCGCGCGGTGGAGAGTCCGGTCCGCGAGTCGGTTAACTCCAATACGGAGAGTCTTTCTTCCAGGGTCTTGCGCTCCGTAATGTCGCGGATGACGATGATATTTTCGCGGGGGACGCCGGTGGAGGAATCGCACACCATGCGGTGTTTGATTTCGACCCACGCCATCATCCCGTCTTTCATGCGCATGCGAACGATGGCGAACGAGTTGCCGGTAAGCGCAGAAGCATCTTCAGGAAGAAAAAATGCATTGGGCCTTTTGCCTGTCATCTCCTCCGGCTGCCAGCCCAGAACGTGGAAGGACGATGGAGAAACATAGTGCAGCACCATGTCGAGACCGGCCCGGCAAATGATGTCGATGCTATTCTCGGCCAGAAAATGGAAGCTTGCCTCGTTTTCACCGGCCATACGTTTCCCCCCGGTCCCCCTATGTCACGAGGATCCAAGTCGCTTTTCTGGTGGGCAGCCGGTTCGCTCTGCCGCTACGCGGTCGCGGCGTGGAGCGTTTCCGCGGTATAGCTTTCGATCGCCTGGCTAAGTTGAAACTCAATCTCATCGGCAATCGTCATGACTCCGACGAGCAGCACGCTGTGGTCGATGCTGACCAGGTTGTTCTGCAAAGTGTTGAAGATGCTGACCTGCAACATCCGGGACTCTTCGACCAACATGGCAGCGGTATAGCCCTGCCTGAACCGGTCCACGCCGTGCCTGGCGGCGCCGCCAGATCGCAGTTCCTTCGTCCCGATGGGCCGATGGGAGCGCAAGCGGTGTACCAGGTCACCCAAAACCATGGGCAGATGGTTGCAGCGCTGCTCAAAGCTCAATGGAACCGACATCAACTTTTCCTCTGCTTGTACACGCCCGTACCACTCTTGAATGGTGGCGGCGGTGGTGCGTTCGAGAATCGTGGCCACGGTCACGATCTCACGCGTGCGCTGAGGACCACTGGCCACCCTCTGATTGATCACCTGGATGAGGGAGACCACATCCATCGGCTTGACCAGGATCTCATCCGCCTGATGCAAGATGGCCTGGGCTGCCGCAGCCATCTCAGGGAATGCGCTCAATAACAGCGTCACCGCCATGGGATTGGCGTGCCGCATGGCGCTGACGACGGTGAGTCCATCGCCCGCTCCCGGCATGTGCAGATCGCTCAGCAGCACATCGTAGCTCGCTGAGCTGATGTACTTAAGCGCCTCCGGCACATTGCCGGCACTGGTTACCGTGAAGCCAGACTGTTCCAGCACGAAAGTCAAGCTGACGCGCACAACTTCATCATCATCGACCAGAAGCACTCTGGTAGCGGCCATTTATGTCTCTCGTTCGGACTATCGGCGGATTCTACGGAGGGTTTAGCTCAGATGCAGTCGTAAACGGGGAGACGCGAGCAGAAGTATGCGCTCATGCAACAAGGTGGAGGCGCGGGATGGAGTCGAACCACCAAACAAGGCTTTGCAGGCCCTTCCCTGACCGCTTGGGCTCCGCGCCATCCATAGTGCAAAATGGTATTGCCCCTTCGGCGACCATATATATCCCTTGAAGCGCGAAAGGTCAAACGCAAGCAAACGGGGCGCCCCCTGGTTGGAGGGCGCCCCGTTTGTTTGAGAGCCTTGAGCAGCAAAGCAGCATCAAGGGCCTAACGCATGGTTGTGGTCCAGAACAAATACTTAACCTTGTATCCCTTGGTCATCGTGGGCGGGTGTGCAGTCCCCCAAGCCTCATGGTTCCAGGTGACCGGCTGCAATTTGTTGTGGACAGACTCAAACACCATAGGAGCCGACGTTGGTTCACCGGCAATCGCATTGAAGGTGACCTTGATCTGATTTCCTTCGTTGGCCCAATGCCCAAACGACGTAATGGATCCCGTACCTGGATCTTCGGTAACCGTGGCAGTTCCATCCGCTCCCAGGCTCACACTCATGGACGGGGCTGTCTTGGCCACACGGGCTACGTAGACCCCGGCAAATCCCGGATGGACGTCTAAGTTGCCGGCAAGAGCGGCTAACGGCGAAACTAACAGCGTGGCGCTCGCCACCAGAACGCGCAGGGCCGAAGTAATTGGCTTCTCAAGTACTCTCATTAAATCGCAAGGCATAGTGAACGCTCCAAAACTGCAATTTGTTACTAGCAATGTAACCCGCCTGCATCTTTTGTCGATGGAGCTTATTAGAAAGTTGTAGTCGAGGGTAACGCGGCTGGGATGACCATAGGATTGGACGAATGCCACCCCTCCATGGCTCGGGGGGAACAACTAACGTCGTTTGCTGGAGTTACCGCTATCGGCGCGGCGGACGCCATGCTACATTCTGCGCATGAGCCAACGCGATGCCGGCCTGCTGCGCACCATCGGGACCCGGGCCCTGGCAGCGAACATCATTAATAGTGTTGTCGGCGCCGGCATCTTCGCGGTACCCGGAGCGCTGGCAGCCTGCATCGGCCCGTATGCCCCGCTGGCATTTCTGGCCTGCGGGGTCGCGATCGGAGCCGTGGCCATCTGCTTCGCCGAGGGCGGCAGCCGAATGCCGACCAGTGGTGGCCCTTATGGCTATGTCGAAGCCGCTTTTGGGCCGCTTGCCGGCTATGTCGCCGGCACACTTCTGTGGTTGGGCAACGTACTGGCATGCGGCGGTGTCGTCGCTGCCCTGGCCGACGTGGCGGTGAGCCTGCTGCCGCCGCCGTTCAAAGCGCCGGTGCACGCTGCGGTGATCGTCGGCGTCATTGGCGGCGTCGCGCTGGTCAACATCGGCGGTGTCGCGCGTGGTGCACGGCTCATCGACTGGGCGACCATGGTGAAATTGATTCCGTTGCTGATTTTCCTGGCCGTCGGCTTCAAGGCGATCCATCCTGCAAATTTTGTGCCGACTGTGGCGCCCAGCACCCAGGGCCTGGGCCGCGCGATGATTCTCGCTCTTTTCGTGCTTACTGGCATGGAAGTTTCCCTGAGTGCCAGCGGTGAGGTGAAGCAACCGGCCCGCACCATTCCGCGCGCGCTGGCCATTGGCATTGTGACCGTGACCCTGTTGTACACCGCGATTCAAATCACCGCGCAAGGGATCCTGGGTGCTTCGCTTCCAGATTCCGCGGTACCGCTGGCGGACGCGATGGCGAAGATAAGTCCCGCGTTGCGCGTGCTGATGCTGGCCGGCGCGGCGCTCTCGATGTTGGGGTGGGTCTCAAGCGACATCCTCGGCAGCCCACGCATACTATTCGCTTTCGGACGCGACGGACTGCTGCCGCGCATACTGGGGCGCGTGCATCTGCGAACCCATGCGCCCCATATCGCGATTCTCTGCTATGCAGCGGTGGCTGTCGGCCTGGCGTTGACGGGAACCTTTGCCGAGCTCGCTGTGCTTGCCACCCTGGCCAGCTCCGCGCTCTATATCGCCGGCTGCATCGCAGCATGGCGGCTGATGCGCAACGGTGTGGCGCTGGCCGGCGTTCCGTTGAACTTTCGCTGGCTAGGCGCCGCCATGGTCGTAGGTGTTGGCAGCATGCTGGTGATGATTGCCCTGGCCTCGCGAGCGGAAATCTTCGGCCTCTTCGCGGTGCTCGCTGTCAGCGCGACGGTTTACCTGGTGCAGTCGCGAACCGCGCTGCAGCGCCAACCAGCCGAGCCATGACCGTCTCCACCACTCTTGCTCCTGCAAGATTGGCATGCGTGCGGCGCAGGCGTTTTTTGCACAGCAATTTGAAATTCATGCCTTAAGGTGATGCCTGGCGTGCATCCAATAGGACGGTCGAAAGACACCACGGAGGAATCACAGCATGGCAAAGTATGCGTTGTATGTTTCATTGAAGGCCAAGCCCGGCAAGGCGGCGGAGGTGGAAGCGTTCCTCAAACAAGGAGCACAGATGGCAAAAGCGGAAGCGGGCACCTTGACCTGGTATGGCATTAAAGAAGACGACGGCGCTTACGCGGTGTTCGACACCTTCGATGATGAAGCAGGCCGCGATGCTCACCTGAACGGTGATATTGCCAAAGCTCTGATGGCCAAAGCAGAGGAGCTGTTCTCAAACAAGCTGCAGATACACAAAATTCAGGTGATCGCCAGCAAGTAGAAGCTCACCTTTCGACCGCGAGGGCCCCGTGGCTCGATCTGTGGCTTCTGGTGAGGAGAACTATTTTGCAAACAGCTTAAAGCTTTCAAGATAGCCCTGCTCGCGCCACTTCGCGCAGGTGTAGACCCGGCCTTCGTCAATCAGCACGTCCATCGAATGGAACCATGCGGTCTCACTCCGGATCTTATCGTGATGAGAGCGTATGAGGTCATTCAGTTCATTGACGGTGAGACCTTCGGGATGCTGACGCATCAGACTCAAGACCGTCTCAATGGCACGGTCTTGCTCTGGGAATTTACGACTATACGGCACAATGCCACCTCTCGGACTTCCATTACCTGGAAGGGGGGACCCTTGGGTGTGGAGCAAATATTCGGGAAAAATCGTCGATTCCAAAACAGGCGATCAGTAACACAGCCGCGATTGCAAACCGAAAACAGCAAATGTATTAATCACAAATCCTTCGAAGCAGCATAGCACCAGAATCGTTTCTTATCGCCCAAAAAATTTGCGCCCCACGTCCTGCAGGCCATTGCGGGACGTCGACTGCCAAGTTGGAAACAGAGCTTCATTTAGCTGGGGCTCCCCGGTTTTGTACTTGGTTGTTACAAAATCTTTTGCTATCAAAGAAGGCCGGCCTTTTGGGCAGTGGAGTGCAACCATCACTGTAGACACATGGCAGGGACCAATCCCGCTTTGAACATGAAACGGCGAGAGGCAACCGCCGGCCTCATCCGCCAATGGGTCTTCCGGGATTAAACATCGGCACCCTAAAGAGCGCGGTAACATGCTTTTTTTCAATGAGATAGGCGCACTACCCATGGGATGCGTTCCATCCTCACCACACCCGGCACCCATTCGCCGGCATCATCGGTTGCCCGGCGTGGCAAGCAAAAGCTCGCCCGAATTCAGGCATGTTTTCGACCACCCCATTGACCCGAAACTCCCGGGGAGAATGCGGGTCTGTTTGCACCTGCAGACGAACCTGTTCCGGCCTTGTGCTTCCGCACCAAGCCTGGCCGTAGCCAAGAAAGAACTGCTGGATTGGCGTGTAGCCGTCCTGCTTTTGAGCGAGGTCGATGGCCTTTCGTTTTGCGTCTTCAAGAAACGCGGCATACGCCAGACGAAGACCGCCGTTGTCCGCGGTGTTCTCGCCTAGAGTCAGCTTACCGTTCACCTTGAAATCATCCACGGCTACAAACCCGTCGTATTCCCGCACCTCACATGCGGCCTTCTCTTTAAATTTCGTAGCGTCCGCCTCTGTCCACCAATCTGCCAGATTCCCATGGCTGTCAAACTGCCGACCCTGGTCGTCGAATCCGTGCGTCAGTTCGTGGCCGACGATGGCGCCGATATGACTGTAGTTCTCCGCCTCGGTCGCGTTGCTGTCATAGAGCGGAGGCTGTAGGATCCCGGCGGGAAAATTGATGTCGTTCATGCTGGGGTTATAGAAAGCGTTGAGCGTCGCTGGGCTGAAATCCCAAACGCTGCGGTCGACGGGTTTGCCGATCTTCGCGATTTGACGTCTGCTCTCGAACTCGGTCGCGCGCATCAGGTTGCCGAATGCGTCACCCCGCGTAATCATCAACCTGGAATAATCTCGCCACCGATCCGGATACCCAATCTTGTCCACAACGCTATGCAGCTTTTCCCTGGCACGCAGCTTGGTTGCGTCGCTCATCCAATCCAGCGTGTCGATGTCCTGGTCCATCGCCTTCTCGATGTCCTGCACCATTTGAACCGTGGCTTGCTTGCTCGCTGGAGGAAATTCCTGGGTTACGTAAACCTGCCCCAACGCATCACCAAGAGCGGTGTCCGTTGCTTGCACACACCGTTTGAAGCGTGCACGTTGTTCTTTCTGCCCTCTCATCTTGCGTCCATTGAAGTCGAAGCTTTCCTCGTCCAGGGCCCCAGGCAACACATACCCTGGCAAAGAGGAAATCAGTTGCCAGCGCAAGTAACTCCTGATCGTCTCGATGCCTGTTGAGGCGAGAATCGGGCCCAGCTTCTTAAAAAAGTCGGGGTTTGCCAGATTGAGGCTGATGATTGGAGGTGTGCCAGTACCGATCAGAAACCGGTCCCAGGCGAAGTTCGGAGTATGCGCGCTAAGCTCCGCGATCGGCGCCAGGTGGTAAACATTCTTCGGGTCTCGCCGCGCAGTCATACCCATGGAAATCGCGGCCAGCGCAGTCTCCAATTGCATAATCTTCCCGGCGCTGCTCGCCGCGTCGCTTTCTGGCTCTCCGATGAGCTCCAAGGTCTTCGCGATGTGCGACACGTACTCTTTCCGAAGCCTTTCTGCGGCCTCGCCGGCTCGGAAATAATAATCACGCTCTGGCAGTCCCAAGCCTCCCTGATCCAGCACGGCGATCTGTTTGGTCGCATCGTTAAAGTCCTGCTGTTCGCCGAAACCGAAAAATGCATTGATTCCGATCAACTGAAAGTGCGCCAGAAGCTCCGGCAAGTCCTGCACGCTCTTGACCGCCGCGATGCGATCCAATTCGAACTGGAGCGGCGCCAGGCCTTTTTGGCTGATCGCCTCCGCGTCCATGCATGAGTAGTAGTAATCGCCGATTTTCTGCTCGTTAGGGGTGCGTTTCTCACCGCCGGCCGCGGCCTGCTCTAGCATGCGGTGCAATACGTATTCGCGGTAATCCGCGACCATGGCGCTGGTCCCGTAGCTGGAACGATCGTTGGGAATCGGATAGTGCCTGGAGAAGTTCCCACAGGAGTACTGAGCGAAGTCCACACACGGGTCAACCGTGGTGTCAATCATGCTCCGGTCCAGCCCAGGTAAGCGCTCTGGAGGTTTTCCCGAAGGCGCGCTGCCGATGGCTGGCGACTGCGCCATCAGCGTCACACACGTCACCCACCCCAACACCAGCAAGATGGCTTTACGGTTTATGGTTTGCATTTAACACTCGCCGCGGCATGATCGTGAGTCTCCTGAGGGTTGAAGATAAAGAGCAGGTAGTTGGATTCGAGCACACCGATTTGGTCCTGACCTGAGCGTGGCTGCACATTGGATAAGCGCCGTTGCAAACGGCTGCGCCACCTGCGGAGTCTACCAAGGCTCGCTCAAAGGAACGTCCATCTAATGGACGATTTCGAAATAAGCCAATCGATATAGACCATTTAGCACTGGCGCAATATGTCGTGGGGCTCTTTGTCCGTTTGGTGCTTAGACTTGGTGTTTCATTTCCCACATGGCTGGAGGCCGTATTGCCATGCCCAGAACATGTCCGACTTCGACAGCGCTATGAGTCTGCTCTTCGACATTGGGGAGAAATCCTACTGTCGCAAGATCCTGAAGCTTGTAGGCGCATCGGCCCGGCAACGTGCGCAGCTTGCTCAAAATGCCTTGGACGAGAGGGATGCAGCCAACGACCTCGTGCGGGTGCACAAGCAGGCCTGCGCGGCTTGTAGGGGACAAAGCCGAAGAAGGTCCTTCGCCGCCAAACCTTCGAAATTAGTTACTGATTTGCTGGCGCGAATGGCGTTGGACTGGGATTCGCCGGCATGGCTTCGCACGGTACGTGAGCTATTTGCGAAGTGGCTGCTGGAAAATCCAGACGATGCCACGCTAAAGAAGCTAAAGAAGTGCCTCCGGGAGATCGACGCGCAGCTTAAGGTTATCCTTCGAAAAGAGCAAGACGCAGTCTCAAATCTCGCCCGGGACATAGCGAACGAACTCGAACTCCCCTGCAACCCGATGATGCTTGAATTCCTGACTCATGCGGAGGCGCTCCTCAGTGCCGATGGTACAGCAACCGAAAAGATGCATAAAATGCTGACTCAGGCCGGCTGGGAATACGCGCTCATGGTCGCAGAAGAGGGTAAGAAGCGTCACATCCAGTGACCATCGGCGTCGGCCCGTGGGTCAATCGAAGATACCATTGCTTAGATCCCAGCCCGGCAACGGTGGTCAGTCCTCGGAAAGGGCGGTAGCGCGACCGAAATCCGCAGCTGGCACCATCAGCCATGGCTCCGTCGCAACTGCCTTCCAGGGCAGGTGTGACCCTATGGCATGGCGAATATGGTTGGCGTCCAACTGTGACCTAACGTGCTGCAGCTGACCTGCGTCTTTTGCGATAAGCAACCGCTTCCAGCGAATCGTTCCCATTCGGCAATCACCCCAAGTTATCTATCGGCGGTGCGGACGAAGACCTTAACCGTCCTGGTTCGGCAGATCTCAGTGCGGGAAGAGACGGCTCTTCGCTCTTTATTCGCCTATTCTAGGCATCATGAGCCGCTACGACCGTCCGAGCCATCGGGTTTTTATGACGTTCTATGGATCTATCGCCCCACAAATCTGCGGCTAAACCCCAACTCCCGCCTTCTCAGCTGCGCCTTTCGCTCGGCGGCGCTGTACCTGACTATTCCTCGTGGGAGGGCTGCCGGCAGATCCTTTCGCCTCACGAGGATCGAATGAACTCCCGGAGCGTCGGCGGGACTTGCTTCTCGAGGCAGAACTTGCCAGCGCAGCATGATGATCCCCTCTTCTAATCCCGAGGTATCTACCCAGTTCGCGATCCCCGGGTCCCAACCTGAGACCACCACCGTGATCGTTCCATCAGGATTTGGAATTGCCTGCCGATTATTGAGGCTGGATGGATGTTGCCAGTAGTTTGGTGTGACACCCCAAACATTTGTAACCGTAAGAGTGCTGTACTCAGCGCCGCCGGGGTTGATTGTGGCGACGATAGCCTCGTCTGGACCCAGCCGAAAGTGGCCCAGGGCATTGCGTTGCGTCACCAGAAATCCGGCCTTATCGCCAGGCTTGCCGGGTTGGGGTAGAGCATTCACAGGCACTTTGAAAACTGGCGCCTGGAGATTCCCGATAACACGATCCAGCACGGTATTCAGCCGCGCGATGATCGTGTGCTCCAGAGCGTCGTCACTCGGCACGGCGCCGGGGGGCGGCCCAGCAATGCGCCTCACTTCAAGACTATCTACATTTTCTCGATTCCAGTCGGCCAGAGTATTGCGGATGAGCAAGGAATCTCCACCCTCTGTCAATTGAATGTGATTGGGTCGCCCATTCGAGGGTGTTTGGTCGAGAGTAATCGTATATGAGCCATCGGAAGAAATCTGAAGCTGGCTCTGCCCAATGTTGCCAAGGGTGCTCCAACGATCCAGGCTGCTGAATGAGAAGTTGGAATCAACCGGGCCCGGAGCGTGGCGCTTCCCGATAATCAGATAGCTCGAACTGGCCTCTAACGGCACCAGAAAGTATTGGGTGTCTGGATTGTCGATACCCCAACGTCCGCCCGGCACATTTGTGCCAAACCAGATATGAGGTGGCATGGAAATCTGAACCACGCGCGGGCGCCGTGGATCGCTGTCTACCGTTTCCAAGGCCACAAGAAACGCCAACTCCTCGATGGCGGCATGGGCCTGTTTCAGCGTGGAAGGAAGGAACCCAGGCCATCTCTGTTTCCAAGTCACCTCAAGCTTCGACAACTGCGCCTGAAGACCCCGTCGGCGTAACAATTTCATCGCATGGCGTTCTGTATCGACCTGACCGCTTGCGAACTGCGTGGAAGGAAGGCCGGATTTTGCGTCCAACTCTACCGACTTGCCGGCGCCGACTTCTCCGTAGGAAACAGTGCTTTTAAAGATAAGCAGGACTGCCAAAACCACATAGCGCAGAAGCGCAGGAAAAGATAGAGGGAGTTTCATTGAGATCTCCGAGAGAGACAACGCGAGTAGAGAATTTCTCTTGGCTGAATGGGGAACGGCTAGCTCAAGCGATTTGCCGAGCGGCAACAGCCGAGCGCCAATGTGTTGGCGGGCCGGGATTCACCGAGACTGGGAAGGCTTATCTTCACGCTGAACTCTGTAAGAGCCATCGATCCGATTCTAACCGGCCCACTTTTGCTGTCAATCCAGGGGGCGCGTCGGGATTGCGGAGCCGATCGAAAGGGCCCTCAACCAGGACGCTCCACTCCCGTGCTGTGAATCCTGCCTCCGAGATGAGCTATGAAAGCTCTTGCTGTGCTGCTGATGATCGCAGCGCGCGTTAGGTGTGATCAAACAGCTATGGATCGAAACGACGGCAGATCAAACGATCGCGGATAAGAGCCCGACACTGATCAATGCTTAAGTTGTCGTTTTTGCTTGGTAGCGTCATCGGGGATCGAACCCGAACTCTCCGCCTTGAGAGAGGCGAAAGTAGCCATTTTCAATGCTTGGGAAAAGTTCGATCGGCATTTGTACGCGCATAAACGTGCGTAATTATGCTGAATCATGTGTTTAGCAAGTTGCTTTTCAGATCTACTTGTCGGCGATTACGCTAGAGATGTTAACAGGGTTCATTGTCGGCGATCTAGTATTGTGAGTAAATTTGTGATGAAATATGCAGGCTCATGGACATCTCGAAAAAGAACACAAGGCGGATACGCGCGAGGTCGGCAAAAAGCTGTACACACACGGTTCCACCGGCAAGCCGGGTTGTTCTTGGCTTATCGGAGCGGCATAGCGCGGCGGTACATTGGATTGCGAAGCTAGCACGCTGCGATGGGTTCAAATACGACTTCAAGCAGCTGGGCGGGATAGCTGACGATGACAGCGCGGGGGGCGGTTTTCAAGGAAATCCTGAGCTTCGATCAGGCCGCTGCAATGCCGCGCGAGCTGTGGGCAAAGTTGGAAGATCGAGAGCGTAACAGGCGAAATTGATCCCTGGGTGCTACACCGTCAAGCATGGCCATGAACGACTACCTGAAGGCCAGCGAAGCACACAAGGGCAGGAAGCTTGACCGGACGCGATACACCATCGACCGGCACATCACACCGCACGTTGGGAACGCGCCAGCTATCGACATTGAGGCACAGCCATCTGTCAGCCTGGAGAGACGCACTGGTGACCCGAAAGAAGGGTAGCAAGGCACCTGACACAGTGGAGAGCCTACGCAAGCGCAGGAGCACGGCAAACCGGGTTTGGACGGTATTGCGTGCCGGTCTGAATCACGCCTTCAAGGAAGGCCGGGTTGCCAATGACTCAGCGTGGGCAAGGATCACACCGTTCAAAGGCAGTCGATGCACCAAAGGTTCGATATCTGACGGTGGACGAAATCAAGCGACTGATTGAGTTTTGCCCGTCTGAATTCAGGCCGATGATCCAGGCACCGATCTACACCGGAATGCGCTACGGCGAAGTGTGTGCGCTGCTGGTTGGTGACTTCAATGGCGAGTCGGTTCACATTCAGTCCGGTCGAAGGGTGGTAAACCGCGCTGGATACCGCTGACAGACGAAGGTAAGGTGTTCTTTGCTCGTGTTTGTGCTGACCGGGATGCGAAAGAAGTCATGTTTACCCACACACAAGGCAGGCACAAAGGCGAAGCATGGGACCATAGCCAACAAGCACATTGGATGCAAGCTGCTTGCGAATTCGCCGAAATCAAACCTGCAATCGGCTACCACATTCTTAGACATTGCTATGGCTCACATCTTGGCAATGAACAACGTACCAATGCACGTCATTGCGGCTTTGCTCGGTCACGCAAACGGCGATCTTCGCATGGTCACCAAACATTACGGCCATTTGTCAGACAGCTATATTAGCGACACTTTGAAGGCCAATTTACCGTCATTCGCCGTCCCAGGGCGGTAAGCTGTAGTGCTAACGGTAATGACTGGCAATGGCTTGACGTTTTACTGGCGTACGATTTCCCACAATAATCTGACAATGGGTGCCCACATGGGCGTGGTCCTGGCTTTGGCTGGGCGATACAATTGATAATCGGTACATCCTCATGTGGCTCACTATAGTAGGGCGATCCCTGGGAATTGCGGACATGCGCGGACGTGAGGTCTCCGTGGGTGCTAGTCGATCAGACCCAAGCGTTTTAGCTCGTCCATTTTGGCTATTATCATCTTTGCCGCTGCTGGCGAATAAACACGTCTGGTAAATTTTTTCATTTCTTCAAACGTCAATTCCTTTACTTCATTCGACGTTTTCATAACAATTCTCCTTGTCGTAGTTAGTAACAATTGAACTGTTTTGTAGAATTGTAGAAAGTGTAGAGGTACTTTAAGCCGCTCAAACCTACGGAATACAAGTAGATATATGATTTTTCATATATTCTCTTTTTACCACTGATTTCAGCCATCTAAAGTGGGTCTACAAATTCTACATTTCTACAGCCCAGTGCTGTTGTTAGCTTTCGTATCCCCGATTCACTTTCCACGCTTGTCTTGCTATGTAACCGTCAATGTTATGACCTTTGCCAGCGTCTTGCAGTAATCCGAATTCCTCTAGTGTCTTGATAACTGGTTTAACTTCATCAACCGAGTGGAACGGGCTCCACTGTGCATAATATCGAGTCGTCACGTATTCATAATCGCTTTTCTCGTTTAGCCAGTTGTACAGCTTGTGCGCCTTAACAATCGTAGGGTCGTTGCCATTGGTCACTGTTTCCGCTTGTTGCTTGATGTAGTAATCGACAATCTCAGTCGCCCTGCCAAACCATTCAGCAGTAATCTGGGTAGAAGTTGGATCGGTGAACATTTGCAAATTGGCCGCGATACGTGCAGCCTGTTCTAGTCCCTTGCCAACAAAGTCTTTGATTGAATGATACTCACCATTCGGCTTTAGATGTTTCTGATTCGAGTCGTTCCACTTCTTGTAAAGTTCAACCGCTTCGGGAGTGAACAGCAAAACACGCGGTTTCAATTCGCCCTTCGTGAAGGGATCAGTTGGCAGCGGTGCGCTTAGGATTCTGTAGAGGTATTCATTGAACCTCTTAACGTTTTCATAATGGGTCAGGTCAACGTCTTGGGAGTAGCGCTCTCCCGAAAGCGCTTCCGTTGTCAGGCCATGCCGTGAGAAAACGGCTAAGAAGACCCTGGCCCCGAAACAGCTTGTCATTCAGAAAACGATTGGCGATCACCGGCTGAATCATCAAGTGCGCGTTCATACGGTAGTTGTCAGTGATAGCCCAGTTACCTCCAGCACGAAGTTTTTTCTGTGCGTCACCGCTAAACATCTGGGATAGCGCTGCAATGGTGTTGGTGACCTGTTCCGCTTTCATGCTGTGCCCACCGAGGAATGTTCCACCGTCGTCAGAGAACAGACCTTGGACCTTCGCGCCTTCAAGGATCAGATCACGCAAACCTTCAATTGTGGGATTAGCGCTTACCAGAACGGGCTGTGCTGGCTTGACCGGTTCAGGGCCTATAAACTTTTCCAGATCAGCCGGGGAGGTTGACGTTTTGTTTTTCATAAGCTTCGCCCGATTCACAACCCAGTGGTCGTGCGCGACAGTCCACGAAGCCATCGCTTTCTTGTAGCTTATCCCCAGTCTTTTTCTCCCACTGCTTTACGACCCCGGAAATCTGTTTGTCGGCAGAAGTCTTGCGGTCGCTGGAATCAGCCACAGTGACCAGCCACAGCGACGAAGGGACTACGCTGAGGTTCCACGGTAACTGTACGTCTACATGCCCCTGGACGCCAAGAGAGACGTAACCTAATGCGACTTGCACCGCGATGTCAGGATGACACTGCGTGATGATGGCGATGCTTTCAACAGCAGCGGACATCTCTGTGGGTAAGCAATGAACCGGAAATTCGTAGATGCGCCGCGTGTTCAATTTAGGAAGTGGCCGGGGAGTGTTGACAAACCCATCAAGCTTGTCCGTCAGGGCCTTATCAACGGTGGCCCGTAGCGCCATGAGTGAACCTACTGGCGCGCTATCGATGGTTCGCTCCAACCCGGCAGTCGGTGACAGCACAACCGCGTCAGTGATCGGATATTTTACTTCCCAAGGGTTAGACGTTGAGTTAGAATCTTTCATAAGGTGACCTCTCTGGCGATTGGTTTACCGCTTTTCAGGGGATGTACTCAGGCTTCGACGTTGCCAAGCGTCGGCAGCCTTTTTCTTTGTCTAGCCTGTTACATCTGTAGGCTCTTGTAACTGCAATTTCTTAACACATTCGACAGTCGATAACTGTGAACGCGATTTAGTAAACGTTCTGGGTAATATGCCGCGTTCACGCCGACGCATTTCCTGTCGTAGTCGGTGGTATTCGCGCGCTGCAACTTGCATTTCGACTGGCAACATATCCATTACACCTTGCATTGTTTTCTCCGGGTGGCTAATTGCCTGAACGAACATACCGCTATCGGTCTGGATGGGCAATTTGTTTCGCCCCGGCCAGATATAAGCTTGCGTCTCGGGCGAATGAGCGGTAACTTCCCTCATGCTCACACCTACCCAGACCCGCTGTATCGCTGCGTTGTTAGTTGAACGCACTGAGAAAGCTGCCTGTCTTGTTGCTGGTGTAAGTGATCGCACTTTGCGCCGTTGGCAGCAAGAAAAGGAATTTCAGGAAGCGTTAGCGGCTGAACAGAGTAAGTTGGTTGCTGGTGTTGTCAATCAAATCCTTGGTGCTTCAGCAGTGCTTGCACGTCGATTGCATGAACTTGCTGATAATCCCAACTTGCCCACAGATGAAGTCATCAAGCTTATTACGTGGGCACTTCCGTTGGCGGTGGAATTGCACGACCGGCAAGCTTTGCTTGCGCGCATCGCTACGTTAGAGAAACTACATGACAATCCGGCTCCGCAGTGGAGAACGATTGAAGGTGACACATGCCAAAAGCAACTCAGCTAAATGCGCGTCTAGATCGAATGGAAGTCAAGCCGGATGCCGCGTGCGAAATGCTGCTCGAAAATGGCGTCGTATACAAATGCACTCAAAACGAAATGCTAACGGCTGGCTCTAACGCGATGCGCGGCAATCTCAATGCCACCTCACGAGCGATGTTGACCTGCACAGCGGCCAATGACCAATGTGGGAAGCTGCCCGATCTGTTGCGGATGATTGTCAATCCTAATGTCGAACGATTTGAAGACCTGTTCAACCAGTTGCATGAACAGCCAAGCAAGGCAGGAGAGTAGCTATGTCACAAACTATTGAAAGTTATCTGGTAAGCCTTGGTTTCGATGTTAAGACCCCTGAACTCCAAAAGTTCAACACTGCCCTTGACAACGTCGGTAAGACCGTTGAGAAGAACACATCCGGTGTTGTCGGCAATCTTTTCAAAATGCAATTTGCGCTGACTTCAGCATTCCTTGCTGTTGGTGCTGGCGTTGTCGGCATGATTGATAAAGTTGCGATGGCGGATCAGTCTTACCGCCTGATGGGTCTGCAAATGTTCATGAGCAAGAACGCTGCTCAGTCTATGGACATTGCTTTGAAGGCCCTGGGAGCAACTATCGACCAAGTTGCTTGGGACCCCGAATTACATGAACGTTACGTGCAATTGCAAAAAGATCAGCGAATGATGATTGCCGGTCTTGGTGGCGACTTTGAAGCGCACATGCGCCAGATTCGTGACATTCGTTTTGAGTGGTCACGCTTTACGGTCGAATTGCAATACCTGTCAATGGGTGTTGTCAACGACCTATTCAACAAGTTGGGTCTTGGTTCCGGCACGATACTTGACAAGCTGAAAAGCTTTAACGACTACATCATTGCCCACATACCGGAGATATCAGCGGCCATCAACGAAGTGTTGGTGCCAGCGTTCAAGGGTGCTTGGGAGATACTGAAAGACTTCGGGGAAATCGGCAAGGAAGCTTGGATCACCTTCCAGCAAATTGTGGGCATACTGTCTGGCGATTCGTCGCTGGACGGCACAGCCGTGTCCCTGGAAAGCGTCAGCAGGACTCTCCAGCATGTGACTGAAGACGCGCATCTCTTCCTACAGGCCATGCTCTCGGCTGAGAAGGTAGTCGCTCACTTCGCCCTGGCCCTGGCTGACATCGGTACCGGCCACTTCGGGGAAGCTGCTGCACAAATCAAAGAGGCTTTCCAATCGTTCACACCGGGCGGTGGGGCAATCCTGGGCACTGTCGGCGGCTCTGCCCTTGGCGGGACCATTGGCGGGACTCTGGGCGCTGCTGCTGGCGTCGAAGGTGGCCCTATCCTCATGGCTGCTACTGGTGCTGCTGGTGCCACCGCTGGAAGCTGGCTAGGTGGCGGTATCGGCGCGCTAAGCGGCTGGATGGCAGGTAAGGCGAATCCCCTGGCTGGTGTGCCTTCCTCGGTGCCGGTCAGCGTACCATCCGCCTTCATCGGCGACCCTCACGACCGTCTACGCGCCAATGCCGCTGAGATAGCCCGTCAGACTGGCGCTGACCCTTCTCTGGTGTTCGCACAGCTTTGGCACGAAACAGCCGGGGGTACAAATCGCGGCGCGCGCGAACTTCACAACCTGGGCGGCATCGAAGACGGTCACGGCCACTATCGAACCTTTGACAGCGATTTTGACTTTGATAAGGCTATGGCGCGCATCCTGACACGCGACGGCGTGAACATCGCACGCAACGCCCAAGACTACGCTGCCATCTTGAAGCGCGGCGGATACTACGAAGACAGCCAGTCGAATTACACACGCGGCATGATAGCGGCGCAAGGTCAGTACGGCGCACCCGGTTCCACCGGTGCCGGTGCCATTCACGTCACGGTCAACGTAAAGAGCGATGCAAACCCAACACAGATTGCGTCAGCAGTCACCAGCGGGATTCTGGACGCACAGCAGCGACAGCATGTCTTGGGTACCGGCCAACACAACAGGAGTTCACCAATGAAACAACAGGAGATTGACCAACAGATTCAGCGAGTCAATGAACACATCGCGGCGGCATGGAAGCGCTATGCGGAAACCAACAATGACAAGGAAATTGATCGCGTCATTGCCCTGGAAGCGATTCTTGCAACTCTGCACGCCAGCGCTGAGAACGCCTTTGGCTTGTACAAGCTGTGGGAAACGCTACAGCCGAAGAAAGATGTCAGCACCATTCCTGACGTTCCATCGAAGTATTTCAACTGATAGGGGGAAACAGACATGCGCTCATCAGAAGACTTGACAGATTTTCACGACACAGAGGCAGCAAAACGTCTGTGGTGCAATGTCATCGAATCGGCTGTTTTGGCGTCTAGGCGCGGGGATTTCAGCGCACGACAATGGTTTAAGTCGGACGTGTGGATACAGGTCTCACGTTTAATGTTCGATCAGCACACGCGTGAAGCCATCGAACAGCGGGCGCTTGCCGACGTAAAAATGGTAGCGAAAGCACCTAGCAAATCCTCAGTTGCAAATCGCGAAACATGGCGGCGGCGCAAGGACGCTGAGCGCGCAGCTTCGCCGACTTTGCCCACAACTGGTTGGATTACGGGAGCGAGTTTCCAATGCCCCGCATCCTGAGAATCGTCAGCCAGCCGCAGAGCGAAGACTTTGAACTTCAGTTTGCAGTCGGCAACGCGCCGCTCCGAACGATCTACATGAAGCGCAACGAACTCCTGAGCCTACTAACTTCAGGCGACCGGGCCTTAGTCAGCGCCGACGCTCGAAAGATGAACAGACCGGGCGAATAAGGTTGCCCCTGTGCGATGCATCGCAGACAATAAGTCAGGGGCGGGTCATGAGATTTTGTAAGTTATGCGGTGTTAGTTACTACTCCAGCAAAACATGGTCGCGCTACTGTAAGAGTTATTGCCAGAAAGAAGCATGGCGCATTAAGCAGCGCAGCTTAGGAAGGTTGTAAGTATGGCTCATATATCTCTAGCTGAACTGCTGGCGCATAGCCCCAACGCTGCAATCACTGAACGAATCAACACTCTTATTTCGGCGCGTGAGTTCGTTCTTCGCCATCGGCACAACGCCAAGCCGCTTGTTAATTGGGACGGGTTCAAGAATGTTGTGGGCATCTATGACGTTTCTTTGTCGATGACTGAAAAGGGGAATGTCAGCAAAAAGCGCGGAACACCGAAGCCACAATTGATCGGCAGTGTTTGCGTTGCGCAAGATGACATTGAACTTGAGTATGCGGAACGGGCTTGGATCAGCGCGGCCATACATCTTAGTAAGTTTAACAATGGGAGATAACATGATGAAATCAGTTCCTTGCAAACTACATCGCGTTCACAGTTGCCGTGATTGCCACTGGACTCCAGCCGAACGAATGAAGGCAAATCTTCCTGGCGGTGTTGCGATGGATAGCGCCGCTGTTGTAATGGGTTTGCCTGCCCACAATCATCCGTCGATTGTTGGAAAGAGCAAAGCTGAAATCAGAAACTTCTTCACCGACCTTGGGCTTGCAATATTTGTGAAACATGCTCAACCGGAGAACATCGCCAACGTCATGGGCATGTTTGCAGATCGCAAGCCGGTCGCGATGGATGCAGCGCCGCTCAGCAATGACGATTGTGAACTCATTCTGCAAGCAATCCAATCAGTTCGCAAGCCAGCTAGACGCGTAACCCCGGTAGGAGCGTTCGACGCTTACGGCAACCGCGCATCGCATAAAATGGCCGTCAACCGCCCTGGCGAACTCGAATCGAGCGAAAGTCTGAACGACCTTTACACTCGACTGAAAGAAGAGAACCGAAACGGTTACAAGTACGAATTCTGACCCAGCACCCAATTCAACAACAGGAGCAACCCACATGAAACCAACCAACACAACCCCCTTCTCTGATGCCAACGCCACAGCTTCACAGGCTGGTGTCATCACCAACGACATGGCACCCAGCGAAAAGCCGGTTGCTGCGGACCGTGCATTGAAAACCCACACATCCTTTGGCCGCGTTAAGCAAGATGGAACGGTCAATCTTGACGGCGTGCTTGGCCGTTCGCGCTTCGACAGAAAGTAACAACTTGCATTACAAATCCCCTGCTTTGGAGAATTCCCTATGCCCACGATGAATGTCTTTGCACGCACGCAAGCGGAGTTGTATCAAGACCCGTTCAAACAACAACAGCCAGAGAGAAGCTTTGAATCTCTGCTTAAGGAACTGTTCGCGCTGAAGCCGCTGACTCAGGAGAATGCCGACATGATGGCACGCGCTTCCGCGATCAAACAGGAATTGATCGACACTCTGGCTGGCGCACGGTCGGCACAGGTTGAACAGCTTGAAGCGAAACACGAAGCCGCAATCCTGGCGGTTCGCGAAGCCAAACGGAAATTCTCCGCTATCGCACAGCAGGCGTTTGAAGCCCGGAAAGAGCACACCCGGCTGGAAGGCGTTGCAGAGAACGACGCGATGCGTTTGGCCGATTTGAAACACGAATTCGGCGAACTAAATCGCGCATTGCTGACCAAGGCCGAAACGACCGCATGGACACAAAAAATTGTAGTCGCAAAACAGAAGGCTGGTGATTCAATGATGGCCGCTTCGCACCAACAGAGCGCTTACAACGCGATTGTGCTTCAGGAGCGGGAAGCAACGTTGACCCACAATGAAGCCGTCAGCGTTGCAACCAACATCAGTCTTGAACTTGAACGGCTGACCAAGTAACGCAGTACAAATCCAAACAACGAATCGAGGAACATTTTATGAGCACAGTCTTGGTTAACTCAAACGCGCAAATCACCATCAACGATCAGACCGTAGAAACTATACCGGTCGATCTGACGAATTTCGGTCTGGCGGCAAGTCAGAAATCGACGGTCGTGTCTGCAAGCTTCCCAATCGCACCGGGGCAGCAATCTACGTTGCTGCCAAGTTGG
Source organism: uncultured Acidobacteriaceae bacterium (assembly GCA_963736535.1). Lineage (GTDB taxonomy): Bacteria > Acidobacteriota > Terriglobia > Terriglobales > Acidobacteriaceae > PALSA-350. The sequence continues at coordinate 137,550 of CAVTPN010000005.1, forward strand.
GTGCCCACATCGTCAGACTACATCGCTTTCAAAGCGGCGGGTCTTGTCACTGACATCACTGAAGCCAATTCGGTCAATCTGATTGCCGACGCAACCAGCAGCAACGTTCAATTGTTCACCAGTGGCACGCCAACCACGGTGGTCGTAACGAACCCTGGCAACATTCCCGCGTGGGTAGCCCTGGGCGCTTCCAACGCTGTCGCGGCTGTCGTGGGTAGCGGCACCTTGGTTGCACCGGGCAAGAGCGTCTCCCTGGCGCTGGCCAGCAATTCGTACTTGGCTGGAATCACGGCGTCCGGTTCAGCACTGTTGCAAGCTGTGGTCGGTTCGTAAAGTTTCGCTCTAGGTCAACAACCCTAGACGAATGCAGAAAGCTGCTACTGAGCTGGACCCTCGGGTAGCACGCTTCCTGCACACAGCAAAAAGCCGCACTGTTGGGAGGGGTCCCGTGCAGTGCGGCATTGCTGTTTAGTGGCCGGACATCATTAGTGTCCCTTTCACCAGCGCGTAACCGACACTGAACGCCAAAACGATGTAGGCAAGGGCAAAAGAGAACAGTGCACCGAATCCTAACGAAAACATAAAAGACGACCTGAAGGCGGTGAAGTTAGTTGGATCGAAGAGAAACATTTCGTAAAAGTACGTGACTGCTGCCATGAATCCTAAGCTGTAGACGACAGTCAGCCCTAGAACAACCATGCAGAAGCCGAGTGCTGGAAGATGGGAAGTAGAGTGCAAAGTGGGAATGAAAACCAGTGACGCTGAAGCAAGAGTGACAAGAACCTCTCCCAGCTTCATATAGTGGCCGTGGCGCGGATCGAAATCCACTTCGCCCTCTACTGCGATCACGCTACCATCCTTGGGGTTCCGCGCTCTCTTGAATGGCGTGAGGGTGACATACTTCGCCTTACGTTCAATCCGAAACTCAAAGATGAAGAATCCAACAGGGGATCAAAATTCCAAAGCCGACAGCCAAAAGAAGTGAAATCGGGACGCACATAGTGCACACACCTTCCGCAGGCAGCATAACAAAACTTTCCCCGGCAAAATCATCTGCTTGCGAAGCGGTTGATTAAACCTAGTCTGACCGGCCATAAAAGGAATTGCCCATTTCGAATGCCTTCCCACACTGGACCCGCCATCTGTGTAGACCAAACAAACGTCAGTTTTCTGAAAAATGGCGATTACAAGTCCGGGGTCTTCGATGTTCCGAGTCTCTTCAGTTTTCTTTCGGCCTTTCCAGACATATTCGCGACCCGTCATTGTTTCCCCTACTGTCGCGAACCATATATCGCTGTCATGATGAAAACTGATGGCGCAAATTCGTTGCTCAATTGGTGGCACGGCGACACCGCAAGCGTTCCGCCAAAGCTGCGTATAAATCTTCTTGTTTGTCTGGCGGGCAGTTTGGAACAAAGAAAAGCGGCTGCTGCGAATCGTTCATGCCCACAATTGTGCGATGTGGATAAATGGGCCGCAACTGCAAAATGAACAGGCACCCCGAAAGGTGCCTTGTTTCTGTTCTAAACTTCGCGTCAGGATCGTTTATGAGCGGTCGCTAGCCTTGGGTTGATGGGTAACCATACCCTGTTTACCAGCGTTTTGGTGGCCGTCACCGTGGCTTCGTGGCTGTGGCTCCAGACGGCGCGGCCAAGGCCAGCCGGTCAGCGGCTTGAACTGGTCGGTGCCGGTCATCTGACCAGCGCGATTCCCTGGCGCAACGTCCGGGTATGGTCTTGCTCCATCCAAGCCAGCGCCGCACCGAGTCTATCGCCACCGTCAACGGCGTCCGCTTCAATCAGCCCACGAAGTGATGCCGCAAATCTGACGGCCGGTGCTCTCCATTTCAGCCAAGTAGTCTTCCATGTGATCCCCCTGGCATGCACGATTTCATGACGAAGAACAGCCGTCAAGATGACTGTAGGGTATTCGCTGCTACAACTGTTACAGACGATGAATTGTGAGAACATTGTGAGAATTCCCACAAAGACCATGGGCTTGGGCTTGGTTTTCTTCTATCTAGCTGATTTTATTGGGATTATCTGGTAGCGTCATCGGGGATCGAACCCGAACTCTCCGCCTTGAGAGGGCGGCGTGTTAACCAATTACACCATGACGCCACGGTGGGTTGAGGCAGGGGGTTGATCTGCACCGCAGTCAACAAACGCTAGTATATCAAAGCTGGGACGAGAGACCGATCGCTGCTTACAAGCCCAGTTTCCTTACCTCATCGTTGTAATACTTGCGGTAAAGAATGTCCCACTCCTGGCTTCCCTCGACGATGATCTTGCGTTGCGAGGCGATCTTCAGACGCGCTGCCTGATCGATCTTCATTTCTTCCGTCAATACCTTCTCCAGCGCCTTGCGCGCCTCCTGACGGATCGTATTGCGGTCATCCAGGAACTCACATTCGTCGGTCTCCGCAAGCGTATCGGCAACCACATGCGCAAGCTTGTTGAGTTTGTCTCGGGAGAGTCTCACAAGACCGCCTTGTATTTTCGCGCCAGCTCCTGCTTAACCTTCTTGAACATCTCCGCGTAGCTGGCGCCGGTGCGGCGCATGTCTTCCTGGTAGGCGTCAAGGATGACGCGCACTTCTTCGTTGATGCGGTCTTCGAGCGACAGCTCTTCCAGGATGGCCGCATTCACCCGCTCTGCGACCACAGCAACCTTCCCTGCCCGGATCATCTTGGCTTCGATCAATTGATTGACCGTTTGACGCGCCAGATAATTCACGTACTCCCGCGAAAAAATCATGTGATCTGACTCGGACTATAGCATATTTGAGCCGCCGAGCCGGGGCGTGCCGAGGGCCGCGACTGCACGAAATCCGGTGCCCTCCGCCAGTCTCACCGCGGGCTGAAGTCCGCCCTTTCAAAAACGACCTCCGGTCCGGAGATCTCCAGGGAAACGCGCATGAACATGGTTGACCCCACCGATGCCTACGGCATCCGGGGACATCTGCGACAATAGAGGCGCGAATATGCACCCCGACGATCTGATATCTCTGAAAGACGACATGGTGGCCTTTATTGAAGGGCATTCGATGCGCCGCCTGCCTGGGTTTATCACCGAAGATCTGCCAACCGTCTTGTGGGAAGACGATGACAATCCCGATAGCTGGAAAGACTTCGTCGAGATGGCCAAGACCGCTTCCGCACCATTTGTCACCATGAGCGAAGTCATGCTGGAGAAGGAAGACATCGCGATGCTGCTGGAGCAGATCCGCGACGACAATTTTCCCGATGAAGCGGCGGCCGAAGTGCACGAAGCCCAATACCTGGTCAACTACGTGGGCAAGATCGGCTACATTCAGCTCGGCTTCGCCCACCAGGGAATCGTCTTTGTGCACGAGAATGCGACCCCCTGGTACGAGCGCTACCAGCAGCTTCTGGAGTTCGTGGAAGACTTCGGAGACGTCGTTTTCGGAGATGATGAGGACGAAGAAGAACGGTGAATGCTGCCGGCTCCCCTGCAGTAAGCCCCCGGGTAGCGCCTGCGCGACAGGACCCGGGCGTTCCCCGCACCGGCTGGATCCTGCCGCAGGCGAACTCTGCCGCAACGGCGCTGGCGCAAAGCGCCGGACTTCCTCTCATCGTGGCCGAGTTGCTGGCAGAACGCGGCGTGCGCACCGCAGCCGAGGCTGATTTCTTCCTTAATCCCCGCATCGAACACCTACTCGATCCTTACGCCATGCAAGGCATGGCCGCAGCCGTCACCCGGGTCCAGGCAGCCATCGCCAACCGGGAGGCCATCCTCATCTACGGCGATTATGACGTGGATGGCACCACGGCCATCGTGCTGCTCAAGACGGCCATCGAGATGCTTGGCGGCAAGGTGGATTTCCACGTGCCGCACCGGCTTCGCGAAGGCTATGGCATGCAGGCGGAGGTACTCGCCGCAGCCGCAGGACAAGGGGTAAGCCTGGTCATCAGCGTCGACACCGGCATACGCGATTTCACCGCCGCCGAAGCAGCCTCCCGCCTGGGACTCGATCTCATCGTTACCGATCATCATCTGCCACAGGATTTGCCCGACCTTCCGGGCCTGCCCACCGCACTCGCCATCCTCAACCCTAACCAACCGGGATGCGCGTACACCTGCAAGCACCTGTGCGGCGCCGGGGTAGCCTTTAAGCTCTCCCAAGCTCTGCTCGAGGCGTGGGATTTCGAGCGGACGCGGAGCAAGATTCTCCCCTCCTTTCTCAAGATGCTGGCCATCGCCACGGTGGCCGATGCGGTTCCGCTGCTGGGAGAAAACCGGGTGATCGCCAGCGTCGGAATCGAGCAGTTAAAACGCCCGGCCAGCCCCGGCCTGCGCTCGTTGATGCGGGTAGCCAAGCTCGACCCGGGACAGCGGACGCTTACCTCGACCGACCTGGCATTCCGCATGGCGCCCCGGATCAATGCCGCCGGACGTATGGATGTTGCCTCCGACGTGGTCGAACTCTTCACCACTCGCGATGCGGTCAGGGCGGGTGAGTTAGCCGACAAGCTCGACCGCCTGAACAGCGAGCGTCAACAGGCCGAAGCCGCTATGCTCGACCAAATCGACCGCCGGCTGCGGGAGGAACCAGGCTTCCAGTCGAACCGCTGCATCGTGGTGGAAGGAGAAGGGTGGCATCGCGGCATCATTGGCATCCTTGCCTCGCGCGTCGTCGACCGTATGCACCGCCCGGCAATGGTGATCGCGCTCGAAGGTGGAGAGGCCTACGGTTCTGGACGTTCGGTCCCCGGCTTTCATCTGCTGAACGCGATCGAAAGCTGCAAGCAGCTGTTCACCCGCTTCGGCGGCCACTCCCATGCTGTCGGCTTTTCTCTCCCGGCGGCGCGTCTGCCGGAGTTGAAGAGCCACCTCGAAGCCTGGGCGGCGCTGCACGTGGAGGAGACGACGCCCAGCCTGCGCTGCCATGCGGTCTTGCCCCTCGATCAGATTACCCAGGCTCTCTTTACCTGGTTGCGCCGGCTGGAGCCGCTGGGTATAGGCAACGAAGAGCCCATCTTCGCCGCTTATAACGTCCGCCTCACAGCTCCGGTGCGGCCCATCAAGGATCGACACATCTGCCTGCAGCTGGCCCAGGGGGCGCGGGGCGCGAGTTGGTCTGCGCTGGGATGGGATTGGGCGGCACGTGTCCAGGCGCTCGTACTGGAGCAAGGCTCGGTCGTCCACCTCGCGTACAAGCTGCGGGAAAACCTCCATCCAGAATACGGCGGGCTGGAACTGGAGATTGCGGACCTGGTGCCTGTTGGCTAAAGCAGTTTCGCAATTGGCGTGGACCGAAGCGAGAGCTCTTTTCGTGGTTTTTCTCCAGGAAAAACCATACCTCGCGATCTTTGCCGGACCACAGTAATTGCGAAACTGCTCTAGGAGAGCCATCGGCCCAGGAGGTAAACTCCTGCATGCCGCGAGGCTTCTTCATCACCTTCGAAGGCCTGGACGGCTCCGGCAAAAGCACCCAGCTTCGGCGCCTGAAAGAGTGGCTGCAAAGCAATGGATTGCCGGTGACGGCGACCCGTCAGCCTGGAGGCACGCGCGTCGGCGACCGCATTCGCGCCCTGCTGCTTGACTCGCGTACCGACCACCTTTCCTCCTTCACAGAGTTGGGGCTGATGTTCTCTGATCGTGCGCAATCCATCGCCGAAGTCATCGAACCCGCGCTGGAAGCCGGACACATCGTGCTCTGCGACCGATTCACCGATTCCAGCGAAGCCTACCAGGGCGGCGGCCGGCAACTCGGCAGCCAGATCGTGCGCGACCTTCATACCAGCTTGTGCGGCGGCCTCCCGCCTGATCTGACGCTGCTGCTGCTGCCGGATTTTGATCGCTCGCTGGCCCGCGCGCGGCAGCGCAATCAGCGTGCGGTTGCGGCCACAGGAAGCGACGAAAACCGCTTTGAAACGGAAAGCTCCGCCTTCTACCGCCGGGTCTTCGACAAATACCAGGAGATTGCCACGCGCGAGCCTTTGCGTGTGGTCGTAATCGACAGCGATGGCTCCATTGATGAAGTCCACCTGCACATCGTACAAGTGGTACGAGGACGTTTATTGGCGGCGGGCATGTTGCGCTGAGTCGCGGCGATTTTATGGGCACAACCTATTCACCGGCGTCGCGCGAGGAGCGGCAGTGGATCGTGCTGGAGCGCGATGGCTATCGCTTTCCCCCGGGCTTACAGCTGAATCTTCCGTTTTATCTGCTGCGCCGCTTCTTCAAGCCGGCCAATCCGATCGCGCTCTTCGAGCACCTGGTGAAAACCTATGGGCGCATCGCCCATTACCGCCTGGGCCTCTCCCACATTGTTTTTATCAACGAACCCGAGTTTATCCACGAGATCCTCATCAACCAGCCGCAGCACTTCATCAAGGAGCGGACGCAGCGGCGCATGAAAATCCTGCTGGGCGAGGGGCTGATCACCAGCGATGGGGAGGTACACCGGCGCCAACGGCGCATCGCTGCTCCTGCCTTCCACCGCCAGCGCATTCAGGCCTACGGCGTCATCATGGTGGATCGCGCGGCCCACATGCGCGCCCAGTGGCAACCGCACCAACCCATTGACATTGCCTCGCAGATGATGCAACTGGCGCTGCAGGTCGTGGCCCGTACGCTCTTCAACACCGACGTTACCGATGATGTGCTGCAGATCAACGACGAGGTCAACGTCATCATGCAGCTATACAACTTCCTCATTGCGCTGCCTCGCGCCGAAGCGTATTTGCACTGGCCTATTCCCGGGCTGGTCCGCTTCCGCCGCGCCCGCAGCCGTCTGGACAAAGTGGTGCAGCGCATGATCGCAGACCACCGCGCGGATGGAGTGGATCGGGGTGACCTGCTCTCCATGTTGCTGGCTTCGCGCGACGAGGAATCCGACCACTCCGGTATGACCGACGAACAACTGCGCGATGAGGTGCTCACCATTTTTCTTGCCGGCTACGAGACGGTGGCCAATGCGCTTACCTGGACCTGGTACCTGCTCTCGCAAAATCCTCAGGCGGAGGCTAGTCTGCATGCGGAGATCGACGCCGTGCTGGGCAGCGGATGCCTGCCCACACTCGAGGATTTGCCGCGGCTTCGATATACGGAGATGGTGTTTGCCGAGTCCATGCGTCTGTATCCGCCCGCATGGGCCATGGGCCGTCAGTCTACCGCGGAGGTAGAGTTGGGCCCGTATCGCTTTCCTTCGGGCACTTATTTTTTCTTCAGCCAATACATCATTCAACGCAGTCCGGAATATTTTCCCGACCCTTTGCGCTTCGACCCCAACCGCTTTCTGCCTGAACAAAAGGCCAAGCGCCCGCGCTTTGCCTATTTTCCCTTCGGCGCCGGCAACCGGCAGTGTATCGGGGAGGCTTTTGCCTGGATGGAAGGGGTTCTGATGCTGGCCACCATCGCACAGCAATGGCGGCTACGGTTCGTTCCCGGACAAACCGTTGATGTCCAACCCAAGATCACGCTGCGGCCCAAGCACCCGATGATGTTTGTCCCCGAGCCGCGGTAGAGATATGCATTTGAGAGGAAGCCGCGGCGCACTGCAGATCCCTCGGCTTCGCTCGGGATGACAAAGTGGAGTTTTGTTTTGCGGCTCTGTCCATCCCCGGTGACGGCTGCTGAAGTGAGCGCTGCCCTCCCCTTTGTCATCCCGAGGAGCGGACTGGCCTGTGGCGAATCAAGGGAGCAATTACACCGGCAACCAAAGCTTTGGGTGCCCCATTCAAGCCGTATTTTGGCTTGAGTGGGCTACCATGCCTCCCCCACTCGTTTGTCATCCCCGAGCGAAGCCGAGGGATCTGCAGTTCTCTTTCCTACTCACAACCGCGCTGGAAGTGATTTTCGACCGGAGCGGAGGGACCTGCTGTGCGGTCTCGGTTTCCTTTTTGCTAATCTCGTTCACATGGGCTTCGACCAATTTGCGGGAAATGTGGCCACGGTCCGCCATCTGCGGGAGGCGATTGCAGCGGAACGCATGCCGCCTGCGCTCATCCTTGCCGGCCCGCGCGGCGCCGGCAAATATACCCTGGCCATTATGCTGGCGCAGACCATGGCCTGCCTGCAGCACCCGGTCAGCGACGGCCTGCCCGACTTCTGCGGAGTTTGCAGCAACTGCACCCGCATTGCGCTCTCACTGCCGCTCGCTGAGCGCGTAAGCGAAGCCATCACTGCCCGGGAAGAATTGCGTGAGGTGGACAAGAAAGAGACCCGCATCCTCATCCAAACCCATCCCGATGTGGTTGTCGTTCCTCCCGACCCGCCCCAGTTGCTGATCAAGATGGGCCAGGTGCGCAGCGTGCTGCAGCGCATCTATCGCCTTCCCGCCGATGCACCGCGCGCGGTGTATATCTTCACCAGCACGGCCTTCATGAAGGAGGCTGCTAATTCCCTGCTCAAAATTCTCGAGGAGCCGCCAGCGTACGCTCACATTTTTCTGCTGGCAGAAAATCCCGGCGAACTTCTACCCACCATTCGTTCCCGCTCCGGCATCTTTCGCCTGGGTGCATTGCCCCCGGAACAGATTGAAGCGGTGCTTGCCGAGCGCCGCAAGGATTGGAAACCGAAGCAGCGCGCACTGGTCGCGCGCCTCGCCGAAGGCGCCATCGGTCAGGCCATCGGCTTTGATCTTGAAAGCTATCTGGTGAGCCGCCAGGACGCGTTGGTGATCTTGTACAACGCCACTGCAGATGGCGCCGGGGATACCGACTATGGAGCTCTATTCCGGGTAACCGAGACCTACCGCGCGGGCGCCGAGGGCCAGCAAAAGACCAGCGCGCTGCTGCACGCCTTCGCCAGCCTGCTGGAGGACCTCTTGCTCTTGCATTCGGGAACCGGCCATTTGATTCGCAACATAGACCTGGCAGCCGAGCTGACGCGGCTATCGCAAACCATCAATATGGCCTGGATTGAGGCGGCGGTGCGCGGCCTGGATCAAGTGGAACAAGGCATGCGGAGAAATCTGCTGCGGTCTTTGTCCCTCGATGCCTTCGCGGTCGGCCTTTCCGCGCTATGATTTTCCTAATGCGCCATTTTCCGCCGATTTTTGACATTTAGACCCTATTGGCTACATGCTGCATCCTACCCATTAGATTTCATATTGAGACCATGCCTGATTCCTCTGCCATTCCGGTTCGCCGCGTCTACGATGCGCGCCCAGCCAAGGCGAAAACCAAAGTCGATGGACAAGATCCATCCTCGGTGGCTTCTGTTAGCCCTGCGGGACCGCGCAAGCTCATTCGTCCACACCTGTCGGCACGTGCCTCGGCAAGCCGCTATCCCGCGCTCCTGTCCGCGATTGCTCCCATTCATCCGGCCCAACAGCGATGGGACTCCACCGCGGAGAGTTCTCACGCGGAGGCGTTCTACTTTCAAAAACAGATCCAGAGCCAGACTTTGATGATGTTTGTGCTCGAGGATGGGGAGCAGATCGAGGGCACAATCGAATGGTACGACCGCCACGCGATCAAAGTGCGGCAGGGCAGAGTCCGTACGCTTATCTATAAAGCCGGTATCAAATACCTATACAAAGCAGCAGATCATAACAGCGCCTAGCCATCAACGGGCGGCTTTGAGCAGGCGGTCGCGAATGGCAACGCCAAGCCCCTCGTCCTCGGGCAACGGACAAATGATAACGGTGGCCCCCGCCGCGTCCAATTCCCGCAGTCCTGCAAAGAGCCGGCGGGCGAGCTGCTCCTTATTGGTTAAATCTCCCCAGCGATAGACCAGATAGGGGCGTGCGACGTTCACATCGCTGGGCAACATAATGCCGACCACTTCGCCTGCGCCTTGGAGCTTTTCGGCGAGGGGCAGAAGTTCGTCCACCCCCGACTCCAGCAGAATCATCCGTGCGCGGGGCGAGTAATGCTTAAGGCCTACGCCTGGGGAGGGCTGCGCTGCGAAACCAGGCTCCTGGTGCTCATGGTAGGCAACCAGCGATGGGCACAACGCCTGCACCTGCGCGAAAGTCACCATGCCCGGACGATAGAGGATGGGCGGATCCTCAGAGACATCGACCACTGTCGATTCCAGTCCCAGGGCTGTCTCCCCCGAGTCGATGACCGCGTCGATGCGCCCATCCAGGTCCTCAAGAACAAATTCCGCGCGCGTAGGGCTGGTTCGGCCAAAGGAATTCGCGCTGGGCGCCGCCACCGGCAATCCAGCGAGTTCGATCAATCTTCGGGCGACCGGATGACGCGGCATCCTCACCCCTACCCGCGGCCGTCCCGCAGTCACGATTGCCGGTACGCGAGTGCCTTTCGGCAGCAACAAGGTCAAAGGACCAGGCCAGAACGCTTCCATCAACAAGCGGCCGGTGCGCGGAATTTCGCTGGCCACCATGTTCAGCTGTTCCTCGCTGACTACGTGCACAATGAGCGGGTCCCACGACGGCCTCTGCTTAGCTTCGAAGATAGCTTGAACCGCCCCCTCATCCAGCGCATTTGCGCCCAATCCATAAACGGTCTCGGTCGGGAATGCCACCGTGCCGCCACTCTGCAGCAGCTCGGCGCCCCGCAATAACGACGCCAGCGATACCGGCGAATCCATGGCATTGGCATCAACGGCCAGTCGCAGTGTTTTTTTCGGGGTCACCTGTGTCATTTTCCCATGGCTGTCCTGGCTGGTAGAGCATTTTGCGCGCCGGCGTTGGTTGCTCTGTATACACAGAAAGTGAAAGTGCTTTAGACTCCGGCCTATGCAGGCTATGGAAACGGAAGTAAAGATACGGGTACTGGACCGCGATGCCTTCGAGCGCAAGCTGCCGGCACTTGGTTTCGCGCGGGTCACCGCCCGCACCCTGGAGCGCAACACACTTTATGACACGCCCGACCGCCGCCTGCGTAACTCGCGGCAGATCCTGCGCATTCGGCAATATGGCAACAAGTGGGTCGTCACCCACAAGAGCGTCCCCAGCGGCCTTACCGAAGAGGGCCGGCACAAGAATCGCGTGGAAACCGAGACTGTGGTCGAGGATGGCCCGGTGCTGGGCAAGGTCTTCGAAGCGCTCGGCTTCAGTCCCGTATTCATCTATGAAAAATGGCGCACGGAATGGGCCGATGAGCAGGGCCATTGCGTGCTCGACGAAACGCCCCTGGGTGTCTACGCCGAACTGGAAGGCCCGAGCGACTGGATCGACGCAACGGCACAACAGCTCGGTATCCGCGACAGCGAGTTCATTACGCTCAGTTACGGTCGCATTTTCGAGTGCTGGCGGGATGAGACCGGATCCGCCGCGGAGAACTTCACTTTTGATGAGATTCCGGAGAGCTTTCGTCGGGGAGATTTGTAGCGAAAACTACGCGCACCGCAGGTCCCTCCAAATAGAAGAATGGGGCTGAAGGCGTTTACTCCCTGAGGCAGGAATGACCCAACAGGAAGTGGCACATCAAGTGCCGTTATCCCACTCAAGCCGAAAAGAAGGCTTGAATGGGCCACCCAGTATTTGTTGCCGGTTTGGTAGCGCTTGAGGGACCCGTCGCCTTTTGGCGGTGCTAGGCGTCGACGCCGTGGCACTTCTTGTATTTCTTGCCTGAGCCGCAAGGACAAAGATCGTTCCGGCCTACCTTCTCCCCGGTTCGACGCTGTTGCGCGGGCGCATCGGAACTTCCATTGGCGCCGGCCATCCTGGCTTGTTCCAGCTCGCGCTTCTTCTTCCGTTGAAACTCCTGCTCCAGGGCATCGATCGTCGTCGAGGGCGCCCGCACGGGGACCGGGACAGGTATAGACGGCGGCCGCGGCGGCGTTTGGGCAGGAATGGCACGAGCACCATTGCCTTCCACGGTGACCGGAGGGCCGACGGGAGAAGGAGCCGGAGGAACAAATTCGCTGGAGATCTCAGGCGCCTGCCGGCGGGGTAGTTGGGTAATTGGCTGGCCATCGGGTCCGACGATCTGCATCAGGAACAGGAAACGGACCGTGTCCTCCTGAAAGCGTCCCATCATGGCTTCAAACATGTCGAAGGACTCTTTCTTGTAGGCAACCAGTGGATCCTGCTGGCCGTATCCACGCAGACCTATGCCTTCCTTGAGATGGTCCATGCTCAGCAGATGGTCTTTCCACAATCCGTCGAGCACGCTGAGCATCACCATGCGCTCGTGATAACGCATGGTGGTACCGCCCAGGAGGGCTTCCTTCATCTCGTACTTCTCTTTCAAACGCTCAAACAGCGTCTCGCCCAACTCGTGGCGGTTCAGAGTGTCGAGGTCTATGCCCTCCTTCTCCAGATCGATGCCGAACTGGGAAGCCAGCTGGCTCTTGAGCCCGTTGATGTCCCACTGATCCGGATGCATCGCTTCGGGAGCATGCTGTTCCATCGCCGCGCTCAGCAGATTGGCGACATAGTCCTCGAGGATCAGCTCCTTTTGATCGAGCCCCTCAAGCAGCTGTTGGCGCGTTCCATACACCGCTGTACGCTGCTTGTTCATCACGTCGTCGTATTCAAGCAGGTGTTTGCGGGCTTCGAAGTTCTGGCCTTCCACCGCCTTTTGCGCGGCCTCGATGCGGCTGCTGATCATGCGCGACTCAATGGGCACACCTTCTTCCATGCCCAGCCGTTGCAGCAGGTTTGATACCCACTCCTTGGCGAAGATGCGCATCAGGTCATCTTCGAGCGAGAGATAAAACCGCGAGGCGCCGGGATCTCCCTGGCGGCCGGCCCGCCCGCGCAGCTGGTTGTCAATGCGCCGCGACTCATGCCGTTCCGTGCCTACGATGTGCAGTCCACCGGCAGCAATCACCTCTTCGTGCTCGCGCTCAGCGGTGGCTGCATACTGGGCGTAAGCCTTATCCCATATCTCCTGCCTGGTCTCGAATTCCTGCCCCTGGTAGTAGAAGCGCATCATGCCCGGGCCAGCCATGGGATTGATGGCTCCCTGAGCCGCGTTGACCGCTTGCGCCATGCCCTTCTTCAACAGCTCCTGCTTGGCGGCGAATTCCGCGTTGCCCCCGAGCACGATATCGGTACCGCGGCCGGCCATGTTGGTGGCAATGGTCACCATGCCAAGCCGCCCGGCCTGGGCGACGATCTCCGCTTCGCGCTCGTGAAACTTGGCGTTGAGCACTACATGCTTCACGCCCTTGCGTTGCAGTATCGATGAAAGCAGCTCCGACTTCTCGATCGAAGTGGTGCCCACCAGCACCGGTTGCTTCTCTTCGTGGAGCCGCGAAATCTCATCGGCCACAGCAAAATATTTTTCCTTGGCGGTGCGAAAAACCACGTCCGGATTTTCCAGGCGGCGCATCGGCTTGTTGGTGGGAATGACCACGATCTCGAGCTTGTAGATATTCTCGAATTCCGTGGCCTCTGTTTCCGCCGTGCCGGTCATGCCGGAAAGCTTCTTGTACAGGCGAAAGTAGTTCTGGAACGTGATGGTCGCCAGCGTCTGGTCTTCGCGGCGGATGTTCACCTGCTCCTTGGCCTCGATCGCCTGGTGCAGTCCATCGCTCCAGCGGCGGCCAGGCATCAATCGGCCGGTAAACTCGTCGACGATGATGACTTCGCCGTCCTTCACCACATAGGCCACATCGCGCCGATAGAGTGAGTGCGCCTTGATCGCGACCTCTACGTGATGCTTTAAATCCCAGTTCTCCGGGTCGGCGATGTTGCCGATGCCGAGCAACTGCTCGATCTTTTCCCACCCTTCATCGGTCACGCTGATGGTCTTGTGTTTTTCATCGACCACGTAATCGCCGGTCAGGATCTTTTCTTCGCCGCGCTCGATCTCTTCCCCTTGTTCGAGCGACGGCAAGATGCGGTTCACGCGGGCATACTTGTCCGTGGTCTGATCCGTGGGACCGCTGATGATCAACGGGGTGCGGGCTTCATCGATCAGAATCGAGTCAACCTCATCGACGATCGCGAAGTAGTGCCCACGCTGCACGCAATCGGCATGGTCAAACTTCATATTGTCGCGCAGGTAGTCAAAACCGAACTCGTTGTTGGTGCCGTAGGTGATGTCAGACCCGTACGCGGCGCGGCGTTGGGCATCATCGAGGTCGTGCACAATCACCCCAACGGTCAGCCCCAGGAACTCGTAAATCTTGCCCATCCACTCGGCGTCGCGTTTGGCCAGGTAGTCATTGACCGTGACCACGTGCACGCCATGGCCTGCCAGCGCATTCAGGTAGCAGGGAAGGGTCGCTACCAGGGTCTTGCCTTCGCCAGTCTTCATTTCGGCGATCTTGCCCTGGTGCAGCACCATGCCGCCGATCAATTGGACATCAAAGTGACGCATCAGCAGCACCCGCCGGCCAGCCTCGCGGACCACCGCAAAGGCTTCGGGTAGTATCTCGTTCAGCACTACTTTTTCTTCCGCTACGCGTTCCTCGGCGTCGTCGATGCCGTCCAGCCGGGCGGCGATGCGGGCGCGGAATTCCAGCGTCTTGGCGCGCAGCTCGTCGTCCGACATAGCCTGCGTTGCAGGCTCGAGAGACCCGGTCTGTTCGACCATGGGCATCATCCGCTTGATCACGCGTTCGTTACTGGTTCCGAAAATCTTGGTTAAAGTGCTTGCGATCAATGGATAATTCCTTTGCTGCCCCGGGGGCCAACTTCTCCTCCTCTAGTTTAGTTCACCTAGGGTATTTGGGCGAGAATACCCGGGTAGCGGAGACAGACAAGATAACCCTATGCCCCAACGATTTGTCCGTAAGCTGAAGCTCACTAGCGCTATCGCGCTCATTCTGCTCCAAGCCGGGTGCGCCCTCGGACAGATGAAGATGCCCATGTCTGGCGACACAGGGGACCCGGTACCTCCGGAGCAACTACCCACCCCGCAACGCATTGAGGGCGTTGGAAATGTGCGCTTTCCAATTTCCGCCAATGCCCAGGCCCAGATGTGGTTCGAGCAGGGCTACAACCTGCTTTACGATTTTTGGGACTACGAGGCCGATCGGGCTTTCGAACAATCCATCCGCGCCGATGGGGATTGCGCGATGTGCTACTTGGGTCTTTACCAGGCGGAGAGCTTCAACCACAGCCTGACAAAGACCTACGCGCAGGCGTCGCTGGCCAAAGCGGTTGCACTGGAAGGACACGTAACAGCCCGTGAAAAGCTCTACATTCAAGCTGCCGAGGCCCACGACGCAGCTGTTCGCGCACCAGCGGGCGAGGACAAAGCAAAGTTCGACCACGAGATCGAAATTCTGCGCACCCTGGTGAAGGAGAACCCCAGCGATACCAATGCCCGCATCGCTCTCTCCGGAGCCGTCGACGATGGCTATGACGACAATGGAGAGGCGCGCAAGGGCAAGAAGGAGGAGCTTGCCCTCTTGCAAGGTGTGCTCAAGGATGAGCCCCAGAACTCGGCCGCGAACCACCTCTGGATCCACGCGGTCGAAGCCAGTCCACATCCGGAACAGGCTTTACACAGCGCGGAGATTCTGGGCTCGCTTGCACCAGCGTCGGGCCACATGGTCCACATGCCGGGACACATTTTTTACCGCACCGGAGATTACGCCCGGGCCCAGATTGCATTCGACGCTTCTGCACAGGCCGATGAAAGCTACATGCGCCAACAGCACATCGCGCCGGACAATGACTGGAACTATATCCACAACCTGATGTATTCCATCGCCAATTTACTGGAGGCCGGGCAGTTGCAGGAGGCGGCGCAGGTTTCGGTCAAATTGGGAAAGGCACGCGGCCATCTGGAAGACACGCTCTACCCCTGGTCGCCCCGCGATGCCATTGCCCGTCTCAATCCCGCGCTGCCGGTTGCTTTGCGCACTGCGGACTGGCCGCGCGTGGTGGAGTTGGTCAATACCGCAAATCTCTCCCAGGACATGCCCCACATGGAATTCCTGGCTGGCGGACTTTCGCAATTTGCCCTGGGAATGCAGTCTGTGGAGGCACATGAACCGGATGTAGCCGAACGCCACTCGGTGTTGCTCGATTCGAGCTTATGGCGCATGTCGGAGCAGATAAAAGACCAGGAAGCGAAGGAAAAGAAAGCCGCCGCGCCCACAGGAAACCAAAGCCTGTCGCCTGATCCCCTGCCCCAGCCTCTCCTCAAGATGCTCTCCATCATGTCTCTCGAGCTGCGCGCTTCCATGCTGGCTACGCAAAACAACGTTCCCGAAGCGGAAAAGCTCTTCGCTTCCGCGCTCCGGGAAGAGAAAGAGCTCGGCTACCGCGAGCCTCCCTTCTACATTCGTCCGGTGGCGGAAACTGAAGCCGCGGCGATGATAACAGCCGGTAATTGGCCTGAGGCTGAAGCTGCATTTCAGAAGGCGCTGGTGGAGCGTCCCAACTCTGGTTTCGCGCTCTATGGGATTGCCCAGGTGAAGGAGAAGACGCGAGATGCCGGCGCAACCGCAGTGGCTTACAAGCAGTTCCTCAGCGCGTGGAAGACGGCGGACCCGGGATTGCCCGAGATGCAACATGCGCAGCACTGGGTGAGCCAACACGCGGGATCTGGCAATTCCGGGTCTTATTGAGCTGTTCTTCCTGCTAACAGGGAAACCGCAGGTCCCTCCACTTCGCTGCGCTTCGGTCCTAATGACAACCGCAACAAGAGCTTTGGGTGCCCCATTCAAGCCGTACGGCGCCTGCCCCGGCGTGCCGTGGGGCTTGAGTGGGCTATCGATGCCTCCCTACCACTTGTCATTAGGACCGGAGCGTAGCGTAGTGGAGGGACCTGCGGTTCCCCTTTCAACTTAGTGGTTCAGTTCCCTCACACTTTACTCAACCTACGCGCTTCAGCCTGCGTAAGATGATGGGGCAGCTTCCAGGAGGTACTTTGGACGAAGAAATATTGCAAACCGAGGCTTCCCCGCTCGCAACTCCGCCACCGCCCAAGCGCGGCGTGCACTGGATATTCGTGGGCGCCGAAGGTCTGCGGGCAGGATGGGGCGTGTTGTTGTTCGTCGTGCTGTTTCTCGGATTTAGTTTTCTCGCTGCCCGGGCGGTGAGGCTTTTTTTCCATCCCGGTCACATTACGGCAGTGTTTCCTCTGAGGCTGGCGTTCATTTCGGAAGGCGCGCAACTGGTACCTCTACTGTTGGCGACAGCGATCATGGCTCTGATCGAGCGCCGACCCCTCCTGGCATACGGATATCAAGGCCAAGCGAGAGCGGTGCGCTTCATTTCCGGTTTAGTTTGGGGATTTGTTGCCCTATCCGTATTGGTATTTGTTTTGTGGAAGGCACGGTTACTGGCCTTTGACGGCCTACAGCTGCACGGCGCTGCCATCTGGAAGTACGCCTTGAGCTGGGGCCTGTTGTTCCTGGTGGTCGCCGTCGTCGAGGAATCGACCCTGCGCGGCTATCTGCAATTCACACTCACCCGGGGCATCGGGTTCTGGTGGGGAGCGTTGCTGCTTTCGTGCCTGTTTGGGTTTTCCCACGGCACCAACCCCGGCGAAACGCCGGTGGGACTATTTGGGGCGGCAGCCATCGGATTAGTCTTCTGCCTCAGCCTTTGGTACACGGGATCGCTTTGGTGGGCGGTAGGTTGCCATGCCGGCTGGGATTGGGCCGAGTCGTATTTTTACGGGACCTCTGACAGCGGATTGGTATCCCAAGGCCATCTGTTCGGTGAACACCCAACGGGGCAACTGGTGTGGAGCGGCGGCACTACCGGACCCGAGGGCAGCCTCCTGGCTTTAGTGCTGGTCGCCGTCATCGCCTTGCTTATGTGGTTGTGGTGGGGACGCCGAGTGCAGTCCCCTTTCCGCGGCAGCGGCTGGAGGCCGGCGTGGAGCAGAAGGCACGCAGAAATCTTGCCAGTCCCCTAGCTACAGATGGGCAGGATCGGCCGTTTCCGTCTCCAAGCCCAATTCCGCAAAGGCCTCCTGGGCCCTCGCCTGGTCGAATTTTCCCTCGCGCGCCAAGCGGGAGAGTGTTGCCGCCACGATCGACTCCGCGTTCACCTCGAAGTGGCGGCGCAGATATTCACGATTATCGCTGCGGCCGAAGCCATCCGTGCCCAGTGACACCAGCCGGGTCGAGAGCCAGGGTGAAAGCTGATCGGGAACGACCTTCATGTAATCGCTGGCCGCGATCATGGGGCCTTCGCTTCCTTTGAGGGCTTCAAGAATGTAAGGAACCCTTTCCGGCTGCGTGGGATGCAGGCGATTCCAGCGTTCCACGCCGAGCGCTTCACGCCGTAGTTCGTTGTAGCTGGTAACGCTCCAGACGTCGGTCTGAACGCCATACTTCTCGGCCAGGATGCCTTGCGCCCGGACGACCTCGTTCAGAATAGGCCCGCTGCCGAAGAGCTGCGCCGTGGCCTTGCCTCCGGGAGCGGCCTGGAAGCGATAAATGCCGCGGACGATGCCTTCGCGAGCCCCCTCGGGCATGGCGGGCATGGCATAGTCCTCGTTGTACATGGTGATGTAGTAGAAGACGGCTTCACCTTCCTGGTACATGCGGCGGATGCCATCCTGAACGATCACGGCCAGCTCATAGACGTAGGCCGGGTCGTAGCTGAGACAGGTGGGAACGGTGCTGGCCAGCACGTGACTATGCCCGTCCTGGTGCTGCAACCCTTCTCCCAGCATGGTGGTACGGCCCGCGGTCCCTCCCATCAGGAAACCCTTCCCACGCGAATCCGCGAAGGCCCAGATCATGTCCCCCACCCGCTGAAAACCAAACATCGAGTAATACATGTAGAACGGGATCATGGGTATGCGGTAGTTGGAGTAGGCGGTGCCGGCTGCGGTAAAGGAAGCCATGGAGCCGGCTTCGGTGATGCCCTCCTCCAAAATCTGGCCGTCCTGCTCTTCGCGATAGTAGAGCAGCATGTCGTTGTCGTGCGGAGTGTACTTCTGTCCTTCAGGGGCGTAGATGGCCACCTGGCGAATGGCCGACTCCAGACCGAAGGTCCGGGCCTCATCAGGCACGATGGGCACGATCAGTTTGCCGATCGTCGGATCTTTCAGCAGATGGCGCAGGATGCTGACAAATCCCATGGTGGTCGAGACCGCGCGTCCTTTGGAACCGGCCGTCCACTCGCTGAACTCCTTCAGCGGGGGAGCCTTGAACTCCAGCTTCGGCGCCTCACGATGGGGCAGATAGCCACCCAGTGCTTTGCGGCGCTCCTGAAGGTAGACAATCTCCGGGCTGTCCGGCGCCGGCCGATACGGTTTACCCAGCTTCGCCTGTTGCTCCGGCACCGGTATCTTGAACCGCTTTACAAACTGGGCCAGTCCGCTGTCGGTAAGTTTCTTCTCCTGGTGGGAAGCATTGCGGGCCTGGTTAGCGCCCATGCCGTAGCCTTTGACGGTTTTGGCCAGGATGACAGTGGGCGAGCCATGATGATGGATGGCCTTGCGGTAAGCGTTGTAGACCTTCACCCGGTCGTGCCCGCCGCGATGCAAATTCTCCAGCTGCTCGTCTGTCTTGTCGCTCACCAGTTCAAGCAGTTCGGGATATTTGCCAAAAAACTCCTGCCGCAGGTAGGCCCCGCCTTTGGCCTTGAACGCTTGATAGTCGCCATCCACGCACTCTTCCATCCTCTTGAGCAGCAGGCCGGAGGAATCGCGCTCGAATAGTTCATCCCAATCGCTGCCCCAGACCACCTTGATGACCAGCCAACCTGCGCCGCGGAAGGTGCCTTCCAGCTCATCGATGATGCGCTTGTTGCCGCGCACCGGGCCGTCCAGGCGCTGCAGGTTGCAGTTCACCACAAAGATCAGGTTGTCGAGCTTTTCCCGGGAGGCGACGTTGAGCGCGCCCAGGGTATCCACCTCGTCGGTCTCGCCATCTCCGACGAATGCCCAAATCTTGCGGTCAGTTTTTTGAATAAGGCTGCGGTTCTCCAGGTAGCGCATGAAGCGCGCCTGGTAGATCGCATTGAGGGGTCCAATGCCCATGGAAACGGTAGGGAAACGCCAGAAATCCGGCATGAGCCATGGATGGGGATAGGAAGACAGCCCAGGCTTACCCCGCAGTTCGTGGCGGAAGTGCAGCAGGCGCTCATCATCAAACCGTCCTTCGAGGTAAGCGCGCGCATAGACACCTGGAGAAGCGTGTCCCTGAAAGTAGATAAAGTCGCCCGGCTGGTCTCCGTAGGTGGCGCGGAAGAAATGCTCGTAGCCCACCTCGAGCAGAGTGGCCAGCGAGGAGTAGGTGGAGAGATGGCCGCCAATGCCCGCATCCTTCTTATTCTGACCATGCACCATGGCCATCGCGTTCCAGCGAATCAGGGCTTCCAGCCGCTCCTCGAGCTTGCGGTCCCCGGGGTACGGCACCTCGTCATGCTTGGGAATGGTATTCAGGTACGGGGTGGTCAGCGCGCTGGGAGTGGAGATACCGGCCTCGCGCGCCCGCTGCCGTAATGCGGCAATCAGTTCCGCGCCTTGTACCGGGCCTTCGCCGACCACCAGGTCGTCAAACGCCTCAATCCACTCTGCTACCTCTTCGGAAAACTTCGATTGCGCGGGAAGAGCGAGTTTGGTTTCCATAATTTTGGCCTCTTCCAGTATATCGTTCCCAAACAGATCTCCGGATCCCATCCTTGCTGTGCCTCTCGGCAACGGTGGGACACGACGAATCCTGATCCCAAGGTTCCCAACCCTATGCTAGATTGATGCCATCCCGATCATGTCCATCTCTTCTTTTTCTAAAAGCCAAGCCGAAGTGATTGACCTGCAACAGCAGGTGGCCCGTCTACAGGCATTGCTCGAAGTCTCGCGCCAGGTGCATGCGGCGGTTCGGCCGGAAGAAGTGCTGCAATCCGTTCTGCGCATCGTGGTGCGCGAGCTGGAAATGGCCGGGGCTCACGTGACCGAGCCCGCTCTCACCGTGGGCGATATGCCCCCGGAACCTTGGGATGGCTGCGCTCGCTATGCTCTGCTCAGCAAAGACGGAACGCAGCTGACCGAACTGGTGGTAAACCCCGGGCCGGGCAAGACGCTGTCGCTCTACGAGCAGGATTTTCTGGAAGGGCTGGTATTGCAGGCTGGGGTCGCGGTCGAGAATGCGCACTACCACGAGCGCGCCGTGGAATGGGCTCGAGTGCAACAGGATTTGGACGCCGCCCGCGCCATTCAGCGCAGCCTGCTGCCGCAGCAGATGTCGGAGATTTCCGGCTATTCCGTCGCCGTACGATCGAGCACCTGTTATGAGGTTGGCGGAGACTACGTAGATATTGTGAGTCTCCCCGATGGGGGCGAGATCATGGTGGTGGCGGATGTCGCTGGGAAGGGCTTGGCCTCCGCCATTGTCGCCACTTCTTTCCGCTCAGCCTTTCGCGCCATGGCGCTCGCCGGGCTACCGCTGGCCGAATTGGCCGCCCGCATGAACCAGCATCACTACGGCGAAGGGCAGGAAGCCCGCCGCCGCTACGTAACCGCGATCTTCCTCAAACTGGACCCGCAGTCCCATACCCTCGAAGTCGTCAATGCCGGCCACAACCCCGGATTTCTGATCTCCGGGGAGAAGGCAGTGCATGAGATTGATGCCAGCGGCACCCCAATCGGGCTGGTCCCGATGATGGAATACACCTCTGAAACCCTCGCCTTCCCACCCGGATCGCGGTTGCTTTTCTACACCGATGGGCTCACTGAAGTGTTTCAGGGCGATGACGAATACGGTCCAGAACGTTTGCTTGCAACATTTCGGGAGTGCAAGTCGCAGGACTGTACTGCTATCCTCAAGGTCCTGTGGCAACAATTGGCTGATTTTTCCCGGGGAGAGCCGCAGCAAGACGACATGACGGCCTTGGCATTGGTGCGAATGCAGTCCTAGTGAGGGATGAGCAATGGTTGAAACCAGGGGCACGGCGGTGGAAGTCAAGCTTCCATCGCGGCTGGGCTTCGAAAAAGTAGCGATGGGCACGGCTGCCAGCGTTGCCAAGCTCATGGGCTTTCCCGACGATCGCATTGAAGACCTGAAAACCGCTCTGGCCGAGGCGTGCATCAACGCCATTGAACACGGAAACCTGTTAAACGATAACCTCTGCGTGGGGGTGATCCTTTCTGCCAGCGATGAAGCGCTGGAGGTGAAAGTGATGGATACCGGTTCCGGCATCGCCAAAGCACCTTCCAAGCCGAACATCGACCGCAAGATGCATGGTGAAGAGGACCCCCGAGGCATGGGCATGTTCCTGATCCAGTCCCTGGTGGACGAAGCGGAGTGGGTCAAGGGAAGCCCGGGAAAAGGCAGCTATGTAAGGCTGGTCATCAGGCTGGCTAAGGAGAATGAGTAAAGTGCAGACGGAGACGAAAGCAAAAGTTGACGAGGTTCTCGCCGCGAATGGACGGCCGGTCACCGTTCTTCGCTTCACGGGCGATATCTCCAGCAGTTCGCGGGACACCGTGCTTGGAACTTATGAGGGTGTGGTCAAGAGCCGTCCGGTACTGATCGATTTCTCCAAAGTGGAGTACATCAATTCCAGTGGAATTGCACTTGTCATCCAGATGTTGATGGAAGCCAGCAAGGCTGACCAGACGATCGCCGCGTTCGGGCTTACGCCGCACTTCCAGAAGGTCTTCACCATGGTGGGGATTACAAAATACGCTGCCCTGCACCGGGATGAGGCCACGGCCATCGCCTCGTTGTAGGAATGCTACCGGCCGTGTCGAAGAACGTTTCCAGTCGGTGAGGGAGGGTGCCCATTCAAGCCGCTGTGTTGGCTATTGTGACCACTCCGTTCATACCGGCCGAGGGCGTACCGATTTCATGCTTTGCACCCCGAGCGAAGCCGACGGATTGCGTGCGCTTTCCCAGCCCTCAAAACCTCGTCGAAATGCTTTCGACCGACCGACGTAGCGCAGTGGAGGGACCTGCGGTTTCTTTTCTACTTGGCCCGAGGATGTGTCCGGTCGTAGACCTGCGTGACCTGCCCTACGGTGAGCTGGGTATAGCGCTGGGTGGTTGACAGCCGTTCGTGTCCCAGCAGCTCCTGAATCGCCCGCAGGTCAGCACCCTCCTCCAGCATGTGCGTGCCGAAGGCGTGGCGCAGCGTGTGAGGGTGGATCTCCGCCGGCAATCCCTTGGCCAGCGAAATGCGCTTGACGATCCGCCCCACACTCCTGGTCGTCAGACGCCCGGTTCCCTTCATCTGCAGGTTCAACAGCAACGCGTCGGTCGACTTCTCCCCGAGTTTAACCGCGCGCGACGGAAGATAAGCCCGAATAGCATCTGCCGCTGCGTCTCCCAGGGGAACATAGCGCTGCTTGCGCCCCTTGCCCCGGACCAGGATCACTTCCCGCGCCCAATGCACGTCGGCCACATTGAGCCCCACCAGCTCGGCGTTGCGGATGCCGCATCCATAGAGCAATTCGAAAATCATGCGATCGCGTTCGGGCCACGCAGCAACCGTCTCCGCCGAAGCCGTTTCCACCAGGTGGTTCATTTGCTCAATGGAGGGCACGCGCGGTAGATGCTTGGGCAGCTTGGGAGTAGCCACCAGGGCGGCGGGATTGCTGGTGACGTGCCCTGTCCGCGCCATCCATTGAAACCAGGACCGCACCGCTGCCAGCGACCTGGCCACCGACGCTTTCGCCAACCCCCGGCTGTAGAGTTCTCCCAGGTAGCCCCGTATCTGCAAATGATCCACGGAGTGCATTTCGACGCCCTGCCCGCTCTGCTCGATCAGGTAGGCGGCAAAATTGTCGATCTCCCGCTTGTAAGCCCGCACGGTATGCGGGGACGCGGCCCGCTCATGCGCCAGCATGGCCAGGAACTCCTCTGCCAACTGCCTGGGTTGCGGCTTCATTTTGCGGCCCTTCTTGTGGCCCGGGGATGATGCGCGCGATGCACGGCTTTCAACCTGCCCAGCGCCAGGTGTGTGTATACCTGCGTGGTCGATATATCGGCATGCCCGAGAAGGGTTTGCACGGTCCTCAGATCGGCTCCGTTTTCCACCATATGCGTGGCGCAGCTATGGCGCAGCACGTGCGGGCTGGCGCGGACATCCAGCTGTTTCACCAGGCGCCATACCCATTGCCGGGTAAGTCCGGCGCCGCGTATAGAAAGAAAGAGGCGGCTCTCCCGTGGGCGGATCGCCAGCGCCGGCCGGCCCCGGGTCAAATACGCTTCCAAAGCCTCGACCGCCGCGCGCCCCAAGGGCACAATGCGCTCTTTGTCCCCTTTGCCGCGAACCAGCATGCGGCCCTCCCCCAGGGAAAGATCTTCGACCCCCAGCCCGGTGAGCTCGGAGACGCGCACTCCGCCCGCGTACAGCATCTCCACAATGGCGCGATCGCGAAGGGCCACCGCATCCGCCTGCGGATGCTCTGCCGCCGTCCCGGCCTGCTCCATCATGCGCTCCACTTCCGACTGGGCCAGCGCCTTGGGCAAAATCTTCCACGAGGAAGGGGACTCCAGGTTCACGGTCGGATCATGCCCGATTCGCTTATCCAGCAGCAGCCATTTGTAAAAGCCGCGCAGGCAGGACAGCTTGCGAGCGATCGAACGCGACTGCACCCCATGCTTCTGCAGGTGCTCAAGGAAGCCGGCCACTTGCCCCTGCCCGGCAGTCATGGGCAACGCGTGGGTACCTTCGAGGTATTCAGCGAAGAGGCACAGGTCCCGCTGATAGGCCTCGCAGGTCAGCGGCCGTAGGCCCTTCTCCACCCGCAGATAAGCAAGGTACTGGCGCAGGATGCCGGGATGGTTGGGGGCGAGCACCACCTCGATTATCTGCTTCCGGGGCGCCCGACCGTCACGGGCCGGGAGGCGCAGGAACCAAGAGAGACAGCCGTGCCCACATTCACCGGCCGTTCACGCCGGAAGTGCAAAATTGCGTCAGATCGCGGACAATAGAAGAGGGCATATGCCTCGCCAGGAGCGACCTTCCGCTTTGACCAGTAGCAAGTCCGGCACCCATATCTGTCTTTCCCCCGAAGAATTTGTCGACGCGGTTCTCTCCCGGGAGCCCGCCGTTGCCGTCTTCGACTGCGATGGAACGCTGTGGAGTGGAGACTCCGGCTACGACTTTATGGTCTGGTCGATCGAAGAGGGCATCGTCTCACGCAACGCGAGCGACTGGATCGACTCCCGCTACCGCCTGTACCTGGCAGGCAAGGTCTCAGAACTGGCCATGTGCGGGGAGATGGTCCAGATTTATGACGGCCTGAGTGAAGCGGAAATCCGCCGCGCAGCGGCCGCTTTCTTCCAGTCGCGCTTTCTGGACAAGATCTTCCCCGAGATGAACGCCCTGGTTTCTTCGTTGAATGATCGCGGAACCGAGATCTGGGTGGTCAGTTCGACCAACCACTGGGTCATTGAAGAAGGTGTTCGCGGCTTTAACATTCCGCCCTCCCGGGTGATTTCCGCGCGTGCCCGCGTGGTTGGCGGGGTCATTACCAGCAAGCTGCTCGATGTACCCACCGGCGAAGGTAAGGCCGAATCGCTGATAAAGGCAGGTGTCGCGGCCCCCGACGTGGTATTCGGCAACTCCATTCACGACGCAGCGATGCTCGAGATCGCGCGCCAGGCCTTTCCCGTCAACCCGACGCCGGCGCTGCTGGAGATCGCGGCCCGGCAGGGGTGGCCCGTCTTTTACCCGGATGGCACTGTGCCCGAGTCCGCATAATGCCTTAGCATCGCAGCCTGTATTTGGCCCCGCGGAGAACGTTCGTTCCCTATATCCAGACGGTCTGGCGCGGGCTACGTCTAAAATCATATGACCGTGCAGAAAGACTCCAGCCGATCGAGAACGGACGCGAAGGTAGTTCGGCTGGTCGTTGCCGCGCTGATCCTGCGGGAACAAAAGGTTCTGATCTGCCAGAGGCGGCCGGACCAACCGATGGCCCTGAAATGGGAATTTCCCGGAGGCAAGGTGGAAGACGGCGAGAGCGCGGAGCAAGCTTTACGGCGCGAACTCGATGAGGAGTTGGGGATCGCCGCCGATATCGGCAACCGCGTGGCGCACACCCGCCATACCTACCGCAGCGGCAGTGCGATCGACCTGCAGTTTTTTGCCGTCTACCAGTTTGCCGGCGAAATGACGAACCGTATCTTTCATGACCTGCGCTGGTGCCCGCTGCGCGAGTTGACCCGCTATGACTTTCTCGCCGCCGATCGCATTCTCATCCGCGAGCTAGCCGCGGGCAAGCTGCTCTGAGGGGCCGGCTGTCTCCCCTCGGCAGCAAGGGTTCCCAATATCTCGAATAGCCGTACCTCTCGCGCTTAGGGAATGGATAAGCTCCCGGGATTTTTTCGTCCAGAGTCGCAAGAACCGACCCGTTCGCGCGCGCAAGCTGAAGCAGGTGACCGTCCGTCGTCTGTTTTGGAGTTTTGACCGATGCGGGAAGATGCGAAATGTCATGGCCACCGGGAAGAAATGTGAAGGTCACGATCCTCGACTTCTTCAATCGAAGCAATAGGCTGCGCGCTTGTACGACAGTAAATCCATAAGCGGGCGCCTGCGCCAGGACTCGCACAAACCCCAATTCTGTAATGGAGCAGGTTGCCACTGGCGGAAACTGCTGCGCGTGCAGCCAAGCTGCGACGCGGTCATGGAATTCGTGGTGGCTGAATCCTAGTGCAACAAGAGCATTCACATCCAGCAGATATTTCACGGAAAGTTCGCCAGAATCTCCGCAACCTCTTTGCTGCGCAACACGGGAGCGTCCATCCCTGCACTCAGAACCGGGAGCCCAGTAACGGGATCGGCGATGATCCGAACGTGGTGCGGCCGCTTCTTGCGGGGTGTCAAGACAATGCGTCCGGCTTCGATGTTTGCGTCGAGCGGATCACCAGCGAGAATGCCCAGCCGGCGCCGAAGAGGGCCCGGAAGCACGACCTGGCCCTTGCTAGAAACCCGGGTTTCCATAGTAAGACAATCTTACCTTCCTGCTCGATCTGCTGCAAATGGACCGCCGGAGGCAACGGTGCGGCGTAAAGCCCTCAGAGACATGGGTAGGACAGGCTTTCAAAATTGAAAATAGATGAAGTCGCGATGGCCAAAAAAGCCGAAGAAGGCGATCGCGTACACACATGCGTTGTAAGCCAGGGCGCGAAACGCCGGCCGGGCCCAGAGGCGCGGGACCCGCTCAGGGTGGGCGATCCACCACTCGATGACAAACATGACGACGATCGATAAGACCAGGTACGGAGCCGTGGCCCGACTGAAGCCGCCAACCTTCAGCAAAAGAGGATCCATTTCCCCCAAGGGTAATAGATGAGTGGAGATAAACCAGGCGTCTGCCAGGTTGTTGGCGCGAAAAAAAATCCAGGCGAAGGTCACCAGGCTGAAGGTGAAAACAGTCTTGAGCAAAACCAGCCGGCCGAACCGCGCGGTGAAAGGGGCTGTAACCTGGGCCACGATCAAGTACACCCCGTGCAAAAATCCCCAGGCAACAAAGGTCCAGTTGGCGCCGTGCCAAAGCCCGCTGATCACAAAGGTGATCATCAGGTTGGCGTAATGCCGTGGTAGCTTCACCCGGTTCCCGCCCAACGGAATATAGAGGTAATCGCGAAACCAGGTGGACAACGAGATGTGCCATCGCCTCCAGAACTCGCCCACGGAACGGCTGAAGTACGGCTGCATGAAATTGATACGCAGCTCGTAGCCCATCATCCGCGCCAGGCCCAACGCAATGTCGGTGTAGCCGGAAAAATCGCAATAAATCTGGATGGAAAACAGCAGCGTGGCCAGCGATAGCGCTGCCCCGTTGTAATGCCGCGGCGTGTCATAAATGAGCTTTACAAAATCAGCGACATTGTCAGCCAGCACCATCTTCTTGAACAGACCCCAAAGGGCCTGCGCCAGGCCAGCCCGCACGCCGGCAAAGCTGACCTCCGGCTCGCGATGAAACTGAGGCAGAAGTTCGTAAGGCCTTTCGATCGGACCGGCCACCATCTGCGGAAAGAAAGCTACGTAGAGTGCGTACTCCAGCAGATTCTTTTCCGCCGGTACTCTCCGCCGGTAAACCTCGATGGTGTAACTCATCGCCTGAAAGGTGTGGAAGGAAAGGCCGACAGGCAAAATGATCGCCAACAGCGGCGGATCAAACCGCAAGCCAAAGAGGTGCGACGCGCTGCGAAAAGAGCCGGTCAGAAAATTGAAGTACTTGAACACGGCCAATAATCCGAGGTTACAAAACAGGCTTATTCCCAGGTACAGACGGCGCAGTGATGGCTGCTCCGCTTTCTCGATCTGCAGGCCGGCCACGTAGTCGATCACCGTGATGGCCCAGATCACAAAGATGTAGCGCGTGCTCCAGCACATGTAGAAGTAGTAGCTGGCGATAAGCAGAATGATTTTGCGGGCAGTGCCTCGCGTGACCAGGAAAAGCAGCCACACGACGACAAAAAATAACAGGAACTGAAAGCTATTGAAGAGCATGGGAGCTCTCCTTCAGCAGGTGAAACAACGCCTCCGTATACACCCGCGCGCCGGCTTCATTCAGGTGCGTCTGATCGGCAAAAAGCCGATTGGGATAAAGAAAGTAGTCCGGACCGAGCAGCTTGCATGAAGTGGTCTGCTGGAGCAGCGTGGCAAAGCGTTCGTCGTACCCTGCCGCAGGCGCGGCCTCTCCCTGACGCAGATAAAAGGGTACGTAGTAACACTCCATGTGATACTGCCGCACTAATTGGTTCAGTTGATCCATCTGCGCGCTGTGCGCGGGAGCAACCCGGCTGAAGACCTGCGCCGGCTGGTCGGATGCAAGATGAAAGTCTTCCGGCAGGCGTCCGCCTGGAAAATGGCTCTGCTCGGTGATCAGATGGTAGCCTCGCTCGGCGATCACCGCGCGCTCGTTCTCTTCCGACTCGCGGTAGTAAGCCACCACGCCACCGTGGCTGGGCGCGGCAAGCAGGAAGGCGGTCAGGTCTCTGAGGAAATTACGAAAGGGAAAGAGCGCATCGATCACGGCGTGGTCGTCGGGAATGAGATGAAAGATGCTGCGCCGAGGCGGGTCTGGGTTCCAGGGGAGCGTGAGCAACAGCACGTTAGGCGCCTGGCCTCGCGCACACATCGCCTGGAGCGGCGGCAAGAATAAATCGCTACCCGGAAAACCAGAGTTGAAGGATGAGACGTTTTGATGATTTGCCAAACTCATCTGGTCAAACCATGCAGGAACAAAACCCGCCAGGATCTTGCTGTTGCCGAAGATCAAGACCCGGGTGACTGCAGGGTCAGAAGGAAAGACCTGCCCCTTCTCCTCCCATTGCAGCTTGGCGCCGAAGACTATGTCGGAGCCATTCTTCAGGTAGGGCAGACCGCGGGACAGTCCGTAAAACGCCGCCCAGAATATCGCGAAGAACAAAACCGTCCAGCCAAGGGCCGACGGGGTCCTCCGCTTCGCTGGGGGCTCCTGCTTGGCGGCGTCAGAGAGAGAGTTGGGGGCTGCTTCGACGTCCAAGATAGACCTTGAACTCTCATCGTATTACATGCCGTTGGAGCATTTTCACTTCTGCTGTGTACTAGTCAGGGTAGCGCTGCGCAGCACTCTAGCCCGAGCCGCTGGTCAACATCATCACCAGCGACAGCACGATGACCACAGCCGCGGTGAGCCAGGCGACGACGTTGAACCAGCCGGAGTTTACAAAATCGCCCATCAGGTCTTTGCGATTGATGAGCAGGAGCATGAAGACGATCACCAGGGGCAGCAACACGCCGTTCAACACCTGCGACAGGATGACCATGCTGATCAGTTTGGCGTTGGGAACGAACAGGACGGCCAGCGCCCCGCCGGCCACCAGGAGGGTATACAGCCAGTAGAAGACAGGCGCATCTTTGAAGCCGCCATCGAGGCCCGACTGCAGACCCAGCCCCTCGCATACCGTGTAGGCAGTGGAAAGGGGCAGAATCGAGGCAGCAAAGAGCGACGCATTGAACAGCCCCACGGCGAACAACAGGAAAGCGTAACGCCCGGCCAGCGGCTTCATCGCCTGGGCCGCGTCCGCCGCTTCCTTGATCGCTCCCATACCATGGGCAAACAGCGTGGCGGCGCAGGCGACCACGATGAACCAGGCCACGATGTTGGTGAAGAACGACCCAATGATGACGTCGAGACGCGAAGCTGCATAGCTCTTCGCAGTAACACCCTTCTCCACGATCGAAGACTGCAGATAGAACTGCATCCAGGGCGAAATGGTGGTGCCGATGACCGCCACAATCATGTAAATGTAACTTTTAGAGTGCCATATAGAGCCTTTGGGCAGCTCGACCGTAGCCACCATCGCTTCATGCCAGCTGGGCTGGGAAAGAACGCCGGTGACAATATAGGCAATATAGAAAACCGACGCCGCCAGAAAGACCTTTTCGACGCTCTTGAAGTCTCCCTTAACCACCAGAAACCAGATCAACAGGGCGCTGCCGGGCACGGAAATATATTTGCTGACGTGGAAAAGCTGCATACTTCCGGCAATGCCGACGAACTCCGTCATGACGTTGCCAAAATTGACCACTACCAGCAGCAGCATCAACACAAACGTCATGCGCAGCCCGAACTCTTCCCGGATCAGGTCGCTCAGCCCTTTGCCGGTAACCGCGCCCATGCGCGCGCACATTTCCTGCACCACCAGCAAAGCCACAGTGATGGGGATCATGGTCCACAGCAGGGTGTAGCCGAATTGGGCTCCGGCATTGGAGTAGGTGAGGATGCCGCCCGAATCGTTATCGATGTTGGCGGTGATAAATCCCGGCCCCAGCACGGCGAGGAAGAGCAGTATGCGGATTCGCCAGCGCTTGAGCATGCGGTCGAGGTGAAGATTTCAATTTGAATTTCAGGCTATTGCGGGTGAATTCACTGCTTGGCCCGCAGAAACGCGATGACATGGTCCGCTTGCACTACACCCACCAGCCGGTTGGCACTATCCAGCACCGGCAGCGCATGCAAATTGTACTTGTCGAAAAGTTCTGCTACTTCATCCTGGTGAGCTTCGGCCGGACAAGAGATAATCCGCGGTTCTGCCAGAACCGAAACCCGCGTCTCGGGCAGGGCCAGTATCAGGCGCGACAGCGGGACGACTCCCTCGAGCACATCGTTGTGGCCAGTAAGATAAATCTCGGTTACTCCCTCCGGGTCGCCATCGAACTCCCGCAGCGCCCGCACCGCGTCCCCGACTGTGGCGCCGGAGCCCACCTGCACGCAGTCGGTGGTCATTCGACCGGCAGCGGAATCTTCCCGGAATTCGAGCAGCTCCTCAACCTCATGCCGCTCTTCGGGCTCCATCTCCTCGAGAATCGCCTCGGAACGCTCGTCGGAGAGCTCAGCCAGCAGATCGGCGGCCGCGCCGGGGTCCATCTCTTCCACGATGTCGGCTACGCGGCCGGAATCGAGCGATTCGAGCAGGGACTTCTGCAGGCGAGGTTCTACTTCCTCCAGCGCTTCTGCTGCCACCTCCTCATCGAGGGAGCCGAAGATCGCTTCCCGCTCAGGGGGCGGCAGGTCTTCCAGGATGTCTGCGAGATCCGAAGGGTGCATATGAGCCAGCCGCTCATGCTCGATCTTCAGCTTGACCCGCCGTGCCGGATCCACTTCGATCAGATCCACGAACTCCCAGGGAATGATGCTGGCGCGGAAGTGCATGGCGAAGTTCGCCAGCGTGTGCCGGGGCATCGACCCCTTGAGCAGCCTGCGAACCGCTCCCCGAAGGCCGACCGCAACTTCAGCGACCCGCAGCCCTTCACGGCCATTCTCCGGAAACCACTGCAGATCGATGTCGTTGACCCGCACTACCTTCCGGCCATGGACGTCGATAATCTGCCGGTCCAGCACGTCTTGCTGGAGGAGCAGAAGGTTTTCATCACCGCGAAGGGGCTGAAGCAGGGCGTCCTCGCGCAATTCGAGGGTTCCGGCAGGCGTCTGCAGTACATCTTTCACCGCAACCAGCCTGGTTCCCTCCCGTGTCTTCAGCAGCAGTCCGGCCACGTTGCCCGCGGCGGGTCCGGTCGCCACCGCAACGTCTTTCAGCCGGCCCTGCACGCGACCCTGCCGATCCGTGATCAGCGTACCGAGCAGGAGGGTAAGGCTGGCGTGCGTGGTGTGCTTTTCGTGCATCGAAGGCCGGTTGCAGTCTAACAGCCGTTGGGGGGAAGGTTGGAGCAGGTTAGTAAGAGAGACGCGGCAGGGTCAATTTAGTAACCCTGGTGGCGCTTAGCTTCGACTCAGGCGGGAACCCAGTCCCTCCATCCGCTATGCCCGGTCGGGAGAAATTACACGGGCGACAAAAGCTTTGGGTGCCCCATGTGCCCCGATTTCCTGCGGAGGCTTGTGGCGTTGATACACCCCATGCGCCTTTCCTTAATGAAAGGCGCACACGCGGACCTCTCTAGTGTCCCGTCCCTAAAGTTCGTTAAAGAACTCCTCTTCGGCTTTGATCAGGGCACGACTTCAGTCGTGCCGCAAACACTGCAAAACCAAATGGGCTTCAGCCCCTGAGAGCAGTTTCTGGAACATTTTCGACTCCTCGAATTGTTCCAGGAACTTCAGGGACAGGACACTAGCACAGCGTGGCAGGAAATCGGGGTCAAGCCGACTCTGGCTTGAGTGGGCTACCATGCCTCCCCCACTCGTTTGTCATTAGGACAAGCGTAGCGTAGTGGAGGGACCTGGGTTTCTCTTCCTTGCGTCGGGCTGGGACGGAGGGCTTAGTTCGGTCTTTCCGGCCGGCTCTTCTGATGAAAACGCTCATCGAGAGGCTGTCTGCCCTGAAAGCCAGCCTCTACGGTGTGCCAATAGTCAATCTTCGCTTCGCCCAACTGCCAGCAGAGAAGAACGATCTGCTCGCCGATCTGGCATGGAAAGTCGAGCAGTCCTTTGTCAAGATCCTTTACCTGCACGCCAATCGAGTCGATTTCCTGGATCGCATCCTGGGCTTGCTGGACCGAGGCGCGCTGGGCCATGCGCTTACGCGCAACCGCCGCGACATCCACCAGCATCCCTCCCGAGAGAAAGATATTCTGGCTGAGCATCTGCAATTCCGCTTCGACCAGACCAGCACTTGCCTTGCCCTCGATCGCCCGCCGCAGAAGGGATTCGAGAATCGGCAAGAGCGACTGCGCCTCATCCAGCGAAAATGTCTTCATCACTACGACCTTCGTCCAAACCTATGATAAACCACCTTGATTTGTGGGCCCTCGGCGAGGCAGGTATCATGACAGAGCGATGAGTTTGCCCGATACCATCTTCATTTTCGGACTGGCGCTGGTAATTTTTGGGCCCAAGAAGCTGCCGGAGATCGGCCGTCAGTTAGGCAAACTTGTGCTCGAATTCCGCCGCGCCAGCAACGAGTTCAAGATGCAGATTGAGGAAGAGTTACGCGCGGCCGAACTGGCGGATCGCCAAAAGCAAATTGCTGCCCCGCCGGTCACTCCATCGCCGGCCCCGGAACCCACTTCAGAGGCCCTGACCATAAGGCCGCCAAGTAACGGAACGACTGTGAGCACGGAGAGCCCTTCGTCCAGGGTAATCCCGGTGCACGAGGAGGTTGCGGAATTGGAAGCAGTCGCGGGGGACCACCCGGAACTGGCCGCCAACGGCCTCAAGCACGAGCCGGAGCAGGCAACCACGCATCATGACTGACATAGTGGATCGGGCCCGCACAGCAGTGACGGAAAGAGCGGAATTGCCGGGCATGAGCCTCCTGGAACACCTGGAGGAGCTGCGCAAGCGCATCATTCATTCCGGACTCTACCTGGTCGCCGCCTTCTTCATCGCTTACTTCTTCCGCCAGAAGCTCTTTGCGTTCATGGAGCAGCCCATTGTTTCGGCGCTCAAGGCGCACCATCTGGACCCTCATCTGGTCTATCTAAACCCGGTGGATCCCTTTAATTTCTTCATCAAAATCAGCCTGGTCGGAGGCGCCATCCTGGCTTCGCCCTTCATTCTGTACCAGGTATGGCTATTCATTGCTCCCGGACTCTACCGGCAGGAGAAGCGATACATACTGCCCTTTATGACGGCCACCGTCGGACTATTTCTTGCCGGCGCCTTTTTCGGCTACCACTACGTTTACCCTGGCGCTCTCAACTTCCTTATTGGCTACGGCGATCAGTTCCGGCCGATGGTCACCGTGGGCGAGTACACGGAACTCTTCACGACCGTGATCCTCGGCCTGGGAATCACCTTCGAGCTGCCGATCCTGGTCTTCTTTCTAGCCCTCTTCGGCATAGTGAACGCGGGCTTTCTCTGGAAAAATATCCGCTACGCCATCCTGATCATTTTCATCATCGCCGCGATCATCACTCCAACCCCCGAGGTGTTGACGATGTGCGTCTTTGCCGCTCCGATGCTCGCGCTTTACCTGGTGAGTATTGGGGTTGCATACATGGTCCATCCCAGCCGCAGGAACCGCTCAAAAAAAGCGTCATGAACCGCTTCTCCTTTGTGTCCCGGCCGCTCGGCGCCGCGCTGCTGCTTTGCTTATTGAGTGGAATAGCCAGGGCGCAGACGGCATCGCCGCTCCCTCGCTTTGACGGCGAGCGCGCACTGACGTACACCAGGGAATTCGTCGCTACGGGTCCCCGTTGGGTGGGCAGCCCGGGACATGCCAAGGCCCAGGCCTTCCTCGAACGACAGTTCGCTAAAGACGATCTGGTGAAAGACAGCTTTACCGCATCAACGCCCGTCGGGCCTCTGGCCATGACGAATTACATCGTCAAATTTCCTGGTAGCAAGGACGGCATCATCGTGCTGGCTACCCACTACGACACCAACTACCCGCTGAAAGATACCGGCTACGTGGGTGCAAATGACGGCGGCTCGAGCACCGGCCTGCTGTTGCAGTTGGCCAATAGCTTCCGGGGGAAGAAGTTGGATGGATACAGTGTGTGGCTGGTTTTCTTTGACGGAGAAGAGGCGATCAAGGGCTGGACGGACGCCGACTCAACGTATGGCAGCCGGCACCTCGCGGCCAAGTGGCAGGCCGATGGGACCCTCAAGCACATCAAAGCCTTTCTGCTCGCCGATATGATCGGTGACGGCGATCTCGCAGTGGAGCGGGACTTGAGCTCCACCCAGTGGCTGCTCGACCTGGTAGGACGGGCAGCCGCCAAGTTCGGCGACCAGTCTTATTTTTTCCAGCGAGAGAATACGGTGGGCGACGATCACACCCCATTCGTGCAACGCGGCGTGCCCTCTGCAGACATCATCGATTTCGATTACGGATATCAAAACGCGTTTTGGCACACCCCCCAGGACACCATGGATAAGCTGAGCGCCAAGAGCCTCACCATCGTGGGCGACGTCTTCCTGGAAACGGTGCAGCTGTTGAATCAGCGATAAAGGGTAACCGTGCGGCACTGTCCATCCCCCTATAACGGTTGCTGAGGTGAGCGCTAATCCTCCCCTTTGTCATCCCGAGCGAAGCCGAGGGATCTGCAGTGCGCCTTGGCCTCTCCCCACATTTGTTCTTGGGAAGCACCTCAGGCTGTTTCTTCATCACCAGCCGCCGTAGGCTAGGATTGCATCATGCTGGACGGCGCTCCGATCGCATACTGGATAGGTTTCCACGTTGTGGTGCTGTTCCTGATCGTGGCTGACCTGGCCGTTCTCAGCCTCGGTAAGGCCTCTGCCCGAACCCGCGACAGCATTATTTTCGTCTTGTTCGTCTTTTCCCTCGCCGCCTGTTTCGGCGTGTGGATTGGACACGTTGACGAGCATCAGACAGCACTCGAATTTGCCTCCGGCTACCTGATCGAGCTCTCCCTCAGCATCGATAATCTCTTCGTCTTCCTGCTTCTCTTCCGCGCCTTCGGCCTGAGCGCGGAAGCGCAAAGAAAGGCGCTCCTGTTAGGCGTCCTCGGCGCCATCGTTATGCGCGGAATATTCATCCTTGCCGGAATCGAACTGCTGCTGCGCTTCGCCTGGATTCAGTACGTTTTCGGGGCCATCCTGTTGGTAGCCGCGCTGCGGTTGCTCCGGGGGAAGAAGGCCGGGGCTGCTCCCGCTCCGGCCAAGTGGGTTGCCGAATGGACAAAACGCTGGGGCAGCGGCCCCAAGTCTACCTTTGTGCTTGCCGTGATCGCCATCGAACTGGTCGATCTCGTCTTCGCGGTCGATTCCGTGCCGGCTGTACTCGCCATCTCTCACCACCCGTTTGTGGTCTACACCTCAAACATCTTCGCCATTCTCGGATTGCGGTCGCTGTACTTCCTGCTGGCCGGCATGCTTGACCGGCTGCGTTATCTCCACGTCGGCCTGGCTACAATTCTGGGCTTTGTGGGCGCGAAGATGATGCTGGCGAAATGGGTCCATGTACCGGTCGGCGTCTCGCTCGGCTTTATTGTCCTGGTGGTGATCGCGGCTGCGGCCGCTTCTCTGCTCTCCACCAAAGCCCACAGCGCAAGCACCTCCTGAGGGTTGCGATACGATGGATCAAGCGTGCGCAAGATCTCGGTCAAGACCAAGTCGGGGCACTACACCGTTTCTGTAGGAAGCGGCATCCTCGATTCCCAGGCTAAGCGCATGCCGGCGCTCACCGGCAAGAAGCGCAAGCTCATCTTTCTCTTAACCTCACCGGAGATCTGGGCCCTTTGGGGGCAGCGCCTGCAGGCATCGCTTCCCCGGGAACCGGTCGTTCTCTTTCTACCCCCAGGCGAGCGCCACAAACGCATGGCCCAGGTGGAACGGCTGGCCACGGAGATGGCCAGAGCCGGAGCAGACCGCTCCTCCCTGCTTATTGCCTTCGGTGGCGGTGTGATCGGCGACATGGGCGGGTTTCTCAGCGCCATCTACATGCGCGGAATTGATTACATCCAGATGCCGACGACCCTGTTGTCGCAGGTTGATTCCTCGGTGGGGGGCAAGACCGGCGCGAATTTGCAAACCGGCAAGAACCTGGTGGGCTGTTTCTACCCTCCGCTGGAAGTGGTGGCCGACATCAGCCTGCTTCACACCCTTCCTCACCGGGAACTACGCGCCGGGATTTACGAAAGCATTAAGGCCGGGCTCATCCGGGATGCTGCGCTCTTCCGCTTTATCGAGAGCCATCGCGAGCTCCTTGACCAGGGCGATCCTGCTTCGCTGGAAAAGATGGTCGCGGCCTCCATCAGGATTAAGGCCGAGGTGGTCACTCTGGATGAGCGGGAGTTCGGTGTGCGCATGCTTCTCAATTTCGGCCACACCCTCGGCCATGCTATTGAGGCGGCCAGCGGTTATCGTGCCCTGCTGCATGGCGAAGCCGTCGCCTGGGGCATGATCGCGGCGTTGTACATCAGCCGCCGGCGAAACCTGGTAACCGCGGAAGCCGCGCGCCGCATCGAGGGTCTGATCCGCTACTTCGAGCCCCCGGCATTGCCCTCTGTCAGCACGAAACGCCTGCTTACAGGCAGCATCCGGGGACAAGAAGAATCGGGCCGGAGTGCGCCGCTTCGTGCTGCTACAGGGCCTGGGCCATGCAACGGTGGCCGAGGACGTAACCGACGCCGAGGTGGTCGCGGCCATCGCCGCCATCCGAAGCCTCTCCGCGGGCAGCAAATAGCCGTGGCCGCGCCTGGCGCTCAACCAGAAGGAACCGGGGACGAAGCAAGTGCGGCGGCCGCTGTCCGCTCGATGTTCGATCAGATCGCCCCGCGCTACGATCTGCTGAACCACGTCCTCTCCTGCAACATTGACCGCATTTGGTGGCGCCGGGCAGCTCGCAGCTTTCGCCAGGTGCTCGCTCGTCCGGACGCACAAATTCTCGACCTCTGCTGCGGAACCGGCGATATGACGCTGGCATTGCTGCGGCGCAGGCCAAAGGGTGGACGGCCGGTGCTGGCCGCTGATTTCGCCCACCAGATGTTGCTGCGCGGTGCAGCGAAATTCGCCCCCCAGGGAGGGATCGCCTTTGAGGCCGACGCCCTTCACCTTCCCCTGCCCACAGGTTCGCTCGATCTACTCACCACCGCCTTCGGTTTTCGTAACCTGGCCAACTACCAGGCGGGCCTGGAGGAGTTCTACCGTACGTTGAAGCCGGGCGGGGAGCTGGGTATTCTCGACTTCAGCGAGCCGGGCGGCGTGATGGGCAAGCTTTATGCCTTTTACTTCCGCCGGGTTCTTCCCGCGGTAGGTTCGCTGCTCTCAGGAGTCTCCGGACCGTATCGCTATCTTCCCCGCTCCGTCCACCAGTTTCCCACTCCTCCACAACTGCTGCAAACCATGCAATCGATAGGCTTTAGGGAGGTTTCCTGGACCCCTTACAGCTTCGGCATTGCTGGCCTGTATCGCGCCGTCAAGCCAAATCCTGCGGGTTAACCAGGTGAGGTCGGCCCACTATCGTCCAATGCCCGGGCGGTGGCCAACTGGATAGACTTAGGGCATGCGTGCGACTGTCACCTGGAAGCAAGAGCAGCAGTACGATGCCGAGTCCCATAGCGGCCATCACGTGGTCGTGGACGCGGACGCCGCACACCTGGGCGGCCCCGGTCCCATGGAGCTGGTGTTGATGGCCTTGTGCAGCTGCACGGCGGTCGACGTGGTCTCGATTTTGCACAAGAAGCGGGAGCCGTTCACCTCGCTGACGGTTTCTGCGGTCGCCGAACAGGCGCCGGCGCCTCCCCGCACCTTCAGTCACATCCATCTCATTTATCACCTGGGCGGAAAGGTCTCAGCCAAGGCTGCCGAAGATGCGGTTGCACTGTCCAAGAACAAGTACTGCTCCGTTTCCAAGATGCTGGAAAAAGCGGCAGCCATCGATTACGAGATCACCTACGAGGGAGCATGATCAATTTCTTCCGCCTGGTCCTCGCCGGGATGACGCTTGCCATGGCGGGGCTGGTTTCGGCAGTGATGACGATGCATTTTGCCATCCATGGAGCCGAGGTGAAGGTTCCGGATCTGCAGGGGCTCACGGTGGCTGAAGCCGTGCACCGGACCGCCAATATGGGATTGAACCTGGGCATCGACAACAAGTACTACAGCGTCGACGTGCCGGCAGGCCGGGTGCTGGCGCAATCTCCTTTGCCTGGAGCCATCGTGCGCCGCGAATGGCGTATGCGGGTGACCGAGAGCCTGGGTCCGCAGCGGGTGGCGATCCCCAAGGTCGTGGGCCAGCAGGAACGCGTGGCGGCTATCGAAGTGCGCCGCCTGGGGTTGGACCTCGAAGGGACCGCGCAGATGCCCTATGGCGGTGTTCAGCCAGGAACGGTGATCGCGCAGAATCCGCAGCAGGGGGCAGCCGGCGTGGAGCGCCCCAGCGTCAGCCTCCTGGTGAGCAGCCCTTTGGTTACGCCACCCCCCGCACTGGTTATGCCCCAGTTGGTCGGCATGCCGCTGGCGTCGGCGACGGCTCTGGTGGTGCACGCGGGGTTGAAAGTCGGGCCGGTACAGAATAGCTACTCGAGCGAGCCCGCTGCGGCGGACACCGACACCGCCGCGGGAGAAATGGCGCCTGCGGACACCGTCGATCCTGCCGGCACGGTGTTGAGCCAGAGTCCCCTTGCAGGCCATCGCATTGAACCCGGCATGACCATCAGCCTTCGGGTCGCGCAGTAGAGGCAGATCGGGATTTCGAACGATAGCCGGCGGCTCAAGAAAGAGTCTCGACGGCCAACTCCGAGCGCGATATGCTGTTGGCAGACGATTTCGGCAGGGGCGGCTTCTCGGCAGCAGTTCCCTGACCGGCATTTTCCGGTAGCTTACGGACTAAGCGCGAGCGAAGGACAGCTTTACCGCTGTCCGGTGTCACACTCGATCCCCGTCCAAAAATAGGGCGTCCAAGCATCCCGCTGAGGCGGGATTTGAGTTTTTTACGCAAGCGGTGAAGTCGTGCCCTTCCTCGCCGTAGTTCCACTACCCTTCTTCCACATCTTTTTTTCC
The DNA here is from genome assembly GCA_963736535.1 of uncultured Acidobacteriaceae bacterium. Lineage (GTDB taxonomy): Bacteria > Acidobacteriota > Terriglobia > Terriglobales > Acidobacteriaceae > PALSA-350. The sequence goes on from CAVTPN010000005.1 coordinate 177,169, forward strand.
CATAACTCTGGACGGTAAACCCGAGCTGTAATACTGTCCTAACCAGGAGTCCAATAATTCTGCTCATCAAATACCGCTCACCTAGATAGCTATGGGGGCGGGAAAAAATAAAATTTGAGCCCCTTCGTTAAACAAAGGACTTAGCCGCCACCTCGACGGAAACCAAAGACGGGAACCTTGCCTTCCTGAAACCAAACCGCAACACAGGGCCGCCGCCTCTGGCACGCCCCAAGGGGCGGACCGATCGATCTTTCTCAACTCAATTCAATTTTTCCGGCCGGATTCGCCTTGCCGGTGCCGGCCCGGCCATCGGCAAGATCACGCTGCGCTGTCCGGTCCTAATGAACAAACGAGTGGGGGAGGCATGGTAGCCCACTCAAGCCAAAATACGGCTTGACCCCGATTTCCTGCCACGCTGCGCTAGTGTCCCGTCCCTAAAGTTCGTTAAAGAACTCCTCTTCGGCTTTGTATCAGGGCACGACTTCAGTCGTGCCGCAAACACTGCAAAACCAAATGGGCTTCAGCCCCTGAGAGCAGTTTCTGGAACATTTTCGATTCCTCGAATTGTTCCAGGAACTTCAGGGACAGGACACTAGAGAGGTCCGCGTGTGCGCCTTTCATTAAGGAAAGGCGCATGGGATGTATCAACGCCACAAGCCTCCGCAGGAAATCGGGGCAAATGGGGCACCCAAAGCTTTTGTTGCCTGGGTGGCCCATTCAAGGCTGGGTGGCCCATTCAAGCCGTCCGGCGCCTGCCCCGGCGTGCCGTGGGGCTTGAGTGGGATAGTGGCTCTCGATGGGCCATTTCCGGTTGGCCACGGCCGCCCAAGGGAAAATATTCCGCAGAAGGGCACGCGACATCTACATTTTCGTGAGCCCTGGATAGGATCCATCGAGCTTTCGGTTTTGGGTTTTGCTTTGTATCAGGGCACGAGTTTAGTCGGGCCGCACACCGGTTGAGCATAGATCGGGCTGAAGTCTCTAAGGTTTCAAAGCTGGCTAGGCCGGGAAGCGGCGAACCGTGTTCGGGAGAAGCGGTCTTTCTCCCCTGAGTACAATAGGACAAGGGTTCAGGTTGGCTGAGGGGGAGATCAATGCGATCTAAACTACTCAAAAAACAGGGTGCAACTGCGCCGGTCGTGAACAAACCGAGCGGTCAGCGGATTTCCTATGAAGAAGCTGTTGCCGCCCTATTCCCGACGGATGCTGAAGAAGAGGCGGCGATCGCACAGGCAATCTTAGAGGATGATCGTGGGGAAAGCATTCCGTGGGAACAGTGCAAAGCCGAGTGGGAAAGTCAGCTCGAAGGGTTGGAAGCGGAAGCCAGGAAAGACCTTTCGAAATAGATGATCGATGTTTACGTCTCCCAGCGAGCCAAGCAGCAGAGGGGTAGCATAGCTTTTTACCTCTGGAAAAACCTCCCTAGTGGCACCGTAGAAGAAGTCGAGGCTGCGATCCGCATCATCAAAGCTGAACTAGCCAAGGTGGATCGGGCGGTCGACCAGCTACGGCGGCTTCCTGAGAGCGGGCCAGTCAAGGCTGGAGCGATCCGCAAGATCACAATACCGGACTCCCGATATACCATCGCCTACCGGATCACAAAGAACTTCCAGCGGGTAACCGTGCTCAGCATTCGAGGAGCACAGAAGCCTATCAAGTGGTAGGGATTTAAGCATATGGTTCCCAGAATTTTGCAGCAGACTAAAAGAATGGCCGCACATAGCTGATCCCACCGGACCACAGTATTAGCAAGAATGCGTTAGTTGCGCGTAAGGCAGGCGGCGAAAAAGCCGTCTCCAGGGTAAGCGCCGGGAAGCAATCGCACGAAGTCATCCGGCAACGTGCCGGGAAATAGCCGTTCCGCTGTGCCCTGGCGGAGCACGCCTTCACCCTCCAGCGCCCGGACTTGCGGGCGCCAGGGGAGCAGGCGGAAGCCCCCTTGCCGCTGCAGCGCCTCTGCCACCACAGCTTCGTTTTCTTCGCCTTCAAGTGAGCAGGTGGAGTAGACAAGCCTCCCACCCTCGCGCAAGGAACGAATCGCCGAGCAAAGAAGACGTACCTGGCGTTCATGCTGGCGGGCGAATTCATCCACCGTGATCCGATGCCTTATCTCCGGGTTGCGGGCCAGGGTTCCCGTTCCGCTGCAGGGGGCATCGCACAGCACCAGGTCGAATTCATCCTGGAACGGCAACTCTGTGGCATCGAGAACGCGGTAGCGAATCTTTCCCGGCTGCCCGGCAAGGAGAACCTGCATGGCTTTGAGACGCCGAGGGCTCATGTCACAGGCGGTGATCGTAGCGGCAGGATTGCGCTCGGCCAGGATGGCAGTCTTCCCTCCCGGAGCGGCACAGCAATCCAGGATGGCAGAGCCGCGTCCCACTAACTCCGCAACCAGTTGCGATCCCTCATCCTGCATGCGGAAGCCCAGAGTGCCTGTCACCTCTCCCGCGGCTACCCGGAAGGCGCGCGCTACGAAGCTTCCCGGCTCCAGTTGCAAACCCGGTACAGCATCCGGCGAGGTGAGGCGAATCGTGGCGGGGGGAGGAAGCTGGTCGTAGCGGCAGATGGCGTCAGCCGCCTGGCTGCCATACGCCGCCACCCAGCGTTCCACCATCCACGGCGGATGCGCGGCAAAAGCATCCGCGGCATGCAGCTTCGGCGACTGCGCCAGCTTGCGCAGGACCGCGTTGGCCAGCCCCACGGCGTAGGGATTTCCCGATTGCCGGACAAGTTCCACGCTTTCAAAAATAGCGGCGTGTGCCGGGATGCGATCAAGCAACAGTAACTGTAACGCTCCCAACTCGAGCGCAACCTGCACCGGATCGGCCAGGTGACCTTTGCTCCGGGTGAGCGCTTCACGGATACGCTGCTGCAATACCAGTTGCCAGCGCAGCACTCCCATTACCAGGGTGGTTGCCAGATTTCGGTCGAGCGGCGATAACGCCTCCACGCGCTTGGAATGGAGCAGTACGTCACTGTGCAAATCGGGCTTGCGCTTGAGTTCCAGCAGCAACTCAAAGGCGGCTTTCCTGGCAGGCGCGATCATGACATGCCGAGGCTCTCATGCGGATGGGGAACCGTGCCGCGCAGAAAATCCGTTACCGGCATTCGCTTCTTCCCTTCCACCTGAACCTCCAACAGCTCAAGCCGCGTCCCCGAACCCGCAGCCACGAACAGGCGATCGCCATCTACCATCAGTTCGCCGGCTGGGATGTCGGTAGCCCCAGCGGGCTGCATGCGATGCAAGGTGAGTTTTTTCCCACGGAAGAACGCGTATGCGCCGGGCCAGGGCTGGAAGCCGCGCCAGCGGTTGTAAATCTCGCGGGCGGACCGGGCGAAGTCAACGAGAGCATCTTCGCGCTGGAGGATCGGCGCCAGCGAGGCCTTGGCATTATCCTGCGGAATCGGGTGAATCGTGCCCGCCTCCAGGCCCTGAAGCGTCTCAAGCATGAGACTCGCTCCACTTTGGGCAAGCACCCGGAAAAGCTGCTCGGCTGTCTGGTCCGGTCCGATGGCCAGGGCACTCTGCAGCAGAATGTCACCCGTATCCAGACCCTGGTCGATACGCATGGTGGTGGCGCCGGTCACTGCTTCCCCGTTGGCGATTGCCCACTGGATGGGAGCGGCGCCGCGGTACTTAGGCAGCAGCGAGGCATGAAGGTTGAGGTTGCCCCATCGCGGCAGCTGCAGCATCCACTCCGGAATGATGCGGCCGTAAGCGACCACGATGATGGCATCCGGCTGGATCGCCTCCAGACGAGCCCGCAACTCCAGATTGTTCTTGATCTTTTCCGGCTGCACTACCGGCAGACCCGCAGCGCTTGCCAGCATCTTGACCGGGGGCGGGGAGGGATCCTGATCGCGGCCCCGTATCCGATCAGGCTGGGTTACCACCAGCTCGATGCTGTGGCCGGCCCCAATGAGTTGCTCAAGGGTGGGGATAGCGAACTGCGGAGTGCCGCAAAAGACGAGCCTCACCTACCATTCCCCGGCTCGCTGCAACTTGCGTATCTTGCGCAATACAAAATCGCGCTTGAGGGCACTGATGCGGAAGATAAAGAGAATCCCGTCCAGGTGATCGATTTCATGCTGAAAGGCCCGCGCCAGGAGTTCGTCGGCTTCCCGCTCAAACCAATTGCCCTGCACATCCTGGGCGCGTATTTTTACTTTTGCGGCGCGCGCGACTTTCTCGCGAATATCGGGCAGGCTGAGACAGCCCTCCTCCTCGAAGATTTTTCCTTCTTTGGTGACCACCTCGGGATTGATCAGAGCGATCTTGTCTTCTGGAGTCTTCTGAAAGCTGAGATCGATCACCGTCAAACGTTTGGGAATCCCAATTTGCGGGGCGGCGAGGCCGATGCCATGGGCAAGGTACATGGACTCGAACATATCGTCGACCAGCTTTTTCAAACCCTCGTCAAACACGGTGACGGGCTCGGCCGGCCGCTGCAGGATGGGGTCGGGAAACTTGACAATGGGATAGACCATGCGACCGGATATCTTCCTTAAAATCTGCGAATCTGCTCCAGGTACCCCTGGTAGTTCCTGCTAAGTTCTCCGGCCGAGTCGCCACCAAACTTTTCCAGCGCGAGCTTCGCCACGATGAAGGCAACCATCGCTTCCGCTGCCACTCCAGCGGCAGGCACGACGCAGACATCGGAACGCTCGTACGCAGCCTTGGTCGCCTCCCGCGTAGCATAGGAAACGGAGCCGAGCGGCCGGCGCAGCGTGGAGATCGGCTTTAAATAGCCGCGCACCACGATATCTTCACCGTTTGAGACGCCACCCTCGATGCCACCGGCATTGTTGTGTTCTCGAGTGAACCTGGTGGGCGCGCTGCCATTCTCCTCCGGGCTATAGCCGATGGCATCATGCACCGCGGAGCCAAAAGACTCGGCAGCCGTGACCCCCTGGCCAACTTCCACTGCCTTCACCGCCTGCAGCGACATCACCGCCCAGGCAAGTAATCCGTCCAGCCGCTCATCCCAATTAGCGTACGTGCCGAGACCTGGCGGGACGCCGTGGACCACCACTTCGAAAACTCCACCGATGGAATCGCCGGTGCGCAAGACGTGATCCACTTCCGCCTTCATCCGCTCTTCCGTTTCCGGATCAACGCAGTTCAGCAGGATCGCATCGCGCTGGTTCAGCGCCTTGATTTCTTCCCAGGAGGCAATGCGCGGCAGTTCTACCCGGCCGACGCGCACTACATGGCTGCCGATCTCGATGCCCAGCGGCTTTAGCAGCAACTTGGCCAAGGCGCCCGCCGCCACGCGAGCGGTTGATTCGCGCGCGGAGGCCCGCTCGAGCACATAGCGAGCATCGGGAAAATCGTACTTCAGCGAACCGGCAAGATCGGCGTGGCCGGGCCGCGGCGAAGCCACGGCTTTATGCTTTGCCGGATCGCCCGCGGCCACAGGCAGAACCTCAGTCCAGTTCTTCCAGTCGCGATTGTCAATTTGGATGGAAACCGGCGAACCAATGGTCTTGCCATGGCGCACCCCGGAGAGGATGTGCGCGCGGTCCTGCTCAATGTGCATACGGCCGCCACGGCCGAAGCCCTGCTGGCGCCGCCACAACTCCCGGTCGATGAATGCGAGATCGACGTCGAGGCCCGAGGGCAATCCGGAAATGAGGGCGATGAGGCACTCGCCGTGTGATTCACCAGCCGTTGAGAGACGTAGCATGTTATGAGGCGAGCAGACCTAACGTTTGATTGTAGACGATTTCCCCCTGGACGATCTGCTTACGCCCACTGGATCAGTTGTGGACGATCCAGTCGTACTGCGCCTCCTCCAGCGGAACGACAGAGAGCCGTGCCTGACGGACCAGGGGCGAAGCTTGAAAGAGCTGCTGCTGCTTGATGTCCGCCAGCGTTTTTGTCCGCTTGATCGCCGGCCCGGCGGCAATGCGAACCAAGGGAACTTTGGGATCGGATACATCGACGGACGTGACGTGGGCCAGGCCGACCGCCGCCTTTTCGTCGCCGGTGTGATAGATGACGAGCTTATCGCCCTTCTTCATGGCGCGGAGATTCTTAACCGCTTGCGGGTTGGTCACGCCTGTCCAGTCGGTTTCTTTTTCCCGCACCAGATCGGCAAAAGAATAGGCGGTGGGTTCGGTCTTCAGCAGATAGATCATGGTCTACTCCTCGGACGGGGGCTTGGGCTTGAGGAAGGTTGCCGTATTGAGCAGTGGCCTGTCCATGGAACGCACCCAGTCGGTCATCTCGCCTGCCTCTCCCCCCTGCGCTTCGTGGCGCTCAAATTCGCTGCGCATGGTGTGCATCTTGGCGTCGATATCGTCGAGGTAGTTGAGCAGCACCGCTTCTGGAATCATGGGCAGTTTGGGCGAACCGAACTCCAGTTTGCCATGATGGCTCAGGACCATGTGCTCGACCAGAATGCGCAGTGCTGGAGGAAAGTCCGGCAGTGTCGCCAGCTTCTTTTCAATCATCGTGATGCCGATGGTGATGTGCCCTACGAGTTGTCCTTGCAGGGTGTAGTCGAAGCTGGTGCCCCAGCTCAGCTCCTCCAGCTTGCCGATGTCATGCAGAATGGCGCCGGTCAGGAGCAGGTCACGGTTGATCTCAGGATAATGCTGCGCAGCCAGGTCACAGATGCCCAGGAGCGAGACCACGTGCTCCAACAGGCCGCCCATCCAGGCATGGTGGAGGCTTTTAGCGGCCGGGGCCTCACGGAAAGCTGCTGCAAAGACGGGATCGTTGAGAAAAGAACGTACCAGCGCCTGCAGAGAAAGATCGGAGAAACTGTCGACGGACCGAACCAGCGCAGACCATAACTCCTCTACATCTTTGCGGGTGTGGGGAACGTAGTCTGCCAGTTCGAATTCGTCCCCGGTAGCAAGGCGGAGCTTTTCCAGGTTCAGCTGGAGACGGCCGTTGTAGCGGCAGACTTCCCCGCGAACCTTAACCACGTCTCCCTGCTCAAAGACGGCAACGGCGTCGGCGAAATTGTCCCACATGCGGGATTCAATCTGGCCGGTACGGTCGCCCAGGGTCAGCGCCATATACTGACCGCCATCCTTTCGGCTGCGCAGTTGCCTGGAGGTGACGGCGAAGAAAGAGACTACTGCCTGGTTTTCGAATTTGCCTAGATCCGCGACGTAAATCTCTTTCATTTCGCCTAAGGTTGCGCGCCGGGAGGCGTTGTCGGACTGGGTGGAGCGGTAGCGGGTGGCGGCTGGCTTGTGTCGGGGGCGGCGGCCGGCTGGCTGGTGCCAGAAGCAGGCGGCTGGGTGCTTGCAGGCGCCGGTTTGCCCAGGTAGGGGGCGGGGGTTTGGTCCGGCTCCTTGGGCTTGTCGGAGTAGCGGGTCTTTTCGCCCTTCTGCTTGGCCTTTTTCTGCGCTGCCGTCTGGTCGGCCAGCCCCAGTGGCGCGTCCTGTACCTTCTGCGACGCCAGGTCTTCGGGGGTCGGCGGTGGGGGGGCATCCGCCGTCCCAGACTTGTCTTTCTTCACCTTCTTGACCGGAGGACGGTTGCTCAACCGCGTTTTGGTTTCATTCACCGGCGCCGTGGCGCCGGTGATCGTACCATCCGGGTTTACGTAGCGCGTTTCGGGAGTGGTGACCGTCGGATTGGTGTCTGGACCGGCCGAGGGAACGCTGGCCGTGGCGACCTGCGAGGTAGGAAGAGATTCGCGCGGGGCCTGCCCGAAACGGATCTTCTCTTTCTTACCGGGCTTCTCCACGTTCTGGGCGTTGTTGCTCGCCTGTTGCGTGGTCGCTGTTTTGCCGCCGGTCGCTGCGCCGGCGGCAGAGGCTTGGGTTGCACCAGCGGCAGGGACCTGGGTTGCACCAGCGGCCGGGACCGCCGTGCTCGTACCAGTTGCCGGCGCCGCTGGGGTTTGAGCAGCCGCCGTCTGGGCCGCAGCCGCCGCGGTTGATCTGTCCCGGCCACGGAAGCGAGCACGGGCAAACTTCTTCTTCTTTTTAGGCGGGGGCGGCGTGTAGGCGCTATAGGTCAGGCGCATTTCGTTGCCACTAGACCCCGTATCCACCACTCCCGGCTTGAGCTCTACGTAGGCCTCTTCGCGCAGCTTGGTCAGGTACACCCTCAGTGCCGGCTGCATACGCTCCATGAAGAGGGCTTCTTCCACTTGCGGCTCCACCTGCTTGTAGCTGGCATCACCACCCTGCATATGCTGGGTGACCTGCAGAATGATGAAGCCCTGCTTGGTGCGAATCGGTTGCGTATGTTGGCCGGCATTCAAGGCAAAGGCCTTGTCTTCAAATTCCTTCCCCAACATTCCGCGGCGATACTCGCCCAAGACGACGCTCTTGGGCGCAGTGGGGTCCGTGGGGGCCGGCTTGGCTAAATCATCGAACTTTGCACCTGCAGCCAGTTTGGCTTCTATGGCCTCGGCTTGCGCCTGCGCCGCCGCGACCTGGGCCGGATCTACCCCCTCTGTCCCGGCCTGCGCAGGGGTGGGGATCAAGATCTCGTTCAGGGTCACTGACTCCGGCTGGGCAAACTCACTTTCGTGCTCCTTGAAGTATGTCTGGGCTTCCCCCGGCGTCATGGTAATGTGCCGCCCGACCTCGTCCCGCACCACCTGCTCGGTAATGATGCGGTTGCGGATGTTTGCTTTGAAGTCTTCATACGATACGCCCTGTTGCTGCGCAGCCTTCTCCAGGTCTTCGAGCGAATCCAGATGATTCTGCTTTCTGATATTGTCCAGCTGCTTGATCAACTCGGTTTCACCGGTGATTCCCAGTTCCTTGCCTTTGGAGAGCAAGAGCTGCTGATCAATCAGGTCGCGCAGGAGGTCGGCTTGCTTCTGCTGTAGCTCGCGGGCCGGAATGGCCTGCTGTTTGGCCTCGCCATCGAGTTGTTCCGCGGATCGATCGTAGTCCGACTGGGTAATGATCTGGTCATTCACCCGGGCGACAATATCCTCGACCACCTTGCCGTTGACCGGCGCCAGCGCGGCCGGGTTCTGCGGGGTTTGGGCATTCGCGGTTTGGGTGTTGGTGGCCTGGGCCAGGGACGGGATAGCGCTAAGACTCGCGCTCAGGATCAAAATCGCCGTGGATTGCCGAAATTTAGGTGACGTCATGGGTCTGGACATCTCGTATCGCTGGTACGCTGCTGAGCACTTCACTTCGACGCCGCACTGGAGAGGGAGCGATCTGCGGCTTTTCCTGGGGAAAAACCGCGGCCGAATTCGTTACCCTCTATACACCGGAAGTAAAGTGCTCTAGCTCTTACGTGGTAGTTTGCCTGGTTTCGCCCGAGCACCATTGTGCAGCTAGTGAAACAGACCGGATTTCCTACGGTTTTGCGCACTCTAGTACATATCAGATCAGCTTACGTCCAATGATATACTTCGAGTCAAGAACACTCCGGGCCGCGCAGCAGGGCTGCCTTCCTTCGCGCCCTCCGGACCCAGAGGAAACCCGCAATTATGGCCTCCCGCACACGACGGTTTTTGTTCTCCCTCCTCCTCTTCTTTGTGATTTGTGGCTGCCTTGGCACGGTGGTGAGCCAGAGGCTGGGCGCGCAATCCAGTACCGATGAGTCCGCGCTGCGCGACGATTTGCGCTCCTTCACCAGTGTTTATGACCTGGTGGAACAGAACTACGCCGAGCCGCTGACCGGCGACAAAGCGGAAAAGGCTGTTTACGATGGGGCCATCCCTGGGATGCTGCGGGTGCTCGACCCCCATTCCAGCTTTTACGACCCAAAAGCGTACGCCAAGATGCGCGAAGACCAGCACGGCAAGTACTACGGCGTAGGCATGCTGATTCAGCCCCAGAACAACAAGATTGTCGTGGTCAGTCCTTTTGAAGGCACGCCTTCCTTCAAGGCCGGCATACGGCCGGGAGACGTGATTGTCGCGGTAGACGGCAAGACCACGGACAACATGAATTCGGAAGATGTTGCCAATGTGCTCAAAGGGCCCAAAGGTACCCATGTGCAGATTACGATCGCACGCGAGGGCGCTGCCAAGCCGCTGGTATTCGACCTGATCCGCGATGAGATCCCGCACAACAGCATCGACCTCACGTACATGATCCGGCCCACTGTTGGCTACGTGCACATCACCAACTTCCAGGAGACGACCGGCCGTGAGCTCTCGGATGCGCTGGATCACTTCGGCAGTATCGATGGATTGATTCTCGATCTGCGGGGAAATCCCGGTGGCTTATTAAGTGAAGCGGTGGCGGTATGCGACAAGTTCCTGGAAAAGGGCCAGGTGATTGTCTCCCAGCGTGGGCGAGCCTTCCCGGAACAAACCTACCGCGCTACCCATGGCAACGGCGGCCGCGAATATCCTATCGTGGTGCTGGTCAATCACGGCACGGCCTCGGCTGCTGAAATTGTTTCCGGCGCACTGCAGGATCACGATCGCGCGATCATCGCCGGCGAAACCACCTTCGGCAAGGGACTGGTGCAAACCGTCTACCCCTTGTCTGAAAACACCGGCCTCGCGCTAACGACTTATCACTACTACACCCCCAGCGGCCGGCTCATTCAGCGTAATTACAACGGAGTCTCGCTCTACGACTACTACTACAACCACGATCAGCCGCAGGATACGAAGAGTCGTGAGGTGAAAGCCACCGACTCCGGAAGAACGGTCTTTGGCGGAGGCGGGATCACACCGGACGACAAGATCGACACGCCGAAGTCCGTCCCCGTTCAGGATGTGTTGCTGGAACATTACGCGTTCTTTAATTTCGCCAAGCACTACATGGCCAACCGAACCGTGGGCAAAGATTTCCAGGTGGACGACACGGTGATGGACTCCTTTAAGCAATTCCTGACCAGCCAGCAGATTCCCTACACCGATGCCGATCTGACCCCGGTCATGGATTGGGTCAAGGCCAACATCAAGGCTGAGATCTTCACCACCCAGTTTGGCCAGGAAGAGGGTTTGAAGGTGCGGGCAAATTGGGATCCCATGATCAACAAGGCGCTCGATTACCTGCCCCAGGCAAAAGCGCTGGAGACTGCAGCCAAGCACGCGGAAACACAACGCGCCAGCGTGCGGGGAAACCAGTAGCGGCTCTTGGCATGAGGGCCCGGCTTTACAGGCTGCGGAAAAACTCATGCTTTGTATCAGGGCACGACTACAGCTTGCGGAAAAACAAAGTTTAGATTGGGTTTTAGATTTCCCTTAGGATTAGTAGGGCGTTTTTTGTTGGTTTTAGGTGATTATTTCGTTTATTGGCACGTGGTTGCGCATTTTTGGGGACACGTCTCCCCGGGACTTACACCACAGGAATCAACTTTCGCATGCGCAGCAGGTTGTGTGCAGCGGCGAACAGGCGAAACATCCATTCCACGCGTTGCTTGCCGCGCAGCTTTACTTGTCGAATCGCTCGGTCCTGCTTGGCCCAGCCGAAGACCTTCTCCACCAGCTTGCGTTTGCTCTGGCTGATGGCGAAGCCTTGGCTGCTGCGTTCGGCCTCTGTCAGCGAGTTTGGCCAGTTAGGATTAGGCTGATACTCAGCTACGTGCGGCACCACGTTGCGTGCTCGTAGTCCTTCAACGAACTGCTGCTGCTGGTAGCCTTTGTCGGCGCCCAGCGTGCTGGCTTGCCCAAGTTTAAGCCCGTCCACTAGCGCCAGCCTGCCTCCCCCTCCGCCGTTTTGCTGGCCTGGGTCACCATTGCGCCGACGATCAGCCCATTGCGGTTCTCAGTCAACAGATGGCCGAGATAACTCGGCACGGCTGTGGCCGCGCCACTCTTTTTGTAGAGTGCGCGTCGCCATCCGTGGTCGATTCATGGGTATCGCGCAGCAGCTTGCGACCGCGGGTTCCGCTGCCCCGGGTGGTGGATAGGACTTCTCCTTGAAGCTGCGACGGCTGGCCCAAGCCTGGATTAGCGTGCCATCCACGGTGAAGTGTTCTCACTGAACAGCTGCCGCGACAGCGCCTGTTCCACCACCTTCAGCAACAACTGTTCGGCGATGCCGCCCCCGATCAGACGCTCCCGATTCTTGGTAAAGACCGTCACGTCCCACACTGCCTCGTCCATCTCTAAGCCCACAAACCAACGAAACAACAGGTTGTAATCCAATTGCTCTATCAGCTGACGTTCCGAGCGCACCGAGTACAGCACCTGCAGAAGCTGAGCCCGGATCAGACGCTCCGGGGCTATCGACGGACGACCACCTCGCGCATAAAGACCGGCAAAATGACCGTAACCCGCATTAGTCGGGCCGTAAACGATTACGAATATGACGGGCTTTAGCCCCTGAGGTACTCCTTTCCGTCTCGGTGCGGACTTTTTCCGCAGCCTCTCCCCTGCGGTGTCGCTTCCCCATCTCCGTTTGCCTGGGAACTACCCTTTGAAAAACGTACCCCAGCGGCTAAAGCCGTCCAGTATGCAACATTTACGGCACGACTAAAGTCGTGCCCTGATACAAAGCATGAGCTTTTCCGCAGCCTGTAAAGTCGTGCCCTGACACAAGGCATGAGTTTTTCTGCATCCTGTAAAGTCGTGCCCTGATACAAAGCAAAACCCAAAACCGAAGCTCGATGGATCATTCCCAGGGCTCACGAAGATGTAGAAACTCCAGGTTTCCGAGCTGAAGCCCGGACCTACTCAACGGCGAGGTTTTTCGCAGCCTGTAAAGTCGTTCCAGGGAAGTCAGAGCTGCAACTACGACTGTGACGTGCTGGGCGTGGATGGAATGCAGTCGCTCTTTGAGGCCACGGCCGCCAGCTCTACACCTGCCGGCGAAGCGCTCATGAGGGCATCCGGAAGGCTGCTGCCATAACGGACCATGAGGGAAAGCAGCTTGCGCGCATCCCAATAGCGCGGCATGTAACGCCGCGGATCTGAGAGACAGCGAAAGAGCCATCCCAGATACATGCGGTCTGCCCATCTCGGAATTTGCACCTGGTCGCCGCTCAGGAAGGCAATGGCTGCCCCAATGCAATGGATGGAAGGCCTGCAGTGGAGCTCGCCTCTCAGGTAAAGCCCGAGGCGCTCTTGCGTGCCGCCCCCCAGGGTCACAACGATATGGCGAGGACGCCGCTCATTGATCCGCTGCAGGAGCGCACGATCAAGAATTGTCTTGCCATAAAGCGGTGCGATGTATCTGTCGTCGGCGGCCAACTCAATCCCCTGCCGCCGCAGCCAAGCGCAATTTCTGCGCGCGCTTTCCTCGCTAGCCATGATCCAGAAGCTCCCGCCAGGCTGGTAAAAGTCGGGCTGCTTCAACAGCGAAGACAAATACTTCAGGCCTGAAACCCTGCGAATGGAATCGCGCTTGAGACGATTCCAGATCATAACCATGAAGGCACTGTCAGTGATTACCAGGTCTGCGCCCTGGAGAGCTTCTCGATATTCCGGATCGTGGGCCAGATTTTTTAGAGCTGGGGCTGCGGGAACCACCAGCAAGCCGCCCCCACTCATGCGGGCGATCGCTTCATCTGCATCTCCGATGAAGAATCGGATGCCCAGAATCTGCCGGAATTGAGCGCTTGCCGTCGCCACTGCTGTCACTCCCACAGTTTCCCGTAGACTCAGTCTAGTCGACTGTTAGAGCTGCTGTAATCGAACTGCATGCACCAATCACAGTAACTCTGATTACGCTCTAGATACCGCCATCATTTCGCTCTCTATCCATGCGTAGGTTTTCGCCAGGCCTTCTTTCAGGCGGATCGAAGGTTCCCACCCCAGGTACTGTTTAATCTTGGTGTTATCGCTGTTGCGTCCGTTCACGCCTTTGGGCGCGTCCAGGTTGTATTTGCGCTCCAGCTTCACTCCGGCGATCGATTCCGCCAAGTCTACCAATTGATTGATGGTAACCAGTTCGCTGCTGCCCAGATTGATGGGCTCATGAATTTCGCTTTCGAGAATCGCCTGCGTGCCCCGGGTGCAATCATCGATATACATGAAGCTGCGGGTCTGTTTGCCGTCACCCCATATTTCTATTTGATGCTTGCCCGATGACTTGGCCTCGATGACCTTGCGGCAGATGGCAGCCGGCGCTTTTTCGCGTCCGCCGGTCCACGTACCCAAAGGGCCGTAGACATTGTGGTAGCGGGCCACCCGGCATTGCAGCCCAAAGTCCTCTTCAAAGTGGCGGCACATGCGTTCGCTAAACAGCTTCTCCCAACCGTAGCCGTCTTCGGGGAGCGCCGGATAGGCATCCTCTTCCTTAAGCGCAACCACGTCCGGGCTTGTTTGCTTGTCGCCGTTGTACACGCAGGCGGAGGAAGCGTAGAAAAATCGCTCGACTCCCTTTTCCCGTGCGGCCATCAACATGTGCGTATTGGTTAACACGCTCAACATGCAGAGGGCTTTGTTGTTCTCGATAAAACCCATGCCGCCCATATCCGCGGCCAGTTGGAAGACTACCTGGGCGCCCTGCGCCGCCTTCATGCAACTGTCTTTGTCTTTAAGGTCCAGAGACAGATTGGACACACCGGGCAACGTCTGGTACCACTCGTTGAGCGGTTTTACGTCCACCGCGCGGATGACGTTTGCTCCATTGTCCAGCAGGCTCTTGACCAGGTGTCCGCCGATGAAACCCCCGGCGCCGCACACCACTACCTTGGCGTTTTTCAGCTTCATGAAACAGGCCCCCAATGCAAATCCGCCGCCGGCTGGCCTTACGCAAAGACCGTCTTGTCACAATGCCGCGGCAACGGTTAGTCTCTCACACTCCACGCGCAGCTACCCGGCCCTGGAACATCATAGGTAACCATAACGGACGACTTCAGCACAGAGCACCGTGCGCTTCCTGGTCCAGCTCCCGGAGGAATGCCTGGAGGAGAGCGATCTTCGGCCGCGCCAGCGTTTTCGCCGTATCGAGGTGAAGTTTGCCCGGCAGCTCCGCGAGGGCCTTGCGCAAGGTAGTTGCGGCATCGGTGAATGTTGGATAACGCGTATCGCGGCCTATCTTTGCCGCCACGCGCAAAACGCCGATCGCCCCCAGCTGCTCGAGGATGTCCGCATCCCGCAGGATCGTGCCCTCGATTGCAGACGGACTCAAATGCGGTTGGTGGGTGCGTATCGCTTCCACGACCTGTGCAACTTTTGTCGTAGGGAAGCCGGCCTGGAGAAGTGCCGCCGGCGCTTGCTTCATCGCGTAGCTGACATTATCCCAGCCGGAAAGTTTGACCGGATCCTCGGGCCGATGACCGATAAAGACGCCCAGGTCATGCAACCACGCCGCAGCGTATACCACATCGTCGTCGTAGGCGAGGCCTCGCCCAACCAATTGGGTCAACGCATAGAGCCGCGGCTGATGTCCCAGCTTATCCACAGGCAATGCCTGGCTGCGCACGTACTCAGCCAACGGGGACCGGAAGTCGTAGCCCGCGGCAGTATCGCTTTTTGTGTCACTCAACGTTGTGTCCATCGGCAGTTCAACCTTGGCAGGTGCGCTTGCCCTCAGTTGTCTGAGGAGTCAACAGGGTAATGGGTTGCTTTTCGGTGCAGCGCCCTCGGCGCTACTTCATTATATTGGTTGAGGAATAAGGCGGGGGGTCGCAAAGTGCTCCTGAGTGGTAGATGATTTTGACCATTTCGTGTCACACTTTCATTACCCATGATCAAACTGGATGCTCATGAACGACTCCGGCGCGCAGCCTCGGTGCTGGCGCATGAAGGGACGAACGCGGGTGATCGGACACTCCTTCTGCAGGCGTGGGAATTTCTGCGTGGACTCCGTAGTGACGACTTCCCGGTGGACATGCGGCCGGCGTTCAACTTCTTACAGCACGAGATCGCGCGGGCGGAATCGGAAGATGTCAGCGCCCGTGACGTGGCCTTCCTGACCAACAAATTGCGGCAATTGGAATTGATGTGGGTCGAAAACCCCGGAGGGGGCACAAGAGGGGATAGCCCAGACAAAAACGCGTAGGCCTACGGCAGCACCATTAAGGGAGTCGATCGGACGTGATCTCCGCGCTTATCTGGCCTTGCTCCGGAATCCAAACGGCGATCTCCCCAGACGAAGTCCACCTCTGGGCGTGGCTTCTCGAACCAGCTGCGGCAGATCTGTCTGCTCACATCGACACCCTGGGACCCGCGGAAATGGACCGGATGCAACGTTTTCATTTTGCTCCGGATCGCATACGTTATGCGGTCGCCCATGCCAACCTGCGCAGGATTCTCGGCGGCTATCTCAACCAGCCTGGGAAAGAACTCAGCTTCCATGCCAATCGCTTCGGCAAACCCGAATTGGCCGGCGAGGCGTCTTCCCTTCACTTCAGCCTGAGCCATTGCCGGAGCATTGCCGTTTTGGCGGTGGCCTACGGACTACCAGTGGGTGTAGATGTGGAAGAGGTAAGGCCCATCGAACCGGAAGTGGCGGCAACGAATTTTTCCAGCAGCGAGCTTTCTGAGTTGAGTGGGTTGCAGGGCGATGCCTGGCTTGGCGGCTTCTATCGTTGCTGGACGCGCAAGGAAGCAATTCTTAAGGCCGAAGGAGTGGGCCTTCATCGTGCGCTCGACAGCTTTGATGTTGGGTTGTTGCCGGACGCGCCGCCGGAGCTGCTACGAACGCGGGTGCGCTTTCAATACCCGTGGAAGCTTTACGACGCGTCGCCGGCATCGGGCACAATCGGAGCCCTCGCAACCGCTCATGGCGAAGCCAGGATTGCCCGTTTCAGCGTTCATCCCTGACTCAAGCCACTACGCTTCTCGAGCCTGCGTCCGCATTCTTCAGCATTCTGTGGCTGATCTCCCGGGCAAGTGAAACCACCTGGGGGCGATTCAAGATCGTCCGGTGAGTTCCTGGAATCAGCCGCGTTTCACACTGACCCAGAACCTTTCCCGCCCACGCGTTTGCCGGCTCGGCCTTGGCGCCGGGCTCGTCCTGGGCCACGAACAAAGTGATGTTCCCGGGATAGGGCCTCAATTCGTAATCGCGCAGGGCGAGCGCGAGGTATCCTTCCGCTTCCACTTTGCCATGGGTCCTTCCTGCACGGCGTGATCGGCCGGCAAGCCAGGCCTTGATCTTGATCCGCTGATAGTCGATTCTGCGACGCAGCAATTCGCGCACTCCAAATTCGCGCAGCTTGAACTCTACGCGCGCACGAGAAAAGGAAGCCTTCAACGAATCCCAATCACGAAAGGGCTGATATACCGACTTGCCTGTATCGGGGTCGCAATCCAAAAGCGCCAATAGACCCATGGTTTCGCCCTGCTCACTGAGCTGGCAGGCCATCTCAAAGACCACCAGGCCACCGGAAGAATGCCCGGCAAAATGGTAGGGGCCGGACGGCTGAACTGCGCGGACCTGGCGCAGATAATTTTCCGCCAAGGTGCCCAGTTCCGCTTGATGCTCATCGATCGATGCGGGCAGCTGGAGGCCATACACCGGTTGCGCCGGACCCAGCTGGGCCGCCAGCTCGATAAAACTCAGCAGGCTTCCCCCTATGCCATGGGCAATGAACAGCGGCGGCTGATATGCGCCGGCCTGGATCGTTACCAGCGCCGGCCATTTCCCTTTAGGACTCTGACGGAGGTACGTTGCCAAACCGTGGATGGTGGGATGCTCCACCAGCACAGAATGGGGCAGCTTGCAGCCGAACCATCCCTCGATCTGGAGTAACATACGCGCCGCCAGCAGGGAGTGCCCACCCAACGAAAAGAAATCGTCATGGATACCGACCGTCTCGACCTTGAGCAGCCTTTCCCAGATTGCTTTGAGGCGTGCTTCGACCGCATTCACCGCGGATGGCGCCGGTGCAGGAGGAGGCAAAGTTGCGGCATGAAGACGCATCGCGTCCAGAGCCTGGCCGTCCACCTTACCGCCAGTGGTGGTGGGAAAATAAGGCAATGATACAAACTCCGCAGGGACCATGTAAGAAGGTAGTTGCCGGCCCAACAACTCCTTCCATTGGCCCACCAGGAACGCCCCCGCGCCAACCACAAAAGCGACCAGGCGCAAATCGCCGTCCTCCAGTTCGATCGCGCGCACTACCGCAGCCTTCACCCCCTCGCATTCCCTGAGCGCAGATTCAATCTCTCCCAACTCGATGCGAAACCCGCGAATCTTGACCTGGCCATCCAGCCGGCCCAGGTAGTCGAAGCGGCCGTCCTCGAGCTGGACGGCAAGATCTCCGCTCTTATAGATCCGACCATTTGCTCCACCAGCAGAAGGATCGGGAAGGAAGCATGCCCGGCTAAGATCGGGCCGATTGAGGTAGCCGAGGCCCACACCCGCCCCACCGATATACATCTCGCCCACTTCACCCTGCGGCACCGGCTGAAGCTGGGAATCGAGAAGGTGGATGCTGACATTCGGCAACGGAGAGCCAATGGTGATCTTCGTGACGTCGGATTCGACTCTTGCCCGGGTGGCGCAGATGGCCGTTTCGCTCGGCCCATATTGGTTCCAGAGCACGCGGCAGATCCTGGCTAAGCTTCGGGCAAGCGTGAGGGGCAGGACCTCACCGCCGGAGATGAGCTGCATCCTGGCATCGCCCCGCCACCCTTCTTCGAGCAACAGGCGAAACATGGTGGGAGTCGCGAGCATAACCGTCGCCGCGGAAGCACGCAGTTGTTCGATCCGCGAACCGCCGCCCACGACCAGGTTCTTCTCTATCAAATACAAACTGGCGCCGAAGGCAAGAGGCAAGTGAATCTCGAGACATGCAACGTCGAACGCGATCGTGGACCAGGCAAGCACGACGTCATCCGTCCGCAGCATCAAGTCCTGGCCTACACCGCGGATGGTGTTGGCGAGTGCTCCATGGCTGATGCATACCCCCTTTGGCTTGCCCGTCGAACCGGAGGTATAGATCACATAAGCGACGCTGTCATCGGAAACCGTGTTGGTTGCAGGACCCTGGTCCACCGGCCTTCGCTTGACCCAAAGATCATCGAGATGGATCACCCGGGCGGAGGTGCTGGGGAGTGCGCCATCCAGTTCATCGACAGTGAGCACAAGGGGAGGAGCGGAGTCTTCCAGCATAAAGGTGATCCGCTGGGGGGGCGCCGCTGGATCGAGGGGTATGTAAGCGCCGCCTGCCTTCCATACACCGAGCAGCGCAGCCACCATCTCCGGCGAGCGGTCAAGAAAGACTCCCACCAGGGTGCCGCGCGTCACGCCAGCCTCTCTCAGACCGCGCGCGATTCGCTCAGCGTTTAGGTTCAATTCGCGGTAAGTGACCTGCCAGCCTTCACATGCTATGGCTAAAGCCTCCGGAAACTCGGACGCTCCACGCTCGAACAACTGCAGCACGTACATCGGCTGTCTCCATCCGCTTCAACGAGGAGCGGCATCCACATGGTCTTGGGGTCTTCAGGGGGAGTCCGAGGGGTCGCCGTGCCTGGCCGGTCACAATGGACTGGAATTGCCTGAGCCGGTCTTAAAGTCGAGACTAAACCGGCGCATGACCAAACTTGTCACGGCAATGTCCGCAGATTGTCATTTCTCATTTGGCGTCGGGAGGTGACGAGCAATGTGCTCCCCCACACAGGAAGCTTCCTTTGGACCAATCGTAGTACAGAATGACCCACGATTTTCCTTGTTCCGGGTAGAGGTCCAGGTTCAGCTCTCTGCCCAAATCGATGGCCGCAATTGCGTTATTGTTCACCCATCCATGCTCCAGGATGCGGCCCTGCGGCAGGCTGTATCTGGCCCAGTGATCGCGGAGAAGAAGGCCGCCAAACGCTTGCTCCAAAATCGAGGCTTTGACCCCATTAAACTCATAGCTGGCGCATGCCGGCAAAATCGAAACGATATGCACCGCTTCACCTACTGGTTGGACCACCGCCGGATCCGCCCTACTGTCGTGAGCGCAACCCCCCGCTTCACTTAGAACAATTACCGTTTCCAGGGGTGTGCCTGCCAAGCTCGCAATGTTCGATGGAGTAGCGTCTGAACGCGAGGAGTTCAAAACATAGATGACGTCGGCCCGGTATCGCCGAAGAGAATCCACCAGGCTCCGCATGGTGGAAATCTGCGCAGAATGGTGGCCAGGCCCATCGGCGCCCGGAACCATGGTTTGCAGATTCCAAAGAAACGCCACTGCCAGTGAACCAATCGCCCACGCAGCGAACGGACGCACCAGACTGCGCCCACGGGCGTAAAAGATGATGGCGCAAGTGACAATCTCCAGTGGATAAATCGAACCGCCAAACCGCGCATCGTAACCGACCAGCACTCCGAAACTGAGCGCTCCCGCCAACCAGATAAGAACCGCCAATACTGATCTGTCTTCTGCGGAGAGTGACCTTGGAGGGAACGCAGCTCTTGCGAAATGAGCTCCTAAGGCGAAGAGAAATCCCCATAAAAGTAGATTGATCAGCAGGACAACCAGATCGGGCAGATGAGCGAGGACGGAATGTTCGAACAGGAGTTTTCTCGCAACATGGTAATCAAAAATTCCAGTAGGCCACCTCAGAAAACCCTCGATCGATCCCTTCATCAGCAACGCCTTCGGGTCGCCCTGCAAGGCGTAGTTGCCGGCTGGGGATCCGATAAAGACAAATTTCCACACCCCGGCCCATGCGGCCAAGGGAAGCAGCATGCTAAGAGCAATCAGTTTGCGGCGACGAATCAGGTAAACCGTCATCGCGGCAGCGATCGGAGCAAAGAGAGCCGACTCCTTCGTAAAGACGGCTAAGGTGAGACTCAGGACTGCAAGGGCGTTGTGCTCGAGAAGAATCAGATAAAGAGCAAGGACGGTAAATAACCCGCACCAGATATCGAAATGGAAGGACACACTATAAAGACCCTCCCCCAGAAAGGCAGGGTTGATAGCCGCAAGCAGCGCAATGAAATACAACCATCGTTCGCCCACGCCAAAACGCCGCGCCAGGCAAACCACCACCACACAAACCAGGAATTGGGCCAAATAGAAGGTCGCGAAATAGAAAAGGTAATGCTCGCCGAAGAAGAGGTAGTTAAGGCGGACGATTAGATTGACGACGGGGCGCAGGAAATCCGTCCGCGGCACATTCCATTCTGGATAGACAACGAAGTACTTGGAATATCCCTCGGTAAACCATTTTGCGGGGTTTCCCTCACTCGCATGGAGAAGAGCGGGGTCATCTCCGAAGGGAAAGTAATTGCGATAAAAACTGACATGGAAGCAGTAAATGGCCAGCAGAACGAGAGCGGGAATGAGTAAGGCGCGGAGTGTGACCAGGGGGGACTGCGCTATGGATTTGGCGCTGGGAATTTCCGCGAATCCAGGCGTGTCTCTAGCCATAGCAGCCGAATCATACACGCAGCTACATCATTTGCCTTCGTCGCGCAGGGCCAGGCTGATGAGCGTCTTTTGTTCGAGGTCATGCGCCTTGGCCGAGCCGGTCGCTGGACTGGCTGCCGCCGAGCGCTTGATGCTGAGCACCTTGCGTTCCGGAAAGAGCCTGCGCAACCGCGGCACCACAAACGAAAGTGCCCCCATGTTGTCTGGCTCTTCCTGCACCCAAACGACTTCGCGCGCCTCGGGATGACGGGCGATTTCCGCCGTCAGCTCCGCCTCCGGCCATGGGTATAGCTGTTCCAGAAAGACGATGCCGGTGGTGCTGTCCTTGCGCTTCGCCCGTTCGATGCGCAACTCGTGACCAATTTTGCCGGTGCAGAGCAGGAGACGGTTGACCTGCTGCACCTCTGTTTCCGGCAGGACATTCTGGAAGCGCGGTAACTCGAAGCCGGCCACCGGCGAATTCGCATCGGGATTGCGCAGCATGCTCTTGGGGGTGAATACAATCAGCGGCTTGCGCCACGCTCGCATGGCTTGACGGCGCAACAAGTGGAAGTACTGCGCGGCCGTAGAGGGCTGGCAGATTTGTATGTTGTCGTGCGCAGCCAATTGCAGGTAGCGTTCCAACCGCGCGCTGGAATGCTCCGGCCCCTGACCTTCATAGCCATGCGGCAGCAGCATCACCACGCCGCTCAAAAGTCCCCACTTGTCTTCACCTGAGGCAATGAACTGGTCGATGATAATCTGCGCGCCGTTGGCAAAGTCACCGAACTGCGCCTCCCACAAAACCAGTGTCTCGGGATAGTCGCGGCTGTAGCCGTACTCGAAGCCAAGAACAGCTGCTTCAGACAGCACCGAGTTATACACCTCGAAGCGGGCCTGATCCGGGGCCAGGTTGGCCAGGGGAATATAGTGCTGTTCGTTCTCGATGTCGACCAGCACGCCGTGGCGCTGGTTGAAGGTGCCGCGCTGGCTATCCTGGCCGCTGAGACGCACCGGCGTTCCTTTGAGCAGCAGCGAGCCAAAGGCCAGGGCTTCAGCCATGCCGTAATCGAAGAGCCGCTCGCCCCGCCCCATCTCCCTGCGCTGTTCGAGCAGCTTCTTGATTTTGGGATGAATATGAAACTGCCGCGGATACGTGGTAAGGCTGTTGCTGATTTCCTGGACTGTGGCAGCGCTCAACCCGGTGTCGACCTCGTACTCAGGCTTGTACGGTCCGCCAGAGTAATTCGACCAATAGCCGGGAAGCTTTGCCAGCACAGCACGTTTGGCCATCCTGGTCGCTTGCTTCTGCGCTTCGGCAAGCTCCGCCTGCAGTTCTTTGACCCGCGCGGAAGGATCGACGCCGATTTGCCTGGCATAGATCTCGTACAGCGGAGGATGATTCTTGATCTTTGCGTAGCGCAGTGGCTGGGTGATGGTAGGGTCATCCACCTCACTGTGGCCGTGGCGCCGGTAACCGACCAGGTCGATGATGACATCGGTGTGGAATGTGTAGCGGTATTCGATGGCCAGCGAAGCCACTCGAATCGCGGCCTCGGCATCTTCCGCGTTCACGTGGAAGATGGGAATGGGCAACCGCTTGCCAATATCGGAAGAGAAGCGAGAGGGGTAGCACTCCTCGGGGTCGGCGGTAAAGCCAATCAGATTGTTCACGATAATCTGAATGGTGCCGCCCACGGTAAAGCCGGGCATGGCCCCAAGACTAAGAGTTTCTGCCCAGATGCCCTGGCCGGCAAAGGCCGCATCTCCATGGATGAGCACTGGCAGCACCTGGTCCTGACCGGCCTCTCCCAGACGCACCTGCCGAGCCCGCGCACGACCCATGGCAACCGGATCCACCGCTTCCAGGTGACTGGGATTCGACACCAGGTGCATGCTGATTCTCCCGCCTCTTTTGGGGAGGAATTCGCCCGTGGCGCCTACGTGATACTTCACGTCACCGCCACCCAGGATGCTCCGCGGATTGGCGTCTTCGAATTTTGAAAAGATGTCGGCAGCGGACTTACCGAAGGTGTTCACCATCACGTTCAAGCGCCCCCGGTGGCTCATCCCCACGACAGACTTGATCGCACCGTGATCAGCGGCGCGGTTAAGAATTTCGTCAAGGAAGGGGATTAACACGGTGACGCCTTCAAGCGAGAAACGCTTGGTGCCGAGATAGCGCGACTGAATCACCTGCTCGAAGAGGTCGGCCTGGGTCAGGCGTTCGAGCACGCGGCGCTGGTCCGGCGACGGCGCCGACTGCTCCATGCGCTCCTGGATCCATTCCCGCCTGGCTGCGTCGGGAAGATGCATGAACTCGACCCCGATACTTCCGCAGTAATAGCCCTTGGCTTCCTCGGCAGCCTCCCCATCGAAGTTCAATTCCGGGACCGGCGCCGGCAGCAGATATTGCCCCAGAGGGTCGAGGTTTGCTTGCAGATAGCCCCAGCGACGAAAGGCATCCAAGATCTGATCGGGTTGCGCATTCAACAAGTTGCCGGGGTGACTTTCCAGGGGAAGATTTTTGGTGACCATAGTCGTATGTCTACGGCTTCATTATAACTTCCGTGCAGCTGAGGGAATTTGACTGGGTCCTCGCCACAGACCGCCCTGTCCTGACCACGAATCGACGGGTGCCCCACATCTCGCTCGTTTTTCGCGAGATGTGGGATCTGACGAATCTTAACCGTTCGCCTCCGAGGATGTTCCGAAGGTCTCGGGTATAGGGCAGTGGAATCCCACATCTCGCGAAAAACGAGCGAGATGTGGGGCACCCGTCGATTCGTGGTCAGGACAGTGTGATCTTTGGTGAGGGCAGAGTGGCCTGTGGTGAGGACACGATGCGGTCGCACTACTCTTGCAGGACGGCTTTTGTCAGGTTGCGTGGATGATCCACATCGATCCCGTTCTGAATCGCCAACTGGTAGGCAAGCAACTGCAGCGGAACCACCTCCAGCATAGTCGCTAACAGATCTTCGGTTTTGGGAACCTCGATGCAGTGGTTAGCCAGCTCGGCGGCCTCTTCGTCTCCCTCGGTCGCGATCGCCAGGATGGTCGCGCCCTGCGCCCGCATGTCCCTCATCAACTGCAGCACCTTGCGATAGCGCAACATGGCATCCGGATCCGACGGGTCACTGGTGGCAATCACTACCAATGGTGCATCCGGGCTCACCAATGCGTTGGGACCATGCTTCAACTCGCCCGCCGGATACCCTTCGGCTTGCAGATAGGCCGATTCCTTCAGCTTCAGCGCTCCTTCACGGGCAATCGCATAATGGACTCCGCGACCCAGATAGAGAAAAGCACGAGAACCCTTCAGCGACGGCGCCAGCCCGGCAATCTGCTGCTGCCACCTTAGCAGGGCAGGCTCCAGCAGTGCGGGTAGCCGGCGCAGGTCCGCGGCGTGGCTTTCGACCGTCGGTGACGTCATTCTTCCCCGAATGCGCGCCAGGTAGAGCGTCAGCGAGTACAGGACAGCCAGCTGCGTAGTAAAACTTTTGGTCGCCGGTATGGCCTTTTCCAGCCCGGCGCAGGTGGGCAAGGAAGCATCGGCCTCCTGCGCCATGCTGGAGCGAGGGTTATTGGTAATGGCCAGAGTAGGCAAGCCGCGCGACTTGGCTTCCCGCAACCCAGCCAGCGTGTCCGCCGTCTCGCCGGATTGGGAGATCACCAGAACCCCCGGATCCTGAATGGTGTGGGTCGAGCGGTAGACGTACTCGCTGGCATATTCAACATCGACGATCAAGCCGGCCAAATCTTCCAGCATGATCTCCGCGGCCAGCCCCGCGTGGCGGCTGGAGCCACTGGCGGCGATCACCAGGCGCGCCCGGCCACGCAGCGCATCCGCAACCGGCTGAAAGACGTCGGTGGCGAGCTTGCCGTTGGGCGCATAACGTTCGATGGTGTCGGCGAGCGCCCGAGGCTGCTCATAAATCTCACGCAGCATCGCGTGCTCAAAAACGTCGCCGGCTTGCATCATGAACAGTCCATCCTTTGGGTTATCTATACCACCCTTAACTCACGATACAGATAGAATCGTTGAGCGCGGTTTACGGTTTCGCTTGAGGTCGCCCTTGCTCCGGATTCTCCCCATGACTCTGCTGCTCAGCACGCTTATCGCCAGCGGCCAGACCCTGCCCCGCCCCTGCCCCTGCCCTTGATGCCTCTTCCCGCTCAAGTGAAGCCGGGCGCGGGCGAGTTTCCTATTAACCATGGCTTCGGCATCGCTCTCGAAGGTTACCAGGAGCCGCGCCTGGAACGCGCTAAACAGCGCTTTCTGAACATCCTCTCGCGGCAAACGGGGATTCCCCTCTGGCGCGAGGCTGTGCTCAATAAGCCGCTGTTCTTCATCAAGACGACGGGGCCAAGCGCACCCGTGCAACTGGTCGATGAAGACGAGTCCTATCATCTGCAGATTACGGCCAACGAAGTGCGCCTTGAAGCCGCGAATCCACTGGGCGTGCTGCATGGCTTGCAAACCTTTCTGCAGCTCGTCCGTATCACTCCGCGAGGCTTCGTCGTTCCGGCCATGACCATCGACGATCAGCCGCGCTTTCCCTGGCGGGGATTGATGCTGGACGTGGGCCGGCACTTCATGCCCCTCGATGTGGTGTATCGCACGCTCGACGGCATGGAAGCGGTGAAGTTGAACGTCTTCCATTGGCACCTGTCAGAAGACCAGGGCTTCCGGGTGGAGAGCAAGAAGTTTCCCTTGCTGCAGGAGAAGGGCTCCGACGGCCTCTTTTATACCCAGGACGAGATTCGCGGCGTCATCGAGTACGCGCGCGACCGGGGCATCCGTGTGGTGCCGGAATTCGATATGCCGGGCCACGCCACCGCCTGGTTTGTGGGCTACCCGGACTTAGCCAGCGGCCCTGGTCCTTATCAAATCGAACGCAATTGGGGTGTCTTCAACCCCGCGATGGATCCTACGCGCGACAGCACCTACAAATTTCTCGACACCTTCCTCGGCGAAATGACCGCCCTTTTCCCCGACTCCTACTTCCACGTGGGCGGAGATGAGTGCAACGGCAAGGAATGGGACGCAAACCCGCGCATCCAGCAATTCATGAAGACCCACGGAATCAAAGACAACGCTGCACTGCAGGCGTACTTCAGCGCCAGGGTGCAGAAGATTGTCGGCGAACATAAGAAGATCATGGTGGGTTGGGATGAGGTTCTGCAGCCCGGCACTCCGAAGGATGTGGTCATCCAGTCCTGGCGCGGTCCGCAATTTGTTGGCGAGGCGGTCCGCGGGGGTAATCGAGCCCTATTGTCAGCCGGCTACTATATCGATTTGAATCAGGCAGCCTCTGAGCACTACGCGGCCGACCCCGAGGGAGACGCGCCATCCACCCTGAACAGCGAAGAGAGCAAGCGCATTCTCGGCGGCGAAGCGACGATGTGGTCGGAATTTGTCACCCCGGAAAATGTCGATAGCCGCATCTGGCCGCGCACCGCCGCCATCGCGGAACGCTTTTGGTCGCCCCGAGATACCCGTGATGTCGCATCCATGTACGCCCGGCTGGCGATCATTTCCCAGCAGCTGAACCACTACGGGCTCGAGCATAATTCCAGCTATCCCGCCATGCTGAGCCGCATGACCGGCGAACCCGATCCGTTGCCACTGCGCGTCTTCGGCGACGTCATGCAACCTCCCCGTCTTTACGCGCGGGAAGAGCAGCGCAAGTACGACGCCTTCACGCCCCTGAACCGGCTGGTCGATGCCATTCCTCCGGAGAGCGACACCGCGCGCCGGTTCCTCGATATGGTCAACCGTATCGTCACCGGAAGGGCTTCCTCCGAGGACTGGGACCAAGCACAGGAGTGGCTGCTGCTTTGGCGCGACAACGATGCGCAACTGCAGCCGCTGCTCGCCAAGTCCGAACTTACTCAGGAGCTGGCGCCCGTCTCGACCAGCTTGCAGCATGTTTCGCAGGCCGGCCTGGACGCGATTGGCTACCTGCGCGAACATAAGAGCGCGCCGGCCGACTGGAGGACCCGTCAGCTTGCCCTTCTCAAAACCGCGGAGAAGCCGCAGGCCGTGCTGGTGAACATGATTGCGCCATCGGTTACCAAGCTGGTGGAGGCCACTACAGGCTCCTCTTTGGCTTCACGATAGCTTGATAGCTTCCCCACAAAGGATTGAAACATGCACGTAACAATATTCGTCGAGACTCCAAGCTATGAGTGATGGCCGTTGGGTACTGTTGATTGCCAGTGAGCTGGGTGGGACTAACTCCGTATCAGACCGCGCCATGGAGCGGCTGTGCAACGCGATTGGAGAGGAAGGCTACGAGGTAGTCAGGACGTCGACACCGGAGGACGGCCTTTCGCTAGTGAAATCGGATCCATCGCACAGCGCCATCCTGCTCGATTGGGATCTCGAAGAAGAACATCAGTTCGACGAACGCGCGGCGCTGAAGATTATTCGCGCCGTCCGCCGCAGAAATAAGAAGGTTCCCATCTTCCTGATCGCCGATCGGACGCTGGTCAGTGAATTGCCACTGGAAGTGGTGAAGCAGGTACACGAATACATCCATCTTTTCGGAGATACGCCGGCTTTCATCGCCAACCGGGTGGACTTCGCCGTCGATCGCTACAACGAACAGCTGCTGCCTCCTTACTTTCGCGAGCTCAAGAAATATACCGATCAGGGCGCTTACTCGTGGGACGCCCCTGGCCATATGGGCGGCGTGGCCTTCCTGAAGCATCCGGTGGGCATGCAGTTTCACCGCTTCTTCGGCGAAAATCTGCTGCGCGCCGACCTGGGCATTTCCACTTCATCGCTCGGTTCCTGGCTTGACCACATCGGACCTCCGGCGGAATCGGAACGCAATGCCGCGCGCATCTTCGGAGCGGATTGGACCTTTTACGTGCTCAGCGGTTCTTCCACTTCGAACCAGATCGTTGGCCACGGCGTCATCGGGAACAACGATATCGTTCTGGTGGACGCAAACTGCCACAAGTCGATCTGCCACTCCCTCACGGTGACCGGAGCTCGCCCGGTGTACTTCAAGCCCACCCGCAACGGCTACGGGATGATCGGGCTGGTGCCCCTGCGGCGCTTCTCCCCGGAGCACATCCAGCAATTGATCAAGGAGAGCCCATTCAGCGCCGACGCGCCTTCGCAGGAACCCACCTATGCGGTGGTGACCAATTCCACCTACGACGGCTTTTGTTATGACGTACAGCGGGTGACCACCGAGCTGGCGCGCAGCGTGCCCCGCATCCACTTCGACGAGGCGTGGTACGCCTACGCCAAATTCCATTCCATTTATCGCGGGCGCTTTGCCATGGATGTGCCCGACGATATGCCCAACCGGCCGGTGCTCTTCGCCGTGCAATCGACGCACAAGATGCTGGCTGCGTTTTCCATGGCGTCGATGATCCACGTCAAGCTGAGCGACCGCGCGCCGCTGGACTTCGATCTGTTCAATGAAGCCTTCATGATGCACGGCACGACCTCGCCCTTCTATCCCATGATTGCGTCGCTCGATGTGGCCACCTCGATGATGGATGAACCGGCCGGTCCAACGCTGATGTACGAGACGATTCAGGATGCCATTAGCTTCAGGAAGGCTATGTCTTCCATTGCTCATCGGCTGCGCTCGGCCAATGGGGAGGAATGGTTCTTCCGCGTTTACCAGCCGGATACAGTGACTGATCCAATGACTGGGCAGACATCTCTCTTTGAGGAGACCCCGGACTCGCTGCTCATCCAGTCGCCAGAATGCTGGACACTCAAGCAGGAGGAAGACTGGCATGGTTTTAAGGACGAAGACATCGCCGAAGACCATTGCATGCTCGACCCCACCAAGGTCACGATCCTAATGCCCGGCATCAATTCTCGGGGAGAACTGGCGGAATGGGGCATCCCAGCAGCCATCCTCACTGAGTTTCTCGATGCCCGGCTGGTGGAGATTGCCCGCACCGGCGACTACACCGCGTTGATCCTCTTCTCGGTGGGAACGAGCAAGGGAAAATGGGGCAGCCTGCTGGAGACGCTTTTCGAGTTCAAGCGCCTCTACGATAACGAGGGAACGCTTATACGAAGCGTTGCCGGATTTGGTTGCCGAGCATCCGCATCCGCTACAGGGACATGACGTTGAAGGAACTGAGCGACGAGATGCACGCAGCCATGGGGGAATTGAATCTGACCAATCTGCTTCACCAGGCATGCGATGTGGACCCTGAACCTGTGTTGACGCCCGCTCAGACGTATCAGAAGCTGATTCGGAATGGCACGGAGAAGGTTCGCATCTCTGAGATGGCGCGCCGGCTGGCGGGGGTGATGCTGGTGCCCTACCCTCCCGGCATCCCGGTGCGCATGCCCGGAGAGCGCCTGGGCGATATCGACAGCCCCACCATTCTCCTCCTGCTGGCATTGGAAAAATTTGGCAAGCAGTTTCCCGGCTTTGAACGCGAGGTTCACGGGATCGAGGTGGATGCCGAGGGGGATTACTGGATGCGCAGCGTCATCGAATCTGCCGCTACCCCGCGCGGAAAAAACGGGGCCACTCCAGGACGCAACGCCAAGCGTAAGCCCAGGAAGGCCTGGCTCGTTCCTCGCCGTAGGCATGTCAAGAGCTTAGTCTCGAGGCTAGATGCGTTTGAAACCTATGCCCAGCGCTAGTGAGTCTGCAGTGCATCTCATGTCAAAATCCCCAGGCGCCGATGGCGCATCGCTTTTCTGTTGGCCGTCGGAGTGCTGGTCAACTACTTCGACCGGGTCAACCTCTCAGTGGCCCACGCTGCCCTCATCACCACCTTCGCCATCTCCAATATCACCTTCGGCTATCTCTCCGCCGCCTATAACTGGACCTACGCGCTGTGCCAGCTTCCGGTGGGCGTGGTGCTGGACAGATTCGGTGTGCGCCGCGTAGGACGCATCAGCAGTTTTCTATGGAGCGTCGCGTCGTTCGCCGCCGCCATTACTCCAAACCTGGGCGGCTTTTTCGCCGCACGCCTGCTACTGGGTATTGGCGAAGCTCCCACTTTTCCCTCCAACGCAAAAGCCATCGGCTACTGGTTTCCCGCAAAGGAGCGGAGTTCGGCGACATCCATCTTCGACGGCGCCGCCAAATTCGCATCGGCAATCGGCGTGCCGCTCATTGGAATGCTGCTACTGAAGGTCGGCTGGCGCTGGAGTTTTGCCGCCACCGGATTGGTCAGCTTCCTCTACTTCCTGCTCTTCTACCGTGTTTATCGCGACCCCGGGGATGATCCGGGGCTCACTGACCGGGAACGGGATTACATCCTGGAGCGAGACGCAGTGGCGCCGGTTCTGCCCCTGGAAACCGCATCCTTCGGCTACCTGATACGACAGCCGAAAGTGATTGGCATAACCCTCGGCTTCGGCGCCTACACCTACGTTTTCTACCTCCTGCTCACCTGGCTACCCAGCTACCTGTCCCAAGCTCTGCACATCGACCTGTTGCACTCATTTCTCTACACCGGCGTGCCCTGGTTGTTTGGCACGGCCTGCGAGCTGGTGGTTGGAGGATGGCTGGTAGACCGCTTGCTCCAGCGGGGATGGAATGCCAGCAGCGTGCAGCGCGCGGTGCTGATCGGCGGCACCACCATGGGGCTGGGCATCCTTGGCGCGGCCTACGCCCAGACAGCTACCAGCGCGCTGATCTGGATCAGCATCTCGTTGGGAGGCCTGTCGGCTGCGGCAGCCGTCGGTTGGTCTGTACCGTCGTTGATCGGCCCCCGCGGCAGCGTGGGCACCCTGGGCGGCATCATGAATTTTTCCAGCCAGGTGTCAGGCATCGTGGCGCCGATCGTGACCGGCTACCTGGTCAGCGCCCGGCACTCATTTGGATGGGCATTTGGCGTGTCCGCGATTTACCTGTGCATTGGGATCTCGGCCTACATTTTTCTGCTGGGCCGCATCGAAAAGATTCCCAGCCAGGCTCCCAGCTAGCTCTAATGTGCCGCGTAGTCCTTGGTTGCTCCGGTGCGCGAATTAAATACCGTGAAACTGCCGCTCGGGTTGACCGTCAACTTCAGGTAGTTGGCTGCATCCGGTCCGGGCGGATTAGCGATATATTCTGCCGCCGTGTTGTGCGCTGCTGCCTCGTCGGAGAAGTGCAGTTGCCATAGCGTCTCCAGCCCAGGCGATTTCGCCAGGGTTTCAAAGGTTGGCGGGGAGCCGCCCTTCTTGGCCCCATTGTTCATAATGGCTACGCGGGGCGCGATCGCATCCACCAACGCCGGGCTCGAGCTCTGAAACAGCCCGTGATGCGAAACCACCAGAACATCCACCTTGCCGAGCTTGTTTACGGGGCACATCAACAGCATTTCCTTATCCCAGGTGAGATCGCCCAGGTCAAGAATTCTGACCTTGCCAAAGGTAAACAGGGTGCCCAGGGAGCGTGCGTTGTCCGTCTGGTCTTCCGGTCTGGTCTCAGAGTCCTTGCAGAAGGCATTCGGTTGCCCAGCCCCGGGTAACGGATGGCTGAGCACCTCGCCGTTGGAGCTGATCACCATTGCCTTGATACCGGGAATCGGTAAAACATCGCCTGGTTTGGGCACAATGTGGCCGTAATGGCCGCTGGTTATAAGCTGTTGATAGGCTGCATAGTTCTTGTTGTTGCCCGGATCGGTGGGACTGTTGGGCCCATGATCGATGAATGTGCCCACGGGAATCTTCGCCACCAGCTCGGGAAGTCCACCAAGGTGATCCGCATGATAGTGGGTCAGCAATAGGTAATCGATCTTGCTCACGCCGGCATCTTTGGCCGCGGCGACGATACGTCCGGCATCCAGGCCGTTGTTCCCTGCCCAACCGGTATCGATCAGCAGCGACTTCCCTGCCGGGGTGACAAAGAGCGTCGACTGCCCGCCGTCCACATCGATGAAGTAAACCTGGAGCGAATGGCTCTTGGCCGTCTGCGCTCCGGCGAGCATGGACCACGCTAAAACCGCAGCCAACAGGCACCACGCCTGCAGTCGCCTGCGAGTGGTCGATGAAAACTCTTCCTTACTTGTCATGACTGGTCCTTCATGGTTTGGGGGGGATGGCAATGCACGCATGGTCCAGCCGAAGCTTAGGCGCCAGGGTCGAGCACGACTTTCATCAGATTTGGCTCGCCCGCGTGAAGCCGGGCAAACCATCGCGGGCCATCGCTCAGAGGAGCGACCGCTGTAATCAATGACTTCACCTTGATTTTCCCATTGGCCAGCAATTCCATCGCCTCAGGATATTCGCCCGCCGAGGCGCACGATCCCTGAAGGCGAATCTGCCTGGAGACCACAACCTGCAGCGGGATCTTGACCTGGGGAGAAATGTTGCCGATGAGTGTCACCGTTCCGCCCTTGCGCACGCTGGCGATGGAGGCGGAGATGGTTTCGTCTCGTCCCACTGCTTCAAGGACCAGGTCCACGCCCCTGCCGCCCGTGCGGCGCAGGATCTCCTGCACCAGCTCGCTTCCGGAAAGCATCAGCGTCGCGTCGGCGCCGAGCTTCTCGGCTCGCTCCAGGCGGGAGCGATCGATATCCGCGATCAGCACCTGGGAAGCCCCTGCGGCTTTCGCCGCCTGCAGGGTGAGTAAACCGATCATGCCCGCGCCGATCACCAGGGCCGTTTCGCCGCCCTTCATCCCGGAAACGCGCACGGCGTGCAATGCGACCGAGACGGCTTCAAGCATCGCCGCCTCCTGGAACTCGAGAGCCTCCGGAAGGTGATAGGTGATGCGCTGCGGCACCACGACATACTCCGCAAAGGCGCCGGCGCGGCGAAAGTCTCCGCAGGAGACCCCAATCACCTGCCGGTTATTGCATAGATTGATATCGCCCTGGAGACAGAACTCGCACTGGCCGCAGTAAACAGTGGAGTCGAACGTCACCCGATCCCCGGGCTTGAACCTGGTCACACCGCTGCCTACCGCCGATACTACCCCGGCTGCTTCATGCCCCATGACGATGGGCGGAATCCGCCTGCCGGAAGTGCCATCGTAGCCGTGGACGTCGCTGCCGCAGATGCCACAGGCGGCGACGCGCACCAGGATCTCGTCCACACCGGGAACGGGCGCGGGGAGATCCGCGATGTCGAGCTGATTGTATTCGGAGAGCAGGAGAGCTTTCATGGTGGTCTTTAGGGTACATCGTGAACGCTCGCATCCTCAAGCAGCGGCACGATCCATGTACGATGATCCTAGCCGCCTCTTCTCGCCTTCCCCATGAGCACACGCAGTCTTCAACGCAGGCTGATAGCAGGATTCGGCGCCAACACCTTCAGCCGCCTCTCCACCACCCTGACTCAGATTTTTTCCGTTCCTGTCTTCCTCAGCCATTGGGGCGTACACATGTACGGCGAGTGGATTCTGCTCAATACCATTCCCAGCTACCTGGGGCTTAGCGATGTTGGCTTCGGCAGCGTTGCCGGCAACGAGATGACCATGCTGGCGGCGGCAAAGGACTTCGAGCAGGCGCTGGTGGTTTTTCAGAGTGTCTGGGTGCTTACTACGGTCATCACCAGCCTGATCGGCCTGCTGCTGATCGCAGCCGTCTGGTTGCTCCCGTTGGGCGAGTGGCTGCACATGCACGCGATCAGTGCGGCAGACACCAAGACCATCGTCTTGCTGCTTGGACTGGCGGTTCTGTTGGGCATGCAGGAGACCTTGTTCCAGGCGGCATTTCGCTGCGTGGGCAAATATCCGCTGGGGACCATGGCCAAGAGCCTGGTGGTGCTGGCAGCCTTTTTGAGCACCATGCTTGGCGTTGGGCTGCATTTGTCTCCTGTCCCGGTCACTGTGTTGTACGTTGCCGTCAATGCGGTGGGCGTGCTTGCCTTGTGGATTTTGCTCAGGCGCGAAGTACCCTGGATTCGCTTCGGCATTCGGCACGCGCGATGGGCGGTTATTCGCCGGCTCACTGGCCCGGCGCTGTCCTTTATGAGTTTCCCGCTGGTCAACGCTCTGAACTTGCAGGGCATCCTGGTAGTGATCGGTTATGTGATGGGTCCCATCGCGGTAGTGACCTTCAATACCGCGCGAACCATCTCCCGCAGCGCCACCCAGGGAATGAACCTGATCAATAATGCGATCTGGCCGGAGATGTCGGCCGCTTTCGGCAGGGGAGCCATGGACGTTGCCCGGATGCTTCACCGGCGTGCGTGCCAGATTTCACTGCTGCTATGCCTGGGTATCACCCTTGGGTTGGCGTTGATGGGTGATTGGATCTGGCGAGTATGGACCGTCGGCAAAGTGCCGATCGACCCGGTGCTGCTCAACATCATGTTGCTGCAGATGGTGGTTTCAGCGTTTTGGTTCACCAGTTCGGTGGTGCCGATGGCCACCAATCAGCACCAGCGGATGGCGCGGGCGATGCTAACCGCCACTTGCCTGGCCTTGGTGCTCGCCTGGCTATTGATGCACGTTCCCTCGCTCGGCCTGCGCGGCGCGGCCATCGCACTGGTGGCAGGCGATGCGGTTACTGCCTTCTATGTATTGCGCGAGAGTCTGCAGCTACTGGGAGACACGCTGGGCGGTTTTGCGCGCAGCATGATGGATCTGTCAGTGCTGGAGCGCCTGTGGAGGAGACCAAGGCTGCCGCTCGCGGATGAGAAGTGATCTACGCCTACGTTCCATTCTTTTGTTCGGGTGAGCGGCCGGCGCTGCGATTTCCGACATCAGATTCCCGAGCCTCTTGAGGATCGCTCCCTCCTATACTGTGTTTGGCCAGCGGCCTATGCTGGTTTGATGTAAACCGCAGGAAAGGTGCTTCATGGGCGAAAAGAATCAGGATAAAGAATTAGGCATGCACCGCGGCATCGCCAGGAGAGACTTCCTTAACGGCGTAGCGGTCACAGCAGGGTCCTCCATGGCCAGAGGATTTATGCCCGGCCTCGAGTGGATGGCAGAAGGTACAGGACCGTTTGCCCAGGATCGTCCCGGTTATTATCCCCCCACGCTCACGGGCATGCGGGGAAGTCATGATGGATCCTTTGAAAGCGCGCATGCAGCCCGCGACGGCGACTTTAAGTTGGGTACTCCCGCCGAGACGGGCGAGACCTACGATCTGGTCGTAGTAGGAGCGGGGATCAGCGGCCTGGCCGCAGCCTATTTTCGCCGCAAGCAGGATCCGTCCGCACGCATCCTTGATCATCGACAATCACGACGACTTCGGTGGTCATGCCAAGCGCAATGAGTTTCATGTGGGCGACCGTATGCTGCTGGCCAATGGCGGCACTGTCGCTATCGAATCCCCCTTTCCCTACAGTACGGAAGCCCGGGGCTTGCTCACCGAACTGGGAATCCAGCCTGCGGTGCTGGAAAAAAACTCTGACAACAGCAGCGTGTACAAGGGGCTGAAGTCCGCTTACTTCTTCGATAAGGAAACCTTCGGCGCAGAGCAGCTTGTGGTGGGCGCACCCGCGCCCCGTGCCAGGCAAGACGGGATTTCATGGTCCGACTTTCTGGCCAAGACTCCTCTGAGCGCACAGGTGCAGAAAGATATCGCCCGGCTGCAGGAGGCGAAGGTCGACTATCTTCCAGGGCTTTCGTCGGACGAAAAGAAGGACCGGCTTTCCCGGATGAGCTACAAAGACTTTCTCTTGAAGCAGGTCAAGGTCGATCCTGGGGTCATTCCCTTTTACCAGACGCGGACACACGGACTTTTCGGGGTTGGCATCGACGCGGTTTCGGCGTTGGATTGCTGGGGCTTGAGATTTCCTGGATTCCAGGGAATGGACATCGCGCCGGGACCTTATCGCCGGATGGGTTTCACCGCCATGGGCGAGGCAACCCCGAATAAGGAGTCCTATCACTTTCATTTTCCCGACGGCAACGCGTCGATCGCACGTCTACTGGTGCGCTCACTGGTACCGGCGGCTGTGCCGGGCAGCACAGCTGAGGACATCGTCACAGCGAAGGTCGATTACAGCAAGCTGGACCGGGCGGACTCCAAGGTCCGAATTCGATTGAGCAGTACAGCTGTTCGTGTTCGCCATGTTGGCGATCCAGCGTCGGCCAGGGAGGTGGAGATCAGCTACGCGCGCGCCGGAGCGGTCTACAACGTTCACACCAAGACTACGGTGCTGGCGTGCTGGAATATGATGATTCCGTTTATCTGCCCCGAGCTTCCCAGCGCCCAGAAGGATGCGCTCCGCTATGGCTCGAAGGTTCCCCTGGTTTACAGTGTGGTGGCGGTCAAGAACTGGAAGGCGTTTGAAAAGCTGGGCATCCAGCGTGTTTCGTCTCCCGGCATGTATCACACGGGAGTTGCCCTGGACCAGGCAGTCAGCATTGGCGGCTATCAGTGCTCGCAAACGCCCGATGAGCCAATCCTGCTGCGCATGACGCGGACCCCGTGTATGCCGGGTCTTTCCGAACGGGAACAGCACAAGGCTGGACGCTATGCTCTGCTCGCCACACCCTATGAGACTTTCGAGCGAAATATCCGAGATCAACTGGCGCGGATATTGTCGCCCGGAGGTTTCGACCCTGCTGCGGATATCTCGGCCATCACCGTAAATCGGTGGTCACACGGCTACGCGTACGAATATAACCCGTTGTGGGATCCCGACTGGCCTGAAGGCCAGAAGCCATGTGAGATCGCAAGGAAGCAGTTCGGCCGGATTGCGATTGCGAATTCCGACGCAGCGGCCGCAGCTTACACTGACCAGGCCATCAACCAGGCGTACCGCGCTGTTCACGAACTGGCCTGAGTCCAGATCGCGATTTTCCTTGACACGCGTGGCTTGTTTTCTTAGGTTGCTAATTTATAGTAAGGTTTTTGCACTTTGCCCTTCCCGGCCACCACGCGTGTGAAGTGATCGACCATGGTGTCGCTCAGGACTGAGCGATGCCATGTGCGGGCCTCGTTGTCTTCAAGATACTTTGGCAAACGACAATCTAGACCTTCCACGGTGTCACTGCACAGTCTCGATGAGTTATCTCTCAGGCGTTCGCTGGACCTTGTGAGCCGCGAGTTGCAAGCGATCCTCCATCAAGGGCTTCCGCACGATCGTCCTGATAAGAATGTGGAGAGTGCTGAATGTGTTATGGAATCCGGCTATTGGCTGACCGCAGAGCAGTGCTGTTGGTGTTGTTTGCGCTGCTCTTCTCCCATGTCCCCGTTCGGGCACAAAACGCCACAGGAAGGATTATTGGCACGGTCACAGATGCACAAGGCGCCGTAATCGCCGGCGCCCAGATCACGGTCACCAATTCCGGTACAGCTATCGCTCAAAGACGTCAGCAATAACCAGGGCTTTTATCAGATATTGGACCTGCCGATAGGCTCGTACACCGTCTCCGCAGAACACCCTGGCTTCGCCACGGAGGCGACGCCGGCACAACAGCTGGATATCAATCAATCGCTGAGAGTCGATCTGCACATGCAGGTGGGTTCGGTCTCAGAGACCGTAATCACGGACGCGACCGCCTCGCAGGTAGAAACGGTGAACCCGACGATTGGGGGAACCGTCACCGGCGCACCCATACAGAATCTGCCCCTGAACGGACGCAACACGCTGGATCTGGCGTTGACATTCCCGGCGTGGTTCCGATCGCAGACGATCTTGGGTACTTATGGAACAAGCAACGGGGGATCCAACGGACTGGGCGGGATTAGCATTGCCGGCGGCCGCGGGGACGCTGTCACCTATTTGCTCGATGGCGGAATCAACAATCGGGTGACCAGCAACCAGGTTGTCTTCAATCCAAATCCAGAGGCGGTGGAAGAGTTTCGCCTGCTGGAAAACAACTACACCGTCGAATATGGCCGCAATGGGGGCGGCACGATCTCCGAGGTCATCAAGTCGGGAACGAATACTCTGCATGGCAGCTTGTATGACTACTTTCGAAATGACGCTCTGAATGCCAGCGACTACTTCGATAACCAGCAGGGAAATCCCCGTCCCGTGCTGAAGCGCAACCAGTTTGGCGGCACCATCGGCGGCCCGATCATAATCCCTGGATTGGTCCATGGAAAGGACCGGTTTTTCTTCTTTTTTGGCTACCAGGGGCAACGCCAGAAGCAGACGGTGAACGAAGGATTGGTGACAACCTACACGCCGGCGGAGTTGAACGGCGACTTCTCGCAGTTTAACAACTCTGGTCCGGACCCGAGTGTCGTCTCCTTTCTTCAAACCAATCCCTATTACCAGCCGGATCGCAGCCAAAGCCGCGCAGGCAATCATCGATCCGACGACGATCGATCCCGTGGCGCAGGCTATATCAAGGCCGGCCTGATACCCACCGCCCCGACGGGCCAGGTTTTTCCTCTGGGCGGCGCGGTCGATAACTCCGACCAATATCTGGGGAAATTTGATTTCTATGCGACCCAGTCGGATCGGATCTCGTTAACCGTCGGCGACCAACAAAGAGCCTATCCTCAATCCGTTCTTCGGAGCGAATGTCGCCGGATTCACTGCCAACCAAACCACCTGGGATAACTTCGCGAACCTCGGCTATACGAAGACGATTTCTCCGACCAAGCTCAACGAGTTTCATGCGACGGCCCAGCGTTTCTATCAGACGGTTGTTCCTGCCAGCAAGCAGCCAAATCCCACGGAATTGGGCGTCATGATCCAATCCGACGATCCGTTCGGGCCGCCGAACCTCTACTTCAACAGCGGACTTTCCATTGGCTACGACCCCAACGTCAGCCGGAAGGCCGACAACACCTACGCATTCACCGATACATTCAACTGGAGTCGAGGCCGGCACACCTTGAAGTTCGGGTGGGCGGTTTGCCATCTGCAGGAAAATTCGGTGTATGCCTACCAGACGAACGGGAGCTTTTACTTCTATGGGCCGGGCAGCGTCGGGTCCAGGGAATGACCTGGCGGATTTTCTGTTCGGCGCAGCGGATGAGTACTATCAGGCGTCGAAGGCGCCCAGCAATGAGCATCAGAAAGCAATATGCCGCCTTTGGAATGGATGAATGGAAAGTAACACCACGTCTCACGTTTACGGTGGGGCTTCGCTACGAGTACACATCGCCGGAAAAAGATACGCGAGGGTACAGCTTCACCATCGTTCCTGGTCTGCAGTCGCAGCGATACCGTGAATGCGCCCACTGGGCCTGGTCTTCCCGGGAGATCCCGGGGCGCCGTACTGGGTGGTATTACCCTGACTATACAAACATCGCGCCGCGGTTCGGTTTTGCCTGGGATCCGTATGGAAACGGACGCACCAGCCTTCGTGGCGGTTTTGGGATGTTCTACGACACCTTGAACGGGTGGATGTCCGACTGGGCGACAGACGAACCTCCTTTCGCCGGCAGCGCCGATCTTTTCTTTAATCCCAGCGGCAACGGGCCGAACACCACGTTGGCGGAGCCTTACGAAACAGCAGGCGCACCTGATCCATTCCCCTCGCAGATTCCTCCACCCTCAGATCTGGATTTCAATGCTGAGGGCCTGATTCCGTTCGGAAACGGAAACAACAACTTTGTCGATCCCCACCTGAAGACGCCGTATATCTACCAATACAATCTCGACATTCAGCAACAACTTGTCCAACGGTCTGATGATGGAGCTCGGCTATGTGGGAAGCTCCTCGCACAAGTTGCTGACATGGTTGGACGAGAATCCCTTCATCCTGGGAACTACCACCCGCATCCTCAATCAATCGCTGCCCGCGGACTCTCCAAATTTCGGCTACATCACCACGTTTGCCGGGCTGAACGATGCGAACTATAACGGACTGATTGCCAGCCTCACCCAGAGAATGGCGGACGTAGGCCAACTTGGACAAATGTTCTTCACCCTGGGCTATACGTGGTCTCACAATCTGGACAATGGCTCCGGGTTCAACTCGCGCAATACGCAGATTGCTTCCTACGATCACCATGCTCTTTACGGTAACTCCGACTTCGACATCCGCCAGCGATTGACCTTTAGTGGTGGGTGGGATTTGCCCTTTCTCGCGTATGGGTCGAGCGGACCGCATCGGCTTACCGACGGCTGGAGTCTCTATCCAATTTTCTTCGCCCAGTCCGGCATTCCGCTCGATGCGCTGGCAGGCCTGCATCAGAGTCAGGACATTCCGGGTCCGTCGGGCGCAGGGAGATCGCGAAGTTGTGCGAGCCAACCAGGTGACCCCGTCCAATCACCAAGTTCGATCCGCATAGAGATGCAGACAATCAACGGCGTCACGGCAAACTACTACTTCGACCCCAATGATTTTGCGGTTCCGGACTGTTTCAGCAGCTCTGAAATTCCGGGTTCGGGAGCTCCCGGAGCGTGTCCGCGCCGACCTATGGCACCTTCGCCAGGAATTCGTTCTATGGACCGAGACGCGTTAACCTCGATCTCGCAATGGAAAAATCGACCGACCTGACTGAGAACTTGAAACTTCTTTTCCGCGTTGAGGCCTTCAACATCGCGAACCACACTGAATTCCGGCCGCCTTCGTCTTCTTCGTTCGCCTCGGGAACATTCGGACAGATCTCGGGAACGTATGACCCCAGAATTCTTCAACTGGCGTTACGACTAAAGTTCTAGAGCTGTTTTGCGATGACTGTGTCCGGTCCGGCGTCGTTGTCATGATGGCTGGACGCCGCACGGCGTGTCTCCGACCTCATTAAGAATTGCGTTGGTATGGACGAGCAGGAAAAAAGCCAGGGGCAGGTTGCCCCATCGATCGTCGAGATTTTCTCAACGGCGTCGCGCTTACCATCGGCGCTTCGCTGTTTCCCGTCGAGAATTTATTTGGGCAGAGCGCAGGCCCCGACTCCTCCGCGCAAGAATACTTTCTCGCCCGGGGAATCACCCAGCAGGACCCACGCTACTATCCGCCCTCGCTCAGCGGCATGCGCGGTAGCCATCCCGGTTCTTTTGAAGCTGCTCACGCGCTCCGCGACGGGCGATCTTCGACGGACGCGGACGACACCGGAGAACGCTATGACCTCATCGTTGTGGGCGGGGGCATCAGCGGCCTGGCCGCGGCATACTTCTACCGCAAGACCGTGGGAGCGGGGGCAAAAATCCTCATTCTCGATAACCACGATGATTTTGGAGGCCACGCCAAACGTAACGAATTTCATCCCGACAACCGGCTCCTGCTTGGCTATGGCGGCACGCAATCGATCGAAGCTCCGGGACGTTACAGCAAGGAGTCCATTGGGCTCTTGAAAGAACTGGGCATTGAGGTTCAACGCTTTTACCAATACTTCGATCAGAAGCTCTACACATCGATGAAATTGCAGCAGGGAATCTTTTTTGATCGAGAAACGTTCGGGCAAGAGAAACTGGTCCTCGGCCCCGATAACGGCGATTACGTAAACTCGTTCGTTCCATTACAGTCGGTCGCCCAGATGCCGATCGACGCGCAGGCTCGCAAAGATCTGGTTCGCCTACATGTGGAATCCATCGACTATCTCCCGGCCTGACGCCGGAAGAGAAGCGTGCGAGGCTGGCAACCGTAAGCTACAAAGATTTCCTTCTGCAAATTGCCAAGGTGCACCCCCACGATCGTAGAGGTATATCAGACGCTGCCTCATGATCTTTACTGCGTCGGCATCGACGCGGTATCTGCCATCGCCTGCCGGCAGATGGGTTATCCCGGCTTCAAAGGGATGAAGATCGCCTCTCGCCAC
This sequence comes from uncultured Acidobacteriaceae bacterium, assembly GCA_963736535.1. Classification (GTDB taxonomy): domain Bacteria; phylum Acidobacteriota; class Terriglobia; order Terriglobales; family Acidobacteriaceae; genus PALSA-350. The sequence goes on from CAVTPN010000005.1 coordinate 218,858, forward strand.
CACCGCGAAGAGGATGAAGAAGAAGGAGAAGAGGAGCCCTACATCTTCCACTTCCCTGACGGGAATGCGTCGATTGCGCGTTTACTAGTGCGGTCGCTGGTGCCGGGTTCGGCCCCCGGGAGCACGATGGAAGACATCGTCACGGCGAAAATGGATTACACCAAGTTGGACCAGCCTTCCTCCCCGGTTCGCATCCGGCTGAACAGCACGGCCGTGCATGTGAAGAACCTCAGCGAGCAGGGGGCCGCGCACGCCGTGGAGGTGACCTACTCTCTCGCCGGAAAGCTGCACAAAGTTCGTGGGAACGCGAGCGTTCTCGCTTGCTACAACTGTGTCGTTCCGTATCTTTGTCCCGAGATGTCCGAGCCGCAAAAGGAAGCGTTGGCCTACGCGGTCAAGCAGCCTCTCGTCTACGTGAATGTCCAGCTCCGCAATTGGAAGGCCTTTGAAAAGCTGGGCGTGAGTGGAATCTATGCCCCCAACAGCTATTTCAGCACCACCATGCTTGATTTTCCGGTATCCATGGGCAGCTACAAATTCCCCTCCTCTCCGGAAGAACCTTGTTTACTGCACCTTCTTCGCACGCCGTGTAAACCGGGTTTGACAGCGAAGGAGCAATTCAAGGCCGGGCGCTACGAACTTTTCAGCACGCCGTATGCAAGCCTTCGAGCGAAAGATTCACGATCAATTGAACCGCATGCTGGCGGCCGGCGGATTTGAATCCTCCCGTGACATCCAGGCGATCACGGTAAACCGTTGGCCGCATGGTTATGCCTACGAATACAACTCCCTCTTCGAGCCTCAGAATCGTCCTTCCTGCGGAACGCCCCTGCGTTCTGGGGCGGAAGCCATTCGGGAGGATCACGATTGCCAATTCAGACTCCGATGGGCATGCCTACACGAACATCGCCATCGACCAGGCGATATCGCGCTGTGCAGGAAGCCGTCGCTATGAATGGACCGGCAAATAAAGGCGTTTGAGCGGACGGGCTGCCAGGAAAATGTATCGCCCCATCGTTTGATGGGGCGACGCCGCACCTGGGCCGGATGGAAGAGGTTTTGACTTATTTACGGTTCGCGGGACTCAGGGACGACCGCCGCAGCCGCCTGGAAACCGATCTTCGAGTGGGTTCCGTCGCAAAATGGCTTATTGGTCGATGCTCCACAGCGACAGAGAGAGATGGCGGGTTTGCCGGCCAGATCGATTAACGTACCGTCGGTGTTCACCAGCTTGATAGGACCCTCGACGCGAAACGGTCCGTTTGGCCGGACCGTGATAGTTACTTCCCCTTCAGCCATGCAAGACTCCAGTTAAGAGATGTGAGTTCCAGTTGAGTCTAAGGCAGTTTCGCAATTACTGTGGACTGATAAAGATCGCGAGGTGTGGTTTTCCTTGGGAGAAAACCACGAAAGGGCCTATCGCTTCGGTCTACACCAATTGCGAAACTGTCTAGCAGCCGTACTGATTAGTCGCTGTCGAGGTTTTGCGTCGCTTTGGGTTCGTCCTGCGGCGGTTTGGGCTGGGGTTCCTGGGTATTTCCCGGGGTGGCGGTGGTTGAGCTCGGTACCGGGCCGGCAACGTTCGAGCTTTTGCCGACTTTCTGGCCCTTCCAGCCCGTCGTACTGACATTTTGCGCGGTGCTACCGGTATCGCAGCCCATGACTATCCCGCAAGACACAAGCAGCAAGAGAACGGACGCTCGAAACATGATTGCTCCTTGAGAGCGATCTTAGGCTATTGGGATGTGGAAGGGAAAGACTTAGGACGCAGAAAGACTTAACAGAACAGGCCGCGATCTTGCAGGGCCAATATTCGCCGGGAAGCTGAAGGAAAAGACGGTGTTGAGCCGCCTCTTCCTTCACAAAGCTGACTACAGACTACAGAACCTGAACGTTCTCTGCCTGCCAACCCTTAGGGCCTTTGGTTACGTTGAACTGAACCGCCTGGCCTTCTTGAAGAGTGCGGAAGCCGTTCGCTTGAATCGCTGTGTGGTGCACAAAAACATCCTCACCATTTGCACGGCTCAAAAAGCCGAACCCCTTGGCATCGTTGAACCACTTCACTGTACCTTGTTCCATTGTTTCTTCCTTAGTAAAGAGATGACGCTGAATTCAATCGGGGTATCTGCAGGTAGTGCGGACTCCTAAAGCAGAACGAGCTGAGAACCAAAATCGTATTCGACGCTCTTTTAGGATATACCGCTGATGCAACAAGCGCAATGAAAAAATTGCCGGTATGGGCGAAAAAATGCTCGCTTTTCTACTCGTACTTCAATGATTCTACAGGATCCATCCGTGCCGCACGCACCGCCGGAACGGTGCCAAAGGCGATCCCGACCGCGCACGAGACCAGGATGGCGACGACCGCCGATGGCCACGAGACCTGAAGCCGGTAATTGGTAAATAGAGCGATGGCAAGCGGCAAAGCCATGGCCAGAATCGTCCCCACCACCCCCCCGCTGAGCGAGATCAGGACCGCCTCGGCGAGAAACTGCAGTTGAATCTCCCGGAAAGTCGCTCCCAACGCCTTGCGAATGCCGATCTCCCGGATCCTCGAACGCACCGTGGCCAGCATGATATTCATGATGCCCACCCCGCTGACCAGCAGGGTCACCATGGAAAACATCAGCAGGACAATGCTGAAGGCGGTGGCGGTTTTCCCCGCCATGGAAAGCACCTCGGAGAGATCGCCCACGTCGTATACAGATTCTGAGCGATGCCTCCCCTTGATGGCCTTCAAAATAGCCTTGGTGGCCCAGGGAACACTCCCCGAGTCGGTCATGGAGAAGTAGATCTGGTTGACGGCGTCGGTGCCGGTGAAATAACGCGCGACGGTGTACGGGATAAGAACGGTCTCATCGACAATTTCCGATTGCCCGAAGGTTGCCACTCTCTCCCGAAAAACGCCGATGATGACGAAGGGCACGCTGGAGATAGCCAGCGTCTTGCCTACGGCTTCCTGGGCGCTGCCAAACTGGGTCAACGCAAACCGCTCCGTGACCAGGGCCGCATGACTATGGGTAATCGAGTCCTGCTGATCGAAAAAGCGTCCTGCGATCAGGTACAGCCGGCGTATGTCGGTGTACTCCGGGTTCACGCCAAGAATCAGGACATCGCGTTCCTTGCCCCCACCGCTGGTGAAGGATTGGTGCAGGTTGAGCACCGGCGACGCGGCCTGAATGCCGGGGACCTGCTGCTCCACGGCGCGCATATCGTCCACCGTCAGGTAATCGCGCACCGAAGCGATGCTGGCATCCGACAGCCCGGCGTACTCGGCCCAGATCAGGTTGGTGCCGATGTTTTGAATGGAGGTGAGTACGTACCGCCGGCCGGAAAGCCCGATGGTCACCACCAGGATCAACGAGGCGGTCCCAATGACCATACCCAGGGCGGTAAGAGCAAAACGAATCTGGTTGAGACGAAAAGAGTCGATGGCCAGCAACACGATCTCGCGGAACGCAATGCTCTGCGTGCTGCGCATGGATCGCGTATCACTCATCGATTCCCCAGGAACACCAGGGTGACCCCTAGTGAGACCAGAAAAACGCCGGCCCAACGCCGCGGGCCGACCCGTTCCCGCAGAAAGAAGACCGCCCCAGCGCTCCAGCCACATAGCTCAGGGCGGTTACCGGTACAACGAAGCTTACGTTCAGAAAGGATAGGGCGCCGAGCAGAGAGAAGAAGGCCAGCGCCATCATGCTCACCCCCGCCCACATCCACCCCACCCGCAGGGCGCGAAGAATCACGCGGGCAATCGCAGCCGGTCGAAAATCCTTTACCTCTCCGACCGCCTTCATGGCGCGGGAGACGCACAGTTCGCCCCCGGTGCCGGCTACCACGATGAACGTAAAGAGGATTACCTCAGTCACACTAGCTGTGCTCCATGCCTGTCGGGCTGCGCTCAAGGCTGCGCGGGTTGGTCTGCCCGACTATCAGCACGCCCAGGCAGATAATAGCGATCCCCAGCCAGCGCAAAGGCGAAACCGGCTCGCTCAACATGAAATATCCGAGCAGTGCCGAAACGCCGTAGCCTACCGAGGATGCCGGCAGTACATAGCTGTAATCCGCCCAGGTCAAAACCAGCACATTGGCCAGGAAAAAGGTAAGCAGAGAGGCGACCCCAAGCCAAATGGAGCCGGTGCCGAAGACGCGCAAGGCAGTGTGCAGCGCTTCCGTGGGAGGCCAAATGGCAAGCCTGCCTGCCTGCTTCATGCCCTTGCCCAGCAAGACATTTCCCAGAGGCCCCGCGATGACCATCACCAGGATCAGCAAGAACGTTTTCAGATGCAGTGGTTTTTGAGAAATCATTCCATTCGGCCCGCAAACTCTGATTGTACTAGGGCATGGAGCGGCCCCGGTCTCGACCACAAAGTTTGCTTTTCTCCCGGCGTGCGGCAGAAACTATCGTTATAACTATAGTTTAGTGAAGAATGCAGGCTTTGCATTCCGAGAGGTGTTCTCACTTTGTGTGGCATTGCCGGCTTTACCCAGAAAGGCTGGACTTCCGATCCTGATCGGATTCGTGCGGCGACCGCGTCCCTGACCCATCGCGGACCAGACCAGCAGGGGGTTTTCTCCTCCCGATTATGCTCCCTGGGCGCGACCCGATTGAAGATTCTCGATTTGGCTGCGGGCGATCAGCCAATGACCTCGAGCGATGGCGACACGGTCATCGTATTCAACGGCGAAATTTACAATCACCTGGAGTTGCGTCCCGAGCTCGAGGCACTTGGCTACCAGTTTCATACTCATTGCGATACCGAGACCGTTCTTTACGCCTTCCTCGCCTGGGACACCGCTTGTTTTGCCCGCATGCGCGGCATGTTCGCCGTCGCGCTGTGGCGCAAGTCGACCAAGCGGCTCATTCTGGCTCGAGACCGCATGGGTATCAAGCCTCTCTACCTGGCGAAGTACGGAGAGGACCTGCTCTTTGGCTCGGAACTCAAGGCCATCCTCATCCATCCTGAAGTGGAACGCCGCTTAAGCATGGAAGGGCTGGACTGCTATCTGTCTCTCAATTACGTTCCCTGCCCCTGGACCCTGGTGAACGGGGTGGAGAAGCTGCCCCGGGCTGTTGGTATGAGTGGCACGACGGCCAGGTGCGCACTGAATCCTACTGGCGCCTGCCCGCTCCCGCGCCCCGTGCGCGCGACCTCGAAAGCGCGAAGCAAGAGCTGGATTTTCTCCTGCAGCAGTCGGTTCAGGAGCACCTGCTCTCCGACGTGCCTCTGGGTGTCTGGCTCAGCGGAGGAATCGATTCTTCCACCATCCTGCACTACGCGGCCGGCACCAACCACAGCCGGTTAAAGACTTTTTCCATCTCCTTCCGCGGCCGCAGCTTTGATGAGACGGAGCATATTCAGCAGGTGGTATCGCACTATGGAACCGATCACGAACAGCTCGACCTGAACCCGCAAGAGGATCTGCAGGGCGCCATTGAGCAGTTTGCTTACTACTCGGATGAACCCAGCGCCGATGCAGGAGCGCTGCCGGTCTGGTTTCTCTCCCGCATGTGCAAGACCCATGCCACGGTGGCCTTGAGCGGAGAAGGCGCGGATGAGATCTTTGCCGGGTACCTTACCTATCGCGCCAATCAGCTTGCCCGGACCGCCCGAACCTTGCCTGCGCCCGCGATCAAACTGGCGCTCGATGGGCTTGCGCTTCTGGCCCGTCTCCGATGAGAAGATCAGCCTGGAATACAAACTCAAACGCTTTCTTGAGGGCTGCCTGCTGTCCCCGGAACGGGCCCATGTCCACTGGAATGGAACCTTCTCCGAGCCGGCCAAGGCGGCCTTATTGCGCCGTCCCATTGCCGCCCGCCATGGGCAACATCCTGGGGCGGCTGGCCAATTCTCTGGCCGCCCGCGACGGCTTGTACCCGTATCTCGCGTTCGATCAAAATTACTATCTGGCCGATGACATTCTGGTGAAGTCGGATCGCATGAGCATGGCCCATTCCGTTGAAGTGCGGCCTCCTTTCCTGGACCATCGCATCGTCGAATTTGCCGCCACCTTGCCCGACACCCTGAAAATGCGCGGCTCGCGCCAGAAGCTTCTGCTGAAGGAATTGATGAAGGACAAACTGCCGCCATCGATTCTCAATCGCAAGAAAGTCGGCTTCGATATTCCCGCGCACGAGTGGCTCCGCGGATCTCTTCGCCCACTTCTGCTTGACACTTTGAAAGAAGGCCTTTCTGAACACGCCGACCTCTTCCGCGCCGACACCATCGAGGGCTATTTGCGGCTTCACCTGGAAAGGCGAGCCAACCTGGGATACCACCTATGGGGTTTAATGATCCTGTTTCTCTGGATGAAACAATGGCGCATTCAGTCGACCCCGGCGTCGACACAAAAACTACCAGTCTTGGTAGCCGAAGGGGCTGGCACACCTACGTAGCCATCTTGCTTTTGTTTGCCGCTGCAGTCTACCTGGGTTGCATCGTCTCTCCGCCCTCACTGATGGATGATGTCGATGCCGTGCAGGGCCAGATCGCGCGCAATATGCTCGACTCCGGCGATTGGGTCACGGCGCGCATCGATGGTGTGCCTTACCTGGAAAAGGCCCCCCTCCTCTACTGGACGATCGTGGCCTCCATGAAGGTTTTCGGCGCATATGATTGGGCTGCGCGTATTCCAATTGCTCTCGGCGACATTGGCCTTTGCTGGGTCACTGCAGCCTTCGGGGCGTGGGCATTCGGCAGGCGGCCTGGATTCCTGGCCGGCCTTTGCATGTCGACTTGCGTCGGGCTCTGGCTCTTCACCCGCATCCTTTTGCCGGACGCGATGCTGACCCTCACCATCGCCCTGGCTCTGTGGGCGTTTCTTCGGGTGCTGGATGAAGACGAGCGCCATCCCAAGGCATGGGCAGCAATCCTCGCCGTGTCCCTCGGCCTCGGCTTGCTCCTGAAAAGCCTGATTGGTGTGGTCTTCCCTATCGGAGCCATCGCCGTGTATCTGCTGCTCACGCGTCAGTTCTTCTCCTGCGGTGTGGAGGCGGCTTCGGCCCTTGAGCGGAGTTGCGATTATGCTCCTCGTCGCCGCTCCCTGGCATATTCTTGCCACTCTGCGTAACCCGCCTTATTTCAGCCTTTCCATGCAGGAGCGGTCCCGGGCGAGTATCACGGTTTCCTGTGGTTTTACTTTATCAACGAGCAGCTATTGCGATTCCTCAACCTGCGCTACCCGCGGGACTACGACACCGTGCCCGCGGTCTATTTCTGGTTATTCAACCTGGTGTGGCTTTTCCCCTGGAGTGTTTATTTGCCCGCTGCCTTCAGGCTCTCTTACCGGCCCGTGGACCGCGCTGGAAAGACCCGGCTACTGGCCTTGTGCTGGATCGGATTTGTCATGGTGTTTTTCACCTTCTCCACCACCCAGGAGTACTACTCCATGCCCATCTACCCGGCGATGGCGCTGCTGATTGGCTCGGCGATGGCGACGGAGGGAAAACTTGTTCGCGGGAGGGACACGGCTGCTGACCGTGATCTTCAGCGTTGCCGCGGTGGCGGCGATTGCCATCCTGATAGCGGATCGCCACATCCCCACTCCCGGAGACATCTCTCAGGCGTTGACATCCAATCCGGGCGCCTACAAGCTTTCGCTCGGCCACATGGAAGACCTCACCCTCAAGTCGTTTGCCTACCTTCGGCTACCGCTGGGCCTGGCCGCGGTTGCCTTTGTCATTGCGGCTGTAGGCACCCTCCTGAGGGCCAGGCAACGAGGGTCTACCTGGCGGTTGCCCTATGATGGTGGTCTTCTTTCAGGCCGCCCGCCTGGCAATGGTCAGCTTCGACCCTTACCTATCATCCAAGCCCTTGGTCGACGCACTGGAGCGGTCGCCGCAAGGCACGATAATCGTCGACCAGCCACTACTACTGGTTTTCTTCCGTCTTCTTCTATACAACGGGACTGCGCTGCTGCTGAACGGAAGGTTCTATCAATCTGGTCTATGGCTCCTATGCTCCCGGGTCAGCAAACGTATTTATCGACGACAGCCAATTCCAGGAGCTCTGGCGGCGGCCTGAGCGATATTACATCTTCGCCAGGGACAACCAGGTCTGATCATCTGAAAGTCGCTGGTAAGCCAGAACACAGCTTAATCCCGTCACTTAAGAGTGGCGGCAAAGTGCTGCTCACCAATCATCCAATTGCAGCTAAACTGGCCATACAATGTAAACTAGCTTGATAAACGATCTGGAGAAACTATGAAAATTGCCGTACTTGGAGGCGATGGCTACTGTGGTTGGGCTACCGCTCTCTATCTATCGAAACAGGGCCATTCCGTCGCTATTATCGACAATTTCGTGCGCCGTCTTTGGGACCACGAACTCGGAGTGCAGTCCCTCACTCCCATTCGCCCGCTGGCCGATCGCCTGCGCGTATGGCACGAACTCACCGGCAAGTCGATCGAGCTCTTCGTCGGCGATGTGACGGACTACGAGTTTCTCGCTTCGACCATCAAGACCTTTGAGCCTGAAGCCGTGATCCACTTCGCCGAGCAGCGCTCCGCGCCCTATTCGATGATTGATCGCAATCACGCTGTCGGCACCCAGGTGAACAATGTCGTGGGCACGCTGAATCTGCTCTTCGCCCTGCGCGAATTCCAGCCCGACTGCCACCTGGTCAAGCTCGGCACCATGGGTGAATACGGCACGCCCAACATCGATATCGAAGAGGGATACATCACCATCGAGCACAACGGCCGCAAAGACGTGCTCCCGTTTCCCAAGCAGCCGGGCTCGTTTTATCACCTCTCCAAGGTCCACGACAGCCACAACATGATGTTCGCCTGCAAGATCTGGGGAACCCGCGCCACCGATCTGAACCAGGGCGTGGTGTATGGAACCATGACCGACGAAGTCGCACTGGATGAAGCGCTGATCAACCGCTTTGACTACGACGAGGTCTTCGGCACGGTGCTCAATCGCTTCTGCGCCCAGGCGGCCCTTGGCCATCCGCTCACGGTCTATGGCAAAGGCGGCCAGACACGCGGCTTCCTGGATATTCGCGACACGGTGCGTTGCGTGGAGCTGGCCTGTCTGAATCCCGCGGCCAAGGGAGAATTCCGCGTCTTCAACCAATTCACCGAGCAGTTTTCCGTGCTGGATCTAGCCCACCTGGTGCAGAATGCCGGCAAGCAAACGGGGTTGAAAGTCGAGATCGACTACTTGCCCGATCCTCGCGTGGAAGCGGAGCAGCATTACTACAACGCGAAGCACTCCAAGCTGATTGATCTTGGCCTTGCTCCGCACTTTCTCTCCGATTCTCTGCTGGATTCACTCATCGATATTGCGGTTCGCTACCGCGATCGCATCGACACGGCACTGTTTCTGCCGCGGGTGAACTGGCGCCATACCAGGAACGATCGGCGCGTAGAAAAGCCTGTCTTGGCCAAGACAGCGCTGTAGAGGGCAATTAGAACAGCAGGTCCCTCCACTGCGCTACGCTTCGGTCGGGATGACAGATTGGGCTGGACTGACGGACCCAGGCCCTGCAATGCACTATGCGATAGTGCGGGCTTCTCTCATCAGAACTGATGAATTGTATCAGCGGCAGCCGTCCCACAGAGCTCCGGAGGTGCGAGTGGAGGGATCTGCGGTTTCTTATTTTTCCGTTAGACCCGCTCTGGGGCTTTCTCCGCTGCTCGAATGCGGCAGCTGGGTCGACCGGAACTAGCTCGCCATTGCGGATGTAGTAGTAGCCGTCTCTCCAGCGAATGCTGTTGCGGGTAAAGCTGGTTAGCCATATACAGGCGGCCAGCAGATCCCAGACCGGAAGCAGCCACAGCTTCTTGTAAATACCTGGCTGCTTCAAACCCCACTTGCCAATCACTTCCATCATGGCGATACGGAAGGCGAAATATGCGCTCAGATAGGCGAACGCTACTTCTGGCGTGGGCTGCACAAAGATCGCTGCCAGGGCCCAGGGCAAACCAAGGGTAAAAATCAAGCCCAGATGTCCCCACGGACGCATGATGCGCATCACCACCGTCCAGCGCAGGCGCTTCAGGAAAAGGTCGCGCAGCGACTGGAAGTCTGACACGGTGTGAATCGCATAGTTCAGAAGTTCTACTTCATAGCCTTGCTCTGCAATCAAGCGTCCCACCAGCAGATCGTCCGCTGGACGGTTTTCAATCGCCGCATAGCCGCCAAAGCCGGCGAGATGCTTACGCGTGGTGGCAATCGTTGGACCCAGGGCAAACTTGACTCCATCCAATTGCCTGGCAACCAGAATCCCGGCATAAAAGTCAGAGAGCATTCCCACGGATTGAACACGCTGCACAAAGGTTTTTTCTTCGCTGGGAACGGGCACGTAAAAGCACGTGACTGCTCCTACTTTCGGATCCGCCAGTGGGGCAACAACGGTGCGCAGATAATCCGGTTGCACACGCACATCGCTGTCACTCATCACCACAGTTTCATATTTTGCTTCCGCAGTCAGTCGCGCCAGCTTGGCGACTTTATCGTTGGTAGCTACCCGGCCGGAGCCGATCAGAACGCGGATCTGGCATTCGGGAAAATCGCGGATGAGCCTCTGAATCGTCGGCAATGCAGGCTCAGACGCATCCCCTACACAAAAGACGATTTCGTATTCCGGATAATCCTGACGGCAGAAGCTGGCGAGATTTTCATAGGCATCGGGATCGAGTCCCCGAATGGGTTTGAGATTACTCACCGGAGGGGTATAGCTGCTGGAAGCGGGTTTCCGCCCAGCTGGGGACCCCGGGTTTGCGCGAACATCGAAAAAACTGCCAAGCGCTGAACAGCGCAAGAGAGTAATAGATCAAAGGGATTGCGGCCATCCCCAATATCGCGAAATGAAAAAAACTCAGGATCATTCAGCCTCTAATTCCTATATGGATTGATTATCTCCCAAGCCTGCGATGCAGCATTTGATGCATGCCAGACTGGCTCGGTAGTCGTACATGAGACGGATGCAATAGCCGTGCTGTTTCATCCGCCTCGATGAACAACCAAGCCAAGTACCTCATCCCTATCTACAACACTTTTTGTTGATCAGCCGGAAACACTCATCCAGCCAATCAAATTATATAAGCGCCTTACTTTCAATCGCTTGAAGACATCGATCCGGACTTTTCCCACAACCATCGGTTGACACTGGAGACCCGCAATAGGCGAAAATAAGGCGAAGATACAGCCATGCCAACCGCCAGCCATCTGCGCGCACAAATAGAAGCTACCCTGGCGGAAAGAATTCCTTCGGCGCTCACGCCGATGGCGCGTGTTCCCTACCCGGTTGCGCCTACAGGGATTCCTGAGATCGACCTCCTGCTGCATGGCGGATTCCCTGTCGGCGCCCTCAGTGAGGTGGTTGGACCGGAATGCTCCGGACGCACTTCGCTGGCGCTCACCTTTGTCGCCGGCATGACCCAGGCGGAAAGGTGTGCGCCTGGGTAGATGTCTCCGACACCTTGCATCCTGAATCGGCAGCAGCCATGGGAGTGGACCTCTCGCGGCTGCTCTGGGTACGCTGCGGTGCGTCTCCCGTTACTACTCCCTTGCCACAAGCCTCAGTGCGGGGATTGCGCATGGCAGAAAAACCGCCCAAGGCAAAGCCGGGGTTGCCACCAGGCGGGTGGCGGACATCCCCGGATGGAGGCCAAAGGCCTTTCTGCTGCAGTCAGCGATTTGCTCGGTCCTGCTCAAATCGCTCCTCGCTGCGCGGAAGCGCTCCACAAACCTCGCCCGCAAGGCAAGAAACAGAATCATGGTCCGCAGCCCGCAAAGCTTCCGGCTGCTGCCATCAAAACGGCCCCCAGGAGCAAGTCCTGGGCGCGGCTGGAACAGGCACTACGGGTTACGGATCTACTGCTCCAGGCAGGTGGCTTCAGCTGCATCGTGCTGGATATGGGCAGCCTGAACGCGGAGTATGCCTTGCGCGTGCCCCTGGCGACATGGTTTCGCTTCCGTGCTGCAGCCGAGCGATTGCAATCGAATGTGCTGCTGCTGACCCAACATGCCTGCTCCAGGAACAGCGCCGGCCTGGTGCTTCGTCTGGAGCCGGGCAGCGTGCTTGCTCCTGACTCGACCATCTTCACCGGTCTTGAACATCGGGCGGAGTTAGCCCGCCAGCGTTTTCCTCAATCTCCTGGGAATGTATTCCCCATGCGCTCCACGGCAGGCGGGACAGGAAGCAGCCACAAAGCGTGCCAACAGCGCAGTGGCAGGGCAGAACCCTTTGGGCAGGCCGCTCATGACGGAACGATATGCCTGCGTCGATGTAAAGGAATTTCCGCTGCAGGCACTCCTACGCCTGCGGCCGGAGTTGCTGAGCAAGCCGGTAGCCGTAATCGATGGCGAGCCGCCATTCGAGCAGGTGTGCTCGCTCAACAGTGCAGCGCTCAACCTGGGGATAGCCCTGGGCATGACACGGTTGGAAATGGAGATGTTTCCTACCGCCCTGGTCTTGCCACGCTCGCGAACCGAGGAGGCAGCGGCTCGAGCAGCCTTGCTGGAGTGTGCCGGCGGCTTCTCCCCCCGGGTAGAAGATCAGAGCAGTGACAGTTACTTTACCTGCGTAATCGACATCGCCGGCACGGAGACTCTCTTCGGCTCCCCGGATACTCTGGGCGAGAATTTGCTCAAAAAGATACAAGCACTGTGCGTACAAGCATCGATCGCTATCAGCAGCAACTTTCATGCGGCCAGGTGCCTGGCGCGGGGGCACTCTTCTGGCAAAGCCGCATACGGGTGGTGCCGCGAGGAATGGAATGTGCTGCGCTCGCGCCTTTGCCACTCACGGTTCTCGATCTTTCTCCGGAACATGCGGAAACATTCGCCATGTGGGGCATCACGACACTCGGAGCACTGGCGAACCTAAAGGAAACCGAATTGATTACCCGGCTTGGACAACCGGGCAAAGAAATGCGCCTGCTGGCCCGGGGAGAATCGCCGCATTTATTTACGCGCAATCGAAGCCAGCCTGGCTCTCGAAGAGCGAATGGAACTGGACTCACCGGTGGAACTGCTCGATTCGCTGCTTTTTATCCTGGGGGTGATGCTCGATCAGCTTATTGTGCGCGCCCAATCACGCATACTGGCGTTGGCCTCGATCACCCTCCATCTGGATCTTGAAGGCAGCGACCTTGAAACCGGCAACAGGCATACCCGCACGGTGCGGCCCGCACTGCCCAACAATGATCGGAAACTATGGCTGAAGCTTATCCACCTGGATCTGCAGGCGCATCCTCCGCAGGCAGCCATCCTTGGGCTTACCTTGAGCGCACAGCCAGGCAGCACCAGCAAGGTGCAACTTGGACTTTTTTCTCCGCAAGTGCCAGAGCCTATGCGACTCGATGTTACTCTGGCGCGCATTCGCAGCATTGTAGGCGAAGGCTGCGCGGGTCATGTGGTGCTCAAAGACACACATCGCCCGGAAGCCTTTCGCGTCGAACCTTTTACAGTGCCCTCTTCGACTGCGCTTGACGCGAAACTTGGAACGCAGCGCGTAGCCATGCGGCAATTACGGCCAGCAGAAGCCGTGACTGTCACCCTGCGCGATCGGCAACCGGGCTCCTTCATCTTTCGCGAGAAGCGATACACGGTCGAGCGTGCTTACGGGCCCTGGTCATCCGGCGGAGACTGGTGGAGGCCTACTCTCTGGTCGCTTGAGCAATGGGACCTGGTGGCCAGGGCTGATGATGCTGCCAATCAGGCAACCTGGCTCTGTTGCTGCCTGACCCGTGATCTTACCCAGCAACGTTGGCAGGTAGAGGCACTCTATGACTGAGCGCTATGTCGAACTCCATGCGGCCAGCGCATTCAGTTTTCTTGAAGGCGCATCGCTGCCCGAGGACCTTATCCAGCGCGCTGCCGAGCTCAATATGCCGGCCATGGCTCTTCTGGATCGGAACGGCGTTTACGGCGCGGCGCGATTTCATACCCTTGCGCGTAAGCACGGGGTACGAGCACATGTGGGCGCGGAGATTGCGGTATCCAGCCTGGGCAATCGTCTCATGCCTCCGGCATGGTTGCCCCATTGCCATGTTCCCGAACCCGCGCGCCTGCCCCTGCTCTGCACTTCCCGCGCCGGATATCAAAACCTCTGTCAACTGATTACCCGCTTCAAGATGCGCGAGACGACCAAGTGCGAGGGCGCAGCTACACTCGAAGACCTGGAAGAGTATTCTTCCGGACTGGTCTGCCTGACCGGCGGCGATGAAGGTCCAGTGGCGGCGGCACTCATGCATGGAGGAGAATCTGCAGCAGTAAAAGTTGCCGAACAGCTGGTTCGAGTCTTCGGACGACAGAATGTCTATGTCGAAGTTCAGCGCCATGACGAGCGTGAGGAAGAATGGCGCAACCAGGCCGCCATCCGCATTGCCCAACGCCTGCGCTTGCCTTTGCTGGCTACCAACGGTGTTCGTTATGCAACGGCGTATGACAGAGAAATTCTCGATGTGTTTACCGCGGTACGTCACCATACTGGCCTGGAACAGGCTGGCCGCCTGCTTACTGTCAATAACCAACGCCACCTGCGCGATGCGCGGGAGATGACGGGCCGATTCAGCGATCTTCCCCAGGCTATTGCGAATACCGTGGCTTTGTCTGAGCGGCTGGAATTTGAACTGCATGATCTGGGCTATGAATTTCCCCGCTATCCGGTTCCAGAAGGCGAAACCATGGACAGCTTTCTGCGCCAGCGTGTGGCGGAGGGTGTATTAAAGCGCTACGGCGCCAAGCGCAATCGCAAGTTATTGGGAAAAGTTGAAAAACAGATTGAGCATGAGCTGGCCTTGATTGAGAAGCTCGGGTTTGCCGGTTATTTTCTGATCGTGTGGGACCTGGTGGTGTTCTGCAAGCGGAACGACATTCTGATACAAGGCCGGGGGAGTGCGGCGAATTCAGCCGTCTGTTATGCGCTAGAGATTACTGCAGTCGATCCGGTAGGCATGGATTTGCTCTTTGAACGCTTTCTTAGCGAAAGCCGTGGGGAATGGCCTGACATCGATCTCGATCTGCCCTCCGGGGATAAGCGCGAGCAGGCAATTCAGTACATCTACACGCGCTACGGGGAGCTTGGCGCCGCAGTGACTGCCAACGTGATTACCTATCGCGGCAAGTCAGCGGCACGGGAAGTGGGAAAGGCGATGGGCTTCGATCCTGAGACCCTGGGACGCCTTTCGAGCCTGGTGTCGCAGTGGGAGTGGAAGGGGAACAATGACACCCTGGAGAATTCTTTTCTCCATGCGGGCTTTGATGTAAAGCACGCGCATATCCACAAATTTCTCGAGCTTTGCATGCGGATTCAGGACCTGCCGCGGCATCTCGGCCAACATTCGGGAGGGATGGTGATATGCCAGGGCCAGTTGGACCATGTGGTGCCACTGGAACGAACCTCCATGCCCGGCCGGACCGTGGTCCAGTGGGATAAGGAAGACTGCGCCGACCTGGGTCTCATCAAGGTGGATTTACTGGGTCTGGGCATGATGGCGGTCATCCAGGAGTCCCTTACCCTGGTCGCGCAGCATTAC
Organism: uncultured Acidobacteriaceae bacterium; assembly: GCA_963736535.1. Taxonomy (GTDB): domain Bacteria; phylum Acidobacteriota; class Terriglobia; order Terriglobales; family Acidobacteriaceae; genus PALSA-350. Next base: position 234,351 of record CAVTPN010000005.1, read on the forward strand.
GATCAACCCGTTGACCTGGCACAGTTACCCCAGGATCCGTTGGTGTACGAAACCCTGCAGCGCGCCGATACAGTGGGCATGTTTCAGGTGGAAAGCCGGGCACAGATGGCTTCGTTGCCGCGCAATCACCCAGACAAATTCTATGACCTGGTGGTGCAGGTGGCCATCATCCGCCCGGGACCCATTGTAGGCAAGATGATGCACCCCTACATGCGCCGGCGGCAGAAAAAAGAAGCAGTTACTTATCCTCATCCATCGCTGATACCCGTGCTCAAACGGACATTAGGCGTTCCTTTATTTCAGGAACAGCTCTTGCGCATGGCCATGACGGTCGCTGATTTTTCGGGTGCGGAAGCGGAGGAATTGCGCCGTGCCGTCGGCATGCGCCGTTCCTGGCAGCGCATGGAGCAACTGGAAGTGAAGCTGCGCAGTGGCATGACGAAAAACGGCCTGGATGAAGCCACCCAGGCAACCATTATTCAAAACATTACTTCCTTCGCGCTCTATGGTTTCCCTGAATCGCATGCAGCCAGCTTCGCATTGATTGCCTACGCATCCGCTTATTTCAAGGTGCGTTACCTGGCTGCGTTTACCTGCGCGATTCTCAACAATCAGCCCATGGGTTTTTACATGCCTGCCGTGCTGGTCAAGGATGCGCAACGTCATGGCCTGCGCATACGCCCGATCGATGTGCTGGTCTCGGAGTGGAAGTGCGCAATCGAGCATGAAAGCAGTGGTGAGCTCTCGCTACGCATGGGGTTGATGTATGGCAAAGGATTGCGGCAAGAGGTGGGGGAAGCTATCGTCGAATCCCGCCGGCGATCCGGCCCGTTTAGCTCAGCCGAAGATCTTACGCTGCGTGTCCCGCTGCTGCATCGCAAAGAGCTGACGCTGCTGGCCCGTATTGGCGCTTTGAATTCGCTCGATGGCATCGATCATCGGCGTGATGCGGTTTGGCAGGTAGAAGAATCGGCCCGGCCAGTCGGCCCTTTGCTCAAGTCAGCACATCATAGTTCCAGCTCTTCTCCCCTGCAGCAAATGAATACGGAGGAGAGGCTGAGTGCGGACTACGCCGGCACGGGCTTGACGGTTGGGCAGCATCCACTGCACTACCGCCGGCAAGAGCTGCGTGCGAGGAAGGTGCTGTCCGCCTGTGAATTGCGGAATTATCAAGACGGCGCCTATGTACGAGCGGCGGGTTGTGTCATTGCGCGGCAGCGCCCAGGCACGGCCAAGGGATTCATCTTTCTCTCCATGGAGGATGAGACCGGCATTGCCAATGTCATCATCACTCCCGATCTTTATGAGCGAGAGCGGGTGGTGGTCACGCGCAGCAAATTTGTTCTGGTCGAGGGTGGGTTGCAGAATCAGGACGGCGTAATCCATATCAAGGCCAGGCGCATACAGCCGTTGGCCTTCACCAACCTGGAGGTACACTCACACGATTTCCATTAAGTCAACCGAACGAATAGAAATCCGAGAGACGCTGGTGTTTTGCATTCAACCCCACAAATCGCATACTGAGCGGAGCGAGGGACCAACTGTTTCTTTCCGTCCGTCGTACTCGGATCGAAGAAGGTCTTCGCCCCAGGTTGATCCGGGCGAAGCCGAGGGAACATGCAAGCGCTAATGAGTAACGGCGGCCCCGGATGCACTGAACCCGAAGAGCCGCTAAACACATGCTGGATATGTGGTCCAGTCACTCCGCCGCCTTTCGTGCAACGAACAAGGGTGCCCCATGTCTCCTCGTTTGGCGAGATGTGGGATGACAAGGGCTAGGGATCGGATACACGGCTCTGTCGAATAAGAGCCGATCCATCCTCGCGGAAAAGAGCAGATTCCGCGGGTTGTGTTCCTATTAGCTCTCCTGCTGGAACATCTGCTTGATGCCCCGCAAGGCCTGCCTGGTTCGTTCTTCATTCTCAATCAGGGAAAAGCGCACGTGCTCATCCCCGTGCTCGCCGAAACCAACACCTGGGCTGACCGCTACCTTGGCCTCGGTCAGAAGCTTCTTGGAAAATTCGAGCGAACCCATCGCTTTGTATCGCTCAGGGATGGAGGCCCAGACAAACATCGTGGCCTTCGGCAGCGGCACTTGCCAGTTCAATTGATTGAGCCCCTTGACCAGCACGTCGCGCCGCTTGCGGTAGGTTTCACATATCTCCTGTACACACTCCTGCGGGCCCTCCAAGGCCAGGATTGAAGCAACTTGAATAGGCGTGAAGGTGCCGTAATCGAAGTAGCTCTTGAGCCGCCCCAAGGCCGCCACTAACTCAGGATTGCCCACCATGAAGCCCACTCGCCAGCCAGGCATGTTGTAGCTCTTGGACAAGGTGAAAAACTCGACGGCGATATCCTTCGCTCCCGGTACCTGCAGGATCGACGGCGCGCGATATCCATCGAAGACCAGATCGGCATAAGCAAGGTCATGCACCAGGTAGATTTGAAATTCTTTGCACAGAGCGACGACGCGCTCGAAGAATGCCAGATCCACACACTGCGTTGTTGGATTCGCCGGGAAATTCAGGATTAACATCTTGGGCCGCGGATACATCAAAGGGACGCTCTGTTCAAGCTCCGCCAGAAAATCGTCGGTGCTGTGCACCGGGATACCGCGAACGTTAGCCCCCGCAATCACCGGCCCATAAATGTGGATCGGATAGCTGGGACTTGGCACGGCCACCACATCGCCCCGGTCAAGCGTAGCCAGGCATAGATGGGCAATGCCCTCCTTGGAACCGATGGTCACGATCGCCTCGGTCAGTGGATCCAGCTCCACGTTGTAGCGTCTGAGATACCAGTTGCAAATCGCCTTACGCAGTCGCGGGATTCCTTTAGACAAGGAGTAGCGATGGGTGGCGGTCTTGCCTGCCGCCTCAATCATCTTGTCCACGATGTGCTTGGGCGTGGCGCCGTCAGGGTTGCCCATGCCGAAATCGATAATGTCTTCCCCGCGCGCCCGCGCGGCAGCCTTGAGCTCGCCGGTGATGTTGAAGACATACGGCGGCAGGCGTTTCAACCTTAAGAACTCTTGCATTGGCCTTGTCCCTATCGTTTTACTGAATACGCTCATAGCGATAACCTTCGACTTCCAGGGCATTGGCAATGGCGGTGATATGCGCGGCGCCCCTTGTTTCGAGCGTGATATCAATGACAGTGTCGCCCAGGTTGACTCCGTAGTACGCACGGTTGTGTAACGTCTCGACAATATTCGCCCGCTGATCGGAGAGGATCTTGGTCAGGTGATGCAGGGCTCCAGGACGATCGGCAAGATGGACGCGAATGCGAACCCGGCGGCCGTCCTTGACCAGACCGCGTTCGATGATCCTGGCCAGGAGGCTTACATCAATGTTGCCTCCGCACACCAGGACTGCGGTTCGTTCTCCTCTTAGCGAGGTCTTTTTTTGCAGCAGAGCCGCCAGGGCCACGGCTCCGGCTCCTTCGGCCAGGGTTTTCTCCCTTTCCAGCAGGACCAGGATGGCGTTGGCGATCTCCTCTTCATCGACGGTGACGATCTCGTCGACAAAGCGTTCCACCTGGGGCAGGGTGAGATCTCCGGCGCGCCGGACCGCGATTCCGTCCGCAATCGTTGCTTCTGCCGGCAGGGTGACCGGCCCGCCATCCTCGATCGCACGCAACATGGAGGGAAGGCGCTCGGTTTGCACCCCGACAACGCGAATAGCCGGGTTGCTCTCTTTCAAGGCGCAGGCCACGCCGCTGATCAACCCCCCGCCACCGATGGGTACGACCACTGCCTCCAGGCCTTGAACCTGCTGAAGTAATTCGAGGCCGATCGTCCCTTGACCGTTGATCACTGCATTGTCATCGAAAGGATGCAGAAACGTCATGCCTTCCAGCTTGCAGAGCCGGAGCGCTTCGTCACAGGCCTCATCGTAGTTTGCGCCGTGCAGGATTACATCGGCTCCAAATCCACGGGTGGCTGAGATCTTCACCAGGGGGGTCATGAGGGGCATGACAATCCGCGCCAGGACACCACGCTGGGTGGCGTGATAGGCCACAGCCTGGGCATGATTGCCTGCGCTGGCGGCGATCACCCCGCGCCGTTTCTCGTCATCGCTCAGCAGGAGAATCCGGTTGAGCGCGCCGCGCTCTTTGAAGGCTCCGGTTCGCTGCAGATTATCCAGCTTGAGAAAGACCTGTTGACCGGTCATCTCGGAGAGAGCAGCCGAGAGTTGGCAAGGGGAAAAATAGATGAAATCGCGGATTCTTTGTTCTGCTTGCTTTATTTCAACGAGGGAGACGTCCACATATGGATTAAAGCATTTCTGCTACTGGCGTAAAAGTGGAACGGGAGATGCCTCCGCGTGCGTGGCAAGGAGAAAGGTGCCGGGCTGGGCACCCGCCTCTCCACGGGATCGCGGTAGACTGAGAATCACGATGCAGGCAAGTGAATCCGGTACCGTCGCCGTTCTGGCGGAAAAGCCTTCGGTTGCACGTGACATTGCCCGGGTACTCGGAGCCGAGAAGCGGGGCAAGGGCTACCTGCAAGGAAATGGCTATGTGGTCACCTGGGCCATTGGACACCTGGTTTCCCTGGCCGAGCCGCATCAAATCAATCCCCAGTGGCGGCAGTGGCGCTTAGAATCACTGCCCATCCTGCCCGATCATTGGCCCCTGGTGGTCTACGAGCGAAGCAAAGAGCAGTTCGAAGTCGTGCAACAGATACTGCTGTCTCCACGCGTGTCGCGCATTGTGTGCGCCACGGATGCGGGGCGGGAAGGAGAACTGATTTTCCGCTACATCTACGAGGCGACCAAAAGCGAAAAGCCATTCAGCAGATTATGGATCTCCTCGCTGACGCCGGATGCCATCCGCAAAGGATTCTCCAGCCTTCGTCCCGGCAGCGATTATGACCGGCTGGCCGACGCCGCCTCGGGCCGAAGCCGGGCCGATTGGCTGGTGGGCATGAATCTCTCTCGCGCCTACTCGATCGTCTATAACGAAGAGCTTTCCGTGGGCCGCGTCCAGACCCCGACACTGGCCATGATCGTCGATCGCGAGCTCACCCTGCGGCGCTTCGTGCCCGAGGATTATCTCCAGGTGGTGGCCACATTCGAGGCCAAGCAGGCCCACTATGACGGTACCTGGTTCCGTCCCCACACCAAGTCCAGCGAAGAGAAAGATGCATCGGCAAACAACAGATTGCCCGCCGATGGCCAGGAAGCCAACCAGATCATAGAGCGGGCACGGACGGGTCAAGCCGCCATCGAGAGCTTGAGTTCGGAAACAGTGCGCATGCTGCCGCCCCTGCTGTATGACCTCACGGAACTGCAGCGGCATGCCAACCGTCTCTACGGCTTCAGCGCGCAAAAGACACTCGATCTGGCCCAGGCACTCTACGAGCAGCACAAACTCATCAGCTATCCCCGGACGGACAGCCGCTATCTCTCCACCGACATTGCGGAGACGATTCCCAAGATCGTGGCCGCCATCGCCGGACCCTACCGGCAGCAGCTGGCTCCGGGAACCGGAGAGCGCGCCCTGGGCAAGCGTTATGTCGACGACAACAAGGTCAGCGATCATCACGCCATTATTCCCACCACGGTTGCGCTGCAGCCAGGCAGGCTCTCCGACGAAGAGAGCAAAATCTACGACCTGGTTTGCCGGCGCCTGCTCATGTTGTGGCATGACGACCATCTGCAGGAAGTGACCACGGTCATTACGGCAATCCGTACCGCGAAACAATCGTGGACAGATATCGCACCACGGGGACCGTGGTGCGGCAAATAGGCTGGAAGATTCTCGACGTGGGCGGCGAAGTACGACGGGAGCCGAAGAAAGATTCCGAACAGAAGCCGATCGATCAGGCGCTTCCGGCAACACTTGCGCAAGGTCAAGCGCAGACGGTAACCAACGTTGAGGCCTTGAAGAAGAAGACCCGGCCTCCGCAACGATTTACCGATGCCACGATCCTGACCGCGATGCAAACCGCGGGCAGAACCCTGGACGAGAAAGAGCTATCCGATGCCATGAAGGAAACCGGGCTCGGTACCCCGGCGACTCGGGCCGCCATCATCGAAGTGCTCTTGAAACGCGGCTATGTCACCAGGACAGGCAAGAGCCTGGAAGCCACCGACAAAGGGATACACCTGATTGAGGTGGTGCACCCTGAAGTGAAGAGTCCCGCGATGACGGGCCAATGGGAGGCCTTTCTCAACCGGATCCAGCAGGGTGAGGCGCAGCTTGACCCCTTTCTCGAACGCATCAGCGATTACGTTCGCTCGGTGGTGGGCCGGGTAAGCCAAACCACACCGGTAGCTCGAACAGCGCCGGCCCCCGCTCAGGCCGAAACAACCGCTGCCAAAGAAGCTCCTGTCAGAAAGATGATCGCCAGCGATGCAACCCTCAGCCAGCTGCTGCAAAGCGTATTCGGCTTTTCCAGCTTCCGGCCGAACCAGGAGGCGGTGTGCCAGGCAGTGACCGCGGGAGAAGATGCGCTTCTGGTCATGCCGACCGGGTCGGGCAAGTCGCTCTGCTATCAATTGCCTGGATTGGCACGCGGTGGAACCACGCTGGTGATCAGCCCGCTCATCGCCTTGATGGATGACCAGGTGCGCAAGCTGAAGGAACTTGGCTTATCCGCCGAGTGCATCCACTCCGGCCGCGATCGTGAGAGCTCCCGGCAAGCTTGCGTCGACTACATGAAGGGCAACCTTCAGTTTCTGTTTATCGCTCCCGAGCGGCTGCGCGTGCCGGGCTTTCCCGAGATGCTGGCCAAACGAAAGCCCTCGCTCATCGCCATCGATGAAGCGCACTGCATCTCGCAATGGGGCCACGACTTTCGTCCGGACTACCGCATGCTGGGCCAGTATCTGCCGACTCTCCGTCCCGCGCCGGCGCTGGCGCTCACCGCAACGGCGACGCCGCTGGTACAGAAAGACATCGCCGCGCAGCTTGGGCTGAGCACGGTCAAGCACTTCATCCATGGTTTTCGCCGGGAGAATATCGGCATCGAGATTGTGGAGGCGTTGCCCTCCCAACGCCCCATGCTGGCGCGGGCGATCCTGCTCGAAGCCGGCAACCGCCCGGCGATTGTGTACACGCCGACCCGCAAGCAGGCCGAAGGCTCTGTCCGCATCCTGGGGGAGCGAGTTTCGCGTGGCCGGCTACCATGCCGGCCTCGATGCCCAACGGCGGCGGCGGGTGCAGGAAGAATTCATGGCGGGCAAGCTGGACGTCATGGTCGCCACCACGGCCTTCGGCATGGGCATCGATAAGGCGGATGTCCGGACCGTGATCCACACCGCATTTCCCGGCAGCCTGGAAGGCTACTACCAGGAGATTGGCCGCGCCGGACGCGATGGAAATCCGAGTCGCGCCATGCTGATGTACTCCTATGCGGACCGCTATACCCACGATTTCTTTTTCGGCCGGGACTACCCGCCGGTCGCGTTGCTGGACCGCATTTTTGCCAAGCTTGGCGCCCAGCAGCAAAGCAAAGAAGCAGTGCGGAAACTGGCTGCGATGGAAGAGGACATCTTCGACAAGGCTCTGGAAAAACTTTGGATTCACAAAGGCGCAGTGCTGGACTATGCGGAGAATGTAAGCCGTGGGGTGGAGAGTTGGCGGGCTTCCTACACTTTGCAGGCGGAGCAGAAGCAGGACCAGATCGAGGAGATCATCCGCTTCGCGGAGAGCCATCATTGCCGGATGACCTCATTGGTTCACCACTTCGGGGACACATCGGATAGCGGGGCCGGCTGTGGGATCTGTGATTTCTGTGCGCCGGCCGATTGCGTTGCGCAAAGATTTCGCGGAGCTACGCATGCGGAGCGAATCGCGTGCGATCGGGTTCTCAAAAAGCTGCGATCGTTGCCCGCGAGATCTACGGGAAAACTGCATGCCGAGCTGTTCCCGGAAAACGAAATGAGCCGGGATGACTTCGAAGAGGTTCTGGGGGCGATGGCCCGGGCAGAACTGCTGGCGTTTACCGATGCGGTTTTTGAGAAACAGGGCAAGCGGATTCCCTACCGCGACGTCAGCATTTTGCCGGCCGGGCTGAACTTCAATGACACCCAAACGGCGCCTTTCATCATGAGAGATGCGGTGGCTGCTGTGGCTTCTCCCAAGCGTGGCAAGAAGGGTGCGACCGTTGCGACGCTGAGGCAAGGCAAGCTAAGCAAGCCGGCTTCGGCTGAGGCTCCGCCACCGGAACGGCAGGCTCGCCTGGAGCAGGCATTGCGGGCGTGGCGTTTGACCGAGGCGAAACGCAGAAACATGCCCGCCTTTCGCATCTTTGGCGACCGTACCTTGCGCAATATCGCCAGCACCTGCCCGAGAAGCGACTCTGCCCTGCTTGCCGTGCCGGGCATTGGCATGGGAACCGTGGAAAAGTATGGCGCCCAGATCTACCACCTGGTCGCCAGCGCGAGTGACTAGCTCGTAATGCAGTCGCCCTGAAGCCGAATCGATTTGCAACCCGTATGGACGGGCTGAGCTCACGTCCCTTCAGGAATCCTGGCACTCTGGATGCAAAGGGCAAGTTGGAACTAAATGCGACAGAGGGCGGATAACGTTTAAAGTGGCAAAGCCAACTCTCGATGCACCGAGCGTGAGCCTATGGACCTGCAGGACAGCGGAAAAACCCAAGGAGCATGATGGGCCTGCATCCGCGAACTGCTGCGTCCTTACCGGGGCAGTCTGGCCATCATTCTTGCGGCGATGCTCGTCCAGAGCGCGATGACGCTGGCTGCCCCGTGGCCGCTCAAGATCATCCTCGACAACGTAATCGTCGGCCGCAAGCTCGATCCCTGGATCGCCAGCGTGCTGAAGCCGCTGCTGGCCCATGGCCACCGCGTACATCTTGCAATGTATGGCGGCGGTCGCCGTGGTCCTCATCGCCATCTTGAATGCCGCCGGCATCGTACCTCGCCAATTACTTCACCGAGAGCGTGGGCCAGTGGGTGGCCAACGACCTCCGCATGCGGACCTACCATCATCTGCAATATCTCTCGCTGCGCTACTACGACACCCACCAGTCCGGCGTCCTGCTGAGCACCATTACCGCCGACGTGCTCACCATCCAGAACTTCGCCTCGTCGGCCACCCTGGGCATGGTGGTCGACATGATCACCATCCTGGGCATGCTGGTGATCATGTTCTGCATGAACTGGGACTTTACCTTGATCGCGGTCGCGGTGACGCCCTTGATGCTTTTGCTCGCCTCCCGGTTCAAAAAGGCGGTCAAGAAATCGACCCACGAAGTGCGCAAGCAGCAGAGCAATATCGTGGCCGTCGTCCAGCAGGATCTCGAATCCATCCGCGTGGTCACGGCCTTCGGACGGCAGGAACTGGAGCAGGAAGCACTGCCAGGCCGTCAGCCATGCAACCGTGGCCGCCGCGCTCAAAGCGCGTCAGGTCAAAGCCCTGCTCTCGCCGCTCGTTTCCATCATCGTGGCCTGCTGTGTTGGCTTCGTGCTCTGGCGCGGCTCCCTGCTCATTCTTGCCGGATGGATGACGGCGGGGGAATTAACCGTCTTTCTGTCCTATCTGAGCCTCATTTTTCAAGCCGGTGAAGGACCTTGCCAGCATGAACAACTCCATTGCCCAGACTGCGGTGGCCGTGGAACGCATCCGGACCATCCTCGATGCGGACGCCATCCTCCCCGAAAAGCCGGATGCGCGCGAACAACCGATCCGCGGGGAAATCGTCTTCGATCATGTGGCTTTCGCCTATGACGAAAGTTGTCCCGTGCTGCGCGATGTGAGCTTCACCGTCAAGCCGGGACAGATGATCGGCGTGGTCGGTCCCACGGGCGGCGGCAAATCCACGATCATGAGCCTGATTCCCCGGTTTTACGATCCCAGCGCAGGCAAAGTTCTGGTGGACGGCATGGATGTGCGCGATTATCGATTGCAGGCGTTGCGCGACCAGATCGGCTATGTGCTGCAGGAGACCGTGCTCTTCCGCGGAACTGTGCGGGATAACATCGCCTACGGCCGTGACGGCGCGACCGACGAGGAGATTGTCGAGGCGGCAAAGCTGGCCAACGCGGACGAGTTCATCTCCCGCATGCCGAACGGCTATCAAACCTTCGTCGGCGACCGCGGCGACACCCTTTCCGGCGGCCAGCGGCAGCGCATCGGTATCGCGCGCGCGATCATACGCAATAACCCAATCCTGATTCTCGATGAGCCGACGGCCGCCCTGGATACCGAATCGGAGAGACTGGTCATCGAAGCGCTGGAGCGATTGATGAAGGGACGAACCGTGCTCACCATCGCCCACCGGCTGAGCACCATCCGCGATGCGGATAAAATCATCGTGTTGAAAGACGGCGTGGTCGCAGAGCAGGGGACGCACGACCAACTGATGGCGCTGGGTGGAACCTACGCCGAGTTGTATAGTGTACAGTTCGATACAACAGCGGCCAAGGCCGCTCCCTAGAGGCCAGCGAAAGCCCGTATATGTCCCGTAGCTTGATCGTTCTCCCGGATGATTCTGTCCAGCCGATTCTGGACGCGATCAATGGCGCGACCAAATCACTGCGCATCAAGATGTTTATCTTCACCGATCCAACGTTGCTGGATGCGGTGATTGCCGCCCATCGCCGGGGGGTCAACGTGCGCATCATGCTGAATCCCAAGCGCCGCAATGGTGTTTCGGAGAACGATGAAAGCCGCAGCAAGCTGGAGGCAGCCGGCATCGAGGTGCGCGACAGCAATCCGGCCTTTGATCTTACCCACGAAAAGTCAATGGTGGTCGACGATAAGACCGCATTTGTCAAGTCGCTGAATTGGCAGACGCGAAAATTTAACCGGTACTCGCGACTATGCGATCATCACCCGGCACGCGCACGAAGTAGAAGAGATTATCAATGGCTTCGAAGCGGATTGGAGCCGCCAGGATTTCGCATCCAAGGCATCTGATCTGGTGCCGCGGCAATGGCCGGGAGCGGATTACCCAGTTCATCAACCAGGCCAAGCACTCGTTGTGGTTACAAAATGAACGATACCAGGATCAGATGATCATCGAGTGCCTGGTGCGGGCGAAAGAGCGCGGAGTAAAAGTTCACGTGATGGCGCGTCCTGCGCACACGCTCAAGAAGGACAAATTGATCGAGGGCGTAGGCGGGCTCCGCATTCTGAGCGACGTGGGCGTCAAGATACGCAAGCTGAAGGGCGCTAAAGCTTCATGCCAAAATGCTGCTCGCCGATGGAGAGCGCGCCATTATCGGCTCCATCAACCTGGCGCCCGGCAGTTTCGACAGCAGGCGCGAATTAGCCATCGAGGTGGACGATAAGCATATCGTCGATCGCCTGCACGAGGTCGTAAGCGCGACTGGAAGAACGCTCACCCGCTTGATCTCACGGACAAAGGACTGCTGGCTGACCTGGAAAAGCACGGGCGGCAAGGGCCTCGAAGAGCTCGGCCTCAAGGGCGAGTGCCAGACCGCCTTCCCAGCACAGCCCTATATCTGGGAAAAAGACGCCGGCCTGAGTACCAGGTTGGAGATGTTGCTCACGATCGCTTCGGAGCTGTATTTGGGCAAGCTCGACAGCTTTTTCCATTGCGGATCGTTGCGAAACGCGTCCCACTTCACGTCGATCTCCGAAATGTCGGGAAAACTGACCATATAGGTCAACTGGGGCAGGCGAGGTCCAATCAACGTGTCGCCGAAAAATACCTGCCAGAACCCGGCGCGCGCAAAGATCTCAAACTCACCGTTATGGAACATGTCCACTTTGCGCACATGGTCCTGCTGCGTTGGGCTTTCGTAGGTGCGCAGCTGAAAAACTCGTTTGCCGTGCTGCGCGGTAGCGGGGGGCAGCACCAGCTTCGGCCAGCCTTCAAACGCGATCATGAGCGAGCTCTCGATCCGCAGGAATCCGGGCGCTGTCGCCGGCGCGCTCCAGAAGGGCGCAGCGGCCTTCATAAATTCCTCATCCTTTGCCAGCTGCAGCTCGGCAGTAACCAGTGATTCCAGGGTGGTCGATGGGATAAGCAGGTACAGGGCAGGGGTTTCGGGGCCAAGGTCAAGGTTGAAGGCGCCGATGGGCGAAAAACCCATCCGGTTCAGCGCAGGAATCAGGGCATCGGCCAGGTAGCTCTGCAGCAGCTTGCCTTGCGGTCCTGACTGCAGCTGGTACTTGCGCAGCTCATAGTACTCGCGGGCTTTGCCTGCGGGCGCCTGGGCCTGGGAATCGTTCGGCGTCAAAGCAACCGCCGCTGCGGCCAGGGACGAAGTCAGGAAATGGCGTCTTTGCAAAGCTCCTCCGGACAAAGGAGAATTTTAAAGCATTTCTTCTGTTACTGTGGCGTGGCTGGAATTACGCGTGAAGAAAGGAGACGTGCATGCAAAGGCGTGAACTTCTCAAGCTTGGGGCAGCCATCGCCGGCGGATGGGCAACCGGCGGAGCCGGCGAAGCGCTTCCCCCGGCAATACCGATCATCGACACCCACATTCACCTCTTCGATCCTGGGCGTCCAGGGGGCGTGCCGTGGCCGGCGAAGACTGACACCGCGCTCTACAAAGCTGCCCTGCCCGAGCGATACAAGAGCCTTGCAGGCCCGTTTGGAGTGGTGGGCGCGATCGTGATCGAAGCCAGTAACCTGGCCAGCGACAACGATTGGGTACTCAACGTAGCAGCCAACCATCCCATCATCGTGGGCATGGTCGGGGACCTGATTCCCGGCACTCCTGGGTATCAAAAGGACCTGGATCGGCTGCACGCGAACCCGCTCTTCCTGGGCATCCGGTACGGCAATCTATGGGATCGGGACCTGGCCGTCGATGCCAAGAAGCCTGAATTCCTTCCCGGGCTGAAGATGTTGGCCGAGCGCGGCCTGGTGCTCGATAGCGCGAATCCCGATCTCAGCCTCATCCGCGCAATCGCCGGCGTGGCGGACCATATTCCCGAGTTGCGGATCGTGATCGACCATCTGCCCACGGCACGCGTGCCCACCGAGACAGCTGGCCGCGATGAGTACTGGTCGCTGCTGCGTCACCTGGCGCAAAACAAAAACGTCTTCGTCAAACTTTCCGAAGTCATCGCCGGCCGAATCGAACAGGCGGGCGGCCCTACTTTTGACCAGGAGACGCTCGGCGCCCTTTGGGACGTCTTCGGTGAAGATCACGTTCTCTATGCCAGCGACTGGCCGAATAGCGACCATCATGCAACGTACGCCGAGACCATCTCGACCGTGCGCGACTTTGTCAAAATTAAGGGCCGCAAAGCCGAAGAGAAGTTTTTCTGGAAGAACTCGGTTGCCGCCTACCGCTGGCATCGGCGGCAGTCAGACCAACCCATGTTGCAGCAAAAGGCATGACCGAATACCCAAACCCACGGCAAGAAGCTGTTACAGACCAGGCGCTCAAAATCCATTCTGCCAGCGGAGACGTGTTTCGCAACTCCAAAAGCTCACGGAGAGACAATGGGGAGAATGAGCGCCGAAGGGTATTTCGGATCGTGATAGATCGTATTTGTCGCCTTGACTGATGTCTGATCGTCTGCGGAGCGTTTGCCCGTATTCAGATTTCGATCGAAGCGAGGAAAGTTGCTGCTGCTGACCTCAAGGCGAATCCGATGCCCCTTGAGGAAAACATTACTGGTAGACCACAAGTCGATATGGAACTGATAAACCCGGCCTGGTTCCATAGCTTGCGCCTTGGTATCCGAATCTCGATATGCAGCGCGGACAATGCCCTCGGTCAGATTTTGCGCATAGCCATTGGGCCATACATCGACCAGCTTTGCAGTGAAGTCGGTGTCGACGGCCGAAGAACTGGCGTAAAGTTCCAGGGTAACCGGACCTGTTACCTCGGTATCCTGCACCAGCTGAGGAGTCGAGTACGACAGTACATCGTCGCGAGCTTCGACCGGGCGTTGGTCCCGAGGCCCTGCGGCAAGATGCTCGCCGTCGCAGCATAAGGGGCCGCCCGTAGTCGGCGCCGGCTTCATCGGATCGTACACATAGCTCTCTGAGGCCTCGCCCGGAGCCATACGAGTCGATAGCAGCCCAGCCGAGGATGGCCCCGCGGCTCTCGCGCGTGATTCCAGGAAATATTTCGTCTCCTGGGCACGGGCAAGAGGCCATGCATCTTCGTCTCGCCAAACATTGGTACCCATGACGAAGATGCGCACCGGCTTGCCAGTGGCGAAGCGGTTCTTTACTCCGTGGAAAAGATAGTCGTACCAAAGCAGAATGACGTCGTTTTCATCGTAGTCCGCGGCCGCCGGACCAAAATCCAGATCGCCGATCTTTCTGCCTGAACCGGCGTGTCCACCGATCACCACCAGCAGCTTCTGATTTTCTCTGGCGGAAGCGTTTCCGGCCTTGGATAGCAAGCCCTCATAATTCTTCAGGGAGCCACCCTGGAATATGTCGTACCACGCCGCGACCGTAAGTGCTGGGACCTGGATCGACGAGTAATTCTCCTCGATCGACCACTGCTTCCAATAGTCGTCGTAATCCGGATGAGCAAGCCAATCCACAAAATAAGGCGCCGCTACGTGCTTCAGATCATCCTGGCTGCGGGGAGAAATTCAGGTTGAAAAGCGGGTATTTTGTCAGCGGCAGCACCTCCGCCCCTACTCTTGCGTTGGTATCAGCCTTGAGGATGCGGTTCATCGTGTCCTGTGCCAGGCCGGAGGTCCAGGATTCATTGAACCACTGCTCAAATGCGCCTCCCTGGTAGGTCCACCCGTTGTGGTAGTTGCTCGCGGTCACCACCGGACAGATGCCGGCCAGATGGGGTGGATGATTGATCGCTGTGAGCATCTGCGTCGCTCCGACATAGGAGCCGCCGAACATGCCCACTCTACCGTCGGCATGAGGCAGTAGCGCTGCCCACTCGACCGTGTCATAGCCATCATCGGACTCGTGCTTGAACGGGTACCACTCGCCCTCGGAGGTGTAGCGGCCGCGCACATCCTGAATGACAACCACGTAGCCTTTAGCTGCTGCCCTCATCCCAAAGGCGAACTCGCTGTTCTTGTCGTACGGCGTACGCTGCAACAGAACTGGAAATTTGCCCTCACTGCGGGGCCGGTAAATGTCTGCCCGTAATTTGACCCCATCGCGCATGGCGGCGGGCACCCCACGCTCAACCACAACCTCATACGTTTGCTGGCTTTCCTGGGCCCAGCCATGAGAGGCCGGTGAGGCAAGAATCGCCATCACGACGAGAGAAACTTTGATTCGCATGCAGCTCCTCGGCGCACGAATTGTATTGCCGTGCCATTAGAACACGGGGCATCAGCACCGACTTCCGCCCTTTTCTTCATCCATTCGCGGAAAAATGGTATAACCCGCCTGTATGCCTTTCCCTTCGTCTCCTGATGCCCTCAGCCGCCGGCGGTTCCTGCGGCAAAGCTTTGCCTTTAGTGCGCTGGCCAGCCTTGGATCGTTCTCAGGCCTGGCCGGCGCCGTGCCATCAGACCCTGCGGCCCCGCAGCTGCTGGTGCTGGGCGATTGGGGATATGAAGATCCGACGGCCCAATCCAAGGTGGCTGCTGGTTTGCGTGCATATGCCGAACAGCATTCGGTTCGCGCACAGGCGCTGTTTCTCTTGGGAGACAACTGGTATGGCGAGTTGGCGGGAGGCGCAACCTCCACACGCTGGCAAACACACTTCGAAGAGATGTACCCGGCCAGCGACTTTCCTTGCCCCGCGTATGCCGTGCTGGGAAACCATGATTATCAGCGATGGCCTGAAAGCAAAGTGGATGCGGAGCTGGAGTACGCACGCAGCGGACGCAATGGCGGCGCCCCTACCCGCTGGACAATGCCCTCGCGCTGGTATCGATTTGAATTTCCCGCCAAGGAGCCACTGGTTACGTTCCTGGCACTCGATAGCAATATGACGGCTGCGGACGGCAAGGAAAGCCACGGACGGGATTTCACCCTGACTCCGCAGCAACAGGCAGAGCAACTGGCATGGCTGGAAGCCGAGCTAAAGCGTCCCCGCACCACTCCTTTTCTGGGAGTCATCGCCCATCATCCTGTCTACTCCGATGGACCCCATGGAGACCACCCGGTGCTGGTTCGCGATTGGGACCCCTTGTTCCGCAAATATCGTGTGGACCTATACATGGCGGGCCACGACCACGACTTGCAGCACCTGGAGTTCGAGGGACATCCGACTAGCCATTTCCTTTCCGGCGGTGGCGGCGCAGATTTGTACACACTCAAGGTCGATCCTGGGCAGCGCGGGCCCTACGCGCAGAAGGTTTACGGCTTTAGTCATATCTCGGTAACGAGGAGGCTGATGACCCTGCGGCACCTGGATCAGAACGGCAACACGCTGCATGCTTTCACCAGGACGCCGGAGGGTAAGGTCGCGATCGTAAGTTAGCGTCGTTCGATGTTTGCTACTGCTTCGCATCTGGGATATATTTCCGCACACGCAGCACAGCGGAGCGGCGCTCCATCATGATCCCAGAACCATTGCCAAAGACGAGCGCGTCTCCCGTAAAGAAGATTTTGTGGATTGTAGTCGGGGCGGCAGTCGTTATCTGGTTCATCCTGCAGCGGAACACCTCCAGGCCTGCTCCAGATGGTTACCAGCAATCCAGTGCCGGCCCCGCTGCCCGGCCCAATAGTTCCCTCGCCAATGAGATGTCGGCCGGGCACGTCCGCCAACCCTGGCCAGACCCTCCCAGGTCCGGAGCAGGATGAACGGGTTGAGAGATACCCCATGCTGGATGCTCCGGATGAGGTGGCCCCAGAGCAGGATTTCCTCATTCAGGTTTCGCTGACGGAACAGCAGATCACACCCGACGTTCAAATCCTCAACGGAGAAGCCAACGGCAAGCTGGCTTTCTCGCTCCCGCGTTCGCCAGATAACTCGTGGCCGATCGAGGTCGTTCTCATGGCGCCCGGCCTGGAATTTACTCGCGGAACCACGCAGGTGAGCAGCATCGTTTTACCACTCCATGGGAACGCCACCTCTGCCACCTTCTGGGCCAAAGCCGGACCGAAAGCTGTGAAACTCGGCGTGGTTCATCTGTTGGCCACGTTTAACTATCACAGTGAGTTTCTGGCTCGCATCCAACGGGATATCCAGATAAAGGGCTCCACGCCCGCACTTACCGCGGAGGCTCCCCCTACGAGGCGGACAGTCAAATCCTCCGGAGCGGTTCTGGATATATCCGCCGAATTCAACGCGCCCCCCGTACCACCGGACCTTACGCTCATTATCAAGGGCGACGGGATCGAGGTTTTTTCCCCTTATTTCAACCGTCCGGTCACCGGCACGATGCCCAACCTGAAGGGCTTTCCAGAATGGCTGGCACAGCACGCCCCGGTCAATGCCGGGCGCGGCTCAGAGCTCCTAAAAGATCCGAATGAGAGTCGCGAAAACGCTGATGGGTTTGGGCAAGAGCTCTATGACAACTATGCTCCCGACCTGTTCAAGAAAGCCTTCTGGATGTTGCTCGATGGCCACGGCCAAAACTTCCGCACCATTCAGATCTATTCCGATAATCCGGATATCCCCTGGGAGTATATGAAGCCGGTTCGCGAAAATGGCCGGGATCGCCAGCCTTTTCTCGGCCTTAACTACTCCATAGCGCGTTGGCACATGACTGACGGGCTTAGGGAACATCCTCCCTTTACGGAAAGAATCGCAAAGACGTTTGTGATTGCACCCCACTACACCGGCACGCGCACACTGGACGCCGAAGCTAAAGAGACGCAGGCACTGGCCCAGCTGGACGGCTACACGCCGGTGAATGGAAATATGAATGCAATGGAAGAATTCTTCCACAACTCGCCACAAGGGATCGTCCACTTCGCGGGGCATGGGGAATTGAATTCGACCCGCGGTGACTACGAAATCCTGCTGGAAGATGGTGCGTTGGGTACACAAAGGTGGCGCAGCATGGCAAAGGATGATCCAGCGAGCCAGACTTTCTTCTTCTTCAACGCGTGCGATGTTGGGCAAGCAAAGCTCGCGGGGAATTTTGTCGATGGCTGGGGGCCGGCCGTGCTGGGCAAAGGCGCCAGCGGATATATCGGCGCGTTGTTTCCAGTCGATGACCAGGTCGCTGCCAGTTTCTCTATCTACTTTTATAAGTTACTGCACAACCAGATGAAAAGCGGGCCGGCGGATGTAAGTGCCATCCTCGAGCAAACGCGGCGCGATGTCTACAAAGACACCCACAACAATCCCACCGCACTGGCCTATGTACTTTACGGCGATACAAACCTGAAGTTTATCAAGTAGCCATCGACTATAGTTGCAGTCGTTTTCACAAATACTGTGATGTGTTGAGAGTCGCTATGTGCAGGCGTTCTTTGGCGGAACGCCTGCGTGAAGTGCCGCTTCTTCGCTTAAACTATTTGTGAAAACGACTTACGGATGGTTTGCCTCGGCGCTGTCCGTGCTTTTTTTCGGCTGGCTGTGCATCTGCAAATATTCAACCCCCCAGTCCGTGGGCATCTCTACCGCACCTCCGCGGGTTCCGGCGCTGGTAGAACCAAGCAGCGTCTCGAGCGGAGAAGGAGCTCCGCGGTCCCCGCCCCGCACCACGCCTGAGAAGTTCAGCACATCCGGGTTAGCTAACGGGGTAGAGGTTGACAATAGAACGTAAGTGTCTGTTCCATACGGCGGACCAATCCGAAACCTTCCCCCGGGCAACAGGATCTGGTCAAGCCGGCCATCCTCCTGCGGATAGCGATTGCCGCCGCCCTGTTGCGGATAAAACAATTTTCCCGTTCCCTGGCAATCGATCGCCAACACATAAACCCAGCGCGCGCCGGTGCGTGTGTCTCCGCGGGCTTGCAGCAGCATCTGGTAGCGGTCGCCCGGGTAACTCAGGCTCTTATCCTCCGTGAGGACACCATCACTTTCCCGTTTTAAGGCCAGATGGTAGGGATAGTCGGACTGGCCGGCCGCACGGGGCAGCAACAACCATCCATTTAGTTTTGCGAGCTGGGCAGCAGACCGCTTCAGCGTGGCGGCCGTATCATCTCCTGGCGCCGCAATCGAGGGGATCCAGTCAGTGCGAATCGGGTATGCCGAATCCGGCGAGCAGCCATTGCCATAACCCGCAGGAGTCTGCCGGCCCGCGATCAACTCGCCTCGGTTGTACCAGGCATACGCCGGGCCGGCGTCCGCTACAATGCCCACCAGAAGATACATCGCCTGGTCTTCCCTGGTTGTACTTTGCGCAGCGCTCTTAGGATCATTCACTGATAGCCTGCTGGCTAACTCCGCAGACGGAGGTACGTTGAGCCAAACCAGCGCGTCCTTTGCGACCTTTCGCTGCAAGAGCTCCGCCGTAAGCTTGCTGCCCAAGGGAGAGCACCGCGAACGCCGGCCTTCTGCAAGGTCCATTGCGAGCCATCCCAGCCAATAAGCGAAGTCCAGGCTTCGCGGGACGGGTCATTCACCAAACGCAGCCCCGACGATCGAGCCTCGCTCACCGCGGAGTCGATCTGCGCCTGGGTCAGGTTCGAAGGCGGCACCCAGAAGGACAAGCTCGGCTGTTCCGCGGGAACCCATTTCGCCAGTTCGAAAACATCTTTGGCAGCTACCTTCGCGCCCGCCGGCGAAACAACGGCCACGGAGCGGTTGATTCCCGCGGTTGCGGTAATGCGCAAGGTCGCCTTCTCGCCCGGTCCCTGCGCGAGCGCAACAAACTCGCTCCCGATCCCGATGTCTGCAACCGAGCCAATGTCGAGGATGACTCCATCGTCGTCCACACTGAGGACAGCCGCACGCACCTTGTCGCTTTCCCCTTCACCGCCGAAGAGGGGTTGCTCTTTCCGCTGTTTGGTTCCATCGAGCACCGGCTGCTGATCAGAAAAGCCCTGCACTTCCAGATCGACCTGCACCCGCTTCCAAAGATCACTTGCCGGGATATTGGCCGGCAGCGCCTGCAGCGCATCGATCAATGCCATGGTGAAGACACCATGCGGCGGTGAAGCATCGGGAAGCTCCTTCGCTTTCTGGTCAACCTGTGTCGCCGCCAGTACCAACGCCGCATTATCTTTGCGATCCTCCGGCGCGATCACAGGCGTGCCGTCGGAGTTCAGGTCTGGCGCTTCGGCAATATCCCGGGGATCGTAGGCCAGCATGCGCGCCACCGTCCTGGGGCCCACCTCAGCCCCACGCGCGGTGCCTCCCGAGTGGCAGGTATCGAAGATGGCGGTTACGTGAATTCCCTTATCGAGGGCTTGGTTGAAGATGCGTGCCATCTCCCGGTCCCGAATATCTTCCGTGCCCAGATAGGCATCGGCGGGCACAATCGTGTTGTCCAGAGGAGTCGGCTTTCCTGCAAGATCAAAGGTCTGCTTATTCGATTTTGAATTGACTCGCAGCGAACCATGTCCAGCTACGTAAAGTACGACCGTATCTCCCTTCTTTGGTTGCTCCACCAGGTACTTATTCATGGCTGCCAGGATGCCTGCTCGAGTCGCCGCGCTATTTTCGAGCACATGGATATGCTGGTCATCGTCCGGAAAGCCGAACTTACTGCTGGTTAGCACAGCGCGCATAGAAGCAACGTCGTGGGTGGGGCCAGAGAGGTTGTAAAAGAGCGGCGCCCCAGGGGCGAAGCGGCCGGTGTTTACCCCTTCCGGATGTCTTACAGTCGTGTTCGCCGGCTGATAGGTATCAATACCAATGAGCAACGCATACTTCTCCTGGCCCGACGCGTGGAGCATAGGCGCAAGAAGGCAGAAAGCGACAAGAAGAGCCCGGGCGGCTGGCATGGATCTGGACTCCGGGTGAGCAAAATCGCCAAATTGTAGCATGGAATTTCGGACGCGCTCGACGTTCTTTAGAGTATGCTGCTATGTGTTTCCTCCCCTCTGCATCGGCCCCATTTCAGCGGTTTTAGGAGTTCACCATGTCGATCTCCCGCCGGACTTTCTCGGGCAATGCGCTTGCTCTTGCTTTCGCCTCGGCGTTTTTCAACGCAGACGGCGCTCTTGCCCTGCCAGAATCCGGGTGTGTCCAGCGAAGAAGCGCCGCACGATGCCTACGAATTTTGGAGCGGCTTCTTCGATAGCGTCCATGGCAGCCCTAACTTTCAGCAAGGCGCACGCGCTGGGACCGCGGGACTGGCGGATCCAGCAGCGGAAACGCAGTATTTGCACTATAAGGCCGATGCGAAACAGCTTCGCTATGCGACCGATATTACTCACGACGAGTTGCTCGATCATGATGGAGATGTTGCGGTCAGTATTCAACTCTCGAAGTTCCGCAACGGAACCGGCACGGACAACACAAAAAATCAGCAGTTGCGCATTGACGCTACCCAAACCCACGCTTACATGAACCTGCTCGCGCCCCTTGCCTGGACCGCCATCGCTTCTCTTAAGCCGGGTATCGGAGGCAAGATGCCCAGCCTCGACCAACTCGGATTCAAATCCGACCAGGCGACGAGCGCCACCAGTAATATTCTGCTCACCAAGGGAACGGGCAAGCTTGCCGTGAACGTCAGCCAACCTCCCAACGACACGCAGTTCGTCAAAATACTGAAGGTGATGATCACCGGAGCGAAGCTGGTGGCTCCGATGGTGGTGTTGCCGGCGATCAGTGTGCCCGCGCTCAGCGCCTTCAGCGAGGCTTTCGGCTATTGGGAGGATCGCACCCGTTTTGTGATGAACGGCAATCTCACCACGGCGATTGCTACCCAACAGGCGATGAGCGAACCGTCGCGAGATGACTCCTATATCGGCTTACTTAGTGGCGATTACGTCATGGTGGCGAAGAAGGATACGGAGCAGCTTGCCAAAGAGTTGCCGAATCTCGATCTCACGCAGGGTTGGCTCGTCCGTAAGGATGCCGACGCCAGCAAGCCTCTGGAAACCCGAAAGGACGATGCCGTACCGGGGATGACGTATACGACGATGCGCCTTGCCGTCAAACCCATCGACGGATCCTGCCCCACCAGCAAAGCTGCAGCATCGGATGACAGCCCCGCCACCGAAGCGAGCAAAAAGCCAAAGAAGAAACCCTAACGTGAGCTTTCGTATGCCGGTCAGGGCGGCGATGCCAGATCACACGTTCCGTGCTGAGGCGCGACGCCGGTCTGGGAGTGGGTTACCAAGCAGACGCAAGCGTTCGCTCTCACGCTCCATAGATCGGGTACGACCGCGAAGCAGATCGTTAAGCGAAATCGTTCCGCAAATCTGCTGGCTCTTACGGTCGACAACAGGCAGCGTCGCCAAGCCCTCGGTAGCCATGATCTCCGCCGCCCCGCGCGCCGTTCCGTCGGCGTATGTGTAGAACGCAGGTAACGCTGCCGTCGTCCCCAGGACCGGAGTCATCAATTCCCGCACGATCACCAGTTCCAGTGGATCCACGCCGTATTCCCGGCTAAGGTGGTAGCCTCTACGGCTTAGCTTCTCGGTAAGAATGGACCGGGGCATCAGCAACGATGTCACCAAATAGGACGCGATGCACGCCATCGTCAGCGGCAGCAACGCTGGGAGATAGTGCGTCACCTCCAGGCTGAACAGGATCGCCGTCAGTGGAACACCGAGCGAGCCCGCAAGCATCGATCCCATTCCTATGAGAGCCCAGAAGGCCTGCGCCTCGGCAGAGGCATGCGCCAGATGACCAGCCAGCGCACCCACCGCACCACCAATCATCAGTAACGGGGCCAGCACCCCGCCTGAGGTTCCTGAGCCCAGTGAGAATGCCCACATCAGCGACTTGGCAATGAGCAATCCAGCGATCAGGCCGACAGTGGCTTGGCCACGCAGTAGCTGTGCGATGTTGTCGTAACCAACACCCAGTCCGCGGGGAAAGAACAGGCCTCCCACGCCGATGCCGATTCCTCCCAGCGCAGGCCACCACATCCAGTGAAGATGAAGGTGCTCGAATATATCTTCAAAGGCATACATCATGCGGCTCATTCCAGCAGACGCTACACCCATCACCGCGCCCAGCAGCAACGCGCCTACGACAACACTGACGTTCGGAGTCACAGCAACAGCCGGCATAGGGAACAACGGACCAGCGCCCAGCCAATACACGCGCAAGACGGCCGCGGTGACGCTCGCGATCGCTACGGGAACCAGGCTCCGGGGCCGCCACTCAAACAGCAGCAGCTCGACCGCCAAAAGAATTGCCGCCACCGGCGTAGCAAACGTCGCGGACATGCCGGCCGCCGCGCCGGCTACCAGGAGCGTGGTTCGTTCTGCATCGGTAACCCGCATCCATTGGGCGATCAATGATCCGACCGCTCCGCCGGTCATAATGATCGGACCCTCAGCCCCGAAGGGTCCGCCCGATCCGATCGCGATCGCAGCGGAGATAGGCTTTAATACAGCGATTTTCGGATCCACTTTTGCACGATGAAGCAGAATCGCTTCGATCGCTTCGGGAATTCCGTGTCCACGAATCTTGTCTGAACCAAACCGTGCCATCAATCCCACCAGGAGACCGCCTAACACGGGTACGATAACCATCCAATAACCCAGCGGACTACCCGCCGGCGAGACCCCTACGATGCTGAGCCGGTGATAGTAAAACAGATTGGTAAAGAGCGCGATGCAGCGCAACAGTAATACCGCCAACACCGTCGCACACGCACCGATCCCAATGGCAACCCCGGAAAGTAGCCACACCCTCCGGTCGACGGTGAAATCCCTCAGAACAGAAGGTTCAGACCTCATCTGTCACCCTTTGCTCTCTCGCTTCCACACGCGACCCGCGGTCTTTTGCCCCAGGGAAAGTTCGGATCTTCGTAAGGGCCGTGATCAGCCGCGGCGCCAGCTCATACAACTCGTGCGCGTGATCCTCGGAAAGGGACTGCAGAAGTTTTCGACCCTGGGGAGTGACTTGCAATTCCACGTATCGCCGATCTTGCGTATTTTGTGTTCGCCGAATCAAGCCCTGCTCTTCACAGCGTTTGCTCAGCTCGACAACCGTGTGATGGCGCAATCCGAGCCTTTCAGCCGCATACGAGATAGTCGGCGCCACCCCGTCGGAAATGCCGGCGATCTGGAGTAAGAGTTGGTGCTGTTGAGGGTGAAGGCCTGCTCTTGCTGCAGCTTCTTCGCTGAAATGCAGGAACTGACGGAGCGCATAGCGAAATTCCGCCAATGTTTGGAGCTTTTGCTGCGCTGCTTTTTTCGCAAGATCGTTCACATTGAAATTATATCGCTTCACGATATAATTTTCCAGGCCGAGAGATTGACTGCGTGCATGATCGAACTCGCCGGCTTAGGTTGCCTGAGCCCGTGACGGCGCCCAGGAAAGGCTGGGCTGCTATTTTTCGCTGCTGGGCGGTACAAGCCCCTTCAATCGGAGATATAACGCCAGGGTCGCGTATTGCTCGTTGTCATGGGAGACGTTCCCCCACAGCATGCTCAAGCGCGACCGTTTCGCCGGCCCTGCCTGGAGCATTTCTGTCATGTTAGCGTCGGTCAGGCCGGCATAGGCTTTGTCACACTCGGCAAAAGAGGCATTCAGTGCCGCCAGGATGGTCGCTTTATCCGCGGTATCCGCGCGGCACTTTCTGCGCGTCGCTTGGAGCTGTGTTGTTCGATGCAGCGCAAATATGAAACTGCGCCTCGGTCACATGGTTCACTACCCGCGCGAAGGTCCGAATATCCGGCGTGGGCTTGTAGCTATAATCCTCCGGCGGCATCTTCTCCGCCGCTTTGACGATGTTCGGCTTGACTCGCGCATAGGCCCCCTGCACCTCACTCGCCAGTGGACTTCCCTGCCCCAGGGCCGTTCCCGAAATCATTAACCCCGCCACTGCACATGCAATCCGTATCCGCTGCATCTTCACCTTCCTCCCAGTGCCAACCAGCCTACCTAGGCCGGGATCACTACACAAGTGCGAAACTCATAGGGTGAGGACTCTCTTATGCGGCTAACGATTTGTCTGCTGTGGGCAGCGATGCTCGCCACGCCTCCCGGCGCGGCCGTTGCCCAGGAACCCTTCGTGCATGGGCTGTGGGTATGGAAGACCGCTTCGCTTCTTGCCACACCCAACAGCGGTGAGGCCTTACGTGATTTCTGCCGGGCGCAGACGGTCAACGAGGTATACCTCTCTTACTCACCGGACAAGGCCGACGCTACGGAAGAAGGCCAGGTCGCCGGGGTCATCGCTTTGCTTCATCAATCCCGGATCCGCGTGGAGGCGCTGCTGTCGAGCGTGAACGCCGATCAGCCGGGCGCGCACCGGGACAAGTTGCTCGACCATGCCCGGGCGGTGCTCGAGTTTAACCGTAAGCATCCGCGAGCTGGATTCGATGGCATCCACCTCGACGTGGAGCCGCAACAGCGCCCGGAAAACAAAGGTCCGGGAAACCTGGTCTTCCTGCCGGATCTTCTGGAAACCTATCGTGAAGTGCGCACGCTGGCCGAGCAGAACCGGATGACCGTCAACGCGGACATTCCCAACAAATTTCTCAAGGGCAACCAAGGCCAG
The DNA here is from genome assembly GCA_963736535.1 of uncultured Acidobacteriaceae bacterium. Lineage (GTDB taxonomy): Bacteria > Acidobacteriota > Terriglobia > Terriglobales > Acidobacteriaceae > PALSA-350. Next base: position 259,719 of record CAVTPN010000005.1, read on the forward strand.
CGCCAGGCGCTGATGTCTTCCCTGCCGCGGCTGACACTGATGCTTTACGAGCTAAGCAACCCCTCTGACGGAGAGAGCACCCCGGCCCAGTCTGATAAGCTTCGCCAAGCCAGCGAGAACTACTTCAACATGGCTTACCAGGGATTGACTGAGACCCACCTGGCAAAAATGGCCATCGGTCTGCGCACTCCCGACTACGAGAGCCAGCTACCGAACATGCTCAGAGCCGTACAGCAGGATTTGAGCGGCAACCCGCACTACCTGGGCTGGGCGTGGCATTCCTATAACGACGCTAAATGATACCAATACAGTTACACGTATCGTTTACTGGCCAGCGTTCGTCGCCGGCGGCAGAGCCCAGGCGAAGACAACGCCGCCACTGCTGTTCAGTAGATATTGCCGCCCGTTGAGTAAGTAGCTGATAGGTGAGGTCCCAATACTCCCACCCGAACCGGCATGCCAGAGGGTTTTGCCGGTGCTGGTGTCAAGAGCAAGAAAATTGCCGTGGACATCGCCGGTGAAGGTGAGCCCGGTGACCGTAGTCATGACTCCGGCACCTGGAGATCCGCGTCCCAAATCATGCGTCCACCGAATCTTGCCCGTCTGGTAATCGATCGCCTCAATAACGGCCTTGCCCCAGAGATCGTAATCGGCCCCGGCCCAACCGTAGGTGCCATCGGCGGGTTTGGCGAAATAGAGGGCGTAGCTTGGATGGGCGGAGACGATGAACAGTCCGGTCTTTGGGTCAAAACTGGGAGATCGATAGTTGGCCATTCCACCCTCGTCAGGCGCTATCAGACGCCCATCGGGCGCCGGTTCCTTAGCCGGGTTGGGAATGGGACGTCCCTGCTTGTCGACCCCAAGCGTCCAGTCGACCGGCCCAAAAGGAACGGTGAGCAGGCTCTTGCCGTCGGTTCGATCGAGCACGAAAAAATAGCCATTGCGAGAACTCTGCAGCAGCATCTTGCGCGGTTTGCCGTGAAACGTGCCGTCTACCAGCACCGGGGTCTCCGCAGCGTCCCAGTCATGGGTATCGTGTGGGGAGGGCTGAAAAGCCCACACCAGCTTTCCTGTGTCGGGGTTGAGGGCCACAATGCTGCAGGTATAGAGATCTTCTCCAGGGCGGGTTGAGGCGGTGAGTACCGGCGTGGGGTTGCCGGTTCCCCAGTACACCAGGTTCAGTTCGGGATCATAGGTGCCGGTCATCCATGAATTGCCGCCGGTGGTTGCGCCCGGTGTGCCCAGCGGTGGCGTGGCGTCCCATTGCCACTGCGTCGTCCCCGTGTCTGGATCGACAGAGCGGACGTATCCCACCAGGTTATCGAAATCTCCTGAGGTACCCACCAGCACGTGATTGCCCACCACCAGCGGGGCCATGCTGGTCCAATATCCCTTGGTGGAGTCGGCGACCTCCACCATCCAGCGCACGCTGCCGTCTTTGGCGTTGAGCGATACCAGGTGCCCATCGGGGGCAAGAAAATATAGCCAATCCTTGTACATGGCGACGCCGCGGTTGCCAATATGCAAACCATGATTGGGCGGGTAGGTGTAGTGCCAGATCTGATGACCGGAGAGTGCATCGACTGCCCACACGTTGTCCGGCACGCTAAAGTACAGCGCTCCATCGACCAGCAGCGGGGAGGCTTTGATCTCCGCGTTCTGGTGGATCTGAAAGGCCCATGCGAGCGTCAAGGCGCCGACATTCTGCGGCGTGATTTGTTCCAGCTTACTGTGACGCTGTGCGTCATACGTGCCGTGGTACATGGGCCAACTGTCGGGCGGCGGATTGAGTAGGATGGAGTTGTCTACGCCTTGCGCCCACAGCGGCCCGGAGAGAGAAAGTAGAAGAGCACTTATCAGCAACTTCATTCGTCTTTGAGCCTTTCAGGCCAGCGTGACTTTCAAGGTGATGCCCATATCAGATAGGCTGGCTGCCGGGATCCGCACCTTCATACCATGATTGTCCTGCTTCCAATGCAGCTTGTCCTGGTATCCAAGCAATTGCACGTTGAGGATTTTCCCGGGCTGCTGCGGACTGTTGGTTGCCAGCGGCTTGATAACCAATTCACCAGCCGGTATGCCCATCACGTAGGCATATAGGAATTTTCCCTTGGTGGTGAAGCGCACATCCTGCGCTGTTAAACCGGGCTGCGCGTTCTCGTTGAAGCCCGTTTGCGAAACCGCCACCTCGGTCGATGGTCCGTCGCCATAGATCTTCCACGGACGTGAACCGTAGATGCCTTCGTTATTGACGGCCATCCAGGCGGTTATCCCCTCAAGCACCTTCATCTCCTCGGGATCCAGTTCACCGCTGTTCGGCAAGGGAAAATTCAACAACAGATTGCCATTCTTGCTGACGATGTCCACCAGCAGATCAATCACCTTCTTCGGGGTCTTGTAAGTTTGTCCTCGCTTGTAATGCCAAACGCCAATGCAGGTGTCAGTCTGCCACGGGTCGGTGGAGATGGCGTCGGAAACTCCACGCTCATGGTCGACGACACAAGTGCCGACCGCGCAGTCGCCGGCCAGCTTGCTGCAGTAGACGGCTTCCACTTTGCCGCCATGCAGACGGGCGCTCACGTTGTAAACCTCAGCCACGGTGGCCAATCCGTATTCGTCAAACGGAATGGCGCCATCGGTATAGAGCAGATCGGGCTGATGCTGGTCGATCAGGTCTTTAATCCGGTTGAAGTACTCGAGCTTCCAATCGTCGGGGGCGACGCGTCCCATAGCCTTCGCAGTCTTGGCGAAGTCGGGAGGCATGAGTGTATAGCTGTGATAGAGGTCAGCGAACAACGGGTTGGTGCCCTCGTAGGTTATTCCGGCCAATGGGCCAGTGGTATCGCTGGTGTGCGCCGGCGCGAGCCAGTCAAAGCTGTTCGACAGGTGTTCACTTACTCCAAAACGTAGTCCACGCTTGCGCGCGGCCTGCTTATAAAGACCGACGATGTCTCGCATGGGCCCGGTGGCGGTCGCGTTCCAGCGGGGTTGATACTTCGAATTCCACATATCGAAGTTATCGTGATGGACCCCCATGCTGACAAAGTACTTGGCGCCCGCCTTCACATACAGGTCCATCAAATGCTCTGGATCCCACTTGTCGCCCTTGAACAACGGGATCAGGTCTTTGTAGCCCACTTTGGAAGGATGTCCGTAGGTTTTGAGGTGATACTCGTATTGCGGGCTGCCCTGGATATACATGTTGCGTGCGAACCAGTCGCCATCTTCAACCCCGGACTGTGGTCCCCAATGGGACCAGATACCGAATTTTGCATCGCGGAACCACTCAGGGACACGGTAGGCGTCGAGCGAACCGCGCGTCGCCTGGAAAGGCCCTGGGGTGAGGGGGAGCGTGGGCGCCTGGCCCAACGCGCTTCTTGTCCCTGCCCAAGCGGCTGAGTAGCCCAGCAATTTAAGTGTGTCGCGTCGCGTAAACCGCATTCGAGAGACCGCCTCCGTGCTACGCCCTTGGTTATATCTACGCAAGGCAGCTTTATCAACCCTGGCGGACCGGCACTGCGATAGACTAAACTCTCGCCTCCGTCCAATAGCTATTGCTTCTCGCCCGGGGCGTGATCGCCCTTCGCATCATCGGGACCTTTCACCCTAACGAATCGACGCTGCGGCCCATGCAACGGTACACCGAATTCTTTTCCGGAAAGGGAAACAAATACGATGGCGGTTAGCAGACGGGAATTCTTGAATCGCGTAGGGCGAGCGGGCGGGTACAGCGCCGCGTTCCTCATGATGCAGGGCATGGGCCTCATGCCGGCGAGCCCTGCACGGGCCGAGCCCACGGCGCCAGGGTCGGGCAAGGGAGTGAAGGTAGTAATCCTGGGCGGAGGAATCGCAGGGTTGGTGGCGGCCTACGAACTCTGCGCCCTGGGATACGAATGTACCGTTCTGGAAAGCCGCCAGAGACCAGGGGGACGCAACTGGACGGTTCGCGGGGGAGACAAAGTAACCTTCCTGGACGGAACGACGCAAACCTGCTCATGGGACGAGGGACACTATCAGAATTTCGGCCCAGCGCGGCTGCCCTCTGTCCATCACACCATGCTGGGCTATTGTCAAAAGCTGGGTGTCCCGCTCGAGGTGGAGGTGAATATGTCACGCTCCGCCTTCCTGCAAAACGATAACGCGAACGATGGCAAACCAATGGTCTTACGCCAGGTGGAAAACGATACCCGGGGACACGTGAGCGAGCTGCTGGAAAAAACCATCAACCAGGGAGCGCTCGATCAGGACCTGTCCAAGGCAGACCGGGACCGGATGCTGAGTTTTTTGAGAACTTACGGTCCGCTGGACGACGCGGGTAAGTACGGCGGCAGCGATCGCGCAGGATACGCCGAGATGGCTGGTGCAGGAGACCAGACAGGCGTGCTGAGCAAGCCCATCGACATGCACACGCTGTTAGACGAGGACTTCTGGCAGAGCATGCTGTTCGATGAGCAGTTCGATATGCAGGCGACCATGTTCCAGCCGGTGGGTGGGATGGATCGAATTCCCTATGCGTTCGCCAAGGCGCTGGGGGACGTGGTGAAGTACGATGCGCCGGTCACAGAAATTCGCAAGACGGCAAAGGGCGTCAAGATCGGATATACGGATCATGGATCGGCTCGAGTGATGGAGGCGGACTACTGCATCTGCACCATGCCGCTCACCATTTTGAAAAAGACGCCCAACGACTTCAGCGCGCCGTACAAGAAAGTGGTCGACGAGTGTTCGTATGCGAGCGCCTACAAGATCGCATGGGAAAGCCGCAGATTCTGGGAGCAGGACTACAACATCTACGGCGGCCTGGAATTCGTCAACGTAGGATGTAGTCCCATCTGGTTCCCTTCTGCAGGGTTGTTTACTCCACGGGGCGTGCTGGTGAGCGGATACACCGAGGAGTCGCGCTCCTCATTGGAAGGACTCACCCTGGAGCAGAAGTTTGCGGAGAGCCGCAAGTCCATCGAGCGGCTGCATCCCGGCCACGGCAAGGAGCTGGAAAAGCCGATGTACGTGAGCTGGGGAAAGATACCGCACAACGAAGGCTCGTGGATCCGGGCGTATGGGCCCGGGCAGGAGCGGTGGCGACCATTTGGCCTAACAAGGCAAACTGGTGAGGCGCAACATCCGGCCGCGTCACGGACGCAGGTCAATCCGGGCTACGAGACCCTCATCGAGCCCGATGGGCCCATCATTTTCGCGGGCGACCATGTGAGCCATATCGTCGCGTGGCAAGAGGGAGCGGCGCTGAGCGCACTGCGAGCGGTGGGACAGGTGAACGACAGGGTGAAAGCGGCCAGGCTGGCGGGCGGGTTTTCTCAGCCGAGTTGAAGGGTCCAAATCTCCCCGGACGCCGGGTTACGGACTCAAAAATGCGGAGGCGCCTTCCGTCCCGCTGCAGCGATAGCGCCACTGAATTCGCTTTGTAGGTCTTTCTTCATGATTGCAGAGCAAAAGTAACGATCAGCGCCCTCGCAGGCTTATCTTCATGGCATCGGTACATGCGCCTGGCGCTGCCATCGATCCAGGCACTATCCTCAGCGTGCAGCAGTTCCGTCCTATCTTCTGTCGCGAGCGTCAGTGGACCATTGATCACATAAACCAACTCGAGTCCTGGGAAAATATTGGGATGGAAAGCCGCATCCTCGATGCCCGGGACAAAATCCGCAATGCAGGGGACGATATGACGGTCCGGAACCAACACACTCATGCTATCCGATATCAGGAACTCCCCTACCACTAAGCGGATACGGTCTTTTGCCCGGGACACACGAAAGACTTTTTCCGTCTCGTCGCGGAAGAAGTAGGAGAGTTCTTTCTTAAACACCAGTGCGATCCGCGCTAGATTTTTCAGCGTTGGGACCACCCGCCCATTCTCCAACTGGGAGAGAAAGCTCGCGGAAAGCCCGACCTCTCGTCCAAGCTCAACCAGACCCATGGAACGCTTCAACCGGAGCCGCCGTATTTTCTCTCCTATACCCTTCGCTTCGATCAAAGCGTCTACGAGTGCCTCGTTGACCGTATCGAGGGAGAGACTTGACTTGACACGTTTGGCCATGGTCTCCACCCGGACAGTATTGGACAAGGCTGCGGAAGCAGAATTGCTGCTACAAGGTTCCCTGCGCGGCCTCTCGATTCTATCTTTTCTGCACGACCAGTTTAGCCTCTAGTCTGCTCTCGACTCAGGGGATACGATGGAGTGCGCCAACGTGTTATCTGCGACGGCGAGGTAGTGGCAGAGGGCAGAGAAAGGATCGCATGACTACTGATAACCCGAACACGATAAAGGTGCTCATCACGGGCGGAGGGGGCTTTCTAGGAACCAGACTGGCGCGCACGATCCTGCAACGCGGGCATCTTTCAGGCCGCCCAATCGCCGAACTGGTGCTGGCTGATCTGGTTCCACCCCCGCCCGACGTGGCGCGCGAGCAACGTGTCCGTGCCTCTACAGGCGCTTTGATAGACCAGGCTAAGACCCTGGGGCAGGAGAACTTCGACCTGGTCTTTCATCTCGCCGCGGCGGTCTCGGCAGAGTGCGAGGCGGACCTCGATCTCGGTCTCCGCTCAAACCTGGATACCACCCGCGCACTGCTGGATGCCTTGCGCTCAGGAGGCGCGCCGCGTTTCGTCTTCTCCAGTTCGGTGGCTGTCTTCGGCGGCGATGTCGACCTGCCTATGCCGCGCGTCATCCACGACGACACCTTGCCTGTGCCGCAATCGTCGTACGGAGTGCAGAAATTTATGTGCGAACAGCTGGTGGCTGACTACACCCGGCGCGGGTTGATCGACGGCCGTAGCGTGCGGCTCATGACGGTTACCGTCCGCCCGGGGCGCCCAAATGCCGCCGCGTCCGGCTTTCTATCCTCCATTGTGCGTGAGCCCCTGAACGGACAGCAGGCAGTGTGCCCGGTGTCACCGGAGACGCCAGTAGCGGTCGCTTCGCCGCAACGCGCGATCGAAGGTCTGCTCATGGCCGCCGAGGCTGTGCCGGATGATTGGGGCGGCGCGACGGCCGTGAACCTGCCCGGGCTGACGCTTCGCGTCAGCGAGATACTGGATGCGCTGGAAGTCGTGGCAGGCCGCGCGGCGCGCGAAAGGGTGCGCCTCGAAAAGAACGAAACCATAGCCACGATGGTGGGTGGATGGGCTTCCGCCTTCGAGAGCGCTCGCGCACGCCGGCTGGGCCTGGCTGCCGATCCTGACTTCATCTCGATTATTCGCCAGTTTCAGAGAGAGCAAGGACTTTCCAGGTGAGCGAATCCATTGCTGCGTCAGAGAGGCCGCCGGGCAGCCCTGTTTTAGGCTGCATCGCCGATGACTTCACCGGCGCTACCGATCTGGCTAACAACCTGGTGCGCGCCGGCATGCGGGTCGTCTTAACTGTGGATGTCCCCCCGGAAAATGAGCGGATTGACGCCGACGCAGTGGTGGTCGCTCTGAAGTCACGGACGGTGGCTGCTTCCCTGGCGGTTGAGCAATCTCTACACGCCTGCCGCTGGCTGCGCAAACAAGGCGCGCGCCAGATTTACTTCAAAGTCTGCTCAACCTTTGACTCCACGGCAGCGGGCAACATTGGTCCGGTAATCGAGGCGCTGATGGATGAACTGGATTGTCGCTTCAGCACCGCCACGCCGGCATTTCCTGAGAACGGGCGAACCGTCGTCCATGGACATTTGTTTGTCGGAGACACGCTACTTTCCGACAGTGGCATGCGCCATCATCCCCTCACGCCGATGACCGATGCCAACCTGGTGCGCGTGCTGCAAGCACAACTGAATCCTCACCAGGGACGCAGAGTGGGACTGATAGACTACCGGGCGGTAGCGCAATCGGCGGAGGTGATCCGCAAGCGCATGGACGAAGTGCAAGCCGAGGGCATCGCGATCGCCATCGTCGATGCTTTGAGCGACCAGGACCTGGACAGGATTGGCGAGGCTCTGCGGGACTCGTTATTTCTCACCGCCGGCTCCGGACTCGGCGACAGCCTGCCGCGGAATTGGGGTTTTACTCCATCCACCCGCGTGAGCTTGCCACCGGCGCGCGGGCAAAAGGCGATCCTCGCGGGTAGTTGCTCGGTGGCCACCCATGCGCAGGTGCAGCGCTTTATTCGTGACGGGGGCGAGGCCTACACCTTGAACCCGCTCCGGCTTGCGGCGGATATCGAGTTCGAAATCGCGCAGGTGCTGGCGTGGGCCGATGCGTGCTGGCGCAGCGAAAGCGCGCTGCCGCTGCTGGTCTATTCGACTGCGCAGCCTGCCGAGGTTGCGGCGGCGCACGCCCACCTGGGAGTCGCCCGGTCCGGCGCAGTGGTCGAGCAGGCCATGTCGGCCCTGGCGGGCGCGTTCGTCGAACGCGGGGTTGGAAGCCTGGTGGTCGCGGGAGGAGAAACAGCGGGCATTTGCGTACAAGCTCTGCAGATCCGGCAAATGCAGATTGGCCCCCAGATCGATCCCGGAGTGCCCTGGTGCTACGCCGCATCTTCCACTGTCGCGGGCGGCGGACTCCACCTCGCTTTAAAATCGGGTAACTTTGGATCGCCTGACTTTTTCAACAAAGCCTTTGCCTTTGTGTTGTGACTTATGAACGAAATGGAACTGAGGCAAGAGATCTGCCGCGTGGGCCGATCTCTCTTTGAGCGCGGCTACGTTCATTCGACAGCAGGGAACATCAGCGTTCGCCTGCCCGAGGGTTTTCTTATCACGCCTTCTGAGGCATGCCTGGGTTTCCTTAAGCCGGATGCTCTCGCCAGGGTCGGGGCGGACGGTGTGCAGCTGAGCGGGGAGCGCGCCAGCAAGACGCTGATGCTGCATCGGCGCATCTATGCCGCGGACGCGGATGCCGCCTGCGTGATTCATACCCACTCCACCCATCTGGTTGCGCTGACATTGACTGGGGTTTGGAAGCGGGAGGATATCCTGCCGCCCATCACACCGTACTACGTGATGAAGGTAGGCCACGTGCCGCTGATCGAGTATTACCGTCCTGGAGACGCGATGGTGGCTGAGTTGGTGGCCCAGGCTATCCAGCGGATGCGGGCGCAGGGTACACCGATTCGCGCGATCATGCTGGATCGGCTTGGCCCCAATGTCTGGCACAGCACGCCTGCATCCGCGATGGCCACTCTGGAGGAGCTGGAGGAAACCGCGCGGCTCTGGCTCCTTGCCGATCGTAAGCCGGAACCGCTTTCGCCCGACCAGATCGATCAACTGCGTCAGCAATTCGGCGCTTCGTGGTAGCTTCTGTTTCTAGGACTGAACCTGATGCCGCGCTTCGCCGCAAACCTTACCATGATGTACGGGGAGTATCCTTTCCCGGATCGCTTCGCCGCCGCCGCCAAAGATGGGTTTACGGCGGTGGAGTTTCTGTTCCCCTACGAGTATCCGGCGCGCGACCTGGCCAGATGGCTGCATCAGCATGGCCTGATCCAGGTGCTCTTCAACGCCCCGCCTGGAAATTGGGCGGCGGGCGAGCGAGGCCTGGGTGCGCTGCCAGGCAAAGAAGATGAGTTTCGTGCCGGAATACACAAGGCTCTCAAATATGCGCAGACGTTGAGCTGCCCGCGGTTGCATGTGATGGCTGGCATACAGCCACCAGGAGTGGAACGCGCGGCCATGCGCCGCACCTTTAAAGCCAACCTGGAGTGGGCCGCAACACTCGCGGCAACTACAGGTACTGCATTGCTGATCGAGCCAATCAATACGCGCGATATGCCCGGATATTTTCTGAACCGGCAGGATGAGGCGCATGCCCTTGTCGAAGAGATTGGCAGCCCCGCGCTCAAGGCGCAGATGGATCTTTATCACTGCCAGATTGTTGAAGGCGATGTCAGCATGAAGCTGCGCAGGTATCTGCACAGCTCAGGGCAGAAGAACGTGGGGCATATCCAGATCGCAAGTGTGCCCGACCGTAATGAGCCCGACCGCGGCGAACTCAACTACGATTATCTGCTCGACCTGATCGACGAACTTGGTTACCACGGCTGGATCGGCTGCGAGTACCGGCCGAAGGCTGGGACTTCTGAAGGGCTGAAATGGCTGCGCAAGCGTAGTCCCGAACGATAGAACACCTGAAAGAGAACCGCGAAAGGAAACAGCAGGTCCCTCCACTACGCTACCCCGGATTTCCTGTCGAGGTTAGTGGCGCTGACGAAGTTCATGCGGCTTTCTTTACTTGAAAGCCGCACACGTGGACGTTGGTGAGGGCCGCGTAGCAGGAAATCCGGGTTCGCTCCGGTCGGGATGACAATTCTGTTTAACAACATCAGACTCTAACCTCCAAACAGAATTGTCATCCCGACCGGAGCGTAGCGAAGTGGAGGGACCTGCTGTTTCCTTTCGGGCCTTGTTGGCTTTAAGGCTAGACGCCTGGTACCGGCGGACACCCCGGAAATTCGGCCAGATAGCCATTTCCGATATAACCCAAATACTGGATGCCAATCTTGCTGGTAAAGAATCCGTCCGCGGTTAGGTTGCGCAGAAACGAAAAGAACGCGACTCCCTGGCTCACGCTTGGATCCTGCGCGATGCTCTTGCGATACGCGATCAGATCGAGCATCTCGGTCTTCTGCTGCGCTGTGCAATCGAGATAAGCATTGCCGTATCGATCCACACAGGTGGAGTCGAGCCACATCAGACCGCCGCCGAGCGTCAACTGATATTCCGGGTTCTCGCTGGTGAGCAGGTCGATAAACTCTGGAGCACCCGCCTCCACGGCTCCCCCGCAATCGCTGTCCGCGGGGAAAATCGACTCGCAGAGCGCTTGCAGAGTCTTGTACTGCTGCGGCAGAAAATATTTGGGCGTGTATACGCCTGCTTTGCTCGTGGCTTTTTCCGTATCAATCATGTGGTGGGCATACTCCGCCGCCTGCAACGGAATCACCCGCAACACGGAAGTGGCCGCCGCACCCAGACTGAGCGACTTTAATACATCACGCCGGGATACAGTCATGCTAGATCTCCCCTTTTTTCGACTGATCGAGCAGATACTCTGAAGTTCTCCACGAGAGTGCCGTAATGGTGAGCGTCGGGTTCTTGTCAGGACCCGTAACAAAAGGTGCACCGTCGGCCACGAACAGGTTCTTGACGTCGTGCGCCTGGCAATTCTTGTTCAGGACGGACGTTTTAGGATCGTCGCCCATGCGCACGGTTCCTAGTTCATGAATGATCTCTCCGCCTTCGGAGATTCCGTAGTTGTTCTTTGGGTCGGGCTTGGCTGGACCCATCACAGTACCTCCACCGGCTTCAATGATGGCGCGAAAGGTCTCCTGCATATCTTTCGACATCTTGATCTCGTTATCGCTCCACGCAAAGTGGAAGCGCAGCACCGGGATACCCCATTTGTCGACCACCTTGGGATCGATCTCGCAGTAGGTGTCGGGATTGGGGATCATCTCGCCGCGCCCCGAAAACCCGATAAAGTTTCCGTATTTGCTGCGGACGTTCTGCTTTAACGATGCTCCGTAGCCCTCATGCTCCTGGCATATGCCATCGAAGCTGCCCACACCGGGCATGTGGCGTCCTCCACCGAACTCGATGTGGTAGCCACGCGGAAAATCGTTCTTACGGTCAGCCCTCCACCACGGCATATACATGTGCATACCACCGACCCCGTCGTGGTTGTGCGGCGCTACCCCGGCCAGTTGGGGAAAATATCCGGTCACGCTGCTGCCTACGCTATCGGTCAGATAGCGGCCGACGACCCCGGATGAATTTGCCAGACCATCGGGAAAGAGCGTGGATTTCGAATTGAGCAACAAGCGGGCAGATTCGCAAGCACTCGCTGCCAACACAAAGGCTTTCGCGTGGACGCGCATTTCCTGGTGAGTCGTCTTGTCTATATAGGAGACGGCTTGCGCTTTGCCGTCTTTGCCAACAACGATCTCGCGGGCCATGGCGTTGGGAATCAGGGTGAAGCGATCGGTCGCCTGGGCAGGCGGAATCATCACCTGGCTGGAGCTGAAGTTGGAAGCGCTGATACAGCCTCGTCCACATTGCGCGCAGTAGTGGCATGGTGCGCGTCCATTCACCGGTTTTGTAATGATCGCCATGCGGGAGGGAATACACGTGATATTCAGCTGATCGCAAGCCTTCTTGACCAGGGTCTCGGTGCAGCGGGGCTTGGGCGGAGGTAGAAAGACACCGTCGGGCGCATCGGCAAGATTCTCTTTCGTTCCAAAAACGCCAATAAACGCTTCAACCTTGTCGTAATAGGGCGCGATTTCGTCATAGGAGATCGGCCAGTCGTCTCCCAGGCCATCCCGGGAGCGGGATTTCATATCCGCGGGAGAGATGCGGAGTGAGATGCGTCCGTAATGGTTGGTGCGGCCGCCTTCGATACGCGAGCGGAACCAGCGAAAGGTCGTGCCTGGAGCAGTGGTGTAGGGCTCGCCATCGATCTCCCAAAAACCGTTGGGAGCCAGAAATTCTCCATCCAGCCCGTGGCGCCCCTGGCCGCCGATGCCGGCTCCGCGGTGGGGCAGCGCGTACGGCCACACATGCTCTTTGAAATCCTTTTGGGGATTCAGCAGGGGCCCTGCCTCGAGCATCACCACATTCAATCCACCCTCGGTGAGCACCTTGGCGGCGGTCCCGCCTCCGGCGCCAGAGCCTATGATGCATACGTCGTAAACCTTCGGCGAGCGAACCACTTGGGGCATTAAGAGTCTCCGAACGGCCGTATTTCTCAAACCACTCATTTTAGCGGAACAGCCGCCCCAATGCCGAGCCAGCCAACCCGGTTACGGCAGAAGCCACTGTTCCGAACCCCAATACCGGCATCGGGACATCCTTTAACAGGACGGACACCGCGATGCCGACCAGTGCACAGGCGCCACCGGAGAGAGCGCCGCCGGCAAGGCTGTCGCTCCACCCGGTCGCTGTGAGCTTTGCGTACAGAAAGCCCGCCAGAAGTGAAATCGCCATACCACCGACAGCGAATCCGCTGTTCTTCACCACTGGCACGAAGTGACCAATAATGACCATGGCCAGTTGAAGCCCCAGTCCGACGCCAAATGCGATCCAGAGCGCACGAGCTTTCATCTCATCCCTCTTTTTCGACGGTCTCGCCGATATTGGGCTAGCCCAACCGAATCATGTACTCAATTAGCCGGCTTCCGCGACGCTCTTCTTCAAAAACTTGACGCCTTCGAAGGCAATCGATTCCGGCGTGCGCTCGATGTCTCGCCAAATGGCCGCCGCCGCGCTCAAGTCCTTGAGCGCGAAACCAAAGCCCTCGATGGTCAGCCAGCCATCATACTTGAGCTGGCGTAGTGCCTGGAATACCTCCTTCCATTCCACGTGTCCGGATCCGGGTATGCCGCGATCGTTTTCGCAAGTATGAACGTGCTTGAGATAGGGACCGACCGTGCGGTAGCCCGCGGCAATACTCTTTTCTTCGATGTTGGCGTGGAAGGTGTCAAACAGAATGCCGATATTCGGATGGCCAATCTCCCGGGCAAGCGCGGCTCCATCGGCGGCGGTGTTCAGAAAGTAGGTTTCGAAGCGGTTCAGCGGTTCAATGGCGAAGGTCACACCATTGGCGGCCAGCGTGTCACCCACCGACTGAAATCCTTCGACAGCCCATTTCCATTCGTCGCTGGTCCGGCGCCGGCCTGGCAGGTAGCCGACCGGGCTGAAGAGAGGTCCGGCAACAATCTTGATTCCGGCGTCCGCGGCGACCTTTGCTACGTCTTCCAGGTGCAGGCGGGTGCGGCGCCGTATGTCGGCACTCTCGCTGATCAGGCTGAGGCCGTCCACCAGCACCGTGCAGGCATTGCACTCCAGACCGTGTGCCTCGGTGGCCTGGCGAATGCTGGACGCGGCAAACGCCTCAGGCCGCAAAAGCGGAACCTCGACTCCGTCGAAACCCGCCTCTTTGATGAGAGGGAGTAAGCCAAAATTGGAGGAATCGAAGGATGCAGACCAGATGAATGTGTTGACCCCAAATTTCATTTCTACCCTCAGTGTCTCTCGCTATCGAGTATGCCAAATGGTTACCGCAAGCCGCCGCGGTTGGTGGCAGCTAGAGATTATGCTTTGAAAACACAGCTTTCCGCAATTAGGGAATCGGTTCCGAAGAGTAATGACGAGGAGCCATCCATGAACCGGCGTGAATTTATTGAGGTATCAGGAGCGTCGCTGGTCGTCGCATCGACCGGAAGACTCGGAGCACTGGCTCCTGATGCCGGCAAGCCCTGGTATGAGACGATGCTGCGCTGCGGCCAAGTCAACTTCAATGAGCAGGACCCCGTCTCGATGAAAGCCGATGAGTGGATGGACTACTTCGCCTCCCTGAAGGTGAATGCCGTGTTGCTCAATGGAGGCGGAATCATGGCCTTCTACCCGACCCAGGTTCCCTATCAGCACCGTAGTGAGTTTCTGGGCTCGAGGGATCTCTTTGGTGAGATGCTGGCGGCCGGGCGTAAGAGGAACATGCGTGTGGTTGCTCGCATGGATTGTAACTACGCCTACGAAGAGGCCTTTCAGGCCCATCCGGAGTGGTTTCAGTTTGGCGCAGATGGATCTCCGACGCGCCATCCGGAGTGTCACTGGCTCTACAAAACTTGCATGTTTGGAAGCTACTTTACCGAGCAAATGCCGGCCATTTACCGGGAGATTAACCAGCGCTACGCACCAGACGGTTTCTATACCAACGGATGGCCAGGCACGGAGGCGCTTGAGGTTTGCCACTGCCCCAACTGCCAAAAGATCTACCGCGAGCAAACGGGAGGCGTTCCGCCGCAGACCACTGACGTACAGAGTCCGGTGTATCGCAAATATTACGAAGTCTATATGGATCGCATCGCGCTGGTGTGGCAGATGTGGCAGAACACCGTGAAGGAAAAGAGTGCGGAGTCGGTGTATGTCGGCAACCTCGGTGGAGGCATCCGGACCGTGAAGGACTTGAACCGGCTGAGCAGTGTTGCTGCCTGGTTCAATGCGGACAATCAGGGCCGGGCGGGCAATACCCCGATCTGGATGTGTGCGCAACAGGGGCGAGTGGCTCGCTCGGTCATGCATGGCCGTACGGTGACGAACGTGATCGGGGCCTACAGCAATGGACAAATCAACTGGAGACACTCCAGTAAGACGCCAGCCGAGACAACCCTGTGGATGGCGCAGGCTACGGCGAGCGGCATGGTCCCCTGGTTTCACTGGCTGGGCGGCCATCCGGAGGATACCCGCTGGCGGGAGACAGGAAAGATATTTTTCGATTGGCTGGCCGCTAACGAACAGCATTTCCGTAACCGGCGCTCGCTCGCCAACCTGGCGGTGCTCTACCCACAGAGCACGATCGCCTTCTACGGCTCGAACGGAACAAGCACGAGAACGCTGAATGGCGCCACCATCGATTCGGCCGAGTACCTGGAGGGAATGTACGCTGCTTTGCTCGAGGGCCGCTTCTTATTTGATTTTGTTCATCAGGAGAATCTGACCGCTGAGTCGCTGAAGCCATATCGGGCATTGGTCATCCCGAACGCTGCGTTTCTGCGGGATACCGAGTGTGAGGCAATCCGCAATTATGTGCAGGCAGGCGGTTCCGTGCTCGCTACTTTTGAAACCTCGCGGTACAACGAGTGGGGCGTTGCACGAGAGGATTTTGGTCTGCAAGCATTATTCGGCGTGAGTATTACTGGCGACCCGATTGGGCCTTTCAACAACAGCTACATGCGCATGGAAAAGGCCCACCCGGTATGCGAAGGGTTCACCGGAACCAGCATATTACCCGGCCCGGAGTTTCGCGTGCCCGTAAGCCATGTGCCATCGGATGCGCTTTATCTCAGCGTCGTGCCCCACTATCCACCCTTCCCGCCTGAGATGGTTTATCCGCGCATCCGGCAAACGGAGGAGCCCGCAGCGATCTTCCGCGAGCAGGGTAGTTCCCGCATGGTTTATTTTCCCGGAGATGTTGACCGGTCTTATTGGCGCTCCGGCAATCCGGATCTTAGCCGGCTGCTCATCAACGCAGTGCGCTGGATTCTGAAACAACAAGCCGCGCCTGCGTCGGTACAAGGTAATGGCTTGCTCGAAACATTCGCATGGGAGACAGAGCCCGGCTTCGCGCTGCACATCCTGAACTATTCCAATCCGAATGCCTTGCGGCCGTTTGTGTCGCAACTGTATCCGGTGGGTCCGCTTCAGGCCGAGGTTCAGGTTCCGCCTGATCGAAAGATCACCACCGTACGCGCTCTACGCGGGGAAAAGAATCTCCCCTTTCGAAATGTGGAAGGAACGGTGAACTTTGAAGTCCCTTCCGTTGCTGACTATGAGGTCGTTGCGCTTACTTAGCGAACGTCTGCGTTTACGAAAGATAAACCGCAGATCCCTCCGCTACGCTACCCCGGATTTCCTGTGGAGGTTGGTGGCGTTGGCGAGCTTCATGCGGTCCCGGCTGGCCGGGACCGCACACGTGGACGTTGGTGAGGGCCGCGTAGCAGGAAATCCGGGTTCGCTCCGGTCGGGATGACAAACGAGTGGGGGAGGCATGGTAGCCCACTCAAGCCAAAGTACGGCTTGACCCCGATTTCCTGCCACGCTGTGCTAGAGATGTCCGCGTGTGCGCCTTTCATTAAGGAAAGGCGCATGGGGTGTATCAACGCCACAAGCCTCCGCAGGAAATCGGGGCAAATGGGGCACCCAAAGCTTTTGTAGCCCGTGTAATTTCTCCCTTGACTTGCCACAGGCAAGTCAGCTGCTCGGGATGACAAATCTGACGTTAAGTTTCAGCCATAGCATTTGTGACTGGGATCGGATTATCCCAAACTCCGATCCTGACGGAAGATCCGCACTACACTTTGTCATCCCGACCGTAGCGGAGGGATCTGCAGTTTCAGCCTGTTGGGCCGCAGATCCGTCTCGGTTCCCTGCTGTACACTGGCCTCTATCTTCAGCAATCATGAGGACCCTACCGTGATCAACCGGCGCACTTTTGTGAAGACAGGGGCAGCAGCGGCCTATCTCGCAACCCAAGGTAACTTCGTCTACGCAAATACTCCTCAGGATGCAACAAACATTCCATGGCAGCGGAAACTGCGCCGTATCGCCCAGGTGAATATGACGGAACATGACCCGGCGGTCATGAACGTCGAGGAGTGGGCCGACTACATGGCACGCCTGCGAGTGGGCGCCACCTTCATAAGCGTAACCGGCATTATTGCTTTTTATCAGACCAAGGTCCCTTTCCACCGCAAGGGCAAATACCTGGGCAATCGCGACTTCTTCGGGGAACTGAACGCCGCCGCTAAAAAGCGGGGAATCCGCACCGTCGCCCGCATGAGCCCCGATCTCAACTGGGGAGATGCGCTCGCGGCCCACCCGGAATGGTTTCAACGCGACGCACAAGGCAACCCACGGTCCACCGCGGATGATCCGGATCTGTACGAAACCTGCATGTTCACCAGCTACATGACCGACTACATGCCGGCCATTATCCGCGAAATCAATAGCCTCTACGACGTGGACGCACATTTTATGAATGGCTGGCCGCCGCTCGGTAGCCTGCCTTCCTGTTATTGCACACAATGCACCCAACTTCCTGCCGCGGGAACACCGGCCTATTGGGACAAGTTCAATGAACGCGTTCTCTACCTGTGGAAGCTTTACGACGGCCTCGCGAAGGAGAAGAAGGCCAGTAGCTTTTACTTCGCCAACCTGGGCGGAGGCATTCATGGCGGTCCGAACCTGGCAACTCTGGGCGAAATATGCCAGTGGTTCCAGGCCGATAACCAGGGCCGCGGAGGCCAGGACGAACCAATCTGGGGCTGCGCCCTGCAAGGCCGCGTGTGCAACGCGGTGCTCGATGGCAAGATGGCCGCCAACGTAGTGGGGCTATGGTCAACCGGATCGATAAGGTGGCGGGAAAGCACCAAGTCTCCGGCCGAAGCGCAGATATGGCTTGCCGAAACCTCAGCCAGCGGCATGACGCCTTATGTGCACTCCATCGGCGGGGAGAACGGACTCGGCGAAGATCTCCGCTTCAAGAAAATCGGCTACGAGTATTTCGACTGGACGGCAAAGTACGATGTCCATTTCACGAATAAACATTCGATCGCCAACATCGGCGTCTTGATCGGCCAGCGGACGCAGTTCTTCTATAAGCCGCCGCACGATGTGTCAGATTTCCCAATATATGAATGGTATGTACTACGCGCTGCTCGAGGGTCGCTTCCTCTTCGACTTTGTTCACGAAGACCGATTGCAGCCCGAGCAACTGAAGAAGTATTCCGCTCTGATTCTGCCCAACACCGCTTTGTTGAGCGACTCACAATGCCAGCAGTTGCGCGACTACGTCCAGCAAGGCGGCTCGCTGCTGGCCACCTTTGAGACCAGTATGTATACGGACCAGTATGTGCGGCGAACTGACTTCGGCCTTGGCGATGTATTCGGCATGCGCGCAGCAGGAGCGGTGATCGGCAGGCGCGGCAACAGCAATCCGTATTATGCGCGCATTGAGAAGCAGCATCCCTGCTTGCAGGGCTTTACCGATACCAGCATTTTGCCCGGCGCAGAATACCGGGTACCCTTGGCGCCCGTCGAAAGCCCAGTGCTCACCGTGATCCCGGGTTTTCCGGCCTACCCGCCGGAACTCTCCTACCCTCCACAACCGCATACGAATGAGCCTGCGGTGGTGCTGCGGCGAACGGAAAAGGGACGGCTTGCCTACTTCTCCGGGGACATCGAGCGCACCATGTGGCTTTCCGGAAGCACTGACCTCAGCCGCCTGTTGCAGAACGCGATCCGCTGGGTAGCCGGTTCCGGCGCGCCCGTTTCCATCGAAGGTCGAGGCTTGATAGAAGTCTTTGCCTGGGAAACTGAGGCGGGCTTCGCCGTGCATGTCCTGAACTACACCAACCCCAACGTGCACCGCGGTTGGGTGCGGGAGTTCTATCCCATCGGGGAGCAAAAGGTTTCGATGCGGCTGCCGGAGGGCAGGCACGTTACCCGGGTAGAGTTACTGCGCGCTGGAAGAAACGTTCCCTTTCACGTCGCCGGCGGCGCGGTCGTATTCACCATCCCTTCCGTCGACGATTACGAAGTGGCGGCGCTCTATTCATGACCCGATTCTTTTACAGTTCACTTCTCCTCTGGGCTGTATGTGCGACGGCGCAAGCCGTTCATCCTAAGAATCCGCTGGGTACCGGACCGGAAGTGGTGGCCGCCGGACATGCGCTTTACAACCGAACCTGCACCGCATGCCACGGCATCGACGGGGGAGAAGGAGAACGGGCCCCAGCCCTGGTGGGAGACCGCCGCTTTTTCCGGCTCAGCGAAGACTCGATCTTCGACACCATCCGGGGCGGGATTCCAGGCACTGCGATGCCTCCCTTCGGCCTGCCCGATGACGATATCTGGCGCATCGTGGTCTTCATCCGCGCCATGCGCGGTTCAGCTTCAGAGACCGATGTTCCAGGAAACACGCAACAGGGCTTGGCGGTTTTTACGGGTAAGGGCGGATGTCTGAAGTGCCACATGCTAAACGGAAAAGGTGGAACCATCGGCCCGGATCTGTCCAATATCGGCGCCCAGGTTACTCTCAAGCGCCTGCGCGAATCATTGAGTCAGGAAAGACCGATCCCCCCGGCTATCGCCCCATCAAGGTAGTCACGCAAGACGGAAAGACCGTCGAAGGGATCGCGAAAAATGAAGACGCATTCTCGATCCAGATTCTCGACTACCAGGACAAGCTGCATCTTTACGACACCAGTGAACTACGCGAGATCATTCCCGGAAAAACGTCGCTCATGCCCCACGACTACGACAAGGTTCTCAGCGCCCAGGAGTATCAGGACCTGGTAGCCATGCTCGCCCGGCAAGTGCAAACCACGCTTCACGTTCACCAGGACGGCGAGGGTGAGGTCGGACGATGAGAAAGATTGCGCTGATTCTTATCCTGGGCATCGCATCGTCACTTGCCGCGCAAGTGACTGACAAGGATTTGCAAAAGCCCCCGGGAAGCGATTGGCTGAACTACCACGGCAGTTACAATAGCCAGCGCCATAGCGTGTTGGACCAGATTACGGTTTCCAACGTGGGCTCCTTGGTAAGCAAATGGGTGTACCACGTGCCCGGATCCGGAGGCCTGCAGTGTGTACCCGTTGTGGTGGATGGGGTCATGTACGTCACGCAGCCCAACGAAATTTATGCGCTTGACGGGCGAAGCGGGCGCTTGATCTGGCATTATCAGCATATTCTGGCCAAGGCTCCGGATCGCGAAGGCCCTAACCGGGGAGCCGCGGTCTTCGAGGACAAGGTCTACTTCACCACAACCGATGCCTTCCTGGTTGCGCTGAATGCCGCCAACGGGAACGTGCTGTGGCAAAGCAAAATCGCCGAATCGAGTGACGGCTATCACTCGTCCGCGGCGCCGCTGGTGGCCAAGGGCAAGGTACTGGTCGGCGTTATCTACGGGGACCGTGGGCTCAACGGCTTTCTGACCGCATTCGACGCAAAAACCGGCGAGCCTCTTTGGCGTTTTAATTCCATACCGAAGCCGGGTGAACCCGGCGGAGATACATGGGCTGATGACTCCTGGCAGCATGGCGGCGGGGCAACCTGGCTGACGGGTAGCTACGATCCGGAGTTGAACCTGCTCTACTGGGGCATCGGAAATCCCTCGCCCGACTTCAACGGCGATGTGCGTAAGGGCGATAACCTTTATACGGACTCAATGGTCGCAGTCGACCTGGATACTGGAAAACTGAGATGGTATTTCCAGTTCACGCCCCACGACGTGATGGATTGGGATGGCGCAGAGATCCCGGTGCTGGTCGATGCGCGTTTCGACGGCAAGATGCGCAAGCTGCTGGTGCAGGCGGATCGCAACGGTTTCTATTACATCCTGGATCGGGCGACGGGCGAATTTCTGCATGGCAGCCGTTTCGCCACCCAACTCAACTGGGCCAGCGGCCTCACGTCACAAGGCCGGCCTATTCTCGTGCCCGGGATCGAACCGAGCTTGACCGGCACGAAGGTTTGCCCGTCTTCGATCGGGGCTACCAATTGGATGTCTCCTACTTACAGCCCCCAGACTGGACTGTTCTATTTCGTTGCCCTCGAGGGCTGCGGACTGGCGACGAAGAATACAGAGAAGTTCCGCCCCGGCGGCTTTCAGTATCGCGCCGGCGGCGACGTGCTGCTGCGCGATGAGAACTGGAAAATCTACGTGCGGGCACTTGACCTGACCACCGGCAAGCAGGTTTGGGAACGGGAACGAAGCGGATCGATGAGCCTTGGCGGCGGATTGCTTTCAACCGCCGGCGGGGTTATTTTTTCGGGCGAGCTCATCGGAGAATTCGTCGCCCTGGACGCAAAGACAGGCCAGGTTCTGTGGCACTTTAACACCGGCCAGGCGATCAATGCGCAGCCGATCACTTATATGTTCCATGGTAAACAGTATGTGGCGATCGCATCGGGCTCCGACATATTCGGCTTTGCGTTGTTCGAACCGGAGAAGCCTGCAGGTAAGTGATCAGTACTGCAGAGAACCCTTATCTGGGATGCGCACGCGGTAGACCGAAGTCCGCGCAGTCACATAGAGCGTCTTCAGATCGCGATCGCCGAAAGTGCAGTTTGCCGGTGTTTCAGGAAACTCAATCATCCTGATGAATTTTCCGGCCAGGCGTATAGATGGCAATTCCCCGACACGCGATGTAGACGTTGCCGTTGGCGGCAACGCGTAATCCGTCAGGGCCGCCATCGATTCCGGATATGAAGACTCTCTCCCGCGATGCATTTCCCTGCGCATCCAGATCGTAGGCCATGATCTTCCGCTCTGTTGTATCAGCAACGTAGAGCGTACGGCCATCCGGCGTCAGGGCCACTCCATTGGGCCGCGTCATTTTCGCAATCAGTGAGATTGTGCCCTGCGGCGTCACGTGGTAGACGCCGGAGTAGCCGAGTTCGAAATGCTGTAGAGAATCCTTTGGAGCAGGGTCGGTGAAGTAGACCTGTCCATCCCGGCGGACGACGACATCGTTGGGATCGTTGAGCCGTTTCCCTTCGAACTCCGACGCAATGGTGGTCAGGCGGCCGTCCTCTTCCATCCGCACCACACGGCGTCCATCACGTTCGCAGCTGTATAACCGCCCTTCCACATCCATGGAGTTGCCATTCGCCCCGTTCGTGTAATCGCGATAGATTTCTGCGTGGCCCGCCTTGGTCATTTTCATGATGCGGGAATCGAACATATCGCTGAAGATGAGAAATCCTTGTCGCGACCATACCGGCCCTTCGACGTATCCAAAGTCACCGCCGAAACGCTCTACCCCGGCAGCTTGCGCCGGCAAACTGGGCGCGGGACCACTCGCTTTCAATTGAACGCGCCATACCCAGGAATCCCCTGCCGGCAAAGTGACCAGGGGCTTGCCGAGATTCAGTGAGTTCGTCATGCCGAACCACGGTTCCGGGCATAGATAGCCCACCTGCGGTCCTCCATAGACGTTGAAGCGCACAATGGGTTCGGGCAGGTCCGAAGTGGCTTGTTGAGAGATGCGCACAGAGAGTCCCTGCGGATCTCTCAGCAGAGCGTAGGGCTGGCTGCGATAGCCGGCAAGCGGGATGGCAACGCGCGCATCGAAGTCGCCCAGGCGCTCGGGAGATTCGAACGACCGCGGCTTTTCTTCCCCGTTCACGAAGCCCTGCGGGTTGCGCAACATCTGTATGGTGCTGGGCGTTTCAAGAGTCATGTTGGCGGGGTCGGTGCCGGAGCACGAATGGAATCTTGAAGGCAATATGGTTGCCGATCGAAAAAATCATCGCCCTGGTGTTTGCAGCGTCCGCCTTCACCGTGTAGTCGATGGTAAGTTGCCCACCGGCAAGTGTGTAGGTGGCGTCCAGGTGAAAGCCGAAGGGATAGTACTGCCGGGTGCGATCGGAATCGCGTAGCTCTACTGTTACCCGGGCTCCTTGATTGTCCGCGGATCGGCTCACCTCCTGCCACGGAAGACCCTTTGCGAAGCCATGACACGGCATGGGATACGTCTTACCGTCCAGGGAGTAGGAACCATCTCCACAAGTTGATTTAGGAAAGTTCCCTAAGGGAAATTGCACCCCAACGGCCGGCCAAAGTAGTGGCCCTTTCCCCTGGAATCCCCTGGTGGATGAGTAATCGCGAGCATGATAGAGCAGCTCAATCCACTGGTCTTTGAACTTGATACGAAAGCTGCTGAGTTCTCCACCTTCAGAAGGAGCGATCGCGGCTTCTACTTGGCCGACTGTATCGCGCAAGACGACAACCCGGGGGGAGCCCGGAGCAGCAGCATCCTCGTCGGATACGGTGTAGCGCTGCTGGCCGAAACCGAGGCTGGCGCAACCAAGTATCAGCAGACAGCTGAGAATGCGATCCGAACCTATCAAGTCGACCCCGGGGACGCGGACGTGCGCCCATTTTCTATATACAGACCAGAAGTGAAAATCTACTTGCCCACTACAGCGGAATCTTCAGCACGTTCTGGATGTAGTTCGCCGTAATCCTGGCGCTCTCCTGCGGGGGACGCCAGGGAGACGTATCCAGCTCGACGTTCAGGAACCCTCTCCATTGAATGCTGTCGAGGTAGGCCATAAGGCCGGGAAAATCGACCCCGCCGGCGCCCATGGGGAAGAAATAGGGAGTCTTCATCTGGTCGACTTCGGGGCCCGGTACGTTCCTGGTCCCACCGCGGTCTTCCGGCTTGGTGTCCTTCAGGTGATATTCAAGCACTCGCTTGCCGTACCTCTTGCCCATCGCCAAAGGGTCCATCCCCGCCATCGTGAAGTGCCCGGTGTCGAGCACCAGGCCGACATACTTCGGGTCGGTGTTGGCCATGATGAACTCCAGCTCGTGCTGGCGTCTGGAGTTGACTGTCCAGGTGAGGGTGGACGCCAAGCTGCATGTCCAGCTCTTCACTCACCGCTTGCCGAGCGCCTCGATGGTGCCGGCCATCACCTTGAGATCCTCATCCGTCGTGCCGCCGGGCCGCCGGCGTCCGGTGTTCGTCTTTTGTACCTGGCAGCCGAAACGCCGGCTGAAGCGGGCCATGGCGAAATGGTTCTCAACAACGGCCTGGCGCGAGTCGAGATCCTCAAAGCGCGTGTTGCCCGTGGCTGAGCCGCCGGTGATGCTGACGAAGTTGACGCCGATTTCGAAGATCCGGCGCATCAACCCCTCTGCGTCATCGGGGTAGTACAGGGTGTCGGGGCGGCAGAAGGAAGTGCCGAAGATTTCCATGTAGCGGAAACCGACCTCCCTGCCTTCCCTCATGCCTTTGAAGGGGTCGCCCTCCCAGCCGCCCCGCGTATTGGTCGTATAGCCGATGCGGTATTGCTGCTGTTGCGCGTACACCGGCAGGTGCCGCAGAGGCTGATCTGCACACGCCGGGGCCTGGGCAGTCGGCCGGAAGCGGCGCCCGACGCCAACAGTGCTCCGGAACTGGTTAGAAATTGTCTGCGATCCATGGACATTTCCTTTCACGGCTGACGCCTTAGATGGCGATAAATGATAACCCACGGGAGGGTCCAGCAACAAAGCCCGGCCTGATGACCCATGGTACTATCTACGATAGATCATCGTGTGATCCTGCTTTTCAGGGAGGAACATGAAGATCAATCCTGAAAAGTGTGTGGCTTGTGGAAACTGCACCTACGTTTGCCCCATGGGCGCCATCTATATCGACCCGGTGCTGAAGCGGGCGACGATCAATCGGGACGAATGCGTAGAGTGCTACGCCTGCTACAACGGGCTGAGCCAGGAACACCTGAACCCCACCCTGGTGCGCACCATCCGCCGCGTCTTTGCAGCGCTGCGCATTCGCTTCGAGCCCGAACCCGATGTTTGCCCCACCGCCGCTTTCGAACCGGACGAGCTCACCTGGCCGCGCGTGGTGCGGCGGGCTTTCTCCGATCCGAGCGTGCCCCACGAGTCGACAGGCGTTGAGGGCCGCGGCACCGAAGAAGTGAAGACCAACGATGTGACGGGACAGAGTGAAGGTTGGAGACGTTGGCTTCACCATCGAATTTGGCAGACCCGGGGTCGGGGTTCGTTTCCACGAAATCCAGCAAATGTGCTGGGCGCTGGCGCAAGGCGAATGTCAGCTTTGAAAAGAAGAACCCGATCACTTCGTTGATGTCGGAGGTGAGCACCGGCACTCTGCGCGCGGACATTCTGAATGAAAAGGTAATGTCGGCGATTGTCGAGATCAAGGTTCCGGTCGAGCGCACCGAAGAGATTATTCGCATCGTGTGGGAGGTGGAGAAACAGCTCGACACGGTGGTCGCAATCGGCGTCGCGACGCGTTGCGGCGAGCACGGAGAAGAGGTTGTCGTAGCCCCATTCTTGAACGGATGGGATACAAGCTCGCAACGGGCAAAGACAAATATAGGCTTGGGCCGGATCGTTCAACCAACAGCCGAGCCTGCCAGGGAGACTGCAACCGTATGACCAATACACTGCATCGGTTTGGCGATGCCGAGAGCTTCCACGACGACTACATTGTTTTTGCCATTCCCAGCAAGAGCAACAAAGACCTGATGCGCTGCCGAAACTCCACCGCTTTCTGGAAATTGCGATGGAGTATAAGCCGGTGAACCTGGGTGATGCCCGGCACGGAGGCGCGTTGCGCTCCTCAAAGAATCTGGGCCCGTTGGTCGCACTGGAAGCGGGATATGAAGCCGGATTTTCAGGCCGTGATCAAAGGCCTCACCGTTCCCACCACCTGCGCCGCGGTCTTCGATAATCCTGACCGCTGCGGAGCAGTTCGTCAAGCGCATCAAAGAAGAGAATTTTGGGATGAGCGTCAACATCTCCACCTCCATCGAGGGCGCGGAACGATGCTGCAACTATCGCCTGCCTCGACAGGCATAGCGTAGGCTACTCCCTGGGCTTCGAAGGCAAGACGGAAAAGATTCCCAATTCGCAGGTCACGACGCTCTCGACCATGTGCGGGCATGGAATGATCAGCCATTCGCTGGCCAAGAAAATGATCGACTTCGTAAAAGAAAATCGCAGGACTCCGGAGCAGGCGGCGACGTACCTATCGCGTTTCTGCTCCTGCGGTATTTTCAATCCGGCGCGCGCCAAGAGGGTTCTCGAAGATGCCCGGACGAATTCGAAATAGTGTCCTGCTAGCTGCCTGGTGCTGTTGTTTGCAACTTCCCTGGTTGCAGAAGTCAAGGTCCTCAAGAACTTCACTTTGATCGACGGCACCGGCCGCGCCCCGGTGGCGCATGCGGCGATGATCATCGACAATGGGCGCATCCAATGGGTGGGCCCGGCGGCACAGCTGAAGACGCCTCCCTCGGCCCAGGTGATCGATCTGCAGGGCAAGTACGTCATGCCCGGCATCATCAATCTGCATGTTCACCTCGGCGCTACCATCGGCCTGAGACAAAACGCAGAGTTCTTCACCCCTGAAAACGTCGAGAAGGACC
Organism: uncultured Acidobacteriaceae bacterium; assembly: GCA_963736535.1. Lineage (GTDB taxonomy): Bacteria > Acidobacteriota > Terriglobia > Terriglobales > Acidobacteriaceae > PALSA-350. Next base: position 286,112 of record CAVTPN010000005.1, read on the forward strand.
TGAGGACCTACGCCTCCTACGGGGTGACTACGGTTCTCAGCATGGGCACCGATAAAGACTCCATTTTCAAGATTCGTGACCAACAGCGCGCCGGGCGCCCGGGCGAAACCCGCGTTTACACGGTGGGCCAGGGGTTCGTCTTCAAGGGCGGCTACGGCGGTCTCGAAGGGGTGAACCAGGCGGTGGCTACGGTGGCGGAAGTAGAGCCTGCGGTCGCCGCCCAGGCCGCGAAGCACGTCGACTTTATCAAGCTGTGGATGGACGACCACCTGGGCACCAAGAAGAAGATGCCTTACGACATCGCCCAGGCCATCATCGAGAGCGCGCACCGGCACCATCTGCGCGTGGTGGCGCACATCTTTTACCTGCAGGATGCCAAGCAGCTGGTCGACTACGGCGTGGACGGTCTGGCCCACAGCGTCCGCGACAAGCCCGTCGACCAGGCGTTTATCGACGATATGAAGCAGCATGGAACCTGGCAGATGGCGGCCACGCTCTCCCGCGAAGGCTCCATGTTCGTCTACGGGCAAACGCCTCCCTTTGCGAACGATCCATTCTTCACCCGCAGCGTCTCGGCCGATGTCGTCGCCAAATTGAAGAGCCCTGCGTACCAGGCGACGATACGATCCGGATCCTGATTTCAGCCATGTACCCCGGATTTCTGCGCACCGCGGAGCAAAACCTCAAGACACTTGCGGATGCGGGCGTGCCTTATGGATTTGGCACCGATAGCGGGCCTCCGGGCCGTTTCCCCGGCTACTTCGCTCATTGGGAAATGGAGCTGATGGTGCAGGCGGGTTTGACTCCGATGCAGGTGATCACCGCAGCCACCGGAAATGCCGCTGCGTTCCTGCATGCCAAGGATTTGGGCACTCTCGAGGCAAGCAAGTGGGCCGATCTGATCGTGCTGGACAAGAATCCGCTCGACGATATTAAGAACACCCGCAGCATTGATGCGGTCTATATCGCTGGAAATCGCGTGGCCGGCGCGGCGCCGCGATGAAACCGCAGATCAAATCGTTAACAGCCGCTGACTGGCGTTGATCCGCAAATAGAGCACGGTGGCCACCACCGAAAGGCCCGCCATCACCAGGAACGGCGCGCTTCCATCCAGTACAACACGACCAGATAAGCCGACAGCGCGGAGCCGATGGCGCCGCCAATGTTGCCGCAGGTATTCATGACCGCTGAAACCGAGCCGGCGGAATCAGCCGCCAATATCGAGCGTGATGGCCCAGGAAACCCCCACCGTCGATTCGAGCCCAAAGATCGCCAAGCAGGAAAACCACACCGAAGTCATCGAGGTTCGCTGGTGAGACAGCCGGGATCATACTCAGGGCCGAAAGCAGGAAGCCTCCCGCTCCCACCAGTGCGGCGAGCTGTCCTGAGATCGCCAGACCACTTGGCCCAGAAATCGGAGATCCAACCTCCAAAGACGTCTCCCACCGTACCGGCCAACAAAAGCAGACTGGCGTAGAAACCCATCTGCTTGAAGATTGAATCCGCGATGGTCATTCAAATACTTGGGAAACCAGACCAGATAAACCGAGAGGTTATAGGCGTAGCAAAAATACATCGCGCAAAGAATCCACATCTGCGGGCTGCAGCACAATGCGCTTCCAGGGAACACTCTGCGTGCTCTTGCTGCCGCGGGCGAGCTCGAGAGAAGAACGTATCAGCTCTCGTTCCTCGGCATTGACTGACCGGTGCTCATCCGGAGTGTCGCGATAGTACCAAAACCAGACAGCAGCCCAGATCAATCCCAGACGAACCGCAACAGATAAAGGCAGTGCGCCATCCGTAGCGCGCAATAATCAGCACCACCAGCGCCGGGGTAATCGCGCCGCCGAGCCGGGAGCCGGCGTGGGTGGCGCCCTGGGCAAAGCCGCGCTCCGTGGGCAACATCCAACGGGAAAGCGACCGGGTGGCGATAGGAAAAGCACCCGCCTCGCCCATCCCAAACAGAAAGCGAATCAAGGCCATCGATCCCGCGCTCCAGGCCAACACGGTCGCGCAGGTAAAGAGGGACCACCAGCTCACGATCAGCGTCAGCGCGCGCCGAGGGCCGATACGATCGCCCAGCCAGCCGCCAGGTATCTGAAAAAGAGCATAGGCCCACTGAAACGAGCTCAGAATCCATCCCATGGTCACGATGGAGAAACCGAACTCCTTCTGGATGGAGGGAACTGCGGAGGAGATGACGACCCGATCGATGTAGGTGATCATGTAGGCGCCGATGGTCAGGCCTAACACGATGTAGCGAACGTGCGTTGGACCCGCTCGTTCCGGGCGCGAAGCCCTCGGCAGTACAGCCGACATCGGATCGTCACTTGGCGGCATTTTGGCCTTTGCTCATCCGACTCTTTGATAATTGATCTATCATCCTCTCGGCGCGAAGGAGAAGTGTACACAGAGGCGACCGACTGTGGCCAGGAGATTGGAGCCACTGGAGAGGGATAGGCCGGCGTCATCGGGTTGCGAGCACTCTTCCGCATGCTGCGATGATAAATGAACGAGCAGGCCACCGGATCTATGCCCACCTTTGCTGAAATTGAGCCACTCTCTCTGAGCGATCGGGTGATCAACGCGCTGAAGGACGCCTTCTTTGCCGGCGAGCTTAAGCCGGGCGATGCCATCGTGGAGCGGGAACTAGCCCGGCAGATGAAGGTTGGAACACCCGTGGTCCGTGAGGCGCTGATTTCCCTGCAAGGGCAGGGATTCGTCCGCCGGGTAACCAATACTGGCACGTTTGTGACCCAATTTACGGTCGCCGAAGTACGTCAGCTTTATACCCTCCGGGTGGAACTGGAGCTGTTGGCGCTGCAGTGGGCGCGGCCGCGGGTGACGGAAAACGACCTCAAGGAGCTGAGCCGCCAGATCGCAAAAGTAGTGGAGGCGGGAGAGCGAGGCGACCGGCGCCAGTTTCTGGAGCTCGACTATGCATTTCACAAGCAATGCTGGGCGCTGTCAGGGAATACTTATCTTGCCGAGACTCTGGACCGCCTGATGGCGCCTCTGTTCACTTTTGTCGTCCTGGCCAGCGGTGCTCCCCTGACAGGGTCGATGGGCAGAGAGCACTACGAACTGGTCCATGCGCTGCAGAATACCGCGGAACCCGAATTTACCACCGTGGTCCGCAAGCGGCTCTCCGGCTTTGCCTCCCGTTGGCTGGCTGCTTTCACCAAAGCCCGGACGAGCAAGCTCAAAGCGAATAGTGCTGTTAATTGACCTCGATTCCAATTTGTGCCGGGGCGAGCGACTGAGAGAAGCAGACAGTGTTAGCGTTCCCGGAACCCAGTCGGACTGAAGAACGACAAGAGCAAGCCCATTGAATGCTTTACGGTTGTGCCCCTGGTAGCTCTCGTGACTGTCCGGTTTTCCGTTGTCGACACCCAGGATGCGCCCCGCACCTTGGATGGCGAACGTGATCTGGTCGTCGGCGGTTGGAACCACCCGGTCCTCTGCATCCAAAACCTGGACTGTGACGTGGGCGACATCGCTGGGAAGACTGGTGATGCGCGGCCGATCGACAGTCAGGCCTAGCTTCGCGGGGCCTCCCGTCGTTTGAATCTCGGTCGTCCGAACGAGCTTACCGTCCGTTCACTCCATGGGCAGTAAGAGTTCCGGCCATATATGGAACATCCCATGACAAGTGAAGATCTGCCGTCGTCTGTAAAGCCTTTGCTCGCGGAGGGTAGTTTCCATACTTGCCCACCATGCCGGGACGAGGAAAAGCATAGCCTTTCGTGCCCAGGCTCTTGCCGTTGAGGAATAGTTCTACCGTGTCGAGATTGGTGTAGCAGGTCACCGTAATGATTTTTCCTTCTCTTCCCGCCCAATTCCAGTGGGGGAAAAGATGCAGCACCGGTTCGCTGGTCCATCTACTTTGATAGAAGTAGTAGGCATCCTTGGGAAATCCGCATGTATCCAGAGCGCCACAGGAGCCGATCTTCGAGGGCCAGCGGGATTCCCCCAAATAGTCGATCGCCTGTCCATATAAAGTCGCCGCTGACGTAGTCGTAGGTCTGGATAAATTTCTGTAGTTGTTCCACCTCAATGGCAGTATTGGAGGCTCTGCCAAAGAAAGGGTCCTCAGGCGGGTCAACTGCATAATCGCCGCGCGGGCCGAAAATCGCGCTCGTTTCTGTGCCGATGAATCGCCGGTCGGGGTAAGCGTGGCGATCGATACTGTAAAACTTCTCCCGACGGTCTCGCCAGCGATCTACATAGTTATACCCAACGACATCGAGCTTCTCGAGGAACTCCGGCAATGCCGCCTTGGGTTCGGCGGCGATATTGTCGCACGCCACAGTCACGAGCCGAGTCGGATCTTTACTGCGAATGACGTCCAGCAGCCCCTGCAACGTCTCCGGCCCATGAGGATCGGTCTGATCGGGTACTTCGTTGCCGGCGCTCCATATCACGATCGACGGGTGATTCCGGTCTCGCTCGACCATGGCGGAGATATCGCGCGCCGACCATTCGTCAAAATATTTGTGATAGCCGTAGAGCGGAGTCTGCAACTTTGGCTGTTTCCATTCATCAAAAGCCTCGTCCATAACCAGGAAGCCCATCTTGTCGAGTAGATCGAGAAGCTCGGGCGCGGGAGGATTGTGGCTCAGCCGTATGGCGTTGCAGCCCATTTTCTGCAGCAGCTCCAGGCGCCGCTCCCACATTCGTTCCGGTACAGCCGTACCGACTGATCCACAGTCGCCGTGGATGCAGACGCCGTTCATCTTGACGTGTTCTCCGTTGAGCAGAAAACCCCTGTCCACATCAAACTTAACCTCCCGTATGCCGAAGGTCGTCGTCTCCTGATCGAGTTGCTCTCCACCGAGATCGCAAGGTGCTTCGCAGGGGGTAAAGATTTGGCGTTGTAACTGACCATAAGGACGGCGAAGCAACGTTCAAACGTTGCACAAAGGTGCTCTCGCTCCTGGTTGAATCGACAGCGTGGTGCTGCCCTGCTGCACCAATGCGGCCATTGCGGTCAAGTATTTCTATCTTCAGATCACAGCCTGCGTCACGGTCGCCCTCGTTCATGACGCGAGTCGTAATCTCAACCGAGGCGCTCTGCGGCGAAATCGACGGCGTGGTGACGAATGTTCCCCATTGGGCGATGTGAATCGGATCGGTGATGATGAGCCACGTATGCCGGTAAATGCCGGAGCCGGAATACCAGCGGCAATTGGGTTGCAGGGAGTTGTCTACGCGCACCGCTACGTGGTTTGGCCTTCCGGCAGGGTTGAGATGCGGCGTCAGATCATAGGAAAAAGTAATGAACCCGTACGGCCGCATCCCCAGGGAGGTTCCGTTGATCCACACCTCGCTGCGCTGATATACCCCATCGAACTGCAACACAACGCGTTTGCCTCGCGTTGTGGCCGGGAGGGTAAATTGCTTCCGGTACCAGCCGATGCCGGTGGGCAGATAAGCCCCGTTGCCCGCGGCTGGAGCGTCTTCGCTGATAGGACCTTCGATGCTCCAGTCGTGAGGAAGGTCCAGTGCTCTCCAGCTGCTGTCTTTAAAGTCCGGCGATTGCGCGCCTTCTGTATCCCCTGGGCAGAATCTCCATTGACCGTCGAAATTTGATCTTCGATCTGGATGAGCGGGGGAACCGATTTCGGAAGCGGCGAGATATCAAGCTTCAATGCCGAAGCGACCCCAGCCTTGGCTGCATCCCCCAGAAAATCGCGGCGGGTCGGGTTATAGGACATGAATAAGCCTTTCAGTATGCGGAAAAGAAGCATATAGACTGGCCAGCGCTGTGATACCTACTTTAGTCGGAGTCGCTGGAGCCGCGGAACGAGTAGGCTCATTGCGCCGTCGGCAACCGCGGTAAGACTCAACACGGCTCTGCGATGTAGTATCGAGTCCAACTGATTTGAGGAGCGGGATTGCAAGGTCGTAGGAGGGCTACGCTTGTCCAACGCCAAAGGATCGATGGGTTTCATTGCTATTGATTTGTTGTTCCTTGGGCTTTGCGAGCGCACAGCAAGAGCCGATCAAACTGTGGCCAAAGGGCGCTCCGGGTGCGGAAGGAAGCGTCACCGCGGAGACCGTGCGGCTGAATCCAGACGGCGAACACATCGTCTCGAACATTCAGGAGCCGTCGATCACGCCATACCTTCCCCGTCCGGATAGAGGCCACCGGGAGCGGCGGTGATCGTCGCGCCGGGCGGTGGTCACAGCGAACTATGGATGGACCACGAGGGCTATGATGTGGCCGAATGGTTGCAGCGGCCACGGCGTTGCAGCCTTTGTCTTGAAGTACCGGCTCGCCAGGCAGAAGGACTCAAAGTACACCGTGGAAGGGACCGAGCTAGGCGACATGCAGCGCGCCATCCGCACCGTGCGCAGCCGGAGCAAGGAGTGGGGCATAGACCCGGAACGTATCGGCGTGATGGGATTCTCTGCCGGGGGCGAGTTGGCCGCTCTGGCCAGCACGCGCTATGACGAGGGTTTGCCGTCCTCAGACGACCCCAGTGGAGCGTGCCAGTTCCAAGCCGAACTTCCAGGCGCTGCTTTATCCTGCGATTCCCAAGGATCGCCGGCTCACTGCGGAGACACCGCGAGCCTTCCTGGCCTGCGGGGGCAACGACCGGCCGGATATTGCGGAAGGCTTGCGGAATTTCTATCTCGCTCTCACCCGTCTCCACGTATCAGCCGAACTCCATATTTATGCGGGCGTCGCCCATGGTTTTGGCGTTCGCAAGACGAATCCAGCGCCGGTTTCAGGCTGGACTTTGCTTTTCCTCCAGTGGCTGGATGCCCAGGGGCTGCTAAAACACTAGGAGCGGTTGAAAAGTTGATCATGCGCGGTCTTCCTTTTTGGAAATAGGCCGGACCCGGATTTCCTGCTACGTTGCACTGGACAGGGCCGCGTGTGCGCCTTTCCGCAAAGAAAGGCACATGAGGTGCGACAACGCCACCAAGTTCTACAGGAAATCCGGGGAAGCAAAACCAGAGGGGAACTCCGTAGAAGATGATCCATGAACTCAGGGGTAGGCTGCATCCGGCCAGGCGCGTATGAGCTACTCGATAGGTGGAACACAGTTCGTCGCGGTTTCCGCCGGGAATGTGCTGTACAGCTTTGCCCTTCCTGATTAAAACGTGTTCAGTCTCTTCCTGCGTGAGAACCTGCAGGCGCAGAACTCGCGTCCCCTAGCGAATGACGGGTGCCCCATATCTCGCTCGTTTTTCGCGAGATGTGGGATTCCACTGCTCTTTCCCTCTGACTCCCGCTACATCCGATGCGCTTAGCGTCAACCATTGGTGGTATCCCATATCTCGCGAAGAACGAGCGAGATATGGGGCCCACCCGTCATTCGCTAGGGGGCCAGGGGCAGTCGTCCGGCAGTTCTCAAGCAGACACTTCAGCCCTGGAGCCACGGTTTCAGGGCGGCGGCAGATGATCCAGGTTCGCGCGTGCCTGCGCATGATCAGGAGCGAGGCTGAAGCGCGTGACGGAAATCTTCACGCGCTTCTGCGATCTTGCCGGCCCTGGCCTCAAGCACGCCCAGGTTGTTCCAGTCATCTGCATCATTTGCCCGCAGATGGAGCGCCGCTTTTCGCTCCGCAATTGCCTGCTTGCAGTTGCCCCGTGCTGGCCAGCGCCTGCGAGAGCAGCGCGTGCAAATCAGGATTGTCTGGCGAAAGCGCAATCGCCTCCTTAGCTGGAGCAGCCGCATCGTCTACTCTTCCCGATAATGCATAAGCGTCCGCCAGCTGCTCGCGGGCATCAGCGTCCTTGGGTCGTTGTTTGACGGCGGCCTCGAGCAGCTCCACAGCTTGCTGAGGCTGATTGGCCTGGAGAGCCAGAGTTCCCAGGCTGTAGAGCGCCGTGAAATCATGTGGATCGATTTCGAGCGCGGCGCGAAGCTCAGCCTCCGCGGCGCTGGAGATTGGCCTTCACTCGCCAGAGCGACGCCAAGCCCACTGTGCACTCCCTGCGTCGGAAGGACACTGCGCCGAGCATTGTACGGAACTGCTGCTCGGCTGCACTCGCCTGATCATGCTTCAACTCAAAACGAGCCAGGTTGAATCGCGCATTGCACGTCTCAGGATGCGCCGCAATGTCCTGCAGAAAGATCTTCTCGTGCCTGCTGCCAATCACCGGAGTTCTCGAGCGCGGCGCCCAGTTCGTTCAGCGTGCGTTCGTCACCTGGATGCAAGGCGAGCGCATGCCGATAGGCGACGATGGCCTCCTGATACTTCCCTTGCCCGGCCAACGCGGAAGCCAGGTTATAGAGCGGAATGATGTCGTTTGGATCCTTGCGCAGCCAGCTCCGCATCCAGGCCTCTTCCAGCAACAGCCTCGGATCGGGACCGTTGGTGGGCGTATTTACCGGCAAGACCTGCAGCCAAAGGTGCGCCATCTCATCTTCCGAGCGATTCCCTGCTTTCACACGCACCGGCGGGTTATGGGGATTGTGCGGATTGCCGGAAGAGTTGTCGTAGACGTAGCGCATGTGTACGACCGAGCCTTTGGGCAGAAAGACCGGCTTGCGATACCGGTAGACCGATTGCCGGTCAATATCCCAATTGGGGATCAGGATCAGCCATGTCTTCTTTTGATCGGGCAGCGTCGCCCACGCCTCCATGCGCTTGCCCAGATAATGCGCGTGGGGATAGATGCCGAGAACTTCTACATCCACCGGAAGCCGTAGCGAATCCTCGACAACAAAATTTCGCTCGCCGGCCGGAATATCGAGCGCGCTGTCGTGCTCCAGCTGGAGCAGCATTGGATGCTTCGATGGCGGTCGATCGGTGAAGTACAGGCCGACCTGCGCCGAAGCCATCTCCGGCTTGCCCGAAGGCATGAGATGCATATTGAGGATCAGGTCATTGCCCGGGTCAAGCCTCCAGGGCATGCCCTCCGGTTCCACCAGCACCGGCGTGTCGGGTTTCCAAAACAGAAAGTTACTATCGGGATCAAACTCGTTTCCCGTATCCACTTCCAGCTCCATTCCCGGAACACCATCCTTCCATTCCGCCGGGTGCGCGCGGCGAAACGATGCCGTCCGATCGATGAGGATGTTGGCGTGATGAACGATCCGCGGCGCGGCCGGACGGATCTCCATGGCGCGGACGTAATGCGTTTGCTTGAGCGGATAGGGCAGCACGAAATTGCGAAAGACGTCGGTTCCGGAAGCAGCCAACGCGAACGGGCTGCTTCACCGTAAGAATCAAATCAGGCGTGCCATACTGCCAGGTTTCGCTGTACGCGGGCGCCGGCGGCAGCCGCGGATGCATCTCCTTCCGGCATGCCGGCCTGCAACCCATCTTGCGATCAGTGCGATCTGTTCGCTGCTAAGCCTTCGCTCATCCGCAAAATCTCCATAACCAGGCTCCGGCAGCCATGGCGGCATATAGCGGGATGACGTAACGGCAGCCATCTGTGGCCCCCACCGCCTCGCGTCCTGATAGGTCAGCAGGCTGAATGGGCCCGCACCTCCGGGATGATGACAGGTGGTGCAGTTGTTATACACCAGCGGCGCGATCTGGCCGGACCAGGTGACTGCCGTGTTTTGGTGTGGGGCCGGACCCTGCGCAGCAACAACGTGGTCTTTCATCATCGCGACAGCTATGGTCAACGCCACTGTCACGATTACCATAATCGACACCCGGACCCAGCGCGTGTTCTTCATGGTTGCAGGGCTTTAGCGCACCTCCGCTACAATCCCGGGCTGCTTTGCATCATGCCGCCATCAGTAATGATGGTGGTGGCCGTTATATAGCTGGCCCCATCTCCGGCTAAAAAGGCGACCACGCTGGCGATCTCTTCGGGCTTGGCCATCCGGCCCAGTGGAATCGCAGCATTCAATTTCTGCATGAGCGCCGGATCCGTCATGGTGGAAAGATTGATCGGCGTCGCGACCGCGCCTGGCGCTACTCCAACGACCAGGATGTTATGGGGAGCAAGTTCCACCGCCGCCGTGCGCGTCAACATGCGCATACCGCCTTTGGAGAGACAATACGCCGTGTTGCCGGGCATCGGCCAGTCTTCGTGGATAGACGTGATGTTGATGATGCGGCCACCGCCGCCCTGCTTGATCATCTGTTTGGCCGCGAGCTGGGTGCCAAAAAACGCGCTCTTGAGGTTGATTTCCAGTACCTTCTCGTACTGCGCTTCGGTGGTGTCGAGAATCGAGGTGCGGGTTTCTACGCCGGCGTTGTTCACCATGACATCGACACGCCCCCATGTGCGCGACCGCCGCGGAGACAAGGCGCTGCAGGTCATCCAGTTTGCTGACGTCCGCCTGGACGCCGATAACGCATTCTCCCAAAGCGGCGATCTGCTCTTCGAGGGCGTCGGTCGCCTCGGGATGAGCGACGTAGTCGATAACAACGCATGCGCCCTGCCTGGCCAGCTCGAGCACAATGGCTTTGCCGATACCGCTGTTGCCGCCAGTGACGATGGCAACTTTCTTCGCGAGTGACATGTAAATTCCTTTCGAAGATATGTTTTTCGGTCTCTAGTGGCCTGGATAAACCTGCTCGAGGCTGCAATAGCTTGGCGATGATCCCGGTCCAGCCGGTCTGGTGGGAGGCGCCTCCTCCTCTGCGCGGTGTCTCCATCAAAGAATTCGTAAAAGGGCACGTAATCACGGAAATTCTCGTCTTTCTGGAAACGTGGGATAAAGTGCGTTGACCTGGCGATCTCCTTCACTGTTCTTGAGGAAGATTCTTACCAGGCGATTGGTGAGTTCCGCGGCTACCTCTTCGATGGTGATAAATGTTCCTGAACCGGTTGGGTACTCGATCTTGAAGTCGTCACCGTAGTAGTAGTGGAACTTCTGCAGCGATTCGATGATAAGGAAATTCGTCGGAAACCATATCGGGCCTCGCCAGTTCGAATTGCCGCCAAACAGCCGCGATCGAGACTCAGACGGTTCATAGTCCACGCTGAGCGGATGGCCGTTCGTCCGTCCAGAATGTATATGGATGTTCAAGATGATAACGCGAGACAGAACGGATGCCGTAATCGGAGAGAAACTCGTTGGGGTCGAGCATTCTGCGCAAGAGTGCCTTCATGCGATGTCCCGCGTAGCAGCGAGAGCAGCTTGCGCTCGCCCTTCCCGGGAACGAACCAGCGCGATACCAGCATGGCAAGATCGGGCCTGTAGGTAAGAAACCACTCCATGCGCCGGTTGAACGCCGGGAACTTTCTCCAGCAGTTCAGGATCCAGGGTCTCGACGGCAAAGAGAGGAATCAAGCCCACCATGGAGCGGATGCGCATGGGCACTCGGTCTGGCCGTCGGCAGATTGAGTACGTCGTAGTAGAAGCTGTCTTCCTCGTCCCAAAGCCCCACGCCGCGGCCGCCCATATCCGTCCATGGCCCCGGCAATGTAGAGAAAGTGCTCGAAGAACTTGGTCGCCATGTCGTCGTAGTCAATGTTGTGCTGCGCCAGTTCAAGAGCGATTCTCATCAAGGAAAGCGTGTACATCGCCATCCAGCTGGTTCCGTCCGATTGGCTACAGGTAGCCGCCGTTGGGAAGAGCCTGGTCCCGATTGAAGACCCCGATGTTATCCAGGCCGAGGAAGCCACCTTGAAAGAGGTCGCGTCCATGGAGATCCTTTTGGTTGACCCACCAGGTGAAGTTGAGCAGCAGCTTCTGGAAGACGCGTTCGAGGAAGGAGAGGTCTCCGGGGTCATCCGGATTTTGTTCGCGGCGAAGCTTCCGATCAATCTCGAAGACCCGCCAGCAGGCCCATCCGTGGACCGGGGGATTGGCATCACTGAAGTTCCACTCGTACGCGGGCAGTTGTCCGTTGGGATGCAGATACCAGACATGCAAAAGCTCTACCAGCTGCTTCTTGGCAAATTCCGGATCGATCAAGGCGAAGGTGACCGCATGAAACGCCAGGTCCCATGACGCGAACCAGGGATACTCCCACTTGTCCGGCATGGAAAGGACAGCCGCCGCTATTGAGATGTGGCCACTCGTAGTTACGGCCCGACTGACGCTGGGCAGGCGGAGGCGCGGAATCGGAGTCACCCGCCAGCCAGCGGCGCACGTCGTATTCGTAATATTGTTTGTTCCATATCATTCCGGCAAACGCCTGCCGTTGGACCAGGCGAGCGTCTTCGTGTTCCATGCCGGTTTGAATCCCGAAGTAGAAATCATCGCAGTCGCCTTTTCGCGCGCCGGCGATCTGATCGAAATCAGCAAACGGCGCCGGGTTCTCAGCGTGAGACAGGCGCAGGCGGAACCTTGCAGAGGCGCCGGCGCCTACCATGGTACTGAGGTGCACGCTGGCCTTCGAACCGCGCAGCAGCGGGTTCACCGCCGACCGGCTCCCATGCACCAGGTATTCGTGAAAAGCATCCTTGTAATAGCCTTGGGATGCGCTTCCATAGAGGCGCGCGACGTTGGTCTCGTTCTCGCAAAACAACAGCTCGGCGTGATCTTCTGTGTAGAGATAGTAGGTGCCCAGTTGGGGATGGCTCGCGACAAGAACCGCGGCCCTGGGCGCTGATCTCCGGCTTCGCCATAGTTGGGTTCCATGACCATGTATTGCGGAACCACAAGTGGGGAAGCACGTGCAATCGGAGCAGCTTCGGGGCCGCGATTGTAAATCGTTATCTGCGCCAGGATGTCGTCAGGAGCGGCCTTGAAGTATTCGACGAACACATCCCAGTAGCGGTTTTCATCGAATATCCCCGTGTCGATCAGTTCGAATTCGTTGTCTTGCAGGCCGCGACTTGCGATTTTCCTCTACCAGCCGGCCGTATGGGTAGGCAGCCTGCGGGTACTTATAGAGCATTTTCAGGTAGGAATGGTTGGGCGTAGCGTCAAGGTAGTAGTAGTATTCCTTGACGTCCTCGCCGTGATTGCCCTCACCGTTGGTCAGGCCAAACAGCCGCTCCTTCAAGATAGGGTCTTGCCCGTTCCACAACGCCAGGGCGAAACACAACCTCTGCTCCTCGTCGCTGATGCCCGCCAGACCGTCCTCGCCCCACCGATACGCGCGGCTGCGGGCGTGGTCATGGGGAAAGTAGTTCCACGCGTCTCCATTGTTGGAGTAGTCCTCTCGGACCGTGCCCCACTGGCGTTCGCTGAGGTACGGCCCCCAGAGGGAATCATTCGGGACTGGACGGCGGGGATTTGATCGTTCCGGACATGAGCCTTCCGAGCCTGGATTATGGAGTGCCCGCGAAGGCAGGCTTTCTGGCTGGCATGCCGATTGTACCGGAGCAGGGTTAAACGAGAAACGCAGGCTAGAGATGGGCCAGGCCGCGCTGCAAGGCGACCACCACGGCCTGGGTGCGATCGGCCACATCGAGGCGCATCAATATCACGCTCACGTGGGACTTGACCGTGGCCTCTTTGATGGACAACTCGTCGGCGATCTCGCGGTTGCTCTTGCCGCGAACCAGCAGCGAGAGCACTTCCCGCTCACGCGTGCTGAGCTCACCATCCGGCATGCGGGAGGCCAGGGCGCGGGTTACCGGCGGAGGCAGGAAATTGCGCCCGGCGTGCACCTTACGCAAGGCTTCCATGAGCGCTTCATGCGGCATGCCCTTGATGAGGTATCCCATCGCGCCGGCCTCCAGCGCCTGGTGGATATCCTCGTCGCCCTCGTAGGTGGTGAGCACGATGAAACGGGCCTGGGGCGCCGCTCGCCGGACTTCACGAATGACCTCGACCCCGCTCCTATCGGGCAGCCTCAGATCCATCAGGGTGATGTCGGGGCGATGTTCCCAGAAGAGACGGAGCGCTTCCGCGGCGGTCCCCGCCTGCGCGGCTACCGTCATGTTGGGTTGAGATTGAATGATGGCGGCAATCCCGAAGCGCATGATGGGGTGATCGTCGCAGATAAGAATTTTGATCTTCTGTTCATCACTCATAGCTGCATGCTGTCCTGGGCAACCGGGGATTGCAGGTGAGAGCGTCGAATACTGAAGGAAACCGTCGTTCCCCGCGCGGGAACGCTGACGATGCCGATGCGGCCGCCCATGCGCTCCACACGTTCCCGCATGCCTTCAATTCCATAGTGTTGCCCGCCCCCCGCTCTTCGGGCGGCAGGGTCAAACCCGCATCCATCGTCGCTAACGCTGCTGCTGAGTTCATCGCGGGTGTAGACCAGTTTGATCTGAATGCATTGCGGACGCCCGTGCAGCGCCCCGTTGTAAACCGCCTCTCGTATTACCATCAGAAGCTCGCGCGCCAGCGAGCCACGCACGCGAAAGGGCCGGCCCTCTTCGACACAGCCCACTGCGATGCCGAATTCCTTGCTGGTGCGAGCCGCAATGGCGGCGGCCGAGCTACCCAGGTCGGCGACGGAATCCTCCTTGTGGCGCAGGTTCCACACCGCCTGGCGTGCCTCATCGATGGTGGAACGGACCTGCATGCGCGCATGGTCGAGAAGACTTTCCTGTAATTCGATATTTTCCCGCCGCAGGCTGGCGATCGCCTCCAGCAGCGCTGAAATGCTGGTGCATCCCTGGATCACGGTATCGTGCATCTCTCGCGCCAGGCGGCTACGCTCATCGAGAACTGCTTTGAAACGGAGCCGCAAGGAGCGGATGCGCGTGCGGTAGATGGCCAGTATCAGAAGCGCCGTCGCCAGCAGACAGAGAGTCAGGAACCACCACGTGCCGTAGAAATGAGGCCTTTTTTGCAGCCCGACGGACACTTCTGAGGCCGCGGATGGGTTGCTTACTTCAAAAGCGGCGACACGGAATCGATACTTTCCTGGAGGAAGGTTGGTGTAACTGGCGATCCGGCTGTTTCCGGCATAGATCCAGTCCTGGTCAAAGTCCTCCAGGCGGTAACGGAAGCGGACGTCCTCCTGAGAGCGCAGCAGTAAAGGCGCGAAGGCGATTTCCAGGCGCGACAACGAGGCGGGAAAAACCAACGCCGACGAGACCGGTAACTCGCGGCCATCGGCCGTGATCCCGGTAAGCAGTGCTTGCGGCGGGTCCAACTGGGCCGGTGGTACGGGTAAGACGCGTACCGCGCCTTTGCTGCTGGCGAACCAGATGTCGCCGTCCGGGGCCACGGAGCCGGAGGGTTGCTGGCCTCCGCACAACTGGACCGGGCCTGCATCGTACGGCAGTTCGTAGAGATTGACTTTGAGGTGCATGTCCGATGGATCAAGCTCCTGCGGGGGGAGCGGGAAAGAAGAGATCGTAGTGGGGCCACTCAGCCAGAGCGAGCCACGGCGGTCTGCAAGCAGCTGGTAGATGTTGTTATTTGCCAGGCCCTGGGCGGTTGTGTACGACACAATCCTGCCTTTCGCGTAGCGAAACAATCCATGGCTGCGCGTGCCAAACCACAAGTCTCCATTACGGTCTTCGAGGATTGACCACACCTTTTCCTCGGCGAGCGCTGCGGTGGCCGCATCGTGTACAAAAGCACCGCGGTGCAGGTGGCTGAGGCCATGATCGGTGCCGATCCAAATGTCACCGTTACTGTCCTCCACCAGGGAGCGCGTGCTGAAATAGGCGAGGCCGTCCCGCATCTGGTAGTTCTGCGTCTCGTTGCCCGCGATACGGCTTACTCCTTCGTCGGTTGCGATCCACATGGCGCCATCTTTGCTCTGCAAGAATGCGCGCACGAAGTTGTTTACTAACCTGCCGGGCGCCGTATAGTGGACCACACCCGCGTGGGTCAAGCGGTAGATTCCACTGCCGTCGGAACCTAGCCAGAGATCACCGGAACGGTCCCGGAAGAGAGTACGGATTGCCACATCCGGTAACTTAGGAAACTTATACGACCTGGCCACGCCATCGCGAATGGCAAAGACGCCAGACGACACCACCCAGACGGTTCCGTCAGGGTCGGCGAAAACGGTACCGGAACCGTTGTCAGAATCCCCTGGCAGCGAGATGACGCTCACCGGGGTCTTGCTTAAGCGCACCATGCCCTCCTGGGTTCCGATCCAGACTTGCTGCTGAGCGTCTGTGAAAAGGCTCAGAACGGTGCTGCTGGGCAACAGGTCGGCACTGGTCCAGCGAGAGAAGCGGCCATTGGCATAACGATAGAGGCCATGCCCGATGCTGCCGATCCACAGCGCTCCATCGCTGGTTTGGCGGAGCGTGCGAACGGTTCCCTTGATCTGACTTACCGGCAGAAACGTTTCTTTGACAAGGCGGTTGAGCCCGCCCACCGTGCCCACCCATATCGTTCCATCCCGGGTCTCGAGAATCGATTTCACGCGATTCTCGCTGTCCCTGCCTGGCAGGCGCTTCATACTTACGCCGGCTTGATCGAAGACCAGCAGGGCCGAACCGCCAACCCACACACGATGCTCCCGGTCTTCAACGATCGCGTGCACAGCCAACGAAGACGCATAAGGAGCAGTCTCCACCTGATGCAGCTTGTCATGGGCCAATTGGAAAAGGCCGTTGTCGGTACCGATCCAGATGCGCCCTTGGCCATCTTCAAGCAAGCTACGCACGAAGCTGTTGCTTAGGCCCGCGGCTTGGGTGTAAGCGTGAAAGACGCCATCCTTAAGATGGACAAGGCCGCCACCCTCGGTGCCGATCCATAGACTGCCATCGCGTGCGGCAAGAATGCAGAAGACGCTGTTATCGGCCAGAGCGGGCACATTGGCGTGGTTAAACAGATGGAAATGCGATCCATCGAACCGCAACAGGCCGCCGGTTGTCCCTATCCAGAGATACCCATCCTGGGATTGCTGAATCGCCTGCACCGTATCTTCGGGCAGGCCGTCCTGGATGCGCCAGATGCGGCGCGTATATTGCATGGCGGGATCGGCATTCGGAGCATTGGCGGTCGTGGTCCTGGCGACGGCGAGGGCGGTTCGGTCCGCGGTCAAACCCAGCAGCAGAGCAAAGAGAAGTGCCCACTCAATCCACCCGCCGAGCGGCCGGAGAAGACCGGATTCTCCACGATTGTCTCTTAAAAGACACATCAGAATGCCCTGAACCAGACAACCAGCGACTACTGAGGCAGGAGTGTACCACGGTGACAATACGGCGTTCCCGTTGCGTAGGTTGGTCTTCTTCAGGTTTTTTCTACGCAGTCATACTTTAGGCGGATTCGCACTCTGCATTTGATGCCTAGAGTTCTCCCCGACCGGAACTGGCAACCGTAGACGCTGTGTATTTCACGCGCCGTAAGTGCCGGTAACTAGAGGGAGAAGGACGGGATTTGCCGGTCGCCCTCTCCACATGGGACAGCATGCTTGAGATGCTGCCGACTTATTTCGGAGGTAGTTATGACGCGGATTCACATTTCATGGATATTCGGCCGGCACAGTAGGAGTGTAACTGTCGTTGCCGGCAAGAGCGTCCGGCAAGCGACGATTTTGCTACTGTGCATCGGCATGGCCTTGGCTCTCCCGCGCGCGCTGGCGCAGGCAATCTTTGGTTCCATCAACGGCACGGTCACCGACCCGAGTGGCGCGGTGGTGCCCAACGCTTCTATCACAATCACTGACACCGATAAGGGCACGACCAGGGTGGTAACGGCCTCCGAGTCGGGCACATATCTGGTCCACGACCTTATTCCCGACCACTATCAACTCAAAATCGAGGCCCCCGGGTTTGCCACCGCACAATCGGGGGTCATTTCGGTTTCGGCCGACAGCTCTGCGCAAGTCAACTTCGAATTGAAACCCGGAACTGCCTCGCAAACGATTGAAGTAACCGCGGAGGCCCCGCAGCTCAAGACCGACCGCGCGGACGTATCCACAACATTGAATACGCTTACGGTGGAGGAAACGCCAAACCTGATACGAAATACCACCGCGCTTGTGTTACTGGCCCCGGCCACGACCGCTTCCACGTTTTCCAATGCCAATGCTGAGGATCCGCAACGATCGATCCCGGTTTCCTCGAACGGTCAATCGCCCTTTTCCGCGGGTTTCGTCCTTGATGGGGCCAACGACAAGGATGGGTTTATCGGTGAAATCGTAGTCAATCCACCGCTCGACTCGATCGCAGAATTGAAATTCATCAACCAGAACTACGATGCCGAGTTCGGCGCCGCTGTTGCGGGCGTGACCGTGATGCAAACGAAATCCGGCACCAACAGTTTTCACGGGTCCGCCTACCTTTACCGGCGTAGTGACGCGCAACAGGCGCGTGACCCATTCACCCAGTATCCCGGCAACAACCCGGTGGGCCCTGATATCCCAAATACGCTGTCCAATGTTTTTGGCGGTTCGATTGGCGGTCCGATCATCAAGCAGAAGCTTTTCTTCTTTGCCGACTATCAAGGTACCCGCCAGAAGGTCGGAAGCTCATTCAAGCTGACAGTGCCGACAGCGCTGGTGCACACAACCTGCACCGGAGTAGCAGGGAGTAACTGCGACCTGAGCGAATACCTGCAAGGCGGCCAAGGGCAGGCTTACGACCCCGCCAGCGGGGAAGTGAATGCGGACGGAGCATCGACTGGCGTAGGCCGCGTACCCTTTGCCAACAACCAGATTCCCAACGGCCGGCTCTCGACGGCAGCGATCAATATGCTCAAGATCATTCCCGCCCCCAGCTTGCCCGGCGTCCAGAACAATTATGTTGCGGGCGGTTTTGGAGTGTACAACTTCAACCAGGCTGATACGCGCATTGACTATCAATTGAGGCCGACCATGCATATCTTCGGCCGCTATGGTTACCTCGGCTCCAACCAAAGCTCACCCGCCTCTCTGGGGGAGGTGGGTGGATACGGTTTTGGTGTGGGTGGGTGGGCAGGC
Organism: uncultured Acidobacteriaceae bacterium; assembly: GCA_963736535.1. Lineage (GTDB taxonomy): Bacteria > Acidobacteriota > Terriglobia > Terriglobales > Acidobacteriaceae > PALSA-350. The sequence goes on from CAVTPN010000005.1 coordinate 304,784, forward strand.
AGCGAAACCGGAGGCAACGACAGCCTGGCGGTTGGCACCGATTTGGCGGTGTCACCCAAGTTGGTTACCGATGTTCGCTTTTCCTACTTTCGCTACGCCTTTATCGAAGCCAAGTATGATGGCGTCACTCCGCTCATGACGAACCTTGGATGGGCGGGTTTAAACACGGGCGCCCCGGGATCCGGGGGTGCATCGCAAATCGAGATCGGCGACGGCGGCAGCAAAATCGGTGAAATGGCCTATCTCGGCTCCGGCAATAATGGCGCCAATCATTGCAACTGCCCGCTCAACATGACCGAGCAGGAGTATGCCTTTGTCAATGACTGGACACGCGACATTGGCCGCCACTCGGTCAAATTCGGGGCTGAGATTCGTCACCTTCAAGAACTGCGCATTCCGAGCGATGTGAACCGCACCGGCCAGTTGCAGTTTGCCGACGAACGCACTGCCACCGCCTCCGGTTCAACACCCGGTGGCCTGGGCATAGCCTCTCTCCTATTTGGAGACGTCTCGACTATGTCGCGATACTTCAGTACGTCCACTACGGCAACGGAGCATCAGTACCGCACGTTCTTCTATGTTCAGGACAACTGGAAGGTCTCACCCAAGCTCACTCTGAATCTTGGGGCACGCTGGGAGATCTATTTTCCCGAGGCTGTCAACGGCAAAGGAATGGGCGGGTTCTACGACCTAAACACAAACACGGTTCGTGTTGCTGGATACGGAAACATCGGACTCAATCTGAACATTCAAAATAATTTCACCTATATTGCGCCCCGGGTTGGCTTTGCGTACCAGGTGCTGCCGAGGACAGTGATCCGCGGCGGCTATGGCCGAGCATACGATCCTGGATTCTTCGGCGACATCTTCGGCCAATTGGTGACGCAGACCATTCCGGTTCTTCAAAACCAGCAATTGAGCCAACTGGATGGCGAAATCTACGATGTTGCGCGCAACCTCGATGGAACCGGCTATAACATCGCGACCGGACCGTCCGCTCCGAATAATGCCTACGTGATTCCATCAAACGGGCAACTTCCGCTCCCTCCCGGAATCTCTCCGACCTCGCGACCAGATCGCATGAGAATTCCAGAGGTTGACGGATGGAACCTCACGCTTCAACAGCAGCTCGATGCAACGACCAGCTTCAGCGTGGCGTACGTGGGCAACAAATCGACGCACTCCATCCCCAACTCTACCTGGGGCGGCATCAACTGGAACGACTACACCGTGGTCGGCTTTGCCGAGGGTCTAAGTCAGTGCCAACGTTCGGTCTTCTTCGCGCAAAATGGATATTGCGGTCCGGGGTACGTCGGTTACTACGCGAACGAGGCGAATGCTCACTACAACTCGTTGCAGGCCACCTTTGAAAAGCGATTCTCAAAAGGACTTCAGCTGAACTCGAGCTATGTGTGGTCAAAAGCGATCGGTGTCGCCAACGGTGGATACTTCGAGATTAATCCACACGCTAACTGGGGACCTTTCGACTTTAACCGCACCAATGACTTTAAGCTCTTTGGAAATTACGCGGTTCCCGTGGGACGCGGGCAACAGTTCGGGTCCAGCCTTCCGGGCTGGGCGAACGCCATCATCGGTGGACTGGCGTTGGATGGAAACATCCAATGGGCCAGCGGGCTTCCTTACACTCCTTCCTATGGGGAGTGCGGATCGGATGTGGACAACGGGCCCTGCAGGCCGAATCTGCTCCACAGTATCTCGCAGAGCGCGAGTGGGTTGAATGTCGCGACCCACTCCGCAACGTACTTTACTCCGGTTGCTCCCCTGGCCACCAATGGGCAAATCAGCGGTCCGTACCAGAGGCCCCAGGTCGAACAGTTCGGAGATATCCCCTATAACGGCTTCTGGGGACCTGGGCTCTTTACCGCGGATCTCGCGCTCAGCAAGGTCTTCAACCTCTACGAGAGCTTATCTATGAAGCTCGAGGTACAGGCACAGAATGCTTTCAACCATACCAACCTGGCTAATCCCAGCACCACCTGCGTTGATTGCGCGGGCAATGGCCAGATAACGGATATCCTCGGGGGAACGTTTGCCGGCATGCGTCAACTGCAGTTCGTGGCGAGATTCTCTTTCTAGCGCGAACCTACGATGGGGTTGCGGGACCGATCTGCTCCTATCTGCACGTGGATAGCAGATATGGGGACTGCTTGATCCGCTTTCGGCTCAAGGGAGGCGTCATCGAATGCGCGAAGAACGAGAGATCCTAAGACATTGGCGTCCTGAGTGACACTAGTGGCTCGATGACTATCCGCGTCGTCTTCGACCGCCTTGACGGGGTGTCGAAGGATTTGTTCCAGACTCATCGGAGCCGGACTGTAGGTTTGGCCGAAGTGTTTGTCGAGCTGATCCCGGTAATTCATCCGCGGTCCGGGAAAGCCGATTAATTTCCAGCCAACCATCCCGATGTTGCCGCCATGCAGTGGATCGCAAAACATGCCTTCCACCGTATGCTGGCGCAATAGCTGAAAAAAGTGAGTCTCCTCGATCTTTTCCAGACGCAAATCCTGTTGCTCAGGAGATGCTCCGGCAAAGTCGGCCCCCAGCAACGAGATACCGGCGCGATAGGTCTGCTGAGGTGTTTCTTTCCCCTGGTAGCCGTGTTCCGGAATCGAGTCCATCCACGGTCCCTTGGTATAGCGACGTTTGTCCTGGCCGTAAGGGCTCGCGAGCTGACGATCGATGTAAATGACCACGCCCGCTTCCCTTGCACCGGGCCCGCTGTCGTCACTGGGAAAGATACGCTCGGAAGCCGCCTGAATCACCTGCGCCTCTGCCGCGGAAAAAAAACGTAACGGCACTTTCACGGCATCTTGCGCCGGAGCGGGGATCAACTCTCCTACCAGCGAGTACAACACCAGACCGCCCAGTGCCTTTGCCGGAACGAGTATAAATTCGCGCCGTTTCACGATCCCTCCTCTAAGCTATTGGACCTGGTTTTTTCAGGTAATGATCGATTAAACCATCCGCTGCGCGATGACTCACTGCAACAATCGTAACCGTCGGGTTGGCAGAGGAATTTTGCGGGAAGGACGACGAGCCTACGACAAAAAGATTGGGCATCTTCCAATGTTGCAGCCAGGGGTTCACCACACTTTGGTCCGGAGAGCTTCCCATGATCGCTCCTCCCTGTATGTGCGTGGTGATGTACTGGGCGGCGTTGTAGTGATGAAATGTGGCGCTTCCGCTATTGCCAGTCTCGGCCTTGATCAACGTGGCCCCGGACGTGCGTGCGATGACCTCCAGAAGTTGGTTGCCCAGCCGCCTTCCAAAGGCCATCTGGCGCATCTCGTAATCTGTCCAGTCCAACGTCATTCTCAACAAAGGATCACCCCACTTGTCGGTGTAGGTAGGGTCTAAGTCCATAAAATTTTGCTTGTAAGCAAAATGATCTCCTCTCATTTCAACGCCTGGACCGATCCTGTCCCAGTGACTGATCGAAGCCTTTTTCCAGGCCGAACCCCAGTTACGTGGGGCTTCTCCTCTCGGAATACGCCCAAAGGAGGCTACTGGCCCTTGACTGGCAGCCGCGCCGCGTAGAAATAGTCCTCCGCGCAAAACCTTCTCCGGAGGCTCCTCTTTGAGATCTCCATCAAAGTCCGCGATGCCGTATCCTACGGCGCCCGATCCCATGAAGAGATTCAGGCGCTCTTTGAACACCAGCATCCCTGCTCCTCCACTGGTGACCTGATGGGTCAGGTTCTTGCCCAGCGTTCCCTTAGCGGTGACCGGATTGTAGGGTTCGCCAATCTCCGATAAGAGGAGAAGGCGAACGCTATTGGGGGTCCAGGCCGAGAGCACGACCACCTCGGCGGGTTGCATGGTCTCCTCGCCGTTTTCGTCCATGTACACAACGCCTTCGGCGCGTCCGTCGCGGTGAACGATCTTGCGTACCCAGCAGTTGTTGCGCAGTAAGAAGTTATTCCGGCTAGTAAGGACCGGCATGATGGTGTTCGTCGGTTGCGCCTTGGCCCCAATCATGCAGCCATAGTTGGGGCAGTATCCGCAAAAGACGCACCCAGGCCGGGATACGTTGTCGGGATTGGTGTATCCCTGACTCAGATTGGCGGCAGGCAGCGGATAAGGGTGATAACCCATCTCGATCGCCGCCTTACGGAAGAAACCCATGGTGTAGGTCGTGGTGAGAGGTGGTGTAGGGTACTCATGCTGGCGAGGGCCTTCAAAGATATTGCCCCCTTCGATAAGTTGACCGCGTAAGTTACCGGCTTTCCCGCTGATACCCATCAACTGTTCCGCGCGCCAGTAGTAATTCTCAAATTCGTCGTAAGTTATGCCCCAATCCTGAATGGCCCAGTCCGGCGACATGCGGGCCGCGCCAAATTTCTCGCGCAGATGGGTGGCCAACACAAAGAAGTCGGGGAGATAGCGGTCGGAAATGCCACCCCAGTGTTCGGAGGTGCCCCCGGTTCCGGTTCCAGGAGTAAACGAGCCATACTGGCGTATCGGAACCGCCGGATCTCTCAGAGAATGTCGATGCGTGATGGTCTGCTCGGCTGGGTTTTGCACCAGGCCGACACGCCGCATGTTGATTTCGTCCATGCCGCTGGCATATTGGGAAATGTTGCGTGCAGGCCCCCGCTCGAGAACGGTCACCTGCAGAGCCGTTCGGGTGACTATCTCTTTGGCCATGACCAGGCCGCTCCACCCACTGCCAATGACGACCACATCCGTGGATTTAAGGCGCTTCAACGCGATGCCACCCTCTCTGCTGCGCTATCTCCAGCGAAAGATGCGTAACGAGATTGCAAAGGGCACTACCAGCCAAGCGAGAAGTATACCTATCTGAGGAGTAAGTTGCCCCAGGTTCGTTCCCTGCAACATATTTCCCCGCAGTGCATCGATGGCCGCAGTCAGCGGAAGCGCACGCACCACTGGTTGAATCACCGCAGGGAAACGCGTCGCTGAAAAGAAGACCCCGGATAAGATCCACATGGGGAGCATAACCAGGTTCATCAGCCCTGAGGCCGCTTCCATCGTGGTTGCCCGCGACGCCACCAGGAGCCCCAGCGCGGAGAATGCGAGAGAGGTAAGCACACAGAGCAATCCCAACTGCCACATCGACCCCCGAAACGGCACTCCAAAGACCAGCCGCGCAAAGCCCAGAAAGCCTACCACCTCGATCACCAGCATGGACAGCCGTGACAGCAAGTATGAGGCCAGGTACTGCCAGCGCGGCATGGGCGAGGCGACGAGCCGCTTGAGTAGTTTCTTTTGCCTGGACTCCACAATCGAAAAGCCCATCCCCCAGATTGCGGAGCCCATCAGGTTCATGCCCAGCAATCCCGGCACCACGAAATCGATGTAACGTGAACCGGTCTCATGTACCAACCGATTCTCGGCGTGAATGGCCTCACGCCGTCCGGCCGCCGTCTGGATTGCGCGATCGGCCGCCATGCGAGCGTTCCGCGCATCGGGATTGGTCTCGTCGTACTTGTAGGACACGCCGTCTGGCGTCTTAATCACGAGCAACAGAATGCTGCCCGTCGCCAACGCTCGAGTGCCGTCTGCCTCGCTCATGGTGGCCGCCCTTAGACCCCTGTCGGCGGCCAGTGCCTGGGTAAGCTGCGCCGTCGTGGCGCCCACCTGGAAGACATCCGCCGGCCGATTGCGGAAAGCGATGCCCAGGCCCACAGCCAGCAGAATCGGGAAACCGAAGATCCAGAAGATCGCCTCCGGCTCGCGCAGGAAGAGGCGAAAGCGAACCATCGTCAATTGATACAGGCTGCTCTGCTGGAGCTTACTCATCGCGTAAATTCCTTCCCGTCAGCCCGACAAACACATCTTCGAGGGTCGCCGAGTGAGTACGAAACTCACTCAGATGCAGCCCCTGGCCGGTCAAGGTGGCAAATATGCGCGGCACCGCCGTATGCAGCTCGCGAACCGAGAGCTGGTGCAACCCCGCATCCACACGGTGCGAGTGGACTCCAGCGATCGCCGTGAGCAGGGCTGGGTCGACCACCCCATCTCCGTTCTCATGGCCGATGAGGGCGAACTCCACGATATGCTCCCCGCCGACGGAGGCGATCAACTGCTGCGGACTGCCGAGGGCGATGATTCGTCCATGATCCATAATCGCCACCCGGTCGCACAGCCGCTCCGCCTCATCCATGTAATGCGTGGTGAGGATGATGGTGCGCCCTGCCTGCTTCAGCCCGTCCACCAGGTCCCATAGGTGGCGCCGTGCCTGCGGGTCGAGTCCAGTTGTCGGCTCATCCAGAAACAACAACTCAGGATCACCCACCAACGCGCAGGCCATCGCAAGCCGCTGCTTTTGGCCTCCGGAGAGCGTGCCCACGCGAGCATGGCGCTTCTCCTCCAGCTGCGCCGTCCGGATCGACTCCTCCACCGGAATGCCGCGACGGAAGAAGCTGCGAAAGAGCCGTAGTGTTTCGTCCACGGTCAACTTTTCGGGAAACTGCGTCTCCTGCAATTGAATGCCGATACGCTGGCGCAACTCGTCTTCTGCGCTGGCCCAATTCAACCCCAGCAGCTCAACCGTCCCGCTGTCGGCGGCGGTCAGCCCCTCGCAAATCTCAATGGTGGTCGTTTTCCCGGCGCCATTTGGCCCCAGCAGCCCGAAGCATTCTCCCCGCATCACCTCGAGGTCAAGACCATCCACTGCCACCACATCGGCAAAGGACTTGCGCAGACCGCGCAGCAGTAGCGATGGGTTGTTGGGCTGGGTTGGTACTCCGTTAGCAGGCACGGCAGCAGCTCCTGAATGAGTCACAGCATCTGTTGTTGTTATCCCAGACCGCCATCAGGATCAGCGCTCACGCACTGGCAAGTCCTCAACCCAATCCATGAATTCCTCCGAAGCCACAGGACCCGAGATCAGATAAGCAGACCAGTCCTCAGGGCGAGCGGAAAGAATGACATCGTCCCCTTGTTTGCGAATGAACACCTCAGAGGTCGATATTTTGGCCGTACGCTGCATCCCGTTCTCCTACGATAAACGGCATATACAAGAGTATATTGCCACCGTGCCGAGGCATCACAACAGGAGATTGAACACGCATGATCCGCCGCTGCGACGACCATGACTTCGAATCGATTTGGACCATCATCAATGATGGCGCCCAGGCCTATCGCGGGACCATCCCAGAAGATCGCTGGACAGAACCGTACATGTCCAGGGAAAAACTTCAGCATGAATTCGATGAGGGTGTCGTGTTCTGGGGCTACGAGGATGCCGGAAATCTATTGGGCGTGATGGGCCTTCAACCAGTCAGGGATGTGACGCTTATCCGGCATGCCTACGTTCGCACCAGCAGCCAGAAACAGGGGATAGGAGCGCACCTGCTCGCTCATTTGCGTCTGCTGGCCGAGGGCCCGGTGCTGATAGGGACCTGGGCCGATGCCGTTTGGGCAATCCGGTTTTATGAGAGGCATGGCTTTCAAATGGTTTCCACTTACGAAAAAAACCGGCTCCTCAAGGAATATTGGAAAATCCCAGAACGCCAGATTGAAACCTCTGTGGTTCTGGCAGATGCGAAGTGGCGGGAGCTAAGCGTCGGGGCGTGATGCAGGTCCAAGATTCGGCTCCAGGTTAATGTTGCGGAAACTGCAGGTCCCTCGGCTGCGCTCCTAATGACAAACGAGTGCGGGAGGCATGGTAGCCCACTCAAGCCAAAGTACGGCTTGAATGGGCCACCCAAAGCTTTTGTGGCAGGTCGGTCGTCCTAAGCGTCGGGGCGTGATGCAGCCTGGAGAATGGGAAGATAGTAGGCCGCGTTGGGAACCTGCAGACCAGGCACTTTGGCCTCGTCGTCCCAATGGCGGAGGGCAATGGCGGCGTTTGCGAACGGGTTGCGCAGGAAGTCCGCAGCTTGCTCATCGTTCATCGGTCCCCCTTGCAAGGCGAGGCTTTCCATCGATGCGGGGGAGAGCTGCTGCAGGTAGGCGTGGTCTTGCCAACAAAGGAATCGTTTGGCTGGGACGTGAAGAAGAATCGGCATCGTCACTTCGTCTCCAAACCAACGGGAGAGATACTTAGCCGCAACCTCTTCATGCATGCCATCGTGGCCGCGGTGGGCGATTTCTTCGTCGAGCCCGTGCAGCATGTGGCCGATGTCGTGCAGCAGCGCGGCGGAAATTGCAGCCGGGCCGGCGGCGGCCAGTGCGGCGGAGTGGGCCGCCTGGAGGCTGTGTTCGAGAATAGAAACGGGCTCTCCGAAATAAGCGCTCCCTCCCTTTTCATTGAGCAGATCGATCAGGCTATTCAGTTTTGCCGTCGGCATGGTGCGAACTCCTTTTTCGTGAGAGTACGGCGAGCGAGCTCGGCCGGCGTGCATTTCACCGCGGCGACATCGAGGTCTGCTGGTTTGGCAGTCATTGTCCCTCCGCGGGGCGCAGCAAACCAATCGCGATGGCGCGCCGGTGCTGCTGCCAAAGGGCGAGGCCGCCGACAACACTGGTAAGGCCGGCAACGCCAGCCAATACGAGAAACATTGTCTGCCAGCCGTACGTCACTGCCAGATGTGCCATGCCGTTGCCGGAGAGAACGCCGGCAAGATAGCCGAAGCCGTCGATCATTCCGGAGGCGGTTGCGCTCCCTTCCTTTCCGCCAAAATCGAGAGCCATCGCGCCCGCAAGATAGGAGTAGGGGCCGAGCAAGCAGAAGGCGACCGTGGCCACCAGAGCGAGGGGGACAAAGCGAGGAGCATGCATGGTTACCTCCGCCAGACCCAATAGCGCCAGAACAGAAAAGCAGAGGCCGCCAAAGAGAATGCGGCTGCGGCCTTCGGGGCCAAGGTAATCGCTGAGGAAGCCGGCAAACAATACCGAGAGGCCGCCGAATAAGGGAAAGAGCGCGCTGCCGCTGGCGGCCTGGGCGCCCGTCATGCCGACCATCTGGGTGAAGTACGTGGGTATCCAGAGATTGAAGGTTTCGCGCAACAGCGTGGTGCCGAGGGAAAGGGCGCAGACCAACCAGAAAGCATACGAGCTAAGCAGGGTCCGAAAGATTGCAGCCATACCTGGCCGCGTTGCGGTTGCGCTTACATCAGAAAAGAGGTTGAGCGGATTCTCCTCGGGAGGAGGCAGGTTGTAGGACTGAGGAGAGTCTCGCAGAAAGATGAGATTAACTAAAAGAAGCACGCTGAGCAGAGCAGCACCCGCGCCAAAGACTCCTCTCCAACCGAAACCATGGGCCAGCAGCAACGACATGATCGCACGGGAAATCGCATCTCCGAAAAGGTAACTGAGACTGAGCACTGCCATGACGCTGCCGTAGGTGGTGTAGGAGAACCAGCGTGACGCAACCTTAACCAACCCAGCCCATCCCAGCGACTGCACCAAACGGTTCCCCAACCAGGCCAGGGTGAAAACGGGAAAGCCACCCCCGAGCATAAAGAGCACGGTGAACAGAATGGACCCGAACATGCCGCCGAGGAAGTTGCGCCGGCCTCCAAAGCGATCAGCGAGGCCGCCGCTGGGAAACTTGCCGATGGCATAAGCCAGCACTCCGAGCGAAGCGATCGAGCCAAGCCTGATCTGGGCCACGTTTGCGGGTGTGCCTTTGCGCACTTCCTCGGCGATGATGAGGGGCAACGCAACGGAATAATCAGAACGGCAGAAGTAGTAACCGCCATAACCGAGGAACAGCAAAGAGACGGTAAGCACATGCCAGCGGGTGAGATGCCGCGGCGGAGCGGCGTTCGTCCGGGAATCCCCGGCTGCGTCCGCCGGCTTCATTTCGGGCGTTCTCCGTTGGCGATTCTGCGTTCGATCTCATCCAGCAGTGGCAGTGTGTGAGCGACGGTTTCCGCGGTATAGTGTGCTCCTGCCGAACGCAGCTCCTGGTCAGCGCAAGCAAGAAGTCTTTTCTGCTCTCCGTGATCGAGTTGTAACCAATCGGCCTCCGATAATCCGACGGTGTTGCCGCTGCGGGTCACGCCGATAGTCCACATGCCGGCATTCAGGCCTTCTTCCATATCTGACTCGGTATCGCCAATCTTCACACAGGCGGAAAGCGGGTAGATGCGCAGATCCATGGCCAGCCGGTAGCACATCCAGGGAAAGGGCCGTCCGCCACCGGCGTCTTCAGGCGCCAAAGAGCGATCTGTGCGATAACCCTGCTTAGCTGCGAGCGCTTCCAACCGGTCAAGCATGGGGCGGGTGTAGCCGGTAGTGCCTGCGATCTTCATGCCCCGCGCCCGCATCGCGTCTACAGCGCCCGCCACGCCCGAAATGACAGTTGCGTAGCCGGCTAGCACTTCCATCATTTGCGGCTCGAAGTTGGCATAGATTGCGTCGACGTCACGCTCTTGCGGCGGAGCATGGTGCAGCGCTATCCATTGTTCTCTCACTTCCGGCTCTTCAAGCACCTTGCGCACGTGGTCTTTCTTCGCCAAACCCATGTACCGGCGAACCAGCGGGCGAGGGACGGCGATGCCAAACTGGTGGAAGATGCTCTCCAGCGCATGCACGGGCGCGATGCTTCCGTGATCCACGGCGGTTCCCGCCCAGTCGAGAAAGATCGCGGGGATTTTGGAACTAGGCATGGATGAATCCTAAGTCGAGCATCGACTGCTCCGCCACCCCAAAGGACAACGTCATGCCGGAACCTCCCGGCGAAGCTACAATCCGGACGCCGTCTTCCGGCTGCATGACGACCAGTGGTTTCTCGGGATGCTTGGCATAGACCCCGTACCAGCGCTGGGCAACCGTCAGATCCGGGGCGCGAAGGAACTGCCGCGTATAGCGCAGGATGATCTCGTCGATCTCCTCCTTGTTGAAGATGTCGACGGCGAGCGAGTACTCATGGGAGTCGCCGAGCGTGAGCGCTCCATCCGCAGTTTGCGAGACCAGCGCGTGGATTCCCCAGCGGTCGTACTCGGGCGTCTCGTCGGAGATGCGCCGGCTGAGCGCTGGGAGCGTGGTGCAGACCTGAAACGCGGGATAGAAGCGCAGCGTGAGCCCGGCCGCGAGCGAAGGGCCGAGCTGCCAGCCATCGGGTTGCGGGGCGGTGCGCATCATCTGCAGTTTGCAGCGAGTGAGACCACTGATTGCATAGTGCTGCGGGTAGAGCGTCTCAAAGTCGTCGCCGCTGCAAACAATCACAGTTGCCGCTTGCCATCGGCCGCTACCGGTATGCAAGACAGGAGGTTCGATCGCGGTCACCGCGGTTCCGAAGACGAATTGGACGTTGTATTGCTCCGCGAGAAAGCCCGGCAATGACTGGATAATCTGGCGGGGATCGATGGTGAGTTCAGTGCTGCTCCATAGGCCACCCGCAAGCCCATCGGGCTGGACGGCTTGCGAACGCTCGAGTACCTCGCAGGGTTTCAGCCAGGAGCATTGGTAGCCTAACGTTGGGCCGAGCTCGGCGAACTCCTGCGCCACCGCCGCCTCGTCCGCACGGTAGGTTACATGAAGCGATCCCGTTTCTCGGCGAGGCAGTTTGGCGTGGCCGAGAATTTCCAACCACAGTTCGCGGCTGCGCAAGGAGAGCGAAAGCATGGTCCCGGCCGGCTGGCCGATGGGCCAGACCATGCCGAAATTGCGTACGGAAGCGCCGGCCGCACGCGGGTTCTTCTCGAAGACGACCACGGATTTACCAGCCTTCGCTGCTACATAGGCGTGGGCCAGTCCCAGAATACCCGCACCGACGATCGCAACATCCACCCTGGGATGCGACATCGAGAATCAAGCTCCTGCGCTTAGGTAAATGCCGGGTTTGAGGATACCCGGATGTTGAGCAGCTGGCTACACTTACCTTGAGCCGAAGCGTTCCTTGTGGGTGACTCGCTTCGTAGCTGCAGCCTAACCTGCGCTGTTAAGCGGAAACCAATGAGTGCAGCTTCAGCCTAAGGCTAACGCAGCCACACCGACGGCAATAAGAACTGAGCCGATGATGCGACGAACGATTTGGCCTTCATTCAAGAATCTGGCTCCAAAATACATGCCGATCAGCATGGACATTTCTCGCATGGGAGCTACATGGCTTATTGGGGCCAGCCTCATCGCGAAGAGCACCAAGATGTATCCGAGCGGAGTCAGGATAGCGATCCCGGATGCTTCTTTCCAGCACTGGGCATATTCGGGCAAGAGTGACGCACGACGGCGGTAGGCACCGCTGGAAAGGACAACAGTGCGAAACAGGTTGCCGGCATATTCCACCAGGAAGGGCGAGAGCAGAAGCGTCTTGACCGAGTAACCATCTACCAGTGTGTAGCACGCGATCATGCAACCGGTCGCGACGCCCCAGAACAATCCTTTGTGATTATGCGTGTGGCGAAGAGCGGCAAGGCCACCGGAGGAAAGCAAGATTCCAACTGTGATCAGGATTGCGCCTGCTCCGGCCAGCAGCGATGGACGCTCATGCAGCAGCAGAATCGCACCGCAGAACGACAAAAGAGGACCCGTTCCCCGTGCCAGCGGGTACACGACGGTAAGATCGCCGGCCCTATAGCCGCGAAGCAGGCTCTCGGTGTAAAGCAGGTGGAGAACACCGGTTGCCAACAGAAAGAGGGCAGAAAACAGACCGAGGTTCGACCATGCCCTGGTCAAGACCCAGACGGCTAAGGGTGCGAAGAACAACGCTTCGGTGGCCGAAGAAAACCAGATGAGGTGCTTGCTGTGGGCTGCCCGCTTGGCCAGGAAATTCCACGTAGCGTGGGCAAGAGAAGCAAAGGTAACGAGAAGGAATGCGGTAAGTGACAAGATCCGCTCCCAGAGACACAAAGTCGCTTTCGACTTTTCCCTCTGGGATTTTTGCCCTTGGGTGCGGACCGTCCGGTCCTTTGTGGCGCTTGGACCGATCCAGAAATTAGAACCGGAACCCTAGCCACCTCGTTCCATCGAACGACTCCAGTGTAAGCAACTACTCGACGCACGCGCAACCGGCTTATCCTGCCTCAGCGGCTGAAGCCGAATTCTTTGCAGAGCATCTACGTATGCCCTAAGAGTCTGCGTGAGAACCGGAAGAGAAACCGCAGGTCCCTACCACTGCGCTGCGCTTCGGTCGGGATGACAATGTGGGGGGCGGCGCTTCCGTTTGCAGTGGATGCTGGGCTGGCGTAGGCGTTCTTGCGCGTGGTTGCCGTAAAATGGGTGATAGAGCGGTTTGTGTAAGGAGAGTGCAACGTGGCGCAGTTAATGAGGACGTCGAATCCAGTCTTGAACGAGAAGCGATTTGAGGGCGTCGCCGAGCTTGGCGGCGGGATGACACTCGAGGGTACGGTCAACAAGACCGGCCTGCTTCTGCTTTTGGCGATCGCCTCCGCAGCCTGGACATGGCATCTCTTTAACCAGGCACATTCGGCTGCCGCTGTGCTTCCCTGGCTGTGGATCGGGAGCATCGGCGGATTCGTTTGCGCGATGGTCACGGTCTTCAAGAAAGAATGGTCTCCGGTAACAGCGCCCGCTTATGCGCTACTGGAAGGGCTGGCACTGGGCGGAATCTCGGCCGTTCTCGAGCTGCGCTTCCCTGGGATTGCCATCCAGTCGGTCAGCCTGACATTCGGAACTTTGCTGGTACTCCTGCTGGCCTATCGCTCCGGACTGATCCCGGTAACCCAGAACTTCCGGCTGGGCATCGTGGCTGCGACGGGCGCGATCATGCTGTTTTATCTGCTGCAATTTGTGCTGGGCTTCTTCGGGGTTCACTTTACTTCCATCAACGGCTCAGGTCCGATCGGGATCGGGTTCAGCCTGATTGTTGTGGGCATCGCAGCCCTCAACCTGGTGCTGGATTTCGACCTCATCGAGAGTGGTGTACGGATGGGCGCTCCCAAGTATATGGAGTGGTACGGCGCCTTCGGGCTGATGGTCACTCTGGTTTGGCTGTACCTGGAGATTCTCAGACTGCTTACCAAGCTTCGCGGACGTGACTAAGTACGGTCGAGGTTGCTATAGATCTCGGCAATATTCACGTTTACTCCGGTTTGCAACGGCGGTAGCTTGCCGTATTGGGAGTGGGTTTGCCGGCTCATTCGCGCCAAATACTCCTCATACCCGTTGGAGTGGAGAGACTTGAGTGAGGCGACGGTGATGCGCTGTTGCATCTCGGCCACGGTCAAGCCAGCCTTCCTGGCTTGCTCAACCTTCCCGGTCAGTTCCTCGATATAGTTTCGGAAATTGATCATCGTGGTCCGGCCGGTTTGGAGCGCGGCGTGGCCGGGCATGATGGTGTTGAAGTCGGCGGCGCCGATGGAATCAATCGTCGCCGGCCAGATGCGAGGGAAGCCGTCGGCGATGAAGGGCAGAAAGCCATGAATCACGTCTCCGGTGGCGATCGCACGCTCTTGCGGGCAAAAAACGACGACATCTCCGGCGGTATGCGCATGCCCGTGAAACTCGACGTGCAGATCGTGGTCCGGGTCCTGGAGCAGATACGTTTTTTCGAAGGTGATCGTCGGCAGCTCCAACGTGTAATCCTTAAGCTCGGCCTGATACGCCTGCAGTTGCCGAATCTGTTCCGCACAGAAGGCTTTTTCTCCAGCCGAGGTTGAGCGCGCGGCCTGATCGCGCAGGGCGTCGATTTGTTGCGGCACCGCGCCTACCGAAGCCTTCATCCTGGCGACCGCCAGGTTCGACATAAGTTGCTTGGTGGCGGCGCTGGCGATGAAGTCGACTTTTTCGCCGGTAGCGCGATAGGCGTGGCTGCCTTGCGTGTGGTCCCAATGAAAGTGGGTGTTAATGACGTAGCGCACTGGCTTGGTGGTCACTTCCCTCTTCATTTGGTTAAGGAGAGACGCAGCTGCCGATGGCTTGGAGTGCGTATCCACCACAACCACATCCTTCGACCGGACAAATATGGCGGCGTTGCAGTTGATCATGGCCTGGGGCCGGGCCTGGGCGAAGTAAATGCCCTTTGCGACCTTCTGAATATCGAAGAGGTTGGCATCGGAGCTGGGAGCCGCGGCGCGGGCCCAGGCCGCTCGATGCCAGGCGAGTTCCAGGATTGAGGCCCCAGCCAGGGCGCCCCCGATCAGGACGCGAAGGAAGTCGCGGCGTGTGGTGTGCCCGTTGGTTTCCACCACATGGTTGTGCGAGTGGGGATGATGGGGGTGGCTGTGATGGCCCGCGTGCTTCTCCATGCCTTGTCTCCATGCAGCGAATGAGATAGCTCATCTTATTTATAGCCGTAGCGCCGGAAGCCTGTATTTCTCACTGGAAAGGTGCCCCCCCTCATCTGATAAAGCCGAGTGCATTCCTTATTACTTCGTACGGCCTGAACACCCTGCCCGGACACCCACGCTCGACCCACCGACGTTGACCGCTAAGAGCATCGGTTGAATCGAGAGTCAGAGGGAAAGACCGGTGGTATCCCACATCTCGCGAAAAACGAGCGAGATACCCGGATTTCCTGTACGAGGCACCAAGCAACGGCCGCGTGTGCGGCTTTCATTGAGGAAAGCCGCATGAAGTTCATCAACGCCAACAGACTTTACAGGAAATCCGGGATATGGGGCACCCGTCCTTCGTCACGGAACGACCCCTTCGGGAATGAGTTCGCAAGTGGAGTTCTCGCGTACCCTTCAGGAGAAATGGCTCGAAGTCCAATATTGACAAGGCTCTAAGCATTATGAAAGTATCCCGGACGTCACATAGTCGCGTGATTGAGGGACCCCGAATATCGGGCACAAGGAGACGGCTTCCATGAAGAAACTAGCGATCAGTGCAGGTTGTCTGTTGGCATCGCTGAGCATTTTTGCCCAAGGCCCGCAGACTTATAAGGGCGAGATCATTGACAGCCAGTGCGCCGCTTTAGGCGGCCACCAGATTATGGAGCAGAAGGGCGAAAGCCCGAAGGACTGCACCACTCGCTGCGTAAACATGGGCGGCAAATATACCCTGTTCGATTCCGCGACCAAGACCGCGTATCAACTCGACGACCAGAAAAAGAGCGCCGCCTTCGCCGGAGCGAAGGTGTCGGTGACCGGGACGCTGAACCCGGCGACCAAGACGATCCACGTGACCAGCATCAAGGCCGGTTCCTAGAGCATAATCGCGTCGGGTGCTGAGTCGTTTGTCCCGCCAAGATGCTCAAGCTTCAAATCCATTTGATCATCTTGGCGGCTAAGTCCTTTGTTTCGTCAAGATGCTCAAGATGCTCAAGTTAATTAATTTGAGCATCTTGGTCCTTTCCCCAACGTTCGCGGCCAATCCTTCCATGCTCTTGCAAATATAGATGCGATTCCGCAGCGTTTCGATCAGGCCTTAACGATTTTTTTAGAGAGATTCTTTCACTTGCGAAGCGCCTGCCTGGAGCAGACGCTTCTCCAGTTCAGGCTGGGAATTTTCCGGCGCGTCCACCACCCCTACCAGTATCTTCCCGTTCCAAATCTCAGGATCCGAAATCACGCCTTTGAAATTGGGTAGTCCTGCGCCGATGAGCAGAACCACCAGCGTGGTGAGGATGGCTCCAAGCATGATCATCTCGTAGACGATGATGCCGTTGGTCCACGCGGGCGTAAGGGACATGCCGCCAGTGAATATCGGATAGGACTTCTGCGAGAGCGTGGTGAGCAAGAGGCCACAGGTGCCACCGACCGCCGCACCCAGCACCGCCCATCGATAGGGGATGCCGGTGGCGTGCTCGTCGGTAAATTCGTAGCCCTCGTAGGGCTCACCGGAGATCACGACGATCTGCCGCGGGTCTAACTTGAGTTGGGCGCCGGCGGCACGCAAAGAATCCAGAGCGCGCTGAGCGGCCTCTGGTTCAGAGTAGAGGGCATAGAGGGCCTTCATTCCGCCACGTCCGTGGGCAGTGGCCCGGGCATTGCCAAACCATGATGCTTCGCTTCGGCCTTGGGGGATGTGCGGACCCTGAAGTGCGGTTGAAGACCGACCTTCAATTCCCAGATGGAGATCATGGGCACGAATTTTGAGAAGAGCAGATACAGCAGGAGCATGAAGCCAAAGCTCGACGCCATCAGCGTGTCTTCCACCCAGGTGGGCCGGTAAGTACCCCAGGAGTAAGGCAGGAATTTGCGCTCGAGCGAAGGCACCACGATGAGGAAGCGCTCGAGCCACATGCCTACGACTACGGTGAAGGAGGCGATCGCAGTTCCGGTGATGGTGCGCAGGCGCTTGATGGCCAGGATAGGTACCGGGATGATGAAGTTGCAAAACACCATGATCCAGAAGAGCGGCGCGAACTGCTTGCGAATGCTCTCCCAGAAGACAGCCATTTCCGGAGGGGAGTTGCCGTACCAGGCGGTGAGCCGCTCAGCGAAGGTGAAATAAAACCAGAGCAGGCTCATGGTGAGCAGCAGTTTGCCCAGGTTTTCAAAGTGGATCGGCTCCAGATAGTCCTCTAAGTGGAGGAGCTTGCGCAGCAACGCCATGGCCAGGATCAAGGCGGCGATACCGCTAAAGATCGCACCGGTGACAAAGTAGGGACCGAAGATGGAGGAGTGCCACATGGGGACCGGCGTCATGGCGAAGTCCCAGGAGACGATAGTGTGCACGGAGACGGCGACCGGGATGATAACGATGGCCATGATGTGCATGGCGATTTCCAGGCGCTGCCATTGACGCTGCGTGCCTTGCCATCCCAGCGCTAACACGCGGTAGATCTTCTTGCGTAAGCCGGTGGAGGCGTCGCGGACAGCGGCGAAGTCCGGAATGGTAGGCAGATAAAGGAAGGTAGTGCTGCCGGTGAGATAGGTGGAGATGGCGAAGAAGTCCCAGGCGAGCGGCGAGCGAAAATTGGGCCAGATATGGCGTTGGTTGGGGTAAGGGATCATCCAGAAAGCGAGCCACGGACGCCCAATGTGGCAGAGCGGAATGATGGCGCCGATCAAGACCGAGAAGACGGTGATGGCTTCTGCGCAGCGGGTGACGGGACGGCGCCAGGTGGCATTGGTGAGACGCAGAATCGCAGAGATCAGAGTGCCCGCGTGGCTGATGCCGATCCAGAAGACGAAATTGGTGATGTCGAAGGCCCAGAAGACCGGGGAGTTGATGCCCCACACGCCGATGCCGGCATAGAGCTGATAACCAAATGCAGCCACACCTGCGAGCAGCAGGCTGGTCGCGATGGCCACGGCGACCCAGTACTTGCCGCTACTGTGAAAGAGCGGCCGCAGCAGGTCGTGCTCGATTTGTTCAGCCGTTTTTTGCATCTTGCCAGGTGCCTCGTTCGAGATAGGTCACGTTGGGCTGGGTGCCCAGTTCGCCCAGCAGCTTGGTGCCACGGTTAGAGCTCGACAGCCGCGCGACTTCGCTGTTGGGATCGTTCAGGTCGCCGAAGACCAGGGCCTTGGAGGCGCACGATTGCGCGCAGGCAGTGGTGAACTCGCCATCCTTCAGCTCGCGCTTTTCCGCTTCCGCCTGAATCTCGGCTGCCTTGATGCGCTGCACGCAGAAGGTGCACTTCTCCATGATGCCCACGCTGCGCACGGAGACGTCGGGATTCAGTTGCAGCTGCAGTGGCATATCCCACTCGGGATTATAGAAATTGAAGAAGCGCACGTTGTAAGGGCAGGCGTTAGCGCAAAAGCGAGTGCCGATGCAACGGTTGTACACCTGCGAGTTGAGCCCTTCGGGCGTGTGATAGCTGGCGTAGGTGGGGCAGACGGGCTCGCAGGGCGCCTCGTCGCATTGCTGGCAAAGGACAGGCTGAAAGCGGATCTTCGGATTGGGAAAATCGCCTTCCCAATAACGCTCCACGCGGATCCAATGCTTGGCACGGCCGCGTGCCGCCTGGTCTGCGCCCGCGGTGGGGATGTTGTTTTCCGCGTGACACGCGACTACGCAGGCTTCGCACCCGGTACAGCGATCAAGGTCGACGACCAATCCCCATTTGTGTGACATTTGCCTGCCCTTCTCTCCACAGTTCGAGCGGTGGTGCTAGTTCAGTGTTATGGAATGGACAGCAGCTTGCCCACTCAAGCCCAAACGCGGCTTGAATGGGCCACCCACCATTTGTCTTACAACACGCACGCGTACCATCAGCGGCGCTGCTCTTCGTGGGGGAAGCCGCTCATTCCGCCGGCGAATAATATCAGCTTGGCCTGCTCGGGTCCGCCTGCGCGCGTGAGCTTCACGCGCGTCGCTGCCCAGGCAAGTGATCCCGTCTCGGGTTCCGCGAGCGGCGCGAGAATGGAGAGCGGGTTCGTGCCACGACCGCTGGCGAAGCGAGTGAAATTTTCGTGGCCCTGGCCCACCGGCATGGCAACCATGTCGGGTGCGATGCCGGGAGAGAGAACCGCGGCGGCATGCACGCTTCCTTGCGGCGATGCGATTTCCACCAGATCGCCTTCCTTGATGCCTAAACGCTCGCCGGTCTTGGGATGGATCTCGACCCAGCTCGACCACATGGCCGAGGTGAGCACGTCAGGCAGCTCCTGCAGCCAGGGCAGATGGGCGAGCGAACCATCGCCCAAGGCCTGCGAGGCGTAAGGCAGAAAATAGAACGGGAAGTCGCCCGCGGCGCCGGCAAATTCCGGCGCGGCCATCGCCATGGGCGCCTGCTTGGGCGCTGCCAACGGAGACGATGGGGCGGCAGTGTGAGCGGCGGATGGCACGCTCCACCAGCCACCCTGGGTCTGCGCTGCGTCCCAGAAATCATCGTCTGTCTTGGCGTCGATGGAGCCGCCACGGGCGCGCAGGGGAACGAAGGCTGCGCGCAGCATGGCGTCGTAGGTCGCAAAGGGAAGAGCCTTGGCGACGTCGCCGCCAAGTTGATGCGCCAAGCCAAGCAGCACATCGGGCATAGGGCGGGTGTCGTGCAGGGGCAGAACGGCGGGCGGCGCGAGGCTGGCCACGGCCTGCAACGAGCCAGACTCGGGCATGCTGTCGAGCCAGGACTCGAGCGGCGCGTTATCTGGCAGGATCAGGTCGGCGTGGGCGCTGGTTTCGTCGATGAAGTTGCCGAAGCTGACGATGTAGGGAATTTTGGCGAGGGCCTCGCGTATGCGTAGGGCCGGCGGCGCGGAGAAGATCGGATTGGCCTCGTAGAGCAGCAGCATCTGCGGCGGGTGCGGCTGGCCAGACAGAGCGGATTGCGCAAATGCGTTCAGGCTGGCCAGGCTCGGCCTGCGTCTGCGGCGCGGACTGGGCGAGATCGGGAGTGAAGCCCAATATCGGTGCTCGGTCCACTAAAGATTCCAGGGCATTCACGGCCAGCGCGTTGAACAGGCCGTTGGTGTGGGCGAGCGGCGCACCGCCGACGATGGCAGCGGCTGATCCGCTTTGCGTGATCTCATGCGCGAGCCGCTTGATCACAGCGGCAGGCACGCCGGTCTGCTTCTCTACCGCTTCGGGCGAGTAGTCCGGCAGGCCCGCGGACCAGCCGGCGATGAGCGAACCGGCGCGGGATCCGCCGCCCTGCGGCACGAGCTTCTCGCTCAGGATGACATGCGCGATGCCCAGCGCCAGCGCGCCTTCCGTGCCGGGCCGACAGGCAATCCACTCATCGGTGTTGGCGCCGGTCTGGGACATACGCGATTCGACCTGCACGAATTTTGCGCGGCGGCCAGGGCGGCCCTGACGCATCTCGCCGTAACCGATCGATTGCGCCACGGAGGAGTTCCAGGCGCCAAGGAAATCAGCGCCGAAGGAGATTACATAATCCGCGCGGGCAAGGTCGAACGTGGGCAGAGCGGCGTGGCCGAAGCTGAGCAGATTTGCCTGGCGCAATACGGCCTCATCGAAGGGTTGATACCAGATTGCCGGTGGGGCGCCGTAGGCTTTCAGGAAGCGCTCGATGAGTTCGTGGCGTTGGCCGCTCAGGGGCCGTGCTAAAAAGGCAAGAGCGCCGGTGGACTTGGATGATTGCAGAGCGGACAGGTGCGCGGACAATTCCTTCAGCGCATCGTCCCAGGTTATTTGCTGAAACTCGCCGGAGCCGCGCGGACCGGTGCGCTTGATGGGGTGAGTGATGCGATCAGGATGGTAGAGCACTTGTAAGCCTGCCTGGCCGCGGGCGCACAGCTTTCCTTGATTGATGGGGTGCTGCGGATTGCCTTCCAGCTTTTTCGCCAGGCCCATTTTAATCAGCCCCTGCTGGCCATGACGCACGACTTCCGCCTCGCCTTGCATTACGCGCACCAGCAGGCCGCAACCTGCGGAGCAGAGAGTGCATACGCTGGGCTTCCAGGTGGCGATGCCAGGGATCAGCTCTTCCTCGGGAACGAAACGGATCAGCTGCTTCTCGGGCGCACGACAGGCTTCGAGCGTTGCCATCACGCTGGAGAGAGCCGATATTTTGATGAAATCTCGCCGTTCCATAAAGTCAGTAGTGACAGGTCTCGCAATCGATGGATACTTTTTTCCGGGTGTGGCAGTTGAGACAAAAGCCCATGTTCAAATCAATTTTGCGCTCTGCAGTGGTCTGTTTGGTCAGGTCTCCGTGGCAGGCGGCACAATCGACCCCGGCACGAATGTGGGGCGCGTGATTAAAGCGCACGTGCGCCGACTCGCTGTAGTTGTAGACGCGCACCCAGGGGATCTCTTCTCCACGCGCCTTGTAGGCGGCGATCTTTTTGATCTCGGGCCGGTCAGTGGCGATCGACGAGTGACAGCTCATGCAGACATTCACGCCGGGAATGCGTGCTTCGGGTCCTTGATCCACGCCTACGTGACAAAAAGTGCACGGCAGCCCCTTGGCGAGGTGGACGGTATGAGTGTAGGCGATGGGCTGCACCGGATGTTCGGGATGGATATCCAGGAAATCCTTTACGGCGTCCATGGCGGTGGGATGGGCAACGGTGAAGACCCCCGTGGTCACGTATTCGGGTGGTCCCGATGCGCGTGTCTCGCGCCCGGGGAGCACGGCTTCCACCAGTGCCCAGGCGAAGAGGCCGGCCACAATCATCAATAAGCAAATTCGCCAACCCATCGGGATCCGCATAGAGGGACAAGTCTTAAAGCATGTTCACTTCTACTCTGCACAGGCAAGTGTGGCGCAGGCCTCTTCTAGAGGAAAAGGCACGCCGGCTTTCGTTCTTCTGTATACACCAAAAGTGAAGCGCTTTTGTGGAACTGTGGATCGGCCGTGAAATTGCAGATGCTACACGAGAGCCGAACGGTTGTAAATCATGAAGAGTAGAATGGCCGGCATCGCAAGTTCCAGGCAGTTTCGCAATTACTTTGGCCTGATAAGGATCGCGAGGTGTGGTTTTCCTTGGGAGAAAACCACGAAAAGGCCTGATGGCTTCGGTCTACACCAATTGCGAAACTGCCCTAACCGGGCGGGGCTCCGTGCCGCGCCCGAACACGAAGACGGACGGCCCTTTGTTGTTGGAGCCTGGGGTCCGTCCAAACTCCGGGCCATTCACGCGTCCGGAAGGAGTTGGTATGAGCAACGCCCCGAAGAATCCTGGCCTGGACGGCCGTGCCCGCGAGAAGAGCGGGCAGATCGATCACAAGCATCCCACCACCAAAATCAAGCACCTGCGCGAGCATTACGGGCAGCACTTTGCCCCTGATTGGGACGGCGAGCGCACACTCGGTGAGCTACTCAAGGAGACCAAGTTCGAGTCGCTCAGCCAATACATCAAGCACCACGGTCACCAACCTGTAAGCGCGAGCTAGACATTTCCACTGGGAACTCGGCGCGGCTTCCCGGCCGCGCCAGGAGTCTGCGCAGTCGCCGTTCATCCAGGATTCACGGATAAATCATCTGAGGCTCAAGAGGTTGTGGCAGACTCCCCTCGTTCCATAGAGAGCGGGGGAGAATATGAATCGATTGTTGGCATTGGCCATGGCGGTCTTACTGGGGCTACAGGGCCCGACGGCATTTGCCGCCCAGGAAGGCGTCGAGAGCAACCAGGAGAGCGCCAGGACGCCGATCAAACACCTGGTGGTGATTTTCGACGAGAATATCTCCTTCGACCATTACTTCGGAATCTATCCGTATGCGGTGAATGACGAAGGCGAACCGAAGTTCATCGCGGCGCCCAATACGCCCAAAGTAAATGGGTTCACGTCTGCATTGCTGCACAAGAATCCCAACTTGAACGCGGCAAACGGCAGCGGCGCGGCGAATCCTTTCCGGCTGGGCCGCAAACAGGCTTCGACAAATGACCAGGACAACGATTATTCGCCGGAGCAGATGGCTTTTGACGGCGGCAAGATGGACCTTTTTCCGTTAAATACCGGTGCGGGAGGCAACGCCCTGGGAAATCCTGTCACCAATGCGCCCGCAATCGTGAACACCAATGGCCTGGTGATGGCCTATTTTGATGGGAACACGGTAACCGGGTTGTGGAATTACGCGCAGAACTATGCCATGAGCGACAATTATTTCGAGACTACGTTCGGCGACTCCACGCTGGGCGCGGTAAACCTGATCTCCGGCCAGACCAACGGCATTATCGACCTGATCAACGGCAACAGTGATGAGGTCGCCGGCGGCGCGGGGTCGCTTACATTAATCGGAGAGCCGGACCCGGAAAATGATGTGTGCTCAGACCCGACGGAAGACCTGGCTTATCTTGGGGGAAAGAATATCGGTAACTTGCTCAGCGCACATCACGTGACCTGGGGTTGGTTTTCCGAGGGCTTCGATTTGACCATCACCAATCCGAACGGGACGTCGGGATGCGATCGCAGCAGCTCTTCGACGGTGACCGGGGTGATGGATGATAATGACTACAGCCCGCACCGCGAGCCGTTTCAATACTATCCTTCCACGGCGAATCCGACGCACATCCGCCCCGCGTCGCTGGCCGCGATCGGCAGGGATGGCGATAAAACAAATCATCAATATGACCTTCATGATTTCGGCGACGCGGTCAATGCTGGGAATATGCCGGCGGTCAGCTTCCTGAAACCACGGACCATCCAGAGCGGGCATTCCGGAGAATCGGATCCGCTGGACGAGCAGGATTTTCTGGTGAACACGATCAACTTTATCGAGAAGTCGAAGTTCTGGGATTCAACCGCCATCGTTGTGACCTACGACGACTCCGACGGATGGTACGACCACCAAGCCAGCCCAATCGTCAATTCCTCAACGGGGGTCGCGGACTTCCTGAACGGCACCGGGGTTTGCGGAAACCAGGAACGGATTTTGCCCGGCATCGATTCGTACAACGAACATGCAACTGCGCGCTGCGGCCACGGGCCTCGCCTGCCTATCCTCATCATTTCCCCCTGGGCGAAAACAAATTTCGTGGACCATACGCTGACCGACCAGACCTCAATTATCCGGTTCGTGGAAGACAACTGGCTCAAGGAAGAACGTATCGGCCAAGGTTCGTTTGACGAGTTGGCCGGCTCGATAGAAAACATGTTCAATTTTGAGGATGTAGAACGCGCGGAACATGCCGGGCGATTGATCCTCAATCCTCATACTGGGATTGTCGTCTCCAGATAGCCTGGCAAATGTGTTGACGGCGGGGAAGCAGGTTGCTTCCCCCTGGAGTTTCTACATTTTCTAGGGCCCGGGGTATGATCTATCGAGCTTCGGCAGGAAAGCAATACCTCAGGGGCTAAAGCCCGACGTATTCTCACGATTTACGGCACGACTAAAGGTCGTGCCCTGATACAAAGCAAAACCCAAAACCGAAGGCTCGATGGATCAGACCCAAGGCTCACGAAATATGTAGAAACTGCAGGGGGAAGCTGGTTGCTTCCCCTAACCGAACGCTGGTGATCTCTCTTAGCAGGCCGGCGAACTTAGCGGGCTGGCGAAAAAATCTGGAGGAGGGATAGAAAATGTGTCCCTCAGCGGCTGAAGCCGCATCTGTTTACCACCACTTACGTACGGGCCGAAGCCCGTACCCTTCAAAGACCAGAGTTTTCTACAGACTGTAAGGATGCATGCCCGCCAATCGACGAGAATTTCTCAGGCAAGCAAGCTTGGCATCTCTGTTGCCGTTTTCCCGGGATTTGCGGGTTTCCCTGTCTTCGGTGTTCGCTGGGGCCGGCGGCGAGAATCGCAGTACGATGCCAATGGCACGGGTGACCGCACCGCCGTTAATTCGGGCCGCGAACCTGGAAGCGTTTGTAGACCCTCTGCCGATTTTGCCGACGGCAAAACCAGCAGCGATCCAGCCGGTCGATGCGAAATCGGACGCCGCGGCCCTTTATCGCCTGGAGATGAGAGCCATTTCCGCGAAGGTACACCGCGATGTACCGCCGACTACCTTCTGGACTTATGGCAACGGTTTTCCCGGGCCTACGATTGAGGCGCACCGGGATCGACCGATCTGCGTGCAGTGGGCCAACCATTTACCCGAACAGCATTTTCTCCCTATCGACTACAAGTTGTGTGGCGCGGAGCGGAACCATCCAGAAGTGAGAACCGTGGTGCATCTGCACGGGGGCAGAGTCCCTGCGGAAAGCGATGGCTATCCCGAAAGTTGGTATGCGACCGGAAAAAGCGCCACGTATGCCTATCCCAACAGACAAGACGCGGCCATGTTGTGGTATCACGACCATGCCATGGGGATCGAACGGCTCAACGTGTACGCGGGCCTTTTTGGCGCGTATGTGATTCGAGATAGCGACGAGGATGGGTTGAATCTTCCGCGCGGGAAATATGAAATTCCCCTTTTGCTCTGCGACCGGATGCTGCGCCAGGATGGACAGCTCTACTATCCCATTTCGCTGAACCCGGAAGGACCCTGGGTGCCAGAGGTATTTGGCGATTGCTTTCTGGTGAACGGCAAATTGTTGCCCTACCTTGAAGTAGAGCCGCGAAAGTACCGGTTTCGGATCCTGAATGCATCGAACGCGCGATTTTACCGGCTGACCATGGAGAATGGACAGAGTTTGCATCAGATTGGAACGGACCAAGGATTGCTCGGCGAACCGGTAGCGGTCAAGCGGTTGCAGCTCGCGGGCGGCGAGCGTGCGGACGTAATCGTCGACTTCTCAGAAAGCGCAGGGGAGCAGATCGTGCTGCGCAACGATATTTTGCCGCTGCTGCAGTTTCGTGTAGCAAAAGGACGCGTCACGGATACAAGTTCTCTTCCCCGGACCCTTAAGCCATTTGTACCGATTCCAGAGAAGGAGGCCGTGGTCACGCGCACCCTGACCTTGAACGAATACGATAACCTCATCGGCAAACCGATGAGCATGCTCCTGAACGGGAGCAGGTGGCAGGCGCCGGTTACAGAAACTCCGCGGCACGGGAGCGTGGAAATCTGGCAACTGATCAATCTAACCCCGGATACGCATCCCATTCATCTGCACCAGGTGCGTTTTCAGGTCCTTGATCGGCAGCCTATTTTGGTGCCTGCTTACTTGTCCTCAAGAACGCTGAGCTTTCGCGGGCCGGCGGTTGCTCCCGCGGCGAATGAGGCGGGCTGGAAAGATACGGTACGGGTGGAGGCGCGCGGCGTTACTCGCATTATTGTGCGTTTCGATGGCTATTGCGGAAGATTTGTCTGGCATTGTCACACCTTGGAGCACGCGGCCAACGAGATGATGCGGCCTTACGAGATTGTTTCCGGGTGATCGGCAAGAACATCGACAACGTCTTTCAGCGCGCAGACCGAGGTAAGCTGGATGTTGCAGATGAGGCAAAGCCGCATTGAACGATATTCTCCAAACGAAGAGTTACGTTCCGCGCAGGCTGGCGAGCGTCAGCGGCCTGCTCATGCTGGCGATGATGGGTTGCAACAACACGGTGCAACCGCCGGTTGCTCCGCATCGCGATACCGAAGCGCGTGCAACCACTCCTGAGTATCAGCCACGAGACAGCCCAAGTTACGCCGGGAACGACGAGCATAGACGCCGGTCACGACGGGGACGTCCGGAGGAGCAGGCGACGCCGGGACAATTCGACTTCTATCTGCTGAACCTCTCGTGGTCGCCGGAGTTCTGCGCTACTCACGGGGACAGTCCGGAATGCGGGCGCAACCTGGGATTTGTGGTGCACGGATTGTGGCCGCAGGATACGAACGGCGACTATCCGCAGCATTGCAGTGATGCGCGTGGGCCGGCCAACCCGCAGGCCGATACAGATATCATGCCAACAGCGAGCCTGGTGGAGCACGAGTGGGAGACGCACGGCACATGCTCGGGGCTGGGAGCCGACGATTATTTTGGCGCCATACATAAGGCATTTGCTGCGGTAAAGATTCCGGCGAACATTGGCCTGGGGAGGGACGCCGATGGCGTCACTCCAGACGATTTGCTATCGCGCTTTGCGGCGGCGAATCCTGGTTATCCAGCGGGGAGTTTCGCGCTGAGCTGCGGCAACAACCGGCTGACAGCAGTGGAGATCTGCCTGAGCAAGGACCTCCGTCCCGAGGCCTGCCAAAGTGTGCGGTCGTGCCGCGCAAATGTGGTGAAGGTAACGCCGCGATAAGCGGGAAGCCCGGGTAAAACTGCCTTTACATCTTTCATGGGATCTACATCGAAGGCGGTTCGGAGACGCTCGTGGATGCTTTGGTCGAGGCCATCAAGGACGGAGTAGGATCCGTCCACCTAAACTCCCCGGCGCAGAAGGTGATGGTGGAGGATGTGCACGTCGCCGGAGTCAGGACGTTCGCGACCTTCGTCCCCGCCGATCACGTGATCTCCACCATACCGATGCCAAACGTGCCAGCCATAATTACAGATCTGCCTGGTGAGCTGGAGCTGTTAGTTCAGTGTTATGGAATGAACAGCGGCTTGCCCACTCAAGCCCCACGGCACGCCGGGGCAGGCGCCATACGGCTTGAATGGGCCACCCACCCACTGTGGACTAGCGCCTTTCACGGCGCACTGAGAAATTCAGGTTAGGGGCAGTGCGTTTAGTTTTCAGGGGTGGGAGGAGGGGGTACAGGGGCGGATTGAGGAGCGGGCTGAGAGGTGCTCTTCGCGCCTCCCTGCCGAGCCAGCTTCTCGGCTTGTTTTCGCTGATGATGGCGTACGATGTCGGGCCAGAATTCGATGACTTCTGAGCCGATAATTGCCTGGGCGGTCACGGTGAAGCCGCGTCCGAAGGTGCCGCCGGCGGTTCGATCCTGTTCCGGGTAATAGAAGTTGGAAACGGCAGCGCCCATGAGATTGCCAATTACGTTGGCATAATTCGGTCCCCAGGTGGCGTTATCGCGTTTGCACCACACGGTGCTGGTCGCGGCCCAGAGAAAACGGCTGGTGTAGCTGCCTTTGCCTTTTTGAAAATAACGCGGGTCTTCCTTCAGGATGCTCGCCAGCACGGCGTTTCCCAGCAGATTGCCGGTGAAGTAATCGGTATAGGCAGCGCCGAAACGCTTGGCGTACCCTTGCATCCCCTGCCCGTATTCGGGAAAGCTATCTTCCGCCTGATCGATGCCGGCGCCAAAACCCGCAAGCAGGAAGGGCCACGGATCAGTCGCACTCTTGAAGAAGAGCTGGTACTTCTGGCCGGTACTGAGAGGAAGCGCGTCCTTATTGGTGGTGGTGTTGAAGGTTGCCATGACCCCGAAGACCCGCTGTTTCTCCTGCTGCTTTAGCTGCTCTTCTGCCCTCTTCCGCTCTGCTTCTTCCGGACTTTGGGTGACCGCGCTTTGAGCGACAGGGGGCTGGGAGCTCGACTGGCCAGTCAACGGGGGAATGCTGTTGGGAGGTGTTTGCTGCGGGTTGGCCAACGGACCGTCGGGCAAATTCAACGCGGCAGCGTCGCCTTGTGACCTCGCCATGGGGCCAGTAACGATCAAGACCAAGGCTACGGATGCAGCCAGAAACCATCGATTTAAAGCCAACCGGCTACCTCAATCCTGCGCGTAGACCAATCGCCCAAACCGGCCAACATGGGCTGTCGCTTATTACGAAAATGCAATTCGTAGCTGCCGGGCCCATCTGGAGTCAAGTCTCAACCTATGAAACAGACGAGACAAAGCGCGAGAAAGCCTACACTCCGACAAAAGAGCCGAGAGATATCCGAGTCGCTCCGAACGTGCTCTGGGATTCGAATCGTGTGCTTGTGATCCAACGCGCTTGCCAGAGGGAGGCTGGTATCCACAACGGTCCTGGCACGTTTCTCCGATTGCCGAGAACTGTCCACTTCCTATTCTATGGCAAAAACACTGACCGGGACCCGGAATAGAGACACGCAGTGATATGAACGATCAACTGAAAAGTGCCTTGAAGTGGCATACGAGGATGACCTTTGAGGGCCGATATCAGTAACTAGTTGATTCTAATTGTTCCTGGATCAGCCCCCTCTTGGTCAGAATCGCCATTCCACTTTGGCATAGGCGCTACGCTTGATGAGCGTGGTGTCCGCGCTTCCAGTCGTGTCGACGAATTCCTCATGCCTGCTCCCCAGGAGGTTCTGGCCAACCAGGCTCAGAGCTATCCTTTCTCCGAGCTCCCATGACAGCCCCGTGTCGAGCCTGGTATAAGAAGGCTCTCTGCGGATCGGTGAGCCGGCCCACGAAGTAAGCAGATGCGTCCCAAGCCAGGCCATGCGCCAAGGCAAGATGGGAGCGAAGCTGCGCCGCGTTGACCGGGCTGCTTCCCTGCGCTGCGCTCACCGAAGTCGTGTCCTGACTCGTGGGAGCCAGATGCATGTGGATCTGCTCGAAGGCATATCCGGGACTCAGATTCCAGCGGCGAGTCACTTTCCAGTTCACAGCGATCTCGGCTGCCGTGGGTCTCTCCGTGCATCAGGTTCTGGTAAATCAGGGGCAAGAGAAGGTACGGCGACGGCGCGTTTACGAGAAACGGCGTGGAAGGCTCGCTTGTGTTCCAAATGGCTGTAGTTGTTGTAGTAGGCGGTGAAGTCGATCGACAACTGTTGCGAGACTATGCGTTCGATAGCCCATTTCGTAGGCGATCAACCTCTTCGTTCTTGAGCGTTCGGATTACCGAAAAGAGTAAGCAGGACGGGAATTCCCCCGGGACCCGGAAATACTCCGGCGTCCGCACGGAGGGCGGCGTCGAGCTCACTGGGGGTCCGCTCCGTTTCGGAGATGGCTGCCCACAGTGTTTGGCGCTGAGTGGGTGTCCAGGCCACACGAGCGCTGGGCATGGCGCCAAAGCCCGAATAGTAATTGTGCTCCAGCTTGGCGCCGATGGTCAGGAAGAGGCGGTCAGGAACGATGGCGATTTCGTCCTGGATGAACGAACTGAATAGTTGCGTATCTGCGGCCAGCGGGGACGAGTGAGATACCCAGAGACCCGTCGGAGTGCGAGGCCGAATACGCGATAGGTCAATCCCCAGACGATGTTCTGCCGCGCCCATCCGCTGAAGTTGTGCTGGAAATCGAGAGCGAATGTCTTCCGGCCCTCGCGGAGTTGATCATTGCGTTGGTAGGTATCGTAGGAGAGATTGGAGGCTGGTGTCCGAGTGAGGGGACCAGGTGTGGTTCCAGACACCCTGGAGAAAGCCGCCTGACAGGTTTACCAGCAAGTCGACGTTCTGGATTGCCGGGCCGGGAGTGAACACAAACCGCTGGAAAGGGGTCGCCCTCACGGGCGCTGTAAAGGTCTCCCTGGAGCATCAGCGTGTCTTTTGAAGAAAGCACGCTATCGCTGCGAAAGCCCCCGCGAAGCATCCGCCAGCCATCTGCTCCGTCCGCGCTCCGCGAGACCGGGAAATTGACCCTGGTTGAGATATTTCGCGTATACGCGATAGTCCGTGCTCTTGCCTGCTGTGCCGCCGTATTGGGCGGTTCCAAATTCCTGTTCAACATTCCCGTCACCTGCAACCAGCAGGCCGCCTTGGGTTTCGGAAGCTTTTCTGCTGATGATGTTGATGACACCGTTTACGGCGTTCGCTCCCCAGACCGAACCGCCCGGGCCGCGGATGACTTCGATTCTCTCGATGTTGTCCAAAGGGAGATCCAAAACGTCCCAGAAGACGCCTCCAAAGGTTGGCGTGTATACGGATCGCCCGTCCAGCAGCACCAACAGTTTGTTGCTGAACCGCCCATTGAATCCGCGCGCGCTGACCGCCCAGGTATTGGCGTTGATGCGGGCCACATCCAGTCCGGGAACCATTCTGAGCAGGTCAGGGATATTGGTTGCGCCCGAGCGGCGAATGGCGTCTGGCGTGATTACGAAAACTGCTGATGCCGCCCGGGAAAGCGTCTGCTCAGTTTTCGAGACGGAGGTCACCTGAATATTCATCAGGTCTTCGATACTTTCGTCGGTGAGATCCGTTGGCTTTTGCTGGGGCCACGCGGTGAGCGCTAAGAATGCTAAAAGGAACAGGAGTGCGGCTCGCGCTTTGCAACCGCGAATAACACCTGCTGGTTCGTTCTTTCCCGTCATCGTTTCATGACCCGCAAACGCAGATGCACCAGGCCGATCGTGGCGCGCGTATTTCAGCAAAATAGAACTCCCAGCAACGTGGCTGAGAGTCCAAACAGAGGGTGGTGATCTGCTTATCGGCCAGGAGAGAATCTTCGGGAGGTGGCCTGCCGGGAGGTTTTAGGGAATGCCCGGGAAACAGGGTGTGGGCTTGTTCGTTGATGTGCAATCGCAAGGCTTGCAGGGGGATGATGCACGGGGCCGTCAGGGCGTGAAACCGGGCGGCTTGGGCAGGCTATCTGCTTGATTTTATTGGCGCCTGAGGTAGGACTTGGAGCGAGAACGCTGGGGTTAACCCGGCATCATTCTTGTGGTTTGAAACTAGAAGCTGGTGGTCAAGCGCAGGCCGAAGCTACGTCCTGGCGCTATCGCGTTGCCGGAGAAAAGTCCTCCGAAATCGATGACATTCAAACGGTTATTCAGGTTATCTCCGTCGAGTTGAAGTTGGGCATTCAGCCTCTCACTCTTATAGACGTCCAGGCCCAACGAGGCGCTGACGGCCAGCAGAGGCCGGATGCGCCCACGATCGAAGTTGATGCGACTGATGACCGCCGGCCCGTAGAGCGCGAGGGCGTCGGCCTCATCGCCTTCGTACTCGAACGGTAAGCCCGATCCATAGGAGGCGCCGGTGGCTAACCAGAGGCGCCGCGCAGCCTGATATTGAAATCGCGTGCGCAGCGTGTTGCGCTGGTCCTGTGAATCGGGGAAATGTCCGTTGAGCTGTGACAACGCGTCATCCGCATCGTCGCCCAGAAACAGTCCTCCGGTTACCGGGAACCAAACGTTGCCCACCATGTAGGAGTAGCTCACGTATCCGGTGAGATTTTGCAGCCGAACCAAGTCCAGTTTTCCTTCTGCGCCGTAGATGACCGATTTGTCGAAGGCTATCGGGTAACTGACGCCGGTGTTGAGCAACTGATCATCGTCCGCGTAGTTTCTAACGTCCCTGCGATAGATATTTATATCGGCTCGCATGCGATCGCCGAATGCCTCGGTCAAGCCACCTTCATAGTAGTTTCCTTTCGATGGCTGCACCGGGAGCCGCAGGAAATCGTCGCTCAACGCGTCGATCTGGGGCGAACTCGAAATGAGGATATTTTCAAACGACGGCGTCTGAAAGACCCGGTCGTAGGAGGCGTGCACCACCATCTTCGCCGATGGAAAGTACCGACCGATAGAGATCCGTGGGCTGAAGGCATTCTGGTTCAAAAGCAGTTGATAGTGGTCCCAGCGCAGACCCGCGCTCACAGTCCATTTGCCAAGACGGATCAGGTCCTCAACAAAGGCGGACTGCTCCAAGTCCGGACGACTGTCAACGAACGTGAGCGTGAGAGGCGTGTCTGGATCGAACTGGTCAGGATCGGTAATGAGGTAGTTGAAGTTTTCGTGCAGAAAGGTGGTATCCGACTTCCACCCCGGCTTTGAATTCCTGGTTGTGGTAATGATGAGAGAAGGTTCCCTTGAAATAGCCTTCGCGAAAATCGTTCTTCTGAAAAGCGATGATGGGAGTGGAGTTTGCATTGGAGTAGAGATCATTGGCGTTATCCCTAACCATCCCCTCGAGAGACCCCAGGCTGTCCGCTGAAAAAATGTGCTGATAATTCACCGTACCCATGGTTTCGAAGTTATCGCCGGTTTGTAACTGGCCTGCATCTTGCTGCACCAGTTCATTGGGAATCTCAAATCGCGAAAGCTCATGACGGACATTCATGATCAGCCGGTCTTTTTCGGTGAAGTCGCGCTCGTACCTGATGGAAAAGTCTCCGGTGGTCCCGTCATTGGTATAGTTTTCCGGCACGACCGGGTTGAGGTAGTGCGAGGACCTGCCCCCCGAAGCGGTGGCGCCAAGCGTATTCTTACCCCAGATATCCTGCAGTTGGCCATATGAGCCGAGAGTGTCATACGAGCCGCCAGAGAGTATCAACTGGCCATGCACGCCCTCATTGGGATTGCGCTTGGTATTGAGCTCCACCACGCCGCCCATTTTTCTGCCGTACTCCGCGGGGAAACCGGCGGTGTAGATGCTCATCGACTCGAGGTCGTCAGCGCTAATCTCCGGACCAAAGCTCGGGGAGCGATTGTCGGTGAGGGGAATGCCGTCGATCACGAACTGCGTCTGATATTCGGACCCGCGCGGATGCAGCACCGCATTCCCTTCGTAGAGCCATCCGGGCTGGGTATTCACGAGATCCTGGACCGATCTGCCGGGCAGCGACAGCACTCGATCTTCAATCTGCTTGGAGCCAATCTGCATGATCGAAGAAGGCCGGTCGGGATCAATCAAGGTGGTCTCTGCATTCACATTCACGACCGTCCTGACTGGAGCGACCTCAAGCCTGAAGGCGTACTCGATCGGAATCGCCGACCCAACTTGTAGTGCCTTCGAGACGGCGGTAAATCCCGGCCTTTGGACTGTGATCAGGTAGACGCCATAAGGCACGCGGTGTATGTCGGCCGTTCCCTGTTCACTCGTGGTCACAGATAAGTTGTATTGATTTCCCTGGCTCACAATAGAAATCGAAGCAGCGACGGCAGCGCCAGTTGAGTCCGTCACTTTCAAACGAAGTTCTCCGGTGTTCACCTGGCCAAAGGCTGGCCCAACGCAAAATGACAGATAGGACAACAAGATGAAAATCCGCCGCATGGTGAGATATTCCTTCTGGCCCGGTTTTGTTCAGCCTTTTTTCATGGGTTCGTGGCGGGACTTGCGGGAACGACAGTGGTAGCATTTGGTCAGCCGGCCAATACTATGGAAACCACCCGAGAACTACAGGCCCTGCCCCCCGAAGACGCGAACAAGGCGCTCTCCGTGGCGCGAGGTGCGGCCGAGTTTCCATCGAAAACTGAGGCAGAACTCGAGTCTGTAGTTGTTTGCCTGTTCGATCAATTTCAGCAGCGGGTATTCAATTATGTACTTACCTGCGGCTTGCCGTTCCATGATGCCGAAGACGTGGTGCAGGAAACGTTTCTCTCCCTCTTCCGTCATTTAGAACTTGGCCGGCCTCGCTCGAACCTTATCGGCTGGATCTTCCGAGTCGCTCATAACCTCGCGTTGAAAAGACGGAGATCGAGCCAGGTGTTTGGCGCTGACCGTGACCATCATCAAATACTTGCGCAACAGACGGCACCCGACTCAAACCCGGAGGCTCAGTTCGCGTTCAGCCAGATGCACCAACGGCTGCGCGCAGTGTTTGATGCGCTTCCCGACCAGGAACAACGTTGTCTGCACCTGCGGGCGGAGGGTCTGAAATACAGGGATATAGCGCGCGTGCTGGATATCTCGCTGGGCGCTGTTTCCGCTTCCTTGTCTCGGGCACTGGCGCGTATGACACGCGCGACGAGGAGTGAATGAACTATGCGAACCAAGCGATCCCATCTGTGCGATGAAGAAATTCTTCTCTTCATCGACCGTGAATTGCCCACACGGCGCCGGTTGCTTGCTCGTGACCATCTCGCCGAATGCCAAGCGTGTGGCAGCCGAAGGGCCGAACTTGAAGGCACGTTAGCCGAATTTTCTTCTCTTCACGAGGAGACAATCGGCTCACAAGATTCCTCTTCGTTCCGTCTCCGGTCTTTGTTGAGAGCGCGCATTGCAGAAAGCGTTTCACAAAGTAAGCGTGGATGGCCCTCTCGCCTTTTCGTGGACGTGATGTCGCGGCAGTTGGTGGGCGCTGGTATCGCCCTCATGATTGTCGGGGCCGGCTACTGGGCGGTACACGAAGGCGCACTCAAGCATATGCGGCGGAACTCGATCGAGTATCAGGCGTTAGCCTTGCCGCGAAGAACACTCACGCCGGGAGCCATCCGTGCCGTTGGCTTTGACGAGTTGTGCAGTAGCCGTGACGTGGACAACGATCCGCCAGTGAATGCGACGTTGCAGGAGGCCGTCTTCAAGGAATATGGCCTGCCGAATTCCTCCCAGAATGCCTACGCGCTGGATTATCTGATTACGCCAGCATTAGGGGGGTCCGACGATATCAAGAACCTTTGGCCCCAACCCTATTCGTCTACCTGGAACGCCCGGGTGAAGGATCAACTGGAAGACCATCTTCACGAGTTGGTTTGCGAGCACAAGGTCCAACTGGCGACGGCGCAGGACGAGATCGCCTCCGACTGGATTTCGGCGTACAAGAGATATTTTGATACCGACAAGCCTCGTCCAAGTCCGACAACTCTCGCCGCGGCCGACCCAGGTGAGGGGGCCCGGCGCTGGACAGGGCTTGCGGTCATCGGTGGTATGGCGCGGGGCGTTTCGGTTTGGCGGCTTCCTATCTATCCAGCTGCACCTCGACTCATCCAATAGCCCGGTCGATTCGATCGATGGAGTCAAGCTTGATGTTACGGGCTTGATAGCGGTAGCCAGCATCGGTTGCGGTGAAAGAAATTTCCAACCGCTCGGCGCGCCGCGGATGGTAAACCAATGCCGGCCGGAAGCACACCAGGCATGAATGATTGGGCCGCCGCACACTGGGATAGACAAGTCCATTCGACTGATTATCAAGGAGCATTCTCGCCATCTGCTGCGAGGGCGCATAGCACTGCGGCACAGGCTCAGCCTGAAGACATGCCGCGTACTCGCCAGGGGGCTCGAGTACATGAAACTTCGACCGGAAATCGGCGAGCCAGTCATCGTAGGTTGAGACGTCGCTCTCGGGCCGATTGCGGGGAAGCTCGGGCACAACGATCTGAGCCAACCGGTTTGCCTTGTGATAGGTCACTTCGGCGAGGGACGTCTCGAGTTCATCTGCGGCGTACCAAGCTCCGCGTGTGTGGTCATTAAAACGCGCCCCCTGCTCATTGGTATGAGTGAATGCCGCATTTACGATGTGAGCGCCGGGAACGCCATACAAGAGTTCATGAAGGCCAATTCCGATCAGTCCGGCTTGTTCACCAAGTAAGCGATCATTGGTTGCGCCATCGAGCAGGACGAGGTCTTCGAGCATGGCGGAGTTTTCGGCAATACCGGCAAGTACAGTGCCGCTCTCGCTGAATCGCGAAGGAATTAAACGATGCATTCCGTCGCGGCTCAACTCAAGCAGCGGAGGTATCAACGTCCACCGCGCCATGTATCAAGCAGACGGCGCACCTGAACCATTCCTGGCTGCCCGTGCCGCACCATGTACTCGATCGGGGCCTGGCCGGCGAAGAGCGGGCCGCGATTCTCAAGGGTCATCCACCGGTCTGCCCATGGTTCACCGAAGTAGATGTTCAATGCCTTGTAGATACCGATCACCAGCGAAATTCTCATCAACGTGTCTTGACCGAGTTTCCGGCGATCGGGCGCCTTTTTCCAGGAGTGGAAGGTAGAGGAGGCAGGACCGCCCAGCAAATCCCTTGCCTGCGCCTCACTCAATCCCCATTTCTCTGCGATGTTCACGAAGCCCCTGATGGCGCTTGCGCTCAGGCGCTCCCGTTCCGCTGGATCCGCCAAATCGGGCGTGCGGTCAAAGACATAGCCTGGCACTGCTGGTGGGGCGGCAGCCATAGGTAAACCTCGATATCAAGAATTATTTTCCTCGATTTCGAGGTACTAGGCAAGGAGATAGTCTTGGTGGTGACGAAAAGACGGCCAGGCAACCCAGCGCAGCAGGCGCCGATTGAATTGATAAGTTGTTGATTTTATTGGCTCCTCAGGTAGGACTCGAACCTACAACCTTTCGGTTCGACGTCTTTCGATGCCATCGATGCCCAGAAGGCCAAGGGGGCGTGCAGAGGCGTTGTTCCAAAAAGCACCCGAGGGCATCATAAAACCACGGTAGGGACGGCTCTGTCCATCCGGCTCCGCCCGTGCCAAGGTGAGCCACCGCCCCTCAAATTTGTCATCCCGACCGAAGCGAACCCGGATTTCCTGCTACGCGGCCCTCACCAACGTCCACGTGTGCGGTCCCGGCAAGCGGGACCGCATGAAGCTCGCCAACGCCACCAACCTCCACAGGAAATCCGGGGTAGCGCAGCGGAGGGATCTGCAGTTTGCGTTGATGGAAAAACGGAACCCCGGAGGCAATTCACCCACGCATATTCGCTTGTGCCCGAAAGTGAAACTGCAGGTCCCTCCGCTGCGCTTCGCTTCGGTCGGGATGACAAATTTGAGGGGCGGTGGCTCACCTTGGCATGGGTGGAGGCGGGTGGTCAGAGCCGAAAAAAGCTAATTTGGACAAGCTTTTCCCTACACTAGCCGATCGGTACCCGCAGAAGTCAGATTCCGAGCAGAGGTGCGATGCCATTGTGGTTGGTTTAAGTGCGCTAGCGCATCAAGCACATCAAGCAGATGTGTTCAGGTGAAACTCTTTGCAGCCCTGCCTGATCCACAGCTCTTTGGCCTCATCGCTGCACTCGCACGCGTGCTCTGGCCCGTAGCCACAGCCACCGTCGACTTGTGAGCAACGCCAGACTGCTGGATTCGGTTTGAAAAGACCCGTGAGGAACTTGAAGATATAGATCGTGGCTGCTATGCCGACAAGCGCATCGACCATTGAATCGCCTCCTCCGTACCTCATCACGGATCGGCACGGTCGTCCAATCAAAAGCGCGCTGACGCATCCCTCATTGCTGTAAGCGAACAGTGTGCCACGCTATTCCCAAGAACATTCACTTTGCCTTCGGGGAGCATTATGCGAATTATCCCGGGTGATTCTGGATGCAGCGCTCAATGCTTCCTCGTTCCACATCGGGGCCTGCCGGCGACGACTGCCAAAAGCGGTCGTGGCTCGAGTGCCCTGGCCATGACGTTTGCCGACGATGGTATGATTAGTTTCACGTTGGAGTATAGTGCAGGATCTTTCGGTCGACCCCAACCGATCGTGTCTAGGAGAATGACGCATATCTGAACCCAATTGAAGAGATTCTGGACTGATCGTGACCGATGCCGACAAAGGATAATCCCCGCTCTCCATATATCCAGAGCCTTGATCGTGGCCTGGCGATTCTTCAGCTCGTGGGCCGCTCGAAACAGCCTGTTTCCGTTGCAGAACTGGCTGGCTTGCTTGGGATCGATCGCAGCAGCGCATTCCGGTTCGCCATCACACTGCGCCGTCGTGGCTTCCTCTCCTGTCCACCGGGTAGAAGGGATTTTCTGCTGGGGTCGTCGATGTGGGCCCTGGCGCGCGAATATGACTGGAGCAAGCTCCTGGTCGAGATTGCCCATCCCGATTTGAACCTGCTGGCAACCCGCATCAATGAGACGGCACACACGGCGGTCCAGCAGGGTAAGTGCGTGCTGTTTATCGACTCGGCGCACGCCAGTCGCGTGGTTGCCGCAGTGGGCAGAACGGGCGAACTTCATCCACTCCACTGCACAGCGCACGGCAAGGCGATTCTCGCAGACGCGGACGAAAGCGAACTGCGTACGCTGCTCGGACCGGGCCCACTGCGGAAATATACGAAAAACACGATCACGACCATCAAGGCCCTGGCGGAAGACTGTGCCACCACCCAGGAGATGGGCTACGCGATTGACGACTCAGAACACGCGGAAGACCTGCGCTGCATCGCGGCGCCGATCCGAGTTAACAACCAGATCGTCGGGTCGATTGGCATATCGGCTCCCACCTCGCGCCTGCCTGACAACCTCTATTCGCAATATGGGAAAGAAGTTTGCACGATTGCCAACAAGATCGGCGATTCGCTTCGCAACTCCGAATGAAGTGGCCGCGGGCCTATGATTGCGGCCCCAACGTCCCGCCGCTGAACCGCACCTCCCGCAACCTGCTGCGGCAGGAAACCAGCCTAAAGCGCGGCATCAAAGAAAAACGCCTCAAAGCCTGATGGGGCACATTCGAAAACTTAGATGTCCCGTGCCCTTCTGCGGAATTTTTTCCTTGGACCACTAGCCCACTCAAGCCAAAGGGCGGCTTGACCCCGATTTCCTGCCACGCTGTGCTAGTGTCCTGTCCCTGAAGTTCCTGGAACAATTCGAGGAGTCGAAAATGTTCCAGAAACTGCTCTCAGGGGCTGAAGCCCATTTGGTTTTGCAGTGTTTGCGGCACGACTGAAGTCGTGCCCTGATACAAAGCCGAAGAGGAGTTCTTTAACGAACTTTAGGGACGGGACACTAGAGAGGTCCGCGTGTGCGCCTTTCATTAAGGAAAGGCGCATGGAGTGTATCAACGCCACAAGCCTCCGCAGGAAATCGGGGCAATGGGCCACCCAGCGGCATGGCAAACCGGAAATGGCACATCGAGAGCCACTAGCCCACTCAAGCCAACGGGCGCGCTTGAATGGGCCACCCAGCCGCATCGCCCGCAACCTGCTGCGGCAGGAACCAGCCATTTACGGCACAGTCGAAAACGTAGTTTCATCACTTTCGGTGAGCCGCAGGCTCATGGGGGCACGACTGTCTCCCTCAAATCACTTGGGATTTGATGTGCGCCGGCTTTGGAACTCGAAGAGAGCCTTCTTGACTTTTCTCGGCGGCGCCTGATAACTTTCCATCGTTCGTGCAGTACGCAACGATCGTTGTGCATTGCACATCATTTGGATGGTTTCCCGTGCACGTCCCAGCCTAAGAAGCATGCGCAGGGATCGTATGCCGATCACCGCAACAAATTTCTTCATGATTCGGAGGAATTACTCATGTTATTTCGAGCACTGCAAGTCTCAGCCATCCTCTGGGCCGGCGCTTTCCTGGCGTTGGCCGGCGGACGTCCGGCGTTGGCACAAGGCGCTGCCACGGACGTTTACAGCCTGGTTTCCGTGCCCAGCGGGATGGCGCTTCATGCTCCGGATGGAAAGGTGGTCCTGGAATACGTAACGGTGAGGCCGGATAATATTGGGCTGACAGCGCCGAGCGCCGCATACTTCGATCCGGTCCATACGCCTTCCGGCGAGCGCGTGACCAATGTCGCGCCCAATGACCATCCCCATCATCGCGGGATCTTTTTCGGGTTTATGAATTCGGAGTTCCATGTTCCCAACGATTATTCCAAGGCGGCGCCGACCCACCCGGTGAAGGGTTTTACGGTGGAGCGCGGCGACTTCTGGGCGTGGGGAGGCTACGCGCCGCGCGAAGGACGCGTGATCCAGAATCGCAGCGTGAAATTGATCAGCGCCGACGCGGATCACGCTCAGATTGAGATTCACAACGACTGGTTGATCGATAACCACAAGATGCTCGATGAGACCGACGAAGCGATCGTGAGCCAGCGCGACGGCATGTATGTTCTGGATCTCTATTACCGGCTTGCGCCGCTCTACGATTACCAGATCCTGCAGAGCGCGTTTGGAGGCTTTGCTTTGCAGGCGCAGAAATATGGAGAGTCCTCGTATTCGACCGCAGCCGGAAAGGTGACACTCCCCGATCCGCACTATTCGTATCCGCTCACAGACTGGCCACCAGAGCCTTGGTACGACTACACGATCAAGCTGGCGTCAGACGGCAAGACCGTGGGAGCCGCGGTCATTGACCATCCTCTTAACCCGCCCTCGATGTGGCACAACGCGCGCTACCTGTGGATGCTGGCTCCGTGCATTACTGCCTTGGGGCCCTTGACGATTACTCCCGATGCGCCACTGACACTGCGCTATCGGGTCGTGGTCCACGACGGCCCCCCGCTGACCGACACCATTCAGAAACTCTCAGAGGAGTGGCGGGGAATGAATGAGGACCCGTTTGTTCATCCCACCAAGACCTACAGCGATATGCTTCCGCCGCATACCTCTTATTACGACACCGTTGTTCCCCAAATTCCTTAATTACTCTGCGAAGGACCTGTGCGAGGAGCATGGAATGGACGTTCAAATCAAGGGACAAACTGCTTTTGTCACTGCCGGGGCTCACGGCATCGGGGAAGCGATCGCCGACCTGTTGACGGAGGAAGGGGCTGAAGTGGTGGTGGCGGACCGGGATGCCGCGGCGCTTCGAGAGAAGGCGCCGCGGTGGGCCGGAGTGGTCGAAGCGGACCTTGCAACTGCCGAAGGGGTTGATCACGCGGTCTCCGAAGTACGAGCCACCTTCGGCGGACCTCCCCATATTCTGATCAATAACCTCGGTGTCGGGGATGCGGCTTCGTTTGAAGAAATTTCCGACGAGCGCTGGTCAAACAGCCTTGCTGTCAACCTGATGGGCACGATCCGCGTCTGCCGCGCACTGCTGCCGGAGATGGCTAAACGAGGTTCGGGCTCGGTGGTAAACATCGGCTCCGATCTGGCCAAACAGCCGGAGCCTACCATGATGGACTATGGGGTCTGCAAGGCGGGCCTGCTTTACCTGACGAAGGCTTTGGCCAGGCAGTATGTTCCACAGGTACGCGTGAACATGGTTTTACCGGGCCCTATCTGGTCGCGGATGTGGACACGCCCGGGCGGAATCGTCGATCAGCTGGTGGCTCACTACAAGGTCGACAAAGACGAAGCGCTGAAGCGATTTCTGGACGAGCGGTACATGCCCATGGGCATTGGCCAACCGCAAGACGTGGCCCAGGCCGTGGTGTTTCTGGCTTCCCCGCTGGCCAAATTCATCACCGGGGCCAGCCTCGATATCGGAGGCACTTTGCGCAGCCTGATTTGATGGACAAATCCGCGCTGCGGCCGGGCCGATGGGTGACGCGGAGACGGCGAAATTCCCAAGGTGCGTCTTCGCGCGTTCTCTTGCAGGAAAAAGGTCTCAGAAACACCTTGACTAGATTCTTTACACATTGATATTATGCGAAGCTGTTTGAGAGATGTGCAATGCGCAACTACTATTCTGCATTGCACATCAACATCGACAGCACCCTTCCCTGTGTAGGTTCTTGCGCAAAAAGGAAGGAGAGAAAGACCCTCCGTCCTGAGCCCACGCTCGGGCGCC
Source organism: uncultured Acidobacteriaceae bacterium (assembly GCA_963736535.1). Lineage (GTDB taxonomy): Bacteria > Acidobacteriota > Terriglobia > Terriglobales > Acidobacteriaceae > PALSA-350. Next base: position 346,740 of record CAVTPN010000005.1, read on the forward strand.
GGCCGATTCTCACGGCACTTCGAAACCGGCGCCATGGGCTTGCGGAGCCATGCACGCACGATTCTCCATGTTTCACCATTCGTACCCAGGGGAAGTCCGCGGTACTCGCTGAACCGGGGCGAGAAGCAGGATCCAGAAGAGAGTCTGCAAGCAACCCAACCAATGCGGACGCATTTCAAGGCATTTGAGGAGGCAAGGAATGGCAAGACCACAAGCGGTGTCATCGACCTCGATGCTGCTGCGCAGAGCGCTGCGACACCTGGCGCTGGGATTCGTTGTCAGCGCGCTGTTGTCGCTGAGCGTGAATGCACAACTAACCGTCGGACATATCACCGGCACGATCACGGATACAACCGGCGCAGTGATTGTGGGCGCGCAGGTTACGCTGACCAATGATGGGACCGGCGGGGAGACCCGCACCTTATCCGCCTCAACCGGGAGCTATACCTTCGAGCAGGTTGATCCGGGAACGTACTCGCTGCACGTGGAAGCCAAGGGATTCACCACGGCTATTACGACCGGCTTGGATGTGCACGTACAGCAGACGGTGACGCAGAACTATAAGCTGGCGGTTGGCAATGTCAACACGCAGGTGACGGTCAGCGTAGCGACTCCGTTGCTGCAAGCACAGGACGCGTCCGTCGGGCAGGAGGTCAACGAGCAGCTGGTGAATAACCTTCCCCTGGTGGGACGCGACTGGACCACGTTGGCTCATATCGCCCCCGGCACGACGACCGTAAATGGCCAGGCGGGGGCGTCCGAGGCGTTTTCATCCAACGGCGTGAACTCGGTGCAGAACGACATACGGTTGAACGGTATTGACGACAACATGGAGTTCTATGGCGGCTTTGGCACCATTACGATTGAAGGCGCGACCTCGATCATTCCGGCGCCGGATGCGCTGCAGGAATTCAGGCTGGAAGAAGGCAACTACAGCGCGCAGTTCGGCCACTCGACCGGATCGGTGATGGATGCCGTGATCAAGTCCGGCAGCAATACCTACAAGGGCGACGTCTGGGAGTATCTCCGCAACACGGTCTTCAATGCGAACGACTGGTTCCAGAACCACAACAACATTCCCCGGTCTGCTTATCATCAGAATGCGTTTGGCGGCGCGGTCGGGGGCCCCATGCGGTTGCCGTTCCACCATCGCGGCGTGAGGAACACGTTCTGGTTCTTCGATGCCGAGCGCACCATCATCTCCGCCCCGCGCACCTACACGGAAACAGTGCCGACCACCGGCATGGTCAACAGCGGCTTTCAGAATATGTCGGACCTGATTCAGTACAACAGCGGCTCGAACACGGATTCCCTGGGACGCAAGTTCCCCACCGGCACCATCATGGACCCGGGGACGACGCGTTACGTTCGCTGCGGCCAGACCGATCCAGTCACCGGACTGGCTGGACCGGCTTGCACCGGAAGCCAGACGCCGGCCACGGCCGTGGGCACCGTTCGCGATCCGTTTTATACGGGGAGCATTGTTGGTGTGACCGATTACACCACGGTTCCGAACACAACTCTGGACCAGATTCCATCCAGCCGCATCGACCCGAATGCGGTGAAGCTGCTGGAACTGTATCCGAAGCAAACGGGGTCGGGCTTTATCAACAACTGGGTTGCGCCCCGCACCTACAATCTCACGCTCAATCAGTACGACCTGCGTATCGATTCGAGCATCAATCAGAACAACCTGATCTGGGGCGTGTGGGACGTATATGACGCTCTGGAGAATCAACCCGGAATTCTGCCTGGAGTGGCACAAGGGGCCAACTACGGAGCCGGCACCGACTGGAGCCCGCACTGGGCCTTGGCAGGCAGCTACACGCACATCTTCAGCCCGACCTTCACCAACGTGTTCCGCGTGGGGGGGCAGGAGGCGCAGGACTTCAATGTCCCACCCTATGGCGACCAGACGGGCATCCCGGCGCAGTACGGAATTCTGGGAGTTCCGGGTGGCACGGCCCTTGGCGGCCTGCCGAACATCACCCTCAACAATATGGCCTCACTCGGCGTGAGCGGCTACAACCCGGTCAGCCACTCCACCCCCAACTGGGAGATCGATGAAGTGCTGACGAAGATCCACGGGAACCACACGTTCAACATGGGGTATCAGCTCACCGACATCCTGGCGCATTTGCGGCAACCGACGGCCGGCACGGGACAGCTTAAATACACCGGTCAATTCTCGGATATCACGACGAAGGACACGGGCTATACGTCGATGGCGGATATGTTGCTGGCTCCCGCGAATTCGTATTCCTCCAGCCTTGGCTACTATGAGGGCGGCCCATCCACGGTCGTTCTGTCTACCGCGAATTTTATCGACAGCCAGCGGTGGTATAACGCAGCCTTCTTCCAGGACGACTGGAAGATCACTCCCAAGCTGACCTTGAACCTGGGTCTGCGCTGGGACCACTACGGGGCAACCAAGGAGATGCACGATCGTCAGACGAACCTGGTGGGCGCCGGAGCCGGCAACGGTCCGGGCGGCATCCTCTATGTGCCGAATTCCACCTGCACCAGCTTGCCCTCCAATTTCGTCGCGGAGCTGACGAAGGACAACATCTCCGTCCATTGCACGGCAGACCGGGGCCTGCTGGCGGTGCAGAAGCTCAACTTCGCTCCGCGCCTGGGCCTTGCCTTTCAGCTCAGCCCGAGCTTTGTGATTCGTGCCGGATATGGCATCACGTATGGATCGCTGGGCAACATCGGCGCCGCACCCTACGTGCTGGGGAACAACTATCCGTTTGTGTTTAGCGTTCAATCCCTGGCCGGCAGCAGCACGGTGCCAATCACCTACGGAAACGGCGGTCTGCCCAGTCTGGAGAACGCGTTCCAGGAGATCAACATTTCGTCCCCGACCAACGCAACGATTGAAGGGCTCCAGATTGCGGGCATGGGGATCAACGACAAGTACCTCACCCCGTACATCGAAAGCTACAACCTCACCATCGAGAAGCAGTTGGGAACGCATGACGCCATACAGCTTTCTTACGTGGGCGATGTAGGCAGGCACCTGGACAGCCGCGGCACGTACAACCAGCCCAGCACTTTCATCGTTCCGGGAGCCAACCAATATGCGTACTCACCGTTCCCGGACCTGGGGCTGTTGGGCGCCTGGCTAGTGACGACGAGTACCTCCTCGTATAACTCAATGCAGGCGGTGTACAACCACCAGATCAGCGCCGGCCTGAACGTCACGGCGAACTACACCTATGGTCATTGCTTGACGGATGAAGCCGATATCTCAGAGAGAATTCCCTACAGGGCGCAGTTCCTGGCGGGATTTGGGATTCCGGGCGACTACACGACGTGCAACAACGACGCAAAGAGCGTGTTCCACGCGTCTGGAGGGTACGATCTGCCGTTCGGAGCGGGGAAGGAATTCCTTGGGTCCGCGAGCCATGCGGTGAACCAAGTCGTTGGCGGATGGAGCCTGAACTATATCTTCAGTTACCAGAGCGGCCAGCCGTTTACCGTTCCCAGCGCCGTCGCGACGTCGGGTGGTTTCAGTGCGGATGCAGACATCGTTGGAAGTCAGTATGCCGGGGCAAAGAGCGTAAATCACTGGTTAAATGCCTCGGCGTTCGCAACGCCACCGATCTACGACGGCAGTGCCAATGACGACCAAGGCTTCGCTCCGCTGGGCCCGACGCAGATGCAGAGCCGTGGCCCCAGCTTCTTCAACATCGACGGATCGGTCTCAAAGAACTTTCCAATCAAGGGCGATTCAACTTACCTGCAGTTCCGCGCGGAGGCGTTCAACCTGCTGAACCATCCGCAATTCAGCAACCCTGGGAGCCTGAATTACACGAGTCCCAATACGTTTGCTTCGATCACCTCAGTTAGGAACGCGACCCGTATCATGCAGCTGGCGCTTAAGCTTTACTTCTAACGCAGTTTCGCAATTACTGTGGCCTGATAAAGATCGCGAGGTGTGGCTTTCCTTGGAAGAAAGCCACGAAAAGGCCTGGCACTTCGGTCTACACCAATTCCGAAACTGCTCTAACGCAGTGATGGTTGTGAGATCGCCTTCGCGGGCTCCCCCTGCTTGGAATCGCTCCCATGCGATGCAAGCAGGGGGGCTTGCAGAGACCCTCTTTTTGAAGGCCACACGGGGTTTTGCCCTGGTTCTTATGAAGAGTATTCCATTTGTGCAGGCACCAGCATCCCCTTTGACTGGCCGATTTCACCGGCCCGGTCTCGCGCCCAGGCTTGCGATCTGCGCCGCGTTCATTGCGGCAAGCACTGCAATGGCGGCAGGACAGAACAACCACCAGACATGGCAAGAGTACGGGGGCGGCCCGGACAATTCGAAGTTTGTCAATCTGAATCAGATCACGAAGTCCAACGTGGACAAGCTGACCGTGGCGTGGCAGTTTCAGACACACGATTCCGATTCATATCTGTTCAACCCGATTGTTGTGGGCAACGTGATGTACGTTCTGGCGCGCGACAATTCGCTGGTTGCGCTGGACGCAACCACGGGCAAGGAGATATGGATTCATGCGCACTTGCCGGGGATTGCAACGCGGGGCATCAACTTCTGGGAGAGCATGGACCATCAGGACCAGCGGCTGATCTTTCAGATCAATCACTCCATCGAGGAGATCAATGCCCGGACAGGAAAGTCGATCCTGAGCTTTGGCAACGAGGGATTAGTTGATTTACGGGTTGGGACGGGACGTGACCCAAACACCGTGATGCGCATCAGGAGCAACACGCCCGGACGGGTGTTTGAAGACCTGATCATTCTAGGCTCGGCGACGGGCGAGGCCTATATGTCTCCCCCAGGCTATTTGCGCGCCTATAACGTGCTGACAGGCAAATTAGTGTGGACCTTCCACACGGTTCCGTGGCCGGGCGAGCCGGGGTACGATACGTGGCCCAAAGACGCCTGGAAATATGTGGGCGGGACGAACACCTGGGGAGAGATTGCGCTCGATGAGAAGGCCGGCATTGCCTACTTCCCCACCGGCGGGCCCACGTACGACATGTATGGGGCGGACCGCATTGGCAAGGATCTTTACGCCGACTGCCTGCTGGCGATCGACGCGCGCACCGGCAAGTTGATCTGGTATTTTCAAGACGTTCACCACGACTTGTGGGACTACGACCTTACTTCGGCGCCGCAACTCATCACCATTCAACATAACGGCCAGGCGATACCGGCCGTTGCGCAGGCGGGGAAGGACGGCTTTCTGTATGTATTTAACCGTTACACCGGCAAGCCGATTTGGCCGATCGTCGAGCGTCCGGTTCCCAAGAGCGATGTGCCGGGTGAGCAGGCATGGCCCACGCAGCCGTTCCCGACCGCGCCTCCGCCCTTTGCGCGCCAGAAGCTGACGCCGGCCGATGTCGATCCTTACCTGCTGACGCCGGAGGAACGCGCGACCTGGCAGGCGAGAATCGCCAACGACAATAATCAGGGTCTCTTTACCCCACCTTCGCATACCAAGGAGACGGTGGAGATTCCTGGAGCGCGGGGAGGATCGAACTGGGGCACGACGGCGTCGAATCCCTCCAAAGGGATGGTCTACGTGCTGACACAGGATTGGCCTTCCTTTATCCCAGAGGTGGGGGCACGGTCACTGCCACGAGCGGGAGGACAGTATGGGGCGACGGCGACAGGCAAGCAGATTTACGAAACGACGTGCCAATCGTGTCACGGGGCAAACCGGCAGGGTTCGACGATCGCGCCTTCGCTGCAAGATCTCTTTTCCAAGTTGAACCTCGACGATTTTCATCAAGTGGTCACAACGGGGAAGGGAGAGATGCCGGCCTTCTCCAGCCTGAGCAATGCCAATATCGACGCGCTGTACGCTTATCTGGTCAACCCGGAAGGCCGGACAGGTTTTCGCATGGGCATGCGCCGGTCTGAGCCCCCGTTGAACGTGGGTGACCTGGGTGGACTTGTGGTGGCTACCGGCGGAGCGCCGGGGGGCCTGGAGACGGAAGGTAATCCGTCTGCCGAGGCCAACAGATACGGCGGGAACTTTGCGGGGCCACCCTATCCCGCAGGGGTAACGGCGCCTCCGCGGATGTATTCAGACTATGGGCTGGATTTCCCTTACGTCATCGGTCCGCCCTGGTCTTCGATCGTAGCGTATGACCTGAACACGGGCAGGATCCAGTGGAAAGAGCCGCTCGGGGACGATCCGGCCGCCGACAAGGAAGGCGCCAAGAATACGGGCGTCGAGGAAGGCGGAGAGCGGCGCGGCATCATCGTAACGTCCACGGGGTTGTTGTTTGTGAATTGCAGGGACGGAAAGCTCCGCGCCTTGGACGCGGACAACGGCAAGGTACTCTGGTCCGCCGAAATGCCCAACGGCTCGGAAGGCATTCCGGCCATGTATGAGACAGGCGGGCGCGAATTCCTTGTGGTTTCGGCCTCGACGCCCCTTCTCTTCGGGCTTGGACCGGATGGGGGCCACACAATTCCCAATACGAATCGAGGTTACGTAGCCTTCGCTCTCCCGAAGTAGCCGGGGAACCGAGAGTAACGTCGAATGCCGGCGAGGCTGAAGCCGACAACGCCGTGACGCTCGAAGGCTATTCCTGCAAGTAAAGAGAGTCTGCAAACAGAAAAGAGGCTTTATGGCTCGTGGGCATGTTCTGCTAGGAGCGGCGGTCGTGCTTCTAGGCGTAGTTCCCATATTCGGCGCGCGTCAGACGTTTTTGCCTGGTCCTTCCTTTAGCCCGGATGTGACGGTCAAAGGTTCGAGCCTCGCCGGGTGGCATACGATGGGACAGGCCAAATGGCGCCTGGAGAACGGTCATTTGACCGGGACGCCGGGGCCGTCCGGCGCCGGCGGCTGGCTGGTGCTGGATCATTCTTTTCAGGATGTCGCGCTGTTCGCCCAGTTCATGTGCTCGAACGGCTGCGAGACCGGCATTCTGTTCCGTATCGAAAAGACTCCGGACGGGGGCATGAAGGGGACGTACGCCTTGCTGAGCGGGGCGGACGTGGTGAAGTATTTCGACGTGACCACGGATGCGGAGGGGAAGATCACGGAAGAGACGCCGCTGCGCAACGGCGGAGGCAAGGAGCGCATTGCGCCACCGCCAAGCCCTGACCAGCAACAAAGGACGGGCTCCTTGACATTGCCCCGTTACTCGCCTTATGCGCAGACGCCGGGTGTCGATTATCCATTTCTGAAACCGAACTCGAATTTGTATCCGAACGAATGGAACGACGTGGAGCTGTTCTTTGACGCGAACATCCTTCGCGCTGACCAGAACAACGGGCGGAATAGCGGCGGCGTATCCGACAATTCGAGCGGATACGGGCCGATCGCCTTTTACGCCGGGGGCAGCGGAGAGGCGCAATTCAAAGATATTGCCTATAAAGATCTGAATATCCACTTCCGGGCGGCGGACTATACATCGCCCAACTTCCGGAAGCAGACGATCAGCGACTTCTATTACGGTTGGAGCGCGGCGGCGGCCGACTTCAACCGCGACGGCATAACGGATATCTTCTCCGGCCCGTACATTTATTACGGCCCCGACTATACAAAATATACGGAGGTTTATCTCGGAGAGACTGTGAATCCCTCGACGGGATATGCGGTGAAAGGCTGGCTGGACTTTGCCGCGGACTTTACGGGCGATGGGTGGCCCGACGCGCTGTCGTGCAAGTTCATCGACGCGGACATGGGCTGCTACCTCTATGTGAATCCCAAGGGACAAGACCGGCGCTGGGATGTGTATCGGGTGCTGGATCCATTTCGACTCGGAGATCGCGGTATTGGCGGACATCGACGGCCCAGGCAAGCCGGCGACTGTCTATACGGCCGACGGTTATGTCCGCTATGCGGAGCCCAATCCCGCCGATCCGAGCGGTCAATGGATGGTTCACAACGTCTCGGAGCGCGGCTTTGGAAGCGCCCATGGAGTGGGCATGGGAGACATCAACGGTGACGGACTTCCGGATATTCTCACCGGGTATGGATGGTGGCAGCATCCGAAGCCCGGCGGCGATCCGAATGCGCCATGGAAGTACCATCCCGAGGTATTCGGCCGCTTTAGCACGGGAGTGGGCGGGGCGCTGATGTGCGTTTACGACGTGAACGGGGACGGGCTGAACGACGTGGTGACGGCCCTCGATGCGCACAGCTGGGGACTGGCATGGTTCGAGCAGAAGCGCGACGCCAAGGGCAATATCACCTTTGTACGGCACACGATCTCGGACACCCTGTGGACCAAGAACGCGGGGAATGTGGTTTTTTCAGAACCCCATGGGGACGTCTGCGCGGATTTGAACGGAGACGGAATCCCGGACTTTATCGTCGGCAAGCGATATTGGACCCACCTAGACGACTATGCGGATCCCGATCCGTATGGAGCACCGGTTCTGTACTGGTATGAGACAGTGCGGGACCCGAAAGCTCCCGGCGGCGCAAGGTTTGTGCCACATCTGATCGACAACCGTTCGGGTTCCGGCTCGGACATCCTGGCAGTGGATTTAAGCCACGATGGGAAAGTGGATCTCGTGACGTCGACACGATTCGGGACATTCATTTTCTGGAACCACCTGAAGCGCGCAAAATCTGCAGGACCAGCACCGACGGAATGAATGTGAGTCTTTGGCAACAGTGTCGGGTGATTGGAAATTCGAAACAACGCACCAGGGGCAACTCGTTTCAAGAAATCAAGTCGATTTGCACCCGAATGGGTGTGGGCCGACAGGAAGCCTTAGTTCATTGAGATTTCCTACGCAACCCAGGACGACCTTTGGGAGAAGAGAGCTTTTGTTTCATCCGCACTCCGAGCAGGACCTGATCAATCAGGTCATTGCCATACTTCTCCGTCAAAGGCGCGAAGCGAAGCAGGAGCCGGTAATACACGGGCGCGAAAATTGCATCGACCAGTAGCTCGGCATCCGTATCAGTGGAGAACTCACCTGTTGCCTTGCCTCGCTCAATTTCCGCAACAGCGGACGCTCTCCGCAGACTGACGTGCCGCTCGTAGAATTCCCGCAGGATATCCGGATCGCTTTGACCTTCTGCGATAAGCTCGCCCACCACTTTTCCAAAGAGGCCGTTAACCACCTTAATAAGCCTTCGCATCCTTGCGCGAATTGCCTCTTCTGCCGTTACCGTGACCGGGATCTCTAAAGGTTGGTCAAGCCTCTCATGGAACATGGCCATAATGAGCGCGGCTTTGGATGGCCACCATTTATATAAGGTCGGCTTACCTACATTTGCCCGCTTCGCGACCGCTTCCATCGTGAGCTGGCGTGCAGGCTTCTCCTGCAGCAACTCATAGACGGCATCCATGATCGCTGCGTGGGACACGGCCGCCTCGCCGCGTGGCCTGCCGACACGCACAGATTTATGGGCTGATCCGGGCACGCCGTTTATCTTAGCTGAACGGAAAGACAAATAAATTTGCATCTCAATTATTTTCTTTACGTCTAGTAAACATAAGGCGAGATTCGTGGAAAACGGACCGCGCAGGAGAAATGCCCATGAACACGACAATTCAAGAGAACCGCACCTGGTCAACCACCCATCGGCTCAGTGCGGAAGATAAAACTGCGATGTCCGCCATGCGGGTTATCGTTGAACCCAACAAAGGGCGCCTGCAAGGAACGGCCGCTCGCGTCCCCTTCGACGCCATCATGGAGCGGGTAGCCGCACCGGCTGGCGTTACCTACGAGGCTGGAACCGTGGGAGGCGTCTCTGGCTGGTGGTGCCGACCGGAAGATCCTAAGTCCGGCGAAGCCATCCTGCACATCCACGGCGGTTGGTTCAACTGGGGTTCGGCGCAGGCCTTCCGGCATCTCGTTGGCCATATGGCTGCTCGCACTGGTGTGGCAGCATTCGTGCCGGACTATCGGCTCGCCCCGGAGCATCCCTTTCCGGCAGCTTTGGAAGATGTCCGCGCAACGTACTTTGGTCTGGTCGAACGCGGCTATTCGAAGATTGCCGTCATGGGCGACTCGGCCGGGGGCAATCTCGCCCTTGGCCTTCTTGTTTATCTCTCGGCCAACAGCCCCTCAGGCACAGTGGCGCCCGTAGGAGCAGTCGTGCTCTCGCCCGTGACTGATCTGTCCCTGACTGGAGCGAGCTGGGAAACACGCGCCTCGGCCGATCCTTACTTCACTCATCCTCAGGCAGTCGAACTGGTGCGCGCCTACTTGAACGGACACGATGCCGGCGACCCTTTTGCTTCGCCGCTCTTCGCTGATCTTGCAGGGCTTCCGCCGGTTCGCGTGCATGTGGGTGCAGACGAGGTGCTTCTCGATGACTCCAGGCGTCTCGTTGAGCGCGCGGTAGCGGCGGGAGTCGATATCGAACTGGACGTTTGGGAAGGCATGGTCCACGGCTTCCTTGGAGGAGTTGGGCGTTTCGCCGCATCCACGGAAGCACTCGAAATCAGCGGGGCATTCCTGACCAGGTGTTTCGCTGTTTCCGCAGTCCGACGCTAGTGAATCCACAAGAATCAACACTCAGCATGCGCTGAGAGACTGGAGCATCGCAATGAAGTACGTCATTATTGGTTCAGGCCAGATCGGAACCGCGCTTGCACGCATCTTCGCCAGCAAGAACGTCGAAGTCGGAATTGCAAACTCTCGTGGACCTGAGACGCTCGAGTCTCTGGCGAAGGAAGCGGGTTCCTCCGTGCGCCCGGTTTCGATTGAAGAGGCTCATCGGGCTGAGATTATCTTCCTCGCAGTACCATTCACTTCGCACAAGGAGATCGCGGAGAAGTTTGAGCAGTGGAACGGAAAGATTCTCGTGGATGTCACGAATGCGCTCCGTGTTGCGCCACAAGCTCTGGGAGGTCGCCTCTCTTCCGAGATCGTCGGTGAAGCTTTCGTTGGCGCTCGCCTCGTCAAAGCCTTCAACCACCTGCCTGCAGCACAGCTCGGGACAAATCCGCACTCGACGGGGCAACGACAGGCCATATTCGTATCGAGCAATGATCCCGATGCAAGTGAAATGATTGCCGCGTTGATAACTGAACTTGGACTGGCTCCGGTCGAACTTGGAAGGCTCGATCAGGGCGGCGTGGCCCTTCATGCCGTTGCCGGTCGGCCCGGTGGGCTTCTGTTCCAGAATCTCGCCAAGCTTCTCTGATTGAATGGGGATGTCTGTGGCCCGCGTCCTGTCTGCCGTCCGCGAAGACCGGTTCCCTCTTGGGAAGCCGGCTTGTGTTGAGCCATCTGGCCCGACCTAATCTCGATTGACGAATTCAGGCCTTAGCGCATGTGAGGTAATCGCATGAGTCTCTTCAGACGTAATGATGCCTGGTAAATAGTCGGAGGCCGAGATCCCAACCAAGAATTCACTTAGCAGTTTCCCAGTCGAGGGAATAGATATCCTGGGTGCCGTTGTTGCGGAGCAGCAGCGGGGAGTCGTCGGGGGTCAGGGTCAGGGAGGCGGTCCAATACCCGGTAGTCGGCAAGTCCTTGAGATCGGCCACGACTTCCACTTTGCGGTCGAGAATGCCGATCCTTAGCACTGCCCGGTTCGTTACTCGACCCACGAAATATAAATATCTTCCATCCGCTGACCAGTTAGGAAAGCCGGCTGACAATTGTGTCAGGTCCGACCACTTTCGTGTCCGGAGATCGAAGAGAAAGATACCGTCGGTCTTTGCCGACATGGCCGCAATGTATCGTCCGTCGGGTGACCAGCGTGGAGAGTAATATCCCTGGGACTCTGGAAGGTTGGAGATTTCGTGGCTTGTCAAGTCGAGCACACGGATCACTGAGGACTCCGTATCCACGCGGCCAGCAAAGACAATCTTGCTGCCGTCAGGCGACCAGTTGGGGTCACTTTGAGGATCAGGATCATTGGGAATCAATTGCTCCGGGACCCCACCGTCGCGAGAAACTGCGTACACCTTATAGGGTTGTCCTGAGACGGTGATCCGATTGTCGACCAGCAGTTTGCCTTCAAGGTCCCAGCCGTAGAAGACGATGCGCTTGCCGTCCGGAGACCAACGCGGCAGCCTTGCATACATCTCAGCATTGCTGAGGGCTTGACGCTCGCTCCCATCCACCTTGCTTCGCCAGAGGACGCCGTCGGGATAGGTGACGTAGGCCACCCATCGGCCATCCTTCGAGAATGAAACGAATTCCGCCGAGATTCCGGAAAGAAAGGGCAGGAACTCTGCAGACCTCGCGTCATAACGCATCAGTTCGCCCAACAGCCTGTGGCCCACCACGAAGAGCTTCTTGCCGTCCTTGCCGGGGAGGGGCGAATCGAGGTTGAGCGGGCTTTCAGTCAATCTGACGGGCGTCCCAATGGATCTGCGAAAAAAACCTGTCTTTTCCGGAAGAACCCAAATCTGTCCCTTTGACTCGAAGACGAAGTACTTTCCGTCCGGGGTCCACTTGCCGTGTTCCTCGTCCGCTGGGGTATGCAGCCCTGGAAGCAAGGGGTGTAGGTTTGTTCCGTGTGCGGAGATCTCCCAGAGGGCGCGGCCGCCCGACTGTGGATCCCTTATGCTGAATCTTAGCTTTGTCTCATCGGGCGAAAATTGGGGGTCGTAAGGTACACCCGGGACGGTGACCAGCTTGCGGGGTTCGGCGCCATCGCTTCTTGCCAGAAACAAGTCGTTCCCGTGGCAGTACGCCAGCATCTTTCCGTCTGGAGACCAAACAGCCGTTTGAGACGCGACCAATGAAAAGGTAGTTGTCAGGCGATGAGGCGCGCCACCGAGTGTCGGCAGACTCCAGAGGACCCCCGACAAGTCGACGGCGAGAAGGTTAGATCCATCGGGAGAAACGCTGAGCGGAGTCAGGCCTTCGGAGGGGACGGGGATCGGAATCGGATCGCCACCCGAGACGGAAATTTCCTCGATCTTCCGGTTGGAAAGGGTTCTCATGCCGAGATAAAGGCGCGGCCCGTCGGTCGCCTCCAGAACCTTCGGCTCACCGTCCTGGGTGAGCTGGACATAATTCGAGACTTTCGGTGGTGGCAGGGGACGCGACCAGAAGTAGACGAAGGCGCCAGCGAGCAGCACAAAAACTGCTGCGAGAGTCACCGGCCAGCGCCGGCGCAGAATTGATCTCGTGGATTCCGGCGAGCTGCTCATCCTCGACGTTGAGAGTTCGCGCAGCGATGCCCGTGTTTGACGTGCTACAGAGGGGGCGGGAGCCTCCATCGACGGATTGTGTTGCAAACGCTTCAAGTCGGCGCGAATTTCCGAGGCGTGTTGATAGCGGTACTCGGGGTTTTTCTCGAGACACAGGTCGATGATCCCGGCCAGGGCGGTGGGAATATCGGGATTGAGCTGAGCCGGCGTGACCGGAACCTGCTGCACGATCGAGATCAGGAGCTCTCCGGTAGTGTCTCCGGAAAAGGGCGACCGGCCGGTGCACATCTCGTACAACACGATGCCGAAAGAAAACAGATCGGTACGCTGGTCGAGGGGCTTGCCCAATGCCTGCTCGGGCGACATGTACGCGGCCGTTCCCAGTGCGGCACCAAGCCCATCGGTCAACTGCTGCTGATCGAAGTCCGCTCCGGCGGCTGTGAGTTCCTTGACAGGCGTAATCTTGGCCAGGCCAAAATCCAGAATCTTGGCATTCCCGCGTTTGGTGATGAAGATGTTTGCCGGTTTGATGTCGCGATGGATGATGCCCTTCTCATGCGCAGCTTCGAGCGCGTCGGTGATGTCGATGGCGATGGCGATCACTCGATCGCCAGGTAGCGGAGACGCCTGGATCAACTGCTTCAGCGTTTCCCCATCGAGGAACTCCATTGCGATGAAGGTGCGGCCGCCTTCTTCAGCGATCTCATGAATGGTACAGATGTTGGGATGATTCAACGCGGAAGCAGCACGCGCCTCGCGTCGAAAGCGCTCCAGAACCGCACTGTCATTGGCAAAGTGATCGGGCAGGAACTTGAGCGCGACAAACCGTCCAAGCAGCGTGTCTTGTGCCTTGTAGACCACGCCCATGCCGCCGCCGCCGATCTTCTCTAATCCGCGGTAACGGGAGATGTTTGCTTCGCCCATTGAGATATTGTCGCAAACATCCAGAAAGTCTCGTTCAAGCAAGTCAGCGGTCGTGTCCGGAGTCGTGCATCGCCCGGAGCTTTCCAGGTGGTGTCTACAGCGCTTGCTCGCGACCGGGAATCGATTGTTGATGTTGCAAAATTACAATTGGGTCCAAGCCGCCGGGGCGTAGAACTATCCCATTTGAGGCCTCGACAGCGAGTCAAAGCTGAGGGGCTTGCCTGTCGGGGTGGAACTTCCTGTAAAACGGGGCGGTCTCAACCGGTCATCCTCTGTCGAACTTCGGTGGTCCCTTTTTAGCCCGCCATGACCCTGGCGGCGGACTTCCCGGATCACCGAAAGCCGCCGAGCGGCTAGTAAATCCGATAAAGGGTTTCAACACTCCAACACCAACGACATCCACAAGGTTAGATCGGTCGACCCGCCCAGATTGGCCATATTCTCATATCCGCGGTTCCGTAACAGCCAATCTTAGATTCGAATCCGACAGCCGGACGTGTTCCGCTCAAAGAGCTTCAGCAGATTTGGTCTAGTTTCTTGCCCAGGAGCGCGTTCTAACTGGGAGGGGATAAATGATTTCGACCCGGCCTACCTGAGGCCTGCCGCACTGATCGTACAGCCGTTGCATCGTTGACGCCGTATCGTTTCCAGAATCGTCTTTGCATCGCTTTCTCTTTGCGCAGCCTCCGCATTTGCGCCTGTGCCGCGCAGCAAACGGGCGTAACTAAGCTCCGTCGCCGCGTACGTGGGAGTGTTTCGAGCCGCACTCTGGTCCAACAACTGGAGCGCTGCGGTAATGTCATTCTTGGCTCTGTTGTAATCACCTAATTCTCGATAGGCATCCGCCTGCAAGGTATATTGCAGAGCGACAAGGTAATACCTGGGTCCACGGGCGCGAATCCAGAGTTCGATGGACTGCTGAAAGTCGACAACTGCCCCATGGAAATCGCGATCTCTGCTTGCGACGGCACCCTTGATACTGAGCAATTCCGCTCGATCGCTGTCGCTGAAGTTGCTCACGTGCTCCACCTGCGCGAAAGCGTCCTTAAGCAGGTCGCGGGCGTCATGGATATCGTTTCCATCGAGTGCGAGTATCGCGAGGTTCGTTTCGACCTCTGCCATACCAACATGGTCGTCGGCCTTGGAATAGAGTCCTTGGGCCTTCCGCAATGGAGCCCCCGCGGCCTTGAGCTGTCCCGAATAAATCTCGAGTGAGCCTAGATTATTCAGGGCGGAGGCATATATCACAACAGCATCGGAACGGCTTCGGAGCAGCCTGATCGTCGCCTCATAGCAGTTCCGGGCCGCTTCATAATCGCCCAGGGCTTCGTAGGCCGGTCCTAACAGATTCCATGCCCTGCCGCGGCTGACAGCGTCCAGCGTTCCAGACTCGTTACGGACCAGAGGCACGAGAATGCGAACCGCTTGTGCGAATTCGCCCTTGTCGCTGAACTCCCGCGCCTGCAGCAATTGAGATTCTTCAGCCGCTCCCGCCATGGCCCTTGGGATCAAAAGGAAAAGGACGAGAAAACCTAGGGCGAGAAGCTCGGAAAGTACCCTCGACTCGATAGCTTGCGATTTCATAGGATCCTCCATTCAACTAGGCGCAGAATGGGTCAGGAACCTATCACCCCAGGAAAGGAATTTTTCGACATCGGGGAGGGCGTATAATCCTGCGCCAAGGCGATGCGAAGGCCCGCGAAAACCCGTGACCGGATGTGGACGACGTAAGCACTCTCCTCCGCGCCTGGAGAAACGGAGACCAGACTGCGCTCGAAAGACTGACTCCTGTCGTTTTTGGCGAGCTACACCGTTTGGCACGTCGCTACATGAAGCGGGAACGCCCCGGCCACAGCCTGCAGGCGACGGCTTTGGTAAATGAAGCCTACGTGCGTTTGGTGGACTATAAGCGCATGGAGTGGCATGATCGAGCCCATTTTTTCGCGGTTTCGTCGCAGTTGATGCGACGTATCTTGGTCGAACATGCGCGGCGCCACAACCTCAAGCGCGGGGGTGGCGTGCGGCATATCTCCTTGGACGAGATAGCCACGGTCGGCGCACGAGCGCCCTTGGATATGGTGGCGCTCGATGACGCGATGAACGCGCTGGCGCGGCTAGACCCGCGCAAAGTGCAGGTTGTCGAGATGCGCTTCTTTGGCGGACTCAGCGTGGAAGAAACGGCGGAAATCCTCAAGGTATCGCCTGTCACGGTGATGCGCGACTGGAGCACCGCCAAGGCCTGGCTCTATCGCGAATTAACACGGGGATAGGCGATGGATTCCCGACGGTGGAAACAAGTCGATAACCTGCTTCAGTCGGTGCTCCGGCATCGACCTGAGGAGCGTAACGCCTTTCTGTGCCACGCCTGTGGCGTCGACAAAGAGCTGGAGAATGAGGTTCGATCACTGCTGACCTCGCATCAGCAGGCGGGGAAGTTCCTTGACGGCCCGGCGATAGAAGAAGCAGCGTGGGCCCTGCTGGACCAGCGTCTCGATCAGACGTGCGGCCAAAATACGGAGCGGCCGCGGCAGGTCGAGATGCTCGTTGCGAAAGAAGAGCATGCTGGAGGCGTCCTGCAAAAGCCGGTGCTTGCGGATCTGACAACCGCGATGGTCGCCCGCGGCTCGCTGGCGGGCCGGGAATTTGGACCGTATCGGATCCTATCGCTGCTGGGTGCGGGCGGCATGGGCGAGGTTTATCGCGCCCACGATAGCAAACTCGGCCGCGACGTCGCCATCAAGATCCTGCCAGACGAATTCGCGCGCGATCCCGACCGCCTGGCGCGCTTCCGGCGCGAGGCGCGCACGCTGGCCTCGCTGAACCACCCCAACATCGCCGCGATTTACGGGCTTGAGGAGTTCGAAACGGTGGACTGCCTGGTGCTGGAGCTGGTCGAGGGCGAGGCGCTTTGTGGTCCGCTGCCCCTTGCCGACGCGCTTGACTACGCTGGTCAGGTGGCCGAGGCGCTGGAAGCGGCGCACGAGAAGGGGATCATTCACCGCGATCTGAAACCGTCCAATGTGAAGGTCACGCCGCCAGGCCGCGTGAAGGTCTTGGATTTCGGCTTGGCAAAAGCGGTCTGGGGAAGCGAGGGCAATCCCGAACTCCTGCTAGGCGCAACGGCTGTCCGAGCCACGACCATAGTTGGACGCGTCATAGGTACGCCAGGCTACATGAGTCCGGAACAGGCCCGCGGCGAGAAGGTCGATCAGCGAACCGACATTTGGAGCTTTGGCTGCCTGGTCTACGAACTGCTCGCCGGCAAACGGGCGTTTTCCGGTGACTCGATAACCGGGACGATTGCAGCTGTGCTGGATTGCGAGCCCGACTGGCAGGCTCTGCCTCCGCGGACTCCCGCGAAAATCCGCGAGCTGTTGCGGGATTGTCTGCAGAAGGATGCCAACCGCCGGCTTACCTGCTTCACGGACGCCGCAAGGACGATCGCGGAAGCACAGCGTGGACGGAACGCGTGGAAAGCCGTCGCGGTTGGGGTTGCCGGGTTGGCGCTGCTTGGTGTTGGCATGGCCCTCTGGTTCCGTGGCCCGGCTCGTCCGCCGGATCATTCGGAGTGGGTTCAGCTAACAAAATTTCCCGATCCGGTGAGCCAACCGGCGCTATCGCGGGATGGCCGCATGCTCGCGTTTGTGCGTAGTCCCCGCACTGATTTTGCACCGGGTCAGGTGTACGTAAAGGCATTGCCGGATGGCGAGCCCGTGCAGCTAACCCACGACAACCTTTTGAAGTCCGATCCCGCCTTTTCACCAGATGGCAAACGGGTCGCGTACACCGGAGTCGACCAGCAGTGGAATTGGGATACCTGGGTCGTTCCCGCGACGGGTGGTGAGCCGCAGCTATGGCTGCGCTATGCATTCGGCCTTACCTGGGCCGGGCCCCGGCGGCTATTGTTCTCAGAAAGAAAGGCTTTGCCGTGGGGAATTGTGGCAGCAACGGAAGACCGAACCAGTGAGCGCGATGTCTACTTTCCATCGAATGAACGCGGCACGGTAGCCCGTTCCCAGGTGTCGCCCGATGGGAGATGGGTGCTGCTAGCGGAACTTTCTGCGTACGGCAACTGGGACCGGTGCCGTGTGGTTCCGATGGATGGCACTTCACAGGGGCGGCAAGTGGGGCCGCCGGGTGCTCCATGCAGCTTCGTAGCGTGGTCTCCCGACGGCAAATGGATGTATTTCACCTCCAAAGCC
Source organism: uncultured Acidobacteriaceae bacterium (assembly GCA_963736535.1). Lineage (GTDB taxonomy): Bacteria > Acidobacteriota > Terriglobia > Terriglobales > Acidobacteriaceae > PALSA-350. Next base: position 364,922 of record CAVTPN010000005.1, read on the forward strand.
GGAGGACTCAACCACATCTGGCGGCAGCGTTTTGCGGATGGCCAGCCGCAGCAGTTTACTTTCGGGATCACCGAGGAGGAAGGCATGGCGGTGGCGCCCGATGGCCGATCAATGGTGACGGCGGTGGCTTTGGAAAGCACCACTTTGTGGATCCATGACGCTCGCGGCGAACGCCAGATTTCGCTGCTTGAGGGCAACGCAGCCGACCCGAAGTTCTCGCCAGATGGCAAATCGCTTTACTATCGCGTGGTAAGAGCCATTCAAAGATGTTGCGAGGTCAGAGATCCGGGGGAACTTTGGGTCACGGATCTGGCCTCAGGACATTCCCTGCGCGTCGCGCCGGAACTCCAGCCGGTTGAGTACAACATATCCCGCGATGGACGGAGTGTCGTGATGATTGTTGCAGACACCGAGGGCAAGCTACGGCTGTGGCTTGCGCCGGTGAACGGGAGTGCGGCGCCCCGCCAGCTCCCAAACATCGAAGGCCAGAACCCCGTATTTAGCCCCGGCGGCGAAATATTCTTCCGACGCCTGGAAGGATCTTCGGCATTCGTCTATCGCGTCCGTCCCGACGGGACAGGATTGAAAAAAGCCCTGGAGCAGCCGGTATTCTTCCTCGACTCCATCTCGCCGGACGGAAAGTGGATTGAGATGTGGGGGCCGGTTGCGGACGACGGCTATTGGGCTGCGTGGTTGGTCCCGCTCACCGGGGAACCTCCCATTTTCCTCGGGGGCACGATGCTGTGGTGGTCAGCCAGTGGAGACTCCGCGTGGATTTTCAGGGGAGCGGTGCCCAACGATCGGACCTACGTTGTTCCACTGCCACATGGCACGGCTCTGCCGCAAATCCCGAAGGGTGGGTTCCAGTCCGAAGAAGAAGTAGCTACGCTGCCGGGGGCACGTAGGCTCGATACCGAGGGAGCGCCCGGTCCGTCGCTCGGCATGTATGCCTTCGAGCGGAACACAGTCCAGCGAAACCTATACCGTGTTCCGATTCAGTGAGTCTCCATCGGCCTGCCGCTAGTTGTTGCCGCATTATCCGAGCATCTCGGAGATGGAAAGTTGCGCCTGGCGGACAAATTCAAGAAAAAGAGCTGTGTCAGCTGGAGAGAATCAACCCATACCTGCACTTTCTGGGCTGTCCCCTCCGGTAGATCTTGCACACGAGTGGTTGGCCTCCGGACAAATGGAATTCCGCCAGCTTAAGCCTAGTTGACGTAAAACGGGATTATCGGTAAGTTGACATGTTTACCAGACGGTCATAGCCAATTTACCGAGAACGAGGCTTTGCAGTATCGCATATGGGTTAGGCGTTGGCGACGTTACGCAAAATGCGCTTGCCGCGCTAAACTGGCGGAAATGCTCGATCGCTCAGACCCCTGGAGACGGTTCCGTGTCCTGAAGCGCGTTAGTAGCGTCTCAATCATTTTTTTCTTTCTCACAATCGCGTTCGTAGTAGCTGGCCAGATCAATCTTCGTTCACATATCTTCCACCTATTCATTTTGGGGTGGATTTGGTTCGGGTTGGTTATGGTGGCCCTCACCTACAACGTCAGGTGTCCTCGATGCAGTCAGCGGTTTTACGCCAACGGCGCGGACTTTTCGCAAGTCACTACGCGATGCCTCCACTGCGGACAAGAAAAGTATGCCGACCTTGGCACGAGGTCACGGTCTGATCGTGCAGAGATCGAATCCTAGCCAATCACTAGGAATGAAAAACGGGATTTTGAGTAACTTCAATTTGGTCATCGCCTCCGACTCAGCCAGCGCCTTCCTCAGAGAAGCTCTGGGGCGCCTCCCTGGCATCTCGTCTAAAAGATCGCCGCGCTTCGGGCATTTCGCTTGTGGTGGCCCGCTGCGCGCGCCTGGACACCATTTGACGCATCGACTTGATTGTCCTTGATCCGATCGCCTCGATGTCTGTGACGCGTGTCTTTGAACCCATCTCGCGCGCTGTCGCGATCTGTGCGCGCGCGAAATGGGTCCTGCTCCGCGATACGCGCCGATTTTACGCTTACAAAGAAAGCACAGATTGGTTTCGTGATTTAGAAAAACATCTCCCCGCGCTAGCGCGAAGCGAAGGTTTCGTCAGAGCAGACTACGAAGCGTGGCTAAAACAAAGAAATCGTCAGGACAACCTCACTGCCTACATCGAGTTCTACCACTGGCACAAAACAAGAAAGGGTTAACCATGCTGGCCGGACTGCACGAGACGGTACCAAGTCGCACGGCTAACCCTAAGCCGCCCCGCGGCCTCCTTCTGTGTCATGTGCCCGCAATCAGGACACCATGGAATCTCCGTTCAGGTGCGCGCCGCATTTGGCGGGTGGCGCCGGCCTGCCTGCGATCCACGCCTTAGCGACCGCAAGCTCCTAGTTGGGGTCTCGACCGCCGCGTGAGTGTGTGCCTCACCAGGCTCTGGTCATCGATCACTGCGCTTGGTTCCCTCTGGGCATCAGCAATTTCTGTCGCGAGAGCGACGCCGTTGATGACCTCCGCCCTGGTGATGACGAAGTCCTCAATGACCTGCGCCGTGCTGCCGCCTGGCAGCACGATGGTTAGGTTCCTGACGCCGGAGCCGTCCTTGTTCACGGTGTAGGTTCCGCTGATGCCGAAGCTGGTGATCGTCCGCGTGCCGTTCGCGCCGGGCTGGTTTGCCAGCGCGCTGCCGGTTGCGCTGCCCTTTCCGTCGTAGGTCTCATGCCCGAAGCCTGCCGCAACGTTGGCTCCGTAGGTCACTACCGCTCCGTAGTCTCCGCAGAGACTGGAAAGGGTATATTGGGGGCCTTCGTCCTGGGCGAGTGCGACACTTGAGAAGACGAGGAGCGCGGCCGCCACTCCGGACAGATTGCGTCTTGCGTTCATGATTTCCTCCCTTTCAATCTTTCTCATACGGCGCCATCATATCCGTAATTTCCGGCTCCCGGGGTACGCGCACCTAGGTATGATGTGGCTTCGAGGCTGTCGCCGCCCAACACTCCCCCCCGATTGATGCCAAACCTTGGCAAACCTTCTTTCCATTGACGCAGATGGCAGCGGTGAACCGACTCGCATCGATGCCGTCCTTGAGCCGTGATAGGACCGATCTGAACTGGAGGCGGACTCAGATCCACTGCTCGCGGGGCGGAAAGTGGTATAAGCAGCTTGAGCAATGGTGACTGTTTCGTGGGCGATTGGATACACGACCTCCCGGTTGGATGGATGGCGCTGGTGGTATTTGTCGTCACGTTTCTGGTCTCGACAGCGAGTCAAAGCTGAGGGGCTTGCCTGTCGGGGTGGAACTTCCTGTAAAACGGGGTAAGTTCATCCGGGTGGTGGGCTCGATCCGGCCGAACACACCGAGGAAGTCCCCGGGGATCCGGCTCTGCTCCAGCTCTTGATCCTGCAACCATTCCGCTTCAAGCGCTGCTCACTGTCAGCCGTGCGTTGAGCCGCTCGAAACTCGGGCTTTTGCTCCAGTTCGTGCATCAGCTCCATTACTCGTCGAGCAGACTTTATTTGTTGCGCCAACGGGGAAAGCATGCCGAGACTTCACCACGAGATGGGGACTGTAGAGGGTTTTGTAGAGACAATGTAGAGAAAACGACGACAAAACGGGATATCTGGGACAGATTCGGCCCGAAGAGGAGTCATCGGAAGCCTCTGATTTTGTTGATTTTATTGGCTCCTCAGCTAGGACTCGAACCTACAACCCTTCGGTTAACAGAAGCGAAGAAGGCTATTTCTGCTGTTTACTGCGGTTTACTATAGAGTGCTCTGGACCGTGTGTTTATGTGGGTTCAGCGCCCATTGCTGCTACTTCCGATTACTGCGAAATACTGGCGAGGCTCCCCGGTATTTTCCCCGGTATGATTTCCTGCGAATCGGTGTCCGCTTCCGGCCTGGAGTCAAGGCTAGTCTTGAAGCTTATGGTTGCGGTCCCAAACGAGGAACCTCTGCTTCGCGATCTCGGCCTGGACTGCGAAATAAGGTGCGACCTCGGGGCTCCGCCGGCCGCGTTCCCTTAGGATTCAGCGCACCTGCATTTGGGGCTCGATAGGCGGCGAATCGCTTATGCTGTCTTCCCGTGCGCCGGGACAGCAGTGAGTTTCAGGCCTAGCGCCTGCACAACCCGCATCACCGTCGCAAATTCTGGATTGCCATCTGCACTCAAGGCACGGTACAGGCTTTCCCGCGAGACTCCGGATTCGCGAGCCACGTCGCTCATCCCGCGGGCCCGTGCTATCACACCGAGCGCATCGGCCACGAATGATGGGTCTCCGCTTTCCAGCGCATCGGTCATGTAAGCGGCAATAGATTCATCGTCATCGAGATATTCCGCCGGATCGAACGGCTTTGTCTTCACCTTGCTCATTCCGTCTCCTTCGCCAGTTTCTTGGCTGCTTCGATGTCTTTGTCCTGGGTGCTCTTGTCTCCGCCGCAAAGAAGAATCAGCAGGGTACTTCCCCGCTGCGCGTAGTAGACCCGGTAACCGGGTCCGTAGTGAATACGCAGCTCGCTGATTCCTTCGCCGACGGGCCGCACGTCTCCAGGATTACCGAAAGCCAGACGGCGAATCCGAACGGCAATTCTCGCCCTCGCTGCGGTATCACGAAGCCCCCGCAGCCAGGTCGAGAACGTCTCCGTTTCCCGAATCTCCGTCACAGAAGTATTGTAGCCTATAAGCTACATAAAGGGCACTGCCGGACTACGGAGCCTGATTCGCCGGGGCGGTATCGCAAGTGCGTCACGCACCTGAGGTCGATTCGTCATGGCATGCCGATCAGCCCGCGGCCGCCCTCGGTTTTGCCTGGAGAGCTGCGAGAAAACGCTCCCGGCAGGCGTCACAGAGAACTACCTCGACGGCGCGAAGATCCGATGGGATGACGACTCGCGAACCCTTATTCACAGTGCGGAGCAATTCATCGAGCTTCCGCTGTGCCATTTGTTTGGTGGGGCATTCCTTCTTGGACGCAATCACGTCTTTCCTGCGCACTCGCTTCACAGCGCCGTCGGGCAGGTGTACATCCTCCCGCCACCGCGCAATCCATCGGTCGCCGTCGCGTTCGCTGCTGCCGTTCGTTATCCTGACGCTCGAGACCGGCGCCAGAAAGAACACGGTGCGCACGTTGCAGTGGAAGAACATCGACTTCGTGAACCGCTGCCTGCAGTTCGGCAAAGACAAGACGTCTACCGGCACCGGCCGCATCATTCCGCTGAACCAGCGCGCGATGGCAACGCTGACGTTTTGGGCTGAGCGGTTTCCGGATCGCAAGCCGGGCCACTACGTCTTCGCGACAGAGAAGTACGGTCTCGACGGCGAGGCCGGCCACCAGAATGGACAGGTCGTACCCTACAAAGTGAACCCGGCGAAGCCGATGGGGAGCTGGAAGACGGCCTGGAAGGCCGCCCGCAAGCTGGCTGGCAGGACTCTCTCAGACAAGCCAGAGGAGGAGGAAGCCGAGCCGCTGGCGGTGCGCACCCACGACCTGAGACACACAGCAATCAGCCGAATGATCGACGGCGGAGTGCCACTTCCGAAGATTGCCAAGATCGTGGGATGGTCACCGAGCACCATGGTCAAGATGGCTGCACGGTATGGTCACTTCAACACCGATGAACTTCGTGGAGCGGTCGAAGCAATCAGCCGCCCGGAAGCGCATTCTCCGATGGGGTCCCCGGTATTTTCCCCGGTATCGACGGAGGAAACGAAGGGAGAAAAATCTAAGTTGTTGATGTAATTGGCTCCTCAGGTAGGACTCGAACCTACAACCCTTCGGTTAACAGCCGAATGCTCTGCCATTGAGCTACTGAGGAGTGACCAGGCGGGCAACTTCGCGACTGTGGTTGATTTTACCGCAAACTCAATCCCTCGCGTCAAAGCGAGCGCATTCCGCTGCTAAATCCGGCGCAAATCTTTGATCACGGCCTCGGCGGCACGCCTCCCGGAGGCCAGCGCGCCCTGGATGGAGGCCGTTTCACGGTAGTCCCCACACATATAGACGCCTCCCGTGCCGCCCACCCGCACCGGAGATTGCTCCCACTCGGCATGCCGCTGCTGGGGCAGCGCGCGCACCAGCGTGTAGGCCCCGAGCATCTTCCACGCATCCACCACAGGGCCAAACCACTTCCTCAGATGCAGACGGACGGCCTGGTCCAGGCGCAGGAGCGCTGCATCTTCTGCCGGCGCTTCGCCCACCACGCTGGCGACCACCAGATGCGCTCCCGGGGGCGCGTACTGCGGCGAAACCGCACTCATCACTGCGACATGATTTACTGGTCCCGCTGCGCGCCCTTCCCCGTTCAACAAGATGATGGGCTCCGTCACCGGCACCTGTTGCGCGGCATAACAGAACGCCGTGGTCCTGTTCCAGGCGCGCACTTCGGGGACGCTCCAACCGCCCACTCCACCGAGGAGCCGGTTGGCGTCGTTGCCTGCGACCGCAAGCACCACGGCGCGTGCCTCCTGCTTGTCTTTGCCGCCGATCTCGACTTGAAACGATTGCGCGCCTCGCGTCACTTTGCTCACCCGCGCACCGGTCACGAGCGTGCCCGCGCGCAGCTTCGACGCCAACTGCAACGGTATCTGTTGCATACCCGCCGCCGGAACGGCCGTATCCCCGGCCGAGAACATGCGAAAGAGAAATTCAAAGAAGCGGCTCGAGGTCACCAGTTCACGCTCCAGAAAGACACCGGCAAAGAACGGCTCAAAGAAACGGTCGATGATGCTGGGGCTGAATGGAACCGCCTGCAGATAGTCGCGCGTGGTTTTCTCCGTACGGGCAAAGATCTCTTCCCACGTGCCACGCCGCACCCGCGCACGCAGCTTTGCCACTTGCAGTTTGTCTGCCAAGGGCACGATGGAGTCAAAGAGGAACCTGGCTGCTCCGGTGGGGTTGCGGAAGGGATCGGCAAAGCGATGAAACTTGCCGCTGTGCCATACCAGAGCGCCCGGCTCGAACCTCTTCAACTGCAAGGCGTCGTAATCCAGCAACCGCCTGGCTTCCGGATAGGCTGTCAGCAGTACCTGGAATCCGCGATCGAGGCGAAAGCCTTCCAGCAGGTCGGTGCGCACCCGGCCTCCCGGCGCGTCACTCGCCTCCAGCAGGGCTACGGAAAGTCCCGCGGATTCCAGCGATAAAGCACAACTGAGGCCAGCCAAACCCGCTCCGATGATGACTGCGTCGGTCATCGATTTCCTTCTCTCCAGGTTTTGCTTTGCGAAGGCATGGGCGCGGCTTGGCTTACCAGCTCGAGAAATAGGGCCATTGGGCGAGGTTAAAACGGTTTCGGCTTTGGCACCACACCGCTGTGGAATGGTGTTGACAGGGATGAAACGAGGAACCAGACGGAAGAAACATTAGGGAATCACGAGCCGTTGCAGAACAATTGCAGATCGCTCGGCTTGGTCGGAATGTGCTCTCAGGAGCTAAATAGCACGTACCTTTCATGCGGCGACTTCTTCGTTCCTTTGGGCGGGCATGACGAATGAAGAGTGGCACATCCGGTGCTGTTATCCCACTCAAGCCAAAAGAAGGCTTGAATGGGCCACCCAGCATTTGTTGGTGGTGTGGCAAAAGCGAGCGCCTCGTAAGGGATGGGTTCCCGGTCAATCATCGCCATGGGAAGAGCCGCGGGGATCCTCGGTCATAAGGTCAAGCAGGACGTCGCTGTCGACCAGGATCGCAGCCACTTACTTATCGCGAGTGAGAGCCATGATCGCATCGGTGCTCATTGCGACGTCTCCGCGTCCTCGCAAGTGCGCGATCATGCGTGAACCGCGGCTATCCCTGGTATGGTTGTTGGCGCGGACAATCCGTACGGCCTTGCCATCGAATTCGAAGTTGACCTCGGTGTGGGGAAGCAGCCCCGCCTGCTCGCGGATCGCAGCGGGAATGGTGACCTGGCCCTTCGAGGTGATGCGCATCCGAGTCTCCTTGGCCTTTTAATCACTAGTAGAGCATCACCGCTATTTTGTAGGTGGTGAAGCCCTGCTTTGGGTTGCTGGAATTGCAGGCGCCGACCGCGGCTTTGTGATACTTCCCGGTGGAGATTTTCTGCTCCAGCACGTCCGGCAAGCGGCCTAGATCCGTTCCCTCCCAGCGCATGATGAACCAGGGCTTCGTACCTCCTGCGGAGCCGCTGTCCATCGCACAGGTCTGACGAGCTTCCTGAGTCAGCCCCGCCGGCTGCAGGCCTCGCTGCTGCAACAATTGCGCGATCTTCTGCTCAACCTGCTGCGGTCCAAGGTCAGCGACGGTGGAGGCAAAGTCTTCCACGGCGTAGTAGTTCCCTTCCCGCTTTACCAGGCCCACACCAATCGTATCCATGCGCGGATCGAGAATATTGGCGCGATGAGGAGGCGAGTGCATCCACTCCTGGTCCAGCGCCTGAGGACTCGGCGCCAAAGCGATGTTTTCTGCAATCGCACGAAAATGCGCGCCTGCTGCGCCGGCACGGGCGTCCAGGTCCGGCTCCCCGGGATATTGATGGGAAAGCTCAGCAGGCTGCTGCGCCATGAGCTGCGCGTGTTGGGTTGCGGCCTGGGCCAGCGCGGGATCCCACTTGAGCGGAGGTAAACCTTGTTGGGCCCGATCCGCATTGGCCAGGTCCATTACCTGCTGCTCGGCCGGTTGTTGCGCCAGCACTGGTACCGCGGCCATGGTTCCGGCCAGCACCATCGTCGAAAGCCAGGGTCGTTTGCGCATCGCGTTCTCCTCCATCGTATCAACCCGCCAGCAGCGGAATCGTGCGCACGATGACTGCACCGATGATTACAACAATGATTGCCGGGTCACCGGCCCCGATATGCGATCATGACCAACGATGGCCTTCGCTCGCACCCTCCGCCACCAGCCGCTGGGAGTTATTGGTATCTTCCTGCTGGTGCTCTTCGTCGCCATTGCGGTGCTGGCGCCCGTGATCACGCCCTACGATCCTGCTGCCATCGACCTTTATCACCGCCTGACCCCGCCATCGCATGGCCACTGGTTTGGCACCGACGAGCTGGGCCGCGACATCTTCTCCCGCATTCTTTCTGGTGCGCGGCTTTCGCTAATGGTTGCCGTCAGCGTCGTCGGCCTCTCGCTTTCGCTGGGGCTGGTTCTGGGCGGCCTGGCCGGGTTTTATGGCGGCCGGGTGGATACGCTGCTCAATGTCTTTGTCATGAATGCCTTTCTTTCCTTCCCGGGCATTCTGCTGGCCATCGCCTTCGTCGCGTTTCTGGGCCCCGGCCTGCTTAACCTGGTTCTCGCCCTGGCCATTGGGGGGTGGGTGGGCTACGCGCGCCTGGTGCGGGCCCAGGTTCTCGCGGTCAAAGAGCGGGAGTTTGTCGAGGCGGCGCGCGCGCTGGGCGCGTCTGACCTGCGCATCTTTACCCGCCACATCCTGCCCAACATCCTTCAACCCATCATCGTGCAGGCGGCGATCGGCATGGCGGGAGCGGTGCTGGCCGAAGCCACGCTCAGCTTTCTGGGCCTGGGACTGCCACCGCCAACGGCCAGCTGGGGCGGGATGCTGAACGATGCGCGCTCGCACCTTTTTGATTCGCCACATATGGTCATCTTCCCGGCCATCGCGGTCATGCTGTGCGTGCTGTCGTTCAACTTCATCGGCGACGCGCTGCGCGATTACCTCGACCCGCGTACACGGCTATTGATCGGGCTATGATCGGGGTTATTTCAGATACGCACGGACTGCTGCGCCCGGAGGCCATCGCGGCTCTGCGCGGCGTCGAGCACATCCTCCACGCCGGAGACGTGGGCGACCCGCGGATCCTGGATACACTGCGCAAACTTGCTCCGATAACGGCCATTGGCGGCAATATCGATGTGCACGGGCCTTGCTCCTACCTGCCCGCAACGGAAGTAGTCACCCTGCATGGCCACACTTTCTATATGCTGCACGACCGGCACGCACTCGATCTCGATCCAGCGGCCGCGGGGTTCTCGGCGGTGATCAGCGGGCACTCGCACCGGCCACTGATCGAGTGGCGCAACGGCGTTCTCTACCTGAACCCGGGGAGCGCCGGACCTCGCCGTTTCTCACTGCCTATTTCGCTGGCGGTGGTGACGATTGGCGCAGATTCGCTGCAGCCGCAACTGGTGAATCTTCCCTAGCGGCGGCGTTGAGCATAGGAAGAACCAGCTGCAGGAGCTGGGGCACGAACGTCTCGGCCGGCGGACGATCAGGCATAGAGAGCCACTGCTTCACCCCACCCGCGATCGCCCAACTGGCGGCCGACGCAACCATTTCAGTGGGTAAGGCCGATGGACGTTTCTCTCGCTCGAGGCCGTCCATCAGCAGGCGCCGGATAGCGGCCACGATGGCAGCGTCCATGAGCGGTGCAAAGGCTGTCTGGCGATCACAAGCTCCCCCGGAATGAGCCTGGGAAAGGAAATCGCAGGTGGCCTGAATGATGGCGCTCAGAGCAGCGGGACAACCGGTCTCGTAGCGCAGATGACGCTCATAGAGCAATTCATGAAAACCACCCGCGATCATCGCATCCAGGAGCGCGTACTTGTCCGTGTAGTGGTCGTAGAAGGTAGCCCGGTTCACGGTAGCCGCTTCCGTAATGTCCTGCACGGAGATTTCGTCGAAGCTCTTGGTCTGCATGAGAGCGCCCAGGGCTCCCTGGAGGAGCTTGCGGGTGCGGCGGATCCGCGGATCGCGAACTTGACAGTCGGAAATCGGCATTGTCATTCCTATGAACGCATTTAAAAGAATCGGCAAAACGACGATTGTCGTCTTATACTCAACGACAGACGATGTATAGACAACGCATGTCGTTAAGGAGATTCTTCTATGGCGACTTTATTACATGTGGATACAAGCCCCCTGGCAAGCTCTGTAAGCCGGGAATTGACCCGGGAGTTCGTCAGCAACTGGAAGGCCGGCCACCCTGCAGGCCAGGTGATCGATCGCGATCTGGCCGCCAACCCCCCTCGACCCGTGGACCAAGCGTGGATTTACTCGATCTTTACTCCTGATGAAGCGCGACAGCCAGAGCAGAAGGCCCTACTGGCCTACTCAGATGAGGCCATCGCCGAATTGGAGAAGGCAGACGAATACGTGATTGGCGTGGCGATGCATAACTTCAGCATTCCCTCGGTGCTCAAGCTGTGGATCGACCAGATCGTCCGCAGCGGACGCACGTTTTCTTATGGGGCGGACGGGCCCAAGGGCCTGCTCCTGGGCAAGAAGGCCACCGTTCTGGTAGCGACGGGTGGAGTGTATAACGTGGGGACTCCTTCAGCGGCGCTCAACTTTATCGATCCTTACCTTCGAACCATCCTGGGCTTTATCGGGGTCACGGACGTAAAATTCGTTACCGCCGGCGGCACAGCACAGCTGATGTCGGGGACCGTCGACCGCGGCCAGTTCTTGCAACCTCACCTGGAACAGGTAAGAAGCATCGCTGTCTAACACATGTTTGCAGTTGCCCATTTCAAGGAGAAAAGTCATGAGAATCGCCGTTCTTGTCGCGCGCATCCTACTGGGCCTGATATTTGTGATCTTCGGACTCAACGGGTTTCTGAACTTCCTGCACATGGCGATGCCCCCTGGCCCGGCTGGTCAGTACATGGGGCTGCTCTTCGTGTCGCACTACCTGGCCGTCGTCTTCTTGATTGAGCTCGCCGGAGGGGTGTTGCTGCTTTCGGGCCAGTTCATTCCGTTGGCGCTGGTTCTGCTGGGCCCGGTGATCTTTAACATCCTTCTCTTTCACGCGTTTCTTTTTCCAGCCGGTTTTCCGCCTGCGCTGTTTGCGGCGCTGTTATGGTTCATCATTTTTTACAGCGTTCGGCAGGCGTTCGCTGGGATCTTCGTCCAGAAAGCGTAGCAGGCTGAGGAAGAAGTCTGCAGCAGGGAGGAAAGCAGTAGCTCAGGGGCTAAAGCCCTCATCAGGCACGTTGGGATGGCCCGACTAAAGTCGTGCCCTGACACAAAGCCAGGGGCCTCTAGGGGCCGACTAAAAGAGGTTGCGGAAAAACTCTGCAGCGGACGGGAGAGGAACACCGCAGGGGCTAAAGCCCTCATCAGCCCACGTCAGTTCGGCACGGCTAAAGCCGTGCCCTGATACAAAGCACGTATTTACGGGCTAAAGCTTGCACCCACTCAAGCCAAAGGACGGCTTGAATGGGCCACCCATCCTTCGTTAGGCCTCCCACACCCTGCAAAGCAAAAGCGTACCGCAGGGGCTAAAGCCCGACGTATTCTCAATCGGTTTACGGCCCGACTAAAGTCGTGCCCTGACACAAAACATGAGTTTTCCGCAACCTGTAAAGTCGTGCCCTGATACAAAGCCAAGGCCTCTAGGGGCCGACTAAAGAGGCTGCGGAAAAGTCGGCGAGGGATGGAATGTTTCCCTCAGCGGCTTCTAAAGCCGGACCTGTTTTCAAGCATTTTTGTACGGTCTGAAGCCCGTACCCTTCAAAAACCGGAGTTTTCCGCGGCCTGTAAAGTCTTGCCCTGGTACGAAGCAGAGTTTTCCGCAGCCTGCAAGGGCCGTATCAACTGCGGATTCTGGGATTGGCCACGGTGTAGAGCACATCGGTCAGCAGGTTGACCAGGACGTAGGTCAGTCCTACAGCCAGGATGCAGCCCTGCACCAGGGCGTAATCGCGGTTGGAGATCGCCGACACGGTGAGCCGGCCAATGCCAGGCCAGGAAAAAATGGTCTCGGTAACGATTGCGCCTGCCAGCAGGGCGCCAAATTGCAGGCCCACCAACGTCATCACCGGGATGATGGCGTTGCGCAGCGCGTGGCGGTAGACCACCACATGCTCGGGCAAGCCTTTGGCTCGCGCGGTGCGAATGTAGTCCTGGCTTAGCTCCTCCAACATGGCGGTGCGCACCATGCGGGTGAGAATGGCGGCCAGGCTGCCGCCCATGGTAATGGCGGGCAGCACCAGGTGGGCGAACGAACCTGCGCCTGAAACCGGAAGCCATCCCAGCTTGATTGAGAACAGCAAGATCAGGATGGGGCCCAGCGCGAAGCTGGGAAAGGAAAGCCCCAGCAGGCTTACCACGCCGACGGCACTGTCTTGCCAGCGGGCCCGGCGCAGCGCGGCCAGCACGCCGGCAGGAATGGCGAGCGCCAAGGCCAGCAACAGCGCAGCCACGGTCAGCTCCAGGGTGTAGGGGTAGCGGGTTAAGACCAGGTGGGAGACGGAATCGTTGAGGCGCAGCGACCGGCCCAGGTCGCCATGGAGCACGCCACGCCAGTAGTGCAGATATTGCAGGCCCAGTGGTGCGTCCAGTCCATATTGATGACGCAGTGCCGACAGATCTGACGCGGTCGCGCCCTCGCCCAGCATCTGCTGCACCGGGTCGCCGGGCACCAGATGGATGAGCAAGAAAACCATCGACACTACCAGCCAGATGACCGGCAGGATATAGAGCAATCGCTTGAGCAGCGCTACCAATTCAACCTGCCTAAAAGAGTAGAAGTGAAAATGCTCTAACCTTCTTTCCTGCCGGCGTCGCGGTGACTCTGAACTCGCGCCGCCACACCCGTCTTCATGGCGTCCGTGGCCCTGGTGCTGCCCTGTTCCGCATCGTTCAACTGGTTCTCCAGCCGTTCCACGCGCACCTGGCTGATGCGATGATCGCTCATTTCCAACACCGTAAACCTTCGCCCTTCAAAATCGACGGTCTCCTCCCCGGTCGGAATCTTTCCCAGCCGGGTAAGCAGAAACCCGGCCAGGGTTTCCACTCCGCCGCTGCGGGGTAGATGCCAGTTCATCTGCGTCTCCAGATCACGCAGGTTCACACCGCCATCGAGCACCACAGCGCCCGCGGTGGTTTGCAGAGCGGCCCGGGGGCCAATGTCAAACTCGTCCTCTACCTCTCCGATAATCTGCTCGATAGCATCTTCTACCGTTACCAGACCCACGGTTGACCCATACTCATCGACGACGATCGCAATATGCCGTCTGCGCTGCTGAAATTCGCTCAGCAGGTCGAGCACGGGCTTGGTTTCCGGCACCACCAGCACATCATGCATGACCTGCCCGAGACGCAATTCAGTGAAAGGCGCGCGGGCAAAGCGGGTTTGCGCGGTCATGCGGAAGTGCATCAGGCGGGAGAGGTCTTTGGAGTAGACCACGCCGATAATCTGCTCCGGGCCATGCGCGGGGTCGTACACCGGCACGCGGGAGTGCTGCTCCTCAACCACGCGCGCGTTCGCGTCTTCAATGAGCATGTCCTTGGGCAAAGAGAAGATGCGCTGGCGGGGGGTCATGATTTCCCGCGTGGGCACACTGTTGAGCTCGACCGCGCGGTGAATCAGCGACTCCTGAAAGACGGGAAGCATGCCCATTCTGCGCGCCGCGGTGGCAATCAGCTTGAGTTCCTCCGGCGAATGCACTTCACCACCCTGCATCATTTCCATGCCAAATAAGCGCATGACGACGCGCGCCGACCACTTCATCAGCCGCACTGCAGGGCGGGTGACGCGGATAAAGACGTCCATGGGCCCGGCCACCGCAACCGCCAGGACCTCGGCCTTGCGCAAGGCGAGGGATTTTGGCACCAGTTCGCCAAGCAAGACGTGAAGGTAGGTAATCAGCGCAAAAGCGATGGGGACGGCCATCACGTGGGCGTAGACCCTGGCGTGCGGCATGCCTTTGAACCAGTGCTCGAAGAGGGTGGCCACCGCGGGCTCGCCGATCCAGCCCAGGGCCAGGCTGCACAGGGTCACGCCCAGCTGCACCGCGGGCAGAAAGTCCTCCATGTTTTCCTGCAGGCGTCGTACAGCCCGCGCTCCGGGCCGCCCCAGGGCGATCAGGCGCTCGATGCGGGTCTCGCGCACGCTCACCAGGGCGAACTCCGCCGCCACGAAGAAGCCGTTCGCCAGGATGAGCAAGGCGACGGAAACCGTCCGAAAGAGCATCAGTTCAACCATTGCGCGCAGGAACCAGGGAGCCGGCCGCACATGGGAGGAAAGACTCGGAGCTCATTCCGTCATGATACCGGTGAGGCTGACGCCCAGGTACATCGCCGGAAACTGTCGATTCGGGGGCTGTGGAATCCAGGATTCCTGGTCAGGATAGAGTTTGGCAGAGGGGAACCATCTCCGATCCCTCTACGTATCAAATAACACAGGGCTGAACCCAGGGTTCGGGAGGGTTGTGGCGGCGCAGCACCCGCTTCGACCGCAGCCGGCCGCCTGGACAAGGTTACCCGTGGGGAGATCGATCAGAGTGTAATGGACACTTTCCTGGCCTTAGCGAAAGCCAGACTGTTTATTTGCAACCTTAGCGCGACGTCTCCAGAGCCCAAGGAGGGCAATGATGCAAACCCGATGGAACCCATCCCGCAAAGCGGCAGCCGGCTTACTGGTTGCCATGTCCATGTATCTCCCGACGGTTGCGGTGGCGGCGGAAAAGTCCTTCGACCGTACGCTTACCGTGAACGGACCGGTGACGCTCCGTGTGTCTACCGGCGCGGGGTACATCCACGTCTCGCCTGGCTCGGACAACCAGGTGCACATTGTTGGCCACGTGAAGAGCAGCAATAACTGGTGGGGCGGCTCATCGGATGATGCGGTCTCGAAAGTGGCCAGCAATCCCCCCATCAACCAGGCGGGCAATATCATTCGCGTGGGCGAGGGCAGCGATGACTCCATGCACCATGTCGCCATCGATTACGAGATCACAACTCCGGCGAATACCATGCTTACGGCTGAGAGCGGCTCGGGCGACCTGCAACTCTCTAATCTGATTGGAACGGTGCGGGCACACACCGGGTCGGGTTCTATCCACGCGGACAAGCTGGGCGCCGGCTCCAAGCTCGAAACCGGATCAGGCAGCATCGAAGCGACGAACCTGATGGGTTCCACCACGCTGCAGACCGGCTCTGGCGAAGTGCGCGCCCAGCTGGAGTCGGCGGGCGACGTGGTCGCCGGCACCGGCTCCGGGTCCATCAAGTTGACCAACGTACAGGGTGCAGTCAAGGCGGAAACGGGTTCCGGCGGCGTGGAGATCAGCGGCCAGCCTACCTCCCCATGGAAGCTGGAAACGGGTTCCGGCGATATCACATTGCAGGTGGGCAGCAACGCTCATTTCACGCTGGATGCAGAGACCGGTTCGGGCTCAATTAAAACGGACCTTCCGCTCACCATGCGGGGGTCCATGGACAAGCATCACGTGACCGGAACGGTCAACGGAGGCGGCCCTACGATCAAGGCGGAAACGGGCTCGGGGGATATCCGGATTCAGTAGGTCGCTGCGCTCTAGCCTCGCAGACCGTAGTAGGTGCGCATGGTGTATTCGAGGATGCTGTAGGGCAACAGACGCTTCAGCCATACGGCGGCGCGCTGCGGAGCCGGTCCGATGGTGTAGCGCAGCCGAGGATGGCGTTGGTTCACGATGCGATAGAGCAGGCGAGCCACCTGCTCCGGAGCGGGACCGCTCTGCTCGTCGTGGGCCGTCTTCGCCAACGCCGCCTCAAACGACGGACCATAGGCCTCCGTAGCGCCGGAAATTTCGGTGAAGCGGCGATTTTCGGTGAGAGCTGTCTTGTGGTCGCCAGGCTCGATGATCACCACCCGAATGCCAAACGGCCTTACCTCCATGCGCAGCGCTTCGCTTAGCCCTTCCAGGGCAAACTTGGAAGCACTGTACATCGACTGGTAAGGGATGGCGAGGATGCCGCCAATGGAACCTATGTTGATGATGTAGCCGCTGCGCTGCTTGCGCATGGCCGGCAATGCCGCTCGGCAGACCCGGAGAGCGCCGAAAAAATTAACCTCGAATTGCCCCCTGGCTTGCTCGATCGAAGTGTTTTCGACCGGCCCGGCAATCCCCATCCCGGCGTTATTTACCACGATATCCAGCCGGCCTTCGCGGTCGAGCACGGTCGCGACTGCCTGCTCCACCGAACGATCACCGGTAACGTCGGCAGTTAGCATGGTTACTTTGCCCGGGCCCATGCTTCCGGCGGCTGCGCGCCGCGAAGTGCCGTAGACGCGAAAGCCACGTTCAGCCAAATGGCTGGCGCAAGCCAGGCCGATGCCCGAAGAGGAGCCCGTAACCAGAACAACCCGCTGATTTTCTTTTTCCATATCGCCCTTCACCCTATCATTAAGCATCAGATAGGCTTACGTTTAGCGTTTATCACTGCGAGGGCACTACATGGCAAGACAGAGATGGATCTACCGGGCCGGGACCGCACTTGCGCTAGGGCTTGTACTGGCAGGATGCAACGGATTTAAGGCAGCCACCGCGAAGAACTTTACCCGGACGCTGAATGCCTACTATGGTAACAATGACGATTGCCTTTTCCCGAGTGCGATCCGGTTTCCTTACGAGGCGAGCACCACCGGCGGTGACAGCGATCCCAGGAAAAAAGGCCTCGATGCGCTGGCGGATGCGGGCTTGCTCAAGTCCCTCGAAGACAAAGATATCCATGTCAAGCGCTATGAGCTCACCACCTATGGCAAACGCGTACCGCCGCGCTTCTGCTACGGACATAGAGTCGTCACCAGCATAGATGGTTTTACCCCACCTGCCGTCGTTAACGGGCAGCAAACCACCCAGGTGGATTACCACTACAAGATGATGGACGTTCCGGGCTGGGCTGACTCCGACGGGATACGGAAGGCCTTTCCTGCGTTTGCAAAGGCGACCTCGGGAAACGCGCAGGACCGGGCTACGTTGGTGCTGACCATGAACGGCTGGCGGGTTCCGGAGTAGAGCCAGCGGGTGCATCGACTAAAGTAGAAAGATGTTCAGGACATTTCGACCCATTCCGGCCGGAGCTCTCCGTCTGCTTGTGTTTGACCTCGATGGCACACTGATCGATTCCGGAGCCGATCTTTGTGCCTCGGTCAATGCGATGCTGCAGCACTTCGACCGGCCGCCGCTACCCGAGGCAGTGATCTCCACCTACATCGGAGATGGCGCGGCGCGGCTGGTGAGCCGCTCCCTGGGCGAGCCGGCGGATGCCAATTTTCTTGATTCGGCTCTCACCTACTTTCTGGATTACTATCGCGAACACAAGCTGGACCAAACCTACGTTTACCCGGGAGTGTTTGCATCGCTCGACAGCCTGCGCTTCGAGCCGGGTGGCGCACCACGATCCATGGCAGTGCTGACCAACAAACCGATTGGACCGTCGCAGGCCATCTGCGACGCGCTTGGCCTGAGCCCTTATTTTTTTCGCATCTACGGCGGCAACAGCTTCGCCACCAAGAAACCCGATCCGGAAGGGCTGCTTGCCCTGATGCAGGAGGCGGGCGTGAGCGCGCAGGAGACACTGATGATCGGCGATTCGGACGTAGACATCCGAACCGCGCGCAGCGCCGGGGTATGGAGTATGGGCTGCTCGTATGGACTAGCGCCGCATACGCTGGTCTCGGACCCTCCGGATAGCGTGGTCGACTCGCCCACCGACTGGCCTCTTGCCCTGGCCGGCGAAGGCGAGGAGCTGGCCTACCAAGGCTGAGCGGCTGCGCACTACTAAAAGATTAGTTGACAAACCCCTGTTCCTTCGTATTAATCTACTAAAAGTTTAGGAAGAGAGTGAATTTCCCGATGCCAGCCAAGATAAATCAGACGTTGACGCCGTTGGAGCTGGAAATCATGCAGGTGCTTTGGGAAGTGGGACCCTGCACGGTAGCCGAGGTGCAACCGAAGCTCAAGGCGGAGCTGGCCTACACGACGGTGCAAACGATGCTCAACGTATTGCTGCGCAAGAACAAGGTGAAACGGGTGCAGGAGGGCCGCGCTTTTCGCTACCGGCCTACGGTCAGCCGTGAGCGTGCCTCGGGAAGCGCCTTGAGCGACCTGGTGAAGCGGATGTTTGGCGGATCGAGCGAGGCATTGCTCATGGCGATGGTGGATACGAGGCAGATCAGCGCGGAGGAATTGGCGCGGGTGGCGCAGAAGTTGGCCGCAGCCGAAACGCAGGCCCAGAAGGAGGAGCAATGATGGAGCGAGCGCTCATCGAGTACGTGGTTAATGCCCTGTGGCAAGTTCCGCTGCTTGCGGGAAGCGCATGGCTGCTGTTGCGGATGGTCAGGCCGGCGCCAGTGACACAGCATCGCGTATGGCTGGCCGTTCTTGGGCTGGCTCTGCTGCTGCCGCTCCATGGCATGGGCAGAACCGGTGTATCCGCGGCCCAGCACACCATAGCAGGCATACCGAGTATGCAGGAGCCGGTAGCCAGCCGCGAAGAGGCGCTTAGTCCAGTGGCGCAGAACGAGTTGCCGCGAACACGCGGGCAACGGTTTGCGCCTCTCTTCTTCGCGCGAGTGGGCAGCATCCGCCTGACACCGACTACCACACATTGGCTGTTGAGGTTGTATGTGGCTACGATTGCGATCGGCCTGTTGCGGATTACGCGGGCGTGGCGCGCGGCGCGCAAGCTGGTGGAAACTTCGCAGGTGACCTCCCTTTGCCCTCGAGATAGGACAGCCTTAGCGGACTACAGTCTTCGGCTGGGAATAACGCCGCCACGACTACGCGAGTCCAGAGAAGTGTCGAGCCCCATGATCGTGGGCGTGCGGGCGCCGGTCTTACTGTTGCCTGAGGGCTTCGCCCGGTATACGGAGAATGAAATCCGAGCCGCTCTGTGCCACGAGCTAGCGCACATCCGGCGGCGCGACTACCTGGTGAATTTGGCCTGCCAGGTGGCAGCGTTGCCGCTGGCCTGGCATCCGGCTGCGGATTGGGTACAGCAGCGGATACGTATGACGCGGGAGATGGTCTGCGACGCGATGGCGGCCCAGGAAATGAAGTCTCAGCTGGGATACGCGAAGTGCCTGCTGGCCCTGGCGCACAGCATGCTGGGAGGACGCGGCATGGCTGCACAAACGCAATTTACCGGGTTATTCGGCAACAACACACTGGAGGAACGAGTGATGCGACTGATGGAGACAACCACGATCAGTGTGCGAGCGAAGGCTGCGCGCGCAGTCAGTGGCGCGGCGATGATGATCGCCACGGGCGTGATCGCGGGGATGTTTCATGTCACGCCGACAATGGCGCAGGCAAATCTTCCTCCGCAAGCAACGCAGAATCCGCCGGCAGTGGTGCAGACTCAGCCTTCTGTGCCGGGGCCCAAGTCTTCCTCTCCGAATGAACCGTGACACACGGCGACACGACGCATGCTACCCCGAAAAAGCGCAACCACACCCATCGGGATGTAGGGGACGGGGAGGGCCGCGAACTTACCCCGGCGGAGCAGCGGCGCATCGACAAGGAAGTCCAGCAGCGGATGGACGACGCGCAGAGGCAAATGGCCGAGGCAATGGCAAAGGTAAACAGTCCCGAGTTCAAGCAGCGGATGGACGACGCGCAGCGGCAAATGGCCGATGCGATGGCAAGGCTGAATGATTCCGAGTTCAAGCAGCAGATGGACGACGCGCAGCGCCAGATGGCGGACGCGACGGCACAACTAAACAGTCCCGAATTCAAGCAGCGGATGGACGACATGCAGCGGCAAATCGCAGCGGCGATGCCAAAGATAGACAGCCCTGAATGCAAACAGCAGATGGAGGATGCGCAGCGGCAAATGGCGGAGTCGGGCAAAAGACAAACAGTCCTGAATTTAAGCATCGGATGGACGATCTGCGCGGCAAATGGCAGAGGCAACTGCCAACTAAACAGTCCCGAATTCAAGCAGCGGATGGAGGATGCGCAGCGGCGAATGGCAGAGGCGATGGCAAAGGCGAACAGTCCTGAGTTCAAAGAGCGGATGGATGATCTACAGAAGAAGCTGCAGCAGCAGATGGAGGAGTTCAGCCGGCAATATCCGGACTCGCCCAATCCGTAGGCGAAGCAGTCCTGTTAAGAAAGCTCCCCGAGGCAATGCCCGAAGTCCTGCCGCAGTTTGCTCTTCAAGAGCTTGCCAGTTGAAGTGTGGGCAAGCTCGTTCACGAAAACAAAACCGTCAGGCACGTGCCAACGAGGAAAGCGTCGCTCCAGGAATGTTCGCAGCTCGGAAGCATCCACCACGAAACCATCTTTCAATATGACGAGGGCCAGTGGACGCTCTTGCCATTTGCTGTGGGGCACGGCGATGACTGCGGCTTCCCTAACCGCCTCGTGTGCCACCAGGGCATTTTCCAGGTCGACGGAGCTGATCCACTCGCCGCCTGACTTGATCAGGTCCTTCAGGCGATCGGTGATTTTCAAGTAGCCTTCGGAATCAATCGTGCCTACATCTCCGGTACGGAACCAGCCATCGCCGGTCCACTTGTCCGCCTGATCGAGATTGTAGTAACTGCCCGCTATCCATGGCCCGCGGACCTGCAGTTCGCCCGCGGTGATTCCATCTCTGGCAGACTTCGCCCTGATCGTCGACGGTGCGGGTGTCGATAAAGGGCAGTGGCAATCCCTGCTTGGCGCGCTGGGCGTACCTTTGATCTTCTGTCCAACTGTGCATGTGAGGCTTGAGCGTGGCGGCCGTACCAACGGGGGTGGTTTCGGTCATGCCCCATGCTTGCACGAGGTGTACGCCGAGCTTGTCGAAACGGCGGAACAGAGATTCGGGAGCTGCCGAGCCGCCGTAGATGAGCCGTAATCCGGCGGCCAATTTCCAGCGGCCGGGATCGCTTTCGAGCTATTCAGCACGGCCATCCAAATGGTAGGAACTCCGCCGGCGAGCGTCACTTGTTCGTTCTGCAACAGGTCGAGCAGAGCCTTCGGCTTGAGGTTGCATCCGGGCAAGACTAGTTTGCTTCCATTCATAGCTGCGGCATACGGGAAGCCCCAGGAATTCACATGGAACATGGGCACGATGGGGAGAACGGTGTCGTTGCGGCTGAAGTTCAGCTGGTCGGGAAGAGAGATCGCAAGGGAATGCAGGGCGATCGCACGGTGAGAATAGAGGACGCCTTTGGGACAGCCCGTAGTTCCCGAGGTGTAGCACAGAGCCACTGCATCCTCTTCCGCAAGATCGGCAGCACTCGGCTCTTCGCTCGCTTCCGCCAGAAAATTCTCATATGGTTCGCTTCCGTCCGGAAGCCTGCCACTGCCATGATCGACTACGAAGACGCGCTCGAAGCGGACTCGAAGCCGGATCTGCTCAAAGAGGTCCAGCAGCACATCCTCGACAATCAGGAAGCGGTCCTGGGCGTGGTTGACGATGTAGGCGAGTTCGTCCGGATGCAGCCGCAGGTTAAGGGTGTGGAGCACGGCTCCAGTGATGGGAACGCCGAAATAGGCTTCCAGATGGGCATGCCCGTTCCACATCAGTGTGGCGACGCGATCTCCTTTGACAACACCCGCCCCTTCAAGAGCAGCTGCTAATTGTCTGGAGCGTCTGCGCAGATCCTGATAGGTGTAGCTGTGGCGAGAACCGTCGGGCTGCATGGAGACGATTGCGACATCCGGGAAAAGGGTGGCCGCCCGCTCCAGGATGCTGTTGACCAGTAGCGGCGATGACATCATGGTGGACTTCATGAAACCTCCATGAACCGTAACTACATTTGAGGAAGGGCCTGTCGAAGCTGCCGATTATCAAACCACAGGCGGGGTGAGAACGCCAGCCTTGGCGTGAGCCAAGGCCCGAGACAGTCAAGGGGCTGCGGATTTGATCGGCTGCTGCCGTGCGGCCGTCGCCATCTTAAGGATGGACTCTGTGATCACTTCGGGCTCGTCAATGAGAACCATGTGAGTGCTGTTCCAGGCAATGATATGTTTGCTGTTTCGTGACAACGCCAATAAGTTTGCTTGTAATTTCGGATAGCCCGGGGTTTCGTTTGGAGTGCTAATCACATGAGCGGCATGTCGCCAAGCGGAAACGGAGATTTGCCTGTAACCGTTGCAAGATCCGAGAAGCAGTCCTTGGCCATTTCGTAATCTGGCTGAATGGGATTTTCAGAGAGGGCCCAGGTGTGCAGTTCCTGATCATCTTTCGGCAACTTGCTGAAATTCACATCGTCCTGGAAGTCGAGAGCGATTGGCGCTTCAGAAACAAGCGTGGGCGGACTGTAGATCTGCGGCAAACTATGCGAGCGTGCAGCTTGACGCGGGGTGGCCTGACCGGGAATAAACGCATGGTCCACGATCACCATGCCAACTATATTGTTGGGATATCTGGCTGCGTAGAGCCGCGCCCACTGAGCTCCCACTGAGTATCCGACGAGAAGATAAGGACCATCGACAGGTGCTTTCATGATCAGTTGATGGATCTCATCGACTCGTTGATTGCAAGTCGGTGGCCGTCTTGAAAGGATCGCTCCACGCGGTTCCGGATGGATCGAAGGTGCAAACCCGGGTGAATTTCGCCACCTCCGGTTGCACCAACGCCCAGTCGAAAGAAAAAGCTCGCCCACGATCATGACGGTTGGGCTTCCCTGGCCAACGCAGTAAAGATGCACGCGATAGCCGCCCACGTCCACGAGAGTGCCAAGGGGCAGCGGCCTTGATTTGATGGGAGTTTGACTTTTACCTGTCAAGCTCGACGACAAAATCAACGCGATGCATAAGACGGCGCGATAGAAATTGCCATCACGACAAGTAAATATGAGATTCATTTGTGATGATCGGAGCCTTGGTGGACGGAGGCGCGTTCCGACAGAGTGCTAAGAAGCATGCGCTCCGCACCCTGGCTCGACAAGACACCATTCCAGCGTACGGTTCCTTCGCGAATCACAATGCCGGCAGGAAAGGAATCGACATGGAAGAGGCTCAGCTCTGCGTCGGGCACAATGACCATATGAACGTTCGCCGGCAAATTCCGCTGCCACTCCCGTAAAGCCGTTGAAATTTCACTGGACGGGACATCGTCCCGGCCGGTGTTGGCACTCCAGCTGGTAATCGCGTAAATCGTCTGTTGCGGTGCGAGCCTGGCTAGACGCCCTGCCTCATCTGAAGCGCTCGGTGACCAAAGAACAAAGGGAAGCAAGAACACTGTGCCCCGGCTCAGCGAGATCAGGCGCGGCGCCAGTGTCCCATTGGTGAACGTAAACCCGTGCAAGGAGCTCAGGGGGACTTGCGTCCCGACCATTTGCTGGCGTTTCAACGACGCCTGCATGGGTGAATAGTCTGCCGTGGCCTGCCAGCTCTGCATCTGTGCGATGGCTGCCAATTGATGCATCGCTTCCTGCCCAGAGGGTTCATCTCGCCCTTTTGCCAGGGAAACGCAGCGCACGGCATCGTTGAACAGAACGCTTGCAGATGCGGTTGCTTCTTTTCCCTCAAGTGCCTTTCCACCGGCAAGCAGCGGCAGAGTGACGGCATTCTGCGTCCCGCAGAGGTTAAGAGCCATTCTATTGAGCCCCTCACTTATCCCCTCGGATGCATCGATGACCTGATCGATGGCGAAGTGGATTTCCGCATCGTAGGGAAAATCCTGTAGCAGTGAACGCACGACCAACTCTGCGGAGCCCGGGTCGTTCAGGCCGAGGAGAGCCCGGACCAGTAAGACCATAGCCCGCTTTCTCTCAGGCGGTTGAGGAAGGGCAAGGTACTTCGTCAGCGTTGCGCGCGCGGGCCCGTACTCCTGACCGAACAGGCACAACTCGCCTAGAGCGATCAGCTCTTTCTCATCCGCACCGAGTGACGACGCATCCGGTGAGAGTGCCCGGCAGTCACGGGAGGCGCGGGCAATGCCAATTTGCAGCGCAAACCTGTCAGCATCCGTTAGATCGTCGGGCTGCGTCCGCGACGCCTGGAAGGGCGCAAAGGCAGCCTTATATGCTTCAGAAGGAGAAAGAGGCTTTGCATTCTCTTGCGCCAGGCTTCGACCGCATATCAGTGCGAGCAGAAAGTGCACGAAGACCGACTTACGATTCCGGGCCGACTCCCCGAGCCTATGGCGAAGTGGTGTGCTTCGGTTTCGATCACATATCCTGGTTCCCAGCACCTTCACCGGTCTCTGGCCCCTCCCTGGGAACTACTCCGTGCTTTCCCTTGACGATAACAAACACGTGTAGTAAACAATAGTACACCTGTAGGAGCAACGGTGGCAGAACCCAAATTATCCAAACTCGAGTTTCAGATCATGGAGGCGCTCTGGACGCAAGGCGAGGCCTCCATCCGCGAGATCCAGGAGACATTTCCCGCTAAGCGCAGGCCCGCTTATACGACCATTCAAACTACCGTATATCGCCTGGAAGTGAAAAATATCGTGCGCCGGGTGAGGAAAGTTGGAAACTTCCACATCTTCGCGGCCGCGGTTTCGCGCAGCGCCGCACAACGGAGGTTGGTCGACGACCTGCTGGCATTGTTCGGCGGCCGCACACAGCCTGTGATGGCGCACCTGATTGAATCGGGCAAGCTGACACTGGAGGACGTAAAGGAAGCAGAAAAGGCACTGCGCCAGATGGAAAGGAAGGATAAGCCATGATTGCGAAATACTTCTCCGAAGTTCCGGCGGCGATCGCACCGGCGATGGCTAACCACCTCTGGCAGTCGACGTTGTTCGCAGTGTTGGTCGCGATCCTGGCGTTGGCGTTCAGAAAAAACCAGGCGCGGATTCGCCATAGTCTGTGGCTGGCGGCGTCGCTGAAGTTTCTTGTCCCTTTCTCATTATTGATGAGTCTCGGCCGTCGTCTGGCCAGTCCGCGGTTTTCACTGAGCGGGCGGAGCGGGCTGTTTTCCGCGGTGGAAGGCTTTAGTCAGCCCTTCACCTTTGTCGTGATCGCGCCGGTTAACCATGCGGCCTCCGCTGCTCGCCTGCTTACCCTGCTGCCGGGGTTGATTGCAGCCATGTGGCTGTGCGGTTTTGTGACATTGCTCATGCTCTGGTCAGTTCGCTGGCGTCGTGTGGCCGCGGCCGTACACCGCTCGACGCCGATGGACCAGGGACGCGAAGTGGATGCGCTGCGTCAGCTGGAGAAGATGGGAGGAGTGCGCAGGCCAATGACGCTCTTGTTGTCGCGGGGCTCTGCTATGGAGCCCGGGATCTTCGGCATTTTTCGGCCGGTCTTGTTATGGCCGGCGACGATCTCCGAACATCTTCAGGACTCGCACCTCAGGGCTATCCTTGCGCACGAAGTGTCGCACGCGCGGCGCCGCGACAACCTGGCTGCCGCGCTGCACATGGCTGTGGAAGCCCTCTTCTGGTTTCACCCTATCGTTTGGTGGCTTGGAGCGCGCCTGGTGGAGGAGCGCGAACTCGCCTGCGACGAAGAGGTGTTGCAGCTGGGCAATCCGCCATCGATCTATGCGGAGAGCATTTTGAAGACCTGCGAATTCTGCGTGGGAGCGCCGCTGGCTTGCGTCTCCGGCGTTACGGGCGCCGAGCTGAAGAAACGCATTGTGCGCATCATGACTCCGAACCTGGCGGAGAAGCTTAGTTCCGGCAGAAGACTCCTGTTGGCTTCAGTGGGAGTTGCGGCCGTTGTTGGACCTGTCCTCTTCGGACTATGGAACACCCCGCGGGTCCGTGCGCAATCCCCGCAGGCGAGCAACCGGCAAGCTGGGACGATCTTTTCCGCGTCGCAACTCCTGGATGCCCCGATCCAAAGCTCCTCCAAGAACGTCACCTTCCCGCGAATCTACCATGTAGGAGGAGATGTTTCCGCACCCGAACTCATCTTCGCGCCCGACCCGGAGTTTTCTGAGGAGGCCAAACGGGCAAAGTATCAGGGTGTCTGCGTGATCGCCACGATTGTGGACGCGCAAGGGAATCCCCAGCGAGTGCAGGTGGTTCGTCATCTGGGAAAGGGTTTGGACCAGAAAGCGGTTGAGGCGGTGAAGCAATATCGATTCAGGCCGGGGATGCTCCGCGGCGAACCGGTTGCGGTGGAAGTGAACATCGAGGTGAACTTCAGACTGTATTGAAGGTGCAGCCGACGCGGGCCAGCCAGGACCTGACTACACTGCTTCAACAGAATCTGCCGGGCCTTCGGTTTTCCCGGCAATTCAGGAACAGCTTGGACTCAAACTGGAATCACGCAAGGCCCCGGTGGAAGTCCTGGTCATCGATCACGTTGAGAGGCCCTCGGAAAATTAACCGGGCGGATCCGATCTTCCGAAGGGATTACCCGCATAGTGGCTATACGTGTTGCGTTCGAACTAGACCTCGGCAAGAAGCTTTCGTTCCTATTGGCAGGAGCGATGGCTGTAGGTATGCCAATCGTATTTGGCCAGGTAAACGCAGCGCCCACCGTCGATCTGCCTGGGTTCGAGGTCGCTTCGGTGAAGCCGCACAAATCCGGCGAGGGATCTACGCTATTGCTCACGGCCGATGGATTGACTGCGACGGGGCTCACCGTGAAATTCCTCATTAAACAGGCCTATGGCGTCGAAGACGATGAGATCACAGGCGCACCTGGCTGGCTCGACTCTGAAACGTACGACGTCGTGGCAAAGGTGGGCAGCTCTGATTTGGCTGCACTGGACAAGCTTGATGAAAAGCAACGTCTGCGCATGCTTCAGCCGGTCCTGGCGGAACGCTTCCAGCTAAAGCTGCACCGAGCGCCTAAGCAAATTCCGGTGTATGCACTGGTCATCGCCAAGAATGGTCCCAAACTGCACGTGGCGAAGCCAGGCGATACGTACGCTGACGGCATCAAGGGTCCTGACGGTCAGCCCGGCGGACGTGCCGGCATGATGATGTGGAGTAGAGGCCGTCTGGTTGCACAAGGGATTCCGATTGCCAACCTGCTGCCGCCGTTAACCCAGCTACTGGAACGCACGGTTCTGGACAAAACCGGGCTGAAGGGAACGTACGACATCACACTCCTATGGACGCCCGCGGACGACCAGGCTCCGATGGTCAACGGAGCGGATGCCGGCCGCCAAGGGAGTGGGCCTGCACCTGATTCTTCAGGGGCTTCGATCTTCACGGCCATCCAGGAACAGCTTGGGCTTAAGCTGGAATCACAAAAGGGTATGGTCGAGGGCCTGGTTATCGATCATGTCGAGAGGCCGTCGGAGAACTAATAGGGATCGAAGGAACACTTCGTCTCTTCAAAAAGGTTTTGACAAATCAAATGGAAGGGGAATACAGTCGTTTATCGATATACCGATCATCGAGCAACTATGCCAAAACGAAAACTTGATCCGTTACCGGCGGCCGCTTTCCAAATCATGCTTTCTCTCGCCGATGGCGACCTTCACGGCTACGCCATTATGCGGCAGGTGGAAGAGCAGACCGGCGGACGCCTGCGCCTTGGGCCTGGAACTTTGTACAGTTCGATCCAGGCGCTCCTTGAGGGAAAGCTGATCGAGGAGGTTTACCGGTCTGAGGAAACCGAAGACCGACAGGAACGGCGCCGCTACTACCGGTTGACTGTTGCCGGACGCAAAGTAGCGCGATCTGAGGCGGAGAAGATGGCCGATGTTTTGCGTGTTGCTCGAGCCCGAAAAATCTTGAGGGGGGATTATGTCTGAAAAGATATACACTCGCCTGCTTCGCTTATATCCTTCGAGTTTCCGCAAGAAATACGAGGGCGAGGCCCTGCAACTCATCCGGGACCGCCTCCGCGACGAGACAGGTTTCTTCAAGAGAGCGCGTCTATGGTGGGACCTGGTGGCCGATGTTTTGGCTGGACTCCCGTCCGCATACCGGAATTCCTACGCCGTTACAGAAGCAGCGTCGCTTTCGCTCCATGCCGCGGGCATTCCTTCCTTCAAAATCCTGGACAAGGAGCCCCTGGGGCTCGGTTCGATTCTGGCCGGCGGCACGATATCGCTGATCGCGCTCGCCGCCTTTGTATTTCTGCTAAGCCTGCCGATTGCGTCCCAGCCAATCCCGGGTTCGCATGGACGGATGTCTCCGATCGAATCTGTCATGCAGCGCCTGAATTCAACCCCGGCGCCTGATTCGGGCGCGAGCAGTCTTCAGGACGCCGCCCCGTCGGCATCCACGCAAATGAGCGGACCGCAGGCCGAGCCATCGACGCCAGGTGCGTCCACTCCGAACACATTAGCGTCCTCATCGGCGACCGGGGTTCTGCCGATGGCCGTGAATACCACGCCCAGATTTGAAGTTGCCTCGATCAAGCCGAGCAAACCGGACACACCGCGCAAAATGTCGTTCGAGGTTGCTTCTATCCGGCAAAGCAAGCCAGGAAAATCCGCGCCTATGCCTAACTTCGCCCTGGATAATAGTGACTCATACACACCTTTTCCGGACCCCGGCGGCCGCTTCACCGCTGATTTTCCGCTTCCGTTATACATCCAGTTCGCATACAAGCTTTGGCTCACGCCTGAGCAGACTGACTCCATGCTTGCTCACTTGCCGAAGTGGGTCGCTACCGATTACTTCGAGATTCACGCGAAGGCAGAAGGCAACCCCACGAAAGACCAGATGCGATGGATGATGCAATCTCTTCTCGCCGATCGCTTCAAGCTGGCAGTTCACTTCGAGACGAAGCAGGTCCCTGTGTTCGCTCTGGTTCTGGAGAAGCCCGGAAGGACAGGGCCCAAACTCCGTTCGCATTCCGACGGCCCTCCTTGCGATGTCCATATGCCTGGGCCAGCCCCCGGCAACTCGGTAAACATGGACGGCGTGTTTCCGCGGGTCTGCGATGCATTCATGCTAATTCCCGCAGCAAACCACGAAATGTTGCTGGGTTCGAGAAATACAACCATGAAAATGATTGCGGATTCTCTTCCTTCCCTCGGCCGCCTGGGTCGCCCCGTGGTGGATCAAACGGGATTGGCCGGGAGGTTTGACTTCACACTCCAATGGACGCCGGAGTCAGATGGCCCTGCGCAATCGGGAGTTGATGCTCGGCTTGACTCGCCGGGTACTACGTTCCTGGAGGCATTGAAGGATCAACTCGGACTAAAACTGAAATCGACAAAAGCACCCCTGGATGTTCTCGTTGTCGATCACGTCGAGAGACCTTCGGAGAACTAAAAGTGATCGAAGGAAGGACAGACCAACGTAGCAGTAAATATAATTGCCCGCATCATGACTGACAGGTTGGCTCGCAAACTGGATTTCTGCAGAAAGATACTGCTCAGGGTGACTGGATTACTGAGCTTGGCCTCGCTGGTCCTCGTGATGCTGCTGCAAACCACCGCGGCCCAGGCACAAGCGACATCTGAAAATGCTAAGCAGGGCATCGCCGACACCTGGCAGGGCACGCTCCATGCCGGCAGAGACCTGCGCACCGTGGTCAAGATTTCAAAGGCGGACGGTGGCGGATACAAGGCGGTCTTCTACAGCATCGATCAAAGCGGCGACGGCATGCCAGTCACCAAAATCACGCTGGAAGGCACGACCGTGAAGATGTCGCTCACGGCCATCGGCGGCACATACGAAGGCAAGCTGAGTGCGGATGGCAAGTCGATCGCGGGCAACTGGAGTCAGGGGCCCACCCTCTGCCTCTGAACCTGACGCGGGCTACGCCCGAAACGGAATGGACCATCCCTCCGCCAACACCAAGCTGCCGCCGATGGACGCGAACGCCTCAGCCCAGCTTCGAGGTCGCCACCATCAAGCCGAGCAAGCCGGACGAGCCAGGCAAATTGTTCCTCGTCAGGGGCCGTCGCTTACAGACCATCAACACCACCCTGAGTGACCTGATCTCGTTTCGCCTACGGAGTCCATCCCAAACAGGTCATCGGCGCCCCCGACTGGGCCGGGACGGATAAATTCGATATCGACGCGCAGCCCGACGGCGAAGGCGCGCCCAGCGACAAACAGTGGAAAGGCATGCTGCAGAAGCTGCTGGTCGAGCGCTTCAAGCTCACCTTTCACCACGACAAGAAAGAGCTTTCGGTCTATGTGCTGTCCGTCGCCAAGAGCGGGCCCAAAACTTACCAAGAGTGAAGGCGATCCGAACGGGCTGCCGGGCTGTTCTTCCAGGAGCGGCTGGGTGCACTGAACGTGCCCAACGCAAATATGGCTGACTTCGCCGGCTTAATGCAGAGGCCGTGCTCGACCGCCCGGTCGCTCGATCAAACCGGCTCGCGGGAAGATACGACTTCACCCTCAACTGGACGCCCGACGACTCGCAGTTCGGCGGCATGGGAGCCAAGATTCCTCCCCCAACAGACAGCGCCAACCGCGCCGCCGAATCTGTATACCGCCATCCAGGAGCAGATCGGGCTCAAGCTGGACGCCACCAAGGCACTCGCCGAGGTCCTCGTCATCGACCACGTCGAGAAACCTTCGGAAAACTAATCAGGGTTTGCTTTCGGTATGCAAAGTGTTGCAGTTTTCGATTTCGAATCTGGTCGAATTGCATACGGCCCGCTTCGGGCGGAGGAACAGGTGCGAACGATTAAGGGAGTCACTCGCTGCTTCGGTCATCGGACACATGGACAGCGGGACTTGATACTGAGAACCGAGCCGTCTAGCTAAGGGCAAGCTGATAAGGCAGCAAAAATAATCTCGCGCCCGGTGAACAAAACACCTAGGTTGGTACGTCTTATATCCAACATTTCGCTTCATCGCGCTGTCCTGTGTCTCGATATACCGGGCCCCATCTCAACCGAGGTTTCCCGAATCATGAGCTGACCGAGTTGTACGCAAACTGGAATTAATCAGGAAGCTTTTCCGTGCCGCCGGTTGGTTAGCCCTGGCCACCGCGCTCGTCTTCGGCCCGGCGAATATCACCGGGCTCCAGGCGCAAGTGGCGGCGCCGGCTCAAGCTCCCGCGGCAAACCCGACGCAAAGCATTGCCGACACCTGGCAGGGCACGCTGCACGCCGGCCGGGACCTGCGCATCGTGGTCAAAATCTCCAAGGCGGATGACGGCGGCTACAAGGCGGTGTTCTACAGCATCGACCAGGGCGGCGACGGCCTTCCAGTGACCAAGATCACGCTGGATGGCACCACGGTAAAGATGTCGCTCACGATGATCGGGGGAACCTATGAGGGCAAGCTGAGTTCGGATGGAAAGACGATCACCGGCACCTGGACCCAGGGGCCCAATCCCCTGCCCCTGAACCTGACGCGTGCTACGCCGGAGACGGAGTGGACCATTCCTCCGCCCGAACCCAAGCTGCCGCCGATGGCCGCGAACGCTAATCCCAGCTTCGAGGTCGCGACTATCAAGCCAAGCGCTCCCAACAAGCCGGGCAAAGGATTTGGGTTCAGAGGCGGTCATTTCGTGACGATGAATACCAATGTGAATGATCTGATCGCGTTTGCGTACGGGCTTCACGCCAAGCAGATTATCGATGCACCCGCCATGGTTCGGCACCGATCTGTTCGACATCGAAGGCAAGCCGGACACGGAAGGGCGGCCTAACATCAAGCAGATGGGGATCATGGTGCAAAAGCTGCTGACGGAGCGCTTCAAGCTGACCTTTCATCACGACAAGAGAGAGCTTTCGGTGTATGTAATCACGGTTGCAAGCGGCGGACCAAAGATGACCAAGAGCACGTCCGCTCCGACTGAGCCCTCGGCCTTCTTTTTCAGGGGGCTCGGGGACCTGGTGGTGAGAAACCAGACCATGGCGGATTTTGCCACCTGGATGCAGTCTGGTGTGATGGACAAGCCGGTGGTGGATCAAACCGGGCTCACAGACAGATACGATTTCCAATTGAAATGGACGCCGGACGATTCCCAATTCGCGCAATTCAGAGGGACCGGCGCGAAGCCGCCGCCGCCGAGCGATGACCCCAATGCTCCGCCGAGCCTTTACACCGCAATTCAAGAGCAACTCGGGCTGAAGATGGGACCGGCCAAGGCTCCCGATGACGTGATCGTTATCGATCATGTCGAGAAGCCGTCCGAGAACTGACGCCGCACAGACTTCGGGATATGTTGACAGCGACGGTATGGCGGCGAACGCGGAGGATCCTCTACATAGTTTGCGCTCTTGCGGCGCTGGCCTTCCCGGGTCTGGCTGCCGCCTCGGCGTACCACGGCCAAGTCAGCTTTGGCGGCTTGCCGGTGCCGGGTGCAACCGTCACGGTGACACAAGGAACGAAGAAGCTCGCCACCGTAACTGACCAGGGAGGGCTGTATAGCTTCGCGGAGCTGGCCGACGGAGTCTGGCAGATCGAGATCGACATGCAGTGCTTCTCGACCGTCCACAACGAAATCACTGTCTCCACGAACACGGCAGCTGCGAAGTGGGAGCTGACGCTGCTGCCACCCGACCAGATCACGAAGTTAGCAAATCTTCCCCCAGCTCCACTGCCCACGCTCAACGCGCCTGCACTGGTTAAGAAGCCGGCCGGACCGGCGGCCCCGGGGGTTCCCCTGGCGAGAACGCGGTCGAAATACCCAAGCCGGCGGAGGACGCAAGCCAGCAGTCGTCGGACGGCTTCCTGGTGAACGGCAGCGTCAACAACGCGGCGACCTCACGGTTCTCGCTCGACCAGGCCTTCGGCAACCGAAGGTACAACAGCAAGAGCCTCTACAATGGCGGCCTGGCTGCCATCCTCGATAACTCGGCGACCGATGCCCGCCCCTACTCGCTCAGCGGACTGAACTTACCCAAGGCTTCTTACAATCGCATCACGGGGGTGCTCACTCTCGGCGGACCCCTCAAGATTCCGCACTTGTTGCCGCGCGGGCCGACTTTCTTCGTCGCGTATGAGTGGACGCGTAACCACAACGCTGAGGCTGAGGCTGGACTTGTTCCCACGGATGCGGAGCGGACAGGCGACCTCTCGGATTTACTTAACCCGCTCGGCCAACCGGTCATCGTTTTCGATCCCAAAACCGGGTTGCCGTTTCCCGGCAACGTTGTCCCGGTCAGCCCACAGGCGCAGGCGTTGTTGGATCTGTATCCGTCACGAAACATTTACGGCAACTCGCTCTACAACTATCAGGTGCCCATTCTCAACAGCACCCACCAGGACGCACTGCAGTCGCGCCTGGACAAGACGATCGGGCGCAAGGACGAGGTCTACGGGAGCTTTAATTTTCAGAGCACAAGGTCCAGCAATGCCAATCTCTTCGCCTTCACTGACAACACTGACATCCTGGGCATCAACTTCAACATCAATTGGTCACACCGATTCAGCCAGCGGCTCTTCGTCAATAGCGGCTATCATTTCAGCCGGCTCAGGACCAACATCGTTCCCTATTTTGAAAACCGCCAGAACATCTCAGGGGAAGCGGGCATCACCGGCAACAACCAGGATCCATCGAACTGGGGTCCGCCCACGCTCACTTTTTCGAGCGGCATCACGATGCTCACCGACCAGGACAGCTCTTTCAATCGCAACCGCACCGATGCCTTTTCAGGATCTGTCGCGATTTATCACGGCCGCCACAACATCACGATGGGCGGCGATCTGCGCAAACAGGAGTACAACGATTTTTTCCAGGCAAACCCGCGGGGCATCTTCACCTTTACCGGGGCCGCTACACAAGGCAAAGCGAACGGGGCAACGACCGGCGGCTCTGATCTGGCGGACTTCCTTATCGGCGTGCCCGATACCAGCAGCGTGGCCTTCGGCAACGCGGATAAGTATCTGCGCCAGCCCGCTTACGATCTCTATGGCACGGATGATTGGCGTATTCTGCCCAACCTCACCATCAACGCCGGAATGCGCTGGGAATACGGAGCGCCGATCACCGAACTGTACGGGCGCCTGGTAAATCTTGACATTGTTTCGGGATTTAGCGCAGTTGCGCCGGTCGTGGCCAGCGATCCTGTTGGGCCGAAGACCGGCATCCACTATCCCAGTTCGCTGATCTGGCCGGACCGGCGCGGTTTCGAGCCGCGCGTGGGTATCTCGTGGCGACCCATTCCTGCTTCGACCGTCGTGGTCCGCGGAGGCTACGGCATCTATGATGACACCTCGGTTTACCAGACCACCGCGCTACAGATGGCGCAGCAGTCCCCGTTGTCTACCAGCCTGAGCGTTCAAAACAGCGCGGCCTGTCCGCTTACGCTGGCAAATGGCTTTATCCCGTGCTCGTCGATTACTACCAACACCTTCGCGGTTGATCCTAACTTCAGGGTCGGCTACGCCCAGACCTGGCAGTTATCCGTGCAACGCGATCTACCGGTAGCGCTGCAGCTCACAGCGACTTACCTGGGAGTCAAAGGCACGCGCGGGGTGCAGCAGTTTCTGCCCAACACCTACCCCATCGGGGCGGCCAGTCCATGTACTGACTGTCCGTCGGGCTTCCTTTATCAGGCTTCGGGCGGTGATTCCACGCGACAAGCGGGGCAGATCCAACTGCGACGCAGGCTGCGCAGTGGCTTCACCGCGTCACTGCTCTATACGTATTCGAAGTCGATTGATGATGACGCATTCCTGGGGGGCCAGGGTCATGTGGTCGCCAGCAGCCAAACTGCGGCGCCCTCGGGAGGGCAAGGCCAGGGATCGGGACAAGGGTCGGGACAAGGGTCGTCGGGAACCACGGCCACCAGCACGCAAAGCGCATCGACATCGGCCATCGCACAGAACTGGCTGAACCTGCACGCCGAGCGTTCGCTTTCCGCCTTCGATCAACGTCACCTGCTCAACCTGCAGGCCCAATACACTACTGGCGAAGGCCTCGGCGGGGGAACGCTGATGGGCGGATGGCGCGGCAGGCTGCTCAAGGAGTGGACCATCGTTGGCACGGCGGTAGTCGGCACCGGCCTGCCAGAAACGCCGGTTTACTTAGCGGCCGTCCCCGGAACTGGTTACACCGGCACCATTCGACCCGACCCTACCGGCATGCCCATCTCCGTGTCCAGCGGAGGTCAGCATCTCAACCCCGCCGCGTACAGTGCGCCTTTGACGGGCCAATGGGGAACCGCGGGCAGGAACTCGATCACCGGTCCTGGCCAGTTCAGCCTCGACAGCTCAGTCGCCCGAACCTTCCGCCCTAGCGGGCGGTTTTTTCTCGACTTGAAAGTGTCAGCGACCAATATGTTGAATCATCCTGTTTTTACCGGTTGGAACACGACTGTGAACAGCACGCAATTCGGTCTCCCGCTTAGCCCCAACCCGATGCGCAGCCTGGAAACTCAGCTGCGCCTGAGGTTCTGAGATGAGAGGAGGAAGGTGTCGGCCGGATATGAGGATTGAAACAGTAGGTCTCTCCAATACAGAACGCACTCAAAAAAGATATGCGCCTGGACAGCACCGTAGCCCACTCAAGCCCCACGGCACGCCGGGGCAGGCGCCGTACGGCTTGAATGGGGCACCCAGCATTTTTTTGGGGGGCAGCACGGCAAGGACTTGGATGCTGATCGCTCTGCTTCTCGTAACCACCACTGCGCTCGCGACGGCGCAGCAGATTGGGCAGAACAAGACGTCCAGCGATTCGCAACCATACACCGTCTCGGTCAAATCGCAACTAGTGGTCGAGACCGTCGTAGTCAAGGATAAGCAGGGAAAGTTCATCCCGGGACTCACGGCCAAGGACTTCGCCCTTACCGAAGATGGCGTGGCCCAAACCATCCGCTTCTGCGAACACCAGGCGCTAACCGCCAACGCGTCGCCGGTGCCTGCCGGCGCACCCGGCAGCGAAGATATCAAGATTTACAAGCAACTTGCGCGAACTCAGGTTAAGCCGGAAACGATGGAGAACGATCGCTACAAGAATCGCCGGCTGCTCGCGCTCTACTTCGACATGACTGCGATGCGCCCGGGCGACCAGCTGCGCGCGCTGTCTGCAGCAGAGAAATTCGTTCGCACGCAATTGACGACCGTGGACCTGGTTTCCATCCTGCGCTACCAGGGTGGTTCGGTCGACATCCTGCAGGACTTCACGGCCGATCGCAATAAGCTGCTCAGTATTCTGGAGACCCTTATCGTTGGTGAAGGCCAGGGATCCGCCGAGACCATCGACGATGCCAGCAGCGCCGACACGGGCGCCGCATTCGGCCAAGACGACAGCGAGTTCAATGTCTTCAATACCGATCGCCAACTCTCCGCCCTGCAAACGGCGGCCAAGATGCTGGGCCAGTTGAACGAGAAGAAATCTCTCATCTACTTCGCCAGCGGCCTCCGCCTCAATGGCATCGATAACCAGGCGCAGCTTCATGCCACGGTCGACGCGGCCATTCGAGCCGGTGTCTCATTCTGGCCGATCGATGCGCGCGGCCTGGTCGCCGAGGCTCCGCTGGGAGATGCTACCCAGGGTTCGCCCGGCAATGCCGGCATGTACTCCGGCACTGCCGCCCTGGCCACTACCAACAACTTCCAGCAATCGCAGGACACTCTGTTCGCCCTCGCCGGCGACACCGGAGGCAAGGCCCTGTTCGATTCCAATGACCTGACGCGCGGCATCGTTCAGGCGCAGGAAGCCATCTCTGACTACTACGTCGTTGGCTACTACACGACGAACACGGCGAGGAACGGGCATTTCCGCCGGGTTAAGATCTCGCTCACGCAAGACGTAGGGGCAAACCTCAATTATCGCCAGGGTTACTACGCGGATAAGGAGTTCAGCCACTTCAACGCGGTGGATAAAGAGCGCCAGTTGGAAGACGCGCTCATGCTCGAGGATCCCATCACCGAGCTTTCGATCGCGATGGAGATTGATCACTTCCAGCTCAACCGGGCAGAATATTTCGTGCCTATCATTGTTAAGATCCCGGGCCGCGAACTCGCCCTGGCCAAGCGCGGCGGCGCGGAGCATACCCTGATCGACTTCGTCGGTGAGATTAAAGACCTGGTCGGCGGCACTACGGTGAGCAATGTCCGCGACAACGTCAACATCAAGCTCTCTGACGCTACCGCTGCCGAGCTGGCGCGGCGGCCGATCGAATACGACACGGGCTTCACGCTTCTGCCGGGCAAGTACCAGATCAAGTTTCTTGCGCGCGACGATGAGACGGGCAGGATCGGCACCTATCAAACCACCTTCGTCATCCCGAATTTAAACAAGGAAGTAGCGCACGTCCCTATCAGCTCTGTGGTGCTGAGCAGCCAGCGGGTGGAGCTCAAAGATGCTCTCTACAACGCGCAAAAAGATAAGGACCGGGGCAAAGAGGAGGCGGTCAACCCGCTGGTACAAAATGGACAAAAACTGATTCCCAGCGTGACCCGGGTATTCCGCCAGAGCCAGGACATGTATGTTTACCTGCAAGCCTATGAGCAAGGGGGGACCGGACCGCAGCCCTTAGTCGCGTTTGTGAGCTTCTACAGCGGAGAAACGAAGGCTTTTGAAACGCGACCCATGCAGATGACACAAGGGCTGAATAACCGGTTGCAAACCATGCCATTCAGCTTCAGCATTCCTCTCCGTCAGCTTCCGCCGGGGGAGTATGCGTGCCAGATATCTGTGCTGGATCCAACGGGAAAGAAGGCGTCGTTCTGGCAAGCCCAGGTCATGGTCGTGCCCTGACATCAGGCTTATGAAAATGAGCAGCTCGTGGCGGATAGGGTTATGGTTACTTCTGCTGGTGGTTGCAGTAACGCTGTTATGGGTGGGGATCGCTTCGCTCCGCCACGCAAAGTCGGGGACTACTACTCCGATCACTGATCTGGGAGCGGCGATGCCGTTGAACCAGCCGGGCGGTGGCGTTGTTCCAATGGAGGCATATGAGGTCTACTCTGCGCTTTATCAGGCTCCGATGCAGGAGCCGCTGGTCTTCTCTGAGGATTCGCTGACCGATATTCCGCAAGTGAACGGTAGCTGCCTGAGACCCGCGGCGCGGCAGGAGCATGAGATGACCGACGCCTTCGTCGCAGCCAACCAGCAGAGCCATCGCTGGGAGCAGAAATTCTCTATCCCTCAGGGCTACCGGCTGCTGCCGCACAGAGAACTTGCCCAGGCGCAGACGTGCCTGGCGACACACGGGCGCGAGGTTTCATCCTGCGAGAGCTACAAGCAACTCAGATATGTGCGGTTGCTGGGAGTGCCAGGATTTGACCACGCACACACCCGGGCGCTTGTCTCGGTGATCAAGAGCTGCGGTCATCTTTGCGGGAGCGGCGGGATCTTCGCAGTCGAGAAAACGGGCGGGACGTGGCAGCGATCTGTCACAACTGATTTCACTCGCGACTGCAGCTGGATGTACTAGGACGAATGCCCCCAGTTGCATAACCAAGGACGGGTGGGCGGGATACCGCCGATGTTGACGGCAAAGTGCATCGGATGAATCGAGAGTCAGGGGGAAAGAGCAGTGGTATCCCACATCTCGCGAAAAACGAGCGAGATGTGGGGCCCACTCGTCCTTGGTGAGGGAATGAGAGGCAGGATTTACTCGGAGAGAATTGGTTCCCGAACGTCCTCCGCCTTCGGCCCGAGCTTCTTGTGGCGATCGAGATAACGAACGCAGGCGTTCCAACGCAGGATTGCGTCATCGTTGCCGACCGGCCGGACGCGTTCCGCTTCCTCGAATAGATGTAGCGCCTTGACGAGCCAATCGTAAACGTAGCCACTGGAGCCCGGTTTGCCGGCGTCGTGATATGCCTTCGCACGCCGCTCCCAGGCGATTCCGGAATAGTAAGCGCGATCGTACGCCGTTTCGAGACCGGCTATCGCCTCCATCGCGCTCGAAAACGCCCCCTGGTCGTGTACCATCTCATCGGTCAAGGCCAGGATCATGCTGACGTGCGCCTCACGGTTCGACGGGTCCACTTCGAGGATGTCACGGCAGATGCTCACGGCTTCGTTGGGCTCGTTGAGCAAGCGGTAACGTTCGGCCTTGGCTAGCGCGCCACTTACGCTGTCACGAGAAATAGGTTTGAGTGTGAACATGTTACCCCCTTCGCTTAGAGGATGTTGAACAATTGCTTCAAAGGATCGAAAAAACGATCTACTACCCGCTCCTTGAGCGGAATAATTGCGTTTTCGGTAATCGTGATCGACTCCGGACACACCTTTCGGCAGCAGGTGGTGATGTTACAGTAACCAATACTGTGCTTTTTTCTTAAGTCGTCGACGCGATCTTCACTGTCGAGAGGATGCATTTCGAGCGCCGCGGCGTACACGAACAAGCGGGGACCGATGAACTCGTCCTCTTTATGGTGTTCGCGGAGGACGTGACATACATCCTGGCAGAGGAAACATTCGATGCACTTGCGAAACTCCTGCACCCGTTCGACATCAGCCTGCTGCATGCGCCAGGTTCCGTCCGGCAAGTCCGGAGAACGGGGCCTGAATGGCTTGACCGTCATCTTCGCGCGGAAGTTCCAGGAGACGTCGGTGACCAGGTCGCGAATCAGCGGGAAAGGTGTGCATCGGTTCGAGGATGACCGGCAGCTCCAAGTTGAGATTGCTAAGCCGGGTCATGCACATGAGCTTCGGCATCCCGTTAATCTCGGCGGAGCAGGAGCCGCACTTGCCGGCCTTGCAATTCCACCGCAGGGCAAGATCGGGCGCCTGATGAGCCTGGATCCGGTGCACGGCGTCCAAAACCACCATGCCCTCCTCCACCGGCGTGAGGTAATCCTGGAACTGGCCGCCTGCCGGATCCCCGCGCCAGATGCGAAACATTGCCTGCTTGGCCATTGATTTCGTCTCCCTATTTCATTTCCTGAATCACCGCTTTCAACTCATCCGGTATGGGCGGGAGAGCGCGCTTCTCCACCACCATTTCGCCATCCGCTCCGCGCTTGACGATGATGTTGTGCTTACCCCACTCAGCGTCTTTGTTGGGAAAGTCTTCGCGAAACTGCGCGCCCCGGCTTTCTTTTCGCAGCAGCGCAGCACGGGTAATCGCCTCCGACACAACCAGCATGCTGGAGAGGTCGAGTGCGGTGTGCCATCCGTTGTTGTACTGGCGGTGGCCCGCGATACCCACACGGCCGGCTCGCAACTGGAGTTGCGCAATTTTCTCCAGTGCCTGTTGCATTTCATTTTCCAGGCGCACGATGCCGACCAGGTCCTGCATCGCTTCCTGCAGGTCGTATTGAATCTGATAGGGATTCTCTCCGGAAGCACCGCGTTCGAAGGGCTTGAGGGCTTCGGTTGCCGTTGCCTGGAGCTGCTCGTCATTAATCGTGGCCAGCCCCATTGGTTTTGGCGAACTCCGCCGCATAATGGCCGGCGCGGCGTCCGAATACCACCAGATCAGAGAGCGAATTGCCGCCCAACCGATTGGCGCCGTGCAGTCCAGCTGCCGCTTCTCCCGCGGCAAATAAGCCCGGTACGTTGGACATCTGCGAATCGCCATCCACGCGGATGCCGCCCATCATGTAATGCGTGGTGGGGCCCACTTCCATCGGCTCTTTGGTGATATCGAGATCTGCCAGCTGTTTGAACTGGTGATACATGCTGGGCAGCTTGCGCTTGATGTGCTCCTCCGCTTTGGGAAGGTGCTGCTTGATCCAGGCGATATCGAGAAAGACGCCACCGTGCGGTGTTCCACGCCCGGCTTTGACCTCGCGATTGATGCAGCGGGCCACGTGATCGCGGGTAAGGAGTTCAGGCGGCCGGCGAGCATTTCTGTCGCCCTGCGTGTAGCGCCATCCCTCTTCTTCCGTGTCTGCCGTCTGGTTCTTGTAGAGATCAGGAATTTCGTCGAACATGAACCTGCGGCCTTCGCTATTGCGCAGAACGCCGCCTTCCCCGCGCACGCCTTCGGTCACCAGGATGCCGCGCACACTGATGGGCCAGACCATGCCCGTGGGATGGAATTGAACGAACTCCATTTCCTGCAGTTCGGCGCCGACGTTATACGCCAGGGCAAGGCCATCGCCGGTGTATTCCCAACTGTTGCTGGTGACCTTGAAGGCGCGTCCGATTCCGCCCGTAGCCAGCACCACCGCCTTCGCCTGCCACAGTTGGAAGAGGCCCTTCTCGCGGTCGTATCCACAGGCCCCGGCGACGCGGCCCGAGTCCATGAGCAGGCTAAGCACAGTGCACTCCATGTGGACCTGCATGCCGCAATGAATGCCGTGATCCTGGAGGGTGCGGATCATCTCCAGGCCGGTGCGATCACCGACGTGAGCCAGGCGTGGATACTGATGACCGCCGAAGTTACGTTGCAGAATCCGTCCGTCCTTGGTGCGGTCAAAGAGCGCGCCCCACGCTTCGAGTTCGCGCACGCACTCCGGCGCTTCCTTAGCGTGCAACTCGGCCATGCGCCAGTTGTTGAGGTACTGGCCGCCACGCATGGTATCGGCGAAATGAACGCGCCAGCTGTCGCGATCGTCGACGTTGGCCAGCGCAGCGGCAATGCCACCCTCGGCCATAACAGTGTGGGCTTTGCCGAGCAGCGATTTGCAGACCACTCCCACCTTGACGCCGCCGGCCGCGGCTTCGATCGCGGCGCGCAGTCCTGCCCCACCCGCACCGATGACCAGAACATCGTAGGAGAACCGCTGGAACTCCGGCATCTACAGGATTCTCCAGTCGTGCCAGATGCCCATGGAGCAGAGGCGGACGTAGATGTCGGAGAATCCCACCCAGAAGAGGCTGGCCCACGCCCACTTCTGGTGTCCGCGGTTCAGACAGCTCACGCAGTCGTAGAGCTTGTGCCGTACCGGATATTCAGAGATGCGGTCGAACGTCCCTCCGACTAAGTGCCGGAAGGCATGGCAACCGAATATATACCCGCCGAGAAGGACAACATTCAACACCAGGACGAGGGTTCCGACGCCGATCCCGAAGCCGTTAGGGAAATGAAAGGAGACGATTGCGTCATAGACCAGAAATGCCCACACCAGGTAGGAGAGACGCAGAAAGTAGCGATGGAAATTCTGCATGATCAGGGGAAAGCTTCGTTCGCCGAGATAGGTCTTGCGCGGTTCGCTTACCGCGCACGCTGGAGGGTCAGCCCAAAACGACTTGTAGTAGGCGCCGCGGTAGTAGTAACAGGTGAGGCGAAAGAGGCCCGGTATCCACAAGATGAGAAGCGCCGGAGAGAAGTGCACAAAATTCGGATACCACGACGGCTTGGGGCCGAAGAGGGCGTGGGGCGAGGAGCCGAAGAGCTCCGGAGAATAGAAAGGGGAAATATAGGGTCCAAAGGTGTAGTGGCTGTTCTGCCATGCGGCCCAGGTGGAGTAAACCAGGAACGCGCTCAACCCCAGAAAAATCGCTGAGGGCGAAAGCCACCAAGGATCCCGCCGAGACGTTTGGCCGAACCTGCCGTCTTTCCAGACGACATCGGGAGCTGCCATCTTCTCCTCCACGGCAGAGGATCTGTTGGAGCCCCTTCCCGCCGATGGCAGGGGATTATATACAGCCGAGAACTGAGTCGCCAAGTGTGGCCTGGATTAGGGTGGGGCAGGCGAGGCAGGCGGGATGACAAAAGTTAGGGCGATCCGTGCCGGGGAGGGATCCCGAGGATGGCTTTCTTCCCATGCACTTTAGGGAGACGTAGCTGGCTTTCCACTACTCTGCGGAGCATTGATTGGGTTGCGACCGGGCGCGGTTGTGACTTCAACGCGAGTGTTCTTTACGAAAATCACGTCGTGACCGCGCGCCAGCCACAGGTCGTAGATGGAAAGCGCCGCCCCATAAATACCTATACCGGCCGCGACATTCCGTGAGCTCGCCACAATGCCGACAACCCGGCCCACGATGCCGAA
The DNA here is from genome assembly GCA_963736535.1 of uncultured Acidobacteriaceae bacterium. Lineage (GTDB taxonomy): Bacteria > Acidobacteriota > Terriglobia > Terriglobales > Acidobacteriaceae > PALSA-350. Next base: position 408,152 of record CAVTPN010000005.1, read on the forward strand.
GCCGTTCGACGCGACCGCGCTGTGGAAGGCCTGGCTGCCGTCATCATCAAACGCACGCCCGGCGAGCAGGGTCAGTACGAGCGGCACGATCACACGGTTTTGGGATTTTTGCTGGATGCCGCCTTCGGAGTCGATCTGTAAATTTGCTGCCTTACTTGAGTCGATGCCAGCGAGGGTACCTTCGACAGGTTGCGAGAACCCGCTTGGCAACTTCAACTCTCGAAACCTGAACCGAAGCTTGCCCTGGCGCCCAAAGGAACGTGCCCGTTTCGTTTGCGTGATCTCCCCAACCAAAACCGACCCTTCGGGAACCATAAGAATATGATCAGAGTTGAAGACTGGTTCCGCGACAGAGGCCTGAAAAGTATCCCCGGGCTTGTCATTGGCGGAGCTGATCGTTCGCTGCAAGTAAGCACGCAGTCGCCATTCGGCGGCCTGACCCGCGGGTCGCCCTGCGGCATCTGGCTTTTGCCCGGCCGCCTGGTTACCGCTCTCCGGCAGACTTTCCGTCAGGTTAAGGGGTTGAGCCAACTCAACCGTCCATGTGGTTCCGGCGTCGATCCTTTGCGGGTGATAGGGCAGCTGCGTGTAAACAAATTGAACGAGCCGGTCGCCTCGACCGGGCGCGGTGAATAGAGCGCCGACTTCTTTCAGTCTCTGTTTTGCCTGAGCGATTTGCCGGGTGATGAAAGAGCCCTTGTCATGCCCGGGCGGAGGCGACAAGCGCAAGACCGGGACGCCATCTTTCGCGGTATTACTGGCAATAGGCTGGAGGGTTCCGTCGGGAAGAACTAACTGATCAAATTGCACAACCGGAATATGAAATGGCGTGAAATCTCCTCTGAGGCGGGAGTGAATGCGGTGGCTTCGGTCGGCATCGAGCCGGATCACATTGCCACGCAGAGCCGTGCCCACCGGTATCGCGATATGGTTGTCGACGTAAACGGGATAGAGCAGGCGACCCTCCAATGGCTCGCCAGTCTTCATGGGAACATGCTGAAGCAATTCAACGGACAGCGGAGTCGTGGAGGGGATCTGAATCGATGTCGCCTGACCGTTCAGCAAGCTGGGGGAGAAAATACCTAAGGTCACGCAAGCAAAAGAACGGGCAACGGAGCGCGTCCGTAAAAACGAGAAGAACCAGCCCTGCCGCCTGGAGCGCTTCCGGCAACTCATTTCGCTTCTAAACATGCCTTTACCGAGTGCAACTCAGGCCGCCCACATGTAGAATCAAGTCTTTATTCCTTAAGAAGTGTTTCATTACAATCTTAAGCTATTAAGATGCTGAGGGAGGCACCCCATGAAAAACAAACTGTTACGGGCTGCGACAGGAAAGCGAAGACTTTCTGTGCCAACTCCGGCGGAGATGCGCCTTCTGCAGGTTCTATGGGACCGGGAAGAGGCCACGGTCGAGGATGTGCTCAATGCGCATAGCGAAAAAGAGCGGCCTAATTACAAAACCACCCAAACTTTGCTGCGCATTATGGAGCAGAAGGGATTCATCACCCATGAGACGCGAGGCCGCGTGTTCGTTTTCAGGCCGTTGGTCTCCCGCAAGGAGATCGATCATCTTTCGGTGCAGACCCTGGTATCGCGGAACTTTCGCGGATCGGCAGCGGGGCTGCTCATGAATCTTCTGGAATCTGTTCCGATCAAAAAGAAAGAGCTTGATGCACTCGAAGCGTACATCAAGGAGTATCGTCAAAGGCAGGAGTAAGGCGCTCGCTGACCGCGAATGATGCAGGGAGCTATGAACCCAGACCTTTTGCTTAGTGTTGCGGCTGCATTTGCGGGCTTTCTTCTGAAGACAACGCTTGCATTCGGGCTGTGCCTGGCCTTGAATCGGCTGGTCGATTCGGCAAACCCAAGATTCATCCTTTGGTTGGTGTTCCTCTGCGGGGGAGCGGCCTATTGGCTTTTTCTGGCGAACGGCATTCTAGCAGGCCCCGGGGAGCCGGCAAGTACTCGACCCGTGTCATTCCAGGCAGTAAGTCTCACCACCGGCGCCTGGCAGATTCCAGGCACATGGGCCTTACCGCTCGGTTTCGTGCTCCGCGCGATCGGGATCGTTTACCTTTTGATCTTGTTCTACATGACTGTTACCCACATCAGGAAGCGGCGACATCTCAAATGGGTCCTCGGTTTCACCAGTGAGCCACCGGTTGAGCTCGCGGAAACGTTTCGGTCGCTTGCGCAAAGCCTCCATGTCAGCCGTTCAAGATTACTGGTCCTTTCGGGTGCAACATCGCCAGCAACGTTCGGCTGGATTCGGCCGACGATCCTGCTGCCGACGCTCTGTCTCGAACAGGATCGCTCCGAGCTCGAGGATATTCTGCGTCATGAACTCCACCATGTACGCCGCTGGGATTCGGTGTGGAATGGAATTGCTATTACATGCCGCGCGCTTCTCTTCTTCCATCCCGCAGCCTGGTATGCCGTCCGGAAAATACAATTCGATAGGGAGCTCGCATGTGATTTTGCCGTTGTCTCCCATTCCCCGACCAGAAGGGGAAAATATGCCGAATGTCTCATTCGCTTTGCGCGCTTGAACCTGGCACAGGATTCCAAAGCCTGGGGTCTAGACTTTGCGGCATCCACGGAACATTTGACGGTTCGTGTTCACTCGATATTGGCGGCATCAAAGAAGGCTCCAGGCTGGTTGCTTTGCCTGCGCGCGGCCTCCGCATTGACTCTCTCTGCCCTGTTTCTCAGTGTGGTTCCATCGTTGGCAATCCTCCTTACCTACACGCACCGGCCAACCACGGAACCGTCGGCGGCAACGATTCAGCCGCCCTCCCCCACCGGTACGCCGAGCGAAGCAAAAGCAAAGGGAAAGCTTCGCTCGTTGTCATTCCCTGCCCAGAGAATCAAGGACGCTTGGCCCGCCAGTTCGAACCAAAGCGAGGCTCCCCAACCCGCTATGAACTTGCCGACAGACCGCAAGACGGAAGATCCTTCTACCAGGCAAAGCAGCACAGGCCCGCAGCTGCTTCGTCGTTCGGCGGCGTCTGGTCTCTCTTCTAGCCCCAACGGCAATGTCGCGAAATCGCAAACCGTGGCGTTGGTCGACCCGGATGCTTCGGGACAGGTGGGTAAGGACGGAAGTCGCAATACCAAGCAGACTCTGCAGCAATCTGCTACCGCGGCCATCGCGATCTATAAGAGAGCGGCTGCACTCGATCGTCATTAGAGGACTTGCGCCTAAGTAGCAAACCAAAGAAAAGGCATGTTTCCGCCGCTGCCAGGGCGCACCAGAAGCCAAGATGCTCTAGCGGATCAGGATGACGAAGGCGCCGATTGCGACGGCCGCAATAACAACCATAGCCGCGACTGCAAAGAACAAGTACCCACGCGGAAAATCCTCTTCGTCTGCCACCATCTTGGTCTCTCTACCAGCCGGAACTCAGCTGCTGACCCTTTAGTCTTAGCGCATTAAGACTTAATGTCAAGTATTATCTTAATTGATTAAGACTTATCTTTAAGATATTGAAGAGGGGCCGTGGAGATCGCAGAAATCCAGGCGTACTCCATCCGTTATCAAGCGAAAGCTAATGAGGACAGCGTTTTGAACAGGAAGGCGATGAGAAAGCGTTTTGGAATTCTGGTGCTTGGGTTTCTTATTCCGGGCGCGTTTGGCCAGGCGGCGACGTTTACCGTGGATCCAAGTCAAAGCGAAGTCGCATTCTCTTTGGCGGACGTACTTCACTCGGTGCATGGGAAGTTTCATGTTGAGAGCGGGACGGTCCAGTTTGATCTTAGCTCGCCCAATATCTCCGGCTCCATCGTGGTTGCAGCCGGCAGTGGGAAGAGTGGCAACGATACTCGCGATCACAAGATGAGCACGGACATCCTGAACGCTCCGAAATTCGCTGAGGCAACATTTGTTCCCCGGCACATGAATGGCTCCATCGCCTCTACCGGAGATTCTATGGTTCAAATCGATGGAGTATTTACCCTGCACGGCACGCCGCATGATCTAACAGTCCCGATGCAGATACATATTGATGGCAAGACGTGTACCGCCAAGACTCACTTCACTATTCCGTACGTGAGGTGGGGATTGAAAGACCCGAGTACCTTTCTCTTGAAAGTGGACAAAGAGGTGAACATGGACGTCACCCTCGCCGGCCAGCTTTCGGGCAGCAAGGTGGAATGAACCTGGCCGTTTTCACTGTTGGTAATGCGCCATGACAAAGGCTTGCCCCATTAAAATAATGACAACCCGCCGATTACCTCGCCTGCCAGTTGTGTCGTTGTTGTGCCTGGTGTTTTTTTTAAGCTACGTTTGGTGCGCAGGTTTACCGGCTCAGGCCCGACCGCAGGCGATAGAGGTCGTCGACCGGATGGTGCAGGCCGAAACGGCCGCAATGAAAAATCGCCAGCGCTTCGAATACTCAAGGGACGTGCGGTCGACTCGCACCAAGGGCCATCTTTGGAACGAATTGGTGGTGGAAACCCCGGAGGGTCGCATGCATCGTCTTCTCTCTGAGGACGGTAAGCCGTTATCCGCCGAGCAAGCCAAGGCTGAAGATGACCGCATCGCAGATCTGGTAAATCACCCGGATGAATTCCGCCGTGAAGGCCAGGGGCGTAGAGATGATGAGGGGAGGCTGGCGGGTTTACTGCGCGATCTCCCTAAAGCTTTTCTGTTCAGGTTCGATGGCTCCCAGGGCAACTGTACCCGCATCGCGTTTCAGCCCAATCCCTCGTTTGAGGAGCAGAGCTATCAGGATCGCGTGATTCACGCCATGTCGGGGGTATTGTTCATTCGTACCCCCGACATGCGGCTGTGCGGTATCGACGCACATCTCGACCACAAAGTGGAGTTTGGCTTTGGCCTTCTCGGCGAGGTCAGCGACGGAAGCAGTTTTTCAATCACTCGCGAGGAAGTCTTCCCCGGCCAATGGAAGACGGTAAAACTTCGCGTACATGTGAATGGAAGCATGCTTTTGCTGAAGAGCTTTTCCCGCGATGAAGACTCATCCCACTACGGCTTCAAACAAGTGGCTAACAACCTGTCGGTGGCTCAAGCGGCAGCTATCGCGTGCTCGAACGCCTCGAGCCGGGTCGTCTCGCACGGACGTTTTTCTGGCAAAGCCAGCTCCCAGGAACGTCTAATCCCTATAAGCCCGAGCTGAGGACTCTGAGCATGACCACGGTTTACCTTAACCGCATCGCCACTGCCGTACCCGAGCACGATGTGCATCACGCCTTCGTCGTCTTCGCCGAGCGGATGCTTGCCGACCCGCGGCTGCGCACAGTCTTCCGCCGCATGGTGAGGCGCGCAAATATCGCGCGCCGCTATTCATTCCTCGATCCGCAGAAAGGTTCCGGCCAATTCTCGTCGCGAGACGCGCTTGAGTTTTATCAGCCAGGCAACTTTCCCAACACGGCGCGGCGTATGGAGCTGTTTGAGCAGAGCGCTCCGGTGCTGATGAGGAAGACCTTGGACCGGCTTGCGCTCACAGAGAAGGAACGCTCCGGTATCACGCACGTGCTCGTGACCTGCTGCACGGGGCTCTACGCGCCGGGGCTGGACTTTGAGATCGTCGACCACCTTGGGCTTTCGGCCGGCGTGGAGCGCACGATGGTTGGATTCATGGGATGCTCTGCCGCGATCAATGCGCTGAAGTTGGCGCGGCACATTGTGCGCTCAGATCCGAAGGCCGGTGTGCTTATGCTCAACCTGGAGTTGTGCACGCTGCACTTCCAGGAAACGCAGGAGCTGGAGCAGGTGCTCTCGTTCCTGGTCTTTGCCGATGGCGCGGCGGCGAGCTTGATTACCGCGTGCGAGCAGGGCATTGCTCTGGACAGCTTTAAGGCGGTGAGGGTGCCCGAGACGAGCGGGCTGATTACATGGAAGATCCGGGGGCTTGGATTCGACATGCTTCTCTCCGGGCAGGTGCCGGCGGAGTTGGGCCGTGCGTTACATGAGGGCGAGTTGCTGGCCGAGCGCGATGACATCGACCTGTGGGCGGTGCATCCCGGCGGACGGTCGGTTCTGGATGCGGTGGGGAAGGGACTGGAGCTGCCGGTCGATGCGCTCGCGGCGTCACGCGAGGTGCTGTCGTGCTTCGGCAACATGTCGTCGGCGACGGTGATGTTTGTGCTGCATCGGATAATGCAGCAGGCGCGGCCGGGGCAACGCGGGTGCGCGATGTCGTTTGGCCCAGGGCTGACGGCGGAGACAATGCGCTTCCATGCGGTCTAGTGCGCAGATCGAATTCAGCCTCCGGGCCTCTCCGCGTGAGCTGCCGGAGCTGATGGATGGTGACTGTAGCTATGAGGATTTTCGTAGCTGCCTGCGCAGCCTCGAGCAGGTTAACCGTTGGCTGCTGGGATATCGACCGACGATGGGTTGGCTGCATAGGCTACCGCATGGATTGCGTGATCCGGTGCACATCGTCGATGTGGGCAGTGGCGGCGGCGATCTACTGCGGCAGATTGCAGGCTGGGCACGGAGGCGCGGCATTGCTGTGCAGTTGACGGGAATCGACTTGAATCCTTATGCGGCGCGTGCGGCAGCGGAGTCCACGCCAAAGGATCTAAGAGTCGCGTGGGTGACCGGCGATGCTCTGGTGTATCGGCCGGAGAAGCCGGTGGATATCGTCGTGAGTTCGCTGATGGCACATCATCTGCAGGATGAGGAGATCATCGCGCTGCTGCGGTGGATGGAAGCGACTGCGCAGGTAGGTTGGTTTATCAATGATTTGGAGCGGTCTGAGTGGAGTTGCCGGATGTTTGGGTGGGTGGCGGCGATGGTGGAGTGGCACCGGTTTGTGCGGCATGATGGGCCGGTGTCCTTCCGGCGGGCCTTCTTGGAAGAAGACTGGGTGCGGTTGCTAGCGGCGGCTGAGCTCCCGCGGGAGGCGGTAACGGTGGAGCCTTGGTGGCCGGGACGGCTGTGTGTGGGACGATGGAAGTGAGGCGGGTGTTAGTGCTCTCTCTATTGAAGCTTCTCGTTAGACTAAGAACCATGAAGGCCTTCGCGTCCCTCGTCACGTCTAACCAGCTAAGGGGGGAATGATGGCAACTTACACGCAGCTCCCACCCGGCCCCAGCCGTTCCAGATCCAAAACCGTTCTCTGGATCTCTCTTGGCCTCACTGCGCTCTTCGTCTTCATCACCTCAGAAGTTCTCCTGATCACCGACTATCCGATGTACCACGCCTACCGCCTGCAGGTCATCGCCGACCGTCCGCTCCTCATCCCGCATACGTTCTTCGGCATGATGGCTCTCCTCATCGGCCCGATCCAGTTCTCATCACGATTTCGCCAGCGGCACCTCAAGATTCATCGCGTCCTCGGCCGCATCTACGTCACCTCTGTGTTCATCGGCGCCGCAACCGGGGTGGCCCTCGCCAGCGGCCGGCCCGGCTTCCCCGGAACCTCGATGCAGGCTGCCGCCTGGGTCGTCTGCACCACCGCCGCCCTCATCACCGCGCGCAACCGCCAGATGATCCAGCACCGCCAATGGATGGCCCGTTCTTACGCCGTCACCTTTACCTTCGTCTCCAGCCGTGTGCTGAACCTCTGGCCCCGTTACTGGAGCCACCTTGGGGATTCCCTCGCCGCCGTCGGCGTGATCGCCTTTACTCTTGCCTCGTTGCTTATCGTGGACCTCGGCCTTAACTGGCGCGAACTCACCACTCGGCGTGGCTGATTTCACCTATCGCATCCGGAAAAAGGAGTTTCCCGTTACAACGTCCAATATGAGTCAGATTCCTTTGCAAGACGAAGTTCTCGTCCTGGGTGGTGGAGTGGCGGGCTGTGCGGCGTCGATCGCGCTGGCCCGCAAGGGACGAGTGGTTACGCTGATTGAGCGTGAGCTCGCACCGCACCATAAGGTTTGCGGAGAGTTCCTAAGCGGTGAGGCCCTTGAGGACCTGCATGCGCTCGGCATCGATGTGGCCTCCCTTGGCGCCGTGCCCATCGACTATGTTCGCCTCGCCGCTGCCAGGCGCGCCGCGGAGGCTCCCTTGCCTTTCCCGGCAGCCTCGCTCACGCGCAAGACGCTTGATACAGCGCTCATCGCCGAGGCCATCGCCGCAGGAGTCCGGGTAGAGCGCGGCCGCAGTGTGCAGGCGCTCAGCCACACGACACCCAACGTCTGGCAAGCTACGCTCGACGACGGCACCACCCGTGAGGCCCCAGCGGTCTTTCTGGCCACCGGCAAGCACGATATCCGCGGCCACTTGCGTCCGAAGGACCCACAGCGATGGGTCGCCTTCAAGATGTATTTTCGCTTATCGTCCGCGCAGGACTCTGAGCTGGCGGGCGCCTCTGAGCTGATGCTCTATCCTGGAGGCTATGGCGGTATCCAGCCGGTGGAAGGCAGCATTGCAAACCTGTGCTGTGTGGTGCAACAGCGGTATCTTGCACGTGCGGGCCACCGCTGGGAGAACTTCCTTGCGAAGATGCAGCAGGACTGTCCACACCTCGCTATGAGGCTTGCCGATGCGAAGCCGTTGCTCGCCAGGCCGATCGCCATTACCCATATCCCGTATGGTTACCTCCGCCGCACAACGGAGAAGGGGCTCTACTGCGTCGGCGATCAGGCAGCCGTCATCCCCTCGTTCACCGGCGATGGCATATCCATCGCGCTGCATACGGCACGTTGTGCCGTCGCTGCGTATCTTGCAGAAGAGCCGGCATCGGTCTTTCAGGCTAAACTGCGCTCCGCACTGCTTGCCCAGATGCGCCTTGCCGAGCTAGCCGCCGATGGCTTGAACAACCCACTCGCGCGCGCTGTATTGCCGTTCTGCCTCAGGGTCTGGCCCGGGGTGATGCGCGTGACGGCAAGGCTGACACGTGTTGCCCAGCGCGCACCTGTTGCTACCCATGCAGTCGCCAGCTGAAATCGAGCCACGCCAAAACAACTCTCACTCCTCAAATCACCCTAGGGGAGATGGATCGCCTTCTTTACACGCAACGATCTAGGCCACCCCCTCGCGAGCATCTTTCCAAATGTCAATCTCCCCGTCTTGCGCGTAGCGATCAATTTCCTTCAGCTCAGCGGCTGTGAAGTGAAGCTTCTTCACTGCGTCGAGGGAGTCGTCTAGCTGCTCCACATTACGCGCTCCGATCAAGGCCGAGGTGACCCGCGGGTCACGAAGCACCCAGGCAATCGCCATCTGCGCCAGCGTCTGCCCGCGTCCATGCGCAATTTCGTTCAACGCCCGAACACGCTTGAGGTTTTCTTCGCTCAGATGCTCCTTCTGCAGCGAACCCTCCGCCTTGGCGCGCGAGTTCTCCGGCACCCCCTTTAGATATTTGCCCGTCAGCAGTCCCTGGGCCAGCGGAGAGAAACCAATACAACCTATGCCCAGCTCTTCCAGCGTGCCGAGCAACTCCTTCTCCACCCAGCGGTTCAGCATTGAGTACGAGGGCTGGTGAATCAGTAGAGGTACGCCTTCACTCGCCAAAATCTTTGCCGCCTGGCGGGTTCGCTCCGCGCTGTAGGACGAGATGCCTACATACAACGCCTTGCCCAGGCGCACTGCCTGTGCGAGCGCTCCCATGGTTTCTTCCAGGGGCACGTCCATGGTGGGCCGGTGGGAGTAGAAAATATCCAGATACTCCAGGCCCATACGCTGCAAGCTTTCGTCGAGAGAGGCCAGCATATACTTGCGCGAACCGCCCAGACCGTAGGGTCCCGGCCACATATCCCACCCGGCCTTGGACGAGATCAGCAGCTCGTTGCGGTGGTCGCGGAAATCCTTGCGCAGTATTTCGCCGAAGTTTTCCTCGGCCGAGCCATAGGGTGGTCCGTAGTTGTTAGCCAAATCAAAGTGGGTCACTCCCCGATCGAAGGCTCGGCGAACGATTGCCCGGCCTGTCTCGAACACATCGGCTCCGCCAAAGTTCTGCCATAGACCCAGGGAGACCGGCGGCAATACGATCCCCGATCGCCCGCACCGGCGAAACTGTGCTCCGTCGTACCGCTTCTCGTTGGGTACATAACTCATCCGCAATTGCTCTCCTTCTCCTCGTTCAGATGCTCTTAAGACCGAGTGATATCGCAGCGGCCCTGGCAAAGTATTTCACAGGGAATCCCCACCGGGCGTCGTAGGTGGGGAAGAGAACCGCACGATACCCTCGGCTTCGCTCGGGATGACAAGCGAGGGGGGCGCTTCGAAGCCCACTCAAGCCAAAATGCCGGCTTGAATCGGGCCGGCCCAAAGCTTTTGTTGCCGGTGTAATTGCTCCCCTTGATTTGCCAAAGCAAATCCGCTCCTGATGACAAACGGGTTGGGAGAGAAACGTAGCCCAGTCAAGCAAAGTACGGCTTGACCCCGATTTCCTGCCGGGCGTCCTAGGTCCCGTCCCTAAAGAATCGTTAAAGAACTCCCTTCGGCTTCGTCTCCGGGCACACTTCAGGTTGTGCCGCAAACACTGTAAAACCAAATGGGCTTACCCCTAAAGAAAGCCGTTTACTGGAACATTTTGGACTCCGCGAATTGTTCAGGAACTCCAGGGACAGGCCACTCGAGAGATCGCGAGTGCGCCTTTCATTAAGGGGAGGCGCATGGAGCGCATCAACGCCAAAGCCTCCGCAGGAAATCGGGGCAAATGGGGCCACCCAAAGCTTTTGTTGGCCGTGTAATTTCACAGGCAAGTCCGCTCCTCGGGATGACAAAGGGAAGGGTCGCGCTCACCTCAGCAGCCGTTACCAAGGGACGGAAAGAACCGCGGGTTATCCGCCGATTTTCGTCATCTTGGGTTGGCCGCAAGGCCCACGCGGGCTCCGTCAAAAAAAGTGGGCTCAGGGCTAAGGCCGTGCCCTGACACAGGCTCATGTATTGTTTACTTACCGTGGTACATTGGTACATATGCCAGAGGCTAAGGGAACGGTAGAGGTGGAACGGATCCAAACTGGCGTCCGAATAGAAAAGCGGCTGCTCAAGGTATTGAAGGCGGTCGCCGAACTGAAAGACATGACTCTGGGTGACTTGCTCGAAGGGATTGTTCTCCATGCCTTTGAAGGCAAGTCCGCGTTCTCTGCACAGACACTGAAAGAGATCGAGCAGTTCAGAAATATTTACGGCCTGACTCTGCACGCCTCAGATAGCCATCGATTGAAGGAGCGCAAATGAAAGGCGGCGAACACGCAGCGGGCGTTCCAGCCCACGTCTACAATAGCTTCCAATTTGTTATCAAGGCGCCTTTGAGCCACGCTGCACATCTCTTCGGTCCCGAAGGAGAACGATGCTGGGCCGGGGAGCACTGGAATCCTGAGTTTCTTTACCCACAACCCGCTAAGGACGTGCAAGGAGCGGTCTTCACTATTCAGCAAGGACCCCACAAGAGTGTATGGGTCAACACGCTTTTCGATCCCACAGAAGGCCGCATGCAGTATGTGTCCTTCGTGCCCGGCACGCTCGTGTCCTCGGTAGACGTTCGACTGATCGCTCTCGATCCGTCAAGCACAAGCGTTGAAGTAACGTATGCTCGCACAGCCCTGGACGTGGGGGCAAACGACGATGTGCAAGCTATGGGGAGGAGCGATCGCGAGAACGGTCCTCATTGGCAGCAAGCCATTGAAAGCTGTCTCACAGCACAGCGCTAGTCAGCGGCGAGCCGGCTTCGCAGCAGGGTGAGAGACAACTTTGATTTCAAAGACCTTCGGCCACTGCTTCCCGGTGACGAAGAGGCGGTCACGCCTGGCGTCGTAGGCGATCCCGTTCAGTACGGATTCTGCGTTGATCTTCTGATCGTCCGGCAGCAGGCCGGTGAGATCGATCCAGTCAATCACGTGCCCGTTCTGCGGATTGATGCGCGCGATAAGATCCGAGTGCCAGACATTTGCGTAAATCTCACCCTTGATGAATTCCAGCTCGTTGAGCTCGTCGATGATCCTGTCTCCGTCCTTCACCTGGATGTTGTGCGTTTCTTTGAAGGTGTTTGGGTCGCGGAAGCGAAGCGTCGCGGTGCCATCGCTGGTGATGATCTCTCTGGCGGTGCGGGTCATACCCCAGCCTTCACCGGTATAACTGAGCTGCTTCAGCTGCCGAAGGGTGAAGCGGTCATAAACAAAGCAGATATGCGACTGCCACGTCCACTGGTAGATGTTCGGTCCCCAATCGACGATTCCCTCTCCAAAATACTGCGGCGCCAGCGCGAGCTTCTGCACCGGTTTGCCGGTTTCCGGCTGGATGGCAAGGAGAGCTGAGCGCCCTGCAATCCCTGTTCCCTCGTAGAACAGGCCATCGAGATAGAGGAATCCCTCCGTGTAACTGTCGGTGGAGTGGGGGTACTCCGCGATTACCTTATAACTCAGGATCGGGGCAGCAGCAACCGCGCGGTCAATAGAAAGCAGACAGGCGACGAGCGCAAGGCCGGCACCGATACGCCTTGCGAGAAGGATGGCGGAGAACATCGTATTTCACATTACCGCATCGATCGAGCCGAGGCGGGGCTAAACTGGAAGGCATCGTGATTTCTGGCGCACACGTTATCGTTTACAGCAAGGATGCGGAGGCGGACCGCGTCTTCTTTCGCGATGTGCTGGGGTTTGCGTCCGTCGATGCAGGCCACGGATGGTTGATCTTCGCGTTGCCTCCGGCAGAAGCGGCATTCCATCCCGCAGAAGAGAACGATGGGCAGGAACTCTACTTCCTGTGTGAAGATCTCGAGGCAGAGATGATGACCCTCAAGAAAAAGAACGTCGAGTGTTCGGCCGTTCAGGAAGCCAGGTGGGGCTCGATCACCAGGATCGCTCTTCCCGGAGGAGGCGAGGTGGGTTTGTACCAACCGAAGCATCCTACCGCCCTGAATCTTCGGTAGAGTCGCCAGCTTTAACGCGGAAACTGCCTTGTCACTTTTCATACACGAACCTTTAATGATCGAATAGTTTCAGTTCCCCCGAGGAAACCGCACGCATGCTTCCACGGTGCTTCGTTGTTTGTACTTTGCTCCTGGCGCCATCGTTGGCGGGTATTGCGCAGACTTTGCCGAGCCTACTCCATGTCGGCCGGAACATTCTTCTCGCGCCGGACAAAGAGTTCCATAATGCCGGCTGCATTCTCTGCTCCGCCGACGTTGAGGGCCGCGCTACGGGCAGCGTGCGCGTTTTCGCCGGGAATGTTTTCCTCAACGGTTCGGTGGGCGGCGACGTTCTGGTCTTTGGGGGCAACGTTACACTCACCAGCAGCGCCAGGGTCGACGGGCGCGTGATGGTCTTTGGTGGACACCTGCATCAGGACCCCGCTGCGGTCAGCCACACCCACACAGTCTTCTCGCCGATCATCTTCCTACCGATCATTCTTGTCATCTGCGTTGTGATCGGCATCCTGATTGTGCTCACGCGCCGTATGGTGCGCGGCCCGGTGTCCTACCCTCCGCTGCCGCGTTTATAAAGCGTTTATACTAAGAAGAACCCCGCGCTTCCTGGGACCTTGTACCGCTCACGGCGGGTCCCTGCGCCGCACCCTCAAGCACAGGTATCCATGGACTTCCAGCTAGTTAGCGATTACCGCCCCCGTGGCGACCAGGGCCACGCTATCCAGGAGCTCATCTCCGGATTGGCCGCCGGCGAGCAGCATCAGACCCTGCTCGGCGTCACCGGCTCGGGCAAAACCTTCACCATGGCCAAAATCATCGAGCAATCCAACCGCCCGGCACTGATTCTGGCCCACAACAAGACGCTGGCGGCTCAGCTCTTTCACGAGTTCAAGCAGTTTTTCCCGGGCAATGCCGTCGAGTACTTCGTCTCCTACTATGACTACTACCAGCCCGAGGCCTACATCCCTTCCGGTGACCTGTACATCGAGAAGGAAGCCACCATCAACGAGGAACTGGACAAGCTCCGCCTCTCCGCTACACGTTCGCTGTTCGAGCGGCGCGACGCGATCATCGTCTCCTCGGTTAGCTGCATCTATGGCCTAGGCTCGCCGGAGGCCTATTACGGCATGCTGCTGCTGCTGGAAAAAGGGCAGAAGATCCGGCGCGAAGACATTACCCGGCGGCTGGTGGAGATTCTCTACGAGCGCAACGACAGCGATTTCCGGCGTGGAACCTTCCGTGTGCGCGGCGACGTGATCGAGGTGTATCCCACCTACGATGAAATGGCCTATCGCATTGAGCTCTTCGGCAACGAGATCGAAGAACTCTCGCAGATCGATCCGCTCTTCGGCACGGTGCGCCAGAAGTATGCACGCCTGCCGATTTACCCCAAGTCGCACTACGTGGTCCAGCCGGAGCGCAAGAAGACCGCGGTCGCTTCCATTCTCGAAGAACTCGCCGTGTGGGAGAAGCAACTGGAGTCTGAGGGGCGGCTGGTCGAGTCGCAGCGTATCCATCAGCGCACCCGCTTCGATCTGGAGATGATCAAGTCCATGGGCTACTGCCATGGCATTGAGAACTACTCGCGGCACTTCTCCGGCCGGTTGCCGGGCGAACCGCCCCCTACCCTGCTGGACTATTTCCCGCGGGATTACCTGGTTTTTATCGACGAGTCGCACGTGACCGTCCCCCAACTCCATGGCATGTGGCATGGGGACCGGTCGCGCAAGCAGAACCTGGTCGACTACGGCTTCCGCCTGCCCTCGGCTATGGACAATCGCCCACTCAAGTTCGAGGAGTTCGAGACCCGCACCCACCAGACGATTTATGTCTCCGCGACGCCGGGCCCCTATGAGCTCACCAAGTCTGCCGGAGTGGTGGTGGAGCAGATCATCAGGCCTACCGGTTTGGTGGATCCCGAGGTGGAGATCCGGCCCATCCGGGGCCAAATCGACGATTTGTTGGCGGAGATTCGCGCCCGAGTGGAGAAAAACCAGCGGGTTCTGGTGACCGTGCTGACCAAGCGAATGGCCGAGGACTTGTCCGGATACTACTCGGAGGTCGGAGTGAAATGCCGCTACATGCACTCGGAGATTGAAACCCTGGAACGAGTGCGCCTGCTGCGGGACCTGCGCCGCGGTGAATATGACGTGCTGATCGGCATCAACCTGTTGCGCGAAGGGCTCGATCTGCCGGAGGTTTCACTGGTCGCGATCCTCGATGCGGACAAGGAAGGATTCCTGCGCTCCTCCGGCTCGCTGATCCAGACCATCGGGCGCGCCGCCCGGCACCTGAGCGGCCGCGCCATTCTGTACGCGGATGTCATGACCGATTCCATCCGTCGCGCCCTGGATGAGACCGAGCGCCGGCGCACGGTGCAGCGGGCCCATAACGAAGAGCATGGCATCACGCCGACTTCCATCAATCGCTCGCTGGATATGTCCCTGGTTCACATTCTCAAGGCGGAGTACGCGGATCTGACCAGCCAGGATGATTCGTTGCCGGAATTCGAGACCCAGCAAGAGCTGGACACGTATATCGGCAAACTGGAGTCGGATATGCGCGAAGCGGCCAAGAAGTTTGAGTTTGAAAAGGCAGCCAAGCTGCGCGATACCATCAAGGACCTGCGAACCAAGGAATTCCTCTTCTCCTGAGATGCGCCCAGGGTGTCGTCGGATAGCCTGGAAAGCGCGCATCCTGCGAAAGGAATAGCCTCTTTCACTGTAGCGATATCGATCGCGCCGGGCGCAGAGGTAGCCTAACTCAGTTACCTCTGCGGTTCAGTGCGATCAATACGCTTGCATCCATACTCGTGCTTCTAGTATGCAAAATGTAGTGTATTGTCTGGCCCTTCAATGAGACCGTCCTGCACTTGAATTCAAAGAATCGACCAAAGGAAGTGCTAATGGCATCCCACAACCCAGTCCCCGCGCCCGAAAAATACTTTGTGGCCTTCGTCATCCAGGGCGAAGACGTTTTCAAAATAACCTGCGACAGCATTCTGCACACCTGCGGAAATTCCGGCGAGGCCGCTTTCCAGGGAGTGGCCAAGCTACGCGCCGCCGCCGCACTCGAGCAGCTCACTGCAATCCACAACGAGCGTCCAGACGAATTGCGTAAAATGGCTCGGGAAATGGCCCGTGAGGGCATGGCGCTGCTGGCGCGCACCAACAACACGACAAAGACCAATATTGAAAGAATCGCGTAAGCTGGTTAAATCAGGCCGCGGTCGCCTTTCTGGGAAACAGCGGTGAGTTTGACCATCGGCAGTAGCGCGCAAGACGAGCAGCCCGGGAACGCATCTGGGCTGCAACTATCTGCGCAGTAGGACAATTTATCCACATTTCGAGGGCAAGAGCCGCTTCTGACCTAAAGACCGCACACCACCCCTTGCATTAAGGTTGGTTAGTGGCAGGATGGTCAGTTACAGTCGGTCCGGACGCGATTGGTAATCAACAGTCCTCCGGGCCCAACCCGTGGGCTTTGCTCCATTACCCTCACTTTTCGGGGAAACAAGGACACTATGCAGTTCTGGAATGAATTGGAAGGACAAACAATCGATGGGCTTTATCCGTTGCGCCGCCTGGTGCGATCCGAAGGCCGAAGCGCGTGGTTTGAGACCGAGACCGGTGAGGCGCCAGACGGCCACGCGACCATCAGCCTGACCGAGGCCCTGACGGATGCGGATGAAGTGACCGCGCGCTTGGAAGCGTCGCAAAGCCTAAAACATCCGAACCTGGTAACCATTACCAAGGTCGGCCAGGTCAAACTCGATAACACCCTGATTGTTTATGCCGTCATGGAGCACATTGAGCAAAGTCTCTCCGATGTGCTGCAGAGTCAGGCCCTCACCCCGGAGGAAGGCCGGGAAGTGGCCGAAGCCCTGGTTGGAGCGCTCACTGCGATTCATCAGAAAGGCATGTCGCACGGTCACGTGGAAGCGGCCAGCGTGCTGGCGACGGAAGAGACGGTCAAGCTGCGCAGCGACTGCCTGCAGGCCAACGCGGCCGGACAGGCCGAGGACGTGGCAGGGATTGGCACAACCCTGTTTCACGCCTTCACGCAGCGAAAAGCGCTCACCGCAACCGACGCGCAAATCAATCGCATCCCGGCGCCGTTCGCGGAGATTATCCGCAACTCCTTTGCCCGGCGCTGGACGTTGGCCCAAATCGCCAACGCCTTGAAGCCCGTGGCGCCGGGCACCCAAGCCATTCCGCCGGCTCCAGCTTCGGTTCGGCCCCCGGCTCCGGCTCCGGCTCCGGCCAAGCCTGCATCCGAGCCCATCGCGGTCAAAGTACCGGAGAAAGCGCCGCCGATCGCCTACCGCCCTGCCCCTCCACCGGCTATAGCAGAGAAACCGCTCCCGTTGCCGACTGAAGACGACGAGCCGACTGCCCAGCGGAAGCCTTTATGGCTTTACGGGGCACTGGCTGTGGTGGTGTTGGCGATCCTCAGCTGGCTGTTCTGGCCCAAGTCTGCGCAGGCTCCCCCGAACGGAACCAATCCCCAGACTGCCACTCAGCCGGCTACGCCGCCGCCAGCTCCCGCCCCCGTGGCCAAGCCCACTGCCCCTGCAGCCGCTCCCGCTGCAAAGGGGCGGCCCATCTGGCGCGTCGTGGTCTATACCTACAAAAGCCAGAAGCTGGCTGATGACAGGGTGGGCCTGATCAGCGGCAAGTATCCCGACCTCAAGGCCTCGGTTTTCAGCCCGTCCGGCAAGAGTGACGTTTACCTGGTTGTGTTGGGCGGCGCTATGGATCGTCAGCAAGCGTTTGAGATGCGCGCGAAAGCGCTCCGTGATGGTATGCCAGCGGATACCTTCGCCCGAAATTTCTCCCAGTAGAGGCTTACCGGGCGGAGGCTTGCAGTTGGCGGTGAAACCCCTTGCAAGCACTTGAATGCCTTCTGCTAAGCGCTTATATTGCCTATGATGCCGGGGGCGATTCGTCTCGTCAAGCCGAGGTCCACACAAAAAGACTTTTCACCATGGGGGCATGCAAGGATGCGTAAGTTGGGTATGGGAGTGCTGGGAGTTGGGGAGATGGGCAAGCGGCATGCGGAGAATTTACGTCGCCTGGTTCCCCACGCTCAACTGTTGGCAGTGGCCGATGTGGATGGCGCCCGCGCCGGCAAGGTGGCCGACGAGCTTGAGATTGAGCACTCCTATGCCAGCCTGGAGGCGATGCTCGAACGCAAAGACATTCAAGCTGTTCTGATCGCGACGCCCGACAAGTTCCATGCCGATGCGGTTCAGGCGGCGGCGCGGGCAGGCAAGGACATTCTTTGCGAGAAGCCGCTGGGCCTGAGCCGCGAGAGCGCACAGGAGGCCTTGCGGGCGGTTGCGGACGCCGGGGTCCGGCTGCAAGTGGGCTTCATGCGCCGCTATGACCCGGCTCACGTGGCCGCCATCAAGCGAATCGAAGCGGGAGAAATTGGCGAGCCCGTGGTCTTCAAATCCATTGGACGCGACAAAGACATGCCTCCGCTCAGGGCTTACCAGTCGAGGATCAATGGCATGCTCTTTTACAACAGCACGATTCACGACTTCGATCTGGCGCGCTGGCTGACCCATGATGAAGTGGTCGAGGTGCACTCCTTCGCGACCGTCGCGATCCGGCCTGAGATTGCGGAATTCGGGGATGTGGTGGCCAGCTCGGTGAACCTTCGCTTCGGCCGTGGAGCGATTGGAAATATCGAGTCCTATGTGCAGTGCTTGTACGGCTACGATATCCGCACAGAGATCGTAGGTTCCAAGGGGTCCATCCTGATCGGGAGCCTGCAGCAGAACTCTGCGACATTCTTAAAGGCGAATGAGGGCGGCTTCGAGTTAGAGGATCACTTCCTGTCTCGTTTTCGAGAAGCTTATGTGACGGAAGTGATCGACTTTGTCGACACCATTCTGAGCGACCGCGCACCTCGGGTGACTGGGGAAGACGGCTTGCGTGCGGTTGAGATAGCAGTTGCCGCAGAGAAATCATTGCGCACCGCAGCCCCTTGTTTGGTCGGCAAAGGCGACTAAGACAGTAAGAGGTATACTCGGGCGGGCTTCGGCGAGGATGGATTTTTCTTGATGAAAGATCCAGTCTGGCAGTCTGGCTGCAGGGTGCAGTGTTCTGATACTGCCTCTAACTTACGGGCTCGAGTGATAAGGGTTAGCGCCCCGAAGGGGGCATTTTCCGTCGACAGCCTGGTTGCGGGGTGATAAAGTGTAGGCCAATCAAGGCCCCCGCTCTGCCCCTTTCCCCTGTTTATTTTTCTGTCGATGGTGAACTATGGAGAACTCCGGGCCGACTTCGATCCAACTGCGAATGTACTGCCTCGCTGGGCCTTCCTACGCACAAAATCTCCCCTAGAAACGAACTCCAAAAAGGGAAGCCGCTAAGGGCACCACCCTTGCGGTGAGGATAAGGATTTATGGCAAAGCGACCCGGCGGAGCGATGGTGCAAGGTACCGAGGCCACGCGCTCCCAGCTTATCCCGGTGATAACCAAATGGACTGAGCTGGGAAAGACAGCCCAGCTGGGACCGGTGCTCTTCTGCATCGCGGTCTTTTTCTCCATGGTCACGTTCGGCTCCACGAACACCATCGCCTATGCCATCACGTCCGCAGATGGGAAGCTTTGGTTGGATCCCCGGGATTGGATTTACACCTCGAACTTTCTCATTATCCTGGCTGTCTTCCTGACCATGGTGAGCCTGTACTTCATCTATCGGATGATCGGCAAGAGTAAGTCCTGGTACATCCTGTTAGGCTCCGCCGGTTTTACCGCCTACTATCTTTGGCTCTTCCATGTCGATCATTACTTTGGCTGGATGTATGAATTCTTCCACCTTCACCTGGCAGGCGGAGAGCCGGACAGCAGCGCGCCGTTCATTCAGTTGTTCATCCAGCACTTTCTGGGGACCGGGTTTTTCGAGGAGATCGTCAAGGCCCTGCCTATCTTTGCCCTGGTGATCGCCGGCAACTATATGACGCCGGAGATGAGGGTGAAGTTTGGGGTTGAGGAGCCGCTCGACGGCATCCTGATCGGAGCAGCGTCCGGGGGCGGCTTCGCGGTGATGGAGACGCTGTTACAGTACGTTCCGCAGGACCTGGTGAATACATGGACCACCATTGCGTTGAGATTCCAGGGCATTAGCGGAAGACAAAATATCGAAGCCGCCCTGGCGGCGATGAATTTCGATCAGCTAAGGGCTCTCATTACGCTCGGCAGCAACATTTTAGGAACCGCCCCGGGGATCAAGTCGCTCATCATCCGCTCCATCGATGAATCCTTTGGCCACATGGCCTACGCAGGTTACTTCGGATACTTCATCGGGCTCTCCGTAATCAAGCCTGAGCAGCGCTGGAAGATTCTAATGATTGGCCTGATTTCGGCCTCCATCCCGCACGCGCTATGGGACACGGTGCTCAGCATGGATACCGTGCCGCTGGAAGCAGCCATCGCGCTGCTGTCCTATGCGGTGCTCGCGGCGGCTGTGCTCAAGGCACGCGAGATTTCGCCCAATCGTAGCCTTCTGCAACCGAGCGTGATCTTTGGTGGAAGCAGGGCTTACGCTCCTGCGTTGGCAGGTGCTCGCGGCGCCTAGCTCCTGCGGTAGCCACGGCTCCGCCGGTGGCTTACACTCCAGCGGCAGCGAGCGCTCCTGGACCGGCCCGGATTGGGCTGTCGGCGGAAGCCCCGCCCCCTCCGCCACCACCTCCTCCGCGGTTGGCCCGGTGGGGAGCCATGGGAACCGGTTGCGGATAGGGGCAAAATTCCTGGTCATTGTGCCCGGGCTGCGTCTGCTGGAGCACCAGGTGCCGGGTCTGTTGGCCCAGTCCCCCGGAGGCGCGGTGGCAGAAGTTACTCGTAATCCCAACGATCCATCGGTCCTGGGACTTACAAACCTGTCGAGTTCCGCGTGGGAAGTGGTCTCCAACGGCACACGACGGCAAGTCGGGCCGGGTCAGACGATCAAACTGGCCCCCGGCGCCAAGATCGACTTCGGCTCTACCGATGGTGAAGTGGGCTGACTTAGACAAAGTGTGGCTTCCCACCTTTGCCGAAAAGCTTGCCAAGGCTGGGACACCAGAACAGGGTTAGAGGGGAGTAGGCAAATGGAAACCGCAGTGCCTCGCGAAAAGCTGAAAGAACTGATGGAGAAGAACGGAGAGGGTCTTCTCCAGGATCGTGACCGCTGCGAAGGCTTGTTGAAAGATTATTGTGGGGGACATCGGCGGGAGATCTCTGCGATTGTCGGCGCTTTGGAAGAAAGAATTCCCCTGGAACTAAAGTCATCGTGGCAAACAGCAATGACTCCAGAGGCAATGCGCGCTCGGTTGGTGCAACGACTGGAGGATAACCGGGGGCTCGCGCCGGAGATTGCAAACTACGCCGTGGACACCTGGTCATATGCGCTCGGGGTCGGGCTGGGGCGCAGCTCCGATCGGGTGCAGGATGTGCCGGTCCCCCCTGCGAACGGTTTTGCGGCCCCACCCCAACGGCTGCCGAAAGAGCAGCCGCGGATCGACCAGCAGGTTCCATCCCAGGTGCGGCCGCGATGCAACCGGTTGCCGTCAAGGGCGTCGGTACGGCTTCCATCGGAGCACTGAGCAATCAAAATAAGGCGTTAGTGGGGGGCGTAGGGCTGTTGGCGGCAGCAGCGGTCGCGTTTGCGCTCTTGCATCATCCCCAACCCACCACTCCGCCGAACATGAATCCACCTTCTCAAAATGGGCAAAATGGACAGAACCCGACGCCACCCGCGCCGGCGCCAAATGGACAGACGGGGCAGAACGGGCAGAACCCCACGCCACCGGGGCAAGACGGACAGAACAAGGCGCCGGCGCAGAACGGACTCGCAAGCAATGACGGGGGCACCAGCCATGGGAATAGCGCCACCAACCAGCAGACAAATTCCTCTTCGGTCATGCCTGCCGGCACCTCGGTGGTGGTGCGCCTGGATAGCGATTTCAATTCGGATAACGCGACGGTGGGCGAACTGCTTCCGGCTACCGTGGTCTCCCCGCTGACCAGCGATGGCAATGTCGTGGTGCAGCGGGGAGCGAGCGCGCAATTGAAGGTGGTTCAGATCGATAAGAGCGGCAAGATCTCCGGCAAGTCACGCGTGCAGTTTGCCTTGGTAGGGCTCACTGCCCATGGCAAACTGATGCGTATCTCCGGCTCCTCAAAAGAGGTGGACGGACCGTCACAAGGGGTAAGAACCGCGGAGACGAACGGGCATCGGTAGCGCCGCGGGCGCTGCCATCGGCGCGCTGGCCGGTCATCTCTTTCATCATGCCGGCGCCGGGGCAGCGGCCGGCGCCGGCGCTGGTGGCGCGACCGGCGCCCTCACCTCGCACCCTGCGCCGGTAAAGGTCAGCGCCGAGACCGTAATGCAATTCCGCTTAACCAAGGGCATTCCGACGGGCTCGTAGCGAAAGATTCTAACGATGGGTACGCGGCGTTACAGGTTTTGGAAAAAGGCTCTCGACGAAGGGCACGGCTTCAGCCGTGCCGTAAATATCATGTGCGCAACTCGGCTTTAGCCGCTGGGGTACGCTTTCTCAAGACATGTACGGTCGACATGAATCATCGGAAAAACGTACCTCAGGGGCTAAAGCCCTCATCTGCTCCAGCTCAATATGGCACGGCTCAAGCCGTGCCCTTCGTCCAGAAACGTTTTCCGCAGGCTGTTGAGCCGGTATATATGAGAAGCAAAAAACAACGGGCTTTAGCCATTTGAGGACAGCTGTGCTGAAAGGCATTGCCTCAGGGCTAGAGCTCAACGATTCTGGTTAATTTATATGCGGGTTAAAGCCTGGATCCTTCACTGATACAGTTTTTCGGCAGTCTGTCTAGCCGCCAGGGTACGTTGGTCACGAAGTATTTTGGAGTAGACGTACCTCAGGACTGAGCCCTGTAGTTGCGGCGGCTAAGGCCGAACTCTTGGTTCAGTTTTCTGTTGTGCACGGGCTGAATGCCCGTACGGGAGAGAAGACAATATGGCGGTGCGACCCGGTGGAGAGTACGCAGGCAGACCTCTCCACGTTATCTGGCTGCTGGACTGTTCCGGATCGATGGCGATCAGCGGCAAGATCGAGGCGCTGAACAATGCGATCCGCGAGGTGGTCCCCGCGATGCGCAAGGCAGCCGAGGGCAATCCCGAGGTTCAGTTTTATGTGCGCGTGATTCGCTTTTCTAGTGGAGCCACCTGGCACATCGGCCAACCCACGCTGCTGAGCTGACTTCAAGTGGGTCGATCTGCACGCGGAAGGAGAGACCGACCTGGGCCAGGCATTTGCCCTGCTGACCGAGGAAATGAGCAACATGCCGGCGGATGCCCGCATGCTGCCGCCGCAGATCGTGCTCATCTCCGATGGCAAGCCCACCGATGACTGGAAGGGAGCACTGCAGGCATTGCTGAACGTTCCCTGGGGGCGACGCGCAGTACGGCAGGCGATTGCCATCGGGCAGGATGCCGATCAGGAGACACTGCGCAAGTTTGTCGATAATCCGGAGAAGCCAGTGCTGCGCGTGGACAATGCAGAGCAACTGGTGCGCTATTTTCGCTATGTCTCCACTTCGGTAACAGCAACGCCCCCGGGCAAAGAGCCGGCGGCAGTTCCAGGCGTTACGCTGCCGGCCGACGACGACGCGATGTGGTAGGGAATCTTGCCAAGTAAGGGCCAGCCGTGAGAACAAAGAGGGTTGTCGTAGCTGAGGTGAAACGATGAGCTGGAAAGTAGCGCATGCCTGCGTACGGGGCAGTTCCCATCAGCGCTCGGGACTTCCCAACCAGGATGCAGCGCAGTGCACGGTCACTCCAGGCGCACAAGGAACAGTGGCGGTGGCAGTCGTCTCGGATGGGCATGGAAGCCCGCGCCACTTCCGCAGCCAGATAGGTTCTTCGCTCGCCGTGAGCACGGTAGCCGGCACGCTGCAAGGCTTCCTGCGCGAGTCCGTGGCCAGCAATGGTCACGTGCCGTTCGTTCCCGAGCAGGTACATGAGTTGGAACGCAAGATTGTGAGCGGATGGCTGGCCGCTGTCCACTCTGACCTGGAACACAACCCGTTTACCGAAGCGGAGCTGGCCACCCTGGAAAAAGAAGACGGAATGGAAGGCCGAGCGGCGGTGGAAAGCTCTCCGGAGCTGGCCTACGGCGCCACGCTGCTGGCGGCCGGGGCCACGGAGAAAGTACTGCTCTATCTGCAGCTCGGCGATGGCGAGATCCTGAGCGTCAGCGCCACCGGGACAACGACCCGGCCGCTGCCGCCGGACGACCGGTTGATCGCCAACCAGACAACCTCCTTATGCCAGCCGGAGGCATGGAAAGACTTTCGCTCCTCATGGGTGACGGATGCGGCGCTGCCGTCGCTGGTTTTGCTCTCGACGGATGGTTATGCCAACTCGTTCCGCTCCGATGAGGATTTTCTCAAGATCGGCCAGGACTATCTGGAGATTATCCGCCAGCAGGGCATCGCGTCGCTGGCCGAAGAACTGCCGGCCATTCTGACGGAAGCTACGCAGCAAGGCAGCGGCGACGACATCACCCTGGCGATTCTGCAAGACGATCCAGGATCCGCCGACAGGGGCAACGAAAGTTCCGCGGCCCCTGATGACCGCTGCCTCCAAATCCGCCTTGATTGAACAACTCAAGGCGCGGCACAGCAGCCAGCAGCAGAAGCTCCAGGAACTCGCCATGCGTGTAGAACAAACGCGCAAGGATAACCGGCGCCTGCGCAATACTCTTCTCGCTGCTGGTCGCCGCCGCCATTGCCATCCCGGTGGCGATTTTTCACAACCGAATCTTTCCCCACACGCCGGCTCCCACCCCCGTTGCTCCCACCATGGGTACTGCCCCCCCGACCAAGAAGGCCGCGGCCTGCTCCTATCCGCGACTCGGAGCGTAAGCCGTCGGGGCAGCAATGGACGTTACAGTTAATTGGCGGCAAACCGATCTCGCTGTACAAGGGAGCGACGATCCCTCCTCGCTTTATTCACGCGAAAGTAAATCCAGAGGATTATCCCAACGGGGATTATGCCGGGTGGCTGGGTAAAGAGGTGAACGGCGCCGCTGTTCCTGTTCAACGATTCAAAGACAGACATTTGGGTCGTGAACACGGGGCAGAAGATTGGCTACGGACAGCGATTGGAAGCTGGGCGCGGAGCCCGTCAACATTACCTTTGCGCCGAAAGTTACGGGAACTCTGGCGCCCGTTGCCGATGCATCCCCGGCAGCGGCAGATCAGTGAATAGTGCTCAGATGAGGCGCCACGCATGATGGAAGGGATGCTGAAGCGGGGCCAGGTGCTGATCGCGCGCAATATGCAATCCGCGGCGGTGATCGAAGATACTCTGGGCGAAGGCGCGCCAGGCCGAAGTGTATCGCGCGCGTATCGGCGACGCGCACTATGCCCTCAAGTGGTATCGGCCCGGAGTATCTGGCCGGAGACCGCGAGACTGTGGGAGCGTCTCAAGGTGGCCATCAACAGCGGAACGCCCACCGAGCAGTTTCTGTGGCCCTTCGATCTGGTTTCGTATCCCCGCAGCAATGCATACGGCGGGTACCTGATGCCGATCAAGACCCCCGACTTCGTCAGCATGGTCGACCTGATGCGGCGCCAGACCGAGCCTTCTTTCCGGGCGCTGAGCATTGTGGGATTCCGGCTGGCGCACAGCTTTCTTAAGCTGCACGCCGCCGGGCTGTGCTATCGCGATATCAACTTTGGCAATGTTTTCTTCAACCCCGGCACGGGAGATATTCGCATCGCGGATACGGACAACGTGGACGTGAACCTGAAGCCGGGCAGCATCAAGGGCACGCCCGGCTTCATGGCGCCCGAGGTAGCCAAGGATCTGGTCGAGCCCAACGCCGCCAGTGACCGCTTCTCGCTCGCCGTTCTGCTCTTCTTCATCTTCGTGATCGGCCATCCCTTGAAAGGCAAGCGAGAACTGACCTTGCCCTACGATGCATCCGATCCCGATCAATCGCACCGGCTTTGCGCGCTGGACCCTGTCTTCATCTTCGATCCCGACAACGATTCCAATCGCCCCCAACCCGGGGTGCATGATAATCCGCTGAGCTTCTGGCCTATCTACCCCGGGCTCTCTGCGCAAGCTTTTCATCCGCGCCTTCACCGTGGGATTGCATGACCCGGATGCCCGGGTGATGGAAAATGAGTGGCGCAAGGAGATGTGTGCGCTGCGCGATGCGATCTTCCATTGCCCCCACTGCGGGGCGGAGAACTTCTTCGATCTGGAGCTGTTACGGCAAAAGAAGAGCGCTCGATCCTTGCTGGGGCTGCCGTTCCGTTCTGGGAAATCCTCCGCGTATGCGAGTGGGCGCAGATTACGGCTCGCAGCTGGTCATGCTGAGTCCGGGCGCACAACTCTTTGCCCATCACCTGGAAGGGGATACGTACAACTTCGGGAGCCCGCTGGCGGAGGTAATCGGCAACCCGCTGGGACTGAAAAATCTGTCCCGGGGCAAGTGGACAAGCCGAAACCAGAATGGCTCGATGACCGAAGTTAAGGTCGAACGAGGTGCTGTCCCTGGCGAGCCGATTGCCGCATCCATTTCGGGAAGACAGAGGCCGAGGTGCGTATCAGTTAGGGACCAGATGCGCCATATTGCGCCACAATTCATACACAAAGCCTGTAATTGGGGATAGTCTTAGCACGTTGCCAAACGTGATCTCTTTTGCTCCTTTCCAGAAGCTCTAGCGACCCCTTGTCATCGTAACTTTTGCGTTTTGTGCGAGATGTCTTAATTTCGCGCGGACACGCAAGGGTTAGTTGCGGAGTGCTTTTGTCTTAGAAAGGACGTACACGTATGGCAGTTTTCCTCATCAATCCCAGCGACCACTCTTTTGGCACCGCGGTCATCACTCCCCGCTGGCTTTACGTGCTGGCGGCGGCTACCCCCTGCTCGTTCGGCGATCCGGTCATCGTGGACGAGACGCTGGAAGCGCTGGTTCCCTCAAGCATTCAGACCGGGAGACTTTGTCGGCATCGGGATTCACACCGGAAATGCCTTGCGCGGCTATGAGGTCGGCCGCATGGCGCGAGAACGCGGCGCGTGGGTGATCTATGGCGGCATTCACGCCACGCTTTACCCCGAGGAAGCCCTGGAGCGTGGCCACGCGCATTGCGTGGTCAAGGGCGATGGCGATGTCATCTGGTCCAAGGTGCTGGACGCTTGCGTCCACGGCAAGCCAAAACAGATCTACGAGGGGGGCAAGATCGATGCGGACCAGTTCGTTGCCGCCCGCTGGGACCTGCTGCCGCCGGACAAATATATGTGGGCTTCGGTGCAGACGGTTCGTGGTTGCCCTAAGCATTGCTCGTTCTGTTCCGTCTGGCGCACCGACGGGCAAAAGCCGAGGCAGCGGAGTTTTGAGAGCGTGATTGAGGAGATTGTCCAGCTGCGGCGCAAAGGCTTCCGCTATATCGCCCTGGCGGACGACAACTTCTATCCCGTCACCCTGACCGATCTGCGGCTCGCCAGGGAGCAGAAAAACTACGCCAAGCTGGCCGAGCTGGAGCAGATCCGCAGCGACAAATTCGCGCTCATGGCGGAGATGGCGAAGCTGCCGAAAAACATGGTCTTTTTCACCCAGATCACCATGGAATCGGCCGAGGATCCGGAATATCTCGATGCCATGCGCAATGCAAACATCAAGGGAGCGCTGGTTGGGCGTCGAGGCCGTGACCCCCGAAGGCCTGAAGTCGGTTTTCAAGGAGTTCAATTTTTCCGGGGAGGGCCTGGTCAAGCAACTGCAGACTTTCCGCGCAGCATGGGCTGCACATGCTCGGCTCCTTCATCTTCGGCCTGCCTTCGGATAAGCCCGACACCTTCAAAGCCACCGCCGATCTTGCCTCCAGGGCTGGACTTGCCTTCGCCCAGTTCGTCATGTTGACGCCCTTTCCAGGCACGGTCGACTTTCTGCGTTGGGAGAAGGAGCAGGAGAAGGCGCCGGTGTATGTCGAGGGCATCCCGGTCACGCGATACTGGCTGATTCCCGCCGCGATCCGGCCCAAGATGTTCATGCCCCACCCGCTCATGAGCTCGCAGGAGATCAGCAACCGGACCCAGGGCGTATGGGATCGCTTCTACAGCTTTTCTTCCATCTGGAAGCGTTCCGATTGCGCGCCGACTCTGCGCTCCCGGGTCGCCTTCGTCTTCCTCTCCAAGCTTTACCGCAAGATGTATGCCGGCACCGGCATCAGCACCGACAGCGCGCGGCGGAAGAAAGCGAACTCCGGTGCGCGTTGGCTTTCCCGGCACACGCGCAAGTTCTTCATCTCGAAACCTATGCCGGAACTTGCCATGCCGGTGTGGGCGACCGTGGCCAGCCCGTTCCGCGGCAGCTGAGCTGGGTCCGTTCTCGGTGTTGAAGTAGATTCGGCCTGACGCGCGGACGGCAATCCTGACGTAGGTCTAGAATCAGCGTATGCGGCGTCGGCCTATGGGCTCGCGTTTCTTCGAAGTCGCGTTTGGTTTCTGGCGTCCGAGTCTTCTGACCCAGGCGGGTCTGCTGGCCCAGCATGGCGGGCTTGCGGCCCCGGTGTCGTCGGCCCATTCGGGGGCGCGGTCCACTCCGCCCCATCTTCCACCGGGTCTCCCGCACGCTTTGCTCCCCCTCCGGGATCGTTGTTTCACGAGCCCGGCCGCGCACTCACCCATCCTTTCCAACGAGCCGAACGGGGCACTGGCCGTCGTGCGGACCACGTCACCATCCGGCCAACAGCCGGCAGGGGTGGGATATCGTGGACGTTACCCTATCTCTACGCGGGCTACCCTGGCGTTGATCCCTTTCGGCTACGGTCTCCCGTTGCCGACGGCCTTCGCCTACGGGGATGACCAGGATGAGGCGAGCAGGCGCCACAACCAGCGCCGCAGCAGGCTGAACATACCGGCAACCAGCCCATGGGCGATTACGGCCCAGCAGGCGCCTGAAGTGGCGGCGAACGCTCCGTCACCTTTCCGGCCCGCATACCAGCGCGCAAATCGAGGCTGCTCCGGTGCACGCCCAGCCCGCCACAACCCTGATCTTCAAGGATGGCCGCCCGCCGGTGCAGGTGCATAACTACGCGCTCACCGCCAATACCCTCTACGCTCTCGACGGCGAGTCACGCCAGGAAATACCGCTCTCCCTGCTCAATGTGCCGGCCACGGTCGAAGCCAACCGCGCCGCCGGCGTGGACTTCGCGCTGCCCGTCAGCCCTGCACTTTAGCAGGTACACAGGAACAGAACTGGACGGGTGCCCCCGTTCGCCCAGTACCTGGCCGAAAGACTGGGCGTCCCACGTTCTGCTATGCGGCAAGACTCTGGTGCCAGCGAGATTCATCGCCGTGAAGTATGCATCCGAATAGCGGATATGTAGCTACTACTGTTTCCTGTTCTCTTGTGCAACCGACTTGTGTCTTTCTACAACTTTTGTAAGCTGCCGTAACGGCCCGAAGTGTCGCATTCTGCAACCTTTGTGCGATCAAATTGCTGCCGGATCACATGCTAGCCTTGCTCTGCCATGAAGTACCAAATTCGCATTCTCGCATGCTCGTTGCTCCTCCTCAGCCCGGCCGTCAGCCTGGCTGGCAAGAAGCCTGCCCCCCAACCGCAGGTCAGTCCGACTGCGATCACGCCGGACGCCGCGGCCTTCCTGGACAACGCCATCGACATCATGCGGCAGCACGCCCTGCATGGCGAGGGCGTGGACTGGGCTGCGCTCCGGACGGAGGCTTTCAAACGCGCGGGCGGCGCCTTCAATCCCATTGACACTTACCCGGCGATCTATTGGGCCCTGGTACAGCTGGGCGATCCGGGAAGCCATCTTCGCCTGCCTCCCGGCCTCTATCCCGATCAAATCGCGCTGATGCAACAGGCGGAGAAAGAGGCTGCGAACAGCGCGCCGGCCGGCGCCCGGACGGAGACGACCGTTCCCACCGCCTTCACCAGTCGCCGTCTGCCCGAAGGCCATATCGTGACTTCGCAGGGCAGGAATTTCGGCTACGTCGTGCTTCCCCGTTGTTCCGCCAAGGATAACGATGGGCTGCTTCTTTATGCCGCTGACGTGCGCCGCATTCTGACCGACCTTTCGGCGCAAAACCCCAAGGGATGGATCGTTGACCTGCGGGGCAACACCGGCGGCAATATGTGGCCGATGCTGACCGGCATTGGGCCGATTCTGGGCGATGGCGTCGTGGGCTCATTCGTGGCCGCCGACGGAAACATTACCTGGTTCTATCAGGACGGTAAGACCGGAACCCGCAATCCCGCCGGCCTGGAAACGGTTTCGCTGACCCTGGAGGAAGGGCCCGCGCTCAGACCCTCATCCGCTCCAGTCGCCGTTCTGGTCGATAGCAGCACGGCCAGCTCCGCGGAAGCCATTACCATCGCTTTCCACGGCCGGCCCGACACCCGCTTCTTCGGTACCCGCACGGCCGGAAAATCCACTGCCGTACAGCCCTTCAAGCTGGATGACGGCGCCGAACTCTACCTCACCACCGCCATCGACGCCGACCGCACCGGCAAGGCGTTCCCCGATGGCTTCACTCCCGACCAGGTATTCCCGTCCCCACCGGCATGCCGCCGGAGAGCAGCGACCCGGTCGTGCTCGCCGCGCAAACGTGGCTGGTGGCAAGCAGCTACACCGGCGGCGGCACGCCGCCGGCCCCGCGCACCAAGCCTAAAGCCCCCGGCACAAGAAGGTTGTGGTGGTGCATCAGGGCAGCTAACCAGCACGCCTCACACTCCAACGACAATCCGCGTTCGCCCCGCTGGGGAAAGGCTGCTGGAACGTGCACCTACGACATCGAAGGCGCATCCGTGCTGAGATGCGCGCCTCATACTTTCGGCAAAGAGCAGAACCCAGCACAACAGGTTGCGGTGCACAGGGTAGCTCAGACGGATTTTTCCTCAAGAAACATCGACGTTCTCCCCAATGCGGATTGCGGTAAGTGCACCACGCGGGTTCATGCTCTAGAATGCCAGCATTGGTGAAGGACACATTCCTCTGGCTGTTCGGCTCCAGAGCAGGGCGCGGCGGACCGGCTGATCCCGCGCTGGATTGTGCTGCGCGCGCTGGGCCTGATCTACTGCTCCGCGTTTGTTTCTCTCCTCTTTCAGATCCGCGGCCTCATGGGACCCGCCGGCATTCTGCCCGCGGACAGATACCTGCGGGCAGTCGCGCAATCGTTCGGGCCCTGGACGCGCTACTGGTTCGCGCCCACTCTGCTGTGGCTGGCAGCGGCTCGCACGTGCTCATGGCGATGTGCTGGGCGGGCCTAGCCGCCTCGCTGTTGCTTACTGTCAACCTTTGGCCTCGAGCCATGCTGCTGATCTGCTTCGTCTGCTTTCTTTCCTTCGTCGGCGCGGCCCAGGATTTTTCCGGATACCAATCCGACGGCATGCTTCTGGAAGCAGGGTTCCTGGCGCTTTTTTTTGCCCCGCCCGGCCTGCGGCCCGGGCTGGGCGATGACCATCCGCCTTCACGCGCCAGCCTGTTTCTGCTGCAGTGGGAGTGGTTCCGCATCTACTTCGAATCGGGCCTGGTGAAGCTGCTCAGCGGGGACCAGGAGTGGCGCCATCTGACCGCGATGGACGAGTACTACCAGAACGGTCCGCTGCCGACCTGGATCGGTTGGTACATTCAGCACCTACCGCACTGGTTCCATCGGGCTACCGCGTTCTCTACCCTGGCCCTGGAACTGGCCATCGTCTGGATGCTGTTTCTTCCCCGCCGCTGGCGCATCTCTGCTTTCTCATCGTCACCCCGTGGGAAGTTGGGCGTAATTTTCACCGCTAATTACACCTTTCTCAATTACCTCGTTCTGACGCTTGGCTTCCTGTTGTTGGACGACCGCTTCTTCACGGGTGGGTAACGGGAAAAGTCGAGCCACAGGACGTTGTAGAAGCGGGCACGGAGGAAACGCCGGTGGCGGGTCGCCTGCTGAGAGGTTTTGGTCTCGCGATGCAGTGCCGTGCTGCTCACGCTGGTGGGTTACGTAACGACGGTGGAACTCATCTCCATGGTCTTCGGCGGATTGCCGTTGCCGATGCAACCGGTAACCATGCTGGAGCCTTTTCGCATCGCCAACCAATATGGCCTGTTCGCCGTGATGACGCGGGGCCGCTATGAGATTGAGTTTCAGGGTTCTCGCGACGGGCAGGACTGGGTCGCATATCCCTTCCGCTTCAAGCCACAGGCGCTCGACCGGGCGCCCGGAATCTATGCACCCTATCAGCCGCGCTTTGAGTGGAATCTCTGGTTCGCCTCGCTCGGTTCGTGGCAGCAAAACCCCCTGGTTCCGCGAACCGAAGAGCGTCTGCTGGCCAACGACCCGGATGTGCTGGCGCTCTTTGCCGGCAATCCCTTCGCCGGTGAGCCTCCCCTCCAGGTGCGCGCCGTACTGTGGCAATACTGGTTTACTTCGATGGCAGCAGAAGCGCATGACCGGCGATTGGTGGACCCGCCAGCTCTCGGCGTCTACGCGCCGGTGCTGGAGCGCGACACCATGGGCGGGGTGGGTATCGTCGCCATGCCAGACGCGCTGCCGCCCCGCCACGATTGATCAGGCCGACCTAGAATGTGTCCCTCAGCGGCTGAAGCCGGACCTGTTTACAACCATTTACGTACGGCTTGAAGCCCGTACCCTTCCACGGCGACCCCGAGCGGGCATGACGAACGGGAAGTGGCACATCCGGTTCCGTTATCCCACTCAAGCCAAAAGAAGGCTTGAATGGGCCACCCAGCATTTGTTGGCGGTGTGGCAAACTGGGCCGACAGACAGGGAGAAGACACGATGGTTGGTTATCGAGATTCATGGTTTCCCACTGGCTGACCGTCAGAATTAAAATAGGGGAGATAGGCGCATGTTTTCTCCGCTCCCAACCCGGCGCAGTTTCCTTAGCTCAGCTTGGCTGTCTGTGACTGCGCACGCTGTGGTCGCGGCCGTGTTTTTCTTCTCCATGCGGCTGCATCCAGTGCATGTTTTCAGTCTGCCCGGTACCGCGCTGGGCACCCGTGTGGAGATCGCGTACTTGCCGGGCCGGGCGCCCACCCCGGTGCTTCATCCGCAAACCCGGATCAAACCGCGGGCGGTTTCCGCGCCGGAGATTACCCCCTCTCCGCGCCAGTGGCCTCTACGCCACAACCCACCGCCCTCCATCTGCCGCCACTCCCACACCTTACCGTCACCGAGGCGGCGCCCTCCCCAAATATGTCCGCGCCCGCGTCCGCCACGCCGGACTCGAGTACCGGCTCCGATTCCTGGGGTTCGGGCGCGATCCAGATCGCTCTCACCACCTACTCCCCCAGCCCGGCGCCCGATCTCTCGGTGTTGCCCCATGGGGTACAGGGCGACGTGGTGGTCGATGTGACCATCGACCCCAGCGGCAAGGTCGCCGACCTCGCCGTTTTGCGTACCCTTGGGTACGGCATAGAATCCAGTGTGATAGGTACCCTCAAGACCTGGACCTTTCGCCCCGCGACCAAGGATGGTACGCCGATCGCCAGCGTGCAGGAGCTTCACTTTCACTTTGGACCGGTTTAAACCGGTCGGCAGGGGTGCAGAAACAGGTTTTCAAGATTTTTGTGACCCGGGCAACCGTTTTTACCGGGCGTTCATCCATGATCAGGAGGTTAACTGGGCCCTTGGGAATGACTTCGCGCATACTGCTGGTGGATGACAATCAAATACAATCGGCCACCCGCAGGGCCATCCTGGAGGTGTCCGGTCGAGAGGTTTGCCTCGCGCTCGAAGGCAAGCAAGCTCTCGAAGTCCTCAACGAAACAGAAACATCGGTTTGATCATCACCGACCATCTGATGCCGGTGATGAGCGGGCCGGAGTTTGTAGCTGAAGTGCGCCAACGCGGTTTCACCCTGCCGGTGGTGGTGCTTAGCGGCCTTCCTGATGCCGAAAGCGCATATGAAGGGCTGAATGTGGTCTTCCGGCTCAAACCTTGCGATCCAGACAGCCTGATCCGGTTGGTTCAGCAACTGCTCGGCGAAGATATGCGCCGCTCCGCATAACCCCACGGATATTCAAGGCGCTCCCGGATTACCCCGTCAGCTTTCAGGCTGTTCCGTGCCGCCATTGCCGTTCCCTGTCTGCCTCTGCGACAATCTGGAAGGGCTTGTGACCTTCTCATGCCGGAATTTGGAAGTTTTTCTCTCCTCCTTGCTCTTGCTCTAAGCGGCTACACGCTGTTTGCCGGCGGAATCGCCCTGCGGCAACTGGCCACGGGCTCCCGCGGCCGGATAGCTCCCGACCGGCTGGCGGAAACCGCCCGGCGGGCCGGTATCGGCAGCTTCTTTGCCGTCACCTGCGCGGCCGTCGCCTTGGTCTATACCGCCTTTGCCAACGACTTCTCTGTTTCCTACATCCTCCATCATTCGAATCGCGCCCTGCCTGGACCCTACAAGTTTGCCGCGCTATGGTCGGGCCAGGAAGGATCGCTGCTGCTTTGGGCCTGGTTGCTGACCGCCTACGGTCTGGTGCTCCGGCTACGTCATAAGGTCGACGTCACCCTTACCGCTTACGCCTCCACCATCCTGGCCGGCATCCAGATCTTCTTCCTGTTGTTGCTGAATTTTGCCGCACCCCCATTCGCCCTGGTACAGGGCCAGACGCCAGCGGATGGATTCGGGCTGAATCCTCTGCTGCAGTACCCGGAGATGGTGATCCATCCGCCGATGCTTTACCTGGGCTATGTGGGCTTCAGCGTGCCGTTTGCATTTGCTCTGGGCGCGCTGATGATGCGCTACCCGGGAGAGAAATGGATTCACATCACGCGCCGCTGGACCATGGTCACCTGGCTGTTTCTCACCTGCGGCATCTTCCTGGGCGCGCACTGGGCCTACTCTGTGCTCGGGTGGGGCGGCTACTGGGGATGGGACCCGGTGGAGAATGCCTCGCTCATGCCCTGGCTCACCGGCACCGCCTTCCTGCACTCGGTGATGATGCAGGAGAAGCGCGGCATGATGAAGAACTGGAATGTATGGCTGATTTTCAGCACCTTCCTGCTATGCATCCTGGGGACCGACCTGACGCGTTCCGGCCTGGTCAGCTCGGTGCACGCGTTCGCGCAGTCTTCGATCGGCAGCTGGTTTACTGCCTTTCTCATCATTGTGCTCTCTATCTGCCTTTTCACCTTTTTGCGGCAGCGGGATCACCTGAAGTCTGAGCACAAACTGGAATCCCTGGTCTCGCGGGAGTCGAGCTTCCTGTTCAACAACCTGGTTTTGCTTGCGGCCTGCTTTACGATCCTGTGGGGCACGTTGTTTCCCATCATCTCGGAGTACGTGCAGGGCAACAAGGTCACAGTCGGCGCGCCTTTCTTTAACCGCGTGGCGCTGCCCATCGGCCTCTTCCTTCTCTTTCTCACCGGCATTGGCCCACTGCTAGCCTGGCGCAGCGCATCCTTCAAAAGTATCCGGCGCAACTTTATTCTGCCCAGCGCGGCGATTGTGACCACCGCGATCGTGCTGATGGCCGTTGGACTGCGTCCCTGGAACGATCAGGCCACCTTCTATTCCCTGGTTGCCTTTTCTTTGGGTGCCGGCGTCGTCACCGCGATCTCTTCGGAGTTTTTGCGCGGCGCCAACGTTATCCGCAAGCACACCGGACAAAACATCTTTGCCTCGATGGTCCAGCTCACACGGCGCAATACACGCCGCTATGGCGGCTACCTGGTGCACTTCGGCGTGGTCATCATCTTTATTGGCATTGCCGGAGGCGCCTTCAATCAAAGCCACGAGCAGGAGATGAACAATGGCCAAAGCATGACCATTGGGCCGTATCGCATCGTGTGCGAGAGTTTCACGCAGGACTCGAATTTGAATTACGACACTGAGTTCGCGCTGTTGGACGTTTACCGCGGCGACAAGATGATCACCCAGCTGGCGCCGGAAAAGCGTTTCTACGCCGCTTCGCAACAACCCGAAACCAGGGTCGCCAACCACTCCACGTTGGCCTGGGACTTATATGTCATTTATGCCGGGAAGAACCCCGACAGCGGCTTGCCCATCATCAAAGTCTTCCTGAACCCACTCATGGCCTGGATCTGGATTGGTGTTGTGGTGGTGGCGATTGGCACGCTGGTGGCGCTGGCGCCCAACCTTAGCGCAACGCTGGCTGCGGGCCGCACCCGCGGTGGCGTTAGCGATGGTGTGAAGCCGCCGGCACCGCGACTGGTGGATGAGCCTGAAGTCGCGGTCGCCGGCAGAGGTCACGATTGAAATCCCGTGGTGTTCTCGTCCGGACCTCGCAGCTCGCCTTGCTCTGCATCCTGATTGCGGTTACGGCAGGCGCGACCGATTCCTCTGCCCGGTTCAACAAGGATAGCCACGAATTGATGTGTGGCTGCAGCTGCAATCAGCTGCTGGGCGAATGCAATCATGTAGGCTGTCCGGTTTCGCCGGTGATGCTCGCAGAACTGTCGGCGGCGATTGCCAGAGGTGATAGCGACAACACTATCTTTCATAAGTTCCAGGATGAATACGGACCGGTGATCCTGGCCTCGCCTATGTTCACCCGGTTTAACCATTTCGCTTGGGTCATGCCACCGCTGGTGCTCTTTCTTGGCATCGCGGCTGTTTTGCTGATCGTGCGCAACTGGAAACTGCGCACTGTGCCCACGCCGCCAGAACCGAATACGCCTGGCTTTGCCGCTACCCGTGACCGTATACGCCGGGAGACCCAAATATGAGCAGATGATATGAGCACCATCGCCTGCGGAGTGCTCCTGCTCGCGATCTTCGCCTTCGTCTTCTATCCTCAGCGGCATACCGCGCGGCAGATTCCGAAAACACGCCTCGACTTCCTGCGCGAACAGAAGGACGTGCTCTACGAGAATCTTCGTGACCTGAACTTTGAGTACAGCGCGGGAAAATATACGGCTGAAGATTACGCGGCGCAGCGCGCTGCTCTGGAGAACGAAACCGCCGCAGTACTTGCGGAAATCGACCAGTTGGAGCTGCAGGTCGCGCTACATTCCTGAAATGATTTTCTGCGCTGCTACAGAAAGATGAGTATGAGACCGAAACCTATGCCGCGCAGAACTCTTGCGCTCTGCGCAATGCTTGTCTTCGCCGCCGGAGCTTCCGCGGCCACCATCACCGGTACCGTCACCAACGGTACGACACACACGCCGGCGGCCGGGGACGCGGTGGTGCTGATCGCACTCGATCAACGCATGCAGGAGATCGCGCACACCAAGACCGACGGCCAAGGCCATTTTTCGATCGATGCGCCGGATCCGGGGATGCATCTCATCCGCGTCGATCACCAGGGTGCCGCATATTTCCAGCCGGCCCCGCCCAATACGCCCAATGTGAATGTGCAGGTGTACGACGTCGCGGCCGTGGTCGCCGGAGTGAGCACCGTCGCCAATGTGATGCGGGTCGAGACCGACGCGCAAGGGCTTCGCGTGACCCAGAGTTTTTTTATCAAGAACGACTCCAACCCTCCGCGTACGCAGTTCAGCAGTCACTCCTACGATTTCTATCTTCCGCCCGATGCGCAGATCGAAGGCTCGGCAGCTATGGCGCCTGGCGGAATGCCGGTGCAGTCCTCGCCTGTGCCTTTGGGCGACAAGGGTCACTATGCCTTTCTCTTTCCCTTGCGCCCGGGTGTGACTCAATTTCAGCTCAGCTATCACCTGCCCTACTCCGGCAGTCTCGCCTTCGACCAGCGTTTCGCCACGACGACTGATAGCTTCGTGGTGATGATGCCCAAGAGCATGAGCTTTAAACCAGGGGCGGGGGTCTCCTTCCAGTCGCTCAACGAGACTCCAGGAGCGCTCACCATGCTGGCGCGGGGCGGGTCCCCCTCACGCCCGTTCGCCTTCACTGTCTCCGGCTCGGGCGCCATGCCACGTGATACGCAGGCGGAAAACCCGACCAATGACGGCGCAGGGGCGACGGATGCGGGAGGTAGTGCGGCGGCCAATGACACTCGTCCCGGGGGCGGCCTGGGGGTGCCCATCGATACCCCTGATCCTCTCAACAAGTACAAGTGGTGGATCCTGGGGGGAATCACGTTGGTATTCGCAGTCGGTGCGGGGTTTCTGCTACGCCGTCCTGGGGACGCATCTGGGACAGAGGCTGACGTCAGGCACTATTCCGGCCTCCGGGGTTCAGGCGCCGGGCGGACTTCTGGGTGCGCTCAAGGACGAGCTCTTCTCGCTGGAGACGGACCATCTGCAAGGCAAATTATCCGACTCGGAGTACGAACAGCAGAAGCAGGCTCTCGAACTTGTATTGCGACGTGCTTTGAGCCGCAAGCCTGCTTAGCCCCTCCAATTTCAGGAACAAGACCTTCTGCTTCTCGGGTTCGCTTGGACGGTAACGGGAAACCTATGCCCATCAACCGGACTCGAGAATGAGGTTTGAGTAGATTACGGTGTCACCCGTGCGGATGAGCCCGATGGCTTGCGGCACTCGCTTCTTGAAGACCACATGCGGCTCGTAGAGAGTGGGCACACCTTTCAGCGCCGCCGCGAAAGCATCCCGCGTCTCGGGCTGGTTTACGGCGAGGAATTCTTCAGCCATGAAAGCGTGGCCCACGACGAAATTTCTCCTGATCGCCTGCAGCACGTCGAGGACCTGCGGGATATCGTCGGTCAACGAAATGTCTACGGTTTCGATTTGTGGCCAAAATGGAAATCCACGATCGGCGATGACCAGGGTATTGGTGTGCCGGATACGGCTGAGAAGAGAGTTTAAGGCGGGATTGAGGATGCCTGTCTTGAGCATGCAACTCCTTCTACATGTCAGCAGAGATTTCCCAACTATATCCTGACGTGCGTGTGATCTTATATGAGGATGCCGCAATTTGAAGCGATTGCCGATTACCAAGACGTGTGCGGGGAGGGTCCGCTGTGGGACGGCACGCGCAATTCGCTTTTCTGGACCGACCTCGGCGGTCGCCGTTTCTACTGCTATGAGTGGGCGCAGAAACGCTCCAGGGTCCTTAGCGACGGACTGGAGATTTGCGGATTCGCGTTGAATGAGCCGGTTGGATTCGTCATCGTCAATGGCAGCGGCATATGGACCTGGGACGGTGAGAAGGAACCTGTGCTGCTGGCCAGCGAAGTGGACGGATATGCCTGCCGGATGAATGACTGCGTCGCCGACCCGCAAGGCCGCTTGCTCGCCGGATCCTGCCTCTATGAGGCGGCGGGGGATTATCCGCTGGGTCAACTCATGCGCGTGGATCACGACGGGACCGCTCATATTTTAGATGACGGCATCCGCCTGGCCAATGGCCTCGGCTTTTCTCCCGACCAGCGCACGCTCTACTTCAGCGATTCCGCGGAGCGGGTTATCTATGCGTACGACTACGACGCAGTGCGCGGTGGCATTCACGGGAAGCGGCCATTCGTGCGGGTTCCGTTGGAGGAAGGGATTCCCGACGGCCTCACGGTGGACGCGGAAGGGTTCGTCTGGTCGGCCCAGTGGTTCGGCTCAGGCGTGGTACGTTACGACCCCGACGGGCGCGTGGAACGCAGAGTGCCGGTACCGGCGAAACAGACATCGTCGCTCGCGTTTGGCGGCCCTGATCTGACCGATATATTTGTGACATCTGCCAATTTCAGCGATGCGCTGCCGCTGGCGCCCCCAGGGTACGAGCCGCAGCAGGGTTACATCGGCGGCAGGCTATTCCTGGGAAATCTTGGGATCGCGGGCAAGCCTGAGTTCCGTTGCCGGATTGGCTAGAGAAGTTTCGCACTTGGTGTAGTCCGAAGCGGGACCACACCTCGCGATCTTTATCAGGCCGCAGTCATTGCGAAACTGCCTTAGAGAGACACGCCGCGCTTCCAGGGGATGAAGTCGTTCTGATTGAGCTGCTCGGCCTTGGTTCGTACCTTTCCGCTGGCAACTTCAACGATCCGCTCCAGAATGGATTCGCCGACTCTGCTCGATCGTGGTTTCGCCGCGAATCACGGCTCCAGTATCAATGTCGATGATGTCTGCCATGCGTTCGGCGAGGCTGGTATTGGTGGAAATCTTGATCACCGGCGCAATGGGATTGCCGGTGGGCGTGCCCAAGCCGGTGGTAAAGAGAACGATGTTGGCGCCCGCGCCTACTTGTGCGGTTACACACTCGACGTCATTGCCTGGAGTACAAAGCAGGGCCAAACCCGGCGTGTTGTCATATTCCGGATAGTCCAAGACCTGGCAGACGGGAGAGGTGCCACCCTTCCTGGCCGCGCCTGCCGACTTCATCGCGTCGGTGATCAGTCCGTCCTTGATGTTTCCAGGAGAAGGATTCATTTCGAAGCCGGAGTGGACTGCCTTTGCCCGGGCGGCATAGTCACGCATCAGTTGGATGAAACGGTCGGCGTGGCTGGCCTCCACGCAGCGGTTGATCAGACTCTGCT
This sequence comes from uncultured Acidobacteriaceae bacterium, assembly GCA_963736535.1. Classification (GTDB taxonomy): domain Bacteria; phylum Acidobacteriota; class Terriglobia; order Terriglobales; family Acidobacteriaceae; genus PALSA-350. The sequence goes on from CAVTPN010000005.1 coordinate 448,310, forward strand.
CCATTCCACAGAGCTCGGGAAACTCCGACAGGATCGATTTTGCGCCTAATGCCGCCAACAGGTCGGAGACATGCCCGAGCGCAGGATTGGCCGAGATGCCGGAAAATCCATCGGAGCCTCCACACTTCAAGGCCACGGTGAGCTTGCTGAGAGGAGCGGGTTTTCGGGTAAGACGATTGGCTTCCACCAGGCCTTCGAAGGTGGCTCGAATGGCATCGGAAAGCATGGTCGATTCAAGACCGGACTGCTGCTGCTCGAACATGAGAACCGGCTTGTGCAGGGCCGGGTCCCGCTCGCGCAGCGCGTCCATCAGGATGGACGGCTGAGCGTTCTGGCAGCCGAGACTCAGCACCGTGGCGCCGGCAACGTTGGGATGATGGATGTAACCGGCAAGCAGCCCGCAGAGCGCTTTGGAGTCCTGCCGGGTACCGCCGCAGCCGCCTTCATGCACCAGGAACCTTACTCCATCGACATTGGGAAAGACTTGCTCCTGTCGACCCGGAGTGAGATCGTCGCGCTCTGTCGCTCGCGACGCCTGGTTATGTTGTTCGATCAGTTGCCGCACCTGCTGGCGGTAGAGTTTCGGCCGCCCGTAACCAAGCTCTTCCTCGAAGGCCTCGCGCAGGGCTTCTACATTGCGGTTCTCGCAAAAGACCAGGGGAATTACCAGCCAGTAATTACGGGTGCCAACCTGGCCGTCTGCACGGTGGTAACCAGCGAAGGTGCGCGTTGACCAATGCGACACGCGAGGCGGAGACCAGACATACTCGCCCACCTTGGGCCCAAAGCCGGAAGCATCATGCTGCACGTTCCGCGTGCTCAGCAGACCCCCGCGGGGGATCGCGTGGCGGACGAGCCCGACGACTCCGCCATACATGATGACTTCATCCCCTGGGGCGAGATCGCGCATGGCAAATTTCTGCTTGGCCGGAATCTCGGATTGAGGAACATACTGCTCCCCGGCGAAAGTGATGGCTTCCCCCGCGGGAAGAGGGGTTAGCGCTACAAGGACATTGTCTTTGGGGTCGATCCTGAGTATTTTTTCGGCAGCCATTTCTTCTCGTGGGCACTGTGGATGACGCTGAGCCAGCGTTCTCCAGGTTAAGGCGCTCTGATATAGACTCAATGTAGCGCTTACTGTATCGACGGTCAAACCAGCAAGAACCTACCTCGTCGGAGAGAAACAGTCCCTTCATGAGTGCTTCCATCTTTGATTTGCAAGGCAAGACCGCCGTGGTTGTGGGCGGCACCACGGGCATTGGTCATGCGCTTTCTCTCGGCCTGGCAGATGCCGGCGCGAATGTAGTCGCCTCTTCAAGGCGAGCGGAACAGGTTGAGCAAACTGCCACCGAGATCGAGGCCAAGGGGCGGAAGACATTGCGCCGGACCTCGGACGTGCACGATCGAGCCACGCTTGAGGCACTGCGCGATGACGTCCTGCATGAGTTTGGCCAGGTGCACATTCTGATCAACTGCGCCGGCATCACCAAACGCGCGCCCACACTCGACTTTCCGGAAGAGGATTGGGAGAGGATCATGGACACCAATCTGACGGGCACGCTGCGCGGTTGCCAGGTCTTCGGGAAGCACATGCTCAGCCGCGGCTACGGACGAATCATCAATATTGGATCGCTCTCCACCTACGTGGGCCTGTTCGAAGTTGCCGCATACTGTGCCAGCAAGGCGGCGGTTGGCGCGCTGACCAAAGTACTGGCCGTGGAATGGTCGCGGCACGGAGTGCTGGTAAACGCTATTGCACCCGGAGTGTTCCGCACGGATCTAAATGCGAATCTGCTGGACAGTACGGAGCGTGGACGGGAGTTCAAGATGCGCACCCCGATCGGCCGCTTCGGCAAGACAGAAGAGCTGGTGGGCGCGGCCGTGTATTTGGCTTCGGATGCCGCATCGTATGTGTCCGGCGAGATCCTGGTGGTCGACGGCGGTTTCCTGGCGAGCGGGGTCAACCAATAGCGCGAAATCGCAATCAAGCTGCATACCGGGGCCGATACGATGGACTACAGAAGACTTGGAAAGACGGACCTTAACCTCTCACTGATTGGCTTTGGAGGCGCCGCTCTGGGCGGCGTTTTCGGTGAGATCGACCCCGGCGAGGGCAAGAGGGCTGTACACCTGGCGGTGGACAGCGGCATCAACTTCTTTGATTCTTCGCCCTACTACGGGATTACGCTGGCTGAGACGAGACTCGGCGAGGCGCTGGTAGGCAGACGCGAACGCGTCGTTTTGTCCACCAAGTGTGGACGCTACGGAATGGCCGAGTTCGATTTTTCCGCGAAGCGCGTGATCGCCAGCGTGGATGAGTCACTGCGACGGTTGCAGACCGACTATATCGATCTTTTTCAAGTACACGATCTCGAGTTCGGCGACGCTCAACAGATTATCGATGAGACGCTCCCCGCCTTGCGGCAATTGCAGCAACAAGGCAAGGCTCGTTACATCGGCATCACCGGATATCCGCCAAAACTACTGCGGCGCATTGCCGAAGCTATGCCGGTCGATAGCATTCTTACGTACTGCCACTACAACCTAATGAACACCGATATGGATGAGGTTCTGACCGCCTTTGCCCGGGAGCGTGGTATCGGGCTTATCAATGCAGCTGTTTTGCATATGGGTATTTTGACCGAGCATGGTCCAGCCGAGTGGCACCCCGCACCGCAGGCCGTGCGCGACGCGGGAAAAAGGGCGGCCGAATTTTGCCGCAGTCATGGAGCGGATATCTCTGACGTGGCCATGCGCTTCTCCCTGGCCCACCCCTACGTCTCGAGCACACTGGTTGGTATGGCAAACACGCGGCAGGTGGAAGCGAGCCTGAAGCTGCTGCGCACATCGACTGATCCAGAGCTTCTGCGTCAAGTCAAAGCCATTCTGGCGCCGGTATTCAATTATGTCTGGCCTTCGGGGCGCCCCGAAAATCAAGGCTAAGGAAGATCGAAAATTCACAGCATCCCTCCAACTACGCTCGCGTTGAAAACTCATTTCCAGGGGGGGTAGTAGGTGGAAAGAGAACTGCAGGTCCCTCGGCTTCGCTCGGGATGACAACTTTGTTGTATGGGGCAAACAGGCTTAGACAGGTAGGGTACAAAATATGAAAGCATTCGTGATAAAAGAGCCCGGCGATGTTGCAATTGAAACAGTTGCGGATGCGGTTGCGACCAATGATGATGTGTTGCTCAAGGTTCGTATGATCGGCCTTTGTGGAACCGACCTCAATTCCTATCGGGGCAGGAATCCGATGGTAAGTTTTCCCCGCATCCCGGGCCACGAAGTGGCGGCTACGATCGCTGAACCGAGCAGGGCGCATCCGGAACTTGCCGCAGGAATGGACGTTACTCTTTCGCCCTACTTTGGTTGCGGCCGGTGCCCCGCCTGCCTGCGGAGCCGTCCGAATGCCTGCCAGTTCAATGAAACGCTGGGCGTGCAACGCAACGGGGCGATGACGGAATATATCGCGGTGCCGGCGGAGAAACTCTATCCTGCCCGCCTGACTATCAAGGAACTCTGCCTGGTTGAGCCTTTGACCGTTGGCCTCCACGCAGTGGGCCGGGGACGCGTTACCGCGCAGGATACGGTTGCGGTCTTCGGTTGCGGCGGAGTAGGGCTCGGAGCCGTGGCCGCCTCTGGCTTCCGCGGAGCTAAGACGATCGCTGTCGATCTCGATGACGCAAAACTCGCCCTGGCTCTGCGCGCCGGCGCAACCCACGCAGTCAACACCTCAAAAGAACCCCTGCACGAACGGCTGCTGGAGCTTACCGGCGGGCGGGGGCCGGACGTAATTATTGAAGCGATTGGGCTGCCAGAGACCTTCCGCAGCGCCGTCGACGAAGTGGCCTTTACCGGGCGCGTAGTTTATATCGGCTACGCCAAAGAACCGGTGGCTTACGAAACCAAGTGGTTCGTCCAGAAAGAGATCGACATTCTCGGTTCACGCAATGCCCTCCCTGAGGACTTTCGTGAAGTGATACGCATGCTCGAAGAGCATCGCTTTCCGGTAGACGACGCCGTAAGCGCGATTGTCCCGCTGGAGCAGGCGCCGGCAATGATCAAGGCCTGGAGCGATCATCCAAGCGGGTTTTCCAAGATCATGGTGCGTCTTGACTGATCGCCTTTAAAGCATTTTTGCTAATACTGTGGTCCGGTGGGATCAGCTATGTGCGGCCATTCTTTCCACCCCGGGGCAAACCGATTTTGGCGGAATGGCCGCGTTGAGTCCAGTTTCCTGCTCTACACCATTAGCAAAAATGCTTTAGCCGAAACGCCTGAGGTAAGCGGAACAAAGACCCACGGTCTGATCCGTGTAGGTGACGCCGAGGGAACGGGCAAGATCGGTTTCCGCGTGGGAGCCGACCCAGGCCACCAGCAGCAGGCGGCGCAGCATGACAAAGGTTGGAATCTCTTCTTCTTCGGCCCTGGCCACGGTTCTTACCCCTCGATAGCCTTCCAACCAGTGTTCAATCAGGCCTGCTGGCTCCGGGCAGGTGCTCATAAAACGACATGAGCGTAGCGGCATCGTACATGTACCAACTAAATCCGCAATCATCGAAGTCGATCACTTTGACTTCGCTTCCCTGCACCAGCAGATTGGCCAGCCGCAGGTCGCAGTGGGCCAGGCCGAAGCGATCTGGACCGCTGCCGTAACGGGCCAGGCGATCCCGGATCAAGTCCACTGTCCGGCCAAACAGGTCTAGCCTCTTGCCGTCCATACCCAGCCCATCGCGCCAACGGCCCCATCGCGGAGACTCTCCCAGGGCGGCTTCAAAGTCCCAGGTAAAACGTTCAAAACCTTCCGGCCGCTGCCATGTGCGGCTATGCGCATGCATCTTCGCAGTGATGGCGCCCAGGCTCTTAAAGCATTGGCGCAGGTCCATTTCGATGCCGGGTTGACGGCCGTCTTCCCAGGCAAAGAGAACTACGTTGCGCGCTTCAGTGGCGCTGAGGATCCGCGCAGACTGGACCCATTCCCCATTGAGCCCGGCGATGGGGACCGGCGTAGCGACCACCCCGTCCTGGCGCAATGCGACCAGCCAGGCAATCTCCGAAGCGAGCGCATTTTTCGACTGATACCCCGGCCGCTGAACGCGCAAAGCCCACCGCCCGCCGGATGGAGCTTCGACCTTGTAAGTCTCATTTTCAGAACGGCTGATGAGGCGGACGGTCGCGTTTGGGGGGAGATCGTAGAGGCTAAGCGCCTGCTCGAACCCGGATTTCCTGTGAAGCTTGTTGGGTTCAGCGAGCCTCATGCGCCTTTCCGTGAAGAAAGCCGCATACGCAGATCTTTCTAGAGCAACGTACAGGAAATCCGGGGGCGAGCTGCGTTGCCATATCCTCACTCTACACCGTCGATAAAATCCTTTGACTTCCCGTACAACTTCCCAGCAAACTCATTTCAGGCCTTCCTCTCGGATTTGCTGTCAGAATTGTTCGGGTCAACGCACTTCGTGTGTTCCTGGCCGGCCCCACGGCTCGCCGGGGCAGGTGGGACCGCACGCGCAACCATGGATGGGTCCGCGCAGTCGTAAATCCGGGACCTTCACCGTCGCTCGCAAACTCAGACCTTTTGAACCAGTTTTCTGGAGACGCACCGCTGCCGCCCGAGACCACAGCTATCTCTGCAACCGGCTCCGAGATCGAATATGGCCTGCGCCATAACATTCTGACGCCCTGGGAAACCTTGGCCCAGTCGGTTGCCGCCATCGCGCCGGTACTTTCGCCGATCCTGACCATCCCCTTGGTCTTTGCCTTGGCCGGCAATGGAACCTGGGCCGCGTATGCTCTCGGCACCGTGCAGATCACGCTGATTGCCCTGCTCATCGGCGCGCTCGCACGACGGTCAGCCTCGCCCGGCTCGCTTTACAGCTATGCCACCGATTCCCTACCGCCCATGGTTGCCGCTATCGCCGCCTGGGCCCTCGTCCTGGGATATGTAGCCACCGGTTCGTCGATCGTCGGGGGCTTCGTTCAGTACTCGAATATTTTGCTGAAGACCTTCACCGGCCATACGATCGCGCCCGATCTGCTGGTGCTGATCTCCGTCGTCGGGGCCGCTACCATGGCATACCGCGATGTGAAGCTCTCCGCACGAGCCATGCTGTGGCTACAAGGCGCGTCCACGGTTTGTATCGTAGCGGTGCTGGTGTTGGTTTTGTGGAAGAACGGGCTGCACCTCGATTGGCCACAAGTGCGGCTGCAGGGCAGTTCGATCTCGAGCATCCGGCTGGGGTTAGTGCTGGCGATTTTCAGCTTTGTCGGTTTTGAGAGTGCAACTGCGCTGGGTCACGAGGCCAAAGAACCGCTACGCACCATCCCGCGCGCAGTTTTGCAGTGCGCGCTGGGCGCCGGGGCTTTCTTCATCCTGGCTGCGTATGCCGAAGTGCTTGGCTTTCGCAATGCGGGCGTCGCCCTCGACAAAACCGATGCACCCATGCACATCCTGGCAAACCAAGTGTCGTTGCCTGTTCTTGGCCTGATCATTGACGCCGGAGCCATGATCAGCATGTTTGCCTGCCTCCTGGCCTGCATCACAGCCGCCGCCCGCATCCTGTTGCTCATGGCCCATAACCGACTGGTTCCGATGCGCCTGTGCAGGACCCATCAGCGCAACGACACCCCACATGTCGCCGTACTGATCACCGCTGCCGTCGTGGGCATCCCGGTGGTGATTCTTATCACTCTCGGATTCTCAGGTACGGACATCTACGGTTGGCTTGGGTCTTTCGCGGTTTACGGATTCGTCACCATCTATGGACTCACCTGCATCGCGCTGCCACTCAAGCTAAAAAGGCAGGGAGCGCTGTCGACAACTCTTCTGGTCGTCGCTGTCCTGGGGGGAATTTCCATGATCATGGCCCTGGCGGGAACTCTCTATCCGGTGCCTGCTCCGCCCTATTCCTGGCTGCCCTATCTCTATTTTGTCTACCTGCTCATCGCCGTGGTCTTCTTTTTCCGCACCCGGCAAAAGCGCAGCGCCCCGGTAGGCGCGCTGGAAGAGTTCTCCTGACGGTGGGCATACCATCATTGGGGGGACGATGTAACCCAAAAGTAACCTGAAGCCGCGTGTATACCGGCTCTTTGTTGCTATGATTTCGACATGAAAAAGGCCCTGCTTTTTGCCCTGGTCCTGATGGTTTCGGCTTCAGCATTTGCGCAGTCGCACCATCACCATCATCATCACCATCACCACCATCATCACTCCAGCCGGTAGATGGGTTAGCGCTCTGCCGCTGGTGACACGACCGTTGCAAGCCACCTGAGAACGGCTGCTGAAAGAGTGCCGCGCTGATCGGAGTAGACGTGATCGGTGGGCAGGTGGAGTGTGGCCACCCGGCTATTGCCCGCGCTGCGTAACGCAGCCGCGAACGCTTCGTCTCCCCGAGCATACGCATCGTCTGAGGTGATGATGAGGGCTGGCCGGCCCTTCAGTGAGCCTACCTTGGCCATGAAGCTCCACTGCGCTGCATTGGCGAGTGTGTCATGGGCGAGCTCTTCGGGCGTGCAGCCACTGATTGGGTCCATCCCCTCACGATCGTATGCGGCGGTCAGGGCCTTGATCGCTACTTTTTCGTGCTCTTTTGGCAAGGGCTGCGGAATTCGTCCTCCAAGATCGGCAGCAGAGATAAGACCTACTCCTAAGATGCTGCGGTCAGCAGCCGCGTCTTGGACTGCCATGAATCCGCCCATGCTGTGTCCGATAAGAACAATGCGCAGCGGATCAAGCCGCAATATCTTCGCCATCGCGGGTGAGCGCAGGTAATCGACTGCGGCAGCGGTATCTTCGATGCCATGAGAGAACGAAAAGTCTCCGGGCGAACCCCAGGAACCCCGGTAGTCGAAATAGAGAACATCCCATCCGGCACGGCGAATATCCTGGGCCAAGTCGAGATTGCGTTCGTTACCGGGAAAGCCATGCAGCAGCACCACCGCCGGATGCGGCCCGGGGCCTGCGGCAACATAGACGAACGCGTTGAGTACCGCTCCATGGCTGGGAATTTGAAAACTCTGCATGGAAGCAGGATCGGATCGCGTGGCCAGCTGCTGTGCGTTGAGAGGCGATAATGTGCACAGAACACCCAATGTAGCGACGAGCAAACAGTTGCGCAGAACTCCCTCCCGAGGATTCTGGTTATTTTTTAACTATGGTGTTCTTATCGTACCGGAACGGCCACGCTGAGCACCCGCTAAAGAGGGCAAGCGCAGTTACGTATGAGCGTATTGTTCTGTGTTATTGGGGGATAATGCCTGGCGCCAGAGGTTCAGCATTTTAACCCGCTGTGGGGTCCTGGGGCAGCTCCAAGCAAGATTCTCTCCGCCTGGATCCTGCAGCCCACCTTTGGCTGTCCCCGCAAAACTTTCGTGTGATTGAAGAATTATCTTACCGCACTTACCTTGGGAACCAAGTCCTTGGTGATTTTGGTAATCGGATTGTTGGGTCGAATGAATGCATTGATCGCTTAGGCTTCACCACTTTACCGAGTCAAGACAGAGCACAGATCCATGAAGAAGGAGACGATATCGCCAAACTCAGAGAGAAGCCTGGCTTGGGTCGGTCTTTCGTCGCCTAGGTCATCCTGCATCGCTATCGGCGAATCACTGCGCCTCGGCGCAGGTGGACGATAATGGCCAGACTTCGTAACTCGCCTGCAATGTCGGCAGCCATCGATAGTCTAATCGCACTCGGGCTCGCAGTGGGCGCCGTCGTGTGGGTGAACCAGCGGTATATACCGCATGGTGGCTTCGCAGAGTTCCTGATGATTCGTATCACTCTGCTGAATGCGTCCTTCTCCGTCGTATTCGTAATCCTCTGGAAGCAATGCCTGACAGTTCTAGGCCTTTACCGCCGCGATCTTGACGGCCTGCGCAGCCTGGTGCTGCGAACGGTGACTGCGTGCGCGATCATGACTGCGCTTCTGGACCTGTACCTGCAAGGCCGCCATGCCCGTGGGCCAATCCCGGATATCCTGGTCAGCTTCCTGGTCGTTACCTTCCTCTATGAGATGGGCCGGGTGCTGGTGTGCAGCCAACATCGGAGTTGGCATGTCGTCGAGCCCGAACGGCTGATCATCTTGGGGAGCGGCCGGCGCGCAAGCAAGGCGTGGCGTGAGTTGCGCATTCAGAATCAACGCACGAAGCGCCTCCTGGGATTCGTGGACGATCGCGATCCTGACTCGATGCCGCCAGACATTGCCAGCCGCCTGATTGGCAATGTGGACGATCTGTCCGGTTATCTCCTGCAGAATATCGTCGACGAACTCATCGTGGCTGTCCCCATGCGCTCCTGCTACGACGTGGCTCAGCGCGCTGTATCGATCGCCGAGGCTGCGGGCGTGCGTGTCGTTTGTTTAAACGATGTATTTACCCTGGCTCAAGAAAAAGGTCTCCGGCGGCGAGCAGCACTCTTCGTTGAGCTCGTGCCCAAGGACCACAGGCGCGAAACGGCCGAGACTGCAAAGCGCATTCTCGATGTCCTGGGTGCGGCCGCAGGAATCGTGTTACTGGCGCCAGTCTTCCTGGCGATCGGACTGGCTATCAAGCTCACCAGCCCCGGATCGATCTTCTTCGTGCAGGAGCGGCACGGTTACGGGCGCCGCCGGTTCCGCATGTTCAAGTTTCGTAGCATGGTGCGCAATGCTTCTGACCAGCGGGTGGATCCTGAGCCGCACGACGAGGCGCGCGTGACTCCACTGGGCCGATTTCTACGCCGCACGTTGCTCGACGAGCTGCCCGCGCTCTGGAACGTCCTGTTAGGTGACATGTCGCTGGTGGGCCCGCGGCCCATGAGCGCGCTCGACGTTTCGCGGTTCGGAGAGGCACAGCTTATGCGGCGCTTTAGCGTTCGCCCGGGGATGACTGGAAACTGGCAGGTGGCCGAAGATCCTTCGCTCAGCTTCGAACAGCGGGTAGCACTCGACTTCTCTTACATAGACGAATGGTCGCTGGTACTGGATCTGAAGATTCTTGCGCGAACCGTTCCCGCCATGCTCAAGCGGTCCGGCGCTGTTTCGTAGCACTTTGAGGGGTCAATGCAGATTGCCGTAGTCCATGATTACTTTACGCAGATGGGCGGCGCGGAAAGAGTCGCCGAGGAACTCGCGCGCATGCTGCCCAGCGCATCCGTCTACACCACGGTCGCGATGCCGGAACTCTTGCCCCCCGGACTGTCCAGCAGGCGGGTCGAAACTTCGTGGATGCAGCATCTGCCAAGTATAAAGCGGTACTATCGCATCTACTTCCTACTGTACCCCTTCGCCGTGCGCTCACTCGACTTATCACCTTACGACCTGGTCGTTTCGAGTTCCTCTGGTTACGCCAAGGGTGTGCGCACGAGCCGAGACGCCATTCACGTCTGCTACTGCCACACTCCCATGCGCTGGGCCTGGAGCTTTGCCAGCTACTCCGCACAGGAGACCGCCAGTATTGCGCGACGCCTGCTTTTGCCGCCGATGATGCGCGCTCTTCGCAAATGGGACGAGCGTGCCTCGCACTACCCTGATCACTTTGTTGCAAATTCGAAGACAGTAGCAGCGCGTATCCTGCGCGCCTATGGCCGGACGGCCGAAGTGATCCACCCGCCTATTGATGTCAACCGGTTTCGTCCATCGCCGGAGCAGGAGGACTACTATCTGGTGCTCGCCCGATTGATCTCCTACAAGCGCATCGACCTTGCCATCGAAGCCTGTTCGAGACTCGGCCGGCGCCTGCTGATTATCGGGGACGGGCCGGACCGTGACCGCTTGATGGCCAAGGCTGGACCAACCGTTCAGTTCCTGAGCCGCCTTTCCGACGCTGAGGTGGAGCACTACGCGGCCCGCTGCCGCGCTCTCCTCTTTCCCGGAGAGGAGGACTTTGGGATGGCGCCGCTCGAACTCGCTGCAGCCGGCCGGCCCACCATCGCCTTCCGCGCTGGAGGAGCAGTAGAGACGATACTCGACGGCGTCACCGGCATCTTCTTCGACCGCCAGGAGGCGGGAGATCTGGCCGAAGCGATCGTGCGCTTTGAGCGCCATGAGTGGTCAGCGAAGCTCCTGCGCAGCCACGCCGAGGGCTTCAGTGCCGAGGTCTTCCAGGCGCGCTTCCGGCAGTTCTTGGCCCGAGTGGGCGCACCGCTCGACCAGGATGCTTCGCAGCCCTTCTCTGCAGCCGCGGCCGCCCAAACCTTTGAACCTAAGCTCGCCGGGATGCCGAATAGAGTGCCTGCATAGGCTCACGAGAAAGCAACGGGTTTGCTGTCAGGATGGAGCTGTGTGGCAGGCTCATCGCGTTCTTGCGTATGGGCTTGTGGCTAGGCCCTTCTGTTTAATAGATACGCGTAGAGTCGGGCTCGTATAGCTTCGTACAATCAGCGTGAATGTCTGCAGCCGCGACCGCCTGCTCGCAACATCGAGGACAAGGTCAGGCATGATGTGTCAGCGATCTAAACTGCGCGACACGTCCGTAGCGCCCCATCTGGTGAGTTCTACTAAGTGGGTTATTCACAAAGGGATATTCTACGTAGCACGTTAGAATACGCTCGGCCAACTTGACTGTCAGGTTTTCGACGACTTGCCTTTCTAAGGTTTCTATATCGATCTTTAAAATATCAATGTGGCCATGCCTGGCTATGATCGCTCCGAGAACGTCGTTAGCTGCAACTGCCTCGACCTGAATAGTATCATCGGTCAGTTTGCCTATGCCTCCGTATCGACCGGTTTTCTCGCATCCGAAAGCAACGACTCCGGCTTCTAGAGCTATAGCGACTGATGACAATTCATAGCGATCCTCAAAGCCCTTCAGGTTAGCCGTGAGTCTTTGAACATTACGCGAGACTGGCTCGAACAAATAAGCGAAATTCCTTGTGTTGCGGGAAAGGAAGTAGGCGGCCGAGATACCTATGTTAGAACCGAAATCTACGATAACTCGGTCGCGCCCATCCTCCACCTTGTAATCTTCCCTGCAGAAAATCTCATTCACGGTGAGAAGATCATGGGAAGAATAAACTGTAAGCGCGATCGATCCAGAAGGTGTCTTTACCGTTACTTCCGTAGGGTAGTCACCGGCGCCACAAAGATATCGCATGTATGCATCGAACGGACGAGCGTACAGGGTGAACATGTTCTTCGCGGCGATGTAATGACGCTTTTGAAGAGGGGCTGAATAGATTGTATTTAGATCTCGAGTCGCTATTTTCATATACAGACAATTGGAAGCACGCCAGAGCGGCGATTACCAGGCCGAGGATCTAAAGTGCTTACGTTATTCAGTATCACTTACGTTCCGCAGGTCCTAGAATACAACTTAGGTACTAAACACACTATCGGAGCGTATTCGTGTCGCCCTCTCCGCGGCGGTGGCTGGCACGATCGTGCGGCACCCTCTGACTTGCTGCCGGATTAGAGCAACGCTCTGTTGGGCTTCGCCCCGCCTTTTTCGCCGACACGGACGTGGGGTAGCCGGGACTTGTTGTTCTTTCAGGGACAAGTGCTACCGCGTGATTACTGGTCCCATTTGACCCTGGCAAAGGCTTGTTGGAGCCTTGTATCTTCCTTCAGCCGGCGTGGATCGCAGTGCTCTATCGACTTACGGTTATTTTTCCAGTTTGTGCTGATCCGGCTGAAATGGCGGTAAGAGGTTTCGTCAAACTTCATTTTGCGGGGACGCATGCCGACGATCTCGTGGATGCTCCAGTGTGCGTCCGCTGGACAGCGGTCCGGGGCCACCACCCACTTTGCCGGACATAACTTGATATCCCTTGGACGAAAGCCCTGCCAGCGCCACTGCGGCAGCTGCTGCTGAGTGCTCTCCTGGTGACGCGGGATCATTTCTGCTTCATCGCCATTCCTTGCCGTGACCCATCTGCCTGAGAACTTCACGTAACCATCGGTGGATGCGGTGGCCTTATCAAATACGCTGCCTTCGACAGAAAGAGCTAACTCGTCTATATCGCAGTTAAGCACGGCATAGGCATCGGCAAGGTACCGCCAGCGAGCATCTTCCAGTGCGCCATACTGGCTGAACGAGGAGTCCCACGTGCCGCGGCCTACTCCCTGGGGTCCGTACTTGTAGGGCCAGCTGACAACGTATATGGCAGAGAAACCGGAGACCTGGTTCATCTTCTCGAGAAGCGTCTCCGCGGTGTAGGCGGTGGAATCGTTGTCGTAGAGAAGAACCGCGTCCGCCCCATGCAGGTCGCGATGAAAACGCATCCAGTCGCAGACCCACGTGGGGTGATTATTCTTACTCAGAGTGAAAAGCACACGCCGGCCCCGGAAGACTTCACGGGCGCTTGGCCTGACATCGAGGATCTTGGCGCCGGCGACGGTTTGTAGCTGTAAGCTTGTATCGCCCTCTGGCACTTCGACCAGTATCCGGCAAAGGTTGTCCGTGCGTCGATTGGCGAAGGCAGTCGTGAACTTGTGATGCACCTCGTAGCGACATTCGTTCCCCGTGGGCAGAGCGTGGATCTTGAGTGAACCAAGAATGCCGTCAAACCTATTCAGCGGCGGCCCGACCAGCATCGCCCGTGTTTTTTCCACGCGAAAGCAGTCATAAATGACCGTGTGCCATTCAAACTGGGCATCGAAGTTGGCCTGGCGAAGCTCGACGGGACGGGCGGGCTCGCGGTGATATCCCGAAGTCTCGGGAAGTATCCATGAGCTTACGGTCTCGACCATATTCACACTTTTACCATGAAGCGCGGCCTCGATCTATTCGATTTGACGGTCTTGTAACGCGTAGAGTAAACACTTTCATTGCTGATTACTCCACCCTATTACTTTCGTGTGATTGCTGCATGCGGCGTGTGCTCTTAGCGTGAGATAAGTGCCGTCGCAATAGCACCACACTCCATCCTGCATGAAACAAGAACGGATTCTATTCATCGATCTCGGTTCTCATTATGGTGGTGTCGAGACCTATTTAAAGGGTCTTGGAGCCATGCTGAGCCCCTATGCCCAGGGCTACGCTGTCCTTTCACTGCCTAAACTTGCGGTCCAACTGCGCGCCCAGGGAATGACGGTAGTTTGCTTGCCGATACTGGGCTCAAAATGGTTCAAGGGGCTGCGGCTCTTGCTTGCCTGCTTCGTTGTCCCCTACATGCTCCTCCGGTTCAGGATCCGCACGGTGCAACTCAACGGATTTTTCGAATCGCTGCTCCTGGGACCACTTCGCCTGTTCGGCTACAAGACGATTTACACCATGCATATCCCCTTTGAAACGGAACTTTATTCGTGGTTTCGGAATCCCGCGCGCTTCTTTCCCAGGTTCCTCTCCAAGCACTCGCTGGGTTTCGCCTCGCAGGTGGTCTGCGTATCGGAAACGATCGGCGAGATCGCTCGTAGTGTTCTGCCGCAGGAAAAAGTGAAGGTTATCGCGAATTGGGTCGAGGCTCCTTCAGCTTTGAGCTGCACATTGTCTACCCCCAAGCGTCCGCAGCTTCTCTTCGTTGGCCGGCTGGAGGAATACAAGGGAGTGCAGTTTATTCTGCAAGCCATGCGGGAAATCCCGGACGTGTCTCTGCTGGTGGTTGGCGAAGGCTCATATCGGCGCCAGTTGGAGGGTTTGGCAGATCGACTGGATGTTCGCTTCGCCGGCTTTCAGCCGGACCCATCGCGCTTCTATAAGGATTCGACCATATTTATCAACCCATCGCTGGGCCCCGAAGGTCTGCCACTGGTTTCGCTCGAGGCGATGGCCCATGGCCTCCCTTGCATCTTCAGTAATCTCGCAGTTCATCGCGAAATCACTGCCGGCGGCAAAGCGGCCGCACTCTTCGAGCTGGGAGATAGCGAAAGTCTTGCCCGGCAGCTCAGGCGGCTACTCGATAGCGAACACCGGCGCCGGAGTTACAGCCTCGCAGCCCGCCAATTAGTTGAGCAGCGCTACAGTCGTAGTATTGCGGCGCAGCAGTACGTGGAGGCGTTTTGGGCTTCGAATGCTCCACGCCAGGAAATGGCGGCGTGGGCACCCAGCAAAGGTTGAGTTTTAGTGTTTGCCGTACGTGGAAAATAGAGTGGAAGATATGTCAGCGCTACCACGGAGTGAAAACGAACGCGATGGGGGAAGCGCATGACAGCTCCGCAGCATCTTGAGTCCGAACATCACGGCCAAAGCGGAGACGGTCCGGAGTTTCTGGTAATGTTGAACAAGATCTCGCACGGGCAGCATCTGGCAAAATACCGGGCTTTCTCATCATTGTCGGCCCTGGGGAGGGTGGGATTGCGGCAGACGCGATTCACACCATTTTGCGCTCCTACCAGACTCCAAGATTTGGCTTCGAGACGACTGCACACAAGATGGAACGTTTGAGAGATTGCAGAGTCTTGCTGATACCCATCCACAACGCATCGACCTGGTACGAAATCCGGTGCCTCTGGGATACAAGGGCATCGCCGTGTCTGCGTTCCGTTTTGAGCGGATTTGCAATCCGGTGAGCAGCTTGAGATGGTAATTCAGCTTGATCCGGACGTTCTTTTGGCGGGTGATGAAATTATTAGCTTTGCACGTGCGAAATTCGCGAGGAAGGGCCGGGGATCATCGGCTCCTACATGCTTTCGGCTACGAAAGCCCGCCGCACGCCACCAGCCGCATTGTACTCGCATCGTAATCGACCTCTTTCCCGAGGTTTGACCGGTACACAAGCTGCTGCGATTTGGCGTTCCCTTCTATACCAAGTACCTCGTAAGGGCCTTCAGAAATGGCTACCGTCTGGGACGTCACGTGCTCGGGGCGTTCTATATCGTCCATGGAGATACACTTCGCGCTCTGGACGCCGCTGGATTCTGGCGGTCAATGCCCGCTCTGGGGAGCAGAGAGGTTAAGCTAGATGACCCCCTTATTTCCATGGGCCCCTATATTGTCGGCCACAAGCTAATTGATCTGCATGAGCCCGGTGACTCACGGTTTTGGACCCAGTACGAAAACCCTATTCCTCTATCGGCGGAGAAAATACTGGCGCGGTGTGACCTGGCACTCCATCCTGTAAGAAATGATATCCCGGGCTCGGAACTTAGGGCCCGGCTAGCCCAAATAGATCCTGATTTCATCCACCGTTAGCAACTGTCAGCAGCGGAAGTAACGAAAGCCTTTGTCTTAGCGTGATCTAGCCCGACAAAACTTATAGTGGTATTGGCGAGGTATGGGCTGTGTGTGCCGTCTCCTGGCTTTTTCTTTGCGCCCTCCGCCGCAGGCCTCGTGTATACGCTGTGGCAAGGCTCCTTCCCAGTGACACAGCGGGCCTTTCTAGAACAACATAAACGACAGACGCCACACCAAGGCTTAACAAGTAGGTGAGGGCTACTACCCCGAGGTACCTCGCGTCAGTAGTGGGACGAATCACTTTGTCTTCGAAAAGCGTCAGGCAAAATGCATGGAAGAGGTACATAGAGTAAGTACGTTTCCCCACATAGCTGCAAATCCTCGATCCAAGGAGTCGAGAAAACAGGGATTCCCTCAGTAGGAAGACTGGAAGAAGAGCCGCCGTGCTGAGAATGAAGCTCACACGAAATGTTCCTCCCAAAGATGCAAAGTATGACAGAATCCAAACAATGACGGCTACGATCGTTGGGATCCGATTGATAAAAGCAAGCACTTCGTCTTGCTTCCCCCTCAGAGCATGCAATGCAATGGCTACACAGCAGCCCAATAGAAGAGAAAAATAGGCCACTGGAAGCGAACTGGTGGGAGAAATGAGAAGCGGAATGATCGTGATGGGTACGATTGCCCAGCGCCCCTTAAGCCTGCGAAGCACAATGAAGAACAGTACGGGCCAGACAACATAGAACTTCTCTTCCACCGAGAGCGACCAGGAGTGAGTAAAGGTTGCCGCTACACCTTTAGGAACATATTCGTTACTCCAGGTCAGGAAGTAGGGGAGGGTGTTGAGAAACCTTACTCGCAATTCACGCTGGGAGGGTATTAGCGCCACGAGTAGATAAACGCCAATCGTCAGGAAATATGGAGGCAAAATCCGGAATGCACGCCGGATGTAAAAGGCGCCAAGGGAGATGCTGCCAAAAGCCAGTTCTTCGCGAAGTAAAAGAATGGTGATTAAGAATCCACTCAGAACAAAGAAGATGCCCACACCGAGGCCAGCATTGCAGTAGTGGAAGATAGGCGACGTAGTTCGCGCATGTCCCGCAATCACGAGCAACAGGGAGAGCGCTCTCAGTCCATCCAATGCGGGAAAGTAAGGAGCCTGCCAGAAATTCATTTGAGACCGGGAATCCCCGCTTGGAATCGAGGTTGTGTCATCGTGTGTCAAAGCATCTCTCCAAACACCGGCCTACGGGGGCCGCCTAACCGGTGCGCCTCACAAGGCTTCTTACCTGATAAAGCACGCTCGCCCGCTTGCGCGGGAAGAGCGCCCTGCTAACCCACGGGTAGACACAAACGTATAGAAGGCAGAGCGTCATGAGCTTCGGTGTAATCTTTCCGAAAGACCAGGTCTCCTGAAGCAAACGCCTCAACTCCGGCCAGGCGGCCCCTTGTTGTGCGGCTGGATTGAGGCAGTAAATAACGAGGAAGAAGCCGAACGCCTTTGTCGTAAAGAGATGGCGATTGGCCATCGCCCACTGGCGACAGTACTGCCAGTCAATGCGCTTGCTCACCCGATGCCGGGCCTGGTCATTATGGAAGATCGTCAGGGGCTCGGCGATGAACACCACCCGCATCCGCTGATGGCCGTATCCACGCAACAACCAGTCCAGATCCTGTAAGACCTTCAACCCCTTGGTGAACGGCACCTCTAGCAGGAAATCGCGCCGGAGGAGCCATGTAGACGTCTGTGGAAAGCCGGCAATCCCTCCCAGGTAAGAAACCTCACACCACAAGAAGTCGCTGATGGGTTGACCCTCGCGGGGAAAGATATGGGGACGTAACAAATCTGCGCCGCCTTCCCCGCGGTCCAGGAACCGGCTTACTACCATGGTGACCGGCTCCGGAGAGTTGGCCGCCGCCGCGAGTTGCTTTTCGAGCCTGAAAGGCAGCCACTCGTCATCATCGTCCAGCAGGGCCACCCATTCTCCCCGCGCTGCCCGAGCGCCGAGGTTGCGCGCCTCACAACCCCCTACGCTGTCCGCCAGCGCTATCACCCTGAGCCGTGGGTCATCGATTTCCTCTAATGAATGACGGGTTGCCGCATCGGGTCCATCGATAACGACGATGCATTCGATCTCTCGGATGGTTTGCGTCAAAACGCTGCGCACGGCCCGGCACACCAACTCGGGTCGATTGCGCGTTGGTATCACCGCGCTCACTAATGGAGTTCGTTCGTTCATGAGTTCACCTAGAGAGTTACTGTCTTTCCCATCCGTCCGAGCATGCCATCGCGAAATCCAAGGAAGACCATCTTGACTTTGGCCCATCGGAGGTCTTCGGCGATTGCAAGTTTGCATAGATCGATAAGAGAAGATCGAAACGCGCCACGAACCCATCGAGGGTACCGGGCTCCATACATCATTGCCATCCAAACCCGGTTTCGGCTGATGTAATAGCGCACACCTGGCCGATAGTTAGTGGTCTGGAATAGTTGCTTGCCAAAAATACGGTAGTAAGAGGGAATACCGGAGGTGTGCAGCAGAACAGCCTGAGGACTTAGAGCAATGGAATAACCACGCGAACGAAGACGCAGACTGTATTCGTCATCGACCGTATAGATGAAGAGCTCTTCCTTGAAATATCCGCATTTCTCGAAGGCGCTGATGGGGAGCAGGCTCCCGGATGTGATGGTTACGAAGGGCCCTCCATCTTCATCCAAAGGACAGACGCGCTCTACGCCGGACCCTGGATCCCTATATCTGGGAATGAGCAGCAGGATATTGCGCTGCCGGGCGAAGTACTCAAAATCCGCAAGCATCTGCGCGATGAAGCCATCGGTCACAGCACTGTCCTGATCGAAGAGAGCCACCCAGCCGGAGCCATTTGTCTGTGCCCACTTCACACCAATATTCAACGCCGCGGCGATACCAAGATTTTGCCCATTCTCGATCAACGCAAAGTCCAACTCGTGACTCGCGGCACGCAGTAAGTGAAGTTGCTCTTCCGAAGAACCATTGTCCACAACAACAAGATGCTCCACCTGCGGGCGCACTCTGACCAAGTTACCAAGGTCCTCAAGCCGCGGACGGAAGCTTACGATCACCGCGCAAACACTGTTTTTTGGCGCCTTACCCACAATCAACCTCATTCGAGATCAAGAGCCGGTTACATCCCGGCCATAACTCAGCAACCCATTGGAAAATCTGAAGTATTCTGGCAACGCGAGGGTCGCACCGATAACACGGTTGACTACGCCCCGCTCCCTCAACGCCAGCCGGGTTTGCAGAAACGTCAGTCTCTCCTGGGCGATCCGTGTAACCACCGGATCCTGCGGCAAGGTACTGAGTTTCGCAGTCATCGAAGACCAACGCTTCACCAGCTGCTTATGAGCCTCCATGGCTTTCTCGCGCTGAACATGTAGTCCGGAATGCCAGCGCTTGGGCTTGAGACCAACCTGTTGGGCCGGATGCAGGCGATAGCTCATCAATGGCTCAGGCAGCGGGCACAATCGCGCCTGCGTGGCGATCAGCAAGGCTATCCAGGCGTCATGTACCCATTCGGAAGGAATCGGAGTCACCAGCTGAACGAACTGTGAACGGAAGACGAAAGTCGCCCCGGTGACGGCACTCCGCTCCAGTAGCAGGAGTGCCCCACTCTTACTATTCAGGTCTGCGCGCATCGCGGGGTGTTACTTGAAGACGTTGCCATAACGTCCCCGGCATCGGCCGCGAATTCTCGTCGATCAAGAGGGCATCAGAAAAGACTCCAGCCACATCCGGCTCAGACTCCAATACCCGTGCCACCCACTCCAACTTGTCCTTTTGCCACACGTCATCCTGATCGCAGAGAGCTATTGCGTCACCGCTGCAACGAAGTATTGCCTTCTCAAAGTTTTTTGTGGAGCCAAGCTTGACCTCATTGCGGATGAACCGCACCGGGAAAGGCGCTTCTTCACCGAAAGCTCTCACGATTTCCGCAGTGGAATCGGTCGACCCATCGTCGCAGATGATCAACTCGGACGGACGCGTTGTCTGCTGCCCTATACTTTCCAGCTGCCCAGCCAGAAACCGGCATCCGTTGTAGGTACACATTGCGACTGAAATATTCATGGCAGATGCCCTGACGGTTGTTCGCTGCTGCTAGAGGGCGCATTATCGACAGGTACCCAGGTTTTGGACTCCCAGTCGTAAACCTTGATTGGTCGCGCAGGAGTTCCAGCGGCCATGGAGTGTCGGGGAATTGTGCCATTGACGATGGAATTGGCGCCGATGATGCTGCCCATGCCGATATATGCGCCAGGTAGGATCACGGCGCCATCGCCAATCCACACGTTGTCTTCAACAACGGTTTCTGCGTCAGAGGTAAGCAGCCGGTTGGCTGGTCGTTCAAAAGGGTTGGTCTGCTTAACGCCCTTATAGATCCCATGGTTGTGATCCGTAATGATCACGTGGCTGCCCACAAGCACGTCATTCCCAATGTGAACTCGGTTGGTTGCAGCTACATGTACTCCGTAGCCAAAGACAACGTCGTTGCCGATTGTCAGCGAAGGGTTATAAAGGTTCCCGGCCCTGTCGCGCTCAACCGCTTCGAGCCATAGATTGTCGAACGCCTTAAAAGCACGGCCTATGTGGAGACGGCGAAGCCCTCTGATCCTGCACCCTGCGCCGAGACTTATGCTTTCCACCTGAAACAAACGCGAATAAAGGAAGTTCCTCGGGAGCGCGCGATATCTCTCGTAGCGAGGCAACCATTGGCGGTGAAAATACCGACACAGATGATCCACAAAGCTCGCGACCTTGGAATCGCCAGCTGACCCATGCTGGCGGCCGATTGCCTCTGTTGGCACCCTCTGTGCCGCCACGCGCGCTTTAGAGTCGTTCATTATGCCACCGCAGTTGTTCGTCATTTGACTTTCTACAATGCGCTCATTTTCTGGCTGATCAATCCCCGCAATGAAAACCCGATCCGCGCGGCCCATACCCACGAACCACGCAAGAAGGACCGTCGACATAAGCCACCCGCAATATAAATACGCGGTCATGGAGGATCCCTCGACAGGCCACCAACGCCAAAGCAGCAACACTGAGGGAACCGCTATCGTCGCCGATCGGAGCATCCCATTAGCGAATAGATCCAACCGCGCGAGGGCCAGATTAGATTGGGTATAGCGCATGCTTACGCCAAAATGCATCGCCACGCCTGCAACAGCGCCGAGCAAAGTACCCAGAGCTACGCCTAATGCACCCATGTGCCGCGCAAGCACGATACTAGTGACAAGGTTTACGACCCCTTCAGTCACCGCAGCGGCCGTCGCAACTCCCTGCTTGCAAGTTGCAACAACCATCGTGGCGTACGGCGCGCAGACATTCCGCAGAATGTTAGCGATGACGAGGATGCGCAGAAAAACGACACTATGTGCAGCGTATGCTGGTCCGACCCAAACAGATAAAATTGGATGGCCAGCAACCACGAGGGGCAGCCCTGTCAGCAGAAGAAGGATGGTGCCGTATCGCGTGGAGCGGAGCAAAATACTCCCCATCTGCATCCCACTGCGATGCGCGCTAAGGGCGGAGGTCGCGGGCAATAACGGACCCATCAGTGCCCCGATAATCAATAATATAAGGTTGGTAGGTGAAGCAGCGATGGCATAGTAGGCCGTCTCGCTGAACGAGTAATGGCCGACGATCGTAAGGTCAAGGCCGTTTACAAAAAGCATGCACACGGACCAAATCGTGAGAACGGCGCAATAGCTCAGCATTTTTTTCAGGAGGATGACATCGACGAAGCGCAGTGAGACACGAATGTGCGCGCCCAGCCGTCGCCAGGCGGCAAACTGGAGCAGCGCCGAGAAGACGTTCACGAATGCCACGGTTGCTCCCATCCGGGCAAGGCTGCTGTGGGAAGCTACGGCAATACAGATGGCGATCCCAAAGAGAAGACGGCTCACGATGGTAAGTACCATTGGAACCTGGTAGCGCTGCAAGCCCCAGGAATATTGCCACAAAGACAGAGGTAGCCAAGCTAGCTGAAAGGGAGATACCGACAAACAACACACTCAGACGAACATCGTGATAGAGGGATTGCGGCATGGTGTGAAAAATAAACGGTACGCGCCATACGAGGACGAGGGTCAGGAGCACCCCAAGGATGCTCGCAGCAAGCATGATCGCCAGGCCAACGCTGGCATACCGTCCGCATTCGGCAAAATCCTGTTTGGCTTCGTGTTCCGCTATGAACTTGGAAACCGCGGTCTGAACGCCGAAGTCGAGGTATCCCACGAAGGCGCTCAACTGCAGGATAAGCACCCATGCGCCGTAAGTTTTTACGGGGAGATGATGGGTCAGGTAAGCGGGTAAGAAAATAGATACCAGTGACGTCACTGCGAGACGTGTAAGGTTTGCTGCCGAATTATTTGCCACCGTACGGGCGAAGGTACGAGGCTCGGGTGGGCGCGCATTGGTCGATAAGGTGGCCATTGATTCACGCAAGCTCCAGGTGCGGTTCCTCTAAAGCTGCGCGTAGGGGACGCGAATTCCGGATCATCTCCGTGACGCAATGAAAGGGCAAGCAGCAGAAGCAATATAGTCTGAATTGGCAGATCGTTGACGAGACTGAAGAAAGGGATGGTCGCGAAGATACCCGCTATTCCCTGGAGCAGGTGGTCTTCGCTCGAAAGTGCGCGCTTTCGAAGGAACGTCCAGAAGCACCAGTACGAGACG
>CAVTPN010000006.1:0-100523 GCA_963736535.1 uncultured Acidobacteriaceae bacterium
TTTTTTTTTCTTTGCCTTGTTGCTCAGTCAAGCTCCTATACTCTCCTCTGTTTTGTTGCGATCCATCTCACTCCTCCGCAGCCCGCCGCGCGACGAGGTGACCCAATTATCGCCTTGCGCGAGAGTTGAAACAGCTGTGCTGGGGCGCAGCGTGCTGCGCCCCTGTACAAATGTTGTAGCAGGCGAACATAGTTACTCGTGGCGTAGCGCAACCATTGGATCGATACGTGATGCTTGGCGCGCGGGAATCAGGCTCGCGCCTAGCGTTACCAAAATCATCACGAGAGCGACTACGGTCAGTAGCGGTGCGTCGTGTGTGCTGCCGTCGGCGTAGTGTGCCAGGACTCTGCTCAACGCAAATGTGAGCGCGACTCCTGCTCACAATTCCGAAAATCACTGTGCGGGAAGCTGATCCCAGTACGAGCCGCAATAAGTTGGCTGGCAGAGCGCCGAGCGCCATGCGAATACCGAATTCGTTGGTGCGTTGCGCTACAGTGTAAGCCATGACGCTGTAGAGTCCGACTGCGGCGAGCGTGATCGCCATCATTCCGAAGAATGGAAAGACACACGCGGCGAGACGTTCCTGTTGCCATTCGGGACCGTTTGAAATCCATAACGACAGTTCTTGTGTTTCTCCGGCGATTTGCAACTCGGGGTCAACCTTCGCAATTTGCGAACGCACAGCGCCGAGAAGCGTCAGCGGCGGCACGTTGGCCTTCACGAGAATCTGCATGCCGTCGGGTACCAAGAATGTTGAAGGAACATAGATGGCAGGCTGGACCGGATTCCGAAGATTGTCATTTAGCACGTCGTCGACGATACCGATGATCGTGACCAATGAGCCGTATGTGCCAAGCGCGCCGAGAATGTCGGGATCAGGGTCAGCCATCGGCAATAGCTCTAGAGACTGACCGAGAGCGTCACCGTTTGGAAAATATCGTTGGGCCAAGGTTCGATTGATCACCGCGAAAGCGAGCCGCCTTCTGATTCTCGTCGGAGTTCCAGAACCGCCCCTGCAGCAACGGAATACGAAGCGCGGGAAAAAATTCCGGGCTTACGATTTGTAGCAGCGCCGTTGCGGGTTTGCCGGAGGACCGACCGGATATTTCGAAGCGCTGGTCGAAACCGCTGCGAGGCGGGTTGGAAAATATCGAAATGGCGGCTTGTGTGACGCCAGGAATCTCCGAGACCTTCTCGCGAAGCTGCTCAAAATAGTTAGAACGCGCTTCCCAGGTTTTGTACCGGTTGTCGTGAAGCGGAATTGAAACAGACATTACGTTTCGCGGATCGTAGCCGAGCGGACGATGCAACATCGTGATGAAGCTTCTCATTGCGGAACCCGATGCCGCGAGAAGAAGCAAAGTCATCGCAATCTGTGCGGCGACCAGCAAGTCGTGAGTTCGCCGGGTGGCCACTCCTGCGGTCGTGCGAGTGCGGCAGGCTCCTGCAACTTGAGTTCGCGAAAGTTGCAGCGCCGGCCACAACCCGAATAAGCGCTCCCGTTGCCAGAACCAGCAGAGTCGCAAACAGGAGTGCCGGGCGATTGATGCTGATCACCGCTTCAGGCGGGAACGCAAAGGGAAGCTAGATATCGGATATCCGGAAATGATTGCATAGGACGCAAAAATTCCAAGTGCAGCGCCTGTTGTCGCCAGCAGCATCGACTCCGTCAGAAGTTGGCGCACGATGCGTCCACGACTGGCGCCGATGGCTGATCGCACAGCCAGCTCGTACTGGCGAGCGGTACCTCGGGCCAGAAGCAGGATCGAGACGTTTGCGCAGCCGATGATCAGTAGAAGCATGACCGCGCCGAACATCAGATACAGAGTGCCGCCGACACGCCGAAAAGAAAATGAGTTCAGGTCCACTATACCGACCTTGAAACTCTCTGGAAATTGTTTCGGGTTTTCAGCGGCGAATCCTTCGATGAGTGGCTGCAGTTGGGCGGCTACCGCGTCACGGTTCGAGCCCGGCTTCAGTCGCAGATATAGGAGCGATTGGGCGCCCGGGTTTTCTGTCATTGAGTATCGGGAGGTACACATCGGCATCGTCCCAACGAAATCGAGGGGCGGCGACTCCGACGATTTGATGGACGGTGTGATCCAATTCAATGGTGCGCTCGAGTATGTCCGGAGCGGAGAGATAGTGGCGCCGCCAAAAATCGTAGGAAATCACGACAACGGATGGGGAGTCGTGACCTTCACCCGCATCGGACGGAAGAATTCCGCGACCCATGAACGGTGGCACGCCGAGGTCGCTGAACGTATTGCCACTAATGCCATGGACCGAGACGCTCTCAGGTAGCTCGTGCCCGTCAGATTCATGGAGTGATATGCGGTTGCGAGCACGGCTTCGGTCGCAGGAAGCTGTTCCAGTGCTCGAATCTGGCTGGCCGTGCGGCCGAGACCTGATCGCTGAACCTTGTGGATTGCGAAGATGACTTGCACCAGGTTTTCGGCGGCGCGATAGGGAATGGATGCAATAGGCCGGAGTAGAGGACGCTGAAGACGGCAGTCGCGCCGCCGATTCCGAGAGCCAGCGAAATCAGAGCGGTCAGTGAAAATCCCGGATTTTGGAAAAGTTGCCGGAGCGAGTAGCGAAGATCCTCGGAGCAAGGTTCGCATGGAGGAACCCTCATGGTTGAAAGGGACGTCGTGGCAACGGCGGCCGACCAGGTCGCGATTGTAGCTCGAGGTACTTACAAAGTCGCGCACTAAAGTCGGCGAACGACTCGGCGCTTCGATCGAAGGATTGCGCGGATTGTGTCGCGCACGTGCAAAAGAAAAACGGCGGCGGGGACGCCGGTGCTACCAAAGCTGCGCGATGTTGTGGCGAGCTTCTGGTTTAGTTTGGTCAGGCGAGGATTTGGTCGCGGAGGCCGCCGTAGGCGATGCCGCGGACCATTTCTTTGGAGTACATGGAGTAGGGGAAGCCGAGGTCGATGGAGCTGGCTTCGTCGAGTGATTTTACCTGGTCGGGGGTGAGGGTGACGTCGAGCGCTGGCCATGTTGTCCTGGAATTGCGCGAATTTGCGGGCGCCGATGATGGGGATGACGGGGACGGGGCGGTAGCGCAGCCACGCGAGCGCGACTTGCGGCATGCTTTTGCCGATCTGATCGGAGACGGATTTCAGCGGCTTTGACGACGCGGTCGGCGCGTTGCTGGTCTGGCATGAAGTCTTTCACCATCGTCGTTGCTCATGCGGCCGTTGTCGCCGAGTCGAATCTTTGCCGTGATATTGCCGCTGAGGACGCCGCCGGCGAGCGGCGACCAAGCGGTGACGCCGATGTTGAGCGCTTTCGCCATGCGGGATGAGTTCGCGCTCGACGGTGCGCTCGATGAGGCTGTATTCGATTTGCATGGCGATGAAGGGCGACCAGCCGCGGAGATGCGCGAGCGTGTTGGCCTGGGCGACCCACCATGCGGGCGCGTCGGAAACTCCGACGTAGAGAATCTTGCCTTGACGCACGAGATCGTCGAGCGCGCGCATGGTTTCTTCGGCGGGAGTGAGTTGATCCCAGATGTGCACCCAGTAGAGATCGATGTAGTCGGTCTTCAGACGTTTCAGGCTGGCTTCGACGGATTGCGCCATATTTTTGCGCTGATTGCCGGAGGCGTTTACGTCTTTGGTGGGAAATGAATTGGTGTATTTCGTGGCGAGCACGATGCTCTCGCGATGGCCGGTCATGAATTCGCCGAGCAGCGATTCGCTGGTGCCGTTGGTGTAGATGTTGGCGGTGTCGATGAAATTGCCGCCAGCCTCGCGATAGGCGTCGTAGATTTTGCGCGATTCATCTTTGGCGGCGCCCCAGCCCCAGTCTTCGCCGAAGGTCATGGTGCCGAGGGAAATTTCGGAGACGCGGAGTCCGCTGTTGCCGAGAAGCCGGTATTTCATTTGATTTGCCTTGTATGCGGTTTGATTGCTCAACGAATAGATGCGAGATGCCGCAGCGGGTTGCGTGATAGCGGTTGAGTCGCAATAAAGAAGGCGGGATCCATTGCGAAGTGGGCTGGTGTGGCTAGGCTTGAGAGAGGCGCAGGAAAAAAACAGAGCGTGATTGAAGTTGACGGCCGGGCAAGCTGGGGCGCAGCGGTGCTGCGCCCGCTACAATATCACGGTTGCGGAGATCTTACTTGGTGGAGGCGGGTTGGGCTTCGGCCTGGGCGGCTTTGGCAGCGGCTGCAGCGGCTACGGTTTTGTACCACTCGAAGGTGCGGCGCAGGCCTTCCTCGAAATCGACGGGGGCGGTGTAGCCGAGGAAATTGCGTGCGGCGGTGATGTCGGCTTGCGAATCGCGGATGTCGCCTTCGCGGTTCGGGTCGTGCTTGGCTTCCATCGGATGACCGGAAATCTTGCCGAGGAGCTCGACGACTTTGTTGAGCGAGACGCGGCCGCCGACACCGACGTTGAAAACTTTGCCGGAGACGTTGCTCGGCGCTTCAAACGCGAGCAGGTTGGCCTGCACGGCGTTTTCGACGTAGGTGAAATCGCGGGTTTGTTCGCCGTCGCCAAAAATGACAGGAGTCGTTTCGTTCAATGCGGCGGTGCAGAATTTCGCGAGCACGCCGGAGTACGGCGAGCTGGGATCCTGGCGCGGGCCGAAAATGTTGAAGTAGCGGAGGCATACGTTTTCGAGGCCGTAACAGCGGCCGAAGGTCTGGAGATAAAGCTCGCCGACAAATTTCGTGACGCCGTAGGGAGAAATCGGCGCGGGCTGCATGGTTTCGACTTTGGGGAGCGTGGCGGTTTCGCCGTAGGCGGAGGAGGAAGCGGCGAAAACGATGCGCTTCACTTTGGCGTCGCGCGCGGCGACGAGCACGTTGAGCGTGCCGTCGATGTTGATCGTGTTCGAGCCGATCGGATCTTTCACGGAGCGGGGAACCGAAGTGCGCGCGGCGAGATGCAGGACGAAGTCGGCTTCGTGCATCGCTTTGCGGACGACTTCGATGTCGGTGATGCTGCCCTTGATGAAAGTAATTTTGTTGCGGACTTCGGCGAGGTTTTCTTCCTTGCCGGCGGAAAGATCGTCGAGGACGACGACGCTGTGGCCGCGCTTGACGAGTTCGTCTACGGTGTTGGATCCGATGAAGCCGGCGCCGCCTGTCACGACGTAACGCATGGGGAGAAATCCTCCTGATCAACTGGGCTGATCGGCCTGGACTGATCAACTGCTGGCCGCGTGGCGGCCGATCCGAATCGAGTCGCGGCGCGTGGCGTCGCGACGGCACAGCTTGCCTGCATCCAAAAGACCACCGATCGGGTTGAACTGTGGTGGGACAGTATCGCGGCTCGGCCGCAAACCGGAAGAAGGCCGGGCTGCGCTTCGGTACGCTCAGTTCGATGCACCGCACGCGAGATTGGCCGCGACCAGACTCGCGCGAAATCGTATTGTACGATGGAAGCAGGCCGGGCAACGGATAGTTTGGGAAACGAGTCGCATAAGGGTTATGAGCTTGGGGAAAACTGCTATCGGAATTGTGGTTATTGCGGTGGTTGCGGGCGGCGCGTACTACTTTGTGCACGAGCGTTCGGCGCGGGCCGAGCGGGCTGTGCCTGCGGCGGTGCGCGGCGGTTAGCGCGCCGGCTGAAGCTCCGGCGCCGGCGTTGCCGTCGGCTTCGTTGCCGGCTCACGCCGCCGGCGGCTGCTACGAGTCCGGCGGCGTGCGAAGGCTGCGCCTGCCCCTGCCGCGGCGGATCCGGGATTGCCGCTCAAGGGCGGCGAGGTTCTGGATTTCACGGCGGATGTGGCGAAGGTGAGCAACGTCGCGACGTTGCAGCTGCAAGACCGCCGAGAAGCGAAACTTTCACGGGCAAGAATGCGTGGCACTTGCAGGCGTTTGCGCACACGCAGAATCCGTTGCGGATGGTGTTCGAGCTGGACGATCAGTTTGATTCGTACAGCGATGCTGCGACGATGACGAGCATGCAGTACGAGATGCATCTGAGCGAGCGCGGGCAGAAGGTGACTCGGTGCAGCACCTGACTTCGACGGGGCGCGACGCGGCGCCGGCGAATGCCGTGCAGACGCATGTGTTGCCGGGGACGCGCGATCCGCTGGGGATGATGCAGTATTTGCGACACGTCGATTGGACGAAAACGCAGAAGGTGGAAGGGCCGGTTTACGACGGGCACAAGCTTTACGACGTGATCGCGTCGTTGGCGGGATCGGGGCAGAGCGTGACCGTGCCGGCGGGAACTTTCGATGCGGACAAGGTGGAGATTCGCGTTTTCGACAATGGGCAGGAAATGAAGGACGCGCACTTCTTTGTTTATTTTGCGAAGAATGATGCGCGAACGCCGGTGTTGCTGGAAGCGGAGATGCCGTTCGCGTCGGCGCGCGTGGCGCTGAAGTCGGTGAAGTATTTGAGACTCGGCCGATTTGTTTAAGCGACGTACCCCCGCCTTTCTCTAGAGATTGGGTTCGGTGTGTTCGGATTCGTAGTTTGCAGGATGACGTCGTAGGCGCTTGACTGGTTGGTGAGGTGACAGTGAGAGCGATAGGTGCTAAAGGCTGCGCTGCACCGCTTGAGGCTCGGATCGAGCATAGACCGAAAGGGTGGGTCGTTCCGCACCCAAACCATGCCGCACCCAAAGGCCGGGCGCTGAAAAGGGCACGCTGGTGGGCGTGCCCTTTTTGCATTTCGATGTGCATATCGGACAGCGCCGGCGTATGCGTTCGAACTAGCAGAGGACGATTTTGTCGCGGCCGACGCTGGACGCGGCGAGTGGCGTTGCGCGTGTCCACGACCAGCTTGGCGGAGTCGACGATCGGCGCGTAGTCGTAGCTGGTGTGATCGGTGGCGATGACGACGCCATCGTAGCTGCCGATGGTCTGCGGGTTGAGCGGCACCGACTTCATGTGCTCGTAGTTGTAGTGGCGCATCTTGTGAAGCTGCGGGAAGTAGGGATCGTTGTAGTCGAGTTCCGCGCCGCGCTGTTGCAGCAATTGCATGATTTTCAGCGTGGGCGACTCGCGGAGGTCATCGACGTCTTTTTTGTAGGCGACGCCGAGGATCAGGATCTTCGAACCCTTGATCGCTTTCTTGCGATCGTTGAGAGCGGTGGCGATGGCCTCGACCACGTGATACGGCATCGCGGTGTTCACTTCGCCGGCGAGTTCGATGAAGCGCGTGGCGAAATCGTATTCGCGCGCTTTCCACGAAAGATAGAAGGGATCGACCGGGATGCAGTGACCGCCGAGGCCGGGGCCGGGATAGAACGGCATGAAGCCGAACGGCTTGGTGGCCGCGGCGTCGATGACTTCCCAGATGTCGACGCCCATGCGCAGGCTGAGCATTTTCAGCTCGTTGACCAGCGCGATGTTGACGCAGCGGAAGATGTTTTCGAGCAGCTTGGCCATTTCGGCGGCTCGCGTCGAGCTGACCGGAATGACCTTGGCGACGATCGGGGTGTAGAGAGCGACGGCTGCGCGGCCGCTCGGCGGGTTGGCGCCGCCGACGACTTTAGGAATCTGCGCCAGGCCGTACTGCTTGTTGCCGGGATCTTCGCGTTCTGGCGAGAAAGCGAGGAAGAAGTCGCCCGGAACGTTTTCGGCGTCGGGTCCGGCGGCGATGGGGCACTTGCAGGCCGCTCTTTTCGAGAATGGGGAGAAGGAGTTCTTCGGTGGTGCCGGGATAAGTGGTGGATTCCAGAACGACGAGTTGGCCCTTTTGCAGGTGCGGGTAGATCGACGAGGCCGGTGTTCTCGACGTAGCTCAGGTCGGGTTCGCGGCGCTCATCGAGAGGCGTCGGGACGCAGATGATGATGGCGTCAACGTCTTTGAGCTCGGCGAAATCGGTGGTGGCGCGGAAGTGCTTGCTGTTGACGTACTGCTGAATCTTGGCTTGCTGGATGTGCTCGATGTAGGACTTGCCCGCATTGAGCATCGAAACTTTTTTGGGATCGGTATCGAATCCAGTGACTTTGTGGCCGGCTTCGGCAAAGCGGAGGCCGAGGGGAAGGCCGACATATCCGCAGCCAATGATGCCGACTTTAAGCTGGGTGCCTTTGAAGAATTCGGGTTTACGGTCGATTGCCATTTGAGTTTACGTCGCGCTCCTAGAATATTTTGGGGGTGCTGTAGGCCAAAGGCCGGAAGAACCGGGACATGTAAATACTAGCAGGGTGAGAACTGGGTGCAAGAAACGAAGGTCCTATGGGTTCCAGAGTGAAAAGTTCCAGTACTGGCTTGCAAGGGTTGACATCGACCGGATGCGCGTGTTAAGTCGTTACTCTACAGTTGTTTACGGTCGGATAGTCATCCAAGCGAGCTATCGCTGACCGCTGACATTGGAATGGGTTAGAGTATTTGGCTATGGTCGACGTGCATTGCCACATCTTGCCGGGCATCGACGACGGGGCAGCCGACATCCAGGAATCGCTGGCGATGGCCCAATCGGCGATCAACGACGGCGTGACCCATATCGTTGCGACACCACATTCGAGCACCGAATATCGGTTCGACTATGACCGGGTGCGGCAGCTGCACGGGCAATTGCAGCGGCTTGATCGGCGACCGATTGGTGCTGGCGACCGGATGCGACTTTCATCTCAATATCGAAAATCTGGAAGCGCTGCGGCGGGATGCGCGGCGGTTTTGCATCAACCAGCGGAACTATTTGCTGGTGGAATTCAGCGACTATGCGATCCCGCCGAACACGGCGCATACACTCCACGATATGCAACTGATGGGACTGCATCCGATCATCACGCATCCGGAGCGCAATCCGATTATCGAGGCGACGCCGGGGCTGCTGGCGTCGTGGATTCGGCTCGGATGCTATGGGCAGGTGACGGCGGCGTCGATCACGGGGACGTTTGGGCCGAAGGCCAAAGCGGCGGCGTTGCGGTGGATCGAGCAGGGGCTGATTCATATTGTCGCGAGCGACGCGCACAACACGCGAGGGCGGCCGTTACGGTTCAGCCGGCATACGACGTGGTGCGCGAGAAATTTGGAGACGATCAAGGCGCGAGCGTTGTTTTCGGACAATCCGTTCGCGGCATTCGAGGGGCGGGAACTGCCGTATGTGCCCGGAAATGGCGCCGGACGAGAAGCCGAAAGCCGAAGAAGCGGTTTTTGTTTTTCTAGACGGACGCGGATGCCGATTTTGAGCCGAAGCTCACTACGGATGAGCGGGACGAAGCGGCAGGCCGATCCACACGTTGAACATCCCCAGGACTTCGCGCACAACGTCGAGCACGTCGCTGGTGGAGCGCCACCAGTGCACCGGATCGAATGGATCGTCCACTGGCGTGCGGACGATGATGCGGGCGTGGCTGTTGGCGTATTTTTTCCAGATGGCATGAACGCGGCGCGTGTGGGCTTTGGTGGTGACGACGATCATGTCGAGGCGTTCTGCTTTTCTGCTTCGGTCGCGATGGCGCGGATTTCGTCGGCGGTGTTGGCGATCGGCGGAGTCAGAGCGTGAATGTCGGCGGGGGAAACGACGCCGTGTTGCAGGACGCGTGCGTTGAAAGCATCTTCGCCAGGATCGTCGATGTCGAGCGCGGCCAGCGATGCGGTGGGCTCTTCGGATGCGTGAGCCAAATCTGCGGCGCCCAGCCTGACTGATAGATCCGCGCGGCTTCGAGGGCGCGCATCGGGATGCGGCCGCTGAGCACGACGATCGCATGCGACTTTTTCGAGCGGGATCCTCAACGACGAGCCAGCGGCCGACGTTGAGAAAAACACTGACGACAGCGGCGATCGCGACGAGCACGACAATCGCAGAAAATCCAGGGCGCGCTTGATGCGCCGAAGCACGCGGCGGTTCGAGCGTCATCGAAGAGCGGCGTCGCGAATTAGTCGTCGGGAAGCACGGAAAAGCCGGATGGTAGCTTGTGCGTGGCAAGTGGTCAATCGACGCGGAAAGATAGACTGGGAAGTCTTTAAGTGTGCATTCGGCTCCTAATTTGCAATTTTCGGGAGGATGCATGCGGGCGGTGATTACGGGAGGCGCGGGATTTCTGGGTTCGCATCTTTGCGATCGGTTGATCGCAG
Source organism: uncultured Acidobacteriaceae bacterium (assembly GCA_963736535.1). GTDB lineage: Bacteria > Acidobacteriota > Terriglobia > Terriglobales > Acidobacteriaceae > PALSA-350. Next base: position 10,003 of record CAVTPN010000006.1, read on the forward strand.
AGGGATGGGAAGTGCTGTCGCTCGACAACCTGATCACTGGACGTGGAAGCGAATCATCGCGCATCTTGGCGAAGAATCCGAAGTTTCAAAGCCGCAATGATCGTCGATGTCTGCGAGCCACTTTGAAGTGACGGAGCGGTTGAATACGTGTTGCACTTTGCATCGCCCGCGAGCCAGTTCGATTATTTGAAGTATCCGATTCGAGACGATGAGGGTCGGTTCGGTCGGAACGCAGAACGCGCTGGGGCTGGCGAAGGCGAAGAAGGCAAAATTTTTCATCGCGTCGACCAGCGAATGTTATGGCGATCCGGAAGTTACTCCGCAGCCGGAGAACATACTGGGGCCATGTGAATTCGATCGGGCCGCGCGCAGTTTACGACGAAGCGAAGCGATTTGCCGAAGCGATGACGATGGCGTATCACCGTTATTTCGAGGTGGACACGCACATCGTCCGAATTTTCAACACATATGGTCCGCGGATGCGATTGAATGACGGCCGCGCGCTGCCGAATTTCGTGCATCAGGCGCTGACGGGCAAGCCGATCACGGTTTATGGAGAAGGGAAGCAGACGCGAAGCTTCTGCTACGTTTCGGATTTGATCGACGGAATTTACAAGCTGGTGATGTCGGACGAACATCTGCCGACAAACATCGGGAATCCGCAGGAGATCACGATTTTGCAGTTTGCCGAGAAGATTCGCGAGCATTTCGAAAACGCGCCGAAGATTATTTTCGAGCCGTTGCCGCAGGACGATCCGAAGCAACGTTGCCCGGATATTTCCAAGGCGAAGCGATTGCTCGGATGGATGCCCAAGGTTGGGTCTGGCGGAAGGACTGAAGATCACGATGGATCATTTTAAGCGCGAGTTTGCCGCGAGCGATAGCGGGATGAAGCTCGCCGAGGCAAAGCTCGTTGCGCGGAGTTAGCGCGCGGCTTCGTGAGCGGCGGCGCGGACTTGTTCGCGGCCGAATGAGAAATATTCAAAATCGAGTTCGCGCATGCGCTGCGGCGAGCAGATGTTGCGGCCGTCGATGACCAACCGGCGCGCCATGAGGTTGCCTGCCTTCTCCCAATCGAGATTGCGGAATTCGTCCCAGTCCGTGCAGATCAGAACGGCTTCGGCGTCGCGCAGCAGTTTCGTAAACGTCTTCGTGATAGGTAATCTGCGGCAAGAACGGCTTTGGCACGCGAAATTGCCTCGGGATCGGTGGCGTGCACGTCGGCGCCTTCGGCTGACCAGACGCTGCGCGACGTCGAGCGCCGGTGAGAAACGTGTGTCGTCGGTGTTCGCTTTGAACGCGAGACCCAGACGCGCGACGCGTTTGCCCTTGATGACCCACAAAGCCTGGTGAACTTTCTCAATGAAGCGGTCGATGCGCTGTTTGTTGACGCGCTCGGCGGCTTTCAAAATGTCGAAGTCGACGCCGACCGTTCCGGCAAGATGGACGAAAGCCTGGAGATCCTTCGGGAAGCAGAATCCGCCGAAGCCGAGTCCCGCTTGCAGGAATTGCCCGCCGATGCGGGGGTCGAGCCCCATCGCGTGAGTGACTTCCTTCACGTCGGCGCCGATTTTTTCGCAGAGGTCGGCGAGGACGTTAGCGTAGCTGATTTTCAGCGCGAGGAACGAATTGGAAGCGTGCTTGATCAGCTCGGCGCTGTTGATGGTGGTGACGAGCAGTGGGGCGTCTCCGGCTGGCGGGCACCGCTCTTTGTGAATCGGGCAGGTGAATTTTCGTTCGAGGATCGGGCGATAGATTTCGCGCATCTGGCGGCCGAGGCTTCGTCTTCGACTCCGACAACGATGCGATCGGGATGGAGGAAATCTTCGACAGCGGTGCCTTCGCGCAGGAATTCAGGATTGGAGACAACGCGAAAAGTCATGCCGTTGTTGCGCGAATACGCGTTGAGAGCGCGGCGCAATTCGAGACCGGTGCGCGCGGGAACCGTGCTCTTTTCGATGACGAGCTTCGGTGAACGCGCTTCCGTGGCGATTTGCCGGGCAACGTTGTCGATCGCGAGAGATCGGCCTCGCCGTTTTCTTTCGGGGGTGTGCCAACGCAGATGAAAATCGCATCGCTGCGGCGGATGGCGTCGCCCGCGTCGGCGGTGTACGAAATTTTGCCGGCCTTACGCGCGGATTTCGAGAACGTGATCGAGGTAGTGCTCGTAGATCGGGACTTCGCCCGCGTTTAGATTCGCGATGCGCGCGGTGTCGACGTCGGTGCAGATGACGTCGTGGCCTGCCTCGGCAAGGCAGGCGCCCGTAACCAAGCCGACGTAACCGCAACCAATGACACAAAGATTCAAGTCGCTTCTCCTAATCGAAGCTGTGATGGATTTCGAAAACCGCGTGGGCCGGCTCGGAAACTCTATTGTGACGGAAATAAAGGCTCGGGGAAAGAGCCGGGTGTCCCTAGAGTGACCTAACGGACTCGATTTAGTTGGATGCGCCTGAGGTGGATACGTTGGCGGGTGGCGGCGCTGAGTTTCGTCCGAGTAGCAGCCCCCGGAGTCCCAGCAAAGCCAGGCGAGGTTGGCGGCGCAGCCCCCGTCTTTTGCACACTACCCATACTCCCCGAGGGAGAAGCTGCTCTGCTGCAAGTCCTCCGGGGTTCCGGGAACTGGAGAGTCTAGCGGTGAGAGGGACCGTCCAGCAACAGGGTAGGCGCCCCGGAGACACGAGGTCTCTTCCCAGAAACATCCTCTATGTGGCGCTTGCCCGAGCCTCTGCCATTGCGCTTGACGGTCTGAGTTATTTGCTCGTCGCACGATACCTTGGACCGTCACATTACGGTTTCTACCTATCCGTAGTGGCCGCTATCACGCTCATCGATGTCGCATCCGATCTGAGTGTATTCGATGTCGCGGTTCGTGAGACGGCGAATCAACTGGAACGCGCAGGTGCGTGGTTGGGCGCCTCCTCCTTCCTTCGTTTGGCACTCGGCAGTGCAGGTACGGTCGCCTTTCTCTGCTATGCCCTCCTCGGCCCCCCCGCGGCGCATCCTGAGATTCGACAGGCGGCCCTGCTTGGCGCCCTGGCCTTGCCCATCGGATCCCTGCGCATGCCTCTTGCACTCTTTCGCGCTGAGCTACGCATGGAGTATGAATTTATCCTTCTCGCCCTTACCAGGCTCACGAATCTTCTGATCATTTTGGCCTTCATCGCCGCCCACTGCGGCTTGCTCGCCTTGATCGCAGCCATGGTTCTCTCGCGTGCGTTCCTCGCCGTATCGACATGGACGGTTTGCCTGCGCGTGTTTCGCGTTCACCCGCAGCTTCATTGGGCAGACGTACGCGCGCTGGTGATCGAATGTATCCCAATGGCGATCAGCGGGACGTTCGTCGCTTTGCAATTGAAGCTGGACCTTCTCCTCGTTTCCGCGATCTCCGGCGCGCAGGCCGGGGGAATCTACGGCGTCGTCGCACAACTGCCGGAGTATCTCCTTTATGTACCCGTCATCGTCACCACGCCGCTGCTCCCAGTGCTCTCCAGGGCCTTTAAGGAGGGCCGGTACCTCGAATATAAGCGGCTTTTTGACAAGTTGACCCAAGGAATCATTCTTGTGTCGGTGCCCACCGTCTTAATTTCCTTCTTTCGCGCGCGAGACCTCGTGACCCTCATATTCGGCACCAAATTTGCCGCCGCGTCGATCTACTTTCCCTGGATCATGCTTTCCGTCGGCTTCATGTGGACCTCCCACGCGCTCGCTGTCGCAACCGTTGCGAGTAGCCTGCAGCGCCACTTTATATGGATACAGTTAGTGTGTGTAGTCACGTTCCTCGCCATCTGTTTCCTTATGATTCCCGGCTGGGGGGCCTCAGCGGCGGCGCTAGCCCGCGTGATCGGCACCTTCCTGGCAGCAGCGCTCACGCTAGGCATGCTCCGCGTCCAAACCCAGCTGAAAATACATCTTGCCAGGCTGACTCCGTCCCTTCTCGGCGGCGGCGCCGCCTTCCTCGTCCTCTCATGGACACGTACCTTCTCCATGTATACCTCCATCCTTGGAGCTCTTCTGGCCTACGGTTCTGTTGCCTGGTCTACCCGCTCTTTTGGAGAGGTTTCGGAGGTGATTGCGTGAAACCACTCTTCACCGTTGTGATCGCCACTTATAACCGCCGCGACATCATTGGCAGGACACTCGATCACATGGCTAACCAGACATATCCCGCCGCCCAGTTCGAGGTGATTGTCATCGACGATGGTTCGCCCGACAATACGGGCGAAGTGGTGCGGGCCAGGATCGCAAATGTCCCTTACCGTCTGAAGTATCTTGTGCATCAGAACTGCGGTCCAGGGGCAACGCAGAATCGGGGCATCCTGGAGGCAGAGGGAGAATGGATCGTCCTCATGGCCGACGACATCCTTCCCACGCCCGAGATGCTGCAGTCCTATGCCACATTCCATCATCAAAACCCGGAACCACAGTTCGCTGCCCTCGGACGTGTCCTCCAGTCGCCTGACCTCCCGAAGTCGGCGTTTCAAAACCATTGGGATCCCTTTCGATACTTCGAACTGGACGGCATGACCGAACTACCCTATTGGAAGTTCTGGGCCTGCAACATCTCTGTGAAACGCTCTTTTCTCTTACAACATGGGGTTTTTCGACAGTTGAAAGGTGCGGCGCACGAAGATGTTGAACTGGGGTACCGACTCTGTGCGGCTGGACTGAAGATTTTCTACTGGCCTCACGCCCTGGCCCACCATTACCACGTGGAAACGCTCGATGCGGCCGTAAAACGCGCGTATGAACGCGGACTCAACTTTCACGTGCTGACGGATAACGTGGCAGATCCGCAGATCGTGGTGAAGTATCACGTTCTGAATCTAAGAACCATCCGCCAGCACGTTGCCGTCTTTCGCAACCTTTCAAAGAGCTCACTGCCTCCCGCAGACAGAAATCCGTTTTGGCTGTTCTTTCGACAGCTGATCAGATGGTGTGTCTTCAACAGGATAACGATCCCCGGCTGGCTTGCTCTCTTACGCGCTGCAGAGAGCCGGACCTGGCTCTCGAAAATACTAAGCTCGTATCTCTATCGAGGCGTGGTCTCTTATCACTTCATAAAGGGTTGTGCGGTGGCGGCCGCAACGCCAGGTCGAAGTACTCCCAGTGCAATCAGCTCAGGAAGGGCTCTGGGCCAGACCGACTAGACATCTGGACATACCTGCTGTTTCGCTCCAGAGCGATCACTTCTTCATCACGAAACGTAATTCGCCACATCGCTGCGCCTAATCCCAACAGGAACCACAGCAGGAAGTAGGTGACGTTGGTAACATAAATTGGATCGAACAACCCCTGCGCTTCCAGGGCAGTGAAAGCGGCGAATACCGCTACTGCCGTCACCCCAACCAGGTCGGTCCGCACAGATATAACTTGCCAGGTCATCTTCCAGACGGCAAAACTAAATCCCAGAAAACACACCACCCCGATGATTCCCAGCTCAGTGAGGACCAGGACTAGTAAGTTGTGCGGCGGAATGAAGTAGGGATCACCGGCGAATACGCTATATTTAATCTCCAACAGCCGCATGTAGGTATTGGCGCCGCTGCCGACCCACATACTGTCTCTCCACAATCTGAGGGCTATCTGGAGGGTTTCCAGCCGTCCCGTCATCAGTTCGGGCGGAGCTTCGAAGATGCGTTGCCGTACCGCCGCGGCAAATGGGACGATCGCGGCCAGGGCCAGCATCGACATGACGACTGCTGAGGTCCCAACCACACGCCAGCGTTTCCATTTCAGTTGGCAGACGACAATCACTACCGCCGCGGCGCCAAAAGCAACCCAGCTACCGCGGGCAAAACTGATGATTAGCCCGACCAGTCCAATGCAGGACGCCAACAGCAGACCAAATCGGTAGGTAGGCCGTAGCCGTAGCGATAACAGGACGGTGAGCCCCAGCGGAAGAGACATTGCGAGAAAGAGCCCATAGGCGTGCGAATCAAAGGTCGTTCCCTCAGCCCTGTAGTACGATTCAAAGTTCTTCACCGAATACTGTTCGTATTCTGAGGCCGTGGCGCCCTTAGTGCGGCCGATCCCTAGTAGATCGCCTGTGCGTACCTGGACAAGTCCAATGGCGCCCTGAATCACAATGGCGGCCAGAACCGCCGCCACCATCATCTTGATCTGCCGCCGCTTCAGGTTATGCTCTATATAAAAGAACGCTGCCGCATACTTCATCAAGCGAAGTATCTCCAGCACTGTCAACGCGCGGCTGGTCGAATTGTAGAGAGACAGTACATGAACACCCACAAATGCCAGCACCCACCAGTCGATGGGCGTTAGCTTCGGAAGCATCTCGCTGCGCTTTACCGCGACCCGGAAAAACCACGTCAGATAAAGAAATACGAGCAGGAGCTCAAACAACCCGACGGCAATCCCCGAAGTAACATAAGTACTTTCGGAAGTGAGAAAGAAGCTTTTCTCAATCGACGTAAAGGGCAGGTTGAAAGCCAATAGGTAGAGAGCAACACTGTCCAGTCGCTGCGCCAGAACCAACCCCAGAGAAAGCAGGATAGTAGCCGCGATCAGCGCCAGGGAATACCGCACCTCTAGGTTATCGAGGGCAAAGCCAACAACCACGGCGAGCACGATGCCGAATACCGACACTGCCGCGACAGATGCCGCAGATCGCTGATAGGCCGTTTCCAGTCAGACCTCCATGTCGGGGGGGAGCCCGATTTTACCATGAAATAGGTCGTTTTAGGCGGGAAAGCGAGAGAGCCATTAGCCCCAAACGGATCCCCATCCGCCGGCAACAAGAAAAGCGATTGCACTGACACGCGTACGGTCGCCAACTTGGTGCCTTAACAGCTATTGCCCACCTGATAAGTGCTACCGCAACTGTTGCGCGATCTGAGACGTCTGCTTCCACAAATATGTGTCAGTCTGTTTCCATAGAGCAGGAGAGAAGTTGCGATCGGGAGGATATGAAATCATGTATGACGTTGCGATTGCAGGCGGTGGACCGGTAGGTCTGTTTCTGGCCTGCGAGCTCCGGTTAGCCGGAGTGTCGGTCGTTGTTCTGGAGCGGATGGAAGATCCTCATTCCCCCTTGAAGGCAGGCTGGATGGGGATGCGCGGCCTTAATTTTCCCTCGGTCGAAGCGTTTTATCGCCGGGGACTGTTGGAAGATGTTCGCGCGAACGCACTGGGCTGGATGAATGCAGGTCCAAGAGCCGGCCTGGAGTTACGCGGCACCAAGGATACCGGCAGCGCGCCTGCTCCCCGCTTCGCAGGCCACTTCGCCGGCATCATGCTCGACATAGGAAAGGTCGATTTCTCCGACCGGAGATATGTCGTTGACGGGCCTTCCGCCTCCGGCGGTATGGTCAGTCTCGAAGTCATCGAGCTGTTGCTTGCCGAGCGCGCGCAGGAGTTGGGCGTTGACTTGAGGCGTGGTCTGGAAGTCACAGACTTCGCGCAGGACGAGAACGGCGTCACGGTGCACGCTGGGGCGGAATCGTTTGTGGCCCAGTGGCTTATCGGCTGCGACGGCGGCCGCAGCGCGGTGCGAAAGATCGCGGGATTTGAGTTTGTGGGCACTGAGCCGGAATTCACTGGCTACACAGCATCGGTAAAGATCGCTGATCCCGAGAAGCTGCGGCCCGGCTTCAATTTGACGGAGAGAGGGATGTACATCAACGGTCCAGGGCCGGACCGTATCGGAGTGGTTGAGTTTGACGATGCTTTGTTCGATCGCGCAACCACCATCACGCTTGAAAGCCTGCAGGCAGTTCTGCGGCGAGTGTCGGGAACGGATGTCAGCCTTATGGAGATGCACGTTGCTTCGAGCTACACCGACCGCGCGCGGCAGGCGACTACGTATCGCAAGGGCCGCGTGTTGCTCGCCGGCGATGCGGCGCATGTTCATTCGCCTCTTGGAGGACAGGGGCTGAATACGGGCCTCGGCGATGCGATGAATCTCGGCTGGAAGCTCGCAGCGACCATCCAGGGTTGGGCGCCTGAGGATCTGCTTGATACCTATACGGCAGAGCGCCATCCGATTGGAGCCTGGGCGCTGGAGTGGACACGCGCCCAGGTCGCCATCATGAGACCGGATCCTCATGCGCGCGCCATCGCGTCCGTCATTCGCGACCTGATCCAGACCGGGGAAGGCACAACCTACTTTGTGGGGAAGATGTCCGGTATGTTGATGCGTTACAACCTGTCCGGCGACCATCCGCTGATCGGCTGCAGCGCGCCCGACTTCGCGTTTGAGGACGGCACGCGCCTGGGCGACCTGTTGCACGATGGCAAGGGAGTGCTGCTCGACCTTGCGGAGAGCAAAGAACTCTACGCCCTCGGCCAACCGCGGAAGGAGCGATTGAAGTATGTCTCCGCCAAAGCGAAAGACAGCAAGGGGCTCACCGCAGTACTGGTACGGCCGGATGGCTTTGTTGCCTGGGCCGCTGAATCGGAACCTAACGTGAGTGCGGCCGAGAGATCAATTCAGCGCTGGTTTGGCGGTGTAGTGTAGCCACCTGTTTCCGACTTACTAGTGGGCCGTAACAGCTGGTTTGGTAGAGCCGCAGGGGCTAAACAGGCTGCGGAAAAACTCTGCAGCGGGCGGGAAAGCAACACCTCAGGGGCTAAAGCCCGACCTATTGTCGACCGTTTACGGCACGACTAAAGTCCTTCCCTGATACGAGCAAAACCAAAACCGAAGCTCGATGGATCATGCCCAGGGCTCACGAAAATGTAGATGTCCCGTGCCCTTCTGGGGAATCTTTTCCCTTGGGCGTGCGTGGCCAACCGGAAATGGCACATCGAGAGCCACTATCCCACTCAAGCCAAAGTACGGCTTGAATGGGCCACCCAGCGTTTGTGGAGCTGCGGAAGAAGTCTGCACCAAGCAGCAAAGCAACCCCTTTTGACTGGATCTATTTTCGAGGGCAGCAGGGAACTTCGCAGCTGGTGCAGAGCCGTAGCTGGGAAAAGCACAATGGTGAGAGCCTCCGCATTCATGCGGGGGAGCTCGGCTTTAAAGCCGAGCGGCTCGCGTGGGACTTTATTCTCCTCCGGCTTTAGCCGCGGGTTTTTCCGCAGCTCCATGGTGACAAACGCTGGGTGGCCCATTCAAGCCGTACTTTGGCTTGAGTGGGATAGTGGCTCTCGATGTGCCATTTCCGGTTGGCCACGCACGCCCAAGGGAAAAGATTCCCCAGAAGGGCCACGGGACATCTACATTTCCGTGAGCCCTGGGCATGATCCATCGAGCTTCGGTTTTGGGTTTGCTCGTATCAGGGAACGACTTTAGTCGTTCCGTAAATGGAGGATAATAGTTCGGGCCGTAAAGCCCAATTCTTTCTCAGCCCGTGTGCGGCCCTACTAAAGCCGGGCCCTGATACAAAGCACGAGAGCCGTGACGCTTAGAAGGCGGCGCGCATTTTCCCGGATTTCGTTCTACTCCTGCATCAACTGTTACAGGCCAATAGCGTCCCCAGGTGGAAAACCGGCATCTGTCTACGGGTTTCTGCTATTTTCCCAATGGAGCTGTGTGCGGCAAGTAAAGCCACAGATACGGTCATCTTTATCTGGAACTGGTTGTCGTGGCGGAATTGACGACGGCGGTCAGCGGAATCTCCAGCGTTCCCGCAAGATCGGCATTCAGGTCGTAGACCCCACCCCGCAAGGAGGAGCCATCTTCAGGGGCGTCGATTTCGAGAAAAAGGCTGACCCCACTGGTCTGCGCGATCGCGTAACGCGCGGCATCCAGATTAAGGTTGATCTGCCGTAGCATCCAGTTGAGCGGCTTACCCTGGCGGTCGTAGACCACCAGCGCGGCTTCGACGCTGACATGGCGATGGCCATCGGGAGCCATATCAAACTGCAAGCCGTGCGCAGGGATCATCAAGTCCACCGAGTAGCGGGTGAGCGCGCCTTTCAGGTTGGGATTGTCTCCGCCTTGGCCTGGAATCCCAGCCGACGGCTTAGCCGCGGTCAAAGTGGGACCTGTTTTGGGCGGGGCACTCCCGCGCGTCACCCGCAGCGTAAAGGGAACCTGGGTCGATTGCGGCAGTCCAGGGCGAAGGAAGGGAGACAACGGGTCAGCAGCGGGTTTGAGGGCCGGCTTAGCTGCCGCCGCCTGGATACTCTTCGCGTCGTCTGCGTAGTAGCCGCGGCGGTAGGCGAGTTGATAGCCGCGGGAGTTGGCAAGCCCCACTTGAATTTTCCGGAATTGTCCATCGGTGGCCGGGTTGGTGGAGGTGTAAGTCAGCGTATAGAAATTCGATCCATGGCCGGCGACGCGGTCCAGCACATCGGTCAAACTATTGGTGCCGTAGAAGGCTGCACCCCCTGTGTCTCTCGCAATCTCATCCATGGCTGCATGGTTGGCGTTGCGTTGCTGAGACTGCTGCTGGGGTTTTGATAATTGCCGTCGCGTCACGCGGCTGTCGGCGCCGGCAGTGTAGATGGAGTCAGTGTCGACCCCTTCGGCGCCGATGGGATAGATGGCCACCTGGGCTGAGGCGAGCAGAGCATCCGTCTTGCGGACTTCCTCCTGATTGTCGCGTTGCGTGCCGAAGGTGTCCGGCAGCGTGGGATCTGGAAAGATAACCACTGGAAAGGCGCCTGAGAACCAGGCGACATTTTTTCGTCCTGCAATGCCACCGAGATATTGCGCCAGCTGCTGAAAGGCTTCGAGCGTCAGCCTTATGCGCACATCGCTCCGGGTAGCGCCCTCTTCGGCGGCAAATTGTTGCATGTTCGCGGCTGCCTCAGGGGCATATTCCATTAGGGCGTCGATCGTCTCCTGGGTAGCGGCCGTTTCCGCATCCGATTGCAGGAGGGGCGAGATCTGCGCCCCCACTCCATTCTTTCGTTGGTTGATGGCTGCCGCCAACAAGGCCGGATCGTCGGTAAAGTTTTGTAACAACCGCAGCTGCGTTCCCAGGATAAAGATAGCCATCCTGCGGCCAGGCTCAAGCTTCTTGAGGTACTTGAGCATTTGCGCGCGGACAAACCGCTGGTCATCGAGCGGGGTGTTGAGGGAGTCGAGCACGAGCACCGTCAGCGCGTCGCTGGGCTTGACGCGGGGGATGTTGGTGAAGACGTTGGGCGGGAGATCGGGCAGGTTTGCCTGGCTTGCCGGCAACAGCTGCGCTGAAGTGTGCTCCTCAAAAGAGGCGATCGTCTGCTTATGCCCGTCTTCCGACAGCGCGAAGTCCTGCTTGTGCAAACCCGTGAGCGGGCGGCGATTCTTGCCAGTCACCACCACATCGAGAACCACAATCCGCGCGTTCGCCTGAAAGACGCGGCGTCCGTTGGCTTCTGGAGGCGCGGTTTGGGTTTGCAGAGGCGCGGAAAGGAGGCCGGCCAACCCGCCCACCAAAAGTACCAGCCATAAGGCCGAGCGGGACCGCAGAAGCACTGGATTCCCCCTTAGATTTCACCCTCCGAAGGCTACCGAACTCTGGTTGGCCTGACAAGTTTTGATAGGGGTTGTTGCTTTCCCATTAGAGCTGTGACATCCTCCTGTTGGTAAGCCAAATGACCGGACGATGGCGCATGAAACAGAAAAAGGATGTTCTGCAAGGGACGCTGGCCTTGATGGCCCTGCATCGATTATCCACCCGCCTGGGCAACTTCGCGTCCAAGCGCCGAAACGATGAGCGACTGCACGAAGAGATGCAGGAGCATCTGGCGTTGCAGACGGAAGAGAACCTCCGCGCCGGCATGACGGGCGAAGAAGCCCGCCGGCAAGCCCGTCTGAAATTTGGGGCGGTGGAGGCGGTTCGCGAAGACTACCACGCCGAAACGAGCTTGCCATTCCTGGAAAGCCTGCTGCTGGATGTTCGCTACGCTTTGCGCGTGTTGGGCAAGTCTCCCACGTTCACCGTCGTCGCCCTCATCACGCTGATGCTCGGGATTGGCGCCAACGTCGTCGTCTTCGGCGTGTTGAATGCGGTCGTGCTGCAACCTCTGGCGGTGGGCGACCCACAGAACCTGTATCAGATACGCCACAAGCCGTGGATGAGCGGAAGGCTACTGACTACGTCGTATCCCGCGTTTGAAGATTTTCGGCGGCGCAACACCACCTTCAGCGGGATGGCCGGGATTTATGGATATTCTCATGCGGGGCTGCGCTGGCATAACGCGGTGACGAGTATTTCCGGCGATGAGGTCACAGGCAATTATTTCGATCTGCTGGGCGTGCAGCCGGAGGCAGGACGCTTCTTCCACGAAGCCGACGAGCATGGTCCGGGCTCTGCGCCGTATGTGGTGTTGAGCGATGCTCTGTGGAGAAGCACATTTCATGCCGATCGATCGGTAGTCGGCGCGACCGTGGAGCTCGACAAGCATCCGTTTACGGTGGTGGGTGTGGCGCCAGCACAGTTCCACGGCACGGAGAGGTTTGGCTGGCCGGATTACTGGATGCCCATGGCAAATGAGGAACAGGTCGAGGGGTGGGATTACCTGCATGGGCGGACAGCCATAACGGTTACAGTGATTGCCCGGCTCAAGCCCGGCGTGACGCCGCAACAAGCAACGGAAGATCTCAATGCGATTGCAGCCGAGCTGGCGAAGGAATACCCGGAGACCGACGACGGACAGTCACTGCGGCTGATTCATCCGGGGCTCCTGGGGGACGAAGGGGACGTGATTCGCGGATTTCTTTGGAGCGTGACCGTGCTGGCGCTGCTGGTGCTGGCGGCGGCCTGCGCCAACCTGGCAACTCTGTTTGCGGCGCGCGCGGCCGATCGCGGCCGGGAACTGGCGCTCCGTGTGGCCCTTGGATCGAGCCGCCGGCGGCTGGTGAGGCAATTGCTGACAGAGGCGCTGATGGTGTCGCTGGTGGGCGGAGCCGCGGGGCTGGTGGGCGCGTACCTGCTGCTGGGTGCGTTAAACCGGTGGGATTCCTATGGCCACGTGGCGGTCAGTGTGGATGTGCGTGTGTACCTGGCAGGCCTGGCATTGACCCTGGGAAGCGCGCTGTTGTTTGGCATGGTCCCGGCTTGGCAGGCTTGGCAGAGCCATCCTTTGCAGAGCTTACAGAGCGGACCGGCGGATGCGATGCATCTGGGCCGGTTTGCCCTGCGTGACCTGCTGTTAGGCGCACAAATTGCCATCTGCACGCTGCTGGTAACGGCCACGCTGGTGGCGGTGCGCGGCCTGGTGCGCACGCTGCATGTTCCGCTTGGCATCCAGCCGCAGGGCGCGATGCTGGTCAATTTGGACCTGAGCCAGGTGGAACAGGCAGGCGACGTGACGTTCGAGAAAGAGAAAGCGATCCTTGAGGCGGCGCGGAGCATCCCCGGGGTGACGGCGGTAGGTGCGGTAAGCCGCACGCCCATGACCGGCGGCATGCACGGGGTGCCGATTTTCCCGCCGGGCACAACCGAGTTCACTCTGAACCATGCTGTGCTGGCGCCGTACGTGTTTCCGATGTCGCCGGGATACCTCGACGCTGCCCGCACCCGGCTGCTGAGCGGGCGGGATTTCTCCTGGCAGGACACGCCGAAGACACCGTATGTGGCCATCGTGAACCAAACCTTCGCACGCAAGATGTGGGGCGAAACACCAGCGATGGGACAGCGCTTTATGGTGTGGGGGCACTTGACAGAAGTGGTGGGCGTGGCGGAAGACGGCAAGTACCACGACCTGCAAGAGTCGCCACAGCCTGTTGCGTATCTGCCGTTTTCGCAGAGCGAAACGGGGGAACGTGTTTTCGTGGTGCGGTCGCCGCGGACGCCGAGCGAGATGGCGGCGGCGCTCGAACGCACACTGAGCGGTATCGAGCCGAATGTGCCCATCACGGTGCATAGCTGGTCCGATGAGTTAGCAGGCGAGCTGTTCCCGGCAAAGGCGGCTGACTGTGGCGCTGGGCGTCATGGGCCTGCTGGCGGCGATGCTGGCGGTGACGGGCATCTTCGGCATGGCGGCCTACAGCGTGAGCCGGCGGATGAAGGAGCTGGGCATCCGCGTGGCGCTGGGCGCGCGCAGGGCGCAAGTGATGAGCGCGGCAGTAGGGCGCCCCATGGTGCTGCTTGGGGTAGGATCGGCTGTGGGGCTTTTCGCAGGCGTCCTCGCCAACCGGTTGTTGGGGCGGATTGTGTATCAGGCAAATCCGCGGGATCCTTTGGTCGTGGGCGGCGCGGTGTTGACCATGGCACTGCTGGGAGTTGTTGCGTCCGCCATTCCAGCCCGGCGCGCGCTTGGTGTTGACCCATCCAAACTCATGCGGGAAGAGTGAGGCAGGTCAATGAGCATGCGGAACAACTGCTATTACTAGATAAGCAATCCTGGAGGCGGCATGCTGACTGATGGCAAACTCGTCGGATTCCTTACCACAACGGACTATGAGAAGGCTCGCTCCTTCTACGAAGGCAAGCTCGGCTTCGAGTTTGTCAGTCTCGATCAGTTTGCGCTGGCGATGCGGGCCGGCAAGAACATGATCCGCATCACCAAGGTGGAGACCTTCCAGCCGGCCCAAGGCACGGTTCTAGGGTGGGAAGTGGAGGACGTCCGAGCCGTTGTGCTGTGGCTCAGCAGTCGCGGCGTGGTGACTGAGAAGTATGCATTCGTCGCGGATCAAGAGTTGGGGATATGGACCGCACCTTCCGGTGATCAGGTGGCATGGTTCAAGGATCCGGATGGGAACGTTCTTTCCATCAGTCACCACGCTTAGAGATAGGAGCTCCTCCTCTGTTCTCGGTTGGGGTCATTCCCTTCTGGATTTCCGCTCACTTCACTGGAACGCTCTGCGTGACTGCGTCTCGCAGCAGGGCGAAACTACCTGCCGCGAACGCAAAACCGCCGAGGACCCATAGCACGTCAACGGCCGCCCCTAACACAATGTGTGTCGGCACGTTTGTGCTGCGGCGGCCATTCCCCGTATACGCATACAGACGCCAGGAAAAGGTCACCGAAGCGGCCGCGATGCCAAGCGTGCAGCCCAGGGCTCGCATCAGATTCAACAGGCCACCTGCTTCGCCGGTTCGATCCTCGGGAGCAGCAGCGATCGTAGCGCTGTTATTGGGCGCGATGAACATGCCCAGCCCCACCCCGAAGAGCGCGAGCGCGGCCATGACTCCGAGATAGTTCGCCGTCTGACCCGCCAGACTTCGCGACAACAGTACCAACGCGCCAAGGCAAAGGAGCATGGCGGACGTAGTCATCGTCCTCGCCCCCACGCGCGCGTAGACGCTTCCACTGACGGGCGCTACCAAACCAAGGGCGATCGGGATAAGGGCAAGACGCAGGCCGGCCGAAATCGGCGACTCCCTTAAGCCATGGATGAACAGGAACGACATGAGAAAGAACATCGAATACAGGAGCGCATACGACAGGCTGACAGCCGCCAGGCCGCCCGAGAACGCGGAAGAGCGGAAGAGATGGAGATCGATCAAGGGATCACGCTGTTGCCACTCGCGCCATACGAAGAGAGGGAGGAAGATCGCGGCCACCAGCATCGCGCAAAGCATGGCCCCCGACTTCAGCCCCCAGGCCTGCACTTCATTCAGCATCAGAACGACAGAGGTCAGCGCGGGGGTCAGCAAAAGCGCACCCTGCCAATCGAAACGCTTGCTTGAAGTGGGCGAGGGCGTTTGCGGCAAGGCCAACCAGCCGAGAACGACGCCTGCCAGTCCGCAAGGAACCGACACCAGGAATATCCATCGCCAGCCGAATGTTTGCAGGATTAGACCGCCGACTACGGGGCCGGCGCTGATGCCTATTGCCTGTGCCGCCGCGAAGAGTCCCATAGCGCGCCCACGTCTGACGGGACCCGCGGCCTTGACCAGGATGGTGATACTGTTTGCTCCCAACAGAGCGCCACCGATACCCTGAACAACTCGGAAAACGATGAGCCACCGCAGATCGGATACCATCCCGCACACCGCGGAAGCCAGAATGAATAGGGCATAGCCGGCGAGATAAAGGAGCTTGCGGCCCTTGGTTTCTGACAAACGAGCGAAGGCTGGAAGCATGGACGCATAGGCCAGCAAATAAGCGATGGCCACCCAGCTCACTGCGTCCAGATTCGCGTCAAATTGCCGTTCAAGGGTTGGCAACGCCAGCTGAACTATGCTGGCGTCGAGCTGCCCCATGAACCCGCCGATGCAGGTGACACCAACCACCAGCCACGGATACCAGGATCGACGGGTGAAGAATGGGAGAGGCGCGGGTTCATAACGGCTCACTGGGCAGTCCTCAGACAGACTCTCAATATTCGCATACGCCAACGCGCGATCCGTTTCCACTTGCTCCCGCCGGAACGGCCCAAGGATTCGGGCGCAGAAAACGGTCTATCAGCCTACCCCACGCGGTATGTGGGCAGGTGCGGCGCCTGGCCGACTCGGTGTAATACGCAACTCAAGCAGCGGTGGCGTTGTGGTCGCGAGGCTCGATGCCCAGAACGCGGAATTCGGGGTATTCTTTCAAGGCGGCGGCGAGTGCCTTCTCGGCCGAGGCTGCGCTTAGATAGAAACGGATCGTGCGGCGTCTTTCCGTGACGCCCACCGCGGGCCCACGACAAACGACACAGTAGGCTGTCATAAACCCTCCTGCGTAATTGGGAAGCTGAAAGCTTCCTTTGGGGTGCCTATAGGGGCAATCGTTCTACACTTATCGGGCGATTAGCGCTCACGGCTGAGACCCGACATAACTCTCTCCTTGCTGGAGTCTTCTTTTCCTGGGAGCCGTTTGGCGGAATTGTACAGCCCTGCGCTGTTTTGCGGAACAGTAACACGGCAACCGAACAATTTTCCGTAGGAAGGTTTCCGCGACCGAAGGACTAGCCCTGGGTTAACCCAAAGCAGATGCCCCCATTGCAAAGCCCCAGGGCTAATACGGAGCGCGGTGGTTAGGTACCGCGCATTGGGTATACTACCGCCCTGTTCTCGAGGGTGCTGGGATGAAGAGCTTCTGCGCTGCTGTATGCCTGGCCGTGCTTGCGATGCTGGCCCTTGCCTGGAGTCAAGCAGGGGCGCAGAAGAGTTTGGCGGCGACCCCACCGATGGGTTGGAACAGCTGGAACAAATTCCAAATGAAGATCGATGATGCGACCGTGCGCGCCCAAGCCGACGCGATGGTATCGAGCGGAATGAAGGCTGCCGGCTACGAGTACGTCAACATCGACGAGGGCTGGGAGGGCTCGCGGGATGCGCAAGGCAATCTCTCACCCAACCAGGGCTTCCCAGATATGAAGGCCCTCGCGGCCTATGTGCATAGCAAGGGGTTGAAGCTGGGGATCTATACCTCGCCAGGACCGAAGGCCTGCGGCGGCTCGGAGGGCAGCTACGGTCATGAGGAACAGGACGCCAGGCTCTTCGCCTCCTGGAACATCGACTATATAAAGTACGACTGGTGCACCGCGGGAACGGTCTACTCACAAGACCAGTATCCCCTTGCGCTCGAGAAGATGGCCAAGGCGATCGCCAGGACCGGCCGGCCCATGGTCTACAGCATCCACGGTCGAGGAGCAGTATGGAAATACTCCGCCGCGGCCGGGGCGCAGCTCTGGCGCACCACTGGCGATATCCACGACGACTACAACCGCATGATCGCCATCGGCTTCGCGCAGAAAGGCCTGGAGCGCTACGCAGGGCCGGGACACTGGAATGATCCCGACATGATGGAAGTGGGCAACGGCGGCATGAAAGACAATGAGTACCGCATGCACATGAGCCTGTGGTGCCTGCTTGCCGCCCCGCTGATCGCGGGCAACGACCTTACTACAATGACCCCGGAAACCCTCTCCATCCTGACCAACGCGGAGGCGATCGCGGTCGATCAGGACGCGCTGGGAACCCAGGGACGGACGATCTATGAGGAAGGGCCCGTGGCCGTCATCGAAAAACCGCTTGCCGATGGCAGCCACGCCGTAGGTCTCTTCAACCGCGAACAGGGAACGATCAAGGTGTCGGTAAAATTCTCCGACCTCGGGCTCGCAGAGGACGCAACCGTCCGCGACCTGTGGCAGCACAAAGACCTGGGAACCTTTCACGGTAGCTTTTCCGCGGACGTACCGCAGCACGGTGCTGTGCTGGTCAGAGTTCACTGAACTTGAGGAGCTACTCAGAGCGCAATGTAATAGCCGGATCGACGCGTGACGCGCGCCACGCCGGTGTCCAGCAGGCAATGGCCGCCACCCCGGCCAGCAGCGCGACCACGCCAAGGTAAGCAATCGGATCAAGCCGCGATATGTCGAAGAGCAGCGTAGTGAGCGCCTGGCTGGCGGCCAACGCTGCGCAGACTCCGACCACCATTCCCAAACCGGTTAGCCGCATTCCCTGGCCAAGCACCAGTGCCAGGATATCTCCGCGAGACGCACCCAGGGCGGCTCGCAACCCGATCTCGCGGGTCCGCTCGGTGACACTGCCGGAAAGTATGCCAAAAATGCCGACAGCGGCCAGCACCAGAGCCACCACGCCGAATACTTCGAAGAGTGTTAATACAAAATGCCGCTCAGCCTCCGTGACCGCGACCAAGCTCTCCATGGTGACCACGCGCACGATGGGCTGATTCCTGTCGACCGACCAGATTGCGTTTGTGACCGCAGATGCAAGCGCTGCCGGATCGCCCTCTGTGCGGACGACGAACGATAGCGTGTCATCCGCGAACCAGGTCTGCCCGGTCGTAAGATAAACCGCATCCGGCTGGTCCATCGCAAGCGAAGTTTGCTTCACGTCCCCGACGACGCCCACGACGGTATACCAGGGCTTGTTTCTAGGGCCGACGTGGAGACGCTTGCCGATAGCGTTCTGGCCCGGGAAATGGCTTTTGGCCAGCGACTCGCTGATCAACGCGGCCTGCGGCGCCGAAGCCGAGTCGCGTTCATCAAGGTAACGGCCACTGAGCAGGCGAATGCCCATGGTCTGGCAGTAGTCGGGGCTGATCGCGTAGCGAAATACGTTGTGGCCGGTTTGGGCGTCTTCGTCCTCGAACTGCGCCCCATAAAGGCCGACCACCGGCGGATCGTCGCTGAGCGGCAATAGGCTCGTGAATGCGGCCTGCTTCACGCCCGGAACCCTCCGTACGGCTTGGAGCGCCTGCTCGAAGAAACGGCGTCTCACGCTGTCCCCAACACCAGGGGCTGAAGGAAGATTGTCGAACTGGTGGCCGGAGGTCTGCACCTGCAGGGTGAGCAGGCGCGCGGGATTGAATCCGGGATCGACCCCCAGCACGCGTTGCATGCTGCGCAAGAGCAGTCCGGCGCCTACCAGCAAGATGAGTGCAAGCGCCACCTCTGTGACCACCAGCGCGCTCCGCGTCCATGTATGCCCACTCGCCGTACGCCGCGAATTTTGCTGGAGCCCTGGCTGCACCTTCTCCCGCCAGAGATGCAGCGCCGGAACCAGACCGGTCACCAAGCCGATCAGCGTTGTGATGCCCAGCGCGAAGGCGAACGCCAAGCCATCGACCGTAATGGCGTCAACTCGCGGCAGTCCTGGCGGGCTGAGCGCTAGGAGTGCCCGTACCCCTGCGAACGCCACGCCCAGGCCCAGAGCGCCGCCGAGCAAAGCCAGCAGCATGCTTTCCGTGATGAGTTGCCGGATGATTCGCAATTGCGATGCGCCGAGCGCGGCGCGGACAGCGAATTCTCCCCGCCGCTGCGCATTGCGCGCCAGCAGCAGATTCACTACGTTGACGCACGCTATCAACAGAACCAGGATGACCGCACCCAGAACCGCAAGCAGCGCAGGCTTGACGCTGTGCGCAATATCATCCTGAAGCGAATCGACAATCAGGCCATGCTGCAGGGATGCCCAACGCGGCCGGGGAAACTCCGCCCATGGGGTACTTGCAATCTGAGCGAGTTCGCCTGCGGCCTGGTCTCTGCGGATGCCTGCTTTGAGACGGCCAGCCATGTGGAGATGATTCCCCCACGCCCAGGTATCAAATTGTGTTGCCAACTGCTGCGTGTCGTATTGCACCGGAGTCCATATCGCGGCCCCCGGGGAGAGAACGTTCTCAAACCTGGGTGGCATCACGCCGATCACAGTGTAGTTGTCGTCGTCGAGCTTGATCTGGCGGCCGATCGCCGCTCGGTCACCCTGAAAGTGCCTGCGCCACAGCGCGTCGCTCAGAATAACGACCTTGGGTCCGTTCGGTACATCTTCGCCGGTACGAAAATCCCGGCCCAGGATCGGAGCCACCCCAAGGACGCGAAAGAAGCTTGCACTCACGCTCTGTCCCTCGATCCGCTCGGGCTGCGCCCCTCCGGTCATAGCCGGTTGCCACGGCTCGAAAATAGCCAGCGCGTCCAACGAGCGGTTCCGCTCCGCAAGCTCGCGATAGGTGCCGAATGCTACTTCCGATCTGCTCCCCTGGAAGGTATTCCACATCATCAGGATGCGGCCGGCATGGGGGTAAGGCAGCGGCTCGAACAGAATCGGATTCACGGCGCTGAAAATCGCCGTGCTGGCGCCGATGCCGAGCGCCAGCGTGCACACGCTGACGATGGCGAACCCCGCGTTGCTGCGCAGTTGTCGCACCGCGTAGCGAAGATCAGAGGCCATCGTTCTGACCGCGTTCTCCCATCCATACGAACGCACCTGCTCCTGAACAACAGTCGTGCTGCCCACTTCCAGCCGCACGGCCCGCTTCGCATCCTCAGCGGAGAGTCCGCGTGCCATCCAGCCCGCGGTAGCCTCTTCGAGATACTGCTGAACCTCGTCGGCGACATCCTGGTCTGCCGACGTTCGATGGACCAGGCTGCGTAAGCCGCGTGTAAGCTGGCGCCAGAAAGACATGCGACTAACCCTCCGCCTTGAGGAGCCGTGCAATCGCCGAGGCTCTCCGCGTCCAGTCGGCGGTTTCGAGCTCAAGCTGTTTCTCTCCCGCGCGCGTCAGCGCGTAGAATTTTGCCCGCCGTGAGTTTTCTGTTTGCCGCCACTCGGCGTCCAGCCATCCGGCGCGCTCCAGACGCTGCAGGGCGGTGAGCAGTGAACCCGGGTTTACCTTGAATACGCCGCGCGATATTTGTTCGACACGACGGGCGATCCCAAAGCCATGCATGGGTTCGAGGCTCAGCGTCTTCAGGATAAGCATGTCGAGCGTCCCCTGGATGACATCGGTATTCTGATCGTTCATGGGAAGCAGGTTAGCATTCTTTCATTATGATTGTCAAGATGTGACAGTCAACAGAGGATTAGGTCTTCGGCCCGGCCGGGCATCGAGGTCCGGCGCCTGGCAAACGCGCTCCCATCCGTACCAATGGACCACCGGTGGGCGCAGGGGATATTCCGCGTTGTTGAAGCCGGAACCATTGACTTGTCAAGGCCGCAGGCGCTTCCCGTACGTTTCGTTTCCTGGGAACGCATTGATGGGGCCCCTTTCGTACCCTGGATATACGGCAAAATCGAACCCATGGGACCTATCGGCAGTTGACAAAGCTGGATCTCGCATCATACAAAGAGTGTGTTGCGGTGAAGGAGTTCGCCCTTAACCGCCGCCCAGCCAAATAAATCGCACTCCGGATGGGCGGATGATGACTCCTGACAGGGAATCCTGTCGCGGAGTCATGTCCACGCCAAGATTCCAAAAACAAAATCGAGAGCAACCCGCGCATGGATTACATTTGTGCGCCCCGAGCGGGGTTATCCACTCGGCTCACCAGCAAATGGCTCTACGGTGTTGGAGTTCACCGGAATCGCTCAAAACGAGCAGATGACTCCTCAAAGTTGTTCATCACTTGGAGGAGTCATGTCGGAACGAAACCCAGAGATCACGATGGAGCGGCATCCAGGACAGCTCAACGAGCACCAGCAATCCAGGCTGAGAGTTACCTGTCAATATATCGACAAGCTGCTCAGTGATATGGAGGATATCCTCCATGCCGCAAGTTCAACCTCGCCGTTTCCGCGCTACTTGGTGGATCTTAATCCTGCGCAAGTCCGGCTCATCGAAGACCACATCAGGCGACTACGCTCGCAGTTGATCCACTCGCTCAAGTGGCAGCAAATGAAACCTTCACCGCCAGAGATTCCTGCTACCCGAGCGGTCCTCACCAATCTCACCTTTGTAGATATCGCCATCGAGGAACTCAAACCGCATTACATGCGTGGTTTCGGCCCGGTCCCTGACGACGCCGTCATGGAGCTGAATGGAGTCGTTCATGAGCTTCGGTCGCTGGTCACCGGGATGGAGCGATATCTCAGGCAGGAGTTAGATCGAGATCTGGATAAGCGGCTGCGTCAACTGGAGCGGACTGGGTTTGATGTAGTCTTACTACGCCTTCTAGAACAAGTCGCGACGCGAAACGGGCTAGTCGAATTTCGCCTGCGCATCGATGCTCTTGCCTCCCGTCTGGAAGAAGATACCTTTGAGGTGGCCCTCTTTGGCCGCGTAAGTTCGGGGAAATCCTCGCTCCTCAACGCCCTTCTAGGGACCGACATCTTGCCCGTCGGAGTGAATCCGATTACCGCTGTTCCGACAAAATTGCGCTACGGCAAGACCCTCAAAGCTGCGGTCTCCTATGGAGACGGCCGCTCTGCACAAGTCTCGGTCGAAGAATTGGCTCGACTTGTCACCGAGCAGGGAAACCCGGGAAATCTTAAAAACATCGTGCGTGCCGTCATGGAGGTTCCCTCTCCGCGATTGAAGGATGGCATCCTGCTGGTCGACACTCCTGGACTTGGTTCCCTTGCGAAGCGCGGTGCGGCAGAAACGCTGGCCTACCTTCCCTCCTGCGACCTTGCTCTCCTGTTGATCGATGCCGGCGCCACACTCAACGAAGAGGATATCGGCACCTTACGGCTTCTGTACGAGGCCGGAATTCCCGCCCTGGTTCTATTGAGCAAATCGGACTTGTTGGCCAATGGTGATCTCCACCGCACGATTTCCTATATTGAAGCGCAACTCAAGCATGAGCTTGGCATCGCCGCCACGGTGCACGCAGTAAGCGCATTGAGCAAATATCAGGTCTTGCTGGATCAATTCTTTGAACGGGAGTTGCTCCCTCGCTTCGAGAAAGCCCGATTCCTCAGGGAGGCTTCCATAACAAGAAAGATAGGAGCGATGCGGGATGCCATCGTAGCTGCTCTTGATAGCAATCTGCACCGCGAAAAGAGAGCTGTGTCACCGGCCCCAGCGATTGCTTCAGACGTCGAATCGGTCCTGCGTGCGGTGACCGGGGAAGTTGGAGAACAACATACGGTTCTTGACCATGCATTCCGTACCCTCGGCGAGACCCCAGACGCTGTCATGGAAACGGTTACGGACAAAGCAACATCGTTTATGCGCAGTGGCTCACAACATCAGGTGTCGCCTTTACAATTTTCCGAATGGATTCATGAGGCTGTTAACGATTCCATTCAATCGGCGATGGAGGCTTTACGCAACGTAGGTAAGGGCGCCGTTGACCGGCTACAACAAATTGCAAAGGAGCTGGGACGCAGTGATGCTCCATCGCAGAATGACTTTGAAGCGATTCTTCGGGAGATGCCGCGCTTTGAAATGGCGGCCCTGCCGGGGCCTTTTGATGGTGGGCCCTGGAGATTCTGGGGCCACAAAATCCTGCGTTCCCGGATCAAAGCCAGTTTGCGGCAAAGTATCGGTTCGCCTCTCAAAGAGGATCTGCACCTCTACGGCATGGCATTGTCCCACTGGAGCGACCAGATTGTGCGGAAGCTGGAACTTCTGATAAATTCATACGCCGACGCCTATCGAATGCAAATCCATCGCTTCCGTGGAACGTCAGATTCGACAGTGAATCCAGGCCAGCTCCAGACCGATTTGGAGCTCTTGCGGAACTGGCGTCCGGCGAATAGCGCTACTCTTACGGATACTCACGCATAAGAAGGAGAGATAGGGTTTGCAGAAATATTTGTGGATTGCCATCGGGGGTTCACTTGGGTCCTTGGCTAGATATTGGGTTGGTGCAACGATTGCAGGCCGTGTGGGAACTAAATTCCCGTACGGCACATTCGTAATCAACATAACGGCCTGTGTGATCATCGGCTTCTCTGTGGCCTTTCTAGGGCGGCGCACGGGGCTGAACCCGGCGTGGAGGTTCCTTATTCCCGTAGGTTTTGTGGGCGCATATAGCACCTTTTCCACCTTTGAGTGGGAGACTTTCTCGAGCCTGCAAACAGGCAGCCTTTCAGTCGCCGGGCTGTACGTTGTTTTAAGTGTTGTTCTGGGTCTCGTAGCTGTCTGGTGCGGAGTTCTGATTGCGGGAGTTATGCCATGAGAGCAAACAAGATCATGAGTTACATATCGATTCTGCAAGTGCTAGGGGAACCCGGATGTCCATTTTGTCGTTTCCTGAAGGACTTTCAGGCTGCCACCCTTCAGGCGCCGGGGAACACGGAGATCCATCATCTCTGTAACTTTCACACCTGGGGTCTGGCAGCCATGCAGCGCGCTCCGTTTGCAGCGGAACTCTTCCTGACTCTCCTCGAGGAAGACCCGCGAGCCTCCCCAAAACTTCCCTGCGATATCCTGCGGCGGAATTTCTCGTATCGCAGCGTGGTCTTCACAACTAAAGGAAAACACATGTTAAACGCTGGAAAGGCTGTCAAGGTCTCCATCTACCTGAGCGAGGGCTCGACCCACCACGGCATGTCGAGATACCTAAGCATCCTCGACTTTCTTTTCTTTCGCGGGGTCTCCGGCGCAACGGTGTTGAAGGGGGTCGCCGGATTCGGAGCCGACCATCACCTCCATACGTCTTCTCTGGTCGACATCTCGGACCATCTCCCGCTGAAAATTGAGTTCATCGAGACCCGGGAAAAAGTCGACGAGCTGCTTGGAAAGCTGGAAGAAATGGCAGGCTCCGGAATGATTGAGGTGCAGGAGACAACGATTGCCAAGCCCGCGCAGGTCTCACAACCAAAGAAAGCGGCGCCACCGGCGCATGTCCGGATTGAGGGCAAGGCGAAGATGATGCGGATCTACATTGGCGAGAGCGACCAGTGGAACGACAAACCGCTCTACGAGGGCCTGGTCCGCGCCATGAGGAGTCATGATCTGGCTGGCGTTACCGTGTATCGCGGCATTCTCGGTTATGGGGCCCACCGCAGGGTTCACAAGGACAAACCACTTCATCTCTCACATGACAGTTCGATGATGCTTTCCGTCGTCGATACCGAAGAAAAGCTGCAAAACTTCTTACCCATCGTCGATCAGATGGTATCCGAGGGGCTTGTGGTTCTCTCCGATGTAGACATCGTGAAGTATGCCCATCGCGCCGTGGAGCTGAAGGACGACCAGGGTGAGCCATGAAAGAGCAATTTCAAGCCAGAATGTTGCGCATCCACTTTACCGAGGCTGACAAGTGGGAGGGCGAGGCGCTCTATAAGGCCATCGTGGCCAAATGCATGGATCTGGGAATCTCGGGCGCAACCGTCTACCGTGGCCTTGAGGGTTTTGGAGCAAGCGCCCGCATTTACCATGCTCGGAGCCTCTCCATCTCGAAAAATGCTCCCATTATGGTAACGGTGATTGACCGGGAGGAACAGATTCTTAAATTGATTCCGCACCTCGACCGAATGATTGCGGGAGGTCTGATCGCCAGCTCGACGGTTGAAGTGATTCGCTATTCACGTTCAACGAGCGATTCCCCAACGGCCGGCTAAGGGCGTTTCGCAATGGGCGTAGGCCGAAGCGACACCGTATGACCGCCACTGAGCAAAACACGCCACATTCCGCCGAGCAGCGCCAGTCGATCGCCGGGGTGTTGCGCGTCCTGCTGGCAATCTCAGACGCCGGAGCAAGAAACGATAGCCTGCACGAGAAGCTCCTCTCCCTCAACGAAGGCTCGCTTCCAATCAACTTCATCTTGCCGTGCTGGGTCAAATGAAGCGCGGGAAAAGTTCCTTTATCAATGCTCTGATGGGAGCCGAAATTTTGCCCACCGGGGTTCTCCCCGTGACCGCCGTCATCACGGAAATCAAATATGGTCTGGCTCCCGAGGCCATCATCCTTTACTCCACCGGGGCGCGGCAGCAGGTTGATCTCGGAACCTTGGCCGACTACATTACAGAATCCGGTAACCCAGGAAACAGGAAGCAGGTCGCGTCTGTCGAGCTTGCCTACCCTTCGCCCTTCCTTGAGAGTGGAATCATCCTTATCGATACCCCAGGCATCGGATCGACGCATGCCCACAACACTCGCACGACCGAAAGCTATCTCGAACAGGTAGATGCCGGGATTGTGGTGCTTTCTGTAGACCCGCCGATTACCGAAGTTGAGTCCCACTTCATTCGAAACGTCAAAGAAGAGATTCCCAAGCTTTTCTTCATCCTGAACAAGGTGGACACAGCCTCTGCGGAGGAGGTGTCGCACATCTCGCATTTTCTCGAGGAAGAGCTGAGCCGCCTTCAGATTGAGTCCCCGGAGATCTTCTGCCTCTCGGCCCGTCGAGCTATGGATGACCGGGCCAAGCCTCCCGCTGCAGCGACCTCCAGCGGGATCGAGATCTTCGAACAGCGCTTAAGAACATTTCTCCTGGAGGAGAAGGACCGGGTCCTCGTCCGTTCCATTGCCTATGACGCTCTCCACATTGCCCGCACTCTCAAGTTTGCCGCAACGATTGGCGTTCGCGCGCAATCCATGAGCCTTGACGGGTTGCATCTCAAAGGGCGCGCGATCGACCAGCTGTTGGAGCAGACGGAATCCGAAATGCATGAGCTGCAAGTGTTGCTGCGTCAGCATTCAGCCGACATCATTGCCCGCGTTGAGATGATCTCACCGCGCACGTGCAGGAGTCTGTTCCCATTGTGCGGCAACATCTAAAACTGTTTCCATCTCAGCATCCCAAGGAAACCGGCCGCGCCTTTGGTGTCCTTCTCGAAAGTTTTCTCATGCAGGAGATAGAGACTGTCTTCCGCAGCTGGCGAATCCGGGAGGATGAAGTAGTTCAATCACTACTTGACATCCTCTCTGCTCGTTTCGTGAATCGGGCGAACGCTATTCTGGACCGTCTTCAGCAAGCTGCGGGAAGCCTTTTTGAGATACCGGTAGAGCCGGTGATGATTCACTGTCCGCTCCGCGTGGAAAGCCATCTCCATTACCGCATCGAGCGCATCTTTCATTCGCTCGATGCGTTCTTTCTTGCACTCCCTCGCTTCCTCTTGCGCCCGATTGTTGCCGGCAAAATGCAGCAGCGAGCCTGGCAATTCCTGGATCTGAATGCAGGCCGCATCCGCTACGACTATATCGAACGCCTTCAGTCGAGCATGACTCAATTTGAAAAAGATCTCAGCGGAGGCGTCACCATGCTCACAGAGAGTCTGCGCTCCACTCTTCGCAGGTCTGGGGGCCACGCAAAGGGAGGGACAGAAGTCCTGGAAGAATTGGACGGTGTCGTCAGAACCTGCTCTGAGCTGATGTTATAGGCCAGGACCTCGATCGAATCGTGGGATTGCTGCAGATGGCCAGCCGAGCGCAGTATCGCGTCGACGATCAAATCAAGTTTCACGTTCTTTATCTCGATTACCGGATGGGGCGCCGTTAGGCCAGAGGCCAGCTTCAAGGCAATCGAAGCCACTGCCGCGGTGTTGTTGCAGTCCGGCCGGGATCGGGAAATAATGTCTCCCTGCCTAGTCCGCGCTCATGGGCCGTTCTTACTTGCCAAACGCCGATGGAGGGATCGATGACCAAGGAACAATCCAGACTGGACGAAGCCCGCACCAAGGAAAAAGCGTGGAAGAAATGGGGCCCCTATCTGAGTGAACGGCAATGGGGAACGGTGCGAGAAGACTATAGCCAGGATGGAAACGCCTGGAATTACTTTCCTCACGATCAGGCAAGGTCGCGGGCCTATCGCTGGGGTGAGGACGGTCTGGCGGGCATTTCCGACGATCACCAGATTCTCTGCTTTGCGTTGGCTCTCTGGAATGGCAAGGACCCGATCCTCAAGGAACGGCTCTTTGGCCTGACGAACAGCGAAGGCAATCACGGCGAAGACGTCAAAGAATACTACTTCTACCTGGACAACACGCCCACGCACTCTTACATGAAATATCTCTACAAGTATCCCCAGGCCGCGTACCCGTATTTGGATCTCATCGAGACCAACCGCCATCGCGGCCGCCAGGCACTGGAGTATGAGTTGCTCGACACCGGCGTCTTCGACCAGGACCGTTACTTCGATGTATTTGTTGAATACGCCAAGGGCAGCCCAGACGACCTGGGCATAAGAATCAGCGTCGCCAACCGGGGACCTGAGGCCGCCACGCTGCACCTGCTACCGACACTCTGGTTTCGCAATATCTGGTCGTGGGAGCAAGGTGCCTCCAAGCCCATCCTGGCAGGGCAGCAGATGGAAGGCATGAGCGTGATCTCAGCTCTTCATACGGCGCCGGTCTCCCATGAATGGTTCGCCGATTACAAGCTCTACTGCGAGGGAGAGCCGCCTCTGCTGTTCACCGAAAACGAGACCAACAACGCCAAACTGTTCGGTGGCGAAAATGCTTCGCCCTACGTCAAGGATGGCATCAACGACTTCGTTGTGAGTGGCCACACCCGCGGGGTGAACCCGGCCCATCAAGGGACTAAGGCGTGCCCGCATTACATCCTGAACATTGGTCCCGGCGAAACCCGGGTTATCCGCCTGCGCCTCGCGTGGCCCGTTCCGGGCGAGCCGGAAAGCCCCTTCGAGGATTTTGACCAGCTCTTCGCCAAGCGCATAAAAGAGGCGGACGAATTCTATAACGCCATCACACCCCCCTTAGTGAGTGCCGACCCGGATCGCGCCCTGGTGATGCGACAGGCTCTGGCCGGCATGCTCTGGAGCAAGCAGTATTTCTACTACGATCTCAACCGGTGGTTGAAGGAACATGATGTCGGACCATGGTCATCGCCCGAGGTGCGCAGAAGAGTGCGCAACAGCGAGTGGTTCCACATGGAGAACGACGACATCATCTCGATGCCCGACAAGTGGGAGTATCCGTGGTATGCAGCGTGGGACCTGGCGTTTCACATGCTGGCCTTCCAGACCGTGGACACGGACTTTGCCAAGGCGCAACTCGACCTGATACTGCGCAACGATTATCTACACCCCAACGGGCAAATACCCGCTTATGAGTGGAACTTCGGCGACGTCAATCCGCCCGTGCATGCGTATGCCACGATGCAGATTTATCTGACCGACAAGGAGCGGAACAACGGCAAGGGAGACATGCAATTCCTTTTCTACGCATTCTCCAAACTCCTGGTCAACTTCACCTGGTGGCTCAACCGCAAAGACCGTTCAGGAAACAATGTATTCGAGGGCGGCTTCCTGGGCCTGGACAACATAGGTGTCTTCGACCGCAGTTCGGCGCTGCCGACGGGCGGATATCTGGAGCAGGCCGATGGTACCGCATGGATGGTCTTCTTCAGCCAGCAGATGCTGCGCATCGCGGTCGAACTCGCGCTCTCTTACCCGCCTTTTGAAGAATTCGTCGTCAAGTTTTTCGAGCACACCATGTGGATCGCTGGGGCGATGGACCGAGTGGGCGAACATCACGACAAGATGTGGGATGAAGAGGATGGTTTCTTCTACGACGTGCTGCGTCTGCCCAATGGCCAGGCTTTCCGTATGAAGGTGCGATCGATGGTCGGCCTGTTGCCTCTGGCGGCAGTTGCGATCTTCGAGGAAGACACGCTCGAAAAATTGCCGACGGCCCGGAAACGTATCCAGGAGCTTATGCGACGCCACCCCGAACTCGCGGCGAATCTTCACATGCCATCCACGCCGGGTATAGCGGGCAGGCGCATGCTCTCCACCGTGAACGAGGAGAAGCTACGCCGCATCCTCGCGAGAATGCTCGACGAGAACGAGTTCTTCGGCCCCCATGGCATCCGCGCGCTTTCGCGTTACCACCTCGATCATCCGTTCATTTTCAGCCTGAGTGGTCAGGAGTATCGCGTTTCCTATCTGCCGGCCGACTCCGACAGCGGCATGTTCGGCGGGAACTCCAACTGGAGAGGACCAGTCTGGATGCCGGTTAACTTCCTTCTCTACCTCTCGCTCCTGCGGCTCAGCGCCTATTACGGTGACTCCTTCAAGGTGGAATGCCCGACCGGCTCCGGGAAGCACTTGACTTTATTCGAGGTCGCGCACGAGCTGGCAGAGCGGCTCATCGGATCATTCGTCCGGGACGGTTCGGGGCGCAGACCGGTGTTCGGCGGCACGGAGAAATTCCAGACCGACCCGCATTGGCGCGACAACATCCTCTTTTACGAGTATTTTCATGGTGACAACGGCGCGGGCATCGGCGCCAGTCACCAAACCGGCTGGACGGGCTGCATTGCGCGGATCATTCAGGCGAATGGAAGCTTCACCACTGAAATGCTCGGCGAGCGGAATATCGAGCGCCTTGCAATCAAACTAGGCCATGGCCGGAGAGCTTCAGAGAGTCATGATGGTTAGCTCTTGACAGGATGCAGTACTCATTTTCGATAAGTCCTGGCTAACATTAGGGACGACTGGGCGTGTGCTGCTCCATCCGCAACACCCGGAGGCACCGATGAAGCTGACGCGGCGAGGCGTGCTGTCGAAGAGTATCGTTTGTGCTGCCCTCAGTGTCATGGCCTCCACACCCCTGCGGGCTCAAGCCCCATGCGAACAGATAAGAACGGCATGTAAGAACGCCGGCTTCGTTCAGGGTGGTCCGGTCGGAGACCGGCTCGTCCTCGATTGCTTCAATCCCCTTGTCTTTGGTGAGATGCCGCCGAAGCGAGTTTCCAGGCCCTTGCCGCAAATAACGCCGCAATTGGCGGCCGCATGCAGGGAGAGGAGCCTGGCCAGGCAATCGACCGACGCGAACGCGCAGTTGGCTCCCCGGGCGGATCCACGCTGATCGCTCGTGAAGAGGGCCGTACTGTATATGATGCTCGCCTGGCAGTCACCTGGCTGGCGGATGCCAACCTCGCCGCGACGCAAACCTTCGGCGTCCCAAACATCAACAAATCCGGTTCGATGAACTATGCAACTGCGGTTCGTTGGGTCGCGGCAATGAATGCGTTCAACAGTGGCGCGGGCTATCTCGGCCACCATAACTGGCAACTGCCGACGGCGCCTGACAGCGATAGAACCTGCAAGCTCACCGGACGCCACGGCGAGTCGTTTGGGTTTGGCTGTTCAGGCAGTGCCCTGGGATCTCTGTACTACGCCTCCCTGGGCCTCCGCGAACCCGATTCGTCCGTCCCAAGTTCGCAAAATCGAGTAGGCCCGTTCCAGAACTTCCAACCCTATCTTTATTGGTCCAAGTCTCCAGCCGCTGATCCGAAACAGGGCTTTGTGAGTTTCTCGTTGAGCACAGGATTCCAGGGAGCCAACGTCTTCAGAAACTATCTCTATGTATTGCCCATGATCAAAGGCAAGCTGCCAGGCAGCCCTCCGGCGTCAGACAGCCACTTGCAGGCCAATCCTGGTGGAACCACGGTATACGACCCCATAGCCCAGGTCACGTGGCTCGCAGACGCCAACCTGCCGGCCAAACAAACATTTGGTCTCGCAGAGATCAACCGCGATGGCGCGATGGATCACGAGACCGCAGTCCGCTATGTGGAGGCCATGAATCAAGCTGATGGCGGCCACGGATATCTCGGTCACACGGACTGGGATTTGCCTGAGACCGGGCCGCCCGATCCCACCTGCAGCATGAAAGGCACAACCGGCTTTGGCTGCACCGGCAGTGCCATGGGATCGTTGTTCTATCGGCAGCTCGGTCTTCATCCGGGCGATTCTGTCATCGCGCTGTCCGAGGCTCACGCTGGTCCCTTTTATAATGTGCAGCCCTATCTCTACTGGGCTTGCGCCGGGCAATCCCCTTCTTCGGCTTGCCAGCCCAATGGGCCGGCAGAGGGCTTCGCATGGAATTTTTCCTTGGGCGACGGCTTCCAGGGCACAAACCTGGTGGGCAATGCCCTCTATGTGATGGTCTACTACCCTGATAACTCCGGCGCAAAACCAACGCCTTAGTGCTGCGTGGGAACCCACTTACGAAGTCGTTCCCTCACCAAGGACAGGTGGGCCCCAAGCAACGGCTATGTGCGCGGCTTTCATTGAGGAAAGCCGCCTGGAGCGCCCATCCACCTTTGACCTCTTCTCGCCGGGATTCGTCTTGTTCACGGTGGCTCTGCCGTCGACCGCATCACACTGACGCAATTCTCCCGACAGGAACCGTTGGCTCAATTCTGTCTGGTCATGTTCAGCGGTTCGGTGGGGTCGTCGGAGCCTGGCCGTTGACCGTAGGAGTAGGTGTTGCGTCCGGTACGACGTCAAACCCAGGAAGCATGCGAGCCTCTGATCCGAACTTGTGGTAATCCGTGTACACGATGTCGTTCAAGAGCGTCTCGTAGGGCGCATATATATTCAAGGTCTGACCCCAAACGGTCAGTGTTCTTGTACTTCGGGCGCGTGTAACGACGACGCTGCGGCGCGGGCAGATATACTTTCTTCCGCCGATCTCGACCGGCCCATATTCAACCATCATGCTCGCACCCTTCACCGGAAGTACCGGTTGCAGGTTTGGCTCACGAATCCATCCCGGTTCCGACTCCATCGTCAGTCGAAGAATCGCTCCCGTTTCCGGATCAATCGCCAGTTCTCCGAGATATTTTGTCGATATTCGAAAGACCTCCCCATTGACAAGGCAGCAATGCACGAGGTTGTAATGAGGGTTGTCGCCGCGCACGACGTAGCGAAAGACGGCTTCCCTTCCTTGTTCGCCGTCTGCCCAATGTCCCCAAACCAGCTTACTGTCGCCGACTCCGGCATCTACCAGCACGGAGTCAAGAATCGGTCCGAAAACACCAGTGAAATTGAGGTCTTTTCTCTGCGCGCTCCGGCTGCCCGTCTTCTTCTCTACATCCTGTTCCTCATGGCCGTTCCGATAACGGAGAGTTGCTCTCTCGGTCACCGCATCGCGCAACGACTGATCGGCGAGGGCAGTCTTCCAGGTATCTCCCTCTTTGGCTGACAATTGCTCATACTGGGTGGTTGTGCGGGTTGCGAAAAAATCCGGCAGCCTGCGAATCGCTTCGTCCAGATAATTCTCTGTTCGCATCAGCATTTGGTTTTGCGCGTCAAGATCGGGCGCGGGGTCGCGTGGAATCTCTGCCTGCGGAGGGTCCAAAAACGCAGAGCTATCGGCCAGAGCTGCCAATGCCGCCTTCGACTTCTTGCCGCGCAGACGATCCTGCCACAGTGAGAGCCGCTTGCTGCTTAGCCGTTCGCTCAGCTCGAGTCCAGCCAGTTCCTCTGCCAACGCGCCATCGTGTTTCTCACCGGCCGATCCCAGCAACTGCTCCAGCTCCTGAACGGTGACGCGTTTCGTAGGAACGCGAGGCTGATCGTAGTACACGGGCTGATTGTAATAGCCACTGTTCGTACGCGCCGATAACCCGGGCGTTTCGACCTCCACTTTTAGATCGTGATACTCATCCGGCTTAGCTGCATGCGGCGGGTCAAAGGACACGGTATAAAACACGCGCGCATCCTCAACGCAATCTTCGATAGCGCGCCCGATGTCTGAGATTGGATCCAGGACAAGGCCACCGCTCTGAATGGCCAATACCGGAAGCGCAAAATATAAGTACGGATCCACGCCCGGCTCTCCTAGCTCCGACGGCGCCGTCGGAACTAGCCCCGACGGCGTGCGAACCCCCGCCAGATAATCCTTGTACGGGTCAATGAAGGTGAAAGCCGCCGGTTCAGTCCGGGCCGTGACCTGGGAGATGACCATCCGCGCCTCACGTATACGCGTCGAAAGCTCCACCAATGAGGAAAAAGCAGTGTCCTTGTCTTCATATAGCCCGTGAGCACCGGGCCACCCGAAGCCCATCCACACCAGGAGCTTTCGGCCAGGCCGGTCTCTCCGCTCCACGGCGATGGAGTAAACCGCTTTCCGGGCTCGGTCCCACCGTGCGTACCTCTCCGATTCTCCTATCGACAATGAATGCTGGTTTCGCGGAACTGCCCAGACCGTACGGGGTAACCGGTGGTGAGCAACGTCCTCAGCTAGAGCGTTGCCGTCGGTGGTTAGGTTCGCTGATGCGTACAGCCCGGAGGTTGTGAACCAGTAGATGGAAGCGGGCTGAGCGAGATGTCCGCCATTTTGGCGCAGAAACTTTATCAACTCGTTCCTCACCAGCTCCAACTGCACGGGCGAAAGGTCGACTTCATCGATCACCAGCACTACTTCGACAAGCCGCTCATCCTCATTGGCGGCGTCGTTCGATGCTGCGAAGGAGACGACCTTCTGCGGCACGCCGTTGTCCAGCAGCCTGAAATCCTTCGCAGCAAGCCCCGAAACTGGCTTACCTTCCCCGTCTGCTGCAGCGACATCGAGATGGATAAGGCCCTCCGGCGGCTTGTCCGCTCGCATGATGGATGGCTCAGCCGGAACAACGGCCTGCACCGGAGGTTGCGAGGGTTCGATCTGACTATCAGCGCGGTGCACACCAACAAAAGCTAAAAAGCAAAGGAGGAAACCCCGCAAAATAGCTCCCCCTGTTCGCAAAGCTTTACCTCCTTGAGAATCGCCCCAAGCGGCCGACCATCTAGAATACCTCCGCCTTCGCATCAAGGACGTCTAGTTGTGCAGGATGCCTTTGCCCGCCCTTTGGAAGATGGCGAATAATTCTGGCGTCCTCCGAGACGGATGTTGGAGACGCCCTTCGGGCCTGAAATGACCATGTCCGAAAACCGCTAGTTTATCTCCATCGCGAGTGCGACAATCGAGTCATGGAACTGCCCGGCCGTGAGGTTTGCTATCGCGCTCTGCAAAGCAGAGACGCCCGCTTTGATGGCCTGATGTTTGTCGGCGTTACTTCGACTGGTATTTACTGTCGTCCCATATGCCCGGCGCGTACAGCCAAATTTGAGAATTGCAAATTCTACGGCTCAGCCGCAGCCGCGCAGGATGCCGGTTTCCGCCCTTGCCTTCGTTGCCGCCCAGAGACAGCCCCTGACCTGGCTTCATGGCGTGGCACTTCCAATACAGTCTCTCGCGCCTTGGCTCTCATCGCGGAAGGTGCCCTTGACGGCCAGGGAAACAACGTCGAAAAGCTGGCTGAACGTCTGGGCCTGGGTGAACGTCAATTGCGGCGCCTATTCCTTCAGCATCTCGGAGCATCGCCTATCTCCGTCGCGCAAACGCGGCGCGTGCTATTCGCGAAGCAACTCATCCATGAAACCCGGATGCCGATGACTGAAGTGGCCATGGCGGCTGGATTCAGCAGCCTAAGGCGGTTCAACGAAACGTTTCTCCACCTATTCCATCGTCCTCCCAGCGCTTTGCGCAGAAGGAACTCCGCACCGCACGAAGAGACAGGCGTCGCACTTCGTCTTCGTTACCGCCCGCCCTATGACTGGGATTCCATGCTCAGCTTTCTGCGAGCACGAGCGATTCCCGGCGTCGAAATAATCGAAGGGGGACGCTACCTGCGCACCGTTGAGGTGGATGGGGCGATGGGAAGCATCGAGGTGACTCACCTGCCCGGTCGACAAAGCATTGGTGTCAATATCCGCTTTCCAGACGTCCGTCTGTTACCCGCTATCGTTGCCCGAGTGCGGCGCCTGTTCGATCTCGGAGCTGACATCGAGACCATCGACGACCATCTGTCCGCTGATCCGGTGCTCGCTCCATTGGTGGCACAGCGTCCAGGGCTACGAGCTCCCGGCGGATGGGACGGTTTCGAGATAGCGATACGGGCTGTCTTGGGCCAGCAAATCAGTGTGATCGCCGCACGTCGATTGGCTGGTCAGCTGGTCGCTCTCCACGGCCGCGCAGTACCGAAGTCGTTCCTGGTCCACCCGGGTTTGTCCCATGTGTTTCCCACAGCGAAGCGGCTGGCCTCCGCTCCCTCAATCGGGCTGGCCATGCCGGCCGCACGTTTGACTTCATTGAAGGCAGTAGCCGAAGCGGCGCTGGCTGATCCCAACCTGTTCCGTCCGTTCGGCAGCATCGAGGAGACCATCGCCCGTTTGCGAACGATTCGTGGCATTGGCGAATGGAGCGCACAGTACATCGCCCTCCGCGCTATTCGCGAGATGGACGCATTTCCCGCGACGGACATTGGCCTGCTTCGCAGCGTCTCCTCCATGGATCGAGCAAAAGCAACCTCTGCGAATCTCTTGAGTCGTGCTGAATCCTGGCGGCCGTGGCGCGCCTATGCGGCGCAGCATCTTTGGGCTGCCGGCTAAAGCGGCCTGCCGGCAACCTTCTCCAACCGATACGCCCACTGATTTTTCAAGTCAGAAAGGATAAGACGATGAGTCTCGCCTACAAGGTGATGGAATCTCCTATTGGAAAGCTCAAACTAGTGGCAAGCGATGCAGGCCTGGTGGCCGTTCTGTGGGAGAACGATCGTCCCCATCGTGTGCCCCTGGGCGACCTGGTTGCGAATGAACAACATCCTGTTCTCGTTCAGACGGAACGGCAACTGCACGAATACTTCGCCGGGAAACGAAAAGCGTTTTCCATCGCTCTCGATATGAAAGGCACTCGCTTTCAAAAGGACGTTTGGGAAGCCTTGCTTGCCATACCGTTTGGAGAGACGAGAAGCTATGGACAGCTTGCGAAGCAACTAGGAAATCCCAGGGCTACACGAGCTGTCGGCGCAGCCAACGGAAGGAACCCGGTATCGATCATCGTACCTTGCCATCGAGTCATAGGATCGTCCGGAAAACTTACCGGCTTCGCAGGCGGCCTTGAAGCGAAGGCTCGTTTGCTAGGTCTGGAGAAGCAGGATGACCAGCTATTCCGGTAGCGTGGCAATCTCCGTCCCTGGCCATTGACATCTAGGCATAGATATCTTAGTGTCGGATCAGGACATCTACGAATGCTATGGCTAGAAATGATCTTCAAGGCGCTCTGGACCTGCTCATCCTCAAGACCCTTGCCCAGTTAGGGTCGGTGCACGGCTACGGCATTACGGTTCACATCCAACAGGTATCTGACGACCTGTTGCGCGTCGAGGAGGGATCCTTGTATCCGGCGCTCCATCGCATGGAGCAGGCCGGCTTCATCCGTTCCGAGTGGGCGCTCTCTGAGACCAACCGCCGGGCGAAATTTTATGTGTTGACCCCAGCCGGAAAGAAGCACTTGTTGGCGGCAGAGAGAAGTTGGACACAGGTGGTCAAGGGTGTGCAGGCAGTTCTCCGATTTGCGTGAGGTGAACGATGCGTCTTCACAATCACTCCTGGGTACGTCGACTGTTCGCCCTCAGCAAGAGGTCCAGAGCAGACCGCGACGTTGAGGAAGAACTGCAAGCGCACCTGGAGATGCGCATAGCGGATAACCTGGCTGCCGGCATGGATGCAGAAACCGCTGCGCGGAATGCTCGCATCCGCTTTGGCAATGTGACCGCGACTCGCGAGCAGGTTGCAGGCATAGACGCGGCACTCGGTGTTCAAAGCGTTTGGCGCGATGTAATGTATGCCCTCCGCGGCTTGCGCAAAAACGCTGCTTTCAGCGCGGTGGCTGTCGTTACATTGGCGTTAGGCATTGGAGCCAATGCGGGCATCTACACGGTGCTCAACGCCGTGCTTTTGAAGTCGTTGCCGGTCAACCAGCCGGAGCAACTGCGTCTGCTCAAGATAAGCGACGATGAGGCTGAGCATTCGCGTTTTTCCTACTCCATCCTGGATCGGATGCGCACGGTTCTGCCTGCTTCTGCTTCCCTTTCCATGATGAGCTGGCCATCCGGGTTCAATGTCAAACTTGGCGGGGCTGAGGCCGGCCAGTTGACCGGCCAGCTTGTCTCGGGCGACTTCTTCTCGACCCTTGCGACCTCTCCGGCGCTTGGCCGTCTTTTCACTCCAGAGGATGACCACCCGAACAGCGCCTCCGTTGCCGTCCTGAGCTACGACTACTGGAACAAGCTTGGCCGGAGCGCCTCGATCCTCAACCAGAAGATTCTGGTCAACGGTATACCTGTCACAGTTGTAGGTGTTGCTGCTCCCGGTTTTTTCGGGGTGCGGGTCGGCGTCGCTCCCGCTTTCTGGTTGCCGCTGCACATGCAGCCCTTGGTCCGTTACGACCAATACTTTATCGTCCAGCATGCGAGTCCCGCCCAACCTTGGGCCCCGCAGCCGGGCATCCGCTGGCTGCAGGCAGTCCTCAGAGTTACCAGGGCCAATGACCTTCCCGAGATCACGGCTCAACTCAATACCATCTTTCGCGATGAGGTTCTGCTTGAAGCCAAGGATGAACCAGAAGCCGAACGCCAACAATCCATCTCCCGGAGGCACCTCGAATTAGTGCCGGGAAACAGGGGATTTGAACGGCTGCAAAAACAGTTTTCGCAGCCGTTGTTGCTGTTGATGGGGATGGCCGTAACACTTCTGCTGATCGCCTGCGCCAACATCGCGAATCTGCTGCTGGCTCGCGCCGCAGCGCGCCAGCGTGAGATTGCGGTGCGTCTGTCGATTGGAGCGCGGCGAAGTCGCGTCGTCCGGCAGTTGCTTACCGAGGCCCTTGTGCTCTCATTTGCTGGAGGAGCGTTGGGCATTCTCATTGCATGGTGGTGTGCGCGCATGCTTCCGCGATGGGCTTCTGATGGGCCGTCCCCGATTCCGTTGAACCTTACGCCCGATGCCCGCGTCCTGGGCTTCAGCATCGGCCTTTCTCTGCTCACCGGCATCCTCTTTGGCCTGGCGCCTGCCTTCGAGAGCACGCGGGTTGAGCTTTCTTCTGTGCTCAAGGCCAGTGCGCGCGGGCTGCAGGGAGCCAATGGTAGGGCGAAGCGTGTATGGAGTACCGGCAAGCTGCTGGTGTCGGCGCAGGTTGCCCTTTCTCTTACGCTCCTGGTCGCTGCTGGGCTGTTTTTGCGAACCCTTCGGAACTACAGCCGGCTCGATACCGGCTTCGATCGAGTGCACACTTTGACTGCTTATTTAGACTCACACGTCGCTGGTTTTACCCCGGAGCAGGTCAAGTTGCTGTACTCGAAAATCCCCGATGCGATCGAAGCCATTCCCGGCGTTCAATCTGCCAGCGTGGCCTCTTGCGGTCTTTCCGCTGGATGCCTTGACTTGAGTGATGTGTGGCTGAAGCCATCCGGAGGATCTGCCCAGGACCATATATACGCACAGGTAAACACAGTTACGCCAAACTACTTCAGCACGGTCGGTATTCCGCTTCTACAGGGCCGAATCTTTAACGCCGCGGACAAAGAAGACACTCCGGGAGTAGCGATCGTAAACCAGGCCTTTATGCGGCGCTTTATCAAATCGAATGTTGTCATCGGTGCACGCGTTACTGATTTCAATGACACGACTGGCGCGCACAGTGCTGAGATCGTAGGAATCGTTGGCGACGCACGAGTCAACGATGTGCGCGAAGATGCTCCTCCGCTCATGTATTTTTCTATGTATCAATACCACCAGGGACTCGTCAGCTTGGATGTGCGCGCAACTGGGAATCCACACTCGCTCGAAGCGCAGGTAAGGGCGGTGCTCACACGCCTTAACATCGCACCGCAACAGGTTCTCACCTTGCAGGATCAAATCGAACAAAATCTGGCTCAGCAACGGGCAGTCACCCGGCTCACCACATGGTTCGGTCTTCTGGCATTGTCGCTTGCATGTCTCGGGCTCTACGGAATCATGGCCTATGACGTGGCTCGCAGAACAGGAGAGATCGGCGTACGTTTGGCTCTTGGCTCCACGCAATCCGGTGTCCAGTGGCTCATTCTAAAAGAAAGTTTTGCTGTCATCGCTGTCGGTATGGTTGCCGGGGTCATACTTTCGTTGGCCTTGGCACGCGTGGCAAGCAGCCTGCTGTTCGGTTTGACGGCGCAAGATCCGGCAACGTTCGTCGCAGCAGCCACTCTACTGTCGATGGTAGCTCTGTGTGCTGGTGCGATCCCCGCCTGGAAAGCCGCACATGTGAATCCGACCGAAGCTCTGCGCGCGGAATAAGAGCACCCTTTCCCTACTCCGCGGGTTCTCATCGATTTGTGCTGGCCTGCGAGCTTGCGGATCCCTCTCCTTGGCATGGTAGCTTGAGGCTGACGACGAGCCCGCCTTCGGGGCGGTTCCGCGCCCAAACCTCTCCGTGATGCAACCGTATCGCACGGTTCGCGATTGCCAATCCCACGCCGAATCCGCCCGTGTCGCGCTGTCTCGCATCGTCCGCTCGGTAGAAGGGCCGAAAAATATTCTCCAGTTCATTCTCTGGAAGCCCGGGCCCGCAGTCACTGACATCAAGGATGACCATGGGTCCGCCAACCTGCTTTTCACAACTGAGCTTAAGCTCCACCACCGATTGCTCCCGAGTGTAGCGAACGGCGTTGCGGACAATGTTCTCGATGGCACGGTAGATCAGCTCCGGGCTTCCCTGAATCACGCAGTCACAATGGTTCAATAAGCGAACCTGGCAAAGCCTTTGTTCTGCCTCAAATTCCACATCCGGGAGCATCTTTTCGAGTAGAGCGTTCAGATGGAAGCTTTCCACAAAATTGTGACGCGTCCGTAGACTCCATAGAGGAAAGGCGCAGCAGCTGCCCGATCAATTGGTTCAGGCGTCCCGCTTCGCGTTCGATGCGATTCAGGTGTTCCATCATGGCCGGGGGAGACTCCTCGTGCGCCAGTTCGAGCGCAACGCTCAAACGGGCCAGCGGCGACCGCAACTCATGGGAGACATCGCGCAATAGCATCTTCTGCGCCCCGACCAGCCGCTCGAGCCGCTCCGCCATATAGTTGAAATCCCGCACCAGTCCCTGGATCTCGTCTCCTCCGAATAAGCGCTCTTCTCCATCGGGCTCAGGAACCCGCGTGGCCAGCTCGCCGTTCGCCAGACCACGAGCGGCGGCCCGCAGTTTGCCGATCGGACGGATAAGCAGCAGAACGAGAACGAAGGTAACTGCCCCACAAACCACGATAGCTACAGGTAGCTGAGGAAATGCGAAATGCAGAAGATCGCGCAGCCAGTGTTTGTTTCCGATCCGCGGCCGGCTCAGCAGGAAAACGTAACTGTGTCCGGAAGCAGAATGGATCGTCGTGCTCCACAGATAATAGTCGCCCGCCGGGGTGGAGAGCACACCAGGTTGTCTCTCAGCAGCGGCTAATGCAACCGCAGCGACGGGGGAGCCGGCAGGTTCACAAACAAGGTGGTTCGGCGTGTCGGCCAGATAGATAGTCAGATGACGCGATGCGGCATAGTCTCGCAGACCAGGGCATCCGGCGGTCTCGTATATATTCACAACCGCCGCGCCCTCACTGGGAAGAGCGGTCCTAAGAACATCCATGATCTCGTTTGGCCGGACGAAGCTGCGCTGCATGATCAACAAGGTAGAGATGGCGAACGTGAGGCTTTGCGCAATCCAGAAGCCGAGAAAGATCTTGGTGAATAGCCCTCGCATCGCCTATCGTTCTCCCGTAAGTTTGCGCTGTGCCGGCACTGCGAGTTGATACCCAACGCCGCGGATGGTTTTGACCCGGTCGCCGAAATTGTCTGCCAGGTCCAATTTATGGCGCAACCTGCTCACATGCATATCGAGACTGCGATCAAAAGGGTGAAACTTGCGCCCCAGCACAGCCTCAGCAAGCTGCTCCCGGGCCACAACTTCGCCGGCGGAGCGCATCAGCGTTTGCAGCAGCCCGAACTCGATATCTGTCAGATCGAGCAACGTGCCGTTGCACCGCGCAACCCGGGCGGCGGTATCCAGCTCCAGGCCAGTCACGATCAGCAAGTCCCCTGCTGCAGCCGGCGCCTCTACGCTCCCGCTCCGGCGCAGAATGGCGCGGATCCTGGCCAGCAGCTCGCGCGGATTGAATGGCTTTGGCAGGTAGTCGTCGGCCCCGATTTCCAAACCGACAATGCGGTCCACATCCTCACCACGGGCCGTGAGCAGCAGAACATTCATAGGCGACCCTGCGGCGCGCAACCGGCGCAGCACCTCAAAACCATCCAGACCAGGCAGCATCACGTCGAGCAGCAACATAGAGTAGCTGCCACCCAGTGCCCTCTCCAGGCCTGTATTGCCACGATGCGCCGCGGTCACCTGGTAACCATGGCGGCCGAGGTAGTCGGTCAGCATGGAGCAGAGCTCCACATCGTCGTCGATCAGAAGAATGGGCTCCATGCCTTTGTCTTTCAATCCTTTCCGAGACTACGCCGATCGGGCAGCCAG
Source organism: uncultured Acidobacteriaceae bacterium (assembly GCA_963736535.1). Classification (GTDB taxonomy): domain Bacteria; phylum Acidobacteriota; class Terriglobia; order Terriglobales; family Acidobacteriaceae; genus PALSA-350. The sequence continues at coordinate 52,021 of CAVTPN010000006.1, forward strand.
GAAACGCCCAAAATGTAACAAATTGTCACAGACCGGTGACAGTCTGTTACCAAGAATTACTCATTGTGACCGCAATGCCGGGCGTATCCGTGTCTTCTGAAGGTGGTGACAAAGCACCAGCGATCTATGCTGCAAAGCCGGCAAGACTTCAGGAGCGATTCCATGCGTACTTCCGCTGCAACTTTAAGAATGGCCGTGATACTCCTCTGCCTGAGTCTCTTTTCCGTCATGCATCTGCTCGCGTTTCAGGCCAGCGGATCGCTGCACGGGGCGGCGACCGACCCCTCCGGAGCACGCGTGGTCAAGGCCACGGTCACCGCACAGGCGGCGGATGGAACCACGGCAACCGCTCAGACCGGTGCTGATGGTACATACGTATTTCCTCGACTTGCTCCCGGCAGCTACACCATCACGGTCAAGGCACAGGGACTTGAGCTTGCGCAGCCTCAGGCGGTGACGGTTACGCCGGGGCATGCCACGCTGCAGAATCTCGCGCTCAGCATTGCCATAGAGCAGCAGCAAGTCACCGTCACTGACGAAGGTGCCGGGCTCGATACCAGCCCCGACAACAACGCCAACGCCATTGTGATCAAGGGCAAGGATCTGGATGCGCTCTCCGACGATCCCGATCAGCTGCAGGATGAGCTGAATGCGCTTGCCGGACCCGCGGCCGGACCTAACGGCGGCGAGATCTACATCGACGGCTTCTCCGGAGGGCAGCTTCCGCCCAAATCGTCCATCCGAGAAATAAGAATCAACCAGAACCCCTTTTCCGCGGAATACGACAAGCTTGGTTACGGACGCATCGAGATATTAACCAAGCCGGGCACCGACAAACTCCACGGCTCCGTGATGGCTAACGGCAATTCTTCCGCCTTCAACTCGCTGAACACATTTGTCACCAGCGAACCGGCGTACTACTCCACGTTTTTTCTGGGCAACGTCAGCGGTTCTCTCAACAGCCGGTCTTCCTGGTTTCTAAGTGGATTCAGGCGCGATAATGACGCCAACTCGATCATCAATGCCCAATTGCTTGATCCTACCGGCGGAAGTTACAACTACTCGGCGGCGGTACCTAATCCACAATCGCGCCTGGATCTTAGCCCGCGCATCGACCTTCAACTTACGCCGACCAACACCCTCACCCTCCGCTACATGTATGACCGGCAAAAGAGCACCAACGACGGCGTCTCGCAGTTTGCCTTGCAAACCCAGGGCTACAACACTCTTGACCAGGAGAATACCTTGCAGTTGAGCGACACGCAGGTCCTCAGCGAGAAGGTCATCAATGAAACGCGCTTTCAATATATTCGCGATCGCAACAATCAAACTCCGCTCTACTTCACCCCGACCATCACCGTGCAAGGCGCCTTTACCGGCGGCGGCACGAACCTGGGGACAGTCAACGACGCTCAGGACCACTATGAGTTGCAGAATTACACCACCGCCGCGCTCGGAGCGCACACCCTCCGCTTTGGCGCGAGGCTGAGAGCGGTACGGGATTCCAATGTCTCAACCGCGGGCTTCAACGGAAACTACATTTATCAATCTCTCGACAGCTATTCCGCCGGGCAGCCATCGCAATACGAGGTGACCGCGGGTACTCCGGCCGCTCGTGTCACGGTGTTTGACGCCGGAGTTTTCTACCAGGACGATTGGCGGCTGCGTCCGAACCTTACCCTGAGCTACGGCATCCGCTATGAGGGACAAAACCGGATCAACGACCATGCTGACTTCGGACCGCGCCTGGCCTTTGCCTGGGGCGTCGGGGGCGGAAGCAAACCGGCGAAGACAGTGATCCGCGGCGGCTACGGCTGGTTCTTTGACCGCTTCCAATTCACCAATGTCTTACAGGCTATCCGCCAGAATGGAATCAATCAACAGCAGTACGTGGTGAAGAATCCCCCTCCTGGCATCACAGCAACGACAGCAGCGCAGGAAGCCAGCGAGGCAGCGCCGACGACGTATTCCATAGCTCCGAGCCTGAGAGCTCCTGTGAACATGCAGGCGGCGATCGGGATCGAACATCGATTCGGGCAAAAGATCACCGTCGCCAGCACCTATATCAACTCGCGAGGCCAGCACCAGCTGTTTACTGACAATATCAATGCCTTTCTTCCCGGAACGTATGACAGCGCCACGGGAACCGGTGTGCGGCCCAACGGCATCAATGAGAATACGTATCAATATCAGTCCGAAGGCATCTACAACCAGAATCAATTGATCACCAACTTCAGCATCCGCGAACGCAAGATCACGCTTTTCGGTTTCTACATGGTGAACTTTGCCAAGGCCGATACTTCGGGGGTGACGTACTTCCCTTCCAATCAGTTTGACCCCCGTGCAGACTACGGCAGATCGTCCTTCGACGTCCACAATCGCTTTCTGTTGGGCGGCAACTACCTGGCGCCGTTCGGCGTTTCCATCAGTCCCTTCCTGGTGACGAATTCGGCGACGCCCTTCAATATCACCGTCGGGCAGGACCTGAACGGCGACAACCAGTTCAACGATCGACCCTCCTTCGCAACCTCTTCCAGCACCGATGTGATGAACACGAAATACGGCAGTTTCGACCTGAATCCCTCAGGCGATGCGGCGCGCATCCCCTACAACTACGTGAACGGCCCCGGGCAGTTCAGCCTTAATTTGCGTGTCAGCAAGTCGATCGGTATCGGACCGCGTTCGGAGGGAGCGGCGGGTGGTGGCTTCAATGGTCCCCCTCCAGGCGGTGGCGGTCGTGGCGGGCCCGGAGGCGGTGGCCCTCCAGGAGGCGGACTTGGCCCAGGAGGCCTCAGCAGCTCCGGCGGAAGGCCGCCCATGCTTGATCAGCAGGCGCCCCGGCGCTACTCGCTGAACTTTACCGCGATGGGCAGAAACGTCTTTAACAACGTGAACCTTGCACCGCCCGTAGGTGTTCTCCAGTCACCGCTCTTTGGCACGTCAAACGCGCTGGCAGGCGGATTCTTTTCCTCGCCCTCCTCCAATCGAAGCATCGATCTCCAGGTGTCGTTCAACTTTTAGGCCACAAAAGCTGGGTGGCCCATTCAAGCCGCATGGCGCCTGCCCCCGGCGTGCCGTGGGGCTTGAGTGGGATAACAGCACTGGATGTGTAACTTCCAGTGTCTGCGTGAGAATCGACGCTTCAAGATTCATTCTCGACCGGTGACCCGGCAAACAAATCCCAGCTGACCGGCACGTAATAACCCTCGCCCACACCGGCAACAAAAGCTGGGTGGCCCATTCAAGCCGCATGGCGCCTGCCCCGGCGTGCCGTGGGGCTTGAGTGGGATAACAGCACTGGATCTGTAACTTCCCGTCTCGTCAAGCCGGCCCCAAGGAAACAAAGTGTCGCCGCTGCCAGCCCTTTTTGCCGAACGAATAGCGGCGGCCTTAGGATTTCTCGCAAATAAATCCAATAAAAAGCTTGCATGTGAGCTGGTGATGTAGTTAACTACATCACCAGAGAGGAAGAACCCTCTCTAAGCGCTATCTGGGAAAAACAGGATGGATCGTGAGTGGAACGACAGTCAGCCGATTTACCGCCAGCTGCGGGACCGCGTCGCTGCCATGATCCTCGACGGCGTGCTCAAAGAAGGCGATCCCCTGCCCTCCGTGCGCAACGTCGCGGTTGAATTTCGGGTCAATCCTCTTACCGTTCTGAAGGGTTATCAACAACTGGTCGACGAGCAGCTGGTCGAGACCAAGCGAGGCCGTGGCATGTTCATCAATGAGGGTGCGCGCCAACTGTTGCTGCAGGGCGAACGGCAGAAGTTTCTTGACGAGGAGTGGCCGCGAGTCTACGCCACCATTCAGCGGCTCGGTTTGAACGCGAAAGAATTGCTGGCTGTGGCAAAGGAGAAACCGAAGCCATGAACGTCATCGAAGCACGCGGCCTGCGCAAATCCTTCGGCAAGACCATCGCGCTCGACGGCGTCGATCTGCGTATCGAAGAGGGTCGCATCCTCGGGCTCATCGGTCCCAACGGCGCAGGCAAGAGCACCGCGTTGCATGCGATCCTCGGCCTCACGCCATTTAACGGAGAACTGAAAGTGCTCGGACGCGATCCCTGGAGCGAGCGCGACCAGCTCATGTGCGATGTCTGCTTCATTGCCGATGTCGCCGTGCTGCCGCGCTGGCTGCGGGTTTCGCAGGCTCTCGACTATGTCGCCGGCGTGCATCCGCGATTCAATCGTGCCAAGGCAGAAGGCTTTCTTGCCAAGACCTCCATCAAGCGCACCAGCAAGGTCAGAGAATTATCCAAGGGCATGGTAACCCAGCTGCACCTGGCTCTGGTCATGGCCATTGATGCGAAATTGCTCGTGCTCGACGAACCGACGCTGGGCCTCGACCTCCTGTATCGCAAGCAGTTTTACGATTCCTTGCTGAACGAATACTTCGATGGCACCCGCACCATCGTGGTCACCACCCATCAGGTGGAAGAGGTGGAGCACGTCCTCACCGACCTCATGTTCATCCACCGTGGTCGCATCGTGCTCAATTGCAGCATGGAGGCATTCGAGGCGCGCTATCAGGAAGTGATGGTGCATCCCGAGCAGGTCGCCACAGCGCGCGCACTCAAGCCCCTGCACGAGCGCCAGGTCTTCGGCCGCAGCGTGCTGCTATTCGATGGGGTCGATCGGCAGCAGCTCGCCGCGCTGGGCGAAGTTCGCACGCCCAGCATTGCCGACTTGTTCGTAGCCTTGATGGGAGACAAGACCACCGAGGCAAGCACCGTCGCGCATAAGGGAGCCGCCCTATGAATACTCAATCTTCCCGCGACTCGCAGCTGATCGCCGCCATGCCGGCCACCCGGCCTTTGTACTGGTCGGTACGGCGCGAATTGTGGGAGAACCATTCTATCTATATCGCACCCTTAGCAGTCGCCGCCTTGGCGCTATTCGGCTTCCTGTTCACCCTGATTCATCCGCCGAAGAACAAGGAAATGGGACTGGCGCCCATCGACCCGTCGTTTCGGCCCATCGGGCTCGCCATGCCCTACAGCCATGTTGCGATGCTGCTCATGCTGACCGCCTTCATCGTCGCCATCTTCTACTCTCTCGACGCGCTGTACGGTGAACGCCGCGATCGCAGTATCTTGTTCTGGAAGTCGCTGCCGGTTTCCGACCTTACGATCGTACTCGCGAAAGCCGGCATTCCCCTCGTGGTTCTGCCGCTGCTCGTCTTCGTGATCGTTGTCGCCATGCAGTGGACCATGCTGCTGATAAGCACCTTAGCGCTTCTGATCAGGGGTGGCAGTGTGGCCACGTTCTGGAGCCAGTTGCCGTTGTTTCAGTTACAGGCGGTGCTGCTCTACACCCTGGCTGTCGTTACCCTTTGGTATGCACCACTCTACGCGTGGTTGCTGCTGGTATCGGCATGGGCGCGGCGCACTACCTTTCTATGGGCGGTCTTACCGCCGCTGGCGATCGCCCTGGTCGAGTGGATCACCTTCCACACATCATATTTCGGCTCCTTGCTAAGGCAGCGTGTCTTTGGATTCGCGCCCCGCGCCTTCGCCTTCAGGACGCCCGATGGCGGCTTGATCGATCCGCATTTTATTCCGCTAACCCAAATCACGCCGGGCCGATTCCTGGGCAGTCCGGGCCTGTGGCTCGGCCTGGTCTTCGCGGCCGCATTTCTCGCCGCAGCGGTCCGGCTGCGCCGTTATCGGGAACCCATCTGATTTTTCTTGAGTAGGGATTCATTCGATGTTCAGGAGGATGTATGGAAACCATGATTGCTCTCAACTCAGCGACTGCATGTACTTCCCTCTCACCCAGCGCTGCGATCTGGCAGGACGTCCTGGCTCAGGCAATGACCGGCGAACTCATTGCCGCGATGAACTACACCTCCCTTGCGGAGATATGCGACGATCCCGAGGAAGTCGCCGATGCATTCGAGCACGCGGACGGGGAACGGTGGCATGCTGCTGCCTTCGCCACCGAGGGCCGCAAGATGGGACTGGAAGTCCCCAATAACGTCAACGGCAAGCATTGGAAGCGGCTCCGCGAAGCATTCCTGCGCTGCATCGCAGACCGCGACTTCATTGCCTGCCTGATCGTTCAGGAGATCATGCTCGAATCCTTCGCCGTCGCCAGCTATGCACGGGTCGGTAAGGTAGGCCCGGGGAGCCTGGGCAAGACCTTTGCCGCCATCGCGGCCGAGGAAGAAGGGCACGTCGATCACGCCATGTCCATTCTCAAAGCGGAGCGAGCCCTGGACACGCAGCGCTTTGACGACAAGGTTCACCGGCTGCATCTGGACGTAATGACCACCCTGGCGGAGATGCTTACTAAGGAATGCAGGAATGGCCATTGCGAGGTGTGCCACGGCAGCTGTGTGAAGCCGTCATTGCCCGAGGTCATGCTGTCTGCAGCCGAGCTTCGCGGAGTGTCACTGCAACAGTATCTAAAGACGCTCGACAAGCTCGGGCTACCTGGAGAGGTGACACTCACATGGGTGAGTCAATTGCCGGTGTAGTCGGGCGAGGGCGAACGGCGGAGGTCGATTTCGCCCTCATCGGGCATCAGGAGAGTTGGAGAGCTGCCGCGGACGTGCTCGCGGTCCTGCGTGGGCCGGAGCATACGCCCCTGCCGGACGACGAGATCAAGGACATTCTTCCCTGGATCCCGCCCCGGGCAGTCTGCCATGTCGAGGTGGGATCCATTGCCGGCGCGAAGGCGCACGGCCTGTACATCGACTCCTTCATTCCTCCCGACCGTCTGGAAGCCGCCTACATGCACGACAACATCGCCCGTGTTCGCGGGGCCGCAGCCTACGCCATCCAGGCAGGAGCGAAGATCGTGAGTCTGGGCGGATTCAGCTCCATTCTGATCGAGGGTAACTTCGATCAGCTTCCCGAGAGACACGATACTGTCTTCACCACAGGCAATACATTGACTGTTGGCTTCATCGTTCAGGGCATCCGGAAGATGTGCGCGCTCGAAGGCCGCAACCTCCATCGATCAACCTTGCTCATTGTGGGCGCAACTGGAGATGTGGGTTCCGGTTGTGCCCGCTGCCTGGCGCCCTTGGTGAAGCGTGTGCTGCTCAGCGCGCGCAACCTGGAGCGGCTACGCAAGCTCGCCGCCGAGCTCGAAGCCGATGGTGTTCAAGTGGAGATCGCGACCGATCGACAGCAATTCTCCGTCGAGGCCGACCTCGTGATCTGCGCCGCGAGCCTGGCTTCTCCTTCCCTTCTGTTGGGCCGCATTGCTCCCGACGCAATCGTGTGCGACGCGGGTTACCCGAAGAACCTCTCTCCGAACGCGCAGATGCCGGGCGCCAGAATCTTCTTCGGAGGTCTGGGACAGGTCACAGGCGGCATGAGGTTCAAGCCCGATTTCCACGGAGTTTTAAATCGGCATCCCTTCCCCGACGTGGTGCATGGATGTCTCCTGGAAGGCATGGCGCTAGCACTGGAAGGCCGCTTCGAACCCTTCTCTCAGGGAAGAGGCTTCATCACTCCGCAGCGGGTACAGGAGATTGAAAGCATCGCCGCACGCCACGGGATCTATCTCGCGCCCCTTTACAACACCGATGGACCGGTGGAGGACACACTCGATCGCGCGTTGGAATACTCGAGTGCATGAGTGCACGAGCGAAGCTGACTCCCTAAATCGGCAACCAACGCTTTGGGTGCCCCATTGCCCCGATTTCCTGCGGAGGCTTGTGGCGTTGATAAACTCCATGCGCCTTTCCTTAATGAAAGGCGCACACGCGGACCTCTCTAGCGCAGCGTGGCAGGAAATCGGGGTCAAGCCGTACGGCGCCTGCCCCGGCGTGCCGGGGGCTTGAGTGGGCTACCATGCCTGCCCAACCCTTTGGTCATTAGAACCGAGGCGGAGGGTCCCTGCAGTTGTGTCGCTAGAGCTTGGCATAACACGCTGCAACGGTGAGGATATCGGGGAAATGCTGAAGCCACACGTCCCGTAGGAAACAGGCATTCAGGTTCTCGGACGTTCCCAACCATCTACTCCGCCCGCAGGGCCAGCACTGGGTCAACTTCTGCTGCTCGGCGTGATGGCAAATAGCACGCCAGCAGAGCGGCTATCACCACGGCACACGTGATCGTGACGTAAGTAATCGGGTCGTCAGCACTGACACCATAGAGAATCGCGGACATGAAACGCATCGTTGCGGACGCAATCACCAAGCCAATTACGATCCCCATCACGGTTAACCACATGCCTTGCCGCACAAACGCCCCCACCACAGCTCCACGCTGCGCCCCGAGCGCCATTCGAATCCCAATTTCGCGAGTGCGCTGGGACACGGAATATGCGATGACCCCATAGATCCCTACAGTCCCGAGAAGCAGCGCTATTCCTCCGGAGACGCAGAGCATCACAAGCGTAAACGATGTTCGCGCCATGGATTGCGTGTAGAGGTCACCCAGCGTTTCACTGTTCGCCAAAGGCACATTAGGGTTCACCATCCATACTTGTTGCTGGATAGCTTTCGTCAAAGATTGCGTACCCGCGAGCTGACTCCGCACCACAAAAACAGTGGCACGCTGCAACCTTTGTTCATGGCCTGCGAAATAGTCCATCATGAGAGGCCAGTACACCACTGACGGAGTGGGTTTCTCAACGCCATCGTAATGGACGTCCTCTGAGACGCCTATGATCTCGCGCCAGGGATCGGTACTCACCACACGTATTCTTTGGCCCAGCGCGTCCTCAGGGCGACGCCAGTATTCGCTGGCAAAACTCTTGGAGACAACGACCACCGGCCTCTTCTCATACGTGTCCGTCCATGTGAAATCCCGGCCTGCAAGCAGCCGCGTGCCTAGCGTTGAAAAGAAGCCTGGCGCTACATAGTTGAAGCGCCTCGCCGGAGGAACACTGCCTTCATAGGTACGGTTCTGCACGTATACAGGATTATTGGCGTTGTTATTGTCCATCGGCACAGAACGGCCAATGCTCACCGAAGAAACGCCGGGAATCGAGGCGATCTTTTCGACGATCGCCTGGTCCATGCGAATCACAAGCTCTGGAGAGGTATCGGGGATTTGGGTGTCTGGAATATAGAAGCCGAATGTTTGAACGGTTTCAGGGGATGTAAATCCGGGCGAGACATCCATCATCGCCCGAAATGTGCGAATCATAAGCCCTGAACAGATCATCAGGACTACCGAAAGCGCGACCTGAATCATGACCAGTGCTTTACGTGTGCCCTGCCCTCGTCGGCCCTCACCCACCCCGCGGCCTCCATCCCGAAGATCGCTTATGAGGTGCGGGCTTGTGCTCTTAAGAATCGGAACACAGGCAATCAAAAGGCCCGCGATCACAGCAATGGCGACGGTGAACAACAGCACAGATGGCGTGATGCTAATGTCGCGGATGCGCGGGATATTTGTGGCGCCAAGCCCCACAATGACGCGCATCGCTCCTATTGCGAGTAGTAGCCCAATCAGGCTTCCTGCAAGCCCAAGTAGGCTGCTCTCCAAGAAAATATCGGCGGAAATTCCCTTCCTCGCCCCGCCGATGGCATAGCGGATGGCAAACTCATGATGTCTACCTTCGACGCGAACCATCAGGAGACTCGCAACATTAGCGCACGCTACCAAAAGCACCAGGATGGTAGAGGCCAGCAGAATCCAGAGAACATTCTGAACATTCCCAACCACCTCGTCTCTGAGGGGAATCAGGCTCACCGTATAGTGCAGCGATTGAAAGAAGCTGGCACTCAGGCCGGCTGGCGGCGGAAACGTTCTTGCTACTACCGGAAGCAGTCGTTCCAGATCAGCAGTAGCCTGTTGTACGGTAACCCCGGGTTTCAACCTTGCTATAGCGTTCCCGTTGAAACTTCCGAGGGTCGTGGTGGCACGATCCCATTGCATCGGAAGTATCAACGACGGGTCTTTCTGATCGAGGAAATGGAAGGTTTGGGGAAGAACCCCAATGATTTCCCTGGACACGCCTCCAGCCGTAATCGAGCTGCCGATGACCGATGACGCTCCGCCGAACCGTTGCTGCCAGTATGGATACGTAAGTACGACGGTTTGTGCAGCTCCGGGTGCATCATCTTGTCGAGTAAACAAGCGCCCCAGAGCCGGGTTAACACCCAACAGTGGCAATGTCCCATCCGTGACATCGAGAACGCGAACATGTTCTGGCGCTCGAGCACCAGTCACATCAAGCTCATCATCGTCATAAGCACCAATGTCCGCAAGGGCCGTATTTTGCTCGCGATAGACAAAGTAGATCGACGGAGCGATCCCCATTTTCTTGAAGCCCATTTGCTGCGACGAGTGATCAACAGCAATCAACCGATCCGGGTTGGGATAGGGCAAAGGCTTGAGCAGCACACCGTTCACGACGCTGAAAATTACGGTGTTTGCACCGACTGCTAACGCGAGAGTGATCAGGGCGATTGCCGTGAATAGCGGCGCGCGCCTCAATCGACGCAGAGCGTGTTTGATGCGCCCCAACAGTGTCAACATGGGTAAGAGCCTCCCGGACAGCCCCCTCGACCACACAGCGGCTTGGCCGCTGTATGGATCACTCTCGAACAGGCTGTATCAGAGTATGCTGTGCAATTCGCGGGCCACAGGGAAAGTGTTTATAAATCAGTAAGGTCGCAAGTTCGCTGGAATCGTCAAGTGTCCGGCCCAGAACAGTATTGTTCAAAAGTGAACGGCTGCTGGGACTGGCAGTCCACAAGAGACGAGGAACGGATTCAAAGCAGGAGGCTCGAGAGAAACGATACGCCGACCTACTCCGTCCGCAGCGCCTTCACCGGGTCAATGGACGCAGCCCTCTGCGCTGGGATAATGCTGGCGAAGAGCGCGCAGACCCCAAGCGCGATAACGGATCCCCCAAGAACCAACGGATCCCAGCCCCGCACTTGATAAAGCTGAGCGGCAATCAGCAGGGAGCATCCGATCGAAGCCGGAATGCCGATCAGCAATCCGATGAGGACTTGCAGGAATGCTCCGCGCAGAACCAGTCGAATCACGTTGCCGCGGTCCGCGCCCAGGGCCATCCGCACGCCAATCTCGCTGGTGCGGCGCTCGACAGTATAGGCGGTGACTCCGTACAGTCCCACCGCCGCCAGTATGAGTGCGAGAATGCCAAAGAGCCCGGTCATCTGCGCCACGGTGCGCTGCTGATCGAGCCGGTTCGCAACCTGTTCCTCCATCGTCTGGATGTTCAGGATGGTCAGGTTCGGATCGACTTCAGTAAAGACGCGGCGGATTTGCGGCTCTATGCCCTCCATGCTGCCGCGCAGTTGCAGCACGACGCTCTCGATCAGGTGTGTACGGTCATCGATCATCTGCAGCATCGCGATGGGATAGTGCACGTGCTGCGACAACGGCACGAAGAACAGGGGCCGTCTCCAGTGACCGCTGGGGTCAGTGTAGTTCGCCTCGTGGACCACGCCGACAATCTCAAAGGTGCCGCTGTAATCTGCCTTGTTCAAGCCGAAGTGTGTGCCGATCGGCTCCTCGCCCTTCTTGAAGAACTTGCTCACAAATAATTCATCCACCACTGCGACATTCCGCGTTGCGGCCGTGTCCTGGTCTGTGATGCTCCGGCCGCGGACGATGTGTTGGCCCATCAGCTCAAGATAGCCCGCGCTGACGTGATCCCACGAGGAGCCCTGATCCTCGTTCACATTGGGGATGCCATGGCCTTCACGAATGACCATCTCGCCCCAGTTATCGGTGAACGGGGAATAGAGAGCGAGAGCAGCCCGCTGCACCCCGGGTATGCCGGCCAAGCGCGTTTGCAGCTCGTGGTAGAGAGCGTCCAGCTTCTCCGGGGAGTAGCCGGAAAAGGGCGCATTCACGCTGATGTTGATGCGATGATCCGTCTCAAAACCAAAGTCCTGATGCTCCATCTTCTGCAGGCTGCGGATGAGCAGCCCGGCGCCGGCCAGCAGAACGATCGAGAGCGTAGCCTGCACGACGACCAGAGCTTTCTGTGGCAGCGATGAACTGTCGCGCGTACTGCGATTGGCTCCGCGCAAAGCTTCCGCCGGGTCCGCATGCGAAGTCAGCCATGCCGGTGCGGTGCCGAAAAGTGCTCCCGTAAAGAGCGACAGGCCAAAAGCGAAAGCAAGAATGGGCAGCGAAGGCTTGGCATCGATGGGAACAAAGCGCGCGCTGTGGAAAGCCAGCATGACAATCACTTTCACGCCCAGATAAGCGATGGCCATACCCGCCAATCCTCCCAGGCAGGAAAGGACAATGCTCTCAGTGAGCGACTGGCGAATCAGGCGCTTTCTCGAGGCTCCAAGGGCCAGGCGCACTGAAGTTTGCGCGCGGCGAGCGGTCCCGCGAGCCATAAGCAGGTTGGCGATATTCGCGCAGGCAATCAGCAGCACCAGGCAGCAGACGATGAGCAGGATGCGCAGGCTGTCTTTGTAGTCCTCCTTCATGGCTCCCACGCCTGCACCTGCCGGCACGACCTTGATATTTTGCTTGGGCGCTATGGCCCTTAACTGGGGTAGATATTCCTTCAACATATCCCCCACAAAATCCGTTACCAGCCATTGCCGCATGATTGCCGTAAAGCGGCCGTCAAGCCCATCTGTGGTAGCTCCCGGACGAAGGCGCCCGATCACGCGCAGCCACGCATTGGTCTGCTTCAGCAGCGAGTTCGTTCCCGCGAGCAGCGGCTCCTGCTGTATTGGAATCCATATCTCCGGTGGATCGCTGCGCAGGGTTTCCCCATAGAAGCCCGGTGGCGCAATGCCAACGATGGTGAAGGGATGACTATCCAGAACAAAGTTTGCGCCGACCACTTTAGGGTCGGCGCCGTATTCCTGCTGCCATGCGCGATAGCTGAGCATGGCTGCGGGCGATGCCGCGGGCTGGTCATCGGCTGGCGCCAGCGTTCTACCGGCGAAAGCCTGAACGCCAAACGTGGCAAAGTAGTTTCCGGTGACAAACTCCCCCCGCAGCGGCTTGGTTTGACGGTCAGTTTCGCTACGCCGCACGCTGAATTGCGATCCGCCCGCCTGAAACGCAGCCATTTGCTCAAATTCCGGCGCGGCCTCTTGAAAGCGCTGGTAGAGCTGGTAGGAATACATGCCCCAGTTCGTCTGCGGGCCGCCTTCTACACAGCAATCGTTGCCATCACCCACCCGGTAGAGGCTCGACGGATCGACCACCGGCAGCGACTTGAGCATGACCGAGTGGATCAGCGAAAAAATGGCCGTGGTTGCGCCAATGCCCAGGGCTAGTGTGAGCATGGCGGTCAGGGTGAATACAGGAGACAACCGCATTTGTCGCAAAGCGTAAGCAATGTCCTGGCGGAGAGTTTGCATGACGGCCTCTGGCGGTCAATACGAGGAATCGAGGAAAGATGTTCCCAACATCGCAAAACATCTCGCTAAGACTCACCACGAGGATCACTCAGACGTCTGCCCGAACCGGCTTCCATCAGGCAATTCTCTCCTTGACGTGCTAGGAGAGTGCTGCTATTGTCTTCCCTAGACGCACAAGGAGAGACCGCTGTGGCCAATCGCGCCAATCAAGACCATCAAATGGATCTGTTGCAAGGCACCCTTGACCTGCTGATTCTCAAAGCCGTGTCGCTCGGACCTTTGCATGGCTACGGCGTTCTGCTCCGCATCCAACAGATCTCCGGTAAACAACTCGAAATCCAGCAAGGCTCGCTGTATCCGGCGCTCTATCGTGTAGAACATCAGGGCTGGATCGCCAGCGAGTGGGGCGAATCGGACAACAAGCGCAGGGCTAAGTTCTATAAGCTCACTGCTGCCGGCAGGCGCCAACTCCAGTCGGAAACCGAAAAGTGGAACCGCATGGCATCCCTGATCGGCAGCATTCTGCGCACAACCTCGCTTGGGGTGGGGGAGGAAATATGAAATTCTTGGCGCGAGCCCGCTCGTGGTTGAAGTGGATGGCGAAACGTCCACGTCTCGAAAAGGAAATGGAAGCTGAGGTGAGCTTTCACATCGAAAGGCGTGCGGAAGATCTGGTCCGGAGTGGAGTTTCCCGGGAAGAGGCAGCTCGCCGGGCAAGAGTTGATTTCGGCGGCGTCGAGTCCCATAAAGATGCTATGCGGGCGTCCGTTGGACTGCGCCTGTGGGACGATCTGTGGTCGGATCTTGGCTTCGCCGTGCGCATCCTGCTGAGAAACCCAGGATTCACTCTGATTGCTGTGCTATCGCTCAGTATCGGAATCGCAGTCAATTCGACCTTGTTTAGCTTTGCCGACGCGCTGGTGCTTCGGCCGCTTTCCGTGTCCCGGCCGAGCCAAGTGGTCACCCTGCAAGGAAAGACTCCGAGGGATTCCGCCGGCAATATCTCCTATCGCGACTACGCCGATTTTCGCGACCGCAGCAAGAGCTTCGATGGTCTTGTGGCATTCACCCTGGGCACGTTTGGCTTCACGGCCAAGCGGGGCGATCTGCCGCGGGTTGAGACAGGCATGCTGGTATCGGGCAATCTCTTCCAGGCCATGGGCGTGGAGCCGGGGTTGGGACGAGGCTTCCGCCCTGAGGAAGACCTTGTGCCCGGCCGCGACGCTGTCGTCGTCCTCGGCCACGATTTCTGGGAGAAGCAGCTGGGTGCGGACCCGTCGATCATCGGCCGTCACGTATGGCTCAATGCCGTGGAATTCACGGTAATCGGGGTTGCACCGGAGCGCTTCACCGGGATGGATTGGTATCTGCGCCCCACAATGTTCGTGCCCCTCATGATGGCTCCACGGCTCGCCAGAAAACCTGAAGGCAGCATGATTGAGCATCGCGAAGACCGTGAGCTCGAGGTAAAGGGCCGCCTTAGGCATGGGGTCACGTTCGCGCAAGCGCAGGCGGAGTTGGTGGCCATCGCCGCATCACTCGAAAGGGCTTATCCCGACACCAATCACAACCAAAGCGTTGCGCTTGTGACTGAAATGCAGACGCGCATCCAGCGCGATCCTACGGATGCCGGCCTGGTAGCCATGCTCATGGCCTTGGCCTCACTGGTGCTGCTTGTGGCATGCGCAAATTTGGCCAGTTTACTCCTTGGCCGTGCCCGTGCCCGAACCCGCGAGATTGCCACGCGCCTCGCCATCGGAGCCGGCCGCATGCGCCTGGTTCGCCAACTGCTGGCCGAGAGCCTGATCATTGCCCTGGCAGGCGGCGCGGCCAGCCTGCTTTTCGCCGCCGCCGGAATCGCTTTTCTTAGCCGCATTCAGATCCCCTCCGATCTGCCGGTCGTGTTTGCCATCAAAATGGATCACCGCATGCTCCTGTTCAGCCTGGCAGTATCGCTGTTGAGCGCCGTGTTGTTTGGTCTCGTACCTGCCCTGCAGGCCAGCCGTGCCGATTTGATGGTGGGATTGAAGTCCGGCGATATCGATAATTCCCGCAAGCATCGACTTTGGGGACGAAACGGGCTGGTTGTCGCCCAGGTGGCTCTCTCCCTCGTGCTCATGGCAGTGGCCACGATGCTGTACCGTGGATTCCATTCAAAACTGGTCACCGGACCTGGATTCCGTACCGACCATCTGGTCATGATGAGCTTCGACCCTGAACTGGCGCGATATAACGAACAGCAAGAGCAGCAGTTTTATCAGCAACTGACCGATCGCACCCGCTCTCTGCCGGGCATAAAATCGGTGGCCCTCTCCGAAGTCATTCCCATGGCTCCAAAACAGGACCAGCAAGAGATCGTACCTGTAGGCTACGAACTACCAAAAGATCGACCCAGCGTTCTTGTATGGTCGAACATCGTGGACCAAGGGTTCTTCGCTACCATGGCCGTGCCCATACTTGCCGGCCGCGGCTTCAACGAAAGCGACACGGTAAACGCGCCGCGCGTGGCGGTGGTGAACGAAGTGCTGGCCCGGCACTATTGGCCCAACCAGAGCGCCATCGGCAAGCGCCTCCGGCTTAACAGCAAGAACGGGCCAGGAGATTGAGATCGTCGGAGTAGCCAAAGTTGCCAAGTACCTCTGGTTGGGTGAAGGCTCGACTGAATATCTCTACCTGCCCTTGGCGCAGAATACACGCTCACAAATGACGCTGGTGGCGGAGTCCTTCGGTGACGCAGCGAGCCTGGTACCGGAGTTGCGTGAGACGGTGCACAACCTGGACGCCAACTTGCCTGTCTATGACGTGCGCGCGATGAGCGACTTTTACCAAGTGCGTGTGGTCAGCATACCCTTGATGCTCGATGAGGTTGTGGGCGCCATGGGTCTGATTGGGATGCTGCTGGCGCTGGTTGGTTTGTACGGTGTAGTGGCTTATGCGGTGGCCCGCCGTACTCGCGAAATCGGTATCCGTATGGCGATCGGCGCGAATAGAGGGTCGGTAGTGCGCATGGTTCTTCGCCAGGGGTTGGTGTTGGTGCTGACTGGCCTGGCAATTGGCCTACTGGCTAGTTTCGCCGCTGAGACGGGCGTAAATGCCATATTCAGCTCGACCAAGCGCGATCCGCTTTCCTATCTGATTGTCGCCCCTGCCTTATTGGCAATCACGATGCTTGCCGCCTGGCTTCCCGCGCGTCGCGCCGCGCGCGTGGACCCCACAACCACGCTGCGCTACGAGTAAATCCCCGGCAGGTCGAGCAGCAGTCAAAGGTGCTTGCATACTTGGCAGCATCATAGGCGTTCTACTCCGACCGCAGCGCCTTCATAGGATCAATGGACACAGCCCGGCGCATAGGCGCCAGCGAAGCGATCATCCCGATCAGCGCGAGCAGCATTGCCAACGCTGCGATAACCACGCCGTCACGTCCAAATTGAATCGCAATGACACTCGCGAAAGCATGACGCAAGAGAAGCGTAAGAAAAAGCCCCAGCCCTAATCCAGCGCTGAGCAATCCAGCGACGCGCAAAAGCATCATCCTGGCTATCCCGCTGCGGGTTGCACCCAGCGCCATGCGCACACCGATATCCCTGGTTTGGCTGGCAACCTCCTGCATGAGCAGGCCATAGATGCCGACCGCTACCAGTAGAACTGCGCAACCTGCGAAGATCCCAAACACCCAACTCTCCATACGACTGTTGACCAGCACGTCGCCCAGTGCGTCGTCCATGGTTTCCGGCGTTTGAAAGGCTATGTTTGGCGCAACATCGTGCAGCGCTTTTCTCAACTGAGGAACAATACTCATCGCTGGGACAACGGTGCGTACAAACAAGCTCACACTGAACGAACCTGCATTCTGCTGGTCTTTCAGGCTGAACCGCGAAAATGGAAAATCGATCTCCGGCCGTGCGGGATCCAAAGCATTTTGCCGGGCGTTCCCGACTACACCCACAATAGCCATATCCTTTCCATCCTGTTGCTGAAATGCCTGTGCCAGCGGATCCTGCTCTTTCGTAAGGAACTCCTTCACCCATGCCTCATTCACCATGGCGACGGGTCTAGAGGTTGGCACATCCTGCCGATTGAAGTTGCGCCCGTGCAACACGGGGATTCCCAACGCGGCATAATAGCCCGAGGTAAGCACTCTGCTCTCCGAAGAACGCTCGCGGTTCGGCGGATCGGGCGGCTGGCCGACAAGGTTCATTGTCGTTTCGGAGCCATAGCCGAGAGCGGCCGGCTGATCAATGAACCCTGCCGCCACAACCCCGGCGATTGCATCTACATCCTCCTCCAGCGGCGTCATGAGTTCCTTCACATAATCGCGGCCTTTGTAATCTCCCGCCGGAATGTTGATCCCCAGGATGAGCAGATTTTTGGGATCGAATCCAACATCGGCTCGCCGCATTCGCTGCAGAGTCAACAGGAGAATGCCGGATAAGATAACCAGCACCAGGGAGAGCGTAATCTGCGCAACCACAAAGCCGGCGCGCAACTGATGCTGTTGCCGGGTTGTTCCAGCCGCAGCGCCGGACTTAAGGGCCTGGTTCGGATCGGACTTCACTGCCCGCCACGCCGGAATAAGTCCGGCGAGTACACTGGAAAGTACTCCAACTCCCAATGTGACGCCAGTCACGAAAAAATTGAGATGAATGTTCGCGCCGCGCATAAAAGCGTGAACCAGAAACGCTTTCATCGACGCAAGCAGACCGGCCGCCAGCAAAATCCCTGCGACCGCCCCCAGCGCTCCCAGCAAGGCATTCTCCACTAACAATTGACGAACCAGCCTGCCTCGCGCCGCACCAATCGCCACTCGTAACGCCATCTCCCGCTCGCGAGTGATGCCGCGCGCCAGCAACAGGCCCGCTACGTTGGCGCAGGCGATCAGTAGCACAGCCAGCACCGCTCCCAGCATTAACCCGATCTCAGAGAGTTCGCTGCTCCCGCGTAAAGCCGTCGAGATAGGAATCAGCAGTGAGGTACGGCCTTTGTCCGAGTCTGGTTTCTCCTGTCCAATCTCCTGCATCACGTGCGTCATGTCGGCGCCCGCCTGCGGTAACGACACACCCGGCTTCATCCGGCCGATCGTCATCAACCAGTGGTCTCGCCATTCACCGACCCAATTCGGGCGGACGTGCAACGGTATATAGACGAGATTCGGTTTTCCAAACGGGAAACGAAAGCCTGCGGGCATCACGCCAATAACCGTGTAGGGATCCCCGCCAAGGCTCACCACTCTGCCGATGGCGTGGCTGTCCCCATGGAACGATTGCCGCCACACCTCGTAGCTCAGGACTACAACATTGTTCTTCCCCGGCTGGTCTTCGCCTTGAGCAAAGGTTCTGCCCAGCAGCGGCCGCACGCCGAATACGTCGAAAAAATTGTCCGTGCCCTGATTAACATTCAGATATTCGGTTTCGTCGCCCACCTTCAGCGTCATGCCCCACTGGTCGGCCCACCCCGCGAGAGCGTCAAACGTCCGGTTCAGTCTCCGCATTTCCAGATACCCCGGCAAGGAACACATTTGCCAGTAGTCGGAAGGAGAATTCGTCTGAATGTTGACGATCCGATTCACGTCGTTATACGGCAAAGGGCGCAGAACGACGGCATCGATCACGCTGAACATCGCCGCGGTTGCCCCGATACCGAGCGCTAGCGTCAGCACCGCCGCGGTCGTGAAGCCCGGAGACTTCCGCAGTTGACGAAACCCGAATCTCAGGTCATGCCAGATTAGTTCGACAAACGACAACCCGCGCTGCGTCCGGTATCTCTCTCGCGTCTGTGTGACTCCGCCAAACTTGCGCAGTGCCGCCGTCCGTGCCTGCTGCTCTGACATGCCGCATTGCAGGTTCTCCTCCACAGCAAACTCGATGTGCGAGCGCAGTTCCTCGTTGAGATCCTCATCCCGCTTTCTCTTGCCGAAGAATCCCGCACAGCGGCTGATCAAGATCGTTATCCAGTCCATGTGCGCTCCTACTCCGTCCGCAACGCTCGTATTGGATCGACGGATGCGGCAGTACGCGCCGGCAGCCAGGACGCAGTCATGGCGACCACGGCCAGTAAGGCCGCCGCGAGGGAAAAGACCAGCGGGTTGATCGCGCTCACCTCGAACAAGAGGCTCGCCAGCAACCGGGCACAGACAAGTGCACCCGCCAACCCCAAAACGATACCCAGGAGAGTCAGCCGTGCGCCCATGCCCATCATCATGCGCAGCACATCGCCGCGCTGCGCCCCCAGCGCCATACGCACCCCAATCTCCCGCGTACGTTGCGCCACCGCATACGCCATCACTCCGTAAATCCCAATGCACGCCAGCGCCAGCGCCAACAGTGCGAACGCGGAGATGAGTGTCGAACTGGCACGGCGAATGGCCAGTGTCTGGCTGGCCAGCAGATCCATCGGAATCGCTTTGAATACGGGGAGATCGGGGTCAATGCTCCACAGGGCCTGCTCGGCGGCCTTCACCATCGATGCTGGATTCGTGTTGGTACGCAGGGTGAAGGCCAAGATCGGAAACGGTTGCTGTGCGAAAGGCCGGTAAATGTCGGCATGGGTAGGCTGGTCCTGGCCAAAAGCCTTCACGTCCCCCGTCACCCCTACAATCCGCCACCAATCCGGCTTGTCAGCGCTCCCCAGGTTTAGCTCTTCGCCGACTGGGTCCTGGCCGGCGAAATGCTCTCTTGCCAGCGTCTGGTTGATCATCGCCACGTGCAGTCCGCCGGCGCGGTCCGCGTCGGTAAAAGTGCGTCCTCGAACCAGTGGAATCCCCATCGTGCCTAAGTACCCCGGAGTGATCACGCGATTATCGGCCTCCGGAGCCTGTCCATTCTTTGGCGGAGTCTGTCCACGAAGCAGAAAACTGGTCCGTCCCCAGAAGCCGCTCAGCGGCAGGAAGTTGGTCGCCGCAGCCGATCTCACACCGGGCAGCGCATTCAGTCGATACACAACATCCTCGACCAACCGGCTCCTCTTGTCCGCATCGCTTCCGGGCATAGCGATCCGGCGGGAGGAATAGCTCGAGAGAAAGAACATGATCCGGTTGAAAACCAAGATCGGCGTCGACGACCTTTTGAAAGCTCGCAACAACCAGTCCCGCTCCCGTCAGTAGCATCAGCGCCAGAGCCACCTCGCTGACCACCATGATGCTGCGTGAATGGGCTGAGCGGCGGCTCGCCGTACTGCCCCGCCCCGGCTCTTTCATGGCCTCATCCGCGCCGGTTCCCATGGCTTTCAGCACTGGGACCGTCCCAAAGAAAAATGCGCTCAGCAGAGTGATGGCAAGCGCAAACAGAAGAACTCCGTGATCCATCGGGATCTGCGTCACCTTCGGGATGTTCAGATTGGCCACGTCGTTGGGAAAGAGCAGCAGAAGAAAGTGAGTCCCTGCCATCGCCAGCGCCATTCCAGCCGTGCCGCCAATTGCGGCGAGCAGCAGGCTTTCGGTCGCAAACTGGCGCAGCAGGCGCCGGTGGGTCGCTCCCAGGGCCAGCCGTACTGCGATCTCCTTCTGCCGTTCGCCATTACGGGCCAGGGCGAGTCCGGCGGTGTTGGCACACGCGATCAGCAGCACCAGCCCGGCCGCGCCCATCATGATCAGCAGCGGTCTCCGAATATCTCCGTCCAGTTGCTCACGCAGCGGGACCAGCACGACTCGATTGCCGTTGTCTGTCGCCGGATGAGCGGCGGTTATCTGCGTTTGAAGAGTATTGAGTGTCTTCTGCGCCTGAGCGATGGTCACTCCTGGTTTGAGACGGCCCAGAATACGGACATAAGTGTGGTTGAAATCCTCAAATGCCGCCGGAGCCATCGCAGCAGGGACCCAGATCTCTACGGTAGTCGGATAGTCGAAGCTACGGGGCATTACCCCCAGCACCGTATACGAGCTTCCATCAAGCGTTATATTCCTACCGACGACGCTGGGATCCGACTGAAATGTTGTTCGCCAAAGGTGATTGCTCAGAAGTGCAACCTTGGGACCTCCGGATCTGTCTTCCTGGTCCGTATAGAGTCGGCCGGCCTCCGGCGCAACGCCGAGAATCCTCAGGTAACTCGCCGACACCGCATATCCGATCAGAAACTGCGGCGCTCCTTGACCGGTCAGCGTCATTTCGTTGTCATAGGAGGGCGCGAGACTCTGGAATACGCCGCTTCGTTGCTTCCAGATCGCAAAATCGCCTGGGGTGCTCGGCAGAGGCTGACCACCCCGGGCAGGATTCGTTGTCCACACCGCCACGATGCCCCCGGCATCTCTATAGGGCAGCGGAGCCAGCAGTACTGCCTTCACGACCGAGAAGATCGCGGTGGTCGCTCCGATTCCCAGTGCCAGCGTGAGTATCGCTGTCAAAGCAAATGCTGGGGATTTACGCAGCTGGCGAAACCCAAAGCGCACATCGTTCTCAAAAGTTGTGAAGAATGGAATCCCGCGCTGGATTCGGTAATCTTCTCTGATCTGCGTTACACCGCCAAAGCTCCGTAGTGCTGCTGTGCGAGCCGCATCTTCCGACATACCGTCACGGATATGTTCCTCCACAGCCAGATCGATGTGCGAACGCAATTCCTCGTTGAGATCCTCGTCAGGTTTCTCCCCGGCAAGTACTCCGGCGCACCGGCTCAGCAAAATCCGCAGCCAACTCATCGATCGTCTCCTATCGGGACGGGACAAGGAATCGCCTCGTCCTCCTGTTGGTCGTCTACACATACAATGCCGGACTATAGGCAGAATGTCAACAGGTGCCTTCCGAACCTGGAAATCCGCTTGACCAATTTCTTCTTTTGGGTTTCGCGTTCCAAGAAGCGGTAAAATTTCCGGTTCTTAGAAAGCTCGTCATGAAACGCGCCAGCGCTATTCTCGGCTCAGCGATCTTTCTGGTGGTAGCTCCAGGAACGCTTTCTATCTATGTCCCTTGGACACTTTGTCACTGGCGCTTCGCCCCTCCCCTGCTCGGTATTTTCTCTTTCCGCATCCTCGGGGCGCTGATGATCGCGGCCGGTCTCCCCGTCCTGCTTGATTCCTTTGCCCGTTTCGCGATCCAGGGGCTGGGGACGCCCGCACCGATCGCCCCGCCGCAGCGCCTGGTAGTGACCGGACTCTATCGCCGCGTCCGCAATCCGATGTACGTTGCCGTGTCACTGCTGATCTTCGGCCAGGGACTGCTCTTCGGCAGCGTTCCCCTGCTTGAGTACGGACTCCTTGTCTGGCTGGGATTTTTTGCCTTTGTTGTTCTCTACGAAGAGCCCACGCTGTCAAGAAAGTTCGGTAAGGAGTACGAGGAATTCTGCGCCCACGTCCCTCGCTGGATTCCCCGCTTCAAACCGTTTGTGCCCCGACCCTGAGCTTGACAATTTCTGGAGCGAAGTCGGAGCGGCGACCGAAGTGCAACTGACCGTTCCCGCCTCCGTTGCCTACGAAACCTCCCCTGCTGCTCCTGGCCTGAACAGGCTGCGGAAAAATTCGCTCAAAGAAGGGCACGACTTTACAGGCTGCGGAAGAAACTCATGTTTTGTGTCAGGGCACGACTTCAGTCGGGCCGTAAATGTTGCATGCTGGACGGCTTTACAGGCTGCGGAAAAACTCATGCTTCTAAAAACTCATGCTTCTGAAGGCCATACCCTTCAGAAAAATGAGTTTTTCCGCTGCTTCCCGCCGACAACAAATGCTGGGTGGCCCATTCAAGCCGTCCTTTGGCTTGAGTGGGATAGTGGCCGTAGCTGGGAAAAGCGCGAGCCCCGCGTGGGACTTTACTCTCCTCCGGCTTTAGCCGCGGTTTTTTCCGCAGCCTGTTTAGCCGCTGAGGGACAATTCCCCCTCGCCTGCCCCGGCCTGCCGTGGGAGACAGCACTTTTTCCGACGCCCCTGCGGTGTTGCCTTCCTGCCCGCTGCAGAGTTTTTCCGCAGCCTCTGAAGCCCATTCTGCAAGACGATTAGGGGGCGGTGTACCAGGTTGTCACGTAGCAGGTTCGACAGTGAGTCGAAGCCCAACCGCCTTGGTCACGGCCACTAGCGTGGAGAGCCGCGGATTTCCCTTAGCCGAGAGTGCACGGTAAAGGCTTTCGCGCTCGATGCCGGCTTCTTTCGCAACTTTGGCCACGCCGCCTCTTGATTCAGCAATGCGTCGCAAAGCGATCAGCAAGATCTGCGGATCATCGCCTTCCTCGAGCGCCGTTCGCAGATACTCGGCGGCGAACTTCGGGTTCTCGCGTAGCTCCTTTGCCATGGCCTGGTCATGAGAAATGCTAGCCCTACGTTTCGTTTGGACTCCGTTCTCTCTTCATAGTCTTTCCAGTACGCGCGTGCCCTCTTAATGTCCGCAGCCTGCTTACGACATCTTTGCCGTCTGCGGTCAGGTGTCGCCGAATCTCGATCACGACTCCATTGTAACTTATACGTTACAGCACAGGTACCCGGTTGCGTGCAAGGCGGTAAGGCAAGTATTGTCAATTCGATACCGTACATACCTCGATAGCAGGTTCAAGCCCCTGGAATCCTTCCCGTACCCGGATGCATCTCTTGTATCGATATAATAAGGATGCGTGCCGCATGTGGCAGAGCGGCCACACCACCAGGCCGTCAGGGACAAATGACCAAAGCCCACCAACATCCGCTGCAGAAGATCCTCGAGAAGCGCATCGCCATCATCGATGGAGCGATGGGCACCACCATCCGCACCTACGGCATGAAGGAGGCGGACATCCGCGGCTTGCGCTTTGCGGACTCCAAGAAGGACCTTCTGAACAACGGTGACCTCTTCTCCCTGACCCAGCCCCAGATGATCGGCGACATCCATCGCCGCTTTCTCGAGGCCGGAGCGGACATCATCGAGACCAACACCTTTGGCGCCACCAGCATCACCCAAAGCGAGTTCTTCGTGGAAGATCCCCGCGAGCACGGCGGCCGCAAAGATCCCGCCTTCTACCAGAAGGTCATTGAAGATCCGTTCCTCAACAACCTGGCCTGGGAGATCAATGAGACCTCCGCGCGCCAATGCCGCGAATGGGCCGATCGCATTGCCAATGAAACGTCACGGCCACGGTTCGTGGCTGGAGCCATCGGACCGCTGACCGTCTCTCTCTCCAACTCGCCCGATCCCGACGATGCCGGCTTCCGCGTGGTCACCTTCGATCAAGTAAAGACCGCCTATGCACAGGAGGCACGCGCCCTCATCGCCGGCGGCGTAGACCTTCTGCTGGTAGAGACCATCTTCGACTCGCTCAACGCCAAGGCCGCGCTGGTCGCCATCCGTGAGGTCTTCGATCAGGATGGAGTCGAGCTCCCGGTGATGATCTCGGCGGCCGTAGGGCGTGGCGGCGAAACGCTGATCTCCGCGCAGACCACTGAAGCATTCTGGAACGCTGTGCAGCATGTGAAGCCTCTGTCCGTGGGGCTCAACTGCTCCCTCGGTCCTGATCTGATGTACCCGTTCCTGGAGGAGCTCTCAGAGAAAGCGGACGTGGCCATCTCCTGCTACCCGAATGCCGGATTGCCCAATCCCCTGTCCGAGACCGGCTTTGATCTGGGGCCGCCGGACATGGCCCGTTACCTCGGCGACTTTGCCCGCGGAGGGCTGATCAACATTGCCGGCGGTTGCTGCGGCAACACGCCGGAGCACATCGCGGCCATCGCCAAAGCCCTCGAAGGCCTGCCGCCTCGCCCTGTGGGAGCTCACACGCACCCGATCGAGATACCGGCATGAGCGTAATCGAGGAGACCAAGCCGCTCCGTCTCTCCGGATCACAACCCTTCACCCAGCAGCAAAACGTCTTCATCATGATTGGTGAGCGGACCAACGTGGCCGGTTCGCCCCGCTTCGCCAAGCTGGTGAAGGAAGGCAAATTCGAAGAGGCAGTCAGCGTCGCCCGCCAGCAGGTAGAGAACGGAGCCAACGTCCTCGACATCTGCATGGACGAGGGCATGATCGACGGCGTCGCGGCCATGAGCCGCTACCTGCAATTGCTGGCCAGCGAGCCCGAAGTCGCCAAGGTCCCCTTCATGGTGGACTCCTCCAAGTGGGAGGTCATCGAAGCCGGGCTCAAGTGCCTGCAGGGCAAGGGCATCGTCAACTCCATCTCGCTCAAAGAAGGCGAAGAGAAGTTTCGCCACAACGCCGCGACGGTTCTGAAGTACGGAGCCGCGGTGGTGGTGATGGCCTTCGATGAAAAAGGCCAGGCCGCGACCTACGAAGAGAAGATCCGCATCTGCGAGCGCGCTTATCGCATGCTCGTGGACGAGGTCGGCTTTCCGCCCCAGGACATCATCTTCGACCCCAACATCCTCACCGTGGCCACCGGCATGGAGGAGCACAACAACTACGCCGTCGACTTCATCAACGCTACGCGCTGGATCAAGGCCAACCTGCCCCACGCCAAGGTCAGCGGCGGCGTCTCCAACATCTCCTTCAGCTTTCGCGGCAACAACAAGGTGCGCGAGGCCATGCACTCCGCCTTCCTCTATCACGCCATCGCGGCCGGCATGGACATGGGCATCGTGAACGCCGGCATGCTCGAAGTGTACGAGGAGATCGATCCGGAACTTAAAGTGTTGGTTGAAGACGTGCTGCTCAACCGCCGTCCGGACGCGACGGAGCGCCTGGTGGACTTTGGCGAATCGCTGAAGGGCGCAGGCGCCGCGGTCAGTGAGAAGAAGGCCGAAGAATGGCGCAACGGCACCGTCGAGGAGCGCCTCTCGCACGCGCTGGTCAAGGGCATCGACGCCTACATCGAGATCGACACCGAAGAAGCGCGCGCTCAAGCTGGGCCGCCCTCTGCTGGTGATTGAAGGTCCGCTGATGGACGGCATGAGCGTCGTGGGCGATCTCTTCGGAGCCGGCAAGATGTTTCTGCCCCAGGTGGTCAAGTCGGCCCGCGTGATGAAGAAGGCCGTGGCCCATCTGACGCCCTTCATGGAGGCGGAGAAGGTCGCGATGGCCGCCGCCGGCCAGGAGGTCAAGGCGCAGGGAAAGATCGTGCTCGCCACGGTCAAGGGCGACGTGCACGACATTGGCAAGAACATCGTCGGCGTCGTGCTGGCCTGCAACAACTACGAGGTCATCGACCTCGGCGTGATGGTCTCGTGCGAAAAGATTCTGGAGCGCGCCAAGGCGGAGAAGGCCGACCTGATCGGCCTGAGCGGCCTCATCACGCCTTCGCTCGACGAGATGGTGCACGTGGCCCGCGAGATGGAGCGCCAGGGTTTCAAGCTGCCGCTGCTCATCGGCGGGGCCACTACCAGCCGCGCCCACACTGCCATCAAAATCGCTCCCCACTACAGCGAGCCGGTGGTCCACGTGCTCGATGCCAGCCGCGCCGTGCCGGTCACCACCAGCCTGCTGAGTGAAGATGGCAAAGAAGCCTTCGTCATCGCGCATCGCGAAGACTACGAGCGGCTGCGCAAGTCGCATGCCGCAGCCCAAGCAGAAGCTCGTCGGCATCGACACCGCGCGCAAACGCAGGACGCCGATCGAGTGGCGTGCGGAAGACATACCCACGCCGTCGTTCACCGGGGTACGCGCGTTAGATAACTTTCCCCTGGCCACCCTGCGCGACTTCATTGACTGGTCGCCCTTCTTCCACACCTGGGGACTCAAAGGCATTTACCCCCGCATCTTCGAGCATCCGGAGTACGGAGCGCAGGCGCGCCAGATCTACGCCGAAGGCAATGCCCTGCTCGACAAGATCATTGCGGAGAAGCTGATCACCGCGCGCGGCGTCTACGGCTTTTTCCCTGCCAACGCAGTGGGTGACGACGTCGAGCTCTACACCGATGACACGCGGACCAAGGTGCAGCAAAGCTTCCACTTTCTCCGTCAGCAAGCTAACCGGGAAGGCAGCGAGCCTTGCCGCTCGCTGGTCGACTTCATCGCGCCCAAAGAGACCGGGCTGCCCGACCACATCGGCGCCTTCGCGGTCACCAGCGGCATCGGCCTTAAGGAGCTGTGCGACAGCTTCCGCGCCAAGAACGACGACTACAACGCCATCATGGCCGAGGCCATCGCCGACCGCCTGGCGGAAGCCTTTGCCGAATGCCTGCACAAGCGCGTCCGCGAGGAGTGGGGCTACGGCTGCAAAGAAGGCCTGAGCAACGCGGAGCTCATTGAGGAGAAGTATCGCGGCATCCGGCCGGCCGCGGGTTACCCAGCGTGCCCCGATCACACCGAGAAGGGCCCGCTCTGGCAGCTGCTCGATGTGCAGAAGAACACCGGCATGCTGATCACGGAGTCGTTCGCGATGTGGCCCGGCTCGAGCGTAAGCGGGCTCTACTTCGCTCACCCGGAATCGCGCTATTTCAGCCTGGGCAAGATCGACCGCGACCAAGTCGCCGACTACGCCGAGCGCAAGGGCATGAGTGTAGCCGAAGTCGAGCGCTGGCTCGGACCTAACTTGAACTACGACCCTGCAGGGTAGATTCCGAATTGTATTGCCCTTGGGATTACCGTCACAAGCTGGCAGTTAACCTGTATTCCCGCGCTACAGGTTCTACCATCTTGAGCTTGCCGTGCCCTGGATTCGCGCGATAGCTGGTGCGCAGCAGGCCGGCTTTTTCTAAGAGAACCACGTCGCGGCTGACCGCGCGAACATCCCGGCTGAGGCCGGAAGCGAGGTCAGAGATAGGCACTGACCCCGCCTTCGCTCGCCGCAACAGGCGAACACGTTCCGATGTAAGGATGTTCAAGAGTTCCATCGGATCCTCAAACGCGATGGTGATCTCGGCGGGGAGGCTTTCGCCGTGGTCTAACTTCCCGGCATGCGCACGCACGCGGCCGAAGAACTCGTCTACACTACCTGTCGTGGTCCGAATAGACGATTTCTTCCTTGCCACACGGTTATTCTAGCACAGGAAGGACACCATATATCCTTCCTGTAATGACAGCGGAGTGGCTGAAACTCAGCTTCTGAGACCTGGGCCTTTCGGGGAACGTCCCTTACAAAGGCCGCTCGCCCAGCGGTACAATAGCGGCAAATCCCCGTGCGACTGGGAGCCAACCTATGCCCGTTGAATTGAAAATCAACAATGTGGTCAAAACGGTGGACGTGGAACCGGACACGCCCCTTCTGTGGGTGTTACGCGACACCCTCGACCTGCATGGAACCAAGTATGGCTGCGGCATGGGTCTGTGCGGAGCCTGCACCGTCCACGTCAACGGCCAGGCCACCCGCTCCTGCCTGACCCCGGTCTCCTCGGTCGCAGGCAAGACAATCACCACCATTGAAGGCCTCTCGCCGGACTGCTCTCACCCCGTGCAGGTGGCCTGGGAAGCCATCGACGTGCCCCAGTGCGGCTACTGCCAGGCCGGTCAGATCATGACCGCGTCCGCCTTGTTAGCCCACACGCCGCACCCCACCGATCAGGAGATTGACGCCGCCATGAGCGGCAACCTCTGCCGTTGCGGAACGTATACCCGTATTCGCCAGGCGATCCATCAAGCAGCACAAGGCGGCGAGGTCCAAGCAAACAGTAAAGGACGGGCATAGTTATGCGCATGCACCGGAGATCATTTCTGCAGTTGACGGCCCTCGCGGGTGGCGGCCTTGCCCTGGGTTTCTATCGCTCCCCGCTGGCTGTGGCCCAGGGTCCGGGGAAGCCGCCGGAACTGACGCCGCAGGCCTTCATCCACATCGCCCCGGATGGCGCGGTCACCATCATGGCGCGCGCCTCGGAGTCCGGCCAGGGCATGCGCAACATGCTGCCCATGCTGATTGCGGAGGAATTGGATGTCGACTGGAAGGACGTCCGAGTGCAGCAGGCCGAGCTGAACGAGAAGATATATGGCCGGCAGTTTTCCGGAGGCTCAGCGAACACTCCGATGGGCTGGGAACCGATGCGACGCGTGGGCGCGGCCGGACGCCAGTTGCTGGTTACGGCCGCTGCACAAACCTGGGCAGTGCCCGCGGCTGAATGCACTACGCAATCCGGCCGCGTGATGCACGCCGCTTCGGGCCGCTCCGCGAGCTATGGGGAGTTTGCCGCCAAGGCTGCCGCATTGCCCGCGCCGGACCTGGCGAGCGTGAAGCTCAAAGATCCCAAGGACTATCGCATCATCGGCCACTCCCAGCAGGGCGTGGACACGCCTGAGATTGTGTCCGGCAAGCCGCTCTTCGGCATCGATGTCCAACTGCCTGGAATGTTGTACGCCAGCATTGAAAAGGCGCCTGTATTTGCCGGCAAGGTAAAGAGCGCGAATCTCGATGAGATCAAAGCGCTGCCCGGCGTACGCCATGTCCTGGTGATCGATGGCGGCATCACCCCCGCGGCCTTCACGCCATGGGAGCCAGGCATGGAACCGGGCATCGCCATCGTTGCCGGCACCTGGTGGCAAGCACAGCAGGCGCGCAAGAAACTCAAGGTCGACTGGGACCTGGGCCCCGCGGCGACGCAGAGCAGTGAAGGATTTGCGACAAAAGCGGCTGAGTTGCTGAAGGCGCCGCCGGAAACAACTGTGCGCCGATACGGTGATATGGACGCAGCGCTTAAGTCATCGGCGAAGGTGGTCGAGGCGACTTACGAGTTCCCCTTCATTGCCCATGTCACGATGGAGCCCCAGGGCGCCACCGCGCACTGGAAAGATGGCAAGCTTGAGATGTGGTCGCACCAGCACGCTGCCGGCGGATGGCCGCGGCACTGGTGGCCAAGACACTTGGGATCCAGGAAAGCGACATCACCACGAACATGGTGCGCTCAGGCGGCAGCTTTGGCCGGCGGTTGCAGAACGACTACCTGGTCGAGGCCGCGTGGATCGCGAAACACATGGACGCGCCGGTGAAGCTGCTCTGGTCGCGCGAAGACGACATCGCCCATGATCCCTTTCGTCCCGGTGGGACGTTTGGCTTGAAAGGCGGGCCTGGACGCGCAAGGAAAGATGACTGCCTGGCGGCAACATTTCGTC
Source organism: uncultured Acidobacteriaceae bacterium (assembly GCA_963736535.1). GTDB lineage: Bacteria > Acidobacteriota > Terriglobia > Terriglobales > Acidobacteriaceae > PALSA-350. The sequence goes on from CAVTPN010000006.1 coordinate 82,167, forward strand.
ACCTTTGGCGACGGCAAGCACGCAACCTCCGGCGGGGGCATCGGGCAGGATGCCTATCCAGCCGGCTTTCCCCCGGTCTATGCGCTTCACACATCCATGCAGCCCCTCATGTTGCGGACGGGAGCGTTGCGCGCGCCCGGCGACAATGCCTATTGCTGGGTGGCCCAGTCCTTCCTCGACGAGGTGGCTTATGCTGCCGGGCGCGATCCACTCGAATTCCAGCTCGAACTGCTCAGTAACAAGCAAATGCGCCTGGTCGTCGGGGAACATGACGCCGTGGGCGATCACGAGCCGACGGGACAGTCTGTTCTTATCCCGGAGCGATACAAAGGCGTGCTTGGAGTTAGTCGCGGAAAAGTCTGGCTGGGCGAATCGGCCGAAAGATGCCCGGACGCGGAATGGGAATCGCCGCATGGTTCTGCCACCTGGGCTACTTCGCCGAAGTGGCCGACGTCAGCGTGGATGACCACAACCGGGTCACGGTGCATCAGGTCTGGGCCGCTGGAGATGTGGGCAGCCAGATCATCAATCCCAGCGCGGCCGAGAGCATGGCGCAAGGCGGAATCATGGAAGGCATGGGCCACCTGGCCCAGGAGATCACGCTCAAGGATGGCAAGATACAGCAGTCAAACTTTCATAACTATCCACTTATGCGCATGAGGCAAGTACCAAAAATCGAAGTCTATTGGCGCAAGACCGACTACGCACCGACTGGGCTCGGCGAACCGACTCTGCCGCCTATTCTGCCTGCGGTCGGTAATGCAATCTTTGCGGCGACGGGCAAGAGGATTCGCACGCTGCCATTGCAGCGCAGTGGGTTTAGCTGGGCTTGAGGTGCATTCATACTTGTTCAAATTGGTGGTGGGAGCCCCCGCATTTATGCGGGGGAAGGAGCGCTTTAGCGCTCCTTGAAACAGTCTCGACTCCGATCACGCGCTTTAGCGCTGGCAATGCCAAAGTCTCATGAGTCCCTGCGTGAGAAACCCCCGATTCAGAATTAAGTCAACGGGCGCAACATAGTCTTTGCCGCACCCGCAACCTACGCTTTGCGCCCCATGGTAGGCTTTCGCATAACCCCCCTGGAACAGGTCTCGACCAGCTGCCCGATAGGCAGCGAGGGTGAATCAGGAGATGCTCATGTCCTCATATCAGGCGCCTGCGTCTCGGCGCAAATTGCTGCAGCTTGCTTCCCTGCTGCTCTCGACGCTGCCTTTCCAGGGGTAGAGGGTGCAACAACGGCAAACGACGGTGAGGTGAGCCATGTGGATCGGGAGCGGATGCGGGCGCTTGCGGCGTGGACGGCGCTCGCGCTCGATGGCCCCAACCCGGGACCGTATGCGTCGGAGATCTTCGACAGCAAGACCGGAGTATCGATGATTCGGGCGCTGAATGCCGTGGGGCCGGAGCATGACCCCAGCGCTCATGCCGAGGTGACCGCGGTTCGGCTGGCCACGAAGAAGCTGCAACGGGGCTCGCTCCTGGGGTACACCCTCTATACCACGTGTGAACCTTGCCCCATGTGCATGGCGTGCTGCCTGTGGGCTAGGGTGGATCGCGTCGTCTTTGGAGCCACCATCTCCGATGCGGCGAAGTACGGCCACCAGATCATGATCCCCCCACCCAAGGTCGTCCGGCGATCCGACATGGTTTGCCTCGTCAACGGTCCGGTCGAGCGCGAACGGTGCCTGGAGCTCTTTACCGACCCCAGGATGCAGAAGGTGTTCAAGACGTGGAAGTGGTAAGACGGGGGACCGGAAGAGCTGCCGTCTATCCTCCATTACCCTCGCCTGCCCCGGTTGCGGAGCACACCTTCCGAAGCCTACCCAAGCAGCGGCTGGGTGGCCCATTCAAGCCGTGTTTTGGCTTGAGTGGGCTAGTCCCGTCCTGTCTCCGGGAGCCCTCGACCAGGGATCCAACCCAAAGCAGCGACAAATTTTCAGAAGCAGGCCGAGGCTCTGCTGCAGGCTAGCCGGTCAACACCGTCCGCCCTATGGTGACGTGGACGGCGCCTTGAAAAGCTCCGCCAAAGTGGTGGAGGCGACCTACACCTTCCCCTTCCTGGCCCATGCCACGCTGGAGCCCATGAACACCACCGCCCACTGGAAAAACTCCAGCCAACATCCGAAGTAGAGCCAGCATGTTTCATCTGGCCTAATACGGTGGTAGTTGCGCCGTTGCCTTTCCTTTGCGGGAAATAGGCGACACCGAATTAGCAACCCGCCGGTTCGAATTCAAAGGATCTTGAAAAGATACGGGACCGCTGTCGTAGGCGGCCGGCGGCTCCGATGGGACACGGCGCGGATAATCGCGTTCAGCACGTCATCTAGGCGCTTTCCGACATCTTCTGCAAGAAATCGAAGCACAAGATAGCCATTCTCTTGCAACAAAGTATCCTTACGCCGGTCGCGCCGATACGCCTCGGCGCTGGCGAAATGTTGTTCCCCATCCAACTCAACAGCTATGCGCGCGTCCGCGCACAACAGATCCACTTCCATTCGCCCCCAACCATCAAATGGAATAGGCAACTCGACATTTAATCGGAACCTGCCAGCCGTTTCGGGTAGAGTTTCAAGCCGGCGAAACAGAAAGAGCTCACTTGCGCTCCTGGCGCGATCAGGGCTCTCCGGGCTCGAGAGGGGCTATCGGCTGTTTACAAAGAGGTTAGCTAATGGAGGGTCGACACCGTCGAGGACAATCGCCGTACCGTAGGCGAGTATTGCGTCTTCCATTGGGAATCAGCGGGAAGCGGTACGCTCGGCGGCCAGCCAGGCACAGCGCTGGCCGGCAGTTGGATCGTATAGCCTACAGCCTCGTAGCCCTTACAGCGACGATCAAACATCCGCGACAACATCGGCACATCAAAATCGGCATAGTCGTACACCCGGACTTCCCGCTTGCCGTCATGTAAACGATGCAGGCGGCCCACATATTGCGCAATCGTTCCTCGCCACGAGATGGGCAACGTAAGGAACAGCGTGTCCAGCCGAGAATCATCGAACCCTTCGCCGGCGTAGCGTCCTGTTGCCAGCAGGAGACGCTCTTCATCGTCAGGAATAGCCGCTAGTTGCGCCCGGGTCTTCTCAATCTCCCTTCTGCCCATACCGCCGCGGAGCACAACAACATGTTTTACTTCCGGCGCCAACTGGCTTATGAGCTTATCGAGATGATCGTTCCGCTCCGTTAGCACTATTGGGGAACGCCGATCGCGAACAGCCTGCATGAATTTCCTCGCATATCATGCGTGTTCGGCTCTCGTCGCAGACAAGCTCATCGGTAGAGTTCGCGAAACTGGGCGCGCAGGTCAGGATCAGGCGCACGCAATGATCGAAACCCGGTTGGCCTGACCAGACGCGTGTTCGAATGGACGGGAGGCAGCCTGCTCCTTGGCATTGACGCGATGACGTAGCGGGCCGCACTGCATGAAAATAATCGGATGATGCCCGTCTTTTCGCGTCACGGTTGCAGACAGACCGGTCACGAATCTTGCTTTGGCGTGGCGTGTCAACTTGCTCGAAACTGTAAGCGGAAAGGTGGTGGCACTCGTCCACAATCACGTGTCCATAATTCTCGATCATTTCGTCTACTGCTCCTTTGTGGACAAGGCTTTGGATGGTGGCTACGTCGATGATTCCGGTCGGCCGTTTGCGTCCACCTCCAACCCGGCCGATAGCATCTGCCGGCAATGCCAGAAACAGCGACAGTCTCTCAATCCACTGTTCTTGCAACTGCCGCCGATGCACAAGGACAAGCGTATTGACGGCGCGTTTTGCAATGAGCCATGCACCAATCACAGTCTTGCCGAAAGCGGTGGTCGCGGAAGCATGCCCATCTCATGGGCGAGCAAGGCTCTGCCGCGAGTTCTTGCTCTGGCCGTAGTTGCCCTGGAAATGAACGTTGAGCGCTTTCCCCCAGCAACGTTCGTCTCGCAGGACAGCACGTGATCTTCAAGTCGGAAAGCAGCTGCCGGAGATCCTCCAGGCAACCACGGGGCAACCCGAGATGATGCGGATAATCCCGTGCACAGCCGACGATCCGGGAAGTATCGTACGTGGGAAGACGCATCGCCTGCGCCCTGTAGAATTCAGGGTTTTGAAATGCTGCCAGCCGGATCAGACGGTTGCGAAGAGCAGGGGGCAACGAGGTTTTGTGATAATAGTCTCGCTGCCCAGAACCAACTCCAATTCCTCCGGCAATGGACCGGCTATCGGTCTTTCCCCGCCGTGATCCAGCTGCCCAAGGAGGAACATCGTTCTTCCTCGTCACTCAAGTGCAGCCGGACTCCGATGACTCGCCCTTTAGCTTCCGCTTTGCGAACGAGTTCTTCGACTTCGATACGGCCGATTCTGCGAATTCCTGATAGGAAAGCCCATTGATCGTCATACGGAGAAAGGTTGTCGTCGAGAAACAGACTATTCCCAGCATCCTTGGTTTCCTTTGAAGAGGCAGTGCGATCAAGCTGCCAAAGCCGCCTTGCGGAAAGTATCTTGATTAGGGAAAAAATCTATCATACGAGTCCAAACCCATATCGGGGCGGCGCTCCATCGTCTCCGTCAGGACATGCGAAGCGAGCTTGCGAGCAAGTGCAGCCGGAACAGCTTCGCTGAAGAACAGCCAGACGTGTCCGCCATTGCCGGAGCGAGATCTCTCCAGGGCAGCCGGGAGATTCATCTACGGCAGGTTTCGAGATATGCCGTTCCATCGTCCTGCCATGTTGCTTTGTCGAAGTCGGCAACAACAAAGAAACAGGTCTCGTCCAGTAGCATCGGGTAGACGCCCATGGTGAAATCCCAGCCGTTGCCATCTTGCCCGGAGAGATGACAGCGAATGACCTCATCCGTAACTGGCAGAAACCGACGATGCGGACACTCTGCGCATTTGATTTTCGGCTTTTCGCATACGCCCTTGACCCATTCGTTCGCGCAAGCAGGAGCGTAGCCGGATTTCCCTGTCTTCCGGCTCTCGAAGCGGCGAGGATAAACATCTTCACGACCACGGAAAAGCGATCGGAACAGAGCGATCTTGTCTTCTGGCGCGGAATGATGATGAATGCGCGGGTTCGATTCCATGGTGCGTAGCCTTTGATCACGAAGAAGGATATGCAAGAATCCACATTATGCCATCGACCAAAGAGAAAATCGGACCGCGGCGTCAAGGGCGACCATCAGCATCAGCCCGCCTCTCACGGTTGCACAAACCCAACCATTTAACGTTGGAGGCGTGGCAGGCAGCCCTTCGGAAACAGTTTGGGCCGGAGCAGAAATTCAAGCTGGAAAATGTCGGCGGCCACGCCGTCTTCTCCGATTTTCAGGTGACCAACCCACAAAGCAAACAAACCTATCGCGTGGTCATTCGAGGCGGCGAGCCTGGCCGACAATTTCTGCTCGTGTCCGGACTTTGCCACCAACACTCTGGGCACCTGCAAGCACATCGAGTTTACGCTGGCGAAGCTGCGCCGGCGGACGCGGCGGCAAAAGCGGCGCTGCGGCAGGGGTTTCGTCCTTCTTACAGCGAGGTCTATCTCCGTTATGGCGCCCAGCGGGAAGTTCGTCTGCGGCTGGCAGAGGACCGGCCTGCTCGACTGGACCGGCTGGCGAAGGATTATTTCGACGCCGGCGGCGCACTTCGGCCGGAAGCATTTGCGCGATTCGAACATTTTCTCTCCGCATCGGGAAGATCGACCACGATCTGCGCTGCCATGAAGATGTGCTCGGCTTCATCGCCGAGGTGCGCGACCAGCGAGCAGCGTCGCCGAGCGGCTGGCGAGACGTTTCCCGAGGGAATCCGCAGCCCCGGTTCGACAAGCTGCTGCGGGTACCGCTGTATGAATATCAGCGTGAGGGCGCACTATTCGCCGCCCGCGCGGGCCGCTGCCTGATCGGCGACGAAATGGGGCTGGGCAAGACCATTCAGGCGATCGCCGCGGTCGAGATCATGGCCGAGCACTTCGGCGTGGAGCGCGTGCTGGTCGTCTGCCCGACTTCGCTGAAGCACCAGTGGCAGCGCGAGATCGCCGAAATTTGCGGACCGATCCGTAGCAGGTCATCGGCGGGTTGCGCGGCCGCCGGGCAGCAGCTGTTCTCGACCGGCACGTTCTACAAGATCACCAATTACGATACGGTCCATCGCGATCTTGATCTGATCGCGCGTGGTCGCCGGACGTGGTCATTCTTGACGAGGCGCAGCGGATAAAGAACTGGAACACGCGCGCGGCGCGATCCGTCAAACGGATTGCTTCGCCTTACGCGATCGTGCTCACCGGGACGCCGCTGGAAAATCGGCTGGAGGAGTTGGTTTCGATCGTCGCAGTTCGTCGATCGCCACCGTCTCGGTCCGACGTTTCGATTCCTGGCCGAGCATCAGATCCACGATCCAGAGACGGGGCGGGTGGTCGGTTACAAGAACCTGGACTCGATCGGGAAAACGCTGGCGCCGATCCTTATCCGCCGCAAGAAGGATGAGGTTCTGCGACGAGCTGCCCGAGCGGCTGGACAAACACCTGTTCGTACCGATGACGCCGCAGCAGATGACTCACCACGAGGAGAATCGCGAGTTGGTCGGCCCGCATCGTGGCCAAGTGGCGGCGGTGTCCGTTTCCTTTCCGAGGCCGATCAGCGGCGCTTGCATGATCGCTCTGCAAAACATGCGGATGAGTTGCGACAGCACTTATCTGCTCGATCACGAAACCGACTTCGGCGTGAAGGCCGATGAGTTGGCGACGCTGCTGGGTGAAGCGTTGGAGCAGCCCGGACGCCAAGGTGGTGATCTTCAGCCAATGGCTGCGTATGCACGAGTTGCTGGTGCGGCGGCTTGAGTCGAGGCAGTGGGAACATGTGTTGTTCCACGGCGGCGTGCCGGGCCGCAGACGCAAGACACTGGTGGACCGCTTCCGCGAGGATGAGGCGTTGCCGGGCGTTTCTGGCAACGGATGCCGGCGGCGTCGGGCTTGAATCTGCAGCACGCCTCGGTGGTCGTCAACATGGATCTGCCTTGGAACCCGGCGGTGCTGGAGCAGCGGATCGGGCGGGTGCATCGGCTGGGTCAGCGGCAACCGGTTCGCGTTGTGAACTTCGTCTCTCAGGGAACGATCGAGGAGGGGATGCTCTCGCTTCTGAAGTTCAAGAAATCCCTTTTTGCCGGGGTGCTGGACGGCGGCGAGAAGGAAGTTTTCCTCGGCGGCAGCCGGCTCACGCGCTTCATGGAAACGGTAGAACGGGCGACCGGGTCGATTCCCCAAGCGCCGGCACAAGATCCGCCGGAAGGCCGGCAGACCGGGATATTGTCGAGGACAAAGCGGCGTTTGAGGATGAGCCAGGGTTTCCGCCGCCCTCGGCTGCGGACTCCTCGCCAACAGCGATGGGTGATCCATGGTCTGCGTTGCTGACAACCGGGCTCTCTGTCCTTGAACAACTGGCCGCGACTACCCGCGCGGCACCTGCCGGGGGCAATGGACCTTCCGTGCAGTCGTTTGTTCGCCGTGATGAGCGGACAGGCGAAAGCTATCTCCGATTTCCCATTCCCAGCCATGAGGTCCTCGACCGCGCGTTAGGAGCAGTTGCGGCTCTGTTGGAGCGATATAGAAAATGATTTTTGGCTTCACTTCTTCTTAAGCAATTGGCTTAAGTCGTCAACCTTGTCGCCGTACTCCTCACGGAGCGCGCGGCGAATCCTAGGCGCCATATTTTCTAGCAGACTCAAGCTTGACCCGTGCCCAATCCGTGCCAATCCGTGTGTTGTGCCAAGCTGTGCCAGCCCCGGACTTTCAGTCCGGGGAAGCGGGTTTTCAAACCCGCGAAAACGCTTTATCTTGCAATGACCGGGCTTTTAGCCCTGGTGAGTATGTCCCAAGCTGCCCAATCAACCCGTACGTTTTTCGTGACCTCGGCGACAGCCGGACGCCGCTCGCTTCTCCAATCCGATCGCATGGCTCAGCTTCTCGTGGATGTTCTTGCCAGTTCGACAAAGTAGTTTTGGATGCGAGCCTTCCCTACCGCGGGGAGGACCTTCTTCCAGTCCACGACGCCCTTACCGAGCGGCACCTCTTTCGCTCGACCGCCAGACCGGAAACCCTCTTCCGCCCACGCGGGTCAGGCCAAAGCGAAGCGCTCCCGGCACTCCAGTCGTCATGCACAGGATTTCGACTTCTCCAGTATATTGCTGAGATGGCCGACTCACATCCACCGGACCCGCTGCACAAAGGGGGACGGCTGCGCCTTTTCTCTCTGATTGCCGCGACCTTCTTTATGGTCTCCGGTGGCCCCTATGGCATCGAGGACACGCTCGGCGGCGCGGGGTACTTCGGCGCGCTGCTGATCCTCGCCATCGTTCCCTTCGTGTGGAGTCTGCCCACGACCCTCATGATCGGCGAGCTGGCCAGCGCCATGCCCGCCGAGGGCGGCTTCTATGTCTGGGTGCGGCGAGCCTTCGGCCCCTTCTGGGGTTACCAGGAGGCGTGGCTCTCGCTGGCTGCCAGCATCTTCGACATGGCCATCTATCCCACGCTGTCCGTCCTCTATCTCGGGCGGCTGTTTCCCACATGGACCGCCGGCAGCCGCGCAACTCTGTGGGCGGTGACCTTTGTGATCCTGTGCTGCGTGTGGAACCTGGTGGGAGCACGCACCGTCGGCCGGGGCGCGATCGTACTGTTCGTTGCCCTGCTCGCTCCTTTCGTCGTGCTGGTGGGCTGCGGCTACTGGGCTGGATGGCATCACCTGCTTCAGCATGTTTCCTATCCGCAGTCGGCCGCGCCGCACGGCACGCTCACCACGGCCCTGCTGGTCGCGATGTGGAACTACATGGGCTGGGACAACGCCTCGACCGTCGCGCAGGAGGTGGAGAATCCGCGACGCAATTATCCGTTGGCGATGCTGGCGACTTGCGGAATCGTCGCGCTGTCCTACATTCTTCCGCTCAGTGCAATCGCTGCAGCCGGTATCCCCGTAGATCAGTTCACAACAGGCTCGTGGACCGATGCGGCGCGCCTGCTTGCCGGACCATGGCTGGCGGTCGCCGTCGTCATCGGCGGCATCATCAACGGCGTGGGCATGTTCAATGCGCTCACCCTCTCCTATACCCGGCTGCCGGTAGTGATGGCGGAGGACCGCATGATGCCTTCCGCACTGGCGCGGCGCAACCGCCGGCGCAGCCCCTGGGTAGCCATTCTGCTGTGCGGCCTCGGCTGGGCACTGGCGCTCGGATTCACCTACGAGCGGCTCATCTCCATCGATCTGATCTTGTATGGCGCCAGCCTGGTGCTCGAGTTTGCAGCGCTCATCGCGCTGCGCATCAAGCAACCGGAGATGGTGCGGCCCTTTCGTATTCCCGGCGGCATGGTCGCCGTGTGGGTGGTTAGCGTCTGTCCGGTGGCGCTGCTCGTGTACGCCGCTTATGCATCCCGGTCCGAACAGGTAGCGCATATGCCGGCGTTGCTGTTCGGATTGCTTGTCGCTGCCGGCGGGCCCGTCTGCTATCTGCTCTCGCGGTGGCGGTGGGGCGAAGACCGTTGCCCACACCACAACCCACAGAGATTGCTGCGGACTGAAGGACGGAAGTGTGGACAGCCTTGCCTTGTTGACGTTAGGAGTGGAGTAGAATCTCGCGGGATCAGGCTGTCGCGTTTCCTTTCTATCGCCGCATTAAGGCCAAGAGCGGTTCACGGCGCTGTACAAATTCATTTAGGGGTTAGTTCGTCCCGGGGTTTCTTCCCGGGGTTTCTTCGAGCGGGCAGATAGCGTGGGGACGACTGGGGGACGACTGGGGACATCCATGATCTCTTGTCCTGGATCTCTGTCCTGATCTCTGTGCCCGAGACAGCTGCAAGAAATCTATCCCGCGGGTCGTCTAGCTTTGTTCTGCGTGATTCCGCAGCTCACACCTGCCCGCATAGGCTGAAGCGACTGATCACCATCTTCGACACACGCTCGTTATCAACATCAATTCCGAGTCCAGGCCCGTCAAGAGTGGGAGCTCGCCCTCCCCATCGAAAGGAAATATTGCCATCAATCACGTTGGACGATAGCAAGAACGCATCGTATGAGCCTTCGAGGTATCGCAGCTTTGGGCAAACTAAAGCAAGATGTCGCCCAGCCGCTGAAAGGATGGCGGACTCGCCCACCTGGCAGCCGATCTGCACAGGAATGCCGTAGCTCCTTGCCACTGCGGCGACCCGCAGCGTCGGCCAGAATCCCCCGATTTTAGCCAGCTTCACGCCGAACAAAGAAGGAAGCTCCAGGGCCGCGATCTTGAACGCGTCTTGCTCTGAACAAAGGGATTCGTCGTAAATCAGTGGAATTCCAGAGCTCATGGAGAACTCGGCTGCCCAGTCGAGGCGATCTTTGGGGAAAGGCTGCTCGACGGCACTGACGCGCGCGTCACGCAGAGTTGCCGCGATCCCTGACACATATTCCTGAGACCACGACTCATTCGCATCCACCCGCAGATCAGGTTTGCTGCCCAATGCAAACCGTGCGAGCCGAAGATTTCGAACATCTTCCGTGAGACGGCCGGACAGTTTGAGCTTGACCGCGGAAAATCCAAAAAGGCGGATCTTGATGGCGTTGGTCAAAGTTCTTGCGCCAGACCCAAGATCCAATGGGCCGGTATAGTTACAAGGCAATTTGTCCCGGATCGATGCAAGTTCCGGCCAAGAGGCCGCGATCAGCTTCGCAAGTGGCAGCCCTTTTTCCCTGGCCAGGCAGTCGAGCAGGGCAATCTCGACAGCGCAGCGGGCCACGCTGCCGTCGAGATTGGCGTCCGAGCAGAAGTCCGTAACGTCGCTGGCGGTCTCGAACTCTCTCATCCACAGCTCGAAATTCATCCCGTTAATCTTTTTGACCACCGCGCCGGCGCTTTCGCCAGTCACATATTCCCGTGCGATGGTTTCACCCCATCCTTCCGCACCGCTAACTGCCACACAATGAATGAGCACATTTTCGGAGTGACTGCGCCGCGCACTGGCGTGTTCAAACGTCCTGCGGAAGGGAACGCGGATCAGTAGAAGCTCGGCGGATGCGATTCTCATTCGGACCTCGCCGCCCGAAAAAAGAGCATGGGACGGCTTGCGGCATGAATACTTAACCGGAGACCTTCGGCGACAGGTTCTCCATCCGCGAACATCCGCAGCGGGCGGTCGTCCATCGACTCAATCAACATCTCACTCGTGTCGATGATCATCACCGAGGCCCGGATCGCTTCAAGCCTGCGGAAGTAGCCAAGACGCATCATCGTACGACATAGTTTTCTCCTCGGCATCGCTTTGAAAACGATCGCGCGAAACTTGCCGGGATGGCATTCCGGATCCCAGCCGAGGTCTATGGTGCGATTGAAACGGGAACGGTTGGCAATATAAAGTCCCGGCGTCGATACCTCGAAGGATTCTGTATCGGTGACGATACGAAGCATTCTCGGGCCACGCGATAGAAGAATCGCGGCTAGCGTCATAATAGGGCCGACAAAGAGTGGCGCGGTTCGGCGCAGAGGTCCCAAAAGACCTCGCGTGCGGCGCATGTAGCGCGACATATCCGCGCCGAATCCGAGAGCGCCGTACACCGCAAACGGGCAACCGTTGACCTCCAGGACACGCACCGGCCTGTATCGCGCCTGATCGATCATGGAAACGACCTGTTTCCAGTCGGCTTCCAATCCCAGCTGAAACGCAAGGTCGTTGACTGTCCCGACGGGAAAAAGGTAGATCGGAATAGGGCATTCTCGCAGAGCAGGTAGGCATCGATTCAACGTGCCGTCCCCTCCGAAGACGACAATCGCGGATGTAAGCGCTGGGTCCAGAGCAGCAAGCGAAGCGAAAAGCGTGTCTGTCCGCGTGCAATCGATGGTTTCCCATCGGTATGACAATTCACTTTGAGCATCGGCGAGCATGGCAATGGATTTGCCATCGCCGGCGAAGCGGTTATACACGATAACCACGGTTCTCGCGGGATTCATCCACACTACCCTCGATGAACCCGTCCTTCGTATTCCGCAGGATCGGGAGAATTCGACTTCGCCGCCCCTGGCGGTTGGGCCGAGCCTTCGGCTGCAGCTGAAGGCGCCGGTACGATCAGCCGGAACTTGCCGCTCTTGAGATCCACCGGAATATCATCCACTTGCCTGACATCGAAAGTTACGTTATCCATGTCCTTCTCGATTAGAATCGCTTTGAGTTTCTCCTTGGCGAATGACAGCGCTTCAGCTCTCTGTTCACTGGTCGCGGAAGGATCGAAGATCACCGCAAACTCGAATGATTCCGGTCCCCGCAGACGCATCTGAAAACGGCGAACGTGAGGGATGAGGATCTCATTGATCGTATGTGGACTGATGCCATCGACTGTCCCATTGCGATTGCGGAAATTCGCGAGCTGTTCAACACGTCCCAGCACATCGCCTATGGCTCTGAAAGGTGCATGCTCGTCCGACGGAACGAGAGTCAACACGTCATTCATCCGGTAGCGAATCAAGGGCAGCACGCGGTTCGAAAGACTCGTCACGAGCGTATGATCGGAGGCAATTTCCACGATCAGATACGTTTCGAGCAGTCGCATGTGGCGCCAAGACGATTCCCGATGCGCGATCGGACCGAATTCACTGCAGGAATAGGTATTCCTGATGCACTTGCCGAACGCATCTTCCATGACCGCACGGTCCGAATCGAGAAGGGGCTCGCCGCTATTTGCGACGACCTTCGGAGAGATCCGAAGCTCACTCATTAGCTGCCGTTCGGCCAGCGCCCGCAGCACCGTAGCGTAGCCCACCAGTGTGGACGGCTGGAACTCGTTCAGGCCTCGCACCGTGTCGGCCAGCGGCCGGTTCACTTCAAAACTCTTGGTCTTAAAGATCAGGTTCAGAGGAAACACGTTGCATGCTGTGCTTATGGACACACCTGCAAAATGACCCTGGGTGGCTCCTACAAACGCAATCCTTTGACGGCCTGAGGACGTCAATCTCAATCCCTGCGAGGTTTTGATCTGTGACAACAAACGGGACCACGCCGCCTGATCGTAAATGAAATAGCCCACCTCCCCCGATGATCCCGACGTGTGAATCACCGTGTACCGCCCGCGGAACAGTTCGCGAGGATCCTGCGATCGATGAAGAAACGCTTCCAGATCCCGGCGGTTCACGTCGCGTTCCGTGACGATCTCGTCGAAGTGCTCGATCACTTCTTTTTTTGTGAGAACCGGGAATTGGCCGGGGTGGCAGGACCGCGGATCTATTTCGCGTTCCCTCATGATCCGGCAATACCAATGCGATTTACGTTGAACGCACTCGGCAAATTCTCTGAATCTCACCAAACGCTCATGCTCGAAAGCTTCGCGCGAGAGTCGGCGGCTCCTCCGCGAAAGTATTCGTCCCCGAATAAAAGCGGCCACGTCCACGGGCAAATTCTAAGCTCGCTAACGAAGCAGCAGCAAGCGCTTTCGTGCAAGTTAATCCGGATCGCGGTAGGGACGCATAGCGATATGCGTCCCTACCGCGATCCACCATATGGCCGCTCACGTTCTGGCCTTTCTAATACGCCTTCGCGCTGGCTGGGTGCATCGTTTAGGTAACACCTGGACCGGGAACCGGAGACGCAAGGCTTCGGCCTCGCGTTGGGCTCCCGTCTCGGTGTCCTGAATAAAAGCTACCGAGTGGTTTGGGTCGGTATTGATATGGTCGCCCTCAAACCGGGCAAGTGTGGGGAGCGCAGATTTAACGATCAAGAAAGTGACAAAGCCGATGATAAAGCTGATGGACGGCATAAGCTAGTCTTGCACCGAAATTGGGTGCCCCAGATCTCGGTCTTGAGACCTGGAAAAGCACGAATGAGGGGTCTCGGATGGATCTCGGACTCAAAGACAAACTTATCGTCGTCACCGGCGGCGGCGCCGGCATCGGCGCCGGCATCACGCGTGCCTGCCTCGACGAGGGCGCGCGCGTCGCGGTGCTCAGCCGCCGCTCACCGAACGTGCAAATTTTCATGGCCGAAATGGAATCCGCCGCCCTAAATTGCGTTCTCATCGAGGCACACCTCGAAGACACGGCCCGCTGCAAATCCGCCATCGCCGAAATCCAGGAGCAACACGGCGACATCTACGGCCTCGTCAACAATGCCGGCGTCAACGACGGCGCCGGCCTGGAGAATGGCAGCGTCGAGCGATTCGTCGAGAGCCTGAACAAGAACCTTATCCACTGCTACGCGCTCGCTCACTTCGCGCTGCCTTCGCTCAAGCGCACACAAGGCTCCATCGTGAACATCAGCTCCAAGGTTGCGCTCACTGGCCAGGGCAACACCTCCGGCTATGCCGCCAGCAAAGGTGCGCAGCTCGCGCTGACCCGCGAGTGGGCCGCGGAGTTGCTCTCCTACAAAATCCGCGTCAACGCCGTGCTTCCGGCTGAAGTCATGACGCCCCTGTACCGACGCTGGCTCGATACCCTCGGGGATCCCGACGCCGAATTGAAGCACATCACGGACAAGATTCCCCTCGGCCATCGCATGACGTTGTCGTCGGAAATCGCCGCGGCTACTGTCTTCCTGCTTTCGCCCACCCAGTCCGCACACACCACCGGCCAGCACCTGATCGTCGACGGTGGCTATGTCCACCTCGATCGCGCCCTGACTTGACTCGAACGCAGATCTGCATTCTGCGGGCCATTCGGTGAGCTCGCGACCGGTTATACGGGATTGGGTCCGAATCATTTTTCAGCAGAACGCCAGGGCCCGCGCGGGTCCGCCTTCTGCCATCCGGGAAGGCGGTTTGCGGCGATTCGCGCGCTCTCTCGGTTCGTCTCATGAGGAGTAAAGACGTTTCCCTAACCCGGGAGGAATCTGCGCAGGGTGGGGCAGTCACTCGACACGCCGCTACAAGTTAAATGCAGTGTCTACAGGTTTTGTGCAGCACGCAAGCTGCTGAAAACACACGAAACCTCGGTCTACAGGTTAAGTACAGCGCGACACCAGCGCACGGAGATCGGTAAGCCTTGCGCGGTGACCGCCGTGTTAGGTTTGGTACATTTTCTTTGACCCTTATGAGCTCAACCGTCGTCCGCCGATCTAACCCTTCCCTGCGTGCGGCCCTTCGGCTCGCCCTCCTCTTCGCCGCCATCAAGCTCCTCCTGCAGTTCACCCTGACACTCTGGACCCAACACATCGGCTACAGGAATGTAGGACAGACGGAGGAATGTAGGACGGAAATGACCCTAATGGAATCGCGCCTCCTTGGGAGTCACTTCAAAGCGTTTCCTTTGGGGTCATTTCCATCCTGATCCGTCCTCGCCTGTCCCGCTCTAGGTGTGTTGTATACTACATAGCCAGGTCGCGTTTCCGTTTTCTGTCCAGCTCCTGAAGATTGGAACGCGTCTCATCGAGGCATTTCAGAATGCGTCAGAACAGAAGGAAATGGATTTGTTTTCATGCGGCCGTCCTTTTGGCAGTCCTCGCGTCTGCGGTTCCGGCGAGGGCACAAAGAGTGATTACGTCCCAATACGACAACGCACGCACCGGCGCGAACCTCAACGAGACCAAACTGACGCCGCGCAACGTGAATGTTCAGCACTTTGGAAGGCTCTTCACCTTACACGTGGACGGAGATATCTACGCACAACCGCTCTTCCTCGCAGGCGTGGAGATCCCAGGGAAAGGCCGCCACGATGTTCTCTTCATCGCCACCGAGCACGATAGCGTCTATGCCTTCGATGCTTACGGCAATCCAACTGCTCCTCTGTGGCAGGTGAGCTTTCTCAAAGATGGTTTCACCACCGTTCCGGCGTGGGTTGCAAGTTGTCCGTTCATTTCACCGGAAATTGGTATCACGTCGACCCCCGTCATCGATCCGGACACCGGAACACTCTACGTCCTGGCCCGCACCAGGGACCGGTCAGGTTTTTTTAGAGACGTCTACGCGCAGCATCTGCATGCGCTCGCGGTGACCACTGGGGTGGAGAAATTCGGCGGCCCGGTGGAGATTCGAGCCAGCATCCCTGGCTCCGGGTCCGGGAGCAGCAGCGGGCGCCTGAGCTTCAACCCATTGCGGGATAACCCGCGAGCGGCGCTGTTGTTGAACCGCGGCGTCATCTATCTCGCCTGGGCCTCTGCCTGCGACGTCGGTCCCTACCACGGCTGGGTCATGGCTTACAGCGCAGGGAGCTTGCAGCAGAAGGCGGTCTTCAATGCATCTCCTGACGCCGATGACAGCGGAATTTGGGAAGGGGATACGGGGCCGGCGGCCGACCAGGCCGGCAACATCTTTCTCGCCACCGGCAATGGACGTTTCGACGCCGCCAAGGGGGGCCGCGACTACGGCGATTCCCTGCTGAAGTTGAACGGCGAGAGTCTGAAGCTCAGCGATTACTTCACCCCGTATAACGCGGACAACCTGGACGCGAGCGACAGCGACCTGGGCTCAGGCGGGCCGATGCTCTTGCCTGACCAATCCGGCGCCAATCCTCACTTGGCGGTGGTGGAAGGTAAGGGGGGCATCCTCTACCTGGTGGACCGCGACCACATGGGACATTGGCAGCCAGGAAACAATAGTCATGCGCTGCAGACCACGGCCGTTCCCGAAGGTGTCTTCGGATCGATGGCCTATTGGAACCACTATGTATACGTGTTAAGCGACGGAGACGCGCTGCGTCAATTCGCTGTGATCGATGACAAGCTCTCACCCAAGGCGGCGAGTGGCTTTCCGGGTGTATCGGCAACCCCAACCGTATCCGCGAACGGACTCGGCGACGGCATAGTGTGGCTGCTCCGCTCCAAAAGCTGGAACGGAACCGACCAGTCTGCCGCTCTCTATGCTTATGACGCTACGAATGTGGCCCATGAGCTCTATAACAGCGAACAAAATGCCGGACGCGACCGCCCCGGCCTTGCCCTACGGTTCAACATCCCGACGGTCGTGAACGGGCATGTATATATAGGCACAAAGCACGAGGTAGATGTCTACGGTCTGCTCCCCGTGCGATAAGGGGTTATTCGGGTTAACCGATGGAAGTGAGGCAGATCTCACGAATCGTTGCCTCGGTCCAATAATTGGCGCTGCCGCTAATCGCGACCACTGTGGCCTCAGCGTCGGCGCCGGCCATGATCCGGACGGTACCGTTCGAGCCATCGCGCGTGCAAGGGGATGGTGACGCTGACGTTCGTGGCAAAATGTTGGAAGGAATCCCCTGAGGCGACCGGGATAATGAGTAGGCTTACCTCTCGCGCTTCGGTCTGCTTTGTGCCGTCCCGTCGGTCGATCAAGATCGCCAGATCAACACTCACAATTCCGATACCGAACAATACGAAGCCACCTCCGTCGCCTTGCCAGTCGTAAGTGATCGTCGTCGTGTAGGAGGTTGGTCCGGGTGGCACGTCGAAATCGTGACCCACGAAAGCAGACCCAAAGCAGGTCCCAGTGCTACCGAACAACGCATTGACGTCGGCCTCTCCAGCGACCCCAGCGGACCCTTCGTCCGGTTGCGACGATGAATAGGTCGGGTACTGATCCCACGAGATTGCAGCATTGTTCAAGGTCTCATAATCAAACCCACCCAACTCGTAGGGTGGAGTGACGCACGATTGGACAGTCGGCGGCAGGTCGCCGCCGAGCCCCTGGCTGACCGTCCCGACATCTTGAGGCACTTTCTTTGGCGTCATCAGCATCGAGCCCAGGACGGACGTCTCTGTAACCCATGTAGTCTTTGCCGCGATTTCCGGGCGGAGAATGTGCGCGACAGCCGCGACGCTGGGCTGGAGACTACCATGTTTAGCGTAGGCTGCCTGAAGCTGGTCGCCATGCTGCTCGCGGAATTTCTTCAAGCGTTCGCGAACCCGAAAACCAACCTCCCCCCGAGTCGGATTTTGGGAGGTGATGCCTTTGGACAGCTCATCGATTTCCCTGGCAAACGCGTTCATCTCTTCGAGTAGCGCACGTCCTGACGGCGTCTTTTGCAGTTCGGCCTTCGCAGCGTCATGAAACGGCCGATACAGAACCTCGAGTGCTTTCGCACGTGCGATGTTCTGCTCAGCGGTCTTACGCATCTCGGGAGAAACTTTTATCTTCCGTGGTGATTTGTCGTCTCTCGTTGGCGGAGCGTTGGACTTTCGTCCCGTCGGGGGCTTGCGGCCGGCGGGACTCATGGCTGGTACCCCAAAGGCTTCCACAAGAAAACAAAAGAGCTCCGATCGTGCATCACGCCTCCGTTAACGGCACGGGTCTTATGCGCGAACGATACGCCCGGGTTCCCTGGCAGGTCAATACGACGGGATTCTACGGACGATGCGTGACAGACGATGCGTGACGAATTAACCCCAAATGGTTCGTGGAATTACTTCGTATGTCCTGTTACTCCTGTCCTGCAACTCCTGTCCTGCAACTCCTGAAACTCTTGTCACCGAAACTC
>CAVTPN010000007.1:0-38039 GCA_963736535.1 uncultured Acidobacteriaceae bacterium
ATATATTTGACCAAGGTCAAAAAAGCTCTCGTCTTTCGTCCGATCCTGCGATAGCGGAATTATTTCGTTAGGCGAAAGACTATGCATTTGGAAGGCTTGCTCGTGTCGATGACAATGCAGCAAGGGACTTGTAACGGATGTGCCCGGTCCAAAGTGTAACGAACGTTCAAGTACACTCATTCATTCGAAGGTCTCCCACGAGCGAATTGCGTACTCAAATCGCTCCATGTCCACGCGCTCGCCGCGGAACTTTACCCCTTCCATCTTCAACCGTGCCCTCTGTTCCTTCTCGGCATCGTGGCGAAGCTTGATCTCACCGCCGGCGCCGAGCACCCGGTGCCACGGGAGATGGTCTGGCGGATCGGTGCGCAGTAGCCGCGCGACTGCGCGATGGTAGAGCGGATAACCTGCCGCTGCCGCAATCCGCCCATAGGTGCTGACTTTTCCAGCCGGAATGGAAAGAATGATGCGACGAAATGCCTCGTCGCGAAGCTCGTTCGCTCTTGCACCGTCACGCAGAATCCTGCGTTTCGCCTGCGAATTAGGAATGGTTCGCATGTCCGCCGGGGGGTGAGAGCGGATCGATCGGCCAACGTTCTTGCGTGTGCTCATCTTCACCTTGGGTAACGACCGGGCAGCCCACCCACTCAAGCCAAAAGAAGGCTTGAATGGGCCACCCCTCCTACTTGAGGATTTCGCCGATAGTGCCGTCTCGCCGCTTGAAGCATCCCGTTTTCTAGCACCCGGGAACGCTTCTGTGAGCCAAGCTGGCCCATCCCGCCTGAAGTCGTGGCGAGAGGGCGAGGCGGTCGCTTCGATGTTCCAGGGCGTCCAGGTCAATGGCGATTCAGGGCGCTACATACAACGTGAATCGTTGAAGTCGCGCCCGCATTGGATCAGGAAAGGCAAAGTTGTAATCCAAGTAGAACCGTGAGCCTCAGCGTCTTTACCCTCAAGATGAAGTATTAAAGCCCCCTTGGTCTGCTCAAACTTCTTCGCGTTCGTTGATAAAAGAGTCTCGCCATTTGGCTTATACACGGTCACATGCGGCATTTTGAATCCTCCTGGCAGACCAGTGTAGACCTCGGTCCTCATCTAGCGCACTGGAGTTGTGCGATCCGGGGGAAACTACGGACAGAATCGGAAGTAAGGTCTCCCCCGCTTGCCCAGGGCGCGCAGCGAGATAGACCCAAATCAAAATCGTGACTTCATGGCAGCCCCCGGCGTATGATTCCCCGCGCCAAAAGGGTCTGGGTGAGCCACCCCCTTGGTGCAAACAAATTTCTGCCCTGCCCGGGTACAGCCCGACGGCTATATCGACTGGTCGGCGACGCCAAAACCACCCACCATTCACTATGCATCCATCGGTGCCGGTTACGGCCACGCTCCCTGTCCTGGGCGCCGACTGGCGGCAAATGACCGTTTTCCTTGTGGCAAGGTCCGATACAAACCCGGGAGGAGGCCAGGACGGTTCGGAAAATAGTGCGATCTTCTGGAATGAAGACGCCTATTGGGGAAACACGTACGTCAGTCCCTTCCAGACTCATGTGGACTTCCGTCTTTGAACCACCCAGGCAGGCAATGATCCCAACTACATGCGGGCAGCAACCATCGGTGGGAATTTCAGCCTGACCACAGCGGTCCATAGCAACTCCACCGACGAACTTTGCCAAGGAGATTTTTATTTTCCGACGCCGTTGGAACCTTGTAGTATTGGTTTCATTTTCGCGGAAAGCCGCAAAGTTCGCAGGCTAAGTGCGTTTCACCCCGCCAGTAGACGGCGCACGAATTAAACGACTGGTTCCGAGGAGAAAGACCGCCATGACGCTATCACGACGTTCCTTTCTGACTGAATCTACCGCGGCCGGTTTATTTTCCCAGCTTCTCGCCCATCCGGAACTTGCGCATGCCGTCGGTACGATGGCCGCAAAGCCTTCAACAGAGCAGACTGCAGGGGAAGTCTACTGGAAGGAACTCTATGCTACCGGGACGAAACGAAGCCGCGGCGGCGGAACGCCCGATCCGAACCGCGATCCGCGTATTGCGCTGTACGACGACAAGGCCGGCTTGCGTTGGGCCGAGGACATCAAACCGACAGAGTTGCCTTCCTTCAACGAGGATGCTGTGGTGACGATGGAGATGACTGGCTTCCGCCCGGGGAGCGAGGACACGTCCAAACTAGCGAAGGTACGCTTCGCACAGCTCCATCTCTCCTGTCAGCGGGTAACCGGCAGCGAGTTCATGGGTCCTCTGGTCTGGGCCGCTCTCGCCACCCTCTTCACCAGCAAAGCCAGTAAGCTGCCCTCGGAACAGAATCTGACATTTAGCAGGCTGACGGGCCAGGAGCCGGGCCCTTCGCAGAGCGGCGGGCCGCGGCTTAGTCATATTGTGCTGAATCAGGGCGCCGGCCACATGAGCGTGAATATCACCAGGACACCTATCAATTCGACGTGGGACAAGATTCTGGCCGGGACCGTCCAGACTGTGAAAATCATGTCGCCCCTGCTCGGCTTTCCCGGCATTGCGTTGGCGGGGCTTCAGAGTTTCTATGAGTTCTACGGCCAGCTTGGCAAAGAGCTAACTAGCGACTTCCTGCTCAACGGATCGCAAGAAGACGTCGCCGTGACGCAGCAGGGGGCGGACAACAGCCTCATCTCGGCAAACTCCCTCAAGCTGATCAGCGGCAACTACATTCTCGTGCCCAAATCCCATGAAGACGATCTGCAGAAAGAGATGGACAAACTCGTCATCCAGAACGGCTACCTGGTAGAGCGGGACTCCAAAGCCGCGCCCGACGAAAGGGTGGCGCAGGCGATTCCAGCTGTCAGCTACGTGGTGCTAAGCGTGAAGGTGCAGAAGGCCAGCGATTTCCCGCCAACATCCACAGTGACTGACCCGATGTTGGACTCCGCGCCGCAGGGTTCCGATTCTTCCGGCGCCAAGCACCCGGAGACGAAGAAGCCGCACTAAGCCCGCGCTGTAAGGTTTCGTCATCAGGATGCGAATGGGGGCGCCGAGCTGCCAGAAGCACGCAGCCCGGTTTTCTGAACTGGAGCCTGTGGCGATGTTTAGCCTGCTGTACCGACCTACTGACGCTGTCGGCAGTGATACGGGCGTCAGTCGTAATCCAAGTTATTCCGAGTGGAGCGCCGCCATTCTTTGAAAGCTTGATTCACTCTTGGGGCAGCACCCATGTTGATCGATCAGCAGTCGAAGTCGTCCGACTCATTTATCAGCAGGAGCCTGCTCGCCCGCCTGGCAACGGTATGGCTTCTCCTGTTGCCAATTGCTCAGTCGCAACAACTATCTCAGGCTCCTCCCGCGGCACAACCTCTCATTGATCCAGCATCACTGTTTACCCGGATCTTTCCCGATGATTGCCAGGCCACCTCCGACAGTGCGCTGGCCGAGGTCAAAACGGCGGTGACAACATTCCAAAAGAAGCACGATCAGCAAGATGAGGTCCGAGCGCTGATCCTTCTCGGAACGCTTTACGAGCGGTCAGGAGAGTATAAGCAGGCGCTTCCCTACCTGCGAAACGCTCTGCCCCTGGCGAAGGATAACCGGGTGAGAGCCCAAGTGCTTACGATGACCGCAGATGCTCTCACGCAAGTGGGTCAGCCCAATGTAGCACTGCATAATGCGACTGAGGCATTGAGCATCAGTATCAAGCTTGGCGATTTGGCGGCTGAAGCATCGGCGATGCGCGCCCAAGGGGAGGCGGTTTATTCCGGCTCCACAGAGAAATCGGTACCGTACTTCCGAAAAGCACTGCCGCTAAGCCAGAAGGCAAATGACCTGAAAGCCCAGGCGATGATTCTGAACGATGAGGGTGCTGCGTTACAGGATTCCAGCAGTCCGTTCGACATATTTCACCAGGCGCTATCGATCGAAGATCGCATCCACGATTGCCGGGACAAAGAAGACACACTGACAAATCTTGCGACGCTCGAACGGGACCGAGGCCAGATTCGAAGCGCGCTGGAACATTTCAATGATGCGGTAGCCCTCGCGGACCAGGTGGGTGACCACACCTCAAAAGCGCAGACGCTGCACCAGCTGGCAGATTTCCATTGGGAGATTGGGAATCTAGGCCAGGCGCTCACTCTTTTCAATCAAGCGCTGCAAATCAAGAAACAGGCGGGTGATGTCGACTCTGAAGCGGAAACTCTCGGTGCGATCGCGGGGGTCTACCGCGACGCACAGTGGCCATCCGCGGCTCTTCACGCATACCTGCAGGTCTTGCCAACCGTGGAACGTGCCAAAGATGTGGCATGGCAGATAATGATTTTGAATAACCTGGGCGCGGTGGAGGCGGACCTGCACCATAAGGTCGAAGCACGCGCCTATTACGACAGATCGGCTCAGTTAGCTCTAACCGCCGGAGACCCAGTTACACCTGCCTATTCGGCATGGGGAATTGGCCAACTCGAACAGGCCGACGCGCTTCCCAATTACTTTCAATCCGTTCGCATATCCCGGGAGTATGAACAGAGCGACCTGGAGGGTGAAGTCGACTCTTCGTTGATGAATCATTTTCGCGCCCACCATCAGCCGAACGTGGCCATTTTCTTTGGCAAGAGGGCAGTTGATCGTTTTCAGTCCCTGCGGAGGAGCATGAACGGAACGAGTAACGAGCTTAGGAGTTCGTTTCTTCAAAGGAAATCCGCGAGCTACCGAACGCTCGCAGAAATCCTTATCGACCAGGGACGACTGATAGAAGCGCAACAGGTCCTCGATCTACTCAAGATTCAACAGTATTCCGATTACATTGGAAAGCAGCCCAGCGCATTGAGCCAGCCACTCACACGCAGTGCTCGCGAAGCGCCGCTTGAAGAGCTACTTGAAGATCAGCTCAAGCGTCTGCTTGACCTGGACAAGGTCCTGCAAGCGGCCGGAAGTACTAAGCCCAGGCAGATGTCCGAAATCGCTCAAGCGCGCTCAGCATTGCGCACGGCAAACTCCGGCTTCAACACATTCCTTCAGGGTCTTTACAAGCAACTGGAAGAACCAGAGGGCCCGCCGGTCGCCGTACAAAGTGTGACGGGCGCAGAGTTGCCGCTCGAACGGCTCATTTCCGCAGATCGCCACGCTGTTGCCCTGTACACGCTGGAAGGCTCCGATCGTTATCGCGTAATCGCCATTACACCTACGGGACGGTTCTGGCGATCATATCCCGTCACCCGGGAGAGCCTGGATAACGAATGCCAACACTTCCTCGACATTCTGAGCAATCACCTGGAGGGCGCCGCGCCGGCGGCGCAGAATTTATTCGGTGAGGTGTTTGGCCCGGTGCAGAAGGACCTCGAGGCAATGGGCGCCAAGACGATCGTTTGGGATCTTGACGGGTCGCTGCGCTACATCCCTCTTGCAGCGCTGATGAACCCTCAGACGCACCACTATCTTGTCGAGGATTACAGCGTCGTCAACTTTACTCCGCTGAACCATTCCCTTGAGGACGTACCGCAGATGAGCGGCGCCATGGCTATTGGAATGGGGACGAGCCGAAAGTACGACCAGGACCTGGACCCGCTGGAGAACGCTGAAGCAGAACTGGATTCGATCATCTCTGACCCTGCTCAGCGGTCACATGGCGTACTGCCCGGAACAATTCTTCTGAACGGCGAGTTCACTGAGAAGGCAATGGAGGAGCGACTCAACGCGCAAGCCGTCGTTCATATCGCGAGCCACTTCGTGTTGACACCTGGCAATGACGATCTTTCGTTTCTCCTGCTCGGCGGTAAGGATAACGATCGCAGCGGCTACCACT
This sequence comes from uncultured Acidobacteriaceae bacterium, assembly GCA_963736535.1. Taxonomy (GTDB): domain Bacteria; phylum Acidobacteriota; class Terriglobia; order Terriglobales; family Acidobacteriaceae; genus PALSA-350. The sequence goes on from CAVTPN010000007.1 coordinate 5,771, forward strand.
TTTCGATGGCGGAGTTTGAAAACAGCGACAACCTGAATGTTAAGGGCACGAAGCTTTTCACGCTGTCAGCGTGCCAGACTGGAGCGGCCAATGAACGGCAGGTTTGCTTCGTAGCCAGCAAGTCTGCGGTCGAGACCGCGGAATGCAAAGCGGGAAAAGCCAATCAGCGTGAAGACGGAGTCGTGATGGAAGGCATGAGCGAAGCTGTCCTGGAAAAGGGAGCAGAAGCGGTCCTTTCATCTCTTTGGAAGGTCAATGATACGAGTACGGCTGAGCTCATGGCGGACTTCTACCGACGGTGGATAAACTCTGCCGGCAAGCTGACCAAGAGCGAGGCGTTGCGAGTAGCCGAACTCGATCTCATTCAGGAAAATGTCAAGCCGCCCGAGGTGCTTTCGGATCCGAACGCGCCGACGAGTTTCGCTGACCCTTACTTCTGGGCTCCTTTTGTACTTACGGGCAACTGGCAGTAATTGCTTCAGAGCGATTCGTTTGGAAAGGATTTCGAGTATGCACGAGCAAACGCAGAAACTGGTTGCAAGGCACGTGGCCCCCCGCTACGCTCCGCCCAATTCGAGCACCCCGACCGAACGAGGTCCACAAGCTTTTCCCCTGATGCGAATTTCGACAGGCTTCTTATATTCGATCGATTTGCGCCACATGAAACGGCTCTTCGCGTATCTGTGTGCCGGACTGGCTATGTGCGTATTGGGAGTTGCTTGCTCTGGAGCCCAGACCCTCCAGCAGTTTTACAGCTTCGGCGGTGGCAGCGATGGATATGAACCGGTCGTTCTCATTCAAGCTCAGGATGGTAATTTCTACGGGGTTACCGCATTTGGAGGAGGTAAAGGCAGTTGCACAGATGACAAGTCCAACACGACTGGGTGCGGGACAATTTTCAGATTGAGCACCAGCGGTACCGAAAATGTCCTCTACAGCTTTTCTGGGGAGACGGATGGTGGGCTCCCCAGCAGTCTGGTTCAGGGGCAGGATGGAAATATCTATGGAACAACGCTCATTGGAGGGCAGCCCCCACAATCGCCGAATCAATGCAACACCGTGAGTCCGTCAAGCGGGCCACCAGCGGCCGGGCCATGTTGTCCTCCTGATGCGAGTAATAATGCGCTTGGATGTGGAACGATCTTCGAATTTACTCCGACCCAGGCTGCCTCCGTCACGCCAACCACTCTATATTCATTTACCGGCACGACTGACGGCGGCTCGCCCGGAACTTTGATTGAAGGCACAAATAGCTCCGGGGCTGAGCTCATTTTCGGTACGACCCTGAGCTGTAGTAATTGTTTCTATCCGGGTTCACCGACTGTCTATTATTATCCTTCCGGAGGAACGATCTTCAGCTTTGCGCTACCGGTGGGCGCCTCTTTCGCGCTCAATACACTCGCGACCTTCTCCACGCAAACTGCTGCCTTTCCCAACTTAGGGATCAATGCCAACTTGGCGTTTCCAAATTCCCTTCTGGAATGGGACTCAAACACGCTTTACGGGACCACTCAGATGGGTGGCGAAACGAGTACGGGTGGGAATGCCGTCTGTCAATCGCAGTTTGGCTGCGGCGGGGCCTTCCGGTTCGAGCTTTCTTCATCGACCTTGTTGGACCTATGCCATTTCGGAGATCTCATCGAGGTCACACCCCCTGCTGTTGCCAGCTGCAGTGCTGCTCTGATGCCGCAGCCTGCAAGCCTATCCGAACCTTTCGAGACATCAGTAAAGCCATTACCGCAAATGGTCGTTAGGCAATCCGGCGCAAGGTTCCCTACGGGAGGCGATCTATGGGGTTTTACATCGTTGCCCATTGCGTTGGCCGCGGACAGTAGCGGTAACATTTACGGAACGACGCCCCCGGGTTGTGTGGACACCTCCTACACTCCCCCGTACCAGCCTGATCCGAACTGCGCCTCTGATCACCCAAACGACTCCGTCTCCTCTGTCCAAAGCACGATTTTTGAATTGACTCCGCCGCCGGAGACATCAAATTCCGCAGCCAGCGTGACCTTCCTTTACACCTTCAGTGGAAATGGTTCCTCGACATCGACTCCGCCGAGCGACGGAGGAGGTTCCATAGCAGGCCTCACGCTTGCGACGGATGGCAACTTTTACGGACTCAGCGGTGACGGAGGGTCGTCATTCTATGGGCTAAGCGGGACCGCGGGATTTTCGAGCGAGCTTTTTGAGCTGCCCATCCAAAACGGCAACCTCCCGAATTACATAAGTCTTGCACCGAGCTACAGCCCGAATTGGATGATCCAGGGAGACAACGGAAACTTCTACGGAACGTCTTCGACGAATATCTCGACTGTTAATTGCGGCCTGCCTTGCAACAATGGCGATTATTTCGGGTCGGTCTTTGAAGTCACGCCGTCGTCGCCCTCCTTGAAACCTCCCGTGGGGCTCAGCTTCAATGCCTCGCAGATTACGGTGGGAAACTCGGCGACCGTCACCTGGACGGTTCCCTATGCCTTTTCGGCAACCTCCCAGCAGTGTTATGCATTCGTGGAGGGCACGAACGCGTCGACTGCCGGTAGTTGGAACGGACTCATGAAAGGTTCGCTTTCAAATGATGTGTATGGCAATTCGATATCGATTACTCCAACCGCACCCGGCAGCTACACCTATGCCTTGACGTGCGGTGGAACCGTTTCCGGTTCCGCCACGCTCCAGGTAATGAACGCACCGCCGGGCTTTACGTTGTCGCCATCGCCCATGTCTGTTTCGATAGCGCAGGGCGGTAGCGGTACCAGTATCGTTACGGTGACCGACGTTGGAGGGTTCTCCGGCAACGTCGCGCTTGCCGCCACCGGCTTGCCGAGCGGCGTTACGTCGTCTTTTGCCCCCGGTTCCGCGGCGGGAACCCAGGTGCTTACACTGATGGCCAGCACCTCGGCTCAGGTCACCTCAATGCCTGTGACAGTGACCGTGACTGGGACCTCCGCGACACTGATGGCGACGACCAGCATATCCCTCTCGATCACGCCGCAGCCCGGCTTTACGGCCGGCAGTGGTGGGACGACTTCCATGTCGATCGCGCCCGGAGCAACCACGGGGAATACCGGAACGATCAGTATCGAAGGGACAAACGGGTTCGCCGGAACGGTGAACTTGAGCTGCAATGTCACCACGTCGATGACAAATGTCAACGACATGCCTTCATGCAGCCTGAATCCGACGAGTGTAAGCATCAGCGGAGCAACAGCCCAGACTTCAATGCTGACCGTGGCCACCACTGCGGCTTCAAGCGAGGAGAAGGATATCAAGAAGCTCGTTTGGCCGACCGGCGCAACAACATTGGGTCTGGTTGTGCTGTTTATGGTTCCGAGAAGAAGGAGAACCTGGCCGGCGATGTCCGGAATGCTTCTTCTGTGTGCCGCAGTTGGTGCGGTTGGCTGCGGCGGAGGAAGTGGCGGAGGAGGCGGTGGGGGTGGGCAAGGCGGAAACTCCGGAACCAGTGCCGGAACTTATACGATAACGGTTACTGGAACTTCGGGCTCGGTCAGTGCCACCGTTGGGACGGTCAATGTAACCGTCCAGTAGTGATTTCGAGATGTGCCGAAGCTGTCTCAGAACCGGAGTGTTCCAAACTGCTCGGTGGCCGTGGTCTACGCGCCAACAACAAGATAGGTATCTCTGGCAGGCGGGTGATCGTCTATGCCACGCTACGTTTCCCTTACCGCCACCGGCGCCGACGTCACCAGCACGGCACATACGGCAATCTGCGCCGCGAGTAACACATGGCGCAAACGGCCGTAGATTGCTGGATCGAAGATCCAGCATATTGGACAATATCTATCAGCTAAGTTTCGGGACGGGTTGACACTTTATCCCGTCGATGAGAAGTTTTGAGACAGATTGGCAGTTGATGTAGATTCGTCTGGTTCTACTTTCCTTGGAGGGAACGAGTGATGTGCAAGACCGCGGTGCCCCATCCTGAAAAGAAGGCGAGCACGGGCACTTATTCCGCCGGAATTCTCTGCGATGGATGGCTATACGTAAGTGGCCACGCTTCTCAGGATTTGACGACAGGTGACGTGATTGCCGGCAGCACGGCTGAGGAGACGAGTCACACCCTTAAGTCTCTGGGCAAAGTACTGAACGAAGCTGGATGCACGTTTGAGAACGTAGTGAAGTGCACGTGCTACTTGGCGCGCATAGAAGACTTCGAGGAGTTTGATCGAGCTTATTCAACATTCTTCAAAGGATTGCCTCCGGCACGTACAACCGTGCAGGCGGTGTTGTGGGGTGGTTTGAAGGTTGAGATCGATGCGATAGCACGCATTCCTTCCAGTAGAGCGTAAACGAGCGCTCTGTTTGCGGATGGCTCCCTATGGCCATTGACGTGAAGCTTATGGCTATATCAACGGGCATACCTGCGCACAATCCTGTGAGAGAAGGGGAACCGATGCTGCTTCCCCGACTGATCAGTTGCCTATGCTTTCTTGTCTTTTGCGTTATTGGGGGAAGCCAAGCCGGTCACTGCCAGGCCGTTGACGTCGAGGCGTTAACAAAGCAAATGGCAGCTACACCGCCGATGGGATGGAACAGTTGGAACCATTTTGCGGAGAAGATCACTGATTCCGAGGTGCGCGCGGCCGCGGATGCGATGGTCGCCAGCGGCATGCGGGATGCAGGCTACCGGTACGTAGTCATTGACGATGGTTGGCAGGGCCAGCGGGACGCGCAGGGAATTATCCATCCCAATAGCAGATTTCCAGACATGAAACGTCTGGCTGATTACGTGCATTCAAAAGGGCTGAAGTTTGGAATTTACTCATCCCCAGGGCCGAAAACCTGTGGAAACTTTGAAGGAAGTTACGGTCACGAGGACCAAGACGCCAGGACGTATGCCGGGTGGGGTGTGGATTTTCTCAAATATGACTTGTGCAGCTATGAGTCTGTCATGAAGATGTGGGACCTTGAACACGCGGACAACGCTTCGGCAATGATGCAGGAGGCCTACGGGAAAATGCATCGAGCTCTTGTAAAAACGAACCGCCCTATTGTTTATAGCCTCTGTGAATACGGCATAGCGGACGTATGGAAGTGGGGACCAGCGGTAGGAGCAAACCTGTGGCGGACGACGGACGATATCCGGGATAATTTCCGCAGCATGTCTCTGATTGGGTTCTCTCAAGCCGGCCTTGAAAAGTACGCTGCGCCCGGTCACTGGAACGATCCAGACATGCTGGAAGTTGGTAACGGCGGTATGAAGCCCGACGAATACCGAACTCAGATGAGCCTGTGGTCCATGTTGGCAGCACCTCTCCTAGCTGGAAACGATCTTAGCCGCATGGACAAGCTGACAAAGAGCATTCTGATGAACCAGGAAGTGATCGCGGTCGATCAAGACAAGTTGGGTATACAGGCGAGTCGCCTTGCACCTCTGCAAATTTGGGTCAAACCGTTAAGCGGGGGCGCGAAAGCTGTCGCTATCTTCAACTACGTCGTGGATGATCAGGCGATTCCGATCACACTCCACCTCAAAGATGTTGGCTTCCCGTCACCCGTTCATGCGCGTGATCTATGGGCACATAAGAATTTGGGTTTGCTCCACTCGACGTATACAGTAATCGTTCCCCAGGGTGGTGTTGTCATGCTCCGGTTGTGGCCCTGAGCCGCCGCCATTCGGACACGCGGCACGGGCCCCTGTACTATCCGTCCAGCCCGCTGGATGCCGGATGGCCCGGATTATCCGGCTGGTTGACGTGCCCCACCGGCGTCCGTAGCATCAGTTTCCAGATGGACTCTGTTATCGCAGAAACACCCAAAAATGGCGAGGCTTTAGTCTTGCAACAGAACTTATTCTTGCGCAAGCCGATGCTGGCATTTGCAGTATTGATCGCTGTGAACGCCATGTGGGCTTTCCAATTTTCAGGTGCGAGGATAGCCACCAGGGAACTTGGGCCGGTTCTTGTCACCTTTATGCCCTTAGCACTAGCCACCCTTCTCGTTATGCCATTCACCAGGTTGAACGGCGATCTCTTCAAGGTGGAGCACCGCCGCATTCTGGTCGATATCATACTTCTTGGTTCGGTCGGAATTGTTCCTGCACAACTCTGCCTGGTTTACGGAGTCGAGCGCACGTTGGCCTCAAATGCAAGCGTATTGTCGTTGACCGTTCCCGTGTTGACCGCTCTGAGTGCCTCGCTTTTCCTGGGCGAGCGATTGACCAGGCTGCGGATTTTATCCTTCGCGGTTGCGATACTTGGGGTATGTATTATTTCGGCGCGCGATATTCATGATGCACGGCTGTTTCGTCTGGCTTATGTGAGTGGCAACTTATTTGTGCTCGCCAGTTGCGCAGGGAGCGCGTTCTATAACTCCTATAGTCGGCGTGCACTCTCACGATTCTCTCCGGCACAGGTGTTGGTATGGAGCTTCATCGTCGCCGATCTGGAACTGCTCGCCTTCGCCGCGTTCAAAGAACCGACTGGATGGGTTCGGCTTGCCCATCTCGAGCCGGCGGTCTGGTGGACTCTTGCCTTGCTTGCGATTTTTAGTCTTGGCCTTTCCATGCTGCTGTACTTCTCCGTTATTCAGGCGGTTGAGGTCATGCGAGCTGCGCTTTCCATCTACTTGCTACCGGTCTTCGGGCTGGTATTTTCAGTTATCCTTCTTGGTGAAAAGTTTACTATCAGTCTTCTGGTCGGGGGTGGGATGATCTTCGCGAGCTGCTTCCTGGTGACGGTTTATGAAGAACATCAACGTATGCGAAAGGTTCATCCGTGACTGCCCCTTTTGTGGTTGATGGAGTGATTCCCATCATTCCTACTCCTTTTACGCGAGAAGAGGCAGTAGACGTTCATGCGCTAGGCCGCTTGTTGGAGTTTGCTGTCGATTCGCGTGTTTGCGCCGTTTGTTTGCCTGCTTATGCCAGCGAGTTCTACAAGCTTTCGGAGGTGGAGCGCCGGGATATCGTTCTCCGCGCGATCAGTATTCTCGACGGAAGACTACCGGTTTTGGCCCAGGTCAATCACGTTTCAGCGTCCTATGTTGCGCGGACCGCGCGGGAGCTCGAATCCGCCGGAGCTGCCGCGATCAACGTTGCAGTTCCCCGGCTCTTTGCATTGGCCGAGCGGGATCTTCTTCGTTACTTCGATCGAGTGCTCGAGGGCATCACGATTCCTCTCGTGATTCAGGACTTCAACCCTGGAGGCCCCACTCTCAGCCACGACTTCGTGAAGCGTCTGCATAAGCAGCATCCGCACTTCCGCTATCTCAAGCTTGAAGAGCCGCTGATGGCAGCTCGTGTGCAGGCGATCCTCAACGAAACCCATGGAGATGTGGGCGTTCTCGAAGGCTGGGGTGGCGTCTACATGCTCGAGCTCATCGATGCCGGCATTTGCGGTGTCATGCCGGGTCTCGGGGTCTCCGATCTGTTGCAGACAATTTGGGAGCATGCTCGAAGCGGCAACAAAGATGCAGCCTACAACCTTTTTCAAGCCGTGCTTCCGCAGATTTCCTATAGCCTGCAGAGCCTGGAATTCTTCCATCATGCTGAGAAAGCCCTGTTGGTGGCGCGTGGCGTTCTTGCGGACGCGGTCGTTCGCGAAGCGACGATAACCATCACTAAAACAGACCGTGAGCATATCGAGTTTCTCAATCGAAGGCTAATCGATTGCGCCCAGCAGCACAAAATCATGGCAGGGAGCGGGAAGATGGCTCCGGAATGACGAATCCCCGGCCGACGATTTTGGCGCGCGGAAAGATCGTGGACGGAAGCGCTTCTCCACCAGTTGCCGGCGATCTCGTCATGCAAGGCGGCCGAATCGTTTCGATCGAGAGTCCGGGTGTTGGTGTCTCGGACGCAACGCGAAATGCAGAGTACACCGTAGTGGACTGTAGCGGCTGTGTCCTGGCCCCCGGCTTTATCGATGCCCACAGTCACTCAGACCTTCAGGTCTTAAAGAACGGGACGGAAAAGCTCTTGCAGGGTGTGACCGCAGAAGTGGTCGGCAACTGTGGCTTCTCGGCGTACCCGATGCCGCATGACGCTCAGGTCCTGCGGGACTTTGCAAATGGCATTCTGTGTGGTGACAACACCTGGGGTTGGAGTTCTGCCGCGGAGTATCTCGCGAGCGCGCGCCATTCGAAGGTTGCAACGGTTACCTCGCTCGTGGGCCACGGCTCTCTGAGAATCAAAGTCATGGGGAATACCACGCGAAGGGCAACGGGCTTGGAGCTTGACGCCATGGCGGGCCTGCTCGACCAGGCTTTGGCGGAAGGCGCCGCCGGTCTCTCCTCCGGGCTTATGTATGCGCCCGGCTCGGGAGCATCTTCCGCGGAATTGACCGCTCTCGCCCGTGTCGTGGCGCGTCGCGGCGGTGTGTACACAACTCATATGCGAAGCTACTCCGCAGGTTTAGTGGACGCGGTTCAGGAACAGATTGCGGTCGCCGAGGGCTCCGGCTGCCGTCTTCAGATATCCCATTTACAGGCTGCCGGTGAGGATTATTGGCCACTGCAGCAAATGGCCATCGATGCGATCGAGCAGGCTTCCATGCGCGGAGTCGATGTTGCGTTCGACGCTTACCCATGGCTGGCTGGTTCCACCGTGCTTACGCAGGTCCTGCCTCAAGCTGCGCTGGAAGGAGGGACCGCCGCGCTTCTCTCCAGGCTGAGAGATCCTGCGCAACGGCAGGCCATCGGTCCGTACATCAAGCCGGAGGCCCGCTGGAACGGGGTGGTGATTACGTCGGTCGCGGCTCACGAAGACTTGTTGGTGGGCAGGTCGGTCCAGGAGATTGCAGACGAGCGGGGAACGGCTCCTGAAACAGCAGTGATGGACATCCTGCTGGAGCAGGAAGGCAACGTGAGTATCGTAGAACATTGCCAGTCTCTGGAAAATCTGCACGCGTTACTTGCTCACCCGTTGGCGGTAGTCATTACGGATGGGGTCTACACGCGGGGACGCTCGCATCCCCGGCTCTACGCAACGTTCCCTCTCCTGCTTGGAGATCTGGTCCGGGAACGAAAATGGCTGAGCCTCGAAGAGGCGATTCATAAGGTTACCGGCAGGCCGGCCCAGATTTTCAATTTGCGGGAGCGGGGCCGGATTGCCAAGGGTTACGTCGCGGACATCACGGTCTTCGATCCAGGGGCAGTACGCACTGGCGCCACGTACGAAAAGCCCGATGTCGCCCCTAGCGGTATCAGGTCCGTCTATCGTGGCGGAACACTGGCCGTGAACGAAGGTTTGATAATGTGAGCAAGGACCCGGAGTCGCCATGAATTTAAGTGATATAGAAACACCTGCGGTGGTGATCGATATAGATATCCTTGAGCGCAATCTGCAGGCGATGGCGCAATACTGCGTGACTTACAACCTTTCTCTCCGCCCGCATACCAAGACTCACAAGATGATCCAGATTGCGCGCTTGCAGCTTAAGTACGGCGCGCCCGGCATTACGGTGGCGAAATTGGGTGAAGCGGAGGTGATGGCCGACGCTGGGATCACCGATATCGTGGTCGTTTACCCGCTGTGGGGTGAGAGTAAGTGGAGACGGCTCGCGGAACTAGCCAGGCGGTCGCGAGTCGCTGTGGCGATGGATTCGCTCGAAGTGGCTGAAGGCATTTCACGCGCAGCAAGAGAGGCCGATGTGGAAGTAGGAATTCGCCTCGAGTTCGATACCGGCTTTCACCGCTGCGGTCTCCCGCTGGATACGAACTCCATCGATAAGGCCAGGAGGATCATGGCTCTGCCGAATCTCCGATGGGAAGGGATCTCTGTATATCCGGGACATATCATGGGCACCAGGGCTATTCGCGAACAGGAGATTCCTGCTGAGAGTCGTCAGCTGGATCGCCTGTATCAATTACTTGATGCTGCCGGCATCCCTTACCCGATCGTGAGCGGAGGCAATACGCCTGCCGCTTTCGAGAGCCACCGTTTTCGTGGAGTCACGGAAATACGACCCGGCACCTACGTGTTCAACGATCGAAATACCGTCGATGCTGAAGCCGCCGGCTATGCAGACTGCGCCGCGACCGTGCTTACCACCGTGGTGAGTGCCGGCGCAACCGGACGAGCGATCATCGACGCCGGAAGCAAGGCGCTCACTGCCGATCCCCTGGAGTCTGGGGAGCACAAATATCACGGATACATTCAGGACCATCCCCATCTTATTCTCGAAGGTTTGTCCGAAGAACACGGGCACGTGAAAGTCACCGATGCGTCTTCGATAACGGTTGGCGAGAGGCTACGAGTCATACCCAACCATATCTGCCCATGCATCAACCTGCACGATAGGGTGTACATCGTCTCAGGAGAAACTGTCGTCGATCAGTGGAAGGTCGCAGCCCGCGGTAAAGTCGCGTAGCCATGTATTCCGTCGCTTCTTGTTCAATCTGCTGGACGCTTCTCTAATGGCCTGGCAGATTGGTCTTGATTCTCATAGGCGTACAAGAGAGACTGAGTGGGCCGCATAGAAAACTTCTCCCCTCGTCGTGGGAGCAATTCCAGGTGGGCATTCGTGCAATCAGAGCGCATCAATATTATTGATGCCGAGAAAGGCATGTCATGGGCCGTATCAAGACGATCCCAATGCTTTTGTGTCTTTTAGCAGCGCCGCTTGCGTATGCGGATCACAACGTTTTGCTCCCCGCTCCTCAGCAGATCCACTACGGTGACGGCAGTATTCCACTGAAGGGAATCACGATTCAGTTCTCCTCCTCCCCAAGCGATAACGACCGCTTCGCTGCCGATCAGCTTCGATCCATGCTCAAAGAGCGCACTGGTTACGACGTTGCCATCGACTCCTACGGCAATCAAGGGCAGCAAGGTGTGAAGATACTCTTCGACCGGATAGGAGACCATGACGAGCCTTTGGCGTTACCCGGCGAGAAAGGCGGACCGGACTCGCGGGAGGCCTACGACCTTACCGTTACTGCTGAGGGAGTAAAGCTGCATGCCCGATCTTCGGCGGGACTCTTCTATGGCGTCCAGACGATCGGTCAACTGCTCGAAGGCGAGCGGTCCGAGACAATGCTCCCAATTGTCGAGGTGCACGATTGGCCATCCATCGCTTACCGCGGCACCATGGTGGACATGAGCCACGGACCGATGCCGACAGAAAAGGAGATCGAGCTTCAACTGAGCTTTTTAGCGAGATGGAAGGCCAATCAGTACTACCTCTATTCCGAAGACAGCATTGAACTCGATGGCTATCCGCTGCTCTGCCTGGGAGGCCGCCTGTCAAAAGAGGATGTAAGGAAAATTGTCGCCTACGGCCGCCAGCGCCACATCGATGTCATTCCCAATTTCGATCTGTATGGTCATCAACATGATCTATTCCGCATAGAACAATACTCCGGTCTATCGGACCAGCCGCATGGAACAGAATTCGACCCGAAGAATCCCGGAGTTGCCCCATTATTGTCGGATTGGGTCAACCAGTTTGCGGATCTGTTTCCCAGTCCCTTCGTGAGCATCGGCTTCGACGAGACGTTTCAAATTGAGGCTGCGACTCATGCCAGTGGTGCGGCAGCAGCGCCGACCGGGCTCTTCGTAAAGCAGTTGACGTCTGTGGCTACACTCTTTCAGAAGCGCGGTAAGACCGTCATGGCTTATGACGACATCATCGTCAAGTACCCGCAAATCATCCCCGAACTTCCTTCCGGCATCATCGCGGTTGCGTGGTACTACACCTCCGAAGATCCAACCTACAAGCGTTGGCTTGCTCCGTTGGTAGCCCACCACATTCCACATATCGTACAGCCCGGATTATGAGTTACGACGACATTGCGCCTGATTACGATACGACCTTCGAGAACATAGATACCTTTTTGGCGGCGGGCAGGCGATCGGGCGCGGAAGGGCTGGTCAACTCCGTCTGGGCCGATGATGCACAGTTGCTCTTTCGCATGTCGTTTCCTGGATTTGCTTATGGGGCCATCGCACCCTGGCAATCGACTCCCATCGACCGCGCGAATTTCTTCTCAAATTATGCGCGGCAGATGTATCCAGCCGCCATAGCGCCGAGCATTGCCTCCGCTCTGAGCTAACATGACGGTTGCCGAGACACACTTGAAGAAACTGCTCGGTGAGCAGACGATGTTCGGATTCTGGGAGGATCCTTTCTTCCCGCCGAACTTCGAAAAACTCGAACCCCACCGCGAGGACCTGCGCCAGGCCCGGCTTCACGCTGAGCAGGCGGAAACAGCGCTCTTGCGTGCCAAGGCAGCAGGGGCTGACGCAACGACAGTGAACAGTCTGATGATTGGCAGCGAAATGCTCGACTACGCTGGACAAAAGTTCCAAACACCGCTAGATCTGGTGGCCGCATGGGGCCAATTTGGTTCTAAACGTCCTGACTCTCAGCGTTGGTGGAACGAGTGGGAATCGCAGGTGACGCACTACGATCATTCCTATGTCGTCGATCTCATGGATCGCATCACCGGCATGAAACCTGCTTACCAGGCAGAATGGATGCAGGAATACACTCCTTATCGCATGGGATCGGCGCTGGGGCGTTGGGATGCGGAGTACCAATATTGGCGCGGCGTACACGACCGGCTTCGCCACTTCAACGACGCTACCCACGAAGGCGACGTATTGCCACCTCTTGACCAAGTCATAGAAGGAATCGCGCCCACAGCCCAACGGCGGAACTAGAAAATGGTTGCGTGCCGTTAGCAGAAGCGAATGGAGATTTCAAGCTTGGAGGTTTTTGACAAGTCGCATCGGTCAAGCTCTCGCCGGGCATTTTTGAGAGCCTTAGCGGCCATGTCTGTCGCTCCGTACGTAAGTGCGCACGTCGTTGCTGCAGAGCCAGCCAACGGCGGCAGGACACTGGCGTATGTGGGCACGGATACCAAGCCGGTAGATGGTGCAGCGAATGGGAAAGGGATCTATCTCTTTGAGATGAACCCCCTCACAGGTGGGCTATCCCTGATCAAGTTAGCCGCGGAAACGGTTAGTCCATCGTGGCTTGCTCTTGCTCCCTCTGGCAACTTCTTATACGCGGTTAATGAGGTGTCGGACTATCTGGGCAATCAGGGTTCCATCAGCGCCTTCTCTGTCGATCGCAAAAGCGGCAGCCTGAAACTGCTGAACGTTGCGGGTTCCGGGGGCGCCGGGCCCGCGCACATGAGCGTGGACGCCTCCGGCAAGTACGTTTTTGTTGCGAACTACTTTGGCGGCAACATCGCGGTTATCTCCATTCGGCCGGACGGATTCCTCGGCGAACTAACCTTTGCTCATCTGGATAAAGGCCAACTTGGAAATCCGCACGCTACAGAGGCACCCCCAGGAAGCTTCGCAATCAGTGGCCACGACACGCCGCACGCACACATGATCCAGCCGGACCCGGCCAATCGTTTTGTGCTGCAGACCGACTTAGGCCAGGACCGAATATACGTATACAAATTTAACCGTGATACGGGAAAGTTGACACCGGCAGCGACTCCCTATGTGTCGCTCCCTTCGGGAGATGGCCCGCGTCACTTCGCCTTCCACCCCAATGGACATTGGATGTATTCCGTTCAGGAGGAGGCTTCGACCATCGTTTACTTTCGCTATGTTTCGCAGACGGGATCATTGCTCCCTCAGCAGACGATTTCCACCCTGCCGTCCGGATTCAAAGGAACTAACTTCTGCTCTGAAATTGTCATTTCGCCTGATGGCAACTCGCTATATGCTGCGAACCGCCTGCACAATTCAATCGCCGTATTCAGAATAGGCGCGGACGGCCGGCTCTCGTTACTCGAAGAGACCTTAACTCAGGGCGACTACCCAAATCACATCAGCCTGGACCCCACCGGTCGATTTCTCTATGTCTGCAATCAACGCAGCGATCAAATCACATCCTTCCGCAGGAATGAGTCTACCGGCATGCTCGTCTTCACCGGGCAATACACGCCTCTGGGTACACCAATGTGCTTGACATTTCTGGCTTGATGGAGAGTTGACTGAATTGGGATTTGGCCTCAATCAAGAAGGCCACATCAGGTTATCGATCCAGGATTCAATATGCTGGACATAAAGAAGTTAGAGGGTGCTATTAGCCTTGTCAACCCCGCGTTCAGGGGAGGACACTGAATAGCGTTTGCCTGGTGGTTCCCTGTTGCAGTCAATAAACATAAGCGGGATGAGAGAGGATCCCTAATCGTCCTATGGGTTGGGCCAAAGCTGGTAGAACATTGAGGGGTGAATCACGAGATGCAAAGGACGTTCGAATCGGAAAAGCTTCTGCACTATAACAAGCAGTACATCCCTGGCGGCATTGTCTCTGTCAATCGCGGTATTACGCCCGAGATCGCATTTGACAAGGGCCTGGGCGCAAAGATGTGGGATGTGGATGGAAATGAATACATCGATTATCACGCCGCATTTGGGCCCCACTTTTTGGGTCACAATGATCCGTATGTGACTGAAGCCGTAGTCAAGGCCCTTCACGACTCCGCCAGTCTATATGGATCGGGCACTACAAAAGTGGAAGGACAGCTTGCAGAACTGATACACAGGCATGTTCCCGCTGCCGAGTCTGTGCAGCTGCTGAACACTGGCAGCGAAGCCACGTATCAGGCTCTGCGCCTTGGGCGCGCGGTTACCGGCCGCGACCACATTATCAAAATACAGGGTGGTTACAACGGATGGCACAATGATGTCGCCTGTAACCTTATGACACCGCTCGATGAGCTGGGACCAAGAGTCTCCCCCGGGGAGTATAAGTTTCACGCCATAAGCGCCGGCATACCGCGAGAACACCAGGGCCTTGTACATAGTGTCAACTTCAATGACCTTGATTCCGTACGATATGTATGCGAACGTTCTCCCGTTGCGGCTCTCATCACAGAGCCCATCCTGCAAAATGTCGGCGTGGTCAAGCCAAACAACGGCTATCTTAGCGGACTGCGCGCCCTGGCGGACGAGTTTGGCTTCCTACTGATCATCGATGAAGTGAAGACCGGCTTTCGCCATGCAATAGGCGGATACTCCAATTTGGCTGGTCGTCCAACCGGATCTTGTGGTCTTTGGCAAGGCGCTAGCCAATGGCTACCCCATCGCTGCGCTGGCGGGCAAGCGTGACCTGATGAATGTCTTTGTTGACCCGTCTCTCAAGCGCCGCGTCCTGCTTGCCGGCACCTACAATGGGCATCCTGTGCCTACGGTTGCTGCGATCGCGACGATAGAGCGCTTGCTCATGAACGATGGTGAAGTGTATCGCCACACCGAAGCTCTCGGCGCAAGGATGGAAGAGGGGTTGAAGGAGATATTCCGCAAGTTGGAAATCACTGCTTCGGTTGCACGGCAAGGTTCAGCCTTTTGTATTTACTTTATGGATCATTCCCCGGTTGACTGGCATGATTTGGCTCTGCATCACGATTTCAAGTCTGATACAGAATTTCGACGTATCCTGGTGCGGCACGGCGTCTACGTATTTCCATTGGCCACCAAGCAGTGGTCGATATCTGCAGCACACAGCGCGGACGATATTGAGGAAACTTTGCGCCAAGTCGAGGAAGCCTTGATTTGCACTTTTGAGCCGAGGCGTGAGAGTTTCACGAGGTAGCCCAGCTAAAATCCTGTAGGAGGAAAGCGTCCTGAGCACATGATAAAGCGAGCTCGAGTGAAAGGTGACCGAGCGGTCAAGGCGGGCCGCGCTGCGAATGTTCCTCGTGCAGGCGTCGTCGGCATGGGCTTGATGGGTACCAGTATTGCTGCTTGCCTCCTTGCGGCCGGGCATTCTCTATTTTGCGTCGAAGTCGATCCCACAAAACTTCGGACCGCCCGGCGGCGGCTCCATAGTCTTCTTAGAGAGGCAGAACGGCGTGGGTCGCTTATGGCCGCTCCTGCCAGCCTGATGGGACAGGTGACGATCTCAAACGATTTTACGATTCTTCGTAATGCGGAAATCGTCATCGAGTCGACGATAGAGAGTCTCGAGGTCAAAGTAAAAGTCATTCGGCAGATCGAGAGTATCGTTTCTACGAAGGCTCTGATCGGCAGCAATACATCCGCGATCCCGGTGACCGAATTCCAGAAGGGGGCAATGCATCCCGAGCGCATCTTAGGACTGCACTGGGCAGAACCGGCGAATATCACTCGGTTTATGGAAATCATCTGCGGTCAGCAGACGTCGCTGGCAAATGCAAGGCGGGCGGAATTGCTGGCGAAAGGTTGGGGCAAGGAACCCTCGGTGTTGCGCAGGGACATCCGAGGCTTTATCACCAATCGGATTATGTATGCCATGCTTCGGGAGGCATTCCACCTTGTGGATGCGGGTTATGCCACGGTTGCAGACGTTGATCGCTCGCTACGCAACGATCTCGGTTACTGGATTACCTTTGCGGGACCATTCCGGTTCATGGACCTCACGGGCATACCGGCTTATGCTGCGGTAATGAAGGAACTCTTGCCCGATCTGGATTGCGCAACGAAAATCCCTCGGCTCATGCAACGAGTGCGTCGTTCTGGCGGTCTCGGAGTGGCCAACGGCAAAGGCTTTTACAGGTACACGCCGGCGCAAGCCAAACGTTGGGAAAAGCTATTTGTCGACTTCAGCTACGAGATTCGCGACCTTGCCGAAAAATATCCTGAGGATGTGGGCGATAAGGCCGGCACGCGGAAGAAATGATCCCCCGGCGCTTGACTATTTTGCATTCCCATCGTAACCCAGATGGCGTGATATCTGGGCGGCAGTTTCCTTCACCATGGAAGCCAGAGTTGCTACCCGGGCGCTCCGAATCTGCGAAGTAGTGCCGGCTATGCTAATCGCGGCAACGACGTGGCCTGCTGCATCGTAGAGGGGCGCTCCAATGCAGCGGAAGCCAATCTCACCTTCTTCATCTTCAAACGCGTAACCGAGCGCACGGATCTTCTTCAGCTCCCGTCGCAGCTCCTCTGGTGAGGAGATCGTGTTTCGGTTGTTTCGCGCGAGTGATTTCCGCTTTAGCTGGTGATCATAGGTTTCCTCTGGCGCAAATGCCAGCAGGGCCTTGCCCACGCCGGAGCTGTTGGCGTCAAGTCGCCTTCCAACCCAGGTAGCCAGGCGCAGCATTCCCGGAGCATCGAACTTTTCGATGATCACGGCTTCCACTCCTTCGAGAATGGCCAAATGGACCGTGAGCTTCGTGCGAACCACGAGATCTTGCAGGAACCTACGAGCTTGCTCGCGCAGATCCAGGTTCTCCAACGCGATGTTGCTCAGGCTTACCAGCTTCAAGCCGACGCAATATTTACCCTTCAATCCACTGCTCTTCAGATAGCCCAGATCCTCGAGCGTCCTCATGAGCACATGCGCGGAGCTCTTAGGCACAGACAATTTTCTGCTGACGTCGGCCAGCGTGAGGCCTCGCTGCGATTGAGCAAGCAGCTCCAGGATCTTCATCGCCCGCATTACGGAAGGAACATAATAAGCGTATGGCGCGGTTGGCACTTGTCCAGCCCCCTGGATGAGCATAGCTGAGGAGCGTCGGTCTTCGCAATCCGTTGCGAGAGCGATTCACCAATCCGAGGGGCATGCCCGGATACGTTGTTGTCCGAACTATTCTGCTTGGATCTGTATCGACACTTTGATATTGAGATCCTCTCCAAGCCGGCTTCGCCGACGCAAGTCATGTTAGTGCAGTAAGCGAAATTCGGAACCGGTTGTCCAGCAGAATGGACGGCAACGCAGCCGGACGGGAAAAATCCATTGACTGGCGTTATGACACCACGCAGTATTCTGAGTAGAGCGGTGAGGCTGCTGGTGGCGTAGAAAGACCCCGGTCACATCCGCAAGAGTCAGTAGCTGCAAGTCTCAGCTTAGGGTCCCCTGCTTCTAGCGAATGCACCGAGGTATCTCATGACTGAAGCTGCCGTGGCTCCTCACCCCAGTCAGGGTGGAGCATCCGAGGCCCTCGCATCGCCCGCAAGTGAGCCGTTGCGGCCAGCATCCAAACGCTTGGTTTCCTTGGATGTATTTCGCGGATGGACGATGTTCTGGATCGTTGGCGGTGCGGCAATCTTAGATAGCTTGCAGCACATGAGCCCAAATCCCGTATTCAATGCCATTGTCTACGAACTCACACACACGGAGTGGCATGGGTTGCGGTTTGAGGATTGCATCTGGCCTTCGTTCATGTTGATCACCGGGATGTCACTCCCGTTCTCTTACGCAAAGCGCTCCCTCGTTCAGTCGCATGCGCAGGTTGCGGTTCGCGTGCTGCAAAGGTGCGCGGTGCTTTTTCTTTTAGGATCATTGCGCGAATCCATCTCATTTCATCATCCGTACCTGATTGAGTTAAGCAGCGCATTGCAACCGATCGCCGTCGCCTATCTGGCCGCATTTTTACTTGTCAGAAGATCATGGAAAACCCAAGCTGCAGTGGCCATCTCGCTCCTGGTCGGCTACGCACTGTTATTAGCCTTCGTGCCCGCTCCAGGAGTTCCTGCGGGCAGCTATGCCTACGATAACAATCTTGTTCTGTGGACCGACTTGGCAACGGTAGGCCGGGTTCTCCCCGAGCACTGGGGCACGGTGATCTGTACCATACCGACTATCTCCACGACAATCCTGGGGCTACTCCTGGGGCGTTTGCTCATGAGTGGCCGCAGTGCCACCTTCAAGATGAGAGTAATTGCTGCAGTCGGGGTGGTTGCGGTCGCTCTTGGCTTCGCCCTGGACCCGGTCATTCCCATCGTCATGAAAATGTGGACCACGTCCTATGGCCTCGCATCCGCGGGATGGGCGTGCCTCATGTTCCTCGCCTTCTATTGGATTGTTGACGTAAGAGGCTGGAAGCGCTGGGGCTTTCCTTTCGTGGTCATTGGGATGAATGCAGTCGCCATTTACATGTCGGAAAGTGTCGTGCCCTGGGCAGGCATTGTGGGTATCTTCACCTCTTCAAGTACGAGCGTCTTCGGACCCTATACCCCCCTTTTGCATGCGATCTGCACCATGACGGTAGAGTGGCTGGTCCTCTACTGGATGTATAAGCGGAAGATCTTTCTCACTGCGTAATAGCAAATCCGGCCGGCGTTTCCAATGATTGCCGAGGCACCGTAGTCGTCCCAGCGAGACTACTTACACCTGTTCTGCGGCAATTGTCCGCGTCCTCCTGGCACGCAGGGAGACTTTGGCATCCTTGGCTTGGCAGCATCTTCATCGAGTGTCGAAGAATATGAAAACGTGACATTCACCAACTTTGTGACGTGGGGCGATGGTTTTCCAGGCTACTTCCCCGATGTTGTTCCCGATTCGTTAGAAAAGCTGGGCGACACGCTGAGCGATGTGATCGGTCGACACACTCTTTCGATTGGAGGGATATACAGAGTTGGCAAACGAACGGGATCGAAGATCCGGTGCAACTCAATGGGCTCGTCCAGTTCAATGGTGAATTTTCGTCCTTGGGGGCGAGATCCCGAATGTCGGTGGTGTCTCAGATCTGGCCGACATGGAATTGGGTTACCCGTCGCATGGTTTCTACACCAGGAATCCAATCGTGAATCACCTTGTCGGCGGAAGGTGGTTCAGTCTTTTCGTTCAGGACAACACCAGGCCAACCATCAACATACCGCCGACGACGGTCCGCAACATGGTGAATCCACGAAAGACGTCAAGCGAAACTAGCCGTTCCGTCCCTGTTTGAGCGGGTGCTTTCGGCGTTACTTCCCCTGCCTTTGCCGTCCGCGCTTGTCTCGGTCTGAGACGCACTATTGGTGGCCATCTGACATGTCTTCCTTTCAGGGCTCTTTGTTGTTTTTCTCTGCTTCCAACTTCCAAGTGTGGCTCCCAACTCCGGGAGGAAGATCGATCGTTAGTGTTTCCTGGCGGACATCTGCCGCTGTCATTCCGGCAACCTTGTTGTCTATCGAAACTTCCAGGTGCGAAGCTGCTAACTGTTCTCGTAACGGATCGGACAGCCACAATTGCCAGGAGGAAGGATGATTCGCGAAGTAGCTGCAGTAATGGTTGTCTTGAGTAAACGCGAGTTGTATGCCATCGCCGCCGGATGACGAGCTGATCTGCGTATGGATAATCGCGATGTACTGGTTCGTTCCCAAAGTGTGATAATTGGCCGGCAAAGCGGCGAAGAGTTGGTCGATGAAGCTATGATCCAGAGCGATATCTCTGTCATGAAACCCGAGGAGTACCGGTCCGTCGGGATGGTCCGGCCATCGTTCTGGCCGGAGGACATCCAACAGGTCATAGCCAGTGTTAAAGTCAGGAATGACATCCGCCATATCTAAAGCAAGTTCGTGGTCAAGGTAGTAGGTAGCGCCGTCGCCGTGAAACAAGCCAAAGCCGACTCGCGTCGCCAGCGCCGCGGTGTCATTGAACTGGGATTTCGACCAGCCATTGTTGCCGGGCTTCAACTCGAGTGCTTGCTTGCCAAAATCCTGCTGCAAATACTCGAGAGAACGCTCCATATGAAAAATCTGCGTGGCCGCCGTAGTCTCCTGATCTCGTCGCTGGTCTTCAAACTCGGCGTACCAGCCGACCACGGAGGCTTCTCCCGCGATGTCTGCCGTCCACCATGGCCCCGGAGGCGAATCCAAGTCCGGATCCATGTGCGTCCATCCGTGGCTTTCGATATCCACTACACCTGCATCGGCGGCGTCCTGGATCCCTTGTCTGGTGGAGGCATAGTCCTGATGCAATCCGTAGTTATCGGTGAAATTCTGAATCCAGGGCGAAACGATACGTTTCGACTTCCGATCGACATATCCCGTGTCCACCTCTAGGGCTGCGACGGCGTGATGGTGCTCCAGTGGCAACAATGAGGTCCTGTCGAATCGTCTCCTCATCCGGTTCAAGATAACGCCAGTAGGACAGAAAACCCTTGTCGGCGGTGCCCCAGTCGTCGAGCTCGAAAATGATCCGATGAGAATAGTCGACATTGGGCACGACTGCGTAGCCCAGGCTCCAAACCAGCGAGCGAAAGAAAAGATTCCTCCAGAAAGTCGAAGTATCTAGTGTCGCTACGGTCGGGGTTCCCAGCCATAAAGCGGAAACTCCAGGCGCTACTTGGTTCACGGTTAGGACTGGGTGTTGGGCTTGGGAGAGGAGAACTTCCGCACTCGTTGCCTGGACCCCTAAGCGATTTGCATAGTTGTGACTGTGCATCGGCAGTGGGTCCTTTCCGGCTGCAATCTTACGAGTAATGTAATGCTCGTGATTCACTTGGAAGGCATCCGTCGACGTGTAGAACTCTTTGAATTTCAGCCCCAGCAAGTTGTTCAGCATCGGATCCAATATCCGCGAGTCGATTGCGATCAGACTGGTCCCGGCGCGCGTTGCCTGCTCCAGAGACACCAGATCCTGCGTGCCATATGAGGAAGGGTCGGCGAGCCAGATGACGGTACCATAGCGAATCTTTCCTGAGCGGCGAAACAGATAGGATGCATCAAGGTGCTGCTGATCCAATCGCAGAATATCGAAGGGGACCGACCACGCTTTCAGGAGCGCCACGACCGGCTGAAATCTGTCGGCCGCGCTACTGACCACCAGGCCAAAAGGGTCGCCCCCATGTTCAACCACAAGCAAAACGCGGTAAGGCTTGATATCAACGGCAGGCGAAGCTGGGGAAGCACCAACGCCCGAAACCTGCGCAATCGCAGCAACCCCCAACAATGGTAAGCACAGAGCTGCGGCCAGCCACCTACCGGTGCGATATGTACGCGAACACTTACAAGAGGTCACGTTTCCAACTCTCCAGTTACGGCAAGGCTTTGCTGCTATTCTTGCCGTCGATTGCAGTGGTACGCAACGGCCCGAGGTTTAAGCATCTGTAGGTACCATACGTGTCTATTACAACGTTCGAAGCAGCGAAGCAAGAACGGACCGCACTACTTGTGGACAATACGTGCAACCTATTGAACAGTACGATTGACGGTGCATCGCGCGGACCTATGCAGGTTCCCGGTAGATCGTAATTTGTACGGAGTAAGGAGCAGCGTGAAGAAGACATTCTAGTTCATTTTCCTATGTCATGGTAGTATTCCTTTCGTCTCAGATAGTGCCGGCCGAGGTTTTTTCATTCCGCATCGGCTCAGAATTTGGGCATCGCTAGACAAAATCTGTCCAGCAGAATGGACACGGCTTTTCATCCGAGGTCGTTGTGTGTTGACGTTCTCTGCGAGCGCCCGTAGCATCGTCTCCTATATAGAAGTCGCAGCATCGCCATCCTCAGACACCAACGCCGCTCAAAGTCAGCTTGTGGCCTCTTTTCGCGCAAGCCAATGCTTGCGTTTGGTGTTTTGATCGCTGTCAATGCCATGTGGGCATTTCAATTTTCAGGTGCGCGCTTGCAATCCTGAACACCGTGACCTCGAGGGCGCGGGGCCGGTCTATCTCAGTGTCGACCCCACCGGCAGGTACGCATTCGTCGCCAATTATTTGGCGGCAGCATCGCCGTACTTCCAATTCTGCCGAACGGTTCTCTCGGTTCTACAACTTACGTCCGTCAAGACACGGGAAGCTCTGGGCACTATCCATGCAACCGATGCGCCTCCTGGCACTTTGCAAATCAGCGACACGACGCACCACACGCGCACATGATCAAGCCCGACCCAGACAATCGCTCCGTGTTGCAAACCCGATTTAGGACAAGACAGGATCTACGTCTATAAAGTTGACAGCGATATCTATCGGCTGCGCTAGCGCCCGCAGGCACTCCGTTTGTTTCACTTCCGACTGGAGATGGTCCCCGTCACTTTGCATTTCATCCCAACGGGCGATGGATGTATTCCATCCAGGAGGAGGCATCGACGATTATCCCTACGTTCCGTATTGACAGAAAAACTGGCCTGCTGACTTTTACCGGTCGCTACACACCCGTCGGGACTTCATTGTCCATTACTTTCCTAGACGTAAGCTTGGTCGGCCCTTTCGAGTCGCCAGATACCACTGTGAGGCAGCCGGTTTAACTTAGATAGCCGTGGAAGGGGTTCCCTCTACGGCTTGTGAATGAGGCCAGACGCGGCAGCCTTGACCATCGCTAAGGAATTCCCGCGGGCCAAAACGTCGGACAGCCGCCGTTCAGCAAATTGGACGGTTTGTCACACGCATCGATGGTTGTTATTGACCCAGCCTTGGAACTGGTCTAGCTTGACCCATCGGCGTACTGATTTGCTTCTGGGAAGGGGGCATTATGTTCAGTAATCACTTGCGGTCATGTTGGATCGCGTGTTTTGAACAAAAGATGCAAAGCTACTGCGAGATGAGGTCGACGGTCCGGTTGACCGGACTCAGATA
Organism: uncultured Acidobacteriaceae bacterium; assembly: GCA_963736535.1. Classification (GTDB taxonomy): domain Bacteria; phylum Acidobacteriota; class Terriglobia; order Terriglobales; family Acidobacteriaceae; genus PALSA-350. The sequence goes on from CAVTPN010000007.1 coordinate 28,963, forward strand.
CGCCGTTCTCCACACTCTGGTAGTGCTGGCGAGCGTGGCCTGGATTTCATCCACAGTTCCATGTCGGGGCCAGGCGACGACAGGAAGCATTGCCGGAACTGTGACCGACGCTACAGGTGCGGTAGTTCCAAATGCCGCCGTCACTGCAATCAACACGAGTACGGGTGTTGCTAGCCACACGACTGCGGATTCCTCTGGGCACTATAACTTTCTCTCATTGCCGGCAGGTCCCTACACCGTATCCGTCGAAAAAACTGGGTTTGATACTACAACACTTACAGGTGTTTCTCTCAGGCTTTATCAGCAGCTCACGCAAAACATCGTGTTGACGGTTGGCACTCAAAAACAGACCGTGACAGTTCAGGCATCTGCCACTCTGGTAGATACTACCAGCGCCAGTCTGGGCACAACGGTTGGCAAGGCCATGATCCTCGACATGCCACTTGACTTGCGGGAGGTGAATGCTCTTGCGCTTTTGGTTCCCGGAACAGTGAACACTACCGGGAGGTCTTTGGCTACAGGGGCGGCCAATGGTTCGGGCTTCAACGACATAGGCTATAGCGGATCTGGCGGCGGCTCCGGCGGTAATCTTCTCTTAATTGACGGAATGATTTCACGGGCGCTAAACAATAGCAGCTTTGCCTTAGCTCCGCCGCCTGACATGGTTCATGAATTCAAAATTCAAAATAATGTCTACGATGCTTCTTTCGGGTTGGCCTCAGGTACGGTGATGAATTTAATTACGGAGTCCGGAACAAACGCGATACACGGTTCTGCATGGGAATACGCCAGAAACAGCGTCATGGATGGGACCGGTTACTTTGCGATCACGAAACCCGATCTTTCTCGAAATCAATTCGGTGGTGCCATCGGTGGGCCAATCATCAAAGACAAGATCTTTTACTTTGGCGCCTATGAAGGATTGCGACTGACGCAGGGCGAAGTTTCGGCTAGCGTCGTTCCTACGGACGCTGAAAAGGGCGGGGACTTTAGCTCTTTCCTCACGGGAACTACTGCAAACCTCTGTGCCTCAAGTGGATCGGCTGCTCCGCCTAACCTAAACTTTGATACCGGACAATTATTCGACCCTGCTTCAGAGTACAACTTTACCTGTCCGGCAGATCCTGCAAACCCGGGCGCTGGACAGCCTACTATTCTGGTAGGTACACCTGTTTCCGGAAATATGATAACGACCCTCGACCCTGTGGCGCAAAAGGTATTAGCTCTTTTCCCTTCGCCAAATACTTCTGGTGTCGTCAACTACACGAATGAGACACCAACGCAACGACAAAATGACCAATACGACGGACGGGTAGATGCTACTCTGTCGCTCAAAGATACGGTATTCTTCCGTTATTTTCTTGGTAATTCAAATATTCTGTTTCCGGGAGCTCTTCCAACCTTCAATTCTTACCAGCATTTTCGAGGCCAAAATCTGGTAGGTGGTTGGACCCGGGTTTTGAGTTCGTCCGCGATCAATGACGTGCGGATAGGATATCAGCGGAACTATCTGAGTTATTCCTGTGCAGGCTGTCCTCGACCGCCTGGAACCCTGGCCAGTTTTGGCGTAGTTGGGTTGACGAACCAATTGCCTCAATTCAACCTGTATCCAAATGTTGTTTTTCAGAATTTTCCTACATGGGGCGATGGCTTCCCTGGCTATTATCCCGTCGCAGCTCCAGATTCGATCGAGCAGTATGAAGATACCTACACGAAGACCATCGGTCGACATACGTTCGCCCTTGGAACCGATTGGGACTTCTGGCAAACCAAAGGTGTTACCGATCCTCTGCAAGCGAATGGCGTCTTCGATTTCAATGGCCAATATTCATCGCTCGCCGGCGAAATTCCAGGAGTGAGTTCTGTTTCAGATCTCGCAGATCTTGAACTTGGATATCCGTCTGGAGGGGAATACACAAAAAATGCGATTATTACCAACATGGTTGGCGGGAGATGGATCACTGTATTCGCTCAAGACAATATCCGCTTGAATCCGCGACTGACGGTACAAGCAGGGTTGCGATGGGAGTACCGCCGTCAGCCTATGGATACACATAACCAGGTGGCTGCATTTTTTCCTTTAGCGAAAACATATACGCCGGGAGATGCGCTTCTGCTGACAGGGTTGCCGGATGCCGCGAATGATGCGCTGTGTTCCAATCCATACTTCATTTCGGCGAGTGGGCAGTGTCTGGTGATGAGCTCCGGCATGAGAAGGGCGAAGGGGATAACAGGCAACAAAGTACGACAGGTAAGCTACGGTCCTGGTGCAGGATACTTTGCTCCGCGTTTAGGAGTGTCATGGCAGCCGATGAGTTCTGGGAAACTAGTGATTCACGCAGGCGCAGGCATATTTAACGATTTATCCGATACGAACCGAATAGGATCATTTACCAATAACAATCCAGTGTCGACGCAAACCCCAACGTACGTGACCGCCTTTGGCGCTCCTCCCCCACTGACGAATGGTATTCCAACCACTACACAGCAGATATTTGCGAATGCGCCTTCGGTGTCCTTATCGGGGATCAATTCTCAACTCATGCCGAGTCCCTTTTATAAAACTCCGGAGGCCTATGAATGGAGTTTAAGTGTACAGGCCCAACTGGCGAAGGAATGGGGAGCGGAGATTGCTTATGTAGGAAGTCGCGGCCAGCATCTCGACTATATACACCAACCTGGCAATCAGGCGAAGCCCGGAGTGGGAGATTTGCAGCCGCGCCGGCCTTGGCCTGATTTCAATACGCTTACGTATGACGATTATTCGGCATATTCGAACTACAATGCACTTCAAGCAAAGTTAGAGAAGAGAGCGTCAAAAGGTTTGGCTGCTCTAGTATCCTACACATATGCGAAGAGTCTCCAAAATCAAGGTGGCGACATAGATGATCAGTCTACTGTTCAGGATGATAATAATCCCAATGCAGATTATGGTCTGTCTGACTTCGATATTGGGCAAACATTGTCCATAAGTGCCATCTATCAATTACCTTTTGGTAAAGGCCAGAGATTCCTTGGAGCGGGGCGCACTACAAATATGCTTGTCGGAGGTTGGGAAGTAAGCGCGATCGTTTCAGCAACCGGCGGGTTCCCATTCACGGTCACCAGCACGCAAGACTTCTCCAATACTGGCTCTCCATCTCCGAGGCCGGACCGCATATGCAACGGAACCGGCCCGAAGAAGCTGTCGGAATGGTTTAATGTTAACTGCTTTACTACAACCGCTCTGGAACAGGCTCTAGCCGATGGAACTCCTCGTTTCGGTACTTCTCGACGCAATATCCTAATCGGCCCAGGGGTCCAGAATTGGGATCTCGCATTCATAAAAAGGACAACCATTCACGACCGAGTAACAGCCGAATTCAGGGGAGAGATGTTCAACGCCTTCAACCATACGAATTTCGGTATTCCTGGATCGGTAATTGGTACAAGCACGGCAGGTATCATCTCATCGAGTTCCGGGCCGAGGGATATTCAGCTGGCACTGAAGGTGGTCTTCTGATCGTAGGATTTAATCCTACTCTGCTGCCATGGAGTCATGGTCATTCATGCTCGACAAATATTTGACAAACCAATGACACCCTCCTTACATCGCGCTGACACTTGCCGCGCATGGGAAGTTTCAGCCTCTCCCGGCTGGAATCCAAGGCTGCCTAGCGCCAAGTCTCCGGGATGGTGAAGAACGGCGCCACCAATGCGCTTGGCCGAGTCGATCGGATGCCGCCAGTCCATGCTCGCATCCTCCCCTTTGTCCTCACGTATTTTCGGACTAAAGCATTTGCCGGAGAGACCAAGCCGTCATCGGGTGCAGTCGCCAGATGCAAAGAATGAAGCGATTGTCCCTTTCAGGCGGTCTCCTCTCAATGGACCATCGTCAACGGCTCTGATCAGCCAACGGCTGTAGACCTGAGGTTCCTGCGCATAGGCAGACCTGTAGTCCGTATAGATAGCAGATGCCAGTAGGTGCATCCCGTCATCCTGCTGTTTCCAATAGCTGCAAGGGCTACGGCCTGCACCAAAGTCTTCACTGATGATCTGCTCCAAAGCCTGTACGGAATCTTCTTCGATGTATCCACGTGTCGTGTTGTATCCGAAGGAAGGGTTATGATGCTCCACCTTATCGATGACAAGTGGATCGGCCCCGAGCAGGTCGACCGCACGAGCTACCGCAGGATCGGAGATCAAATAAGGCGGGTGCATGCTTTCGTGAATGGCATTGTGCAACACGATGGTGAAGGGATATGAGACATGGGTAAGGAGCCGCAGGCCAGTGATGCGGATACCGTGCGGCTCCGAGTAATTTAGCAGGTACACAGTGATCCTCTGAGACGGAAGGGAAAAGCCGAGATGCTTTTCGATGTCGGGAACGATGTCGTACCTGAGTAGTTCGGGGGCCAACTCGGTGATCCGCTTTTCTACTCGAGGTTTGGCCGTCTCAGCCCAGTACGCAGGAAATCCGACACGATTCAGCGCGGTAAGCGCTGTGATCAGTGCCGGGCGGGCTGCTTCATATCTCTTCCATCCGCCCTCATCCCAGTACGCTGTTTTGCGCAACGCAGCCTCCATCCGGGAGCTGCCCTTTGCCGTCTCGATCATCTCGTTTAGCGTCTCATCCGGCACCGTCGAGTAATAAAGAGTCAGCGTCGCTGATATGATTCCGCCGCCGTCATCTTTGAAGATACGTTTCAATTCGACGAAAGATGCTTGTTCGGTTGGAGTGAAGAGCGGATGAAAGTGGTCGTATTCCGCCTGATAGTAATGCAGATAATAGGGATCTCCGCTGAGCGCGTTGAGCAGGCAGAGTGTGTCGTACTTGAGGGACGGTTTGAGATCCCAGTCGGTGTGAGTGTGGAAGGATGGGCTTTGCCCCGCTGATGGGCGCGAGATCAACAACGGGGCAACGAGTGCTATGAGCAAAGAGAGACGCTGGATGGAACAAACACGCATATACGATTGCTACCTATGCTAACGCTCGTTCGTCTTGAATCCATTTGCAGCGTCTTTCCACTGTTCGGGCCGGAGGCCTGTCATGCTCCTGATGCTTCTCGTCATGTGGGACTGGTCGGCAAAATCCGCAAGCAGCCGCAATGTCACAAAGTGATTGCCCCTGGCGCGCAATCGCATTGCAGGACTTTCGGGTTCTGCAACGAAGACGAAAGGCTTCCGGAGTGATTCCGAAGACTTGAAAGAAACCGCGCGATACAGACCATGGAGCCAAGCCGTTCCGATCAGCCCAATCGCCAAGTCGAAGAGATGGAGTCCGTTTCATCTCCCGCCTGCACCTTGAACCGTCCGTTGTCCCCGGCTTCCTCGTAGCTCCCCGCCAAGACAACTGCCGCATACGCATCCCGATGCATATGCCAGCCCATCGCGGAGGTTCGGATCGTTTGGTGCATTCTCCATTTTCCCTTACATTTGCGCTGGCTGTCTTCGTCAATAGACTGGGTCCTTATAAACGAGCTTTATCACCAGTTGAGCAGGATGGCTTGTCCGATTAACACGTTTTGCGTGCATTTGGATTATTTCTAGAGGCAGTACCGGTTCTCCGAAATCAACAGATCGCTCGGCGGTTTTTGTCCCGCGTCGGGCAGGGCTTCGAGGCAGCCGGGGTAGTCGTCCGGCAATAGATCGGCTGTCCCCTGATCTTCCAAAGAAAACCCACTGGCCCGCGACGCCGCCCGCGTGCGAAAATTCCGACGCACCACCGAGCCTCTATGCCGGGTGCAGGAACAGCTGGATTGAAGAATATAACGACCAAAACACCTGACGACATGATCGTGATCGACCGGGTGGAGCAGCCTTCCCCGAATTGAGAGACGCGAAGATTCTCAACGATCTGCCGCAGGAGAGGACAAGGGGATGAGACGGGAAACCGTTCGCTGGATCGCTGCGTTGGCTTATTTCACGATCGGTGCTGCGCCGCTTGTCTCGCAGACGCCGGCTGCGACTGGGCAGGCGAACCTGCAGTCTGCCGGCCAACTGGTTTCGCTCGACCTGGTAGTTCGCGACGGGCACAATAAGCCGGTTCTCGATTTGAAGCCGGAGCAGGTCACGGTTACTGACAACGGCAAGCCGGCCAGGCTGACCGATCTGCGGTTGGTGAATGGAACGCAGCAGAATGAGCCCCTCATTAGTCTGCTCTTCGACCGTCCGGGCATGGAGGACACCCAAAGGAAATCGGAGGATTCCATTTTTGGCACCTCTGCTTCTGCCGCGCGGGGGACCAGCAGGAAACTGCGCCAGTTGGCGTCGAAATTTCTGAACGCGTTTCCTGACAGCGGGTTGCAGTTCGCGGTCGTGGACGTGTGGGGTCGCTTACAGATTCAACAGGAATATAGCGCAAACCGCAGGGCAACCGCAGCGACGGTCTCGCTCGCCGTCCAGCCCGAAGTTTACGGGCACATGGTCGAGGCGAATGCCGTGGAGCGCCGCCTGGCGCAGATGGCAAAAACTGGGCAGGATTCTTCGGAAGCCGTTGCCAGCCTGCGGCAGCGCGCTCTGGCCCGTGCAATGTATAGCGCCTTACAGACTTCTGGCCGCATTGCCAGGGATCAGCACCTGTCTCCGTCGCAGGCCTGCCTGCTGGCTCTGGTGGAAGCGCAGCAATCGCTGCCGGGGCGCAAGGTGATTGTTTATTTCAATTCAATGGAGGGAGGCGCCTCTTACCAAAGATCGGACACAGACACTCACTCCAGGGATGCGTGGAAGTCGATCGTTGGCGCGGCGAACCGTGCGGGCGTCAACATCTATGTTGTTCTTCCCGAAGAGCAGCAGGATAGCGACCCAATTTTCTTTATGAGCTCGGGAGGCCTGGCCCGCGGTCCCGGCCCACATTCTGAGGCGGCCGCATTGGCCACGTTAACCAGCGGCTCGGCCGCTGCGATTGATCAAAATTTGATTGCCATAGCGTCTGCGACCGCTGCCTCGAAAAGCGCCCTGTCGGGCCAGGAAGAAATGAATATGCTCGCAAAGCAGACCGGAGGCGAGGTACTGAATGGGCGTGGGCGCATGTCAGGCCCAGTCAAGGATCTTGTCCGGAGCCTGACGACATACTACGAAGCGTCTTTTGTTCCTCCTTCCGGCGTGCAGGACGGGATCTTTCATACAACCGCACTCAAAACCTCGCGAAGGGAGGCGAGGATGCGCGCGCCGACGGGCTATCTGGCAATGCCGCCGAGTGCGGGAATCACCGACCCTCCTCAACCTTTTGAAGTGCCGTTGATGGCTCTGCTAAATCGCCAGCAACTTCCCGGAGACGTGGACTTCCGCGCCCGGGTGATGCAGATGGAGCACGTGGACGAAGGCAACATAGCTCTGCTGGCGCTTGAAGTGCCGCTGAGTGGACTGCAGGTCCGGACGGACACGAGCACGCGGCTGAATTCGTCCCATGTTTCGGTTCTCGCTACCATTAGTGACAGCGCGGGTACGGAGATCGAAAGGTTCAGCGAGGACATTGTGCGACGATGGCCCGCCGGAGGCAGCGCCGGGACCGCGCCTGCGTTCATTTCTTTTGAGCGCAGTTTTGCGGCCCCGGTGGGCACGTATGTCCTTGAGACTGCGATTCTGGACCACAACAGCGGCAAAGCCGCGGCAAAACGACAAACATTTGAAGTTTTCGCTTCCCGGTCCATACCCGAGCTGAGCGACTTGATGGTAGTGCGTGGAATCGAATCGGCGGACAGTACAAGTACCGAAACGGATTTATTGTGGCACGGCGAACGGCGGGTGCTGCCGAACCTGTATGGGGAGTTGCCGGTGGGCACGCACAAGGTGTCGGTTTTCTTTCTTGCGCATACGGATCCCAGGTCGCAAGCGCCGGCGACCGTGAAGCTGGAGGTTCTGCACGATGGATCACCGTTGAAGGGTGAGCTGCTGACCTCGACGTTAAAGCCCGGCGACGAGTTCTCCCCGATGCTGACGGCCTTTTCGATCACTTCGGCTGCCGATGGAAAGTACCAGGTGCGGGCGACCCTGATTCAAGACGAAAAATCCGCTGAGAAGACTGGCGAGTTTGTGTTGATCGGAGAGGGAGAGCACAAAGCTAGCGGCGTTAGCGCCCCGGCCTCCGATGCACCGGTTGCCGTTGACCCACCTCAGCTGGCAGCTGCCGAGCAGGCCACCGACCGTCCAACGCAGGAAGAACTGGACCAGATTCTTACGGATGCGCGCAAGAACGCGCTCGACTACGCAGACGCACTGCCAAACCTCATCTGCAGGCAAACAACGCAGGAGTTATACGATGCGAACGGGAAAGAGGATTGGACGCTCGGGGATACGATTGTCGAGGTGTTGACATACGTCAATCATAAGGAAACCCGGACTTTGGTTGACGAAAAGGCCACCCGGCGAATGCCAGATATCGGACCCAACATGAGCTCCAGCGGTGAGTTTGGCGCGGCGCTGACCAATATCTTCAAGCCGGAGTCGAAGGCCAAATTCACTTGGAGAGAGACGGGCACGATGCGCGGGGAGCCGGCGGAAGTCTTCGAGTATCGCGTCGAACAGGAGAACTCACCCTTTCGGCTGAACGCTTATCCCGTAGCCGTGGCCAATGTGGGCTACCATGGCCGAATCTACATCGAACGGGCCACGCGTGGGGTCAAGAGCCTCACGATCATTACGGATGAGCAGCCGAAAAAATTCCCAATCCGTAAGGCAGCAATCCGGGTGGACTACGACTACGTGGCCATAAACGACCACGACTATCTTCTGCCGGTAAGCGCGCAGGTGGTCACAAAGGTAGGCGGGATCATCCAGGATGCTCTCAAACGCAACAATCTCACATTCAGTAATTTCCGCAGATTCGGGTCAACTGTGCGGCTTCTGGAGGCGGGGACCGAGGCGGAACAGCAGTAGAGAGGGCAGGGGATTTGCGGAAAACCGAGAGTCGCGAAAAGGCAACGGCGGGTCCTTTAACTAGGAAGCGCTTGGCGCATGGCTGCACCGGAGAACTGTGCCAGGGTTCAAAATCTGCTGTTTGAAGACGGTCTAGACTACTCGCCAGAGCTTGGGATTTTGAACCGTTCTAAACGTCACTTTTCACCATGTTAGAGGCTATGAAAGAAGAAAACAGCTTG
>CAVTPN010000008.1:0-222500 GCA_963736535.1 uncultured Acidobacteriaceae bacterium
TTCCACATACCCAATTCTCTTTGGGGCCAACGCGGCTCCATACATTCAAAGGATTACCTGTACCCCAACCCCGATTGATTCGCTCATTTGGACCGCTCTGGGCGCAGCTGGCCCACGACGAAGTATTGGCCACGAAATCCCCACCCTATAGCCCACTCCCTTGCGATGTGAGACGCAGAAAAAGTAGACCAACGCGAATAACCCGAAGGGAAAAACCTCTGTCCAACCCTCAGGCTCGAAAATCCACGATTCGACCGCGCGCCCACATGTTGAAACCCGCCGGCGAGCTCTGGACCGAAGGCTTCAGATGGAATAGCGTTGGGGCAGTGCATGGAGGGCCTGATGAGAAGCTTGTTGCAAGACCTGCGCTATGCGTTGAGGCAGTTCCGCAAGTCGCCTCGATTCTCTCACCTTGGCCGCAGTGCTTACCGGCACACCCCACACTTGCGCGCAAAAGACGCAAAGGCGAACATCGCAAAAGCGATTGCTGGCCGCGCAGCAAGTCAAGACTGCAATAGTGTACTGCGTCACTCATAGATGGCGAGTACTTTCTCTGCCACCAAATGATCGGGTACCCCATCCTTCGCGCTTTTGCGAAGGATGGGGCACCCGATCATTTGTGGTTGGTTCTGGTTGCTTCGCTGCCTCAATGGATAAACGCCCATCTGCATGACGCACTACACCAGCTAGGCTGTCCGCATCTTCTGATGGGTCCCCCACCGGAGCAAGCTGAATATTCCCATACGTCGTTCGTTGCGCGTAAGCTGCGCGTCCGTCTTTGTTGGCGATATATCTTGCGCTCGCAAACCAAAAGGCCCCATCGCACAACATGGCCTCATAGCATAAACCATGTCCGAGATTTCCTATGCCCTGCATGGCCTGCGCATTCTCGAGTATTCAGCCAGGGCCCGATCCTGGATAACGACCGCTCTGTAATGGACCTGATCGGCGAGGCGATGGCGAATTCTGCCGAGTTGGTTGTTATCCCTGTATGACGGCCTTCCAGCAGGCGTCTCATCGCTGTCTCTGTTCATTTACGGACACCTACGGCTGAAACCGGACGAACGTTTCGATTCCACATACACCCGCGAGGTCCCGTAAGCCGATTTGTTCTGATGAAGTTGTATCGCGAAGACTTTGGCTCTCGAATTGCCATCCTCTATATCATCAAATCGGCATCCGGAGGCGGCTATGACCACGCTGTTGCAGGACCTGCGATTCGCCCTTCGCCAGTTGCGCAAGTCTCCCGGATTTAGCATCGCCGCCGTTTTGACGCTGGCGATGGCCATCGGCGCGAATGCCGTCGTGTTCAGCGTGATGAACGGACTGATCTTGCGCCCGCTGAATGTGCCGGACCCGAAGACTCTGTACGGAATCGAGCGCGCCGGAGCTAACGATCTGGGTCAGTCGTATCCGGACTATCTTGATGTGCGCAATCGCAACCGCAGCTTTGACGGCGTTGCGGGCTACAGCATCGATCAGGCAGCGCTGGATGCGGGTGAAAAACCATCGCTGGCTTGGGGCGTGGAAGCGACCGGAAACTACTTTGATGTGCTGCGGATTCAGCCGTATCTCGGCCGTTTCTTCCACGCCTCTGACGAACGGGGTCCGAACAGCGCTCCTTACATGGTTCTCGGTTACGCGTATTGGCACAGTCATTTTCACGATGATCGTGGCGTGCTGGGCCGTACGGTCCAGCTGAACAAGCATCCCTTTACCATTATCGGCGTAGCGCCGCCTGGATTTCGCAGCACCCTGGTGTTTTTCTCCTCCCAGTTTTTTGTGCCTATCGTGAACCAGGAGCAGGTAGAAGGTTGGAATGGCTTGAACGATCGCGCAAGCCCTTCGGTTCTCGGGATTATGGGACACTTGAGGCCGGGAGTGACTCCAGCACAGGCAATCGCCGATCTGAACTTGATCGGCGCATATCTGGGAAAGACCTTTCCCAAAGAGGAACGCCAAACAAGGTTTTCGTTAGTGCGCCCAAGTCTTTTGGGCAATAAGTTTGGCCGTCCGTTTCAGGCATTTTTTGCCGGATTGATGCTGCTGGCAGGGTTGATCCTGCTGGCCGCATGCGCAAATCTCGGCAGCCTGTTTGCCGCACGCACTGCGGACCGTGCCCGTGAGGTGGCGCTGCGTCTTGCTCTCGGATCCAGCCGCAGGCGCGTTCTGCGCGGGCTGCTCACCGAAGCTGTGCTGGTTTCCTTGGTCGGCGGCGCAGTCGGGCTGTGGGCTGGCGTGGGATTTTTGCGTTGGCTGAGCACTTGGCAGCCATTTGGAAATTTTCCCATGCATACACCTGTAACCCCTGACGGAACCGTGTATGGCCTCGCTATAATTTTGAGCTTGATCAGCGGATTGCTATTTGGCGCGGTTCCTGTCAGGCATGTACTCCGGACGAATCCGTATGAGGTCGTCAAGTCCGGATCAACGAGTGCGGTCGGCCGGCGGATGACTGCTCGAGACGTATTACTGGCTATTCAAATTGCGGTCTGTGCAGTGTTGGTTACTTCCTCGATGGTTGCTGTGCGCGGGCTGTCGCGAGCGCTGCACACCAATTTCGGTTTCGAACCGCAGAAAACCATTCTGGTCACTGCCGATCTCCACATGGCAGGCTACACGGGCCATCGACTGCCACCCATGCAAAAGCGCCTGCTTGACGCTGTGGCGGCGATCCCGGGCGTAGAGTCCGTTGGATTAACCGATGCACTACTCCTGAATGACACCGAATCCCTCAGACATCTTTACTGATGGAACGACCGATCTGCGGGCTGCGAGTGCGGCGACCAGTGCGTATGTGTACCACATATCTCCTGAATACCTTCATGCGGAGGGCGCCACGTTGCTTTCCGGCCGATCTTTCACCTGGCGTGACGACCAAAACTCGCCGCGCGTTGCCATAGTGAATCAGGAGTTTGCGCGCAAAATCTTTGGCTCAGAGAATAATGCACTCGGTGGTCATTACAAGATGCCGGATGGAAGCCGCATCCAGGTCGTGGGTGTCGCCAAGGACGGAAAATATGGGACGCTGACCGAAGACCCACACGCGGCAGCATTTCTCCCCATCCTGCAGTGGCCATCGAACTCGAATTGGCTGGTAGTGCGTCCGACCCGCGATCCCCAGCAACTGGGAGAAGTGATCAGGCGCACAGCGCAGCAGTTGGATCCAGGGCTACCGGTTGAGATTGAAAAGCGGTACGACGAAGTAGCGACAGTTCTGTTTCCCTCACGGATGGCGAGTCTGACGCTGGGCGTGATGGGCGTGATGGGTGCGATGCTGTCCATCACTGGCATTTTCGGAATGGCGGCTTACTCGGTCAGCAAGCGGCTGCGCGAGCTGGGAATTCGGGTCGCGCTCGGGGCACAGGGAAAGGAAGTCGTGTTGGCTGCCCTTGGGCGGGCGTTCAAATTGCTGGCTTTCGGCTCCACCGCAGGCTTGCTCCTCGGAATTCTCGCGAGCCGTGTGCTGGCTCACGTCGTGTATCAGGCAACACCGCGCGATCCCATTGTGTTGGGTGGTGTCGTTTTAGCGATGGCGTTGCTGGGACTGGTGGCTACGTGGATTCCAGCGCGACGCGCGTTGTCGGTTGATCCTATGATCTTGCTGCGCGAGGAGTGAGCTGGCTAGGACGGGCTAGAACACTTTCTTCGACTGCCGACCTCAAGATCGCCCTTGTCCGCTGGTCCAGAATCCCGGACGGTTGGTCGCCGCTGGACCATTTTTGCTAATGGTGTAGACCAGCAAACTGAAACCGACGCGGCCATTCCGCAAGCCATTAGCCTAAGTCGTGCCACCGCCGTGCTTGTCTGTGCATGGAGGACCGGATGAGAACCTTATGGCAAGACTCTGCGCTTTGCGCTGCGGCGGTTCGACCACTCGACCACAACCCTGTCAATAAGTACGTTTCTGTTCTTTTTTAAAGAGATACGCCGACTGGAGAGTCGTCGATGACTTCTATTTTGGCCCCTTCAGTATTTGGATGAATAGATCGACACTTCAGTACCATGAAGCCCTTCCCAGTTGACACGCGTGATTTCTTCTCTATTATTGAAGTAATGAGCACTCGAAGCTATTTGGGAGAGTTTGAACTGATGCTCCTTCTCGCTGTGATCCGTCTTGGCGAGGAAGCCTATGGTGTACCAGTTGCCCATGAACTCGAACAGTATCGCGGCCGCATCGTGTCCGTGGGAAGCGTCTACGCGGCTCTCGAACGGCTCGAGGCAAAGGGCCTGATTACTTCGAGCCTGGGCGATCCCACGCCGGAACGCGGTGGTAAAGCAAAGCGATATTTTCGCGTCACCAAAGAGGGGCTGCGCCAAGTGCACGAGACGCGCCGCGTGTTGACGAGACTTTGGCGAACAATCCCGGATTTCAAGCTGGAATTCCATCTGGAGGAGAGATGAACCACAGGAAGCCACCTGCGCTTGCGACATGGATGTTGGATCATCTGAGGTCGAGGGGGAGTAACGAGGCGCTTTCGGGCGATCTGTTGGAAGCATTTCGCACAGGTCGTTCTACGGGCTGGTATTGGTATCAGGTCATTGCGGCAATCGCAATCGCTTGGGGCCGGAACGTGTGGCGCCACCGCGTCACATTGTTTTTTGCCGCTGTATGGTCGGTCTTCTCCCCCGCTTGGTTGCTGCTCCCAGTGCGCTTCAACCTGGACAGCCTCGTTGGCGATACCTCGCATATTCCCTGGCCATGGTCGTTTATTTGCGCATCTGTATTTGGTGCGGTGATTGCCATGCTCTTCATCTGGCTCGGAGTTGCTGTCTATTCGACTTTGCATCTTCTTGCATTCGGCAAGCTTTTTTTTCGATCGGTCCGGAAGGGGTTCTTGTGGGGTTTAGTGGCATACGCGCTGGCGCAGGCATGCAAGATTGCGATCGATATCCACTATCCGCAGCCTGCCAGCCATGCAGAGCACTGGGGAAGCCTCACGGTGCTTGGTGTGATTGAGAGCTTTGGAACATGGAGTATGCTTCTGCGCTTTCCATATTTCATCGGAACAGCGACTACACTGTGGTTTCTTGCGTCAAGAGACAAGCCCGAACAAGTACGTGCTGCATAGTTTCGCTCAAGGCTCTAAAGGTGATGACCGGCCAATCGGAAGGTTGGTCATCTTCGATCAACGAGCCTCAATGACGACGCGTTTTTCGGCAGTGGCTGTATGACCGGCAATCCCGAAGCAATCCAAGCGCCTTCCGGATTGGTAACGCCCTTCTCGTCAATTGGCCGAATAGACATCTCGGACAAGTGAGCCCGTGGCTCAACTGTTGCCAACAGGCCAACGCGCTCATCCAGCGCGTCCTGGGGACCAATCGCAACCGCGTGCGGGAAGACCCTCAGGTAAAATTCGGCGGCTTCTTCGGCGTTGTCATTGAACCAGAGGAACGGCGCAAGGTTGTTCATAGCTGGCATGGTACCAGCCAGGAGGTCACTGTCAACTGTCCTCGAAGCCGGTTTTCGTCGAAGTCGATTCGACCGCATTCGTAAACACTAGACCGACATTCCGGTACTAAAACCGTGAGACGACATCGATGACTTCCGAGTTGTTGCTTGGATAGTAATTGACGGATAGGCGGTGATGCAGGTACAAGTCATAGGCACAACGATGGCTCGACCCGTTTGACCGACGCTATGGTGCTTTCTGGAAGAAATCAGTGTTTCTAAAGAATCCGCTCGGAGGATTTATTGAGTTTCAACCCCGCGTCCCAGTTGATGACAACCGCGATGGGGAACGGCAACTTCTGGGACGACGAGGCGACCATGAGGAATCGCTGGCCGTCGGCACTAGCATCGAGATCGTAACTGGGAAAGGACTCGGTGTGTGTCTGAAAGAGAGATCTGGCAGTGTCGATTGCTAGTGTCGACTCCGTGCTCCCCGTTATTTTCGCCGCCAGCAACCCACGACCGGCGCCCACATAAAAAATCTCCTTGCCATCGTGGCGCCATGTCGGAGATGAGCC
The DNA here is from genome assembly GCA_963736535.1 of uncultured Acidobacteriaceae bacterium. GTDB lineage: Bacteria > Acidobacteriota > Terriglobia > Terriglobales > Acidobacteriaceae > PALSA-350. Next base: position 5,971 of record CAVTPN010000008.1, read on the forward strand.
CCCCGGACGTTGAAACAAGCAGTTTGCCGCCTGACTCTGGGAACGGTCTAACGTACACCTCTTCTTTGCCTGACTCATCCGACGAATACACGACCCACTTTCCATCCGGCGAATATCGGCCTCCGATTTCAGCGAACTCCGTGTGAAGGTATGGAGCGGGCTTTCGGTCTCCGAAGAACGGCAAAATCCAGAGGTCGCGGTCGCTATCGCTCGAAATCGTCATATAGAGGAGAAACCTGCCATCCGGGGAAAAGCTCTCGCAGTACTTATCAAGTTCCGACTCGAACACAAGAAGTTCACTCCCGGCTCCATCGATGGCTTTTTCATAGAGATCGTAGTGCCCTTTCCTGTTCGAACTGAAGATGATGTGCTTCCCATCGGGTGACCAGCATGGCATTCTTGCCGAGCCTGGACCGGTCGTCAAACGTGTCTTCGCCCACCGTTAGACGTAGTACAGCCAGATGTCAGAATTTGCATGCCAGATGTCAGAATTCATATATGGCTGCTCGTAAATTTCGGCCGCAACCTTCGTACCGTCCGGCGAGATCCGAATGTTAGTTTGAATAGCCGGGTCGCCCAGCCTGCCAACCTGATTTCCCCTTCGGTCTACCCAAATCAGCTGAGGCATATTTTGGGCACCCGTCCAGTCTTACGCCAGGACCGCCCCAGTTTGTGACGCTGAGAAGGTTTGCACCTGCTCGGCAAGCGCAGATGCAGCACCGACAACTTCGAGCCGTTTCTCATCGAAAGACTGCGCGATCAGGGTGGCCCCGAGAAGGTACAGGATGCGTCCCTGTTGGTATACAGGGCTTGTTCCGCCTTGTACCAGGAGCTTGCCGGTATCCGTACAGCTCGCGTCTTCGTTTGCTAGTGGATGTTATCAAGCATGCCGATGTTCGACTGCAGAACTTTCTGCGTCAGGAAAGCGAGCCGACGGCCGTCGGGTGAAATGTCGAATTGAGTCATTGGAACAACGTAAAAGTAATCGTACGGCATAGGAATGCTTACCGGAATGCGTGTGAGATCACGGCCATCCCGGTCAACTTTCCAAAGCACGCCTTGCAGGTCTGGCTTTGCCTGAACGAGGTAGATCTCGTTGCCTGGCCCCCAGGCATACCAGAGAAATCCATCCGCGAAAGACTTGCCGCGGCGGTCCGTTGCGATCAAAGACCCATACACCTACGCGTGGATAGCCTTCCTGCGTTGGATTCACCCCGTAGGCGATGGACTGATAATCAGGCGACCAACGAAATAAGAAGGAATTCATATCGGAGGGCAACGTGAAGAGTGTCTGTGCTTTTTGGGAATTCGAGATCTGAACCTCGCCATGAGGTCCCCTGAAAAGCAGTTGCCCGTTGGAGTCGATATCCGGTAAATAGTCCTGAACACTCCTAAGTACAGTTTGCGGCGCTCTTCCGGAAATGGAAATCCGGCGAAATTCATTTGGTGGCGCGGTGCCATAAACCAGATATGCGCTGTCCCGAGTCCAGCGAGGAAAGACATTTGTCCCGCCATCCTCGACCAATGGCACGGGACCGGAACCATCGGAGTTTGCGAGCCAGATGCCTTCCTTTTCGACGCCTTTCAAGGTGGAGAAATAAGCAAGATGTTTCCCATCGGGGGAGTACGCCGGAGCATATTGACTGCGCGCGAGATCGGCAACAAGTAATCTTGAGTTTTTCTGTCCGCCTGGGCCCGGGTCCAGCTCTGCGAGATTCACATTCGAACGGAACGTTGAAAAGACCATACGCTTTCCATCTGCCGAAATATCCAGTTGCACATCGTCACCCTGACCGCTCGTTATCTGCTCAGGCACGCCACCTTTCTCCGCGATTTTCCAGATATTCAGCGCCCCTCCACGACTGGAGGCAAAGTAGATGAATCGCCCATCGGCTGACCAACCCGGCGATGCCGTCGATGCGCCATCGTGCGTCAACCGGCGCACCTCGCCGGAATCGAGATTGACGATTTCCAATTCACCAGCGGGGCCTCCCAAAGACGCAGCGTAGGCAATTTCGCGACCGTCAGGTGAGAAACGCGGCCAGCTGTTCCCGAAAAGCTCATTCTGCGCCCGTACCAGCTCGCGCCCGTTTTGTCCCAAAGCATCGGAAATCCATATTGCGCCGGTGCTGCTCCTGCGGTACGTCAACCAACGCCCGTCGCGAGACCAGGCCGGGTCCGATGCGTTCAAGATAAGGCGGCGAGAAGTCCCGCCAAGCGCTGGGACTTTCCAAATGTCCCAGATACCGGAGTCATTCAGGCGTCCATAAGCGATCTCGGTTCCGTCGGGCGACCAGCATGGAGTGGTTTTGAGATTCGGGTCGTCGGTGATTTTGACGGGATTGGCCCCGTTGAGCAGGCCAACGTAGATGTTGTAGTGCCCATCCCTGTTTGAGACGAAGGCGACGGAGCGTCCATCGGGCGAGAAGGCCGGATGCGACTGCACCCCGGAGAAATTGGTGACGGCCCGGAAGTGCATTGCAGGAGGAGGCGGCCTGGGGATGGCGAAGATCAGGAACGCCATGCCCGCGAGCAGAGCCCCGCTGAGGAATGCCGCAGCCCGGGCCAGCGTGCGTCGCCCTATCGGGCGTGGCGGTGCTGGTGAAGGCGGAGCTTCATCCATGTCTGGGGTCGAGATGGCTTCGTCGATGGCAATGCGGCCGTCACCAATTGCCTGCAGCCGCTGCTTCGCGTCTTTCTTGAGGCAGCGCCGGATCAGAGCGCGAATCGAAAGCGCCGTGCGGGGTGAGAGCAGAGACCAGTCAGGCTCGGTTTTAAGGACCGAGGCGAGCGTGTCGGGGACACTTTCGCCGGCGAAGGCCCGCTGTGCTGTCAGCATTTCATAGAACAGGCAGCCGAAAGCCCAGATGTCTGAGCGCCGATCTGCGCTCTTGCCTTTAGCCTGCTCCGGGGACATATAGGCGGCGGTACCAAGAATGATTCCGTCTTTCGTTGCAAGATCAGTTATGGTGGGGGAACTGGCGGGGTCTGTAGAGGCAATCTCGCCGTGGAGAGCCTTCGCCAGGCCGAAATCCAGAAGCTTCACCAAGCCATCCGGCGTGATTTTCACGTTCGCCGGTTTCAGGTCGCGATGTACGATGCCGCGCTCATGGGCATATTCGAGCGCCTCACAGATTTGCTTCGCAATCGCCAGAGCCTCAGTCAATGGTATCGGCGATTGCGAGAGATGGTCGGCGAGCGTTGGGCCTTCGACCAGCTCCATGATGAGCCCAGACACGTTGGTAGAGTCTTCAAAGTCGTAAATGGCTGCAATATTGGGATGATTGAGCGAAGCCAGGACTTTGGCTTCCCGCGCAAACCGTCCCAGGCGTTCATGGTCGCGAGCGAAGGCATCAGGCAAGACTTTGATGGCGACAGTGCGGCCAAGCCTAGTGTCCCGGGCCCGGTACACTTCTCCCATGCCGCCTGCGCCGATGGGCGCAATGATTTCGTATGCGCCGAACCGAATTCCGCTTACCAGGGTCATCTTTCGCCGCCAGACCCCGGGCCGGATTATACCTTGTTGATCGTTGCGTGGGCAGATGCCAGGTTTCGGGCCTCGCCTCGGTGCACGGAAACGGGTGGTCGCCGATCCGGAAATTACTACTCATTACACAGAGTGGGGATGAAACGCTGTCTGAACGCTGGCACCGCACGAGTTCCCGTGAAACGGGATTTTGAGTAAGTTCAGCTCTTCCCGGCTGGGCGCCGGCAATTCACCCTAAATGCGAACCTTCGGGCGCTCCGCAAATCGCTCCCGGATTGACGTAATTCGGGTACACCCCATGAGGATTAAGTTTCTCTCGTTTCGTGATATGCGTGAGTAGGGAGACCCCCCTAGTCTGAGCGGATGGTGCTTCCCACAACCGTCACGTCCGTGCGATCATGGCTGCACAAATTTTGCGGCCTGAGGAGCGAGTGGTGCAGACTTTGCTTCAGGATCTCCGCTATTCGTTGCGGCAACTTATCAGAAGCCCTGGTTTCACGCTGACAGCAGTGGTTTCTCTTGCGCTTGGCATCGGCGCCACCTCAGCTGTTTTCAGCGTGATCTACGCTGCTCTGTTGAACCCATATCCCTATCCTTCGGCCAACCGTATTGTCCGCCCAATACTGGCAAGCAAATCGTCTCCGGAATACATGGCTGAACTGACCGGTCCCCAGATCCGGCAGCTGCGCCAGAAGACCGTGGTCGAAGATGTGCTTGCCATGGACTTCCAGGCTCTGACATTGTCAACCCAGGGCTTCCAGCAACCAATCCATGCCATCGGTTTGATCTCCAGTGGGTTCCAGGAGCTGGGGGTTGCTCCGGCGCTCGGCCGCGGAATTCTTCCTTCGGATTCAGTCGATGGTCACGATCCGGAGCCGGTCGCCGTGCTGTCGTACAAGAGCTGGGAAAAGTACTTCTCCAAAAGACCCGATGTGTTGGGCAAAGTGGTGCAACTGGATCACAAGAGTTACGCCATCGTTGGCGTGGCCGGGCCGCGGTTCAACTGGTACAGCGGCGATGTCTACCTGCCGTTGAAGATTGACCAGGGCCAATCGCATATGTATATGGCTGACCTGCTGCTCAGGCCCGGCGTCAGTCGCGAAATGGCAAACGCTGCGCTCCAGCCGGATTTTGAACAGTTTGGCCGCGACATGCCCAATCATTTTCCGGAAAAGTTCAGAGTCAGTGTCCAGGGGCTGAACGATTGGGTGGTCAAGAGCATTAGCGGAACTCTTTATTTGCTTTTTGGTGCTGTGGCGCTGCTGCTGGCAATTGGTTGCGGAAACGTTTCAATACTGCTGTTGGCCCGAGGAACCTCACGTCAGCATGAACTGGCGGTCCGCTCAGCCATCGGCGCGCAGCGCTTGCGCATTGTCTGGCAGTTGCTCACAGAGGCCCTCCTACTAGCCTCGATCGGTGCGGCGCTCGGCGTGCTCACTTCCTATTTGATTCTGGCCGGCTTCAAGGTTCTGCTGCCCCGTTGGGCTTTCGCTCCCGAGGTGTCGATTCGCATCAATTTTCCAGTTCTGCTGTTCAGCGTAGCGGTTGCGCTGGCAACCGGAGTTCTCTTCGGCCTGTGGCCGGCTTTGCGGTTCTCTCGCGCGCAACCGGGACATGCCATGCAGTTGAACACTCGCGCGGTGAAAGGCAGTGTTAGCGGCCGCAGGGCTTATGATCTGCTGGTCGCCGGACAGATTGGCCTCACCCTGCTCTTACTGGCCGGGGCGGGGTTCGCGATAGAGGGTTTCGCTAAGCTACTGCACAAGCCGTTGGGATACGATCCGCATAACATCCTGTGGGTCGGACTTCCGTTGCACGACGGTACCTATACATCCTGGGCAGGGCGCGGAGCATATTTCGAGCTGCTCCGCGCCAAGATAGCTGCGATCCCTGGGGTTAGCATGGCTGCTATCTCCACCAATGCTACGCCGCCTCAAAACACCTGGAATGGGAGGTTCGAAATTCTCGGCAAGCCTCCGGCTGAAGAACAGTTGGCTCTGATCGAACTGGTGAGCCCTGAATTCTTCGCCACCCTGCGTATAGCATTGATGCAAGGGAGAATATGGGATGCGGCCGAGAACCGGCAGGGCGCCCACATTGCCGTGATTAACCGAACCATGGCAAAGCTATATTTTCCCAATGGCGATGCTATCGGCCACTCGATCAAGTTCCCGACCATCGAGAACCGGCCGCCTGCCAGTTTTACGGTCGAGAATGCCGCGCAGTCATGGTTGCAGATCATCGGCATCGTGGAAGACAACGTGAATAGCGGCCTGCGCAAACCTGTGCGGCCGGCGGCTTTTATACCCTATACAATTTGGCTGGTTAACTTCACCGAGGTCCTGGCACGAACAGAAGTGCCGCCACTCACTCTGCAACGTGCCGTGAATGACCAGGTGAACTCGGTGAGCGATGCACAATCGACGGAAGTGGACGACATGGAAACCTGGATCCCCCAGGAGCCCGAGTGGGGGCAGGAACACCTGACGGCCTGGATTTTTGGTATATTCGCCTGTCTTGCCCTCGTGCTGGCTGCAGTCGGACTGTACAGCGTTGTCTCTTATACAGTGGCGCAGCGGACGAATGAATTCGGCATTCGCATGGCGTTGGGGGCGCCGCGCGGACATGTGTTACGGCTGCTCTTTGCCTCCACGGCGGTGAGTGTAGGCGGGGGGATTGTGGCTGGTCTCGCTCTAACTTTTGCAATGCATTCGATCCTGGGCAAATGGGCCGAAGGCAACTCCCGCAATCCTGTCATTCTGCTTGCGGGAATGGCTTTGATGATTATCGTTGCCGGGGTTGCTTGTGCCATACCGGCGTGGCATGCGTCTAGGGTGGACCCTATCACGGCGCTACGAACCGAGTAGTGCCAGGCGATCCCGATCGATAAGAAGCCGGGCCTGCTTAACGAAGTACCTGAAAAACGGGATTTCTCGGTAACTTCATTCCGGTGGGCTCGGCTTGGCCGGAAACAGCCACCGCCGCTTGCCGCATACATGTGCCAGAACCATTTGCTTCTGGTACGTGACACAGCGCCACTTTCCGCTCCCGGAATGAGACCCTTAGAGGGCGCCCCGCAGTAAGCCTTTTGGAACAGCCGACCAGAGTGTTCCACTGACGCGGCGAGGTCGCCATGCGGGAACTTGTAGGGTCGAGGACTGGCGCCATGCTTCGTAGGTTCGGCCTAGCTGTTGCTCTCCGTTTCCTTTGAGAGTGCCTCACTAGCCAAACCGTAAGCTGGTTTCCAGTCCCCGCCACGTCAAACCCAGCGTGCAGATTTCCCGCACTGGGCTTTCTTGTTTGCTTCACCCCAAGGCTTATGTGACCTATCTTGCCGGAGCGACTTTCGGAAAAGATGCTGAACCCAGCAGCTGCCGCGCCGCGGCAGGGTGTCCTACAGCCCATTCCTACTCCACCGCCTCCAGCCGAGGCCCTGAAGTTTCCTGGTCGGAAACCGCAGAACGTTTCGGCCTTCGCCTTGACGTATATTCGCCTTCGCAGGTCTTGCAAACTAATGGGTGCTTTTATCATTCACCCTTGCCTCCCTGTGTCTCAGAGAAAATGCAAACAGCAGGGCCCCTTCGCTCCACGGAAGTTACTCCGCTTCACCGCTACTATGAGCCCATCCGCGACCCTCTCGTCTTCCACCGATTTCCTGGGTTCGCCAGTTATGCGGTTTGCTGCTCCGCCGATTTCTCGTCGGGACGAGGAGGGCTTCTCCAGTTGCTTAGCGCATCCTTCTCATCGTGCTGCCGCTAACACCCCGCCAGAGTGTCTCACTGCTTCAGTCAGTTGCGGCGATCCATGTTGCCTTCGCCCTTTCGGTGCGGGCTCGGCCCCTGGAGTTTTCGGTTTTCGAGGCCACCTATGCGTTCACTTTCGTTGCGGCCCGATGACTCGCTCACCATCCTAAAGATGGCTTTGTCGATCGGCTTCATTCGCTTCGTTTCCTCCGCGAATGCGATCCTAGCTACAGGGTCCTGACTCTTGCCCTGGTAGGTCTACCTCCTATTGAATACGCCAGCCTTAAGCTGGACACACACCGATAACCCGAATTTGCAGGCACTTGTCCGAGAAGCCGGTTATCGGACACTTGGATTTGGCTTCTTCAACTGGAGCGAGTGCGCCACTTGATCAAGTGGTAATTGACGGTTAGACGGTTAGGCGGTAATACGTCCAGTGACGTCCAGCGGAAGCTGTGGAAGCGACTGTTTGAGCATTTCGCTGATAGACTTGGCCGTTTGGAATCCTGCTGGAGGAAGTCCTATGGCAAACCGAAATGTCGATTGTCCTATCACCCGTGCGGGCGGTGATCGGGCAAACAGCTCTCGATCCGAAACATTTGGCCGTTCCAGACGAGAGTTTCTTACAACGGTTGCGGCGTTCGGTCTAACCTCAGTTGCACCGGTCGGGGAATTGATCGCGCTGACAGCTGCTTCCAGCACGAAGCGGAGCCTGATCGATGTGCATCATCACATCGTCCCGCCTTTTTATCTCGCAGAAAATCGTGATCGAATCGTCGCCGCGGGTGGCGGTCGGATGAATCCCGCTTTTTTGAGCTGGACTCCGGAGCTGATGATCGCAGCAATGAACAAAAGCGGCGTCTCGACGGCTGTTCTCTCCCTTGCCCCCGTCGCATTCTGGTACGGAGACCGCGAGGCAGCGGCTCGAATGTCGCGCCGAGTAAATGAATACGCTGCTGATCTCGTGCGAAATCACCCGGGTCGCTTTGGTCACTTCGCCATAATTCCCCTTCCGGATACCGATGCCAGCCTCCGTGAGATCGAGTACGCCTATAGTGTGCTCAAGGCGGATGGTATTACTCTCCTCACCAGCTACGACGATAAATGGCTGGGTCATCCTGATTACCAGCCAGTTTTCGAAGAGCTGAACCGACGCAAAGCCGTGGTGTTCGTGCATCCCACCACTCCACTATGTTGTCGAACGTTGCTGCCGGATGTTCCCCCGGTAATACTTGAGATTCCACAGGACACCACGCGGGCAGTAACAAATTTAGTTTTCACTGGGACACTTGCGAAATTTCACGACATTCGCTTCATCTTTTCCCACGCGGGCGGAGATGTGCCGATGGTTGTGGGCCGTATGCAGCAATATGCGCCGAAGAGCGTCGCCCAAAAGGCACCCAACGGAATTGAATACGAACTGAAACGCCACTATTACGATATCGCCGGTACTGCCTATGGACCAGCGATTGCAGCACTCAAGAGTTTGGTCCCAACCACACAGATCCTGTTTGGCAGCGATAATCCTTTCGTGCCCCTCGCCGAAACGGCTGAAGGCATTATGCAGCTCGGTTTTTCGGCAGACGATCTCGAGCGCATCGGCCGTAACAATGCGCTGACTCTGCTGCCTCGGCTCAAAGCAAGTTAAGACAAGCACTTCTGGTTCACGTTGGCCCTGCGGGGACACGGCCCTCCTCTTGGTGGAAGGATTGTCGCCCACCCGGAAATAACTCAAGAGTAAACGCTTGAGACGGAGACGGCCGCCCTCTTCCAAGATAGATACCGAAAAACGCCCTAGCGTCATCAATACCCGGCCAAAGTGCCCCTGATTCTTCAGTAGCGTACGAAGCTGGCCCACCGTCGACATTGGGGGTGCGAAATCCCCACTCTATTGCCCACTCCCTTGCAATGTGCGGCCCAGAAAAAGTAGACCAACGCGAATAACCCGAAGGGAAAAACCTCTGTCCAACCCTCAGGCTCGAAAATCCACGATTCGACCGCGCGCCCACATGTTGAAACCCGCCGGCGAGCTCTCGGACCAAGGCTTCGGATGGAATAGCGTTGGGGCAGTGCATGGAGGCCCGATTGAGAAGCTTGTTGCAAGACCTGCGCTATGCGTTGAGGCAGTTCCGCAAGTCGCCCGGATTCACCTTGGCCGCAGTGCTTACCTTGGCATTTGGCATCGGCGCCACCACCGCCATCTTCTCCATGGTCGAGGGCGTCCTCCTGCGCCCCTTGCCGTTTCCTGATCCATCCAGGCTGATGGTGCTCGCCGATATCGTGGAAGGAGCAAACTACGGCGGCGACACTCCCGGCGTCACCGCGCCTGGCACCCGCATCTATATGCGGGACACCACCGCCTTTTCCGGCCTTGGCAGTTATCAGCCCGCAACCTACGAGCTTTCCGGCTTAGGCGATCCAATGCAGATCGGCGCGGCGCGCCTTTCTGCCAGTATGTTCCCGTTCTTGGAGTCCCGCCCTTGATGGGCCGCGCCTTCACCCCGCGCGAAGACGAGTCAAATGTGCCCGTAACTGTGCTCAGTTACCAGATGTGGCAAAGTCGCTTTCATGGCCAACCCGGCATTCTCGGCCAGAAGATCCTGCTCGACCGCAAGCCCTACGAGATCATCGGGGTGATGCCTCGTGACTTTGAGTCCCCCTGGTTCCAGGCCGGCTCAACCGCAGCGAACTGTGGATACCGATGAGCCTGACCCACGATGAACTCCAGGGTAGCGGAGGGTGGAGCTTCTACCTGGTGGGACGCCTGAAGCCCGGCATAACCCCCACGCAGGCTCAGCAGGACGCTGCCGGAGCAGCCCGCGAGATCATGCGCAACTTCCCGCCATCGCTCTCCCGGCGTCGCATCCACCCCTTGGTTGAACCTCTCGACGAATCTACGGTGGCCCAGGCTCGGCCGCTCATACGCACCCTCTTTCTCTCCGTCACGGTTGTGCTTTTTATCGCCTGCGCCAACCTGGCGGGGTTGTTGCTGGTGCGCCTGATTCGCCGCCGCCGCGAGGTCTCCGTGCGCCTGGCACTGGGCGCAAGTGGAGCGGCAGTTCTGCGCCAATCCCTGCTTGAGGCTTTGCTGCTCAGCATGGGCGGCGGCCTCATCGGTCTGGCCCTCGCCTGGCTCGCGCTCCGCGCAGGCCTCAGCTTTCTTCCCGAAACCCTCCCCCGCATTAGTTCCATCGCTCTCGATTGGCAAGTAATCGCTTTTGCGTTTGCATTGGTGCTCCTGACTGGTTGCCTGTGCGGTCTGATTCCAGCCGTAGCTGCTGCGCGCACCAGCGTCAACCAGGCCTTGAAAGAAGGCGGTCGCACCGGCAGCCCCGGCGGCGGCTACGCGCGTCTGCGGTCCGTCCTGGTGATTGCGGAACTCGCCGTCGCCCTGGTGCTGCTCACCGCCTCCGGCCTCTTGCTGCGCAGTTTTGAAAAGGTGCGCTCCGTCGACCTGGGCTTACGCACCGATCACCTGCTGACCGCGCACTATAACCTGCCCCGGCAGCAATATTCCGCCCAGGCTTCTATCGACCAATTCAATTCGCTGCTTCTCAGCAAGCTGCAGGCGCTGCCCGGAGTGCAGGCCGTCGGCATGACTTCGTTGCTGCCAGTCGCCGGACAGGACGTTCGCGCCACCTTCACTCCCGATGGCTACGTCCCCCCTCAGGGCTCCGGCTTGAACCTCGTCTGGGCCTCTCAGGTGATGGGCGACTACTTCCGCGCCGCCGGCATCCCCCTCCTCCGCGGGCGCGAGTTTACCCCAGCAGACGACGCCACACCGCGCTCGTCGCCATCGTGAACCGAACCCTTGCGGAGCACTACTGGCCCGGACAAGACCCCATCGGCAAACGCCTCCACCGCGGACCCACCGAAGCAACCACCATCCCCTGGGTGACCGTCGTGGGAGAAATGGGCGACGTGAAAGAGCTTGCGCCTGACTCTCCAACCATGAACCAGGTGTACTTTCCCGTTCGCCAGGGCAAAGCGGATGTAGCCCCAGTTGCAGCCGTCGACATGCTGGTTGGCGGCGCAGGCTCGATTGTCGTGCGCAGCCGGCAGCCCCCGGAGCAAATGGTCGCCGCCTTGCGCGCCACGGTCCGTTCCATCGATCCGCAGCTTCCGCTCACCCAGGTCGAATCCATGGAGCGCGTCGTCGACGAAGGCCAGGCCCCCCGCCGTTTCAACACCGCCCTCATCTCCAGCTTTGCCGCGGCCGCTGTGCTGCTGGCCCTGCTCGGCATCTACAGCGTCATTGCCTATTCTGCCGCGCAACGCACCCAGGAAATGGCCATCCGCCTGGCGCTCGGTTCGCAGCGCTCTGGCGTGATGCGCTTAATCCTGGCTTCCAGTGCCAGGCTGGGGCTGCTCGGTTGCGCCATCGGTTCTCTCCTTGCCCTATGCACCACCCGCTTGCTGCGTTCGCTCCTGTTTCAAGTCGATCCGCTCGACCCCCTCCTGATTGTGCTGGCAGCGCTTTCGATTTTCCTGCTCGCTCTCGCGGCCTCCACGATTCCCGCCTACCGTGCCGCCCGCACTGAACCCATAGCGGCTCTCCGCGCCGAGTAGCGGAAACTCTCTCCCCGTAACCAATGACGGGTGCCCCATATCTGCCCGGTTTTGGCAGATGTGGGATTCCACCGCGCTCGACCGGCCGCTTTCTCTATTGCAACGGATCCCGAGATCCAGGTCTATGAGAAATCCGGGCTAGCAACTCAACGGAGCTGGGTTTAACAGCGAGGCAGAAAAATAATTTTTCCGAAAAGAGAACGAAACCACCCCAATCCGAATCTATACCGGTGACAAGCCAAATATCAGTGGAACCTTCTCCATGGAGGGAGTGTGTCCTCGTGACCTTCACCGGACTAAGCACCCGAGTTGCAGCCTTTTCTGCTCGAGCCGTCAGCCCGCACCCGGAAGCGCCTTACTCGATCGAGCAACCACCCGTCACAGCCGGCGATGCGGAGGCTCTCAGCTCACAGCATGACTTAGTCGAAGAAGCTCCTCCGCCGAACCCGCCACCGCCGTTAACTGCTGACCCAACGGCCACAGTGAGCAGCCCAGGCCTCGTCTATCTCTCCGAGCTCCAACTCCGCCCGGTCGAATGGCTCTGGCAGGATAGGCTCGCCTCCGGCACCCTCGCCATGATCTCCGGCGTGCCTGGATCGGGAAAGACCTGGGTCGCGCTGGCCATTGCGGCTGCGTTGACCCGCGGACGGACCCCATTCACCGGCGAAAAATTCGAACCTAGTACCGTCTTGTACGCCTCGACGGAGCACGACAGCTCGGAAGTCATTCACCCCCGCTTCGCCAGGCTCAATGGCGATGCCGCGCGTTTCGTCGTCTTACGCGGAGCCCTCTCCACGCCGGCTGTTCTGCCATCTCTTCTCGAGGACGCGCTCCAGCGAACCCACGCCCGCCTCGTGATTCTCGATCCATTCCACAACCTCCTTGACCCCGGCGTTCATCTCCATCGGACCAAAGCGACCCGCCCCCTCCTCGCGACACTCGCCAGTCTGGCTGAGAAGCATCGCTGTTGCATTCTCCTGATTCGTCATCTGGAGGGGCGTGGTCCCGGCCGGCCCGCCAATCGCGGCGATGGATCCGCCGAGATCTCCGCCGCGCTCCGTACCGAGTTTCTCGCCGGCACCTCTCCTGATGCACCCTCGAAGCCTGCCTTGCTGCAGGTGAAATCGAACCTGGGTCCCCTCGCTCTCCCGCTGGCATACAAAATTGACGAGGACGGAAACTTCTTGTGGACTGGTCCCAGCACACTCACCCTGGAGGACGTGCTGGCCAGCCGTCCCACCGGTGCAGGCCGGCCCGAACGCAGGTTTGTCGGCGAATGGTTGCGCCAGTCTCTCCAGGATGGCTGCAAAACTCAAGGCGCCCTCGAGACCGACGCCTGCCGCGACGGCATTCGCGTTGCCACTCTGCGCCGCGCCAAATTCGATCTCGGCGTTCGTAGCGTGAAAGATGGAGCCTACGGTCCTTGGTACTGGGCCCTCCCTCCTCTGGAAGAACCGCAGCCTGCCGTCGAAGACCCAAGGTGCTCAAATTAATTAAATTGAGCACCTTGAGCATCTTGATGAAACAAAGGACTTAGCCGCCAGGAAAATCAAACCCATGCGCAACCGGAGCAGACCGGATCAAACGCAGAAGGGTGGGCGGGGTAAATGGCCCGTCATTCGACAATGCAATCCCGAGCGGCGCCAGAGCATCGGCGATCGCGCTCGTGATGGAGCCGACCGCCCCTACGGTGCCGCCCTCACCCGCCCCCTTCATCCCGAATGGATTCAGCGGCGTGGGGCTCGACATGCTCCCGCTGCGAATGTGCGGCATGTCCCCCGCCGTCGGCAGCAGGTAGTTGAGAAAGCCGGTGCTCAATGGATAGCCAGCGTCGTCGTAACGAACCTCTTCAAAGAGTGTGCCCCCCAGGCCCTGGGCCACGCCCCCATGCACCTGGCCCTCAACGATCATGGGATTGATCACCGTGCCGCAATCATGAAAAGCGGCGTAGTGAGTAACGCGCAGTACCCCAGTCTCCGCGTTTATCTCCACCTCCGCCATGTGCACCCCATTGGCAAAAGCAATTCCCGGCACCTGGTGATTGACCTTCTCTTCCATATCGACCGATGTCAGGCCCGGCGATTGCGGGTTCTCCGCCACGCGGCGGGCAATCGCAGCCAACGACAGCGGCCGCGCCCTCGTGTTCCGCATCCGGGCGCCGCCCTCGGACCATTCCAGTTCTGCTTCCACCGTGCCCAGCATTTCGGCCGCGATGGTCAAAGCCTTCTCTTTCACTCGCCGTGCGGCCAACCGCGCTGCTGCACCCCCGACGGCCCCGCCGCGGCTGGCGAATGTTCCCAGGCCATCGGCCACCACATCCGTATCTCCGTGCTTCACGAAAATACAATCGAGCGACATCTGCAACTCGTCGGCGACCAGTTGCGCGATCGCTGTCGCCGTTCCCTGGCCATGCGGAGAAGCGCCCGTCAACACCGTAACTTTGCCCGAGGGCTCCACTTTCACGTAGCCGGATTCGTAAGGCCCGATCGCTGTCTCTTCGACCAGGCACGCAATACCCAACCCGACAATACGGCCCTGCGCCCGTGCCGCCGCTTGCTTCGCCTGTCTTTCCCGATAGTCAAACAGCGCAGCAGCCCGCGTGAGCGCCTCCGGATAATCGCCACTGTCATAGATCACTTTACCGGCCAGCACGATCTCCGTCCCGCGGTCCGAAGGAAGCTCAACGGGGCGGAGCATGTTGCGCTGCCGAATCTCGATGCGGTCCATACCCAGATCGCGCGCGATGCGATCCATCATCTGTTCCATGCACAGCACCGCTTGCGGATGGCCCGCCCCGCGATAAACAGCAAGCGGCGTCTTGTTGGTCAAAACGGAGAGAGACTCGGCCCGGTAATTGGGAATGCGATACGGCCCGCGGAACATCGCCGAGGAAATGGAAGCCGGAGTTGTGGACAACGTCGCCAGGGCGGCCCCGTTGTTGGTCATGCTATTCAACCCAATAGCGGTTACAATACCATCGCCATCGTACGCGGCGCGCACGCGGTGGATCTGCTCCCGGGCTTGCGTAGTCGCCAGAAAACTCTCGCTGCGGGTCTCGATCCAGCGCACCGGCTGTTTCAATCGCAAGCAGGCGACCACCGCCAAAACCTCTTCCGGATAAAACTCGCATTTGGCCCCGAAGCCGCCCCCAACATCCGGAGCAACCACCCTGATGTCCTCGGGAGGCCTGCCCAGAACGCCCGAAAGAAACGCCCGCACCAGGTGAGGAAACTGGGTCGAAGTGTAAAGTGTGAATCGTGGACCCTCCGCATCAGGCTCTGCCACGGCGCCGCGGGTCTCCATGGGAGCTGGTGCGGCGCGGTGGATACGAAATTCAGCCTCCATCACGTGTTGCGCTTGGGCAAATGCTACATCGACATCCCCAACTTCCTGGCGGCAGATATTTGCGACGTTCGTTCCATACTCCGGGTAAAGCAGCGTGGCGTCCTGGGCCGCCTCTTCCGGATCCAAAAGAACCGGCAGATTCTCATATTCCACCTGGATGACCTTAGCCGCAGATCGAGCAACCCCCAGATCTGTCGCAACGACGATGGCAATTGGCTCGCCGACATAACGAACCCGATCGACCGCGAGCGCCCGCATGAGCGCTGGCTTGGAGTCGGGAAACAGGTCGATGGAGGGCAGGGGACCGGCGCTGCCGGCAATCTCCGCACCATCCAGCACCAGGACAACGCCGTCCCGCGCAACGGCCGCAGTCCGATCGATACCTTTGATGATTGCGTGCGGCCGCGAAGAGCGCACGATGGCCATGTGTAGCATGTTAGGCAGCGAGATATCGGCGACGAAGCGTCCCGCTCCGCGCAACAGCCTTCGGTCCTCACGCCGCCGCACCGAAGACCCCACGAGCTTGGTAATCGCCATCTCTACTCCTCTGCTTGGCTCGAAGGTTCACTGATTCCCGCCAGCGTCTCCATGGCCTCGATGATGTTGAGGTATCCGGTACAGCGGCACAGATGCCCCTGCAACATGGTGGCTATCTCGCCCCGGCTGGGATGAGAGTTATTCCGGAACATGCCCACGGCAGACATGACCAGGCCCGGCGTACAAAAACCGCACTGCAGCGCATGGTGCTGGTGTAGCGCCGCTTGCACCGGATGTAACTCAGTATCCGTGCCCACGCTCTCGATGGTCTCGATCGAGCATCCCTGGGCCTGGATGGCAAGCATCAGGCACGAGCGCACGGCCTCACCCTCGAGCAAGACCGTACAGCTTCCGCAAGGTCCTTCACCGCAGCCGATATGCGTGCCCGTCAGCCCCAGTTCGTCGCGCAGGAAATCGGCCAGGCGAAGCCCGGACGGAACGGTGGTGAATACCTTCTCCCCGTTCACGATCACGTTCAGGTCATGCAGTGAAGAGGACATAGGCTCCTTGCCGGATTTGAGATAAAAGCTATTCCGCGGGAAGAGTCCGTGCAGCCGAACATGCATCGCGCACGGCGTCGCGCAGCAAAACCGGCAGCAC
This sequence comes from uncultured Acidobacteriaceae bacterium, assembly GCA_963736535.1. GTDB lineage: Bacteria > Acidobacteriota > Terriglobia > Terriglobales > Acidobacteriaceae > PALSA-350. The sequence goes on from CAVTPN010000008.1 coordinate 22,252, forward strand.
CGCGATCGCGTATTCGGCGTCCAACACCCCTCCGCCCTTTTGCGGCGGATGGGCCAGCAATGCGGCGGCCGCGATGCCCGGTGCGTCTGCAACCGATGACCCGATCAATTTTGTTTCGACCATTCCGCAGCGTCTGGGAGCATCGCCACATCCGCCAACCGCCAACCAGGCGCGCTCAATGCGATCCGCGGCATCGAGCGTGATCACGGCCGCCGCCGTGGCCAGGGCGCGAGAGTTGCGCCGCAGCGCCACGTCCGCAAGGCTGGAACCCGTTCGCTCCGGAAACGCCTTGACCTGCAGGTGCGTGACCATCTCACCATCCGCGACCGCGGTCACATTGGGCGCCGAGAAGAACTCCTCAGCCGGAACCAGGCGGAAGCCCCCTGCGCGGCCAATGCGAAAGACCGCGTCGATGGCCAGGGCGACGACTGGTAACTGGCTGGCTGGATCGGCCCAGGCTAAATTGCCCACCAGGGTTCCGCGGTTGCGCACCGCGGGTGTGGCGGTCTTTGCCGCTCCCTGCGGCAGCAGGGGGCAATGCCGTTCCAAGGTTGCGGATTGCATGACTTCCGCGAGTGTCACCATCGACCCGATGGCCAGGTCGAGGCCAATCACCTGGATCAGTTTCAGCCCGCTCAACCCGCCCAGGTCTACCAGCACCTTGGGCGCAGCGACACCGGCGGTCAGGCGGGGAATCAGCGTCTGGCCGCCCGCCAGGACCATAGCTCCGGCCTCGCCCATCAGGGCCAGCGCTTCATCGAGCGTCGATGGCCGCGCATAGCGAAAACCATCGGCAGTAGTCGTCATCGTTAAGACGCCACCTCGCTGCCTGGAACGGTTTCGCCTTGCGCCGGTGAGGCCTGCTGTATCGCTGCAGTGAATTCGCCGACGGTAGACACCCAGCCGAAGAAGGTCTCGATGCTCCACAACGCAGCCTGATGCACGAAATCCGGACCAGCCTGTCCCACTGCGTCGGAGAGCACGATCCCGAAATACTCGAGGAAGAACCCATCCCGCAGCGTGGAGTCCACGCACACATTGCTGGCGACGCCGGTGAAGACCAGGTTACGGATTCCGCGGCTGCGCAACAGGCTGTCGAAGTTGGTGTGGAAGAATCCGCTGTATCGGGACTTGGCGACGACAATGTCTCCCTCTTGTGGAGTCAACGCGTCGACGAGCGCGTAATCCCAGCCTCCCTTCGCGAGCAGTTGTCCCGCCAGCTCGGGACGCTTCCGCATGGTTTTTAGCGCGTTCGACTTGTGCCAATTGGGAGACCCGGGTCCCCCGGCCTCGAGATATTTTGCGTCCCATCCATTCTGCAAAAAAAATACCGGGACGCCCGCATGCCGCGCCGCCTCAATCGCGATGCCCGTCTGCTCGATGACCTGCCCGGCATGCGAGATATCGAAACCTGCCAGGTCGAGATAGCCGCCTGGCGAAGCGTAGGCATTCTGCATATCCACGACGACCAGCGCCGTTTCCCTGAGCTTGATGCTCAGCGGCTCCGGGCGTGCGCCCAGAAGAACAGCACAATCGTCGTGCGAGAGTTGAGACGTTGTCATTGGGGCACACTCATAGCGGCAGTTACGTGGCTGCGCGACTCCATCAATGGCTGGATGCGGCTTCCGAAATTTTCCACGCCGGCGAGAAATTCGTCGAAGGTCAGCAGCACGCCTCGGACGCCTTCCAGGGCGGCCAACTCGTCCAGCATGGCAGCTACAGACTCATAGGAACCGACCAGCGTGCCCATATTGAGATTGATAGCGCCCTCGGGATTGCTCTGGTGATCCGCGCTCGATCCGGGCTTGGCGTTAACGTCTAGCTTGCTGGACCCGATCAGCCATTGGATGGCTTCATGGTCGGCGCCGGCGTTGTACAGCTTCCACTTCGCCATAGCCGCCGCGTCGGTTTCGTCCGCGATGATCATCATGAGCAAATACGCGCCTACGTCCCGCCCCGTCTTCGCTGTAGCTTCCGCCAGGCGACAGACGATCGGAGCCACCTTGGTAGGCGTGTTCACGCCTGCCCCGAGGATGAAATTGTAGTCGCCATAGGTAGCCGCGAACGCCATACCGGCGTCGCTCTGCCCGGCGCAGATAATTTTTATCGGCGCCTGCGGCAGCGGCAGCAGCCGGCAGTCCTCCATGGTGAAGAACTCGCCCTTCAGATCGCAGCGGCCCGTTGTCCAAAGATCGCGCATGATCTGAACGTACTCGGCGCAATATTCATAGCGGCGGCGGAAATGGTGCTCCGGCCAAAGTCCCATCTGGCTGTATTCAGATTTCTGCCAGCCAGAGACGATGTTCACCCCGAAGCGCCCGTTGGAGATGCTGTCAATCGTCACCGCCATCCGGGCCGCGATCGCGGGCGGCAGAGCGAGAGCAGGAATGGAGGCGAAGATATCGATCTTCGTGGTGATGGCGGCCAGGCCGGCCATCAACGTAAACGACTCCAGGTTGTAATCCCAAAAGCCGGTCTTGCCTCCGAAACCATGCAACTTGATCATCGAGAGTGCAAAATCGAAACCGTGGCGCTCTGCGGAAAGAACAATGTCGGCGTTCAGTTGGAAGCTTGGCTTATATTGAGGCGCCGTCTCGGATATGAGCCAGCCATTGTTACCAATCGGAATAAAAACACCCACGTCCATCGCGGCCTCTCGCCTGGTCGAAATTCTTCTACGGGTGTCAGATCACACCGAACCAAAAGTCGCCATCCGCATGCGATGGCAAGGCCCGTGGCAAAGAACTTTTTTGAATGGAGTCGATTCTCTATCAGTGTATACGAAACCTGGACCATTCGATCAAAGTTTGCTGGTCGAGGAAACAGCTGGTCGCGGCCGTACGCCGTCCATAATCAAACGCCGTACGTTGGTGACCGTTTCTTCGAAGAACGCTGCGTCGGCCAGAGTTCGTCCGGTCAGCGCATCCACTTGCGCGGCAAAGTCCGCATAGTGCTGGGTGATCGCCCAGATCGAAAACAGCAGGTGGTGAGGTTCAATTTCCGCTAACCGGCCGTCCGCAATCCAGGCGCGGATCACATCCGCTTTCGAGCTCACCAGCGCACGCAGTTCGTCGTTCAGCAGCTCGCCAAGTATGTCAGCGCCTTGCACGACCTCCAGGCAAAACAGCTTCGACGCCAGCGGGTGCTCCCTGGAGTAGACAAGTTTGGCGCGGATATAGTTTTCTATCGCGGCCATCGGATCTAACTTGGCATCCAGGTTCCTGAGCGGTTGCAGCCAGATATCCAGAATGGTATACAGCACAGCTTCATACAGAGCTCGCTTCGAGGAGAAGTAATAAAGCAGATTCGTCTTCGATAACTCAGCCCGCTCCGCGACCTGGTCAATACGCGTGCCGTAGAATCCGTATGCCGAAAACAATTCCAAAGCCGCATTGAGGACCTTTGCCGTTCTGGCTTCGTTTGCTCGTCGCCGGCGGGTCGCCGGTAGCTTTTTTGAGGGAGCCGTGGTGAGAGCGCCACGAATGGTGCTCAACGGTTCCAGTGTTGTGACGCTCACTTGTGTTGGTCCGGTCATCGAGCTTCCCCCACGCTACGCAAGGTTCGATCCTGCGACGAAACAAAAAGCCGGATGGCGCACTCTGCCATCCGGCTTTTCATCTGGGTACGTCCACTTACTCTAGAACGTGAGTTGCAGCGACATCTGTATCTGCCGTGGACTGCCAATGGTATGGGTTACATAGCCAAGGCCGGCCGGGCAGTTAAAGAAGCTTTCGTTGGTCTGGTTGCCTTCGGAGTCGCATCCGGTGGCTAAAGCGGTTTGTCCGGCAGAGGGGAATTGGTTGAAGTACTGGTTTTGAAAGACCTCATTGCCGGGGACGTCGAAGCTAGTGGTGTTGGTCAGGTTGTACACGTCAAAGGTGTACTTCAGGCTGTAACGTTCGGTTAGGCTGGTCATCTTCACCAGCGAGATATCCGACCGTTTCTGGGAGGACTGGCGGAAGATATTGCGCTGACCAGTAGTGAAACTGGTCTCGACGGTGTCTCCTGCGGGAATCGCGGCCGCCAGAGGGCTGGATGGGGTAACCAGGGGAACAGTAAAGCATTGGGGATTGAGGGCGGGCAGATAATTCACTCCGAAGGCTCCGGAGTGCCCGGTCTGAGCTTTCTTTGGCGAACAGGCGGCGTAGTTCAGAGGCACGATGGGATTGGTGATGCCGTCGTAGACGCTGTAGTAGAGGCTGCCGACGGCGCCGCTATAGTCGACCACGCTGTAAGGTTGTCCGCTCTGCAGAACCGTCAGTCCCACCAGCGACCACCCGTCGGTCGCGCGGCCCACCCACGTGTTCTTGCCGTAGAAGTTGGGTAGCTGGTAGACGTAGCTGAAGTTGAAAACATTGGTACGGTCGAAGTCGCTGGAGGCATAGCCGTCGCGCAGATCGAGCGGGTTATTGCCATTGTAGAAGAGGCCCATCGCACTCTGCTCGTCCAGTGCGTGGGAATAGGTATAGGAGGCGCCCACCTGCAGTCCGTGGCTCATGCGTTTCTCCACATGCACCTGCAAAGCGTTGTAAGCGGCCTGACCAGCCGCTTTATAGGTGATGGACTCGGCCGCGTAACCGACATAGGGTACGCGAAGGTCGACATTGCCGCCTTCAAAGTTGAGCAGCGCAGTCGTGCCGTCCCCCAGGGTAATGAAGCTCCCGTCCGGATTCGTAGGTGTGTAACCGTAGGAGTAGTTCTGCGAGTGGATCTGGGATGAGGGCGAGGCGATGTTGGGCTGATTGAACGGGACAGGAATCACCTGGTGACGGCCCAGGTTTCCCACGTAACCGAAATCGAAGGCTAGATCGTTCCGCGGCTGCCATTGGATATCAAGGGTGTAATTAATCGAGTAGGGTAGTTTGTTTTGCCGGTCGTAGACGCCAAGCGAGATGGGCTGCGCTCCATTCAGAATCGCAGTCGCGTTGGGCAGGTACTTGGCGAAATCCGAGGCCTTGGGGTTGGTGGGTGCCGGGCTCTGGACATTGGTGTAAGGGTACTCCAACGAGCCGGCGGTGCCGCCGCCGCAGGTAGGGATGTAGCCGTCTTGGTAGCTTGTGACTGGGCAGGTCTGGGCTGTGACGAAAGGAACCTGTTGCACCACGCCGAAGGGTCCGCCTGTGACCAGGCCGATGGCATAGCCAGGCGAGAAGTAACTGAAGAGCTCTCCACGGTCGTAGTACATGCCCATGCCGGCGCGGACCACAACTTTATTGTTGAACATGGTTGGTTCCCAGGCAGCACCGATGCGCGGTGCGAAGCCCCACTGGCGGCCGGTAAGCGTGGTCTTACTGATGCCTGTGGTCCCATTCTTATTGTTGCCGGCGATGATGAAGCCGCTCTGGTCCGGTCCCAGGGTCCCGGCTGTCTCGCCACCTGGTATGGGCGCGGTCGGAGAAAGGTAGGAGTAAAGGGAAGGATCAAAGTTGAAGATGTTCCCGTTCTTCTCAGTCAGTCCAGCATCCCAGTCGTAGCGGAGGCCGCCGGTCAGGGTCAGGTTAGGCTTGATTTGGAACTTGTCCTGCAAGTAGAAACCAAGCTGGTTTGCCCGGTAGTAGCGGTTCGCGTTGCCTTGCAGAAACGTGGTGACGTTGTAGTCGTCGTCCGGGGTCACCAATCCGTTCAGGAACTGGCCAAAATCGTTGCTGGCGATGGTGCCCGTGCCCGGCCGGCGATCGCGAATGTTGAGCTGGGTGTAGCTATAGGCGCCACCGAAGCCGATGCTGTGTTTTCCATGTACCCAGATGGCGTTCCCGGAGGGCATAAGCCGATTCTGGAAGACCCCCGTCAACGAACCCTGTCCGCCGGCGCCGGGACCGATGTTCAGCGTGTCGCCGATTCCCGGTACCTTACTATCGCCCAGTACGTGAATGATGCTGATCCCGGGGAAGTAGTTCGAGCCAAACGTGTCAATGGATGGGTTTCCATAAGCGCCACCCGGGATGCTCTGCGGTCCGAACGCTTGATCGTTGGTGTTGTAAAGCTTCTCCCGTAGGTAGCCAAGGGTTTGCTGGGTGCTGAGGTTCGATCCGATCAGGTAGGTGTTGTTGATGGAAAAGACCTGTGATCCGGCGTCGAGCTTTTGCGTAAAGCCGGGAACGTTCGAGTAGGCGTAAGGCGCGGCGGTGGGGTCGTGCTGGTAATAGTACTTGGCCGCCAGAGTGTCTTTGCCGGTGGCGTTGTAGTCGAGGTTGGCGACCGCCTGGTCGCCGATAAAGTAGGCGGTTCCCGGGATGAACGCGTTAAAGAAATGCGACGGATCCAGGGTGACGTTCTGCGCATTGGGGATAAGCCACTTGCCCGGTTCGCCCTTAACCGCCGGTGAATTGAACAAGGCCAGCGCGATTGGGTCGACCGCCCCCGAGGGCGTATTGAAGCCTGAGCCACCGGCCAGGGCTGACAATGCCTGTGGGCTGCGATCGTCGCTCAATCCGACGGGCACGTCCAGGAAGGAGTCACCAATCTCCGCATCGCTCACGTGCAGGTGTTGATAGGCCAGAAAGCCAAACAGCTTGTCTTTGAGGATGGGGCCGCCCACGGCGCCGCCCAGGGCGTAGCGATGTAGCTGCGGAACCTTGTCGTTCGCAGGAACGGCCTGATCCTGGTTGAAAAAGAACGGCGCGGCATTGAGCCAGTTGGTGGCGCGATGCAGGTAGAGATTTCCGTGGTAGTCGTTGGTGCCGGAGGAAGTGCTCAGGTCGATGTGCGCGCCGCTGGTTGCGCCCTGTTGTGCGTCATACATCGATGCGTTGACCCGCACCTCCTGGATGGTTTCAGGGGCCGGTGACGGTAGCGAATTTCCGATGGATAGATACACCGAGGCGCTGGACTGAATCACGCCGCCGCCGCCGGTGTTGCCTACGCCAGTGCTCGGCCCTATGCGCGCCGACGCTACCTGGCTGGTGCTCTTGCCGTTGAATAGATTGCTGGCGTCGACCCCGTTCAATAGAAAGCTGTTGCTGGTGTCGCGCTCGCCGTTGGCCCAGATGGGTGCGTTGCCCAGCCCGGAGTTGACGCCCGTTCCACCGGGCAGCTCCGCATTGACACCGGGTGAGAGGATAGCCAATCCCGTAAAGCTGCCCGTGGGCAGCGGGATCGCTTCGATCTGCGCCCTATCGAGAACGTAGCCGTTGGTGGTGTCGACCGCATTGAGCAGGGGATTGACGTCGACCTCAACCGAGTCCGCTACCGTGCCCACTTTCAGCTGCGCCTGCAGCGATACGGTGCGGTCGGCCTGCACCAGGATGCCGGGGATTTTCTCCGTCGAAAAGCCCTGCATCGTAAATGTCACCGTGTATTTGCCGATGGGCAGATCGACCAGTTGATAGCTGCCCTGAGCGTTGCTCTTCGTGGTGCGCTCCAGCTTTGTGTCTTCTGATATGGCTTTTACTTCAGCGCCGGGAACGGCGCTTCCTGCAGGGTCCACCACTGTTCCAGTGATTCCGCCCAGGGTTTGTTGTGCCCGCATTGCCTGCGGCTGCGAGAAGACGATTGAGAACAGCACGGCTGCTGTCGAAAGGAGCTTTCTGGACTTCAAATACATGTGGCTATGCCTCGCATGAGAGAGAAGCTGGGACCGGACGCTAAATTGTTTCTTTATGCGACTACGAGGTCGGTGTAACCAGAAAGGTCACGACAGGGTGACGGCCCAAAATTCAACCGGGGTGGATTTCGAGGGACTGCGTTGAGGATAGCTCAAAGTGGATGGCCGAGCCAAGCAAAATTGCGTGGCTCGGCATGACCTGAAACCGGACACTGGCTGCACCAGGCAAGATGCAGCAAACGATGCCGCGTTGAAACCTGATTTCCTTCAGGGAAGTAACGATACGTGAGCGAAGACAATACGCCATCCCTCGGGAAGGCGAGCCCAGGTCTGGCTCTGGCGCCCGCGTGTGATCCGGCCCTCGATTTCCCGCTCGAAGGCCAGCGTGATGCTGGCAAAGTCCTTACCAAAGGCGACGATATCGAGCCGTCGGATCGTTCGCTCAAGATTGGCCGGCGAGCGTCCTTTGCGAAAGGCCTCAATCTCACTGATACCGTAGAGGCTTTCGGTGGGCCCGAAGCGCGCCACGTAGGGCGAAGCCCAGAACATGCTGATCAGGGTCTCCACATCATTGCTGACCAGTGCTTGCTCGTAGCGGGGGTACAGTTCGTGTAGCTCGGCAACGGTAGCGGGGTCGTTGATCAGCATAATGGTCAAAACATCTTCCTCGAGGGCAGCACGCATTTCGGCATTGCTGCGCTCACCGTAATCATGGGTTCGTTGACCACCTGGCTGAGCCGCAGCTTCATGGCTACGCTGCACAGCAGGTACGCGTGGATAGGGGCAAACGACCACCGCGCGACCAGCAGCTCCACCATGCGCAGGGTGGCGGCGCGTGCCGCCTGCAGGGCGTCCGCATCGGACTCGACTACGATCCACGCATCGGCGGGCGCATCCGGGGAGCGCGACTCGGCGGACTCGAGCAGCGGTCCGGAGAGTGGTTGCTGCTTGTGTACGCGGAAGCGCAGAGTCACGTCCGCCGGACACTCGATGCCGTTGATGCAGACTTCTCCATCGCCCTGGGCGGCGTGCGCGTCTCCGGCGGAAAAGAGGGCGCCCGCGTTCAGTACCGGCAGATAAAGAGTGGCCCCGGTGCATAGCTCACGCACATCCATGTTGCCGCCGAACGGGCCGGGGGGACGAGTTCTGAACTCGCCGTCTTCCGCCGGGGCAACCCCCATCACTCCACAGAAAGGACGCAGCGGGACGATCGCCGGCCCCAGTGAACGGCTTACCTCCGGGTCGAGCGCCCAATGAAAGAGATACGGCTCACGAAACTGCTCCTTCAAAAAGCCGAGCCCTTGAATCACGCTCGACCAGCCCCAGCCGCGGTGCTCCACCTGCAGCACATCGATCTGCAGCACATCGCCCGGCTCCGCGCCATCGATCCGGATGGGTCCGGTCAAGGCATGAATCCTGCCCCGGTCGATGGCCAGAAAATCCTCCACGCTCGAACTCGGCGTTACCTGGCCGCCGCTCGCGTCGAGGCAGCTCATCTGCACCGTGTCCCCGGATGCGATGGTGAGTCGCGGCTCGAGCGCTCGGTTCCAGCGCGAATGGGTGGGCTCTGCGGTTAACCGGTGTTCGGCCATTCAGCTCCTTATACCGCCACGGTCATCTGCAACTCAACCAGCGCGTTCCGCGGCAAGGCGCTCACGCCAATCGCGGCGCGCACGTGGCGGCCCTGGTCTCCGAACACGGCCACCAACAGATCGGAGGCCCCGTTGATGACTGCGGGCGAATCCGGAAAACCTGCAACGGCATTCACGTAGCCGTTCACGCTGACTATCTCGCGAACCTTGTCCAGCGAGCCCAGCGCTTGCTTCAGCACCGCGAGCTGGGTCAAGGCACACGCGCGAGCCGCGGCGTAGCCCTCGGCAATACTTCGATCGGCTCCGGCCGTCCCCGTGATCACGCCGTCCGCGCCGGTGGAGATGGCCCCCGCGAGATAAAGCAGATTTCCCGCGGCCTTTGCGGAAAGATAATTCCCCCCGGGCGCGGGTCCTTCCGGCAAGACAATCCCCAGCTCCAGCAATCGTTTCTCAGCGCTCATGTGTTCGTAATCTATATCACTTCCACTCCGCGGAACACCGGCCACCCTGGCAGAAACTTTCTTGACTGGCAAGGAGCGCAGGTTAGTATGAGCCAATGAAACGAGTGGTTGCCGCTCTGATGGTCGCCGGTACGTTGTTGCTTTCCGCGCAAACCGCGCTACACAGTCCACTCTTGCACGCGGCCCGGCAATCTCCGACAGATCTTGAAGTGGCGGGAGCGGTCTCGAGCGCGGCCCAGTTTATCTCATACCAGGACCTGCTCCACTTACCCCAGGCCAGCTTCATGGCCGCCAATGATTCGAACTTTCCCGCACCGGCCCGCATCGGCGGCGTCGCTCTCGATCAGTTGCGGCGTTCGTTAAACGCGGATGCCGATATGGTGGTGGCGATATGCGCAGACGGGTATCGCAGCAACTACCCGGCCTCCTACCTCGCAGCCCACCATCCCGTGCTGGTGCTGACGGTGAATGGCAAATCACAGGAGGACTGGCCCAAGGCGGAGAACGGCGGCGAGCTGGGACCGTATGTAATCGCCAACCCCGGCTTCATTCCATCGTTCAAAGTGCTCTCCCACAGCGACGAAGCGCAAATTCCCTTTGAAGTCGTGCGCCTTGACTTCCGCCGCGAGAGCGAGGTCTTCGGCCCCATTACGCCGCACGGCGAATTCGCCCCCGGCTCGCCGGTCATGGACGGCTTCCGGATCGCGCAACAGAACTGCTATCGCTGTCACAACATGGGCGCCGAGGGTGGGCAAATGGCAAAGATTCCCTGGCCCGTGCTCGCCGCTATGGCCAAGGGAAGCCCCGAATTTTTTGCTAAGTATGTGCGTAATCCGCAGGCGTTGAATCCGCACAGCAAAATGGCCGGCAGCCCCGGCTATGATGACCAGACGATCGCTGCACTCCAGGCCTATTTCGCTACTTTCGCAGGAGGACAATAATGACCATTCGTGCCTCAAAGGCTCTGCTTCTTTTCGCGCTCGGCTTCTATTACACCCTGGTGGTCTTCAACAATACCAACGACTACAACTCCAATCTAACCTTCGTGCGCCACGTTCTGCTGATGGATACCACCTTCCCGGGAAACAACGGTATGTGGCGCTCGATTCATTCGCCCATCGTTCCCTGGCTATTTTTCGGATCCATCGTCTGCTGGGAGATCGTGACCGGCCTGCTCTTGTATTTGGGAGGAATCCTGCTGATCCGCAATCTGCGGTCGAGCGCGGCCACCTTCAATGCCGCCAAGAGACTGGGAGTGGTGGCGCTCACGCTCAGCTTGCTGATGTGGCTGACAGCCTTTTTGAGTGTAGGCAACGAGTGGTTTCTGATGTGGCAGTCCAAGGAGTGGAGCGGCGAATCAGGGGCCGATCACATGTTCGCGATCGCGGGCATTATCCTGCTCTATCTAGTCATGCCCGACGTCGAGGGTCAGGCTTAACCCATCGATAACTTGGCCAGGGTGCAGGCCAGCACCTTGGCGCCATTCTCGATCTCCTGCGGCGCGGAATACTCGTCGGGGCGATGGCTCACCCCGCCGCGGCAAGGGATGAACACCATCCCGACCGGAGCGATGCGGGCCATGAACAGCGAGTCGTGATAGGCGCGGCTGACCATCTTCCTGTAGCCGAGCCCATTCTCAGCCGCAGCCTCCACCATGGCCTCGATGATGCGCGGTGAGCATGTCGCCGGAGCATCGGCATTGATGGGCGTAACCTTCACCTGAACATTTCGCTTGGCCGCCACCCGCGCGCAGGCCTCCTCGATCTCGCGCAGTACCTGGTTTCTGCGCTGCTCATCGGTGTCGCGGATATCGGCTTCCATCTCTACCCGGCTGGCAATACTGTTCACCGCTCCGGGATAGACATGGCACTTGCCCACGGTGCCGCAGGTGTCCACAGAACCGGTCGCAAGCGCCCGCTCTTCGACGGCGAGCACAATCTCCGCGGCGGCGCAAAAGGCGTCCTTGCGGTCATGCATCATCACGCCTCCGGCGTGGCCTCCCTCGCCCTCCACACGGATGCGCAAAGCCGCGGGCGCAGCGATGCTGGTGACAATGCCCACGGCCAAACCTTCCTTCTCCAGCAGCGGACCCTGCTCGATATGCAACTCGACAAACCCGGCATAGTAGCCATCGTGCAGGCTCACCTCGTCGAGTGAGCCATGGAAGCCGGCCGCGGCGCGCAGTTGGGCCAGCGTGTTGCCTTCGGAATCTTTCAAGCGCGCATCTGCGCTGCTGTCCAGCCCGCCGCTCAACATCCGGCTACCCAGGCAGCCCAGGCCGAAGCGCGTTGGCTCCTCGGCGGTAAAGAGCAACAGCTCGATGGAGCGTTGCGGCTGGAAGCCACTCTGCTGCAAAGCGCGGATCGCCTCCAGGCCGCCCAGCACGCCCACCGTGCCGTCAAACTTTCCCGAGTGGGGAATGGCGTCGATATGAGAGCCGGTGCCGATCGCCCCAAGCTCCGGCCGGGCCCCAGCCCAGCGGGCAAACATATTGCCCACTGCGTCTTCACGCACCGCCAATCCGGCCTCGCGGCATTGCGACTTGAGCCACACACGCGCCTTCTGGTCCGCGTCGGAAAAAACCAGCCGCGAGATTCCAGGAGGCGTGTCGTCGGAAAACGAGGCCAGCGTCTCGATGTCAGCAAGCAACCGATCGCGATCGATTCGCAGTTGCATAGATGGTTTACCGTCCAGGAAGCGGATGGCGATTCCAGTCTTTGTAGATCAGATATTTTGCCGGAGTTTTGCCCAGAGCGCCGAACCATTGCGGGCAGTAGGGCGCCATCCAGATAAAATCTCCCGTCTGTACGGGATACCAGGAATTCCCGAGGCGGTAGATGCCGCCGCCTTCGAGCATCAGCAGCCCGTGCTCCATCACGTGAATTTCGACCAGGGCCAGCGCGGCGCCGGGCTGGTAGCTCATCGTGTTCACCGCGTAGTCGAAGCCGGGCGCGGTGGGCAGCAACTGCTTCACTTGGAGCGCGTCGTCCCCGCCGAGGGGCTGCGAGACGACGCTGTCCTCGGTGCCGAAAAGAGCCGGCGCGGGGGCCCCGTCGAGCAGTGAAATGGCCGGCTTCTCAATGACGGCCACGCGGCTTCTCGTCGACGGCCTTGACCGTGTGCGGCTGGTTGGGCGGCAGATGGGCATATCCGCCCGGGGCAAGCTGGTGTGTCTTGCCGCCCAGCAACCACCGTGATGGCGCCTTCGAGCACATAGAGAAAGCGCTGCCCATGCGCCGGCCCCAGCGAGCCACCGGGCTCGAACTCCGCGGTGTACTGGGTGAAGGCGGCTCCGATGGCGGGCGCTGCGTGCACGATGACGGTGACAGAATCGAAACCGGGCAGCGGCATGCCCACAAACGTATCCGGCGTTTGCAGCAGGTGCGTGGGCTGGCGATCGCTGCGGGTATGTCCCAGGTTATGCATGCGGAGTGCTCTGCTCCTTATGGATCGGTGGCGCGTAGCAGCTGCGAAGAGGCGCAGAAATGCTAAGACCGGCGGCCAGCGCATGCTCTACATCCTGGGGACGAACCGACTCGTCGGGATGATGACTGATGCCTCCGGGACTGCGCAGAAAGATCATCGTGCTGGGCACTCGCTCGGCCATAATCATGGCATCATGGCCGGCGCCGCTGACCATGGAGAGCGGTGCGATTCCAATGCTGCGGATCGCCTCGCTCGCCAGCGCGCACAACCGGGCATCCATGGTTACCGCGGGTTGGTCCATCAGCATTCTACTGCAACGCGTGAGGCCGCGCCGTTTTGCGATCGACGCCGCCATCGGCAAGCAGCTCATCCACCGCCTGGTGGCGAACCGCATCCTCCCCATGGCGCACATCGAGGCTGGCGCGCAACTGCCCGGCAACGACATTCCCCGCTCCGGGGTGGGTGCGCAGATCGCCGACGGTGGCCACCATGCCCGGAGTCCTCAGGGCCAGCCGCTCCACTTCGCCGACCCACTCGGCCGCGCCGGCCACCGCATCGTTGCGCAGCCGCATCGGCGTCGTGCCGGCATGACGGGCCCGGCCGGTAAAGGTAATTTCCGCGCGGCTCTGGCCGGCAATCGCCTGCACCACGCCCAGCGACCTATCTTCGCTTTCCAGCAGCACGCCCTGCTCGATGTGGAACTCGAGGAAGGCGGCCACATCGTCGCTCAAGACGCACTCGGCGATGCTCGAGGATCGAGCCCGAACGATGCCAGCGCGCTGCGCAATGGAAATTCCATCGCGGTCCTCGGTGGCGAGCGCTTCAGCATCCATGCGCCCGACCACCGCCCGGCTGCCGATGAAGGGAAGGCCGAAACGAACACCCTCTTCTTCTGAGAATCCGACCAGTTCGATGGCAAAGGGCAGCTTTTCTCCCTCCAGGGCCTCGATCAGGGCCAGCCCCAGCATCACGCCCAGGATGCCGTCGAAGGCGCCGCTGTTCGGCACCGTGTCGAGATGCGAGCCGATCATCAGGCAAGGGCTCGAGGAGCCGCAGGATATCGCCCGCGCAGATTGCCGGCCGCATCGGTCACTACCTGCATGCCCGCGGCTTCCATCCACCCCTGCACGGCCTGCATGCAATCGCGCATCGCGGGGGAGAGGAAGGTGCGCTTGATCTGGCCCGGCTCTTCGGTGAATTGGGCGAGGTAGCGGCAGCGGGCAATGACTTTGTCCGCCTGCTCTCGCAGTTCAATTGCATTCATACCCCTTGGAAATCTTCGTCCCACCGACAAAACGTAGGTCTGTCCCAGCCACAAATCGTGGGTCTTTCCTAACATCAAACCGTCGTTTCAGTTGCAGGAAAGGATTTCACTGATTACGGTTCTCTGCATATACGGGCCACGATGTTGCCATAGGGCTCGTCGGTGGGCACGAAGATCTGGTTGGGATTTGTCTGCCCGAAGCGGGAGAGATCGACCAGCAGACAGTGTTTGTTGGGCATTGCCAGCTCCACGTCCATGATTTCCGGTACGGCTTCGAGCGCTGCCTGGGCCATGGCATAGAGTGTATGCTGCACCGACTTGCTGTCGTGCTCGGCAAAGGCATCGATCAGCGTCTCCGCAGCTTGCTGCGCAGCTGGTCGAAGGGCAAAGCCGCGGACTCGATATTTCCATTGCGCACGCATCGCGGTGCCGAAGAGCCGGTCTGCTGTTTCCGGCAGAGTGGTCAGCGAGTCGCGTATATATCCCTCAAAACCGGAGTTGGCGGTCTTGAGCAGCACCAGGTTGTCAAGGCCCGAGGTGACCGAGACCCCTCCACCCTGGAAATACGTAACCGCCGTGGTTTGTGACTCGCCGGTGCCGCGAATAAAGGTTGAGGGATGCGGCTTACCCTGGGACAAGACATGCTCCCAGGGGGAGCTGGCGATGTTGATGTTGACCCGCTCGACCTGCGGATTGCGGCCGAGAAAAAACTCGGCCAGCTCCCGGGCAAAATCTTCGATACACTCCGCCGTGCTCTCGCGCGCTCGCGAATAGACGGTGTTCTTCATGGTATCGGTGGGCAATATCTCGCTGTTATCGCCGGCGGTGAAGCAGCTTTCGAAGTCGCCGGAGAGCAGGACTTCGACTTTCCACTCCTTCAAGGTATGCAGCGGACCATCGCGCTTGACCTTCACCACGCGCACGCTGGATTTTCCGTAGGTGTTCTCTGCTAGGGCAATCACCGGCTAGCTCCCCCTGTAGGTGGTATAGCCATTGGGACTCAAGAGTAACGGAACGTGCAAGTGGGTATCGCCTGGCCGCACGGTCACGATGATCTCAACCGTGAGGTACAGCCCCTTGACCGACTTGCGCCGCATGATAGGTTCCGGTCTCGAAGCGCAGCCGGTATTGCCCCGGCTGCAAAACCGCATCTCCGTTGGGGCAGAAGGTTCGCGCATCGGCCATCTCCGTCGGTCTCGGCGCGCCGCGAGCGTTTTCCATTCGCCGGAGGGGCCGGCGTATTCCAGGTGCACCATCATGCCGGCCGCCGGCCGGCCGAGCGCGGTGTCGAGCACATGGGTGGAGATGCGGCTCACGCAGCCTCCCAGCCAGCCACTTGCGCAGTCGGAGCTGCATGATCTGCTGCTGTTGCGCGGCCGATTCCAGCAACTCCTCCGCCGGATCGTTGTTCAGGCGGCGCTCCAGTATGCGCAGCATTTCCGCAGGCTGCTTGCCGCTGGCGCAGACGATAAAGATGCGCCCAAAGCGTTCTTCGTAAACGCGGTGACCCTCTTGCATCCGCAGTAGGATAGCAGCATCGGCTTCCTTCATCTGGCTCTGCTCCGACCGCTTGACCACGCGGCAGAGGCGGCCGTTGTCTTGGTCTGCGCATGCTTTTCTCCGATGCGCGGATGGCTGCGGAATGCTTCCAGCCAGTCAGCCTCGGGGAGATGCTGCCAGCAGTGGTCAGCGGCGGCGAAGAGGCTTTGCTCGTCCGCAAATGGGCGCATCGCCGCCAACTGCGCGGCCCAGGCGCGGGAGCCGCAGCAGGAGAGGATTTCGTCCGCTGCCTCATCCGGCGGCAGCGCGTTCCAACGCGCCAGCACTGGGTTCACGGAAGAGTCCCTCGAGAAACTCCTGCAGCAGATTGCCGGCGACATGGAGCCGGTAAGCAGCGCTGGAACGAATGTCATCGATGGGAGCGACCTCGGCTTCCAGCGCCTGCCGGGCTTCGCCAGCCAATGCCGGACTCCACGCCCGGCCCAGCAGCGTCTCTTCGGTGCGCCGCAGCCGCAACGGCGTGACCGCCATGCTGCCGATGGCCAGCCGCACGTCTTCGATCTTGTTGTCTGCAGACTTGCCCAGCCCGGCCAGGCAGAGCTTGGCGATGGCTTGCGCGTTGCGCGTGCCCACCTTGCGGGAGTACGCGTAGTAGCTGGCAAATTGCGGTCGCAGCGCGACGCGCGGCAGATGATTTCATCGACCGCCAGCCGGGTCTGCTTGTAGCCGGTATGAAAATCGACATACGGGATGCGCCGCTCGCCGCGCGCGGAAATCAAGCAGCAGTTCGGCCTCGTAGACCATCAATGCGGGAAGGGAATCGGCGGCCGGAGATGCGTTCACGATGTTGCCGCCGAGCGTGCCGCGGTTCTGGTTGGCAATGCTGCCGGTCCACGACGCCGCGCGGGCGAGCAGGGGAAACTCCTGCGCCACCAGCGGATGATTTCTCAGGTCGGTGTAGGTGCATCCCGCGCCGATGAGCAGCTCCTGCGTCGGTGCGTTCGATGCGGCGCAACTCCGGCAGTCCCCAAAGGCTAACCAGCTTGCGCGCGCCGAGCCTTCCCGCGCCGTACTGCACCATCAATTCCGTGCCGCCGGCAATGGGCAGCCACACCCCCGGCTCACGCGCCATCAGTTCGAGCACCGCCGCCAGCTTGCCGGGCGCTACCAGCTCGTACTCCGAAGGATGGGACCTCATGTCTCGAACCCGTCTGTGCCGCTTCCATAGACGGCATTGAAGATGCGCGTATAGCCGGTGCAGCGGCAGAGGTTGCCGCCCAGCCCTTCGCGAACCTGTTCCAGGGTCGGCGTAGGATTGCGGCGCAGAAGATGAACCGTGGCCATGACCATGCCCGGCGTGCAGATGCCGCACTGCGCGCCTCCGCACTTGAGAAATGCCTGCTGTACCGGATGCAGGCCGCCATCCGCGAGCAAGCCCCTCGATCGTGCACAGCGTGGCTCCCTGGGCCTGGAGCACGGGAACCAGGCAGCTGTTCACCAGCTCGCCATTCATCAGCACGGAGCAGGAACCGCACTCTCCTTCGCCGCAGCCCTCCTTGGCTCCGGTAAGGCCCAGTGGGGTGCGCAAGACGTCGAGCAGGCGCTCCATGGGATAGACCGAAACGGTACGCGCGGCGCCATTCACGGTGAAGGAAACCTCGCAGTCGGCCGGCGCTCATTGGCTGCCCTCCGCCGCCAGTGCGGAAAGCCAAGGACTCCGCCGGGCGCTCCGGCTCCGCCGTCAGGCCGCGAAAGATATCTTCCGGCAGCAGCGGGATCGCGTTGAAGTTGACGCCGGTCGCCTGCACGATCGCATTCACGATTGCGGGCGCGGGGCCGTCCATGGGCAACTCGCCGATGCCTTTGGCGCCATACGGTCCGTACTGGTAGGGCACTTCCTCGAAGAACACGCGAATGGGCGGTATGTCTTCCGCGGTGGGCATGATGTAGTTGGTCATCTGGTTGTTGATCATGCGCCCGTCTTTCCACACGCACCTTCTCGTACAGCGCGTAGCCGATGCCCTGGGCCACCCCACCTTCAATCTGTCCGGCAGCGAGGATGGGATGCAGCACCTTGCCAATCTCCTGCAGGGCAACAAAGTCATCGATGGTGACGCTGTAGGTGGTGGTGTCGACCGTGACTTCGGCAACGTAGACTGCCCAGGCATAGGCGGGATAGGCTTCGCCGCGATACAGCTCATCGTTCCAGAAGATATTCGGCGCCGCCTCATAGCGGCTGAAGGCCTGCAGCTCGCCAAAACGCTGGCGGTAGGCCTGGCACGCGGCCAGGAACTGCTCGCGGCCGGCGGAAGCTTCGAGCAGCCCGCTATCAACCAGCGTTTGCCGCATCTTCAACGCCGCGGTCTGCACGAATCTTGCCGATGATCATCGCCGTGCGCGAAGCCACCGTGGGCCCGCTGTTGGGGCTGATGCTGGTGTCGATCGGGGCCATGCTGATGTCGTCGTACTCCAGGCCCAGCGTCTCCGCGGCAATCTGGCAAAGAATGGTGTTGGTTCCCTGGCCGAACTCCGTGCTCGAAACCAGCACCCGCAGGCCTCCTGCGGCGGTTGCTTCCAGGCCCACCAACGCGTTGAGATAGCGTTCCCCGGAGCCGGTAAAGCCGGCGCCATGCAGAAAGGCGGCCATGCCGATGCCTTTCTTCTGCGTGCTGGTGCGGTTGTGCGCGGCAAACTGCGCCACCTTGGCGTGGTAGCCGGAGAGCTCGAGCGCGCGATCGAGCAGCTGATGCATCACGATCGGTTCATGGATCACCTGATCGGTGGCGGTCGTCATCCCCTGGCGCAGCAGGTTGCGCCGGCGGAATTCGTCGGGAGGCAAGCCGATGGTGTTGGCCACATGGTCCATGTGCCGCTCCAGCGCAAACAGGCTTTGCGGAGCGCCGAAGCCGCGGAATGCGCCATGCGGCGGCGTGTTGGTGGCATACGCTTTGGAGCGGACGCGGATGTTGGGCCAGTAATAAGGGCCGCCGGCGTGGATGGTGCCGCGCGACAGCACAGTCGAAGATAAGGTTGCATAAGCGCCGCCATCGATGACGAACTCGATCTCGGCGGCGAGCAGTTTGCCGTCGGCGCTGACCGCGGTGCGGTGCCGGGTGCGCGAGGGATGCCGCTTGGTGGTGGCCGCCATGTCTTCCATGCGGTCGTAGATAATCTTCACCGGGCGTCTTGATTTCATGGCCAGCAGTGCGGCGTGGCCGGCGATCATCGAGGGATATTCTTCTTTGCCGCCAAAGGCTCCGCCGGTCTCGGCCTGGATCACGCGAACGCTTTCCGCGGGCAAGCCGGTGAGCGCCACTAGGGCTTTGTGCACGTAGAACGGGCATTGCATGGAGCCCCAGACGGTCAGTCCTCCAGTGTCGCCGGCCTGTGCGATCACTCCGTTGGGTTCGATGTACAGCTGCTCCTGCGCCCCGGTGCTGTATTCCCCTTCGACGATCCAGGCGGCGTCCTTCCATGCCTGGTCCACATCTCCCTTTTCAATCAGGAAGCTTTTGAAGATATTGTCTTTGCCCCAGATGATCAGATCGCGGCGCTCGCTTTCTTCAATGGTATGGAGCGAGGGCGCAGGCTTATAGCAGATGTTCACGGCCGCCACCGCGCGCGCCAGGGCATGCCGGTCGGGGTGGGCCAGCAACAGGATCGGCTCCTCCGGATGATTGACCACTCCATCGGCAAGGCAGGGTTGATCGTCCACGATCAGCGAGACCACATTGCGGCCGGGAATGTCTTTGGCGGTGACGATGGTGAACTCGTGCCAGGGAATCCCCTCGCCGAATTTGATTTCTTCAATCGCGCCGCGGGCAATGCTGCTGCGCACCGCGGCGCCAAAGATCATGCCCGGCAGCGAGAGATCGTCGATGTAACGAGCCTGCCCGGTCAGCTTGGCAGCGCCCTCCTTGCGGGGAACGGAGGTGCCCACGACGCGGGTTTGCAAATAGGGACCTCCTCTCGCATTTTCGCTTCTTGGCTGCTCTTCAGAGCATATCTGATTCTAATTTTTTCGGCGTCGCCGCGCAGTTTTTGCGTCCGCTGCTCTCACGGGTGGGACCGGGGAACGAGCCATCCTTGAAATACGGCAACGCCCCTGACGAACGTAGCTATGACCCTGCCGTGTAACCTCTCCCCAAGGTACGGAGATACAGGGTGCCGGTAATGCAGGTCTGCGGCGCTCAAAGTGAACTCGGCATCAGGATCGAAGACCACCAGGTCCGCATCGTATCCCGCGGCGATGGCTCCTTTGCGTTCCTCCATCCCGGCAAGTTTCGCGGGTTGCGCTGACATCCAGCGCACCAGGTCTTCGAGGGGAAGACCACGCTTGCGCATCTCTGTCCAAATTACGGAGACCGCCACCGAGAGGCTGGCAATTCCTCCCCATGCCTGGCGGAAATCTCCTTGCTTCATGGACGGCGGGCA
This sequence comes from uncultured Acidobacteriaceae bacterium, assembly GCA_963736535.1. Lineage (GTDB taxonomy): Bacteria > Acidobacteriota > Terriglobia > Terriglobales > Acidobacteriaceae > PALSA-350. The sequence continues at coordinate 42,472 of CAVTPN010000008.1, forward strand.
AGGGGAGTGATCGGTCGCGATCAGATCGATGATGCCATCGCGCAGCCCTTGCCACAGCGCTTCCCGGTTGGCGCGCGAGCGGATGGGCGGCGCGCACTTGAAGAGCGTGCCGCCGGCGGGAATCTCTTCGGCGACAAAGTGCAGGTAGTGAGGACAGGTCTCCACCGTAACCGGAAGGCCTTCGGCGCGAGCCAGGGCTAGAGGCTCGAGCGCCAGCGCGGTGGACAAATGCACGATGTGCAGCCGAAACCGATATTTGCGGCAAAGCCCGATCAGCATGCGGATGGCGGCCAACTCCGACTCATCAGGGCGCGAGCGCAGCCAGGTGCAGTACTGCCGCCAGTCGTCTGCATCGCCGCCGTGATAGAGGTGCTCGGCCAACTCCGCGTGGACCAGCAGAGGCAGGCCGGTACGGGCCAGCTCAGGCAGCGCGGCCTCCAGTTCATCGCGGCTCGATCATGGCGAGACCCTGGCAATGCCGGGATCGACCAGGAAGCATTTGAACCCGGCCACGCCTGCTGCCGCCAGGGGCGCAAGGTGTGTCCTGTTCTGCCCCGTCAATCCACCCCAGGGCGCCCAGTCTACGTGGCATTGGCCTGGCGGCCGCGTCACGCTTGGCTTCGAGTGCAGCCACCGTCGTGGTTTCCGGCAGGCAATTGAGCGGCATATCGACCAGCGTGGTATAGCCGCCGGCCGCGGCGGCGCGGGTGGCGGTGGCGAAGCCTTCCCATTCCGTTCTGCCCGGTTCGTTCACGTGCACATGCGAATCCACCAGGCCGGGCAGCAGCACCCGATCGCCGAATTGGTGCAGCAGGGCTGTGCGCGGCACGGCTCCGGGCTCGCGCACATCCTGAATGCGTCCTTCGTCGACGATCACCGCTGCCGGCCGCACTCCCTCGGGCGTCACCACGCGGCTGGAGACAAACGCCTGTGTCATACTTCGGATATTCGGGCAGCCCCCTGGAGAGTGCAAGCGAAATCGCCGACGAGGGACGAAGATGCAGAGTGAAAATGATTTCATGCAACTGGCCATCCGGCTGGCCACCGAGAACGTGCGCAGCGGAGTGGGCGGCCCTTTTGGAGCGGTGGTCGCCAGGAATGGAGAGATCGTCGCCACCGGCGTCAACCGGGTGACCGCGGACAATGATCCTACGGCTCACGCCGAGGTGAATGCCATCCGCGAGGCGTGCAAGGCGCTGGGAACTTTCCAGTTGCCTGGTTGCGTGCTTTACACCAGTTGCGAACCATGTCCTATGTGCCTGGGCGCGATCTACTGGGTCCGGCTGGACTCCGTCTATTTTGGCAACACCTGTCACGACGCCGCCGAGGCTGGCTTCGACGACTCGCTTATCTACGAGGAAATGAAGGTGCCGCGAAGCCAGCGCAAGGTGCCGATGGTGCGCTTGCTGCCGGACCATGCCATTGAGAGCTTTCGCCTTTGGCAGGAACACCAGGCAAAATCGCGTATTAGGCTGCGATTTCTTTTCTGTTGGTCCCTGGGCCTTCTTCCGTCTATGCTCCCGTATGAGCACTCGATTGCTGGCCTTGCTGTTTTGCATTTTGTCTGCTGCCGGCGCCTTTGCGGCTGGTCCGGCGCCGGTTCCCGTCAAGGTCGTGGTGATCTCGCTCTTTGAACCCGGAGCCGATAAGGGCGACACTCCCGGCGAGTACCAGTATTGGGTCGAACGCGAACACCTTGACCACGTCTATCCCTTTCCCCAGGGCTTTCACGACCTGCGCATGAACGATCAAGGTGTGCTGGGAGTGCTGGCTGGGGTAGGCACGGCGAGGGCTGCCGCATCCATCATGGCCCTCGGTCTTGATCCCCGCTTCGATTTCAGCAAGGCATATTGGTTGATCGCCGGCATTGCCGGGGCCGACCCCGAGGATGCTTCGCTGGGCTCCGCCGCCTGGGCAGAATGGGTGGTGGATGGCGATCTGGCCTACGAGATCGACGGCCGGGAGATTCCGCCGCAATGGACCACCGGCTATGTGCCGCTGAACAAGACGAAGCCTTACGAGCAACCGCGTGACGACGACAACTTCGCCATCTTTCATCTCAACCCGGGTCTGAGGGAATGGGCTTACCAGCAAACGAAAGCGGTCAAGCTCGACGATTCGCCGCAGCTGGCGGCCGCGCGCGCGCACTTTGCCGGAGCGAATGCGCGCCGTCCGCCATTCGTCCTTAAGGGCGATACGCTTTCCGCTTCCACCTTCTGGCACGGCAAGCTGCTCGATCAATGGGCGAATCAATGGGTCAGCTATTAAACCGAACGGCAGGGCAATTTCGTTACTTCCGCTATGGAAGATACCGGCGTTTTGCAATCGCTCAGCTTTCTTCATCACGCCGGCCGCGTCGATCTGGATCGGGTGATGGTGCTGCGCACGGTCAGCAACTTCGATCAGCCGCCCATCGGGTTAACCGCCGCAGAAAGCCTGGCCGCCAGCTCGGGCCACCGCTACAGCGCCTATCTGCCGGCGCTCGAGGCCGCCTATCGCGTGGGGAATGTCGTCGTCTCAGAAATTGTTACAAATTGGGACCGCTACCAGGATCGCATACCGGGCTCGCAGCTAAAGGAGAAACCATGAGCACGACGGTGCCGGGGCACACCACGCGAACGTTGAGTTATTTCGAGCGGACATTCCATATCCAGGAACGGGGATCCACGTGGCGCACCGAGATTCTTGCCGGGGCGACTACGTTTCTTACCATGGCATACATCGTATTCGTGAACCCGGGAATACTGAGCGAGGCCGGAATGCCGGTGCCCGCGGTGGCCGCCGCAACCTGCCTGTCGGCAGCTATCGGCTGCATCCTGATGGGCCTTATTGCCAACTATCCCATCGCCCTGGCGCCCGGCATGGGGCTGAACGCGTACTTCGCCTTTACCGTCGTCAAGGGGATGGGCGTTCCCTGGCGGACCGCGCTGGGCTGCGTGTTTATTTCCGGCTGTGTTTTTTTGCTGTTGACGGCGGCTGGAATTCGCCAGTTGATCGTGAATGCCATACCCCGGGAGTTTTTTGCCTCGGTGGCTGCGGGGGTTGGGCTGTTCGTCGCCTTTGTCGGCCTGCGCGATGCCGGCATCATTGTGCCCAGCGCCGCGACCGTTGTGGCCATGGGCAATCTGCGTGCACCGCAGACCGCGCTGGCGTGCATCTGTTTGCTTACATTGCCGTGCTGCAGGCGTGGCGGGTCCGCACCGCCATGCTGCTGGGCATTCTGGGCACCACGGCCGCCGGCTTCGCGCTGGGGATCGTCAAGTGGCATCCCGTCCACTATCGCATGCAGGACCTGACCGCGACCGCATTTCATCTCGACATCCGCGGGGCTCTGCACTTAGGCGGAAGCTTCGGCGCCGGCCTGCTGGAAGTTGTTTTCGTCTTTCTGTTCGTCGACCTGTTCGATAACGTCGGCACCCTGGTGGCGGTGACCAAGAAGGCAGGATTGGTGAACCCGGACGGCGAGATTCCGCGGCTGAACCGTATTCTCTTTGCCGATGCCACGGCGACGCTGGCCGGTTCCATGGCCGGTACCAGTACCGTGGTCAGCTACATCGAGAGCGCGGCGGGAGTCGCTGTTGGCGGCAGGACCGGCATCGCCTCGATCGTCACCGGCCTGTTTTTTCTGATGGCTCTGTTTGTGGCGCCGCTGGTTGCCAGCATTCCCATCGCGGCGACCGCGCCGGCGTTGATCCTGGTGGGCGCCTTGATGATCTCTGCCGTCACCGAGATCGAATGGGCAGACCCCATGGTGGCCGTGCCCGCATTTCTTACCCTGATCACCATTCCGCTGACATTTTCCATCGCCAACGGTTTGGCCTTTGGCATCACGTCCTTCGCGGTGCTGCGGCTGTTGCGTGGACAGGCCACCGGCAGGACTGGATGCTCTTCGTCCTGGCGGCACTCTTCATCCTGCGCTTCATCTACATGGCGAAAAACTAAAAGGCGAAAGGTACTGCCGCGAACGGGCATGGGATACCACGCCGCTTGTCCTCAAATTCTGTCCCGGCAACGATCGACGGGTGCCCCATATCTCGCTCGTTTTTCGCGAGATGTGGGATACCACTGAACTAAATCCTTAGACTTTTCAGTTCAATGGGCAACGTAAGTCAAGGTTCGGTGGTATCCCATATCTCGCGAAAAACGAGCGAGATATGCGCACCCATCGATTTGTTGCGGAGAAAGACAACTAGTGGATGGTCTTCATCTTGCGCGACATGTAATCCATCAGCAGGTATTCGCCCAGCGTATCCGGGGTGGTGAAGTACGCCTTGCCGCGGCACATCTTGGTCATCTTCTGCACGAACTGCACCAGGCCAAGATCCGAGGCCAGCATGAAGGTATTGATCATGATGTTAGAGCGCTTGCAGCGAGCTACTTCCTCCAGCGTCTCACTCACCACCAGGGGATCGAGTCCGAAGGCATTCTTGTAGATCCGCCCATCCGGCAACGTAAGCGCGGAAGGCTTGCCATCGGTGATCATCACAATCTGCTTCATGTCTTTGCGCTGCCGCTCCAGGATCCGCTGCGCCACGCGCAGCCCCTCGCGGGTATTGGTGTAATGCGGTCCAACCTTGACCCGCGCGATCTGGGAGATCGGCACTTCCTCCGCCGAATCGTGAAACAACACCAGCGAAAGCGAGTCGCCAGGATACTGCGTGCGAATCAAATGCGAGAGCGCCATCGCCACCTTCTTGGCCGGCGTGAAGCGGTCCTCACCATACAGAATCATGGAGTGAGAACAATCCAGCATCACCACCGTGGCGCAGGAGCTCTGATACTCGCACTGGTGCACCTGCAGATCGGAGTACTCCAGGTTGAGAGGCATGGAGATGCCTTCGCGGGCGATGGCCGCGCTCAGCGTGGTCGTCGTATCCAGGTTCAGCATGTCGCCGAATTCATACATCTTGGAGGCGCCGCTGGCCTCAATGCCGGTGGCAAAATGCCTGGTATCGTGGCGTCCAAAGCTCGATTTGCCCAGCGACCCCAGCAGATCGCGCAAGGTCTTGAAGCCCAGAAAATCCAGACTCTTGTCGGTTACTTCGAAGCGCACCCGGCCCTCGGCCATGCCGGCCTGGCCGCCCGCCGATTGCTGACTTGGATCCTGCCGTCCCTGGGTGGAGATGTAGTTCTCCTGCTCCATGCGTTGCATGATCTTGTCGATCAGCTGGTCAAGCTGGCCATTCTCGGCCATCTGCTCGATGCGCTGCTGCATCTCGCCATCGAAAAGATCGCCTGCTTCCAGGGCCTGGCGCAACGCTTCGCGCAGGTTGTCCATGGTGTGCTCGCCATCAAGCTCGGCGAAGCGCGACCAGGGATCCTGAAAGCCGGAATCGAGCAGATATTCCGACAGAGCCTTGAGCAGGTCTTCCATGCTCATCTCCGAGGCCGGGTCGCCGGTGTATTTTGTGTAGCGAATTCGTTTCATCGACAGATCCTCGAAGAGCCACCGGGGGAGAAGGACGGGCGTTCTAGTTAAATCCGCGGCGGGTTCGCCGCTGCTCCTGGAACTCGTCGTAATCGCGATCCTGCTCCACCCGCTCCTGCTTGCGCGTGGCCTTCTCCTGCGCGCTGAAGCCGCGCTCTTCACTGCGGCTAAGGCGCTTGTGGGCGTACATGCCTTCGAGCAGGAATTCCGCCCCAGCTACCGCGATTTCCGGCGCGTCGGAGAGCCTTAACGGAGAGCGGCGACAGTTGGGAAAACAGGCCCTGAATCTGCTTCAGTTCTTCCAGGATGGCCTGCGACGGCTGATCGTCGTCGATGCGGACCGTGCCCCCCAGGTTGAACCATTGCTCGATCTGCTGGGTATTGGTGCCGGAGAAATACTTGTCGAAGATCTTGCCGATCGCAGTGCGAATCAGATCCCGCACCACCACATCGGCGCCGCGCATCTCGCCTTCATACTCCAGCTCGAGCTTTCCCGGTGATGCCGGGCATCGCGGCATACATATCGCTCATCCGCGGCACCACCAGCTTTTCTCCATGCAGCAGCGCGCGCCGCTCGGCGTTCGAAACCACCAGCTCCATGGTCGAGATGGGCAGACGCTGGCTGACACCGCTGCGCTTATCCACCTTCTTGTCTTCGCGGGCGGAGAAGGCCACTTGCTCGATCACCTCGCGCATGTACTGCGGTACGGTGATCTTGGTTGCGCCACGGTCGCTCCAGGCCTCCTGGGCGGTAATGGCCATGCCTTCTTCGATGGTCTCGGGATAGTGGGTGCGGATCTCCGATCCGATCCGGTCTTTGAGCGGGGTGACGATTTTGCCTCGTGCCGTGTAATCCTCGGGGTTGGCGCTGAAGGCAAGAACGATGTCCAGTTCCAGGCGGACGGGATATCCCTTAATCTGCACATCGCCTTCCTGCATGATGTTGAAAAGCGCCACCTGGATTTTTCCCGCAAGATCGGGAAGTTCATTGATGGCAAAGATTCCCCGGTTGGCCCTGGGCAGCAGGCCGTAGTGCATGGTCAGCTCATTGGACAAGTCCTGGCCGCCGCGCGCCGCTTTGATGGGATCAAGATCGCCTACCAGGTCAGCCACCGTCACATCGGGTGTTGCCAGCTTCTCAACGTAGCGGTCTTTGCGGGGCAGGAAGGCGATCGGCGTTTCATCGCCCTGGGCGGCGACCAGATCGCGGCATCGCTTGCACAAGCGGGTGATAGGGGTTGTCACGGATCTCGCAGCCCGCGATGTATGGCATTTGCTCGTCGAGCAATTCGGTCAGCCCGCGCAGGATGCGGCTCTTGGCCTGCCCGCGCAGGCCAAGCAAAATGAAGTTCTGCTTGGACAAGACCGCGTTCACAATTTGCGGCACAACCGTATCTTCATAGCCGACGATGCCGGGGAAGATCGGCTGCCGGCTCTTCAACCGGGCAATCAGGTTCTCGCGCAACTCGTCTTTCACGCTGCGCTTTTTCAGGCGCGCTTCGTAGAATTCCTTGCTGGTCTGTAGCTCACCCAGAGTTTGGGGAAGACGGCTCGACGAGGACATGATTTTGCTCCTTAGAGCGGATTTCCTGTTGCAATGTACGAATGAGAGTGCGAGAACACTTCTCCTGGACGGGGCCAGAACCCCTATTGTCACCTTACACCATGAGCAGACCCGCTCTGAGGCACGCTACATGACATGCCCGTTTCGGCCGGCGGTCGCGCTTGCTTGCACTCCCCGGCGCAATTTGGGCAGCATCGCAGTGTAGAAGGCGATCAACCGTTCCGTGCGCTCGGCATCGGATCGCATCGCCAACAACTCAATGCGGAAGGCAAGGTCGGTGGGTGACGCCCACGCCAGGCGAAAGGCAACCGGTTCATCCAGATCGAAAGCCCGATGCGCCTTTTCACCGCCCATCAGCTCCAGTACTTCAAAATGCAGCGCCGTGCACTCCTCGCGCATGGCGCGGGAAGCGGGTAGACCCTCGTCCCGAAAAGAAATCGACTTCGGCCTGCAGAAAGCTGCGTGAGTTATCCAGGTTCTCAATCTCAAAACGCTTCGCTCCCTGGCACAGAATGTCCATCCGTCCGTCGGGATACTTCTCTAAGATGCGAACGATCTCGGCCGTGCAGCCGACCACGGCCAGGCCTTCGCGCTGGGCACAGACCACTCCGAAAGCTATCTTCTCTGCCAGGCAAACGCCGATCATCTCTTTATAGCGGTCTTCGAAAATGTGGAGCGGTAGCGCTGCTTCGGGAAACAGCACTACTTCCAGCGGAAACAAAGGTATCTTCATTCTGCTGCTATTATGCGCGTCTTTCTCGTGCTGCGGCCCGCTGTCAAGGCTATGGTTTTGATCCCCTGTGATTGGCCTTTGGCTACTTTAAAGCGGGCGCGCGACCTCGTTTTCTTCCACCCGGAATTATCGTTCAGGAGGTGAACATTGGGAACAAGATCCTTCACTCCAGTTCGCTGAGCAGTGCCTGCATTTCACCCAGCGCATGTGGCATTGCCGGTCCGCTGCGCGCTGGCAATGCCCTGAGCGAGCCGCGCCTTGGCCTCATCCGTCCGTCCTGCCTTGACTAGCGTCTGCGCCGCCATGAAGTACCCGGCGGTGTAATCCGGATGGGTGGAGAGCAGCCGGTCGAACTCCGCCAGGGAGACATCCGTCTGCCCCTGGTTGGCATACTCCATCGCTAACCCATAGCGGGCAAAGGCATCTCCCGGGTTATGCGTCAGTATCTCGGTAAGCATTGCAATCTTGTCCATGCTTTCTTCTACTGTACAAGCCCTTGCCGCGACCACCCTGCCGGATTTCCTGTTGGTATTGGTGGCGCTGGCGCGCTCCATGCGGTCCCGGCTGGCCGGGACCGCACACGTGGCCGTCTCCAGCGCAGCGAGGCAGGAAATCCGGCGCGGCGGACACGGAATTTGCATTCATCGGCGCAATTGTCGAGACTTGAGCTAGACTCCAAGCAGGCATCCGTTTTACGAGGTGCAAACCATATGGCCGATCCTCCGCTTCCGCCCCGCAAGATTGCGGACTCACGGTCCGAGATGACCGAACTGATCCTGCCCAACGACACCAACACGCTGGGCAACCTGCTGGGCGGCCGGCTCATGCACTACATCGACCTGGTCGCGGCGATGGCCGCCTACCGCCACGCCCGGTCTTATGTGGTCACCGCGTCGATGGACCATATCGACTTTATTGCGCCTGTGCATGTCGGAGATCTGTTGATTCTGAAATCCTCCCTCAATCGCGCTTTCCGCACCTCTATGGAAGTGGGCGTCAAGGTGTGGGTGGAACACACAATTGACGGTATCTTGCGTCATGTCGCGTCGGCGTACCTTACCTTTGTTGCGGTCAACCCGCAGGGAGGCCGGGTGCGGGTGCCCCCATTGGAGCCCGAGACGGAAGAGGACAAACGCCGTTACGATGATGCAGGGCGGCGCCGCGAACAAGGCGAACGCGAACGCGAGCGCAAGCGGAGCGCGCGCTCGGAAACTCTGGCTACTGCCGGTCACAAGCAAGAAGGTTCTTAAAGGGGTTTTATATGGCACACATGCAAACGCCGCCAGGGCCGCAAACCCTCCCGGGAGTATCGAACATCATCGCCATCGGTTCGGGCAAAGGCGGAGTGGGCAAGACCACACTCGCAGTGAACCTGGCTACCGCTTTGGTCAAGTTGGGATTTCGCGTCGGCCTGATCGACGCGGACATCTACGGGCCCAACGTTCCTCTCATGATGGGCATCGGCCAGCAACCGCGCGTGCTCGAGAACAACCGGATCGAGCCCTTGGTCGCCCATGGCGTCAAGCTTATCTCGGTCGGCTTTATCTCGCCCGGCGATAAGCCACTGGTGATGCGCGGCCCGATGTTGCACCAGATCATTCGCCAGTTTCTACAGCAGGTGCAGTGGGGAGAACTCGATTTTCTTCTGGTCGATCTCCCGCCGGGCACCGGAGATGTTGTGATCTCGCTGGTGCAGACGGTTCCCCTCACCGGTGCGGTCATCATTTCCACGCCCTCGGATGTTTCGCTTCAGGACGCGCGTAAGGCGCTGGAGATGTTCCATCAGGTCAATGTCGAAGTGCTGGGCCTGGTGGAAAACATGAGCCAGTTCACCTGCCCCCATTGCAATCAGGTGATCGACATCTTTTCCCGGGGCGGCGCGGAGCGCCTGGCTAAGCAAGCCAATCTGGCCTTCCTGGGCTCGATCGAACTGGACTCGGAAATACGCCACGGAGGCGACCATGGCTTGCCTATCGTTCTGGCCGGGGAAGGCAACGCGCACGCCCGGCAATTCTTCGAGGTGGCGCGCAAGGTTGCGGAACGCGCGCTCGCATTATCGGCGAAAGACGAGAACATCTTTGAAATAACTTAGTCCCCTGGGTCGAGCTCGAGGTGCGGATAAGGAAGATGGGAGGGCTGAAGCCCGTACCCTTCAGCTGCGCTCAATAAACGTGCACCCGCGAAGCCCGTCGCGATCTTGACAGTGCAACACTCAAGCTTCTAGAATCTATGCAGGCACGTGCGCTTTTGGTTGATTTAAACCAGTGTGGAATGAGCGCCTTAGGGCAGGTGGACAATGTCTTCCGACCTTCGGATCAGCCCTCGCGACCGGCTGGTCCTGAACGCGATCATCGAACTCTATATTGCGACCGGGGAGCCTGTCGCCTCCCAGACCGTAGCGCGCCAATTAGACAATAAGGATGGAATGAGCGCGGCGACGATTCGCAACGTAATGGCGGCGTTGGGGGAAGCGGGGCTGTTGGAGCAGCCTCATACCTCGGCCGGTCGCTGCCCGACGGCTAGTGCATTTCGCTTATATGTCGAGCAGCTTCATGGGGGTATGAGAATTATGCCCAGCGCGCTCACCCAGGAACGGAGAGATCAAATTGAAGAGAGTTTTGCCGGCGTGAGCAGTCCGCAGCAATTTCTGGAAAGAACATCACACGTGCTGTCATTGATATCGAGCGGCGTCGGCGTGGCCATGGCAGCGCAAACGGAGACGTACTGGTTGGACCATATCCATTTTTCGAGAATCTCCACCGGTCGTGTGCTCGCGGTGGTGGTGACCAAGTCCGGAATGGTTCTCGATCGCGTGCTGACGCTGGACCGTGACCTCTCGCTCACTGAACTGGAGGGTGCGGCGGCATTTCTCAACCAGAACTTCCGCGGCTGGTCGATCGAACGCATTCGCGCGGAGCTGGCCCGTCGTCTGGAACAGGAACGCAGCGAATATGACCAGCTCATGCGTTCTCTCGACGAGCTTTGCCGGAAAGGCGCGCTGGAGCAGCAAAGCGCGGTGCAATCCATATTTATTGTGGGAGTGGCCAACCTGGTTGCGGGCGAGGCGGACGCCGAGCAGCTGCGCCAATTGCTGAACGCGCTGGAAACCAAGCAGCGGTTGATCGAGCTGCTCGACGCGTACGTGGATGCACGGCAACAGTCCGTGCGCGTAGTGGTTGGTTTGGAGGAAACCATTCCGGAGATGCGAAATCTGGTTCTGATCGGCGCGCCGGCGCGGCTGGGCACGCAGAGCCTGGGAACGGTGGCCGTGATTGGTTCTACGCGCATCGCTTATCAGGAGACCATCAACGCCGTGTCCTTCATCTCGCAGCTCACGGACCGTATATTGCCGACGCAATAGCGCGCTTCTGCTTTTTAGTTGTAGAGCCCCGCGCGGAGCACTCTGCATCGTTCATCACGATTCTGCATCAAGTTATGCGAAAGGTTTTCACCCAATCACTATGGCAACAGCACGCAAAGTTACTGATCCCGTCAACGAAGCGCAACAGAAGAACGATCCCATTGCAGATTCAGCGGATGCGGCTAGCGCAGAAGGCGAGACCAACAGCGGAGAGGCCGTTGCGGCGCATCTGCAGGGCGAGGTCGATCGCCTTAAAGGCGAACGAGACCAACTGGTCGACCGGCTGGCGCGCCTTCAGGCTGAATTTGAGAATGCACGCAAGCGGGAAGCGCGCGAACGCGCAGACTTCCGCGATTTCGCTGTTTCCGGTGCGGTCGAGCAATTCCTTCCCGTGCTGGACAATTTTCAGCTCGCTCTGGGTTCCGCAGGCTCACTGGAACAGTTGCGTACCGGCATCGAACTCATTGTGAAGCAAATGGAAGATGTTCTGCGCGCGCTCAACGTGCAGCCGGTGGAGTCCGTCGGCGCCCGATTCGATCCCCGCGTGCACGAGGCACTCGAGAGTGTCGACCGCACTGACCTACCTGACCACCAGGTCCTGGAGGAGGTTCGCCGCGGATACCGCATCCGCGACCGCCTGCTCCGTCCTGCTCTGGTTCGTATCGTCAATAATCCGCAACAGAAAGAAGCATGAGTAGCGCATCCAACGTGACCAAAGTCGAATACTACGAATTTCTGGGCGTCTCCCGCGACTGCAGCGATCAGGAGCTCAAGACCGCCTACCGCCGCTTGGCCATGCAGTACCATCCCGACCGCAACCCGGATAATCCGCAAGCGGAGGATAAGTTCAAGACGGCCAGCGAAGCCTATCAGATATTATCCGACCCGCAAAAGCGCGCCGCCTACGATCGTTACGGGCACGCTGGTGTGAGTGGCATGGGTTCGTCGGGCTTCGAGGGATTTACCAACACCGATGTGGGGGATATCTTCGGAGACTTCTTCGGAGAGATGTTCAACATGGGCGGCGGGCGTCGCAATGGGCGCGGGCAGCGTGGCCGCGACATTCGCTACGATCTTTCGCTCGAGTTTGAAGAGGCGGTTTTTGGCAAGCAGGTAGAGATCCAATTCCGCCGCGCCGAGATCTGCGCTGATTGCCGTGGAACCGGCGCGCCCGCCGGCCGCGGCCCTGAAACCTGCAAACAATGCGCCGGCCGTGGTCAAGTACGTTACCAGCAGGGCTTCTTCTCCATCGCCCGCACCTGCCCGATTTGTAATGGCAGCGGGCAAGTGATTACCGACCCCTGTCTGCAATGCAACGGTGCAGGCCTCACCGACCGGCGTCACACCATGAGTGTCAGTGTGCCCGCCGGCGTGGAAGATGGAACCCGTATTCGCTACCAGGGCGAAGGCGACGGAGGACGTTCCGGCGGCGGTAAGGGCGATCTCTATGTGGTGCTGTCGGTAAAGCCGCACGAATTCTTCGAGCGCGATGGCAATGACCTTCATTGCGTCATCTTCGTCTCCTTTCCGCAGGTTGCGTTGGGTGACGAAATTCAAGTGCCGACGCTTGAAGGAGAAACCCTGTTGAAGATCCACGAGGGCACGCAGTCCGGCAAGGAGTACCGTCTGCGCGGCAAGGGTGTGCCGCATCTCAACGAGCACGGCCGGGGAGACCTGGTGGTCCAGATTGTGGTGCAGACGCCGAAGAAGTTCTCAAAAGCGCAGCGGGATCTGCTTCGCCAGCTCGGCGAAACCATGCATATTGAGAACAAGCCCACCTCGCGCAGCCTGCTGGGCAAGATGAAGGATCTCTTCAGCTGAGCTTTGGGTGCCCCATTCAAGCCTTCTGTTGGCTTGAGTGGGCTAGGATGCCCTCCCCAACGCTTTCCCGTTAAGAGCGAAAGCGATGCCGAGGGATCTGCGGTTCTTATTCCCGAGGACCACTCCTGGAAAATTTTTCCGACGAAGCTTGGCGCAGCGTAAGGACTGCCGCTTCTACCTAAGGCTGGTGAGTAGGAAATCCCGGGATAGTGAAAATTTGTCATCCTGACCGAAGGGAGAGGGCTGCGGCTTCCTTCCATCGCAAACTTCAGCCAAGCATCGCGGCAATCACCGCCATCGCCGCAACCCCTGCTGTCTCGGCGCGCAGGATTCTCGGACCCAGGCTTACCGGCTGCCAGTCTTCTCGTGTGAAGAGGGCCTCTTCGTCGGCTGTCCACCCGCCTTCCGGTCCCACGGCAAAATGCACTGCCGGTTTTTCCAGGGTGGTTTGCTGCAGTGCCGCTTGCACCGTTGCGTACAAGGTTGTCGAACGTTCCTGCTCAGCCAGCAACAGACTCAACCCCGGATGGGCGGGCCTGATGAGCACCGCCGACTTCAACGACACCAGATCTTCCACGATCGGCACATCGGATCGCCGCGATTGCTTCGCCGCCTCACGTGCAACCCGGCGCCAACGCTCCACGCGGGCGGTTGCGGCCTGCACCAGATGTTTCTCACTGCGCCGCGCGCTCATGGGAATGAACCTCTCGGCCCCCAGCTCCGTCGCTTTCTCGATGATCCACTCCATGCGGTCGAACTTGAAGATCGAGAGCAATAGCGTTACCGCAAGGGCCGGCTCCGCTACTACCTCGGAGAGCAGCGCAAACCGCACCGCATCTCCCGTGACGCCGGAAATCACCGCTCGCCACACCCGGTCTCCCGCAACCATGTCGCACTCCATGCCGGTTTGCGCGCGCAACACACGAATCAAATGAGCTGCCTGCTCGCCCCTGAGCGAGGCGCTGGTCTCGTCCCATTCATCGGCGATCCACCGTCTTCTCGTCATGGCGCGACCGTCTCCTCAAAAGGTGTCATGGCGCCGTACCACTTTGGTAAGCATATGCGCCTCCGGGCCGGGTGGGCTCCGCCTCCATGCCTCTGGAAGCGGCGGCGCCAAACTCCCGAACTCCGTTCTCTCCGCCAGACCATCACCCGCGGCCACGGTGAGAGAAGCGCATCCTCCCCCGGCAAAACACGAAACGTAAATCTGGGAATCTCGCTGCGAGTGAGCTCCCGCAGCCGCATAAACACTGGCGATACCGCGTGCCCCAAAAACACCTCGGGGGACGCTTTGGGCGTCCCCCGATTGTGTTGCCTGTTACGTTGCCTGCTTACTTCTTCTTTGCTGTTTTCTTGGCTGCCTTCTTCGCTGGCTTCTTTGCTACTGCTTTCTTGGTTGCCATTTTTCCTATTCTCCCTTTGTCGAGTCGACATCGAACCTGCAAGAGATACTTTGCAGTTAACGAATGTATAGAATCCTAAAAAAACAGTGTCAAGAAAAAAATAGCATTTCATGAAGATCAATTCACCAATCGGAATCGATGAAGCCAACCGTCCACTTCCCCATGCGCTCATTTTCCTGCGCCGTGGAGACCATAATGTCGCAACAACACCAACGCTACACCGCTGATGGAGTCGTGCCAGGCGTGCGCGATCATTCCCGTCCGCAGTCCTCTTCGCAGCAGTGCGAGCACGCCGAACATAGCGCCATACGCGGTGATCAGCAACATTCCGGCAATTCCTTCATAGCCATGCGCGCCGCCAAACACCAACGCGGAGAGCGCAACGCCAGCCCAGATTCTGCGTCCCATGCGAGCAAACTGCTGCTGCAGGTAGCCTCGGAAGACCAATTCCTCACAGATTCCGGCAGAGATGCTCAGCACCAGGAACAGCATCATCTCCATGCCCGTGACCGGCGCGAGTTTCTGGGTCACGTCACCGATCTTCTGCGGATCGATGTGCGATCCTGAGATTTTTACCAGGGCTTCCCCTAGCAACGCGAGCACGATGAGCGCGGCCACCCAATAGCCGAGCGCCACACCGATATCAGCCAACCACGAACGAGCACCGGGCCGTCGCTCCCCGAGAAGTTGCCGCAGTGGGACCTTGCGCATATGGATACCCCAGAGCGCCAGGGCTGCCAGAATCCACTCATACGCGATGGTCAGACTGTAGTTGGCCACCAGACGTAACGGCTGATCGCCAAAGCTCCGCAGTTGCCTCACTCCGGCCACGGAAAGCCCGATGATCAGCAAAACCATGAGTGCCGTATGCCACCAGGGCGCCAGCAGGCCGCCCTCTCCATATGCTTGCCCGCTTGCTGCTTGCGGTGGTTCCGTCGTCGTCATGCCTCAGTGCCTTTCATCTCCCGCTTTTCTGCTGGACCATCGCCTGCCACTCGGTGCACATTGCCTGCGCTGGGTGGCTCTTGCTATCGTGTTCCGTTGCTTCGGCATCTAAAAAGTGAGGCCGCTCGTTATGGAAGATGTAGTCATTGTCGCCGGAGTGCGCACCCCGGTTGGGAAATTTCAGGGTGCACTGTCCAATTTTTCTGCTGTGCAACTGGGTTCGCTGGTGGTGCGTGAAGCCCTGAGCCGCGCGCGGCTTCATCCCGATCAAGTGGACGAGTGCATCATGGGGAACGTCGTCTCCGCGGGCCTGGGACAGAATCCCGCGCGTCAGGCCGCGATCCACGGCGGCCTTTCTCCCTCGGTCAGTGCCATGACCATCAACAAGGTCTGCGGCTCCGGGTTGAAGGCGGTGAGTCTGGCGGCACAGGCCATCCAAACGGGCAATGCGGAGATCGTCATCGCCGGCGGTATGGAATCGATGACCAACGCACCCTACCTTCTCCCCCAGGGCCGCAACGGCTTCCGCATGGGCAATGCCACCGTTGTCGATTCCATGATTCACGACGGGCTGTGGGAGATCTACAACGACTACCACATGGGCATCACCGGAGAACATGTCGCCGAGAAACACGGCATCACGCGCGAGCAGCAAGATCAGTACGCGCTCACCTCGCACCGCAAGGCGGCGGCTGCCTGGCGCGCATGCTACTTGCGATCGCAGATTCTGCCCATCGAAATCCCAGCCAGGAAGAAGGGCGAGCCGGCAACCGTCTTCGACCGGGACGAGTCGGTGCGCGAGGACGCTTCCTTGGAGGCGCTGCGCGCACTGAAGCCGGCGTTCAAGAAGGACGGAACCGTTACCGCCGGGAACGCGCCTGGCGTAAACGATGGAGCTGCCGCGGTCGTGGTGATGTCAGCGGCGAAAGCTGCATCGTTGGGTCTCGAACCGATGGTTCACATCCGCGCCCAGGCGAGCAGCGGCATTGACCCTAAGTGGGTGATGCTCGCTCCCGTTTTGGGAATCCAACGCGTGCTGGCAAAAGCTGGCTGGTCGAAGGAGGAGCCGGATCTTTACGAACTGAACGAGGCCTTCTCTGTGCAGGCGTTGGGCGTGATGAAGGAAGTTGGCCTGGATGCGGCAAAAGTAAACGTGAACGGGGGAGCGGTCGCAATCGGACATCCCATCGGCGCCAGCGGAGCGCGCGTTCTGGTGGCGCTGATTTATGAAATGATGCGCCGCGATGTGCACAAGGGAGTCGCGGCCCTCTGTCTCGGAGGTGGTAATTCCGTCGCCATGGCGGTGGAACGGTAGGACCCGGACTTTCTGTACGCTGCGCTGGAAATGACCGCGTGTGCGGCTTTCGTTAAGGAAAGCCGCATGAACTTCGCCAACGCCGACCAGCTAGGCAGAAAGGTCCGGGGGACCCGGGAGTTTCTGTACGCTGTAGGCGGGCGATCATGAGCAGGACTTAATGTTCCGGATAGGCAAGGGGAGCGTTCAGCCTTGCTATACTCGCGGCACCGGACCAACTGGAGCCGCGATGCTCTTCAAAGCAATGAGTGCGGCGGTGTACGGCATCGACGCTCACATCATCGATGTGGAAGTGGACTACTCCGGCGTCCGGACGAAGGAAGACTGCTTTCACACCGTAGGGCTCCCGGACGCTGCGGTGCGTGAAAGCCGCGATCGCGTTCGCTCCGCCATCAAGAACTCCGGCTTCAATATTCCTCCTACCGACATTACGATCAACCTGGCTCCCGCCGATCTTAAGAAGGAAGGATCGGGTTTTGACCTGCCGATGGCCATCGGCATTCTCGGCGCTTACGGAGCGCTGCAGTTGAAGGACCTCGGACAATTCCTGCTGGTGGGTGAACTCGGTCTTGATGGGACCTTGCGTGGTGTTCCTGGTGTTCTTCCCATTGCGGTGGCCACGCGCGCGCGGGGCATCGCCAATCTGCTTGTCCCGGAGCGTAATGCTGCCGAGGCCGCGATGGTTGAGGGATTGAACGTCTACCCGGTCCATAGTCTGATCCAGGTACGTGAACTGCTGAACGCGGCCGCTAACGGCGGCATCCACGCCCAGCCGATTCGTGTGGACTCGCATCACCTCCTCAGCAAGCAGCATAGCTTCGCGCTCGACTTCAAAGATGTTCGCGGGCAGCAGACGGCCAAGCGTGCCCTGGAGGTTTCCGCTGCCGGCGGTCATAACATCCTCATGATCGGTCCGCCGGGCTCGGGCAAAACCATGTTGGCCAAGCGGCTGCCGTCGATCCTCGCGCCGCTCCGCCTGGAAGAGGCGCTTGAGACCACCAAGATTCATTCGGTGGCCGGCGTGCTCGACGCCGACGCGGGATTGGTCACGCAGCGTCCCTTCCGCTCGCCGCACCACTCCATCTCGGACGCCGGGCTCATCGGGGGCGGAAGCATTCCACGTCCCGGTGAAGTATCGCTGGCACATAATGGCGTGTTGTTCCTGGATGAGCTTCCCGAGTTTCCCCGAAATGTGCTGGAAGTGATGCGCCAACCGCTCGAGGATGGAACCGTTACTATTTCCCGTGCCTCGATGTCGCTCAGCTTTCCCGCGCGCTTCATGCTTGCGGCAGCGATGAATCCCTGTCCTTGCGGTTACTTCAACGACAAGTCGCACGAGTGTCTGTGTACGCCGCCCATGATGCAGCGCTACATCTCAAAAATCTCCGGCCCGCTTCTGGACCGCATCGACATCCATATTGAGGTTCCTGCCGTGCATTATCGTGAGCTTCGTTCCCCAGCCGGCAGCGAGGGCTCGGTAGAAATCCGCACCCGCGTGCTGGCGGCGCGGGAGCGGCAGCACCAGCGTTTCAAGGCCGATCGCATTTACACCAATGCGCAGATGCACACCCGTCAGATCCGCACCTACTGTGAGCTCTCAGCGGAGGCGGAGCGCCTGCTCGAGCGCGCCATGCAACAGCAGGGCCTGAGCGCGCGCGCCCACGACCGGATACTAAAAGTCGCCCGTACCATCGCAGACCTGGACGCTCAGCCCAGGATCACCGTGGGCCATATTGCGGAAGCCATCCAATACCGCACGCTCGACCGCAGCTTCTGGAGTTGAGAGAGAACCTCAATAACCCCCATCCCTCGGTAACCAATGCAGAGGTAAACACTATCCTCCCCCTTGTCATCCCGAGCGAAGCCGAGGGACCTGCTGTGCGCCTTTCCATGAACGCAACTGCGTAAGCGAGTCACCGCTCTCGATCTCGCGAATCACCTGCGGCTCTCCCCATCCCTCGGTAACTGCTGCTGAGGTGAACGCCACCGTCCCCCCTTGTCATCCCGAGCGCAGGCGAGGGACCTGCTGTGCGCCCTTCCTTAACGCAACTGCGTAAGAGAGTCACCACTCTCGATCTCGCGAATGACCTGCGCCTCTCTCCATCCCTTGGCAACTGCTGCGGAGGTGAACGCCGCCCCACCCCTTGTCATCCCGAGCGCAGCCGAGGGACCTGCGGTGCGCCCTTCCCGAACGCAACTGCGCAACTGGGTCACCGTCCTCGACCGAGCGTCTACTCCCGAGTCAGCTCTTCAATAAGTTTCTGATGTGCCGGGTAAGTACGAATCAACTCCAACCGCACAGCCAACTCGAAATCCGCAAACTCAAAGCCCGGCGCGACCGTGCAACCGACCAGCGCAAACCCCACACCATCTTTCACGCGTGAGGCAAACCAGCAACCCGCTTTCACCACCGCCTGAAACACCTCGCCCTCATCAGAACCAACACCCAAGTGCAGCTCGGAGTAATTTCCTTCAGGATCGATTACATAAACGACCAGGGAACTCCCCGCATAAAAATGCCACACCTCGTCGGACGCAATGCGATGGAAAGCGGAAAAATCCAGCCCATCAAGCAAGAAGTAAATCGCCGTGGACGCCGACCTGTCTCCCTGGAAGCTGGAAGGCAGAGCATTCTGGACAATGGTCAGGTCCGACTTGTACGTGGCGCGGAAGTATCCACCCTCAGGGTGAGGGCTCAGGCCCAGGTGGTTGATCCAGTACTGCCCATCCTTGTTCAAAGACGAGTCCTATGGCCGCGCCGGCTCCGCCGCAGGTGCCTCCGCCCGTTGCCGCAAAGCATGGACGACCACGCGCAGCATTTCTTCCTCGGGAGCCCGTTTGCCGGTCCAGATTTCAAACTGGCGCGCTCCCTGCTGCACGAACATCTCCACCCCGGTCACGACGGGTATGCCTTTTTGCCGAGCCATGCGCAGCAACGGAGTATCCACTGGGTTGTAAACCAGGTCGAAGACCAAACGGGCGTTGATCTCCTTCGCTTCCAGAATGTGCTGTGGCTTCACTCCGTGCATGCCAACGGCGGTTGCGTTCACGATCACGTCGAAGCTGGTCTTGGCGAGCTGCTCGCGGCGAATGGTTTTGGCCTTGGCCTCGCGCGCCAGCTTCTGCGCGGTCTGCGGCGTGCGATTCAGGATCAGTACTTCAGCTCCTTTATCGACCAGGCCAAAGACCGCCGCCCTGGCTGCGCCACCCGCCCCTAATACCAGCATCTTCGCGCCAGCCAGCGAAATCCGCTTTTCGAGCGGGCGCAGGATGCCTCCAACATCGGTGTTGAATCCGTAAAGCTTTCCATCGTGTGCGCGAACGATGGTGTTGCAGGCTCCAATCTGCGCCGAGACCGGGTCCATGTTCTCCAGATGCTTCAGCACCTCCTGCTTGAGCGGCATGGTCACGCTCAAACCGGAGAGCGGTAGCTCGCGGACCAGCGTAAGCAGGTCACTGAGTTTGCTGGTTTGCAATGCGAGGTAGACCGCGTTCACGGTTTCGCGGTGAAAAGCAGTATTCATCATGAGCGGGGAGAGCGAGTGCTTGATGGGGTTGCCTGCGACTCCGTAGACCCGCGTGGCCGCGTCGATCTGGCTAATGCGATACGTGTCGGTCAGTGTGCGTGCGGCGATCTGCCCCGCGAGCCGTTTCTTCGCCCTGGGTGGCGGCGGCGAAGGTGAAGACGCTGCCCGCGCGAATGGCCAGCACCCGGCTGATGATTCCCTGGTCGCCCATGCAGAGGCCGACCATGTTGGCCATGTCGCTGGTGCGTTCCAGAAAGTGCATCATGACCACGTTGTCGGCGAGCGACTTGGCCGTGGATACAATCTTGATAAATTCCGGTTCGTAGGGCCGGATACGTTCGAAGATGCCATCCAAATCCTTGGTCGACTGATAATCATGGTACGAGACCATGAGGGCCGCGCCGCGGGTGCGCAACTTTTCCAGGTCCGACGCCTTGATGGCTTCGGCCGTCTCCAACTCCAGATCGATCAGATGGAAGCCCGAAGCGCTGGCTTTCTGCAGCACCTCCAGTTCAGCGGCAATCGCGCCCTTGAACTTACCCCCGTTGGCAGCGCGCCGGCACGTGGCTACTGCTGTGACCACGGTGTTTTCTGCCAGGAACTCCTTCAACTTTGGTAACCCAAGGAGAGGCTTCTCCAGGTAATCCAGGCGGAATTCCAAAAACGGGCTGTCGCGCAGGGCCTCGGTGGCGCGATCGACCATCTCACCGGCCGTAGAGCCAATGATCGCCACGCACACTTTGCCCATACGCGAGCGCAAGTAGTGCTGCGAGAGAGATGGAGCGGCAGAATTCATGGTTACAATCTGGGCATCTTACCGGCCATACCCGCCGGATGCAAGGACCGTATTCCATGCCCTGGAATAGGTTACAGGGCTAGGGTAACCTTGGATGGGTAAGGAGCGCCCTTGAATCATCTATCAACCGAGGAAACGGCCGGGTTACATCCCTGGAGTGAAGCTGGAGAAATCGATGCGGCTGGGCTGGAAAGCTGGGTCCAGGGGCGCCTGGCTTGGCAGCGCCAGCAAATCGGCCAGCTCCTCGGCCGTGGAGGGTCAGAAGACCCTGGAAAATACCCTTCGTCCCTACGACGACGCCGTCGCCACGCTGAGCGCGGCAGGCTCCCTGGCGTCATTGCTGGATAGCGTGCACCCGGACAAAGCGGTGCGCGACAAAGCCCGGGAACTGACGCAAACGGTAGCCGAAGCGGCCACCGCGCTGTCGCTCAATCAGGGGGTCTACCGCGCCCTCGTGGCCATGGATATGACCACCGCCGACCCGGCGACCGCGCACTACGTGAGCCAGACGCTCCTGAACTACCGCCTGGCCGGTGTAGATAAGGATGAAGCGACGCGCGCCCAGCTGCGCGAGCTCTCCGACAAGGCGACGGAGATATCGCTCACCTTTGCCAAGAATGTGCAGGAGAACGTCAACCGGGTGGAGGTGAGGGATGCATCCGAGCTCGACGGGCTGCCGGAAGATTACATCCGTAACCATTCCGCGGATGCCGAGGGCGTCATCACGCTCACCACCGACTTTCCCGATATGCAGCCGGTGATGACTTTTGCCGGCAGCGCGGATTTGCGCCTGCGCATGTTCCGCGCCTACAACACCCGCGCCTACCCGGCTAACCGGCCGCTGTTGCTTGACCTGCTGGCGGTGCGGCAGCAGATTGCGTCCATACTGGGCTTTGCCTCCTGGGCCGATCTGGCCACGGCTAACCAGATGATGGGGTCGGCGGCCAACCTTAAGAAGTTTATCGGCGAACTGGAGCTGGCTTCACGCGCCGGAGCCGAGCGGGAATACCGGATGGTGCTGGATTTTGCGCGCAAGCAACAGCCCGGGCTGGCGGCGCTCAAGAGCAGCGACCGCGGCTATTGGTATGAGCAGTACCGCCGCGAGGCCTTCGACTTCGACTCGCAATCCGTCCGTCCTTACTTTCCTTATGACCAGGTGGAGAAGGGCATACTCGAAACCGCAGCGCGGCTCTTCCACGTCAGTTTCCAAAGGAACCACGACGCCGGAGTCTGGCACCCCCAGGTAAGCGCCTGGGATGTCTACGACCGGGAGCGGCTGTGTGGCCGTTTCTACCTGGATATGCATCCCCGCGAGGGCAAGGACAAGTGGTTCAGCGCCGCGCCGCTGATTCCCGGCATGGAAGGCCGTCAGCTTCCCGAGGCCGCGCTGATCTGTAACTTCCCCGGCGGCACCGACCGCACGATGATCCGGGACTGCTGCAATACAGCGACGTGGTCACCTTCTTCCATGAGTTCGGCCACCTGATGCATGCCATTCTCGGCGGCCATCAGCAATGGGCGGGCGTGAGCGGCATCGCGACGGAAGGGGACTTTGTCGAAGTGCCCTCGCAGATGCTGGAAGAGTTCTTCCACGACGCCAAACTTCTCGCGTCCTTTGCCCGCCACTACCAGACAGGCGAGCCTATCCCGGAGGCGATGGTCGAACGGATGAATCGGGCCAGCGCCTTTGGCAGAGCAGATGGCGTGCGCACCCAGCTCTTCTACACCAGCTACTCCCTCGATGTGCACAACCGGCCGGCCCAGGAGCTGGATCCGGATGCGATGCTCGAGGAGGGCTACAAGCGCATGTTGCCCTACGAGTGGGTCGACGGCAATCGCATGTATGCCAGCTTTACCCACCTCATCGGCTACACATCGAACTACTACACTTACATGTTCGACAAGGTGATTGCGCTCGACTTCTTCGGCCAGTTCGATCGCGCCAATTTGCTGGAGGGACCTACGGCCATGCGCTACCGGCAGGCCATTCTCGAGCCGGGCGGATCCAAGCCGGGTACGCAGCTGATCGAGGATTTTCTCGGCCGTGAACAGAAGATGGATGCCTTTGCCCAGTGGGTGGGCGAAGAATTCGCCGGCTCCTCTACCGATCATTAGAAGAGGACAGAGAAGAGGACAAGCGATGGCATCGGCGATCGTGCGTAAGGCATGGCAGGGCAAGTGGGCCGTGGTTACCGGCGCCAGCGCGGGGATCGGCGAAGCGATCGCGGTCGAGCTGGCGGAGGCTGGGGTGAACCTGGTGCTGACCGCCCGCCGGCGCGAGCGGCTCGACCTGCTGGCGGAGCGGCTACGCACCCGCAATGGGGTTCGGACGCAGGTGATCGTTGCCGACCTTACCCTGCCCCAGGCGCCGCAACAGATCTTCGATGCCACCGAGGGAGCTGGCCTGACGGTGGATGTCCTGGTCAACAATGCCGGCTTCGGGGAGTATGGCGAGTTTCTGCGCTCCAACCTGGAGATGCAGGTGAGCATGGTGCAGGTGAATTGCGCGGCCGTGGTCCATCTGACCCGCCTGTTCCTGCCCGCGATGGTGGAGCGCCGGCGGGGCGCGGTGATGATTGTGGCCTCGACAGCCTCCTACCAGCCGGTGCCGTACCTGGCGACCTACGGAGCGACCAAGGCCTTCGATCGCATGCTGGCCGAAGCCCTGGCTGAAGAAATGAAGCGCCATGGAGTCCGCGTGAGCGCCCTATGTCCCGGACCGACGGAATCGGAGTTCAGTCAGGTAGCCGGCGCACGCACGGGGGACAAGCGCAGGCTGCAATCGGCCACGGAGGTGGCACGGCGCGGGTTGGAGGGCCTGGCTGAGGGGAAACATTGGGTCATTCCTTACCTTGCCGGGCGGTTGCAGGTGTTTGCCCAGCGATTCGTTCCGCGGCGGGTGGTGAGCGGTGCGGTCGAGCGGTTGTTCCGCCCGGCAAGCCTCAAATAATCCAGGGCGCCAATTTTTTTCAAGCGGCACAACTTTTTGCCTGAAGGCGCATCTCAAGTAGGTAATTACAGAGGCTACTTCAAACTTTTCCAACCTAGGCAGTTGTTTCTCCCAATTGAAGCTCCGCCTTCGGCGAGCTCTCCTCAAACAAATCCCTGAATGCCCCTCCCAACAGGCCTCTCGAGCGGGCCCGCCGGAAGGCGGGCCCATGTAATCCCCACCGGCAGGAATCAGGAGGTTTGTGGGCCTGCGCTGTTTAATTGCGCTTCTGCTCTAAATCCCGCACTCGGGACTCAAGGGATGCCATCCGGTCACTGAGGCCGAAAGCGAGCATCTCATTGACCCGGATGCGCGTCTCCGTGATCTGCGCCCATTTGTGAAATTCTTTGAGCAGGGTGGTCTCCACGTTTTCCAACCGCTCCAAAAGCTCAGTTTTTACATCGGCTAAATCCGCTTTGGTGGCCAATTCGTCGCTCATTTTGAAGACTCAACCTTCGATGATACATCGGACCGGTCAAACTCCACGCGATTCATCCGGGAGCGCCGGGACGACATAATATAGCGAGGATGACATCTTCCAAGGCCAACCGCAGCACGCCTCACCGTGGAGACGGCCTGCCGGCTCGGCGAGGCACTTCGGGCGCCGGCAACTCAGCTTTAGAATCTCCGCGCCCCACCGGGCTGCAGATCCTCCGCGCACCGGACTGGGCAGAAAACAAACATCCGGACCTCGCCTGGCTGATTCATGGATTCAGTACCCGGATAGGCGGGAAAACCACCGTCTACCGGCCTGGCGAAACTGGGAAATTCGATCTAAACCTGGGTTTTACCGATTCCGATGAGCGGAAAATCGTGGCTGCCAATCGGGAGCAGTTTATCAGCGCGGTTTCTGAAGGCAAAGACATCCTGGGCCTGGTTACCCTGCGCCAGATTCACTCCTCGCTGATCCGGAGAGTCCAGGCGAAAGATGTGCGTGGGTACGATCTGCCGGCGGCGCTCAAAGGCGACGGCCTGATGACCGACGAGCCGGGGGTGTTACTGGCTATCCAAACCGCGGATTGCATCCCTGTGCTGTTGGCGGACCGGAAGCAGCGGGCGGTCGCCGCCTTTCATGCGGGGTGGCGCGGCACCCTGGCGCGTATCGTGGAAAACGGAGTGGCGCGCATGCGGCTGGAGTTTGGTTCCCGGCCGGAAGACCTGATCGCCTCCGTCGGGCCGGGCATTGGGCAGTGCTGCTACGCGGTCGGGGAAGAGGTTCACCAGGAGTTCGAGTCGCAATTTGCCTACGCGGCCGAGCTCTTCCGCGAGGTGTACGACTCCGACCAGATCAGGAATAAATACCCCATGCTGTTTCTCACTGCCCGTGCCCCCGGGCATAGCGCAATCGGCCCAGGGATGCATCTGGATCTGGCGGAGGCGAACCGGCGGCAGCTGCTCGCTGCCGGGCTCAAGGAAGCGGCCATATTTATGACCGGGCAGTGCACCGGCTGTCACACGGATCGTTTCTTCTCCCACCGCATAGAGCGGGGATTTACCGGGCGGATGATGAGCGTGATTGGCATCGCCCGTGACGGGTCTAAGGAGACGTTCAATAGCTAGGCGGCCGAGTGTCCTTCTCCGCTGCCGGCGTCCGGCTTGGTCTCATCCGGCCCCGGTGACGTTCCCTTGGGGTTGACCAGGTCGCGCAATTCCTTGCTGGGTTTAAAGTAGGGAACTCGCTTCGCGGGGACGTCCACTTTGGCCCCGGTTTTGGGGTTACGCCCGGTTCTGGGCTTGCGCTGGCGGATGCGGAAGCTGCCGAAACCGCGGATTTCGATCTTGTCGCCGGAACGCAAGGCGTGAATCACGGAATCGAAAATGGTATCCACGATCATCTCCCCATCCCGGCGGGTCAGATCGCCCAGTTGGGTCACTTCCTCTACGAGGTCTGCTTTGGTCATGGTCCTATCTTCCTCAAAGTATAAAGGTAACCCGTGTCAGCTATAGTAGATGCAGCACCTTGATGTTACATCGGAAACAATCGCAACTACCCTTTGCCTGTGGATTGCTGGAGCCCGATACCCAAATCCCTTCATTTTTCATGAAAATCAGGTTGGCTCGACGAGATTTCGTCCCGATTTCGGGGTTCATACTGGAATGAGTAAGAGATGCACCAGTTTGCAGCAGAGTAGCGTAGAATTTACCGCGTATCAATTGGACACCTTTGGGGAACATCCTTTGGAACGACCTTTAATCAGCATCGTCATTCCCGCCTACAACGAGAGCGCCCGCATCGGGAGAGCTTTGGACGAGGTTCTGCGATGCGTCCATGCGCGCGATTGGCATGCCGAGGTCCTGGTAGTCAACGACGGTTCCACTGATCGCACGGCAGCTATTGTGAAGGAATTCGCCGATTTGCATCCCGAGGTACGACTGCTGAGCAATCCGGAAAATCGGGGCAAGGGGTTCAGCGTGCGCCACGGGGTGCTGCACGCCGTCGGAGACATGGTGATGTTCACCGATGCCGATCTGTCAGCTCCCATGGAAGAAGCTGAACGGCTGTTTGACGCGCTGCGCCAGGGTGCCGACATCGCCATCGGTTCCCGCTGGCTGGAGCGCAACCGGCAGACCCTGAAGCAGCCATTCTACCGCCAGTTTTTTGGGCGGTGCTTCAATGCCATAACGCGACTGGTAATGGGTTTGCCGTTTGCCGATACGCAATGCGGTTTCAAAGCCTTCCACCGCCCAGTGGCCCAGACGATCTTCCAATTGCAACGCATCGAGCGTTGGGGTTTTGATCCCGAGCTGTTGTTTATCGCATTAAAACGTGGCTACACGGTGCGCGAAGTACCCGTTACCTGGGGGCACGACGAGCGCTCGCGCCTCAGCTACCTTAAGGACGGGATCAAAATGCTGGAAGAGATCGCCTACATTCGTTGGGAAGCGTTCGCAGGTGCATACGACCGGCAGGTGGTTGAGTTCACGCCCGAGTGGCCGGTCGTTAAAAGCTAGGCTCCCTCCTCGAAGATCCACCTCATAGAGCAAGCGAACCGGGAAGCATGTCCGCCGTTTCCCCTTGCAACTTCCGTGCCTTCATGGCCACGCGTATTTGCATTTCGCTGGTCTGCTCCATCACCATCGTTTCTGAACAAGCTCCGCATAGCCAGAAGTGTTGCAGTCGGCGGCCACGCCCCCCTGCAGCAGGCACGGGCATGTTTGGGTCTGGCAGGTCAAAAACGAAAATTCTGCCTTCACGCAGGTAGTGAAGCGGTTTACCACAACTCGGATTTGCACATTGATTAACCATGAAACTCCCCATTGGGTATGAGCGGAAACGACGAAAGGGTTTCCTGCAAAGGCTACAGCATTTTTACTTCTGGTTATACAAGGCAACCGGACTAAGCGGCTTTTTCCTCAAGAAAAGCCATGCTGAACCCGACTGTACAGAGTAGAAGTGAAAATGCTCTAGAACCCCGTGTGCGAGAATAAGCAGTTCCCATGCCCATACTGCGCTCGATTCTGATTGCGCTCTCCCGGAATTCGTCGTTACGCAACTTCGCCGAGAATTCTACTCTTGGCGGGCGCATGTCTTCACGCTTCGTGGCTGGTACGCAGCGTCGAAGAAGTACTGGCCGCGGCCGCGGCAGTAAATAGCCACGGGATGTCGACCACACTCGACAGCCTGGGAGAAAACGTGCATTCTCCCCAGGAGGCGAAGCAGGCGGCCGATATCTATCACCGCTTGCTCGACGCCATCGAGCAGCGCCGGCTGGACGCCAATGTAAGTGTCAAGCTGACCCAGATGGGCATGGATCTCGACCCGGAATTGGCCTCGGCGACCGTGGCCGGCCTGGTCGAGCATGCGGTCGCGGTCAGCACGTTCGTGCGCATCGACATGGAGGGGTCTGAGTACACCCAGGCTACGATCGACCTGGTGTGCAGGCTACATGCCATGGAAGCAAACCAAGGCCGTGTGGGGGTGGTCATCCAGGCTTACCTCTATCGCAGTGGAGCGGACATCGACCGCTTGCTGGCCCAGGGAATTCGCATACGGCTCTGCAAGGGGGCCTATCAGGAACCTCCTGACTTGGCCTTTCCCGACAAAGCCGACGTCGACCGGAACTTCGTAAAGCTGATGCAGGTTCTCCTCCCCAGTGGGGTGTACCACGGCATCGCCACCCACGACGAAAAGATGATCGAGGCCACCCGACGCTTCGCTAAAGAGCGCGGCATTCAGCCGGACCAGTTTGAGTTCCAGATGCTGTATGGGGTGCGCCGCGATCTGCAGAGATCTCTGGTGGCGGCGGGTTATCGCGTGCGGGTTTATATTCCTTTTGGGACTGAGTGGTATCCCTACTTCATGCGCCGGCTGGCGGAACGGCCGGCGAACCTGTTGTTCATGGCCCGGAATTTCTTCCGCAAATAACCGTCTGTGCGGCCCATTCTGAAAAGATGTCGTTGAGAGCCGGGAATTCACCCGCTTAGTCCGAGTTTAAAGGTGGAGAACAGGATGCCAGGGAAACCAGATCACGATGAAAATCTTGGCGAAGCGGTTACCTATGACCTGGCGTACGACATCGTGCCCGAAAATCTTCGCCAGGGTCCATTCTCCATGGGCCTTCTCTGGCTAGCTACGCAAACGAATTTTGCCGGCATGTTCATCGGCTTCACGGCGCAGCACTCCGGCCAATCCCTGCAGGAGCTCTTGATTGGCTGCGGGATTGGCACTCTTTGCCTCTGCATATACGGAATTCTCGCCGGGTACCTGGGTGCGGTCACAGGACAGATGCACCCGTTCCTGACCCGTGCGGTGTTTGGAAAATTTGGTTCTGTGCTGGTCTCGATTTTCCTGATCGTGATGGGAAGCGGCTGGTATTCGTTTCAGGCCGTCTACACCGGCCAGTTGATTCAGGGCCTTTTCCCGCGCTTTGCTTCGGCGGCCCTATGCGCAATCCTGTTCACAGTCTTGATGGCCACGAATAACGTAATCGGATTCAAGGGTATCGGCGAATTCGGTAAATTTATGGCGCCCCTGGTGTTCTTCATCGCGGTTTATTCCCTGTGGCAGGCCTTAACCAGGACACCGGGACGCGTTCTCTGGGCCACGCCAAAGATTGCCAACACCACTTCGATGATCGCGACCGCAACCCTGATCCTTGGATCGGGTGTGTTTGGCAATGAGCCGGATATCTGGCGGTTCTCCCGCCGTAAATTCAAGTTCGTTGCGGTGCCCATGTTTCTTGCCTACGCGCTGGGAATGTTTCTCTTTCCGATCGCCGGCTGGGTCATGGCTTTGACCTCGACTGGGTCTTCTCCGGAGCAACAGGCGCATGTGGTTGTGGGCTATCTCTTCGGCTCGGTTCCTTTCGCGGCGATTGTCATCGTGCTTTCGCAAGTCGCCCTGAATGACGTCAACCTCTATGAATCGATCAATGCAATGACCAACCTCTTCAACATGAGGCGTTACTATTCCATTGCGATCCTGCTGTTTTTTGGCTGCCTTTTATCCGTCTGGATGGCGACCGGCGTCAGCCAGAAGGTCTATTTCATCGTCGCCGGCATCGGAGCCGCCACCGTTCCCACGGCAACCACTCTCATGGCCATCGATGTTCTGCTGATTCCGAAAATTTTCGGGACCAGGCGCGACCTTTCGCATGTACTGAACTGGCGCGAACTCGAATCTACGAATTGGCTGGGAATGATCGCGCTCTTGTTCGGGGTCATCGTCTCCATCGTTCTGTCGATACCGGGCAACGTGATTCCGAATTTTGGTTTAAGCATTGGGTTGGCGCCTTTTGAAGGATGGGCCGCCGCCGTAGTTCTCTACCTGGGGATGATCGCAGCCGTGCGCGGCAGCGCGAAGTTTCATTGGTCGATCGGCATGCGCAGCCTCGCCGGCCGCCGATTGACTTGATCCCATTCACCACAGCGTAACGATTCACTGTCCATCCATCAAACCCCGAGTGAACATGTCAAAAAAAATTGTAAAAGCCAAGTGGATCGTCCAAGGGGTAAAAGACCGGCAAACCCTGGACATCGTTGAAGACGGCGCGCTGCTCCACGAAAACGGCGTCATTCTGGAAATTGGCCCGGCGGACAACATGATCCGCAAGCATGAGAACGCCGAGGTGACGGGTTCGAATGACCAGATCGTTCTCCCTGGTTTCGTCAACTCCCATCACCATGTCGGGCTCACTCCCTTGCAGCTGGGTTCGAAAGACCTGCCCCTGGAGGAATGGCTGGTAAGCCGGCTTTCCGCGCGTCCCATCGACCTGTATCTCGATACCCTGTATTCCGCTTTTGAGATGATCGCCAGCGGCATTACCACGGTGCAGCACATTCATGGCTGGGGCCCCGGGCCGGTCGATGCGATGTTCGGCAGGGCAAAGCAAATACTCCAGGCGTACCGGGATATTGGCATGCGCGCGTCCTATTCCTATGCCGTGAGAGATCAAAACCGGATGATCTACGAAAGCGACGATGTGTTGCTTAAGTCGCTTCCGGAAAGCTTATCCACGCAGGTCGCCGCGATTTTGAAACCGCAGCAGTTTCCTTTCGCAGACAACATGACACTGTACGACCGGCTGGTGGAAGAGAATCTCGGTCAGGATCTGACCAGAATACAACTGGCGCCGGCCAATCTGCATTGGTGCTCCGATGATGCGCTTTCCGCCTTGAATGAGAGGTCGCAGAGAGATAATGTGCCCATGCATATGCATCTGGTGGAGACGGCTTACCAGAAGGAATATGCGCGCCGCAGAACCGGCGCCACGGCGGTGAAGCATCTTGCAAAACTAGGTCTCCTCAGCCCTCGTCTCACCCTCGGGCACGCCGTGTGGCTGAGTGAGGAAGACATCGAACTGGTCGCCGCGCACGGCGTTTGCATTTGCCATAATTGCAGTTCCAATTTCCGCTTGCGCAGCGGAATTGCGCCCTTGAATGTATTCGCGAAAAAAGGTATTCCGGTAGCCGTCGGGCTGGACGAGGCGGGCGTGAATGATGACCGCGACATGCTGCAGGAGATGCGCTTGATCTTGAATGTGCATCGCGTGCCAGGCATGGACGATGATGTGCCTACTTGTCCGCAGGTCCTTCGCATGGCGACGGAACACGGTGCTGCTACCACGCCGTTCGGCCATTCCATCGGCCGGCTTGAGCCAGGCCGTTATGCGGATTTCGTCGTCATCAATTGCCGGCGGGCGCTATGGCCCTATCAGGACGATCAGATCGAAATCCTCGATGCCGTTATCCAGAGAGCGAAAACCGATGCAGTCGATGCAACGGTCATCGGCGGTGTGACGGTCTACCAGGACGGAAAATTCACATTCGTCGACCGGCAGGTGATTCTGAAAGAGATTGCCGACGTCCTGGCCAAGCCAAGAACGGGTGAGGAAAACGCACGGATAGGGATCGCTCGCGAGATGCAGAAATTCGTAAAAAGCTTTTTTGCCGAATATTATGACCAGGCGCAGCATGTCCCGTACTACAAACAATCGTCTAAGGTTTAGGCCACGGATCGTGGCCCAGGAGAGAGCACTTTGAAAACGAAGAACGCACTGAAACAGGCGGAACTTATTCTCAAGCTATATGAAATTCGCCGGGAGACGGCGCTGCGGACGGCGCGCGATTATGTTGGGGGTGAGTTTCAGCCCAAGTCGGTGGATGAGTTTGTGAGCCTGGTAAAGGATGGCGGTAAGCCGAGTGGGCACATCCTTCAGGTCTACGGATATTGGGACATGGTCGCCGCCTTCGTGGTGCACGGGGCGTTGGATGAGTCGCTGATTTTCGACACCTGCCAGGAGATGTACTTCCAGTTCGAGAAGATCCAGCCGTTCCTGGCGGGCTTTCGGCAAAAGATGAACCTGCCGGAATTTCTTAAGAGCATGGAGGCCGTGGTCGCAAGTGCTCAGGAAAGACGTGCGCGGGTCGCCACCAAAGTTAAGAGTCCCAAGCAGGCAGTGAAGGCCGGCAAACAGGGTGCCGAACCCGAGGAACCCGCGCTGCCCGACGCAGAACCGTCCGCTGGGGGGCGATGACCTAACCCGCGAAAACCTCCGTGCCAATGTGCCGGAAGCTAACCTGCGGCTCTCTCCATCCCCCGGTAACGGCTGCTGAGGTGAGCGCCGCCCTCCCTTTGTCATCCCGAGCGAAGCCGAGGGATCTGCAGTTCTCTTTCCCCACCTACGGGCCGCCGGGAAGCGATTTTCTAGCGTAGCGGAGAGACCTGCGGTTGGCTTCCGGGCGCAACAGACGTGGTGGCGCGCGTTTTGTCTCAGTGACTATTTTCCAGTGCCAGCACAGCGAAGCCAGTGGCGGCATCACTCATGAAGCGGCCGATATCTGTCGCAGGATCGCGTTTCTTGTTCAGCGACCAGGCAGACCAGCTCCCCTGATCCTGGCTCTGATTCTGTGCCAGCCAGACCAGCCCGCGTTTCGCTGGGGCATGCCCTACTCCTGATTGTTCCAGTGCCAGGACAGTCAGGCCGGTAGCCAGTCCGTCGCTCTTGGTTTCCTCGGGAGTATCATCTTTTCTTTTCCAGGCACCCATATCGCTCAGGCTCCAACCCCCATCAGGCTGCTGCTTGGAAACGAGCTCCGCCACCAGCGCGGTGCGCTCCTTCTCATTCAACAGCCCAGGCAGCCCGGCGGAAGCCCACAACAAATAGACCTTATTCAGCAAGGGCTGCGAAGCATACTCCCGGCGCAGGAAGCCGCGCAGCAAGCGCAGATTCTCCTGGATTTTTGGGTCATTGCGGTAATTGTCCGGAGCTCTCCCCACCGCGATTGCCGCCAGCGTGGCGCCACAGTACTGGGACTCGCTCGATTCCCATGGAGCTAAATGGAAGTTCTGCCAGCCCCATGCGCCGGCCTGCTCGCCAGACTTGATTTGCAGTGCCCACATGTTGTCGAAGGCGCTGCGCTGTGATCTCTGTCAGATGATTCTTCCGTTGATCGTAAGAGGCCAGAATAAGGGTATTAATCACCGATTCCGTAGCGCGCGAGTCCGCTGCCAGGGTGGGGCCGGTTGGGCTATTGGCATAAAAGGGCTGAACCTGGTTCCACAAGGTGACCCGCCGTAGCACGTTGTTCAGCAGGATGTGCTCCTGCTCGGTGGGCGCATCTTCGCCCAACGCGGGCCGCAGGCTGGACCGGGAAAGCGCATAGGGCACTACGGTGTGGCACGAAACACAAACCGTCTTATGATCTCGCTCTGCCGCAGGCCAACCCTGCCACCATACCTCACGGCTGTCGAGGTAGTGAGCGGCGGCCGCCTGGTTCCATGTCGTGGGCGATGAAGTGGGCTGTGTCGTTGGCAGCACTGGCAGGCGAGGCGGCGTAGGCGGTTGCGGCCGGAAAAGAAGCGGCGAAGACGATGGCGAGTAGGCGGGCGGACTTCACGCGTGCACATCTCCTTTTCAGGCACTGAGGATAACTAGAGAATCTCCTCTAAAGGTGAAGAGAAACTGCACCGGATCGCACCAAAGATTTTCGAACGGAGGAGTACGTTAACAGTAGCCTAACATAAGGTTTTTCTTGGCCTGCGAGGCTTTAACCTTCGCTCGGGCCCCGCCGGGACTCGATCTCTTCCATCAATTCGGCGACCTCTGTCTTGCGCTCCTCCCCGAGTGCGCGCAGGCCCTCGATCACCCCGAGCCTGTCTTCCACGGAACGGTTCTGGTTGAACTTCTGCTTGCCTTCCAGGCGAAGGATGCGAAATTCAAAACCGACAATGGCCTTCAGCTGCGAATCGATATACACGGCGGGCGCATCCGTGACCTGCCAGGGAGCAGGGAACGAAGCCTCGTGCCGCTTGGTCAGCTCCGTGACCATGTTCCTTAGCCACTCCGGATCCTCAAAGAAGGTTAAGCGGCCATAGGCATGAATGGCGGCGTAGTTCCAGGTCGGCACCACTCTGCCTGTCTCCTGCTTGGCGGGATACCAGTTGGGGGACACATAGGTGTCCAGACCCAGAAAGATGATGAGCGCCTCGGCCTCGGGGTCGGTTTCGCGCCACTGCAGGTTGGCGCGCGAGACATGGCCGGTCAGGGTCCCGTACTCACCCCTGGTCTCATCCAGCAGCAGCGGCAGATGGGTGGCTACCAGCCCCTGGGTAGTCATGGTGACCAGGGTCGCCAGCTCGCTTTGCCTCATGGCCGCATGAAGCAGGGCGAGGTCCGTTACCTCAAAGGCTTTGGGGGTGTACATACGCGCCTCCGCTTACCTGTCTTATACCATTTAGACTTCTCCAGGGGGCGCTATGGCTTCGTTATCGAGCAACAAGCATGCGGGTACCGGGGCAACGAGCACCCAACCGCCCATTCCTGAACCATCGTTCGCGGAGCGTGCGCGCACGCTATTGCATCTGGGCCGCGTCGGCAGCCTCTCCACCCTTTCCCGCAAGCGGCCGGGTTTTCCCTTCGGCTCTTTGATGCCCTTTGCTCTCGACGGTTCGGGACGGCCTGTCTTCCTGATCAGCACCATGGCCATGCACACGCAAAACCTGCAGCAGGATGGGCGCGCCAGCCTGCTGGTGACGCAGCCCGAAGCAAGCGGTGATCCGCTCGGGGCCGCGCGGGTCACCCTGGTCGGGAACGTTTCACCGATCGCTGAGGCCGAGGTTGGGGAAGCGCGCCGGCTCTATCTGGAACGCCACGAAAATAGCAAGTACTGGGTGGATTTCGACGATTTCTCCTTCTTCGCTATGGATGTGGTCGATGTGTACTACGTCGGTGGTTTCGGGGTGATGGGATGGGTTACCGCGCAGGAGTATAGCCATGCGCACCCGGACCCGCTGGCCGATGCGGCTGCCGGGATCCTGCAACACATGAATGCCGATCATCAGGACGCGCTCATTCTGCTGGCGCGCGCCTTTGCGGGAATGGAAGCGCAGGAGGCGGTGATGACCTCAGTGGATCGCCTCGGTTTTCATGTGCGGATGAAAACCGAAGAGGGCATGAAGGGCGCGCGCGTCGCGTTCCCCAGCGAAGTGAGCACCCCGGGCGAAACCAGGAAGATGCTGGTGGAAATGGTGCAGCAGGCGCGTCGCTCGTGAGCACACTGTATCGTCCTGAACTGCTCTATTCCCAGGGGGA
This sequence comes from uncultured Acidobacteriaceae bacterium, assembly GCA_963736535.1. GTDB lineage: Bacteria > Acidobacteriota > Terriglobia > Terriglobales > Acidobacteriaceae > PALSA-350. The sequence goes on from CAVTPN010000008.1 coordinate 77,387, forward strand.
ATTCACTGGGAGCGCAGGGCTCTTAGTCGGCCCGGGCGGGAATGTCTTAGCGGCCGGTACGGACGCCTCCGCTGCCGTTGTCGATTTGCCGGGGAAAGCGCTGCTTCCCGGCTTTGTGAATGCTCACTCTCATACCTTTCAGCGGCTGATCCGGGGCAAGTCGGAATCCCGGCTAACCAGCGGCCGCGATTTCTGGTCGTGGCGTGGGACCATGTACCATGCCGCCGCGCAGCTTGACCCCCAGGATGTTTATGACGTAGCGCGCATGGCATTTCTGGAAATGCTGCTGAGTGGCACCACCACCGTGGGTGAGTTCCACTATCTGCACAACGCGCCCGGCGGGCGGCCCTATGACGATCCAAACCTCTTGAGTAAGCAGATCATCGCAGCTGCCCAGTCCGTGGGGATACGGCTGGTTCTATTGCGGTCGGCCTATCTGCGCTCGGGATACGAACTCCCATCGGACCCGGGCCAGATCCGGTTCTTCGAGTCTGCCTCGCAGTTTCTCGACAACATGGATGTGCTCATAAAGCAGTATCCCGATGTGCGCTTTGGCGTAGCTCCGCATAGCCTGCGTGCCGTGCCTTTGCGCGACCTCAAAGAGATCGCCGCGTGGACCCGGGAGAGGAAACTGCCTTTGCATATGCACGTGGCCGAGCAGATCGCTGAGAATGAGGCCTGCTTACGCGAATATGGGCTGACTCCAGTTGCGCTGTTGGGCAGGGAAGGTCTGCTCGCTCCCGACTTCACTGCGGTGCACGCGATCCATATCACAGCAGATGAGATCGAGCTGCTTGCCAGGGCCAACACAACCGTTTGCTCCTGCCCCACGACCGAGCGCAACCTTGGGGATGGCGTGATCGCTGCCGATCAGGTGATGCGAGAGGGCATCCGCATTGCCTTCGGCTCGGATAGCCAGGCGCAGATTGATCCGCTGGAGGATGCGCGCGAGCTTGAATACCACTTGCGGCTGGAACGGCAACAACGCGCCATCCTGGACCAGATTGGCGAGCAGACGTTGGCCTCGCGCCTCTTTGACTGCGCCACGGTCCACGGAGCCCGTGCGCTTGGCGTTCCAGCCGGCGGGTTGACCGCAGGTTCGTCGGCCGACTTCTTCACCGTGGATCTGGATGACGTATCGATCGCCGGGCACTCCGGAGATGATCTCTTGCCTCTGGCCGTCTTCTCGCTCAGCCGGTCCGCCATTCGCGATGTGATGGTGAACGGGCGCTGGGTCGTCCGCGACCAGCGGCACCCATTGCAGGAGGAGATCATCTCCCGCTTCAAAGAGCTTCACCGCAAACTCTGGGGAAGCAGCTAGACTGAGCTTACTCAACCTATGATGAAGACAACTCGCACAGTGAGTATCTCTGAAGCCAGGTCGCAGCTTTCGAAGCTAGTCGATCGGGCTTCCAAGGGAGAAGCATTCATTATCGCCAAGGCCGGTAAGCCCCTGGTCAAGGTCACCGCGATCGATTCTCCCACCCAAACGAGAGTGCGGCGATTGGGCTTCATGGCGGGCCAGATCGCCGTTCCAGAGGATTTCGACGTGATGGGTAGCTCCGAGATAGAGCGTGTTTTTGAAGGTCGGGATCCGAGTATTCCGCGGCGTTCCTGATCTGTACTTCGATCGAAGTTCGGGTGCCCCATATCTCGCTCGTTTTTCGCGAGATGTGGGATACCACGAACCTTAACCGTTCACCCTATAACGAAGAATCGAGATCGAGAGTACCGGGGAGAGGGCTGTGGAATCCCACATCTCGCGAAAAACGAGCGAGATATGGGGCACCCGTCATTCGTTGAAAGGACAAAGGTGGAGCGCTGGCTGCATAAAATCTTCCTCTTGTTGGCGCTTGTCCTTTGCCTGCTGCGCTTTGCTTATTTGCGGGCTGACTTTCCCAACTACTCACCCTGGAGGATAGACCAGGCGAAGTTCACCGATGAAGGTTGGTGGGCCAATGCGGCAGTGCGGCATTTTCTCATTGGTCACTGGCAAGTCCCGGGGGACTACAATCCGGCCGTAGCGGTTCCTGTTTGGCCCCTATTGCTGACCGTGGTCTTTCACTTCACCGGCGTCAGCATTGTGGCGGCGCGCACGGTGAATGTATTTTTCTCGATTGCGACGGTTGGCCTCATCTACCTTCTTGTTCGCCGCTACTCCACGGAGACAGCAGCGGCGCTGGCCGCACTGCTGCTGGCGGCCAGTCCCTTTGCCTTCGCCTTTAGCCGGCTGGCGACGTTAGACACCATGGTGGTCTTCGAGTTTTGCCTGCTGCTGTGGATCGCTTCGTTTACCGACCCACGGCGGCCGTCCATCCTGCTTGGCCTCCTGATCGCCATCATGCTGCTGACCAAGACCACGGCAGTCGTCTTAGTGCCGGCGGTTCTATGGTTGCTGTGGAAGGCGACGAAGGAAAGATTCCTGCAGGCGATCCTGGTGGTGGGCGCCGTGGCAGGCGCTGGGATAGGCATCTATCTGTCCATCGTCTTACGATCCAGATACGCGGGGGACTATCACTACTTTTTCGAGATCAATGCCATGCCGGAAGTGAAGTGGGCAAGCACCGCGTCCTTCCTGTGGCAGTTCTTGCGTCATGGCCAGTGGATCGACCGCATTTTGTATCCGGCCGCGCTGGGCGTGCTTCTGCTGTCGCTGGCATGGCTGCGGCAGCTTTGGAGAAACCCCCTCTTTACGGCTTCATGGATCGCTTTTGCGGGAGACCTCATTTACGTTCTTCGCCGCCAGGATGATTATGCTCCCAGATATTTCCTGGTCATGCTGGTGCCGTTGATCCTGATTCTGGTTCTCGCCCTGCAGGAATTGAGAGCCCGCAACCGCATTCTGGCGTCGCTACTGGCGGCCACGCTCGCGCTCGCCGTGGTGCTAGACACGGCGCAGGTCCTTGGGTTCCTGAGCCATCGCCAATACCAGTTCTACAACGCCGCAGCATCCATCAAGGCAATCGTGGATGCAGATCCCAACGCACACCACCTGCTGCTTGGTACGAGTGGCGACCAGTTGTCGCTGATGACGCGTATTCCTTCGATCAACGACGAATACAGCAGCCAGGACCTAGGCCAAAAAGTGTCGCTCTACCAGCCCGGCTGGTACGTAGGCTGGAATGAGCTCGATGAGGACATGGTTGATTCCCTATCCGCTTTTCGCCTGGACAAGGTTGCCAGCTTTCGCGTCTTTGACAATGATGAGAGAGACTTGTTGACGCTCTATCGCATGGTTCCGGCGAAGCCTCAGGAGGCACCTAAATGACGAAGATTTTTCTGGCGGTTCTGCTGACCCTGGCGATCGCTGCTCCCGCGTCGGCAGCGACGCCGCTCCATGTGATCTTTGACACCGATATGGGCAACGATGTTGACGACGCGCTGGCGCTTGCGATGCTCCATGCGTTTGCCTCCCGCGGCGAGGTGAAACTGCTGGCCGTTACCGTGAGCAAAGACAATCCGTGGGCTGCCGAATATGTCCGGCTGGTCAACGAGTACTACGGTCGGGCGTCGATCCCGGTCGGTATTGTCCATGACGGCAAGACCAAGGACGATGGCTTGTATGTCCGGCAAGTATGCGAGCTGCACGGCCGCCACCCCAACGCGGCTACTGTAGAGGACGCGGTGGAGTTGCTGAGAAAGACGCTGGCCGGGGAAAGTGATGGCGCGGTGACCTTGATCCAGGTGGGCTTTTCGACCAACCTGGCGCGGCTGATCGAGTCCGCGCCCGACCGTTACAGCGATCTCAGCGGGATGGAGCTGGTAAAGAAAAAAGTTCGCTTGCTCACCATGATGGCGGGGAACTTTGCCGAGGCCAAACCCGAGTACAACGTAATGATTGATATTCCCGCCGCGACCAAACTCTTTGCCAGCTGGCCAACCGACATCTATATCAGCGGTTACGAAGTTGGAGCGGCGATCTTGTTCCCCGCGGCCAGCATTGAGAACGATTTCCCCAAGGGCAATCCCGTCGCGGAGGCTTACCGGTTTTACGCCAAGATGCCGTACGACCGCCCCAGTTGGGACCTGACCACGGTGCTCTACGATCTGCGGCCCGATCGTGGATATTTTGACGTGTCACCGCCGGGCGACGTGCTGGTCTCGGCGACTGGTTCCACCACATTCCAACCCGGCGGGCAAGGAAAGCGGTACTTTCTGCGGGTCGACCCCATACAGGTGGCGAGGGTTCGAGAAGCCTGCGTATGGCTTGCTTCACAGCCAAAGTGAAGCGTCTAAAAAAATCGGTCTAACTGGAAGAAAATCTTTCGATGGTCCGTGCCGTTGCCGGCCGCTCCGGCGATTTCAAACGGGCCGACCGCTGTCTTGATCACGATGGCGACCACTCCATCCATGGGCACGCTGGGTTCATTGGGCACAAAGAAAGTCTTGCCCACCTCGTAGGTTGTGACCAGGTTGATGCTGTCTCCCAGGAAAGGGGGTAGCTTGGCCAGCCGGCGTATATATCCGGTCTGGAAAAGATAATACTGATTAGTAATCAGCTCGTTCTCCCCAAAGGCGGAGAGCTGGAGTCCGCCCCCCAGAGAAAACGGAGGGATCCCTGTATCTTCATAGCCCAGCGTCGATCCCCCGGATACGGCCAGGTAACCCGAGGACTTGGCGGTGAATGGAAAAAGAAAGTGGGTCCGAAGTTCCGTCACAGGGAACGGCTTGGTCGTGCCTGTGTTGGCATCCCACCATTCTCCGCGGAAGATTGCCGACATGCCGCGCATCGGCAAAATCGGATCATCGGTAAGGTCGAGGCTATAGTGAAGCGCGCTTACTCCGATACGCCCCGATTGGATCGGGTAAATCACCGTATCTCCGATCACCGGAGAATACCTCTGATAGGCCGATCGATACCCTACGCGAAGCTCCGCGGTGTTGCCGAAGGTATACCCGACGTCGAGGGCTCCACCAAACTGGCGCTTCCGGTACTGCGAGTCGATGTGATTGTCGTAGTAGAAATAAAACTTTGAGGTATCGAGGGCGACCTGCGGAGCGATGAACCAGCGGGTGGTGGGCGTGAACGGATGATAGTACTCCGACTGCAACTCATAGATCGAGCCCACCACCACGTCGTTGCGCAGTTCTGAGCCAAAGCTGCCAAAGTCCAGGAAGGTAATACGCGCGCCTGCGCTGAAGAGCACCTCGTTGTAGTTGGTTCCATCGATGATGATCAAGGGACGCACGATGGGCGGCGAGTAGGACTTCTCTTCCACGGAAACCAGCAGCCCAGGCTGTCCACCCTTTTCCGTCATGCTGTAGCCCAGCGTGGCAAAACGCCCGCTGCCTGCGATCCTGGTGAACTGCTCTTCCAGGTTGACGGTATCGACTGGCTTGCCCACATCCAGGTTGAGTCTCCGCTGTATCTTGTTCTCGAAGGCGGGTGTGGTGCCGGTCACCTCGACGAATTGAGGAACGGGGGTCTGCAAGGTGCGGCCTTCACGCCGGTCAATGTATTGCTTCCAGGTCGCATCATCGACGGCAAGCTTGCTCAGGATGGTTTGTTTACCCTCGGCCGCCTCATATCCAAGCCGGATGATCTCCGCCGCCTTGTCGTAATCGAGCGACGTGTACTTGTCCAGGGGAACCGTCACCAGGACGTCGGCCATCTGCATGCTCTTGAGCTCGTTGGCGGCGATCATCACGCTCAATGACTGTCCTAGAACAGAAAAAGAGGAGAGCGGCTGTTTGGCATTGAAGGCGGCCGTTTGCAGGTACACCGCGACAGTAAGCTGAGCGCCCATGCTCTGCGCCACGTCGACCGGCAGGTTATTGAGCAAGCCGCCATCCGCGTACAGATCTGTGCCGGAGTGTACCGGGGTAAAGATCCCGGGCAGGGACATGGTGGCTCGCAGCGCCAGGGCCAGTGAGCCATCATGAAAGACGTGTTGCTTGCTGGTGGTGAGGTCGGTCGCCACGCAGGCAAAAGGGGTGGGCAGGTCGTTGAAGCTCTTGATCTGGGAGTAGGGAAGAGCCACCTGATCGAGGATGAAGCTCACCTGCTGGCCGGCATTAAATCCTTCCGGTAGCTGAACTCCGTGGCGCAGCCCGAACTCCAGGCGCGTCGGAAATTCGATGGCATCCTCTTTACGCCGGTAGGACAAGTCTCGGAATGGTATCTGGCCGCTGAGTGTCTGGTCCCAGTCCACGTTTTGAATCAACTTCGAGATCTGGTCGGGGGTAAGGCCGGTCGCGTAGATACCGCCGACCAGGCCTCCCATGCTGGTGCCGGCGACCAGATCCACCGGCACATGGTGCTGGTAAAGCCACTGCAAAACCCCAATGTGCGCCAGGCCGAGGGCACCGCCCCCTTCGAGCACCAGGCCGATCTTGGCCCGAGGTTTCTGGTCGGCCTCCGGGGGGGCCTGAGTATCTTGGGCTTGAAGTTGGACACTTAGGAAAAGTCCCAGCAGGAAAGCAAGTGCAGACACTCCCCGGTGACGTTGCCGAGCGCACCCTCTCGCCTCTGCATGACCGCATAATCCTTGATTCATCGAAGGTCCATCATCGCCCACAACGGTCGGCCCGAACAGTACCATTCTTGGAGCACTTTATCCGCTAAACAATGGCAGCAGAATGGCTCTACAGGCTCAGGGAACCCTCCACGAAGGGCCGGGCTTCACACGCTGCGGAAAACTCTACTGTCGGGTAGGTTCGGGCTTTAGCCCGGACACGCATGGTCAAAAGTCATTTGGCCTTTAGGCCCTGAGGTACGCTTTACTAGCGATGAGTCGGTCTCCTGGGTCTTCGTCAGGCGTGGGACGTCTTGAAGCCCCGGCGGGTCATCTTCCGCTGGTATACTAGATGGATACGAAAGGTATCTTGAGCAGGGCGGCGCAGCATGTGTGGAATCCTGGGTTACTTTCGCAAAGGCGCGGGTACAGACCCCCAGCTGGGCGCCACCATGCTCAGCATGCTGGAAGCACTGGGCCGCCGCGGCCCTGATTCGGCCGGCGTCGCGCTGGTCGGCCCCGCGCACCGCGCCAGCTACATCGTGCGCGTGCAAGCGGGCGACGAGCTGGAGATGAGCGAGCTCGCCATCGAGGCCAACCGGGGAGCGATTCAGAACTTCGCCGAGGACGCTCAATGATGCTTACGATCTCTCCAGCAGCGGCGCCTATGTTCGCTTTGTGCTCGCAGGAGACGTCGACCTGCCCGCGCTGACCAGTGCAATTGAGTCTCTGGGCGAAGGCATCGAAGTGCTCAGCATCGGTCACGCAATGGAGCTCTCGAAAGAAGTGGGTACTCCGCATCAACTCGAGGGCAAGCACCATATCTCAGCGTTTGCCGGCTCCCACGGCATCGGACATACTCGTCTCTGCACCGAGTCGATCGTGGACCTGAGTCACTCGCAACCCTTCTGGGGGCGCGGGGCCGCGGATGTGGCTATCGTCCATAACGGACACATCACCAACTACCACCAGTTGCGGCGCAAGTATGAGCAGCGCGGCGTGCGCTTCGTTACCGAAAACGATTCCGAAGTTCTGGCGGTCTATTTGGCGGAGTCGCTCAACCGCGGCGCTACGTTGCGCCAGGGCCTGGACGGAGTGCTGCGGGATATGGACGGCGCCTTCAGTTGTCTGGCCTTAACTTCGACCGAGATGGGCTTCGTCAAAGATCCCTACGCCTTCAAACCGCTGGTGGTCGCCGAGACCGACGATTTCGTTGCCGTGGCGACCGAGGAGATTGCCATCCGCTCGGCGATTCCGGGAGATTACAAAGTTTCCGAAGCCCAGGTGGAGGAGGTGCGGGTTTGGTCGAGATAGCAGCCGTCGCCATCGATGCCGCAGCGCTTTCCACCCGGGAACTCAATGCGCTGATCCGGAGCGGCTTTGAGGGTGGGGCGGCGGAGATATCGGTGAAGAACCCGAATGCCCGTCACAACCTGGCGGTCGCTCTGCTGCAACCGGGACGAGTGCGCTTTCTGGGCAGCGTGGGCTATTACTGCGGTGGGCTGGTCGATGGCGCCGAGATTCACGTGGAAGGGAGTGCGGGCTGGGGTTTGGCGGAATCGATGAACCATGGCCACGTGGTCGTCCACGGGGGCGCCGGCAACGGAGCAGCCGCGGCGATTCGCGGGGGCACGGTGGTGATCCACGGCGATGCGGCCGCGCGGCTCGGTGTTTCCATGAAGGGCGGCCTGGTACTGGTCGGCGGCGACTGCGGTTACATGGCAGGCTTCATGGGGCAGAAGGGAACACTGGTGGTCTGCGGCAACACCGGCCATGCCTTTGCCGATTCGATGTACGCCACCACCTGTTATGTCGGCGGCGCCATCGGCGGCCTGGGCACGGATGCCGTGGTTGAGCCGCTGGCGCCAGAAGAGGCGGAGCTGCTGGACCGTCTGCTTGCGCGAACATCTCCCGCCCGCGGTGCGCGCGCAGAAGCCGGCTGGGCGCAACTTCACCAAGGTGGTCGCCGGACGCAAGCTCTGGAACTTTGACAAGCACAATTGGAAATACTGGCAGGATGCGCTCTAAATGAATGATCCAGACCTTACGCGCCCACTGCTCAAAACCAGCGGCACCTACTCGCCGGATGTGATGCAGGGCATTCATACCAAGGCGGAGACCGGCATCTATGAAATTCGCGGTTACGGCACACTGCGCCAGCGGCGTTGGGCGACCTTCGACGATTTGACCTTCCTACCGTGCGGGCTCACGCGTATTCCGCTCGAAGGGTATCGCGAGAAGTGCTCCACCAAAACAGTTCTTGGCGGACGCTTCGCCAAACGACCACTGGAGCTGGAAATCCCCATCATGATTACCGGCATGAGCTGGGGCGCGCTCTCCTACAACGCCAAGGCGGCCTTGGCCAAGGCCGCAGCCAAGGTGGGCACCTCGAACACCACTGGCGATGGCGGCCTCTCTCCTGCGGAGCGGGAGTTTGCCAAGGATTATGTGTACGAGGTGCTTCCCTCGCGCTACGGAATCGACGTGCACGATATGCGTGGGGCGAGCGCAATCGAATTGACCATTGGCCAGGGGGCAAAGCCCGGAACCGGTGGCCTGTTGCTGGGCTCAAAAGTCTCCGAGACGATTGCTCATCAACGTGACCTGCCCGTGGGGGTCGACCAGCGCAGTCCGGCGAGGCACCCTGACATGCTCGGACCCGATGACATGGTGATCAAGATCGAAGAGCTGCGTGAGGCGACCGACGGGCAGGTGCCGATCTTCGTGAAGCTGGGCGCCAGCCGGACCTTCGACGACGTCAAGCTTGCGGCGAAAGCCGGCGCCGACGTGGTGGTGGTGGACGGCATGGAGGGGGGCACCGGGGCATCGCCCGCCATCCTGCAGGAACACACCGGCATACCCACGCTGGCTGCTGTCTGCGAAGCGCGCGCAGCCCTCGAAGACTGCGGGTTATATGGCGAGGTCCAGCTGATTATTGCGGGGGGCATCCGCGACGGTGTGGACGCAGCCAAAGCCATGGCCCTGGGCGCCGATGCCGTTTACATCGGCACCGCGGCCTTGATCAGCCTGAACTGTAACAAGCCGCTGTATGTCGAGGACTACCATGAGCTTGGGCACGGAGCCCTACCATTGCCATCATTGCCACACCGGGCGCTGTCCGGTAGGCATCACTACGCAGGATCCGGATCTGATGAAGCGGCTTGATATCGAGCAGGGAGCAGAACGCGCGTTGAACCTGCTGCGAGCCATGACGCTCGAGATCCAGATGCTGGCGCGGGCCTGCGGCAAGTCCGACGTGCACCACCTGGAGCCGGAAGACATGGCGGCGTTGACCATGGAGGCGTCGATCATCTGCGGCGTTCCTCTGGCGGGCACGCGCAAGGTTTTCGGAAGATAGAGCGGATGTCTTTTCTGTTGAAGTGCCCAAACTGCGGCGAGCGAAGCGTCTATGAATTTCGCTTTGGCGGCGAAGTTCGACAAAGACCTTCTCCCCAAGCCGAGCCCGAGGCCTTCGTCACCTACGCGCTCTACAAGCGAAACATCGCCGGAGTGCAGTGGGAGTGGTGGTACCACCGCGGCGGTTGTGGCGAGTGGTTCAAGGCCAGTCGTAATACGCTGACCAATGAGGTCCATCAAACGCTGCTGCCGCAGGATGAGGAGCAGCCCGGATAATGGATCAGCTGGAGACCCTCTTCCAATGGAACGGCAACCCCGTAATGGCGAAGCCCGGCGATACTGTCGCCTCCGCCTTGTATCGTTCCGGGGTGCGCACCTTTACTTGGAGCTATCAATACGGCCGTCCACGCGGCCTGCTCTGCCTTACCGGATCTTGCCCCAATTGCATGGTGAACATCGACGGCGTGCCCAACGTGCGTAGCTGCACCACGCCGGCGCGCAGCGGCCTGTCGGTGCTGGCGCAGAACCAGAATGTTTATCGCGGCTTCGATTCGCCTGCCGTCAAACGCTTTCCTGCGGCTCCGCCGCTCTCCGAGTCAGCACATCATTACCAGCATGCCTACCTGCAATTTGATGTGGTTGTGGTCGGTGGCGGTTTGCATGGGATACAAGCTGCTCTGGCATCCGCCGAACGAGGCATGCAGGTGGCATTGCTGGAAAAACAGCCTGGGCTTGCTGGGGATTCCGTGCTGGTGGAAGAAGTCCTGGTCCACCCAATGATCACAACCTTTGTGAACTGCAGCTGTTTTGGTCTGTACGAAGGCAATCTGCTGGGCGCAGTGCAAATCGATTATGACCGGCCCAATGCGGAGACCCTGCTGCATCTGCGCGCCGGCAGCGTGGTTGTCGCCACGGGTGCTTATGAGACGCAGTTTCTCTTTGCCAACAATGATCTGCCGGGGGTGATGCTTTCGACCGCCGTGCTGCGCCTGCTGCATCAACATGCAATCGTACCTGGCAAGCGAGCGGTGCTGATCGGAGACGGCGGCGAGATGTTCGGGCGTGCAGGTCGAGCTCGAGGCAGCAGGGATGGAAGTGGTGGCGAGCCTGCCTATCGACTCCGTGGTGAGCGCCTTGGGAGACGATCATGTCACGGGAGTAGCGACCGAGACAGTTACCTATGACGCGGATCTGGTAGTGGTGTGCGGGCCCCTGGTTCCGGACCTCGGCTTTCTGGCCGGGACCTCACCTCAGTCCGTAATCCTGGTGGGAGCTGCTGCCGGGGAGGGCTTCGCTAAGCAAGCCTATAGTCCTCCGCCCTCCGCCCAATCCGCGGATGCCATTGCCTGTCTTTGCATGGACGTCTCCGGCCACGATGTCGCGGAGACCATCGCGGCCGGCATGGGCCACATCGAGCTAATCAAGCGCTTTACCAAGCTGGGCAAGAGCACCTGCCAGGGCCGAATGTGCCAGATGGCTGCTGTGAGTCTTTGTTCGCAGATCAGCGGGCAAACCGTCTCGCAGGTGGGGACAACTGTGGCCCGGCCTCCCGCTCCTCCGGTGACGCTCGGCGTGCTCGCCGGCATGAGACATCATCCTGTGCGCCGCACGCCGATGCACGATCAACATGACCAGCTGGGCGCTGTGTGGATGGACATGGGGGACTGGAAACGACCGCGCTACTACGACCTCGCCGGTAGTGGCAATCAGGAGCAGTGCGTCGAACAGGAATATCGCGCGGTGCGCGAGCGTGCCGGCATCATCGACGTCAGTACCCTGGGAAAGATCGAAGTGAAAGGCAACGATGCTGGCCGCCTGCTCGATCTGGTCTTTACCCATTATTTTTCTACGCTGCCCATCGGCCGTGTGCGCTACTCGGTGCTCTGCGATGAGCTGGGAACCATCGTCGACGACGGGACCATCTCGCGCATGGATGAGCAGCGCTACTTTCTAACCACCACTACAGGCAACGCGGACTTTGTGCAGCAATGGCTGGAATGGTGGGCGGCTGCGGCGCGCTTGCAGGTCAACATCATTAATTTAACCGCCGGACTCGCCTCCATGAACCTGGCCGGCCCGCTGGCACGCGGTGTGCTGGCCCAGCTGACCGATTGCGATTTATCCTCTGCAGCTTTTCCATACATGGATTGGCGGCAAGCAACCGTCGCCGGCGTGCCCGCCACCATGATGCGCATTGGCTTTGTGGGTGAGATGGGCTGGGAGATTGTGGTTGCTGCCGAATATGGAAGCCATCTCTGGGAGCAGGTGCTGCGGGCAGGCGCCTCGGTAAACCTGCGGGCTTTTGGGGTGGAGACGCAGCGTGTGCTACGCCTGGAAAAGAAGCACGTCATTGTCGGCGTCGATACCGATGCTCTCAGCAACCCCTACGAAGCCGGCATGGCTTGGGTAGCTAAGCTTGATAAAGCCAGATTTCATCGGCCGCGCCGCGCTGGCGCGCATGAAGCAAAGCCCGCTGGAGCGCATGCTCGTCGGGTTTGAATTGGAGGGAGCCATCGTGCCTCCCGACGGTTCTCCAGTATTGGTTGACGGGAAACCAGTTGGTTTGGCCACCAGTGTTCGCTTCTCCTGGGAGAAAAAGAAAGTGATCGGCATGGCATGGGTCACGCCAGCGGAAGCGAAGCAGGGCGCGCCGATTACTCTGCGCTCTGACGCCGTCGACTACTCTGCGCGTGTGGTCGAGGAAGTCTTTTACGACCCCGCGGGTCAGCGGTTAAAGATGTGATGGAACGGCAATCGGCATTGCATCGTTGTCATCTCGAGGCTCATGCTCAACTCCAGACCTTCTCGGGTTGGCGGCTGCCTGCCTGGTATACGGACCCGTCGAGCGAGCTAGAGCACGTACGTTCCTCTGTGGGCATTTCTGATGCGAGTTATCTCTGCAAACTCGACCTGCGCGGTCCAGCCGTTGAGTTTCCCTCGCCCGCCCGGCTATGGAAGCTTACCCCCGCACATGCGCTGGTGACGTCTCCGCTGCCCATTGCCTTCGTTCCCTCCTCATCCGTCACTGACGTTACTTCCATTTACAGCGCGATTCTGCTGGCTGGCCCAAAGTCACGACAAGTGCTGCAGAAGCTGACCACTCTTGAACGTGAGCGACCGCGCCATGCCCGAAGGCGCCGCCCGCCAGACACGCCTCGCCCACGTAAATGCCACTATCCTGCGCAATGAAGGCTTTCTCATATTGAACACCCGCGACGTCGCAGAGTATGTGTGGCAGGCGTTGCTGCATGTAGGCGCGCGCCCCTTCGGTATGGTTGCACAGCAGCATTGGATAGGTAGTCATGAAAGTGCATAAGCCTGGAGCCGTGATGTGGGGCAGGCATGCCCTGAAGCCCACCTACGACGTGGCCATCATCGGCGCCGGCGTTCATGGGCTCGCCGCGGCTTATTACCTGGGAAAGATCCACGGCATCCGCAAAGTAGCGCTGCTCGAGAAGGGCTATATCGGCTGCGGGAACAGCACCCGCAACACGGCCATCTTGCGCTCGAACTACCGTACCTATCCAGGCATCGCTTTCTACGACGCCTCGCTTCGCCTCTACGAAGGTCTCGCGCAGGAATTGGATTGGGAACTGGATTTCAACCAGAGTGGGCATTTCACCCTGGCGCACACTGACTCCTCCATTACCGGCCTGCGCATACGCGCAGAGAACAACAGGCTGATGGGCGTGGACAGCCGCATGGTCGACCGCGATGAGCTGCGGCGCATGGTGCCCGCGATGGATATGTCCGACCGGCCGCGGCTCCCCATACTGGCGGCGCTCTACCATCCGCCGGGAGGGACCATCGGGCATGACGAAGTGGTGCAGGGTTACGGCCACGCCTGCGATGCCATGGGCATCGAGGTGCATCAGTTCACCGCGGTCACGGGGCTTGAAGTCGAGGGCCGCAAGGTCATCCGCATACGAACGGCGAAAGGTGACCTATCCGCCGGTGCGATCCTGAATGCCACTGCCGGTTGGGCCACAACCATCTCTGATATGGCGGGCGTTCCATTACCCATTGTGAGCCAGCCTCTGCAGGCCTGCGTCACCGAGCTGATCGAACCATTTCTGGACTACGTGATCGTCTCTTCAAACCTGCATGTATACGTGAGCCAGACGGCCAAAGGCGAGCTGGTGATTGGCTCAGAGGTCGATCCCTACCAGACTTACTGCACACGATCCACGCTGCCCACGCTGGAGCAAATGGCCACTTATACCCTGGAGTTGTTTCCCCAGCTCCACGGCATAAAAATTCTTCGCCAGTGGGCCGGTGTCTGCGACATGACCCCGGATTATGCTCCTATCATGGGAGCGGCCGGCGAACTGGATAACTTCTTTATGGATGTGGGCTGGGGCACCTGGGGCTTCAAGGCCGGCCCGATTGCCGGCAAGTGCCTGGCGGAGACAATCGCCACTGGAAAGGCCGCGACGCTGATGGAGCCATTTTCTCCCGTCCGGTTTGCCAGCGGCAAGCTGCTGGGCGAAAAAGCTGCGGCTGCGGTCTCGCAGTAAATTATCCACGGAGGCACAGAGTTGACAGAAGATCTCAAGGCACTCATAAAGCAAAAAGGGATTGAATACTTTCTCTGCTCTTTCGTCGAAATGAGCGGCATTCCCAAGGCCAAGCTCGTCCCCGCCAGCGCGCTGGACGAAATGGTGAGCGAAGGCGCCGGGTTCGCCGGCTTTGCCGCGGGAGACGTAGGCCAGGGCCCTCACGACCCGGACCTGGTATCTATCCCGGATATGCAAGCCATGATCGTGCTGCCTTGGCGGAAGAACATCGCCTGGGTTCCGGGAATGCTCCAGGTCGAGAACCAGCCTTCCAAATTCTGCCCGCGCAGAATCCTCGCTCGTCAACTGGAGATTGGACGCCAACGCGGTTACGAATTGATGGTGGGGGCGGAGCCGGAGTTCATGCTGCTGAAGCGCAACCAGGACGGAGCCTGCGTTCCCTGGGACGCAATGGATAATGCGGCCAAGCCCTGTTACGATATGCGCTCGCTGCACCGCAACCTGGACCTTCTGACCAAGCTATTAGGTTACATGCAGGAGCTGGGATGGGAGCCGTACGCAGCCGACCACGAGGATGCCAACTGCCAGTTTGAAATCAACTGGAAGTACGCCGATGCGCTCACCAGCTGCGACCGGCAGATCTTTTTCAAATGGATGGTCAAGATCGTCGCCGAAGAGCATGGGCACCTGGCTACCTTTATGCCCAAGCCATTTGCTAACCTCACGGGCAATGGTTCGCATTGCCATCTGAGCCTCGCGGATCCTGGGAGCAAGAAAAATCTCTTCGACAGCAAGGACGATCCCCTCGGTCTCTCGCCAGAGGGCCGCTGGTTCATGGGCGGCATTCTGAAGCATGCGCCGGCACTCAGTGCGATCCTGGCTCCGACGGTGAATAGCTACAAGCGCCTTATCCGCAGGGGACCGCGTTCCGGCGCCACCTGGGCCCCGGTCTACATCACCTATGGCAGCGCGAATCGGACGCAGATGATCCGCGTGCCCGGTCCGGGGCGCATTGAAAACCGCATGGTGGATGCCGCGGCAAATCCTTACCTGGCATGTGCGGCGATGCTGGCGGCCGGCTTGGACGGCATCGATCACCGCATCGATCCCGGAGCGCCAAGCCATGACAATCTGTACGAGGTCCCATGGGGCGAGTTGCAAGCGAGAGGCATCGGCCATCTTCCGCCTACGCTGCAGGCGGCGGTCGAAGCTTTGTCACAGGATGAGGTGGTGCGCAACTCGCTGGGTGCGGAGTACGCGGATTACTACATCCAGGTGAAGACCGAGGAGTGGGAGAGCTATCACAACAGCGTCAGCCAGTGGGAGCTGGACCGTTACCTGAACGTCCATTAAAAGGTGATGAAAATCGCGGATAACCTGCGGCCGCTCTGTCCATTCCTCGGTAACGGCTGCTGAGGTGAACGCTGCCTTCCCCTTTGTCATCCCGAGAGAGCTTCGTGACTTTCCTGGACTTCGCTGCACCAATCAACGGCCACGCTAGGCGCCTTTCATTCGAGCCCGAGAGCTGCGCTGAGTGGTGATACCGACAGTCACTCGACGCCCTGTTCTGGAATCATCCGCGAGCGAAGCCGAGGGATCTGCAGTTCTCTGATGGGGCCCTACCCTTTCGCTAGCTGCACCTGTTCAGCCGCGACCGGTTCCGTTTTCTCCGCCGGCGCCGGCCAGAAATACCGCTCCTTCTTGATCGCCTCGATGTAGGCGGCCCGCGCCTCACGCACAGCCTGGCTCTCGGACACCTCCGCGACCGGCACATCCCACCAGGAGTTATAGCCAGGCACGCGGTCGTTGTAATCCGTCTCGACCACGACGACAGAAGTGCGAGTCTGCTTCTTCGCGTCCGCCAAAGCCGCGCCCAACTGCTCGTAGGTGCGCGCGCTTACGGCATAAGCTCCCAGGCTGGCGGCGTTGGCCGCGAAATCGATAGGGATCACAGGACCGGTAAGGCCTTCCTCCCGATAGCGATACTCGGTGCCAAATCCTCCACTGCCGACCGCGCGGCTTAAACCCCCAATGCTCGAAAATCCATGGTTATCGAAGAGCACGATATTGAGTTTGATTTTTTCCTGCAGGCTGGTGACGATCTCCTGGGCCATCATGAGATACGAGCCGTCCCCGACCAACACATACACTTCGCGGCTGGGATCCGCCATCTTGACGCCCAGGCCCCCGGCAACTTCGTAACCCATGCAGGAGTAGCCATAATCCATGTGATAGCCCTTGGGGTCGCGCGTACGCCAGAGCTTGTGCAGATCTCCCGGCAGACTTCCCGCGGCATTCACGATGATGTCGCGGGGTTCCAGGGTGGTATTGAGCAACCCGACCACTTCGCCCTGGCTAAGCGGCGGACCATGCCTGCGCGCGTAGATGCGATCGACTTCCTGGTCCCAAGCCGTGCGGAGGCGGGCGATCTCACTTTGGTACGTTTGCGGAACCTGCCACGATGACAACGCACTGCCCAACTCTTCCAGCGTCTGCAGAGCATCCGCCGTCAGCGGCAGCGCGGCATGCTTGAACGCATCAAACTCGGCGACGTTGATATTCACAAACCGCACCGCCGGGTTCTGGAAGGCCGTCTTCGAAGCAGTAGTAAAGTCACTGAGCCGGGTGCCGATGGCGATGACCAAATCCGCGTCTGCAGCCAGTTGATTTGCGGCGGAAGTACCGGTAACTCCCATAGCGCCGACCGATTGCGGATGATCCGCGTGGAGAGAGCCTTTACCCCCGTGGGTCTCGGCTACGGGAATGCCGGTTCGGCTGGCGAAGCGGGACAATTCGCCCGTAGCCTCGGAATAGATGACGCCGCCGCCGGCGATGATCAGCGGGCGTTGCGAGGAGCGTATCCACTCAGCAGCCTGCTTCAGCAATCCACTATCGGCCCGCGCGCGGGCGACCGTCCAAACACGATGCTCGAAAAACTCTTCCGGATAGTCATAGGCTTCGGTCTGCACATCTTGCGGCAGAGCCAGGGTCACGGCGCCCGTCTCCGCCGGCGAAGTCAGTACGCGCATCGCCTCCGGCAGGGCAGTGAGAATCTGTTCCGGCCGGTGGATACGATCCCAGTAGCGAGAGACCGGGCGAAAGCAGTCATTGACGGAGACGTCCTGGCTGGCAGTCGATTCCAGTTGCTGCAACACCGGCGCAACGTTGCGTCGGGCAAAGATGTCGCCCGGCAGCAGCAGGACAGGGATCCGGTTGATAGTAGCCAGGGCCGCGCCGGTGACCATGTTGGTCGCCCCGGGCCCGATCGATGAAGTGCAGACCAGGGTGCGCAGGCGATTGCTCATTTTGGCAAAACCCGTTGCCGCGTGAACCATGGCCTGCTCGTTGCGGAACAGGTAGTAAGGGAAGTCAGGGTTCTGCTGCAGGGCTTGTCCGATGCCGGCCACATTGCCGTGGCCAAAAATCCCCAGGCATCCGCCAAAAAACGTTTGCTCCCGGCCGTCCCGTGCGACGGATTGGGACTTGAGAAACTGAATAATGGCTTGTGCCATGGTCAGTCTGCGCGTCATAGTTTCCCCCTTCTCGGATCTCCCTCCGGAGGCCGCCTACCATCCTACTGCACGATAACCGCTTAGCCAACCGCCTACCCTACCCCCGGAGTGCCTGGTCCAGGTCGGCAATAATATCCTCCGCGCCCTCAAGCCCGACCGAGAACCGGAGCAGCGACTCCGGCGAGCGTGAAAAGACGCCTTCGATGGAAGCGCGATGTTCGATCAGGCTATGGGTACCCCCCAGGCTGGTGGCGCGCACGATCAGCTTCAGCCGCGAAGCGAAGGCAAAGGCCTCCTCCCGTCCCCCATGCACCTCGAAGGAGAGCATTCCCCCAAAATCCCGCATCTGTCTGCTGGCAATCTCGTGCCCCGGATCGCCGGGCAGGCCAGGATAGTGGACAACCGAAACGGCCGGGTGAGTGGAAAGGAATTCCGCCACCCGGCGGGCATTCTCGCAATGCAGGCGCACGCGGGGAACCAGCGTCTGCAGCCCACGCAGAATGAGCCAGCAGTCAAAAGGAGATAGGACCGCGCCGCCGACCCGCTGGAACTCCTTGATGCGGGCTGCCAGATCGGATTTCTGCCCGAAGATCACCGCTCCGCCCAGGGCATCGCTGTGTCCCGAAAGATATTTGGTCAGGGCATGAACCACCAAATCCGCGCCCAGCTCCAGCGGGCGTTGCAGCACTGGAGTGGCAAAGGTATTTTCACAGGCAAGCGGCACCTCCAGGCTGCGCGCGCACTCGGCCACGGGGCGTATGTCGACCACTTCAACCAGGGGATTGGTCGGGGTCTCCAGCCAGAACAGCTTGGTCTCCGGCCGGCAGGCCTTGCGGATCTCCTCGATATTCCGCATATCCACGAACGAATGCTTCAACCCCCACCGGGAGAAGAGTCCGGTGACGAGCTCGCGAACGCCGAAGTATAAGTCGCGGTGGAGAACCACATGGTCTCCCGGCGCCAGGGCCTGAAATACGGCCAGGCTCGCCGCCATGCCCGTACTGAAGCAAACCGCCTCCACGCCCCCCTCGAGATCGGCCAGGCACTCTTCAAGCGACTTCCGATTGGGGTTGTCAATC
Organism: uncultured Acidobacteriaceae bacterium; assembly: GCA_963736535.1. GTDB lineage: Bacteria > Acidobacteriota > Terriglobia > Terriglobales > Acidobacteriaceae > PALSA-350. The sequence continues at coordinate 96,307 of CAVTPN010000008.1, forward strand.
CGGCTATAGAAAAAATGCCTGGAGAATCCTCCATCGGGATCGCGTTCAAAAGTGGTGGAGGTGTAGAGAGGCGCAGTGACCGCGCCGGTGGCGGGGTCCACATGCCGCCCGGAATGGATGCTAAGGGTTTGAAGCTGCTGGTTCGGATCCGGCTTCGATGTCATACCCAGAGTTTATTACGTTGCGCAGGTTGACCAAGCCAGCACTGTCACACGAGCAAACCAGATGCTTATCCCTTAGACAACTATCCGCGCCTTTCCAGTATCTGAAGGGATACTGCTGTTTTCCCCCGCAAGTCTTCCGCACATGGAGCGTAGTTCGATGCCCAAGCTGTCAGTCGTTGCAATACCTGTGCGGGACGAGGCTGAGCGGATTGGCGGCTGCCTGGCTGCGCTTTCGCGTCAATCCGTTCCAGCGGACCACATCGTTTTGCTATTGAACAACTGTACCGATCGCACAGCGGAAGTGGTTAAGGAATTACCCAAGGCACATCATCAGCTCCACATCATCGAATGCAACCTGGATGAGTCCCTTGCCAGCGCCGGCGTCGCGCGGGCGATGGCGATGAAACACGCCGCTTCGCTGGTCGATTCTTTGCGCAAAGATGAGGCTGTGATTCTAACCACCGATGCGGATGCCGAGGTTCCGGAGAACTGGGTGGAAGCAAATTTGCGAGCCATCGAGCAGGGCGCGGATGCGGTTTGCGGCATGGCGGTGATCGACCCGCTCGAAGCTCTGCTCATCCCGCGGCATTTGCATGAAGATGATGCTCGAGAGGTGGCCTATGGACGGCTCCTCGACGAAATCGCATCGCATGATCCTGCCGGATCCTGCGGACCCGTGGCCTCGGCACACCGAAGATTCCGGCGCCAGCATCGCGATTCGAGCCTCGATGCTGCGCCGTGTTGGCGGTGTGCCCTGCCTGCATTCGGGAGAAGACCGGGCGTTGATTGAAAGGCTTCGCTTGATCGATGCTCGGGTGCGCCACGATCCCAAAATCAGCGTCGTTGTTTCTGGACGCATCGAAGGGCGAGCTCAAGGAGGCATGGCCGATACAATGCGCAGGCGAATCGTGAAGCAGGACGAATTCGCAGACGACCGTGTCGAGCCGGCCTGGGCCGCTTTCTACCGCATCCGGATGAAACGGCGGTTCAGTCTTTTATGGCACGAGCCAACCGACGTGCGGCTCTATCGATTAGCAAGACTTCTCGCGATTGCACCGAAGGTGCTCATGGAGGCGGTTAGCACTCCCTACTTCGGCCTGGCATGGTCCCGGATCGAACGGGCCTCTTCGCTTTTGTCACAACGGCGAGTTCGTTTTGTGGATCTACCGCGCGAAATGGCAATCGCACGAGGCATCTATAGCCGGTTGTCGACTCAATATGCCGCGGAGCTTACGGCGGCTTAACCCTGAGGTTTATTGGATGAACGTCGTAGAAGCACAACCATCGGAAAGAACGGCGGAGCTTTTCGCCACCATCACTGCGCTGGTTCCTGAATTAGCCAAAGAGGCAGCAAGCTCCGACAGCGCAGCTCTGTTTCCCCTTCGCCGGTGTGGCAAGACTGCGAGACGCCGGTTTGTTGATGGCGCCGGTGCCCGTGGAATTCGGTGGATTTGGCCTGCATGGCATGGGGGATTCGGCATCTCTATTCCAGTTACTTCACTTGTTAGGATATGCCGATCTTTCGCTTGGGCGAATTTTTGAAGCGCATGTCAACGCGCTTGAGCTCATACGGCACTATGGAACACCCCGCCAGATGGAGGCTGCAGCACTGGCAGCGCAAGCGGGGACCTGTTCGCGCTCTGGGTGACCGACCCTGCTAAGCAGGCGGTGTGCTTGTCCCGAGACTTTACCTTGACGGGAGAAAAATGGTTTTGCTCGGCTGCGGGCGCTGCAAAACAGGCCCTCATTACTGCTCAGACCGAAGCCGGCAGCCAAATGGTGTTGGTGCCGATTACCCCGCGCATCCCGGTAACGGATCGAGGGGTAAAGCTTGCCGGCATGCGAGCCGCCGCCACCGGGAGTGTCGATTTTACTGGCGTGGTGGTCGACCCAGAGGCGTTGATTGGAGAGCCGGGTGACTATCTCCGCGAGCCGGTATTTTCTACTGGAGCCTGGCGCAGCTCTGCCGTTGCACTGGGTGGCCTGGCTGCGCTGATCGATACGGCAAAGAATGAGTTGTGCTCCCGAGGCCGCGCGGATAACCCATTTCAACGAATGCGTTTTGGGCAGAGCGTCATCGCCCATGAAACCGGGCGGCTTTGGATGTTGGAAGCGGTCAAGCGAGTCGATGCTGCGACGGGCGCAGGCGACGAAGCAGTGGCCTACGTTAACCTGGCGCGCACTGCGGTAGAAACCGCATGCCTCGATGCCCTGCGCCACATCCAGCGCAGCCTGGGCCTCTCCGCATTCATGCAAGGCAGCAGAGCCGAGCGAATTGCCCGCGATCTCGCGACCTATCTGCGTCAGCCGGCGCCGGATGAGGCGCTGGTCGAGGCGGCCGGGTATTTCATCCGTGAGGGTGGGCGAAACCTATGACCGCAAGCGATGTGATCCTTGCCATGGAGACCCTGCCGGATGCGGAGATCGACACCATACTTGGCGGAGAGCGGCCGCTGATTCTAGCGCCCCACGCAGATGATGAAAGCTTAGGCTGCGGCGGCCTCATCGCCGCGTGCTGCGAACGCGGACAACAGCCCGTCGTAGCCATACTTACCGATGGCGCAGCATCCCATCCGGGCTCAAAGCAATATCCGCCGGAGCGGTTGCGGCAACTTCGCGCGGAAGAAGCGCGGCAGGCAGTGGCAACGTTAGGCCTGTCATCGGAGAACCTGGTGTTTTTCAACTATCCCGATACCGCCTTACCAAGCAGCCAAGCGGTAAGTGAACAGGTGGCCATGCTTGCTCGAGACCGGGGCTGCACCGTCATGCTCGCTCCCTGGCTTTATGACCCACACTGCGATCACGAAGCCGCGGCCATCCTGGCGCGAGAGGCTGCCCGGCGCGCTCGATGCAGATTGTTGTCGTACCCGGTATGGGGCTGGCTCCTGCCCCCCGATCAGCCACTGCCCGTGAACCAAATAGCGGGTTACAAGCTGCCCATTGCCGCGCATCTGCAGGTGAAACGAAGCGCCGTTGCCGCGCATGCCTCGCAATACTCCACGCTCATCGACGATTCGCCTAAAGGATTCCGCTTGCCACCAGAACTTCTTTCCGTCTTCGAACGCCCCTACGAAGTATTCCTCGCCCATGAGTAAGACATCACGCCCGGCGAAGCATTTCGAACGTCTCTATCGCGCGGACCCTGATCCGTGGGGCTTTGCCAACAGCCCCTACGAACAGCAGAAGTATGAAGCGACTCTGGCGGTACTGGGTACGAGGCATTTCCAGTCGGCTTTAGAGGTGGGTTGCTCGATCGGCATTCTCACCAGCCGATTGGCCTCGCGTTGCGACCACTGGTTGGCCTGGATTTCGCCCCTTCTGCGGTGAAAGCGGCGCGTGCCCGTTGTGCCCCTTATCCGGGCGTGCGGATCGAACAGATGCAGGTGCCCCGGCAGTGGCCTGAGGGCTCCTTCGACTTGATCCTTTTCTCTGAGGTCTTGTATTTCCTCGATGAAAGCGATTTGATGGAAACCTGTGCCCATGCCTTGCGTTCTCTGCTGCCCGGGGGGCAGGTACTTCTGGTGAACTACACCGAAGAGACGGATGATCCGCTCAGCGGGGATACAGCCGCCTCTTTCTTTATCAAAGCAGCGGCTCCAACCTTGCAGCCTATCTATCAAACACGTGAGCCACATTACCGTCTCGACCTGCTTGGGTTCCGGAGCTAGTCGCTTGGTTGCGGTCCAGCATCCTAATTAGGAAGGAAGGAGGAGGAATTATGCCGGAAAAGGAAGTAGTCGATCGGGCAGAAGAAGATCTGCGGGAAGGGAAGTCGCCGTCCACGGCGGCGGGAGAATTTGTCCACGAAGAGATCGAACACGTACGGGAAGGGAAGCACGGCGCACGTTCGCCACAACAGGCGATCGCAATCGGGCTGAGCAAGGCTCGCCGGGCCGGTATTCCGCTTGCTCCTCCCAAGGCCGGAAAAACCAAAGAAGTCCACGCAAAAGAGCGCGGAGCGAGATTACCGCAAAGGACAATCCGGAACAAAAACGAAGACATCGGCTAAACGGTCGCGCGCGACCGAGGACGCTCTGAAAAAGGAGCCGCACTCGACGGCCTCGCATAAGGCGCTTTCCGCCCACGCCAAGAAGGCTGCGAAGTCACGCTAAGGATTCCATCCCGCTGGTGACGTGCGTCTACAGTGGCACGACTTCCATCGACGGAGTGACATAGCCGTGTGCCGCCAGGTGCTCACCCATGCTGGAGTACATCTCCGGGTCTTGCGGTTGCCATGTGCCCAGCCCATCCACATAGCGGTTGTACATACAGAAGGCAGCGGCGATCAGCACCGTATCGTGGATTTCAAGATCGGTGGCCCCGCGCTTGCGAGCGTTCTCCACGCTCTCCGCCGTGACCTGCTTGCCGCCCTGTTGCACCTGGCCGGCAATGACCAACAGCGCCTTGAGCTTGTCGGAGACAGGCGATTGGAGGAAGTCACGCTTGATCTGGTCGACCAGCCCTGAGTCTTTCAGGTGAGCCGCGGCAGCGGCGCCATGGCTCGTCTGGCAAAAGTAACAGTCATTCTGACTGGAGACGTAAGTGGCAATCAGCTCCCGCTCGCCGGGAGTCAACGTGCTGGGCCCATGGAGCAGCACATGTGCGAGCTCGCGCATCGGCTTTGCGGTTTCGGGCGGAAGGCAAAGCCGCTCGTGATGCCCGGCAATCCTTCAGGAAGAGCGATGTGAGGCATAGTAGTTTCTCCTTAGTGTTTACTCTAGCGAATCTGCGCAACAGAATCGTCATCCGAGCGGAGCGCGCTTCAGAGACTGAACGGCGTGACAGCAACGCTGGCAGCGCGAAGTCGAATGACCTCGGCGGTGACTCGATTCGTACCCATGCCTGCTCGGAGCTTTCGATGCACTGAAGCTCGACAACAGGAGTACTCCTCGTCCGTGCTGCAGTGAAGCCCGAGTTTTTTCCGCAGCTACTATACACCCACTCTCAGGCAAATATTCCTTGCTGACACTGACGTACCCGTCGCGGGCAACCCGCTTGCCACGTTCCCGGTACATGGCTTCATCCCGCGGCTGCCACGTGCCCAGGCCATCGACATAGCGGTTGTACATGCAGAATGCAGCCGCAATCAGCACCGTATCGTGGATCTCCATATCGGTAGCGCCCTGCGCCCGCGCCTTCGCGACATCTTCGGCGGTGACGTGCTTGCCGCCCTTTTGCACATGTCCGGCGATCACCAGCAGCGCCTTCAACTTGGGCGAGATCTCCGCGTTCTGAAAGTCAAGCTTCACTTTCTTCACCAGCGCCTCGTCATCATTCAGGCTGGCCGCTGCGATCGCGCCATGGATCGTCTGGCAGTAATAACAATCATTCTCTGAGGAGACATAGGTCGCAATCAGCTCGCGCTCCCCAGGAGTAAGCGAGTTAGGGCCGTGCAGCAGGATCTCGACCAATTCATTAAGGGGTTTCGCAGTCTCCGGCCGGAAAGCCATAGCGCCGCGGATTCCAGGAAGACCTTCGGGTAGTTGAATGTGAGCCATGATGGAGTAAGTCCTTTCAGGAAGTGATTGGCACGGTCGATTTTTCGAGCTGAGATTTGGAAAAGAAGAAACGGCGGATCGGGTCGCCGCAGAGCACGATGGCGAGACCGAGGACCGCGGGAATGGGATCATGCATCAGGATCATCAGATTGATCACGGCGCATCCCAGCAGAAAAACCACCGGCGCCGCCGGAAACCACCAGGCGCGTACACGCTCCTGCAAGCGAAAGAGGGAAGCCGCCGAGAGCGCGAGAAAACACACGGCCGAGAAGATGATGAAGGAGAGGATGCGATCGAAGGCTCCGAAGCAGAGAACCAGCAGGGCAAGCCCGGTTTGCAGCAGAATGGCATTGGCGGGTGTTCCAAAGCGAGGATGCAGGCGGCCGCAGGCGGAGAAAAATGCGCCGTCTTTCGCCATGGCGTAGTAGACCCGCGGAGCGGCCATGGTGAGCGCCATCAGGCCGCCCAATACCGACAGCAGCACGCAGCCGGAGAGGATTTTTCCCCCAAAGCTGCCGAAGAGTGCCTGGCCGAATTGGGCGACGAAGGCGGTGTTGGAAGCGATGCGCTGCAACGGCACCACGGAGAGAAAAGCGAAACTGAGCAATAGATAGACCGCGGTTACCAGCAGCACCCCTCCGGTGAAGGCAAGCGGAAGATTGCGCCGCGGATTGCGCACCTCACCGGCAATCTTGCCCGCCTCCCACCAGCCGCCAAAGCTGAAAAATGCGCTGACGGTAGCCCCGGCAATGGCGCCGAAGATGGGTTCGGAGCCGGGCCGCCGTTCGGCAAGGGGCAGCAGATTGCGCAATGGAGGCGTGGCCGGAGAAACAGGCCCATCCAACCAGGCAAAGCAGCACACCAATCTTAAGCAGGTTGGCGCTTGCCATCATGCTCCGGCTGAGACGCGTTCCCACACTATTGAGAACCGCCAGCGAGACGAGAATGATGACAGGAATCCAAAAGGCATGACGGGCTGAACCGCCGGTCAGAGCGAGCACATACGGGGCCGCGCCTACCGCCAGTGCGGCTGCCAGGCCCGGGTCCAGCACAGCGGCAGACATCCAGCCGTAAAGAAACGCGACCCGGCTCGCCGTATCCCTCGCGGAGATAGACATATTCTCCACCGGCCAGGGGATAGCGGACCGCCAGTTCCGAGTAGCAGAGAGCGCCGCAAAGGGTGATAAGCCCCATACCGCACCACACCGCGGCCAGCAGCAAGGGCGCGCCCAACGACTTCGCCATGGCGGCAGGGGTTAAGAAGATGCCGAGCGCGATCGATTGCCCCATAACCAGGGCGATCGTTCCCGGCAGACCCATGCGCCTGTGCTGATCCATTGAGAACAACATCCTACCCGCGCTGGTATGGGTTGAGCATCCACCAAAGGGTGGAGGTCGATTCATGGCTTTACTTGCTGCGCCCGCCTTCTTGGCGCCTTCCACTTCTACCAACTCGCCGGTAGTCACGTTAAACACGTAGCCATAGATGGGAATGGATCGCGGAATCAAGGGATGGTTGCGCAGGCGGTTCACGTCGTCGATGACGGCCTGCATCGGATCAGCGATGGTGAGCCATTCGATGAACTCTCCTGCGCGCGACCCGGGACCTTTGCCTACGTCGCGGAAACCAGAAGGGGTCAGGTCGGCGGTTTCGAGGCTGTTATCGAGCAGTCCGCGGATGACTTCGTTGGTAAAGAACTCCATGCCGCAGTTGGTGTGATGAATGACGAAAAATTCGCGCGTGCCCAGAAGCTTGTAGCTGATCACCAGAGACCGGACAGCATCGTCGCTGGCGCGGCCGCCCGCATTGCGGATCACGTGCGCATCCCCTTCGGCAAGCCCGGCGAATTTAGCCGGATCCATGCGCGCATCCATGCAGGTGAGGATCGCGAAACGGCGCGCCGGAGGAAGCGCAAGCTTGCCCTTCTCACCGAAGGAGGCGCTGTAGCGCCGATTCGCTTCCAGAACCTCATCGAGAACACTGCTCATGGTCGTTGCTCCTCGTTCGATTGAGTTGGCATCGTTGGCGACGATCGGAACGACGGTAGCTCGTAGCTTACCGGGTTGCTGCGACCTGCGGCTGCCGCGCCCGCGCGAGTTGAGCATGCAGTAAGTCAAAAACAGCTTGCATCCCGAATCCCGTCTTGGCGGATACTTCAAAGACCTGCATTCCGGGACGAACGCTCTCAATATTGCGGCGAGCTGCCGGAAGGTCAAACTCAGCTGCCTCAGCCAGGTCCATCTTGGTAATAATCGCAACGTCGGAACTATTGAAGATGGTGGGATATTTCAACGGCTTGTCTTCGCCCTCGGTGGCAGAGAGCAGAACGAATCGTAACTCTTCTCCCAGGTCGTAGCTGGAGGGGCAAACCAGGTTTCCCACATTTTCGATGAAGAGAAAATCGATCCGGTCCAGATGCCACGATTCAAGCGCCTTCTCCACCATTTGTGCATCCAGGTGGCAGACCGTTCCGGTGTTGATCTGTCTTACATTTGGCGTTGCACGCCGTAGCCGCGCGGCATCGTTTTCTGTGGCCAGATCCCCCACCAGGGCAGCCACGCGAGAGTCCCGCGCTAGCCCCGCGAGCAGCTTTTCCAGGAAGGCTGTCTTTCCCGAGCCCAGGGCTTGAGACCAGGCCTACGACGCAGGTACCTTCTCTACGAAAGCGCTCGCGCAGAGCGCGGGCGAGCAGATCGTTCTGCTTCAGAACCTTGGCCCTGACCTCCACCATGCGGGTGCTCATGCCGCAATCTCCAACGAGGCAACTTCGATCTCGCGGCCGGAGACGATCTTCTGCCCCGGGCTCCCGCACTCCGGGCAACTGAGCTGATAGACGCGACGGAGGGATCCGGTCTTTCTGACACGCAGCGCAATAAATGACCAGCGGAATGGTCTCGATCACCAGCCGCGATCCCTCCAGCAGCGAGCCTTCACAGGCCAGCTCGTAGGCGAAGAGCAGAGCCTCTTTATCCACCCCGGAAAAGACCCCCAGTTTCAGGTGCACAGCCTCGACATCCAGCCCACCACGGCTCTCCGACTCTTCGGTGATCTGGTCGATCATGCTGATGGCGATCGAGAGTTCGTGCATGTTTTCTCCTTTCGACCATACGGATCTCGAATTAACTCGAGCCGTTACATCGAACGGATTCTTAGGTAGCGGCGCAGGTCCGGAGCGACCGTAACTGCCAAACCGATGAGTACCAAACCGAGTGCGCCTAAGACCAATTTTGCGTTCATAATGTCACCTCTCTACTTTCTCTCACTACACTAAGCTCACTTGCTTGGCCGTAGCAATGCGGGCGGCCAACTCCAACACCATCTTTGCCGCTTCTTCGACCGCAGCCTGCACCGGCGCTGATAAACCCATGCGCCCTTCCAACTCATCGCCAAAGTCCTGCGGTTCACAGCCCAGGACCAGCACCTGTGCGGAAATCGTGCCTTGGGAAGCAGCGAGATTCAATACCCGTACTGGATCCATGCCGTGGGGATTGATCGCCGTGTCCGCCGATGCTGCACCGGCCAAAGCTGCGAGATCCGGTTCCACCACGTAGAGCGTGCCCGCCGCTTCACCGCGCGGCAGCGCATCCACAATGATGACCGCGTCCCAGGGATCAAGCAGGGCATACGCCAGGTCGAAACCCCGGATACCGAAATCCTTTACCGACACGCTCTCAGGCAATTGCCGCTTGCTGAGCGCAAGCGCCACCTCAACCCCGAACCCGTCATCGCCCAGGAAGATATTGCCCACGCCTGCAATCAGAATCCTCGTCGTCATGTGGGCTCGCCTTTCAGCACCGGCTCGATCTCATCGGGAGAGAAGAAGAAGCGGTGTCCTGGCTGGCGCATCATGCCGAACTCCCGGCCCGGGTCGTCGTCGAGCACGACGGCGAGCTGAACATGGTCTTCGAAGTCCTGCTCAATCGCTTCAATGACTGCAATCTTGCCGGCCAGGGCCATATCGATGAATATCGGCCTTCTTCTTCGGGCATATGCGAACCCGGTCGCCAACCCGCAGCTCGATGCCGAAGACGCGCACGCTCTCAGGCGGTGCTGCTGCTTCCTCAAAAGGATTCCAATCCCGGTTCATTGTGTGCCGCCTCGAATTTCACGCAGTCCGCGGATCACGCCATGCGTTTTCAGCATCGCGTCCGAGGTAAGAGATTCCGTGCGTTCCAGAATCTTGCGCGCGCGCGGATCGCCGCTCCGCATCTCCTGCTTCTCGGCGTCGGTCAGGGTGAGCACGCGCAGCGTGAGCATCTCGTCCATCTCCGTACCGTCAAAGAAGTCCCCTTCGCTCTCCGGCGCGATCTTCGGATAGTCGTACAAGATGATGGGCGAGCAAAACATCATGCTTCCACGGCACGCCGGGACGGGTCGATCCGGCTCCTCGCCCACCAACACCGGGAAAACGCCGGTATTGCAACAGGCCGCGACCGCTTCGCGATAGGCTGGGTCCGGATCGAGCAGGGAGACAAACTCTCCGCCGGTGATGCCCAGCAGCAGGTGCGCAGAGACGAAGGATAAAGGAAGTGCCTCGTCTCGTTTTGCTCCAGCGCCGCTGGGCAATGGGCTCGTGTTCTGCAATTCGAGGTGAAGCTTGCACACGCCGTCCTGAAGTATTTCCGCGCCAATGGTCAGCTCGATCTGTAGGTTTTGGTGAACCGCAGTGGAGGGACCTGCGGTTTCTATCTCAATCGTCAGCGAAAGCGGGGAAGCGATAAGGTCGCCGAGTCGAAGATCGGCATGCTCTGAAGTGCGTTCGATGGCTTCGTCCCATGCCAGCGACGGGTCCGTGAGTTCATCCGCATTCTGGGTCGGGACGAGCTGCAGGAAAGCTGATCCTTACGTCAAGACTAGCTTTCGCATCTGCCACCGCAAGACACTCGGCAACCAGCCGGAAGGGCTCCTGGGGACGCTGCGCCTCGCCATAGACGCGTGGGTAGAGAGTTCCAAAATTCCATCGCTGACGGTTCTTGATGGCGGTTGGCCTATAGGGATAGAGGATGTATCCCTCATAAAGAATCGCAGCCGCAATCTTTTCCGCGCCCTCGAAGTTCATGCCTTCACCTCGTCCGTAGATCTCGGCCGCCAGCGCCCGGCTGATGGCCTGCTCCCAGGTGGGGATACCGTGGCGCACCTTGTACTGGTAGAGCTGCTCGAATACATCACGCCGCAGGCATAGCCACGCCGTATTCGGAAAGTGCATCTCCATCATCTCTTTCCAGGTGGAGATGGGCAGGCGGAAGTTGGCCTCGCGGTCCCATGGCACTTGAGCGACCTGAAGCGACCCATCGTCTCCCTGGTAAAAGACCGTACCGCTGAACATCACGCAGACTGGAATCTCGCCGGTATCCAGCGCGTGAAAGTACTTGGTCGCTGCGACATTGAAGTCGAATGTGCAGGGAAGCTGCAGGTCGACGAGCACATTGTCGGTAAAGCCCGGAACAGCCACCGTGGTATTCATCCACAGCAGCGGCCTCACGGTGCGGCTCCATCGCTCGGGCGTGCCAAAAAGGTCAAGCAGCTTCTCCTGTTCCTGGGGAACGTAGCGCCTTTTTGCTGGCTCGATCTGCACCTGGCAGCGCAGCGTAAGGGTATGGATTGCCTCCGACGCCGGCAGGTTCGTGATGCGCAGCTTCAAAGCAATCAACGGAGCGGCAGCATGCGGCACGGCCTCGGCAGCTTCGATCTGTGAAATGCAGCTCAGGCATGAACAGATTCCTTTACTTCAACGCTTCGCGTCTTTCAGGTCGGTAAAGAAGCTGGTGGATTTCCTTCCACACTTCTGTTCCTCCGGAGAGCCCACGCCAGTGCATGCGGATCAAGCCGACCAGCCGATAGCACTCATCGACAGGAGCGATGTAGTACTGTGCCGGCGTGCCAACGCGGTTGACCAGAAAGGTCTCGACATCCGGCTCCATCTTCTGCAAAGCGGGGTGCTCCGCGGCGATCTCTGACCAGGATTCGAGGCTGAGCAGCGATTCGATCGCCCCGGCGGGGCTGGGATACATCGCCATCACCTTGCCCGCCGCGCTATCGCGATAGAAGAAGGCGAGGTTGATGGGAATCATCAGCGCTTCCCATTGCAAGTCAGGCAGCTGGAAGTCAGTGAGCGCGCGAATGCGCCGCGGGACGCGGAGGAAGTGCGCGCCTGCCTGTCCGCAGAACAGAACAGCGCAGCCATCGCACGAGCACAAAATCTCGCGCTTCTTGGGATCGAGCAGATGCTGGTGAACGGGTCCCAGCGCAGCGCTGCAAAGCTCACAGCGTTCCGCCGTGGGCGCCTTGCGGGCTGCTAACTGCCTAAGAAAAGGAAGTGTTCCTGGTGCCATTGCCGTCCTATTCAATCACTCCTGGTTTGCTCCGCTTTTCCAGACCGTGCCTAAATGCTGGGCGCTCTCTCCGTCCCCTCGGCAACCTCTGCCGAGGTAAGTGCCGCCCTTCACTTTTGTCATCCAGGAGCGAAGCCGAGGGATCTGCAGTTCTCTCTACCCCTCAACGACTCTCATAGAAGCAGAAATGCTCTAAGCAGGCGGCATATGGGGCATGCTTGGGTGTATCGGCTTGCGCGTCTCAACATTGATACCCGTCGCATCGTCTTCCTCGCGATCGACGGGCTTGCGGAGCGGTGTCTCAGAAAGGGAAGGTCTGACTCGAGCTATCTCTGGATACGCCATCGCGTCTCTCCTTATTTCAGCACGACAAGGTTGGAGGTGTGGGAAGGCTCAGCCGCCGCATTCTCCGCGACAATTTCAAGAATGTCGGGAGCCGCTTCGTAGAGCGCTTCTTCCACCGCGTTCTTCAGGGTGAGGGAAGAGGACGGACAACTGCCGCAGGTACCGTGCAGCTTGAGCCGAACGATCCCGTCGCGCACGCTGACCAGCTCGCAGTCTCCGCCATGAGACTTAAGATAAGGCCGGACGGCCTCGAGACCGCGGACAACCCTGGTTTCGATGTCGTCGGGATGGAGCGAGTGCAGCAGGAACATGCCGGCGACGAGGTTGTCCTCGAGCGCCGCACTGAGCACCCGCTCGCCCTCCGCTGTTTCCACGCACCTGTCGATCAGCCGTTGCAACGCCGCGCCGTGCAGCTCAACCACAGACTGCACCAGCTCCAGAGCGGCGGCCCGAACCTCCGGGTCGCCCGCCTGGTCGAGCTTGGCTGCCAGTTTCTCTACGTGTTCACTTTGGGCGCGGAACTCTCCGCGCCGCGGTGCGGCTACTGGTTGCTCAGCGCTGGCCGCCATTATTCGGGCCCCGCCGCCCCGAACATGGGTGAGTGTTTCACTTCGATCACCTTGCCGTCCCCGACGTACATATGTACTCCGCAGGGCAGGCATGGGTCGAAGCTACGAACCGTGCGCATGATGTCGATGCCCTTGAAATTCTCCGGACCATTGTCTTCGAAGATGGGTGTGTTCTGCACCGCATCCTCATAAGGACCAGGAGTTCCATAAACATCGCGCGGGTTCGCGTTCCATGGAGTCGGAGGATAGGGATGGTAGTTGGCGATCTTGCCTTCGCGGATAACGACGTGATGCGACAGCACTCCGCGCACTGCTTCGTGGAAACCGCAGCCGATCGCTTCCTCCGGCACCTTGAAATCAGACCAGGTCGAAGTGCGGCCGGCGTTCAACTCGGCCAGCGCCTTCTCAACAAAGTAGAGCGCCGTCGCGGCAGCGTAAGCCTGGAAGTAGGTACGAGCCCGATCCCGCTCCAGCGTATTGCTCCACTGCGGAATCTTCCACTCGAACTGGGTTTCGGGGAGCATCGCCGTCTTGGGAAGATTGATCTGGACGCTGTGGCCCGTAGCCTTCACGTAACCAATGTCGACCAGCCCGGAGAGCGCCGTGGACCAGAGTCGCGCGATCGGTCCGCCGCCGGTGTCGAGCGCCAGATGGTCACCGGTGCGCTGGTCATACCACCGCGGAGACATGACCCAGGTATAGTTGCCGCCGAAGTCGCGCTTCTGCGGGCGGGGAAGAGTGGTCTGGTTCCAGGGGTGATGCTTGTCCACCGGATTACCTAACGGGTCTCTGGCGACGAAGGTTTCCGCGCCCTGCCAGTCGTCATAGTAGGAGCTGCCCAGCAGGATCCGTATATTCAGATTGATGTCGACCAGGCTATTGGTGACCAGCTTTCCGTCCACCACCACGCCCGGGGTGACGAACATCTTGCGCCCCCACTCCGCCATGTTCTTGTAGGTGTAATCGCAACTGTCCGGGATCGTTATACGATCCCCAACACGCCAGCAACGTGCGACGCAGACCGACCTTCTCGTACCCGGGCATCGCCTCATAGAAGAAGTTGAAAAGGTCGTCATGCAGGGGCACGACCCTCTTCATAAATTCGACATACTTCATCAGGCGAACCAGATAGTCGGTAAATAGCTGGATGGTGGCCACCGTGCCGACTCCGCCGGGATAGAGCGTGGAAGGATGCACATGGCGCCCTTCCATCAGGCAGAACATCTCACGCGTCATGCGGCTCATCGCCAGCGTCTCGCGATAGAAGCTCCCAGTGAAGGGATTGAGCGCGGTCATGATGTCGGCAATCGTGCGAAAGCCGTGCTTATCTCCGTTCGGGCAAGCGGTGGATTGGGCTTTAGCCCAGACTCCGGGATTGGTCTCCTTCACCATCTGCTCGCAAAAATCCACGCCGACCAGGTTGTCCTGAAAGATGTTGTGATCGAACATGTACTCGGCGGCCTCGCCCGAGGTTAATGATCCACTCCGCCAGAGGAGGCGGTTTGACCCCAAACGCCATGTTCTGTGCGTACACCGCGCAGGTGGCGTGGTTGTCGCCGCAGATGCCGCAGATGCGGCTGGTGATGAAGTGGGCATCGCGCGGGTCTTTGCCCTTCATGAAAATGCTGTAGCCGCGAAAGATGGAGGATGTGCTGTGGCACTCGGCGACTTCCCGGTTGGCGAAGTCGATCTTGGTGAAGATGCCAAGGCTGCCCACGATCCGCGTAATCGGATCCCAGTTCATCTCGACCAGGTTGCGCTTCTTCTTATCGACCTCAGATATCGTCTCGGGATAAGTCGCCATGGGTTTGTCCTTTTGGTTGAATTTTTGTCGTCTCGAGCGAAGCGCTGTTTAGTACGTTGTGGGGCGGTAGCCAGTGGTCAGCTTCGGCCCCGGGATGCCGCCATTTCGGTTCTTTGTTCACCGTGGTGTTGGTGATACTGCGCATGGTGCGGATGAATCGCCCGTACGTGCCGATGATATTCGAAGAAAGCTTGGCTCCCGGCGGCTCGTCCATAAACGGCATGAACTTATCCGGAAATCCTGGCATGGTGCATCCGATGCAGATGCCGCCGACATTCGGGCATCCGCCAATGCCGCGCATCCAGCCGCGCTTGGTTACATTGCAGTCCACCACCGGCCCCCAGCAGCCCAGCTTCACCAGGCACTTCGACGATCCGTAGTGGGTGGCAAAGTCACCCTGCTCGTAATACGAGCCGCGATCGCAACCCTCGTGTACGGTTTTGCCGAAGAGCCAAGTGGGTCGCAGTTGCTTGTCCAGCGGGATCATGGGAGCCAGACCCGCCACTTGGTACAGCAGGTAGAGAACGGTTTCCATGAAGTTATCCGGCTGCACCGGGCAACCAGGCACATTCACAATGGGCAGGCCGGCCTTGGACCGCCAATCCCATCCCAGGTAGTCGGCGAGACCCATGGCGCCCGTCGGGTTTCCTGCCATCGCGTGAATGCCGCCGTACGTGGCGCACGTGCCCGCGCCGATAATGGCCAGCGCCTTGGGCGCCAGGCGATCGATCCATTCGCAGGTAGTGATCGGCTGGCCGGTATCCGGGTTGGTGCCCATCGCCGCCCAGTAACCCTCTTTCTTGATCGTCTCGTTGGGAATGGAGCCTTCCACGACCAGCACGAAGGGATCTAACAAACCCTTTTCTGCTTCATAAAAAAACTTCATGAATTCATCGCCGTTCTCATAGGCGAGAACAGGATTGTGCAGATGCACTTTGGGCAAGCCAGGGATCGCGCCTAGCAAAACGTCTTCGATGCTTGGCTGTTCCGCCGCGGTGACAGAAACGCTATCTCCGTCGCAACTGAGACCAGCGGTGATCCAGAGAATGTGAACATCAGAGACGGCGGGAGCTTTGGTGATGCTGCTTACCTTTTCAGCCATGAAATTCTCCTTCAGCCTTAAGACTCACGAAGACGATGCCTGAATAGCGAAGCTCATAAAGATGGACGCGCAAGACACGCATAGTGCTTGTGATGTTGGGAGCGGTAGATCGGGTTGGTAGAAGCAGGGCAAGCCTGTCACCTGGCGAGCAAAAATTTCACGTCAGAGTTCCCGTGAAATCGCCGACCGGTGAAAACTACGCCCAGCCAGCATCACTGTCAAACCCTTGCAGTTCAGATGCTGAAGCGAAAGATTCATCTGATGATTGCTATCGGGTATTTCCCCGATTTCCATTAGCAGGAATACCGGAGCTAGAGCAGTTTCGCATGGTGTAGACCGAAGCGGTCTTAGTCCAAATGCGAATTAGCAGATGCGGGGTAATTGCTCACCGAACATGACATCCAGCACGCGCGTTCCGCCGATCTGCGTCTTCATCAGCACCATGCCCGGATGTTCGGCAACGACCTCTCCGATGATGGCGGCGTCGCGGCCCAACTCGTGCTGTTGCATTTGGCTAAGCACGGCTTGCGCCATCTCTGGTGCAACGATCGCCAGCAGCTTTCCCTCGTTGGCGACGTACAGCGGATCCAGCCCCAGCACTTCGCACGCGCCCTTTACCGAATCGCGCACAGGAATCGATTGTTCTCGCAATAACATTCCCACCCCGGCGCGCTTGGCGATTTCGTTCAGGGTGGTGGCTGCGCCGCCGCGCGTGGGATCGCGCAGACAATGGATGAAGTCCATTCCGCCTGCCGATGGAGTGCTGAGCATGGCCGCCACCAGGCCGTTCAGCGAGGCACAATCGCTCGCGATGGCGCCTTCGAACTCAAGGCCTTCCCGCTGCGACATGATGGCCATGCCGTGGTCGCCGATATAGCCACTCAGAATAATCTGGTCGCCCGGCCGGGCGCGGTCTGCCGAGATGTTCACGCCGCTCTCGATCACGCCGATGCCCGTGGTGGTAATAAAGATCTGGTCGCCCTTGCCGCGATTGACGACCTTGGTGTCGCCGGTCACGAACTGCACTCCGGCCTCCGCGGCGGCTGCACGCATGGATTCCACCACGCGCCGCAGATCGTCGACCGCCAGGCCTTCCTCGAGGATGAAGGCAGCGGAAAGATAGAGCGGCCGCGCGCCGCTCATGGCCAGATCGTTCACCGTCCCGTGCACGGCCAGCCGCCCGATGTCGCCGCCAGGAAAAAAGATCGGGGTGACCACAAAGGAGTCCGTGGTAAAAGCCAGGCGAGCGCCGCCGATCGTAACGACGGCCTGGTCATCGAGTTTGTCGAAAACGGGATTGCTGAATGCGGGCAGGAAGATCTGGTCGATCAGATCGGCGGTAAGCTTGCCGCCGCTGCCATGCCCCAGCACGATCTGCTTATGCTGAAAGATAGGCAACGGACAGGACCCAAACCCGGCGGCAGATACGGCGTTCGCCGGCCGGCTTCTCCTCGTCCCTGGCGGATATCTGAGAACTAGCCATTGGCGTGCGTCATGACTTCGAGTTGCACCACTTCCGCGGGCTGCGGTTTTAGGTGCCGCCCGTACGCGTAGTAGGCAGCGCAAGCTCCCTCGGCCGATACCATCGTCGCCCCCAGCGGACGCTGCGGCGTGCACAGCGTGCCGAACGCCGGGCAATCGTGCGGCTTCTTAATGCCCCGCAGGATCTGGCCGCTGATGCATATCTCCGGCTCGAGCGTGGCGATCTCCGCCACGTCGAATAACTTCTCCGCGTCGTGCAGGGCGAACTCATCGCGCAGGTGGAAGCCGCTCATGGGGATGGTGCCGATGCCGCGCCACTTGCGATCGCCACTTCGAAGACGCGCTCGATCAGCTTCTGCGCCGGCATATTGCCGTCGCGGTCTAGAACGCGCGAGTATTGGTTTTCCACCACGGCCCGCCCTTGTTCCAGCTGCTGCAGCGTCATCAGCGTGCCGTGCAAGATATCGAGGGGCTCAAAACCCGTGACCACAATCGGCACATGGTAGCGAGCGCTGATGGGATCGTATTCGCTGTATCCCATCACTGCGCACACGTGGCCCGGGCCCGAGAAAGCCCTGCACCCGGTTATCGGGCGATGCAGGATGGCCTCCAGCGCCGGCGGAACCAGCACATGAGAAACCAGCAGCGAGACATTGTTCACCTGCTCTTCGCGCGCGCGCCACGCCAGCATGGCGTTGGCCGGAGCCGTGGTCTCAAAGCCGATGGCAAAAAAGACGACCTGTTTGGCCGGGTTGGCGCGCGCAATCTTCAGGCAGTCGAGCGGCGAGTAAACCACGCGCACATCGCCACCCTGTGACTTGATGGTGAACAGGTCGCCATCCGAGCCGGGCACGCGCAACATGTCGCCGAAGGAGCAGAAGATGACATTCTTTTGCCGCGCAATGGCGTGGGCTTTGTCGATCATCTCCAGCGGGGTGACGCAAACCGGGCATCCCGGCCCATGAACCAGCTCCACGCCCTCCGGCAGCAGATGATCGATTCCGTTCTTGACGATGGAGTGGGTCTGGCCGCCGCAGACCTCCATCAGCACCCAGGGACGCGTCTGAATACGGCGCATCTCGCCGACAATTTTTTTGGCAACGTCACCGTCGCGGTACTCATCAAGGTATTTCATTGTCGATAACCTCCGGGTTCCATTTCCTCGACCACGGGCGATTCCAGTTCCGTGAGCTGATCCAGATCCCTCAGCGCCTGGTAGGTGCGCTCGGCCTCTGCTTCATCGATCCGGCTGATGGCGAAGCCAACGTGCACCAGAACATACTCGCCGATCTGCGTCTCCGGCACGTATTCCAGGCAGGCCTCGCGCACAATGCCGCCGAACTGAACCTTGGCCATGCGCATGCCGCGCTGGTCGAACGTCTCTACCACTTTGCCGGGTATAGCCAGGCACATGTCATTCTCCTCGGCGCAAATGCTCGTTCGCGACCATAGCCTGTCCGAGCGAAAGGCCGCCGTCGTTGGCCGGAACTTGGGCGTGCAGAAACACGTCAAATCCGCGACGCCGCAACTCTACCACCGTACGGCCCAGAAGATACAGGTTCTGGAAACTGCCGCCGCTCAGGCAAACCCGGTCCACCGCATCGCTTGCGCCGATGCGGCCGCACACCTCCCCGATCGCCGCGCTCAAGGTGTTGTGAAAGCAGCGCGGAAATCTCTCCTACTGCGCCGGCCCGAAGAAATGTCTTTCCCAATCGCGACGATGACTGGCCGGAAATCGAGGATGATCGGCTCGCCCTCCTGTATCTCGAAGTCGTAGCGATCGTCGATCCCCGGCTCTGCCGCCGCCTCCAGCGCAATCGCTGCCTGGCCCTCGAAGGTCACCTCCGATGCCAGACCCAACAGCGCGGCGACCGCGTCGAAGAGCCGGCCGCAGGACGAGGTCTCCACCGTCTGGATGCGCCGGGCGAGCAAGGTGTCCACCAATGCAACCTGCTTCTCATCTATGCCTTGGAAGCATTGCAGCTGGTCGGGTATCTGCCTCCCAAAGGCATCGCGCAGGTAGCTGAGCGCCATGCGCCAGGGCTGCCGCACCGCCGCGTCGCCGCCGGGCAGCAAGACGTAGCGCAGATGGGCGCGCCGGGTGAAGCCGGCAAAATCCGCAACCAGAAATTCGCCGCCCCAGATCCTGCCGTCCGTGCCAAATCCGGTGCCATCCAGGGCCACGCCGAGGACCCGGCCGCGCAGATGGTTCTCCGCCATGCAACTCGCGATGTGCGCATGGTGATGCTGCACGCCGATCCGGCGTGGAATCCCTGAAGCCATAGCCATGCGCGTGCTCATATAACCGGGATGCAGATCGTAGGCTGCGGCGCGCGGCACAACCCTGAAAACATGTTTCATGCGGTCAAGCGTCTCCTCGAAGAACCGCATGGTCTCGTAGTTCTCCAGATCGCCAATATGCTGGCTGAGAATCGCGTAACGGCCTTTGGTGAGGCAGAAAGTGTTTTTCAGCTCCCCGCCAAACGCGAGCACCTCTTCCATCTCGATTCCCAGATCGATGCTTTGGGGCACAAAGCCGCGCGAGCGGCGCAGCACTCGTTCGCGCCCTTCGAACGTGCGCGTCACGGAATCATCCACGCGGGTGCAGATGTCGCGATTGTGCAGCAGGAACCAGTCGGCGACGCCGCCCAGCTGGAGCATCGCCTCCTGATTGCTGACCACGATTGGCTCCTCGCTCAGATTGCCGCTGGTCATCACCAGGGCGGCCCACTCGGACTCGGTCTCCGGCGAATCGCTGAATAACAGATAGTGCAGCGGCGTATAGGGCAGCATCACTCCCAGGGTGTTGTCTCCCGGAGCAAGGCCACTGGAGAGCGGCCCACCGGGCAGGCGCGGAAGAACCACGATGGGCCGCCGCGGATGCAGCAGCGCGGCTTCGTCCTCTGCCGTCACTCGACACAGCTTCTTGACTGCGGCCAGATCGCGCACCATCAGCGCGAAGGGCTTGTGGGGGCGCCGCTTGCGTCGTCGCAACTCCGCGACCGCCGCATCTTGCGTGCATCGCACGCCAGCAGAAAGCCGCCCAGACCTTTGACGGCAACAATCTTGCCCGCGCGCAACAGCGTGCGTGTCTGGCGAATGATCGCCAGCGAATCCCGGCCCGCAAAACGAACGCGTGCACTTTCCACCAGGTCCAGCGACGGTCCGCAAACGGCGCAGGCATTGGGCTGGGCATGAAAGCGCCGGTCGACGGGATCTTCATATTCCGCCTGGCAGTCAGCGCACATGGTGAAGGCGGACATGGTGGTGGTCGCGCGGTCATAGGGTATGTCGTGGATGATGGTGTAGCGCGGCCCGCAATGGGTGCAATTGGTGAATGGATATCCGTAGCGCCGGTTCGCCGGATCTCCGAAATCGCGCCAGCACTCGTCGCAGGTGCCGGCGTCGGGAGGGACCAGCGCGAATGCGCCAGCCTCCTCCCGGCTGTCCAGGATCGAGAAGCCTTCGCCCCCCTGAGCCTCGATTTCGGAGACGCTGATCTCCTTAATCTCCGCCAACTTGGGAGGATCGTCCTTCAGCGTCTGGAAAAACTCATCGAGCGCAGATTCGCCGCCTTCGATCTCAATGGTGACGCCGGAGGACGAATTGAAGACATACCCAGTCAGCCCGAGAGCGGTGGCCAGCTTGTACACGAACGGCCGAAACCCCACGCCCTGCACGATCCCTCGCACCAGGATGTGCTTGCGTCTGACCAATTCGTGAAGATCGTCGGCCTGGAAGCTGAACATCCTCCGCATCATACTTGGCCGCGGGTATTCATATCAGCGATGCGGCTCTGTCCATCCACCTCCACCCAAGCCAAGGTGAAACACCGCCCTCCCTTTGTCATCCCGAGAGGCTGTGACTTTTCTGATTTTTGAGTTTTTGACACACCCAACCGGAAGGTTTTTCAAAACTCCCACAAGACCGTCATCCTGAGCGAAGCGCCTCGCAGATCTATCGCTTAACAAAGGGTTTTTGGCGCGCAGTCGAAGAGCCCGTCCCGAGCATAGCCGAGGGAACCCCGAGGATGCTTGTTAGCCGACGCTCTTCAGAGCTTTCCGGCCACCAAATCCTGAAAGAAATCAAAAAAGTCACAACCTCCGACCGAAGCGAACCCGGATTTCCTGCTACGCGGCCCTCACCGACGTCCACGTGTGCGGCTTTCCGTTAAAGAAAGCCGCATGAAGCTCGCCAACGCCACCAACCTCCACAGGGAATCCGGGGTAGCGTAGCGAAGGGATCTGCAGTTTCTCTTCGGGCTTAGCCAACCTGCGCCCTGGGTGAACCATCTCTATAATGAGTGTATACTCATTATAGGTTACCCAAATGGCCCGCCCCAAGAGCGAAGACAAACGCAACGCAATTCTCTCCGCCGCGACCGAAGTCTTCGCGCAGCGAGGGACTCAGTGCCGCGACCTCGGCCATATCGAGCGCGGCAGGGGTGGCGGAGGGTACGTTATTCACCTACTTCAAAACCAAGGACGAGTTAATCAACGCCCTTTACCGTGAGATCAAGCTGGAGCTGGCGGATGCGATGATGTCTGATTTCCCCCGCAGAGGCAGCATCCGCGACCGTCTGCAGCACGTGTGGGATCAGTACGTCACCTGGGGAGTCAAGAACCCCAGCGCAGCAAAAGGTTCTGCAGCAGATGACCGTCTGGGGCGGCCTGACGAAGGAATCGAAGCATGCCGGGGTCGCGCCCTTCCTCGAAATTGAGAAGATGGCCGAGGCTGCGGTTGCGCAGCACGTCTTTCTCGACCGGCCCCTGGAGTTCATCGCCGCGGCCATGAGCGCACTGGCGGATACGACCATGGACTTTATGCGGCGCGACCCAAAACAGGCGGAGATGTATCGCAAGCAACGGCTTTGAGATGCTGTGGGCTGGGGTTACGCGCAAGAAATAGATTCTTTATGAATCGGAATGAGCGAGCAATCACTCATATAACGAGAAGGAGTACCAAGCGATGAATCCATGGTCAGTTGCAGATATACCATCCCAGAGCGGCAAGCTCGCGGTCGTCACCGGAGCTACCGGAGGACTTGGATATGAAACAGCGCTCGCCCTGGCGCGTGCCGGAGCCGAAGTGCTGGTGACCGGCAGAAACGCGGAGAAGGGGCGCGCTGCGATTGAGCAGATCAAGCGCGCTGTGCCGTCCGCGAAGGTACGCTTCGCGATGCTCGATCTGGCGAGCCTCGCCTCAGTCCGCGCATTTGCCGCAAGCATGCTCGCCGACGGCCGGCCGTTGGATCTGATTGATCAACAACGCCGGCGTCATGGATCTGCCCACCAGGCGCCTGACCGAAGACGGCTTCGAGCTGCAGTTCGGAACCAATCATCTTGGCCACTTTGCTCTCACCGCCTTGCTGCTGCCGTTACTGCGCAAAGCCCAGGCGCCGCGAGTCGTGAATGTGAGCAGCCTGGCGCATCGTGGAGGCAAGATCGATTTCAGCAATCTGCAGGCTGAGCGCAAGTACCGCTCCTGGGCGGCCTATCAGCAATCGAAGTTGGCCAATCTACTCTTCACTTTCGAGCTCCAGCGCCGCAGTGATGCGTACGGATGGGGACTGATGAGCAACGCGGCGCATCCGGGATACGCGCGCACGGATCTGATCCCCAACGGACCGGGCGCCGGCGGCCTGAAAGGAATAGGGGCGAAGGTGCTTGGTTCCTTCATGAGCCACTCGGCCGCAGCCGGGGCTTTGCCCACACTCTTCGCGGCGACTTCTCCTGAGGCGGCGCCCAACGGCTACTACGGACCGAACGGCTTCTATGAATTGAAGGGTCCGGTGGCGCCGGCCAAAGTCTTTCCCCAGGCGAAGGATGAGGCTGTGGCGCGGAAACTATGGGAAGTCTCGGAGCAGCTCACCCGGGTAAAATGGCCGGCCAGGGATCAAGAGACGGTTCCCATGAAGAGAGAAGCACAGCGATGAACGTCCTGGTCTTTGGCGCAACCGGCATGGTAGGGCAGGGCGTGTTGCGAGAGTGTCTACTGGACCCGGATGTGGAACGGGTGCAGACGGTCGGCCGGAGCACCACCGGCATCCATCACCCCAAATTGCGTGAGATCCTGCATCGGGACTTATCGCACTACGCGGAGATCGAGACCGATCTCGCCGGTTTCGATGCGTGCTTCTTCTCGCTTGGCGTCTCTTCCGCGGGAATGAAAGAGGAAGAGTACGAGCGCGTAACCTACGGCATCACCATGGCTGCTGCTGAAACGCTATGCCGGCTTAACCCGCAGATGAAATTCTTCTACGTCTCGGGTGCGGGTACCGACAGCACCGAACAGGGCAGGAGTATGTGGGCGCGGGTCAAGGGAAGAACGGAAAACGCGCTCCTGCGCTTACCCTTCGCTGCGGCGTACATGTTTCGCCCCGGCTTGATTGTGCCGATGCACGGAGAGAGGCCGAAGGCCGCCGTCTATCAATCTTTCTACTTCATCGCCAAACCGCTGCTCTTCATGCTCCGGCGCATCTTTCCCAATCACGTCCTGACCACGGAGGAAATTGGCCGGGCTATGCTGATCGTCACCCGGCGTGGCTACCCAAAGCATATCCTTGAGATCAGCGACATCCGCGCCGTTCTTCAAACCTCTTAAGGCGAGCCCGGCGTCTCTCTATGCGGTACGATGTGCGCCTTTTCGCGCCTCCCTGCGGCGCGAACGTTGACAATCCTGCCTTCGAGCGAAAATCATTCTTGTCGGAACAGTTCCCATACGAACAGCGTGCCGCATAGCGGGATCTTTGCCCGCAAAGCGGAACGCCGGACTCTGGAGATCTTTCCTCAGTTGAGGGTCATTCGATGGAAACCTCGTTAGCTGCTGTTCCCGTTCCGGAAACTCTGGCCAAGACCGGCAATCTGTACCAGTTGCACAGTCTGGATCGCGCGGTCGCCGTTCTGGAGATGCTGGGTGAAAGCGACACCGCGCTTAGCCTTGCGGAAGTATGCCAACGCTTGCGCCTGCATAAAAGTACCGCGCATCGTTCGCTCATGGTGCTGGAGCGCAGTGCCTTGATCGAGCGTACCCCGGAGAATCGTTACCGCCTGGGTTTGAAGCTATATGAGCTCGGCAACCGGGCGGTCGAGCAGGTCGACCTGCGCACCCGCGTCCATCCCTACTTTCGCCGGCTTGCGGCACAGGTGGGAGAAACCGTGCATCTGAGCGTGCTGCATAAAACTTGCATCGTTTACCTGGACAAGGTCGAGCCGAACCGGCGGGTATGTATCAGCTCGAAGACGGGAACTTCCAATCCTGTCTATTGCACATCCATGGGCAAGGCGATGCTCGCCTTTCAGCCGCCCGAAGTGATCGAACAGATTGTTGGCAAGATCCGCTTCGTGCGCTACACCCACAAGACGCTCACCTCCAGGGAGGCGCTCCTGAAGGCGCTGGAGCGGGTCCGTCGCCGTGGCTACGCCATCGACGACCAGGAAATCGAGGTGGGCGTTCGTTGTATTGGCGCGCCTATCTTCGATGAGAAGCATCGGGCGATCGCCGCGGTCAGTGTCTCCGGACCTGCTTCGCGGATTACGGCGCCCACCATGCCTGAGATCGCGGAGCATCTTCTTCGCTGCTGCCGTGACATCTCGCTCTCGCTCGGGGTGCAAGCAAAAAAGAAGCCGCGTGTTCTGTCGGCATTCGAGCGCCACTACCAGAGCTAAGAGTCCTCCAATAAGGTCCCTCGAAACGATCGGAGCGTAGCGGAGTGGAGAGCCTGCCCTGAGCGAAGTCGAACGGGGACCTGCGGTTCTCTCGATCGGGGCCAATCCGGTGACAGGCCAATCCGGTGAAGGCCAATCCGTAACCTGGACTGCATTGTCCCCCATGCGACCCTACCGGCCAGCCGGCCACGCAACGGTCAGGGGGCGGGGTAAACGCCCCCCTAAAACATGAACTTCAACGCAAACTGCACCTGGCGCGGAGACTCCGCCTCAAGGATATGGTTGAACGTCGGTGAACTGATGTCGCTGTCGGGTAACCGGAAATTCGTGCGGTTCAGAATGTCAAACAGCTCGGCACGAAACTGCAACCGTGTCGATTCGGTCACCTTGAAGTTCTTGAGCGCTGCGAAGTCCCAGTCGGCATAAGCAGGGCCGAGATTCACGTTGCGGCCCTCCGTGCCAAACTGGCCCGCGTTGGCCGTGGGATCGAGTCGCTGGAAAGCGTTGGGGTTGAGCCAGGTGCCAACCGACCGCGGCCCGTTGTTGGGGTTGCCGATGAGATTGGGCCGCTGTGCGGAGAATCCGGTGATCTCCGGCGCGCTGCCTTGCGCCGCAACGTCGTTCGAGTCGAAGACGGTGAATGGTGTGCCGCTCATCAGCGTGGCAATGCCATTCAACTGCCATCCACCCAGCGCCCACTGGTACCAGTTCTGCCCCTGAGTCCAGAAGGGGAGCGCCCATTCATAGCTTCCGACGAATCGGTTGCGCGCGTCGAACAGCGATAGTCCACGCTCTGCTCCCAGATTGAACGGATCCTGGGCGAGATCATTTTCGCCTGCGACCGGCTTCGCCGCCGATCCGGTGATGTTAAACGACGAAACGTCGTCGATCACCTTCGACCATGTATACGACAAGAGGAATGACAGTCCGTGGCTCATCCGTTTGCGCATCGACGCTTCCATCGCGTTGTACTCCGAGTTCGCGATGCCCGCGATCTCGCCGGTGGAAGAAAACACGCAACTGCTGGGCGAATCGGCGAGCGTGCAGCCGGAATAAAGCCGCCGCTGATCGGCATTGCTCGAATTCGAAATCGGCTGGCCGTCCACGTATCCGGGAACGAATACCGCTGGATTCGCTTCAATAAAGCGCGGCAGGCGCGTGCCCTTCGTACCGACGTATCCGATCTCAAACAGCCAATCGGACCCGAACGCTTGTTGCACATTCAAGTCCCAATCCTGGGTGTAAGGGAGTTTCAAGGTTGGCGACAGAGTCAGGTTCGTGAGTGAAGGGGAGAACGTCCCTGGGGCCGGAGGATTGCCATTGTACGGATCCGCGAAGTCCGGCAAGCTTACTTGCGGCGTTCCCAGGAAGGGAGGCGCGCTGATCGGCGCCTGCAAGGGTCCACCCTGGCCCGTGTAATAAGGCTCATAGAAGATGCCGTACGCCGCAGTTACCAGCAACTTGCCATTACCGCTGGGGTCCCATGCAACGCCAAGGCGCGGGGCAAACGCCTTCATATCGGTGGGGATCAAGCCCGCGGTCACACCGGGATCGCCCGGATAGAGCAACCCCGCCGGCGCATCCGGTAAAACCCGGGACTTCTTTCCCGGCTCAAACAACGACAACCGGTTATGAATTTCGGTATAGGGTTCCGGTAACTCGTAACGCAGTCCGGCATTGACGGTGAAATGCGGCGTGACCTTATACGTGTCCTGCACGTACCCGTACCCATTGTTGCCGCGAATACCGCGCGAGAAATCGCCGATGCCTTGCAGGAAGACCACGGGCTGCCCAGTGAGGAAGCTGGCGAATGCATCTGTGATCGGGAACGGCGAGAATACGAAGAAGCCGTTGGTCGCGATCCCTTGCAGCACATTGATCGACTGGCGCTGGTATCCGCCGCCGAATTTCAGCTCGTGCCTGCCGCGCACCCAGTTCAGCGATCCCGACAAGTCGTAGACATCTTCATAGGTGTTGCGCGGGCCGGTGATCGGATCACCCACCTCGGTATAGCCGTTTACCTCAATAAATGGTGGTCCGGCAGCGATATCGAGACTCGGGGTGTATTTAAATCCAAGATCTGAGGGCAATTCATGGTTCTCATGCTCGCCGAAGAGGAACTTGTTACGGAGAAACGAGAATCGCGCAACCGCGATGACGGCCGGCGAAAAGGTGTGTGTCGCTTCTGCGACAAAGTTCTGTGCGCGCTGGTTTTCTCCTACCGGGAAGCCGGGCACACTGGCCCCGCCCGGCGATAGCGGGTCGACCTGGGAGAGCTGGTTGAACATGTAACGGAAGTTCAGGGTGTCGCGCGGATCGAGGTAGTGGTCGACCTTGATGCCGAACTGATCGGTATTGTTGCTAAAGGTTTGCGTTGTGGAGAACAGATTCGTCCCGGCATTAGGAAATGGGAAGAAAGTCAGCAGGTTTTGTGAGACCGGGTTGAACTGAGCCTGCGGCACCAGGTTATTCGGGTACGGTGCATTGGCAAAAATGTTGAAGAGCTGGTTCGCCGGATTGTTGCAGAAGCCGTCTGTGAAGCCCTCCGGGCAGAGTTCAGAGAAGTCGCCGGTACGCTGCTTTACCGACGGCACCGTGGTGAGAGCTGTCTCCCCCTGGCGGTTGCGGAAACCTTCATAGAAGCCGAATACGAACGTCTTATCTTTCTTGATCGGCCCACCGGCCGCGGCGCCAAACTGGTTTTGCTTCAGCGGCTCCTTCGTCTGCGCGAAATAATTGTTGGCGTCCAAGTAGTCGTTACGCAGGAACTCCCACAACGTCCCGTGGAGCTGGTTCGTGCCCGAGCGGGTGATGATGTTCGTCGTCGATCCCAGCGCGTCTCCGAACTCGGCATTCGCGTTAAGCGTAATGATGCGGAACTCGCTGATCGCGTCCACCGGCGGCTTGAGGACGAATCCACCGTCGACCCCGTTAACGTTGTTCGCGCCGTCGATGAGAAAGTTATTGGATTCGGGTCGCTGGCCATTGACCGCATAAGCCTGTCCATCGCGCAGCCCTCCGCCCGCTTCGGCTATCCCGGGCGTCAAGGGAACGACCCCCGGCTGCAACAAGCCAAGTTGCGAGAAGTTGCGCCCGTTTAGCGGCAGATCCTCCAATTCTTGCTGTTGCACAACCTTGCCCATACTGGTGACGGTTGGCTCAATCAGCTCGGCATCGGCGCGCACCAACACCTGTTGCTTTTCCGATCCGACCGAGAGATGTGGCGAGACCGAAGCCGTCTCGTTCACGTTGAGCGTGATGCCATCCTGCACGTATTCCTCAAAGCCTTTCGCTGCGACATGCAGGTGGTAATGTCCGACCGGAAGTTCCAGAAGAACGTAATTACCGTTGCGATCGGTGGTCACCGTGCGCGACAGGGCCGTTTCCGTCTGCTGTGCTGTCACCTCGGCGCCCACAATCACAGCACCGCTTGGGTCTGTCACTGTTCCGCGAATGTTCCCAGTGATCTGTTGCGCAGAGCAATTGAGGCAAGCAAGCACTATAAATGCCAGCACATTGCGAACGATCTTCATCTTATTTTCGAGTCTCCGGGAAGATTTGGCACAGCAAACACAGTGACGCCGGTGGTTCGCGTGACACCGTGTTGAAATGGATCGCTGTAACATGCGCGCCAGAGAACGTGCCGCATCGGCAAGGCTCCGTAAATTACAGAATTCTGGCGGGTAACCCCAGCAACAGGGGCCCACTCACATTCAGGGGGAAGAAAGCGCTCTGCGGGCTGCACGAATGAACAGTAATGGTTAAGTTAAAGATTGTCCTGCACCAGTCGATGGATAGCTTACTCAATCCTTCGGTGGAGCTTCCCCTAATCGGCCAATGCATGATTGCGCAAGACTCCGCGGGATCCCGCTAGGCTCTGCGGGGACGGGACCTGACCGGGACGGGACCTGACCGGGACGGACCTGACCGGGACGGACGGAACGTATCCTAATGAACACAACTACAGTTGCAAAGGTGGCGGCGACAGCCGGCAGGGACATCACTTCGCTTGCTTATTCCCTCAATGGCCGGCCGCGGTGGTCCAAAAGCCATACTTAGGATCGGGATGCGGCACTTTGTCCCTGGCCGCTAAAGGAATCAGCCCGCAGCCCGAAAGGGATTGATGATTTGCAGTCCTCCGTCGAGGACCATGCCGTTCTGCATGTCTTCCGACCACAGCGTGTTGCAGCCGGCATGCAGTGCCGAGGCAGCAATCATCGCGTCGTAAATGGAGAGGCGGTAGCGCTCGGCGAGCGCCAGAGCGGTTTCGTGGACCTCAAGCGTAAGCGGATGGACCGTCAGCAAACCGCGCAGCATAGTCAGAAAGGCGTGCGTATCGGCCCAGGACATTCGCATCTTGCGTCGCGCGACATGAGCAAGTTCATTGAGAACCTGGACGCTGATCGCGCCACCCCCAGCTATGGTTGCCTCGGCCCGATCCGCTTTCGTGGCGTTACCCGAAGCAATATAGACGATTACATTGGTGTCGAAAAAGCTACCGGGCATTCGTCTCGTCTCGATCGAATTTGAAGTCGGCGGGCAGCCGGCCGCGGAAGGCACGGAGACGCTTCAGCAGCTCTTCGCGTCCAGGTTTGCGCGCGATACCAAGCTGCCGGGCGTCTGCAACATGGATAACGATGTCGTCACCTTCCCTAAGTTTCAGGGCTTTGACGACCGCGGCGGGAAGACGGACGGCGAGGCTATTGCCCCATTTGGCGACCTGCATGCAGACCTCCTTAGATATACTATGAGTTAAATGTATATCCGCACCCGCTCCCGGTCAAGATGATCCCAAGAAAGGCGTGCCAAGAAAGGCATGCAAGACGGGAAGTTCACCCACCCAGTATGTGTGGAGACAGCGTCGAGCATTCATGAATGCCGCACGCACCAGACATCCATATGCTCGAACGATGCCCAAGCTCAGTCCACGAAGGTTGAGTGAGAGTAAACCGGCCGGCTCTGCGATCGCATATTTTTTGTTTTTGGCAAAACGCCCCGAGGCATCTGCATAATGGATCTGCAGCCTCGTGAGAAGTGCAGCCTATCGCAGTCTGGCTATCGGAGCGGCATCCATGTCCGCGTAGTCCTGATTTTCTCCACCCATCCCCCAGCAAAAGCTGTAGGCGCGCGTGCCCACGCCGGCGTGAATAGACCACCCAGGCGAAACGACGGCCTGAAAGTCCTTCATCAATATATGGCGTGTCTCTTCCGGCGGCCCCATCAGGTGGAACACAACCGCGTCCTGGGCGAGATTGAAGTAAAAATAAACCTCAGATCGCCGCATGTGCGTGTGGGGCGGCATCGTATTCCAGACGCTTCCGGCGTGCAGGTGGGTCACCCCCATCACCAGCTGGCAGCTCTTGACGCCGCCAAGATGGATGTACTTGAATACCGTCCTCAGGTTGCATGTCTCGGCGCTGCCAATAGTCGTCGGGATGGCTTCCTCTTTTTTTACCAAGGCCACCGAGTGCGCTGTATGTGCGGGGTAGCTAAGCAGATAAAAGACAGCCGGTGATGCGGGGTCCTTCGACTCAAAGCGGACCTCGGCATTGCCTCTGCCGATGTACAGGCAGTCAAGATTCTCCAGACAATAGGATTTGCCGTTCACCTTAATAGAGCCGCTTCCACCAATGTTCAAGGCGCCCAACTCCCGCCGCTCGGTGAAATACTCCACCCGCAGATCGGCATCTGCCGGCAGAGAAAGTGGCTCGGCCCCCGGTGCCGCGATGCCCACGATGGTTCGGTCGAGATCGACATACACCAGGCGGAGCGCTCCGGGCTCATACAACGAATCCATCAGGAAAGTCTCCCGCAGCTGAGCCGTGGTCATGTGCGGATAGCGCGTGGGGTCGGCCAAGAGATAGGTTTGCATGAGTTCTCCTTCACCAAGGTAAAAGTAGCCGACGCGTTTGCCGAATGCTACCGCACAGCTGTTCCAGCAGAGGAACGAGTCCCATGCGGGACCTGCTTAACAAGCCAGTGGACCAGCTCCGCGGCTCCGGCAAGGTTGTCATATTCCGGGGGAAGGTTGCGCCCATCCGTGTATTCGTTATAGACCCAAGGATCGGTAACAGCAAAGACCGTGCCCTTGCCGTATTTCGCCGTGGCCATCAGGATATCCTCCCGGTCTTTCAATACAGAAACCGCAGGCGCTTTGAGCGTGATGGTGCAAGTGTCTTTCATGAAGAACGTGTGCGGATGCTGAAATACCGGCCCATTGCCCGCCACCGGGATCCGTCCCATTTCATGGTTATCTCCAACCACGTGATGGCTAAGCGCTGGGTTGAAGTGGATGCCGAAGATATCGGCTAGCAGATCCAAATGCTCTATCTCTCCGTTCGCAGGATCGTTGGCCATAAGAAGAAGCACCCCTCCCTGCTTCACCCATTCGGCCACCTGCCGCGCGTCCTCCGGCTGTAAGTAGTGCGGGTGCGGATTCTTGACCGGGATATCCGGAGACACAATGATGTAGATCTGTGCGCTCATCAGCTTGGCCACGGTTGGCGCGCTATAAAGCGTATCCGTGGCCACACCGGCCTTGTGAAAGACGCCACCGAACAGAGAAAAGCCACTATTGCTGACATCATTCCATTTGTAGTGGAAGTACTCCAGCTGCCCGGCCGCGTTGGTACGCTGCTGGCTGTTAAACCAGGCGTCGACCACGACGGTTTCCCCGTGGCCAGAAGCGGCAGGCGAGACCTCCTGCCCTTTGCCGCCAGCCGGGCAACAGACGACCCAAACCAGGAAGATCGCGCGCAGGACGAATCGAGCGCAAGGGACACAGTGGGACGCGTTCGCTGTCTTGAGTTTCACGTCTAGAAGTTTATCTTGAGACTCAAAGAATGGCCTCGACCTTCGGCCTCAAGGTCTATCAATTGGAGTATTCGTTAATCAATCGAAATCGTGAACTCGTTTCTCAAATGTAGAGTGATGTTCCGCTCTGCGGTACAGCGACGGAGTATCCTGTCCCTAACCATGCTGATAGCCGACGATCTCGCCCGCATCGCTGTTCAGGAACAGGAGCTCCAATTCGCCAGCTTTGATGAAGAGACGGCATGGAGGCTGGGCTCTCATGTGCGTGCGCTGGCCATTGCCCGTAAGCTGAGCCTCGTCGTGGACGTGCGGCGCTTTGCCCAGCCACTCTTTTATGCCGCGCTGCCGGGGACCACTCCCGACAATGTGGAGTGGATCCGCCGCAAGAGCAACGTGACCGCCCGCTTTCATCGCAGTTCCTACGCGATCCGGCTCGAGTTGGACGAGAAAAAATCCAATCTCTTTGATCGCTACGGGCTGGCGGTTGCCGACTACGCCGCCCATGGCGGTAGCTTTCCGCTCCGCGTATTGGGCGCGGGCGTCATCGGCTCCATAACTGTTTCCGGTCTGCCGGACCGCTCCGACCATCAGTTGGCCGTGGAAGCTCTTTGCTCGGAGCTGGGCCGTCCCTTTGACACATTGCGCCTCGAATAACGCAACGGTGGAAGCCCCCGCATTTATGCGGGGGAAGGAGCGCTTTAGCGCTCCGTGAAAGAGTCTCGGCTCTGATCACGCGCTTTAGCGCTGGCAATGCCAAAGCCTCATCATCCAACCAAGCGGCGCGCGCACGCGTCAAAACGACTTGTAGATGGACGGAGGAATCTTATGGCAAAGCTAAACGAGGCGGCACGCGATCGCATTCCCGCAACCAGGTTCGCATTTCCCAAACAACGTAAAGAACCGCTGGAGAATGCCACTCACGTGCGCAACGCCGCGGCGCGCTTCGACCAGGTGCAGGGCGTCACAGAGGCGGAACGCCGGGAAGCATGGAAGCGGATTCAGTCGGCCGCCAAGCGATACAAGGTGGAACTCAAAAGTTCTCCTAAGTGAGAGCCGCTGTCTCAGGCGGACGCAGAGCCGTGGCAACGAGGGCCGCTACAAGAAAGGCGCCTGACGTGATGCAGAGCGCCCAGCTGAGACCCGCTTGTTCCGAGACCCGGCCAATGAGGTAGGGCGCTGCGGCACTCAATACCCTGCCGATGTTATAAACAAAGCCCATGGCGGAGGCCCGCAGAGCGGTAGGGAAGAGTTCGCTGGCGATCACGCTGAAGCCGCTGAAATAGCCAGTCCCAAAGAATCCAACCAACGGCCCGATGATAAGCAGCTGATTTGGATTGCGTACGAACGCAAACAGCGGCACCAGCAGTGCGGCCACAACAAGAAAGCCAATATAGGTGTATTTGCGGCTGAAACGGTCGGCCAGATATCCGAAGGCGATATAGCCGAGAAACGTGCCGGTCTGCATCACGATCGTCCATCCGGACGTTTGCAGAATGCTCAGCCCCCGGCCGCCCTCCGCGACCGGCATGGAAAGAAAACGAGGCAGCCAGGTAAACAGTCCCCACCACGCGAAGAGCGCGGCGGCGTTCATGGTGGCGCACACCAGCATGCTGTAGCCGAACCTACCGCGGAAGAGGCGGCCGATCTGCACCTGCGGCCTTGGCTCCTGGCGCCAAACCTCCGGTTCCCGCAGCCCGCGCCGCACCCATAGGGAAATCAAGGCGGGTAGAATGCCGGCGAAGAACACGGCACGCCACCCGAAGCGCGGCATCACCAGTGCGACCACGGCCGCACCCAACGCGTAGCCGACTGCCCACCCGCTCTGCACCAATGCGAGCGCTTTGCCGCGATGGCGCGCCGGCCAGGTCTCGGCGACCAGGGCAGCGCCTGCGGCCCATTCCCCACCCATGCCGAAGCCAAGCAGCACCCGGCAGACCATCAGCTGCGTGGCTGTCTGCGTGAAACCGCACAGCGCTGTGCCAACGGAATAGACCAGCACACTCCAAATAAGCGCTCGCACCCGGCCAAAACGGTCGGCAAACCAGCCGAACCCCAGACCGCCGGCTGCGGCAGCAATGAGCGTGGCCGACACCATGGCCCCACTCATGGCCGCGGAGAGATGCATCTCGCGCTGTACCTGGCCCAGCACCAGCGCGTAGAGCATCACGTCCATGCTGTCGAGCATGTAGCCTAAAAATGCCGCTAGCAGCGTGCGCTTTTGTTCGCCCGAGGCTTCAGCCAGCCAGCCAAAAATGCCGTTCAACGATGAGCCTCTGGTGTTTGTGTAGAGGCTTAGGATAATTCGCCGGCTCTGTTTCTGCCTGGTGGCCGCTAATTTTTGTTCCCGTAACAAGGGTGGACCAAGTGGTCTGGGTAAGTAACCCCTTGCCGGTAGATCGTTATAACCACTAGCATGGAGCTCATGGCTAAAGTATCCGAAGCGATCGCGCCGGTTATCGCTGTTGACAGGAAAGCTTCCAAACCTCTTCACAAGCAGATCTATGAGGGCTTCCTCTTAGTCATTGTCGGTGGCAATATGCGGCCGGGGCAGCGGGTGCCGTCGTCCCGCACGCTTAGCATAGAGTTGGGCATATCCCGTATCCCGGTTCTCAATGCCTACGCGCAGTTGTTGGCCGAGGGATATTTCGAGAGCCGCAAAGGCGCAGGCACGTTCGTATCCGAGTCTCTCCCCGAGAGCCTCACCCTCTGTGAAGAGAAGACCACACAACCGGTGCAGGCTGGTGCCGGTCCGCGTCCGGTTGCGCGCCGTGCTTTGCTGCTCACCAGATATGATCGCGCGCCATGGGTGAGCGGATGGGGAGCATTTAGTGTTCATCAGCCGGCGTTCGATCGCTTTCCCTTTCCCATTTGGTCGAGCCTCATTACCCGTCACTCAAAAAGCCCACGCCTGAGCGCCATACACAACACCGATCCTCGGGGTTCCGAAACTTGTCGCGAGGCCATTTGCACCTATCTCCGAACTGCGCGGGCAGTCCGCTGCGATCCCAGCCAGGTAATGGTGGTTGCTGGTTCCCAGCAGGCCCTCGAGATCTCGGCGCGCGTTCTGCTTGGGAACGGAAGCCCGGTTTGGATGGAGGAACCCGGGTACCGTCTTGCGCGCAACGTTTTCCAGGGCGCGGGGTGCCGTCTGGTTCCTGTTCCTGTGGACGAGGACGGCATGATCGTCTCCGCTGGAATCAAGCAATGCGCAAAGGCGAGGGCTGCCTATGTTACGCCCTCCCATCAGTATCCTCTTGGATCAACGATGAGCGCATCGCGCCGTATGCAGTTACTGAACTGGGCACAGAGTTCGGGATCGTGGATCATCGAGGACGACTACGACAGTGAGTATCGCTTTGAAAGCATGCCCATCTCCTCTCTGCAGGGGCTGGACCGTAATGCTCGCGTCATTTATGTGGGAACCTTCAGCAAAGTTCTCTTTCCCTCCTTGCGGCTCGGTTACATCGTGATTCCGCCCGATTTGGTGGACCACTTTGTTGCCGTTCGGGCCGCCATGGACATCTTCCCGCCCTACCTACATCAGGAGGCCATCACAGACTTCATGACCGAAGGACATTTCGCCCGCCACATCCGCCGGATGCGCTTACTTTACGGCGAACGAAGAACAGCGCTGGTCGAGAGTATCCGAGAGCAATTCGGGTCGCGCCTGGAGGTTCACGGCACGCAAGCCGGCATGCATCTGGCGGTAACGCTGCCCAAGGGGCTGAGTGATCGGGAGATTGCCACCAGGGCAGCCCGCAAAGGGCTTTGGCTATGGCCTCTCTCCCCGTCTTATCTGGGCGAGGTTCCCCGCCAGGGTTTTATTCTCGGTTTTGGCAACACGGCTGCGGAAGAGATGTCTCGTGCCGTCGGTCAACTGCGCGCCGAGCTGCCCACGGTGAACGCCGCGGAAAGGATGAATGGAGCCGGAACGGCCACGCGGTATTCCCTGTAACCTACACCAGAATGCTCAGTGCGATGAGAGAAACCACTTGCGCGTAGCGATTGATACTGGCGGCACCTTTACCGATTGCGTCTATCTCGCAGCCGGAGAGCTCCAGGTCCTGAAGGTTTTTTCCACTCCCGCCGATCCGGCGCAAGCTGTGCTCGAACGGCTTGGCGCGGATCGGGGCCGGCAGAGCGCTCGATGTGCGCCACGGCACCACGGTGGGAACCAACACCATGTTGGAGCGGAAAGGTGCGCGGGTCGCGTTTGTAACCACGGCCGGCTTCGAGGACACCATCGCCATCGGACGCCAGACACGAAGCAAGCTCTACGACTGGTTTGTGCCCTTGCCGGTATGCCTGGTGCCCCGCCCGCTGCGCTTCGGCGTGCCGGAGCGGGTGAGCGCCGAAGGAGAAATCCTGCGCTCTCCGACGGAAAAGGAGTTAGAACTCCTGGTCGACCAGGTGCGCGGCAGCGGAGCAGAGGCGGTAGCCATCTCGCTGCTGTTTTCCTTTGCCAACCCGGAGACGGAACGTCGCGTTGAAGCGGCTCTGGGCTGCCTCGGTCTGCCCATCTCCACCTCGCACCGCATACTGCCCGAGTTCCGCGAGTATGAGCGGGCGTCGACGACCGTCGTCAATGCATATCTCGCGCCCAGGATGCAGAACTATCTGCTGCATCTGGAGCACAGCGTCACCACGCACCACGGCGGTGGGCGCGTGGACGTGATGCAGTCCTCGGGCGGCATCATCTCGGCGCGCAGCGCGGCGCCGGAGCCGGTGCGCACCGTGTTATCGGGGCCGGCGGGCGGCGTCATCGGCGCCTGCCAGGTGGCCCGCTGGGCGGGCTTCGAGCGCATTATCGGCTTCGATATGGGCGGCACATCGACCGATGTTTTCCTCGCCGATGCGGCACGGGGGCGCGCGGCTGACGCGCGAATCCGTGGTGGCCGGCGTGCCGGTAAGCATGCCCATGCTTGACATTCATACCGCCGGAGCCGGGGGCGGATCGATTGCCCGCTTCGATGCCGGCGGCATGCTGCGCGTAGGACCTGAGTCTGCGGGCGCGGAGCCGGGGCCGATCTGTTTTGGCCGCGGAACCATGCCCACCGTTACCGACGCGAACCTTTTGCTTGGACGCCTGGATCAGGACAGCTTTCTGGGCGGCGGAGTGCAGCTCGATCGGCCGCGGGCCGAGCAGATCATGCGCGAACAAAAGGGTCCACTGGCCAGCGCCGAAGAGTTCGCGGCCGGCATACTCCGCGTCGTGGAAACGCAAATGGAGAAAGCCATCCGCGTGATCTCGGTCGAGCGCGGGCACGACCCGCGGCAATTCACCCTGGTCGCCTTCGGCGGCGGAGGGCCGCTGCATGCCTGCTCGCTGGCCCGGGCCCTGCGTATTCCCACGGTGCTGGTTCCCGCGATGCCCGGCGCACTTTCCGCGGTGGGTATCCTGCTGGCGGACGCGGTGCGCGATTACTCGCGCACCGTGATGCTGCCGGGCGATGCGAGAGAGAGTCTCGACGACAGCTTCGCCCCACTGGAGCAGCGCGGCGTTACGGAATTTGCCGCGGAGGGCCTGCAGGGCGTGGCCCAGCGCACGGTCGATATGCGCTATCGCCGGCAGGGATATGAGCTGAATGTCCCTTACGAAAGCAGTCACTCGCGCAAGCCATCGACGCCTTTCATCGCCTGCACCAGCAGCGCTACGGATTCTGCGATGTGTCCAGGCCGGTAGAGGTGGTGAACCTGCGGCTGCGCATGGTCGCGGCCGGTGAGCCATACACGCCTGCTTATCGTGAGCCCGTGCCGGGCGATGGCAGGCCGCCTGCTATGCGGAGCGCCCGCTGCACTTCGCGGGCAGATCCATGCCCGCGCGCCACTACCGGCGCGAAGGTCTGGCGCCTGGAGATGCAATCCACGGGCCCGCGATGATCACCGAATATACTTCGGCGACCGCGTTGCCGCCGGGTTGTTGTGCGCAGGTGGATGGCTATGGAAACCTCGTAATTTCGATGACTGAAGAGGAGTCCGCATGACGTTCGCCGCCGCCGATCCCGTAGAACTGGCAATTTTTCAAAGCGCGGTGCATTCCATTGCCGAGGAGATGGGCGCGGCCCTGCGGCGCACGGCTCTCTCGCCCAACATCAAGGAGCGGCGCGACTACTCCTGCGCCATCTTCGACAGCCAGGCAAGGGTGATCGCCATGGGCGATCACATGCCGGTGCATCTCGGCTCGATGCCCATGTCGGTGCAGGCGGCGGTTGAGGCGATTGCGTTTGCGCCCGGCGACATCGCCATTCTCAATGATCCGTTCGCGGGGGGAACGCATCTTCCGGATATCACCATGGTGCTGCCGGTCTTTTTGCCCGGGCATGATCGGGCTGCTTTCTATGTTTCCAATCGTGCCCACCATGCGGACGTGGGAGGAACGTTCGCGGGGTCGATGGGCCCGGCCAACGAGATTTTTCAGGAGGGCATTCGCATCCCTCCCGTACGGATTGTGCGCGGCGGCCAAATCGATCGCGAGATGCTGGACCTGATTCTGCTGAACGTGCGCACCGCCAAAGAGCGTGAAGGCGACCTGGAATCGCAAATTGGCGCGTGCCGCGTCGGCGAGCAGCGCGTGCTGCAGTTGGTGGAGAAGTACGGCGAATCGAAACTGCAGGCGCTGATCGAGGAGCTACTCGATTACTCCGAGCGGCTGGTGCGCGCGGAGTTGCGCGCCATGCCCGCCGGCGACTTCAGCGCGGAGGACTGGCTGGACGACGATGGCGTAACCGAGGGCCTGCGCAGGATCGCAGTTCGCTTGCGCTTCGACCCCAGGGCCGCAGCCTTGGAGGTGGATTTTGCCGGTTCATCCGCCCAGGTTGCGGGCAGCGTGAACGCGGTCCGTGCGATCACGCTCTCCGCGTGCTTTTACATGCTGCGTTGCCTGTTGGGAGAGGACGCGCCCGCTACGGCGGGGATTCTGCGGCCGCTCACGCTGCATACTCCGCTGGGCAGCATCGTGGATGCGCTGCCGCCCGCGCCGGTCGCCGGCGGCAACGTCGAAACCTCGCAGCGCATTGTGGACGTGCTGCTGCGGGCTCTGGCGCAGGCGGTTCCGGCGCGTGTGCCGGCGGCCAGCGCCGGCACCATGAGCAACTTGACGATTGGAGGCATGGATCCGCGCACCGGCGAGCCGTTCACTTACTACGAGACGGCGGCGGGAGGCATGGGCGCGCGCCCCGGACTGGATGGCATCTCTGGTGTGCAGACGCACATGACCAATTCTCTGAACACGCCCATCGAAGCGCTGGAGTATGCCTATCCCATTCCGTCGTGCGCCGTTACGCATACCGTGATGGATCGGGCGGCGCGGGGCAATATCGCGGAGGCGATGGGCTGATCCGCGAAGTCGAGCTGCTGGCCGATGCCCAGGTGACGCTGCTGGCGGATCGCAGAAAGTTGCGGCCTTATGGATTGCAGCGGCGGAGAGGAAGGCGCGCCGGGACGCGCATGGCTTGCCAAAGCCGGCAGCGCAGCAGGAGACCGAGCTGCCCGGAAAGTGCAGCCATCGTCTCGCCAAAGGAGACGTACTGCACATCGAGACGCCGGGTGGAGGCGGTTGGGGCGACGCCGAAGGGAAAAAGCTCTAGCCCCCTGTCATCCCTCCCCCTTGTCATCCCGAGGAGCGGACTTGCCTGTGGCAAGTCAAGGGAGCAAATTACACCGGCAACGAAAGCTTTGGGTGCCCCATTGCCCCGATTTCCTGCGGAGGCTTGTGGCGTTGATACACCCCATGCGCCTTTCCTTAATGAAAGGCGCACACGCGGACCTCTCTAGCACAGCGTGGCAGGAAATCGGGGTCAAGCCGTACTTTGGCTTGAGTGGGCTACCATGCCTCCCCCAATCGTTTGTCATTAGGAGAGGTTGTGACTTTTTTTAAGTTCTTGAGTTTCTGGCACACCCAACCGGAACGTTTTTCAAAACTCCCACAAGACCGTCAACCTGAACCGGAGCGACCTGTCCCGGCGTGCCGGGGTAGCGGAGTGGAGGGACCTGCGGTTTCTCAACCGGCAACGGCAATTGCGAAACTGCATTAATGGTCTCCCAATGGTTCAGCGCGAACATTGATGATTCGCATCATTTCCTGATAGTGCTCATCGTCTTTGCTCTTGATCTCGTCAAAATGTTTTGATTGCCCCTCACGGCGTGGGTCCCCGGTTCGCGCGTACAGCTGAAGCAAGCCGAAGTTGGCTCCGTAATTTTCCGGATCCTGTGCGACGGCGCGGTCAAGGTACGTCTGCGCTTCGCTGTACTCGTGACTCGCGACAAAGACCTGGCCGAGCTCCGCGAGAACATCCGGTCGATCCGGGGTCAGTGTGTTCGCTTCCTCCAGTTCGTGCTTCGCATCCTCGAGGTGGCCCTGCACGCGAGCGATTCGCCCCAGGTAATAGTGTGCGTCTGCCGCGGTAGACTCGTGGGTCACCGCTTGTTTCAGCCAGACGCTCGCGGAGTCGAAATTCTTCGCTCGGAAATAGGTGGTCCCGATAGCAAGCAGTGCGCTCGGATCGGATGGACGCAAAGCATGATACTTCTGCAGGTAGGGCAGCCCCTGCGTTGCGTCCTGGGAGAACGAGGAAACAGTCCCCATGCCGAAGTTGTATTCAGGGTTGTCTGGCGCTAACTTGACCGCTTCGCCCATGGCTTTGTGCGATTCGCCGAGCAGGCCCATCCTAAGACAAATCACACCGAACTCATAGGCGAAGCTGGCATCGTTAGGTTGCAGATCTCGTGCATGGGCCAGATATCCGAGTGCCCCCTGGTAGTCCTTACTGGCTTTAGCGACACGGGTCAGATCCACAAGTATGGGAACTGAGGAGTTGCTCTGGGCGAAGGCAAGTTCCAGCGTTTTACGCGCAATATCCAACTTGCCTTCACCTTCCTGGGCTAGCCCAAGTATGCGCAGTCCGTCGGCGGAGAGAGGGCTTTTGCTGTTCGCCGCTGCGAAGATCGACTCGATCAAGTCGGCGCGGTGGGCTGCCCGAAGCGCAGGCAATACTTCCATTGCATCCTGTTCGGTAAGGTCCGGAGCGGCGGCAATAGCGGCAGCAGCTTTGTCTGCGTCGGTCGCGTGATGGAGCGCGGCTTCATCGCCGCAAAGCACGATCTGAGCGCTGATACGGCTGCGATCCTCCGGAGTCAACCTTCTTAGATGCTCCACGGAACGCTCGTAATTTTGGTCCCACATGAGCAGCATCGCAGCCTGGTAGTTAGCCTCAGCATTGTTTGGCTCCATGCGCAGAAGCTTCTCGT
The DNA here is from genome assembly GCA_963736535.1 of uncultured Acidobacteriaceae bacterium. GTDB lineage: Bacteria > Acidobacteriota > Terriglobia > Terriglobales > Acidobacteriaceae > PALSA-350. The sequence continues at coordinate 137,330 of CAVTPN010000008.1, forward strand.
ATACGCGCAGGGCAGAAGCTCTGGCCGTCTTATCGCTCTCCGCTGTTTGCATGTAGATCCGGCCCAGGTTGAGATATGCACTTGCCAGACCTGGTTGGTGCAAAATTGCTGCCGAGAACTCATGAATAGCGCGCTCCGCATGCCCCTCCTGGATCTCTATGACGCCGAGAAGATTCTCCAGCCCCCCATTCGCGGGAAATTTTGCCTGGGCGCCGGCAATCAGTGACCGTGCCCCTTCCAGATCGTTTTGTTCGATGTGCTGTTGAATCTCCAATACCAGCGCGCGATATTGTTCTTTCGATGGTTGTTCTGCGGTGCCTGTCTGCGTGAGCAAAATCAGGCCAAGCGTCACAAGGATGGTTGGTATGAGGCCGAAGCTTAGGCGGCGGGCACGAAGGAAGCGAAGGCAATCGTAGCTGCGCACTATACCTTTCCACTCCTATCGGCTACGCATTTGATTGCTGGTGTATGCAAAGCAATCCGTCCCGACCCAACTTCCGTTCGAAAGAAGCCGAATGCCTTAAACTACTGCTCATGACTTTGTCCAGGGTTAGAGCGATGGTTGCTGTTTCGCTGTCTCTGCTTCTCCTGGCTCTCCTCCCCAAGGACGCTTGGGTTTCCTCGACCTGGGCTCAGAGCACAAACGAGGCACCACTCATCGTTCCGCCTCCATCGGCTCCGCCTTCATCGCTCGATCTGGCTCCTGAAAAAGTATCTCACTTGAAGACGGCGGTTGCTGAGCACGACTATATTGCCGCCGAAAAGCTGCTGCTCGACGACATCGAGCAAGATCCTCATTCGTTGCGGGCTGCTCCCTTGCTGGCCTATTTGGGGAGCGTCTACTTTTTGAATCACGATTATTTGAATGCCGCAATTGCCTGGAAGAAATCAGATGCGATCAAGCCACTTGCTTCGGATCTTCAATTCTCCTTGGCGATGGCGTACCTCCGGATCTCGCATCCGGATTGGGCCCGGCCGGTAATCGAATCACTTTCCGCACACGACACGAAAAACGCGCTTTACCCTTATTGGCTTGGACGGCTCGATTACGACGCACACCATCACTCCGAGGCGGCTAAACACTTCCGGCAAGCAATCGCCCTGGATCCAACCATGGCGCGTGCTTATGACAATCTGGGGCTCTGCTACTTCTATCAAAACGAGAATGAACTTGCCGTCAAAAACTTCGATAGAGCCATTGCGCTGGATCGGAATTCCCAACATCCCTCGCCGTGGCCCTATGTGAATCGCGCTGAAGCGCTGCAGTTCTTAGGGCGGACGAAGGAGGCCGAAGCCGATCTGCGGGAAGCTCTCCGGCTTGATACTCACCTTGCCGTGGCACACTACCGCCTGGGCAATGTGCTTCAGCAACTAGGTCAGCTCGACGCTGCGGTGCAAGAACAGTTGGAGGCGGTACGGCTCGATGAGAAATACGCCGAGCCACACGTAGCGCTCGCGCGTATGTACAGCCAGCTAGGGCGTAAAGCTGCTGCTGAGGAAGAGGTCGGGATCTATCTTCGTTTGCACGACGCAAACGATAGCAACCGCCAACAGAAGGCGCCGAATCCGTAAGGCAAGCGATCCAACCCCGCGACTGAGTCGGAAACCCAAAAGCCACCCGGGAAGGACCTTTCAGTCTTCCGGATGGCTTTTGAGTCACGAAAGAAGTTACGATTTTAAAACTCGAGACGTCCCACGAACTGGATGGTGCGCGGAGTGGTCACCGTCCCGTTCCACGTGCCGAAGGAGTTGCCGGAAGCCGCAATATCAGTCACGAATGCGTATCCGGTCCCCCCGTTGGTATCGCCCTGGTTAATGAAGTAGTGGCTGTTGAAGGTGTTGAAGAAGTTGGCCTGGAACCTGAAGTTCAACCTCTCCGTGATGTGGGTATCCTTAATGAACGATATATCCAGATTGCGGTAGCTGGGTCCGTAGATAGGCTGTACTGCTTTTCCGAAACCGGTATAGCCAAAGGCGGAGAAGTCGTGTTCAAACGCGTTGGAGTTGATGAGCTGGTTGTTGTCGGTAACTGGATTAAAGCTGTTGCGGCCATGCAGTAAGGCTTGCTGCCCGGGAAGAGACCCGGGAACGCAGTATTCGCGGAACTCGGGTACCTGCGTATTCGTGGCACACGCCGAGGAGTAGAACGAGAAGGGGATGCCGTACTCATAGCGGTAGATGGGGCCCACCCGCCAGCCGCCAACCAGGGTATTGACCAACCCGGGAGAGTCGAGGTACCGCTTGCCGTTCCCGATCGGCAGCTCATAGACGGCCGCAATGGAAATGGTATATGGGACGTTGTCGGGAGCGATCGCGTAGGCGCGCGATTGATTGTAGGGACTGAAGGCGCCGCTGTTGCCACCGGAGCCCACGCCGGTATTGTTTCCCGATTGAACGTTGTTGGAGGCGTTGGTGTACAGCTTCTGCAGCGTCAAAGCGCCAAGGAGGTAAAAGCCACCCTGAAAACGCCGGTTTACGCTGGCCTGGAACGAACGGTAGATGGAGTCTCCATGCTGCTCGTTCAGGCCCAGCAGAACCCCACAATATTGTGGGAACGGTAGAAGAGCCTGGGCGAGTGTTGGTGCACATCCCGTCATTTGAGAGTCCCAACCAACGTACGGCTGAGAAACGCCATGAAGGGCGAAGGCCGCAGGACCACCTGGGTCGTTGTAGTTGATTGCGAGGTCAGAACCGATCGCCGTAATGCCGGGATCCAGCGGGTTCAACACGTTGATGGGACTCAGCGCAGAAGGCAGGTGGGTCCCCTTGGTGCCGACGTAGGCGAGACTCAGCAGCGTGTTGCTGGGTAGTTGCCGCTCGACGGTCATGTTCCACTGCCCGGAATAGGGTCTCCGGTTGCCATCCTGCGGACGATAAAGGGAGGGTGTCTGGCCGTTGTCAAAGCCTGAGCTGATATTTTGTGTTGGACCAACCTGGCTGGGAGAGATGCCGGTCTGGAGATAGATAGCCGGCGTTTTGAAGTTTCCGACCGAGGCTTCGTTCAGGGTTAGATTCTTGTTAAATCCGTCCTGAGCCAAACCGCCTCCCCAGCCCGGATAGAACGCCTGTCCGAAATAGATCCCGTATCCTGCACGAACAACCGTTTTGTCGTTGATGCTGTAGGCAAACCCGACACGAGGACCCCAGCCCTTCTTGAAGGGAATCTCAGGATAACGTGCGCCGTAACTGGCCGCTCCAAAACTTGTTCCCGCGAAAGCAAGCCGTCCCGGAAGCTCAGCTCCTGAAGCGGTGATCGCGTCCGGATTGCCCCCGTTGGGGTCGATGAACGATAGGTTGTTCTTCTTATCTACGAACGGGGTGATGTAGTCCCAACGCATACTGTACGACAAGTTCAGCTTTGGCGTGATGCGCCAGGAATCGCCAACGTGGAACGCCCACCCAGTCTGCCGCGGATACTTGGCAATCACGTTGATGTATTCCACATTGGCACTGGCGCTAGCGCCCAGGTAAAAGCTGGCCATGGGATCTCCAGGGCAACCCGAGTTAGCGCAACCCGCGTTCCCCGTCGTATCTGCGGCGAAGTTGAAGGTGCCACCTTGATTTCCTCCGCTATGGATACTCATGCCTTTGAGCGTCCATTCCAGACCAGCGCTGATGGTGTGTTTCCCTTGGATCCTGGTGAAGACGTCGTTGAACGCCCAGGTTCCGCGGGTGGTCAAATTGTCAATGGCATTGGGCGGGGTGTTGTTTCCCAGTTGGTTGTAGCCCCCGCCAAATGTCATTTCGGGCAGATAGGTCTCATTGGCCACTCCCGGCACCGTAGGCAGGCTCGCCTTGCCATTCAACGCGTAGTAGCCTTCGTTGCGGCTCAGGTAGCCGAGGGTGGCGTGATTGGTCATGAGGCTGTTAAGGGTGTGCTCCCAGTTGAGGCGCTGAATCGGCGCGTTCTCCGGGTTTGCCGGACTTGCGGTCGAGAGGGCGATGGGGAGATCGGTCTGCGTGTTGACACCGCTGAACTGCCACCAGAAGGTGTAGTAAAAGTGATCTCTTTGGCCGACGTTGGTGTCGATGCGAAAGAAATACACGTTCTCGCTGTTGGTTAACGATCCCTGCCCCGCCCTGGGGATGAAGTAGTTGTTGGTCTCCCCGCCATTGGTGGGGGTCGGCAGCTCCGCAAGAAAGGCTTTGGCGATCGGGTCTTCGAAATTGGGGTTGATCTGGTTGCCCGGAATTGCCGTACCTGCCAAAGCCCCATACTTGGCCGGATCAGCGGGATAATAGAGCTGGCTGCCGGCGCCGCTGAAGTTTCCCGCGCGCGCATTCAACGAGGCGATAGAGAGGGTGGAGGAACTGGCGCCGCCGTGGTCCTGGAAGCCCTCCCAGTTAAAGTAGAAATAGCCTTTTACATATGCGTTGGAACGATGATACCCGGGGATCCAAATCGGACCGCCGACGTTGGCGCCGAAGTCGTTTTCCTTGTCCGGGGACTTGACTGACGCGCCGTATTGCTTGGCGTTGAGGGCGTCGTTGCGGAGATACTCGTAACCCGCGCCGTGAAACTTCTCGCCGCCGCTCCTGGTTTGGACGATGAGCTGGCCTGACGTCGAGTTTCCGTATTGCGCGTCATAGTTGGAGGACAGGATCTTGACTTCGCTCGTAATATCGGGCGACATGCCAAAGTCCGTCTGCAAGCTCACCATCCCGGACTGATTCATGAAGCCTTCTGCCGCTGTGGCGCCATCGACCACCGCTTCGTCGCCAGTGATGATGCCGCCATTGGTACGGGAATTGTAGGCGTTGCCGCCGCCGCCGGTGGTCACGCCAGCCATGAGAATGGCAACGGTCACCGAGGAACGAGGAGCGCCGGAGATAACCAGGGGGAAATCCTGGAGCGTTTCCGGACTTACCCCTCCTCCGAGGGTGGGGTTTTCATAGTTGATGAGCGAAGCGTCGGCGCTGACGGTGACGGTCTGGTCTGCTGTGCCCACGGTCAGTTTCACATCAGCACGAGCAACCTGGTTGACTGCCAGCTCGACTCCCTTGCGCACGAACGACTCGAAGGCAGGCGCAGTTACAGAAAGGTCATAGATTCCGGGGGGGAGATTGCGAAAGTTGTATTCGCCGCTGGCATCCGTCTGGAAGTCTTGCCGGGCGCCGGAAGTTTGGTGGATGAGTGTGACCTTGGCGCCCGGAATGACAGCCCCGGCTGGGTCTGTTACCGATCCCGAAAGTGAGGCGTTGACGTCCTGTCCGAAGCTCCGCTGGTTCAGGGCGAGTAGAAATATCCCAAAAAGCAAAATCAAAAGAAAATTGCTGAGTTTCGAAAGATTGGCTTCCATAAAGTCTCCGTTCGACCTGCACCTTCGTTGCTAATCCGTTGGATCTTCCAATTCTTGGCAAAATCAACATGCAGCAGGGCCCGGGAGAAACCGTGTAAGCGATTTCATTTGCGAACGTCTTAACACACGCGCAGAACGACAGCGAAAATGTAGGCGACGCGCAGAACGATGTCAACCATTTTAATGAGAGCTCTTTCAGCCCACGGGATGAGAAGTGACGAAACACGGGCCGTCGATCTCGCCAGGGAGGACTCGATATCACTGCCAGTGCCGCAAATCTCCCGCGCCAGGAGCCGTGTGTAAGATGAATCGATGCGTCAACCAAGCAGAAGAGAATTCCTTTCCGCCTTGGCTGCCAGCTTGCCGCTGGGCGTCTTGCGCAAGGCGTTCCCCTCGGCTTCCGTCCCGCCTGGAGGGACGCCGCCCGCCCTGTTTCAACCGGTTCCGCCCACCCAATCCGGCATTACCTGGAAACATTCCAACGGACGATCAGCGTCCTACTACCTGCCCGAAACCACGGGCGCTGGATGTGCTTTTCTCGATTTCGACAACGACGGCTGGATGGACATCTTCCTGGTCAACAGCGGCCCCTGCGACTTCTTCACTCCTGCCCAGCCGCTGTGCAATGGGCTCTACCGGAACAACCGCGACGGGACCTTCACCGACGTGACCGTCAAGGCGGGGGTGATCAACACCGGTTACGGCATGGGCGTAGCCGTTGGGGACTATAACAGAGACAGTTATCCCGACCTCTTCGTAACCAGCTATAACCAGTCCACCCTTTATCGCAACAATGGCGACGGAACATTTACCGACGTCACGCTTAAATCGGGAATTGTCACCCCGGGATGGGCCTCCAGCGCCGTCTGGTTCGACTACGACAATGACGGGCGCCTCGATCTCTTCGTCTGCCGATTCGTCGAATTCAACAAGCAGGCCAACCAGTTTTGCGGGAATGGAGGCACAGGGGAACGCCACTACTGTATCCCCCGCATCTATCCGCCCACCCACAGTTGGCTGTTTCACAACAACGGCGATGGTACCTTTACAGACGTTTCGGCGGAAACCGGGATCAGCGCGGGGCTGGGCAAAGCCTGGGGTGCCGTAGCAACCGACGTCAATAACGACGGTTGGATGGATCTTTTTGTTGCCAATGATACCGTCGCCAATTTTCTGTGGGTAAATCGTCAAGGCAAGTTCAAGGACGAGGCCGTCGAGGGTGGGGTCGCTTACAGTTCCGACGGCCGTGCCCGGTCAGGGATGGGTGTCGACGCAGCAGATCTCGACCAGGACGGCTGGCAAGACCTCAGCGTGACCAATATAGATCAGGAGATGTACTCCGTTTATCACAATAACAAAGACGGCACTTTTGACGATCTCTCTGCCGCAAACGGGATCGGGGAAGCGACTCGGTCGATGAGCGGCTGGGGGTTGCGGTTCTTCGATTACGACAACGACGGCAATGTCGATCTCTTCATTGCCAATGGCCATCCCGATGACCAGATCGAAGTCCACTCCGGCAGCGTGACCTATCGCGAACCGTTGCTTCTCTTTCACAACGATGGCCGCACCCTCAAGAACGTCACCGCATCCGCCGGGCCGATTTTTCTCTTGCCCCTGGCCGCGCGCGGGTTGGCGTTGGGCGACTTCGACAACGATGGAGCCGTGGACGTCTTGATCTCGATCAACAATGGGGCGCCCCTACTGTTGCGAAATCAAGCCGCCAAAGGGAACCACTGGCTGGGCGTCAAACTGGTGGGGAAGAAAGCCAACATCGACGCGATCGGCGCCCGCGTAACCTGGAAGGCTGGAACCCTGAACCGCACAAGACTCAAGTCGGGAGGTGGAAGTTTTCTCTCCAGTCATGACCCTCGCATGGTGCTCGGCGTAGGCGTGCACACTAAAATTGACCAACTCGAGATTCGCTGGCCCGCCCCAAGCACCCTGGTGGAGAAGTTCAGCGATCTGCCAGTCGACCGCTACATTTCCATCGTGGAAGGAATTGGAATCGTCCCTTGATTGGAAAAGGTCGAAGGCTTCCTTGCCGATTCTTCATCGGACTACAGAGCCCCAACCGACGCGGGTCTACCTCAGCGGAGGCACAGTCAAAAGCCGTCTTCTGAAGAGGCGACCGCCAAAGGTCATATGAATAAGCTCATCTCCGTGAATGTCGGGCTGCCGCGCGATGTCGCGTGGCAAGGCAAGGTGGTGCGCACCGCCGTTTTTAAACGACCTGCCGCGGGCAAGGTGATGGCGCGACGTCTCAATCTCGATGGCGATGGCCAGGGGGACCTCGCGGGACACGGCGGGGAGCACCGCGCCATGATGGTGTATCAGCTCGACTCTTATCGCCACTGGGAGGCGTACCTGCAGCGGCAAGACCTTGAGTATGGCCAGTTCGGCGAGAACCTCACCGTCGATGGGCTCGCCGATAGTGAGGTCTGCATCGGAGATCGCTACCGGATCGGCGGCGCACTCTTCGAAGTGACTCAGCCCCGGGTTACTTGCTATCGCGTCGGCATACGGATGAATAATCCACAAATGCCCGCGCTGCTCGTTTCCCATAAGCGGCCGGGGTTTTACTTCCGTGTGATCGAAGAAGGGCAGATCGGCGCGGGAGACGAAATTACAAAAGTCGCTGACGGGCCGGAGCGTGTCAGCGTCGCGGAAATCGATGGGCTACTCTATTTGCCTGGCCACGGGCGGGATCAACTCGAGCGCGCCTTGCGCATTCCATCGCTCAGCGCGGGTTGGAGGGGATCGCTGGAAGCGCTGCTCGCGGACCAGGACAACCAGCGCGGCAATGCGGGTCTCGCCCCATCTTCTGCGCCCCCTCCTGCGTGGCGTGGGTTCCGTTCATTGCGGGTAGCGGCGATCGAGCGAGAGTGCGTGGACGTGCTCTCCTTCGTTCTCGAGTCGGAAGATCGGCGTCCATTACCGGCGCCACTCCCCGGTCAATTTCTGGTCTTCAAGCTGCAAACGGATAAGGACGCGGCACCCGCCATGCGCAGCTACTCGATCTCCGGTGCGCAAGATGCGGGAACCTATCGCATCAGCGTGAAGCGCGCTGACGGCGCTGGGAGCCACTATCTCCACGACCGCATTCGGGCTGGCGATCTCCTGCAGGTAAGCGCACCCAGGGGGAGCTTCACCCTTGTCCAGGGCAACGGGCCGGTTGTTCTGTTGAGCGCAGGGATTGGGGCGACGCCCGTACTCTCCATGCTTCACTCGATCGCGACCACCGGCGCAAAGTCCGCGCGAGAGATCTGGTGGTGTTACGGCGCTCGCAATGGCAAAGAACATCCGTTCGCCGCCGAAGCCCGGAACCTGCTCAGTGTTCTTCCGCACGGTCATTCGCTTATTGCCTATAGCAAGCCGGAAGAGGCGGATCAGCCAGGTACGGACTACGATACCCTGGGCCATCTGAATCTCTCGCTATTGCAACAGCGCGGTGTACCGCAGACGGCGGACTTCTATCTTTGTGGGCCGGCCACTTTCCTCGCCGATCTTTCTGCAGAGTTGAAGTCCTGGGGTGTCCCCGATTCCTGCATTCACTCAGAAGCATTCGGCGCCGGACCCTCCATAACACCCGGCATTGCGAGTAGCACACCACGGGCGCCGCATGCGCCGGCCGGAGAAATTGGCACTGGCCCCAGCGTTTCCTTCACTCGCATTGGCCTCACAGTCCCGTGGGACGGGCGCTTTGCCAATCTTCTCGAATTTGCCGAGGCGTGCGATGTTCCGGTCAGATGGTCTTGCCGGACGGGTGTCTGCCACATGTGCGAGTCCGGGCTGATCGACGGCAAGGTCAACTACGCCCCGGAGCCGCTCGATCGGCCCGAAGAGGGAAATGTTTTGATCTGTTGTTCCCAGCCGCTGTCAAAGATCGAGCTGGATCTCTGATCGTGAATGGTTCCGGACTACAGGCCCAGCGCGCTCAGACCCGGATGCTCGTCAGGCCTTCTCCCCAGGGCCCAATGGAACTTGCGCTCGGCGTCGCTGATCGGCAACTCGTTGATGCTTGCATGCCGCGCAGTACATCAACCCCTGGTCGTCGAACTCCCAATTCTCATTTCCGTAAGCGCGGAACCAGTTCCCCGAGTCATCGTGGTATTCATACGCGAACCGCACTGCGATACGGTTGCCGGTGAACGCCCACAACTCCTTCATGAGCCGGTAGTCGAGCTCCCTGGTCCACTTCCTGGAGAGGAATGCCACGATCTGCTCTCGACCGTTTAGGAACTCGGCGCGGTTTCGCCAATAGGAATCGGTCGTGTAGGCAAGAGAGACCTTCTGCGGGTTGCGTGTGTTCCAGCCGTCTTCGGCCAGACGAACCTTTTGCACCGCAGTCTCTTGAGTGAACGGGGGCAGTGGTGGACGCGAGGTCATGGTGGCAGCTCCCTTCAGGCCAGCACAATTATCCTTCGCATAAGAGTCAGCTGGCGTGAAACTGTGCAAGCTCTTTGCGCAGCGCTTTATTCTCCTGCTCCAGAGCCTCCACACGCTTCTCGATCGATTGCATCCCTTCGCGGATCTCTTCCGCGGTGTAGCGCGGCGTGATGTGTTGCGGGCAGTTCCAGTCGTAGGCTTCTACATGGATCACGAATACTCGCTCGATCACTGTCTTCTCGCCCGGCACGCGAACCCGGTCCAGCCAACTCTTTGCCTCGTCGCCCTCGATGATCTCCACCTTTCCCAGGAGCTTAAGCCGAGCCTGTCGCGGGTAGTCGACCATGATGATCGCGACGCGATTGTCCGTAAGCAGATTCCCGGTGCTGATGTATTGTTTGTTTCCGCGAAAATCTCCAAACGCCAGAGTGTGATCGTCGATCACTTTGAGGAAGCCCTTGGGACCGCCGCGATGCTGGAGATACGGCCATCCGGTCGACCCCGTCGTTGCCCAGTAAAAGCTATCTCGCTGGGCCAGGAACTCTAACTCGAAGGGAGTGAAGCGATCCTGCGAGCCGCCGGCATTCTCCATGCGCTCGTACTGCCGGCGGCTGCCGTAGCGCTCCTGCAGCTTTTTGACCAGGGGGGTGAAAACGAGCGAACCAAAACTCATGGCATCCTTCTTACATCGATTCTTGCCGGCGGACCGGCCTTTGCTGCCCGATCCGCCGGCATAGACAATCAGCCCCGCTGGGCGAAAAACTTCTCGATGCGGGAAGCAATCTCTTCACCGTGAGTCTCCAGCGCAAAGTGGACCGTGTCAAGCAGGTGCGTTTCCGCGTTCGCAAGGCCGCGCTACAGCGAAGCGCTCGGTTTATCCCAGTCCACTTCGCCCTCCGCCGTGCTGCGGCTGCCGACCATCATGGTTGCTCCTCTGCGCAGCGCTCCGGGTTTGCGCGACTCAAGCCGCTGCATATAAACAAATCCGAGCATCAGCGCAGCCAGAAAGAGGTAAGGCGTGGTGTTATAGGGCCACGCGGGCACTGGATAAATCGTGACAAAGAGCACCGGCAGCAGCGCCAGTGTTCCGATCCACGGTGACACAACGTGATGCCAGATGTTGAAATCTTCCGCATGCTCCCGGCGCATATACGACGTAAGCGCCAGGTTGGCTGTGCAATAGATAACGATCACTGCCAGCGTGGCAATCGTTTCCAGCAGGCCGAAGATATAGGAAGGCCGCAACAGCAGCCCGATGAGCAGGACCGCCACGATGCCAACGATCTGCACGATGGCGATGGAGAAAGTGGGTGTCTGGTGGACGGGATCGATCCGTCCAAAACGCGCGGGAAGCGTGCCCGCCTGGCCCATGGTGTACATCACCCGCGACGCCGAGTTGGTGCTGGCCAAGCCCACTCCAACCGAGCTGTTGACCAGAGCCAGCACCACGAACCACCAACCGGCTCCCCACAGCGCGTGGCCAAGAGCGTAGTACGGATTCGGGTGAGCGGCGAAGGCCGCCATATCGCCCGTGCCCCATCCAATCGCACTGGCATAGGAAGTGAAGATGTAGAAGATGCCGGTAGCGGCCAGCGAGAGCATGACCGCTTGGCCAACGAATGTCCCGGCGCGGCGGGTTTCCTGGGCCAATGGCGCGGGGCCCTCAAACCCGCTGAGCGCGAGGATGGAAAAAACCATCCCAGCCAAAATACCTCCGAAATGATGTGGCGATAACGAGGGGTCGAATGGCGCGAGATACCTCGACCCCGGACCAGGGTGGATCAGAAAGGTAATCGCCAGCGCCAGCATGATCATCAGCTCGAGGCCGCCCAGGATCGCGGTGACGTGCGCCGAAATCCGAATTCCCCTGTGAGTCAGTGTCCAGATAATAGCGAAGGTCACCAACGCCAGGAGCCACCATGGGATGTTTACCCCGAAACCAGCCCGCAGCATGTCTGTGATCAGATAGCCCAGGAAACCCATCGACCCGGCCGAACCCAACAGTTCATAGACCAGGTAGCTCCAGGTCGCCATGAAACCGATGCGGCTCCCCAGGCCACGCGTGGCGAAGGAGTAGTAGCCCCCGCTCGACGGCATGTACTGGGAAAACTGCGACACCGTATTTCCGATGAAGAAGCAGACGACGGCAGCCAGCAGGAAGGAAAGCGGCATATCCGGTCCCGCCTTGAGGGCAATGATCGGATAGGTGAACACCACGTTGGTCGCCGGCGCGATGTGTGTAACTCCCTGGAACACCAGTTCCGGAAGGCCGAGCGAATTGCGGCGAAGCCTGGGATCGGTCGTCTCAGCCGTCAACCGGGGAGTCTCCTTTGTACACGGCGTGCGCCAACGGCTACGGATGTACGACTCGAAGGCTCAGAAAGTTCTCAAGCAAACAGGCGGGAACCCTCAATGTGTAAGAATCGCACGCTTATGTGAACGGCTTCAACTGTGCAGGAGGAAAATATGGCCTTCATGCGTCGGCGATCTTGCGCTTATCTCACTCCCGTAACAACTGCTCGGGCGAGCGCAGCAACACCTTGCCCCGGCTCTTGGTCAGGATTCCCTTTCGTTGCCACGCGCTGACCAGGCGGCTCACCGTAAAAGGAGTGACGTTGGCTTCGTTTGCTAACTCCTCGTTCCGAACGTCGACTTCGATGCCCAGGGCGATTCTCTTGCCAATTGTGTTCGCAAGGTTTGACAGGACTTGAGCCACACGTTGGTCCGCTGTATGGTGGCTCATTGCGACATGGGTGTCACGATATAAGGTGAGGTAATCCAACATGACCAGCATGGTGTTGTCGGTCAACTGTGGGTAACGCGCCATGAAGCCCCGCATAGCGGCGCGCTCCCACGTTAAGACGGAACTGCTTTTCACGGCTTCCGTACCGATAAGATATTCCGATGGTCTAGCCAGAAGCGCCGCCTGGCCGCAGATGTCGCCCGGGGTTAACCACCGCAAGATTATCTTGCGGCCCTCTGAAGTTGAATAGAAGAAGCGCGCACGGCCGCTTACCAGCATAAAGAAATGGTTGGCAAAGTGTCCCTGGTGCGCGATCACGGAGTTCGCCAGGTATCGCTCTTTTTTGGCAGCGGCGACGATCGCCTTAACCTCCGCCGGCGAGAGACCGTCGAGAAACCGTGGCTGGCTTTTACGGAAGGGAATGACCCCGGGGGCTGCCATGTCGATTCTCCTATGTTCCCGCGGCCTTAATCTTACATATAAGCAACGCATTGTGCTCAAGAATTGGTGGCTCAAATTGATCCGGATACTCAGCACGGCGTGCGCCATGGGCTCGTTGGCGCTGATAGGCTGGTGGCATGCAGATTCTTGTGGTCGATATCGATGGCGACGGAGATCTCGATATCGTCCGCGGCCGGCAAGTCTCGCCTTTTCCTGCTTTAGAATTTGACCATCGACCATCCAGGGAGAACTGTTTCAGTTCCTCGCAAAGGATCGTCGATTTGGGCTTGGAAGGAAGAAACAATTGAGCAAAGAAGAAATCTTCGACGTCTGCATCATCGGCTCCGGCGCTGCCGGCGGCGTAATGGCTAAGGAACTGTGCGAAGGCGGAGCCAAAGTAGTTATGTTGGAAGCGGGACGTCGGGTCCCTTTGTCCGAGTTGCTCTCCCACAAGTGGCCGTACGAGTTGCCTTATCGGGGGTTTCGAGGTGAGAAACAAGCGCCCTTCTATCAAGGGGACATTTCAAAATCGATTGCCTACGCCGATTCGGATAACGTCACGGTCGATCGAGTGCGTGCCCTCGGGGGCAGAACCCTACATTGGAACGCCGTTACTCTGCGCTACGCCCCGAGAGATTTCAAAGAGTGGTCGTTGCAGGGCGTCGAGGAAGACTGGCCGCTGAGCTATGAGGAAATCGCACCCTACTACGATCGCATCGAACAGATCATTGGGGTTTGCGGCAACGACGATCATCTGGAGATCCTGCCTGCGGGAAAGAATTATCTGCCCCCCATACCCTGGCGCTGTAGCGAACACGTGATGAATCGGGCCACCAGCGCGATGGGCATCCCCCTCATTGCGGTGCGCAAGGCGGTCCTCACCCGGCCTTATGACAACAGGCCGCCCTGCCATTACTGTGGCCACTGCATGGATGGATGCGACGTCGCGTCGATCTTCAGCACGCCGGATTGCATGTTGCCCAAAGCGCGGGCTACCGGCAATTTCACCCTTCGCCAGAATGCCCTTGCGCGCGAGATCCTGACCAACCGTGAGGGACTGGTGAGCGCGGTCTCCTTCATTGACACTGAGACGCGCACGGAACAGCGGGTCAAGGCTGCCATCGTTGTGGTCTGTTGCTCCACCGTGGAGTCGGCACGACTCCTGCTCAATTCACGATCCCCAAAATATCCAACAGGACTTGCCAATTCCAACGGCAGGGTCGGGCATCATCTCAACGGTCACCTGAATGAGTCGCTCACCATTTATCTGGAGGAACTTGAAGGGCAAAAGCCTTCCAACCAGGATGGCGCCACCGATCACGTCTACGTGCCGCGTTACAACCAGCTCTTTGGCAAGACCGATTACATCGGGGGTTGGGGGTTTCAAGTCAACTATTCCAGTTACATGTTTCCGCACCAGGCTACCCGGCTGCCAGGCTATGGGGCTGCTTTTAAGGAACGGGTGCGGAGAATGCAGCCTGGATATTTGTCCTTTGGGAGCTGGGGCAAAGTCACATCCGATGACCGGAACTATGTGACGGTCGATCCCACCCGCGTGGACGCCCATGGTATTCCGACGCCGGTCGTGCATTTTCGCTTCAGCGAGAATGATCATGCTTTGTGGCAAGCGGCCAAACAGAGCATGCTGGAAGTGTCGTCCCACATGAAAGGAACGGTATTCCCGAGTTTCGGTAAGGGCCCCACGGGCTTTGCTAGCCACGAAGTGGGGACGGTGCGTATGGGAAAGGATCCGCGCACCTCGGTGCTCAACAGCTATTGCCAGGCGCGGGACGTGAAAAACCTTTTCGTCACCGACGGCAGCTGCTTCACCACTTCCAGTGAGAAAAATCCCACGCTTACCATCATGGCCCTGTCATTGCGCGCCGCCGACTATATAAAGGAGCAACGCAAAAGAGGGGAACTATAAGCGTCGGCGCTGTCCAATAGAAGGCATAAGGCTTAGAGGAGAATATGGAAAGAAGAGCGGTGCTCAAGATAGTCGCCCTGACTGCGCTATCGCAAAAACTGAATGCACTGCCGGTCGCTGCTATGGACCATATGCAGGCAGCCCCTGCGGCGTCACCGGCCCCCGTATACACGTTGCAGTTCTTCAGTGAGGACGAAAGCCGCCTTCTTGACCAGCTAATGGAAATGATTATCCCTGCCGACGACCACTCTCCAGGCGCGCACGAGGCCCAGACCAACCTCTTTGCTGACCTCATGGTGGCCACCAGCGACAGCGCCGTCAAGAAGCAATGGCAAGACGGGATCCGCATGATCCGCGAGCAGGCCACAGGCTCATCATTGGCCGAGGCATTGGAGAGAGCCGCGGTGAACGAAGAAAATCCCAAAACCGAGCTGGACCGGTTTTTTGTATTGCTGAAACAGATGACCGTCAACGGCTACTATACTTCTGCGACCGGTATACACAAGGAGATGGAATACGTCGGCAACACCTACCTCGTTGCCTTTCCAGCATGTACTCATCCCGAACATCAGGAATGATCAGACGCGCGGCCCCTATCTCATTCTGTTGGCGTTAGCATGTAGAGGGGCCGTGATGCGAATGGGTGCGGGGTGCTTCCCGCACTGTTGCAAAAGTCGCCAGTCCGCTTGCGATCATCGTTAAGCAGGATGGATCCCGTGCGACTGGCTGCGTCTGCTCTAACCGCCTACGCGACTACTTCGTCGGAACGGTATGCGGTTGGGGGCTGCCCGTCTTGGCGGCAAGCTTCTCAGCTGCGCTTTCGTCTATATCGATCGACGTGCCGTTCGAGGTCGCAACAGCCTCCATGTAGTCGGTTGTCCCATATTTATTGAATAGAACTTCCGGCTTCCCCTTCGAGGCTTTGGAAGAGGGCCGCGTCTCTACAATGACTGAGTGCGACCCCGAACTATTCTGGAGCTCGTAGAGGCCCGACTCCTGTTGCATTTGTCTTAGCGTGTAAGATCCCGGCGGCATCTTCGCGTTTCCCGCGTAGAAAGACGACGACATCTGAAAGGCAAAAGAGTTTTGTGCCGATGCGGGCAGGCCGCTCAATAACGTAATCACACCCAATACAGCAGCTGGAATACTGATCTTCTTCATCTTCTCTCCTTTTCGTACGAGATTTTGTCTAGTTCTCCCAGCGGGAGTCAAAGAACTATAACGAGCCCTATCAGACTTGGAAACAGAACAAACTAACAGTCGAATGCCCAGAAGTTGTCAGGCAAAGCTTTGGTTGGCTTCACCGTTCACAGTATCCCGAGATACTACTTACAGCACCTCCGGCTAGCACCTGTCACAACTGACAGGTCCCAGGCAGCGGCCATTGGAGTGAACTCACAAAACGGACCATGACGGTGGCACTGCCGCCCGCCCCGGCGTCCCCAATGCGAAGGGGAAGTCGGAGAAGGAACAGCCGGTGACTTCTATTGCGCGCATTTCTCTGATCCTTTGTGCGACGCTCTTGCTTGTCCTCGGCCTGCACGGACAGCAAACGTGCAGCGAGGAAGTGAAACTTCTCCTCTCCCCGGCGCAGGTGCAAGCAGCGATTCTGGCCTTTCAGGCTCACAAAGAGACTCATGGACGTATATATTTCTTTGACACGCCCGCTCTTGATCTGCTCTCGAGAGGCGTGATTCTTCGTCTGAGGGAGGGAGCAAAGAGCGATCTCACGGCGAAGTTGCGACCCGTCTCCGGCGACAACCTCATCGACGTGTCCAGCGGGCGTCAAGGCTTCAAGTGCGAAGTGGACGTCAATGACGGTATCGAAAATCGATCGTATTCGGTGACGGACAAATATTCAGTCGCAAGGGAGCCGAAGACAGGCGAGGAGCTCTTTCAACTGCTGAGCGAGCAACAGAAAGAGCTGCTTCAGGACTCCGGGGTTCAGATTGATTGGAAACGTGTGCACCCTCTAGCAGAGATTCAATCGACGAGTTGGAAAATCCGCGCGAAACCCCCACTGGGCGAAATGAGTCTTGAACTGTGGAAGTGGCCGAGTGGCAGCATTCTCGAAGTCTCAACAAGAGCGGCAGAAGGCGATGGGCCCACCGTTTATGCCGCACTACGAAATCTTACAAAAAGTAATGGCTTGGCGTTGAACACGGACCAACAGTCTAAAACATCGGTCGCGCTGACTAAGATCATCGCGGAGCACCAGCCGTAGGCCGCCAACCGAACACGTGCGGAACTACTTACCGGTTTCGAACGGGTAGATTCGATTCCAGTCGTTTTTCATATTCACGACAGTCCAACCCTTCGCCTCGGCTTCCTTCAGCGCCGCCTCCAGCTTACCCAGGGTCGAAACCTGGTAGGCATACTCGCGGGTGGAGTCCGTATGATTTACCAGCAATGCAAATCGAGACCCCTCGCTAGCTGTGGTCCACTGCAGCATTTGCAAATCGCCGTCAGAATTGCCGAACGCGGCGATGGGCTTGCGTCCAATGTGCATGTGGATGGCCACAGGTTTGCCGTCGTGGTCGTCGATAAAATTCACTTGCGGCAACCGCGTGAGCACAGGCACGCCTGCCAGTATCTCGAACTTGGTTACAATGCTGCTGCCAATCACCTGCTCCGGCGGAATCCCATACACCTTCTCTACCCACACCCGCAGAAATTCAACGCCCCCACCAGAGACAATGAAAGTCTTGAATCCGTTGGCACGCAGATAAGCAAGCAGTTCCAGCATCGGCTGAAAAATCAGGTCGGTGTATGGGCGGTTGAATTTTGGATGTTTGGCGCTTGTGATCCAGTCCTCCACGATCTTCGAGAACTCGTCCGTAGTCATGCCGGCGTGGGTAACCGTCGCAAGTTCCAGCACCGCGCGTACGCCTCCCGCGGCGACACGGTCCATGTCACCCTCCATGGCGGCCGCGTAGAGTGGGTTGTCTTTCCATTCAGGATGTTGCGGAGCCAACGCCTTCATGCGATCGATCACGAAAGCAAACTGGAAATACAGCGGCATCTCGCTCCACAGGGTTCCGTCGTTATCAAACACTGCGATCCGCTCTTCGGGTTTGACGAAGTTAGGGCTGCCGGCATCGGTTACTCCACGAACGAAATCTACGATGCTTTGCTTTGTCGGACCTTCGTTCCAGGCAGGAAGCGCGGCCGGCCCCCCGGCGTATTTCTTGAATGCCAGCGTACTCGGACTTGTTTGGGGCGTCATGATCGTCAGCCTCTGGTGCGGACTGGAAGAACCAGTCTGGCCCATTCATCGGAAGGCGTAACCGGGATGGCCGCCCAATCAGATTCCGCTCAGATGAAGGATGAGCGCAAAAGCGTTCGCGCGCGTGACAGCCTCGACTTGGCCGCCGATGGAGAGATCCCGAGGGAATGCGCAATCTCGTTGGTGGAATACCCCTCTGCATGCTGTAGCTCGAGCGCAGCCCGATAGCCGGGAGGCAACCGCAGGATTGCTTCCCGGATCAACTGCTCCCTCTCTCTCTTTGCGTATTGGGTACCAGGATCGCCGGCAAGATCTCGAAGTTCCCATGCCTTCCACTCGCCGGAATGATCGCTTGCGCCATCGATTGGGATCTCGACGTGGTTACGCTTCTTCCGCAAAGACATGAGTGCGGAATTGATCGCGATTCTGGTGAACCACGCCGCGAAACCGCATCTGCATTCGAAGCCGTTTAGGTGAGCGAAAGCTTTCAGCAGCGAATCCTGGAGCACATCTTCCGCATCTTCCCAATTTCTTGTGATTCGATAAATCCTCCATAACATCTTGTTCGAGTGACGCCTGCTGAGTTCAACGAAGGCGACGGAGTCCCCCGCCTTCGCTGCTGAAACCAGCTGCTCGTCATCCATCACTTGGGGGCTGGTGTTGATGGCGACATTTATCTTTACAACCGCAATGGTCTCCCTCACAACGACCTCCAGGCTGTGGTATTGAGCGAACCCACGCTACCGAGAGGCAGCTACATCTACAACTGTCAGTAGCGACAGGTGGAATGAGGTTCTACCGCGGCGACCTGTCTCTGGGACGGTCCAATCGTCGAAACAACGGCGCGCCCCAGGTTCCCATCGCGAGCAGAGCTCCAAAGAGCACTACAGCATCAATGCTCTCTCGGCCCTGTCGCGTCCAATAATCTGCGGCATCCAGGTTCAACCAAAGGGCAAACTCATCCAGCGTCAGCGCCGCGCCAATCCCATAACCGAGCGCCAGCAACCGGCTCATAAAGATGGAGACTATGCTGCTCCCGGTTCCCACTTCTGCAAGCTCTGCATAGCCGGTGAAAAGCAACAGAAGGATGCCCCACACCAGGTGGTGGATGTGCCTCCCCCCATCTCAACGTAGCCGAACGGCCCAATGTGATGGGTGATGGAGGCCACCAACAGGCGCACCGCCAGGAACGTGACAAAGAAGCTCACCGAAGCAAGAAACAGTCGACGATGCGGCCGGTCGGGAATCTTCTGATGGATCAGCAGACCGAGCTTGGTCAAGTGCAACAGGAGAAGGATCACCGCCGCGAATAGGGTGATAAAAATCAGAAGAATCCAAGATCCTCGAATGTGCATAGCTAAGCATTATCATGGTTCGCTCGCGCCGCTGCGGTAAGTTGTTTTCGTATTCAACTTGCGTAGGGATTCTGGGAGCAGACACCACGGTCTCGGGGATCGGGACACATCCGGCCCGTTTAGGATGCAGGCTCGGCGCAATCCATAATGGTCGTGCATGCGACGAATGCAGAAGGTGCTGCTGGGCGGGCTCTTTGCCTGGCTCCACGAGTTCAAGGTTCAATTCTTGGCCTCGTTAAATGCCAGAACCCGCCATAGTCCTCAAACGGCGACTATCGGAAGAGTTTTTATGGTATTGCAAAAAAGGTATAATCAAATCGATGGTATGGGTCGTCGGATTTCTGAATGAAGACGTGAAGGCATCGCTCGACGCGCTTCCTTTGGCTGCGAGATCGAACTTGCGTTGAAGAAGACAAAGGAGGTCGAATGAAGCGCAAGTTTATACCGGCTGAAGAATCCTTCCGGCAATGGAAGAAAGATCCAAAGTACGTCGCTGCATATGAGGCGCTGGGGAAGGAGTTTGCCTTGGCGTCTGCGTTGATCGAGGCGCGGAGCAAGGCTGATATGACTCAGGAAGAGGTGGCCGAAGCGATGGGCACCACGCAGGCCGTTGTCGCTCGTCTTGAGAGTGGCAAGATATTACCCTCGACGCGCACACTGGAACGCTTTGCCAGAGCAACCCGCACCCGGCTTCGCATCAGCTTTGAGCCACATCATGAGCCCGCCGCATGGAAGCGAGAGTAGCAGTTCACCGAACGCCAACGTGAAAATATCTGCCGGTCTTGTCTGAGCAAGCCTGACAGAGCCCTCCCCGTCCTCCTCCGCCAAGAACCGGTGCTTGTCCTCTGGTCCTAAACATCGCATAATCCAACTGCATAGCCTGGCCTCCGAGCTGCGCAGCAGTACATGGATGTCGGCGGGAACGTTGTTCGGATTTCTCGAGTGTGTCTGCAGGCGGCGCAGATGGAAAGGCAAAGAATGCTTCTGCCACGACGGGTGGCGTTCGTCAGCTGCGCTCTCGCATTGCTTGCGACAGGGTGTATGCATCCTGCGATCGGTCCACACTCACTCCCCCGGGACCGGGCTCTATACAGCGTTTCCCTGGCCGATTCCTGGAAGGAGCAGACTCTGCTCAACATCGTCAAGGTGCGGTATGTCGATCCGCCCGTCTTCGTGGACATCGGGAACATTGTATCCAGTTATTCGCTGGTGCAAAGCGCCAGTCTCGGGGGAACGATCGTTCCCGGTGGAGGAAGCAATGTCGCCCTGGGCGGCGCCGGCACGTTTTCCAACAGTCCCACAATCACGTACACCCCACTGACCGGCAATGCTTATATCAAAGGTCTATTGACTCCGCTGTCGCCGACCCTGGTATTTTCCGCGATTCAAAACGGCGCGCCGGCTGACTTACTGCTGCTTTCGTCTTTGCAATCGATTAACGGCTTGAAAAATCAACAGGCGACCTGGAACGGGATTACGCCCGCTGACCCGGACTTCTACCGCGTCTTGCAACTGCTGCACCTGATCCAGATTTCGGGCGCGGTCCGGGAGTATGTCAAGGTGGATCCGGGGAATCAGCAGACCAGCATTCTCTCCATTCGCGCCAAGGATGGGCCCCGGAGATTCAGGCTGACATTGAGCAACTGCGTGCGTTGCTGCACCTCAATAAGGAGGCCACAGAGTTCCAGCTGGTCTACGGTCCTATTTCATCGAGCGACACGGAAATTGCAGTGCTGACTCGCTCCATTATCGGCCTGATTGTGAACATGGCGTCCCAGGTAGAAGTGCCCACCGAGGATGCATCGCAGCACCACGCATTTCCAGGGTTTCAGCAGATCGCAACGTCCCGGGAATTGTTCCTCTCACGCGCATCCATAGTTCGAAGAGCAAGCAGCCCGGCGCATTCGTAGAGGTCTACTATCGCAACACGTGGTTCTGGATCGACGACGGTGATCTCGATTCTAAGCGGGTTTTTGCGCAACTCATGCAGCTTTTTACCATGGCCGATACCGGTACCCGGGAGGAGAGTCTGCCGGTGGTGACGATACCCGCCCATTAACCGGGACCCCCCTCATCCGGGAGCTACAGTGATGTTCCTAAGTCTGGTACGTCGTCATTGGGGATATTCCACCAAATTCGACTCATTGCCTTCGGGCCGAGTCAGCAAGCTCAGGTGAAGACCCACCCGTTTGAGGTTGAATATGGTGGAGGCGGCGGGAGTCGAACTTGAGCCGTTTTGCGGGCGTCTGAGCCCGCAGGCGAAATCCTGAGCGAAGCGAAGGACCTTGGGACTCACCCCGTTTGAGGTGATATATGGTGGAGGCGGCGGGAGTCGAACCCGCGATTTCCACCATTTTCCAGTAACTTGCAGATTCTAAAGGCCGCAAAAATGGCTCAAACGGCTTGAAAAGCGATTCCGCGGTACAAATTTGCCACAGGGCATTTCATGGTTTGCATGCCTCCAAATTCGCTTTGGGCAATGTTGCAAAGCAAACACGGGTTTTGAGAGATATAACTACCCTTCTCATAGTTAGAATATAGGACGGAAAATCGCTGATAAAATAGAAATATGACTGGACGCGTCAACAACCTGCCAAGTTCCTCAAAGAAGTTCGTGCTGGGAAGCAAAAGCTTCGCGGCCATCTCGGCAGTGGAAGGGCTGAAGCTCCATTCTGGGAGTGAGGAGCGCCTAGAAAGAACTGCTTCTCTCCCGCAGGCGGAGCGACGCGCGGAAACGATCCGAGCGTTCGCAGGTGCGCGGAAGCGCGGATGAGCACAGAAGGCTACGACGCCTTCGATGACCCGTATTGCTATCCCGGCACGACCGTTCTCAAGAATCTGCTCAACATCCAAGAGCAGGACACACTCGACGCCTTTGAGGTGGAAATTTCGACGCTGCGTGCGGAGGAACCCCTGCCAGAAGGCAGCTTTGATGCAGCCCACTATCGCCAAGTACATCATCATCTCTTTCAGGACGTGTATGAGTGGGCAGGGCAGTACCGCTCTGTGCGAACTTCCAAGAGCGGGAATGCCTTCTGTTATCCGGAACACATCCCCGCTCAGATGGATGCCCTCTTTCAAGGACTACATCGCGGTGAAGTCTTTGTTGAGCGGAGTTCGGACCTGTTTCTTCAGGCGACGGCTCGCTTCCTGAGCGAACTCAACGCCATTCATCCCTTTCGTGAAGGAAATGGACGCTCTCAAATGGCGTTTATTGGGTTGCTAGGAGCGACCTTTGGCCACCCTTTTGCCTTCGAGCGGCTGAGCCGTGGCACATTCCTGAAGGCGATGATTGACAGTTACTTTGGCAATCGAGAACCACTGCTCGTCGAATTGCGAAAGCTGCTGATTTAATCGATCAAGGCTGCAGGAACTTCTGAGCCCGATCAATGCGTCCGCGGAGCTGATCTGGGAATTGTGGATCTCTGCGCCGCTTCCTTCCGCTGACCAATGTACGCGCCCTCGGCTGGTGTAACGAGCATCACGCGTGATCCATTGGAAGCATCAGCACGCGAAGAACCTTGGAAGAAATTGCCGAAAGTTGGAACCGAGGCAAGAGCAAGAACGAGTTGCAGGGAGAGCTTTTCGGTGGCTAAGTGCAACAGCCCCAAACAACCTGCTCTTTGGGCGGCAACTTCTGGATGTATGGGAGCCCTAGAATTGGTCTCATAAACCAGCTGAAGTTGTAGCCTGAGGTGGATGCAACGGGAAGCGGTAGATTCGGAGAGCATTGCCTCGATCGGCTATTCGCCAGGAATTGCGAACTGGATATAGAGTTCCGTCAGAGCGGAGACGTTTACCGGTATTCGGAAGTTTTTGCCGACGAGCATGCCGAATTCATGGCGGCGGAGTCGAAGGGCAAGTATCTGAACCAAATATTCAAGGTGAAAGAGCAACCCATACAGGGTGGTGAGGCGAGGACGGAAGTAGCTCAAGCGATGTGCTGGAGCAGTGAGTGAGGACAGGCTAGATGCATATAGCCAAGAAAGTGTTCCCTATGTCGCCGCGCCGCAGCAGCGGTTTCATTCCACCATTGTCTACTGTTCGTCAGTTACTTTCCCAGCATCCCGCCATCGGCGAGTCCGGACATCGCAGCGCATTTCCAGAGTCGCACCAATTCGCCACTCAGCAATTTGTGAGACTGGTTCAGTATTGAGCGGCTCTCAATCGTTCGCCCGTTCCCGATGCAGTCTGCTCAATTGACCATGAACACTGGAGAGATTCCGACCTTAAGTCGCTGCAAGTGCTGTTGGCTCACGCCGCATCGATTGGCAAGCGCCCTCTGCGAGAGACCGTTGTTCGGCCGGAGAATTAACGGTACAAAGCTGCCACAGGTTCATTCACCAACGAGGACGCTCGACCTTTGCCGTGCCAGTTTGCCAACGGTGAAGGCGGCGGTGAACCCGCCCGCGTCTGAATTGCTATCTATTGAAAATAAAGTACTTATGTTTTTAAGTGAACGCAATTCGTGGTATCTGTGGCAGAATTCTGCGTCCATTATAGCGGTTTGATTTTAATTAAATCCATGATGGCAAACAACTTAAGTTTGGTGGAGGCGGCGGGAGTCGAACCCGCGTCCGAAATCCATGTCAGCAGAGAGACTCCATGCTTAGTCGAGTTCCGGAGATTTCGCGCGACGCGCTCAGAACCGACAAGATGCGCGTAACGCTAGTCCGATGATCTCGTCCCTGCGGCTCGGACCGCGCCCCAGGAACCAGCCTGCTGTGCGACGTTCTTTCGCAGCCCACAGGCGAAGCCACGAAGAACGGCTACTTATTTAATTAAGCAGCAAGTGCTAGTTGATTGTTAGCAATTATTGTTTTTGCAAGCGATTACGGGTGCTCACACCCCGGCATGCCTCTCAACCTAATCGATCCCGTCGAAACCGTGACGCCCCCTTCTCTCTTGTCGAGCAGCTCGTAACCACTGCTCTATCCTCAGTATACCCTCCTACATGCCAATCGAATTCAGATCGATGCTCTGGAATTCCTTGCGCATCACGCCGTCGCGAATCTGCTTCACCGTCTTGCCTTTCAGCGACATCTGGTAGGCGTAATAGCCCTCCTGGGCGCAGGTAGAGCACTCGGCCCCATGGAGACCCTCGAAGCAACTGTGCAAACTTGTATGGCCTAGCGCGCGATCGCAGTGGCAATAGCAGGGAAGCTGGTACAGCACGTTGGGGACCTTAGCCGCATCCTCATAGACTGTTTTTTGCCAGGGGTACTGGAAGAGTGGGCCCTGGAGTTGTTTGCCGGAAAGAAGCGCGGGTAGCTTCGTTCCGTGAACCGGCGCTGCCTGGTGGTACGCCGGAACATCTGCGTCCGTAACCCACTGCGCATACGCGCCCACCGTCAGCATCCCGATCGCAAGGCACACCATGATTCGCCGCATTCCCACTCCTTTGAGGCCCAGTGTAGCGCGAAGCCAAAGGGAATCGCCACGCTCCCAGGTTTGGACGACAGGGTTTGCGACGTTCGGCGATAGGATTGCAAGACAAAAGAGGTAGGATTTACGACGGAGCCGCCAGAAAGACAAAAAAAGGCGGCACGAACGGTAAATTGTCCGTGCCGGGAGGCCAGTGACGCAACTTGTGGTTAAAACCTCGCCGCGAGAGCTAAAGCGTCCATCGCGACTGAATTCATATTAGCAGATGCATGCAGTGAACTTCTAGTTGCAAATGCCAAATTTCGTTAAAAAACATATTTCTGAAAATTCTAAATCCCGATTACTGTATTTTTCGGGCTCAACTGCACCCTTCCCCAACATAGACGCACTTCTGCGAAAATAAGTTTCCCCAGAGGAGTCGTTTCCCACATTTTTCTTGTCAGGGTATCCATGCCGTTACGCAAATTTCGCTTAGATCTCGTCTCCACCCCAAATGCAGAGACCCCAGAAGAGAGCCCTTCGGAACCCGAACGGCGGAATTTCTGGCGTTCCGGCCTTCTGATTGCCACTTCGGCGGCCTTCGGCGGAATCGCCGTCGCGATCTGGAACCGCAGAACCCTGGCCAAGATGCGCCAACAAACCCCGCCCAAAGAAGAGTAGGGCTCTCAAGAAACCGCTGCTTAGCCTTGCCTCCCGCTATGACAGCGAGTTCAGAGTCCGGGCCATCTTCATATCGCGCTGCGTAAGCCCGCCCTGGTCGTGGGATACCAGCGCCAGCCTCACCTTGTTGTATCGGATATCAATGTCCGGATGGTGTCCGGCTGTTTCCGCCTTTTCTGCCACCTGGTTGACAAAGACCATGGCAGCAACGAAATCGGGGAACTGGTAGTGACGAACGATCTCCTTGCCCTCGAGCTTCCATTCGGGAAGCGATCGCAAGCCTTCCTGCACCATCTCCGCAGTCAAAATGCTCATCGGTTTGCCCTCCTGCCGTTCTAAGCGAACGGATTGCGCACTCTTTGGGCTCCAGCTGTAGGGGTGAGAACTTCTTCGCTTGCTGGGTAATTTCCGCCCGCAGGTCCTCCCACAATTGGTCTGGCAGGCTCAGATACACATCCACCACCTTGGGATCGAACTGCGTGCCGGCGCAGCGCTTGATCTCCAGCCGCGCTGCCGCGAACGTGGCCGCCTTCCGGTAAGGCCGGTCCGAAGTGATTGCGTCCAGTGTATCGGCCACAGCGAAGATCCTGGCCCCTAACGGGATCTGCTCGCCCTTCAGCCTGCGTGGATATCCGCTGCCATCGTAGTGTTCCTGGTGGCTGTAGACAATTTCCGCCGCCTCATGCAGAAAGGGAATCTTGCGCAGCATCTGGTAGCCTCGCGCGCAATGTTCCCGCATCACCTTTTGCTCATCCGACTGCAACTTGCTGGGTTTGAGCAGAATCGCGTCAGGAATGGCCATTTTCCCGATATCGTGCAGAAAAGCTCCGCGCGCCACCACAGGTATCTGCTGCGAGGGGATTCCTGCTCCCCGGGCAAGCGCGATGGTATAAGCGGTCACTCGTTTGGAGTGGCCCTCTGTCTCCGCATCCTTTAGATCCAGCGCGTCGCCCAGCGCCTCCAGCGTGATGTCGTACGAACGCTCCAGGTCCGCGATCGCCTGGTGCAGCATCCCCGTCCGGGCGCTGACCAGTTGCTCCAGATCCTGCCGGTACATCGCGTTCTGCTGCACCAGGCGCCGATAGTCAACGGCCCGCTTGACCGTGGCCAGCAATTGATCTTTTTCGAAGGGCTTCAGCAGATAGTCATAGGCCCCTTGACGTACCGCAGCCACTGCCGCCCCCTCATCGCGGCCGGGGGTCACCAGGACCAGTGGGGTCTGCGGTTGTACCTGGCGCATTCGCTCCAGCAGGCCCAGGCCGTGCACGCCCGCCGCCATCAGGTCAGACAAAACCAGGTCAAACGGAGGATCTTGCTCGATGTGGGCTATGGCCTCTTGTCGATCGCTTGAAAGCACGGTTGAGTACTCCGCCTTTTCGAGCATGCCGTCGATCTCGGCTCGACAATGTGTTTGCTCATCGACTACCAGGACCCGTGCTGGGATGCGTGCTGTCTCCATACTTGCTGGACACCCGGGTTTCCCCGGAAGGCTCCCTTCTTCCCTACTGATACTACCTGTGTGAGCAGCTGGAAACCAGATTCCCAGCGATTGACTGCGGCGCGTAGCGTGTTCGACAACTACGGTGGTAGGGCGAGATTTGTTCCGCGTGGCCGGCCGCTCTCGCCGAGTGTGACGATCCAGCAGGTAGATGTGAAAGGGCTCTCTCTCTGAGTCTATCTTCAACCGATACGAGTGGCATGAATTCTTCGCTCCGAAACACCGCCGTTTGGCGAACTGTTATACTCCCGTTTAGCGTCCATCCTTCGCTGCCGGGGTAGCCTTGTTCAATTTTGAACGCGAGTTTTCCGCTGAATCGAACCTGGTCGTCTCTCAGGCTGCCAAACAGTCCTGTGAGCAGCAGCAGCGGGATGTCTTTGAAAGCCACCGTCATCGTACCTTTTCCCTCGCCTTCTACATGACCGGCAATGAGATCGAAGCGGAAGAGATTCTCGCCACTACCTTCATTCGTGCCTTTCAACAAACTGAGCAGCCCGATGGGTTCGCTGTGGACTCGGCGCTGGTCAGTGAGCTGAGCCAGCGATTTCCCCTGAAAAAGGAAGAGCCGGCTGCGGTTGTTTCTCCTGGGGTCGGCCTGAGTCATCGCAATGTGCGCCGGCCTGATCTTGAGGTTGCGGTGCGCAGCCTGCCCGCCAACGAGCGCCTGTTGTTCCTGCTGCGCGACGTGGAAGGCTATACGCCGGCGGCGATTGCCCGCCTGCTTGATATTCCCGAGGCACAGGTGCAACGCGCCTGCTTTTCCGCCCGCATTCGCCTCTGCCAGGTGCTCGCCGAGCAGGCTCGCGTCCAGGCCGCCTGAGCCGGAGAAACGGACCTTACTTCTTAGTCCGCCGCGCCGCGCTCCACCCTTCCTTGATGGTTTGCCTCGCTCGCCCCAACGCCAGCGCATCTTCCGGCACGTCGTCCGTAATACATGATCCCGCCGCGATATAGGAGCCATTTCCCAGGGTTACCGGTGCTACCAGGGTGGAATCGCTGCCCACAAAAACGCGGTCGCCGATAATTGTCTTCCGCTTATTCACTCCGTCATAGTTGCAGGTGATGACTCCCGCTCCCACATTCACGCCCACGCCGATTTCCGCGTCCCCCAGGTAGCTCAAATGGTTTGCCTTGGACCCTTTGCCCAAACGAATCTTCTTGGTCTCCACAAAGTTGCCCACCCGCGCCCCTTCCCCAATCTCGCTCTCCGGACGGAGATGAGCATAAGGGCCAAGCAACGCACCATCGTGCACTCGAGACTGCGTGATGATGCAGCCATGACCGATGAGCACCCGGTCACCCAACGTAGCGTGCTCCAATACGGAATAGGAGCGAATGCGGCACTCACTGCCCACCTTGGTCTCACCCAGCAATTGCACAAAGGGCTCGATTACGGTGTCGGCCCCCACCACCACGCTGGCATCGATGACCGAGGTCTCCGGCCGGAAGATGGTTACCCCCTCGGCCATCAACCTGCGTGCAATACTGAGCCTGAGCTTCTCATCGATCGTCATCATTTCGGCGATCGTATTGGCGCCCAGCACCTCGTCGGCATTCTCCGCCTCGAGCGCCAACACCCGTTCTCCGGCTGTCCCCAGAATCGCAGCCATATCCGTCAGATAGAGCTCCCCGTGAGCGTTCTGCGTTCCCAGGCTGTCGATGTGTGCGAACAGCGGCTGGCAGGTAAAGGCGTAGATGCCGGAGTTGATCTCCCGCGCCTGGGTCATCTGCGAGGTTAAGGATTTTGCTTCAACAATCTCCCGTATCTCATCAGAAGTAGGTGATTTACGGATCACCCGTCCGTAGCCCTGCAGATCTTCCGGCGCCGCCGTCAGCACCGTCATGGACGCCCTGCGCTCCAGGTGGAAATCGCGTATCTTCCTGATTGTTTCCGGCCGGATGAGCGGCACATCGCCGGAAAGCACGATCAGATCGGCATATCCCTCAACCGCCGGGCGCGCCTGCTGGATGGCGTGGCCCGTTCCAAGTTGCTCCGTCTGCTCAACGAACTGGACCCCCAGGCCACTGAGTGAAGCCTTCACCAGTTCGGCCTGATGCCCCACGATCACGTAGATATCTTCCGGCGGAACAATCTGCCTCGCCGCATCGACCACATGCCGCAGCAGGGTCTTGCCGCCAACTTCATGCAGAACCTTTGGACGCTTGGTCTTGAGCCGCGTGCCTTTTCCCGCAGCCATGATCACGATGGCAAATTGCATCGGCTATTCTCCTGTAAATACTTATATTTGCGTCCAATACTTAAGAGCTGGATTGAAGTGTTATGTTTCTCTCAGCCCTTGGCAAGCATATAGCCAAAGCCCAGCGGACAGAACCGCAGGCATCGCCATCAAACATTTGCAATGTCGATACCGGGTGATCGACGTTCCAGGTTTTTTACTCCATATTCACGCTTACAGTTTTTCGCGGTGGTATCGAGAAGCGTACCGTTAACAGAAGGAGGAATCAGAATCATGAGCTCCGCGCCCGCCTCCCCGATGGAACGTGCATCCTTGCCCTCGGCCGACCCTGCCCCGCGTCCGCGCCCCGCAATGATCCATCACGCCGCGGTACTGGGTGCGGGAACCATGGGGGTCCGCATTGCAGCGCATCTGGCCAATGCCGGTATCCCGGTGGTGCTGCTTGACTTGGCCGGGGACCCAGGCAAGGGTCCGGCGGTCATCGCCGAAGCGGCCCTGCAGAGCCTCAGCCGCGCCAAACCGGCCGCTTTCTACGATCCAGCCAGTATCCGCCTGATTCAGCCCGGTACTTTCGACCATGACCTCGGTTGGCTATCCAAATGCGATTGGGTGATCGAGGCGGTAACCGAGAACCTGGCCATCAAGCAGGAAATTCTTGCCAAAATCACCCCGTTTCTCAAGCCTGGCGTCATTCTCACCACCAACACCAGCGGGCTGCCGATAGCCAGTATCGCCACTGCGCTGCCTCCTGAGCTACGCCGCTCCTGGTTCGGTACCCACTTCTTCAATCCGCCGCGTTACATGAGGCTGCTCGAGGTGATCTCCACCCCCGAGACCGATCCGGCGGCCGTTGCCGCGATCGCCGATTTCGCCGACCATCGCTTGGGCAAGACGGTCGTCTATGCCCGCGACACCCCTAACTTCATCGCCAATCGCATTGGCGTCTACATCATGGTCCAGGCCATCGAGCTGATGCAGCAGCAAGGGCTCACCGTCGAAGAGGTGGACGTGCTTACCGGAAGCGCCATCGGTTGGCCGCGTACCGGTATCTTCCGCCTGTCGGATATGGTCGGCCTGGACGTCCTGGCCCACGTGGTGGCGAATTTCTCCCAATCCCGCGCCGGCGAGGCGCTCCAGTTGCCGCCTTTTGTGCGGACCATGCTGGAGCGTCGCTGGCTGGGCGACAAAACCGGCCAGGGCTTCTATAAGAAGGAGAAAGACGCGGAAGGCAATGAACTCCGGCTTGCGCTCGACTGGCAAACCGTCGCCTACCGTCCCGCGACGCGCCCCAAGTTCCCCTCCTTGGAACTCGCCAAGAACGCCGAATCGCTTCCCGAGCGGCTCCGCATGCTGATGGCCGGCGATATCCGAAAAGACAAGGCGGCCGCTTTCCAATGGCAATTGCTGAGCCGCCTTTTTGCCTATGCTGCCAACTGCCTGCCCGAGATTGCCGCAGAGCCCGCCAGCATTGATCGCGCGATGCGCACCGGCTTCAACTGGGAACTAGGCCCCTTCGAAATGTGGGACGCGGTGGGCGTTGCGGACACCGTCGCCCGCATGCGCCAGGCAGGCGAGCCCGCCATTCCCAATGCAGAGACGCTGCTCCGATCCGGAGCGGCCAGCTGGTACCGGGAAGAGCCAGCGGGCAAGCAGGTCTTCGATCCCAAGCGCGGGGAGTATGTTCCTATCCTCCAGCCGCCAGGGATTGCCGCCGTCGCGGACTTTCGCAAGGCGCACGGCATCGTCAAAGGCAATCCTGGGGCATCGCTCATTGATCTGGGTGACGGCATCGCCGCTATCGAGTTGCATTCGAAGAAAGACGCAGTCGGCGAAGACATTACCCGCCTCGTGACCCAGACTCTGAACCCGGCGAGCGACGCGGTCCGCGACTTCCAGGGCTTTGTCATCACCGGCGACGGCGCCAACTTCTCTGTCGGCGCAAATCTGCTCCAGGTGCTGCTCTTGATTCAGGAAGGGGAGTGGGACGATCTCGACTTTGCCGTACGTGCCTTTCAGCGCATGACGGCGGCGATCCGGTTCTGTCCCAGGGCGGTGGTGGTGGCCCCGTTTGGCCTCTGTCTGGGCGGGGGAGCGGAGATTGCGCTGCACGCCGCGGCGCGCCAGCCCCATGCCGAGCTGTACATGGGCTTGGTGGAAACCGGTGTCGGCGTCGTCCCCGGCGGTGGTGGCACCAAGGAAATGGTTCTGCGCGCCGTCGATTCCGCTGCTGCCATCCTTTCTTCGACTGGCCGCGATGCCTCTGCTCGCCTGGCTGGTTCGACCGAATACTTCGACGCCCTCAAGCGCAACTTTGAATTGATAGGGATGGCCAAGGTATCGACCTCGGCCGCCGATGCGCGCCTGCTCGGCTACCTGAGTCCTTCTGACCGAATCACAGCCCATCGCGATCGCTTGGTGCAGGACGCACGGCAGGCTGCTATGACCCTCGCCGGTTCAGGCTACTCGGCTCCGGCGCCTCGGGAAGTCCCCGCGGCCGGCGAAAGCGCCCTGGCGACGCTCAAACTCGGGGTCCACCTGATGCGCCAGGCTGATTACATCAGCGACCACGATCAGAAGGTTGCCAACCATGTCGCGCATATCCTCTGCGGAGGCGCCATACCCGCAGGCACGGTCATGGGGGAACAATACTTCCTCGATCTCGAGCGCCAGGCATTCCTGTCGCTCTGCGGAGAGCGCAAAACCCAGGAGCGCATTGCGTTCACCCTCAAGACCGGCAAACCGCTCAGGAACTAAACAGCGTCTAACAAGAAAGCTGAAGCAAGAAAGGCTGAAGGGGAACGAGTTTAAGGATGGGAGCTGAAGGGTCCGGGCTTGACAGGCTGCGGAAAAACTCATGTTTTGTGTCAGGGCACGACTTTAGTCGGGCCGTACAAATGCCCCTGATGAGGGCTTTAGCCCCTGAGGGACCATGAAGGGAACCGGGAAGCGAATATGAGAGACGCCGTGATCGCCAGCAGTGTCCGAACCGCCGTCGGTAAGTCCGGTCGAGGTGCGTTGGCCACGACGCGCCCCGACGATCTGGCCGCGACCGCGATCGAAGGCGCACTCGCCCGCGTGCCCCAACTGGATCGCAACGAGATCGAAGATGTGATTCTCGGCTGTGCCATGCCCGAGGCGGAGCAGGGAATGAATGTCGCCCGCATCGCGGCTCTGCGCGCCGGCCTGCCGGTCAGCTCCTCGGCCATGACCGTCAACCGCTTCTGCGCGTCTGGCCTGCAATCCATTGCTATGGCCGCTGAGCGCGTTCGCGGTGGCGGCGCCGAAGTGATTGTCGCCGGCGGCACCGAATCCATGAGCATGGTGCCCATGGGGGGAAACAAAGTCAGCGCCAATCCCTGGCTCATCGACCACTACGCCGATTCCTACCTCTCCATGGGCCTCACTGCCGAGCGCGTGGCGCAGCACTACGGCATCACCCGCGAACAGGCCGACACCTTTGCCCTGGCCAGCCATCAGAAAGCCCTGGCCGCCATCGAAGGCGGCCGCTTCGCCGCAGAAATCGTGCCGGTGACCGTGACGTATTCCGCCAACGGCGCGGGCAAAGTCAAGCTCGCAACCAGGCCGTTTACTACCGACGAAGGCCCGCGCGCAGAAACTTCGCTCCAGGCGCTGGCGGGCCTCAAGCCGGCGTTTCATGCCCGGGGAACGGTCACGGCAGGGAACTCGTCGCAAACCTCGGACGGGGCCGCGGCCGCTGTGGTCATCTCTGCGGAGCGCGCCGCCGTTTTGGGCATCAAGCCCTTGGCTCGCTTTGTCGCCTTCGCGACCGCCGGCTGCTTGCCCGAAGAAATGGGTGTGGGCCCGGTCTATGCCGTTCCCAAAGCGCTGAAGTTGGCTGGGCTAACCCTCGACCAAATCGACCTCATCGAACTGAATGAAGCCTTTGCCGCGCAATCGCTGGCAGTGATACAGCAGCTGCATCTGGACCCCGCCAAAGTAAACCTGAGCGGCGGAGCCATCGCTCTGGGCCACCCGCTTGGCTGTACCGGAGCCAAGCTGACAGCCACGCTGTTGCATGCCATGTTCCATCGCAAGCTAAGGTACGGACTGGTGACCATGTGTGTCGGTGGAGGCATGGGCGCCGCGGGTATTTTCGAATCTATCCACTAGAGACCAGGGGGCAAAGAATTGGCAACAGCGACAGAAGTTCTGCAACGTGTCATTCGCGGCGGCAGCTTCCTCATCGAGGAGCGCTCACCGGACGAGATCATGACCCCGGAAGACTTCAGCGAAGAGCAGCGCCAGATCGCGCGCACCGCCTCTGATTTTGTTCGCAACGAGGTGCTTCCCGAAGCCGAAGAGATTGAGGCCAAGCATTTCGACGTCACCCGGGCCTTGCTGAAAAAAGCCGGCGATCTCGGCTTGATGGCCGTCGATATCCCCGAGGAGTACGGGGGGTTGGCCATGGATAAGGTCACCTCCGCCATCGTTGCCGATCATCTCTCCCAACTGGGCAGTTTTTCCGTTGCCTTCAGCGCCCACGTCGGCATCGGTACTCTGCCCATCGTCTGGTATGGCACCGACGCGCAGAAGCAGAAGTTCCTGCCTCGTTTGGCCACCGGAGATTGTATCGGCGCCTATGCGCTCTCGGAAGCAACCTCCGGTTCCGACGCAATGAACATCCGCGCCCGCGCTACTCTCTCGCCTGACGGAACCCACTACCTCCTGAACGGCGAGAAGATGTGGATCAGCAATGCAGGCTTTGCCGATCTGTTCACGGTCTTCGTGAAGGTCGATGGAGAAAAATTCACTGCGTTTCTGATTGAGAAGGATACTCCCGGTCTCTCGATCGGCGCGGAAGAGCACAAACTGGGCATCCGCGGTTCCTCCACCTGCCCACTGGTGCTTTCCGACTGCAAAGTGCCGGTAGAAAACCTACTCGGCGAAGTGGGCAAGGGACACCACATCGCTTTCAACATTCTCAACATCGGCCGCTTCAAGCTGGGCGCTGCCTGTGTGGGCGCTGGCCGTACGGTGCTCGGCCACGCTATCGAGTACGCCAAGCAACGCCAGGCATTCGGCAAGCCGATCGCGGGCTTCGGCCTTATCCAGCAAAAGCTGGCTGATTCAGCCGCCCAGCTCTTCGCCGTCGAAAGTATGGCCTATCGCACCGTCGGAATGATTGACGACGCTCTTTCTGCTCTCGAAGCCGGCGCAGCAGAGAACTCTCGTGAGATTCAGAAGCGCATTGAGGAGTACGCCGTTGAGTGTTCCATTCTGAAAGTTTGGGGCTCAGAGATGCTCGACGCCGTCGTTGACCACGCCGTCCAGATCTATGGCGGTTACGGCTATGTCGAAGAGTATCCGGTGGAGCGGGCTTATCGCGATTCCCGCATCAACCGCATCTTTGAAGGCACGAATGAGATCAACCGCCTGATCATTACCGGCTGGCTGATGAAGCGCGCCATGGCTGGCCAACTCCCGCTGCTGGCTGCCATCAAGAAGCTGATGGATGAGGTCTTGGAGCCGCCTTCCTTTGAAGACGACTCTGACCACTCTGGCGATCCGTTATATGCCGAGGCGCAGATGTTGGCCAGCGCGAAAAAGCTCGCCCTCTTCACCGCCGGGGCGGCTTCTCAGAAGTACATGAATGCCCTCGCTGACCAGCAGGAGGTCATGGCGGACCTGGCGGACATCATCATTCAGGTCTATGCGCTTGAGTCAGCGTTGCTGCGTGCGCGCAAGCTGAGGGCTCGCAGTTTGCCCCTTGCCGGCACTGCCGAGGCCATGGTTCAGCTTTACGCGGCCAAAGCGATGGACATCGTCGAGTTGGCCTCCCGCCGCATCGTCGCCGCGGTCGCGGAGGGCGACGCGCTGCGGGTGCAACTGGCCATTTGCCGCCGTCTGGCCCGGCGTATACCCGAGGATGTCTACGCCCGTTCGCGTGACATCGCCCGTCACCTGGTCGAATACGGAGTGTGGACCTAACCGGTTGGGTGAGTTGCGCAACCAAGGTCGAGGGTGCCCCATTCAAGCCGTTTTTTGGCTTGAGTGGGCTACCATGCCTGACCCAAAACCATTTCGGAATCAGCACCGAGCGCAGTGCCCCTTCCACCCATCCGATCTCGTTACTGTCGTTGTTGCAAACCGTCCCCGCCTTGCGAGGTCCCCACCTGTTTCGAGGTGGTCACACTAATTGGCGTTTGCAGATGAAAGCTGACCAGGGTTTCCGTGGGAATCTGCACCTGCTGTCCTTTGGTAACCCCATTGACGCCTGCCCCCAAACCGCCGCCGCTGGCTGCTCCAATGGCTGCGCCTTTGCCGCCTCCCAATAGGCCTCCGAGAATGGCTCCAACTGCGGCGCCACCTCCGGTCTTAATCGCCGTGTTCTTTCCCCGGCCGGCGCCCTGCTTGTCGTATGCGTCGGTCACCACATCCACCGGGTGGTCTACCGTATCGATGCGCGTCAACTCAATGGATAGTTCTGAGCTGCCGGCGAAGTGGGTCGCATCCTTGGCTATGATCACCCGTCCCGTCACCGCTGCGCCTGAGCGTGCGACTACCATGCCGTCAGAGATCAGATCGCCTGCCAGCGACCCATGGAAAACCGTGTTGGGCTGAGTCTTCCCGCTATCCAGCGTGTCCGTCATGCGAATAGGAATCACCGTCCCTGAAGGGAGAGTCACCGTCTTGACCACAGGTGGAGGCGGAGGCGGTGGGGGCGGCGGAGCTACGACTTGCATCGGCTCCTGGGGAGGAGGAGTCACCGGTGCAGGCGGAGGAGGCGGGGGCGCCACCTGGGCCACTTCCTTGCGCCGCCGCGGCTCCGGCACTGCCTTTGCCACCTTGGCCGGCGCCACCACCAGGTTGTTGACTACCGTCCGTACCCCATCGATGGAGGCGCTGTCAGCGGCCGCCAGGGCACGGGAGGCGTCGTTGTCCACTTTGCCGTCCAGGGTAGCCACTCCATTGGCCACGTTTATCTGAATGTTCTGACCATTGAGCGCGGACTCGGCTCCGATTTTGGCCTGAATGTCACTGCCAATTTGCTGGTCGCTTCGCGGGGGAGGGGGTGCCGGCTGCGGCGCTGCAGCCGGCGCTGCCTGTTGTGCAGCCGGCGCGGGCTGTTCGGCAACAAACGGGTTCTTGCAGCCCACTCCCACGACCAGGAGACCGGTCAGAACAGTCAGCGGAATGCTGCGTCGAATCAGAAAAGCTGTCTTCATGGGGAAACCTCGGTTTTTCGACTTTTTTTCGCCAATCATCCATCGCTCTCAGCGATCGAACGCTCGCCATGCGTGCCCGGCTGGGCGCTTGCTCAACGCACGCGAAACTGCTTTTACCTTTTGACGAAGGAAACCTGCAACGGGCTGACGCGCTGGGTTAAATTTGCTCGCCGCGCCCGGCCGATTCTCTTTGTCTGCCCCCACTTGGCGGCGCTAGGGGAGTATTATGCATCCCATCATTGTTACCGAGCAGCCTGCACCCTTGGCAAAGTATCTTCAGCTAGTATCCGGGTGCTAAACCCGGCGAGGCCGGCAGACGCAGTATATTGGGACAAGTACAGCAAGTTAGGGGAAAATCGATGACAGACGAAGAGCAAGGCGGAAGCGGCAGTGGCAGTGGTTTCGGTTGGTTTCTGGTCGGACTGGGAATTGGTGCGGCAATCGGCGTGCTTTACGCTCCTCAGGCGGGCACAGACACTCGGGACAGTCTGGCCGAAAGCGCACGGGAGCGCGCAGAATATCTTAAGCAGAAATCAAGAGATGCCGCTGCCCAGGTCAACACCTATATGGATGCCGGCAAGGAACAGTTCGGCGACTATGTAGTGCGTGGAAAGCAAGCGGTGGAGCGGGGCCGTTCCCAGGTGCAGAGCTACGTTGAGCAAGGACGTAAAGTCGTGGCCAAGCATGCCGAAAAGGTTTCGGCAGCAGTGGATGCGGGGAAAAGCGCATACACGGCAACCACCTCGTCCGTCGATGGGCAACTCTAGAGCATTTTGCATGGACCGTGGATGAGAGAGGGCTGTTTCCGGGCGGCCAGCTTGCTGCTGCGCGAATTGCCCTCATAAACCCGGTTGGGCCTTGCTGAAGCGAAGGGTTGAGCATGAACAGGGTTGGTGTAAGCTGGCTGAACGGCTGCACATAATCGATATCGCCCACAACGTAACTCTGACAATGCTCTAAAAAGTTATCAAAGCAAAATGGATAGACCCACGCAGATCTTATTGGTCGTCTTTATTGCCGTGGCTGCGGTCAGCATACTGATGCAGGCTGGCTTCACGGTTGCCATGTTCATTGGCGCGCGCAAAGCCCAGAAAAAGATCATGGCGCTGGCCGATGACGTTCGTTTGCACGCCCTGCCTGCAATTATTGCCTCGCGCGACGTTATCCAGGACATTACACCCAAGCTGAAAACCATCACCGAGAACCTGACCGCCGTCAGCACCACCCTGCGTAGCAAAACGGAGAAAGTTGGCGGACTGGTAGGAGACGTGACCGATCGGGCCCAGGCTCAGGCTACCCGGGTGGATGGCATGGTCAAAGGCACACTCGACCATCTCACACTAGCCGTCCACGCGCTCGAGCATGGCATTGCAGCTCCCGTTCGCCAGGTGAGCGGCATCATCAATGGTCTCCGCGCGGGAGTCGACGTGATGCGCAAAAAGGATCACACCAACCACCTGGACCCGGAAGAAGACGATCTCTTCGTGTAGGTCTTCGCAGGGTACAGCCTTCACAGGCCGCGGAAAAACTCTGGTCTTCGAAGGGTACGGGCTAAAAGCGCCTGAGGCACAGCTTCTCCGCGCCACCCGTAGTTCTTGCCACACCGGCGGCAAATGCTGGGTGCCCCATTCAAGCCGTTCTTTGGCTTGAGTGGGATAATGGCTCTCGACGTGCCACTTCCCGGCCGCCACGGCCGCCCGAGGGAAGTAAGTTTCGCAGGAGAGCACCTGTCCTTTCGGGACTGAGTCCGTCAGTGGATTCTCACGCAGACACTTCAGCCCGTACGTAAATGGTTGTAAACAGGTGCGGCTTTAGCCGCTGAGGGAAACATTCCCATCCCCCATCTGGACCTTTCCGCAGCCTGTCCAGGCCGTACATGGATCGCCCAAGAAGCAATAGGCCTCTAGGAGATACGCGCCGGCCGTTACACAATCCAGCCGCCGCCGATCACCTCATCGCCGGCATAGAAGACAGCCGCCTGCCCCGGGGTTACGGCGCGCACCGCCTCATCGAAACGCACTTCGACTTCATCCTTGCCCGTTTGCCGCAGCGTCGCCCAGGCTGGTTCGTGCCGGTGGCGGATCTTTACCTGGGCGCGCATCTCTCCATCCAGCCCCGCAATGGAGATCCAGTTCAGCCTCTGCGCTCGCAGCGAATCCCGCAGCAACTCAGGCTCCGCACCCACCGTCACTCGCTTGCTATCGCGATCGATGGAGATGACATAGAGCGGAGAGGGGGATGCCAAACCGAGGCCCCTTCGCTGTCCAACGGTGAAGTGGTGCACCCCATCGTGCCTTCCCCGGGATTCGCCGCCGGCCGAAACCAGCTCGCCCGCGGTGTCCGGTACGGCTTCGCCCTGCTCTTCAAGATAGGCATCGATGAAGCGCTTATAGTCGCCCCCGGGAATAAAGCAAATCTCCTGTGAGTCAGGCTTGTTCGCAAGCGCAAGCCCGTATCCACGCGCCAGTTCGCGCACTTCCGGCTTGGTGTAGCCTCCCAGAGGGAAGAGCGTGTGCGCCAGCTGTTCCTGGGTCAGGCCGAAAAGAAAATACGTTTGATCCTTGCTGGCATCCGCCGGCCGCTTCAGGATCCAGCGTGCTCGCTGCGGATCGTACTCATTGCGTGCGTAGTGGCCGGTAGCAATCTGCTCCGCCCCAATCTGCCTGGCTGTCACCAGCAACTGGTCGAACTTCAGGTGGTTGTTGCACAGGCTGCAGGGAATGGGCGTTCGCCCGGCGAGGTATTCATCGACAAAGGGGCGAATCACATCGCGCTCGAAGCGCTCCTGGTGGTTCACCACGTAGTAGGGAATCGACAGCATCTCCGCCACCCGCCGGGCGTCGTATACGTCGTCGATCGAGCAGCAGCGTCCCTGTACCTGTTCCGGCATTCCATCCTGGTCTGCGAGCCGGCGCTGGTTCCAAAGCTGCATGGTCAGCCCGACGAGGGCGTGGCCCTCCGCCTTGAGCATGGCCGCCACGGTTGACGAGTCCACCCCTCCGGACATGGCCACTGCAATCGTCTTGTGCTCTTCGTTCATCATCGAGAAATTACCGGACCGTCACTGCGGAGACCTCTCGCAGCCTGGCCACTTGCGACGAAACCAACTGGATCGTCCCGTCAATCTCTTCTTCTGTGGTCTGCCGGTGCAGGCTCATGCGCAGGCTGCTCCGCGCCCGCTCGGGGGAGAGGCCCATCGCCTCCAGCACATGCGACGGTTCGCTGGCGCCGGAGGAGCAAGCTGCGCCACTGGATACGGCCAGACCCTTAAGGTCTAGCGCGATCACCAGCGCCTCTCCTTCCAGATGGTCGAACCAGAGATTGGTGGTGTTCGGCACCCGGGGAACCTCCCCGCTGTTTACGCCCCTACCTGTCGTACGCTCAAGCAGGCCTGACTCCAACCGGTCTCGCAGTGCGCCCATTCGCTCCGGCGCTCCGCTGCTTAGCCCCTCCATTGCGCACTCCGCTGCCTTGCCCAGGCCTACGATGCCGGCTACATTCTCGGTGCCGGCCCGCCGCTGCCGTTCATGGGCGCCGCCCGCAAAGAGCGGCTCCAACCGGGTGCCGCGGCGTACGAACAGCGCTCCCGTTCCCTGGGGTGCGTGCATTTTGTGACCGGAAATGGTCAGCAGATGGCAGCCGATCGCATCCATCTCCAGCGGCAGCTTGCCCGCCGCCTGCACCGCGTCCACGTGGAATCGGACCCCCGCCTCGGCAGCAATCTGGCCGATCTCCTTAACCGGCTGCAAAACCCCGGTCTCATTATTGGCCATCATCACGCTGATCAACCGGGTGCCAGGCCGCAATGCCTGACGAACGTCTTCGGGAGCGACCATGCCCTGGCCATCGACCGGCAGGAAATCCACCTCGACCCCGCGCTCCCGCAGCTTTTCGCCCGCGTGCAGTACCGCGTGGTGTTCGACCGTGCTGGTGATGACATGGTCCCCTGGCTTTACCGAACCGAAGATCGCAAGGTTATCGCTCTCCGTACCGCCGCTGGTAAAGACAATTTCCGACGGGCGGCAGCCGAGGAACCGGGCAACACTTGCCCGCGCCTTCTCTACAGCCCAACGCGCGTGCTGGCCTTCCTGGTGGATCGACGAAGCGTTCCCGAACTGCTCCAGCAAAAATGGGCGCATCGCCTCCAGCACCTCGGGCAGCAGAGGGGTGGTGGCATTCGCATCCAGGTAGATTCGCCGCACAAAAACTCCTCATCCCATTCTACGGGAACAGGCATTCCGTGAAGCCCCAAGACGCTGTCCTTCAAAACTCTGTCCCGACCACGAACGACGGGTGCCCCACATCTCGCTCGTTTTTCGCGAGATGTGGGATTCCACAGACCTCAACCCCTACCTTCCCCGTCCCAAACAGCGCTCCAGGAACTGAA
Source organism: uncultured Acidobacteriaceae bacterium (assembly GCA_963736535.1). GTDB lineage: Bacteria > Acidobacteriota > Terriglobia > Terriglobales > Acidobacteriaceae > PALSA-350. The sequence continues at coordinate 178,026 of CAVTPN010000008.1, forward strand.
CGGGTGCCCCAGGTTCGCATGAGCGTACCTGGGCCGAAAAAGACCGGCCGAAGGCCGTCAATCGCTCTCAGCAATGCACCCACAGCGCTTGATCCCGAAAACCTGTGAAGGCATTGAGCCCTACATCCGTTCTCGCCGCGTCTTCCCGAAAATCTGTTAGGCTTCTTCTGCTAATCGCGCTTAAGGGAGATTGAATCGTGAGAAACAAGCTCGCTGCTTTCGCTCTATGTACGGTCACCACTTTGCTCATCTCGCCAGCTCTATCGCCGGCCCAATCCATGCCGGCGCCCCCAACTGTACCCGTTCGCCTCGCTTCCCCCCAGGCATCCCCGGCGGAAGTCTACGCCAAACTTTTTAGCGGCCAGGAAGAGGAAGTCGTCTCCGCCGCCGAGGCCATGCCGGCGGATAAGTACAATTTCGCGCCTACCCACGGCACTTTTGAAGGGGTGCGGACATTTGCTCAGCAAGTCACCCACATTGCGGCCTCGCAGTATTATTACTTCGGCAATTTCGGTATTAAGGGGGTCGATTCCGACGCTATCGACAAATTGACGAAGAAAGACGACATCGTAAAGGCGCTAAAAGACTCCTACGCCTTCGCTCACCAGGCAATCGAAACCATCACCGTGGAAAATGCATTTGCGGAGATCGGCGAACACAAAAGCACCCGCGCCGGGTTAGCCGCAACGGCCCTGGCCCATACCAACGACCACTACGGACAGATGGTGGTATATCTGCGCATGAACGGGATCATCCCCCCGGCCAGCCGCAAACCCTGACGGGCTGCGGAAAAACTCACTTTTCTGAAGGGTACGGCCTTAAGGCCGTACGCAGATCCTTTGCAATGAATTCGGCTTTAGCCGCTGAGGGAACTCATTTCGTCCCCCTCCGGACTTTTTCCGCAGCCACCCTAGCGCTTCTCGATCGGAGTGTAGGGGACAGGGTACTCCGGACCGATATATTCGGCGCGCGGGCGGATCAGGCGATTGTCATCCAGTTGTTCGATAACGTGGGCCGCCCAGCCCGAGATCCTGCTCACTGCAAAGATCGGGGTAAACAGGTCCAGGTCGATGCCCAGCATGGTGTACGTCGAAGCGGAATAGAAGTCGACATTGGCGTTGAGCTTCTTTTCCGCAAGCACGTACTTCTCGATCGCGCGCGACATCTTGAACCACTTTGCGTTTCCCGACGACTCGCCCAGCTCTTCGGACATCTTGCGCAGGTGGGTCGCTCGTGGATCTTCGGTGTGGTAAACGCGATGGCCGAAGCCGGAGATCTTCTTCTTCTGCGCCAGCAGCTTAGCCACATAATCGACCGGGTCGGCGCCCTCTTTGTCGATCGCGAACAGCATGCGCATCACCGCCTCATTGGCTCCCCCATGCAGCGGGCCCTTCAGGGCGCCGATTGCGCCGGTGATGGCGGAGTGAATGTCGGAGAGGGTAGCGGCGATGACGCGGGCGGCGAAGGTGGAGGCATTCAGTTCATGGTCGGCATGCAGGATCAGCGCCAGGTCGAAGGTTTTGGTCGCCGTCGCCGAAGGTTTTTCGCCATTCAGCATCCACAGAAAGTTGGCCGCGTGACTCAGCGAAAGGTCGGGCTCGACCACGGGTTTGCCCTTGCGCAGCCGGTCGTACGCCGCCACCAGCATGGCAATCTGCGAGGTTAGGCGAAAGCTCTTGCTTACGTTGGCGTCGTGCTCATTGTCGCTCTCGTCCGGGTCGTAAAAGCTCAACGCGGAGACTGCCGTCCGCAGCACTTCCATGGGCGTCGCACTCTTGGGGAAGAAGCGCAGCAGGTCGATGATCTTGGGATCCAGCTTGCGCGCTTCTGTGAGCCGTTTGCTGAAGTCTTTAAGCTCCGCTCGGCTGGGCAGCTGTCCAAACCATAAAAGGTAGGTGGTTTCTTCGAAGGTCGACTGTCTCGGCCAGTTCGTGGATGTCTATCCCGCGGTATGCCAGCACTCCAGCGTCGCCATCGATCCAGCAGATGCCCGAGTTGGCTGCAACTACGCCTGCAAGTCCCTTGCCCACCACCGCCGTAGACATACTGAACGCTCCTCTGATCTCTCAACTTGGCCGCTCAGCCAACCGGCCTTCAGCACTGTTTCTGTTATAGCGCAGCGCCCTGCCCAACGCACGTTGGCAGCCATTTTAAGCTCTCAGGCACCCTTAGGCTAGGCGGATGGGACCAAAACGCCCGCCCAAGCAGACTTGGTCGTCCGCACTGGCTCCCGGCCGAAGCAAAATAAAGACCAAGCGACGACCGGCCGGTAGCGGATGATCCGCCACCGGCCGTGCCTACACGAAGGTATGACTGGTAAGGCTAATGCGTTAGAAGTAGATTTTGATTGAGCCTTGCAAAATGCGAGGATCTCTCGCCCCTGTGATCTTACCCAAACTCGACCCCAGCGCGCTCGTGGGAGGCAGGAACTGGGCGTGGTTCAGTAGGTTGAAGAACTCGAACCGGAAGACGGTTCTAAAACGTTCGGTAATGTCGAAGTTCTTTACCACCGCCGCATCGACATCTGTATAGCTTGGCGAGGTAAGAATGTTACGGTTGGTGTCACCAAACGTTCCCACGGCATTCTCTACGAAGGCGGAGGTGTTGAACCATTCGGCGACCTTCGCCGCGTCGCTGCGGCCTGATGAAAGCGTTGTTGGAACGCCTGGCACATAGTCAGCGTAATCTTGTCCATTCCCCGAGAACGACTGGTTGAACCCTGAGGTCACGCTAAAAGGAAAGCCAGAGTCCGTAGTGAATATTCCGCTGAGCTGCCAGCCCGCCAGAGCAGCTCTCTGGAAACCCTTGGATTGCGCATACCAGGGCAGGTTCCAGACTCCGCTGGTCCGCCACGTGTGGCGCTGATCAAAGTCTGAATCCGCGTAGCGAAACGAAGGGTCGCCAGGAATCGCCATATAAGCACCGCCCGTCAAAAGAACGTTGGCTGGGGCGGATGCGTCGTCAAGGTTTTTGCTCTAGTTGAAGTCGGAGAAGAGCGTAAAGCCTCCACGCATACGATGGCGATACGTCAGCTCCAGGCCGTTGTAGTTGGAGATACCCGGCGAGACTTCCTGATTGATCGAAGAGATGTTCGGGTTTGGCCGCCGTGCCTGGGTATTACTCTGCGTGGATTGGCCCGGAATATAGATAGCCTGGTTGGCATTCTGAACCATGCTGAGGTGTCTACCCAAAGTGCCATAATAGCCGACCGAAGCAACATCGTTGTTGGTAATGGATCTCTCGACCACTAGGCTATATTGCTGCACGTAACCCAACTTGAAATTCTGCTGCAAGCTGTAAGCCGATCCTGGATTGACAAAGGTCGAGTTCGAAGGCCTTTGGTTGCCATTCAGCTCAAAACCGTTGGCATACGGATTGCCCCCGGGAAAGTTTGCGTAGGGATTGGTGATGGATCCGGGGGCAGTCAAGCTGAACGTGCGCTCGAACGGCTGGGTTAGGCCGAAGGCAAGAAAGCTCGCCAGCGGAAACTGCATCGTGTAGAGACCGTAACCACCCCGCACTACTGTCTTACCGGCCGGATCCGCTTGCCATGCAAAGCCGATGCGCGGTTCAATGTTCGCCAAATCGTTATTGTTGGTGGCGCTCGATTTGCAATTGGGGTCGCCTGGATATACGAGGCCCAGTGGAGCATTCACGAAGACTTTGGATTGCTCACCGGGAATGTAGCATTGGACGCGTCCGTTCAGCGCATGAAAAGGCCAATAAGGGTCCCAGCGCAAACCCGCTGTGATCGTCAAACGATCGGTAGCGCGATATTTATCTTCGCCATAGAACCCGGGCAACCATCCGACTGCCTGCACGAAAATGCCATCGGATTGTCCGAAACTTCCAGGTAGACCGAGCAGGTAGTCGGCTAACGCGTTGCCGGTAATGGCACCGGTGAAATTAGGGATTGGATTTTGCTGGTTGTCGGTTTCGAGCGTGACACCAACGTGCTGTACTTCCGCGCCGAACGAGATCTGATGTTTCCCTTTGATGATACTGATGTCTTCCGCTCCGTCATATGTATTGCGAGGGAAAGTATTGTAGTTTCCCGGGTTAACCGCAAATAGTCCGGTCACCCCCAAAGACTGAATCGTTGGAAATTGCCCCGGCGTAATGTTTGCGCCCAGATTCGTAAGGGTCACGGTGCTTTCGCCGGCCACCGTCGTGCTGTGGTCGCGGATAAAACTGAAGCGCGCGTCGCTGATAAGGTTCCCGTGTGTCCAGGTATGGCCACCGGTTGCGTTATACCACTGGTGCTGCTGGCCGCGGAAGGCCGCCAGGATATTTCCGCCAGGGATACCAGTCCCCGGCCAATTGAAGTTGTCGTAGAAAAAGCGCCCGAAGACTCGCTGGTTCTTAAATACGAAGTCACTCTTGATGACGTACTGGTTTTCCTGCTGCTGTTCCGGTTGCGCGTAACTGATGCTACCGCTTGAGTTCTGGGGCAATGGAATATAGGCAAGAAGTCCCTGAGTCACCGAGTTGAGAGGGCCAATCTGGTTGTTGGGAAACGGCTGCCCCGTTGCCGGATTGATGATCGGCTTGGTGATACTGGAAAGGTCGCCTGTACGCTGTTGAGCAGTGGGAACAAAAGACACCAGGCCGCCTAACACGTCACTGAGACGCGTGCCTTGGTAGGCGCCGAAGACGAACCATTTATCGCGCATGATGGGCGCTCCCGCGGTAGCCCCAAACTGGTTCCGTTTGAGTCCATCGGGCTTGGCAGCGAAGTAATTTCGAGCATTCACGGCGCCATTGCGGATGAACTCGAATACGTTGCCGTGAATCGCGTTGGTTCCCGACTTGGTCACGATGTTGACCGCACCGCCCGGAGCCGACACGTAGCGGGCCCCAAAATTTCCGCTAACGACATTGAATTCTTCGACCGCGTCCGGATTCGGGAAGGGTCCGCCTGTGACCTCGTACGAATCGATGTTGTTCGCGCCATCCAGCGAGAAATACACGCCACCAGCGCGCACGCCATGAACGTTGGCAGCAATCTCTGTGGGATAGACGAGCGAATTCTGCAGAATCGCGCTTCCCGTGTTGGAGGGGAGCATATTGAGGATTGGGTTGCTGACCCCGCCAACCAGAAACACCAGCGCTGCCGGGTTCCTGCCGTCGAGTGGTAGTCCTTCGACCTGGCGCTGATCAACCAGCTGCTGCGTTTCGCTTGCCGTGGTATTGATCAGGGCAGCATTGGCGTTTACCGTTACGGTCTGCTTTACATTGCCTACTCCCAGGGCGACCGGGACCCTGGCTTCCTGCCCGACCGTCAGAGTGATTCCTGTTTGCTCGAAGGGCTCGAAGCCCGTGGCCGAAACCCGCACCGTATAGTTCCCCAAGGGCAGCAGGGGAATCGTATACGAACCATCACTGCCGCTGGTCGTGGTTCGGCTGACCTGCGTCTCTACCTGGATGGCGGTGATGCTTGCGCCGCTCACGGCTGCTCCCGTGGAATCCTGCACTGTCCCTTGGATGGATGCGGTCGAAACCTGTGCATTCCCCATCCTGGTCATGGTCAACAGAACAAGGGCAACTAATGCGAGATACCAAAACAGAAAATTCGTCGTCGATTTGGCATTGATCTCATGAACAGACCTCGTGACCGCATGGGTCTTGTTGTTTACTACCGGTAAAATATTCATGGCCATCCTTTAACTGTTTGGTTGGAATTGCGCATGGTAAGGCCCCCAGGGAGGACAGCGACCTACGATCTCGCTTCTCTATATGCACTGCTGATTGCCCCCCCAGGGACTCCGTCATTTCTTTTACGTTCTGAGTCCTGTTGCAGTTCCCATAGAGAACTTGCAACAGGATGACCGAATCGCTTTTCCTCTAAAGAAATCCGTATAAGAAACCCCCCAAAAGGCTTAAAATCTCAATCTGAGACGTCTCATCCGGAACGACCACGAATCTACGCGTGGCGTTTTAACGGTGTCAAGAGCAGGGTCAGAAAAGGTTCCAGGTCTGTCACCTTGTCTCGAGTCTGTCTTTGCCTAAAGAGGAACCGGAGAGGAGAGCGTTGGACCACGCTTCTCGATCGGCTGGCCGCCCACGTAGTGACAGGGGCTTCAGCGTTGCTGCGTCTTCAGGCCCACGAACAAGCTAAACCTCGAATCGGGCCTGACTAGCTGAGCCATGCGTAACGGCTCAACTCACCCGCGGTCACCAATCATAGTGAAAATAAGTTTCTCGTGTCAACGACGAAGAGAAATCTTCTTTGCAGCCCTCAGCGCCGTGGCGAAGTGGGCTTGTTCTCCTGCCGCACCGCCCCCCGCACCGCCACCCCGCACCCATTGACAGGGAAGAACTCCAGCGGCAGCGGGCCCGAGTTGCCGGATGCAGAAAGGCACTGTCGCGCTCCGGCGAAAAGAAAATCCGCTTGACAGTTGATAAATCAGATGCTTATAGTCCTCCCGTGTATTGAGACGTCTCATTCATCTCAAACACCCGAACCGCTCGCTCTTCCAGGCATGCTTCTGAAAGCAACCGATCGACGCAGGCGGTAATAGAGGGCAAGGATATGCAAACACTTTGGCGAATGCGAAAAGAACATGTTTCTGATGGCGCCACGGTCCACTACCCGGCAAGCCACTCCCCCGCGGATCGCTAGTCTGTATCCGTCGTTTGTTTACGTTGCCATGTGCCTGGCGATCGTCAGTGTGCGCAGCTGGGGGCAAGTGTCAACAGCCGGAACCATGAACGGCACCGTATCCGATTTGCAGGGCGCCACGGTTCCTCAGGCCGAAATTACCGTCCAAAATGAAGACACGCAACTGGAAACGCACACCACAACGAACGACAGTGGAGCCTTCGTAGTACCTGGGTTGGTAGCCGGAACGTACGATGTCACGATCACGAAGCAGGGATTCGAAACCTACAAGGAAACGCATGTTCTTATCAGCCCCGCTCAGGTAGCCACGATCAACGTCGTCCTGAAAGTCGGCGAAGTCACGACCACAGTTGGCGTGGAGGCGAGTGCTGCCCAGGTTCAGACAAGTACACCCGAAATCTCCAGCCAAGTGAGTTCAACGCAAGTGGCTACGCTTCCTCTGAACGGACGCAACTACCAATCCCTATCCTTCTTGATGCCTGGCGTGACCAATTTATCCCCGGACACGGCTCTCAACCAGGGTGGGTTCCTCACCAGCAACACCGTCTCGGTAAACGGCATGGGGGCAGGGGGAACCATGTATTACCTTGACGGCATCTGGAATATGAATACTGGGAATATGACCCAGACCACGATTACTCCCAATCCGGACACCATCGAGGAAGTCAGAGTTCTTCAGAACAATTTTGGCGCTGAATATAGCCTGAATAGCCCTAATGTGATGCTTCTTGAGACAAAATCGGGAACTTCGACCTTCCACGGAAACGCCTTCGAGTATCTTCGCAATGATGCCCTGAACGCTCGGAACTACTTCAGCACCACAGTCCCCCCTCTCAAGCAGAATATTTTCGGATATAACATCGGCGGCCCATTCTTCATTCCCGGGCACTATAACAAAGACAGGCGGAAGACTTTTTTCTTCTGGAGCCAGCAATGGGCGAACCAACATATCGGCAATATCGTGCGCGGAGCAGATCCGACCGCGGACATGCGGAACGGGACCTTCACCACGCCCATTACCGATCCTGAGACAGGCCAGCCCTTCCCGCAGACTTCCCCAGGGATTTATCAAATACCTGCGGGCAGAATCAACCAGGACTCGCTTACGCTCTTGAACGCTCTTGCCCCTCTACCGAATAATCCGGCTGGCGGATTCTTGAATTACATAAACGCAACCCCCACGATCAACACGACGCGAGATGACGAAGCAAAAGGGGATCAGATTCTGAGTTCAAGACTACGCCTGATGGGAGAGTATCTGGACTCGCGCCAAACCAACAACAACGCCACGCAGACGTTTATCAGTTCACCCTTCAGCACCACCCGCCAGCCTATTACAACAGCCAACCAACTCGCGCAGGTTCGGCTCACCCAAATCCTGTCGCCGACCATGGTCAACACTACCAGCCTCAGCATGAACAACTATGTTGTAAATCTAAATTTGTCGGGCCTTGTGAACCGGAGCCAGGTACCCGGTTTCTCCTCGACACTTCCCTTTGATGGAACTCTGTCAGAGCGGCTTCCGCAGATTGGCTTTTCTGGCGGCTATCCTACTCTGGGTGTCACCTTCCAGTTGCCCATCGAGCATGCCTCCGACTTGGAAGATACTCTTTCGGACGACTGGAGTTGGGAGCGAGGGAATCACTTCCTGCAAGCCGGGATACAGTATGTCCGGGGCACAAAAAGCCAAAACGATTTTGCCGCGACGGCCGGGGAGTGGATGTTTAGCGGTCAATTTACCGGTGATCCGATTGCCGACTACCTTATTGGGAAGTCAGCCAGCTTCACGCAGACGAGTGATGAGTTGCGCGGCCACGAACATTATCCGATCGTCTCTCCGTATGTCCAAGATCGATGGAAGATCACCCGCCGCCTGACACTCACTGCCGGCTTGCGATACGCGTTTTCACCTCCGCCGAACTTCCAGGCAGGTCTTTCCAATTTCGTTCCTTCTCGCTTTGTGCCGGCCGCGGCTCCGATCGTTAACCCCGATGGGACCATAACCGCGACCGCTAATTACGATCCCAATAACGGGATCGTCTTCAACGGAGTAACGCCGGGGATACCGCGGAACTACGGCGCCGCTCATCAAAACTTTTGGAATCCCAACTTCGGCTTTGCCTACGACGTTTTCGGAAACGGAAAAGCGAGTTTTCGCGGCGGTTTTGGAATTACTCACTCCAACTTCTTTACCCTGGCTTGTCAGTGGAATTGCCCGAATAATTACCCTCTCACCGTCCCAATCACGCTGATTACTCCCAATTTTCCCAATCCGGTCGGCGCCGAGGTGGCCCCCACCACGGTCCCTGGCGTGACCGCCCAGAGTACGTTCTTGAACGAACCTCAGATAAAAACGTTTAGCTTGTCCTTAGAGCAGCAATTTGCAGGAGGGTTGGATCGTGTCCATAGCCGGGAGCCGGCAATGTTATCAGCCGTCTCATATCCGAGCCGAACATAAACCAGCCGCTCCCTTACGGCAATTACAACTTCAATCCAATTCTGAATACAGGGACGGTGTCGGCCTACTGGTTAGCTCCTTATCAGGGCTACGGCGAGTTGACTTATTATTCCAACACCTCAACTGGCATTTGGGATGGACTTGAAGTCAATGCGCGCCACCCTGTCGGCCATAACGTCTTTTTCTCCGGGGCCTATACGTGGCAAAAGGGCTTGACTCCAATTAGAGGCACTACTGTCACCTTCGGAGGTTACACACCGCAAGACTCATACCACTTCCGCAACGACCGGGGCCCGACCAATGCGACTCCGTCCCAAATCTTCTCGATCAGTGCCATATGGAGTACGCCATGGTTCGCCCAAGAGAAAGGGGTGGAGGAACCTGCTACTTGGAAACTGGCAATACTCGGACGTCACTTCGGTCCAGAGCGGGTTCCCACTGGACCCTAGGGCTGTCTATCGCTACGCCTGGATTGGCGACCCGCCCTAGCCGGGTCGGTGTGACTACCATCAAAGGTCCCAAGACGGTGGCGCAGTGGTTCAACACAAGCGCGTTTGTTGCCCCAGCCCCAGGATTTTTTGGGAACGCCTCCACAGGCTCGATTGTTGGCCCCGCGGCAATCACCTTTGACATGGCTCTCTATAAGGATTTCAAGGTCGGGGAACGCGCGAAGTTCCAGTTCAGGAGTGAGTTTTTCAACATCTTCAATCACACCAATTTCAATGCCGTTTCTACAAATTTCGGGGCTGGAAATTTTGGCCAGGTAACCAGCGCCCTCGACCCACGAATCATCGAATTAGTCGGGCGATTCGAATTCTGAGTGCTTGAATTGCTCCACAGCAGCTCTGGCCATCAGATCGCGGCTGAACGAGGGGTGCCTCCCCGCTCCCCTCGTTCCGCAAAAAACAAGGCTAACCAAACCGGGCAACTCATATAATGACCTGGACCAGAAATGGGGAATAGGTCATCCCTGAATTAAGAATGATTGAGGGCCAGATTTACGCCTCCAGACTGCGTGGTACCGTGTCGCGGCGGTTTTGCGGATTCCGCGGGTGGCTATGGCACGCGAAGGTTGACCGAATGAGCTTCGACCCGGTCGGCTGCGAGTCAAGTCTTCAACGGGTCGCTGCCCCTTGGTTGTTATCCTGCCTGGCATCTGCAGCGCTGCTCATGCTCATAGCTCCCATGGAGGCGTTTGCTCAATCTTCCTGTGTTCAGGATCCAGGAGTTCAAAAGCTAATCCAGGCAGGAAGTGATACTCGATCGTTCTTACCAGGAGCGGAAGCACGACTACAGGGAAGCTCTTCGTTTATGCCGGCAAAGCACCCCCGCCTACGATGGCCTTGCCGTTTTGCTCGTCCAACACCAGGATTTCGAAGCGGCCCGCCAATCGATTCAGAGCGGCCTGAAGGCGGTTCCCAATGATCCATCACTTAATGCCGACCTGGCCATGGTCGAGCTCTCCGCTGGTCGGCCGAAGGAAGCTTTGCAGGCACTCAGCCAACTTCAACCTACGGCAAAGATTGAGTTTTACCGTGGCCTGGCCTACCGTGCTCTTCGCGATGACCGCGCTGCTCAGAAGTCCTTTTCGATGTCCTTCGAAATGGGATACGAGGATCCGTACGTTCTTTACGCCCTGATCGAGCAGGATCACGCTTTGGGGGACCACGAGGCCGGCTTACAGCACTTCAAGATTTTTTCCCAGCGCTATCCGAATTCTCCCTGGTTGCACGTTCTGCTGGGCAATGCCTACGCGTCCCGCCATGATGTCGCAAATGCCGAGACAGAATACAAACAGTCACTCGAACTCGATCCTGATCTCCCCATGGTTCACTACGCCCTCGGACGCATTGTCTTTGACCGTGGCGATTACCTTTCGGCCGAAGAAGATTTTCGCAAAGAAATTGACCTGGACCCTACCTTTGGCGAAGCTTATCTCTACCTCGGAGTGACCCTTCGCAGGGAGGGGAAAAACGCCGACGCGCTACCGTACCTGGAGAAAGCTGCAGAGCGGGATCCGAATTTTGCGCTTACCTATACTCAACTGGCCGCCGCCCAGATCCAGCTGCAGAAGCTACAGGAGGCTTTGCACACGCTCCGGATGGCCCAGCAGCATTTCCCGGAGGACGCGGCCTTTCCTGCCCAGTTGTCGAGCCTTCTATTTCGCTTGGGTCGCGACCAGGAAGCAAAAAAAGAATCCGAGCTTGCAGAGACTTTGAGCAAAAGAGCCAATGCTCAACCCCAAGAAGCTTCTGATCCTGATCACTCCCAGCTTGCAAAGGGAGAAGGGGCTGCTGTCCCGGCAGCGGGAATGGCCAGTTCTCCTTTCTCGAAAGGAGAAGAACGGGAGGAGCGCCCAACCGTCGAGGTGCACGTTGACTCTGAGCTTGACCCCTTGAAGAACTGCCTCGCACGAGCTGAAAAGCAATGCGCCATCGAAGCCTTTTCGAAGCTGCAAAATCCAAAGCTCAAAAACCAACCGGAATATCTCGACTTGTCAGCCCAGGTGATGAGCCTGGAAGGCAAGAGGACAGAGGCTCTCGCAGCCATCGATCAAGCGATCAAAGTGGAGCCGAAGCGGGCCACTTACCTCATGACACAGGGGCAAATCTACCAGAGATCTCACGATCAGATTCATGCCATTCAATCCTTCCTTCAGGCGGCACAGTTGCAACCGGGATGGGTTGAGCCTGCCTATTCTCTGGGAATGAGCTTCTTTATGCTGGGTAACGAAGACAATGACACCGAGTACTACGATCGTGGGGCCCGGCACTTCAGAGTTGCGCTCGAACTGGATCCCAATTTTCACAAAGCCGAGTTCATGCTTGGAGTCGTCGACGCAATGGAAAGCCACCTCGACAAAGCCAAAGAACACTTTGAGAAAGCGCTGAAAATGAGTCCTCAGAACCCCTATTACCTTATCCATTACGGAATTCTGTTGAAGCAGTTGGGGGACAGTGACGGCGCTCTACGGGAAATGGAGCTCGCTGAGACCCTCGATCATTCCAACCCTCTGACTTATTTCAACCTGGGTCTTCTGGAATCACAACTGGAAAAGTATGACGAAGCAAGAAAGCAACTGGAAACCGCGGTTCGACTCGATTCCAATCTTGCCGCCGCCTATTACTGCCTCGGAGGGGTTTATCATCATCTCGGCCTCGCCGACCTGTCCCATGCAGCGTATCTGAAGTTCCAACAAGCGAAAGCACGCGAACAGCAGGTAGAAGCCGACCCCATGGAGGCCGCATTCTCGTCCTCGGATTCACAGACGCATTGACCGGTTTACCGGGGAACCGCATCAACCGGAAGGTCTCACTATGAGTCTTTCCCGGCGGCATTTTGTCGGTTCGTCGACCGTACTCCTTGGCGCGGCCCTGATGGACGCGCTCGCGACTCCACTCTGGGGCTGGAAGAGTCGTCTCGCGCTTGAAATGAAGTCCGCCGCGAATCCAACCTCACCAGTTCAGTTCGTAGATGTAGCTCATGAAGCCGGGCTGATCACGCCAAATGTCTGGGGAGGCGTCGAACACAAGAGCTACATCATCGAGGCCAAGGGCAGCGGCCTGGCATTCTTTGACTATGACCACGATGGATGGCTCGATATCTACCTGACCAACGGTACGCGGCTAGGCGAGAAGTGGGCAGAAGGCAAAGCGCCGATTTCGCAACTGTTCAAGAACAATCGCGACGGCACTTTCACCAACGTGACGGAAAGATCGGGACTGGCGCGGACCGGCTGGCAGACTGGGGTGTGCGTCGGCGATTACGACAACGATGGATGGGATGACCTGTTCTGCTGCTTCTGGGGGCATAACATCCTCTTCCACAACAATGGCGATGGAACGTTCACTGATGTGACTCGTAAGGCCGGCCTTTACGATGAACAGGTGCGTTGGGGTGCCGGGTGCACCTTTCTCGATTACGACCGGGATGGTCACCTCGATCTGTTCGTTTGCAATTACATCAAGCTCGATCCGGGACAAGTTCCTTCGCCCAACGGGCCGGCGGTTTGCCAGTGGAAAGGGATTCCCGTTCTGTGCGGCCCGCGCGGTCTCCCGGGGGGCACGAACATTCTCTTTCATAACAACGGAGATGGGACCTTCACTGATGTTTCAGAGAAAGCAGGCATCCTGAAACCTGGTCCACGTTATTCCATTACAGCCGTTTCCTACGATTTTGATAATGATGGTTGGCCCGACATTTACGTGGCGGTAGATTCCCAGCCCAGCATCCTATTCCATAACAACCATGATGGAACCTTCACTGATATTGCGGTCATGGCTGGCTGCGCGTACAGCGAAGATGGTCACGAACAGGCCGGTATGGGGGTCGCTGTAGGCGATTACGATTGCGACGGCTTTCTGGATATCTTCAAGACCAATTTTGCCGACGACACCTGCAATCTCTACCACAACAACGGCGACAGAACGTTCACTGACGTCACCTTCGCGTCGGGGCTTGGTGTCAACAACCAATATGTGGCGTGGGGCTGCGGGTTCATCGATTACGACAACGATGGCTGGCCGGATATTCTGCAGATCAACGGACACGTCTATCCCGACATCGATCACTATAACGCCGGAGAGAATTTCAAGAACCCTCGAGTGGTATATAGGAATCTCGGCAATGGCCAATTCAAAGACGTTTCAGCGGAGATGGGTCCCGGCATCAGTGAACGCTTTTCCAGCCGGGGCGCCGCGTTCGGAGACTACGATAACGACGGCGGCATGGACGCCTTGATTCTGAATATGAACGACCTGCCATCGCTGCTGCACAACGTCGGCGGAAACAAGCAAAACTGGATTAAGGTCAAGCTGTTGGGAACCAAGTGCAATCGCACAGCAATCGGGGCGCGCGTACGAGTCATCGTCGGCACTCACGCGCAAACGGATGAAGTTCATAGCGGCTCAAGTGTGATGTCGCAAGGCGATCTGCGCCTGCACTTCGGAATTGGAAGGGCTGAAACCGTAGATCTTGTCGAAGTTAAATGGCCGACCACTCAGAAAACCGAGCGATACACGCACGTGAAAGCCAATCAGATCCTGATCATCCGCGAAGGCGAGGGGATCGTACCGGCTGCGAAGCATGGCAATTAATAGCTATGCCGGTCGACCGTCGCATGGAGCGTTGAATAGGAAGTCATCACCGCTAGGAAACCTTTTATGAGTCTGGTTATGCAAGTGGCATCCGATTTCACAAAAAGCCTGCCGCTCCTGGCACTGTGGTGTGTGGTGTTTGCCGTGTTGGAGCGCCTGTTCCCGGCCGTGGAGCACAAGGCCGCCAAAGAATGGAGATTCAATCTCTCAGTATCACTTTTGTACATGGCGGTTGGCACGATCGCCGCCGTCGTTGGCGGCCTCATTGGAGAAAAGTTGAGAGCGGGACTTCATGGAGGTCTGATCAACCTCAAGATCGGGAAAACTGGTGGCATCGCCCGAGATCTCGCGGCCACGTTGCTGTCCCTTCTGATCTTCGACTTCTTCTACTACTGGTGGCACCGCTCGGAGCATAAATATCCCGGGCTTTGGGCTGTGCATAAGCTCCATCACCTGGATCCGGGAATCAACGTGTCCACCAATTTGCGCCATCACTGGCTTGAGGATGTGGGACGCATTCCAATGATCACGATCCCGATGGCCATCTTGTTCGATCTCTCACCGCGGGCCGGGGGCGCGATTGGTTTTGCTTTTTCGGCCTGGACGTTCTTTATCCATGCCAATCTCAAACTCGGTCTGGGCCGGCTGAGTTGGCTGGTCGATGGGCCTCAAGTACATCGCATCCATCACAGCAAGTTACCGGAGCATTTTGACCGTAACTTCGCGGCATTCTTTCCCATCTGGGATGTCGTCTTTGGAACTTATCATCATCCTCGCCGCGGGGAGTTTCCCCCGACCGGAGTGATTGACGAGCCCCAGGTCACGACATTGAGGGAGGCAGCTTGGTTGCCGTTTCGCACTTGGCTGCGGGCGTCCCCCGCATCTGCGGACGCCGAGGTTGAATAAGTCTTGGAAAAAACCTGTAAGAAAACACTCTCAGATGCCTTAGAATTTATACCTGAGACGTCTCATGTAGGACGACCAGGAATCTACTCGCCGCGTTTTAAGAGTGTCAAGCGGATTCGCCGATTATTCTCCGGGGGTATGTCGTTCGAATTTCTCTTCGCCAACACGAAAAGAGTATCCGATCATCACCAACCCGCCACCGGTTGGAATCGGTGGCGAAGAATCGTATGAAAATAAGTTTCCTGTGTCTATGCAAGAGAGAATACAGTTTGCAAGTCCAACCGGCCGTAGTGTACCGTGGCTTGTCTGTCCGACGCTCCCGAACAGCTAAATGGCGTATGGGCTTGGTGGAACTCACTGTCGGCACATCGGCGATTCCAAGCAGTATGGCCGCAGGTGACTTGATTGTGACGGCAGCAGAAAGCAAGTCAGGAACTTGGCTTGACTTCGAAGAGTAATCGGAAGCAGGAATGAGAAGACTGTTACTGGTGTCATGTCTGTTCGTATTGCCGGCCTTTGCGCAGCAGCCTGCGTCCACAGCTGTCCCCACACCCACGAAAGAGCCCAAGACCCCCGACGTGAAAGCTTACCCGGCGCTCTGCGGTTCGTGTCACGGAGCCGACATGAAGGGTGGCACCGGACCCTCTATCCTGCAGTACATCCGCTATCACACTGATATCGAAGTAACCGCAGTTCTCCACAACAGCGCGGCGCACAAAGGGCTGCAAATTTCCGACGGCCAATTGCGCCAGGTGCTTGCGGATGTCCGCGTGTTGGCTGGTACCAACCCAACCATGGCGACTGCAGGGTTTACCGGAAAAGGCTTTATGTACGGTCGTGGCGGCAGAGAAGTGGCGGAGCCCGAAGCGAGCCAGCCTGCTGTCCCCGCCGAAAATCCCCAACTTCGAGCCTCGGCCGGAGACTTTGACCCTGACCGACGGTCACACAGCTCAGCGGCACGCTGATGGCGGAGACGGAGTCGGATGCTCAACTTCTGGCGGCTGACGGAAAGTTCCATCTGCTGGCGCGCGCAGGAGACAAGTATCAGGATAAGCCCATCGAGCCCAAAAGCGACTGGCTCACCTATCACAGCAGCGACTCCGGCAATCGCTACAGCACACTCGATCAAATCAATACCAGCAACGTCCGGAAACTCTCCGTCGCCTGGAAGTTTCCCATTCCCAGTTCACCACGGTTGCAGGCAACCCCACTCGTGGTGGACGGGATTATGTACATGACGGGTTGGAACGAGCTCTACGCAATCGACGCCACGACAGGCAGCCCGATATGGTCGTACCACGAGCCTCATACCGCGGGTATCTTGGGCGAAGCTGGGCGGGGATCGAATCGCGGCGTTGGTATTTCCGGAAACCGGGTTTTCTTTCTTACCGATAGCGCCCATTTGCTTGCCTTCGACCGCAAGACTGGCGCCAAGCTATGGAACGTTGAGTTAGGGTCCGTCAAAGATAGCGTGATGGCGAGCTCTGCACCGCTCATCGTAGGTGATCTCATCATGGTAGGTGTTGGCGGAGGCGAAGAGGGAATTCGCGGCTTTATCGACGCTTACAAGATCGACCAATGGCGAGCATGCGTGGCGCTTTTATACCATCCCAAAACGCGGCGAAAAGATAGCAGATACCTGGATTGGGAACGCACTTGAGCACGGATGCGGCGCCACCTGGATGACGGGTTCTTACGATCCCAAGCTTGGCTTGGTCTATTGGGGTACGGGCAATCCCTGCCCGGATGGTAACGGCGCCGAACGCATGGGCAGTAACCTTTACACGGACAGCGTGGTTGCTTTGTCGCTAAAGACAGGCGAATTGAAGTGGTACTTCCAGTTCACCCCGCACGACACACACGACTGGGATTCAACCCAGTCGATGATACTCGTAGACCGGAAGTGGGACGGGAAGGATCGAAAGCTGCTGGTGCACGGCGACCGCAATGGATACTTTTATGTATTGGACCGAACAAATGGAGAGTTACTGCTGGCTCAGCCTTTAGCATCGAAGGTAACCTGGACCAGTGGATATACCAAGGACGGCCACGCCATCCTCACCTCTGCGAGCGAATCCACTCCCGGCGGTACCGCAATCTGCCCCGGCGGCTTTGGCGGCGCCAATTGGCCAGATCCCTCGTTCGACCCGCAAACTAATCTCTTCTATGTCCGGGTAGCCGATAGTTGCGGCATATACGCAGCGGGAGTAGATCCTCTCTCGAAGGTGAATCGCTGGACCGGCGGAGGAATGCCGGATGAGAAAGCCCGCCAGGCAATGAAGGATCTTATGGCCGGCTATGCCGCGGGAGATTACATCCGCGCAGTCGATATATTTACCGGCAAGAAGGTGTGGGATTACCGCTTCAATGAAAGAAGCGGAGTTCTTTCTACCGCGGGTGGCCTTGTCTTTATTGGCGCTCCCAGTGGTTTGACGATTCTCGATGCGAAAACAGGCAAGGAGTTGGGTAACGTCGATGCCGATGTTCCCCCGACCTTGCCCCCTGTCCTCGCCGCCGCGCCGATGACCTACATGGTCGGCGGGAAGCAATATGTCGTACTCTCAGCAACCGGCGTACTCGTGGCTTACGCACTAAGTAAGTAAAAGGCGAAATCCATTGTTGTGATTCGTACCAGGAGGCAAGATTGCAAACCTCGGTAACTACGAAAAGGATAAGAGTTTCTCTTTGCTTAGGGCTGCTGGCTTTTTTCGTCCTGGTGTCGGTGCGCGGACAGGAAAAATCACCCGAACCGGCAAAGGACCAGCCAAAGGCCCAATTGCCGGACGGCCCAGGTAAGGACACTTTCGTAAAAGTGTGTGGTAGTTGCCACTCTACCGAGAATGTGATCGGCAAAGGGTACAGCGAAGATGGATGGGCGCAAGTGGTCTCGACCATGGTCAACAATGGAGCTCAAATCAGCGACGAGCAATTTGACACCATCGTGAAGTATCTGGCGACGAGCTTTCCGCCCATCGTCCCGAAGGTCAACGTGAATACAGCATCTGCCGATTTGTTGGAGAAGCGCCTGGCTATTACTGCGAAGGAAGCTCAAGCGATCGTCGACTACCGCCAGCACAACGGCGACTTTAAATCGATGGATGACCTGAAGCATGTTCCTGACCTGGATCCCGGCAAAATCGAGACCAAGAAGAACCTATTAACCTTCTAAACAGTCCGAGGGTAAAACAGGATTAGCCATGAAGCGCTTGTGATCAAGAAACAGTGCGGGTAGTAACGCTGTCTGCCCCAAGGAGTGCTGGAACTTCGCTCAGTGAGCGCTGCTGGCTATACAGAGTCGCGAACTTATATTCGCGAGCAAGATTGTATCGATTGATCCATACTGTGTTGAAGCCAAACGCCGCGGCCCCAGCCAAATCCCATGTGTTGGCAGAGATAAAGCAGACCTGCTGAGGAGAAACGCCTAATCGGTCGCAGGCTAACTGGTAGACGCGCGGATCTGGTTTGTAGAGTTTCAGCTCATCCACTGACAGGCAGGCGTCGAAATTGGCCGAGAGATGGTTCGCTTGAAGGGCCTCTCGCAGCATGTGCGGCGTCCCGTTTGAAAGAACCGCGGTAGTCATGCCCAGAGATCTTATTCTCTGGAGAGTGTCGGCGACGTCTGGGTAAGCAGCCAACTCCAGGTATGAGTTCATCAGGGATTCTTTCAAGCTGTCATGGCCGTCCAGGTGAAAACTCTCCAGGGCATATTCCAATGCTTCTCTCGTGACCTCCCAAAAATCCGCATATTGGTTCATCAGGGAGCGCGTCCAGGTGTATTCCAACTGACGTTGGCGCCAAAGCGAGGAAAGCGCGTCCGCAACCTCACCCACGGAAGCTGAATTCCGGGATACCGCTGAATGAACATCGAGCAAAGTACCATAAGCGTCGAATACACACGCACGCACTGATTCAAGCATTGGGTTTACCCTTTTTTGCGGGCGACACAGTGGATTGCGTTCGATGAATCCCTCACCACGAGAGTGGCCGGCAGGCGAATCTTCTGCCGCACGCTGTCGTCCTTACCCTTTGCAATTCTGTCCAGCAGAACCTCTACGGCACGGTATCCCATATCAAACGCGGGCTGGATGACCGAGGTAATGGAAGGCTGAAAGAAGTCCTCGACCGTAAAGTCATCGATCGTGACCAGCGAAATATCTTTGGGAATACTTAACCCGGATTCATAGATGCTTCTCACCGCCTCGAGCCCCGTAACCCCGTTCGTAGCAAACAAGGCAGATGGCCTGGCGCTTGGTGTGAGCAGCCCCTGCTGACAGGCTCTCGCCACCCCCTCGTGACCGAAGCCACCTATCCAGGTGAGTGACTCCTGAAGGGGAAGCCCCGCCTTTGTGAGCGCTTGTCGATATCCCCGCAGCCGTGCGCGCTCATTCTTCAAGCTAAGCGGGCCGGTTACGATCGCAATCCGCCGGTGCCCCATCGCTATGAGATGAGACACCCCCATCTCCGCCGCGTTCCGGTCATCCACGCACACCGAGTCGACGTCGAGTCCATCAGGCAACCGGTCGACGCACACCAGCGGTGAACCGGCTAAGATCTGCTCTGCGGTTGCGGGAGGCCATTTGTGGCCACCAGCTGAGATCAGCAAGATACCTTCGACGCGCTGCGCGTGGAGCAGGTTAATCATGTCGATCTCCCGATCATGATTGCTCTCTGAATCCAGCACCATCAAAAAATAGCCCCGCTCTCTGGCGGCCGATTCAGCACCACGAATGATCTTCGGGAAGAAAGGGATAGTTATATCCGGAACAACAATCCCCAGGGTACTTGTACGGTTAGTCTTTAGGCTCCGGGCAATCAAGTTTGGTCGATAGTTGAGAACCCGGATTGCCTCCAGAACCTTCAATCGTGCGCGTTCACTGACCTGGGCCGAGCCACTGATGACGTTCGACACCGTTCCCGCCGACACACCGGCTAGTTTGGCTAATTCCTTTTGCGTTGACATACGCTAGAATTTTACGGCCTTATAGAGGCGTTTCTTAAAATTAGTTATGCCACGACATAACACGTGTCACTGGGCCCAGACAACAACCTTAATCGAGCCGCAAGGAAAATTACGATGGATGAACCATTGACAATCAACGAGTTTGTCGAGGAGATGGCCCATTTGTTCCGTAGGCACGAGCTGAGAGATGGAGCGGCGGACATTACCGCGCTCACGCCGGCTCAAGCATATGAAGTGCAGGATGGACTTCTCGCGGGGCGGGTGAAGGAAGGGGCAAAAATCGTCGGTTGGAAGGTGGGATGTACCAGTGCAGCTATCCGGCGCCAGTTCGGGTTGACGGAACCGATATCCGGCAAGTTACTACAACCGGATATTTTTCCTCAGGGCGCCCAATTGACTGCTCTGTCCTATATTGATTGCGCAGTTGAGCCGGAACTGGTGTTCCGGTTGGGCGCCGATCTGGTAGGAGAGGCAGACGATCATGAGATCATTTCTGCCCTTGCCGGAGTTTGCGCCGGGATCGAGCTCCACAACTACCGATTTTGGTATGGCGCTCCGTCACTTCAGGAGCTCATCGCGTCCAACGGCATTCACGCGGGTCTGGTATTGGGCCCTATGCGACCCCTCCCTCCGAACTGGGATCTGAAATCCGAACAGGTCTCAATTCTGGTCAACGGCGAAGTCAGAGCCTCCGGCACGTGTGCCGAGATCATGGGCAGTCCGCTGCGATCGATACAATGGCTCGCCCGGCACGCCGCCGAGCGGGGCTCGCGTTTGCGCGCCGGAGAGCTTGTTATTCCTGGGTCAGCGGTCGAGTTGGTGAGGGTGGAAGCAGGTGACTCGATCGAAGCTCGATTTGCAACCCTGGGATCCTGTCACGCCCGCCTGACCTAACCTCGTGTCCCTATCGCCTGGGGATGGAACATAGCCGCGGCGAGCCTGCGCCATGCCGTAAAGTCACAGGCCTCATTCCAGGATGCGTTCCCTCAGTCCGTCAAAGCTGAACTCTGGACTGCGCACAAATTGCATCAGATCGCCTTCGCGTGACCTGACCGCATCGACCGCTTCGGGCAATCTTGTAAGTCCCTCACTGGGTACCATGATCAGTCCGTTCTCATCTCCATGCAGCAGATCACCTGGGCGGATCGCCAATCCTTCCACCTGGATCGGGACCCCAACCCGCGCTATCCGAAAATTAGCGTGGCTGGCCACCAGTCCGCGGGCAAAATACAGGAATTTCATGGCCCGCACTTCGACAATATCGCGGACCGCGCAATCGGTTACCAGGCCGATCGCCCCAATTCGACTGAGGATGGTCGCCATCACCTCACCACAATGAGCAGCGTAATCGCGACGCGGCCCCACTTCTTGAAGCGCCACGACTGCTGGCTTTGGCGATTGGGCAACCGCTTCAAAAAGTTGCATGAATAGGTTCCAGTCGGGAGGGCCCTCGCTCATCGTTTCCACTTCGGCGGTAACCGCATATCCCACCATGCGGCCAAATTCTGGAAACAAGCAACGCACGCTCAGCGGAGTGAAGCCTTCGCTCTGTGGTCGTAATTGCAGAAGTTCAATAGCGTTGGAGAGCGTGGGCGTATCGACAGTTTTCAGATAGTCGACGGATGACTCGGGAGCACTTGCAGAACCCATGATTCTCCTTAGGGAAGTAGGTTCGATGGGAGCCGCCCGATGCGGCAACAGTTTGTGGCCTTCGAGCGTGGTAACTCTTATACATCAGTCAATAACTTGGCGTCGATACAAAACCCAGGCAGACGCGATCTGGAATAATTGCGCTATAATGCGTCGAGTGGTAAGCCAAGGAGACTCCAATGGCGCGATTACTGCACACGTCCAAGGTAAAGGTCGAAAAAGAACCCGGAAAAGATAAGATAAAACGCGCCCAGTTTGAAGGATTCCCCGACGTCGTTAGAATGGGCGTTCACGGCGGCATTGCAGAGTTTTTCAAACTCCAACCCGGCCAGCCGATGCCCTCCACGCTTGACTATATCGTAGCCGCCATTGGCGGCTGCATGACTGGAACCGTGGCAGGTGCATTAGAAGCGCGTGGCATCAGCGCAGCTCCCGATAAGCTCCAGGTGGAAGCTGAGGGAAAGATTGAGGAAGTGGAAGGGAAAATGATCCTGACCCACGTGTCCCTTCGCTACCGGCTAAAGATTCCACAAGGAAAGCGTGTCAGTGTAGAGAAGGCTCTGGAGCATCACGACTCTTTCTGTGCCGTATCGGAGAGTATCCGCCGTGGCATCGTGATCGAATGGAAGGGCGAGATCGAAGAGGAGCCCGACGAGTGATACGCTGAAAAAATCCGAATCCCTCAGCAGCGCAGGAGCATAACGTGGCACTCGGGCGGGTGCACGGTAACAGGAGACAATGGTCGCTAACTTAAAGGACAGACTGTCGAACCGGGCTGGGACGTCCCCAATTGCTACTTGTACCCTCAGAATACGTTCGCACTACAACTCACTTAGTCCGGTTCAAAAGAAGCTGGCGGACTACATTACCGCTAGCCGCGAAGCACTTCCCGCGCTCGACTTGAAACAACTCGCCCGCAAAGCACGGGTTAGTTCGGCTACGGTTACTCGATTCTGCCACGCGATCGGCTTTGCCGGCTTCCACGAGTTCAAAATGGCTTCGGCCCAGGAACTGGTTTCCCTGCCGCTTGTGTTTGAAGATTTTGATCCCGGCGATGATGACGAAAGCCGCATCAGCAAGGTCTTTGCCGCCTACATTCAGAGTCTCATCGATACCCGCGCGATGCTCTCAGTGCCGGATCTTGTGGAGCTGGCGGATCGAATCAAACGATCCAGGCAGGTCAGCGTCTTTGGAATTGGCAGCTCCGGATCGATGGCCGTGGCAGCCAGCCATCGGCTCGCTCTTTTAGGTGTGCCCTGTCAAGCGCACACCGACCCTTATGAGCAGACCATCGCAGCTTCAACTTTGACCGCAGAGGACGTGGCCATCGGCATTTCCCATTCAGGCACTTCCCGCATCACCGTAGATACCTTGCGACTCGCAAGAAAACAGGGGGCTTTCACGGTCGCGATCACTAATCATGCCAACTCTCCACTAGCCCGTGCTGCATCGCTGAGTCTTCTAACCTCCCTGCACGAACGAAAAGTGCACGTCGCCAGTTTGACATCGAGAGTAGCTCAACTAACCCTGGTCGACTGCCTCTACATCACACTCGCTGCCCGAAACGAGAAGAAATTCACAATCTTAGCCGGCCTGATTGAGAAAGAATTACGGGCAAAAATGCGCGAGTTTCCCAAGTCTCAGGGGGGATGAGCAGGTCTGACGATTAGGCGAACAGTTTGTTCCTCTGGAACATCTTTTGACGGATCGCCATGAGCGAGTCCATCTCGCCAGGCGATAAGACAAAAGGCTTTCCAATCTGCCGGACAAGCATCGTAATTTGGGCGTTGTGTTCCACCAGTTCCATGCGCAGCGCAGCTTCGCGCAAGTCACTGCCGACAGTCAACGCTCCGTGGTTCTCGAGCAAAAAACCATCATGGTCTTGAAGGTGGAGCTTCAACTGCTCGGCAAGCTGCTCTGTTCCAGGCGTCGCGTACGGCACCAGGGCAACGGGGCCAAGCAGAACCAGCATTTCCGGCAGCATTAACTCGTCCAGCGCCGCCGATGCGGCCGCAAACGCAGTCGCGTGCGGGGGATGAGCGTGGATGACGGCCCGAATGTCCTTGCGTTCACGGTAAGCCATACGATGCATGTTGAATTCTGAGGTGGGCTCACCCTTCCCGCTGATCTTCTTTCCATCCATGCCACACAGAACGAGGTCGTCCGCGCTTAAGTCACCTTTGTCGGCGCCATGGCGTGTGCACAAAACACAGTCATTGGAAACCCTAAGACTGATGTTTCCCGCCAGCGCGGCATGGAAGTACCGGGTAGACAGGTAACTACCGATCTTGATGATTTCCTGCTCCGCGGCCGTTAGTACTTCGGAGGGAATTTGATCAGAAAGCATGTTCCTCATTCGTCTCCTTACAGTCCACGTCCCAATAACTCTGCGCGCGTGCTCGATCCTCGCGGTTCTTCCTACGCTATGGCTTTCGGCGCCGTACTCTTTCGATCCGCAACCCTCAATAGCTTCATAAACTCGCGCATGAACGCCGGGTGATCCGGCCACGCGCGTGCAGTCACCAGCTGGTCATCGACCACCACCTCCTGGTCGACGTAATTGGCTCCTGACGCGATCACCTCAGACCGAATGAGGTGATAGCAGGTCATGGTGCGGCCCTTCACCATCTGCCCGGCGGCAAGAATCTGGCCGGCATGACAGAGCGCTGCGACCGGTTTGTTGGCAGAAAAGAACGCTTTCACAATCTTCTGCAGATCTTCATCGTAGCGAATGTATTCCGGTGCCCGCCCCCCCGGAATCACCAAACCAACATACTCGTCGGGCTTGACCTCAGAGAACGTAATATGGGGCTGAATCTGATAGCCCGGCTTCTCCGTATTGGTCTCCCAGCCAGGCTCGAAGTCGTGCACTACCGTGTGCAAGGTTTTCTTGGTTGGGGACGCGATGTCGACGTGGTAGCCCTCCTCCGTCAACCTCTGATAGGGATACATCACTTCCAGTGACTCCGCTCCGTCTCCGGTGACCAACAAAATTTTTGCCATCGCTTCCTCCGTGAAAGATTCTTCGATATCGAACCGAAAAGTCATCTTACACAACCGTCACTCTTGCTTGCAAACGAAATTCCCTTTCGCGTTGACATAAGAAACTAATTTTCATATGATTCCGCTCCAGAGACGAATCGACTCTCCTGTCTGCTGCTTTCGAAAGGGATATTTATGCTAAAGGGCCTCCATCATGCGGGCATAGTCGTGGAAAATATGGCGCGGAGTCTCGGCTTTTACGAAACTGTATTAGGCGGGACCATAGGGCTGGATCTGCTGATGGATTTACCTCAGTTTGGCGCGGGGGTCGGAATTCCAGCAGCGAAAGCGCGCATCGTTTTTCTGCAAATACCCGGGCTGTCTACAGCAATCGAGCTCATTCAATACACCTCACCGATTGGAAAGCGTGCGGACTTGTCGTCCGATCGGTTTCGGCAACACGCACCTGGCATTTCAGGTGGCCGATATAGAGCAAACACATCGTGACTTCAGCCAGAAGGGTGTTCGCTTCCTCTCCGAGCCGTCTGCGTTTCCCCCCGACCATCCCCTTTTGGGCGGTGTGAAATTTTGTTACTTTCGGGATCCCGATGGGGCTCTCCTGGAGCTCATTCAGGTTCCGCAGTCGCAGTAGAAGACCAGCGCACGGCCGATCTTCCAAGGGGCAGGAGCTATTTGCCAGCACCGGTCCTGTCAAGTACAAGAAGAGACTGTGGAGGGACCAACATGTCCGTACTGCCCGAACTTGCTGACCTCGAAGCGCTGCGAGCCTTTGATACGCCGACCGTTTGCAATGCGCTCGATGTCGTCGCTCCCGATCGACGCGCATTCGGTTTTAATCGCCGGCCTCTGGTCGCCCCATTCCCCAATGCCAAGCCCGTGGTGGCTTTCGCGCGGACTGCGACCATTCGTTCCCGCGAACCGGATCCACGCGGCCCGCAGGACGGAGGCAAGAGAACGATCGCCTATTACGAACATATCGCCGCCGGGCCAACGCCCAGCATTGCCGTCATCCAGGATCTCGACGGTCCCGACACCGGCCTGGGCGCGTTCTGGGGCGAAGTAAACAGCAATGTACACAAGGGCTTGGGATGTGCCGGCGTCATCACGGATGGTGCGGTCCGTGACCTCGACCTGTGGGCCACGGACTTCTTCGTGCTGGCGGGATCGATTATGCCTTCACACGTCCATGTTCACGTCGTAGACGTCGGAACGGTCGTAAGCGTTGCCGGCATGATCGTTTCGCCCAACGATGTGATCCATGCTGATCGCCATGGAGCGGTCGTCGTTCCGGCCGAGGCGGTCAAACTTGTTCCCGCGGCTGCCGATCTCATCGCCCGGCGGGAGAAGGTCCTCATCGATGCCAGCAGGAGTCCAGGCTTCTCGATCGATCGGCTTCGCCAGGCGTTCGCCGAAATCGCCGAAATTCATTAGCGTTTTTGCGAATGGTCAATGCTGGCTAGCTGGCGCCGCTTCCATCAAGCGCCCGGGGAGGAAAGCGGCCAGCGAAACCTCGGGCGTGTCGCCTTGCAGCAGTTGCCGTACGACCAGACCAGTTGCCGGCGCCAGCAGAATCCCATTACGAAAGTGTCCCGTCGCTATCCAGCAATGCGGCAGCCCGGCGCTACCAATGATAGGCAGTCCGTCGCTGGTCCCCGGACGAAGCCCGCTCCAGCTTTCCACCACCGGGGCCGAAGCGATGGGAGGCCACAGTGCCGCCGCCCGGGCGCGCAGCCGTTCCACGACCAACGGTTCCACTCGCCGATCGAACCCCGCCCGCTCCACCGTGGCCCCGATCACAATCAGGCCGTTACCCCTGGGCACCAGGTAGATCTCGGGCGAGCGTAGAACGTATTGCAGGTCGAGCGGCGGGGCTACACGCACCGCAATCATCTGTCCTTTCCGGGGTTCTACCGCCATCGCGGGTGGGTGCTCCAGCCCGGCATGGCGCACTCCCGCCGCCCACGCCCCGCAACAGTTCACGAAGGCGCCCGCGTTCACCGTTCCGCTTTGCGTTCTCACCTCTACTGAGCCGCCCTGGCTGGTAACGGCGAGCACCTCTGTTTCCTGCTGCAAATCCACCCCTGCCGCGGCTGCGGCCAAAGGGAGAGCCGCGCACAAATCGCGTGGATCCAGGCTCGGTTCCTCCATCCAGCAGAAGGAACGCCTGTCGGTTGCCAACCCAGGTACCCGTCTTTCCGCCTCTTGCGCGCTCAGGCCAGGGCACACTGCGGTTTCGTTGGGGTGAAACTCACCCCCAATCCCGCTCGTCACAAGAGTGGCTTGGGTGCGCAGGGGAACAAGGCGGCCGGAGAGCCGCTCAACCGTTCTGAGATATTCCGGGTAAAGGCGGATGCTCAGGGCGGCGAGGTGGGCTAGTTCTGCGGGATGTTCGGGATCGTTGGCCGACAACATGCCGGCTGCGGCCCACGAAGCCTCAGACATGGCATGGCCTTTCTCGATGACGCGGACGCGGAATCCGTTTCGCGCCAATGCAAGCGCCGCGGAGAGACCAATAATGCCCCCTCCCCCAACGATGACATCTACACTCTCCACTCGTCCATTGTAGGATGAGAAAATACCGCGGAGCGCAGAGCGTGCCCCGCAGGCGAAAGAGGCAGATCGCATGAGCGACGACAGTTACGAAACAGCCGAACGAACCCAATCGGGAGTATTTATTGCCATTCTTGGCTTTGCCGCATTGGCATCCGCGGGTGCGCTCATCTGGAGCTACACGCTGGAGACCCGGCTGGAAAAATCGCAGACCGCCCTGGTCAACGCACAACAGCAAAATGACAAGCTGGCCGAGAGCCTCAATGAGACCAACGCCAAGCTGCGCGTGACCTCAGAAACCTTGGGCCAAAGCGTCGGCCTTACCCAGCGGCAGTTGGAAGCGCGTGCCAGTGAATTCCTCAAGCGGCAGCAGGCGGAAACCAGCCGCCTGGAGAAGGAGCAGCAGGCAGCCCAGGCCGAGGCTCAGAAGCAGATCGGTGCGGTCTCGAGCGACGTCTCTTCGGTCAAGACCGATGTGGGCGGCGTGAAAACCGACGTGGCCGCAACCAAGACTGAATTAGCAAATACCGAGAGCAAGTTGCAAAGGGTGACTGGCGATCTGGGCTTGACCAGCGGGCTAGTCGCGACCAATGCTAAAGAGCTCGATATCCTCAAGCATAAGGGCGATCGTAACTATTACGATTTGAACCTGACCAAGGGAGCCAAGCCCACTCCGATCTCGGGCGTCAGCCTGCAGCTGAAGAAGGCAGACGAAAAACACTCCAAGTACACCTTGGTCGTGGAGTCGGACGATAAGAAGATCGAGAAAAAAGACAAGAGCCTGGACGAGCCGGTCCAGTTCTACACCGGCAAAGACAAGCTCCTCTACGAGCTGGTGATTAACACCATCAACAAGAATCAGGTGATCGGCTACCTGGCGACGCCGAAAAACGCGCCTGCCTCCATGACCCCGTAGTCAGGGCCGCCGGACCGTGGGACCCGCGCAGTCGACTCGCGTCGGCGAGTGAAGAGAGAAATTACAACCGCAACAAAAGCTTTGGGTGCCCCATTCAAGCCGTACTTTGGCTTGAGTGGGCTACCATGCCTCCCCACGCGTTTGTCACTCGGAGCGGACTCGTCCAGGCGGCAGCGCGACTTTCCAGCTACGTGTTTTTCCACGGACAGGAGCGCTCCTGGAGCGATCCGCATCTCTCGCCCCGCTCAGCGAGTGATGTTCACTTCCAGATTCTTCTGGTGCATAAACTGGACCACGACTTTAGCCGTCTGCAGCGTATCCCATTGTTCCTTGCTAATGGGATAGTTGAAGATTGCCAATCCTTCGGCCGCTTGCCCGGGAGACAGGGTGATGTCGCGATGGATCGGGTCACCGCGCAGGTAGCTTAAGGAAGGGTAGGCCTGGAAGACCCGATCCATATCCTTATCGCTGGCCGCCACATTCGTCTGCACCGATCCGTCCGGCAATTTGATCGTGGACCCAATATCCTGCAGGAAAAGCGGAATGTCCGTCTGATTCCTGATCCTGATCTTGGTCAGGATCAGCACTTGATCGTAAGACTCGCTGGTGCCTGCCATCCCATCATTGCCGCCGGCCCCATTATTGATGGAGGTATGCACCGGGTAAATGGTTGAAGCTAAAACCTCTCCGGAAGCTACGGGGGGTTTCTGTCCCAGGTAAACATAGAGTCCCAGGGCAATGCTGATCACAATGGTGGCGATCACCAGGGTCTTCAGGGCACTCTTGAACGGATGTGGCGGATCGACCTGAGCCATGTTGGGTCCAGGCCCGGAGATTTTCGGAAGATCAGTCGATTCGGTCACTTCGCTCATGGTGGAAGAATTCTAGCCCATTGCCCCGGCGTGCATAAGTTACTAAAGAGACCCTCTCCCTTCACCGCTGAAGGCGAGGGTAAGTCCCATAGAACGTTAGCCGCGCCGACGATTTTAGGGATTCGCCGGCCAAGTTCCTCTACACTAGCTCTGATACGCATGCGAATCTTGATGACCGGCAAAAACGGACAGGTCGGGAGAGAGTTCTCCCGCCTGTACCATTCCCCTGGTGATTTGGTTACGGTCGGCAGAACGGAATGCGATCTGAGTAACGAGCAGTCTATCCGGGACCTGGTTCGTCGACTTGAGCCCGCGGTCATCGTCAACGCCGGTGCCTACACGGCTGTGGATCAGGCTGAAGTAGAACCCGAACTCTGCTTCGCCGTGAACGCTGCCGCTCCCCGGGTGCTGGCTCAGGAGGCGGCCCGACTGGATGCTCTCCTTATCCATTTTTCAACCGATTATGTCTTCAACGGAGAAAAGCCGGATCCTTATCTTGAAAGCGATCCGGTCAGCCCGGTAAGTGTCTATGGAGCGTCGAAGGCGGCAGGGGAAGCGGCGATTGCAGAAACTGGGGGCCGTTATCTGGTGCTGCGCACCAGCTGGGTCTACTCTTCTCAAGGCAGGAATTTCCTTCGCACCATGCTCCGTTTGGGCGCCGAGCGGTCTGAATTGAGAGTGGTGGACGATCAGGTGGGTGCTCCCACTTCCGCCGCTGCCATCGCCGGCGCTACTGCACGGCTGGTGGACCAATACGCTGCTCCTGGGGCAAGGCTTCCAGCGGGAATCTATCACATGACAGCTGGCGGTTCGACCTCGTGGTGTGGCTTTGCCCGCGCTATCTTCAGCGCGGGTATCCTCAGTGTCCCGCCGCGGGTGCAGGCTATTCCGTCCTCAGACTATCCAACTCCGGCCAAACGGCCTGCCAATTCAGTGCTCGCCAACGATAAATTTGCCCACACCTTCGGTTTTCGGCTCCCCTCTTGGCAGCAGCAGCTACAAGAGCTATTAACCGGGATGCAAGTGGCCAGCTGAATTCCTGGATGACGTCAAAGATGACGTCAAAGTAAGCTCGCAGAAGCGATTGGAGTGAATCGATGAAGGCACTAGCGACCACGATTGCGGATGTCCAACTGCTTGAACCTCGGGTCTTCGAAGACAGCCGCGGTACTTTTTTTGAGTGCTACAACGAACGGGTTCTGGCGGAACTGGGCATCAAGGGTCCTTTCGTTCAGGACAATCAGTCCTTTTCCCGGCGCGATGTGGTTCGCGGTCTCCACTACCAGATTCAAAATCCTCAAGGAAAGCTGATCCGCTGTCTGAGTGGAGAAATCTACGACGTCGCGCTCGATCTCCGGCGGCATTCCCCCACATTTTGCCAGTGGGTGGGTGAAACGCTCAGCAGCAGCAATCGCCGGATGCTTTGGATTCCTCCGGGTTTCGCACACGGTTTCATGGTGCTGTCGGAAGGCGCGGAAGTCCTTTACAAGGCCACTGATTTCTATGCACCCCAACATGAGCGAACGATCCTGTGGAACGATCCGGCGCTGAAAATTGATTGGCCGCGCGGCAATCGGGCGATTCTCTCCGCCAAAGATCTAGCCGGCTTTACCCTGGAGCACGCGCAGGTCTACGAACAAATGGCTGTATACGATGAAGGGGTTCAGCCCACGGCAGCCCACACGCCTCAAACCCAGCTGGCGAATCGCCAATGAGCTAACCTGCGAAAACATTGACCTTTGATGCAAGCAGTGCTTCGGCGTGCATGAGCTTGAACGGCGGCACAATGCAGGCAGTCCAGGACGTGCTTTGTGTCCACGGCTTACCGGGCCGAACCCGGATCAGTAGCCCGGGCTCCCGAAGAGTTTCCGCAGCTAGCCCCATGGAACGTCCGGCAGTCCTGGGACAAACCTGCTACGGAGAAGCTAGAAAAGGTCGTTAAGCGCCTGTGCCGTCCTCTTCATCTCATAACGCGTGCGAAAGCACGCCAGACCATTGCTTACCATGCGCTGCCGTTCCTCTGGGGTCATCGCCAGCAAGGTTGCCATGGAGCGGTACGTCCCTTCGGCGGTGTCGGGGTTCACAATGCCGGCCTCATCGTGGGCAATATCCGGCCAGATATTCACTTGATCGGAGATAAGCACCGGTAACCCGCAGGCCAGCGCTTCCACGACCGCCACTCCGAAGTTCTCCTGGTGCGAAGGCAGCACAAACGCATCCGCCGCGTGGAATGCGCCCCATTTCAAGTCGCCCTCCAGCATGCCGGTCCAATGCACTCGGGCATCGATGCGGAGCCGCTGTGCCTGTGCTTCCAGCGCCGGCCGCAGCCCCCCTTCGTCGGGTCCGGCCATCACCAAATCCAAATCCGGATGCGCCTCCGCTAACCGTCCTAGCGCCTTCCAGCAGCAGATCGCATCCCTTCTTGCTGTGGATGCGGGAGAGGAAGAGAAAAAACCTGCGCTGCCGCAAGGCGGGATACCGGGCCAAAAACATCTCCCGCTGCTTCGCCGGATCCCCCGTGGGCTGCGAGCTTCCGAACGAAACCACGACCGGATTCCATCGCTCCGGCCACAGCGTTCCCACGGCGGAGTCGCGCTCGATCGGCGTAGTGAAGCACACCGCCCTGGCATCCCGTAACACCCGATATTCCCGGGCCAGCCAATACACCTGCTTCTTGAGGTGTTTCAGCGGAAAGGCCCGCTTGAAATAGGGATCCAGCATGCCGTGAGGAAATACCACATAAGGAGTCCGCCCGCGAACCATGCGGTAGCTCCCGTAGCTGTGGTATTGCCACAGGCCATGGATCGCCACGCCATCGAAGCGCGCCAGATTCTGCCCCAACCACTCCTCCAGCCGCCGCGTGTAGCGATAGTTGCCCCGTGCCGGACCCAGTGCGTGCACCGGGAAGCTCTGCCCGTGCAGGTACGATTCTGCCGGGTCATCCAGGCAAACGACTTCCACCGCGCAGATGCCGGCACAGCTCTCGGCCAGCTTGCGAATGCCTTCGGTGGTTCCTCCCGCTGCCGGCGCGAGCGATGCCACCACATGCAGCAGCCGCTTAGCGGGCGGTTGGGGTCCGTGTGCAGCCATGGTCTCTGCCAAGATACCAGCCGGGTATCCCCAACCCGAACTAACCGGGCGCGGAGAGTCATCTGGCATAAAATGAGATCAGCCTTCAACCGTCTAGCCAAAGAGGAGCCCTCCTTCTTGAAACGAGCTTTGATCACCGGCATCACCGGTCAGGATGGTGCCTATCTCGCTGAGTTCCTGCTCAAAAAGGGGTATGAAGTGCATGGCATCAAGCGCCGCACTTCCTTATTGAACACCAATCGCATCGACCACCTGTATGAGGATCCCCACCAGGAAAAGCGCCGGCTGGTGCTTCACTACGGCGACATGACCGATTCCACCAGCCTGATCCATGTGGTGGAGAAGGTTCAGCCCGACGAGATCTATAACCTGGCCGCCCAGAGTCATGTCCAGGTGTCGTTTGAGGAGCCCGAATACACCGCGAACTCCGATGCTCTGGGAACCCTCCGCCTGCTGGAGGCCATTCGCATTCTCTCCCTCACCCAGAAGGCGCGCTTCTATCAGGCGTCGTCGTCGGAGATGTACGGTCTGGTGCAGCAGATACCCCAGTCGGAAAAAACCCCCTTCTATCCCCGTTCGCCCTATGGAGTTGCCAAACTCTACGCCTACTGGATCACGGTCAATTACCGTGAATCCTACGGCATCTATGCCTGCAATGGCATCATGTTCAATCACGAATCGCCGTTACGCGGCGAGACCTTTGTCACCCGCAAGGTGACCCGCGCCATGGCCCGCATCAAGCTCGGCCTGCAGCAGAAGCTCTACCTGGGCAATCTTGATTCCCGGCGCGATTGGGGGCATGCCCGCGACTACATCGAGATGCAGTGGTTGATGCTGCAGCAGGCGCGTCCGGCCGACTACGTGATTGCCACCGGGGTCCAATACAGCGTTCGGGAATTTGTCACCATGGCGGCAGCGTGTCTCGACATCCATCTTGAATGGAGGGGCAGCCGGCGTTGAAGAGCAGGCCTACGACCAGCACGGCAAGGCCCTGGTGGCGGTCGATCCGCGTTACTTCCGGCCCGCCGAGGTAGAGACTTTGTTGGGCGATGCCAGCAAGGCGCGCAGAGAACTGGGCTGGTCGCCCAGGATCGACTTCCGCTCCCTGGTAGAAGAGATGGCCGTTGAAGACATGAAGGCTGCGGAACGCGATGCCCTGGTCACGCAGCACGGCTATGCTGCCTACAACTTTCACGAATCCTGATCGGAGCACAGCGCGGTGGAGAAGAATGACCTGATCTACGTTGCCGGGCACCGCGGTCTGGTGGGCTCAGCGATCTGCCGCAATCTACGGCAGCACGGCTTTGAGCGGCTCCTGCTGCGATCGCATGCCGAGCTCGACCTCACCGACGCAGTCGCCGTGCGGCGCTTCTTCGAGCAGGAGCGTCCCGCTCACGTCTTTCTGGCCGCTGCCAAAGTCGGCGGCATTCTGGCCAACGATCTTTATCCGGCAGACTTCATCCGCGAAAACCTGTTCATTCAAACCAATGTGATCGACGCCAGCTACCGCGCCGGGGTCGACCGCCTGCTCTTCCTCGGCTCCAGTTGTATTTACCCCAAGCTGTGCCCGCAGCCGATCAAGGAAGAGTATCTGCTCACCGGACCGCTCGAGCCTACCAACCGTCCCTATGCTTTGGCCAAGATTGCAGGGATCGAGATGTGTTGGTCTTACAACCGGCAATTCCACACTCGATACCTGGCGGCCATGCCCGCCAATCTATATGGTCCGGGCGACAACTTCGATCCCCAGAACTCGCACGTCCTACCGGCGTTGATCCGCAAAGTGGCGGAGGCAAAAGCGCTGGGGCACAAGCAGATTGTCGTTTGGGGAACGGGCACGCCGCGCCGCGAGCTCCTTTTCAGTGAAGACCTGGCCGAAGCCTGTGTCTTTCTCATGAACCTGCCGCAAGACGATCTATTCTTCCTTGCTGGCGGGCGTGCCGCTGATCAACATCGGCACCGGCACGGATGTGACTATTCGAGAACTAGCGGAACAGGTCTGCGCCGCCCTGGGCTTCAAAGGGGAGTTGGTCTTCGACACCACAAAGCCCGACGGAACACCGCAGAAACTCCTCGACGTAAGCCGCATACGAGATCTGGGCTGGCAACCGACGACGACCCTGGCCGAAGGCATAGCCTTGACCTACGAAGCCGCGCGCCCCCAACTAGAAGCCCTCACCACCCGTTAGGGCGCCGTCCCTTCCCAAGGCTGGGTGGCTGAGGCACGGGTGGCCGAGAAAGGCTGGGTGGCCCATTCAAGCCCTCTTTTGGCTTGAGTGGGATAACCGCACTCAATACGGAAATGAAAATCGGCTGACAAGAGCTGGGGGCCCATTCAAGGCTCGCTTTTGGCTTGAGTGCGGTAACCGCCCTCCATCGCCAAAGCCTGCGACTGCCGAAACAAGCCCCCACGACTGCTTTCCCTACCCCTAAGGAAAAAACAAAGCCACCTGCGCAGCCTTCGGCGGAGGAGTCAACGCACTCACCACCACAAGGCAAACCAGCGCCGCGATCAAAGCCGGAAAGATAGCGTCCCGCTGCGCCAGCAAAGGAGGCAGGTTCCGCTTAACCACATCAAGATCCCAGAAAAAAGTGACCATTGTCCCCACCGCGATGGCACTCACTGCACCCTGGGCATTCGCCCGCCGGCTATAAAACGCGGCCAATATCACCGGCGTGAGCGCAGCCGAGTAAATGGTATACGCGTAAAGCGTCTTAGCCAGCACCGAGCTGGTGTTAAGAGCCTGGTAAAGCGCCCAGATGCCAAGCATGACCACCACCAGGCGAGAAACGATAAGCACCCTCTTATTCGAAGCCCCGGGCGCAATGTAGCGAGTAAAAACATCGTTAACCAGGTTCGTCGAAGGAGAAAATAGGTAGTTATTGGCGGTAGAGATGATCTTGGCGAACACTGCCCCCATCAGCATTGCCCCCAGCCAGGCCGGCAATCCATGCAACGCCGTATAAGCAATGATCTCTCGCGGGCGTTGATGAACCTCGCCAGAAGCAAAGAGCACCGACCCGAAGACCGCCAGTGCAACAATGACTGTTTCAAGAATCACCGTGCCGATAATCCATCCCACCACCGCATTGCGCGCGTCCTTCTCCGACCTCGCGGAGAAGAACTTCTGATACATCGACTGATTGCCCAGCATCAGCAGCATGGTGGGCAGAAAAAGCTCGAATGCCTGGGCAAGGCTGAAGTCTCCCAGAACCTGAAAGTGCGTAGCCGGCAAGGCGTGGGTGACGCCGCTCCATCCTCCTGCCGCGTGCAACACAAAGGGTAAGGCCGTGAGCAGAGTGATCGTCGCCAGCGACCCGATAACCACATCCATATACGCCACGGAAGCCATCCCGGCGATGGCGGTGAACACGATGACGAATGTGGCAATGATGTACTTGCCCAGGTCTGCGGTGATGGCTTCGGGAAAAACCAGGTGGAGAATATCGCCACCGCCGATCAGCTGGTAGCTGGTGATCGCGGTATAGGCAAACAGAATGGCGATGACCCCCAGCACCCGGGCCGTCTGGTTATAACGAGCTTCCAGCAGGTCGGGAATCGTAAACTGGGCAAACTTCCGTGCCCGTGGAGCAATGAAATAAATCAGCAGCAGTCCGGCCCATCCGCCGCCCCCCTGCCAAAGAGCGGCAAAGCCGTGCTTATAGGCATTCTCCGCGCCGCCCAGCAGTGATCCCGAACCAATCCACGACGAGAGAAGTGTAAACACCAGCACGAAAGCCGGCAGCGAACGCCCCGCGACCAGGTAATCGGCCTTGGTCTTCGTCTTCTTCAGGCGTGAAAGCGAAACCGTGAGCAGGGTCAGAACGATAACGCCGAGCACCCCGGCGTACAAAACGTGGCTGGACATGTCCTATAGGTGTACACCAGCAGAAGTGCGGGTGCCCCATCCTTGCCGGTTTTTTCCCTCAAGGGTGGGATCATGCGCCTTTCCTTTGCAGTCGCTCGGAAAATCAGATTCGCCCATCCGCCAGGGTTGAATCCGTTCGGGAAAGACTGAATCGCGCGGCCGAGTCCTCGAAGCGCTCACAAAACATTTCGTTGACAGCGTGGACGGACGCGATCCCGGTCAATACCGTCTCCGTTAGGCTCAAGGCCCGCGAGCCGCGCGGAAGATAGGCAAGACTCCGGCGGAGAGCTCCGACCGCCTGCGGGCTGAATAAGCCGGCGTTTCGGATGACCCGGCTGTCCAGATAGTGCGCGGAGAATGCAGAGTTCTTGTTTAGTCCCAGGGTCTCGCTCGCCGCCGCCACGAACGGTCGCTTCTTCACCTGCAGGGCGGAGGGCAACTTCCCGGCAATGGCGCGGCGTAGGATGTACTTGCCGGCCCCGTTCCGCAACTTCAGCGAAAGTGGAAGCGCGAAGGCAAACTCAACCAGTTTGTGATCGAGAAACGGTACTCGGCCCTCAATGGAGTGCGCCATCTCGACCCGATCCCCAAGATAGTTGAGGATGTAGGTCGGCAGATCCGCCTTGAAAAGGTAGTACTGGTGGGCGAGGACCGGCGAGAGGGATGCCATGCGCCCGCGCCCGATCCGCTCGGCCATCTCGGCTACGGGATCGATCCCGGCGACCTCCCGGCGAAAATCGCCCGACATCACGAACGGAATCCTTTTCCCGGTTCGCAGCGCGCGTGCCATGGCATACGGGTAGGCGCCAAATAAAGCAACGACGCGGTCGTACTCCGGCAAGGCTCGCATTGGTAGGACCCCGCTGTTGTGCAGCGCGATGCCCGACCGTTCTTTCCTCAGCAAGGCCTCGAGGGCGGCGCGGCGCTCCCGATCCTTGGGGTGGGTGCGGACTTCCTCGAGGAGCGCGATGTGCTGGAAGACGTTGTAACCCGCCAGCGCTTCGTCTGCGCCCTCGCCGGTGAGCACAACTTTTACGTGACGCCTGGCCAACTCGGAGAGAATCATCTTGGCCGCGCCGTGGCTGTTGCTCACCGGCATTTCGCTGTGCCACAAGGAGCGCTCGAAGTAAGGCGCCAAATCTCCCGGACCAATCTCGACGGTATGGTGCTCAAAGCCGCTGGCTTGCGCGAATTCTGCCGCTGCTTCTCCCTCGTTGAGCTTTTTGTTTTCAAATGCCACGGTAAAGGCTTTGACCGGCCGCCCACTGACTTCGGCGGCCGTCGAGGCGACCGCCGTCGAATCCAGGCCGCCCGAGACATATGCCCCGACTTCTACGTCGCCATGCAACCGCAGGCGCACGGCTTCGTAAAATAATCGCCGGAACTCTTCGATCGCCTCTTCCTCGCTGCTGGGGGCCACCTCGCCACCGAGGGGCAGATCCCAGTAACGGTGCCGCGTTACCCCGGAGCGCGAAATGCGTAACATGCACCCGGGCTCGACCGTCCGAATGTTTTCAAAGCACGTCGCTTCGGGTAGCAATAATCCGTGCAATAGATGGAAAAGGTTTACGTGATCCAGCCGGGCTCGAGCCTTCCCATGCCGCAGGATCGCCTTGATTTCGGAGCCGAACACCAGCGAATCCGTCAGTCGGGAATAGAAGAGAGGCTTGATGCCAAAACGGTCGCGAACCAGGTACAACACCTCATTCCTCTGGTCCAAAAGGGCGATGGCGAATTCGCCCCGCAGGTGGGAAACAAAATCCTCACCGTACTCTTCGTAGAGGTGAACGATGACCTCAGTGTCGCTGCGGGTGCGAAAACGATGGCCCCTCGACTCAAGGTCCTTGGCGATTTCCTGAAATCCGTAAAGTTCGCCGTTCAGGACTACCCAGATAGAGCCATCTTCGTTCGAGAGCGGCTGACGGCCGTTCGAGAGATCCACGATCGACAGCCGCGTGTTGATCAGCAGAACTGATCCCGAGCAGCCGAGATAGTAGCCCCATTGATCGGGCCCACGATGTCGGATCGCCGAAACCATGGGCACAATCATCGACTCATCAACGCGTCCCCGTGCATCGAAAATGAACTCGCCGGCGATTCCGCACACGACTGAAAAGTAGCCTCCTTGGCCGTTTTTTGCAAAGGGTCGACCCGCGGCCAGGGATCCAGACTAAACCGTGGAAATCACTTCGGGTACTTCCGGGCTCCGAACAATGCGGTGCCAATACGCACCTGGGTCGCACCTTCAGCGATAGCCACCGGGAAGTCATGCGACATCCCCATCGATAGCTCAGCAAACGACAACCGCGGATGCGCCGCTGCCAGCTGATCCCGGAGCATGCGCAGCCGGGCGAAATAGGGGCGGACCGCTAACAGATCGTCAAGGAATGGCGGCACAGTCATCAGCCCGCGAAGCTCCAGCGCGGTTAAGCTGGGCAGCCTCTCAAGCAACAGGCGAAGCTCGGCTGAGTCCGGCGCGATGCCGGACTTTGAGGATTCGTGACTCAGCTTGATCTCGATCAACACCGCCAGCCGCCGCCCCAGCTGGGTCGCAGCCTGGTTCAGGCGTTCGGCAAGCGGCAAAGAATCAAGCGTGTCGATCGAGGCGAAGAGTTCGGCGGCGCGCGCTGCCTTGTTCGACTGCAGGTGGCCGATAAGGTGGAATTCAGCCCCCGCCGCACTGGCAGCCCCCAGCTGAACGCTCTTCTCCTGAAACTCCTGCACCCGGTTTTCCCCGAAGAGCCGGATACCCAGCGTCTTGGCTGCGAGGATTGCCGAGGCAGGATGCATCTTCGACACCGCCATCAGGGCGACCTCCGCCCGGGCTCGCCCGGCCTCGCGGCAGGCCATGGTGATCTGGGCTTCGATGCGCTCGAGATTTTCCCCCAGCATGGGAAAAGTTCCCGCGGCTGCTTCGCTCACCCGGTCGTCCTCAACGGCCGTGTTCTTCAAGGAACTTTTCCACTTCCAGAGCGGCCATGCAGCCCGACCCGGCGGCGGTGATTGCCTGGCGGTATCTGCGATCCTGCACGTCTCCACAGGCGAAAACCCCGGGAACGCGGGTAAACACCTGGTCCGTAGTGCGAATGTATCCATCGTCATCCAGATCGAGCAGCCCGCGAAACATCTTGGCGTTGGGAATGTGGCCAATCCCCAGAAACATGGCGCTTACCGGCAGGGTCGACTCTTCATGGTTGAGGGTGTTCCGCAGGCGCAAGCCGGTCACTTCCTTCTGCTCCGCGCCCAGCACCTCTTCGACCGCCGTGTTGGTCAGGAACTTGATCTTCTCGTGGCCCATGGCGCGATCGAGCATGATGCGCGAAGAGCGGAATTGCTCGCGGCGATGGATCAGCGTGACCTTGGTGGCAAAGCGAGTGAGAAATAGCGCCTCTTCCATGGCGGAGTCGCCGCCGCCAATGACAGCGATCTCCTTGCCCGAGAAAAAGAAGCCGTCGCATGTGGCACAGGAACTCACCCCATGCCCGATCAGGGCTTGTTCGCTGGGCAGCCCCAGCCAGCGTGCGGAAGCCCCGCTGGCGATAATCAGGGTGCGGGTGTGCACCGTTTCTTTCCCCAGGTTCAGGGCGAGCGGCCGCTTGGAGAAGTCCACCGATACCAGGTGACCCATCTGCAAGTCGGCTCCGAAGCGGGTTGCCTGCAGTTTCATCCGCTCGATCAATTCCGGGCCCTGAATCCCTTCCGGCCAGCCAGGAAAATTCTCCACCAGGGTGGTGATAGAGAGCTGGCCGCCCGGCTCGTGTCCCTCGAGAACCAGCGGTTTGAGGTTGGCGCGGGCGGCATAGATCGCAGCCGTGAGACCGGCGCAGCCGGTGCCGAGGATAACGGTATCGCGGATGTTTTCTGACATAAAGATAGAGTCTTTGATTCTACGCGGCCCCGAAAGATGCGAGTCGCGGAAGTAAGATGGCGGCATGGCAAATCTGACATTGATTTACGGCATGAGGCTGCTTCCGTCCGAGGAGGCGATCGAAGTGGGCGACGCCCTGGTGACGCTCAAGAACGGCAAACAGGCACACGTGACCATGCATGTGCTTGAGGGGAGCCGGGAAGAGATCGAAAACCAGTTACGGCAGAGCATCGAGGCCTTCTTCGACTTCTATCCCGAGATCTAACAAACGGAACCTTTTTCGGTGGTCTCTATCTCTAGCATCGGAAACCTTTTCCGGCGACCTGTATCTTACGACCAGAGCATCTCATCTAAAAGGTACTGGAGCGTGTCTGAATGGCCGAAATTTCAACTCCTCCTTCGGTTAAGAATCTGCCTCCCCGTCCCCGGGTGGTCGTGGTCGGCGGCGGTTTCGCTGGCTTGAGCGCCGGGAAGGCGCTGGCGGGTATGGCGGTAGACGTAACCCTCATCGATCGGCGCAACCACAGTACTTTCCAGCCTTTGCTTTATCAGGTCGCGCTGGCCGTCCTTTCCCCGGCCGATATCGCGCAGCCCATTCGCTCCATCTTGTCGAGAAAGCGCAATATCGAAGTAATTATGGACGAGGTGCAAGGCATCGACGTCGATAGCCGGTGCCTGCTGCTGCGCACTGGCGCGAAGATCTCCTACGACTACCTGATTCTGGGCACTGGCTCGACCCACTCCTACTTCGGCCACGATGACTGGGCGCAAAATGCACCAGGCCTGAAGACCGTCGAGGATGCGACGGAAATCCGGCGCCGGGTGCTGCTGGCCTTTGAACTGGCGGAACGGGAGGTGGTTGAGACCGGCGCCCATGCGATCCTCAATTTCGTCGTCATCGGCGGAGGTCCGACCGGGGTTGAGTTGGCCGGTGCCATCAGCGACATCTCCAAGCTCTATATGCGCCACGATTTCCGCCACATCGATCCCGCCAAGGCGCGGGTGATCCTGATCGAGGGCTCGCCTCGCATTCTGGCCGCCTATCCGGAGGATCTGTCGAAAAAAGCTGTTCAGCAGCTGGAACAGCTGGGGGTCGAAGTACACACCGGCCAAGCTGTGAGCGACGTAAAGCCCGGCTATGTTGTGGTCGCTGGCAAACGCATGGACGCGGTGGTGACCTTATGGGCTGCTGGTGTCCAGGCCTCGCCTCTGGGCAAAATGCTGGGCGTGCCGACCGATAAACGAGGCTGCGCCGTCGTAGACATCTACCTGAATCCGCCCGGTCACCCGGAGATTTTTGTCTGTGGAGACCTGGCCCATGTCGAAGAAGGGGGACGCCAGATTCCCGGCGTAGCCCAGCCGGCCATGCAGATGGGCCGCCACGCCGCGAAGATGATTGCCCAGGACATGGCGGGCAAGCCGCGAACCAAATTTCACTATTTTGATAAGGGTGACATGGCCACCATCGGCCGCCATGCAGCCGTCGCCAACGTGCAATGGCCCTTTAAGGCGCATTGGTCGGGCACCCTCGCGTGGCTCTCATGGGTTTCGGTGCATCTGTTCTTCCTGATTGGCTTCCGCAATCGCCTGGCCGTGTTTTTCTCCTGGGCCTGGAGTTATCTGACCTTCAACCGGGGCGCGCGCCTCATCACCGGAAGTCCGATCTTGCCAGGATGGGGCGAGCAGGAGGGAATTCGTCCCCAAAACCTGAGCCCTCCCATGGATTCCACTTCACCCTTCATAGGTTTCACAGCCAGCCGGCCTTCGGCTCCTATGGAGGAACCGAAGGCTGCAGTTAAATAGCGAGCGAGCGCCCCTAGACGGTTACGGGTTGGCTGGTGTTCACGTTGACCTGGGTCAGCCAGCCGAATCGATCCGGCCGCAGCCCATGGGCGATACCCAGGTACTCCTCGGAAAGCTGCTTGCTGATCGGTCCGACGGTGCCGTCACCGATGGTGATGCGGTCCACCGAACGAATCGGGTGTACCTCCGCTGCCGTGCCGGTGAAGAAGGCCTCGTCGGCGATGTAAAGCAGCTCGCGCGGCATTGCCTGTTCCACTACGGGAATCGCCAGATGGCGAGCGATGGTGAGCACGGAATCGCGGGTGATCCCGGAGAGCACTGAATTGGCCAGCGGCGTGGTGTAGAGCACGCCATTGCGCACCACGAAGAGGTTCTCACCCGAGCCTTCCGACAGGTTGCCGAAGACATCAAGCGCGATCCCTTCGGAGTAGCCGTTGCTGTCGGCCTCCATACGAATCAGCTGGGAATTGAGGTAGTTCCCTCCGGCCTTAGCCAGCGCGGGAAGGGTGTTAGGGGCCATCCGGTTCCACGAGGAGATGCATACATCCGCGCCCTCGTCTCCAGCGACGTACTTACCCCAGGAATAGTTGGCGATGAACACCTCGGTCGGCGTGCCTTTGGGGCTGACGCCCATCTCTCCGTAGCCACGCAGCGCGATAGGACGGATGTAGCAAGGGGCTACGCCGTTGCTCTCCACCAGGCCGACCACTGCGTTCGAAAGCTGCTCCAGCGAGTAGGGCAGCGGCATGCGGTAAATCTTGGCTGAGTCAAGCAGTCGCTGCATGTGTTCAGGAAGGCGAAAAATAGCCGCTCCCTCGGGTTGCGCGTAGCAGCGAATACCTTCAAAAACGGACGAGCCATAATGCACGACATGACTCATCACGTGAATCTGGGCCTTATCCCAGGGCACTAGGTTTCCGTTGTGCCATATCTTGGCGGTAGGCGTGATGGGCATCGACAACAGCTCCCTTCCATTGAAATTTCGATTATAACTTCGCAACCATGAACCTGCGGACAAAGCTGCGAATCTCCCCATCCCTTTAGCAAACGTTGTAAGTTGAGTGGATGTACTCGCCGGCAAGCATCGCAATGGACACCCTGCACTCGAACTATGTGCGTTTCTCGGTGCTGGCCGTCAGTTCCATTTTCTTTCTGGTCGATCCCTTTGCTGCCATCCCAGCGTTTCTTGCCATCACTACCGGTGCCGATCGGAAGCGGCAACAGCGCATGGCTCGCCGCGGAGCGCTCACCTGCCTGATCGTCCTGATGACTTTTGCTTTGGCGGGCAAGCTGATCTTCCGTATGTTCGGCATCACCCTGCCGGCCTTCGAAATAGCCGGAGGTGTAATCCTACTGCTCATCGGCATTGACATGATCGAGGCCAGGCGTTCGCCCACTCAGGAGTTAAGCGACGAGACTGCGGAAGCAAGCTCCAAGGACGATGCAGGCATTGTGCCCTTGGGCATTCCCATGCTGGCCGGACCGGGTGCGATCTCGAGCGTGATGATCCTGGTAGGGGAGGCATTGAAACCCTGGGAGCTGGGGGTGGTTTTGGGAGCCATCGTCCTGACCGCCGGGGTTTCCTACCTGGTACTGAACGGCGCCAACCGTGTGCGCGGCATCATGGGCGAGACGGGAATCCGCATCCTGGTCCGCATCATGGGCCTGCTGCTCGTGGCCCTGGCAGTGCAATTCTTCATCAACGGTCTAACCGACCTGGGCCTGATATCCAAATTTGAATAACCTGCGTCCCAACCAACGCTGGCTGAGCCCATTCAAGCCCCGTTTGTCCCTGGGCGTAGCCGTAGGGACTGCAGTGGGAGTAAACAGTCCACGACCGGTTCGCCAGCCAGAACCGCCTTTTTCGACAACAATCCAGCTTTTCAACAATCCCATCCCTTGCAGTCCGGTAAGCGAGTTGGTACTCTCACACAGGTCGTTGAAAAAGAGCCTCGGAAAGCAACACCGCCGGGCGCAGTTTGCTAAACCCAGCGAACTTTGGTATTCTTAAAAAGTTGTACGAGTGAGCAGTGGTCACGGTGAAGCTTCGCGGTAGGGCAGAAACACAGCCTAACCAGTAGGATCGAGCGAAGCAGCAGTTGTTCGACGGGCCGTAGCAGAGCCCATACCGGAAACCTGAATCTGATCTCAACCTAGGCAGGCGAAGTCAGCCCGCCTAAAAGTCCGGCTGGGTATTGCCGGGCTCAAGATCACGCAGGAACCGGTAGAGAAGGAAACTTCTTCCAGAGCGAACAATCCATTGCACGGCGAGGGTGAGTTTCCCCTCTTGGGCAAAATTGCCCACCAGATCGCATGCGCTGAAGGGACGCGGCCTTCTGGGCAGATCTTTCAAATTTGGTGCTGCCGCGCGAGAGTCAATGGAGGAAATTTCCGTTGACAAGCTCCTGAAAATTCTGTAGTTTCGGTAAATGCGCGTAAAATTGCGAGAGTCTGTAAGCATCCCGCAAAATGCAGCGCAACAAGTTCGAGGACGCACAGCTCTGCTGTGTATTCCTTGATCCAAAACGGACCGCTCAGGCGGACCCCGGTTACGGATCTTTGACAATCAGGTTGAACATGCCAGTCGTGAGAAAACGATGAAGTTTTGGTTTGATCATTCTCACAATGTAATGCTTCACGGAGTTTTCGAGCTCTGTGAGGCTGGTCTCTCCTTCCGGACCTCCGTCCTGGAATTGAGAGACCTCAGGTTTCAAACGAGAGTTTGATCCTGGCTCAGAATCAACGCTGGCGGCGTGCCTAACACATGCAAGTCGAACGAGAAAGTGGAGCAATCCATGAGTAAAGTGGCGCA
>CAVTPN010000008.1:225000-226122 GCA_963736535.1 uncultured Acidobacteriaceae bacterium
TCTCAGTACCTGAAGGAAAAGAAAGAAACCTCGATTCCGAGAGTAGTGGCGAGCGAAATCGGAATAGCCCAAACCCGTTGCATTTCGGTGTCACGGGGGTTGTAGGGTCCGCAACAGTAGAGTTACCAATCTGGTGGTTAGTCGAATCCTCTGGAAAGTGGATCCATAGAGCGTGACAGGCGCGTAGACGAAAACCATCCAGACTCGAAGCGGATACCTGAGTAAGGCGGGGCACGTGAAACCCTGCTTGAATCTACGGGGACCATCCCGTAAGGCTAAATACTCGATTCTGACCGATAGTGAACCAGTACCGTGAGGGAAAGGTGAAAAGAACCCCTGCGAGGGGAGTACAAAGTACCTGAAACCGTGTGCCTACAAGCAGTGGGAGGGCTATGCTCGCAAGAGAATGCCTGACCGCGTGCCTATTGCATAATGAGCCGGC
This sequence comes from uncultured Acidobacteriaceae bacterium, assembly GCA_963736535.1. GTDB lineage: Bacteria > Acidobacteriota > Terriglobia > Terriglobales > Acidobacteriaceae > PALSA-350. The sequence goes on from CAVTPN010000008.1 coordinate 225,443, forward strand.
TAGTTATTCTTGTCAGCAAGGTTAAGCGTAAGCGAGCCGTAGCGAAAGCGAGTCTGAATAGGGCGAATCAGTTGGCAGGAATAGACGCGAAGCGGGATGATCTACCCTTGGCCAGGTTGAAGGTGGGGTAACACCCACTGGAGGACCGAACCGGTGTTTGTTGAAAAAAGCTCGGATGAGCTGAGGGTAGGGGTGAAAGGCTAATCAAATTCCGTGATAGCTCGTTCTCTCCGAAATAGCTTTAGGGCTAGCCTCGGATGATTTGCATTGGTGGTAGAGAACTGGATGGACTAGGGGGCTTTCCGGCTTACTGAATCCAATCAAACTTCGAATGCCAATGACAACCAGTCCGGGAGTCAGACAATGGGGGCTAAGCTTCATTGTCGAGAGGGAAACAGCCCAGACCGCCTGCTAAGGTCCCCAAGTTACAGTTAAGTGGGAAAGGAAGTCGGAACGCTCAGACAGCCAGGAGGTTGGCTTAGAAGCAGCCATCCTTTAAAGAAAGCGTAATAGCTCACTGGTCAAGCGGTCCGGTGCCGACAATATAACGGGGCTAAAACTGTACACCGAAGCAGCGGATGCACACCTATGGTGTGCGTGGTAGGAGAGCATTCTCAACCGCAGCGAAGCCTGACTGAGAAGACAGGTGGAGCGTTGAGAAGAGACCCTGCCGGCATAAG
>CAVTPN010000009.1:0-257483 GCA_963736535.1 uncultured Acidobacteriaceae bacterium
GGCTTCCGTTGTAAGTGCACATCGCAACAGAGACGTCCACAGTGATTGATCCGCCTTTCCCGGTCGTTGCGTCATTCGTATACACGGCACGCGGCGCATTTGTCTGCACTCTAGAGCATGCTCAGCTTGCCTCGAACGACCCGCAGCACGAGATCTCGATCTGCTCGGGTCATACTGACCATCCACGCAAGCAGCAATGTTGCAGTGACCCAGGCGAATCCAATCGGCAGGCTGAATGAGGCTAAGCCGGTCGGTGAGAATTGCCACCAGAGCACGATGGAAGGGATCGCTATCGCCGCTGGACGAAGCATTCCCTTAAGAAACAGTTCTATGCGGGAAATCGCGAACGCTGTCTGGGTGAAGCGCATGCTTACACCGAAATGCATAGCAACACCCACCACAGCGCCGAGCAGTGTGCCTAGGGCCACACCCAACGCGCCCAGGTGCTGCACGAGCCAGACGCTGCTGACAAGGTTGACGAGGCCCTCTGCCACCGGGGATGCAGTGGCAACGCTCTGCCTGGAAGTCGCCACCACCATCGTCGCGTAGGGTGAGCAGGAGGTACGGACAATATTTGCTAAGACCAGAATCCGCAGAAAGTTCACGCTATGCAGAGCGTAGGCCGGACCAACCCACACCCGTAATATCCAATAGCCGGCAACCAGGAAGGGCAAGCCGGTCAGGAAAAGAACAATAATGCCATACCGGGTCGATCGCAGTAATACGCTACCCATCTGAGCTGAACTGCGCTGCACACTAAGAGCTGAAGTTGCAGGCAACAAAGGGCTCATCACCGCGGCGACTAATCGTGAGCAGAAAGCTGGTAGGTGCGTTGGCGATAGCATAGTATGCCGTTTCACTAAATGAATAGTGGCCTACGATCGTCAGGTCCAGCCCGCTGATAAAGAGAGCGCACACAGACCACACCGTGAGTATTGCGCAGTATTTAAGCATCTGTCGCAGCAGTGTTACATCGACGGAACGCAGCGATACACGGATGTGATGCGCAAGCCTCTGCCAGGTAACGATGCGCAGCAGCGCAGTGAGAATGTTTACGCCCGCCGCCGCCGCCCCCATTACAGCGAGGCTGCTGTGGAATGCTACCGCAACGCAAATAGCAGCTCCAAAAAGCACACGGCTGATGATGGTTACTACCATCGGTACCCGGTATTGCTGCAGGCCCAGGAAGATGGCCACGAAAACAGTCGTAGCTAAACTAATCGAGAGGGAGATGCCGACGAACAATACACTTATGCGCACATCGTGATCGAGCACGCGTGGCATTGTTTTGAAAATGTTTGGTACCCGCCATGCGAGGATGAGGGTCAAAAGCACTCCCAGAGCGCTGGCCACGAGCATGATCAGCCACGCCGACACTGGCACAGCGCCCGCAACCGGCAGAATCCCGTTTGGCTTCGTATTCAGCTATGTACTTGGAAACCGCGGTCTGAACGCCGAAGTCAAGGTATCCCACATAGGCGCTCAACTGCAGGATAAGCACCCATGCGCCGTAAGTTTTTACTGGGAGATGATGGGTCAGGTAAGCGGGTAAGAAGATAGATACCAGTGACGTCACTGCGAGACGTGTAAGGTTTGCCGCCGAATTATTTGCCACCGTACGGGCGAAGGTACGAGGCTCGGGTGGGCGCGCATTGGTCGATAAGGTGGCCATTGATTCACGCAAGCTTTAGGTGCCGTTCCTGTAAAGCTGCGCGAGGGGACGCGGATACCGGATCATCTCCGTGACGCAATGAAAGGGCAAGCAACAGAAGCAATATAGTCTGGGTTGGCAGATCGTTGACCAGGCTGAAGAAAGGAATGGTCGCGAAGATACCGGCTATACCTTGGAGCAGGTGGTCTTCGCTCGAAAGTGCGCGTTTTCGAAGGAACGTCCAGAAGCACCAGTACGAAACGCCAGAGATGGCTAATCCAAGAAGGCCGCTGCCCAGTAAAACAAGCAGATATGCGTTATCCACAGGGATGGGAGCCGCATTTTCCAGACGATCCGGCGCACTATACGGAGTATAGGGTCCCTGTCCTATACCGAATAGGATATCGGTTGGACTGCCAGCCAGAAACTTCCCTCCGTACATCTCCCAGGCAACGATTCGTTGATTCAGTGACGAGATGTTGGCCAGGTCTTTTTCGGCCGGCGCCACCCACCGTTCGCAGGCCTTGCACGACGATCAAGACGGCGCAGCACAGTGAGAAAATGGGGAGCAGCAAACTGAACCTCATGAGCCCCTTTTTGGATATGACAACTACAGCAAAGGAGCTCACGACGAAGCCGACCATAGCCAGGCGGGTGTAGGTTGCGTAGCAGCCAAACGCGCACAGGGGAAAAAGAACAAGACCGAACTTCCTTGTCCTTCGCCGCAAACAAAAGCTGGTGGCGATTCCGCCCATGAAGGAATAGAAGACACCTGCATCAAGCCCGTTCGCAAACAGGCTGAAGGCACGGGTCTCATCGATAAATTGGTACGACTGAACATGAAAGGTAAGATCACTGCTGTCTGTGCGAACCACAGGTGAATTGGTGAGGAATTGCGCGGCCGAGATGATCAGGCATGCAATCGTAAGCACGGAAAGGAATCCTAGGATATGCCGCGACTTTAGCTCGATGGGTACAAGAGAAGCTGTCCCCGCCACGACCAGAAAAATAAAGCATTCCAACGAACTTCGTACAGCTGCGAAGCTGAGGCCTTGATAAAAGTGCAAAAAGAGTGCTTCAAGAGGAAGATAGCCGGCGAGGAACAAGGTGATCGGGAGCAAGGGGCTGGACCGCAATCTCCCTTTAAGCAGCAGGATGGTTACAAAGCTAAGAGCGAAGATAGTAAGCTGCCGCGGCTTGAATAATATGTCACCACCGGTAGCCACCATCTCTAACTGGGGCAGGGCTCCATTGACTACCAGGGTGAGGGCGGCAAAAATCACCAGGAGCTTGGGCACGAATCCGATGAATGAAGTCGCTGCGACGCTGTAACCAGCGTCCGGACGTCTTGATGGATTTGAGTAACTCGCCAGTCATCCCGGCTCCCCTGTTGTTCGATGAGTGCTAATCCGATCAATGACTTGAGTGACCGGGACTGACTAAAAGTGATAGATGGCGGCGGAGGATGTCGCGCCCACTAAGCTACCGGCGCCCACTGCCACGTTCCGCGCGTAGCTGAAGGGAACGTAGAGGATGTCATCCGCCTGCAGCTGGATATCCGGCTGCTTTCCCTTCTCCATAGCGCTCAGCTGCAGTGGAATCTCGACGTGGCTTCCATCAGCTTGCTTGCGAATCAACCGGGCGTGGGAGGGAACGGCATTGGGCGGGGTTCCTCCGGCAAGAGAAATCGCCTGAACCGCAGATAGCTTTTGGTCGTTGGTGACCATCGCGAAGCCGCCCGGCCGGTTCACATCGCCCAGGATGTACACGACATCCGCCTTGGAAACAAGCACCGTGTCCCCAGGAAAGACGGAGACGCTTCCATCCAGCGCGGCGTTGGCAGAGTTTGAGACAACGAATGTGATCCGTTCCTTGCTGGCGTGCCGCTGGATGGTCACTTTTCGATCGGCGAGATCGGTTAACCCACCGGCTAAGGCGAGCACATCAAGAATCGGTCGAGGGGTGCCAATCGGGTAACTTCCCGGCGAATGCACTTGACCCATGATGGTTACGTTCTGCGTAGCGGTCTGCTCCGTCATCACGCTGACATGGGGTGTCAGCAAGTAGTGGCCCTCTACCAGAACCCGCTCGATGGCGAGCGCTGCCTCGGGAGGAGTGAGCCCGGCGACGTGCACAGTTCCGCCAAGAATCAGGGTGAAGGTACCTGCGTCGGTCACTCGGGCGCTTTGCTCTAGCTCCGATGCTTCCAGAACCTTTACGTGCAGCAGGTCGCCGGGTCCGATGGTCAGGCTTTCGGTTTGCGCCCCGCAGCAGGCTGCGCAACAGAATAGGAACAACAACGATTTGACCGCTCTTATCATGCCGTCATCCCTGCTGGTACTCATACTTCTTGCCGCCGTAGTAGCCGTAGTAGCCGTAGTAAGCGGAGGAGCGGCGGGTCACAAAATTGAGCAGAACTCCAATCGCCGGTCTTGCCGGATCCTTGCGATGCGTAAGCAAGAGGTTATAGGCGCGCCCCAGGGCGGCTCTGGTGGTGAACCCGACGCGAGCCAGTAAAACAGTAGCGTCTGCCATCTCCTCCAGTAACTGCGCATCCGTCACAGGCAGGACCGGCGGAGAGTCCACCACGATGAAATCAAATTCCGCTCGCCATTCCTCCATGAGGGAATGCATCCGGGGCGAGCCCAGCAGGTCAGCCGGGTAGGGGGGCGCTGGTCCCGCGGGCAAAAAGTAGAGATTGGGATTGTTGGGCGCGGGAATAATGCCAGCCGCCGCTTCCCGGTCCGACAACAGTACACTCAAACCATCCGTTCCTTCCAGACCCAAGCGCCGGCGCAGCACGGGACGGCGCATATCCGCTTCCACCAGCAGAACCTTTTTTTCGTACTGAGAGAGAGAGATCGCCAGATTCAGCGAAAGCGTCGATTTCCCCTCTCCCGGGCTGGGGCTCGACATCAGGAGAACCTGCGGCGGCATGCCACTGCGCGAGATCAGGAGCCCCGAGCGGAGACGGCGCACCGATTCACCAAAAGCCAAGTCAGCGTGTCGTGAGTCAAGCATGATGGCGCGAGGAGCTCGTTTTGTTGGCTTCGATCTGAGGGGAGATGCCCAGGAGCGGAATCTGCAGTGCCTCGATTTCCTCAGCACCCCTGTATCTTGTTGTCGACCGCCTCGACGAGCAGAGCCACGCAACAACCGAGGAATATTCCCAAGCCCGACCCCCAATGCCAGGTATAGGGGAACCTGGGGCTTGCTTGGCCTGGCAGGCGCACTCGCCTGATCCACTACAGTTACATTTGAGGAGTGGAGGCCTTCGAGGATGCCGGCTTCCTTTAATCGCTTGAGCAGGTCCTGATATAACTCCTGGCTTTGGTCGGCCTCCTTCGACAGGATGGCATACTCAATGCTCTTGTCGTTCAGCTTCTCCGCGGCAACACGGTCACTCTCATAGGCCGCCCGGGCGCCTTGCTCTGCTTTCGATGCGATCTTAAAGTCGTTCTCGGAGCGATCCGCAGTACGTTTAATCTCTTCCTGCAAGGATTGCTGCACTCCCTTCAGGGAGGCCCGCTCCTGGATCAGCTTAGGGTACGCAGCTCCGAACTGGGACGCATCCTGGTCGATCTGGGCCTGGAGCGTTGCTTCCTGGAGCCGCAAGTTCTGGATTAAAGCCAGAGAGTTCATAACCCCCTGGCCGCTGCCACTCGCGATCGAAGTACCGCTTAGCTGCGAGATCAACTCCGCATTCCCGGTCTTTACGACTTCTGCCACCGATGCTTTGAGGACGCGGTTCATCTGCGCCTGGGAGAGCTGGGCCGTGGACTGCTGCAAGCGATCGAGAATTGGACTGTAGATGACTGGCTTGCCCTGCGGGTCGGTTCCGCCGACTCCAAAGATCCCACTGCCCTGCTGCAAGGCGACCACTCTGGATTGAAGCTGTTCGCTCTGCTTACGCAGATCACCCAGTTGACCTTCGAGCCATTGAGAGACCTGGTTGGTTGCCGTGAACTTGGTCTGGAAGGTGTAATCGATAAGCGCCTGTACCAGATGATTGACCACTGCAGCCGCCACTTTCGGATCGCGGTTGGTGAAATCCACTTCCAGCAGACGCGTGCCGGCAGTGACCTTTACCTTCAGGTTTTTAGCGAAGGCTTTGGCAACCCTGGCGCGCCGCGCGGGCGAATCCTCCAGGCTGGCATGCGGCGGATCGGCTGGGCCCTTTGGACTCACCAGCCCCATCGCCCAGCCGATAGGGCTGAAGTGTGGCTTAAAATCCTCGTTCTGTTCCAGGTTAAGGTCCTTCACCACCTTGAGCGCAAGGGCTTCCGACTCCAGGATACTTGCCTGTGTCTGAAGATCGATATTTACAGAAAGAGCATCGGATGCCCCACCCGATGCTGCACCCATCAGGCTATCCAGGCCCAGGCTGTCGGAAGAAGACTTCTCCAGCTGAATAACACTGCTCGCGGTGTATCTCCGCGTCATGAACACGCAGGCGCAGACGGACAGCAGGAAGACCACCGAAGCGGTTACAAATATCGCGCGCTTTCTACGGTGGAAGATCCTCAGGAGATCGCGCAGCGTCGGATCTTTTTCAGGTAATGTACTCAATTGGTCCCCACTCCCAACGGTGAAGTGCGTATTGCGTGGCCCGGACAACGCCTTTCCCTGTTCAAAAACCATTTCAGAGGCCCTTTCGCTACTACGAGATGCCTCCTACACAACCGTCTCCGCAACTTCCGTGGAAGAGCAGCAGTGTACTTCCATGTGCAGTGGGAGCAACCCGGACCTCTCTCCGGCAAGACCCAAAGTAACAGTACCGTTTCATTATGGAGATACAACTTCGGTGTTGTCGTATCTGTCAGAGGACGCAATGGGTTCGGAGCCGGCGAGCCTCATTGCCGCACCTCATCGTTGACGGGCTGCCTAGTTGAGCCGATAGACCAGGCCGGCAGTGAAGTTGAGCGACGTAAGATTCCAATTCTTGAGGTAATTCTTCGAGTAGGAGAGCTCTCCCAAGCGGAGACGCAAACGGTGAGTCACGTGAAAGTCGACGCCACTTACGACCGTCCATTGACTACCGAGACCTTCGATGGGTTGTGGATTTTTTTTCCCTACGATGGGTGGATTTAAGTAGCGCCACCCGTTCCCGCCGCCCCCAAGAACGGACACGTAGGGAGCAAAGGGCCCGTAATGCAACGCGAATCGAGGGCCGCCAAGGGCGGACTCTTGATGCTGGCTATTAAGCCGCCTCTGGATAGTGCCCCTGATCTCAAGGCCAATCAGGTGCCGCGTTTGCAGGAAGCCTCCCAATTGGTATCCGAAGAGTACGGGGGCGTAGTAGCCGAAATCTGGCGTGACATTGACGGGGAGGGTTCCAAATATCGAAATATCCGGCTTCCCACCGAATGCTGGAACCACCTGGGCCGAGGCCCCGCATGCCGCGGCCAAAAACAGGAGCGCCATGGCGGCCCGCCGGAGAGATTGCCGGCAACAAGAGCGGGTGGTCATATGGCCCAGATCCGCCCCGACTCGCCCGCTTGCGGAAGGTGGATAGGAAGGGCCGCTGCCTGCAGCGCGCCCTGGCCGAGCCGGCGGGAGCGTCCGGTCAACCGACGTCTTGCGCGATACGAGATCGTTCCTGGTTGCATGGGGGATGGAAATGAAACGTCGTGTATTGCTTGTAGTGGATTACCTTTGTCATGAGATAGTCCACTTCAGTTGTATGTACGAAATGGGCGCAGGCTAACTGCATATTGCCTCTGCTGAAGCGGGGCTCCAGTGGTGCTGGGGTCGCGGAAACCGGTACAACTTTCTGGTCACGCTCCGCGAACGAAACGGTAAAGGCCGGGGGCGTCCCAGTAACTGGTAAAAGTTGCTGGGCGTTGCTTTGCACCTGTAAAGAAACACCAGTTGTTCTCTTTACAGGTTATTTTCCCAGAAGGCGAGCATGGCGTTGTAGCGCTGGAGCAGCGCGGGTATATCGACAAATCCATGTTTACGCATGGGGAAGAGTTCGACCTGGTATGGCTTGCCGGCGGCGATCAAGGCGTTCATAAACGCCTCCTCATTCTGAGGATGAACGTTATCGTCATAGGTGCCGTACATCAGCATGAGATAACCATGCAGATCACGGGCCCGGGGGATGAGAGAGGCACTGTCATAGGCCGCAGGGTTATCCTGTGGCAGCTTCAGGAAAGATTCGACCCACTTCGAATCGTAGAAGCGCCAGTCTGTCACGGGCGCCCCGGCGATGCCGGCTTTGAATTCCTGTGACCTCGTCATCAGATTGAGAGTAACGGTACCGCCTCCGCTCCAGCCCCAAACCCCGACCCTTCCGCCGTCGATCCATGGCTGTGCCTTCAGCCAGCGAATGCCGGCAACCAGGTCTGCCGTTTCTCCGGCACCCGGGCTTGCCGCCAGCGTATTCTCGAGCGTCTTGCTGATCGCGGTGGCGGCGCGGTTATCAATCGCCACTGCGATATACCCCTTGCTGGCCAGGACATTATCGAACAAAGTTTCCTTTTGCCATGAGTCGCTGACCATCGGCGCAGAGGGACCACCGTAGACATGAAGGATCATTGGATAACGGCGCGCAGGATCGAAGTCCTTGGGCTTAAGGATCTGCGCAGGCATGGGAAAGCCGTCGGCCGCCGGGATCGTCATCAGCTGCGGATACTGCATGCCGGGGGGCAGCAGCTCTGGCCGAGGAAGTGCGATGGTTGCTTTCAGCTCTCCATCCGCGGCGTGGAGCCGCAATGCGGGAAGGGTGCGGATATTCGAGTACTCGTCGAAGTAGTATTTGGCATCGGTCGACATGCCGATGGCATGCGTACCCGGTTCTGCGGATATCCTGGTCAGGCCGCTGCCATCGCTGTGGATTCGGTATAACTGACGCTCGACGGACCCATCCTTGAGGGCGGTGAAGTAGATCCAGTTCTTCTCTTCGTCAATGCCGACGACTCCCCGGTGCACCCAGAATGCTCCGCCTTGCGAAGAGACAATCGCCCAATTTCCCCTGGTCACCTGGTTCACCAGTGCGCCATCCGCGGCATAGCGATAAAGATGCATGAAGCCATCACGCTCCGAGGCCCAGAGGAAATGACCATCGCGTAGAAAGTAGAGGTCGTCGTTTACGTTGACCCATGCGGGGTCGGTCTCCGTGAGCAAGCGCTTCACGTCATCTCCTTGACGATCGGAGAGATACAGTCGCAGTTCTCTTTGGCTATGATCCAGAGTCTTGAGGCTAAGGTGTTTTCCGTCGGGCAACCAGTTCACTCGCAGCAGCCACTCATAGGGTTTGTCAGTAATCGGAATCCAATGGGTCGAAGGGTCATCCAGAACGATGACGCCGGCGCGCACAACCGGATTGTGCTCCCCTGGCTTGGGATAAACCTGATGGATCAAACGCGGGTCTACGGGAGAAAAATCCTCGAATGTGCTCACGGGCACGCCGGCCTCGTCGGTTTGCAGAAAAGCGATGGACTCCGAATCGGGTGACCACCAATAAGCAGTGTCATGGCGGCCGAAGACCTCTTCCCAATAAACCCAAGAGAGGGTGCCATTCAATGTTGTCTGAGAACCATCGTGCGTGAGCTGTCTCTCCTTCATGGCCGCGATATCCCACACATAGATATTGTTGTCGCGCACAAAAGAGACGAGGCGCCCATTGGGCGAGAACTGGGGGTTTTTCTCTTCGGCCGCCGTCCGGGTGAGCCGGGAGAAGGTGGAGGAATTCAGGTCCAACCGGAAGATGTCTCCATCGAAGATGTAAAGCGCCTGCGTACCTGCGCCATCGAATGTAATCGGCCAGGGGAGCGCGCCGTGAATCGTTGCGCCGGGTTCGATTGCCTTGAGCGAATCGACTGCCCGCCCCATATCCAGCATTGCACGCCGCTTTCCTGTGGCCGGGTCGAGACTCTCGAAAGTCTGTTGTGATGGGGGCAGCCGCACGTCATCCACAATTGCCGTTCCGTTCTCAAGCCAGACAAACGCGGGCACCTCATCCACCTTGCTGGCTGGACCGGCTACCCACTCGGTGGTGAGGATGGGCGTCTGGGCGTGCAGCCAGGAATATGCTAAGAGAATGAGGACATACGGGATGCCCCGCAAGGCGCAGTTTTTCAGAGTAGACATATCAGCCATCCTATTTGTCTGTTGTGGAAATTGCCGAACTGCAAGTCTCGCCGCTATGGCCCTGAACGGCGAAATTGCGCGGCATGACGAGCTTATCGTGGATTCGACTGATTTGTGACGCGGATCTGATTTTCAGGGTCTCAGGAGACGACCTGATTGCGGCCGCCAGTTTTTGCTCTGTACAACGCAGTGTCTGCGGCCGCTAGTGCTTCTTTCTCTGTATTCAGCCGGGGTGCCAGGACGGCGGTGCCCGCACTCACAGTAACCGCGATCCTTGAGCCAAGGGCGAGCACTGGCTGCTCTGCCATCGCCGATCGAATTCTCTCCGCGCAGATTTGAATCTGCGCTTGATCGCAGTCGGGTGATACAACCAGGAATTCCTCTCCTCCGTAGCGTGCCACCAGATCATAGGATCGGACCGCCTCTTGCATGCGTCTCGCCGTCTCAATGAGTACCTGATCTCCGGCCAAGTGCCCATACGTGTCATTCACATTCTTGAAGTGATCTACGTCGAGCATGATGACGCCGATGGTGCTTCCGGAGCGGCCCGCGAGTTCATACTCGCGGTGCAGTAAATCCAGAATCGCAGTCCTATTCCAGGTTCCAGTAAGGCCATCATGGGTTGCCTGCAAGCGGAGCTCTTCCCTGGCCTTCAATTGTTCGTCCTGGAGCGTCAGGATTCGCCTTCCCGTCCGCAGCCGGGCGCGCAATTCGTCCCGGTTAAAGGGCTTGGAGAGATAATCGTCCGCACCAGCCTCCAATCCCCGGACCAGATCCTGTTTGTCATCCTTGGCGGTTACCAGCAAGATGTACTGGTAAGGAGAGCTTGCCCGTTCGCGAACCAGGCGGCACAGGTCAATGCCATTCAATCCGGGCATGATCCAATCCAGAATCAGTAGATGAGGCGCACGTATCTCCTGCAGGATTTGCCATGCTTTCGCGCCATCCTCCGCGACGGTGACCTGATAGCCCCAACTTTCCAACCAACTCTGCAGGATCCTGCGGAACATCACATCGTCTTCTGCGATCAGAACTCGATCACATGCAGGCCCCGGCTTCTCTAATCCCAGGGATTGGGATTCCGCAGCGCTGATCATGGGCTCACTCCGGGCGCTCCAGCGGCAGCTTGCTCTTCCGAACTAATTTTCTGTGTAACGCCCATAGAGCTGAGCAATCGGGCCATAGCCGCTTCAAATGGCGGGAGCAAGCTTAAGGCGCCCTGAAAATCGGAGGTCCGCCCCTTTTCTTCAAGCGCACGCGCCCCCTGCGAAAGCTCAGCAATGCTCAGGTAGCCTAATTCTCCCTGGAGACTGTGGGCAATCCGCTCGGTGGTCTCCGCATCCTGCTGTGTAATCGCGTCCCGCAGCCCCGCCAGATGTTTCGGAACTTCTTCCAGAAAAATCTCCATCACCTCATGCAGAAGTTGTTCGTCTCCCCCGAGTCTCTCGAGTGTCTGGCTTGGGTTCCAAGGCACCACGCCGGCCGAAGGGATCTCCGGTGGGCTAACATTCGGATTCTCGTGGGCGGCCGCGTGGCCATCCTGGAAGGTTGCTGTGTCGATAGCGGGCGGTTTGCCGGGTTTCAACGCAGGGTTAGGCATTGGCCCTCGAGAGGCTACACAGAGATCAGGGTGAAGACGACCGTGCGACAGGCAATCTTTTTTAAGGCAGACTGACAACCCGGCATCCGCGCCTGATTTGCCGGCGCTTTGACATCCTGAAGAGCATTACAAGGAACTCTTCGGCTCACTGCGCCATAAACTTGAGAGGGCTCTAAGGAAGGGGCAACGCCAATCCCCCGGCGGACAGTCGAGCCTGCACCCTAGTAGCGGACGCGCCCTTAGGGTACCGAGGTTGGCCGGTGCAGGCTGGAAAGAGCACGTGTCCTGCTTTCCCTACCACACTGCGGGTTGAGTTGAGGCACTCGGCGCCGGAGCAGGAGGAAACCTGGAAAATACCTTTATCTTTCTCTTTCCTTCTTTTCGTGGTCCGGGTGGGTGGCGGATACGTCTCCAGGGCCAGCCTGTTCGAGCTCACAGTAAGTCACTCGCACGTATCCGCCGACGGGTTCCGGCGTGGCCCTGTGGATTTCACAACCGGGAAAGGCCAGGATCACTGCTGGCAATTACTTGACCAAGGGGATAGAAGAAGCGATCTCAAGATCGACCAGGTTCTCAAGCTGGTTTTCGATCTGGAAGAACTTTGCAGAGACCGCCGGGCTCACTGCTTTGGCAATGCGCTCGAAATACTTCTGTCGCAGTTCGACGCGATCCTTTTGGAATTTGAATGTTCTCTTGCTAAGGTCCAGCGCGTTCTCCTCAGACAAGGAATCCCAGTTGGCCGCATAGTCGCGTATGATCTGAACGCGCTGATCGTTCAGCTTTGACAGATCGTGCTCGTAGTCTCGTTCAATGGGCCAGAACTTCTGAGACTCTTGATCCGTCAGAGTCAGATTTTGCTGAATGATTTCCGTCTTTTCGGCTTTGACATCCGATCGCAAAAGAGTAATGTAATTCTCCGGTAAGCTGCTTGGTTGTTGTGCAAAGAGCGGCAGACAAGCCGCCAGGACAGGAAGCGCTATTACGAATAAAGAGCGGGTAAATTTCATGTTTATCCTCGATTGCTGCTAGTTGCAGCAGTTCTACTTTGAAAGACTGGGCCCGAAAAAACCATGCGCTGCGCATGCGAAGTTCTGCTTTTACAGTGCGCGCACTTTGAAGGTGCCGGATATGCCGGTTAATGGGTAGTCGAGCAGTATGTCTATGGACATCGCCCTCAGAGTGTCGATGCTGGCTGTGCCGCCCGAGACCCTTTGGACGCCGTTGCGTAATTCATGGGCGCCCACAAGAAAGATGTTTCTCCAATTCGCGCTTTCGGCCTGGTGACCCATCTGTTCCAAGGCGTCAGCTTCGAGGTGCTTGGCTGCCTCAACCGCCATCAGCATTGCGAGCCCTATGGACTGGGGTAGATACCTGAAATGTCGCGTTTTCATACATTGCCGCCTATTCGAAAGTTTGTGAAGTGATCTGCCGGCTTAGCGTCCGGCGCTCGGCGAGCCTTGGCTCACCAGGGCCTCAGCCGTCTCTGTCTTTGCGCCCCAGCGAACTATCTTTAAGTCGAGAACGGCAATGCTGTATAGGACGGGAACCATAATCAGCGTGATAAACGTAGCCACGCCGAGTCCGCCGATCTGCGCATAACACAGGGGTCGCCAGAGCGGGCCTCCGTATGCTGCGAGCGGAAACAGCGCAAAGATAGTTCCCCCCACCGTGATCAGAACCGGGCGTAACCGCTGAATGCCGGCGTCGCAAAGAGCCTGCTTGAGGGGCTCACCCTTCTCATGCATCTCTTCGATGAAATCGAAGAGCACGATCACGTGACTGATAATGACGCCTATCAGGCTGGCGACTCCCAAGAAGGCCATGAAGCCGAATGGGACGCCCGTGACGGCCAGTGCGATGAGTGCGCCGACTACGCCGTAGGGCGTCGCTGCGAACACCAGCAAGGGTTTGACCGCGTTGTTGAATTGAAGCAACAAGGCGATATATATTCCCGCCATTGAGATAACCAGAATTTGACTCAGGTTCGCGAAACCCGACTGTTGTTTCGCCTGTTCGCCTCCGATCTCCATGCGGTATCCAGGCGGCAGGTTGCGTTGAAACTCTTTGAGCTTCGGCATGGCTTCTTTGAGCAGTTGGGAAGGCAGCACTCCAGGCTGCGGATACGCGTGCACCCCGATCATGCGGAACTGTTCCTGCCGCCGGATTCGCTGCGTCTCGATTTCGTTCTCCAGCGACGAGACCGATCGCAGCGGAACTTTCTGTTGTCCTTGCGACGAGAAAACATACAGATTCTGCACATCTGCGATTTGCGCTCGCTCCTGCATGCGTAAACGAGCGACGACCGGGATCTGCAGATAGCCTTCTCGCAACGTCGTGAGCGTGGAGCCGCTCATAGCCGCCGTAGCCGAAGCCGCCACGTCCCGATTGGATAGGCCAGCGAGATTGGCCCGGTCGCTGTCGATCTTAAGCCGCAGTTGCGGGCTTTCGGAAAACCAGTCATTCAATACGGCGGCGGCGCCAGGCAGTGGGCGCAGAATATCTTCCACCTGTCCGGCTAAGCGCCGCAATTCCTGGTTCTCGCTGACCTCGTTCTTGGGATCGTAATCGGAAACTCCATAGACACGGATCTCAACCGGAAATTCCACGGGATTGGTTTGAAGCTGATGGGCAATGACCGTGGCTCCCGGGATCTCACGAGAGACGGCATCCTGGAGTGGCCCCATGATCTCGGGAGTAGCCTCCTTCGAAGTGAGCTGAATAATGACCTGCGCATAATTCAGTTGCTGCTGTTCGGGTGATACAGAAAACCAGAATCGCGGGCCCCCGCCGCCCACAAAGGTGGTGACGGCCTTTAGCAGATGAACCGGCTGGCCGCCCTCGCCCACCTTGGAAGGATGCCGTTGTTCATAATCCGAGGCCACCCGGCGGATCACGCCTTCGGCTCGCTCAGCAACCTGATTTGTCACCGACAACGGCGCATCGTTAGGGAGCCATATGTCGAGATAGGACCAGTACTGAACGTCTTCGGGGAAGAACTCCGTTTTCAACCCCCTGGTCAGGAAGGCGCCTATCAGCAGGAAAACTAATGAAACCCCAAAGACAGGCCACCGGTGGACGATCGCGGCGCCGGCGAGCCGATTGTAAAATCCATAGAATCCTCGGGTACGGCGCTCCTCCAGAGTGGGTTCTGGCTTCTTGGGCGCCCGCAAGAGGTAATACCCGAGCAGGGGAATAAAGGTCATCGATGCGATTCGGGAAGCGATCAGTGCAGCCGTCATCACGATCGGCAGGCTGAACAGGAAGTCGCCGGTTGAGCCTTTAAGCATCAGGAAGGGAAGGTACGCAATGATGTTGGTGATCGTGGCGTAGACAATGGCTTTCGCCAGCTTGGTCGGACCGATCCACGAAGCATGCCGCGGAGGCAAACCATCGGCGAGTTCCCGCTTAATGGCATCATTCGCGACCACCGGGTCGTCCACCAGCAGGCCGAGCGCAATGATGAGCGTCGCAATCGAAACCTGTTGCAGATCGACCTGAAGGGTATGGATCAGCCCGAAGGTCATCATCAGCGTGATGGGGATAGAGAGCGCCATCAGCAGGGCCGAGCGCCACTCCCAAAAACCAATCAACGCCACGATCACTACCAGGATGATCGCCTCGTAAAGCGCTTCCATGAACAAGCTGATGTTCTCTTTCACCTGCAGCGGCTGGTCTGAAGTGCGAGCGATGATCAGGTCGGCGGGCAGCACGCCCTTCAACTGCTGCAGTTTCTCGTCGACTGACTTGCCGAACTGCTGAATCTGCGCGCCCGAGCGCATGTAGAGAGCGAGCGTCACCGCCCGGCTGCGGTGCAGGGCGCCGGCGGAATCCACCCAGGAGTAGAAATTCAGGAAGCTCGCCGGACTCTGATAAGCCCGGCTCATCTGGCCCAGGTCGCGCAGATAAACCGGCGCGCCATTGCCGGCTGTTGCGACCACAGTGTCGCCGACTGCCTTCGCCGTTTCAAATTCGCCCGACGTGTTTAGAATGACGTTCTTGCCGCCGGCTTCCAGCGTGCCGCCCGGCTGAGTTATGTTATGCGTACTTAGAATCTGGCTAAGATCCGTCGGTTGCAGGCCGTAAGAAGCAAGCCGCTCCTGTGAGTAATTCAGGTATATCGCCTGCGGTAGAACACCATCCCGGTCTATTCGCGAGGCTTCGGGAACGTTCAAAAGGGTTCGTCGAGAGGATATCTGTGTAGTTGTCAAGCTGCGCATACGAGTACTTAGCGCCGGCAACGGAACCTACTTTGCTGGCCGTCTCGTTGGGGTCTCGAATGGCGACGGGGCCCCGCAAGTCCGGATTGAATTCTGATTCGTGCAGTTGCTCAGAGGAATATTGCTGGATGAAGCTCAAGAGTTGCGCATCGTCCGCTGAGGAATCTGCGTCGACGCCACTGAAGCCGGGACCTGAGATGACCTGTGAATGCTCAGCGAGACCTGCGGCTTCGGCGCTCCGCCGAAGCTGCTCCGTCACATCCGCTACTCCGGCTTGTGAGACTGCCAGAGGGAACAGATAAACAATGCTCACGCGTGGCTTCGAAGAAGTGCCTGCTTGAGACCGGGCCTGGCGGATAGCTGATTCAACGGAACGCGCGCGCGCCTCGATTTCGAGGCTCGTTTCTGTGGGGCTGGCTACCGTCAGCATCAACGCTGCCGTATCACCGAAGTCGCTTTGGAACTGAATCGGAGTCGCCCCTTGCGGCAAGTGCCCGTTCAATGCCTGCAATCTTAGGTTGATATCGCTGAATTGCTCGCGGGTATCATTGGTGTCTTCCGAAAGCTCGACATACACGAACGAAGCACCCGCCAGCGAGATCGATCGGATACCAAAATTGTCCAGCGCCGGCGGATGGACAGTTTTATTTTGAGCGATGGCCTGTTCGATGGGCCTGGTAACCAGTTGCTCCACTTGTTGCGCAGTGGCGCCCGGCCAGGTGCAGGTGGCTACCGCTTCACGAACCGGAATGTCCGGGTCCTTCTTTTGCGGCATGGAGATGTATCCATAAATGCCCCAGGCAATGACGGCAAAGAGCGCAGCCCAAGCGATCGGTCTATGCTCTACGAAGAACCGGGACGTATTGTGCGTGTCCCGGACGAGTTCATCAGCGTTCTTATGCGGCATGTAAAATTCCTTTCCTAGCGCAGGACGCGAACTTCCTGGCCGTCCCGCGCCAGCGATCCGCCCATTCCGATGATGCGTTCCCCACTCACTAGCCCCTTCGTTACCTCGACCGAATTCCCGTAGGTCTCCCCAATCTCGATGTCCTGGCTTCGCGCGTACGTTTTGCCGTCACGATCCTCCAGCTTGAACACGGCGAAACCTGTGGACCGGCCCGGCGGCCGCACCATCGCGCTGAGCGGAATCACCAGGCGCGGCCCCTTGCTCTGGCCTTGTACCAGCGTCAGCGACCCGATCATTCCCGGACGAACGAGGTCACCCGGATTTGGAATCGTTAGCTCGACAGCGAAGACGTGAGTTTTGCTGTCGGCCTGCTGTGCAATGGAAGTGACGATTGCGCGGACCGGACTGGCTACAGCATCCAGCAGCAGTTCGTACTGCGCTCCTAGATGCACGCTCTGCAAAGCAATGTCGGGAATGTCAAACACCGCCTTTGCCAGATGCGCGTCGACCATGCTGAAGGCAACGGCGCCGCTGCTTGCAAGGGTGCCCACTTCCAGATTCCGCGCCGTGATCCAGCCGCTGAATGGAGCCCGGATGACCGTATCGCTCAAGCTAAGCTTTGCTTGAGCAAGCGCGACCCTCGCGTTGGCGAGGCCCGCTTTCGCTCCATCAACCATCGCCTGCGCGGAGTCGTAGCTGGCCTTCGCCTGGTCGTAAGAAGGCTTGACCAGGCTGGCTGACTGGAAAAGATTGCGCGATCGCTCGTAATTCAGCTGCGCATCTACCTGGCTGGCTGTCGCGTTATCCAGTTGGGCCTGCGCCTGAACCACTTGCGACTCCGCCTGACTCACGGCGTGCTCATAGTCGGCCGCGCGGACGAATGCCAGTGCAGTGCCTTGGGTAACCAGGTCCCCCGTATTGACGCTGCGGATACGTCCGTCGGAACCGCGCACCTGGCGAATGCTTTGCACGATACCAGGCGACTTGAAGCTGAGGTCTACTTGGGTGAAGGGCGAAATCGTAGCCGAATATCTATCTTTGGTTTCGGGGACGATCTGCTCCACGTAGGCTGCGCCCACGGTCTGGATCGACGCGGCGGGAAGGCTCTGCTGTTGGTTACAAGCAACCATGCCAATGAGCGAGGTCGCCGCAAAGACTAATACGCAACGGCGTTTCACTTGCGTTGAGTTATGCATGTCATTGTTCTCCTAAGGCACGTTCAAAATCAGCTTTCGAGGTCCAGAAGGTGGCCAGCGCTTGCGCCTGGGCAGCTTCTGCCTGTTTCAGGGAAGATTCCTCCGATAGCACATCCGACAAAAGAGCCGCTTTTTGCCCATATTGATTCACTAGAACGCGGAGCTTTTCACGTTCCGTCTCAACGCTGGCAGCTTGTACACTCAGCGATGCGCGCGCTTCCTTCAGTTTGCGGAAAGCCGTTCCCACGTCGATAAGTACCTGTTGCTTCTCATCGTCTTCACTCACATGTGCCTGTTGCGACGCGGCTTTCAATTGCTTCACGATGTGCGCCTTCTTGCCCCAGTCGAATGGCTGCCATTGGAAAGTCAGTCCCACGTTTGCCGCGTTGCTGGGCAGGAAATAAATGTTGGGAGCAGAGAAGTAATGTAGATCCAAGCTCAGGTCGGGAATGTATTGCGCACGCTCAAGGCGCACGTCGAGTTGCGCCTTCTTCACCTGCAACTCGGCCTGCCGGAGCTCCGGCCGCTGTTGGAGTGCAGTTCGCCGCGCGTAGGCAAGATCAAACTCTTCCTGGTCAGGCGCCGGCGTCGCTTCCACCAAAAATTCGGTAGTCAGTTCCCGGCCAAGCAACCGGTTCAGTGCCTCGCGTTGATTCTCTAACGTGTCCTGCAGAGTCAATATCTGATACTGCTGTTGAGATATCTTCGATTGAACGTTCAACACGTCAGACTTTAGCGCTGTCTGCTGCGTGAAATTGCGCTTCGTCTCGACGGCAAGTTGACTCAGGTACTTGAGCGTGGCCTCGGCGCTTTCCAATTGGCTCTGCGTCTGGACCAGCGCGTAATAGGCGTCCTTCACCTGATCGACGGTTTGCATCTGCTGCTGTCGCTCGGCTTCCTTTGCCAGCTGAACACCCACCCGGGCCTCCTCAACCGAAAGATTGATCTTGTAAAGCTGGGCGAGCGGCTGAGAGGCCGAACCGAGGATGAACGCATTGAACTGTCGTGGCGTTGTAATCAACGCGTTGGAGCCGGGAATTGGGCCGGTCGCTGGATAGCTGCCAAGCTGCCCCTCCTTGATGGTGAAAGTAACGGGGGTCAGCAACAGGCCGGCGTTGACATACACGTTGAATTGCGGATAACGGGCGCTCTTGGATTGCGCGACGGACTCTATCGATTTGCGTACATCTAAACCGCTGAGTTGGACCTGGCGATTGTGTGCGGTCGCCGCGGCAATCGCGTCGCCCAACGTGAGAACAGGAGCCGTAGCGTCAGAACCGGTGGCCTGCGCTAAGGCGGCCGGGCTGCGCAAGCTCGCGAACAGCAGCAGCATGCCAAGCACAACGCAACAGTTGGGAAGTACCGTATCCATTTTCATGATGAACTCGCTGGCTAATGCCTTGATCGCCGCCGCTGTGATTGGCGTAGACCGTTCGAAGCGATTTCAGTTTGCGCGAGTGGCCGCGCCAACACCATGCGCTGCGTCTTCCCAGTTCTGCTCTTTCGAGATGCGCTGCTATGTGAATGATGGCCTTGCGCTTAGCCGCCTGGATGCGCTGCGCCGGTAGACAAACCGGAGCTAAAACGACGATACTGAGTGCCATCCCACCGGCCCTCGATCATTTAAAGGTTTGAGCGAAAACAATGCCTCAGTCCGCGGCGGCAAATGGAGCTCTTGTTTTTAGATTCAGCGTGTTTCAATTCCATGCCGGCACTCTGGAGCTCTCCAGAGACGGGGTAGGCATTCGTCTCCAAACGCAACCTGCACGATTGCTTCTACTCATGCTCTTGAGCGCGGGCGAACTGGTGACGCGCGACGCAATTCAGAAATCCCTTTGGCCTGACGGAACGACCGTCGATTTCGAGGTCGGAGTCAACCGGTGCATCCGCCAGCTGCGGGTCGCGCTTATGGATGACATCGCCAAGCCGAGATATATCAAAAACGATTCCTCGGTTAGGCTATTGTTTCGTTGCCGCAGTGGCGACGCATCCAACCGCGGAACCGCTGAGGGCCGCCCCGTCTGCGATAGCCAAAGCGAGCGGCACAAACGAAACCAGGATGCATCCCTCGATTGTCGTCCTGCCGTTCGCAAACCTGAGTGCCGATCCCAGTAACGAATACTTCAGCGACGGTCTTACCGAAGAGATCACCAACGCCCTGGCTCAGCTTGAAGGCCTGAAAGTGATCGCTCGCACCTCCGCGTTCGCCTTCAAGGGCCGCAATGAGGACGTTCGCTCCATTGCCGGGACGCTGGGCGTCGGCAACGTGCTCGAAGGCAGCGTACAACGCAGTGGTGATCGCGTTCGCGTCACCGTGCAACTCATCGGTGCGGCCGATGGAGTGCATCGCCTGTCGAAACGCTACGAGCGTGAAGTAACCGATGTATTTGCACTGGAGGACGAAATCTCGGCGGATGTCGCACAACAGCTTCGATTTTGCCTGGGCATTGCAAGGCGTCCCACAAGAAGCGTCGCGGCCTATGAAGCCTACCTGGAGGGTCGCTTTCATTGGCACCAATATGAGCCCGCCGCGTTCCAGAGGGGTCTTGCGTGTTTTGAAACAGCCGTCTCCATGGATCCCGCTTACGCTCCTGCGTACGTCGGCATATCGCAGTGCTGTCTGGGGCTGGTTACTGAAGGGGGCGCGCCGGCGCTGGAATTTCTGCCGAAGTCTGCCGCAGCAGCGCGCCGGGCGCTGGATCTGGACGATGGCAATGCAGAGGCGCATGCCGTTCTGGGCCAGGTGGCTGCCATGCTTGATTTTGATTGGTCCGCGGCTGAACGGCATTTTCGCCGCGCCCGCGATCTAAATCCGGTGGCGTATGTACGAACGACTTACGCGATGTGGTACTTGATTCCGAACGGCCATCCAGCGGACGCAGTACTGGAGGCTGATCATGTGATCGAGCAGGATCCGCTCAATCTGCCCGGACGGCAGGTACGAGCCGTCGCATTGATGTTCGCACACCAGGACGAAGCGGCCGCGGAGACCTGCTTGCGCGTGTTGGAGATCGACATCACCTTCGCCAAAACGATACAGTGCTTATCGATCATCCGCGGGCACCAGGGGCGATTCGAGGAAAGTCTCGCCTGGGCCGACCGCCTGGTTCAGGTCTTGGGCAGATCGTATACAGGGCTGTTTACGCTGGCAATAGCCCATGCAGCCGCTGGTAACTCGGAGACGGCGCGTTATGTGTTGAAGGAACTCGAAGATCTGCCAGATAGCGCGGAGCGGTGTCCAAGCGAGATCGGCCTGGTTCATGGTTTGCTCGGCGATCATGATAAGGCTCTTGCGTGGTTGGACCGAGCCATTCAAAATCATGAACCAACCGTCCTATGGATAAAAGTCATGCGAAGGACTGAGCGTCTGCGATCGGATCCCCGGTTTCGGCGCCTGGTTGAGAGGCTGAATTTACCTGTCTAGAGCTGGTTGAGAGGATAAAGGGTATGGAACGGTGGCTTGCCTCACGTAATTAGGATCCGGCTGAGTTGGAGGGCCGCTCGGCGCTTCGCCGGGGAGCGGGAACAAAACCCAGTAAATAATTCATTTTGAATGATTTACGGTGGGCGCTGTAGGATTCGAATCTGCGACCGTCATCGGGTGAAAGAAACCTGAACCCGTAACGCATTGATTCAACGATGATGGCCAGTCCAATCGCCTCCACGGAACCCGAAGCTTCCGCTACCGGAGCAATGGGTGACACCCCACCAATCCGCGGGTGTCCAGGGGGCCGGTTGTGCTATGGTAAACACTTTCCTATTGGGCTCCAGCCAATTCGACTTGAAATTCCGGAGTGGCCGATGGATCCCTGCCGGTTACCCAAGAACGCGATCACATCGGATTTCGACGAGATGGCTCAATGATGACTAGTTTCCACCCCCTGGGGATTTTTCATCCGTTTCTCGTAATGGAGCACACCCACGCTTCACGATACGGTCGAGCAGTGTTCGGGATAAATGAGGTTGTGAATAGGGCCCCAATTTACCTGGAGAAAATTGAGAATGTCACGCTTAAGGGTGCTCACTATTTTGTTACCACTGACTCTGTCCGCGGCGGCTCTGGCTCAGAGCCCCTGCCCAACCCAGGAAATCCTGGGGTCCGCGGCCACGCGATCTTCCGACCTGGTCTGCATTGTGCCGCAGGTTTATGGTCCCGGCGGGCTTGTGGGCATCGATAACGGTGGGCCGTTGGCTGCCACGAAGTTTCATGAAGTTCACTTCCAGGCTTCGAGCATCAACAGCTTCGGTCCCATCAACGCAGAGATTGGCGTGCAACTCAGCCAGGTACCGCTCGCGTCCCCCGTGTCCGGGTTCATCTTTGCAAACGGAGTCATGCAGGAAGCTACCAGCTTTGGACCCGTGCTGACGGATCGAGCCGAAACTATCGGCAAGCGACGGATTTTTGTTGGCGCTAGCTATGAATATTTTGACTTCGATCAGGCTGATGGTGTCAATCTGAAATCGTTTGGGGCTGTTTTCACTCATGAGCTGGAACCAACCATCTGCGCAACCATTCCCTCGACCCCCTGCCTCAACGGTGAGCCGATCTATACCAACGACATAGTTGCCACGCAAAACCGAATCGACGTCAAGGTTAACCAGGGCACGCTGGTTGGAACTTATGGCTTATCGGATAGGCTCGACGTCTCGATTGCTTTGCCGATAGTCAACGTTCGGGTGGCAATGCGTTCCAATGCCACTATCTACAACTTCGAGCCGCCCCCGGTGAACCACATGTTTGCGCCGATAACGAATAATCCGCGAGAAACATACATTAGCCCGTTCAATGCAATTTTGACGAATAGCGATTCAGCGACGGGCGTCGGCGACCTCAGGCTGCGGGGCAAGTATGTTGCGTGGCGCGATGCAAAAGAAAAAGCCGCGGTGGCAGTGGGTTTAGACCTTCGTCTTCCCACCGGGGACGCATACAAGTTTCTAGGTTCCGGGACCTGGGGCATGAGGCCCTTTATTATTTATTCGTATCCAGCAAGAGTTTCTCCACACGCGAGTGCAGGGTTTGAAGCCAATGGCAACTCGGTCCTGGCCGGCACCGTGACTACGCAACCAGTAACAAAGGCTCCCATGCCGGGTGTGTTTTCCTATACTGGGGGTGCAGACGCCTCGGTAACCAGGTGGTTGGGTCTATCCGCAGACTACATTGGTACTTCTTTGTTGAATGCAGCGCGCATTCGAACATCCACTTTTACCGATTTCGTTGGGAATACTCACGAGAACGTCACCACCTTTACTTCTACGGTGAATCAGTCAAACATTTCCCTTGGAGGCAAAATCCGGCCGGTCTCGAGGCTCTTGATCACCGGAAATGTCCTGTTCCGCTTAAACGATGCCGGGCTTCACTTCAAGCCCTCGCCTTTGATCGGAGTGTCGTACACGTTCTGAGTGGAACTTATCTGATAGAAGTGATGTGCCAGACTCCATGTGTGCTGTCTTTGCTCAAGGTCATGGTCACCTTGGCTTTCGCCGCCGCATTGGTCATGATCTGTTGCTCAATGCTGACCACCGCTACATTCCCTGCTACCTCCGGACCTTTGGTTATGGTGTAAGTCAATGTGACTCTACCCGCATCGCGAAAAGCAGTGCGTAGCCCGTTTACCTGTTTTGGGCTCATATCCGGCCAGAGCTCCTGAAGTTTCTCCACGTTCTTGGTGTCATAGGCGGACTTGTAGTTTTCCAGTACGCCGCGAATTGCATTCAAATCGTCAGTAGCATCCGCAATTTTCGGCGTAACCGGCGGAGCCGGAGGAATAGGCGCGGGCGCTGGGGGCACCACAGGCGCCGGAGCAAGGCGGGCGATTTGCGTGACCGCTTCGTCCTTGTGCCTCCCTGAGGGATAGGCGCTCAGATACCCCTTGAGACTGGCGCTGTCACCCTTGCGGTTGGCCTGTGCCCAGGTTAGATCGTCGAGAAGATTCGCTGCGCGGTCGTGATACTCACCTCTTGGATTCTGATCGAGAAACTTCTTGAGTTGCTGAGGATCGGTTGTGTTTTGGATGGATTCCCATTCCAAGCGCGCGATTCCCGCCAGCGCGGCCTGAAGATGAGGACCTGGGGGCGAAGCGTACTTCGCCGCATAATCCTGAAATGCCCGGAGGCTCCCACTGCTGTTGGCCCTGGACCAATAAAGGTCCTCAAGCTTCGACTCCGCCTGCGAACGGAAAGAGGAATCGGGATAACGATGGAGAAATTCCTCGAGTGCCGCTGTGTCTGTCGTGTTGTCGAGCCGCTTCCAATCGACCTGCTCCTGGGATGTCGCGGGAGCAGGTTGCCTGAAGTCGGCGCGGTTGAGTGTCAGAGTCGCATTCGCTTTGAATTGACGTGGATCGGTAACCAATTCTTGTGTTCCGGCCATGAGCCGCAGGCGATGGGAGCCGGGTGGCAGATCCCATGTGCCCGGCGCTTCGCCGACGGGAAGCCGAACATCGTCCACAAAGAGCTGATCACCAGAGCGCGCTCCCTTGAGAACCAGCCGAGCCATCGCTGGGGTTTGGTTGCGGACCGGAGGCATGGGTGATGGCGGTAAGGGCGGCGCTTCCCGTGCGAGCTCAAGTGAAATCGCCTGGTCATTGGTGAGCGTGACAGATTGATTTAGGGAAACGTACCCTTTGAGATTGGCCGTGACGTTATAGACCGCTCCCGGCGATAGCTTAAAGCTGCAATGCGGGGTGATGCACTTGCGACCGTCAACCTCTACCTCGGCGCCTGAGGGAAGGCTTTCAACGGTCAGAACGGATAGATGCGGCCGGGTTATGAACTTAATAAGTGTTAGTACACCGAGCACCAACAACAACGATGCAATCACGGCGGAGATGAGCAACCGCCTGCGCGGTTTACTGCCCGGGGCAATCTCAAGCTGCACCTGCTTGCGCTTTTGTTGCTCTCGTTTTTGTTGCTCTACCGTCTGCCGGTCAATCGATTTTCGTGCGGAGGACAGCAGCTTCTCAAGTTGTTTTTCTTCTGGCCATTGCTGGCAGGCAACCTCAAGAAGGGCTCCAGCCTCTTCGTAGCGATGGCTCTTGAGGAGAGCGGATCCCTTATCGATTGCAGCCTTGATTGCGGCCCGGTGCGCATTCGCCTGAAGGCGGGCCTCCTGCTCGGCCGCGATCTGCTCTCTGCATTTCAAGAGCAGGGACTGCAGTTGGTCGCTTTCCGGATACTTTGCTGCAGACTCCTCGAGGGCACCCAGGGCCTTTGCGGACTGTCCCATTTCCAGCAGTTTGGCAGAAGTCTTGATTTCGAGATCAATTGCGGAAGCGCGTGCCGCCGCCTCATACCGTGCCCGCTCGGCGCGCTCCAGGCTGTCTTCAGCCCTGAGCAACATTCCGCGGAGTTCGACACTTTCGGGAAAGGTCTTAACCAGATCCTGCAGCTTCTTCACGAAGGACGCTATCTCGGTCGTTCTCAGCTGCGATATCGAGGTTTCGGCGTGCTGGTCGTGAGACAAGCGTTCGAGTTCCATCTGCAGCAGCTTTGCCCGCGCCAACCGAAGGTCGGTCTCGATTTGCTCACAGAGCGCTGCGATCGATGGATCCGCGGCGTGCGTGTCCCTTATCTGAATCGCCCGCTGCCTGATAAGGTCCAGCTCCGCCGGCACCAGAGCCTGACTGATGGAACTGCTCAGCGAACTTAATTCCTGGCAAACCAGGTCATGTTCGACACGGCGGCCACGAACCTGCGCGGAAGCGCGAACGATTATTTCCTGAAGGTCGTCAAGTTCAGGGTAGGCGGAGGCGCGGTGTTGAGCATCGGCAAGTAATTGCTCCGCCTGCTCAATGCTCTGGGCCATCAGCGCGCGGTCTGCTACTTGATCGACCTCAGCCAACAAGCGGGTGATGGCTTGACGACGAGCCTCTATCGCGGCTTTCACCCGGTCGAGGGCGGCAGTAACTTCCTGATCTCCGGCTGAGGAGGAGGCGACAGAATGAGCGTTATTGGTGAGCTGTGATAACCCTGCGAGTGACCGGGCCCGGGAGGCGGCAGTACCCAGCTGCTCAATTTCCGCAATCAGGGCCCGCCGTTGAGCCAGCCGGCGATTCACTTCGGACTCGATCTGTTGAATCAGAGCGCCGATTTGCGGCTCCATGGAAAAGTTGGAGGAGATTTGCGTTGCCCGCCGCAACAGATCTGTCGATTCGCCGAGTTGGACTTGTTTTACCGATTCGGTAATCTTTGTGAGCTCAGCAACGATTCGTTCGTGTTCTTCTCCGCGCGCCGCAAGAGTCTTCGCAATCTCTTCGCAGACTTCCTGAATCATTTTTTCCCGAGGGAATTCTGCTTTCACCTCGAGCAAGCGCGTCCTGGCCCGCGCCCATGAGCCAGGGTCAAAAGAATCTTCAACACTCTTCTTAAGGTCTTGCAGTTCAGCAAAGGCTTGTTCCCTGGCCAGCTGCCGGGCCCGAACTTCTTCAAGAACGGGCAGGAAAGACCTGCGCGTTGGATCATCGAATTCGGTGATCATCAGCATCTGCCTGAGCAGCGAGGCAAGATCTTCCAGATGGTCCACCGCATCCCGGTCGTCAAGCGCCTGTCGCAGTGTTGCTGCCTGGCGCTGCGTCTCCTGGATCTGCAAGATTGCGCGCTCAGAAGCTTCTTTGGCAGCCAGAGACTGCTGATCCTCGGACTGCCGCTCGGATTCGGTTCGAGCCAGGGCAAGCAGCGCTTCGAGATTTGGCTCAGCAGGCAGCTTAGTCAAGGCTGCTTCGAGCATTTTGATCGCCGCGCCGAATTCGCTCCGATCCAACAACTCTTTCGCTGACAGGCTCTGATCCTGAACAAACCTGCGCCGCTCGGCAACATCTCTCTGCTTCTCTGCAATCGATTTGAGTCGCAGCAGGGTAGGCTCGTTGGGAAAACTCACCAGGCCCACTTCACTGATAGTGTAGGCGGAGGAGAAATCCCCCGCGCGCAGCGCGCCATGAATCTGATCGGTCAAATCAAGCAGATCCTTGCGACGCTGCTCCTGCTCCTGGCCGCGATTGGCCCACTGTAGCAACTCCCGCACATTCGAGTCGGACGGATCTAACTTCTCTGCCTCGCGCAAAGAGTCGATCGCATTACCGAACTGGCGCTGCGCAATTCCCTGGCGGGCACTATCCACCAATCCTTGAACCTGCAGCCTTCGCGATCGCTCGGACGACTCTTTGCCAATAATTTCTGCCAGCGCTCTTGCTTCGGCGCCATTGTTATCAAGACGAAGAGCCTCTTCCACTGCCTCTCTTGCCTCATCGAAGTCGCCGGCATAGAGAGCTGATTCGGCGCGGCGGAGCGACTCGCGAACCGCCTTACCCAGCGACATTGCGTTTTGTATTTCTTCGCGGAGTGCAATCGAAGCCTGGTCGGCAGGGTCCAGTTGCAAGGCTTGTTCCGCGCAGGCAAGCGCCTCTTCATATTGCTGACCGGCGAGTGCCACCTGGGATTGGGAACGCATTTGAACGATTTGCGAGGCTCGTTGTTGTTCTTGAATCGCCTTACGCACTTCGGCCAACAGGCGGTTGGCCTGGTCGTGGTGGCGATCGAGACGAAGGATTTCCTGCAGGTGAAGCTTGACTCTTTCCAGGTCGCCCCGATGCATGGCAGCTTCGGCTCTCTGCATGAAATCCGCGGCCATACCCTGCTTGATTTTCTTTTGTATCTGCAGCAGGTCGAAGCCAAGTTCCTCTGCTGACTGATAGCGGTCGTGCGTCTTTTTGGCGAGCGCCTTGCTCACGCTTGCCTGGAGCTCAGCGGGAACGTCGTTCAAGTACTGCGATAGGGGCGGCGGCTCCTCGCGAAGGATTTTGACAAACACCGCGGCCGGATCGTTTCCCCGGAAGGGCAGGGTGTAAGTGAGGAGCTCGTAGAGGGTTACGCCCGCAGAAAAAATGTCGGTGCGGGAATCTATCGGCATGGAATTGATTTGCTCGGGCGAGAGGTAGGACAAGCTTCCCAGAAGTTGCCCAGTCTGCAGAGTTGAGGTTTCGACTCCTACGACCCTGGCGATGCCAAAATCGACGATTTTCGCGGTGCCGTCCTTTGCGAGGATGACGTTCGCCGGCTTTATGTCGCGATGGATGACCTGGGGCTTTCGATCATGAGCATGTTGCAGCCCATCGCACACCTGCACCAGCAATTCCAGCTTGTCCACGAGTGGCATGGGGCGGCGCTCGGCAATGATCCGCGAGACAGGCTCGCCATCCAGGCACTCCATGACGAGGTAGGGATTCCCATCCTGCTCGCCGCTCTCAAAAACAGTAACAATATTCTTGTGCTGCAGGCTTGCAGTTGCACGCAATTCGCGGTTGAAGAATTGCTCCAGGAGATGACCCTTACCGTCGGCCGCATCCGCCCGCTTGAGCATCTTGATCGCTACGGTTCGATTCAATGCAGCGTCGTGGGCGCGATAGACGATGCCCATCCCCCCCGACCCGATGACGTCGATCACGACGTACTTGCCGATCTTCTGTATCAGAGGATCAGAACTTTTATTCAAACCGCTCTTGGCTACCTCCGCTTGACCCTTGCTGAAGTTCAGGACGGCATTTGGTTCCCCGGGGCTAAATTCATCGGTTTGGCAGTGGATTTGTTGAAATACACACAGTAATCGACCGGAATTTTACAAGCTACCATCCTAACTCAAGCTTGAAACTCCACCCAACCTGTTCTGCCAGCTTAGTAACGAGGAGTACCTGCTGCGAAACGCTACTTGTGTGAAGCGATCGCACCGATACTCAACCGCAATAAAGAGAAGTGCATCCTCGAGCATGACCGTTACATGCATGGCTCAAAGCCCAGGCCGGAGCCGTCCCCGAAGCTCTGAGACGCTCGGACCTCGTCCCAGCTTCAAGTACGGGTCCGGTCGGGGTCGGGAGTCACTTGCGGGCGCAGTCAGGGCGACAGGCTGCTGCGGGTGCCGCCAGCCGGAAAGCTTCGCCACCTTGCGTAAATGCCTGATTAGAAACGTCCCCCGGTCCCAGTTCCTGCTCAAAAGCGATAAGGATGTGGCAAATGGATGGGGGTCGAGGGCGACGGAAGTCAGCACCCGGGATCCACAGCAGGCCTAGGCTGGAGGACTTAACAGCCTATTTTCAATGGACTTATGGTGGGCGCTGCAGGATTCGAACCTGCGACTTCCACCGTGTGAAGGTGGCACTCTACCGCTGAGTTAAGCGCCCCCGGGGCAAAACGTAGTTTACACGAACCCTAGGAACCGGCCCAAGCTAGGCAGGCGGCCGCGGAGGCGTGCAAATCCCCCAAAACTGGGCGAGACCGCGGCTCGCGGCAACGGATACAATCCTCTCACCCTATGGCCTTTACTCCCCCAGAGCAGCCCGATTCTCCCACCCCCGGGGGACCTTCGCCAGGCTTGGCCGGAGACGGAGAGCCGTCGCAAAACTCTCCCGGTCCCGCGCAACCTAGTCAGGAGCGTGGGGTTACAAAGGGTATGGGTACCGTAGCCATTGCGCAAAACGGGTTCCAGGGCGCGCAGCAGGGTGTGCCGCTGCAGGCGCCCGGACTTGACTGGACCCAGCTCTCCGACGCCGAGATCATGGTGCGCGTCCGTGAAGGTGACGACTCGGGGTTCAGCATCCTGATCGAGAAATACCGAAAGCAGATGGTCCATTTTATGTTTCGGATGTCTCGCAACCAGGCAGTCGCCGAAGAGTTGGCCCAGGAGGTGTTTCTCCGCGTCTATCGTTCGCGGCAGACCTATCGGGCCGAAGCAAAGTTCAGCACCTGGCTCTATCGGATCGCGACCAACCTGGGAGTGAACCACGCGCGCGATACCAAGTACGAGCGGACGGCCCAGAACGTCTATCTTGACCAGGCGGACCCGGAGACGGGCACCACTCCCGATGTCGCGGATAGTACGCTTAGCGTGGAACAGGAACTGGTTCGAGAAGAGCGGATGAACGCGATTCGCAAGCATGTGATGGCACTGCCGGAACGGCAACGCAATGCGGTGTTGATGCATAAGTACCAGGAAATGGATTACAAGGAGATTGGTGAGGTTCTCAAGCTGAGCGAATCGGCTACCAAATCCCTGCTGTTCCGTGCGTACCAGACCTTGCGCGAAAACCTGAAGGATTTTGCTTAGCAGAAATTGAGGAAGATTATGAGTTGCCCTGAGATGAAAAAGCATTTGGCGGAACGGGTCTTCGAGTCCCGGCCGCTTGCGGACGAGGCCCGCAAGCATGTAGCGGAGTGTGCCGGGTGCGCAGCCGAACTGGCGGGCATGGAATCTACCTGGAAGCTGCTTGACGAATGGCAGGCACCGGAGCCCAGCGCCTTCTTTGACGCCAAGTTGTATGCCCGGCTGCGGGTAGAACAGACAACCGCCCCCGCCAGTTTTTTTGAACGCGCCAAGGCGTGGCTGCTTTACAGCAGCAACCTGCAGATGCGTCCACTGGCGGCGGGCGCCCTGGTTACGATACTGGCGATTGGCGGGGGAACCTTTGCCCTGCTTGACTACCAGGCGGTGCCCGTGGCGCCGACCTCGGCCACGGTGCGCGATTTGCAGTCGTTTGACGGCAACGCCCAACTGTTTCAGCAATTGAATGCCCTGGATGGGGACGAGGATAGCGCCGCCGGCGCCTCCAACTAGTTCGGGACAAAACCGGTAGGCAGCATCATGGCAAGGCACAATGAGCTCGAGACGACATCCCTGCGCGGGAAGCCGACTCGTCGTGTCATTGGAGCGCTGCTGCTGGCACTGTCGCTGGGGGCGGTTCCCTGCTTCGCTCGCCCGGCGCAGCAGCCGGGTGGGCATCCGCACTTTGAAAATAACCAGCAGCCTCACCTGGGCATCTGGTTGCAGCGGCATGAGAACCTGTCTCCCGAACAGCAGGAGAGAGCGCTGCAGAGCGAACCGGGCTTCAATCGACTTTCCCCGGAGATGCAGCAACGGCTGCTCAACCGGCTGCAGCAGCTGAACAAAATGCCGCCGGGACAGCGGCAGCGGACGGTGGATCACATCGAGGCGATGGAGCTCCTTACGCCGCAGATGCGGCAGCAGGTGCGCGCCTCCTTCCTGGAATTTCGCAGCCTCCCGCCGGACCGCCAGCGGCTGATGAGGAAGGCCTTTCGCGATCTGCGCGAATACCCGCCCGAACAGCGTCAAGCGATGATGCACTCGGGCCAGTTTCAGGCTCAGTTCACGCCCCAGGAACGCAGCATCCTGGGCAACATCCTGGCAGTCGAGCCCTACCATGCGGTACGCGGCCCAGGGGTAGACAACGGGCTGCAAGACGGGCGATAGAGCCGAACATTGTTGCCCTTCACGCGATCACCTTATAAATCAGAGGCTGCGGGGCAGGCGGCTCGGCGCTCAGTGTAAAGCACCCGGTCAGGGTGGCCGCGACGGATTCCAGACGCGCTTCCTGCTCGACATACACAGTGAATAAGGTGTCTCCGGCAGCGACCGGGTCGCCAAGCTTCTTGTGGGTTTCGACGCCAGCATGTGCAGAGACGGCTTCCCCGGGCACCGTTCTGCCTGCTCCGGAGCGTTGTACAGCCCAACCGATCTGGTCACAATCGACGTTCGAAAGAAAGCCTGCCGACGGGGACTTTATCTGGCATTGGTAGGCCGGCTGATGCAGCCATTGGGGGCTCTCAAACCATGCCAGGTCGCCGCCCTGGGCGGCAATCATACAACCGAACTTTGTCAGCGGAAGGCCGCTGTGCAAGAGCTGCTCCGCCAGCTGTACTCCGTCTTCCGGGCTCGCCACTTTCGCTCCCAGGTAAAGCATCCATCCAGCGAGTTGCAGGGAAAGCTGCCGCAGATCCTCGGTAAGCGGGTGGCGGTGGTTGCGCAGCAGTTCCACCGCTTCGACAATCTCGGCGGCATTGCCGGCCATGCGCCCAAGCGGTTGACTCATGTTGGTGATGAGGGCGGCAGTCCGTGTGCCGGCGCGGTTCCCTGTGGCGACCATGAGCTCGGCCAGGTGGAGGGCCTCCGCCTCCTGCTTCAGGAAAGCTCCGGAGCCGGTTTTTACATCCAGCACCAAGGCGTCAAGACCCGCGGCAAGCTTCTTGCTCATGATGGATGCGCAAATGAGGAATGGATTCTCGACGGTTGCGGTACGGTCGCGCAAAGAATAGAGCGTGCGATCTGCCGGCACCAGCCATTCCGTCTGGCTTACGATCGAGAGACCGCACGCTTCCAGGACGGCCCAGATTTCTTCTTCTTGCAGGTGGGTTTTGTAGCCCGGGATGCTCTCCAGCTTGTCGAGCGTGCCGCCAGTGTGGCCCAGGGCCCGGCCGGAGATCATGGGAACGCAGAGCCCGGCTGCGGCAGCAATGGGGGCCACCAGGAATGAGGTTTTGTCACCCACTCCGCCGGTGGAGTGCTTATCCACCTTGGCCCCGGGCAGGCTGCGAAAGCTGAGGACCTTGCCTGAATCGCGCATGTGGGTGGTGAGGCTATGCAGTTCCTGGGCGTTGAGGCCGCGCCAGCAGACGGCCATGAGCCAGGCGGCAAGCTGATACTCAGGAATGGAATTTGTTGCTGCCCCGGCAACCAGGGCTGCCATCTCGGCGTCGGTCAGAACTCCGCCGTCGCGCTTCTTTCGAATCAGATCCACTACGTGCATGCAGCAGCCTCTCCTGTTGCCATTAACGCATTTTCGCTAATACTGTGCTCCAGTGGATAAGGAACCATGGCGCTTTCATTTGCAACGAGATGCGGGTGGCGGCAGGTGTCATTACTACATACAGTTACTACAATTCGGGCTTTTATTACCCAAGAACTCTGGCGGTTTCCAGTGGAAGAAGTATGCTCATTTCAAGCGGCGATTCTCTAAGAACACTTTCATTGATTCTTTCGGGGGAGGGATTCAATGAAAGGGAACAAAGAGAATCGCCGTTTAACATTTCTGCCCTGGCTTGCGCCGATGGCAACCCATTGGCCAAAAAAATGAGCGCGAAAAGCGCCACAAGCGCCATAAGCCCCTGTGGCTGCCGAAGGGGTTGCGAGCCACTTCCCGTTCGGCACTCACGAAGATGCTCAAATCCTCACGAAGATGCTCAAAGTTGGGCGGCTAAGTCCTTTGTTTCACGAAGGGGCTCAAATATTTATTTTTCCCGCCCCTATTGGGTGGTTAAGCATCCCCTTTTAAAATTTAGTAAAAGTGGGGCGGAAAGAGCGATAAACACTATAAGTCTGTTTGCATTGCTCCCACGCGATCGCACTCGCAGCCTTCACTCCGTACTCCTTTTCGAATTCCTGTACCCAACAGCCCAAGCGTCCTCCGGTCGCACACCGACACGCGCGCGCGGTAAGAGGCCGGCGTGCGAAAGGGTTGTTAACGACTTAGATTCCAAATGAAGTGAAAAAGTGCCAGCCTGTTCTAGTAAATCACGATTTATTTTGGGGTCAAGCCGCTGGTGACGGCACACCAATTCGGTCGCGAGTGGAGAAGACACTAGTTGACGAGAACAGCGGATCTGGTAGGGCCTCAGAGGCTAAAGCCCAATTCTTTCTCAGCCCTTTGCGGCCCGACGAAAGAGGCTGCGGAAAACTCTGTACCGGGCGGGAAAGCAACACGGCAGGGGCTTAAAGCCCGACCTATTAGCCACCGTTTGCGGCACGACTAAAAGTCGTGCCCTGGAGTTTGCGCATTCTTCAAAGCCAAGCCGGCAAGCGGTTAATCCTAGGCGCCATATTTTCTAGCTGACCAAAGCTTGATCCGTGCCCAATCCGTGTGCTGTGCCGCTGTGCCAGCCCCGGACTTTCAGTCCGGGGAGCGGGTTTTCAAACCCGCGAGAACGATTTATCTTGCAATGACTGGGCTTTAGCCCTGGTGAGAACGCCCCAAGCTGCGCAATCGACCCGTACGTTTTTCGTGACCTCGGCGACAGCCGGACGGCGCTCGCTTCTCCAATCCGATCGCATGGCTCAGCTTTTCGTGGATGTTCTGGCGGAGAATCGTCGCAAGAGGCGGTTTCTGCTGCATGAATTTGTAATCATGCCCAATCACTTCCATCTGCTGCTGACACCTGCGGCGGAAATCCCGCTCGAAAAGGCACTGCAATTCATCAAGGGAGGCTTCTCCTATCGTGCGAAACGGGAAATTCATTTTGCTTTTGAGATCTGGCAGGCAAGCTTCGTGAATCACCGTATTCGCGACGCAGAGGATTACAAACACCACCACACCTACATCCGGGAAAATCCGGCCAGAGCGGGCTTGAGCGAAAAACCGGAGCTGTTCGCCTGGTCATCGGCCTCCCTGGCGATGGAATTGGATGTCCCGCCACCATGGCTAAAGCCCTGACTTTATCTACCGGAGCATTCTCCGCGGGTTTGAAAACCCGCTCCCCCGGACTGAAAGTCCGGGGCTGGCACAGCTTAACCTGGGCCTTGATCGAACACGGCAAATACCTTCCGCCGCTCAATCCACAGCTCCGAAATATCTACCCCGGTGTACGGCACGACTAAAAGTCGTGCCCTGATAGAGGGCACGAGACCCGTGACCCTTAGAAGGGTCGCGCATTTTCGCAGATTTCGTTCTACTCCCGAATCAGCTGTTACAGGCCACTAGTTGACGAGAAAGACATTCACGCTCCAGGGCGGCAATATTGCATTCAATCCGGAGTTGGGGGTCGAAGTCACAGGGGCCACCGACCAATTGCCGGTTCGCGTCTGGTCGTACTGAGCGCGTCCGTAGGTCCATTGCTTCACCACCTGGCCTGAAGCCTGCCCAGCGAGCTCGATCGGTACCGTGTGCGCGTTATCGCGATCTCTATTGATCAGGATGATCTCATAGGATGTGCCATGAGTCGCCGCATACGCGGATAGCCAGGGTGCGTTCTGAAGATCAGTGACTACATGCAACATATGCTCACCTTCCGTGACAAAGCCACTCTCTGACATTATTTGGAAGGCTCGCGCTGTTGGGGTGATATCGCCTGCCTTTAAGCCCACGACGGTTTCGGACCCGAGCGGGCCGGTATAAGTCAGGAAGGAGCCGCCACAGTGCCACCAGTTATATGCGCTCTCTCCATTGGGGTCGTAGTTGTATAACGAGCAGTCGTTCGTCATGCCTTGAGCATACCAAGTGGCGTAGCGGACGCCGGCCTGCATATATTCAGCAAGCATGGTCGTCGCGACCATCGGCATTACCGCTCCCATGCTTTGAAGCGACCATCGATCGCCATTTACATTCGCATTCCACTCGGTAATCCAAATCGCATCCGGACTTTTGTTCACGTTGAGCAGCTCTGTCTGGAGCGCAAGCAGGCTCCCTCTGGTGCGGCTCACGTTTGATGCTCTGCGCTCGGGGTACAACGACTGTCCATCTGTTATAGGGTCGTGGAGCGGATAGTTATGATAGACCACTGCGTCATACTTAGCCGATTGCATCGCAGGAAGCGTCCAATCAACGAGCCAGGAGTACACGCCGTCGGCTACCGGTATACCAATCAAGATGGTGGGGTCCTGACTCTTCATGTGGCTATAGAAGAGCGCCTCGTTGGATGCGTAGCTCGCACCTACTCCAGGGGTGGGATGGAAATCCGTCTCGAATGTGCCACCGCCGTATGATTCGTTGCCTATCTCCCAGTATTTGATCCCAAAACCCCTTTGAGTATTTGCCGCGGCAACAAGATTTACCCCATTGAGAGAGGCGCCCCCTCCGGCGTTGCAGCTTGGAGGGTTCGATCCGTAATTGACTGTGTACCCTAAAGACAACCCGAGTGGGTGAGAGACCTTGGTGTAATAGTTGTCGATGGTGTTTTGAGTCGGCACATTCGGCGGTGTGCTGGTTTCGCCGCGCGTTCCTGTACAGGATAGTCCCCCGTTCCAGCTCCCCAGATCGGCGGAAGCCCCGCTGGAACCATTGGCATAACGAACCGCTTTGGCACCCATCGCGGAAAGCCCCGATGTGAGCGCGCTAACAAGTGGCGCAGTTGATAAGTCGGCGTTTGCATCCGCATAGCCCAGAACATCCCGGTGAATCAATCCCAGTGGCTGCGATGTTACATATACTCCGCCCGCAGGTGGCTCGACGAGCGAGGGATGATAATCGCCCGCGACCTGTGCAGCGCTCCATGCCTGGTTTGAGACTGAGACCTTCGCCAAACTCATTTGGTTGCCGTTGTCGACGCTCTCCGGAAACAACCTGTAGACAAATACAGTATTGTCCAGCGAGCCGGAGTATGCTGCGCTGGAAACACCGGCGCCGTCAACATACAACTTGATGGATCCGCCCGACCAGGTGAACACCACACGATGCCAGGTGTTCTCGGAGTAACCACATGCCGCTGAAGTAAGAGGTGTGCGGAAGGAGGAACCGGAAGCGTTACCAAACATTCCCATGAAGCATGCGCTTTTTGCCGGAGTAACGGTTTGGATTGAAAGATTGGATCGGCCGGACACTGGTTGCAAATAAATCATAGGTGAGGTGGCACCTGTGGAATCGGCGTTCGTCCACAGGGCCAACGTTCCTTGATTGGTATTCATTGGAATATTTTGATTTGCAACAAAGGAAGATGCGGTAGCGACTTGGTCCGCGGTTTCGCCGTCCGGGACGGGCCCCGGGACTCCGCCCTGAATCGTACCGGAGCCAGAACTCCAAGCGTTGCTGGCGGGTGTCAGGTCGAAGCGGCCCGCATAGTCGAAGATGTGGGGGTTGCTTCCTTTTTCACACAAAGACCAGTAGG
Organism: uncultured Acidobacteriaceae bacterium; assembly: GCA_963736535.1. Classification (GTDB taxonomy): domain Bacteria; phylum Acidobacteriota; class Terriglobia; order Terriglobales; family Acidobacteriaceae; genus PALSA-350. Next base: position 36,317 of record CAVTPN010000009.1, read on the forward strand.
CGTAAACCCCCGGCTCCGCGATATAGAACTGATCGTAGTTGGACTGGCAGGCATTTGAAGAAGGCGGTGTAAAGCTAGAATTTGGTGGAATTGGGAGAGCTGTGGCCGATGTTGCCGCCAGGATGAAGACGAATACTAGCAGAGGATAGCGCCGTATTAATTCGGTAACAAGTATGTGCTTCGCATAAAAATGTTTGGACATGTCACTCTCTTTGTGGATAGGGGGATGAAAATAGGGTATCGTCGCTGCCGGTTGATAAATCCGAAGAGCTGTTAACGGATCATTACCGCTGTAACCAAGTGGCCACAGCGCATGTTCAGGTGATCGGAATGGCTTCGCTTTTCTGTAATGTTGCTGCGAGAGGCGAAGGCGGCTCTGGCTCACTGTTCGGCACGGTGATGGCGTGGATCTGCCGACGTGCGCCATCCAAGTTCAGGACACGGCCTGAACGGTTCTTGTGGGTGCACGCAGGCCGCAACCCGCATTCCACAAGACAATAGCCGTGACGAGAGGGTGTCTGTCAGCGAGTTCTGGCTTGAAACCGACTTCCCGCGGATTTACATTAGGCTTGCAAGGGGCGAGAGGTTACCCCTTTACTCTGAGTTCAGATCTGAGGAAGTGAATGCATCGGGCCCCCAGCTCAGACACCCTTTCCCCTGGCGTTTGCAAGTCCACTCATCCTCGAGTCTCCGTCATTATCGCGTACTACGAGCAGGAATCCTTTATCGCGGAGACGGTGAGGAGTGTGCAGCAGCAGACCTACACACACTTCGAGATCATCGTTGTCGACGACGGCTCCCCGGTGCCTGCGGCTTCCGTTCTTCCCGAAAGTAGTGAGGTTCTCGTCTTACGCACCGAGAACCGCGGCTGCGCGGCAGCCAGGAACTTCGGCTTCAAACAGAGTTCAGGCGACTTCCTGGTCTTTCTCGATTCAGATGACCGTCTAACGCCCGGGGCACTGGAGGCTCATCTCAAGGCTTTTGCCGAATGCCCCGCTGCTGCTCTCAGCTTTGGCGCGCAGCGCTTCATCGATGAAGACAGCCTGGAGATTCGGGCGTCTCATAATTGCAGGCCGCGAAAGAACTACTTCCTCATGCTGCTCGAAGGTAACCCTATTGGGACTCCTGGAGCGGCCATGATTCGGCGAGAGGCGTTCATCGAGGCTGGGCTTTTCGACGAATCTGTTCGCATCGTCGAAGATTATCCTCTCTACCTTCGCCTGGCGCGGAAACATCCCTTTGTCCAAAACCCCTCCTGCGTGGTCGACTACCGCGTGCACACAAGCAGCATGTCGCGCGACAAGGCAGAAATGTTCAAGGGAATCATGCGTGCACTCGATCAATTGGAGGCGGAGACTCCACTCACCGGCGCTGAGCGAAGAAGGCTTCGGCACGGACGCGGCCGATGGACACATGAATTCAACCCAAGGAAAACATGGGTTTATCGCGTCGAAGGACTCTACTACAGTTTTCGAGCCATGTTAACTGTACCGTTGAGGTCTTATTTTTTTTCGTAGACTCCCAGGGAACATTGCCCACCACGCTTTAGACATTGAGGCTTTGGCCAAACCGCAGGTCACTGAACCTTGCACCGAAGATGGAGGTCAAAGAGTCGAAGGCTCCGGAACTCTTCTGGAGCTAGCGCCGTCCGTTGTGTTGTCAGTGAGCGTCGCGTTCAAGCCGCGGACGATCCGCTGGGCGATCTTGCGAGTCAACACCGGATAACGGCTATAAATCGCCCGATATAGCAATGGCTTAATGCGCATTCCATCCATCTTCAACGCATCTTTGTTCCTAAGGCGCCACGCCGCACCTGCGGCCTGAGACGTGAGCCATTGCGGCAACGCCTCACCGAAAGTCAACGGGAGCGTAAGCGCGCGCAAAGCCATGCTGTCGGTCGTTCTTCGGCCGAAGTCCGCCAGCGCCCGCTCGTGTGATTTGATCTCCGTCTCATAGGATTGCGTTGGCGGCGGCGTACAGTCTTCCTGCCCCTTCCAGACGTGCGCGCGATACTCCGTAGATGGCGTGGGCACCGGCTCTACATAACCCGCGGGCATGGCGTAATCATCCGCAGCGCGTCGCAATCTAAACATGATCGCGTAAGCAGGCTGGAGGATCCGCAGTCCCAGAGCGGCAAATACACCGTAACGCCAACCGCTTTGATAAATGACTTTATGAATTTTGGACCATGCCTTCCAAACAGGCGCGCCCACCAACCCATGGGAAAGAGGCGCAACCAGGTCAGAACCCAGATCACTCACATTGTTCATCGGCAAGAACAGCAGTGCCTCGTCTCTCTTGGGGAATCGGACAAGGCGGTCGACCATTTGCCGCGCATAGGGCAGCATTTGCCGGTCATTAAACCCAAAGATTTCTACCGCCTGCCGATACCTGGCTGCATAGGAGCGCATGCCTGTCTGCAGACGAGCGATGGTCACCTCATCACGCAACTCAGCCTGCCGGCTCCTGTCACTATCCGGCTTGAACAATGGCACGACCTCGCCATCAGCGGACTCTGTATAGTCGACCACGGTTCCGTGCGGCGCCCTTACACAGGCTTCAAGAACCTGAACGAACTCGAATGCAGCGTGGGAATACCAGCAAGCATCGGTCTCGTCGACCAACATACGATTCACCGAGTTATGAGCCCTGTTCGTCCAGTGGGCACGCAACAAGGTCCCGAGATAAAAGCCGAAGAGTTGTGGACGATCGGTCCGATCCAGCATGCCGAAATAAAGATTTTCCTGGATCTGGGCATTCCAACCTACGTCGACAATGGCGGCGCGATGCTGGCGAAATAGCCCACGCTGTTCGAGATACTTGTCGATGAGCCTTCTTGATCGTCCTACCAGGCTTTCTATATGCAGACGCACGGTGGGCTGTCTCATCACCTCGTGAAATGGACCCCACTGCAAATAGTAAGGGGGCATAGCCGCATCTATGTCCTCAATCCCGCAGCTTGCGGCCGCAGCTTTCAGAGTATCCTCGGGCACGCGCAGGACAGCCATTACATTGCGGAGGGAATGATGAGCAGTGTTCATGCGGATCTTGCTAATCTCGCGTATACCCAAGTCGTTCATCGAGTAAAGCAGCGATGTGCGACGCGAAACACCGATATAGCTTGTATTCGGCAGACCGCAGTTCCGATAAGCAAGGGGCGCCAATTCTAAAAACATGTCTTTCAAAATCGACCCTTCGCGGGCGACAAAGAAAAGATTACTAAGACATTCTTTCGCGCACTTACCGGCAACACCATGGAGGAAGGTGGTGTAGATAGGTCCCAGAAGGCGGATGCCAACAGATTCCGCGAAAGAGCCGCAATCGCCGATGTCAGACGTAGCAAAGGCTGCCGCCACAACTCCCGCGTAATCAGGGTTGCGCTTGACGTATTGCCAGTCAAACTCCAGTGCATGATAGCGACGGAGTTCTGCCCGGTCGCGAATCACGTAAGCGGATATTGCCTGCTGTACTGCGCGTACACCGTCATTGTTGGGATTATCACCGATATGCAGCATCAGAGAAGCTGGAATGCCTTCGCTTTCCAGAGCATAGGTGAAAAGCGATCCTGTACGCTTTAGCCGCGCCAAGTCCCCGGAAACATAACCCCGATCAAAAATGCCTGCAAATCCGCAAGCATCCAATATCTTACCGACATGGTGGCCCAGATACATATCCGATATAAAGATCAGGCGAAAACCCTTCGCCTTCAGATCTCGTAGCAGTTCAATGAAGGGTGCGTTAGCGAAGCAGGCGGTTTTCTCGAGCCCGACCTCATATGCCTCCAGAAGATGTGCCAGGTTGGGGTGCTGTTCGTGCTGCCCGGCAGTCATTTCTTCCACCCAGGCGCGGCAGAGCTCCGTGAGGCTGCAGTCCGGGTCAAGACCCTGAGCCATCTTCACCCCGGTTACTTTCCGGTATGCACGCTCACGGCATGTCATCGCATCCGAACGCATGCGAATGCCGGCGCTCCTACACTCCTGGGTCAGCCAGCGTCCCACGCCTTCGACGATCGCCTGAGGATGACAGCGTCGAAAGATGAGGGTATCGAAGACATCAAACGACAATGTCGTATAGGGAAGTCCGGGAGTCATCGCGCGTAGCGAAGTAATTGCTTTCCCGAAGCAATCGAATCTCTGAGCTACGATATCTGCCTTCCTATGTCTCATCCGTCCGCTCGTAAGGACTAAGGCTCCGTCGTCAATCGCCCGATGCAGGCAGCATCTGCGTCCATTGCCCGAAATGCATCAAGCTCCTGTGGCCCTGAGGTATCGCCTGGAGGCTCTGGGAAGACCATCGGTTGCGCCTGGCGGCAATTCAATATCTGAGTCGTGACAAAACACACGATGCTCGAGACTGAGGGCTCCCGAGCGATATTAGAATCGTTAGCGACCTGTCTCTAACAAGGCGGCAGCCTACATTCAGAAGATTCTCGCATCGTAGCGGACTTGCCTTATTTGCGACCGGAACAGCGCCATAAACATTATCAACACGCGTGTTCTGCCCTAGAGTTAAAATAATGCGGTTTTCTTAGAAAAGTTCCCTCCTTCGCACTAGGCAATCATAGGCATTCCCGGCTCCCTAACTCATTAGGGTTATGAGGCTGCCGACTGATCGGCATATTATCGAAAGATATTTTCGGTCGAGGTATTGCTGAGGTAGAGTCCTGTGCTGTTTACAACTGGCTTCATCCGCCTTCCATCGAGGTCAAGTGTATTCAAACCGTTCCCGGACTTACCGCTCCACGACCATATAGCCGGAGCCGTTGGCACGGATGCGCGCTGTATCCCTTGGATGGAGAAGGATGACAACCTGGGGGCCCACTTGCGCGAAGAGAGGATCCTGCTCGAGGGATACATCATTGGGGCCCATGTTTCTTACGTCCGCGTACCAGGCATTGCCCAGCGGGTCTCGCTTTGGCACTGGGTGCGGTAAGCGGACGATCGGTGGCGCCTTCAGAAGTTCAACCAATTGCCCTCTGGCCGTCTCCGGGATATACGAAGCATGCGGAGGAGACAAGCGAATGACAGACCCGCCCTGTGAATCTTGGAGTTGGCCGGCAAAGAGCGCGATCAGGAGGACAAATAGCTTCATAAGAATTTGATTCGGCGCCAAGAGGAAGCGGAGTTAGTTGCCAAAGACAAAAACGTTGACACTCCAGGGAGGCAGGGTCGCCTGGAAACGATGCGTCCAGTCCCCATGCGTCGACACGACAGGACCAGCGGACCAGTCTCCGGAGCGCGATCGGTCGTATTGCGCTCTGCCGTAGGTCCATTGTCGCACAGAACGCCCGGAACTCTTGGCTGCAAATTCTACTGGAACCTGGTGAGTTTTGTCCCTGTCGCGATTGATCAAAATGAGTGCATAAGAGGGTCCGTGAGTCGCCGCATAGGCAGCGAGCCAGGGCGCGTTCTCGAGATCACTGACGACACGCACCATGTGTTCCCCTTCTGCGACAAAACCACTTTCCGAAAGCAGTTGGAACGCTCTTGCCGTCGGCGAGATGTTCCCCGGCGCAAGCCCCACGCTGGTTTCAGCAGCAAGCGGAGCGGTATAGATCAGAAAAAGCCCTCCGCAATCCCACCAGTTATATGCCGTCTCGCCGTTCCAGTCGTAGTTATACTTCATGCATACATTGCTCATCCCCTGGCCCCACCAGGTGGCAAATTGCACGCCGGCTTCCATGTACTCGGCAAGCTGCATGGCGGTAAACATCGGCATCACCGCGCCCATGCTTTGACGGGACCACAGGTCGCCTCCCACATCGCCGTTCCATTCAGTGATCCAGATCCCGCCGGAACTCTTGTTGAGCGTTGAGCAGTTCTGTTTGCAGAGCGAGCAAATTGCCACGTGTGCGGCCGACATTCGAAGCTACGCGTTCCGGATATAACGTCTGTCCGTCGGTGACAGGGTCGCGCATCGGGTAGCTGTGATAGACCACTGCATCATATTTTGCGGATTGCATTGCGGGCAGACTCCAGTCAGCGAGCCAGGAGTACACGCCCAGAGCGACCGGAATACCAATAAGAATGGAGCTGTCCTTTTTCTTCATGGCATCGTAGAAGGCAGTTTCATAAACGCCGTAGCTCGCACCGTCTCCCGGCTTAGGGTGAAAATCGGTTTCCGAGCCACCGCCGTTGTAAAGCTCGTTGCCGATCTCCCAGTACTTAATCCCGTAGTGTTTTTGAGTGTTGGCGTATGCAACCACATCAGCCCCGTTAGAGACCGGATCGCCGCCGGCGTTACACTCAGGGGGATTCGTTCCGTAATTTACCGTGAAACCCAACGAGGCTCCGAGTGGCCGTGCAATGCCGGGAACGAAATTGTCCAGGCTGTTTTTTGTAGAAGCGTTAGCAGGTGTTTTTGTGGAACCTCGAGTGGACGTACACGATGCGCCCCCCTTCCAATCCTCCAGATCGGCCGCGATCCCGTCCTGTCCGTTCGCGTACCGAATCGACGTGACGCCTATGGATGAAAGACCTGACACCAGTGGGCTCGTAAGCCTAGGTGACGATAGGTCTGCATTGCAATCCGCATAACCCAAAACATCCCGATGAATCGTGCCAAGCAGTTGCCTGGTGATATACACACCGCCCGGTGGCGGCTGCATCCAGGAAGGTTTGTAATCCGTTGCAACCTGAGCAGCACTCCATGCCTGGTTTGCGATTGCGACCTTTGCCAAAGTCATTTGTTTGCCAGTATTGCCGCTTTGGGGAAACAACCGGTACACAAATACCTTATTGTCCAGAGACCCGGTGTAAGTCGAGCGTGAGGCACTGGCCCCGTCAACGTACAAGATCATGGTTCCACCTGACCAGGTAAACGCCAATCGATGCCAGGTGTTCGCGGCGTAGCCGCACGCTGCGGGCGTGGTAAAGGATGAAGCAGAGGAGTTATTGAACGTTCCTATAAAGCACTCACCGCCTGCCCCGGAGTTAGCCGCTACCGAGACACTGGAACGCCCCTTAACAGCCCCGAGATGGACCATGTCCGCAGGAATATTGGTCGAATCCGTGTTAACCCAGAGGGCCAACGTTCCTTGATTGCCATTCACAGGGATATCCTGGTTCGCTATAAAAGCAGACCCGGTCGTCACCTTATCTGCGGTTTCCCCGTCCGGGAGCGGACCTGTGGCACCCCCCTGAATTGTTCCTGGCCCGGAACTCCACGCGTGGCTTTTAGGTGATAGGTCAAAGCGGCCGGCGTAATCGAAGATAATGGGATTGCTTCCGGTTTCACATAATGCCCAAAATGCATAAACTCCTGGTTCCGCAATGTAGAACTGGTCGTATTTCGACTGGCATGCATTCGCTGCCGGCAAGACGAAGCTTGTGCCCGAAGGAGCTCCCGAAGCGTCGTCGGCAGCCTGGAGGGCAGCCCTCCCTCCCGCGACGGAATTCGGGCGCGCCACCGCGGCACACAGACCCGAACCAGCTAATATCAGCGCGCCAGCGAGCAACAACCCAAGAGCTCTCATCGACTCTCCCTCGCGAATTATGTGCGGTATCGCCGAAAGCGATGACGACCGATTCACTCTATGAATGCATTTTGCTAATACTGTGGTCCGGTGGGATCAGTCATGTGCGGCCATTCTTTCCATCCCGGGCGCCCGATTTGGACGAAATGGCCGCGTTGAGTTCGGATTCCTGGTCTGCACCATTAGCAAAATGCTCTAGCAGGCTGCGGAAAAACTCTGCAGAGAGATGGAAATGTGTCCCTCAGCGGCTAAAGCCGGTCCTGTTTACAACCATTTACGTACGGGCTGATGCTCGCTGCGGCGAGGTAGCCCGTACCCTTCAAAAACCAGAGCTTTTCCGCAGCCTGCTAGTGTAGTGCGTCACTGATCTGATCGATTATGTTTCAGCCGGCACGAGCGATAGAGCGCGCCTAAGGCCGTTAAAATTGCCGGCGCTAAAGCGCATGATCGGAGCGCGCAACACTTTCCGGAGCGCTGAAGCACTCCTTCCCCCGCATAAATGCGGGGGCTCCCACCCCCTGGACCATTCACAATAATCGACAATATCACCGACGCACTACACTAGAGGTTCACCCATTGGGAGGAACAGCGAAACTCGGTGAATCTATCGTGCGCGGCAGCACGATCGTTTTGCGCTAGCTTACTTCTCTTACAAACCGATCGACAGCCCCTCTTAGTTCCCCGACCCTGCGCGAGAAGAGACCATCTTGACTCAGATAGGGCTCTTTGGCGGCAACTCTCCTCAGATGTTTTGCCGAGTTCTCAATGAACCAGGGATCGAGCATTCGCGAGGCTGAACGTACGAGCCCGCGAATTCCTCCAGAGGACACTTCTTGTTGTGTCCGCTCTTTCTCCGTATTTGAACCCTTGTACCTTCTTCTGAAGTCGTCGATGAGGAAAGCAACACTCTTCGTCTCGCCCGCCAGCGCAGGCGGCAACAGGCCTTCTCTGCTGGCGCGCCGCTTTATGCCCCGATGGAACAAGGCCTCCCACGTCGAGCTGGCCGGAATGTGCACAGGCTCATAGGATAGACCGAGGGAGAGAGTCCAATCCGTCCACTTGAACGGCAGCGTACTGGGTGCAATGACGATAGGCAGCCAGGGGACCCTCAGAGTATCTGCGACGATTGCACCATGCATTGCCTCGGTAACCACGAGCTTCGCATGCGAGAACTTTTCCATTACGGCATCCACCGGCCACCTCGGATCGACAAAGGTCATGCCGGCCTCGCGTGCAACCAGTTCCCAATGCCCCCTGGTAATAGAATGATAATGCGGAATCAGGAGAATGGAATTCCTTTGGGCGGAGGAACTCGCCTTTGCCGGCAGCAGGGAAAGCAACGCAGCCGAGTCCGTCATCGCTGCCTCGGGTCGACCTATCAGCTCCGCGGTCAGCGGACCGCGAACTCCGAGGATATTCCAGCCCTCCCACCCTGAAGGAAGCCGTCCGTAGCCAGCACCGGACCCAATCACAAAGATTCTTTTACCCTGAGTTTGCGACAAGGGTGCGCTTCGGTCATTGAAAATACTTCCAATCCCCATAAGGACAGCATCTTCGACGTCAAAGACGTGCGGGGGGAGCAGCTCTCGCCAAACTGATTCGTTCAGGTCATCTCCGAAGTTTCCGATCTGGTCACGATAATAAAGAAGTTCCATAATGCCGGCCGAGGGACCTCCGTACGTTTAGTAGCTATCTCTGCCCATTGCTACGACATGAACTGCCATGCATTATAGAAACTTGCATCGACTGCGATCTTTCTGTAACCACCGTGCGCCTCCTAGCATAGCAATGAGCCACGCACCCGCCGCATGCTGCAAAGCCTTCTCGTAGGCTGAGGAAGCTGTCAGCAATTTTCACGGAAACCGCGAAATGATAACCGCAGCGTGATTAACGCAGTTTCGCAATGACTGTGGACTGATAAAGATCGCGAGGCTTGGTTTTCCTTGGGAGAAAACCACGAAGAGGCCTATCGCTCCCCGGATTTCCTGCAACGCCGCACTGGCCGAGAGCAATGATGTGCGACTTTCATCACGGAAAGTCGCATGCAGTCGATAGTTCCAACAACCTCTACAGGAAATCTGGGTTCGGTCTACGCCCATTGCGAAACTGCTTTAGTGCTTCCAACTAAAATACGAGCTCACCGAAACGCCCCACATGGCGCGCACACTGTAATACAGGTCCATGAGCCGATAGGCAAGCGTGGGCTTGCGGCGAAAGCCGTGCCGCCATCGGCGACGTGCGTGAGGGAGTCGCCTTCGCTCTGACTCAGTAAGCTGCGGTTCGATCTGATCCAGGATGGCCATGGTCGAGATCAACATTTTCTCTTGAGCCAGCGAGGTGTTCGCGCTATGTTCCCGATACTCAAGGACGCAGCCGTTGTGCTGGACTACAGGCAACCGCCTTGCCACCCTCAGATAGAGGTCATAGTCTTCGCCCATCGATATCGATTCATTAAATCGCCCAGCGGCCAGTAACGCCGCTCGTCGAAACATGGCGGCTCCTGGTGAACCGATTGGGTTGCCTTCAAGAAGCATACAAAAATACTCTTTACGAGGCCTGCAGACATGAGCCGACCGTTTCACCGCGCCATTCTGGTCTATAAACCTGGTGGAACCGAAACTCAAGCCTGCCTCCGGGCGTTCGCGCAATTTCATCAGATGGGCTTCGATCGCACCCGGCAACAGACGGTCGTCCGCGTCCAAAAAGATTAGATACTTCCCCGAACTCTTCGCGAAACCAAGGTTTCTCGCCGCAGAGACCCCTCGGTTCCCGGTTCGCAGTATGGCGACGTTGTTCGCTTGCTCAATGATCGACTCCGCGGGGACGACTGAGCCGTCGTCTACCACTATGATCTCGACGTCTCCGTATGTCTGCTGTGTTGCGCTCGACACCGCTTCAGCAAGAAATCCCGGTTGATTGTAATAGGGGATAATGATCGAGACCCGTGTCTCAACGCTGCCGGGAATATTTGTCGTCGGCATGCCTGAACCCGAAGCCACTGCTGCCGAAGTTTTCGTGCGTTTTCCCTGCCCCATTTCTCGAACGCTCCAATTGAATATGACTCAGCATTGGCCTCAGTTGGCTCGGTCCTCGATCTTCTCTTGCGGACTCTCAATCGATCAAAACGCTTATTTAACGGCGACGCATTCTGTCGCCGGGGCACATTTAGAGACAAACGGCAAGCTGCCCGGCGCCCCAGTGTGCAAACATTGTTACATTAATGGGAGGAAAGTAAAAGGAAGGACGTAATACTTACGGTTACATAAGTAAAGGTGACTTGGGTGTCTGGAGGGTTCGCTATGCGGGGCATGTGGCCGGGTCAGACGGCCCGGTTAGATTGCGCTGCCGACATGCCCGATGACAACGGGCTGGGGGCGCCCAGCTGCCTGGCGGGATATTCTGAGTTCAATGAGGGATTTTCCGTAGCGGCGAGCCGGCTCTTCCACAAGACGAAAGAGAGGCTCAGCGATCAGAGATGCGCCTGCGTAGGTGAGCACCGCGACGGAAATCTGGCGGAACGAATTGGTAGGCCGGACGATCGACTCCACGACGTCTATCACCAAGCCGTGGATCAGGTACATTCCGTAAGAGCGACGACCGATCCACGTCAACCAGCCGGCACTCAACGCCCCGCGCAGCCAACTGTCGCTGAGCTGAAGATTGGCGATCAGCGCAGCGACCAGCCAGCTGAACAGGAACGTGAATCGCTCGTTCCGATCGACAAGGTAGAAACCCAGGACCACGGCGCCGACAAAGATGTACGGTGGTATTTTGGCTATCACCCGCTTGAATCCGGCCAGGGAGGTCTTTGACAGGATAACCGCAAGAACACACCCGACCAGAATGCCCGAATAGGATCTAGCCATCCGGTAAGGGAGTAGTCCGATTAGCAAGATGTATACAAACGGCAAAGCAATCAGCCGTGCACGGCCTCGAAGGATCACAAAATAGAGAAGGGGCCAGAGTAGATAAAATTTCTCCTCGATACCCAGGGTCCACGAGAACGAAAACGGCATACCAAAGGGTACGAATTCGTTGGTAAATGTCAGGTAGTAAGGCAGGGCGGACTTTATTTCCTGCCATTTTAGGGGGCTGTGATAGCAAAGGGTCAGATATACGGCGAGCACCAACAGATAAATCGGGACAATACGGAACAATCTGCGAATGTAAAAGGCAGACAAATCCACTTTACTTGAGCTTTCCTCTTCCCTGATGAGCAACGCGGTAATCAGATACCCGCTAAGGACGAAGAAAATTTCAACACCGAGCCAACCAGGAATATGAGCCAGCCACGGTGCTTTGGTTCTTATATGTGCCGTGATCACCAGAAATACGCTAATGGCTCGCAGGCCATCAAGAGCGGCAAAATATGGCTTCTTCATGGATGCTCCGTGGTGTTCGGCGGCTCGAGACTTTCGATTATGTGCTTGATCGCGTAGATAAAATGACTCACCGGGTTTCGGCACTCATCGACCGGAAGCAAAGGCCCACAGATCCGTAGGAGTCCCCGCACGGGGTAGCGATTGCCTGGAAGGCGCCGGGAAGTGATCGCGGCGATGCCACCTGCTGGGTCTACGCAAGCCAAGTCTGCGGAATCATTGGCTAGTCATCGGTTTATAGAAGCTAACCGCGATATTGAATGAACGGTGGCCGTAGTCCCGATCCAACTCTCTACGGTAAGCTCGCTGCAACCACGCAAAGCCGGGTACCCGGTTCGAACCTCTGGTCAAGGCATAGACCCAAGACATCAATGGGTCAAAGACATACCCAAAATACGCAACCTGCGATACCTGCAGGGGACTAAACTTGTTCTTTAACTCCTGCAGCGCGTAGTGCTTGTGGCCCTTTCGAATATCACAGCAGCCGTTGTGGATATTTTTGTACAAATGTAAACGGGCGAGCAGACGATGAATCGTGGGCTTGACCTGATAGGGATCGAGGCAGGCGAATGTGCCCTGGTGGGGAACCGAGACAACCATCCTGCCGCCTGGCCTCAATGAGGAAACACATTTCTTTACAAACAGCGGCTCCTGCTCCAGAGAAATGTGCTCGAAGACGTCAGCCGCAATAATGGAATCGTATGTACCCGGCGCCAGGTCAACTGAGGTGAAGTCTCCGTCTACACATTCGATATGCGGTGGAAGCGAACCGGAGGAATGGAGATTCCAGTCCACGCATGTCACGCGAGACGCCTTGTCCGCATAGGGATAATCTGAGCCGATCGGGCCACAACCAACATCGAGGAGGCGATTAGAGCTCTCGGGCAATAATGAACGGATGACTAGATGTCCTGGCACTGAATCCCATGTGGGTTCATCTCCTTGACTTCGTGTGAATGAGATATACCTTGCTCTTCTAACGTAATTGGCTCCCGGTTGCGTCAAAGACCAAACGCGTATAGGTAGGATCTTAAAGCGATCTCCGGAGTGTAGGCCTCCTCTACTCTGCGATAGCCAGCCCGGGAGTAGGCAGCACGAAGCTTGGTCCCTTCTATGAGAAGCGACAGCTTGCGCCTGAGATCTTCCACGTCTCCACTGCGAAAGAGCATCGCCGCTGTGCCCGCGGCGGTAATTTCACGGTGGACATCCAAATCACTGATCAGGCAGGGCACACCGTGGGCCATGGCCTCCATGGTCACTATCCCAAATCCCTCAGGCCCCAAAGAAGGCATCACGAAAATATCCGTCTGCGCGTAGTATCTGTCAGGATCCGCTTGAAAGCCCTCGAAACATACCCGCATGCCCTCGGCAAGCCGTTCTAATTCGCCACGGTAGCTACCGTCTCCAACGACAGTGAGCACGGCATTTGTATATGCCGCGCATCGCTTCGAGTAAAAGATAGAGGCCTTTATAACGTTCCAGTCGACCGACATAAAGCACGCGCACCGGCGATGCCATTTCCCTTCTCTGAGCGTCGTAAGGCGGCATGGATGGTACCCAAAGAGGGATGACACTTATGCGTTCCTCAGGAACGGCTTTTCGCACCCCCTTGCCCACATCCTCCGAGACACAAATCACTTGAGAGGCAACACGTGCACACAAACGCGCCGTCAAACGAGGAAAATAGCGCAGGGGATTTGCGTACCACTTGTAGAGGTCATCTTCAAAAGGTCCGTGCCGTATGTAAATCGCTTCGCATCCCAGAAGGCGAGCCGGTATCAAAAGGATCGATTCCAAGAGTCCATTTATCAGAACGATCTGCACCCTCTCGCGGAGGATGACGATGGGCAGCACAACCATCGCAAGGAGAAAGCGGAGAGCCTTGCACCAACGAAAGGCCGGGAGCGGGTAAACCTGTATGCCTTTGCTTCGCAGACGCCTGGCCAACTCCGGTGGAACGCAAAGCGACAGAAAAGTTGCACGTTCCATGAGCATGCCAGAGAGAGTTTCGATGTAGTACTCTACACCGCCCATCACGCTGCCGAGGTCCACCACCAGGATTGTCTTTCCCGTCTGCTCTCTCATCGTTTCCCAAGGCCACTCGTTCTATTCAGATTTGAAGCTTCGCTTTCCCGGACTGACTGCCTTCGAAGCAAGGCTCGCTACTCCGGAACCGGCACATCGACGCCTGTGGTTAACGTTTGTTGCCCGCCAAATAAGAAGCCCCTTGTGAGTCCGCAAGCGTGCGCGAAACAGAGCGAAGCTGCGGAGAACCGGCCCCGCAGAACGACCACAAGCGCACGAAGAAAGCCATAGCCAACGAATACCATCCACAGCGAAAACAGTGAATGCATACGCAGGACGTATCCCATCCCGCATCCGTAGCTATCCGCCCGCTCCTTGGGAATGCTCTCGCTGAGCATGTCACGTCGCGGATGCCCGATATGCCATGCGCGATCGAATCGGCCGCGAAGCCCGGTATCCAGGATCCGTAGCACAAGATCAGTCTCCTCACCTCGATGGAGCCCCTCATCGAAAACATTCCCGTAGAGCGCTTCCCAGCGCATAAACAGCGAAGAGCAAAACGTAGTTCGGAAGACATTGATCGGGAGCAGGTCACACGACGATTGAAACCAACGGTTTCCGCTGGGAACACCTTGGTCGTCCACCGCGCCTACGGCAAGGATTGAGTACTTTCGATGTTCTCGAAACCACTGATCGACCTTGGGTAAGAGGCCGGCGGGATACCAACAGTCATCGTCAGGAAAAGCGATGAGATCGCCCGTAGCCTGCCGGATACCGCAATTGCGGGCCCTGGACACGCCTTTGGCGGAGAAAATTCGCATTAGGGGTACCCGGCCGTCAAACTCGTTCATGACCTCATCGAGTCGATGGTCATCGTTCTGATCGACGACAATGACCTCGAAGTCCGAAAAGTCCTGTTGCGTCAGGGATTCGAGCAGGCGCCTAAGTTCATTTGTGCGTCCGATCGTGGCAACAATGATTGAAAAACGCGGCACAGATCACCTCATCTGGATGGGTATTCGAGAACGCGCCAGCCCGCCGCGCGTTCGCGGCGCCTGGAGTTGAGAGGATGAAGTCCCTGGAACTACCCTCCACCGAAATTCCGGGTAAAGACATTCACACGGTTCGTTCAAGCAGCTTCATTCTGGCCTAGGGAAATCCGCAGCGCCGAGCGATCAAATAACGCCAGGATCCCCCAATTCATTAAACCCAAGCTTCCATCAGTGATCAGACTGGCCCATGCAGCCCCGACCCAGCCGTGGGTGGGTATCAGCCATAGGTTCAGTCCAAAATTCCCTGCCGCTGCCACAATCTGGGTCGCCGAACGGTAGCGCTGCATTCCTGCACCGGTCAAAACGCTACCCGACATGCCGTGGATACTGCGAAAGACGGGTATCAGGCAGAGCCATCGCAACGCGGATACGCTCTCAGCAAAACCGTGACCCACGAAAAGCGGGATCAGCGGAGCCGATACAAACAACACCAAGGCCATCACCGAACTGGTGAGCAGCGAACGCTTCAGGAGCCGCCGCCCAAGTTGAGCCGCATGTTCGAGACCGGTCGCTCCCAGGCGAAACAAACGCGGCGCGGCGGCCAGTTCGATCGACGTCGAAGGCATCGTCGCCAGATCGATTACCCGGTAGGCCATGGTGTAGATTCCGTTGGCAGCGCTCATACCGTAGTGGCTAAGCATTGTCTTGTCGAGATCGTTATAGGCACTCCCCGCGGAAGCGGATAGTGCGTACTCAGCACCCTCGATGCCCCGCTTGATGAACAATCGTGGTTCGAATTTGGGCCATCCGAACTGTATTGTCACCATGACCACCGCCGTGACCGCCGCCACCGCGGACACTCCCATGGACGCCACCGACCACTGCACGGCCGTCGCGTGATGCAGCCATAGGAGCATAACGCCCGCCATGAGCGCACGTGCAAAAGAGGTCAACAGGTTCAACGTTGCCGTGGTTGCCATTTTTTCGAAGGTTTGAAAAACCTGGCCGGCACCGATGGTGAGTTGTTCAAAAAGACAGCCCGCTATCGCCGTGGGAATGATGACCGCCGCACTCGCAGGAGCGATGAGGCGTCCAGCGGCAAAGTGCAAACCGAGTATCAACAGACTGCTCACGCCAAAAGTGGCCAATAGAATATGACCCCAGTAAATGGCGAAGCGGCTCCGATCTGCCGATACATGCCGCAAAAAGACTACACTGCTGCCAAGCCTTGCATAATTTACGACCATGTTCACAAGAGCGACGGCGCCAACCACCACTCCGTACTGAAGAACACCCAGGAGTCTTGCGATCAACACGAAATAGACCGCACGCAGTAAATATCCCATCCCCTGGCCGGCAAACATCCAACCGGTGTGCCGAACCAGGGAATGTCGCGGAAGGAACTTTGCTACCAACCCCTGAAGGTTCACGACGCCAATCCGCGGAGAAGGGAGTGGTACTGCTCTGCCGTGTTGGCCCATAGGAAATGATTGCGAGACGCCTCCAACGCTTCGGTCGCCAGTTTTTCCCGGTAGGAATTATCATCAATCAGTTGCTGCAATACCGAGGCCAATTCTTCCTTGTCGTCAGGGGCGACCAGGAGTCCCCCTCCATGCGCAAGCTGTTCCGGAATTCCACCTATCTTTGACGCCACGACCGGAAGACCGGAAGACATCGCCTCCAAACATGACATGGGAAACGGATCGTTCCAGATGGATGGACAGCAAAAAATGTCTGCGTCGCGAAGTAAATCCGCAAATTCACTGCCCGCACGGTAGCCTATAAGCTCTGTATTGCCAGGTCGCGTTCGCTGGAGTTTCCGCATATAGCGGGTATACCGGCTCTTTCCAAATGCTGACCCACCCACGATAGTGCACGTCGCCGAAACGCCCTTTCGCTCCAGGATTCGCATCGCGCCGGTCAGCACGTGTGCCCCTTTGTACGGGACAAGACGTCCGGCAAAGATGATCTGTGGTACGGGCTTTCGGTTGCGCACACCGACGCGAAACTTGTTGCTGTCAGCCCCGTTGTACACAACGTGCGTCCGCTGCAGGCTGGGGTAGGCTGCAACGGCTTCATTTCGGAGAAATCCGCTGCAGAACACAATGGGGATATCACGCAACGCTGGAATGTGTTTCCGCGTGAAAGGATGCAGGAGAGAATTGTGCATATGCAGCACCAGACGGAAGCCGCGTTGCTCAGCGATATCTCGCAGAACATCGGCTACCTCGGGCCGGTTATGAATGTAAAGAACATCCCCTTGCTTCAGCTTTTCAATGACCGGCCGGAGAACGCGCAAATAAATGGACCTTTGCATTCTCCACGGCAATCTGTAAAGTGCGGGATGCACCTGGTTGCAGCGGTTCCAATAGGGCAAACGAAATAATCGCTCTGCCGGATATGCCCAGGAATCGTCAAACGATTGGCAGATAACCGTTTCTTTCCCGCTCCGCAGCACATTTGCTACCCACCTCGAAATAGCCCCGCCGCTGAACTCTGAGAATGGTTCGGCTTCATCAAGTAAGTGAAATATATGGGACATCAGTTATACATCGCCTCCATAGTTTCAATTTGCCTGATTTGCCGGCGCCGCCTTCGCGAGTCCGCAGCAGGCGACCATGTAAAGTACCGTTAGGAGATCTATCGGCCAAAGGACGGTCGATTCGTCCAGGTTATAGACCAACGTTAAAGCAATGATTCCGATATACCACTGAACGCCGGGGGGACAACCACGACGAAGGCAAAACCACGCATTCTTGATGGCTTGAAAAAGGGTGATGAAAAACACCACTACCCCCACAAGCCCGAGCTGGAGCCAGATCTCCAAAAACCCGTTGTGCGCGTAGCCAAAGACCCAATGGGTACCCACGATCAGTCGCGCTGACTCTCCCTTCATGCCTAGCCAAAACGCATAGAATCCGTATCCGAGGAGGGGTCGCTTAGCAATGGACCGGAGCACAAAAGTCCAAATCAGTGTGCGTCCGGATAAAGTAGCGTTCCTTCCCAGCGCGCTGAGCACAAGAGGCGACAACAAAAGGCCAACAGAAATGACGACCCCGCCGACAGCAGCAAAAATTCCAGCAATCACAACAGAGGAACGTCGCCCAAATGTTATGTAGAGGCGAATTGCCGCCATCAACGCAATATAAAAAATCAGGATGACCCTGGCGGTTGCCGCATGCGCCATGAAAACCAGAAGCGACAGGAGCAGGACGTAAAAGATGTGCCGGTATCTAAATGTCTTGCGGACAAATACAATGGCCGGACTGACCAGAAATACCATGGTTTTTCCGGTTGTTGTCCTGTCGCTAAAAAGCCCGGTCCATGCGACCCCGTCCCTGGCCGAATGTGCTACTGCAAACTGTGGCGTCAGGAAAACCATCGCAAGACCGACGATTGCGATGGCGAGGCCAGCCATCATAACAACGGAGCGAATTTCCTCGGTGTCGAATTTCGTCACCAGGTAGTACGCAAACAAGGTCTCGATGAAGCAGAAACATCCGTTATACGCCGACCTGAATGGATCTTGTGACCATGCCACAGAACACATCGTGAGCAGAGCCAGCAGCGTTAGCATCCTCATTTGCAGTGCCATCGAGAAAATGCGTTTCGCGTTGGTCAGCAGCAACCACATGACGATCGAGAAACCGACGCCCGGAATGAGGATGGATTCGACAAACCCGGATTGGCGCCCGCTGGAAGCTAACCCGGCCAGTGAAGAGCTAGTATCTCCACTGGTGCGGACGCTCTCAAACGAGGGCGTTCCGTGAACGGCATAAAAGACGAGCGGAATGATCAGCACCCAGCCGAGAACCAGCTGCGGCATGAACCGCAAGGATTTGGTTCTGGGTTGCAGTCCCTGAATTACCGTAGTCGCCATGCCAACCTTTCCCTGCTATTGCAAAAAGTATCCGACACTTTCACGCCGCCGACTGAAAGCGCGCGGTCAATTCTCCGGCTGTATAACCTTGCTGGGCACTCCCTTGGTCGAACTCCCGTTCAGCGATTGATGCCACCATTGCCGGAATACCAGGAAAACGAACATCGTATTGCCGATCAGATACCGCTTCCATAGGCGGCGTGGCTCCATGCATAAACGCCACAGCCATTCAAACCCCGTCTTCTGTATCACGATCGGCGCCCGCCTGCGAAATCCCGCGGTAAACTCAAAACTGCCACCTATCCCCATCATCACTTTGGCCGGCAGGTGCGCATAACGCTCTATCCAATATTCCTGTTTGGGAGCGCCAAGACCGACAAAAAGTAGATCCGGTTTTGCCGCTCCAATACGATCAGCCACCCGGTTGCACTCCTCCGGATCTTCCATAAAACCATTGGGTGGACAGTCCACTCCAACTACATGCAGCGTGGGCAGGTTCTCGCTCAATCGCTCGGCTGCGCAGGAAGCAGCTCCCGGACTGCCACCAAGGAAATACACCGTTTTCCCATGGGTCGCTGCGGTTTCGCATAGCCGCACCATGAAGTCGACGCCGGCCACACGCTCGGGAACAAACTGGCCCAGGCAGCGAGAAGCCCAAACCAGGGGGAGTCCATCCGCGACGCTCAGGTCAGCCCGTCGCAGGAGATTGGCGAAGCGCTCTTCCTGATGAGCGATCTCCACGAATTGGGCGTTCATCGTAACCACATGGGCGGCGCGTTCTCTCACCTCTTCGAGCATGATGGAGACGCGCTCGACGGCTTGATTCATCGTTACCGGGTCCAGAAGAACCTTGTCGATGGACACACGTTCCATTTCAATCTCCTTTTAATGCATCGGCCAAAGATCTGGCCGCGGCTTGCGCCGCAGAGACGCGGCGCAGCCTACCAAGGTTGCTGTTTTCAAATTCTGATTAGGATTAGGCGGGATGTGCGAACAGTTGGTTCTCTCGGGAGAGCGCCTTATTTATAGATGGCGGCTCCCGTCGCTGAGGCCGCGATACCGGTAACATTCATCGCTGCGTTGCGTAGATAACTGAAGGGCACATACACAATATCGCCCGCCTGGAGCGGCATATCCGGTTTTTTGCCCTTTTGCATGGCGCTAAAGGGAATGGGATCGCTCTGATAACCACCGATCGCCGTGCGGCGAATCAATCGAGAATGATTCGGCACGGCCGAACCAGCGGTTCCCCCGGCGAGCGCCACCGCCTGCAAAACCGTCAAGGTTCCATCATTGTTGGTCATTGGATAGCCGCCTGGGTGCCCGACATCGCCCAGAACGTAGACGATGCCCGCTTTGGGAACAATCAGCTTATCGCCCGGATTGACCATCACCTTCTGATCGAGCAGATCATCCGATTGGTTCGAAACGTTATAAGAGATCTGGCGGTGACTGGTATGCCGCTCGATGGTCACACGCCGGTCTGCAAGGTCGGTCAGCCCGCCCGCGAGCCCCAATACGTCGACCACGGAACGGGGCGTCTCTATTTCGTAAGCACCAGGCTTGTTGACTTGCCCGAATACGGTCACGCTCTGGGTTGCGTACTGTGTTACCGTGACCAGCACCCTGGGGGAATACATGACTTGCGATTTAATCAACGCGGCTTCAATCGTACGCGCGGCTTCCGCGGGCGTGAGAGAGGCCAGCTTGACTGTGCCCCCCAGGATGAGCGGAAACTCACCCCCATCGGAGACGCGGGCAGTTTGGTTAAGATCCGGCGTGTCAAATACCTGAACTTCCACCTCATCCCCCGGCCCGAGTAGCATGCTTTCTTTCTGAGCAAACACTGTCGAAGCCAGGCAACATGCCGAGAAGGAACCCCTTAAGCGCTCTCATGGCTTGCCTCCTTACCCCACGGTCAAAGTCGCTGTATCCGTAATAGTCATGGTATGCGCCGGAGCCCTCCGCTACGCCATTCAACACTACACCGACCGGTCTCCTGGAATAAGCGGTCAACAGATCGTGCGCGCGTATCAATGCGGTCTTGGTTGTAACCCCAAAGCGTGCCAACTGGATGGTCACATCGGCCATCTCGCTTAGCACCCGGGCATCGGCGACCGGCAGCACGGGGGGAGCATCGATCACAATCACGTCGAACTCTTCGCGCAGGTGCACGAGCAGCTCCCGCATGCGATCTGACTCCAATAGCTCGGAGGGAAAGGCCGGAACGGCACCCTCTGGCAACAGGAAAAGCCCGGGCATCTGGGGATGAGCGAAGATGGGATTCTCGCGCGATTCGCCGGCCAGCAGAAGGCTGAGTCCAGTTTTGCCGGGCAGCCCCATGCTGGTACGTAATGCGGGCTTTCTCATATCCGCCTCGAGCAGCAACACTGTCTTGCCTTGCTGCACGAAGCTGGCGGCCAGGTTCATGGAAAGCGTCGTCTTCCCCTCGCCTGGAATTGCGCTGGTTATCAAGATCACCTTCGGGACTATCCCGGCCTTGGGACGAGTCAGCACCGAACGCAGGTTACGAACCATCTCGCTATATCTCGACTTCGGATTTGAGCGAACTTCGATTGCCCGCTTGCTGCTTGCCAGGCGCGGCAACACACCTAGAAGGGGTAGACCCAGCTGCTCGATTAGGCTTGCATCGCGGACTGTATCATCTAACGTGTCAACAACCAGCACCCCTGCACCGCCCAGGAAAAGCCCGAAGGCTAATGCTCCTGCCAGATACAACGGCACGTTCGGCTTTTTCGGTTTGACTGGCATCAGCGCCTGGTCCACAGCCGTAATGGTGCTCGACTTGAGGCCTTGCAGAATACCCGCCTCTTTAAGACGTTTCAGTAAGTCCTCGTACAGCGCCCGGCTATCGTCCGCCTCCTGGCGCGTGATGGTGTACTGAATGGCCTTGTCATTCAGTGCATCGGCCTTGACTTTCTGCTCGTCGTAATTCTGTTTTGCGTCCTTCCATGTCTCATCGGCGACCTTGTAATCATTCTTGGCCCTCTGACCGATGCGCGATACCTCTTGCTGAATGGAGTGTTCCAATCCGTTGATATTGGCCTGGGTTTCGGCGATCTTCGGATAGCCGGGGCCGAATTTGATCTTCATCTGGTCCAGCTGCCCTTGTAAAAGAGCCTCTTGACCGCGAAGGTTCTGAATGGTTCCGAGGGAGTTAGTGATTCCTGACGACGATGGTCCGCCAAGGGCATTGCCGGCCAGGCTGGAGAGCATCTCTGCGTCTCCGGTCTTTGCTGCCTGATAAATCGCTTCCTTGAGAATGCGATTCTGCGACGCGTCGCTCAGCGTCGTGGCCGCTCTCTGAAACTGATCCAGTATCGCCGAATATGCCTGCTCTCGACCCTGGGAATCCGTTGTTCCAATGCTGTAGATGCCGGATTCACGCTGCATGCGCGCAACCTCTGCCTGCAGGCTTTCGCTTCGAAGCCGCAGATCCGCAAGCTGTTTACTGAGTGACTTGGACGCCGCCTCGGTTGCCCGGTACCTGGTCTCGAAGCTGTAATCGACCAAACCTTGCACCAGCTCGTTGACTACGGCCGCTGCGAGTCTAGGATCGCGATCGAGGTAGTCGATCTCGATCAGGCGGGTTCCAGCCACGGGCTTCACATTCAGGTTCTTATGAAAGATGCGTAGGGCATTCGCTTGGCGGCGAGGCGACTTACTCAGGTCGTCACCGGCCGGCTCCGGCGGGTCTTGCGGCAGGAGACGCGAGAGCAACGCGGTCAGGTTATTGGATTTGGGCTGGAACTCTGCCGTGTCTATAAGTTTGAGGTTGCTAATTGTCCGCAAGGCAAGCGTATCGGACTGCAGAATACTGGCCTGCGTTTGCATGTTGATGTCCGCATTGAGAGCATCCACCGCCGTGCCGCCCACGCCTGTCAGGCTATCTAAATCAAGCCCGTCGGAGCTTTCCTTTTGCACCTGGATGGTTCCCGTTGCCTCATAACGGCGGGTACTGACGACGCAATACAAAATTCCCAGCGTGAACATTATGCCGGTGGCTGCGTAAACGATCGCACGCCTTCGACGAACCATCTGAAGAAGGTCGCGAAGAGTCAGTTCCTGCTCCCGGGTGGGGCTCAGGGCGTCTCCACTTCGCTGGCGGGCCAAGTACAGATCCGCTTGCTTTTGTTGCTTATTGCTTTCAGGGAACATGCTTACTCCAAACTAGGACAGTTGTTGTTCGTCCGCTATGGGGCTTGCACAAAAACAAACTCCCGTGGTTGACATGTGGTTGATGGGATAACGCCCTGAGCGTTCACCTATAGCGACTTGCAAGGTCGTCGTGACCCGCTCATTGAGATCCGCAGCTACCCGGCTAACTCGAGATCGTCGGCCTGCACACGGATGGCGAACGATTTCTGGATGAGCTGAACCGTGACAACAAATATCAGATTGCCCTCGTCATGCTCCACGTATCCTTTAACTCCCTGGAAGGGCCCGCGCTTGACACGAACTACGTTGCCGGCGCACAGAAAAGAATGGGGCAAGAGCGATGCGCGCTGGGCGCCGACGCGTAGAGCCTGCATCTCGCGCTCGTCCAGCGGCAGCGGTGAGGTGCCATTTCCGACGATGTAGACGACGCCCGATGTCTGCATCACAGGGAGGCGTTCGCCCTCCCCGAGGCAAACAAAGACATAACCCGGTAGGAGCGGATGCTGGATTTCCCGCCGGACACCGTTCTTCCATCGCCGCACGGTCGCGTAAACGGGCAGAAAGGATTGAATCTGCTTAGCCGTCAACTGGGCGTGGACGAATTTTTCATGCCGAGGCGCCGTATAGACCGCAAACCACGCCTTCCTGGCAACACTCGCATGGCTATCAATCGGTTCAACGCGGGGCCGCATCGCACCGCGGCCCGAAACGGGGGACATGACCAGCACTAGATACCTCCACATGAAAACGCGGCGACATCGGTTCGTCTATCAGTTCCGCGTCGGCGGTTAGGGCTACAAGTAAAGCGCCCCGAAGCTCGCCGCTGATTCAATTTTGGGTGGTCTTACGGGCTACCGTGGCCCGAAAAATCCGCGGGGTGGTGAGCTAACCTGGACAGTCACGATAGCGTGTTCGCCTCGACTTCGCTACCGCCAAGCTACCTCGACTATGAGCGAAGCTTCGCCCACTCAGTTAGCTGGGGCTAACCACTTTGTTAACATTTAATAAGTTACCTCGTGGTTCGTAAAAGCTCGGCCACTTAAATTTTGTGACACTGTAACAGTTTTAGAGACGATCGTGATGGAGGCGTCAAAACCCAACCATACAGGCCGCAATCGACAACCAACTGCGACTGCACTTTCCGGACTGGGACAGCTTGCCAGTGGAGCTTAGTGGCACTGCTGACTGAAATCAGCTTAGCCCAGAGCATGATAGGGATCAAACAAAAAATCCCCGTTTGGTACCACCTTTGGTAATGGGTATCCCCTATTGTTGGAGCGCAAGATATCCCCGAATGTGATAGGCAATTTTGGGTTCTACCGCAGTTACCGGCAAATGCTTCGTAGTCCACGGACCTCGACTCATTGGGATACAGTTACCGTCTCCTTAGGTAGCACTTATAGCCCATCGAGCCTTGCCGCAACGCGCTCTTTTCTTATGTATCGAAAAACGTACCTCAGCGGCTAAAGCCGTCAAGCGCGCAGGCGTTTACGGCACGGCTGAAGCCGTGCCCTTCGTTCGACACTCTTCCGTCGCCTCTCAAGGTCAGTGAAGGCTTCCTGCGCTGTCCAAATTCGCCAAATGGAAAATCTAATTTGGACAAGCCTCGGTGTTCCTCGCTCCGCCGGCACGAGGATCGTGGCATCCCCCCCCGATCGATCAGACGAGCGCGGCAACGTCCGCGAGGATCCAGTCTTGCGCTAACAAACTGGGGTAGTAATTTTCCACCTTGAGAAACCAGCGCCTGGGCGCGACGACTACCTTGTCCGGCCGAGGGTTTAACCACGCTCCCCACCAAGAGAAAGTACTGTTAGCAATAATGTGATGGCGGCAAGTAGACATGAGGCGTAGATCTTCATGAGCGGCGAAATCGTCGTTGTGCTCCACAAACCTCATTTCTATGTCACGCGGCAGGTTTCCTTTCGCGAATGGTATGTCGTCAGAAAAGACAAAAAAAACGGGATCTACGAATCGTTCCTTAATGATGGAGATAGCGTGGGAATAGTACTCGTAGGTCAGAACGACCTTACCTTCCCTGGGGTGAATGGCGTCCCCGCGACGGATGTGAAGCGAGACGGGGTTTCTGCTTTGGCTAATCTGTGCGAGTAGCTCGAGATTCTTCCGCTGTGGAGGCTCCCTTAGGGTCAAGTCCACGCGCAGCTCGTCGGCAATTTCTTCGATCAGGAGACGGCTTTGGAAATAACCCTGAAGATATAGCGTCTTGATCTCCCGCTCCAGCGGCAGGTCGCGCAAGAAACAATAATGATGTTCCACTCGCTCGACGAAGACCTGGATGCGGCGGGCCCTTTTGAGTGGGGTTGCTACAGTCTTGAGCCACGGCTTATCTGTCAAAAGGATCCGGTCGGAAAGAGAACGCTCCGCCAACGGCGCGGCAATCGAGAAGTGGGAAAGGAGGCAGGGCCTCGGATATCCATGGGACATGGTGTAGCGTGGAGGATCAGCCGCAATTCTCAGCGCGGCGCCATAGCGCCTGGCGTAATACTTCCCCGCCGCATACTGAAATAGCTGGTTCCCTAAACCGCCATACCCTCTCACAACAACGTTCACGTAACACCCTGGTCAAGCGGCCACTCTCATCCCGCCGTCGTCAGACGCACTCACACTTGGTGGACTGAGTTTGGTAGATGTTGGCGATTGAGTCAACAGTCCATTCGGGGTATGTACATAAGTCAGCAAGGTTCGAGTTGCGCTGATGGCTTTATTTGTAGCGAAGAGCGTGCCTCAGCGGCTATTGAATGCTGCAAACATCATGTCCTCATCGCAGGTTGTGCTGCCGAACGCTGGCCGAAGCCGAACTGAGAGGGAAATAGCGCCGCATCTAAAGCCCGACCTATGATCGACATTTACGGCCCGACTAAAGTCGTGCCCTGATACATAGGGGCGGCGCCTGGGAAAGAAAGGCTGTCAGGCAATCAGCTTGAGGTAGTCTGGCTCATCCGCGATCGTCTTATAGCGAAAGGCGCGGACGATGGCACGCTGGCGAAGGTAGAAGATGCCGGGCATCTGATCCGCATCTTCTTTCACCAGGCCGATGCCATGCTTGCGACCGGCTTTCAGCAGCCAGGCCTTCCAGACGGCGGGAATCAGGAACTGAGAAAAAACGTTCTTTCGCACCAAGCGAAAGACTGAACAGGCATAGAGAGAAGCCTCGGGATCACTGACCCGCTCGACATCCGAAAGATGGTAGTAGTCAAAGTAAGGTTTCGCCCGCTCGGGCGACCCGAGATGCACAAAGACCGGCCGGATACCGCGCGCCTCAATCTCCCCGCGGATCCTGGACACATCGTCCAAAGTCTGGCGGCAAAAGGAGCATCCAAAATGGCGGAGGAAGATCAGCAACAGTGGCGACTCATCCAGCAGCTCCAGCAGAGTTCGGCCAGTCTCCGTCCGGTACCCCCGGAGCACCGCGGCCATCTCCGTCTGTTGCGCGTATGGATCGGTCATCGGATCGGTCATGGGCAGCGGCATGCACACCTCAGAGCGCTGGGCCGAGGTAACTATTTAGATACCGCCGCAGGGTTACATCCCCTGAGACGCCCGGACAGCCATCCTTAAACAATATGCTACAAAGCGACGCGGTGATTTTTTGCCATCGATTTCATCGATTTCTTCGGGGGAGGGATTCGATGAGATCAGGACGCCAAGAAAATCACCGCGTCGTTTTTTCTACTTGGAGCAAGCTGGTTATTCGCCGCCGTTCTGTTCGACCATCAACTGGTGAAACTCCGGAGTGGCGCGAAGCGAAGCGAACTCCTTGTCCTTCATCAACTGCTTACGGTCATGGAAACCTGCTTCGAGCGCCCTGCGCAGGTAGGTAAGCGCCTCCTCCATCTTTCCTTCCGTGGCATAAGTTTTGGCCAGGTAGTAATTGACGGCGACGAGCTGGCGGCGAGTGCTGGTTTCCTGGACGATCTGGACCTGGCTCGCGTCGAAGATGTGCGGATTTAACGCCAGCGCCTTGTGGTACGCCTCCATGCCCGGCTTGTACTTTTCGTCCGCGAAGTAGGCGGTGCCCAGGTTGCAGTACGTGATGGCTGACGAGGGTGCATACTTGAGCGCCCGCTTGTAGGTGCGCTCCGCCTGCTTGTACTCGTGTTGACCGTGGTAGACGGCAGCCAGGTTGTTGAGCGCGTCGGGATAGTTCGGATTCATGGACAGCGCCAACTGATAGTACTTGCGGGCCTGCTCAAGGGCGAACATGTGATGGTAGGCGACACCGATTTTGTTCCAAAGCACAGCGGATGGCTGCAGGATCGCGCTGATAGGCTTCCAGCGCAGCTGCATAGCTTCGATGAACCATGAGCAGATCGCCTTCGATTTGTGGTGGGAGGGGGGTGGTAAGGGGAGCGACCACTTCTGAGGCAGAGGGAGATGGGTTGGGCGTTGCGGCGAAGGTGGTGTGAACGCACACCACAATAGGTAGCACGAATAACAGAGAGAGGCCGGAGGACCTGCGACGATGAAGGTCACTCATAATTGCCTCCTTTCCTGACGACAGGGTCAGATGGACGCGGAACCCATACTACTCCCGAAAATTTGTGAGCATAGATGACACTTTCGCGTGAGAACCCCTGACGCTATCCCTTCTATTGATCGGCTCAAAACGCCGGCCGCGTCAGGGCCTGTTAAGCACACGAGGACCTCGGCTGCCACCCTGGCGGAATTTGGCGTCTCCCTGCCCACTAGGACTTTCCGGCCGGGGAAATCTTGGGAATTGCACAGAAAATGGCCGTTGAGGTTTGTTGGCCTTCCCCTTGCCAGCGGATGACCATTGGACTAATACTGGGGGCTATGAGTTTTTGCCACGTCAGACTGCCGGCCCAGGCACGCTGTTGCTGTATGCGCATCGATGCGGGCGTTTTGGGAGACTGGCCAAGGGGCTGAAACCTTACAAGACCATGTTTCCAGTAGGCCTGCGGTCAACCCAGACTGCAGGCCTTTCGCTTGCCAAGGGCGTGGTCAGGAAAAACCGCTCTCATTCTCGAGGTTTACAGGAGTAAGCAGATGTCAGAAAGCAAGAAGCAGCATCTCGCAACACTTTCCGTGCATGGCGGGCAAGAAGCCGACCCCACGACCGGATCGCGCGCCGTCCCCATTTACCAGACGACGTCTTACGTATTTAAGGATGCCGATCACGCCGCCCGGCTCTTCGGCCTGCAGGAATTCGGCAACATCTACACCCGCATCATGAACCCGACGACCGACGTGTTTGAGAAGCGGGTCGCCGCGCTCGAAGGGGGAGCGGCCGCGCTTGCGACCGCCTCCGGCCAGGCGGCCGAAACCCTGGCCATTACCACGTTGGCCGGCGCCGGAGACGAGATCGTCTCCACCACTTCTCTTTATGGCGGCACCTACAACCTCTTCCACTACACCCTGCCGCGGCTGGGCATCCACGTGCGCTTTGTCGATGCCGATGACTTTGACGGCTTGCGGGCGGCTATCAACGAAAAAACACGGGCTGTTTATACCGAGACCCTGGGTAATCCCAAGCTCGACATTGCCGAGGTTGAGAAACTGGCCAGCATCGCCCACCAGCAGGGTGTGCCGCTGATGATCGACAACACCTGCGCTTCCCCGATTCTTTGCCGTCCCATCGAGTGGGGAGCGGACATTGTGGTCGAGTCGGCAACGAAATTTATCGGTGGCCATGGAACATCGATCGGCGGCGTCATCGTCGACGGCGGCAAGTTCGACTGGAAAGCCTCCGGGCGTTTCCGCGACTTTGTCGAGCCTGACCCTTCTTATCACGGCCTGTCGTACGTGGAAGCGTTCGGCCCCCTGGCCTTTATTCTCAAAGCCAGGGTGCAGGGTCTGCGGGACACGGGCGGCTGCATGGCGCCCTTCAACGCTTTTCTGTTTTTGCAGGGGCTGGAGACGCTGCACCTGCGCATGGAAAGGCACTCGCAAAACGCGCTTGCGGTGGCTAAGCATCTGGCCAATCACCCGGGAATCGAGTGGGTGAACTATCCAGGGCTATCTTCCAGCAAGTACGCTGCGCGGGCGAAGAAATACATGCCGGACGGCCAGAGCTCTCTGGTCACCTTCGGCATCAAGGGCGGCTACGAGGCAGGCAAGAAGCTGATCAATTCGCTGAAGCTGTTCTCTTTGCTGGCGAACATCGGCGACGCCAAATCGCTGGTCATCCACCCCGCTTCCACCACCCATTCCCAGCTTACCGTCGAGGAACAGCGCGACACAGGGGTCACCCCCGAGCTGGTGCGGCTCTCCGTCGGTATCGAAGATGTGCGCGACATTCTCGCCGACCTCAACGATGCGATCGAAGTGGCCAACGGGCATTCGGCCCGGCCGGTGGAAGCCCTCAGCGCACGATGAGCTCAAGCCCCAGCGCGGCCCTGGTCGCACCCAGTTTCGAGGGAGACTTTTCTCCAGGCGAGGCTTTCTCCCTCGAAGCCGGCGGGGTGCTGCAATCGCCGACGCTGCGCTACGCGATCTATGGCGAACCCAATGCGGCGGCCGACAACGTCATCTTCGTTGCCCACGCGCTTTCCGGCTCGGCCCGGGTGGCGGATTGGTGGCCGCGCTTGTTCTCCGATGGAGGCTTGTTCCAGGCGGGGGACCACTGCGTCATCGGCATCAATATGCTGGGCTCCTGCTACGGCTCGACCGGGCCGGCTTCGATCGATCCGCTCACGGGCGCCCCTATGGACCGCAACTTTCCGCTGGTGAGCATCCGCGATATCGTCACGCTGCAGGTGCGCCTGCTGGAAAAGCTCAAGATCCATCGCCTTAAGCTGGTGATGGGCGCTTCGATCGGCGGCATGCAGGCACTGGAGATGGCGATTCAATTCCCGGAACGGGTGGAGCGAGTCATTTCGATTGGGGCCGCGCCCCTGCGGGCGATGGGGCTGGGTTTGAACCACCTGCAGCGGCGGATGATCCAGCTCGACCCGGCGTGGAAGGGCGGAAACTACTCGCCGGATGAGCCGCCGCGGGAGGGGCTGGCACTGGCCCGCGCGCTGGCGGTCTGCACGTACAAGTCCGCCGAGCTATTCGAGCATCGGTTTGCGCGCAAGCCGGATCGCAGCGGCGAAGATCCCTGGGCCTCCGCACATGAGACGGGCCAGGGTCTCAGCGGCCAGCGATTCGACGTGGCCGGATACCTCGACTACCAGGGAGAAAGGTTTGTCGAGCGCTTCGATGCCAACGCCTACCTGGCAATCACGCGGATGATGGATACTTTCGATCCTGCGCGCGGATATGCCTCTGCCGAAGCCGCGTTCCGGCGGATCCAGGCGGAGGTGATGCTGGTGGGGATCTCGTCGGACTGGTTATTTCCCGCCGGATGAAGTAGCGGCGATTGCCTCGCGCCTGCTGAAGGCCGGCGTCCGTTGCGAACATCGGGAACTGATCTCTTCCCACGGGCACGACGCTTTTCTGGCGGAACCGGACGAGCTGGCGCGGCTGATCCGGCCTTTCTTGTAGCGGGTGTTAGGGTATATGCGACAGGATGACGGCGATGAGGAAGCAAGCTCAGCGAGAAAAGCAACGGAATTCTATGCAGAGAACGGTTATCTGTATCCGATCCGGGTTTTCAGCGACAGGAGACGGCGGAGTTCCGGCGGCAATTCGACGATTACACCGAGCAGAACAGAGAGCGCTTGCGCAGATGATTCCGCGCGAGCGGCGCGCGGTCTACGCTCTGACCCATCTTATGCTTCCGTGGGTGTATCAGATGGCGTCTCATCCGCGGGTGCTCGATGCGGTGGAAGGGCGCGATTGGGCCGAACATCCTGGTATGGGGATCGGATTGGTTTGTGAAGTTTCCGCGCGACGCTGCGTTTATCTCCTGGCACCAGGACGGCGCGTATTGGGGATTGCAACCCCCAAAGTCACCACGGCGTGGATCGCGCTCTCTCCCAGCACGCTAGAGAGCGGGTGCATGCAGGTAATGCCGGGAACCCAGAAGATGCAGCTTCCGCAAAGGGAGACGTACGCGCTGGATAATGCGCTCTCGCGCGGCCAGGAAATCGCTCTGGAGGTGGATGAATCGAAGGCGGTGGCTATGTGCCTTGCTCCGGGGAAATGTCGTTGCATCACATCGGGATTGCGCATGGCTCCAAGCCAAACAGCGCAGATTATGCGCGGATCGGGATCGCGATCCGCTATATCGCTCCCGAGGTGGTACAGCAGGGCAGCGAGCGGCAAATTGTGCAATTGGTGCGGGGCAACGATGAGTATGGCAACTTTGAAATTGTTGCGCCGCCGGACGATGCAGCCAGCGCCGCGGAGATCCGCAAGGAAGCGATCGACGGGTTCTGGAGAATGTTTATCCCAAGGCAGGTAAAGAACTTAGTAGGCCCCCATGACATCCGGGATGAGATCGCTCTGCGTAGCCTCAGTTCGAAAACGCGACCCACCACTCATTGTGGATTGAAGGTGTTCTGCGCGAGCTAGCCCATCAGTCCCAGGTAGGGATCGCTGCCGAAGTTGCCGAAGTTGGGAAAGACCTCGCGGACCTGGCTGTCGGAAAGACCCATCCAGCGGGCCAGGGTTCCGCCGTATTGCTCGACGGCGGTCGTTGGGATCAGGCGGCCCGCTCCCACATCATTCGCCTGGTTGGCGCCCACGACCGGGTAGCTGCCGTAGATATTCTGGCCGGCGACGCCGCCGCCGGCGACGATATGATGGCTGCCCCAGCCATGGTCGGTGCCATCGCTGTTGGCGGTGAGCGTCCGGCCGAAGTCGGAAACGGTGAAGAGCGTTACCTGGCTGCTGAGCCCGGATGTGACCATGAGCTGATCGAAGTACTCGAAAGCCGCGCCCAGCTGGCTGAGCAAGGTAGAAAGGCGTTTCGCTTGGGTGTCGTGGGTATCGAAGCCGCCCAGCTCGAACAAAGAAGATCTGGCGGCTCACTCCCAAAGCAGTGCGGCCGGCAATCACGCGGGCGACCGTTTGCAACGACAGTAGCAAGCTGGTTGTCGGTGAGCTTGTCCGTGGCGGGATCGAGGAATTGTGGCGGGTTGGGCACGCCGGTTGGACCAGCCGGCGCCATGGCGGCGTTCAGTGCAGCCTGTGCTGCGAGCGAACGGCGAACAATGACGGCGTACTCCTTGGCAAAAAGGTTCGTATTGTCGGCGCCGATGATCGCCTGCAGCGCGGCCGTAGCCCTGCGCGGAACCGAAGAGCGGGTTGGTAAGTCCATCGGCAGCCAGAGCGCCGGCGGAGCTGACGCGCAGCTGGAACGCCGTCTGCCCCGCGAGGAAGAGCGTATTGCCGCTGGTGCTGATGCAGGTAAACGAGGCATTGCTGTTCATGCTCTCCATCAGGTCGGCCATGCGGCCGCCCCATCCCCGGTTAGCGTCGTCTGGCGGCAATCGCCTCCCATGCATTGGTCTGATCAAAATGCGAAAACAGAGACGGGGCAAGGGTGGCCGAGCCCTGGTTCCATTGATCCTTGGTGACCGGCGCGACCAGCGTTCCGGTGTTCGCGACCAGCGCAGCGCGGCCGGAATTAAAGAGATTCTGCACGCCGGTGAGGTAAGGGTTCAGGGCGAAGGTGCGGCCAGACTGCGGCGTGAGTGGGCGTAATCGGCAGCAGCTAATTCAAGGGATAGGCAAGCCCCACAGCGCCGCTGCGCGCCGCGGTAAAGGCGGTGAAGGAATCAGGGTCGGTGGCGATCAGCGTGCCGTGGCCGTCATTGCCGCCCTGCAGGTATACGCAGACCAGGGCACGGTAGTCAGTGGGCGCGGATGCAGCATGCGAGGTCATCGCCGCCAGCGCGCGCATGCTGTGCAGCGTCGGACTCGCGGAAACGCCGGCCATCGCCGCGTAAGAGGCGGTCTTCATGAACTGGCGCCGTGAATGGTCGATCTTCCTCATGGTCGATTAACTCCTCGTGGGCTACGTCGTCAATGCTGGGCAGCGTATTCAGGCGAAGCAACGGTTAGAAAGATGGCCGTCTGGGCACGCGCCAAGAGCGCATTGTTGATAGCGGTCTGGATCGCCGCCGGCGGGAACAGCGATGGCGTTCACGGCGCCCAAAATTTCGCTGCTCAGCGTGGATGACATTTGTCCGCCCAGCAGCAGCATATTCACGCGATCGAGCAGTGCATGCGGATTGTTGGCCAGAGCGGCCTCCGTACTCAGCGTCATATAGAGGTCGCTGTTGTTGCCGTAGCCCGAAGAGAGAGCGGCCTGCATGCTGTTCAGGTAGCCCATCACCGTGGTGACGTCGGTGATCTCCATTTCCGGCGCCACCAGCCCGGCCTGCTCGATGCTGGTGCCCGCCGGTACATAGCCGGGCGCAAACCAGTTGAAGATGGTGGGCGAGCGCGAGGCCATCTCGGCAAGGCCGTAGGCCGGATCTTCCGTGCTTCCGATGTCGAAGGCGCCGCTGCGCGATTCCGCGATAAAGGCGCGAGCCATGTGGGTGAAGCGAAGCATAGGCTCCTGCACCCTGCCGTAGTTAGGGCTGGTGAAGGTGGGCTGAAGTAGTATTGCGCGCTTCGTCGTCCATCAGGATCGCGGTGATGACCGCTTGCATATCGCCGCGTATCCCCTGGCCGTCATCCTGGAAAACCGCCGCTACCCGCTGCACATAAGCAGGACTTGGGTTGCTGGTGACCAGGTGCTGGATCAGCTGCTTAGAAACAAAGAGCGGCGTATTGGGGTGGTTGAACAGCGTGTCGAGCGCGATCTTCAGGTCGGCCGGTCGGGTCGGGGAACCTGCCGGGATGGTCACACCCAGAAAATCTTTTCCGTCGGTAGAGTGATGATTGGGATAGGCCGTCAGCGGCAGAAGGTCCTGGCCAAATCCAGGCCCGGCGTAAGAAGCGCCGTAACCAGACCATGCTTGATCGCTGGTGTTACCCCCCATATTCCAGCTAAAGCCGGTAAAGACTTTGGCGATCCCCACCACGTCGTTAAGGGAGTAAGTAGGGATTGGATTGCCGTTGCCGTCCAGCTGGGTGCGTTCCATCGGGGTTAAGCTGCCATGAGGCCGATGGTCAAGAGCTGCATCACCTCACGCGCGTAGTTCTCATCCGGCTCGACGCGTGGCGTCGCCCTTGTCATTGGCCAGAGTCGATAAGTAGATACCCATCATGGGGCTCAGCGTCACATCCTCCAGCAACTGGCGGAAGTTGCTAAAGGCGTCGTTGCCCAGCATGTCGTAGTAGTTGGCCATGCCACGCGGCATCTGCCCGACGATCGCGTCCTGGCCGGAGATCACGAAGAGCTCGCTGAGCGCGAACTGCACCCGCTTACGCAAAGCATCCTTGCCGGTGAGAGCGGTGCATCCAGAAAGGCTGCTCGAAGTACTGGTCGCCGTAGGTCTGCAGAAACAGCTTCTGGTTGCAGGACGCGTCGGTCGCCGCACATGCGGGCTGGGTATTGAGGATGATCTCGCGCTCAGCATAGGGCTCATTCAGCGTATTTGGAACGGCAAATTGCTGGGCAAACCATGCGTCATAGCCAATCGTCGAAAGGTTGTTGATGTCGGCTTCCGAGCCGCCAAACGTTGCCTGCATCAGGAAGCGGGAAGCATCCGCCGGCTCGAACCAGCGGTGTGGGCGGCGTTCCCGCCACCTGCTCCACCACGTCGGCAGAAACAGCGCCGCCTGGATCGGGATTCAGGACCTGCAGATCGAAGGGACCGGCAACGGTGGGGTCGACCGTAGCCGTGAGCTGGGTGGCCGAATTGAATTGCGTCGGTATCGGCGTGCCATTGGCCAGTACCGTGGCTCCATTGATAAAGTTCGCGCCGGTAAGAACTACGGAGCTGGAGCCAATGTTGACAGGGAAGCGGGCGTGGCGCTCAGCAGCGTCGGTACAGGGTTCAGCACCTGGACGTTGACGATCATGACAGAGTTGGGATTGTCTACGCTGGTGGCTTGCACCACAACCAGGTTTGGGTTGGGCACGACTGCCGGCGCGGTATAAGCGCCCTGGGCGTTGATGGTGCCGATCTGCGCATTGCCTCCGGCTATGCCGTTGACCGTCCAGGTGAGCGCGGTGTCCTGCGAGCCGGTCACCGTAGGGGTGATGTTGATGGTGTTATTGACCCGGACACTGGTTTCCGACGGCTGCAATTGGATCACTACCTGGCCTGGCTGAACCAGCGCATTGACCTTTTGCGAACACGCCGAACCAGGATCAGGATTGACCACCGTCACCGGGTAGGTGCCCGGCGTATTCTCCGTGATCATGGCCACAAGCTGTGTGCCGGATAAATAAGTGGTCGGAACCGGTACGCCATTCCACAGAATTTGCGCGCCGTAGATAAAGGCCGATCCGTTCACCACGATCTGGGCCATGCCCTCGGAAAAAGCTCCTGGCGTAATCGTGGTCACGATCGGGAATTGGATTGAGTACGCTGACGTTGTAACTTCCCTTGGAGGGATAGATCTCGGAGGAGCTTCCGATCGTCACCTGATTGTTGGGGAGGGGGACGATGGCCGGGGCGGTGTAGAGGCCAGTGCTGGAGATGGTGCCGATGTCGCTGTTGCCCCCGGGAATACCGTTTACCGACCAGGTAACCGGCGCCTCGGTTTTCAACTGCATGGTTTGGGTGACGCGGAGGTTATTGCCGCCCGCGGAGATGGCGGAGAGTTTTTCGATATCTCAGCCTCGTTGAGGCTCAAGCCGCAACCGGCGGTGAGGCTGCTGACGATCGCCAGGCAGAGCGCGGCTTTGCTGCTCTGCCACTTTGCTGATAAGTTGGCTGTCCACATACTGCGCTCCGCACTTGACCGTATTAAGCTGGGAAGTTTGACCGCCGGAAAGAGCGACGCTCGCCGTAGTGACAGCCTTGAAAGTACCCAAGCCGGGCGCTCCGGGGAACAGTACTTTCGAGGTACTTGATCGAAAGACCGACCAAAGCTACACAGTCGAACCTGGCCTGTGTGTTTAGCGCGTTCACGGCGTGTTGGCCACTGTTTTTGTGGCCACAGTGAGTTATCTCCACTGCTACCAATGGATATCCGAAGCGAGGTAACTTCGCAGGCCGCCAGTTAGCACTTGATGCATCATTGGCTTAGGAGTTATCGTTGCGAGTTACCGGGAAGAGATGCGCAGGGAGGGTTTGGAAGTTTTACGCTTGTCACACATGGTGAGATCTGGAATTGTGTGGGCAGGCGAAAGCGCCCGCATCGACGGAAGCCGCGCTTCCCGATGTGGCTTGCCTTCTTTTCGCACTGTAATTCTGCTTCGTTCCACCTACGGGCAGGCGCAACCCGGCGGCTCGTCTGGCCGGATCTTTGGCGGCCGCTGAAACAATGGGTGGAGCTCAGGAAGCGAACAACTGGGTCAGGTTGCTAAGGCGAAGCAGCTCTTTTACCCGGGGGGAAAGGTTGACCAGTTCCAACTTGCAGTACCCTTCTCGGATGGCTGAGACTTTAAGCCCCACCAGTGTCCCCAGGCCAGAGCTGTCCAGGTAGCTCACATCGGTGAGATCGAGCACGATGGGCCCCCCAAAGGGATGAGCGGCTTGGCCACTTCCTTGATCTGACCCGAGGTTTCGCTCACCAATCTGCCATGGCAGAAGATCGTTGTGATTGGACCGGTGGTGTCATCCCCCGACTTTTGCACTTCATAATGGAAGATAGCCTCTGGTGTCGATGGCATGCATTCTCCAAATATTGGCCCAATCTTAGCCTCTGGCTAATGACCTCCCTCATTAAAATCTTGGTTACCGCGTGGACATTTCGAGCCGATTCAGGACTCCCAGCGCATCAAAACCGTCTAGAGCCTTAATCCACCGGTCCAGCCAACCACAGGCTCACTCTTACCCTCTGAGTACAAAGGCAACGAGTTGTCGTAAAGGCAGACTGGTCGTCGTTGTCTGCTCTTGATCCCGGTTAGCGAGTTCTTCTTTGCCAGAAGACAACTCACACACGAGCAGTTGCGCGAGCGCCTCCGGATGGCCGAAGAGTCTCTGCGCGAAGCGAAAGGCTGGCGGTCGCCGGCCGCTATGCGGGCGCCATCATTCATGAGGTGAACAATCCCCTGGAGGCCCTCGGCAATCTGGTCTATCTGACCAAGCAGGAGGCGCACCATCCGGAGAGCGTACGGAAGAATATGCTGGTGGCGGAGACGCAACTCAATCGCCTGGCAGAGATTACCCGAAAGACGCTCTCGTTTTATCGGGAACAGAGCGAGGCGAAACAATTTGACCTGGTAGAGATCGCCGAATCCGCCTTACGTATTCACGCCCATCGACTTCTCCGGCGAGAGCGATCGAGCTGCGTAAAGAGTTCCCCGACCAGCTCATGGTGAAAGCGCTGGGAGGTGAGATCCTCCAGGTCTTTTCGAATTTTATTTTGAATGCGATTGATGCGCTGCCGGAAAAGGATGCTGTGCTTTGCCTGCGCATGCGCGCCGATAAGGAGCGAGCCTACATCACGATCTCTGACAACGGGCATGGAATCCAGCCCTCCATCCGGAAGCGGCTGTTTGAGCCGTATGTCACCAACAAGAGCTCAGGAACCGGGGTCGGCATGTGGCTTTCCAAACGAATTGTGGAGAAGCACCAGTGGAACCGTCCGTTTCCGCAGCTCTCATGAGCCGGGAAAGAGTGGAACCACCTTTCGCGTCTCGTTGCCCATTGGCATAGAGAGCTGTAGAGCCGATTTAGCAAAAATGTTCTAGTGGGCCTCGGGTGCTCTGGACGCTCCCGGGACCGCAGGGAAGAAACAACGAGAAGACCGTTCCTGATCGGCCCCCGCTACGCTGGAGCGCACGTTAAGACGTGCCGCCGCATGTTTTCTATCAGCTCGCGAGAGACCCACAGTCCCAACCCCGTGCCCGTGTCCTTCTTGGTGGTATAGAAAGGTTCAAAGATGCGTTTCATATACTCGGGGCTGGATGCCAGAGCCGGTATCCGCCAGGGCGATGCGCACTCCGCGCAAAGCGGAATCGCTTGACTGCGGCGGCGCGAACGCGAACGCAAATTGCATCTCCCTCTTTGCACGCATCCAGGCTGTTGGCGAGCAGGTTGGAAAGCACTTGGCGGAGTTCGCCCGGATTTCCGAAAGCCTTTTGCTCGGTTTTTATATTCACATGCAGACTGACCCGGGAGGAGGCGGCACGGGAGGAATAGAAGTCGAAGACTTCACGGGTCACAACATCGGGACGAAAACTACCGGCCACCGAGGTCTCGCGATAAAAGCCCAGGGATTGGCGAGTAATATGCGCGATTCTCTGCAGCTCCCGATCGGCTTCTGCGAGATGGCGCCGAATCTTTTCGATATTCTCCTCACCACGCGCGAGGTAGATAAGGTTGACCAGGCCTTCCAGGGGATTGTTGACCTCATGGGCGATGGCTGCGGCCAGCCGCCCGGCGGACGCCAGTTTTTCCGCGCGCATGAGCGCAACCTCAGCGGCATGCCGTTCGCTGATATCACGGAAAACCAGCACGATGCCGATCATGGCGGAGTTCACATCAAGGATGGGCGCGGCGCTATCGTCGATATGGAACTCTTTGCGATCTTTACTGATCAGAATGGTGTGATTGGCAAGCCCGACAATCTTGCCTGAACGGCGGACCGCTTCGACAGGATTTTCGACCGCAGCGCGGGTACGCTGGTTAACAATGACAAAGATTTCGGAAAGCGGAATGCCGCCGGCCTCCTTCTCTTTCCATCCTGTGAGCTGCTCCGCGATTCGGTTCATGAACACAACTTTACCGTCGGGATCGGAAGCGATCACCGCATCCCCGATACTGCGGAGGGTGGTATTCAGCCACTGCTCGCGGGTATAGCATTCGTCTCCCCAGCGCTTCACCTCCTTGATTTGCAGATTGTAGGTGCCGGCCAGCTTCTGGAAGAGGCGGCGAATCTCCCATGCCAGCAACACGGCGAGGATCGCAGCCAGACCAAGGAGCCCATAGAGACTGAGTTTATCGACCCTCAGGGCAGTGAACGATCGGTTGGCCCGTATGCGTGTCTCCGCCGCAAGAAAATCGTCAGCTAAGGCACGCAGATCGTCCATTTTGTGTTTACGGTCGAGCATGTGCGGTGTTCAAGTCGAACCCAGGCATGGGCTGTGCAATGGTTTCGCCGGCATCCTGCTGCCACGATTGAAACCCGGCTTTCAGTCGTTGCAGGCGGCCGGTCTGTTCGGGGTCGCGTTTTATCAGGTTGAAGAGAGCCGCAAATTCAGGCTCCAGTTGTTGATTGGCTTCGCGGTAGGGTTGAAGAAAGGTTGGATCACGGGTGAGCAGAAATCCCCGAAGCCCGGTCTCTTCGTCGACCATCAGCTTGACCAGTTTGTTGGCGTGTGCGATGACCTGATCGGAACGGTCTACCCGGCGAGCACTCCGTTGCATCTGCTGGATGCCATAAGCAAGGGTCAATGCAAGCAGACCTAAGGCAACCATTGGGAGTGCCAGCAGACGGAGAAGCAAACGTCGATAGGCTGCAACTTCCAAATGGTCTCCCGGGTCGGCCGTCTGCGGTATCAAACCAACACGCGAGCGCGCATGAGCGGCGTACCTTGCAATTTTGCCTGATCGCCGCCTGGCAAGCAATGGGAGCAGTTGCACAGGACAACAACGAGCTCTACGCCAAACCAAGGTGGTTAGAAGACCGGCTCTCTTATCCAAAACATCGGTTTGAGCAAGACTCAGTGTATTCTCTGGGAGCCAGTTCCCACTATGCTCCAGCTGTACAGAAGCGTGCGATCGTGGTTTTGCTTTTGCCTTTTGAAATCTGGGAATTTCCCCAAGAGAGGTCAACATGAAAGATGGCCCGGTACGCGTCGGTATCATCGGCTCACAATTCCAGGCGGATTGTCACGCAGCGGCGATTTGCATGATCGAGGACGATATGTCGTTAGTGGCCGTGGCTTCTCCCACGGCTGCGCATGCGCAGGGCCTGGCCGATCGGTACAAGATCCCGCATGTTTACACCGACTACAAGGATTTGGCGAGCGATCCTGACGTGGAAGCGGTCACCATTACCGCTCCTAACGCACTGCATTGTGAAATGACGATCGCCATGGCGCGTGCGGGTAAGCATGTCATCTGCGAGAAGCCGCTCTGTGTCACGCCCGCCGAGGCCGATGCGATGATCGAGGCCTGCCGCGCCAACGGTGTCCTGCTGCTCTATGCCGAGGAGCTTTTCTTCACCCCAAAATATCGCAAGGCGAAAGAGATGGCGGACTCCGGCGCCTTTGGCAAAGTGCACCTCATTAAGCAGAGCGAGAAGCACTTCGGTCCGCATGCGGAGTGGTTCTGGGATGTGAAGCGAGCCGGGGGCGGGGCGCTGCTCGACCTCGGCTCCCATGGGATCGCGTTCGCCTGGTGGTTCCTGGGCCGCCCCAAGATGCTGAGCGCCTATGCGCACCTGGGAACTTACGTCCATGGTGACAAGACAAAACTGGATGACGAAGCGGTGACGATCATCGAGTTTGAAGGCAATGCCTTCACCATCATCGAGAACAGCTGGGCTCGCCGCGGCGGCATGGATGATCGCATCGAGATCTACGGCGAGGGCGGTCTGACCATTGCCAACCTGCATATGGGCAATGCGCTGCAGACCTACAGTGAACATGGCTTCGCCTACGCCGTCGAAAAGGCGCCCACCACCACCGGTTGGACCTATCCCGTCTTCGAGGAGCTGTGGAATTACGGCTTCCCGCAGGAGATGCGCCACTTCGCCCGCGCCATCCGCGGATTGGAGGCACCGCAAGCGACTGGGGAAGACGGCAAGGTTGTGCTGGAGGCGATCTTCGCCGCCTACGCTTCGGCTGGCCTGGGACGAAAAGTCGCCTTGCCTTACCAAACGACGGCGGAGCGGCCGGTCGATGAGTGGCTGAACAGGAAGAACGCATGAACCGGATTCCCATGCTGGATAACATCCTCGGACAGCCCGCATCTCATCGCGAGCTGCTGACGCTGCACCAGGGCAACGCGACGCTGCGCGCGTGCGCGGAAAAGATCCGCAAAGCCCAGGGGCGGATTATCTTCACCGGCATGGGCGGCTCGTTGTTTGCCACCTTGCCCGGGATAATCCGGCTGGCGCAGCAGGGGTATCCGGTGCAAGCGATGGAGAGTGCCGAGTTGCTGCACTACGGCAGCGCTGCTTTGCGCGCCGAAGACGTAGGCGTAGTGGTTTCGCGGTCGGGCGGGTCGATCGAGCCGGTTCTGGTGGCCGGAGAAAATGCGCCAGGCCGGCATGATCGTCGTTGGGGTCACGAATGTACCCGGCTCCCACCTCGAACAGATCGCCGATATCACTCTGCCGATCGGCTCCCAGGCAGACAAGCTCATCGCGGTGCAGACCTACACCGGCACCGTGCTCGCGCTGTTGCTGCTGGCAGAGGAGGTACTGGCCGGGGAAAGCGCCAAGCTGGGCGACGAGTGCGGCGCTGCGCTGCCGGCGCTCTCGGCGCATATCGATGAATGCCTGCGGGAAAGCGAAGGTTGGCAGGACTGGCTCATAGGCGGACCGCTTTATCTGCTGGGCCGGGGACCGGCGCTTGCTTCCGTCCACGAAGGCGCGCTGCTGCTGCATGAAACGGCCAAGACAGCGGCGGTGGGCATGTCCTCAGGGCAATTCCGGCACGGGCCGGCTGAGATTCTGTCGGCCGATTTCAGCGCCGTGGTCTTCGGCGCGCCCCCGATTACGCGATCGCTCGACCGATCGCTGGCTGACGATCTTTTCTCAGCTGGAGCGAAGGTCCGCTGGATCGGACCAGCGGCCGAGGCAGGCAACAGCCACGCACCGTCGCTTGTTCCGTGGCCGGAGATTGCACCCGTGCTTGCACCGCTCTTTGAAATCGTGCCCCTGCAAGTCGCGGCATACCGGCTGGCACTGTGGCGCGGTATCACTCCCGGCGACTTTCGTTTTGTCACTGAGGTCACGGCCTCGGAGTCGGGTTTTCTGACATCAAAATAAATGGCGATCAAGCTGGCAGATCAGGGATGAAGTCATTCACACGCCGTAGTGTCGTTAAGGGAGCACTTTTTTGCTCCGCGAGTGCTGCCTTCGCGACAGCGTCTCCCCGGGCGACCTTTCCGGTAGACCCGCGCGCTCGTGTTGCGGTCGCGACCTATCCTTTCCGGGCAACGATCCTCGCGCCTGGGAATCAGGACCGGGACCCCAAGAAACCCGGAATGGATCTCGCCTCCTTCGCACGTTTTGTGCGGACTGAGTTTGGGGTCTACGGGATTGAGCCGTTGGACTCCCACTTTGCTTCGACCGAATCCCGCGAGGTACGCAAGCTGCGCGCGGCCTTCGAGGCTGCCGGCGTGCACACGGTGAACATCCCGGTCGATGAAAAAGTTGAGCTATGCAGCGAGGATGAGGCCACGCGGAATGCAGGTCATGCGCGGTACCGGCATTGGATCGATGTCGCCGTGCTGCTTGGATCCCCCAGCATTCGGGTTTGGATTCCGAAGTGCTCCGACACTTCTGATCTTCCCCGGGCTGTGCGGGCCCTCAAGCCGACACTTGATTACGCAGCCACTCGTAATATCGTTGTCAACCTGGAGAATGACAATCCGGTTTCTGCTTCTGCTGCACGCACCATCGCGGCAATCGAGCTCGCTGGTACTCCCTACTTGAGGGCGCTTCCTGATTTTGGCAATGGGCTCATGGGGGGCGATGAACGCTTCAATGCGCAGAACGTGAAAGATATGTTTGCTCATGCCTGGAATATCGCCCATGTCAAAGACGCCGAGGACGTTCACGGCCAGCGGAAGACGGCATCTCTGGTGGAGCTTTTCGGCATTGCCAAAGCCTCGGGATATCGAGGCTATTATTCGATGGAGTCCGACTCCGACGTCGACCCGGTAATCGACACCAGGCATTTGATTGAGCAGAGTCTTTCGCTCATCTGAGGGTTGGGGAGTGGAACTTGTGTGAGAACGCCTGTTGAAAAGGGGCTGGGGAAGCATTGCTGGTGAAGAGAACTGCAGGTCCCTCGGCTGCGCTCGGGAGGACAAAGGGGAGTTTTTTGATTTTCTTTTATTTGGTGGCCGTCAGATCGGATGGCCGGCAGAAACATGCGGGTCCCTCCGACTGCGCTGCCAAGAATTCCTGTGTAGGTTGGTGGCATCTGCGAGGCGCTTCGCTCAGGAGGACGGTCTTGTGGGAGTTTTGAAAAACCTTCCGGTCGGGTGTGTCAAACTCTCAAATCAAAAAAGTCACAAACTCTCCTGATGACAAACGGGTGGGGAGGCACGGTAGCCCACTCAAGCCAAAGTACGGCTTGAATGGGCCACCCAATGCTTTTGTTGCCGGTGTAATTTCTCTCTTCACTTGCCAACGCGAGCCGACTGCTCGGGATGACAAAGGGTGGCGTGGCCCTTCCATGGGGAATTGGCTAGTGGATGAAAGATCGCGGGCCGGTTGCCTAGTGCCGGCATTTGCTCCATGATTTTCATCATCCTGGGTGGATCAGTTTTGGCTTACTTGCCGAGGCTGAAGGCTAATAACTCGCCGGGATATCCGGGGCCACCGATGGCCACAACGATGTACTGCTTACCGTTGAGCATGTACGTCATGGGCGAACCTGTTTCTCCGGACGGCATATACACTCCGCCTGCGTCCTTGCCGGTGGCCTTGTCGTAAGCACGCAACAGTGCTCCCTTTTGGCCCGCGGCGTTGGTGAAGACACCGGCTTCTGCCGCAATCACCAGCGTCCTGGTCGTTAATACGCCGACGATTCCCGGCCGTCCGGTGCGCGGAATATTCAGTCCCTTGAGCGCCGGGCTGTTACGAATCTCATCCGGTGTTTCGCCGTGTGGCACTTGCCATACGATCTCTCCCGTGTCGAG
This sequence comes from uncultured Acidobacteriaceae bacterium, assembly GCA_963736535.1. Classification (GTDB taxonomy): domain Bacteria; phylum Acidobacteriota; class Terriglobia; order Terriglobales; family Acidobacteriaceae; genus PALSA-350. Next base: position 80,008 of record CAVTPN010000009.1, read on the forward strand.
ATTCATCGCGCTGATCCTGCCATACGGAGGCTTCACGAGCGGCAATCCTTGAACGGTCAGACGATGGAATGCACGCCCGCTCTCATGAACAGTGCCGACGAAGTACTTCACGTCTGAATCACCGGCTGCCGGTGGAACCAGCCCCAGGCTGCCTGCGACCCGCTGAGAAAAAACGTAGAATATGTGAGTTTGCGGGTCGTAGGATCCACCCTCCCAATTCGTTCCGCCGTTCGGGTAGCCGACGATCAGCGTGCCCAGTGGTCCCTCCGCTTTGCTTACTACAGGCGGCGTAAAGACGGGTCCCATCTTATATTTCGAAGCTAACTTGATCGCCTGCGCTCTTAGCTCGGGAGTGAAGTCGATCAGGTCGTCCATCGTGGAGCCGTTGCGGTCGTAAAACGGCGGCCGGGTAGGAATTGGTTGCGTGGGTGAATACCATTCGCCGGGCACGTCGCCCTGCGGCACCGGCCGCTCTACGAAGGGCCAGACGGGTTCGCCGGTCACGCGATTGAGCACGTAGAGAATGGATTGTTTGGTTGCTTGCGCCAGAGCTTTGACCGGTTTGCCATCGACCGTGATATTCACCAGAACCGGAGCGCAGGGGATATCAAAATCCCAAATTCCATGATGAACCAGCTGGTAATGCCACTTGCGTTGGCCCGTCTTGAGATCGATTGCGACCAGGCTTTCTGCAAACAGCGCGCTTCCCGGGCGATCGCCGCCATAAGAATCCTGGGTGGGTGACTCGACCGGAAGGTATGCCATGCCGAGCTCTTCATCCACGCTGATCTGAGCCCAGACTCCGGTGTTTCCCGTGTACTCGGCAGAGCCCTTCTCCCAGGTGTCGTAACCGAATTCCCCCTGCCGCGGTATGGTGTGGAATATCCAAAGGCGTTTGCCGGTCTTCACATCGAAGCCGCGGACATAGCCTTTCACGTTGGTCTTGCTCCTGGGCTCCTCGCCGGAACGATGAGCGGCGCCCACGATGATCGTATTGCCGGCAACGATCGGCGTGGAATGCAGCCCGATATCCGCAGTGACCAGGTCCATCTCCTGGTCGTCATTTAGCCGAAGATCGACCACGCCATCCTTGCCGAATGTGGGTATCGGTACGCCGGTCTTCGCATCCAACGCGATCAACCGGTAGCCGGGCGTGACATAGAGAATCCGCTCTGAGGCGCCGTCCGTCCAGTAGGCCACACCGTGGCCAGAAAGCCGTCGCGGCGCCGCCGTGCCGCGTGCGCCTTCATGCTCCGCGTGCATCCACAGCAACTCGCCGGTCGCAGCATCCAGCGCAACCACCGCCCGCCGCGATCCAGCAGTGGTGTATAGGACGCCGTTCGCCATCAGCGGGGTCGCCTCAAATCGATACTCCGGCTCTGGTCCGAAGTTGTCGGTTCGCAATCTCCAGGCAATTTGAAGTTGGTTGAAATTAGAGGCATTGATCTGGCCGAGCGCCGAGTAGCGGGTGTTGCCCAGGTCGCCGCCATACGTCCGCCACTCCCCGTTTTTGGCTCCGGTCTGCGCGGATAAAGGAAGAGCTGCCAGAAGACACATGCTCAAAATCGCCCTAGCGTAATGCATGTTTCTCCCTGACTAGAAACAGATAACAACCGATGCCTACCACGAGCCAAAAGCCTATCGCGATCAGCGGCGTGTTGAAACTTCCTGTCCTTTGTACCAGGACCCCAGTCATCCAGGGGGCAACGATACCTGCCATGTTGGCTGCGGTGTTCTGTATCCCGGCTACCCGAGCGGAGGCGGAGGCCGGCGTCAACGTCTGGGTGAGCGCCCAATAATTGGCCGTGGCGAGGCCGAGCCCACTGAGTGAAAACACAGCCAGAAAGAGAGTGATCGCAGTGGAATGTGAGAAGGCTCCGAAGACCTCACTGAACGCCAGCACGAAACCCACGATGGTGAACCCTTTTCGTATGGTGACCGCGTTACGCCCGCGAGCAATCAACCGGTCGGCAGCCCAGCCTGCCAGTATCGCGACGGTTGCCATTCCCCCAAAGGACATAAAAGTGAACCAACCCGAGGCGGTCAATGACAAGCCGAAGCGATCTTTGAAATAGGTGGGCATCCACGTCATGCAGAAATAAACAAAGTACATATAGCAGAAAGTGGCGACGCAGGTGCCCCACATCAGCGGGGCGGCAAACATAGCGCCCCAAGAGACTGAGGCGCCCTCCTCTGGCACGGGAGAGCTCTTGCGATCATCCCTGACCAACAGAAGCCACGGAACCAGCCAGAGAACGCAGAGCGCGCCGTTCAGAACGAACATCCATCTCCATCCGAAACCCAGGATGAGATAGGTAGCAATCGGGGCCCCAATTGCGGGGCCGTACTTGGTTCCGGAGAAATAAATGCCGATGGGCAGACCCCGTTCGTGCTCGGCGAAATTCTTCCGGATATAACGTATGCTCGCCGGGGTGACGATGGACTCACCAATACCAAGCACGATCCTCACGGCTATGAGGCCGTTGAGGGAACTCACCAGCGCCGTTGCCGCAGAAACCGCGCTCCATAAGAAAAGCCCCGCGGCATAAGGCCACTTGAGACCGAAACGATCGACCAGCCATCCGGCCGGCGTTTGCAGCAAAGTGTAGGCCCAGAAAAAAGCCGAGAGCAGAATCCCTGACGCCTCCGCCGAGATGGGGAAACTCATTCGAATCTGGGGCAGTGCAGCTGAGAGATTGATACGGTCGGTGTAGGCAATCACGACGCCCACGGTGAGAAGAGCAACCACGAGCCAGCGGGCGTTGCGTCGGGGGGCGACTGCGACGCTCGAAGTTGTCATCATCCCTCCATCATCTCCCCGGTGGATGCGGCGCACCAAGCTCGGTGTCCAGGGCGTCCTTCACAGAAGAAATACCAATAATCATCAGCTCGAGATCGGACGACCCGTTGTTGGTGAACGAGTGCGGCTCCCGGAACAGGATCGGTACAGCATCCCCTTTTTTGATGGGCTCGGTCTCGTCATTCACCCGAACCTGGCCGCCGCCATCCATCACGTAATAGATCTCTTCGACGCCGGTGTGGTAGTGCAGCCCCTCCGATGCTCCGGGTGGAATCAGGAGATGATCCACGTATGCCCAGTTGGTCTCGAACGTATCCGAGTCGAGCGCCCGCCGGTATTTCACAGTACCTTGTCCACCGCGATAGTTCGGCATCGGCTGCAGCAACGTCTTGTCCAACCTCATCAGCATGAACTGCGGGATTTCATCTTTCGTTGTCACCTTGTCGCGCGAGTCACCAAGGTTGAACGCATCATAATGACCCTTAACCATGGATACGTTGATGTTCAGATAATCGACCAGCTCGTTCGTCGGGTTGTAAATTGCGTGCGAATGACCTTTGCGCTGGGGCGCTCCAGCGGGACCCTTTACGAGCGAGGTATGACTATCAACGGTGAACTCCGCCTCCCCATCGAGGATGGTGAACATTTCTTCTACCGTGTTGTGAAAGTGCTCCGCCACGCCGCCGCCGGGCTGCATCTGGCAACGAAAAAGAAAGTTCAGGTTCACATCCATCGCGCCGGCGGGCACCAACGTCTGACATTTGCGCAAACCAACGCTCCCGTGGGAATGGGCGGGCTCGACTTTGCTCAGATCCGTGTGCCCGATCCTTTGGGCAAGTGGCGGGTGGGGAGGAGCCATTTGCGAATACCCCGCCGGGAGTGACGAGCATCAAACATAGGCTAACCGCTGTTGTTATTTTCATGACTCCTCGCCCCACTACCAGTTGGTGATCGAACCATCCGGCCGGAAGTAAGTTTGCGCCCGCGCGGTGACTGGTTCGGTAATTTCGGCGATCTGGGTAAGCTGCTTGTAGTCCAACTCCACGCCCAAGCCTGGCCGGTCATTGGGATAAAGCTTGCCGTCTTTGAAATCCAGGCACACGGGCAAGTGGGGCAGGGTGCGGCCCTGGTAGTTGTACTCCATAAGCAGCGGCCCGGAGAAGGTGCCCAGGCAGTTGACCAGCGCAGCCGTGGCGATGGGCCCGGTGAAGTGTGGAACGATGCCGATGAAGTGGGTTTCGCAGAGAGCGGCAACCTTCATCATTTCTGTAATGCCGCCCACATTGGGGAGAGTGGCGCGCACAAAATCGATGGAGTGTTCTTCGACCAGGCGATTGAAATCCCAGCGGTTTCCCCATTCTTCGCCGGCGGCCAGAGGAACATTCACCTTCGCACGCAGGATGGGGAGGTCTTGCATAAACGCCTCGGTTCGAACCGGGTCCTCCACGAAGAATGGGGCAAGATCTTCGATTGAGTTGCAGCCACGAATCGCGTCAGGCAGGTCGAAGCGTTGATGGAAATCGATGCACCAGTCGCCATCCTTACCGACGCCTTCTCGCACCTGAGCGCATTCCTCGCGCATGTGGGTAATGCGCTCCCTGGTGTTGTAGGTACCGTTGGCCGGCGCCTCCGAGGCGCCGAATCGAAAAGCGCGATAGCCGGCGGCAATTGTTAGCCGGGCGCGATCCTGGAGACTGCTCTCGCGGGTAACACCCGGAATGACGCCGGCCGTGTTATAGCACTCGACATAGTTACGAACCATGCCCTCCAGTAACTGGTGGACGGGCAGACCCTGCACCTTACCCTTGATGTCCCATAAAGCCAGGTCAAGAGCACCGATGGCGTCGGTCCTCTCGCGCCCTGCGGGATAGAAGAAGGCGCGATTCATGTCCTGCCACAGACGCTCGATATACTGCGGGTCCCGGCCGATCAGCCTCCCGGCAGACTGCGACAGCGTATCCTTCACGCCACCTTCGCCGATGCCGGTGATTCCCGCGTCGGTCTCGATGGTGACCACCACGTCGCTCTGGTTGAACAGCGGATTGGGATGCGGAGGCAAGTAGGCTCGAACCCGCGTGATCTTCATCTTGGGGAGAGGAACGGCATAGGCGGGCAGAGCACGCACGCCGCTCGCAACCGCGGTGGCGGCCAGGGAACGGAGGAAATCTCTTCTTTTCATTACATCTCCTTCAAACTTCGAAAGGCAAGTCGCCCGCAGCCCTAGAGTAAACCGCAGATCTTTCCACCCCGCTACGCTCCGATCGCGAATAGACAATTAGAGGTAGGAGATACCCAATTGCCCTGGGTAATTTTCGCCGTCCCTCGGGACTGGTTCTTCTCTCGACCTGGACTTACGCGTGGGCTATTCAGCCGTCCCTCCGGACTCAACGGGTAGTTCTCACGCAGACTTAGCCCTCTCGTTTCCCTCCTTTTGCGTCGCCGCATTCCGCAACAAATTCAGCCATTCCGGTACGCGTGCACCGCTGCCAGCAGAGCTTGCGCCTTCCCTTCGACAATCCTGGCATCGTCTCCAGGCTTGTAGATGGATGAGCCGACGCCCAAGCCAAGGGCTCCCGCGGCCATCCAGGGTGCGACTTGATGGGCATCCACTCCGCCCACAGGTATAACGATGGCCGACTTGGGGAGTACCGCACGCAAGGCCTTGAGCATGGGCGGACCCAGAACCTCAGCGGGAAAGAGCTTGATCGCGTCGGCGCCGGCTTGCAGCAATGCGAAGGCTTCGGTGGGATTGAAAAAGCCAGGGAAGGCAAACAGACCGGCCTGCTTGGCAGTACGCACGATCGCAGTGTCCGCATGCGGAGTGACAATCAGGCGGCCGCCGGCCGCAGCCACTTCCCCAACCTGCGATGGCTCAGTCAGGGTGCCGGCCCCGATCAGCATCCGGCTGCCGAAACTTCGCGACAAGATGGAGATACTCTCGAGCGGGCGGGGGGAATTGAGAGGAACCTCCACCATGCAGATGCCCACCCGTTCCAATGCCGAGCAGATCGATTCTGCCTCAGCCGGCTGAACGCCCCGCAAGATGGCGACCAGGGGGCAGCGTTCGAGCCATGGTCTTACGTCCAATTGAGCCTCCTGCCGATCGCCGCGAGCCCGAGCGCCGCCGCATCCTCATCCTCCACCTTCGCAACACCTCCGCAGGCCTCGATGGCTTGTGCATAGAGTCCACAAAGCATCGCAGTGCCGACCAGGTGAACCACCTCTCCGCCCACCATCGCCGCGCGCACCTCGTGCCCGATCAACAAACCCGACAGATAGGAGGCGGACGATTCCTCCCTGAGCTGGCCCATCAAGGCGAGTGTGCGCACGCCAAAAAGATGGTGAAGCAATCCACCAGAGTCCGCGGAGCGAGCCACGCCGTCCAGAAACGCACTTTTTTCGACGGCGGCATTGCTGGTCATCATGCGCCCCAGGATCGTGCATTTACGCACGGCGCCATAGATTTCGCCGGTCATGCAGGTGGTAAATGATTTGATCTTGCGTTCGCTCAGTTGAATCCACTTGGAGTGGGTTCCAGGAAAACAAACCAGGCCGGCCCCTCCGTAAGCGTCCAGCATGCCCATCGCCGCGGTCTCTTCTCCACGCATCAGCTCGGGCACACCCGCGGCGTCTGGTCCGATGACCCCGGGAACCAGCCACACTTCCGCTCCGGGGAATGGCACTTGAACGACGGCGTCCGCGAGATCTGATATGCCAACCGGACAAGGAAGATATTCCGCTTCGACCCAACCCTGGCGGCTGCCGATCATCCCGCATAGCAGGACCTTCTTCTCACCTTCCGCCAGCCACGGGCCAATTTCGGCGCGTAAGAATTCTTCAAAATTTCCATTGCCGACACGAAGAATCCCCTGCGGCGAGGAACGCCTCGCCAAAACAGCTCCCCCCGCATTGAGCCGAAACGCACGGAAATTGCTGGTACCCCAATCCACTGCAATCAAGGGTTATGCTCCTGGCATGTCTTTCCTGACCGGATGCAACCATTTTGTCAGATGCGATGCCACATACCGCAATGAGTGCGTCAGACACCCGTCTCACCCCTGGCGCCTTTCTCTGATAGGCCGCATGGAGCCGATCCCGGAAGAAGCCTACTTGGCCGCATAGTCCTTGGTCTTTTTGGTGCCCGAGTTGTAAACCGTGAAGCTGCCCTTGGGACTCGCGGTCAGCACGAAGTAGTTCCCCTGGTCGGGACCCTGGGGATTGGCAATATATTCCGCGGTCGTGTTGTGCTCCGCGCCTCCTTTCTCTGAGTAGTGGAGCTGCCAAAGGGTTTCAAGCCCGGGCGCCTGCAGGACCGTATCAATCACCTGCGGCGCTCCGCCCTTGGTCGCCGCGTTGTTCATGATGGCTACCCTGGGGTGAATGCCATCGACCAAAGCATGACTCGAGCTGGGGTTGAGGCCATGGTGCGAAACCACCAGGATGTTGACACTTCCCAACCGATTCACCGGACACATAAACAACATCTCCTTGTCCCAGGTAAGATCGCCCAGATCGAGTATTTTGAGCTTGCCGAAGTTGATGAGCACACCCAGCGAATGGGAATTTTCGCTGCGATCCATAGGCTTGGTTTCCACCACGCTACAGTATTGATTGGTCTCCCCACCTCCCGGCAGAGGATGGTCGATCACATTGCCGTCGCTGCTGATGACGGTAACCTTCATGCCGGTGATGGGCAGCACATCACCAGGATGCGCGACCATGTGTTTGTATTTTCCCGTAGCCAGCACCTGTTGGTAGGCAGCGTAGATTCCCTCCGTTTTGTTCCCAGGCTTGGTGTCGATGTTGGCTCCGTGATCGATGAAGGTTCCCACAGGGACCTTATCGACCAGCTGGGGGATGCCGCCACTGTGGTCATCGTGATAGTGGGTCAACAGCACATAGTCGATCTTGCTGATGCCCGCGCTCCTGGTTGCAGCAAGAATCCGGTCCGCGTCGCGCCCATCGTTGTCCGGCCACCCCGTATCGATGAGCAGAGATTGCCCCGTCGGAGTTACGAAGAGTGTGGACTGACCACCCTCGACATCAATGAAGTAAACCCGTAGGTCTCGCGTGGCCGCCCACGCCGGCAAGCCTGCCAGGAGTCCAGCAAGAAGAGCGAGCAAGATAACGGCTCTTTTGCACGTATGCGCTCGTAGAAGATGAATCATTTAGGCTTCCTAGCTCCCTCGAGATTGCGTTATCCGCTTGCCGGAAAGTGCGGTAGGAGTGCTGGTATCCCATCCTTGCCACGCTTTTTGACGAGGATGGGATACCGGTTTTGGCAGCGCTCCGGGCTAGAACTGGAACCGCAACGAAGCCTGCAGATTACGAGCGTTGCCGACAATCGACGTAATCTGACCCACCTGCGAATTTCCGACGGTGGCATTCGGATAGCTAAACTGCGGATGGTTGAAGACGTTAAACGCTTCGAAACGGAACTGGAACATCATCTGTTCACGAACGGGGAAGTTCTTGAACAGCGAAGTGTCAAAGTTTGTCCGCCCCGGGCCGACCAGCGAGTTACGACTCGCATCGCCGTAGGTGTACGGCGCCGGAGTGCTATACGCGGATGGGCTGAACCAGTGCAAGAGAGTTTTAGGATAGGTGACAGGACCGCTGACGTTCGGACGGCTCGAAGTACCGGTGTTGGTCGTGGATGTCTGCAAGACCGGTGAGAACCATAGGCCGCTCTGCGTAAACAGGATTCCGTTGTTCTGCCACCCGCCGAGAATCCAATCCGACACGCCGCCATGGTTGAGAAACTTTTGGCCCCTGCCGAACGGAAAGGCCCATAGATAGCTCAGCGTCAAACGCTGGCGCTGGTCGATGATCGAGTTGCTGACCTCATGCGGAAAGCGAGGATCCTGGGGATTCGGCCCGGCATCACCGCCTCCGAATTCCAGCGGTACATCATCGATGGCATGAGAGTACGCATAGCCAAATAGCGCACTCACTCCGTGGCTCAAGCGCTTGTCGGCGGTAAACTGAAAGGCAAAATACTCAGCGAACCCATCCGATATGTAGTAGTCGACGTCGCTCTGTGCTGGGTCTGTGGCGTACAGCGGGCGCCGTGACACGGTGGAAGTAGACCCTGGAATCGGCTGGTTGGCGTTCCAGGTATCTTGCAAGTGACGTCCCAGGTTACCCACCCCGACGAACTTCAACACCATGTCCCAGGGAACAATCTCTTGCTCCACACCCGCATTGAACTGCTCCGCGTAGGAAGGACGGAAGTTCGGGGCTACCCCGTAACCCACTCCATTCGGAGTCGGCGGGATGATGATTGGCTGCAAAGGTGGAAAGCCTTCGCTTACTGTCGGACCCACCGTGACGTCTCCGGGCGTGGTTTGTAATGTCAGGCCGAAAGGAAGATTACGCGCCAAGCGCATGTTGCCCGCCTCACTGCCAGAGGCGTTGTAGAACAGGCCGACGCCTCCGCGAAACACCGTGTGCGGCAGCATCTGGTAGGCAAACCCGAAGCGCGGGCCAAAGTTGGGCCAGTACTTCAGCACGCCGGCGTTCACGCCCACTCCGTTCACGCCGGCGACAAGATATTGGCCGGTGGCAACGTCGAAATTGGACCAGCGGTTAAACGCTTCGTCGGGCGGGCTGAAATAATCCCAGCGCAAACCATAGTTCAGGGTTAGATTTTTGGTCGCTCGCCAGTCGTCGGCAAAGTACATGCCGAACTCGTTCATCCTTATCCCAGGGAATTGATAGTTGTAATCATGCGCGTCCAGGGTCGGGAAGCCGAGAATGAAGCTGGCCGCGGCATCGCCACCCTTACCGGCCGGCTCCCGCGAATCTGTAAAAGCGGGTGAAAAATTGAAGCGGCCATTTCCTTCGTTGGTCTGGTAAATCGTAAGCTGCCGCCGCCGGAAGTCGGCACCGATCTTGAAGGTGTGGGTGCCCTTGGTCCAAGTCAGGTTGTCAAGCTCCTGAAACGTATTTTCCCGGCGATACAACGGCAGAGAGCGCGTCTGGCCGACACCGAGATAACTAGACGGGGAAAAGATGGGAAGGTTTTGTTCGCGCGGGGTGACATTCGAATTTGGTACTCCCAGTTCGTTACCAAGTCCGGCGCCAGTGGCAAAATTGATGGGTACGTAGTCCAGGACGTAGCGGTTGAAGCCCACACGAAAGTCGTTAATGAGCGACGGAGTGAAGACGCGCACATAACTTGTGGCCACATGCTGGGTGGGCTGGAATGAGGTGCCGGCAAAAGAGGCCTCATCACTGAGACTCACCGGGGTAGAGATGCCGGGGATGGTGGATTGCGCATAGGTACTGGGCGAAATGGTGGTTGTGTCCTGAATCGACCAGCGCGCGAAGATAGAATCCTTGGCCGTGATCTGTTCGTCGACCCGGACATCGCCCTGGTCGTAGTTCTGCGGCTGGATCCGAGGCATCGCATAGTTATTAAGCCGCGCAGTGCTAGTCGGCGTGGGGTAAGCATTAATCATTTTGTACGCGATGGGATCAAAGCGATCAGAGGGAATTAGGTTGTTTGGGAAGGGCGTACGAGAGAACCCGCTCGGTGAAGCGGGGTTCACCACCGTCGTCAGCGGATCGTAAATGAGGGTACCCGGCAGGAGTTCGCCGAAGTCTCCCTGCCGCATGCGCATGGTGGGGATGTTGCCTCGCTCGAATATCTGCGTGCTGCTGCGGAAGCCCTCGTAGTCGATGAAAAAGAACGTCCTATCCTTGCCGTTGTAGACCTTGGGTATGCTGATGGGGCCACCCAGAGAGCCGCCGAATTGATTCAAGCGGAAAGTGGGGAAAGCGGTGCCCGCCGCATTGAAGTAGGTACGTGCATCTACATCCGAGTTACGGATGAACTCGAAGAGGCTGCCATGCAACTGATTTGTCCCCGATTTGGAGACGACGTCAATCACCGCGCCCGAGTTACGGCCGACGTCGGCGCTGTAGAGGTTGGTCTGGATCTTGAACTCGCGCACCGCATCAATCGCCGGTCGAAGGGCGAGGGAAAGCGTGAGGCGCTCATTGTTATCAATACCGTCATAAAGAAAGTTGTTGTCGCCTTCGCGGTTACCGTTGGAAAAGATCTCGTTGCCGGCGCGGCGGTCGTCCGGGCGCGTGCCGCCCATAATGGTTCCCGAGGCGGATTCCCCCACGCCGTTCACTCCGGGACTAAGCGTCGCGAGCTGAACAAAATTGCGGCCATTCAGCGGCAGCTCATTCACCAACTGGCGGTTAATCACGGTTCCTACCGATGAGGACTCAGCTTCCAGAAGGGGTGGATGGCCAGTGACGTTCACCGTTTCAGCCGTCTGACCTACCTTAAGGGCGAGATCGACGCGAGCCTGCTGGTTGATCTGGAGAATTATGCCGGTCTGCTCGAGCTTGCTGAAACCGGGCGCTTCCGCGGTCAGGGTGTAGTTACCCGGGGGCAGCGAGGGAATCACATAGTCGCCGCTCTTGCCGCTGGGCACGGTGTGAGCAATGGAGGTCTCGACGTTGGTGGCGGTCACGGTCGCATTGGGGACCGCCGCGCCGGAAGCATCAAGGACGCTTCCGCTCAGTTCCGCCGAAGCGATCTGCGCCGGGCTCCGCAAGCACGCCAACGAGATTGCCACCATGAAACAAAGGGTTTTTGCCCACAAAAGCAAATTTCGCATTCTCTGTTCGTTGAGCACAGCTTCAGCCTCCTAAATTCGTGCGCTGAAACCTATATCACCGCTCGTGAACGATGTGCAACATTTTTTGAATTAAGTTTCACAATATCGATGTAATGTCGACAAGTCGGTACAGATTCCGCTATTATCTGGCCATCGCGTGGCTGCCCGGCACCCCCAGGCTTGCATGGCCGCACCTCGGTTCCGCTATCATGGAGTCACTAGAGCCTCTATGTTGAAGACCAAGACCGCTCGCCCGGCAAAGGCTGGGACTTCCAACCTGGTAAAGGCCGAAACAGCTAATGAGGCGCGCGGCGGAGATCAATACTTCTCACGCGCTGTTGGCAAGGCGTTGGAGGTTCTGGAATTTCTTCAGGCCGAGCTGAAGCCTCTGTCCATGAACGAGATTGGCCAGCGGATTCAACTATCAAAAACATCCGCATTCCGAATTCTGCGTACTCTTGAAACTCTGGGCTGCGTGACCGTCGATGGGCGGGGCCAATACATGCTGGCCCCAGGAATCCACGCCGTTACTCCTACGCAGTGGCTGGGCAAGCTGCACCGCGTCGGGGTTCCTTACCTGGAGGCGCTCAGCCGCGAACTCGCCGAGACTTCTACCCTCGCCGCCTTGTTCGAAAATCGAGTGGAGGTGATCGCCGTGATCGAAAGCCCCCACGTGATCCGGATGAGCAATGTTGTCGGGCACATCCTGCCCCCCAACGCCAGCTCTTTGGGCAAGGCGATCACCGCATTTCAGCCGCAGGAGCAACGGGAAAGGCTGTTGCGGAGCTTTGGGACCTATCGATTCACCAAGCACACCATTACCGATCGCAAGGACTTAAGCCGGGAGTACGAGGAAATACGGTTGCAGAAATATGCGATCGATCGTGAGGAGTGTGCTTACGATGGCATCTGCTTCTCCGTGCCTATTCTGGGGCCAAACGGGCAGGTTTCCGCGGCCATCAGCTCGTCTATGCCCAAGACAAGGCTCCGTGATAAGGCGCAGGAAGAGTCAATCATTGTTGCGGTGCGCGCGACCGCCGAACAACTTGCCCTGGATTTAAAGAAAGCCTGAGGCCGGAGCAGTACACCCGCAGATGCCTCCACTGCGGTCGCCCGATAACACATTCAAACTTGGTTCGCGCCCTTTGGATCTCTCATCGGGGCAGGGAGGCTCCTGCGTTCAGATAGCAGTTTTCTGAAACCAATCGTCGATAAATCGGATCGCGATTCCGTATTTCAGCTTGACGCTCCTATCCTCGAAATATATTCTTGGGCGGCTTAGGATGTGCCCCGCCTGACATCCATGCGAGGAAACGATATGATGCGACGCGTGTACCCACTCCTGATTCTGTGTGCCTTTGCCCTCCTTAACGTGTCTTCCTTGTGGGCGCAAACTCCGTTGGCGGCCAGAATCGGCCACACTGACCCCAGCAAGTACACCCGCAGCCGTTCTCACAACAGCGCCGGCGATATGGCCTGTGAGCTGCTCGTTCCTCCTTCCGCAATGGACGTCAACCTCAATTTCATGCACCGGTGCGAAATCATGCCTGGTGGGGGCGTGGGGCATCACTTCCACAACACGACTGAAGAGATGTTCATCGTTTTCGATGGCCAGGCGGAGTTCACTATCGACGGCCGAACCGCGGTGCTGCAAGGAACCGTGGGAGCCCCGTGTCGCATGGGCCATTCCCACGCGATCTACAACCCCTCCGACAAACCGGTGGAATTTATGAACATCAACGTGGCCCAGATCAAAGGCCACTACGATGCCTTCAATCTTGATGACGCCCGTGTCGGCGCCCCTAAAGATCCCATCCCCACCTTCATGACGATGCACCTGGATAAGAAGCTACTGAAGCCCATCCCGAACTATCGCGGCGGCCAGGGGACGGTGCAATACCGCCGCGCACTCGATGCGGACGTGTTTCTGACCAATTGGGCGTACGTGGACCATCTGCTGATTCCTCCGGGAGCCTCTGAGGGCCCGCACTACCATAAGGGCGTGGAAGAGATTTACTACGTGCTCAATGGCGATGGCCAGGTACAAGTGAATGGCGAGACCGCGGCCATCCATAAGGGGGATGGAGTGCCGATTCGCTTCAATGAAGCCCATTCCTTCATAAACAACGGATCAGCCGACCTGGAGCTCATGATCGTCGGGATTTCAGCCCAGAAGAACAACCTCGATACCGAGTTAGGTGAGATGGTGCGCGGCCATTGATGCCCTGTTGGCCACACCCGGCAAGAGAATATGGGAACGTCTATAATGGCCGCTTTGCCGGCAAACACCTGCATCCACGAGAGGATTCATGACCAAGAGGATCGATACCCATGCCCACCTGGGAGAATGTTGCGTTTTCGGCCTGCTCGCTACCGAGGAAGACATCCTCCGGCGCATGGATGAATGCAAAGTGGACGCGACCATCATACAGCCCTATCCGGGCGCGACGATCGCTTCCAAGACCCACGACCGCATTGCAAATCTGTGCGCCAAGCATCCCGGCCGCTTCTTCGGCATCGCCAGCGTGACTCCGCACGGAAATCGCGATGCTTATGAACGCGAGATGGAGCGCTGCATTAAAGAGCTGAAGTTCGTCGGAATCAAGCTGCACACCATCGGGCATGGGGTGAACCCCCTGTCAGAGGATGGCGACCGCGTTTTTGCAACCGCCCACTCTCTCGGCGTTCCGGCGATGGTCCACACCGGCCCCGGAGTTCCCTTCGCATTGCCCGCGCTCTGTATTCCTGCAGCCCGCAAGTATCCAGACTTGAAGATCATTCTGGCTCATGCCGGGTTCGCTGTCTTCACCGCCGAAGCACAAGTCGCTGCGACTGTCTGCGGCAATCTTTATCTCGAAACCTCATGGTGCATCGGCGAAGACATCCGCTGGATGATCGATACCATAGGAGCGGATCGGGTGATGCTGGGAGCAGATTTGCCCAGTAACGTTCCCGTGGAGTTCGCGAAATACAAGGCCCTCGAGCTCGCGCCCGACGTCTATGACAAAGTCCTGGGTGGCACGGCCATCGATGTATTCAAGCTGAAATGGTGAGGTGAGGATGTTCGTCCTGTTCGTTGATATGCGCGTCAAGCCGGTTCGCAGCAGGCCCTGGAAAAGACCTACACCGAGATCTTTCGCCCTGCCATTTCCCGCCAGGAGGGATTTCGCGATGTAGAACTGCTGCGCCCGAACCAAGATCAAAATGGGGAAGGTGGCGAATGGCGGCTGCGCATCGCCTTCGAGTCACATGCTTTGCAGAAGAAGTGGGTGGCGCTTGATCTTCATCAGGAAGTGTGGGGCCAGATGGAAAGCCATTTTGCGGATTATTCCGTTAACGACTACACCGCGGTTTGAGGAGCTCTATGGAACGCAACGTTCCTGAATATGTAAGTCGCTCGGTTCCTGTACCACTCGCCGGCCGGGTGCCCTGGTACAAAAGCACCTTCCCCAGCTACTTCGGTATTTTCCTGTTTGTTGGCTACTACCTGAAGCTGGCTGGCCCGACGCTTGGGTATGCGAGTGTCAGCGTCTCGCTGTGGGGGCTGGTGGTGGCCGGGCTGCTTTGTTTTGGGCTCTATTACTATGTCCCGGCGATGCTCGGCATGCAGACGGGCCGCAATCTCTACGTGGTGGGCACTTCGACCTTCGGCACCACGGGTGGATTCCTGATCCCGGGAATACTGATGGGGCTGTTGCAGGTGGGCTGGGTGGCGGTGGACGGCGCGATTGCCTCGAGCTTCATCATGAAGGGCCTGGGCCAGACATCGAGGACGCTGTATAGCGTAATCGTGCTGGTTTGGCTTTACAGCCTGGGATGGGTGGCGATCAAGGGAATCCATTACGTCGGACAAGTGGCGAAGATCCTGAATTGGGTTCCCTTCCTGATGATGTTGATCGTGTTGTGGGCTAACCGCAGCGGGATTCCGCATTACCAGCCTCCGCACAACGAGCCCCGGACCGGTTTTGTGAATGCGCTGATCATTACCATCGGCTTTTTTGCCACCGCGGGGGCGGCGGGCGCCGATTTCGGCATGAATAACCGCGACCGGAAGGACATTGTCCTCGGAGGGCTGACGGGGATTGCTGCCGGGGCAGTGATCGCCGGTGGAATCGAGGTTCTTTCGGTGGCCGGGTACCTGGGGCGGAGCGGCGGGCCGGTCAACTACGATTACACCGCCGCGATTTCGAGCGTAGGGGCGCTGGCGCCGGTGATGTTTTTTCTCTTCGCCGCTGCGTGTTTGGTGCCAACCTGCTTTTCGGCGTTCATCGCGGCCAACAGTTTCAGCACGATGCTGCCCAAGGTTTCACGGACGGTATCTACGCTGGCCGGGGTTACGTTAAGCGCCATCCTGGCCATTAGCGGGTTGGCCGATAACCTGGTGGGATTCTTCAGCATTATCGCTGCGTCGTTTGGCCCTATATGCGGCGCCATGGCGGCGGATTACCTGCTCGCAGGCAAACGATGGTCGGGGCCGCGGCTGGGCATCAATTGGGCCGGGTACATTGCGTGGATTATCGGTTTCATGGTCGGGATGCCGGAACATATTCCTGGACTTCCGGCGGCCTTGGTCAAAGCGGACAATCCAGCCGCGCTGTATGCGTTTGCCACCGGCTTCGTGATCTACATCGTGCTGGCACGCCTGGGATTGCGGCCGCCGGTGGTCGAGTTGGGAACAGGAAAACGTCCATGATCAAAATTCTTGCGGCTCTCTCTGTGCTGGCGTCGATCGCGCCTGGTTTCTCGCTTGCCCAAACCACGCCGTTGCTGCCGCTCGACCAACGAATCGCCCACGCCGACCCGTCGAAGTATCGCAACATGAAGGCGGTGCACGATGGCCCCGGGGCGCTGGACTACAGGCCGCTCTTCGATGCGGAGACGCTGGAGAGCAATCTATTTTTCATGCATCGCGGCGTGATCGAGCCCAAGAGCGGCATCGGCGCCCACTTCCACAACCAGTGCGAAGAGATGTTCATCATCCTCGATGGCGAAGCCCAGTTTACGATCGATGAGCGCACATCTCTGCTAAAGGGGCCCGCAGGCGCTCCGACTCGCCTGGGCCACTCGCACGCCATCTACAACGCCGGCGACAAGCCGGTGGAGTGGATCAATTTCAACGTGGGCACGATGAAAGGCGTCTACGATGCCTTCAATCTGGGAGATGGACGTGTAGGCGCCCCGCTTGACCCGATACCCACATTCATCACCATGCATCTGGATCGATCGCTGCTCAAGCCGGTCGACCACATGGATGGCGGTACCGGTACGGTGCAATATCGACGGGCGCTGGACCCTACCGTCTTTTACACCACGTGGTCGTACGTGGACCATCTGCTTCTGCCGGCGGGAACGACTATCGGTCCCGTGGCCAAGCCGAACATGACTGAGATCTACTATGTAATGGCGGGCGACGGCAGCGTGACCATCGGCTCGGAGACGGCCCAGATCCACAGCGGAGATGCCGTCCCGGTACGCCTGAACGAGAAGCAGTCCTTTGCCAACTCAGGCAGCGGACCTCTCGAATTGATGGTCTTCGGCATCGCCAGCGACATGGCCGCCAAACAAGCACTCATGGAAAGCAAGCGCCGGATGCGGTAGGACTTGCCAGAATATGGGCCCCGGTTTTTCCGACGATATAGGACTTCACCTTGCCCGAGAGCCGTCCGCTGGTGCAGCAGGTTACATCTTTTCCAGCGATCGCGCGCGGTTCCACGGGTTACTCTACATGTTTGGAGTTCAATCTATCCCGCGCGGTCGCCCCGATGCCAAGTTCCGCCGATCTGAGTCATACGAACACCTATAACCGCCTGCTTCTTCTGGTTGCAGGGCTGGGCGGCTTGCTTTACGGGGTGGACGTCGGCATCATCGGCGGCGCACTCCCTTACCTTGAGGCGACTTCGGGACTGAACGCCAGCCAGCTGTCAATCATCGTCGCCGCGGTGTTGCTGGGTAGCGTTATCTCTACGCTCTTTGCCGGCCTGCTCGCCGACTGGCTGGGACGCAAGCCGCTCATGGTGATCAGCGGAGCGATCTTTGTTCTGAGCATTCCTGTCATCGCGCTCTCTCACGGGTTCGCTCCGCTGTTCTTTGGCCGGCTACTGCAAGGCGTCAGCGGAGGACTCGTGGGCATTGTTGTTCCGCTGTACCTGGCGGAGTGCCTGTCAGCGCAAGATCGAGGGAAAGGCACCGGGGCTTTCCAATGGCTGTTGACCCTGGGAGTTTTCTCTGCGGCAGTTATTGGCATCTATTACAGCTATCGCGTGGCGGCGATTACCAGCTCCATCTCCCCGGCGGCCCTGCTTGGGGTTAAAGACCAGGCATGGCGGCGCATCTTCTGGATGTCAATGCCACCGGGCATTCTGTTTGTGGGGGGTAGTTTGTTCGTAGCGGAGTCGCCCCGATGGCTCTTCCGGCGCGGGCGCAAGCAGCTCGCCCTGAGCGCACTGCTTCGATCACGAAGTACGGAACAGGCCACGCTCGAACTGGAGGAGATGGAGCAGACGTCTCTCTCCGCGCAACACTCCTCGTTCGCCAAAAGCGGGATTAAGGATTCGCTGCTGCGGAGAAAATATGTGCTCCCGTTCCTGCTCGCCTGCGTCATTCTTTTCTGCAACACAGCGACGGGAATCAATTCCATCATCGGATACAACACCGACATCTTGTTGCAGAGCGGCCTGTCGGACCTGTACGCCCACTGGGGGTATGTGCTGTTCACGTTTGTGAACTTCCTGATGACCATCGTCGGCATGACGCTGGTCGACCGGAAGGGGCGCAAGTTTCTCTTTATTCTCGGGACATCAGGCATCATCGTGTGCCTGCTCTTTGTGGGCACGCTGTTTCTGCGCACGGAAAAGAACAGGGTGGACGTCCGCGGCGCCATCCAGTCCATGGTGGGACCGGAGCAGAATCTCATGCTCCACTTTGATCAAGCCGATGCGCAGCGTCTTTTGCCCTCTAGTGCGCTCTCCAGAAGCGGCTTCGATGTGGACCGTCTTTCCATGACGGTGATCTATTCCTATGGCGGATTTACCGCGGCCACCCGGGCCATGCGTTCCGGGGATGCAGGCGAAGCGCCGGTGGCCATCGATCGGCAGAGCAGCCTTCCTTCGAGCAAGGTGGAAGCATTTTTCCGTAACCCGTTGGTCGACCTGAATGCGGCGCGCACGGCTCCGCTCACCATTGAGCATGCCTATATCGGGCCGGTGCCCGACGCGGTGCATGGCTGGCTGGTGGCGCTTGGTTTATACGGTTTTGTCGCATTCTATGCGCTGGGCCCGGGCGTCTGCGTATGGCTCGCCCTTTCGGAACTGATGCCGACGCGCATTCGATCCAATGGCATGAGTATTGCCTTGGTCATCAACCAGATGGTCTCGACCACTCTGGCTGCCATCTTCTTGCCGGTCGTCGGCAAGTATGGATATTCCATGATGTTCTTCTTGTTCTGCGGTTTCACCGTCATCTACTTGTCGACTGTGACGTTCTTTCTGCCGGAAACAAAGGGTAAGACTCTGGAAGAGATTGAGGCCCATTTTGAAGCGGCGTAGATTTTTTGATCCGGAGTACACGGCCCAATGAGTTTCTTTCTCGCTCTGGATGCCGGGGGAACCAAGACGGACTACCTGCTCGCTGACGAGACGCGCGAACTGGCCAGAGTGCGCACGGGCACGATCAAGCGAATGCGCGTGGATGCGGCCACCGCGAGCCAGAATCTGGAGTCGGCGCTTGCCCAACTTTCTGCACAGACGGGCATCTCCATGGCGTCGATCACCCGCACCTGCATAGGGACCGCGGGAGTGAGTGTCCCGCTGGTTATAAATTGGTTGCAAGCGTCGTTTAGCGCAAGAGTCGGCGGCGGACTGCTCATCCTGGGTGACGTCGAGATCGCTCTCGAGGCGGCCTTTCCCGGCGGCGCTGGTGTGCTCGCGCTTGCGGGCACGGGATCGAACGTTGTCGGCCGCACGCGTGGCGGGTTACTGCTCACCGCGGGCGGATGGGGTCCGGCGCTGGCGGACCAGGGCTCCGGGCACAGGATTGGCCTGGAAAGCTTGCGCGCTATCTTCCTGGCGAAGGATGAGGAACGAAATACTCTGCTGCTACCGGCGGTCATGGACTACTGGCAATTGTCCTCGCTGGATGGCCTGGTGGAATATGCAAATAGTCTTCCGGCGCCAGATTTTTCCAAGCTGACCGGAGTGGTCGTGCAATGCGCGGAGCTGGGGGACGAAACAGCGTTAGCGGTCCTGCGGCAGCAAGGGGAAGAGCTTGCCTACCTGGTACGCCTGGTGATTCGCCGGCTGCGGCTGGCCTCGAACGAGCACGAGTGGACACCGGCGATTGCGTTTACCGGCAGCATTCTGGAAAATGTAGCCCCGGTTCGTGACGCTCTGATCGCAGCCGTGCAGAGCGAATTCCCCAGCGCTCAAGCACCGGATTGCGTGGTCGATCCCATCGAAGGCGCACTGTGGAGAGCACGGACGGGCAGCTTCTGCTGAGTTGTGAGGAGGGTCCGTCTACCTCCGCGATCTCGACTGCAACCTGATTGAAATCAGCAACTACCTTTGACCGCAGCAGGGTCAAGTGGGAGTGAAAAACGTCAAGGCTTCATGGAGGCCACGCCAGTTACTTCGGTTCGGCAGCCCGGTGACCGATAGCCAGCCTGCTGGCGAACGAAGTGACCGTGATAATCCTCATTCCAGAAGATCGCAAAGCGCTTTTTCTTGATAAGCTACTAGCGAACTCAACCCATTGCTTTTCGGCGACCCCCGGGCCAGTAAGATTCCCGACCATGAGCCGTTTTAGCTATCCCGCCGATCTACCGAATCACTACAGCAGATACCCCGCAAAAGTCTACTCGAGGGAAGTTTGCCATCTGGGCTGTGCTCCGGCGGCACCCGGTTTACCGGATGTAACGGTCGACCCCCGCTGCGACACAGTATGAGCAGACTTCTTGTCGAGGAATGAACGCATTTGGGAGGCACACAATGAATATTCGCAAGGTAGCAGTCCTGGGAATCATCCTGTTGGGGAACCGGCTTCTGTTCGCTGATGCAAGCTATCAGGAAACTACCCAGATCACGGGCGGCAGCATGGTGGACTCGCTGAAATCGATCAGCTTTCTCAGCAAATCGATGAGCAACGCGTTTGCGCCAACGACCACTACCACGATGGTGCACGGCAACCAGAAGGTTGTGGTGCGCAAAGAGTCGACGGAGATTACCGATCTCGACAAGGAGACCGTCACCGACATCGATACCGTTCACAAGACGTACACCGTCGTGACCTTCGCCCAAATGCGCCAGGCGATCGCGAATATGCCGCAGCAGATGGAACAAGCCAAGGAGAAGATGAAAGAGGCGCAGGCTCAGCAGCCACAACAGCCAAAAAGCAATTTGCAAACCAGCTTTGAGGTCTCCGCAAAGAACACCGGAGTGAGCAAAGAGGTAAACGGACTAACGGCACAAGAGCAGATCGTCACTTTGCAGATGCATGTAACCGATCCAAATGCGCCTCCCACGGAAGCGGTGAACAGTATGACGTATGTGGTTACGACGGACGCGTGGATCGCTCCCGACCCGCCGGAGGTTAAGGAGATCCAGGACTTCGATGTGCGCATGGGGCAAAAGTTGATGGCTGGGGTGGATCTGTCAGCATGGAAAGCGCAGATGAGCCAGAATGCTGGCATGGCCCAACTCTTCGGCAGCCAGCCTGGCTCGGCAGAAGCCATGTCTCAGATGGCGAAGGAGATCGCAAAGCTCAAGGGCACCCGCGTCATGGAGGTGACGCGCATGGGCGGGAGCGGAACTGGACCGGGAGTGACGCAAAATTCGGCGCAGAATTCACCGCAGAATTCCACGCAGCCTACTCCAGCCGCAGCTCCCACGAGTGGGTTGGGAGTCTTGGGGAATGCGCTAGGTAGCTCGGCACTGGGGGCCTTCCACAAGAAGAAGGCGGCCGCGCCGCCGCCTGCGGACACGACCACGACACGACCACAACTCCGGCAGGAACTGGAACGCAGACCACAAACAGTGCCGTCTTGATGGAGACGACGTCGCAGAAGTCAAACTTCTCGCAAGATGCTGTTCCATCAAGTGCCTTCGTGGTACCGGCGGGATTTAAGAAAGTTGAGTCACCCGCTTATGGCGCCGCCGGCAAATAGTTGACCGGCCCCATTTTTCAGGTTTTTTCCCGACCCGGCCCAACGGACGCGAAGGTCATGGTGCGCTCCCGCATCCCCCATCAGTAACTGGATCGCGCAACTCTTTTAACGGTACCCTGCCCGAGTCAGACTAAGACTGCGAGGCCGGGCATGCGACTCGATCGCGGACACGCAAAGGCTTTGCTCCTGTTGATGTCGGCGGCCGCTTGCGGCGGTCCCACGGCAATCGGTCAATCCGCGGGCGCGCCCACGCTTACCGTGGACGCAGCTGCATCGCGCCATGCCATAAGCCCGAACATCTATGGCATAGCCAACTATGGCCTCGATGCAACCTTCGCCAAAGAGATCCAGGTGCCAAATATCCGTTGGGGAGGCGACGGCACGACTCGTTACAACTGGCTTGTCGATTCGAGTAACTCGGGTTTCGATTGGTATTTCATGGGTGGTAACGGGGAAACCACGCCGGTACCGGGCGCCGGTCCTGACCTTATGGTCAATACTTACAAGCCGGCAAGCGCCCTGATTACTATCCCAATCATCCCGTATGTCAACAAACTGTCGGCATGGAACTGCAGCTTCCCCGTCTCTGTCTACGGAGCGCAACAATCCACCAATCCCTATGTGCATCCGAATGGAGACAACTGCGGTAACAGCATCGCGACCAATGGAACGCAGCTGACAGATAACAATATCTACGCCAACCACATTGACAACACCACCAGCCTACAGCAGCAGTGGGTACAGCACCTGGTCAGCACCTTTGGCACCGCCGCCAACGGAGGAGTGAAGTTCTACCAATTGGACAATGAGCCGTATGGATGGTCAAACACACATCGCGATGTGATGCCGGCCGGCGCCACTTACCCAACCATCACACAACTGGGCCAGCAGTATGCAGCCGCAGTCAAGCAGGCTGATAGCACCGCATTGGTTCTGGGGCCTTCCGATTTCACGCTGGGGGGGTGGATCGGCAATACCAGCCAGCAGGGCGGCCTCTTCGCCGGCGAATACTACCTGCAACAGATGGCCGCTTATGACAAAGCACATGGGCAACGCATCCTGGACTACTTTGATGAACACTACTATTTCGACACATCCACGCCTGCGGCGCAGCTTGCCTCCACGCGTACGCTGTGGGATCCCACGTACAACGGGGGCACCTGGGTAGAGCAGTACGACTTCAACGGCCCAATGCAATTGATCCCCCGCTTCCGTAGCTGGATCAGCACGAACTATCCCGGAACCCTGCTATCGCTCTCCGAATACAGCATCGACAGCGGACAGAAGTCCATCGTCGACGCCATCGCTGAAATGGATGTGCTGGGGATTTTTGGCCAGCAGCCCCTCGACTTCGCAAATATGTGGAGCGCACCGGCGCCTACGGATCCAATCGCCTATGCTTTTCGCATCTTCAGAAACTATGACGGCAACGGGAGCCAGTTCGGCGACACCTCCATCAGCGCTGCCAGTACGGATCAGGGTCAGCTCTCCATCTACGCCGCCCAGAGGTCGAGCGACAACGCGTTGACCATTCTGGCCATCAACAAGACCACCGGCGCACTGAGCAGCACAGTCAGCATCGCCAATCTGAACCTCCCTTCGACTGCCCAGGTCTATATCTACTCGCAGGCGAGCCTTACTTCGATCGTCCATGCTTCTGATGCGGCGATCACTGGCGGTTCCATCAACTACACCTTTCCCAGCTACTCGGCCGTCTTGTTTGTAGTGCAACCCAGCGCCACCACGGCTACGGCCACCACCACCAGCCTCTCTGCATCAGCGGCGCAAGTGAACGCTGGGCAGACAGTAACCTTTAGTGTTGCGGTTGCCGCCGCAGCAGGGTCCGCGCCCGCAGGAAATGTCACGTTGTTGGATGGTTCCACGTCCATCGGGACGTCTGCCCTGTCAAACGGAGCGGCCACGTTCACAATTGCATCGCTCGCCGCCGGGACCCATAGCATCACCGCGTCTTACGCTGGGGACGCCGCGGATGGAGCTTCCACCTCAAATGTCGTGTCTGTGCAGGTCAATGCAGCTTCGCTGCAAGCAACTGCAGTAACCCTTACTGCTACCCCGGCAACGGCCGTCTCGGGGCAAACCATCACCCTTACCGCAAACGTCGCGCCAACTTCTGGAACCTCTTCACCTACCGGAACGGTTACGTTTCAGGATGGCAGCACCGCGATCGGATCCTCAGCCCTGGCTGCGGGCACGGGCACGCTTGCCGTCAGCACGTTGAGTGTCGGAACCCATTCGTTAAGCGCAGCCTACGGTGGAGATGCAGCCGATTCGCCATCCAGCTCCAAGACGGTTACGGTGACCGTCACGGCGGCTGCATCCCCTCCAACAGCAACTGCGGATTACGGCCTTACGCTTTCGAGCAGCACGCTGACCATGGCGCAAGGCACGCCCGGATCCTTGACCGTTTCGGTAGCTCCGGAAAACGGGTTCAGTGCGTCTCTCTCCTTCGCCTGTTCAGGCTTGCCGGGTGGATGGGGCTGTAGCTTTGCGCCCCCGACGCTATCCGGGAGTGCGCCCCAAAGTACAAAAATGACCATCAGCGCCACCAGCAGCGGCCAGTGGGTGGCCTCTCCGCCGGGGCTATTTTTGGCGCTGGTCGCGCCGATTCCGTTGTTCTTTTTTGGCCTTTCCAGGAAGAGCTCTTCCAGGGCAGGATGGATGTTGCTTTCGGCTTGCTTGATTATCCTGGCAGGTTGCGGAACAGCGTCTACAAGCTCCCAACAGAGTCAGTCGAGCACTTATAACGTCACTGTCACTGCGTCTGGTGCATCGGCGCCTACGCACACGCAAATGTTCGTGCTTACGATGACACCGGCGCAGTAGCTATGTTCCTTGGGGCTTGAGTGGGCTACCATGCCTCCCCACCCGTTTGTTGGCCCATGTAGCCCCACCGCAAGCGGGGTGGGTGATGATCCACCCAACCTCGTTGTTCTTAAGCGGGTCAGGGCTCGAGGACAAAGATCTCGTTAGGCGCCAGGAAAAATGGGGGCACAATGGCCGGAATGTTAGACAGCGGCAATACCTCCTCGGGCAACTCGATCCCCAACACGTCGGCCATAAACTTTCGCCTCTGCTGACAGCGAGCGTAGCAATCGGGGAAAGCCTCCTTCAACTGCTCCCGCAGATCTTCATCGGCCAGAACCACGCCGTCCTCCATGCGAGTCGAAGCATACACCGGCGAACTGGGGATGACATCTACCTGGATGGCCATGCCCGAATGAAGCGGCACATCCGAGTTCGGATACATCGGTGAACTGACCCATTCATCGAGATGGATCAGATGACCTGGGTTCAGAAAAATACCGAAACGCTCAAACGGCAGCCGCTCGTGAATCAGCTGCCACAATTGCCCCCCGGCGGTACCGGGCTTGAGCAGCGCAAACCATTCGTTCATTACTTCGAAATAGAGGCCGGCAAACCTTTCCACGTAATCGGCAGCGGCAGGCGGCAAGTCATGAAACGAAGACGCAATCCATCCTGAGCGGCAACTGTTGCTGCCCCAGTAGGAGAGATTCATGGAAAGGGAGTTTCCTCGCTTGATCTTTTCACCCCGAGGGCCGGAAAGACCGTACATCGCGGTACGCCCTGTCCCAAACGTGGTGTGGCATGCCAAGGGCTCTCCGCAAGTGCCGCCCAACGCCACGACCTCATGATCAGTCATGCCCTCACGCATGCCAAAGATCATCCGTTTCACACTCTCGGACGCCTGTACGCTGGTGTATTCGAAATAGGCGACGTCTGAGGGAGAGCAGAAGCTACGCAGGCCATATCCCGGATGCATCAGCAAATCCGTGGAGTTCACGACATTGTTTCTTCCGGCAAGTTCTCGCAATGTATCTACGAGGTAGGAAGGAAGCTCGATAGCATGCTGGGCATCCGAAAGTTCACCGTCGGAGAAATACTTCCATCCGACGCAACCCACCGTCGATGATGTATCGATACCTTCCCCTGCAAATATCTCCTTTATTCTTCTGCTCTGGTCTCGCGGCTGATTCAGCAAGGAGAATGGCTGGAAACGCTCTCTCCTCAACCTTCCGTCGGTGAAGAGAGGACTCACGCCGACATACGATTCACATTCGTTGCCCACCACCAGCAAAGGATAGCCATCGAAGCCAAGGATGAGCACGGCTTCCTCAAAACGCGGGTCGAAGCCTGTGAGATAGGCCAGGTTGGCGAAATGCTCGCGATCGCCGTAGACAACCAGGTGGGTAAGCTTTCGTTCCTCCATCCTGGTGCGGAGCTGATCGACTCTTTGCTGCAGCTCCGCACTCGATGTCTGGGGCGGGTAAGCAGCCTGGCCGAATTCAGGCCATCCAATTTGAATGATGCGATGCGTTCGCGCTTTCACGGTCATACCTGAGCGTACTCCCATCGGTTCTCGCCAGGCTTGCTGAATTTGTGCAGGCGAACCGGGCACACGCTTGTCACGCGCCGTAATGGCGTCGCTCGTCGAATACAAAAACACGCTCTTCCCCCTAAAGTTGTACTTATTTCCGAAACTTTGAGTCAGGCAAGAGTGTTTCCCTCCACAGTGACAGCAATCGCGCAAGTTACTGTGTGCAGCCAGGATGAGAATCCGCCCCCCTCGCTTGCTTGATGAGTGCGATTGCTTTGGGCACAAACTTAGACAACTAGGAAAGCAGGCAGCTTTATGAAGTGTATCCATAGGCTTCGCGTGTTCTTGACGATGGTTGTTGCCGCGTGTGTCGCTGGTTGTAGTGCTGGAAGCGGCAGCGCCCCAAGCAGTTCAAGTTCGACCCCTGCGACAAGCGGCTCCGTGTATCTGCTGGGAACCGATGCGCCACTTCCAAGCGTGGTGTCCTTCGCCGTCAGCTTGCAAAGCATTACGCTCTCCGACGGCTCCTCAACCCCGGTCTCTATACTGAACGGCGCGCAGACGGTCGATTTCGCGCGCTTCAATGGCCTCTCAACTCTGCTCGATTTCAATTCCATCCCTACAGGGACTTACACCACCGCGACGATTACCCTCGGTCCCGCGACACTCGGTTACCTCAATACGCAGTCCGGAACAGCGCCTACCATCAGCACCATGCCGGCGACGCTTACCCAGCCTGTCGTGACCATCAATCTGGCTAGTCCTTTTGTCGTGAATGCCGGAGACATGGATGCACTCCGATTTGATTTCGACTTACGGCAGTCCATTCAGGTGGACGGCAATGGACAGATCACCGGCCAGGTAACGCCGACGCTCGATCTGAAAGCGCTCAGCGCAAGCGATCCGGAACGCTATATCGATGAGTTCGACGCGGGTGTTGTCAGCATCGACGCTTCGTCTGACTCGTTCGTCGTTCAGGGCCCACATGGCCGCCAATACACGGTGCAGCTCTCGTCCAATACTGAATTCGAAAACAACGAAACCATCGCCAACCTGACCACCAGCTCGATCATTCAGGTCTCCGGTTCCTTTGCACCCAACAGCCAAACGATCAGCGCGGATTGCGTAGGTATTCTGTCGCAAGATGGGTATTGGGCAGCCGGCCTGGTTACCTATGTGACTCCAGCGCAAGGTGCAGCGAATGGCTTCAACATGTACGTCCGTGCTGAGTTGCCGGCGGATACGGGCTTAACGCTGGGCCAGATCGCCAATATCAACCTGACCGGCGGCGAGAAGTATTTCATCTACAGGCTGCACACGCCGCTTACCAACTTCCTCTTTAACTCCAGCCTGCTGGTTCCCGGACAGCACATCAGCATTGGTGGACCGTTAAGCGGCGCGGGCAATGCGCAATCCGTAACCGCTCATCGCATCGTCCTTCGTCATGAAGGTCATACGGGTGAATGGGTCGTAGGCAGCACGAATACCAGCAATGGAACCTTCTCGTTCAACTCCAACGGATTGGCCGGGGTTCTCTTCAACGGTCCGGTCACGGTCTACACCACGCCGTTAACCCAATATCTGGGCGGCCTGACTGGTCTAAGTGACCTGAGCGGCAATTCGGCCATGGCTCTCCGCGTCGTTGGTCTTGTGCTGAAGGATCCAGGTAGCGGAAACCCAGTGTTCGTTGCCCGCAGCGTGGAGGAGCTACAGTAGCCCTCAACACTGAAGCGCAGCAAGAAGAATGGCCGCTCTCGGCGAACCCGGGAGCGGCCAATTTTGCCTCATGGCCTTTATCGCGGGTGGGTCGGTAGGCTAATTCTTGCTGTCTGACGCTGCCAGCGATGAAATGAGTTTGTCCGCCTCCTGGCTGGAGGCGTCGATACTCTGGACGAGATCCGCCACATCGCTTTGCAGGCTGGCCGAGGTAGCTTTCAATGAGCCGATGGCGCGCGCGTTCAGGTTGTGCTTGAGAAACAGGACCTGGTCGTGAAAGGCCTTCAAGACTGGTGTGATCTGATCTTCGGTGCGGCGCATGGCGCGCATATAAGTAGCCTGGCGAGCTTTTGCGTTGCGCAGCATGACTGTATCCTGCGACTTCAGTTTGCCGTTATCCATCGCATTGATTTCACCCTGCCACTCTTTAAACAGATCGTTGCTCACTTGATCGATCGACTGGATCTTGTCGTGGAGCTTGCCCGCCTGCGAGTTGGCGCTTTCGTAATCGGAGTTGAGGCGCTTGTAAGATTTTTCGAGCGAACCGCCTTGAAAGCCGGTCAAGGCCTGGAACGATTCCATCGTGGTTTGCAGTTGCTGCCTGGTTTGATCCTGATCCTTCTTGGCATCCTTGATGCGTGAGACGAGAATGTCCCGCTTCTCTTTGCCCAGAGTCCGCATGGTCTTGTAGTAAGTCGATTTGCAACCAACCAGGAGCAGGACAAGAACAATGAGAGGAATGAAGATGGTTCGACGCAAGACTTCTCCCTTTTGATCTTAGAGCGCAGCGTATTCCTTCTTCGCAGCCACCAGCATTGGCAAGTCTGCGTCTGCGTCTTTCCAGATCGCGAAGGCCGTTTCATATGCCTTCTTTGCGCTCGGCTTATCGCCGCCCATGGCGTACGCACGGGCCATCCCCAGTTGCACTTGTGCAAGAAACGGCGCAAACCCATTTGTAGTGTCCCTGAGTTGGCTCGAATGGCGGTTTGAAACGCGTTCAGCGCATGCCCAGCATCGTGCAATTGCAGGTAGGCCAGTCCCTGCACATAGGAAGCCGGATAATTTGCGTTATAAGGCTTGGACGGTTCGGCGGCATCCACTGCTTCCTGCGCGCGGCCTGCGGCCAGAGCCACAAACGCTTTGATAAGGGCGCGAACACATCCTGGATAAGCGTGTCCTGGGGAAATTTCTTGCTCAACTCCAGCACCAACGGCAAGGCGAGCCTGCCATTGCCGCAAACCGCCGCCGCCAACGTGGCGCTTGCCTGGGTCTGCCTGCTTTTGTCCAACGACAGGGCCTGCTGTACCACCGCCTCGTTCGACTCGCACAGCCCGGCCAATCCCAGTGCGGTCGCGACCTTCCAAAAGAAAACCTGCCTGCGCATCGGAAGCCTTGGCCCGCCCCGCCTGCTCCACCGCCCGCCGCATGGTCGCCTCCGCCATGCGGTACTGGCCGGAATATTGTTGGGAGGCTGCGAACGCCTGGGTCGCGATAAACTCGTCCTGCCGTCCAGCCACCTTGGCCATAACCCGTTGCACTTCGCTGCGGATCCCCCAACAGAAAATAGGCCACCATGTAACTCACGAGGTCATCCGTGCTGCTGTTCAAGCCCAATCCTTGCGTCCGCTCTAACTCCTTCTTCGCTTCGGCCATTCGGCCCAGGGCCACGTAGTCCGACAACAGATTCTCGGCAGCGATCGAATCCTGCGGATCCAGCTCGACTGCTTTCTGCGCATAGACGAGACCCTGCTCATATTGACCCAAATACTGATAGGCGACGTTGATGTTGATGTAGTTATCTATTTGCCCCGGGTAGGCCTGAATGGCTTCCTGCAGCGTTTCAATTACCTTGGGTATATCTCCGGGGACGACCTCATAATAGTGGCCGGCGATGTAGAGGCGCTCCCGCTCGCTTACATTTTTCGACAGCTCATAAGCCTTGGAAAAATACTGGTTTGCCTTGGTCACCTGGCCTGAATTGATGTACACCACTCCCAGCCGCGCATACGCCATGGCAAAGTTGGGATCCAGTTCCGTGGCGCGCAGGTAGTGACCCTCTGCCTCAGGAATGTCATGCGCTTTGGCGTGCGCCTTGTCACCCAGAGCATAGGCGCGAAATGCCTCCAGAGACGACGTTGTCGCCTGGCCAAACGGTGTGTCCAGTTTCTTGATACTTTCCAGGTCTTCGCCCAGCTTGCCTCGCATGGCCGCAGCTGCCCTGCCCAGCGCATCCAGCACATGTTCTTTATCCGGGGCCTGGGCCTGCTCGCTGACGATTTCGTCTCCGGTTGCGGTGTTCTGCGCCGTCAACGTAATCACATATTCCTTACCCAGGTTGGCGATGGTCCCGGTGATGATGGCCTTGATCCCTTCTCGCTCGCCGATCTCCCGCGCAATCGCAGGGGTAACCGGCGTGCCCTCGGGCTTGCCCAGATACTTGACGCTTTGCAACAGATGCTGCTGGCTCACGATATTGATCACCGGCGATTGTTCCAACTCAATCTGCAGCGCCTGGTTCAAGGTGGTGTCAAAGACGGGGTCGCCCGTGCGGTTGACGAAGTCGGCCAGGATGATCGAGTCCTTTGTGGTCTTGGCGCCCGCGCCGCTCGACTCGCCGCCGCTTTCTGCCGAGCCCGGCGCCGGGGTAGCTCCAGGGCGGTACTTCCACCATGCGAGTCCTGCCCCTACCAGCAGCAAACACGCCACTGCGGCGGCGATGTCCACTGGGGACCACTTTGGCTTGCTCGCGGCGGTTTTCTCGCGGCGCGGCAGGCGCGGCCTGAACACCCACACCTTCGAGATCTTCCTGCAGCTCCTCGGCACTCGCATAGCGCTGGGCTGCATCCTTTGCCAACAATTTGGCTACGATCGGATCCAGCTGCTTCGGCATGGCCGGATTCACCGTGCTCACCGGCGGTGGATCTTCGCGCAACAGGGCCACGAACACGTCCGCAGTCGAACCACCCCCGAAGGGCGTCTTCCCCGTCGCCATTTCGTAGATCACTGTTCCCAGGCTGAACAGGTCTGTGCGCGCGTCCAGGGGCGCGCCGCGCGCCTGCTCCGGAGACATATACGAAACCGTTCCCACCGCCGAGCCGGGACTGGTCAACTCCAACGTTGCTTCTCCGGGCCCTACGGCAGTCTCGTCCGAGCTGCCACTCCCCGGTATCCCGTAGGCGCGCGAGTCGCGGCTGCCACGCCGGCCTGCTTCTTGGCCAGGCCAAAGTCGAGGATTTTGATTTGGTGCTTGCC
The DNA here is from genome assembly GCA_963736535.1 of uncultured Acidobacteriaceae bacterium. Lineage (GTDB taxonomy): Bacteria > Acidobacteriota > Terriglobia > Terriglobales > Acidobacteriaceae > PALSA-350. The sequence goes on from CAVTPN010000009.1 coordinate 110,928, forward strand.
CCGCAGGGCATCGACGACAAAAAGATTTGCAGGCTTGATATCCCGGTGGATAATGCCCTTGGCGTGGGCGGCCGCGAGGGCTGCCGCTGCCTGCTGGGCAAAGGCCACCACTTCTTCGGCCGACAAACCTTTTCCCCCCGTTTTCGCGAGATAGCGCTTCAGCGTCTCCCCCCGGAGCAGTTCCATCACCAGGTAGGGGCGGCCATCCTGCTCCCCGGTGTCATAAATCGCGCACACATTGGGATGGTTCAGCGTGGCTGCCGAACGCGCCTCACGCAGAAAGCGCTCGTGGGATACATGGCTGGCGGACTGGGGAGTGGCGTGCGCGGGTGTGTCGTGCAGGGGCGACGGCGATCCACTGCCCACATCAGCAACCAGGTAGCTATCGGAAACCAGTTTCAGCGCGACCTCGCGCTCCAGACGCGTGTCCAGGACGCGGTACACCTCACCCATGCCGCCGGCGCCAATCTTCTCCAGCAGACGGTACGGGCCGAACTGTGTTCCTTCTGCGATCGCCATCGGTGCCAGCAGTCTATCAGTGCTGCCCTGTCAATGACTTGCCATTTGTACGCGCGCTCTACAGCGCGGCGTATTCCTTCTTCGCCGCGACCAGCATGGGCAGGTCCGGTATCCGCGTTTTTCCAGGTGGTGAAGAACGCTTCGTACGCCTTCTTCGCGTTGCCCTTGTCGCCGCCCATGGCATAGGCCCGCGCCAGCCCCAATTGTGCTTGCGCGTAGAACGGTTGCGCGGCCAGACTGCCTGCCAGGGGCCATGGTCGCGGCCTGAAAGGCGCTCAGTGCACGACTGGCGTCATGCATCTGGAGGTAGGCCAGACCCTGCACATACGATCCCGGAGAGATCGTGTCCCAGGACTTAGCCGGCTCCGCAGCATCGACCGCTGCTTGCGCCTGCCCCGCCGCCAGAGCTACAAAGGCCTTGGCCAGCGGCTGATACAAACCCCGGATGAGCGTGTCTTGCGGATACTTCTTGCTCAAATCCTGCGCCAACGGCAACGCCAACTTGCCGTTGCCGCAGATCGCCGACGCCAGCACGGCGCTTGACTGGGTCTGTTTGGTCTTGTCCAGTGCCAGCGCCTGCTTTACCGTGGCCTCGTTCCCTTCACACAAACCCGCTAATCCCCGAGCCACGGCGCTGGCCAGAAGAAAACCAGCCTGGGCATCGGGCGCCTGAGCGAGTCCGGCCTGCTCAAATGCCCGCTGACTGGTCGCTGCCGCCGCGCGGTACTGGCCGGCGTATTGCTGCGTGATGGCCAAGGCGCCCTCCAACTGGAAGCCATCCGGGCGACCGGACACCTTGGCCATAATTTTCTGCACTTCCTGCGGCTCGCCTAAGAGGAAATAGACCGCAACATTGGGTAACAAGTTCCCGGTACTATCGTCCAAGCCCAGCTTGCGCGCCCGCTCTGCCTCCGCCTTAGCCTCGGCCAGCCGGTTCAAACCGGCATAATCATTGACCAGGTTTTCTGAAGCGATCGCGTCATCGGGCTGTACTTCCACGGCCTTTCTGGCATAAGGAAGACCCTTTTCAAACTGACCCAAAAAACCGTACGCCACGTTGATGTTGACGTAGTTGTCTACCAGGCCCGGGTAGGCCTGGATCGCTTCCTGCAATGTCTCAATCACCTTGGGTATGTCGCCGGTCACAGCCTGATAGTAGTGGCCGGCAATATAGAGCCGCTCGCGCTCGCTCACATGTTTGGAGAGTTCATACGCACGGGCAAAGTAGGTGTTGGCTTTCGCCAACTGGCCTGAATTGCCATACACCACCCCCAGGCGCGCATAGGCCATGGCAAAGTTGGGGTCCAGTTCAACGGCGCGCAGGTAGTGGCCCTCCGCATCGGGAATGTCGAGCCCTTTATCGTGCGCCTTGTCACCCAATGCATAGGCGCGAAATGCCTCCAGGGAGGGCGTCGTTGCCTGGCCGAAGGGGGTGTCCAGTTTCTTGACGCTTTCCAGATCCTCGCCCAGCTTGCTCCTCATCGCTTTGGCCGCGGTGCCGAGCGCGTCCAGCACATGGTCCTTGTCCGCGGCCCTGGCCTGTTCGCTGACGATCTCATCCCCAGTGGCGGTGTTCTGGGCGGTCAGCGAAATCACATACTCCTTGCCAATGTTTGCGATCGTCCCGGTAAGGATCGCTTTCATCCCCTCGCGCTCGCCAATTTCGCGCGCGATCTCCGGCGTCACCGGAGTGCCTTCCGGCTTGCCCAAAAATTTGACGCTCTGCTCCAGATGTTGCTCGCTCACAATATTGATCACCGGCGACTGCTCCAGCTCGATCTTCAGCGCCTGGTTCAGCGTGGTGTCAAAGACCGGATCGCCGGTGTGGTTGACAAAATCAGCCAGGATGATCGAGTCCTTGGTTGCCTTGGGCGCAGATCCGGCTGCGCCTTCCCCACTGGCGCTCTCCGTCGTACTGCCCGCCGCCGGTGTCGCAACGGGGCGGTACTTCCACCATGCCAGGCCGCCGGCAATCAGCAGCAGCAATACCGCCGCGGCCGCCGCCCATGGCCACTTCACGCCCGCTGCCGTTGCGCCGGGAGGGCGGCGTGAGCATCCAGGCTCTCCAGATCTTCGCGCAGCTGCCCCGCACTCGCATAGCGCTGCGCCGGGTCCTTGCGCAGCAGCTTCTCCACGATGGCATCCAGTTTTTTGGGCATAGCTGGATTGACCGTGCTCACGGGGGGCGGATTTCTGGTAAGCAGCGCGGCAAAGACTTCCGCCGTCGATTCGCCGCCGAAGGCCGTCTTCCCCGTGGCCATCTCGTAGATGACCGATCCCAAACTGAAGAGATCGGTCCGTCCATCCAGGGGCACGCCCTTGGCCTGTTCCGGAGACATGTATGCTACGGTGCCCACCGCCGAACCGGGGCTGGTCAGCTCCAGGGTCGCCGTCCCTGGACCGGCCGCAGTCAGGTCGGCATCACCGCTTTGCGGTCCGCCAAACGCCCGTGAGTCAGCGAGAGCCACACCGTCCTGTTTCTTGGCGAGCCCGAAGTCGAGAATCTTGATCTGACGCTTGCCCCGATCAGCCTCCAACACAAACAGGTTCGCGGGCTTGATGTCGCGGTGAATGATGCCCTTGGCATGCGCCGCAGCCAAGGCCGCCGCTGCCTGCTGGCTGAACGAAATCACTTCGTCCGCGGACAAACCGTGTCCCCCGGCGTCTGCGAGATACTTCTTCAGCGTTACGCCACGTAGCAGTTCCATCACCAGGTAGGGCCTACCATCCTGTTCCCCGGTGTCATAAATCGCGCACACATTGGGATGGTTCAGCGTGGCGGCCGAGCGCGCTTCGCGCAGGAAGCGTTCATGGGATAGATGGCTGCCGGAGCGGGGGGTTCCCTGACCAGGTGTGTCGTGCGGTGACACTGGGTGAGCCGCTGCCCGCGTCCGACGAGAGATAGCTTACAGAAACCAGCTTCAGCGCAACCTCACGCTCCAGCCGGGTATCCAGCACGCGATACACTTCGCCCATGCCGCCGGCGCCGATCTTCTCGATCAGACGGTACGGTCCGAACTGTGTTCCCTCTGCAATCATCGTCAGGGCCTAGCGGCGGTTGATTTAAAAGCTTGGATACGGCGCTAGTCTATCAGCGGCGGAAGGTTGCGTAGCGATTGCCCCTTTGAGAAGGGCACGCGCCCTTGGAGGTAGAAGCGCTAGGTCCCGTATGAACGCAGAAATGTTTGCGCCCTAAGCAGTCAGCGATCGAGGTCCGCGGAATCCCACATCTGCCCCACGGCACGCCGGGGCAGGCAAAACCGGGCAGATATGGGGCACCCGTCATTTGTTACGGGCACAGAGAGACAGGTCTATGAGAAATCCAGGCCAAGCTCCCTAACAGGCTGCGGAAAAACTCTGTGCCGGACGGGAAAGCAACACCCCAGGGGCTAAAGCCCGACCTATTCTCAATCATTTACGGCCCGACTAAAGTCGTGCCCTGACACAAAGCATGAGTTCTTCCGCAGCCTGTAAAGCCCGTCCTGTTTTCAAGCATTTATGTACGGTCTGAAGCCCGTACCCTTCAGAAAAGCGAGTTTTTCCGCAGCCTGCTAAGCGCTTTAAGTCCCGCAACGAAGTGGGTCTCCGCTAGCGGGTTAAAGCGCGGCGTATTCCTTTTTCGCAGCCACCAGCATGGGCAGATCGGCATCCGCATTCTTCCAGGTAGTGAAGAACGCCTCATAGGCTTTTTTCGCGTCCGCCTTGTCGCCACCCATCGCATAGGCACGCGCCAAACCCAGTTGCGCTTGGGCATAAAAAGGCGCACTCGTTTGCAGATTTCCACCCGGAGACTGGGTCGCGCCGCGAAAAGCACTCGCTGCCTGGCTTGCATCATGGAGCTGCAGATATGCCAGACCCTGCAGATAGGCTACGGGATAGATCAGGTTGAACGACTTGGCCGGCTCCGCATCGTCGATCGCTTCTCGCGGCTGTCCCGCGGAAAGAGCGACAAAGCCTTTTGCCAGCGGTATAAATACACGCTGGATCAGCGTGTCGTCCGGGAACTTCTTGCTTAAGTCCTGAGCCATCGACCCAACCAGCTTGCTGTTGCCGCAGATGCCTGCCGTGAACACAGCAAGCGACTGCGTCTGCCTGCTCTTATCCAGGGCCAAAGCCTTTTGCACCGATTCCTCGTTGCCCTCGCACAAGCCCGCGAAGCCCCGGCTGGCCGCATTGGTTAGAATGGCATTCGCCTGCACGTCCGGAGCTTTGGCCAGCCCCGCCTGGTCAAAGGCGTGCTGGGTGGTGATTGCCGCCTGGCGGTACTCGCCGGAGAAAAGCTGTATACCAGCCAGGGCCTGGGTGGCCAGAAACTCATCCGGCTGACCCGCTACCAGCGTCATCATCCGCTGCACTTCATTAGGCTCGCCCAACAGGAAATAAGCCTGCATCCGGACCGTACGATCGAGCGTGGTGGTGTCGAGTCCCAGCTTGTCAGCCCGCTCCATTTCCGCGCGGGCATCGCTCATCCGGTTCAAGCCGGTGTAGGCGCTCAACAGGTTTTCGGCAGCAATGGAATCTTCCGGCTGCATTTGTACCGATTTCTCCGCGAAGGGAAGAGCCTTCGCAAAGTCGCCTAAGGCGGTATAGGCCGCAGTAATGTTGATGTAGTTATCGATTTGGCTGGGGTAGGTCTGGATGGACTCCTGCAGCGCTTCCACCACCTTGGGCATGTCGCCGGTCACGTTCTGGTAGTAGTGGCCAGTAATGTAGAGCCGCTCCCGCTCACTCACATTTTTCGAAAGCGCATAAGCCTTGGCAAAGTACTTGTCGGCCTTCGCCACCTGGCTGGTGTTGATGTACACCACGCCAAGCCGCGCATAAGCCATGGCAAAGTTGGGATCAAGCTCAACCGCGCGCAGATAGTGACCCTCCGCCTCAGGTATATCGCGCGCGCTTACGTGCGCCTTGTCGCCCAGCGCATAGGCGCGAAACGCCTCCAGGGATGTGGTGGTCGCCTGGCCAAAGGGAGTGTCCAGTTTCTTGATGCTCTCCAGATCCTCGCCCAGCTTGCCCCGTATGGCCGCAGCCGCTTTGCCCAGGGCGTCCAGCACATGCTCCTTATCGGGAGCCTGTGCCTGCTCGCTGACAATTTCGTCCCCGGTGGCGGTGTTCTGCGCGGTCAGGGTAATCACATATTCCTTGCCCAGGTTGGCGATGGTCCCGGTGAGGATCGCTTTGACTCCCTCACGCACGCCGATCTCCCGCGCGATCTCCGGGGTCACGGCCGTGCCTTCGGGTTTGCCCAGATACTTCACGCTTTGCGCCAGGTGTTGCGGGCTGACGATATTGATCACCGGCGATTGTTCGAGATCGATCTGCAGCGCCTGGTTGAGCGTGGTATCGAAGACCGGATCGCCGGTATGGTTGATGAAGTCGGCCAGAATGATCGAGTCCTTGGTTGACTGCCGGCCGTCGTTCCGGCGGTGCTTTCGCTCGCCGGAGGCGCCGTCGCGGGGCGAAATTTCCACCACGCCAGGCCGCCTGCGATCAGTGCCAGCAGCACGACGAGGGCAATCGTCCAGGATCTTTCGGCCAGCATCGGTGGCTACCATCGCCTTGCCGGATTGCGACTCCAATCCATCGAGCGCTTCCTGCAGCTGGTCCGCGGTGGCATAGCGTTGCGCGGGATCCTTGGCCAGCAATTTGGCCACAATGGGATCCAGCTTCTTCGGCATCGCCGGGTTCACGGTGCTGACCGGGGGCGGATTTTCCCGTAACAGCGCGGCAAAGACTTCCGCGGTGGAACCGCCGGCGAAGGGCGTCTTCCCGGTCGCCATTTCGTAAATAACGGTTCCCAGGCTGAACAAGTCAGTGCGTGCATCCAGCGGCTCGCCCTTAGCCTGTTCCGGAGACATGTACGCCACCGTCCCCACCGCCGAGCCGGGACTGGTCAGCTCCATGGTCGCCGTACCCCCGCCTACGGTCTCGTCCCCGCTCCCACTGCCGGGAAGATCGTAGGTGCGCGACTCCGCTACTGCTACCCCGGGCTGCTTCTTGGCCAGCCCGAAGTCGAGAATCTTGATTAGCCGCTTGCCCCGGCCGGCGTCCACGACAAACAGGTTTGCCGGCTTGATGTCCCGGTGAATGATCCCTTTGGCGTGTGCGGCAGACAGGGCAGACGCTGCCTGCTGGCTGAACGAGATCACCTCGTCTGGGTCTAATCCCTTCCCGCCCATCTTCGCCAAGTAGTGTTTCAAAGTTTCGCCGCGCAGCAACTCCATCACCAGGTAGGGCCGGCCATCGTGTTCCCCGGTGTCGTGGATAGAGCAGACGTTGGGATGGTTCAGCGTGGCCGACGAACGTGCCTCGCGCAGAAAGCGCTCATGCGATACATGGCCGGAATTGGGAGTTCCCTGCCGGGGCGTAGGGGAGGGGGATCCACTGCCGGCGTCCGCGACGAGGTAGGTCTCGGAAACCAGCTTGAGCGCAACCTCGCGCTCCAGGCGCGTATCCAGGGCACGATACACCTCGCCCATTCCGCCCGAACCAATCTTCTCGATCAGGCGGTATGGGCCAAACTGTGTTCCTTCTGCGATCGTCATTGTCCCTGGCTTACTTAGCAGATTACGCGGACTGAATAGTGTGCCTGCAGTCTATCAGCGCTGACACGAGAATGATCCATCGTTCCCTGTCCTTGCCCAGGGCAGAATCGAAAGCGTTTTTTGTTGCGGTTAAAGCCGTGTCGGAGATTTCCGTTGCGCCGTCCGCAATAGCGATGGTCATAGCCGAGGCTCACGAAAATGTAGTTGTCCCGTGCCCTTCTGGGGAATTTTTTCCCTTGGGCGGCCGTTGCAAATCGGAAATGGCACATCGAGAGCCGCTATCCCACTCAAGCCCAAGGACGGCTTGAATGGGCCACCCAGCGTTTGTGGAGCTGCGGAAGAAGTCTGCGCCGAGCAGCAAAGCAATCACTTCAGGCTAAACAGGGTGGTCAGTTATTTGTAAAATTCGATATTTTTGGGTCCTTTTTAGGATTTGCAGCTCAGCGAAAGCGGGCAAAGGGGTTCTTTTTGATTGAGTGAGGAACTCTCGTGTCTGGAACAGAATTGAACAGGGGGACATGGGGCGGCTGGCCTTCCGCGAGGGGAACGCGATGGCCGAAGGTGGGCTGACTGGGGACGGGGTTCGGAGGCGCGTCTTCTTGCTGGGTAGGGGCAGGGGTTGGCTGCGGGTCATTCGTTGTGGCATGGGCTGCGGCCCGCTGCTCGCGAAGCCAAGCGGCTTCATAGATTTGCGCGTTGACCGGCGCAGGGGCGGATTTCTTCTCCGCAGAGAGGGCACGACGGTCGGGGATGAAGTTTTGCATGGCCACGATGATCGAAATGGCCTTGACCTGTCCGGTAATGCTGTTTCGGGTCATTTCTGGGCTGAGGTGGGCGAGTTCCCAGAGGCGGGCCAGTACTTGCTCGCGGTTCGGGCTCAGAGGGCGCAGTTCCTCCACGTCTTGCTGGACGAGTTGTTGCTGGACGGTGATGGGATCGCTGACTTCATTTTTGGGCATAGGTGGCTCCTGAAATTTGAGAGTTGTGGACGTTGCAAAGTGCATCGGGTGAATCGAGAGCTAGAAGGAAAGCGTTGTGGTATCCCACATCTCGCGAAAAACGAGCGAGAGAAATAAAAATCCCGCGCGGCGGGATGCTTGGATTGCTTATTTTGTGACAGGGATCGGGCGTGACACCGGACAGCGGTAAAACTGTCCTTCGCTCGCCTTAGGCCGAAACTACCGGCAACTGCCGGCTAGCGGGAGGGTGACGAGAGGCCGCCCGGCTGCCGAAATCAACTGCCAACAGGATATCGCGCTCGGAGTTGGCCGTCGAGACTCTTTTTCTTGCATCGCCGGTTATCGTTTCGGAGGTTACTTTTGGTGGGCTACTGGAGCGCGGCGTATTCCTTCTTCGCCGAGATCAGCATGGGCAGGTCTGCGTCTGCGTCCTTCCAGGTGGCAAAGAACGCTTCGTAGGACTTTTTCGCGTTTGCCTTGTCGCCGGCCATGGCGTAGGCCCGCGCTACCCCTAGCTGCGCCTGCGCGTAGAACGGCGGCGATCCGGCCCCCAGGTTTCCCTGCGACTGCATCGCGGAAGCAAAGGCGCTCTTCGCGTGCATTGCGTCATGCAGCTGGAGATACGCAAGTCCCTGCACATAAGATCCGGGGTAGAGCAAGTCATACGGCTTAGCCGGGCGGGCATCATCGACTGCTTCACCCAGCCGACCTTCGGACAGGGCGACATAGGACTTGGCCAAGGGCAGAAACACATCCTGAATCAGTGTGTCCTGGGGGTATTTTGCGCTCAACTCCTGGGCCAGAGGCAAGGCTTGCTTGCCGCCTCCGCAGACCGCACCCGCCAATACGGCTAACTCCTGCGTCTGCTTACTCCTGTCCAGTGTCAGCGCGTGCTGCACCACGGCTTCGCTGCCCGCGCACGAATCCGTGAAGCCCCGGGCCGCGGCATCGGTCAAAAGTATTGCCGCCTGCACATCAGCCGCCTTGGCATGCCCAGCCTGCTCGAGAGCCTGTTGCACCGTTGTCGCCGCTAGCCTGTAGCGGCCGGAAAACTGCTGCGTGCCAATCAGGTCCTGGGTAACCAGGAACTCGTCCGGCCGCCCCGCCACCTGGGCCAGAAGCCTTTGCAACTCGTTCGGCTCTCCCAGGAAAAAATAGGCAATGAAACTGATTCCCGCATAGTCCGTGCTGCCATCCAGACCGAGTTTGCGCCCCCGCACCATCTCCGCCTTGGCATCGCTCAGCCGCATCAAGCCGGTGTAATCGTTCAACAGGTTCTCTGAAGCGATCGCATCCTCCGGCGATATCGCCACAGCCTTTAGCGCATAAGGCAGCGCCTGCTCGAGTTGGCCTAGGGTCTGGTAAGCCACATTGATGTTGATATAGCTGTCGAGTTGGCCCGGGTAGGTCTGGATCGACTCCTGCAGCGTCTCAATCACTTTGGGAATGTCGCCGGTCACGTTCTGGTAGTAGTGGCCGGCGATATAGAGCCGCTCGCGCTCGCTCACATTTTTCGAAAGTGAGTAGGCCTTGGCGAAATACTTGTTGGCCTTCGACCACTGGCCGGAGTTGACATACACCACGCCCAGGCGCGCGTAGGCCATGGCAAAGTTGGGATCCAGCTCCACGGCGCGGAGATAGTGACCCTCCGCCTCTGGTATGTTCAGCGCCTTTTCATGCGCTTTGTCACCCAGCGCATAGGCGCGAAAAGCCTCCAGCGAGCCCGTCGTCGCCTGTCCGAAGGGGGTATCCAGTTTCTTGATGCTGGCCAGGTCCTCGCCCAACCTGGCTCTCATGGCTGCAGCCGCTTTGCCCAGCGCATCCAGCACATGCTCCTTGTCCGGAGCCTGGGCTTGCTCGCTGACAATCTCGTCGCCAGTAGCGGTGTTCTGCGCGGTCAGCGTGATGACATACTGCTTGCCCAGGTTGGCGATGGTTCCGGTAAGAATCGCCTTCATCCCTTCGCGCTCACCGATCTCGCGGGCAATGGCGGGGGTCAAGGGTGTGTCCGCAGGCTTGCCCAGGTATTTCACGCTCTGCATCAGGTGTTGCTGGCTCACGATGTTGATCACCGGGGACTGCTCCAGATCGATCTGCAGCGCCTGGTTCAGCGTGGTGTCAAAGACGGGATCGCCGGTACGGTTCACAAAATCCGCCAGGATAAGAGAGTCTTTCGTTGCCTTGGGCGGAACCGCTGCCGCGCTCTGATCGCCCGCTGTCGTGGCCGGCGCCGGTGCGGCGGCGGGACGGTACTTCCACCATGCCAGTCCGCCGGCAATCAGCAGCAGCAGCACAGCGAGCGAGGGCCAGAGCCAGTACTTCCCCTTACTCCGCGCAGGTCCCACCGCCTGGCCGGTGTGAACCGCCAACGCATCCAGATCTTCCTGCAGCTGCTCGGCACTGGCATAGCGTTGCGCCGGATCCTTCGCCAGTAGTTTGGCCACGACCGGATCCAGCCGCTTGGGCATGGCAGGATTCACCTTAGTTACCGGTGGCGGATCTTCGCGCAGGAGGGCAGCGAAGACGTCGGCCGTCGAACCTCCACCAAAGGGCGGCTTCCCGGTTGCCATTTCGTAGATCACCGAGCCCAGGCTGAACAGGTCGGTACGCGCATCGAGCGGGGTGCCCCGCGCCTGTTCCGGCGACATATACGCCACGGTGCCCACGGCGGAACCGGGGCTAGTTAATCCCATGGTCGCCGTGCCCGACCCGACGGCAGTCTCATCGCCAGCGCCATTCGTCGGGAGGCCGTAGGTGCGCGAATCTGCAGCCGACACCCCTTCCTGCTTCTTGGCCAGACCGAAGTCGAGAATCTTGATTTGCCGCTTGCCGCGCAAGGCATCGATCACAAACAGGTTTGCCGGCTTGATATCGCGATGGATGATGCCCTTGGCATGAGCCGCTGCCAGGGCTGCAGCCGCCTGCTGGCTAAAGGAAATCACGTCGTCCGCGGGCAGGCCGTGACCTCCGGCATCTGCCAGATACTTCTTCAGCGTGACGCCGCGTAGCAGCTCCATCACCAGGTAGGGCCGCCCATCCTGTTCTCCGGTGTCGTGGATGGAGCAGACGTTGGGATGGTTGAGCGTGGCCGCCGAGCGCGCCTCGCGCAGGAAGCGTTCATGAGATGAGTGGCTGGAATGCGGCGTCGCCGGCGAGGGCGACCCGCTGCCCACATCCGACGACAGGTAGCTGGCAGAAACCAGCTTCAGCGCGACTTCGCGCTCCAGCCGCGTATCCAGCGCGCGATACACTTCGCCCATGCCGCCGGAGCCGATCTTCTCGATCAGGCGGTACGGACCGAACTGTGTTCCTTCTGCGATCATGGTTGCCTGGGCGGTGCCAGCAGTCTATCAGTGGCAGAGTACCGGGGTAGAGTTCGAAGAGTTGTACCTCGGGAACACGGCGCGGTGTTAAACGGGCTGCGGAAAAAGTCGGATCGAAGGGAAACTGTCTCCTCCGCGGCTAAAGCCGAATTCATTGCAAACATTTAAGGTGCGGCCTGAAGGCCGTACCTTTCAGAAAAATGACTTTTCCCGCAGACCGTGAAGAGTTTTCGCGGCGTTTAGAGCGCGGCGTATTCCTTCTTCGCCGCAAGCAGCATGGGCAGGTCGGCATCCGCGTCTTTCCAGGCTTCAAACAGCGCCTGATAAGCCTTCTTCGCGTCCGCCTTGTCTCCCGCCATCACATAGGCTCGCGCCAGCCCCAGTTGCGCCTGGGGATAGCAGGAAACTCCTATCCCCGTCAGCATGGCCGCCCGGTACTGCGCGCGCCTTGAAGGCGTTGACCGCACTGCCGGCATCATGCATCTGCAGATAAGCCAGCCCCTGCACATACGATGCCGGGTACGCCGCGGACATAGGGCTTCGCCGGCTCGGCATCCGCCACCGCCTGTTGGGGCTGGCCAGCCGCCAGCGCCACAAAGGCCTTGGAGAGCGGCAGGTAGACATCCTGGATCAGCGTGTCTTCGGGATATTTCCTGCTCAACTCCTCCAACATCGGCAGCGCCAGCTTGCCATTGCCGCACACCGCCGCCACCAGCCCCGCCGTCTCCTGGGTCTGCTTGCTCTTATCCAGCCCCAGCGCCTGTTCCACCGCGGCCTCATTGCCATCGCACATCCCGGTCAAGCCCCGGCCAAGAGCATCGGTCAGCACGTTTGCCGCCTGTGCGTCCGGAGCCTTGGCGTGTCCCGCCTGCTCAGTTGCATGCTGGAAGGTCGCCGACGCCTTCCGATACTGACCCGCATATTGCTGTGTGATCGCCAGAGTCTGCGTGGTTACAAATTCGTCCGGATGCCCGGCCATCTCCGCCACCACTCGCTGCACCTGCTGCGGGTCTCCCAGCAGGAAATAGCTGAGCAGATGCTGCGACGCGACATCCGTGCTGCTGTCCATCCCCAGCTTGTGCTGGCGCGCCAGCTCCCGCTGTACCTCCTCCATCCGGTCCAGCGCAAGGAACGCGACGAGCAAATTCTCTGCCGCAATCGCGTCCTCGGGCTGCAGCTCCACCGCTTTTTGCGCATAGGGCAGGGCCTTCTCAAATTGACCAAGAGTCTGGTAGGCCACGTTGATGTTGATATAGCTGTCCAACTGCGCAGGATAGGTCTGGATCGCCTCCTGCAGCGTCTCTATCATCCTCGGCAGGTTGCCGGTCACGAGCAAGTCGTAGTGAGATGAGATGTAGAGGCGCTCTTTCTCGCTGACGTGGGCGGAGAGCTCGTTGGCCTGCGAATAATACGGCTTCGCCTTTGCCACCTCGCCCGCGTTGGAGTACACCACTCCCAGCCGCGCGTAGGCCATGGCGAAATTCGGGTCGAGCTCGATAGCCCGTTTGTAGTGGCCCTCCGCCTCGGGAATGTCCTGAGCCTTCTCATGCGCCTCATCGCCCAGCGCATAGGCGCGGAACGCCTCCAGCGAAGGCGTGGTGGCCTGGCCAAAGGGCGTGTTCAGCTTCTTGATGCTGGCCAGGTCCTCGCCCAGCTTGGCCCGCATCGACGCCGCTGCCGTCCCCAAGGCGCCGAGCACATTCTCCTTGTCGGGAGCTGTCGCCTGCTCACTCGCGATCTCATCGCCCGTCGCCGTGTTCTGCGCCGTGAGAGTAATGACGTACTGTTTGCCCAGGCTGCCGATCGTTCCCGTCAAGATTGCTTTCATCCCCTCGCGCTCGCCGATCTCGCGTGCGATTACTGGGGTCACCACGGTATCCTCCGGCTTGCCCAGATATTTCACGCTCTGCCGCAGATGCTCCTGGCTCACAATGTTGATTACCGGCGACTGCTCCAAATCGATCCGCAGCGCCTGGTTTAGCGTGGTGTCAAACACGGGGTCACCCGTCTGGTTCACAAAATTCGCCAGGATAATCGAGTCCTTCAGCTCCTTCGGCGCGCTTGCGGCCGCGCCCCCTGCGCCCGTCGCCGTGGATGCACCGCCGCTTGCGGTCGTTCCCCCTGGCTTCCACTTCCACCACGCCAGCCCCGCTGCGATCAGCAGCAGCACGACCGCAACCGCAGCCCACCGCCACTTCGGTCCCGCTGCCTTTTCCGCCGGGCGGGTGGTGGGAGCATCGAGGCTCTCCAGATCTTCGCGTAGCCGCTCCGCAGTCGGATAACGCTGCGCGGGGTCCTTGCGCAGCAGCTTCTCCACGATGGCGTCCAGCTTCCTGGGCATGGCCGGATTGAGCGAGCTTACGTGTGGAGGATTTTCCTTGAGCAAGGCGGCAAAGACTTCTGCGGTCGATTCGCCGGCGAAGGGTGTCTTGCCCGTCGCCATCTCGTAGATGACCGTGCCCAGGCTGAAGAGATCGGTGCGTGCGTCCAGGGGCACACCCTTCGCCTGCTCCGGAGACATGTACGCTACCGTGCCCACGGCGGAGCCCGGGCTGGTCAGCTCCATGGTCGCGGTTCCTGGACCCGCTGCAGTCAGGTCTGCGTTGGGGTCACTTCCCAATCCGCCATACACCCTGGAGTCCGCCGCCGCGACGCCATCCTGCTTCTTGGCCAGGCCGAAGTCGAGAATCTTGATCTGACGTTTGCCCCGATCAGCCTCTAACACGAAGATATTTGCCGGCTTGATGTCGCGATGAATAATGCCCTTGGCGTGGGCCGCTGCCAGCGCAGCTGCCGCCTGCTGGCTGAAAGAGATCACTTCGGCGGGCGCCAGGCCCTTGCCGCCGGCGCGTGCCAAATATTGCTTCAGCGTCACGCCGCGCAGCAGTTCCATCACCAGGTAGGGCCGGCCATCCTGCTCCCCCGTGTCATGAATCGCGCAAACGTTGGCATGGTTCAGCGTGGCCGCCGAACGCGCTTCACGCAGAAAGCGTTCGTGGGATGCGTGGCTGGAATGCGGCGTTGCCGGCGGCGAGGGCGACCCGCTGCCCGCATCCGACGACAGATAGCTGGCAGAAACCAGCTTCAGCGCGACCTCGCGCTCCAGCCGCGTATCCAGCGCGCGATAAACTTCGCCCATGCCGCCGGCTCCGATCTTCTCGATCAAGCGGTACGGACCGAACTGTGTTCCTTCTGCAATCATGGATGCGTGGGCAGTGCCAGCAGTCTATCAGTGGCAGGGTGCTGCGGTAGAGTTCGGAAAGTTGTGTCTCGGGAGCTCGGCGACGAGTTAAAGCGCTGCGGAAAAAGCCGCGGCTAAAGCCGGAGGAAAATAAGTCCCACGCGAGCCGCTCGGCTTGAAAGCCGAGCTCCCCCGCATGAATGCGGGGGCTCCCACCATGCAGTGCTGGGTTCCCCCGGACTGAAGAGGCTGCGGAAAAACTCTGCAGCGGGCAGGAAAGCAACACCTCAGGGGCTAAAGCCCGATCTATTATCAGCGATGTGCGGCACGACTAAAGAGGCTGCGGAAAAAGTCGGAGAGGGATGGAAATGTTTCCCTCAGCGGCTAAAGCCGGTCCTGTTTTCAAGCATTTATGTACGGTCTGATGCTCGCTGCGGCGAGGTAGCCCGTACCCTTCAAAAACCAGAGTTTTCCGCAACCTGTAAAGCCCATACCCTTCAAGAAAAGCGTACCTCAGAGGACCTCAGGGGCTAAAGCCCATCTACTTTCGGTATCTACGGCACGGCTAAAGCCGTGCCCTGATACAGGGCAGAGTTTCCACGGCCCGTTAAAGCGCGGCGTATTCCTTCTTCGCCGCTGTTAGCATGGGCAGGTCGGCATCCGCGTCTTTCCAGGTCACGAAAAACGCCTCGTATGCTTTCTTCGCATTCGCCTTGTCACCTCCCATGGCATACGCGCGCGCCAGCCCCAGTTGCGACTGCGCATAGAAGGGAACGCCCGAAGTCAGGTTGCCTCCGGGGGACTGCAGCGGAGAACGAAACGCGCCCACAGCGTGGCTGGCATCATGCAGCTGAAGGTACGCCAGACCCTGTAAGTAGGAGCCAGGGAAATTCGCGTCGTAAGGCTTGGCCGGCTGAGCAGCGGCCACTGCCTCTCGCGACCGGGCCCCCGCCAGAGCGACGAAGCCCTTGGCAAGCGGCAGGTACACCTGCTGGATGAGCGTGTCGTCGGGGAACTTCCTGCTCAAGTCCTGGGTCAAGGACAGCACCTGCTTGCCGTTACCGCAGACTCCCGACGCAAGAACGGCATAGGCCTGGGTCAACTTGCTCTTGTCCAGCGCTAGCGCCTGCTGTACCGCGGCCTCGCTTCCCTCGCACAACCCCGCCAGTCCGCGAGCCTCTGCGTTCAACAGAAGTGCAGCCGCCTGTACGTCCGGCGCTTTCGCGCGTCCCGCCTGTTCAAACGCCTCCTGGGTGGTCGCTGCCGCCTTTGCATACTGGCCGTCAAATTGCTGCATAGCTGCCAAAGCCTGCGTCACCATGAATTCGTCCGGACGCCCCGCCACCTCGGCCACAACGCCTTGCACTGCCTGCTGATCGTGTTGCAGGAAATATACCTGCATATCGGTCATCAGGCCCTCGGTGCCGCTGTCCAACCCCTGCTTTCGCGCCCGTTCCAACTCTGTCCTGGCGTCGGCGAAACGGCCCAGTCCCAAGTAATCGACCACCAGGTTTTCTGAGGCGATCGCGTTTTCCGGCTGCAACTCCACGGATTTCTTTCCGAAGGGGAGCGCCTTTCCGAATTGACCCAGGATGCTATAGGCGGCGTTGACGTTGACATAGCTCTCCACCTGTCCCGGGTACGTCTGAATGGACTCCTGCAGGGTCTCAACCACCTTAGCCATGTCGCCGGTTACGTAGGTGTTGTAGTGGCCGGTGATGTAGAACCGTTCGCGCTCGCTCACATGATTCGAGAGTTCGTATGCCTTGGCAAAATACTTGTTCGCCTTCGCCATCTGGCCGGAATTGGCATACACCACTCCCAGCCGCGCGTAGGCCATGGCAAAGTTGGGATCGAGCTCAACCGCGCGCAGGTAGTGACCCTCTGCTTCGGGAATATCCAACGCCTTGAAGTGCGCCTTGTCACCCAACGCATAGGCGCGAAAGGCCTCCAGCGACGTGGTCGTCGCCTGCCCAAAAGGAGTGTCGAGTTTCTTGATGCTCTCCAGGTCCTCGCCCAGCTTGGCTCTCATGCCAGCGGCTGCTTTACCCAGGGCATCCAACACATGCTCCTTGTCCGCGGCCTGGGCCTGCTCGCTGACAATCTCATCGCCGGTCGCGGTGTTCTGCGCCGTCAACGTGATGACATATTCCTTGCCCAGATTCGCGATGGTCCCGGTAAGGATCGCCTTCACGCCTTCGCGCTCGCCGATTTCCCGCGCAATCTGCGGTGTCACCGGCGTGCCTTCGGGCTTACCCAAATACTTCACGCTCTGTGCCAAGTGCTGCTGGCTCACAATATTGAGCACCGGCGACTGCTCCAGGTCGATCTGCAGCGCCTGGTTCAAGGTGGTGTCGAAGACCGGATCGCCGGTATGGTTAACAAAGTCCGCCAGTATGAGCGAGTCCTTGGTTACCTTGGGCGTGGCTCCGCTCTCTCCGCTGCCGATTCCTGCTGTGCTCACTGGCGCCGGAGCAGCGCCAGGCTTGGATTTCCACCACGCCAGACCCGCGGCAATCAGCAGCAGCACGACCGCAGCCGCCGCCCATTGCCACTTCCGTCCCGCTGCCTTTTCCGCCGGGCGCGTGGCGGGAGCATCTAGACTCTCCAGATCTTCTCGCAGCTGCTCCGCAGTTGCATAGCGCTGCGCCGGGTCCTTGCGCAGCAGCTTCTCCACGATGGCGTCCAGCTTCCTGGGCATGGCCGGATTGACCGAACTCGCCGGCGGAGGATTCTCCTTGAGCAGTGCGGCAAAGACTTCTGCTGTTGATTCGCCGCCAAAAGGCGTCTTGCCCGTCGCCATCTCGTAGATGACCGTTCCCAGACTGAAGAGATCGGTCCGTGCATCCAGCGGCACACCCTTCGCCTGTTCCGGAGACATGTACGCTACCGTGCCCACGGCCGAACCCGGGCTGGTCAGCTCCATGGTCTGCGTTCCTGGACCCGCTGCGGTCAGGTCTGCGTTGGGGTCACTTCCGGCATACGCCCTCGAGTCGGCTTGAGCCGCACCATTCTGCTTTTTGGCCAGGCCGAAGTCGAGGATCTTAATCTGACGCTTACCCCGATCAGCCTCTAACACGAAGATATTTGCCGGCTTGATGTCGCGATGAATGATGCCCTTGGCGTGAGCCGCTGCCAGCGCTGCCGCGGCCTGCTGGCTGAACGAAACCACTTCGGCGGGCGCCAGACCCTTGCCGCCGGCTCGAGCCATATATTGCTTCAGCGTCACGCCGCGCAGCAGTTCCATCACCAGGTACGGCCGGCCGTCGTGTTCCCCGGTGTCATGGATCGCGCATACGTTGGGATGGTTCAGCGTGGCCGACGAACGCGCCTCGCGCAGAAAACGTTCATGGGAGAGGTGGGAGGCCGAATGGGGCGTAGCGTACCCGGGTGTGTCTTGGGGGCGCGGTGTGGCGGGAGGCGAAGCGGATCCGCTGCCCACGCCCAGGTAGGCTTCTGAGACCAGTTTCAGGGCCACCTCGCGCTCTAACCGCGTATCCAGCGCGCGATACACCTCTCCCATGCCGCCTGCCCCGATTCTCTCGAGAAGGCGGTAGGGCCCAAACTGTGTTCCCTCGGCAATGGTCATCGTTCCCGGCAGCAGGACAGAATTTGAAGGCTCAACCCAGTGCCAGCAGTCTATCAGCGCATTCGCCTAACTGCCTTGGCAGTTTTGTTTGGCCAGTGGGAGGAGAGACACCGTATTCTCAGAAGCACCACAACCGGTTTCATCAACGAGGTTTTCTCATGGTGCGCGCGATCCGCGAGGTTCGGCCTTTGCTTAAACTGCCTCTGCTGTTCACCCTGCTCTGTCTTGCCTTCACCGGAGCCTGGGGACAGGATGCGACGACCTTCAAGACGCCGGATCCGGGGAAAGGCTTCGTCGAGGTCGGCGGGGATTGGCGCTTCCACACCGGCGACGATCTTGCGTGGGCACAACCGGGGTACGACGATTCAGGATGGGAGCTGTTACGCGGAGACAAAACCTGGGGAGCACAGACACATCCGTCGTACGTAGGCTTCGCCTGGTATCGCAAGCGGATTGAAGTAAGTCCCGCCAACGCGCAGATAGCACTTCTGGTGCGGCCAGTCGATGACATATACGAGATTTACTGGAATGGACAAAAGATCGGGAGCGACGGTCAGATGCCGCCGCACGCCCACTGGAACGCCGTTCCTCACGGCGTAACCTTCCCGTTGCCGAGCACCTCTGGGGTACTGGCGGTACGCGTATGGAAGGCGACATTGGCGTCGACCGACCCCACGTCGCTGGGAGGTTTTGAGTTTGCTCCGCGTATCGGCGATGCGGATTACCTGACACTGCAGACGAAGGCCATCCACATGGCGGCGCAACGCCGGGCGCTTCCAGCGCTCATCACCTCTTCGCTCATGGCGGTGACAGGGTTGCTGTCATTGCTGGTGTTTTTGCGGGAAAGGAAAAAATGGCTGTATCTCTGGCTCGCCATCTATCTGGTCGCGATCGGCGTGCAGGGAGTCGATAGCATTCTGCGCACTGCCAGCGATTTTTTCCAATATCAGTTACTCGTCCAGAGTTTCTCTTGCGCGGCTGACCTTTCGCTCTGGGCGGTGCTGCTATCGCTCTTCGGCCTGGACCAGGAGAAACGGTGGAGACGGCTAACCCTCATTCTCGCCGGGCTCTACCTCGCTTCGCAGGTCGTAGACATGACGGCGCTCTTCTTCTGGGAGCACGCGGGCCGGGGCATGGTTTGGGTGGATGCAATCACTACCGCCGTCTATACCATTTTGCCGCTGTACATTGTCGCCATCCTGATCGCCGGCCTGCGGCGACGCAGGCAGCTCGACCTATGGCCGCTCGCCTTCATCGTCTTTATCGCGGGCATGTGGGTTTTCGTGCGCAATATAACCAGCCAGGGACTACAGATTACCCAGTGGTACGGCTTGCAGACCTGGATGAATGGTATCGGATTCTCGCTGGGAGACTACCACTTCGACATGCGTCCGATCCTGGAGACGCTGGTGTTCGTGGCCATGGTGTTCACCGTGGCGCGGGAGCAATTTCTCGAACGGAAGCGGCAAGCGCGCATGGAGATGGAGGTTCGGTCGGCGCGCGAGGTGCAGCAAGTGCTGGTGCCTGACGCCGTACCGGTGGTGCCGGGATTCGCCATCGACAGCGTCTATAAGCCGGCAGCGGAACTGGGTGGGGACTTCTTCCAGGTGATTTCGCTGCCCGATGCAAGCACCCTGATCGTGATCGGCGATGTGAGTGGGAAGGGGCTTAAGGCGGCCATGACCGTTTCTTTGATCGTGGGGACGCTACGGACGCTGATCGATTACACCCAAGAACCGACGGAGATACTGCAGGGAATGAACCGTAGATTATTTGGGCGCGTGCAGGATGGCTTCGCCACCTGCGTCGTGCTGCGGTTAAAGCCGAATGGCGACGCAACGATTGCCAACGCCGGGCACCTGGCGCCGTTCCGCGACGGCGAGGAGTTGCCGCTACGCGGATCGCTGCCGCTCGGGGTGTCTCCCGATGCGGCCTATGAGGAACTTGTGTTCCGGCTGCACGAAGGAGAAACTCTGACCCTCTATACCGATGGAATCGTGGAGGCGCGGAGTGCGACGGGCGAATTGTACGGATTTGAGCGGGTACAGATATTGGCCCAGGAAAGGCAGTCCGCGGAGCAGATCGTCGCCGCGGCCTGCGCCTTCGGGCAGGAGGACGACATCACCGTTTTGTCGATTCGGCGACTGGCAGCAGCGGATGAGCCTGACCAGGCCCGCATAAGTCTCACCGCGCAGATTGCTACCGTCTAATTTGCCCGCACCGGAGGCCCGAAGGGGTGGGCTATCGCAGATCCACCAACTCGTATTCCTCCAGCCGGGGAAGCAAAAAGTTTACGTAACCGTTATTGTTATTTAATGCGATGGCTTGCGCGGAGCGGATAGCGCGGGCCGACTGAAAAGAACCTCTCACGCTTACTTTGATATTCGTCATTGGGATGGGATTGAAGTAGGCGGTATCCGCATGGCCAGAAAGATTGATGAACTGTACCAGGTGACGATCGCCCTGGCTCATGAAGGTGATTTCTACCAGGGGATGCGCATCGCTTTTTAGCTGGCGTCCGCCGGGCAACATGGAGTCAATCAGGCCGCTCATCAGCCCCGAGTGCGCTTCAGAACTGTGGCGATAGTAAATGCCTCCCAGATCCCAAGGGAGCCACGCCACCTTGCCTTGGCCTAGGTTCTTCATCACCAGGCCGGGGCCGGTTGTGTCTTTCCAATCGACGTGGACGAACTCCGGCGGCCCGTACATCGAGGGAGGGATGAAGGTAATCGGGCTTTCGCCTTGCGCCTCTACCTGCAAATAGTCACCCATCATGAACACCACGTCGGTCTGCTTAAGGGACGGAAACATGGTCTTATTCCGAATGCGGAAATAGGCGCCGTCTGGATCTTTCCAGAGCTTAACCACCGGAGCAACTTCAAACTCCGGAGCGGCGGAGCCGGCAATGATCAGGTGTCCACCGCCGCGCACGAACGCCTCCAGGGCTTTCGGCGCTACGCCGGGCGCAATCACCAGGCCGGCTTCACGCTTTCCCATCCAATCCAGATTTTCGACCGCGGCGAATGGAATGTGTTGCTCGGTGAGTAGACGGAAGAGTCCGCGATAGGAATCCTGCGCGATGGAGAAGCCGATGCCTCCGCGTGGCGCCAGGAGAAGGACGCGCGCCTCGCTCTTCTGTCCCACATAGTAGTCCTGGTGATCTTTGAGCCATGCGTAGGCCGGAGCCGCGACATCGATGGCCATCCTGTCCGGTTGCTCGGCAAGTGTGCCGTGGACGTTGAAGGCCGCGGCTCCTCCATTCGCGACATCCTGCCAGATGCGCGTTCGCACCTCGGGCTGAGGCACGGTGGCAAACCTCCAGGGGAAATCGATGAACGACATGCCCTGGCATACGACCCCTTTATCCGGATAGCTATTTCTCCATTGATTGGAGTTGTCGCTGGCGGTGTAGGGCCACAGCGGGAGCGGACGGCGCACCGCCGTGTTGGCTTCTCCGTAGGCAATATCTCCAATTTCCGGAGCCGTGCCTACCAGCGCGGCGTGCGGGCGCTTGCTCTTGAGGAGGGTGCGAATGGTGATGGACATGGAGACACTGGCATCGTGCAGAAAGGCGTGATAGTCAGCGTCGGGGATCGCCGGCACTTCGCGTTGGTAGCGCTCGCGATAAAGCCTTTGGCAATTGTCACAGTGGCAAAGCCCCAGCTGGCGCTCGCTGTAGTCCGTCGTGGGATTGCTAAAATTATTGAAGAAGCAACCGTCCACGTCATAGCGATCGAGGGCTTCGCTTAGAATTTCCAGCGACTTCTCCCGGTACCAGCCGCCATTGATACAGGCCTGATACAGCCCGTTGTAGATCGCCGGCTGGCCATCCGCCATTTTGAAGAACCACTTGGGATGAGCATCGTATGCATCCTTGTGCGCTTTGCTGAAATCCCAGCGGCTGACGATGCGAATGTTATGCGCATGGGCCTCGCTAAGAACCTCACCAAACGTGTCGTGCCCTGGCGGAATATACGGGCTTACATACGCGTACTGCACTTTGCTGGGATAGAGAGCCGTGATGCCGCCGGCCGACATCATGAGCACATTGGCGTTGAAGCCGGCCACGTCTGCGATGAACTGCTTAGGATTGAGCGCGGCATCCGTTTCGCGCAGGTTGGTTTGGAGCCAACGGATGGGCTCAGTCATCCACCAGCCTGGCTGTTCCACCGGCGCGCCCTGGTCGACGAACGCGCCAGCCTCCGGATGCGCTGTGGGAACAGCAACGGCTGCTGCCGTCAAAGCGGCGTGCTGGAGAAATCTTCTTCGGTTCATTATCGCTCTCGTCCTCTGCAAGCTGTGCGGACCCACCCTGCTTCCACTACGCTACACTCTGCCGAAAAGCGGTGCCCTCAGGGGCTAGAGAGGGTGCATCAGAACCGGAAAAGAAACCGCAGGTCCCCTCCACTTGGCTACGTTCCGGTCCTAATGACAAACGGGTTGTTGGGGGGCATCGTCGCCCACTCAAGCCAAAGTACGGCTTGAATGGGCCACCCGATGCTTCTGTTGCCGTTGTAATTGCTCCCTTGACTTGCCACG
Source organism: uncultured Acidobacteriaceae bacterium (assembly GCA_963736535.1). Lineage (GTDB taxonomy): Bacteria > Acidobacteriota > Terriglobia > Terriglobales > Acidobacteriaceae > PALSA-350. The sequence goes on from CAVTPN010000009.1 coordinate 133,583, forward strand.
GGCAAGTCCGCTCCTCGGGATGACAATTCTGTTGTGCCCGCGAGAGCTTCGGCGAGAAATACTTGACCTTGCAACAAAATTGTCATCCCGACCCGAAGCGTAGCGAAGTGGAGAGCCTACCCTGAGCGAAGTCGAACGGGGACCTGCGGTTTCTCACCTGGCATGTAGCCCAAGGCGAGGTTTCACTCAAGGTATGTTATGAAGATGCGACCCCGTCCGTGGTATCTGCTCTTGTTGCTCATCCTGTTGGCAAAGGGCTGGATGCATGCGCAAGCCACGCCTCCATCGGCGAATAGTGACGCTCGACAAGCTGCGATGAATCGCGACCTGCTCGAAGTGACCATCCCCGAGCTGGAGCAGATGTACCGCAACCATAAGTACACCGTCACCGAGGTGGTGCAGTGGTATTTAGCACGCATCGCAAAATACAACGGGATCTATCGTGCCGTACAGACGGTGGATAGAGAGGGAGCCCTGGCCGCAGCTGCTGGTGAGGATGCGGAAGCTGCGGCAGGTGGCAGCCATTACCAGCGCGGCCCGCTGTGGGGCGTTCCCATAGTCACCAAGGCAAATACATCCATCAAGGGGCTGGTCACCACCGATGGGTGGAAAGGGTACATGATTCCCGGGCACGAGCTGATCGCACCCAAGGATGCGACCATCGTTGCCAGGCTGCGGGCCGCGGGGGCTGTCATCCTGGGGCAAACCAACATGCCGGACTTTGCCGCCAGCGATACCAATCGCAGTACCGCCTACGGGCGCACGGGAAATGCCTACGATGTTCGCTTCAGCCCCGGAGGCTCTTCGGGAGGCACGGTTACTTCGGTCACCGCAAACCTGGCTGTCCTCGGTAATGGAACCGACACAGGCAATTCGATCCGGATGCCGGCTGCCACCAGCTCGGTGGTTGGCGTGTTCCCGACGCGTGGCCTGGTGAGCATCGCCGGCATCGCCCCGCTGGACTGGCTGCTCGATAACACCGGGCCTATTGCCCGCGACGTGACCGATGCGGCCATCGCGCTGGGCGTGATGGCGGGAGCAGATCCCCTGGATCCCGCTACCGCTGAGTCCGCGGCCATGGCTGAACGTGGCCCCTACACTGCCTACTTGAAAACAGATGCGCTCCAAGGGAAACGCTTCGGCGTACCGGCGTTCATTCTGCAGGGAGCGGGCATTCCATTCCAGGGGATACCGGCGACAGAGACGGCAAACGCGGCCGGGGCCGATAGGGCGGCCGCGCGCATCCCGCTACAGCCCGCAACGCGGGAGGCTTTTATGAAGGCCCTGGACGGGCTGCGCGCCGCAGGTGCTACGGTCGTCTTCGACGATTCCATTCTTCCTGATAGTTTTGCGGAGACGGCATCGCGGGTATGCACGCTGCCCTACGTGCGGGAAGGAACGGAAAAGTTTCTCGCCGGGTATGGCGCCGCGCAGTACCACTCGCCCGAGGAGTACCAGCACGCCACCGGCTCTCCGTTGCCGGCGACGATCATCGGCGGCGCGGACGCCGATGCCGCAAAAGGGCGGCCTCCGGTGATGCAGGCAAGGATCGAAACCGATCCGCAAGCGGAGGCCAACTACCTGGCTCCGCGGCGCCGGACGCTTGCAGCGTACAACGATGCCCTGGATCGGCTGCATCTCGATGGTTTTGTCTATCCCGCAATTCAGATGCCGCCGCCCGACGAGACCATGCCGCAGGACGGTCAAATCAGTACCGGCCCGCACAGCGATACCAGTTGGGTGAACATGATCGGTGTTCCGGCAGTGGTGGTTCCGGGCGGCTTTTACCCGGATGGCCTGCCTTTCGGCCTGGAAATTTCAGCCCGACGATGGAAAGACGGTGACCTGCTCGGTTGGGCTTACGCCTACGAGCAGGCCACCAGGCAGCGCAGGGCTCCGGTGCTGGTGGAGAAGGGTCTGCTACTCAGTGGATCGTTTTGACCAATTCCCACAAGGCGATGACGATAAGAATCGAACACTTGCAAGAGGAGACAAGAGTGTTTACCGCGCTGCGCTTCAGGTTCTTGACAGCCTCGGGGACGGTGCGTTCGTCGGCTGTTTTTCTGCTGTCCCGCGAGTGCAGCTGACGATAAGCGACCAGGAAGCTTCTCTGCATGTCCAGCCCGAAGAACCAGACTCCGTATTGAAGAGCCTGAATTCTATGGGCGATGGAGGCATAGAAAATCAAAAGCAGGCTAACGACAATGGTTTGAAAGCCCGGTTCGACGACAGCGATGATTCGCACCGCGATCATGACTTCAACAACCGCCGCAATCCCAGGGAGGGCATAGGCCCACAACGCCTTGCGCCCTCCGTGTTCGCGCTTACTCTGGGCGGCAGGCAGCCCTACCGTTCTGACATCTTGAAGAAACTCCTGAAGCTCTTCCAGACGATCGGTGGCAGCATAACGGTTGATCTCGCGCGTGAGCGTTTCCTTCTGAGCTTCGGAGGCATTGGCAAAACTCTCCGCAATCAGCACCTCAACGTGTGCATCGCGGCATTCGCGCTCAATGCTGTCCAAAGTATCGGCGAGAATCCGCTCTTTACTTTGCGCGGTGATGGCAAGCCGTGCTTCCTCCCATTGCTTGTCACTGAGCCGGTCGCAACACAGGCCAGGACCGCCTGGCGCACGCCGCTTCGTTTTGGCCTCGGTCTGCCCAGTCACATATTCGCCGCGTCTCAGAGCATCCCAATCTGTGACAGAGATAGAGCGCGCGCGAACGGCCCGGAGCCGGTCAATGAACTTCTCTATTTCGGCCGCCGAGTTACCAAGCTTTGGCACTGTGCTCTTCATGGGGCGAGGCAAGCCTCGAGGCTGCATTCTTGCGACCGGCGTGGTGCGCGCATCGCCTGGCTGGCATCGCGCGCCCGAAAGTGGGTTATCGGTCTGCACCCGCACTTCTGGATGAAAGGTAATGACGCGGCACACGTCGCCAGATGGCTTCGCGCGCGATTCTTCGGTATTGGTAAGCTCAGTAGGCGACATTTGCTCGGGGTTGCGACAACCACCCTTTCCAGTGGCCGGTGACGGTTCCAGGGCGCGGCAGAAGAAGCGCCATCACATGCGCAAATAAGAATCGAAGCTCGGGGGATGTGGCGCAGAATTAAGCCTGCCTGCCCCGGCATCCGGGTGCAGTCAGGGAGAGTTTAGAGGCTGTATCCGGGGTTGGGACACTATCTTTCGGATGTGCAGGCTATCTATCGGGTAATTTGCAGCACCTCCGTCAACAGGCAGAAAACGTGTCAAGCGAAAAGCCGGAAATGAGGTGAGCGGCCGGTGGGGAACCGCCTCGCTCTATCGTTCTTTCCCGGATGTCTTTGCAAAATGTGCTTAGAGCGGTTTCATTTCCAGATTGCATCGATCGTGGAGCGAGCCGTGGCTCTTTTGGGGAAAAGAGCCAATGTAGGGACAGGTGCATAGTAACCAACAGCAGAAAAAAATACTAGCTGTTGAAATCAAGCCGAATTCTTTGGCGGCCAAACGATCTGCCCTGTGTGCTTGTAGGCGAGATTGGCGATGTGACCGGCGCGTGCGGCGGCGATTCCAGTTTCGACGGGCGCATTCGGTTCCTTGCGTGACTTGACGCAGGCGAAAAAATTCGCCACGTGGTCGATGGTTCCGTCGCGGAAGCTATCTTCACTAAGGATGGGATTTTGTCCGACCTGCAGGCCCTCGCGATAAATGCCGAAGGTGTTGCGGTTGATCTGCAAGGTAGCCTCAGTGCCGCGGAATTCAAGACCACCATCGTCAATCGAGGAACTCATCATGCCCTCGTACACCACATCCCACCCTGGGTAGCGGAGCGCCGCCTGAACGGTGTCGGGGCAGTCCCATTCCAAAAAAATATATTTGTCCGCGAGCATTTGCGCTTCACGCGGCGTGTCAGACTTCATCGCCCAGTGAGCCACATCGATCCAGTGGGTGAATAAATCGGTCATGGCGCCGCCGCCAAAGTTCCAGTACCAACGCCAGCGGTAAAATTTCTCTTCGCTGAATGGCTGGTCGGGAGCGCCGCCGAGCCAAAGCTTCCAATCGAGCGCCTGGATGTCGACCGGCTTGGGCTTCCAACCCGCCTGGTTATAGTTTTGCCACCAGTAGGTTCTTACCTGGGTGACTCGGCCCAGACTGCCTCCCTGGATTAGATCGACGGCATTGCGAAAGTGAGTCCAGCTGCGCTGCTGCATGCCGCACTGCAGAATTTGCTTGCTCGAACGAACTGCATGGGCGAGGGTGGCGCCTTCTTCGATGGTGTGGGTAACCGGCTTCTCCAGGTAAACGTCTTTGCCGGCAGCGAGCGCGTCGACCGCCATGCGCACGTGCCAGTGGTCGGGAGAGGCGATGAGCACCGCGTCGATATCCTTGGTCAGCACTTCGTGATAATCGAGATGGGCGGTAGTGGCAGCGGTGGAAGCAGTCCGCGCCTTCACCTCATCGCGACGTGGCCCATACACGTCGCTCACGGCCACAATCTCGTAGGGGACGCCGGTCTTGTCGGCACAATCGAGAACGGTTCGCATCCGGCCGCCGGCTCCGATGACTCCGACGCGAAGGGTGTCGTTTGCACCCAGGACTTTGGTTGAAGCCAAGGCAGTGAGTCCGCTTGCGATGAGGAAGCTACGGCGATTCGGCTTAAAGGACATGGTGCTCCCGTGAATTTGTTCCCGATGATCTTATCAGTGAAATGCGCGGTGCGGCGCAAGGCAGAGCGCACAGATGCTTTTGGGGTAAACGGGCAGGCCCGCGACTGGTTTGATTCGATGCTTCCAGAAGGCCTATAACAAACGCTGTGAAGTGCGGCTTTTCTTTGAACATCAGAAAGGAAAATACTGTAGGGGGACTCTATGAACGCAACCCGCCGCTCTCTTCTGCAAGCGATCCCCATGCTGGCGGCTTCGCCGGCCTGGGCATCGGACAGCCCGGCGCTCAGCTCCTTCATCAAGCCCTTTGGTGAGTTGCCGGTAAAGCAAAACGGACAGAATGAATCCAGGTCAATCCTGGACGGCATGACTCATTCCGGCGACCACCTTGAGGTTCACGAGACGACGCTTGCTCCGGGAGGCTCACCGCATCCACCCCATCGGCACGAGCATGAAGAGCTTCTTCTGATGATGAGCGGTACCCTGGCAGTAACCATCGAAGGAAAGACAGCGGTCATCGGGCCCGGAGGCGCGGCGTTTTTCCATTCCAACGAGCTGCATGGCGCACGCAATCCGGGAACTGAACATGCACAGTATTTTGTCGTGGCTACAGGGGTTCGATAGCCAGGTATGCTTCTGCCTATAGCGAAGGTGTCATCACGGGAGATTTCTATGAATGCAACCCGGCGCTCTGTTCTGCAGGCTATTCCCATGCTGGCCGCCTCCTCAGCATTTGCATCGGATAGCCCGACATTAAGCTCCTTCATCAAGCCTTATAGCGAATTACCCGTAAAGAAAAATGGGCAGAACGAATCCAGGCCAATCCTGGACGGCCTGACACATGCCGGTAACCACCTGGAGGTGCACGAGACGATACTGGGCCCGGGAGGTGAGCCACATCCCCCACACCAGCATGAGCACGAAGAACTCTTCCTGATGATGAAGGGCACGCTTGCAGTGACCATTGCGGGAAAGACAGCGGTGATCGGGCCTGGGGGCGCGGCGTTCGTCCATTCCAACGAATTGCACGGCGTACACAACCCGGGAACAGAAAATGCGCAATACTTTGTGGTGGCTACCGGAGTTTGAATCCGGGCGCGAGGGAGACGATGCGATGCAGGTAACGTGGAAGCACATTTTGGTCGGAATTGCTGCGCTGGGGTTGAGCACGCTTTCGCAGGCAACCGAGCTAACCATTCATCTGAATAGCTCACAACCCATCACGCGACAGACGGTGCAGTACCAATGCGATGCTCAGGGCGTGGCCATGGGCCTTCCTGCAACCGCGTTTCCAGTGGAATACGTGAACGGCGCGGGAAACAGCCTTGCGATCCTTCCCGTCCATGGCTCCTCACTCATCTTTGCCAATGTCAGTTCGGGTTCTGGGGCACGATATGCGGCATCCGATTACATCTGGTGGGACGCGGCCGGCCGGTCAACAAGCTTCTCGTCGGATTCGCTCTCCGGCAAGATGCGGTCCGAGTGTCATCGCGTGAATGCTCAGTGACGCTGGATTATGAAGACATTGCAGAACCTCAGCGAACGGCAGACCATAGCGCGTCGACTGGCGGAGTTGTCGCCGGTGGATAAGGCGCGTTGGGGCTCCATGTCGGTCCACCAGATGATGTGCCATTTGAATGACTCCTACAAGGTTGCGTTAGGACAGAAGACCGCAAGTCCGGCTACAGGCTTCCTACAAAGAACGGTGGTGAAGTGGGCCGCCCTGAAGGCGCCGATGCAGTGGCCCCATGGAGTTCCCACGCGGCCGGAGATGGAACAAGGGAGAGGGGGTTCTGCTCCGGTCGATTTTCGTCAGGATCTTGGTTCGTTGCTCGCCACCGTGGCCCGGTTTTGCGATGGCTTGCCACGCCCGTGCTTGCCCCATCCGATCTTCGGGAAAATGACAGCGGAAGATTGGCTGCGCTGGGGATATTTGCATGCCGATCACCACCTGCGACAGTTTGGCCGATGAGTGGTGCAAAGAAAAACGCCACTCCCTTTCGAGTGGCGTTTTTTGCGTGAACGATGGCGCTATGCGTTACGGCCCACGCCGGCTGTTCTGGCTAGTTCATCGACACTTCTCTGTGCAAGTCGACCCGCAAGGCATTTTCAGTTCCACTCAGCACAGGGAGTGTAGCGAAGTGCGGCTTTCTTGAGGAAAAGCCGCAAACGGGCATGGGTTGCTCTCACGATATGCATGTTCGCAGCCGATAGAGCTACAGAGGATTGTGAGCAATGGGCAAGAAGAAGATTCTCATCGTCGAGGACGACCCGGACGTGCTCAAAAGCATGCATGTACGTCTTCGTGCCCACAACTACGACACCTCCGCCGCATCGGATGCGATCTCGTGCATGGCTGAGGCCCGTAAGAATGAGCCAGATCTCATCATCCTCGATCTGGGTCTACCCGCGGGAGACGGTTTCCTCTTGATGGACAGGTTCAAGAATGTACCCGCGCTGGCCGGGGTACCGGTCATCGTGGTCACCGGCCGTGAGGTTCGCGACAACCTGAAACGCGTGACTGAGGCGGGCGCCAAGGCCTTTCTGCAAAAGCCGGTGAATAATGCCAAACTCCTGGCGGTTATCCGGCAAGCCCTCGGGGAAGCTCCGAAGACGGAGGAAGATCCGGTCGTGTATAACCTGGGAAATCCATAGCCCAGCGGCCTCGCGGCCGTTCCAGGCGTTAAGCTCGAAGCTGATGCCGAGCCTGCTCTTCCATCCAGCGGTTGCGGTCGCCGCGCTGCTCACGCTTGTCCCGTTCTTCTCGGCTGCTTTCTGTCCCCGCACTCTCCGGCTGGCGCAACGATTGCCCTTTGGGCTGCGCATCCTGGCGCCCGCTTTGCTCGGTCTCCCCTACGCCCTGGTCTCCATTTCCAACGGCCTTTTCCGATGGACGTGGCTTGCCCTCTACACGCTGCTGCCCGTGCTCATCAGCCTGCTGCTCTACAGGGCAAGCCTGGCGGACCCGGAACAGAAAGGAGAGTGGGGCGACTTCCTTATCCTCGGCCTCCTCGGCCTCGCTGTGGACTTGCGCTGGTTTGAGCCGGCGTGGGGACCGGGTCTCGCGATCTTCAATAAAGTTCTGCTGCTCGATGCAGGCATCTATGGCTTTCTCGCGATCCGGCAGCTGCGCCAGGTTGGTTTCGATCTACGCCTTCGCTTATGCGACTTCCGCATTGGCTTGCTCTGCCTAGCCGCGTACGCTCCCCTTGCCGCCGTCCTTGGACTGTTACTCGGCTTCCTCCACTTTCACCCCCACATACCTTCGGTCTGGCATGTTTTATTCGGTTGGATCTTCACCTTCCTCTTTGTTGCCGTGCCGGAGGAGCTTTTCTTCCGTGGATGGATGCAAAATCTTCTCGAGCGACGCGTTGGGCCGACACGCGCACTGCTCATCACTGCAACCTTGTTTGGGCTTTCTCACTTTAACAAGCGCGCGGTCCACTTCAATTGGCGCTATGTACTGCTGGCGTCGCTCGCGGGCATTTTCTATGGCCGTGCGTGGCTTCAGGATCGGCGGGTGGGAGCGTCGTCCATCACCCACGCGTCGGTCGATACGATCTGGTCCGTATGGTTGCGATGATCGACCGCAGGGTGACGTTGTTCACGCACGTGGTATCGGTAGTAGCCGATCCCCACCCGCATATGGTGCTGTAGCGGTTCTGGCACGATCACTGCGACACAAAGCCCCAGGATTCCGTGGGCAATCCCCAGGGCATAGATATTCCGGTAGCGCAAAAACAACGCGCAGGCGGCAATGCCCCACACCAGCGTGACCGGCGTCAGCACCGGATTGGGCAGATGCGCGAGCGCGAACAGTCCAGCCGCGGCCACTACCGGCGCCACCTTACCAGGCAGCATGCGCTGCAACCGAAGCAGGAAATAGATCTGCAGCAAGAACTGTTGCATCAGCGCCCATATCAGGTATCCCCAAACATGCGAGAGCAGCGGCGTGGGACCATGGAGCCGGTGCAGCGTGTGTTCCTGGCCGGCCAGGTAGACCGCCAAGCCTGCGAGTATCGCTGCAGCTCCTGCGATCCAGAGCGACCGGGCCAGACCGGTCAGCCCGAGCCCCAGCGCCTTCCATGTCGTACGCCGCATCCAGGTAGTGACAACAATCCACGCGATGGCGACCCAATAGAAAAATCTCTGCCAGGGATTCAAAGTCCAAATGGCCGCCAGGATCAGGCCGTAGGCCACCACGAACTCGACCAGGTCGCGCGCCGGAAATCGAGCCTGACTTTGCTCCGGCTGCTTGGTCGTGAATGCTCCTGCGGCGGTCATGATCGAATCTTCTTCCACTCACTCTCGAACTTCAGTCTACCTTTGGACGCTGGGGACGGTCCGAGGACACACTTCGTATAATTGGGGCGGCATTCGTGTGCGAGTAGACGCTCATCATCATTTCTGGCAGTGGAGCAAGGGCTGGTTCTCCCGTCCTGAAGCTGTTTTGTCACTCGATTACCTGCCCGAGACGCTGGAACCCATCCTGAAAGCGCAAGACATTCACAAGACCATCGTGGTGCAGACGTCGCCGACGGTGGCAGAAACTGACTTCCTGCTCGAACTCGCAAGAACATCCAGCTTTATCGGCGGCGTTGTGGGCTGGCTCGACTTGGAGTCCCCGGATTTTCCCAGCGAACTGGAGAAGTATCGCCGGAATCGCCACTTTGTTGCGGTTCGTCCCATGCTACAGAGCTTGCCCGAAGACGACTGGATTCTGCGCCCGCGGGTGATGGAGTCTCTCTCTCTGATCGCTCAGACGGGCACGGCATTCGACTTTCTGACGTTCACCCGCCACTTGCCTTATGTTCTGCAGGCGCTGGAGCGGATACCGCAGCTGCGGGCGGTCATGGACCACTTGTCCAAGCCTGAAATCATGACCGGCAAAATGCAGCCGTGGCAGGATCTTATGGGCGAAGTTGCGCTTCATCCCAACGTTTACTGCAAGCTTTCCGGCATGATGACTGAGGCCGATCCACTTCACTGGAGCCGCGAGCAGTTGCGTCCCTATGCGGATTACGTCATGGAGCAATTCGGCGCCGATCGGGTAATGTTCGGCAGCGACTGGCCGGTATGCCTGCTGGCCGCCAGCTACGAGGAAGTGCTTACCACGACGCGTGCCCTGGTACTCGACAAGCTTGGGAGCTCCGCTGAAGAAGCGGTTTTCGGCGGCAACGCAGCGCGCTTCTACCGTCTTGAGAGTCTGCGGAAAAAGTCGGAGAGGGATGGAAATGTTTCCCTCAGCGGCTAAAGCCGGTCCTGTTTTCAAGCATTTATGTACGGCCTGAAGCCCGTACCCTTCAAAAACCAGAGTTTTTCCGCAGCCTGTTAAGCCAGCGGGGGCGTAGGACAAGTGCTATCGCCGCGGCAGCGGAGCCTCCGGGGGCAACAAGTTTAAGCGCCGCAGTTCCTCCCAGAAGTCATTGGGGATGAGCAGGCTCATGAACCGGACATTCTGCTCCACCTCAGCCACAGACCGGGCGCCGGGGATCATCGCGGCTACCGCGGGGTGCGCCATGGGAAACTGCAGCGCCGCCGCCTGCAGCGGGATATGGTAGCGTCCACAAACCGCTTCGATCGCCGCCACTTTCTCCATCACCGCCGGTAAAGCATCGACGTAGTTGTAAGTCGCTCCCGGCCGCGCGCCGGTGGCCAGGATGCCGCTGTTGTAGGGGCCGCCGACGATTACACTGATGCCCTTGCGCTGGCAGATGGGCAGCAACTCGCGCAAGCCCGTGTGATCGATGAGCGTGTACCGGCCCGCCAACAGCAGGCAGTCGAAATCGCCTTCGCGGGCAAACCTTGCCAGCATCTCCGCCTGGTTCATGCCCACCCCGATGGCGCGGACGACGCCCTCGCTGCGGAGCTGGTGCAGGGCCGGGTAGACGATGTCGATCGCCTGCTCCCAGTGGTCGTCCGGATCGTGGATGTTCAGGATGTCTACGTGGGCGAGGTTCAAGCGCTGCAGGCTGCCCTCAAAGGTTCTCATGATGCCGTCGTAGCTAAAGTCAAATACAGGACGCATCGGAGGCACGTTATCAAAGCGATGAAATACCTTCTCGTCGCGCCCCCCGTCTTCAGGAACGAGAGTGTATCCAACCTTGGTGGCGACTACGATCGAGTTGCGATCGCAGTGGGCCAATTCCCTTCCCAGCCGAAGCTCGCTTTTTCCAAATCCATAGATGGGCGCGGTGTCGAAATAATTGATGCCTAGATCGAGTGCCCTGCGCACGGTGGCGCCGGCCTCATCCTCCGCTACGTCCTTGTACAAACCACCGAGGGGAACGCCGCCGAATCCCAGGCGAGAAACCCTGAGTCCAGTGCGCCCAATCCCCACTTTCGCGATTGCGTCCATGGAATACTTCTTCCTCAACGTAGTGTAGTGTCTCAATGATTGAATCCATTTTCAGGGCTCCGCAAAGGATGACGCCAACCAGCCGGTACTCCCTCACGGGCTTTAGAGCATGCGTGAGAACCGGGATTGGGTACCGCGCTCGGAGCCATTTTCTGATGAATTTGTTCATTACACCTTTGGATGGGTGGCAAACGGAAGTGGACATCGAGAGCCATTATCCCACTCAAGCCAAAAGAAGGCTTGACCCCGATTTCCTGCCACGCTGTGCTAGTGTCCTGTCCCTAAAGTTCCTGAAAGAATTCGACGGATGTATCAGGGAATGACTTCCAGAAACTGCTCGCAAGGACTGCAAACCCAAATGGTTTTCAGCGTTTGCGAGCACGTTACTGAACGTGCCCTGATACAAGCTCGAAGAGGATTGTTTCACGAACTTTAGGGACAGGACACTAGAGAGGTCTGCGTGTGCGCCTTTCATTAAGGAAAGGCGCATGGGGTGTATCAACGCCACAAGCCTCCGCAGGAAATCGGGGCAATGGGCCACCCAACATTCGTTGTGCGGTAGCAAAAGCTATCATCCTGAACTGGCGAGTTCTCACGCAGACTCTGAAGCCCGTACCCTTCAAAACAGATAAACGATCATCTGCGTGAGACACACGATTAGCGTTCGCTCTGCGGCCGGCCGGTTCCGGCTAAACAATGGCTGACACTTTGGAACGCAGGAAGCGCACACTTCTCGAGAGCCACTCTTCTTCGATGCGAACCGATTCCTCGATGGTGCCGGCAAACGGCGGCCAGTGCTCCACGATTACGCTGATTCCGCTGCGCCCGCGCCTGCGTAGTTCAGCCAGCACCCAATTGAAATCGACCCGGCCATCGCCCGCCGCTGTTCCCACTACGGAAAATCCCATGCGCGTATCAATGCGCCGAATGTCATAATCCTTGGCGTGAAGCACGACGGCGTGATCGGCCAGGTTCTCGACCACCGTCTGCAATGTTTCCGGACGGCCGAGTGAGTTAGCGGTGTCCAGGCAGATCCCTACATGAGGACTCGCAATTCTGGTGATGATCCCGGCGAACTCCACCGCACTGAAGGCTTCGTTGTTCTCCAGAGCAAGGGTCACACCCTGCCGCTCGAGGGCCGGCAGAACCTTCAGGATTGCGGCTTCGGCCACGGCCAGCTGTTTCGGCCCGAACAAGCTCCCGGACAAGACCGTGCGCAAGATCCGCGCGCCAATCCTGTGAGTGATCGCGATGTACCGCGCGAGGTGCTCGGGATCGAGGCTTCGCGTGCCCGCTTCGAGCACCAGTCCACGCGCAGTAGCTGCTTCGCGCAACTGATCCAGCTCCTGATCCGGCAATTCGTGAAGGGGGAGATTATCGGCGATCTGCACTACGGAGACTTTGGCTTCGACGGCCCTATCGAGCAGCCCTATGCAGCCGAGTGGCCGCTGGGGCGCGGGGTAGCCGTGGACTCCGATCGCCCACGGTAGAGTCCAGGATGCAATTCCGAGTTTCAGGGCGTTCGATCTTGGTCAGCATGGGGCACGGTTCTCAAACATACGTGACGCATGGTAGTGAATTCAGGCGGGACCGGCAAGGGCAAGTTGACAGTCTACAAAACGTCTGCCGTTTATTTTTTTGAAACCCAGAGAACGCAAGCTTATGGAGAGTATCGCTGGTTTCGGTTTTTCTGACCTGGCCGCTCAGGACTTGTAAAGACGGCGAAAACTCTCATGCAGTTTCAACGCCAGCGGCGAAGCAGCATAGGCATCTGTTACCACCTCGATATAAGCAGCGGTACTCGCTCGCGCGGCCGTGTCCAGCGCCTGGTCGAGTTCGCCGCAAGTCGTGACGCGGGCCGTAAACCAGCCCTCGCACCCAAGCGCTCGCGGCAGCTCGGTATAACGCCATGGCGCGATATCGTTGTAGGCGATGGTGGGATTTAGGCAAGCGCTGCGCGAGCGCCAGAAGGATGTCGGCCATCTCCACGTTGGGATATACTTTTCCATCGACACGGACCCGATGATGCGAGATCACGATCGTCCTCGCCGGATCCAGCCTTGCGGTAAAGGCGCCGCTGTTGAAATCTGTCAACAACGTTCCGACCTCCAGCACCACATCGCAACTTTCAACAAAATCGCGAACCTCCTCATTCATGAGTGCGCCGTTGTACATACCGATGTAGTTGGGATGCTGCTCATCGAGCACCGACTTGCCCATGAACATGGTGGCGAACGGCAGTCCCGAGACATCAATCACCGTTTGCATGGCGGCTTGCAGGCCGGTCCGCGCCAACAGGATTCCGGGCAGGAAACAAGCCGTGTTTGCCTTTTCGAGTGCGGCTACGATCGCGCCGGTCGCGGCAGCCAGAAATTCGGGGTCGCTTGACGGCGCCGGCACCGGCTGCGCCGTGCTGACCACCGATTGATTTGCGTGATCCGCGGGAAATGCCATGTAGACGGGGCGGCGATGATAGAGCGCTTCGGCAATGAGCCGCTCCGTTTCCAAGGCAACGTTCTGTGGATGCATGACTGCCTGCGCGCAAACCACGGGCTCCGTCATGCGCTGAAATAAGTTGTATTCCCCGTTGCCGAGGGTGTGGTGCATCAGAGCCCGCGTCGATTGGGTTGCCATGTTGGGCGTGCCTACCAGGTGGAATAAGGGCAGGTGCTCCGCGTAGGCGCCGGCTATGCCATTCAAAGCACTCAATTCCCCGACTCCATAGGTAGTGCAGATAGCGCGCAAAGCCCTTGATGCGGGCGTAGCCGTCAGCAGCGTAGGCAGCATTCAGCTCGTTGCAGCAGCCGATCCATCGCATCCGCGGATCCTGGCAAATCGCATCGCAGACGGGAAAGGAAAAGTCTCCGGGAATTCCGAAGACACTCACTGAGACCGATAGAACGCAAGCGGGAGAGCACGTGCTGAATGACCGTCATCGCCATGAAGAGCTCCGGATGAAAGGATTACGACTTACGCACCTCTCCAGGTGCGCGTCTTCGAGGTGGGCATAATAGCGCTGCTCCGCTTCGCGGATCCTGGGCAATCCGACCAGCTCATTAAATTCTTCGAATTCAATCATCTGGTTGTGGAAAGGCGCCGTAGTGCCGGTGCGGAGCAGTTCCGTGGCAATGTCCGTGGCCAGCCTGGCATATGCGTAGGTAAACACATTGGGAAAGACTACTGCGGCGAAGCCCATCGATTGCAAATCGGAGGCGGGCAGGATTGGCGTCTTTCCGCCTGGGATCATGTTAGCCAGGGTCGGCACCGATACCAGGCGAGGGATCTGACTCAGCTGCTCAAGAGTTTCGGGCGCCTCTAAGAAAACCCAGTCAGCGCCGGCCTCGACGCACTGATGGGCGCGATCGACCGCTTCGGATAAACCCTTGACTCCGATAGCGTCGGTGCGAGCCAGGATGGTGAGGTCCTGATCTGTGCGGGCATCGACGGCGGCCCTGATCTTGGCGATAAACTCGTCCGCCGGCACTACATGCTTGCTCGACATGTGGCCGCAGCGCTTGGGCGAGACCTGGTCCTCCAGCATCACGGACGCCGCACCTGCTTTTTCAAATTGCTTGATGGTTCGGTGGACGTTGGTGGTATTTCCGTGACCATTGTCGCCGTCCGCAAACAACGGCAGATCCACTGCGTCCGCGAACCGCCACACGGCGTCTGTCATCTCTGTGAGCGTCAACAACTCGATGTCTGGCGCGCCGAGCAGGGCTGCAGAGTTGGCGTAGCCGCCGCAACCCAACACCCTAAATCCCGCTCGCTGGATGATGGTTGCACAGAGCGGATCATGGGCCACGGGGATCATCAGGATTTCCTTCGCCAGCAAGTATTGTTTGAATAGACTCGTCTTTTTCATGATTCCTTCAGCGCTCCTTCATTGGCGGTTCGACGTTTGAGATTTCGTGACTTGACCGGTCTAGCGTGCATCTGTAGCAATACGGAGAGTACACGATCATGGCGCGCGTCTTTATTACAGGTTCCTCCGATGGCCTCGGCCAAATGGCGGCCCAACTCCTTATCGAACAAGGGCACGGAGTGGTCTTGCACGCCCGTAGCGAGCAGCGCGGCAAAGAAGCGCTTGCCGCCGTGCCTGGAGCGGAGAGCGTCGTCATCGGCGATCTGACCAGCATTACACAAACCCGCAAAGTGGCCGAACAGGTCAACCGACGCGGCTCGTTCGACGCGGTCATTCACAATGCAGGCGTCGGCTACCGGGAGCCGCGGCGCATTGCGACCGAAGATGGTGTGCCTCATGTATTCGCCGTCAACACACTCGCGCCGTACATCCTGACGGCCCTTATGGAAAAGCCGAAGCGCCTCGTCTATTTGAGTTCAGGATTGCACCAGAGCGGGGATGCGAGCCTGAAGGACCTGGCTTGGGAGCGCCGCCCGTGGCAAGGACAGCAGGCGTACTCCGATACCAAGCTGCATGACGTTCTGCTGGCCTTCGCGATCGCAGGCCGCTGGCCCGGTGTTCTCTCCAACGCGCTTGAACCCGGCTGGGTGCCGACCAAGATGGGCGGCCCGGGTGCGCCCGACGATATGGACGCTGCACACCGGACCCAGGTGTGCGTTTGCGGTCAGCCAGGACCCGGCGGCGACGGTCTCGGGCAGGTACTTTTTTCACATGCGGCAGCGCACACCGCATCCCGCCGCCCACGATGCGGGGCGACAGGACGCGCTGCTCGACGCCTGCAGACGTCTATCGGGAGTCGAAATGCCTATAGGCTAACCGCTGACCCCAAGGAACCTCGGCAAATCTACAGTAACCGTCGGGGGATTCGTGGTTGAAGAGCGCAACTCGGCTTTCAAACCATCCGTCTTTATGAATGGCTCTTCGAGGTACATCGTGATGTCAAATATTACTCAGCTCCGTAGCTTTGCTTTGCCTGGCGATGGGTTTGGCAGCCATCGCGCCGGCGGGCGGTCAGCAAGCTGGGATGGCTCCTATGGCAGGGCACATGTACATGACGGTACTTCGACCGCCAAAGGACGGCGATCAGCAGAAGGCGGAGGCGATTGTTGCAGCGGCAAAATCGGCAATGGCGCCCTATCAGGACTACCACAAGGCGCTGGCCGACGGTTATGAGATCTTTCTTCCCAACGTCCCGCAAGCCCAGTATCACTTTACAAAATACGAATACGGTCTCGCGGCGCGATCGCAGTTCGATCCGCTTAAACCTACTTCTCTGCTTTACAAGAAGACAGGGGATGGAGGGTACAAGCTGGTAGGAGCGATGTACACCGACCGGGTCGATGCGACCGAGGATGAGCTAAACGATCGGATTCCGCTGAGCATTGCGCGCTGGCATCAGCACACAAATTTTTGCCGAGCGCCCATCGGGGAGAAGGCAGCCTACTTTGGCCCCGATGCAAAGTTCGGGCTGCTCGGCTCAATCACTACCAAAGAAGCTTGTGAGGCGGCAGGTGGGCAGTTCCATCCGCATGTGTTTGGGTGGATGGTGCACGTCTATCCCTATGAGACTGATCCGGGGAAGATTTGGGCCACGGATGACGACGACCAGGGGCACGACAATATGGATCACTCCGCCATGCCGGGGATGAAGATGAACTAACAGCGACACTGGAAATACCCGTCGCGCGGTGGAATTGCCAACCTGCTGAAGGAGTTGGCTTATCATGGAGCGCAGGCGGTGATCCATCGACAGCGTGACAACTTCAGGGGAGCCGGCCAAGCCGAGAAAAACAGCCTTGGTGGTCGGTTCTGACACCAAAGTCGCCCCGGCGGTGCGCAAAGTGCTGCCTGGTTGGAAGATTGCACGCGCGGCCAACAATAACGCTGCGCTGGAAATGCTCAAGGCTCGGCCTTATGATCTCGTTCTGACCGGCGAGGAAACATCGGGTAAGCAAGATGTGGAGCTTCTGCGAAAGATCCGCATTGTACGGCCCCATGTGCGGCTCATCATCATCACCAGGAAAAGCACGCCCGCCGACGTAATTGCTGCCATGCGCGAGCGCGCGTTCAGCTACTTCTCCGAGCCGTATTCGATGGCTACCTTCGAACAAATGCTTCTTCTGGCTACGACCAGTCCCGTTTGGGATGAAGGGATCGAGATCCTTTCCGCTACGCCAGAACTTATGCAGCTGGTTGCGCGCTGTGACCGTAAGACGGCGGATCGGTTGGTTCAGTTCATTCACGAGGTGGCGGATCTTCCCCTAAAAGAGAAAGACGCGGTCGCTCTCGCCTTCCGCGAGATGCTCATGAACGCCATCGAGCATGGAGCCCATTTCAATGCCACGCAGCATGTGTCGATTTCTTATATCCGAGCCAAGCACATGGTCTTATGCCGCGTGAAGGACCCCGGGGAGGGCTTTTCGTTGCAGGAGGCTCGCCATGCAGCAATCGCGAACCCGCCCTCCGACGCGATCCGTCACATGGCGATCCGCGAAAAGCAGGGGCTTCGACCAGGGGGCTTTGGGATACTGTTGACCAAGCACATTATCGACGAGCTCATTTACGGCGAAATGGGCAACGATGTCGTGCTCATCAAGTACCTTAAGCCCGATCAACTCGAGACCTAGTCAATCCACGTGGTTTTGCTACATGGCCGGCGGCGGAGGCGGCCCACCTGGTCCGGGTCGCGGCGCACCCGGCGCCTTATCGACCAGTTCCACATCCAGTTGGATCGGAATCTGATCCCCGACCATGGGCGCATCAAAAGTCATTCCATAGTCCGCTCGGCTGATCGTGGTCGTAGCAGAAACGCCGCGATGCGAGTTCCCTCTCGGATCCTTCACTGGAGGAGTGGGGCCATCTACATCCAGAACGGCTTCCTTGGTGACGCCGTGGATGGTCAGATCGCCGGTAACCTTCAACTTGCCTGCACCGGCTGACTCCACTTTTTTCGATTGGAAGGTGATCGTCGGATACTTGGCGACATCGAAGAAGTGGTCGCTCCGCAGGTCCTTGTCCCGCATTTCCACGCGGGTATCCACGGAACTGGCGTCGATGGTCACGTTCACAGAAGCTTTGCTAAGGTCTGGGGAATCTACGACCGTACCGCTTATTTTGGTAAAGGCTCCTCTGACGGTGGAGATGCCCATGTGGCGCACTGCAAACTGCGCCGCCGAATGATTAGGGTCGAGGTACCAAGTTTGCGTTTGCGCAGTGGCACGAGCACCGGCCAGATTGGCCAGCAAGAACAGGGCGACCAGGTGACTTGCCAGAGCAACTTGTGGTTTTCTAGTCATGACGGACTCTTGTCTCCACCTTCTCTAAATTCATCCCAATGAGTTGCAGCGCGGGACACGTACTTAGCCCCTTGGAACGCCACCGGCAATGTTCCACGTGAATTACGGATGTTGCTTTTGCCTTGAGTTGACAAGTGTATGACCGCAAAATGGAGAGGTCAAATGAATAGAGGGTAGGGGGAATAGACGCTCCTGAAAGCCCTGAACAGACCTTTCGGTCTGGCTGGGTTTGGGGTTTACATTCCGGCAGGCAAGTTCGTCTAATGAAAAACGACGTAAAAGGTGCTTTAGCGAGGAGGGAGAGAATGAAGGATACACTGCTCACGGCTTGCATCTTCCTTGGGACATGGGTCGGATTAACTCCCACTGATCAGGCTCAGCTTGCGTCCCTTTAGCGCCACGCAGACGATTTCGATAAAAGGCGAGACAGCGACGGACTTCATTGAACCAGCAAAAATAGACCAAGCCGGTAACATTTACCTCCGCTACGGAATGTCGGACTCTTCGTACAGGCCGGTGGTGAAACTGTCATCGGATGGACGGAAGATTGCTTCCTATGACATTCCGGCCGTTCCTGGACACGAAGGCGGGCGCCTGAGAGACTTTTCATAGACCTTCAGGGAAACCTCGTCGCGCTGATCCGGCAGGGAAATGGTTCATCGTATTTCCTGACCTTCGACTCGCAGGGCAACTTCCGATCTTCGGTTGCGGTGGACGAAAACATTGATCCTTACCGGATGGCTTTTGCAGGGGAGGATACGCTTGTTCTGAGCGGTAGAGTGCCGCCACGGCAGCAAGACCCGAGCAAAAGATCCGGTTCCGAGCCTCTTGTCGTCATCACTAACTTGAATGGAAAGATCTTGAAGAGAGTGGAACTCCCCGGCGATATTCTGCCAACAAAGCTGCAGCCCGACTCCAGACCGCCCAAGATGGACATGGCATTCGAAGAGGCCGTGGCTGGGGCGGTCATGGACACGGGCGAAGACAAAAATGTTTACTTGGCGCGTCCTGGGAAAACAGGGTTTATCTACGTGATCTCACCGAGGGGTCTTGTGCTCCGCCGAATGCCGCTGAGAATTCCCAGCGAATTTCTTTTGTATGGCCTCAAGGCGCACGGGGACGAACTTGCGACAGTGACGATCCAGCATTCGGACGAGGGCGACCGGACTCAGGTGATGCGTTCCGAACTGCAGATTTACACCACCGCGACTGGAGAACTATTTACAGCTATATACTGGATCCAAATATTTCGATTGCTCTGGCGGGGTTCCAACATGGAGGTCCGTTCATTTTCGTGGGAAGCTCCGACGATGCAACGGTCACGCTGTATACAACACCAGCCGCGACCGTGAGGGAATGCAGGACAAAGGAATGCAGGAGCAGGAATCTATGCGTCAGAACCTATGTGTCAGACGCATGAATTTTGACGCGGTCGATGCCGGGCTCATTCATTGCGAACAGAACATTTACAGGGAATACGTCGACCAGAGTCGTGATGAATGGCAAAGGAAGATCCTCCCCACATTAAAAAGGCTGTCCCTTGCGCGCTTGATGAGTGGAGACGTGGGCTGTCTCGGCGTGCGCTGCTGGATCTTAGGGCAGGCCGTGGCGGGCCGCGAGACGCAAACACTTGGATCGTCTTACAGTTATCGTTCGCCGGTCGTGGGCTTCGAGCTGCGCCCGTTCCAGACTCCGGCGAAGGACGCTGATCCAGGCTTCGTCGCAAATCAGGCCCGCGCGGGTCGAATCGTCTGTCACATCCGAGTTGACGATTATGCTAGGCTTTTCGTTCCGCGGGTCTGATTTTTCGGCAAATTCGCTCCGCCGGAGACCAGGGGGCGGGGAAGTTACTATAACCCCGTTTCCGAATCCCCTTAAATTGGTGGAGATTCACTTGTCCGAGCAGCCGAATTCGTCCGCAAGTCCGGCAAATCAGCGCGTCACCGCGTTTCCGACGGTTGACAGTTTCAGGGCATCGGAAGATCGCTGGACTTTAGGTGAATTTTCGGCACCGATCCAACGGCTCGGAAGCGGAGCGCCGTCCTAGACTCATCGCTGTTCGTGGAATACAAATCGGCTTTCGGGTTATTGCCGGGCCGCATTTTCAGAGGAGGCTTGAATGCAAATTGCTCCGCAACACTCCCAAAACCTGCGCCGCTTGTCTGCAAAGTTCTTTGTCAGACTAGCTCTGGTTGTCGTGACTCCCCAACTCCCGAGCGCCGTTCTCGCGCAAACACCCGGTCCTGACGATTTTGCACACTTTACATATGACAGGGGAGCTTCCTTGGATTTGAAGCAGATCTCGGTTAGGGTTCGGGACGGAGTGACAATTCAGGACATCACGTATACGGGCTCCAATGGAGATACCGTTCCTGCGTCCTTCGTCATCCCAAGGGGTAGCGGAAAATTCGCGGCAGTAATTTGGGGCCATTGGCTGATGCCGGGTGCTCCAAACTCGAACCGTAATGAGTTTCTCGATGAAGCGATTGCGCTCGCACCCGCTGGCGTCTCTCTCCTGATCGACGCCCCGAAAAGTCGCGCAAACTTCAAACCGATGGACAATCCGGTGCTTGTTGCACAACAGGTCGTCGATCTCCGTCGAGGGTTGGATCTTCTTCTCTCACGTTCTGACATCGATGCAAGCCGGATCGCCTACGTCGGTCATAGCTGGGATGCCGGTATCGGAGCCATTCTCGACGCAACGGACAAGAGGTTTGCCGCCTTTGTCTTTATGAGCGGCCCACAGTCGATGATGAAACGTATTTTGTCCTCACCCGATATGGCAGCCCTGCGAAAGTCAGACGATAAGGCGCAGCTGAAAGAGGTAGAAGACAGCCTGAAGGCAGACGCCTGGGCCGATCCCGGCACCTATACGAGCGAGCTTGGTCCTGCCCCTGCACTCTTCCAGTACGCTCTGCATGATGAAAAGTGGGTGCCCTTGGCGGAGTGCCAAGGATTACGCTGCTGAAGTTTCAGGACCCAAAACGGTTGAGTTCTACGATACCGATCACTCATTGAATTGCGAGGCCGAATGGACCGTGACAGCTTCCTAAGAAAAACGCTAAAACCGGTCCACTGAGTTGCAGTGACCCACCATAGTTCCTCTTAAAATCGGTTTTGGGTACTTTCCTCGCCCCGGTGTAGGCGAAGGCGAAGTTACTTGAAATCCCCGAAGTCGGGTTTCCGGTAAGTTTACTCGCTGGGCAGGCCAGGGGGATCAGGTACCGAAAATCCCGTTTTGCAAGGAATGAATGTTGCCAGCATCTATCAGCAGTCCGAGTATCTGCGCAGGCCACAGAGTCAGAAACTCGGCAAGCTGCCGTTTATACAAACCTATTCAGGGCGTTTCAGCAGGACTGCCCGGATGGTCTGGAAATTCGTGACGCAGCCAGACCCCAAATGTATAGGCGAGAAGAAATAGAGTGGGGCCAGTGAGAACGAAGCGGTCAAAGATCCATGCGGAAAGATCGGATGTTGCGCGAAGGTTTAGAGGTGCAAAAAAGTGCTCGTAGCGTCCCTCACCGTATATTGCCGGTCCAAGGACACTATGTTCCCTTGCGGTTGGGAAGGTGAGGATACGACATGCAAGAACAAATCCGACAGGGGCCCAGGCCCAAAGCAAGGGACGACTGAACGTCATCTCTGGCTGAATGTGAACCCTAGATCGAAATGACCCAAAGAACGACGCTATAAGTTCTTGCAATCGGTGGATCGGGACTAAACCAAGAACGAATCCGTATGTCCCGACAAGAGGGAGATAATAGGTCGCGATGAACGAAGGGCGTTGCAAGAAGGTCGTTCCATTCCAATGCAATACCCACCAGATAAGCGGGTTAAGAAAGTCCGATAGTCTTCCAGCGATGAATATTCCTAGAAAGCAAAACAGCAGGCACTTTGCTAGCCAGAGAAGTCGCTTCCGAAACATAGCACGGTTTTATCATGGCGAGAGCATCTCAAACCTGCTTATGGCGGAAGTTGATCCTGCTGCCACGTGGTTCGCCCCGATTCATACTCATGGCGTCACCCTTACCATCTCGGGCTACACGTGTACAGGCCAGACGTAGCCCAGTGGTAGTCAGATTGAACTTCCTGCAAATTCGTTATCGGTAAATCCCTCCTACGAAGATCGAACGGGGGCGACGTATTCGATCAGGTCACCGATTGCCCTTCCAGCCAAAGCACTTCGTAAGGGTTGAGAGTTACACGTGCGGGAACAGTGCGTTTCGTGATGCGATCCGCTGAAGCTGAACGTAACGAGCAGGGCTGCGGCCGTGAGGTCACGTTTATGATAAACAGGCTGTGGTCTGTTCGCGGCACTGCGATGACGCCATCGGGTGAGGGGGCTGCCAGGAGATTGCGAGCAGAAGGGCAGCTCTTGCCAATGAGGGTGAGGAAGCTGTCATCTTTCGGCCAAAATGCAAGCTTGATTACCTGCCCTCGGCCCAGCCTGCGGATGATGGCTGCGGGTCTGCCATTGACAATCTCCTGGTTACTTTCAAATACAGCGATGGCCTTCGTATTCGGCAGCCGAATATCAAAATACTCCATGTAGCCGTCGAGACCGACGGGTGAGCGGCTGCTCATTGGACCATCGCTCCAGCTCACAAAGAGCTGTTGTTTATCACCCTTGTCTGGTGAGCCTACCCAGCGCACCGTCCGTACTACACCACCGGTAAGCTCGATCAGATTGGCGCCAAAGCCATCGCCGCGGAAGACACCATCGTGATCCATATAGGCCGTGAACGGGGTAACGATCAGTATGCCACCCTGAAGTACGTACTGACGCATCGATTCGACCGCCGCAGGATTGTCAAGCGCGGTCGCTGCAGCCAGCACCAGCAGGTCGTATTTCCGGAGGTTTTCAAAATGCTCCGCCTGGTTTGAGTTGATCGTGTCGGTACCCACGCCGAGGCGGTGCAGCGCCGCGAAGGTATCCGTAAAAACTGACCGACTGTTCGGAATGTTTGGGTAGATCTCCAGCGCTGCGCGATTTTCGAAGTCGGTAAGAACGGCGGCGCGGCTCTCCACCGGGTGAGTCAGCAACGTCGCTCCCCAGTTCTGAAAGAACGCGCCCAGCTCAACGGCCCAATCAATATCCGGTTCGGGATGCCCAGACCAGTCCAGCAGCCCACCCCAATGCGGCCAGTGGCCGCCTCGCCAACGATTACCGGACCAGTAGAGTATGCCGCACGCTCCAAATGCCGCGAGCTGCAGGTTCCACATGTGGAACTGCTCCCTGCTGGGGGCGGGTTCCCACATTTCGGTTCCTCCAGCCACTCCGAAGCGCGTTTCGGTGACGATGAATCGACCCTTGCCGTAGCACGAGCGATGCATGTCGAGATGCCAGGGCGAGTCGTCCCAACTCGCGGCCTTATCGGAACTGGCCTGATAGTAGTTCAACCCGGCAATGGACATGAACGACTGTGCCTTCGGCGTGTCGGCCAGAGCGGTCCACACCGGATTCCAATCGGTGAGAATCCATTGTTGTGCGCCGGCGTCTCGGATAATCGAGGCCTGCTCGGCCAGGAATCCAAGAATGACATCGCGACGGAAATGGAATTCGGCGAGCGAGAGCGCCGGCAGCGCGACGCGTACGTCGGACCGATCTTCCACCCCGCGCCGCGGTTGAGGAACCTCATCGAAGGACTGTATCTTCATGCCCCAATCGACCAGGTCGAGCTTCTCATTGAACTCCTGTGGGGTATGAAAGGTCTGCTCCAGCCACTGCCGCCAGGCGTGTTCGCACGCGGAGTTGTAGCAGATTATCTGATCGACGAATTCAATTTCATTATCCACCTGCCAGCCGATCACAGCCGGGTGAGAGTGAAACTCACGGGCTAGCGCCTGAATATATCTTCTGCAGGCTGCGCGATAGAGCGGATGGTTCAGGCAAGGACACTTCCGGCTCATCGGGTCGGACGGACCCGAGCCAGGTTCCAATACGACCAACATCTCCGGATGCGCAGCCGCCAGCCACTGCGGCGGAATGTATGTCGATGTCCCGAGGATGGCCGATATGCCACGCTGGTTCAGCTCGTCGAGGAAACTGCGAAGCCAGCCAAAATTGAATTGACCTGGGGCCAATTCCAAATTGCCCCAACTGGATTCGCCCACCCGAGCGATGTTCATGTGGGCGCGCTGCAGAAACTCGAGAATCTCCTTGTTCTGGCCTGCGCCGTCGATGTCCGGATAGACGGACGCGCCAAAAAGGAAACTCTGTGTCGCCGGCGAGCCATCCTGCGCCCAACCTTGAAGACCGGAAAGGCAACTCCACGCCGGAGCGGCGAGCGCAGCCGACTTCAGAAAATTACGTCTGGTGGTCATCGCGTGCTCCTTTCTACTGCACTTCCCGCTTTTCCCAGCCAGCCTTGAACGGAGGCAGGTGAAGCGACTGCAACTTCCGTAAGCTCCCGTTACGTGCGTTTCCGCGAAGGTGTCTGAGCGATCAGATCGAGCCCGACGGTCTGCAGGTGGGTCAGCATCGCCTGCTCTGCGATGTCGGGGTCGCGCCGGCGAATCGCCTCCAGAATTGTCCGGTGCTGCTGGATCGCAATTCGGGTGTTGGGAGCGCTTTTGCCGGTCAGCTTGCGACTTCTGAGGAGGAGCGGAGTGAGAAATCGGGCCACGTCCTGGAGCACCTTGTTCCCGGCAGCCTGCAGGATGGCTTCGTGGAGGAGGTAGTCGTGGCGGACCAGATTCTCGCGATCGTCCGGGCGCTTCTCTTGCGCGAGCACTTCGGCTTCCATGGCCGCGAGCTGCTTCTCGTTGCGCCGTGCCGCGGAAAGCGCGGCGGCAGCCGGTTCGATCATCTTTCGCACTTCCAGCAGATCGATCAAATCGATGTTTCGTTCGTCGAGATCCACCTGAGAAGGCCATCCGCCAGAGAGCCCGGCGCGCGACTTGATGTAGGTACCGTCGCCATGCCGGCTGTCGAGCACGTCGAGAATCTGCAGCGCCTTAATCGCCTCCCGGACGGACGGACGCCCGACGTGGAACTCAAGGGCCAGAGACCGTTCGGCGGGAAGGCGCTGGCCAGGCTGCAGGTTTCTGCTTTCGATGAGATGGCGCAGATGATCGAGCACCTCAGAGGGCGCAATAGGCTGTACGCGTTTCCTGGGCATCTTTGCCGGCCTCAATTTCCTAAATTATCCTGCCAGGGGAAAGCCGACCGAGTGTAATCTAATCCCCGGCGCACGGGCGCCAGAGCCGATCGGTTCTATTGGCCCGCCGCCGACATCCCGCCGTCCACCGTCAGAACCGTTCCCGTGATGAACGAAGCCTGTTCCGATGCCAGAAAAAACACGGCGTTTGCCACGTCGACCGATTCGCCGATCCGGCGCAGCGGATGAGCCTGCGCCGCCTTCTGCTCTCCATTCTCGATCGCGGCAAACCAGCGCTCGAGGAGAGGCGTACGAATGTATCCGGGACAAACGGCATTGACACGAATGCCCTCCGGCCCGTGATCGATGGCCATCGCGCGCGTGACGCCGAGCAGCCCGGCCTTGGTCGCGTCGTAGGCCGCGCAACGCGGCCAGGAAACAAAGGCATGGACCGAAGAGATGTTGATAATGGCTCCGCCGGCGTTTGTCCGCATCCCGGGAATGCAGAATTTTGAAAACAGGAAAACACTGGTCAGGTTGACCGCGACATGTCGATCCCACACCTCGCGGCTCTGTTCTTCCACCGTACCGTTGATCTCGATCCCGACGTTATTCACGAGGACGTGAACGGCCCCAAATTTGTTTTCGGTTGCGGCGACCGCATCGCGAACGGAGCGCTCTTCGCCGGCGTCGCCTTGCAGGATGAGGGAATTCGCCGCATGACCGCTGCGCTCCGCAACGCGGCGGGCGCCGTCAGGATTGATATCGAAGAGTACGACAGAGCAACTCTCTGCAAGGAACCGGCTCGCAATCGCGGCCCCGATCCCCGACGCTGCTCCGGTGACGATAACGGTTCGCTGCAGTGACACAATCTTCTCTCGTTGCCTGTTCTGAAAGATGGAAGCAAGCTGGTTAAGCTGTCAAACGGGCCATCACTGCGGATACGCAGAGCGTGCAATCGGAAAGCATAGGACACTATATCGCATGCCCGCTGAGGCCGGACCACTGGCAAAATGTGGTATACCACTTGACAACAGTTGTAGTCCACTGCGTATAGTGGCGTGCGAATCGGCGGCGCCGTGGTATGACGAGGTCGTCGAGCGACCGATACGCATGGTCGAAGGCCACTGGCAGGTTCCCGAAGCACCGGGGCTTGGAATCGCGGTAAATGAAAAGGCGTGCGCGGTCCATCCCTTCGCGCCAGAGATACAACTCGCTGTTGCCCAGGCAATCCTCGGCGATGGAACCGTGGTCGATGGGTGAGATAGAACCCCGGGAGAGAAGAGATGGATCGGCGCGCGTTCCTTGAAGGTCTTTGCGTCTCGATTGCCGGAGCTGGCTTGAAATCGCCTGGCGAAGCGGAGGCTCATGCCCTTGTCAGGAGGTCGATTCCCGGCCTCAATTCCGCGATCCAAGGCGGCGGCGAATCACTTCCGGAAGTTACACACTCCGCCGCAGGTGCGTCGATCACCGGGGAGTGGCGGATACGTCTCGATCCAGCGGACGCAGGGATCGGCGAAAAGTGGTTCCACGCGCGCGATCTTTCTGCGGAGCGGATTCTATTGCCGGGCTCCACCGACGAGCATCACTTCGGACAAAGAAGCGACGAGGTTGCAGGGCAACATCTGACCCGGGTCTACCCGTTTACCGGACCTGCCTGGTACGAACGTGACGTTACGATCCCAGAGTCGTGGCTGGGAAAACGGGTGGTGCTGTTCTTGGAGCGCTGCCACTGGGAGACGCGGGCGTGGCTGGATGATCATCCGCTAGGGGTACGAAACAGCCTGAGCGCACCGCACGTGTATGAGCTGGGAACTGTGGGCGAGCCCGGGTTCAATCGGAGGGCCAGCGAGTTGACTCCGGGACTGCGCCGGCTGACGGTGCGCGTCGACAATCGCACCAAGGTAGATGTCGGCGAGTCTTCGGCAACGACCGCCGAAGTTGGCGCGACGTGGAATGGAATTATCGGGCGCATGGAATTGCAGACGAACGATTCTGTATGGATCGATCGATTGTTTGCCTATCCGCATCCGGGGGAAAAACGGGTTCACGTGAAGCTTGCCCTGCGCAACGCGACCGGCAAGAGATACTCCGGCAAGTTGGAAATTTCAGCCTACACAAATCAAGCCGATGGTGGATTTAGAATAGCTGCAGACGTGGTTGTTTCCGACCTGCCTGTTTCAGAGATTGAGCACGATCTCGATCTGGGCGCGGACCCTCCGGCATGGGACGACTTCTCACCCGCGATCTTCCAGCTCGCAGTTTCGCTGGCCTGCGCAAGTGAAGAAATGAGGTACGTGGCCAATGCTCGAACGACATTTGGCCTGCGGGAGCTTTCTACTTCGGGCAAGCAACTGAGGTTGAATGGAAAGCCGATCGTGTTTCGCGGGACTGTCGACAACGGAACGTTTCCCTTAACCGGCTATGACCCCATGGATATTGCGTTCTGGCGCGAAAGGCTCAAGATCTATCGCGATTATGGCTTCAATCATGTGCGCTTCCACTCGTGGTGCCCACCGGAGGCCGCATTCTCGGCGGCCGATGAGCTGGGCATGCTGTTTCAGGTTGAGAACCCGCTGTGGATACCGGACGGGCGGGTATCGGCCGATGATGAGCGCACCGAGTTTATCCGCGATGAAGCGTACAGGATTGTGGACACCTACGGAAATCATCCATCCTTCGCCTTGATGAGTATGGGAAATGAAGAAGGCTCCGGACAGGATGAATTTCTGGGCGAGTTGGTTCGCAGTCTTCAGGACCGAGATCCGCGTCATCTCTACACCAGTACTTCGGCGCCCGACAACATCCACCGGCCCGACAACTATTTCGTTTCAGCCGGCCCCCGCTGGACAAATCTCCGGGGCGATCCAAGGCTGGAGAATGATGCGCCGAATACAAGCGTCGATTACTCAGAATACGTTCGTGAAGCCGGAATTGATCGCCCGGTGATCGCGCACGAGGTGGGCCAGTGGACCGTGTTTCCCAACTTCGACGAACGGCAAAGATTATGACGGCCCGCTTCAACCACGCTACTTTGAAGTGTATTCGAAGGCATTGGCTCGCACAGGCCTGACCGCCCAGGCCGAACGCTTCCGTCAATCCTCGGGGCAACTCACAGTTGCGCTATACAAGGAAGAGATCGAAGCCATTCTGCGCACTCCCGATGTTGCGGGGTTTCAGCTTCTGGGCCTTACCGACTTTCCGGGTTTTGGGCCGGCGTTTATCGGGATCCTCGATACTCTGAGTAAGTCGAAAGGACTGATTACGCCCGAGGAGTTTCGCCGGTTCTGCGGACCCACGGTCCCCCTGCTGCGTCTAAGCAGGCGTCTTTGGAGGAACGATGAAACTCTGGTCGCGCGACTGGATGTGGCGCACTATGGACCTGCTGCTATCAAGGCGGCGGATGTGTCATGGACCGTCCGAAAGGCCGACGGCGCGACACAGGCATCCGGTACGCTGCCAGCGGCTTCCATACCGCCGGGAGGCTTAACGCAACTCGGAACAATCACGGTCCCCCTGCGGGAATTTCCTTCCGCCGCGCAATACACAATTGAGTGCTCTGCAGGTGGATGGGCGAACGCCTGGGATATCTGGGTCTATCCAGAGCGCCTCACGACCTTTACGGCGGAAGTCGTGATCGCGAATCATTGGGATGCGTCTGCGCGCGGGGCTCTCAAGGAGGGAAAGACCGTGGTCTTACTCCCCGACTCGCATGGTTTCGCGAATGCTGTTCCGTGTAGTTTCACGACCATCTTCTGGGCGGCAGCGTGGTTCCCCAAGCGGCATGAGACGATGGGCGTTCTATGCGATCCTCACCACCCGGCGCTGAAGCAGTTCGCGACGAAATCCCATTCCGACTGGCAATGGTGGGAGCTGATGAGCCGATCCCATGCGTTCGATTTAACAGATGGACCTATAGGTTTCCAGCCCATTGTCCAGGTCATCGACGATGCGGCGAAAAGCCGGCGACTTGGAACGGTCGTCGAAGCCAAAGCGGGTCGTGGAAAGCTGCTGGCTACTTCTTTCGATCTGGCCAGTGATCTCTCCAACAGGCTGGCGGCCCGGCAACTGCGAGCAAGCTTGCTGGGCTACGCTGCGTCGCCGGAGTTCAATCCAGGCAGCGAACTCGCGCTCGATTATCTGGACTCGCTTTTCGGGAGCAAAGACCATTGACGGACATTCGGCCCCGGGGCGACCTCACACCACGTCCATGATCCGCCCTGAGGACCGCTCAGGAGGGGACTTTCCCAAAGGGAATTATCAGGACGGCAAGAAGAATCAAGGCCAGCCCACCCCAAAGCAAATTGACTGCCCGCGCCGGGGCGCCGTCCCATTCTCCTTTTCCCAGGCCGCACAGTACACCGACTGCGATCGACACGGAGACAAGAATGGGCCATCCGATCGTGCCTCCGCTGCGGCCAAGCCGTGCCGCCCCAACTCCATAAAGATAGAAGCTGGCGATCCACATGCCTCCCATAGCCAGCGACAAATACCAGTTCACGACGCGATCCCAGGCAAACAATGCGCGCAAGGTTTTGCGGCGGATGATGAGCAGGGAGCAGTAGGCAAGATTCACAAGGCCGCCAAACGTGAAAAAGATCAGCCAGATAGCGTCACCCGCAAACGTAGGGGATGCGCCCAAGCTGCGTGCTTCACGGATGGTCGTGGTTCCATATGCGAGACCGATGTTGGGCAGGCAGGACAGGGCGCCGGAGGCGACCGCCATGATGAGACCGGAAACGAAACGCGGCCGGAACGAACGCGAGGTTCGACCAGTGGACGATTGCCGTTTGGCGCCGGCGACCGAACACGCCGAGATTCCGGCGATCGCAACCATGGTTCCACCCAGGACAAACAGCCCGCGACCCTGAAGCGCTGACGCTCCGTCGAACCATAGCAGGGGAACGAAAGTACCGACACTGGCATTGAGGCCCATGATGAGGGGATAGCCGAGTGCCAGCCCGAGGATGTCCATGGCCATCCCGAACAGAACCGCGCCCGCCCCCCACGCCAGCCCGAAACCTGCCAGGATCAGAATCTCACGCCGCGGCACGACGGCAAATATGGCCAGAGGATTCGGCAACACCAGCAGAGTGAGTAACCAATTGCAGAGGAGCATCCCGAACAATGAGAACGCCAGCCAAACATGCTCCCATGCCCAATCGCGGGTCCGCGACATCGGCAACAGGAAGACTCCCTGCAGGATGGCCGCGATCAGAATGAGGCTCACTCCGACGATCATGATTGAGTTACGTCCCTGCATCGAACCGCGGAGAAACAAATCCGGTTCAAGCGGTGGGCGGCATCCTGCGAAGGTGGTAAGACCAGTTGGGCACCAACAGGAATTCTTGGCCTCCCCGCCGGACCTGTCAAGTGCCAAATATCGCCTTTTAAAAGTGGCTGACCACTTGACAACGGTTGTAACCCAATGCGTATACTTTCGATCGCAAGCCGCACTGCGTCCGGCAAAGAAGCATAAAGGGCAGCCCCAGGAATGCATGCATTTGGAGGTCTCATGTCAAAAGCGGTTCGAATCGCGGAGGTACTGATACTCATGCTCTTGATCGCGGCCCCTTACCCTGGGTTTTCCCAGACGACGGGCGCGAGCCTCACGGGACAGGTAACCGATCCAGTCGGAGCGGCCCTCCCCAATGCGACGGTGTCAGTCAAGAATGTGGGTACCAACCTTACTGACCAGTCCGCATCGGATGCGCAGGGAGTTTACCGGGTTTCACCCCTGCCGCCAGGAACGTACACACTGACCGTAACGGCCAGCGGGTTCTCGACATACGTCCAGCAAGGAATCGTGCTAACGATCGGTCTCTCAGCCACCCAGAATGTCGCGCTCAAAGTGGGTAGTGCGCAGCAGACGGTTCAAGTAACCGAGAATGCCGAGTTGATCAATACGACCTCGCCGGCAATAGGTATGACAGTCAACCAGGAGGAAGTGAGCCAATTGCCGTTGAATGGGCGCGACCCGCAATCGCTGGTGTTTCTTGCGCCGGGAACGACGAACGGTACCGCTTATGGGATCGCCGTGAATCAGGGCGACTTTGTTTTTCCCCAGGAGACTGGAGCGTCCTCGGGTGTTGGAGCAGGGCGCGCAGGTAGCACATATTATTTGCTGGATAGCGCTTCGAATACGGACGACTACGTTGGGTTGGCTGCGCCGTTTCCAAATGCGGACGCCACGCGCGAATTTAGGGTCATTACGAATAACTTCAATGCGCAGTATGGATTCGCCCCGGGCGCAGTTGTCCTCATCGAAACCAAATCAGGTACAAACAGCTGGCATGGCGGCGCGTGGGAGTTCCTGCGCAACAAGAGCTTTAATGCGTCGAACTGGTTTTCGCACACGGTCGACCCTCTGCACCAGAATCAGTTTGGAGCGGACCTGGGAGGGCCGGCCCTAAAGAACAAGCTGTTCTTCTTTGTGAATTACCAGGGGACACGGGCCAGCACCGCATCCACGTCGGGCTTGGAGTACACCTATACTGCAGCCATGCTGAACGGCGATTTCAGCGCCGTGCCGGTGACGCTCCAGCCGCCGTTCCAGACACTGAACGGCAAGCCCAATCAAATCAACCCCGCTTTGTTTAACCCGACTGCGGTCGAGATTACACCGCTGGTCATGCCGGAAAGCACAAATCCGAATGGCCAACTCTATTACTCGACCGCGAAGCAAGTTACTGACGACGACGAGGGCACCGGGCGAGTCGACTACACCATCTCTCCTGCGCAGCGCATTTTCGCGCGCGCTTACATTAACTTTTACAATCTGGCTGGATCGGGAGTTCCTGGTAATATCTCCACCTATGCATCGCCGAATCCTGAGAAAGACTATAACGTGGCATTCGGACACACCTGGATCATCAATCCAAAGCTAGTCAACGTCGCTACTTTGTTCAATACTCAAATGGACTTCAGAATAAGTGGTCAGGCGTTGATGAGCAATAACAAGCCTTTCTGTTGGTCTTCATTTATTAGCGTAGCCGATCCGCCCGGAACCTGCTCCACGGAGGGCTTTACCATCGCGGGCAGCGACTCTTACTTTTACGGACCTTACGTTGAGCCGTGCAGCAACAATCACGGCAACGATGGTTTGTACGATAATTTTTCTGCCCAGGAAGGACGGCACAATCTATCGTTTGGAGCCAATGTAGAGCGGCGGTGGATGAGTCTAGCTTGCGATTATCCCGCACAACCAATTATCGATTTTAACGGCCAATACACGAATTACGCATTGGCAGATTTCCTACTTGGTGACATGGCGCAGCTGCTACAGGGCGCAGGCGCCTTTGGGACATATACCGATTGGCAGTTTGGTTTCTATGGAGAAGACCAGTTCCGCTTCCGGCCAAATCTTACGCTCGAAATGGGTTTACGCTGGGAACCGAATTTTCCTCTGGCAGTTGGCAACGGGCGTGCGGCCACTTTCGTGCCTGGACAACAGAGCACCGTTTACCCAAATGCACCGACTGGACTGGTCTTTCCAGGGGATCGTGGGGTCGGCGCAGGACTGATGAGGACCAGTTATGGTTACTGGCAGCCGCGCATCGGCGTGGCATGGCAACCCCACGCGTTCCCCCACACCACAGTCCATGTGGGGTTTGGATTGTTCGCGGCGCCACAAATCGAGTCGGTAGATGACCACACTACCGAAAACAGCCCCTTTGCCCCCACGTTTACTCTGAATGGCACGCCAACCACGCCACTTCCCCTAAATAACCCTTGGGCAGGATTCGCCGGGACAGCGGGGGCGAGCGCATTCCCACCATTCGCCTCCTCAGCGTACCGGCCTCCTTCCTCGGTTGCCTTTACTCCCGGCCTCTCGATTGCAGATGCCCTCGATCCTAACTCTAAACTCGGCATCACTCAGGCATGGAATGCCGCAGTTGAACAACAACTTGGCGCGAACTTGATGTTCCGGCTTGCCTACGTAGGCAGCGAGTCTTATCACCAGATAGTAACAGTGGATAGTAACCCCGGGATCTACGCGACCGGCGGTAGCCGGAGCACATTTCCCGAGTTAGGTCAGATTCTTTTTAATGAAAGTGCCGGGACGGCAAATTACAACGGACTCCAAGCAACATTGGAGCAACGTCTCTCGCACGGCCTGCAGTTCCAGTCCAACTTCACCTGGTCCAAGCTGATCGACACGTCGAGTAGCGCCAACATCGCTTTTGGTTACCAGCTGGCGTACGATCCTTTCGATCTGCGTCTCAGTCGTGGCCCCTCCCTGGTAGACTTTCCCTTCATCTGGGTGACCAATTTCATTTACACGTCACCGCTGCTATCACACCACAATGACCTTGTACGGCATACACTGGGCGGCTGGCAACTGAGTGCAATTATTACCGCGCAGTCGGGTCAGG
This sequence comes from uncultured Acidobacteriaceae bacterium, assembly GCA_963736535.1. Taxonomy (GTDB): domain Bacteria; phylum Acidobacteriota; class Terriglobia; order Terriglobales; family Acidobacteriaceae; genus PALSA-350. The sequence continues at coordinate 167,275 of CAVTPN010000009.1, forward strand.
CCTTCACCGTCTACGGCGGATTCGGGAATAACAATTCCCAATCGCTGCAATACGAAGACCATGCCGACAGGGTGCCAGGGCAATCTCTGGAAGTTCGCCAAGGCGGCAAGTCGCATTGGTTGAATTCCTACTTTAATATCAATGCTTTCACAGAGAATCCTCCGGGAACCTTCGGCAATTCAAGCAAGGACCTCATGAGAGGAGCGCCGTACAATAATATCGATGCCGGTATCGCTAAGAACTGGCTGATCTTTGAAAAGTACACGCTGCAGTTCCGCTGGGAGATGTTCAATGCTTTGAATCATCCTAACTTTGCCACCCCGAACGCGACCAATCAGATTGGTCCCGACGGCACAAATGCAGGCGGCATTGAAGGCACCGTCACTTCAATTTTCGGATCACCCCGTATCATGCAAGGCGCGCTGAAATTTACCTTCTGAGGTATCCTCTCCCTCGGCGCCTGAGCTCTAGCTCAGGCGCCCGCACTTTCAATGCCCAGGGAGTTCCCCATGGATCGCGTGCCGCTGTTCGCTTCGTATGCGGCACGAGAAGGTGAGTGAGCCGATGCGAATCACGAACGTCAAGACGTGGATCGTCGAGGGAATCAAATACAACTGGGTGATCCTCAAGGTATTCACGGACGCGGGGATTACGGGCATCGGCGAGGGAACCAATTGGCCCGGGAGTCCGCTGATTCTGGAGGCGTGCCGTCACGCCGGCGAAACGATCGTCGGCGAGGATCCAACGCGAATCGACTACCTATGGACAAAACTTTACCGGGATTTCAACTGGATGGGTCAGGCGGGCCCGGTGATGAGCGCGATCAGCGCGATCGATATTGCGCTGTGGGACATCGCCGGAAAGCGCGCCGGGCTCCCTGTGTATCAGCTGCTCGGCGGAGCTTACCGGACACGAATCCGGCTCTATGCGAACTACTGGTTCCTGGGCGGCAAGGGCGAGCCGGAGGAATACGCAGTGCAGGCGGGCGAGGTCAAAAAGCAGGGATTCACCGCCTGCAAGATGGATCCATTTGCACACGTGAATTATTGGTATGGAGAAGACCTGTCGGACAACCTGAGCCTGACCGAGGAGCAGAAGGCTAAGGCGATCGATCGCCTGGTGGCGGTTCAGCAGGCGGTGGGGCCGGAGTTTCCGATCGCGGTGGAGACGCACGCTCTGCTCAACGGACCAACGGCCGTGGAGATGGCGCACCGGATTGCCGCCGCGAAGATCAACTGCATGTGGTACGAGGAACCTGCCAGTCCGGAGTTTCCCGATGAGATTGCTGAGATTCGACGGCAGATTTCTCTCCCGGTCTGCGTGGGCGAGCGAATCCATTCGCGGTTTATGGCGCGCCCCATTTTGGAAAAGCACGCCGCGGACTTTCTCATGCCCGACGTCACGCGCTGCGGAGGCATCAGCGAGATGAAGAAGATCGCAAATCTGTGCGAAACCTACAATGTCCCGATCGCGCCTCACAATCCCAATGGCCCGATTTCGACCATCGCCTCCGCGCATGTGATGGCCGCGGTTCCGAACTTCTTTCGGCAGGAGTTCATGCTGACCGATGTGCCTTGGCGCGATACGGTGCTGGAAAGAGCGCTGCCGGTTAGGAACGGCTTCTTCGAATTGACCGCTGAGCCCGGCCTCGGCTTCGATCTCGTGGAAGAAGAACTGGAGAAGCACCCGGGAGTGATGCGGCGGCGCGCCGGATTCTACGTATAGGTGATCTTAAAGAGTAAGTCAGCGAGGATACTTATGGAATGGACCGATGATACGGAGTTGTTTCGGCTCATGCAAGAGCGGCTCTTCACCTCCATTATCGGAGACGTGCTCGACGTGCACGGATACCGTAATCAATTCCTGCCGCCCGCGTGCCATCCGTTGCGTCCTGACATGGTTGTTTGCGGACGCGCAATGACCGTACTCGAGATGGACGAGGATGGAGCAAGCAATCCGCCCTTTGGCCTGATGCTGAAGGCGCTAGACTCGCTGCAGCAGAATGAGGTCTACGTTTCCGCCGGAGGATCACCGCGCTACGCTCTCTGGGGGGAATTGATGAGCACCGCGGCGCGGGCTCGCGGCGCAGCGGGCGCTGTGTTAGCAGGGTACACGCGAGACACGAACGGGATTCTCGCCATGGACTTTCCTGTCTTCTGCTTCGGCTCTTACGCACAGGACCAGCGCGGACGCGGTAAGGTGGTCGAGTTCCGAACCACACTCAACATCGACAGCGTCACAATCCGTTCAGGTGACATTATGTTCGGCGACGTCGATGGCGTGCTTGTTCTTCCGCGCGAGGTGGAAACGGAGGTCGTTCATAGGGCGCTGGAGCTGGCCAGGAAGGAAAAGACAGCCAAGCGGCTGCTCTACGAGGGCGGCTCGGCGGAAGCTGTGTTCATTGAAACCGGAGTGTTGTAGTCAAGAAATGCGATGACCGTCCGAGCGGCGAGGGTACGGGCCTCAGGCGCTCTCTTCCGGTTCATCCGTAGGTCGCGCCGTCGATTTTGACTTTCGAGCACCAGAAGCAAAACGAGACATCTCGATCAACGGCAAGATGGCGAAGATCCAGCCGTCGCCAAAGGTGGATCTTCATGCGGCACAAAAGTCCAGCGAGTGCAGGAGCCTCGTGTTCCCGGTTGGGCCAAAGCCGGGCTAACGAGGCGGCCAATTCAGCGTCGGAAACGGGCTTCTTCATCGAATCACCCCGATGCTTCAGACCAGAATTGTAGCTGCTCGAATTCTGTGATGTCCTCGTCAACAAATGATCGCTTCAGGAAAGGATTTTGCGTTTCCGGCTCAACTGCCCGTGAAGTCGGACTTTCGGTAACTTCCAGTGGCGTTTGCTAAGGGGGATGCGCATAAACGCGGGAAGTTACCGATAACCCGACTTCGCAGACATTATCCAAGGGAGGATCGAAACGTTGCCGCAAAGCTCGCCATTCGTTGCTCACTACAGCTGGGCGTATTCCGCCTTGGCTTTCTTGAGGATCGGGATGTCGGGGTCGGCGTCTTTCCAGAGAGTAAGGAAATCCTGATAGGCAGCCTTGGCCTTGGTTTTGTCTCCCGACAAAGCGAAAGCTCTCCCTAGTTGCAAGCGCGCCGGTGCGCCCCATGCGAAGTTCCCCACGTGGCTGTGATGGTCGAGGAACTTCTGAAATTCTGCTGCCGCCCGGTTTCCGTCATGGTGAAAGGAGGGCACATCGCGCTGGTAACACCATCTCAGACGCCAAACGAAGTATCCTTGACCACGCTGCTCATCATCCCGGTTCATCTGTCCGGCTTCGGGGCGCGGCAGTTGCTGCTCACGCTGGATTCGGGCGCGAATGCATCGTTCCTTTTCAACCATGCCGTAAATCTGGCTCCCGGACTGCGCCAAACCAGGCAAAGGAACGGCTATGGTGCAGATGGAGTGAAACGAGGGTTTTCGATCTTAACCCCACAGAGCATGCAGATCGGCTCACTCAACATTCAGCAAGTATCCTTCGCGGCGCCGGCAGACTCCGGGGAAAACACCCTAACGTCTCGGCAAGATGGACTGCTGGCCACGGTAGTCTTCCGGCGCGTCTTCATCAGCTACGCGGAACGTTTTGTTGTCCTTGACCCGTGGTAGGGCCGAATACTCGGCGCCGAACTTCCTGCAAAACGGGGTTTCCGGTAACTTGGCCTGCTGGTCGCCCCCGATCAGCGGAAGTTACCGAAGAAAATGGGACTGCAGGCACTGAGCCGGAAGCTAAGAAGCACGGCCCTTACAGAGAGCAGTGGCGAGGCAGTTTAGTTTCTGAGAGCGTCTGCATCGGCCGATTGTAGCCAAAGTGAGACAACAGCCTGTGAGTGGAGCCTGCAAAGCATTTTCGGTAACTTGACCTCGCCCCACGAGGCAATGGGCAGACAAGTTACCCGAAACCCGACTTTTCAAGAGACTTGGCGTAATACCCTAGACTTGCCAATGTGAACCTGCTCATACCAGCTTTGACTCTGGCAGCCGCGTTTTGGCAGTCTCCAGATTTTCCACCAACTGCGGGCTCGCGCAATGCGCGCTCTGGCGGCGAGATGGGACTTCCGATATTTAGGGCCTCCTTCGCCGAAAAGGTGGTGGGGCCGCACCCGTCCGATTGCTCGTCCGCCAATCCCGACTGGTTTGCGAATTACCGGAGTCTGGAACGTAATCGAGGGGAAAAAGGATGGCTTCACAGTTCTGATTTTTGGTGTGATTCTCGGGGAAGACAGTGGTGGTCAACCCTGCGCTCTTATTGCTTGTCAAACTGAAGGGAATCCCTTCGAAACATCGACTTCAGCTATCCGAGTTGACATGCAGGGTGAGAGAAATACGTCTGGACTAAGCTGACTTATTCCTCAGAGGCTTTGCACTACGCGCTCACTGGCTCCGTAGGCACAGCCGCTTTTCTCCAGGTGAAAGCAGCAGTCACGAAGTGGAAAGACGCCGAACTAGAACCTTCTTGTACGGGGGACCCTCCAGGCTCCCCCTTTGTGCTCAATGACTAGATTTACGTGAGGCCAAGAACTTTCGACCTTTTTGGTCCAGATGTGTATCAAATAGGTGGTATGGCTAAGACGACTGACAATCCGAGGATGGGTCGCCCGAGAGGGTTCGACACAACGGCTGCGCTGGATGCGGCGATGCGCGTCTTTTGGGAAAAGGGATACGAAGGGGCCACGCTCACCGACCTGACAGATGCAATGCGGATTAACCGCTCCAGTATGTGGGCCGCTTTCGGCAACAAGGAAGAACTCTTCAAGAAGGCATTTGAGCGCTACCTCGACACGTATCAGGGATACATACGCGAAGCCCTTGAGAAGCCCACGATTCGGGAAGTAATCGAATCGTCGCTTCGGGGCACCGTGGATTTCCTGGCGACTCCCGGCAATCCGAAAGGTTGCCTCTCGGTACACGGAGCGTTGGCGGTCGGAGACGAGGCAGATCCCATCAAGCAATGGTTGATTCAGCTCAGGAAGAATGGACTATCGCTCGCAAGAAAGCGATTCGAGCAAGCTAAGAAGTCTGGAGACCTTGGCGAAGATGTTGACCCGGCAGTATTGACTCGATACGTTGCTGCGCTGATCCAGGGACTTGGCGTACAGCATGCGAGTGGAGCGACGAAAGCAGAATTGATGAGAGTAGTTGATGTCGCCCTTCATTACATGGGCTATGTGGACGAAGGACCACACAGCAATCACAAAGAAAATCAGGCTCGCTGTGGTCAGCGAGCCTGATTTTCTGTAGACAGACCGAGTGGTTTAGAAGCTGAAGCCACCGTCCACGTGGAAGTTCTGGCCGGTGATCCAAATGGCACGCGGCGAAAGCAAGAAGACTGAAGCTTCTGCAATATCCGATGGCAATCCGAGCCGACCGAGCGGCACCATAGAAACGGCAGCTTCGGGGGGTGCGCCCATTGCCGCCATAATCTCATTGCGGATTTTGTCGCCGCCCGGTGTCTCAACGCCACCGGGCGTGACGATGTTCACACGAATCTTATGAGCAGCACCTAGCTCTTTCGCAAGTGCCTTCGTGTAGTAGTTCATCGCGGCTTTGCTTGCGCCGTAATGAACGAGTGGACCGTTGCCCGGAAGATCGCTTCCAGACGAGATGTTGAGGATGGAGCCTTGTGTTGACTCCTTCAGCGCGGGCAACGCTGCGTTCGTCACGCGGACAACGGACAGCAGATTCGACGCAATCGTCTCCTGCCAAATTGCATCTGAGATTGCCTCGGAGTTCGGCAGAACAAGCTGGGCAGCAGCGGCGTTATTTACGAGGATGTCGAGTCCGCCTAATGCCTTGATGGACTCGTCAACGAGCTTCTTGCAGCCTTCAGGGGTCAGAATGTCACCCTTGATGAAGGTCGCGCCTGCCGGTGTTTGGTCATGACGATTACGCGCAACGACTACAACCGAAGCGCCTCCGTCAAGAAGACGTTGAGCGATGGCGGCACCGATACCTCGGGAACCTCCAGTGACGAGAGCGCGGCGACCCGCGAACTCCTTGGATAGGTCAAGAACTGATTGCGACATGTTTACCTTTCTCCTTCGTTATCGAAATGCGCCGTGATGGTACATAATATGAACCTATCGATTCAGATGTAAAGCAATGCCAATGGATGCAAAGTTTGTGATGGCAATGGAGGATATAAATCTTGAATAACTGGTAAATAAAAGGGCTTTGTCCGGCGAGTACCGCCCCCGGAGATCAAGATTTTTGTATCTATGCTCCTCGGTTTGACATCTGAACCAAAAGATCCATATATGCGGCCAAGTGCCCAAAGGAGAGTTGGAAGTATGGGGAAGATTCTAGTGACGGGAGCAAGTGGCGACATCGGAAGAAAGACACTTCTGTATTTGCTGAAGCTGAAGCCTGCCGATCAATTAATAGGGCTTGCGCGTGATCCATCCAAGGCGGTGGATTTAGAGGCGAAAGGTATTGAAGTCCGCCAGGGCGATTATCTCGACCGCGATTCGCTTTTGCGAGCTTTCAAGGGCGTTGAAAAGCTGATGCTGACTTCGACCCACGCCTTTACTGACCGCAAGACGGCTCAGGCAAACGTCATCGACGCCGCGGTCGAAGTTGGCGTTCGACATTTGGTTTACATGGCCATATTCCGCAAGAAGAATTCGACCGTCAGCATGAAAGAGATAACCCAGGAAGACATCTTCACTGAGCAAAAGCTGCTGTTGTCGGGACTCAACCACACAATCGCCTACCATCCTCCCTTCCTCGACGTACTTGCGTTCTACATTGGGCCGAAGGCACAAGAGACGGGTGTGCGCGTGCCTGCTGGTGAAAGAAAGTTCAATGCGGCAACCCGCGATGATTTAGCCGCCGGGCACGCCGCAATTTTGGCTGGACAGGGGCATGAGAACAAAACTTATGCGCTGACAGGTGACCCCGCCATCTCGTTCTCAGACATCGCCGGTATCTTATCCAAGCTCACCGGGACGAAGGTTCCATTTGTCAAAATCTCGGACGAGGAGTACCTCGAAGCAATCGGCAAGGGCGTTCCAGATTACATCGCGCAGTTCGTACTGGAGTGGGTACACAACATGGGCGACGGCGAATGGGAGGAGCAGACCAAAGACCTGGAGACGCTCATTGGCCGCAAGGCAACGACCCCAACCGAGTTCTTCCGCGACGGCTATCTAGCCAAATAATCGTTCGAGTCATAAACAGGCTGTAGGAGGTATCTCAATGAGAATCGGCTTTATCGGCGCGGGCATCGTTGCTCAGACCATTTCCAAACATGTACTTGCCGTGGGTCATCGGGTGTTGCTGAGCAATACCCGAGGCCCTGACTCACTGGCTCCACTTGTAAAGGAGCTGGGATCTGGCGCAGAAGCGGGAACCCCGCAGCAGGCTACAGAGCAGGACATCGTCGTCCTAGCCGCAAACTGGCCGAATGTGCAACAGGCGCTATTCTCTATTTCCGACTGGAAAGGGCGCATTCTTGTTGACACAACCAATCGGCTCGCTGGCTTTACGCCGCTAACCTTAGGCGACGTCTCGGGACGTACTTCCAGCGAAATCGTTGCAGACCTTGCGCCGGGCGCGAGGGTCGTGAAGGCGTTCAATTCTGTCCCGATGGCTTGGATTTCCGACTTTTCCTCTTCCAAGCCACAAACCGTTCTCTTTATCTCAGGCGATGATGCTGACGCCAAAAAGCCGGTTCACAACCTCATTGAGGAAATCGGTTTTGAGTCCGTCGATCTAGGCTCTTTGGCCGTGGGCGGACGGCTTCAGCAGCTCGGAGGACCGCTGGCGGGTATCCGGCTCACATTCCTCGAAAGGTTTTCCCTATGAAGGCCCTCGTCTACGACAAAGCGCACAGCCTCGAAGACTTCGCAATCAAGTTGGCAGAAATCCCGGAACCCACCCTTCGTGAGTTCGATGTGCTCGTTGACGTTCATGCAGTCGGGATCAATCCAGGCGAAACTTTCATCCGCAGGACACGCAGCGCAGAACCGGGCGGTCGTGTCCTGCTTGGTTGGGAATTTGCCGGTGTGATTGTCGAGACCGGCTCCGGTGTTCGCGGGTTCAAAACTGGCGATAGAGTTTTCGGCACTGGAGATATGACGCGAGATGGTGCCTGGGCTCAATGTGTAGCGGTGGATCACCGAATTCTTGCCAGGATACCCGAAAGTCTCACGTTCGTTGACGCAGCCTCCCTTCCGATAGGCGCGCTCACCTCCTGGGAGGCGATGTTCCGTGAGCAAAGCGATCTGCCAGTCGGGGTCGAACGGGTGCTCATCATTGGAGGAGCGGGCGGAGTAGGTTCCATCGCTACACAACTGCTGAAAGCGGAGACAAGCGCCTTGGTCATCAGCACTGCGTCGCGTCCGGAATCCCGTGAGTGGTGCCACGAGATGGGCGCTGATCTCGTGATCGACCACAGCAAGGACATCCAAGAACAACTTGCAGCAGAACATATTGAGCAGGTTGACATGGTTTTTTCGACCGCAAAGACTGCTGACAACCTCCCGTGGATAGCAAAGTTGCTTCGCCCCTTCGGACATCTTTCAGTCATTGACATGTCGCCATCACTCAACGCCAACGCCCTCATGTTGAAGTCCGCATCGCTGCATACGGAGATGGTCTTCAGCAAGGTTCTCCACGGGTACGACGTTGAGAGCCAAGGACGAACTCTCGAAGCTGTTGCTGCCCTCGTCGCTAAAGGACGAATCCGGCCGATTGCAACGACCCGGCTCACAGGGCTTACTCCCGAAAAGATGAGAACCGCCCACGATCTCCTTGAATCGGGACGAACCATCGGCAAGGTCGTTATTGCAACGGATTGAACTGGACCAGCAATCCCTCGCGCGACCACCGCCGCAATGCTCATAAACGCGTTTGACCTTGCCGATCCTCTTTCTCGATGAGCGATAAGTCGCCAATGCGCTCACCGACACCGGATTAGTACTGATATGTCGGCCACGGGGTGGAATCTACGAAGATTCCGGCTCATCCGGTTCCAACCCGATCCGATCGTTGACCCTAATACCCGTCGACGACCACGCGTTACTGAATCACGCAACCACGGGATCGGGGCGTGACATGGTGACATTCTCCGCGGGACCGAGTCGTCTTCGATCTGCGCGGCTTGCGAGAAACTCGGCGAATATCCAGCATGCCCCTATCGCAGCCAGATTGTAGACGGCGGCACCCCATGCTGCCTGATTGTGCGGTCGGATAAAAATAGGAGGTATTTCTACAAAACCTTCAAACAGCAACAGCATCAACGCAAGAAGCCTGGCGGCCAGGACATCCATAATTCCCAAGCAAATTGCAGTTCCTGCGAGGAAGAAGGCGATTCCGGTGAGCACCGCCCAAAAATACCCGAACGACATCCAGTGCGGGACGATGCTCGCGAAGACGCGAATGGCGGTGAGGTGAAATAAGCCGAAGATGACAGGAGGCAATCCGAGCATCCAACGTGCGGCGATAGCTGCTCTCTTTTGCAACAGGGAATCCGGTGAGGCGGTGGAGGCGTAAACGATTGCTGCCGGAGCCACCAGCATTATCTGTTGAGCGAGCCCGAAAGAGATGCCCACTAAGACGGCGATTCGCCAGCCAAAGGCGTGAATTCCGGCATAGTACCGAGGTAGCCAAAGTGCCGCAAAAATCAAGTAGGCGATGGCGGATGCCGCGGCGCCCCCCTTTGCGCTGCGCCGCCATAAAATTGCAAGACCCGCTGCGACCAGCCAGACGCCCGCGACGTAGGCCAGTATGTGTTGAGCAGGAAGATTCTTGACCAGAGATTTGATGGGCTGATGAGAGGCATCGAATGCACCCCAGGCGATATCCAGAATGCCGGTGAGAACAGTGCCCAAGCCATAAAACCAAACTCCAACTTTCATCTGTTGATCTCCCATGAGTCACTTCGCGAGAAGCCCAATGACGATACATGCGTTCTCGACTTCAGAACTGATAGTATGGCCGCAGTGGTACATCGAACAGAGCCATTTTCGTAAAATCTATTGGACCATTTGAGATGCCCAAAGCCGTTAGCTCGTTCGAGCTCACTCTCAAAAGCCGGTCGCGCCATCAGACCCTGACCCATTGGTTATATGGCGAACTGCGCTCTGCCATTCTGGAAGGCCGGCTCGCGCCGGGCGCCAGACTGCCGGCATCCAGAGATTTTGCCAGCCAGTATGAACTCTCCCGGGGTACAGTCGTCAGCGTTCTGGAGCGTTTACAAGCCGAGGGGTATATCACCTCCCGTGTCGGATTCGGTACGTGGGTCAATCGTGTAGAGGCGCCTCGTCCGGCCCGCCAGGCAACCACGACACCGGCATACATTCGTCGCGTCATTTCGACATATAAACGGCCGCAACCCTGGGTCGACCTGGCTTTTGTTGACGCGATCCGCCCGTTTCGGATCGGGGTTCCAGCCATCAACGAATTCCCGTCCGAGGTTTGGGGACGTATTGCCGCAGACCGAGCACGTAATTTCCGGTCATGGTTAAAGAAAGAGGCTGATCGGCGCGGGTATCGGCCATTGCGCGATGCAATCGCCGAGTATTTGCGCACGTCCCGTGGGGTGCGGTGCACCGCGGAACAAATCGTCCTCGTTTCCGGAATACAACAGGCGCTCGACCTGTTGGCACGGCTGCTCTTGAAAAAGAGCGATCCGATATGGATGGAGGATCCTGGATATTTCGGAGCCAGAATCGCGTTCGACAATGTCGGAGCCAGGATGATTGCTGTACCAGTGAATGATGAAGGGCTGTCTGTTTCCGCCGGAATTAAGATCTGTCCGGATGCGAAGGGCGCGTACGTAACGCCGGCTCACCAATTCCCGCTGGGGGTAACGATGTCGCTGGAGCGGCGGATGGCCCTTCTGAGCTGGGCCTCACGCGCCGGCGCTTTTGTGATTGAAGACGACTATGACAGCGAGTATAGGTTTGAGGGACCGCCTGTGCCTGCCCTGCAAAGTCTCGACAATCACTCAAGCGTTATCTTCATCGGATCGTTCAGCAAGACGCTATTCCCAGCTTTACGCGTGGGCTACGTGGTATTGCCTGCGCCGTTAATAGATTTCTTCCTGGGTTTCCGTTACCGAACCGATTTCCGGAATTCATCCTTTGACCAGGCGGTGCTTTGCGAGTTCATCGTCGATGGACATTTGGCGCGTCATCTGCGGAGGATGCGGAATCTGTATGCGGAGCGCCTCGCAACACTCATGGAAGTAGCCAAGCAACATCTGGGTGGGTTGCTTGAGATCTCTAACGTCAGGGCAGGCCTCTACACGATCGGGTACCTCAAGAATGGAATGACTTCACGACAGGCGGAAAAGTTGGCGGCGGCCCAGGGTGTTGAGGTTCTTGCCGTCGATCGATGCACCCTGAGACGTCCTGATCCGAATGCGTTGCTCCTCGGCTTTGGCGGATTTGACGAGCTTGCGATACGGCAGGGACTCATTCGACTCACAAGGGCATTGAGCCAGTCAGACCTCGGGACATGAGACCAATTCTCTCAACGAATGCCAAATCGCCGAGTCACTCGTTGACCCGAGATGGGTACCGAGACGGGTTATCGTAACTTGCCTGATGATGGCCTAGAAAACAGGTGAAGTTACTGAAAACCCCGTTTCTCAGGAACAACCCGAAGCCATATGTCCGAATTGACAACTCGTTCTGTCTGGCGAGAAGCCGTTTCCCGATTACTAATCGTGCGGTGCTGGAGGTCTGACAGCGTTTCATCCTCGCACTGTGTACTGAGTAGTAATTTCCGGATCGGCGACAATAGGACCGGAACCCGCGACATCGGGCCGACTCTGATCTGGAAACGCGATTTTGCCTGTAGTCGAGAGGTCTATTCCCCAAGATAACGGCAAATTGAGTGCGCGGTTCCGGTCTGCAAATCTGGGTGGCGCATTCCTCAGTGAGGTCCGTTCGCAGTATCGATCCGCACGGGACCTGAGATCTGCCCAGCCATCTCAACAGTTTGACTACCGGCTGCTACACGAATCACTCGCTGGGCTCGATACTCGTAGATACTGCCCTGGTGGATGTTCCCATCGAGTGTCTGGCCGGAGCGAGAGCCACCCTCAACGAGCAGGTCTTCACCCGCTGCGGCGGAGAGCGGCTTGGACGAACCTTCTCCCGCAGCTTCGCTAGCAGGCGTCAGATAGACCTCGTTACGATGCAGTCGAACGGCTGTGTCTGAGGGGCTCTCGGAGTAGGTGTCCGGAGTCCAACGTAGTAGCACACCCTTATCTGTCATCTCCGCTGTAAGGCCGCGGATCACGGGTGGTGGAGCTCCAGCCAACGTGGCGACGATGTCCGACGATCCAGTTGATTTGCCCTTGCGATCGATGAGCTCGACAAAGTAATAGAGGACACGCGGGGTTCCTGAGGCGAGATCTGCAGGAAGTTCTTCAGAGAAGGAACCGGTTGCGCCTGGCGCGAAGTCGAGCGGTTTACCGGCCTCAATGCAATCACCGGCAGTGGTCTCGCGCCTGCACACGCGAACCTTGATTGAGCCATTGATGGTGAGATTGCGCACGCGCCTGGATGGCATCGTCCAGCTAAGCCAGATCAGGTCGCCTGCTCGAATTGCGGCGAGGTCTTGCACCGGTCCGCGTATCTCAGGCGCATGCGGTTGCTGAATTTGCGGCCTGCGGCACCCATCAAAAATTGGGCATGCGCCAAGCGTGAAAGCCACCCATAACCAGAAGCTCACTGTGCGCACGATGAAGCGCCCAATTCTGCAGTGCCGAATTCGGCTCATATGCATTTGCCGACGTCCTTGTAGTTTTTATGGTTGACGTGCGCGAACTTGCTCACTATAACAGACTCTTGTCTTAGATACACAGACTGGAGTCTTAGTAATGGCTGGAGCACGATTGACCAAATTTGAGATGCAGATCATGGAAACGCTTTGGACGAAGGGCGAGGCCTCCATTCGGGAGATGCAGGAAGCGTTTCCCACCAAAAAGCGCCCCGGCTACACGACCGTCCAGAAAATGGTCTACCGCATGGAGGCAAAAAAAGTCCTCCGCCGCGTCCGCAAGCTCGGCAACTTCCACCTCTTCGCCGCCACCATATCCCGCGATGCAGCCCAGCGCAAACTCATCGATGATCTCCTCGCGCTCTTCGGCGGCCAGTCCCGTCCCGTCGTCGCCCACCTCATCGAATCCGGCTCTTTCACCCTCGACGACGTAAAGTTCGCCGAAGAAACCCTCAAATCCCTCAAGCGGGCAGACAAATCATGACGACTCAATTTCTCACCCGGTTGTTGCCGGATTTATCTGCTCTCGCCCCGGCCATCGCCAACCATCTCTGGCAATCAACTCTCTTCGCCGCGGCGGTCTTCCTCGTAACCCTGCTCCTCCTCCGCAACACCGCCCGCATCCGCAGCGCGCTCTGGCTCGCCGCCTCCATCAAATTCCTTCTGCCCTTTTCGCTCCTCATCTGCATCGGCGATCTGCTCCCGGGCCATCACCGCGCTGTCGCTTCCACTCCCGCCGCCATCTACTTAGTCGTCGACACCGTCGGCCAACCCTTTTCTGATTTTGATTTTTCTCCCCTGTCCGCCTCGCCCGCCCATCCCGCCACTCTTCTCTATCGTCTCCACTCCGCTTTGCCCCTTCTGATCGCCGCAGTCTGGCTCGCCGGAACCATCATCGTCCTCCTCGTCTGGCTCGCGCGCTGGCGCCAGGTCCGTGCCATGTTGCGTCACGCTGTGCCCGCCTCATCCTGCCGCGAACTCCATCTCCTCCGCCAGCTCCAGTCTGCCCCTGGCCTCTCAAATTCTCTCCCTCTCCGTCTTTCCAGCGACTTAATGGAACCCGGCATCTTCGGCATCATCCATCCCGTCCTCCTCTGGCCCAGCCAGTTATCCCCGCACCTCACAGACGCCCACATCGAAACCATCCTCGCGCACGAACTCATGCATCTCCGCCGCCGCGACAACCTTGCCGCCGCCCTCCACATGCTCGTCGAGTCCCTCTTCTGGTTCCACCCCGTCGTCTGGTGGATCGAGCGCCGCATCGTCGAGGAACGCGAGCGCGCCTGCGATGAAGCCGTCGTCGCCCACCTCGGCTCGGCCGAGACCTACGCTGAAAGTCTCCTCCGCGCCTGCCGCTTCTGCGTCGAGTCCCCGCTCCCCTGCGTCTCCGGAATCACCGGCGCATCGCTCGCCCACCGCGTCCGCTGCATCATCACCCTCCGCGCCGCGCGCCTAACCCTCGCCCGCAAATTCATCCTCGCCGCCTTCGCCCTCACCACCATCTCCGCCCCCATCGCCTTCGGCGTCGTACGCATGATTCCTCTCTATGGCCAGATGGTTCATGCAAACGGCCCAATGCCTTCCTATGAAGTGGCTACGATCAAGCCGGTCGATGAATCCGTTCCCCCGCAGCCCGGGCAGATGCGGACAACAATAAAAACCTACATCCTGAATTCATACGGAATTTCTTCCCTCGCCCAGTATCAAATTGAGGGAGGACCGGCATGGATCAGTAAGGATTTGTACGTTATCGACGGCAAAGTCCTCGACGATCTCCGGGATGCGATGCAGAAGATGACACTGGAGCAGCGGACGTACCAGAACTGCGTGCTTAAGCAGTCACTGCTTGCCGACCGGTTCAAGCTGAAGGTGCATTTTGTCACTCGGCAGATGCCTGTATATGAACTCTCCGCGGCAAAGCGCGGACTGAAGATCAAAGAGGTTACCCCGCTTGTTCCCGGCGCTGCACCGCCGCCGCCCACTCCGCGAGCGCCCCTTCCACCGGGTTATTTAAGTATGCAGACCAAAGACGGAGTGACAGTCCTGAATATGCGGTCCGCAAAAATGCGCCTGTTGATCAATATGCTGTGGAACGACCCGGAGATAGCAGGCAGGCCGATCGTGGACAAAACAGGCTTCACAGGCAGCTTCGACGTCGTGAATCTGCAATGGGTGGGGATGACAGCACCCAGCGATGCGGTTGGACCATCCCTGCCTACGGCTCTCGAAGAACAGTTAGGATTAAAGTTGACTGCAACCAAAGGGCCCGTTGAGGTGGTGGTCATCGACAGCATCGAACGCCCCTCGCCCAACTAACCCGGTAACAAACCCGTCCCACGCAAGCCAGGAAGAGTTATGTACGGTTTACCGCCAATCCGGAAGTAATCCCGAAATGCCTGCAAAGTCTCGTTTTCTGTAACTTCCCTCAGCCAGGGCACGGAGCGGTCAAGTTACCGATAATCCCGTTTCACGGCAATTCGACGTTGGTACTGGAGGGACATATGTCCGGATAGCCGACTTTTAGTCCAAGTGAACAGACTCGAAGGGTAGCGGTCAAGTTTGACTTTCGACGCCACGGATAGTGATCCAGGCGCGTTCCGTCGATTGCCGACGCACGACTGTAAAGCGCTCGAATGGCGCCAAGCGCGTCGTCGTTGAGGGGAATCATCTTTTGTCCGGCCTGGGTCTTGCTCTTGCGAATGGCTATCGTACTCGCCAGAACAAGGGGACCTCGGAGGGACAGGCGACTCGGAGCCACGGACAGAACGTACGCTAAAGCAATAGCGACGGCTACAAAATGATGGACCGACGTGCCATACAACCAGACCGAGAGCATCTTCGCACGGTGACTGAGTGCGGATCAAGCCCCGATCATTGACCGGGTGAGGTATGCCTGTCCAGGGTCTCACCGATACTTTCGAGCAACGCGTTCACTGGCCCGTCGACGGCTTCCGTTTCCCGGAGAATGAGCACGTAGTGATCCATATAGACTGGGACCCCATTCAGCGGAACAGCCAGCGCCACCGCTATCACGGAAGCGTCGCTGCGTCCCTCAGCATTGACGAGATTTACGGTTGTGACGTAGAGGCCCAGATGGGCATCGGTCATCTTGTCAACGATGCATCCCTGATGTTGCCTCACCGCTGATTTGAGGCCGTAAAGAAACAAGTTCACTGTATCCGTAGTGGCATCACCCGGGGCGTGCGGCGCTTGAATGTACATCGGTAATTTACAGGCAACCTTCGCTTCGCCAGACGCGGCGCCAACCATCAGAACTGCAAACAGCAAAGCAATCACTCTCACAGTGGCTCCCGGGACAGAATGCTCATGACCGTCCTTTGATCCTAGAGGAGGAGGTCGGTCTCCCACCTGCACCAAAAGAGGCAGTGTCTGTCCCCTTTATTTGTAATCTTCGCGGTTTCGGCTGCCCTCTATCTGCAGACACGATCTCGCCTTCACAGTGGTACATCGACTGCAAACTGGCTAAAGAAGAGTGCGAGCTCGTCCTGTCGCAGGAGGTGTGTACTACGCAGGAACCTGGTCAAGCAATGGGCAGGACACAATTGGAAACACCGACAATGGCAGAAGTGCATGAAGCCAAATAACTTGCCGCGCGGGCTGGAAGTTTTGCGCGGTCTCCCGCAGTCAACTCCCGCGAGCTCTCGATCCTCAGATGTGCATGGTTTTTCGTTTCCCTAACACGAAAGATGCACTATCATCCCTGAAAAAGATCTTCCTCCTGTTCATTTTCTGTGTGCAGAGAGGGAGAGAGGCAGGCGCCTTCCTCGTGAGGAAGACCAAGCCCGCCCGAGAACTTCACCAGCGACAACTGGACAACTGATCAATGGCGAGCGGATTGGCAAAGATAGGGCATCTCCGCCGCTCGATTCAATTTCAAAGTAGAGGGAGGACAAACATTGAAAACAATACCTGGTCCGGGCATGATCGTAGGGCTCTTCTTGCTCTGTGCGCTATCTGCGACTGGTCAAACACAGGGCGCCGCACTGAGCCGGTCTTCCGCCCTTCCGACCTCAGTTCACAACGCGCTTGAGAACACAACAAATAAGTATGACTATGATTTCATTGCCAAGGACTACGTATGGAGCAATAAGCCGCTTAAATCAACTGCCGGCAAGATTTGCCAGACCATGAAAGATCACGCCTTCTCCGAGACTCCCTATGGGATCAACGGCGACCAGGACTGGAACAACTGCCTGAACACTCAGATCCGCAGTATTGGCTACTTGCGCTGGTTGCGGAACGGCGGCTTTAAGCCCAACGAAAAAAACCGTACGAACGCTCAGGCGTATTTGAAGAAGACGTACACCATGGGTCCTTGGGGGAGCTACTCCTTTACCCAGCTGAGCGACGCGGTAAAAGCCACAACAGGCAAAACTATTCCCTAGCTGTTCAATTCTATCTGCCGGGATAATCGCTGCTGGTTGTGCGGGAGAAACGTGACACAGTTTCGGTGGAAGTTTCCGGACGGCCTTGCTTACGATTCGAAGACACACAGATCCCCAACTACGCGCAGAGCGGGATGGCGGGCGTAGTTGGGGTCGGTGAGTAACAGCAAGCGTTTATTTATGATTATCCGCCAGCTGTCGTTCCATTTTGTCCGTTAAACAAATGCTTTCGGCACATACTGTGTCAAGTCGGCTTCGTCCAACCGGTGCGCCCGGTGCGTTTCGGAGCCGCTTTCAGGGTTTCTGCGCGCGCCGGAACGGGCTCCCCGATGAACTTACCTATAACCCCGTCTCAAGGGATGTGGCCGCTGCCATCCATGCCCTGCTCGCCTCCACCACGGTGGC
The DNA here is from genome assembly GCA_963736535.1 of uncultured Acidobacteriaceae bacterium. Taxonomy (GTDB): domain Bacteria; phylum Acidobacteriota; class Terriglobia; order Terriglobales; family Acidobacteriaceae; genus PALSA-350. The sequence goes on from CAVTPN010000009.1 coordinate 184,825, forward strand.
CGTATCGCTCATCGGATACACTGCTCACACAATGACGGTCTTTCCAGCAGCTATCTTTGTCGTACTCGGCATTTACCTCGTCTTCAACGGACTGACGGCTGATACCCTCATCGATGAATCGGAGGGCACTGCAAGCGAGGAACAAAGGGCAGAGGCTAAGGCCACTCCGCTCAAGCGCCTTGCGGTGGTAACCGCCGGGGCTATAAGTGCCCTGTACGGCATCTGGAAGCTGTTCAACTAACGACCCCAGCGAGGTTGGAGGTAGAACTCAGTTGTCTAGTCCCACCATCGAGCAGAAACTAGAGCAGCTATACGCCGCACTTGCGGAAACGCGGATCACGGACAAGCTGGCCTCGATGAGGCCAACGAGAGTAGATTCTGGGGGGCGGTTCGCTGCCAGGTTTGATTTCACTAAGATCGAGAAGCCAGCGACGGCAGCGAACAGGATTTCAACGCTCGTCAGCAGCATCGCATCTCTAAAAGATCACCTACATGCGTGGTGCAGAAAGAACTGGAAAGCCTGAAACCGGCGACCTGTTGATCAACAGCAACCGTGACGTTGCGATCATTCACGACCTCTGGAACTTGGACAAGCACGCAGAGCTCAACCGGCCCTCCAGATCGGGGCTCTCGCCTCGGCTCCAGCCTGCGCGTACAACCCTCGAGTTCAAAGTCACCACGTCGGAAGAAACCCCGCTAATCACGATTCCAGTCTTCGGTGGACCGATCCAAGCTCATGGTGATGCTAACGTGCGAATCACTGCAACCGTGGTTGACAAGGACGGCAACGTTCTGGTGGAAGTGTATGACAGGATGGGAAAGAAGATTGGCGACATTCCCGATGGCAAGACCTCATCTACCCTGCGTGACGCCTTGCAGCAGACCTTCCAGTCTGCAATCTCGCCCGACCACGACGGCGTAATTGCCATCATCTGAGAAGCGAGAGAACGGCTAGTCGGCTTCTCGGAAGTAATCTTAGATGGCGTTGCTGGACTGCCTGAAAAGTCTCGTTTTCGGTAAGTTGCCTGATGACCGTCTGGTAAACAGGTCAAGTTACCCATAAATCGCAACCGTTTTCCGGGCACTTACGTATCATTTCAGTCCCCCTCCACCTCAGTGAGAAGACCAGAGTTCTCGGAGTAGAACTCGATGTACTCGTCGTGGCTAAAGAACGCATTCACATAGTCAGCCTCGGTCAGGAGATACCCGCCCCAGCCGTTCATGATCGAGACTTGAAGCAATGACGCGAGGTCCGCAGCCTCATAGTCTAAGAACAAGTGTCCGGGTGCCTCTTGCAGAAGTCGGTGTTCCCCATGAGACTTTCGCAGAAGATGGTAGAGGTGCCAATTTTCGCTGCTGGACCAAATGCCCCACTGAGTGATCCAAAGCAGAACGGGCTTTCTGTATGGCAGGTGCTCGGCAATCCACCTGGATCGATAAGCAAGTCTACGGTCGTCTGCCCCATATTCGAGTCGGTAGCGCCAGGGTTGCGGCAATGCTCGTTTACCGCGTTGAAGCCATTGCTCGCATTCCTCTTTCGTATAAGCCCGCATCTGGAAGCCCTCGCAGCAGTCCTGGCCTAAGGTACCACCTGTAAAGTCGGGTTTTCGGTAAGTTCCTCCAAAGCCGGAGGGCACCTGGGCCAGGCAAGTTACCGAGAATCCCGTTTCATAGCCGCTTGAGAGGTGTTTGGCGCGCCACGCGGTATTTTTCCCACAACAGCTTTTGAGTTGAGAATGGCGGAGCCAAACGGTGGGGCTTCCTCGCAGCCTCAGAGCCTCTTCTCCATACGGACGCAAGCCATCGCCAGGTCATCGCCTAGCGGATGCGTTTTCCGCTCCAACTCTCGGAAGCCATGCCCGATGTAAAAGGAAAAGGCTGTAAGCGAGCTATCCATCCTGAGAACATTCATTCCCAGATCGCGGGCCTCAGCTTCGAGTCTCCGGTAGAGTGCGCTTGCAACTCCATGCCGACCAGCCGGCGCGGCGACATAAATCGCCCCCAACGTTTCGGGAGGCACCAGCTCGCCGAAACCCAGGACCTGGCCGGAATCGTCAACCGCCACAAAAGAGATGACGCTTTTGTCAGTCTCCATCTTTGCCCGATATGCGGCAATGCGTTGAGCATCAACTGGCCTGCTCCACAGGTTAAGGATTACCTCTGAGTAGTCCTTTTTCGCTGTCTCGTGGACCGCACTGTAGTGCGCACGCAGCATGCCCTCTGCATCATTAGGCGCTGAACGGCGAATCCTGAACACATCTTTCATTTCAAGGGCAGTACAAGTTTATTGACAAGCGCCTAAGCAGAAGGGGCGCGGTGCCGGATAAACCAGCTGCTCGTACTAGTGTGCCTGCAAAGTTTGATTCTCGGTAACTTCCCTATGAGCATCTGGTAAACAGATGAAGTTACCCATAACCCCGTTTTTCCGCGAGAACGGGACCATTGAAACGGTTCGGAAGCAGGCGAAGCAGACCAAGATAGCTGAAGCGCAGTTTGCAGATCGCTGTCATGCCTGAGACGATGGTCAGATGAAAAAGGCCTGGCTTGTCATCCGGTTAGCTGTAGAGACAACGTTTGGCTTGGTCTACATGACAGAACTGCTTCTGCTTCCCAGCATCTACGATGGGAGTTTCCCACAACAGTTCTTCCTTGGTTACTTCGGCATGCCGCGCCGCTACCACGCTTCAACAATGGATGCTCCGGCAGTATCGTCGCAGAACTTCAACGCCGTGGCGGCGTTCATCGGTTTGCTCGTTGTGACGTTCCTGTTCCTGAATGGCCTCCTTTGGTTCAAAGATGTTTTCACGATAATCCGAAAGCTAAGAACAAGCCATCGTGAATCCTAGACTGCCTTCATAGATTCAGCTTAGAAGACGCAGATTACGTGTGGGTGTATGGCGGGGGACTCTTTGCTCAATTTAAACTCGCGCTCTAGCGGACGGGATCACGGCTCCCGCAAAGTCTCGTTATCGGTAACTTGCCTATCCCTACGGACACTTCTTGCATCTCCCCCGGCGGAGGGGGCAGTTTTGGAGGCCTCTGTCTCCTATCACGTCAAATGAATGGAGGGCAGCGGATAGCGACCGGGAAAAGTGCACCCCTGCCGATAAACACGGGAAGTTACCGATAACCAGACTTTGAGGGCATTTGGAAGAGCCTCGCCAAACCTCCGTACTGGCACGGCGCCCAAGTACTGTGCGTCTTTTGGTCACGTTGGCCCGCATGAGGCCTGGGCCGCTGGATTTAGCTCCCCAACAAGCGACGGGCGCGAGCTTCTTGACGGAGCCTCTGACTCTGCCAATGAGTCACAGCGCAATGCGGTTACGTTCTACAGCAGGACCGCAGTCTCGATGGGGGCCTCCGAATGCCTGCAGGCATGTACAAGCTAACACCTTCCAAGTCGCAACAAGGATGGAATCTCACAGTCACCAAGTTGGATGGAGAATGGAACTCTGCTAAGCCTCCGCAACAAAATCTAGGAATGATCAAAATGACGGGTTCAACACCGGAGAGTCCATGGGGAAGGATTACCTTGAGATATGGAGTCGCCCGTTCTCGAACATATGTGGAGGAGGGTCGCCGAATTTTGACATCCGCGAACTTCATTTCATTTTGGGGAGCACCGATCTTTTGGTATGCATCCGGCCGGAGCAGGTTCCACAAAGCCAAGAAGCAAATATAAGTGAACGGTGATTTGCATCCCGCGGAATGAGATACGTGGTATTAGTGGTTCCGATGGATAGGCTGACTCTAAGCGGTCGCTCAGCAAGCCAGAGAGGTGGTCTGGTACTCAGTCCTTGCGGAGCCATGCCGATTCGCCGAAGAACTGAACTTCCCGAAAGGGGGGGTCCGGTAACTTGGCCTGCTGGTCGCCCCGATCGGCGGAAGTTACCGAAGAAAATCGGACTGCAGGCACTGAGCCGGAAGCTAAGAAGCACGGCCCTCACAGAGAGCAGTGGCGCTGCAGTTTAGTTTTTGAGGGCGTCTGCATCGGCCGATTGTAGCCAAAGTGAGCGAACAGCCCGTGAGTAGAGCATTCAAAGCATTTTCGGTAACTTGACCCCCCACGACGCAATGGGCAGACAGGTTACCCGCCCCCCTCTTTCGGGAAAAGGACTATGTAGCCTGAAGACTGAGGCATGGCACGCGATACCCAACCCGCCAGAACCACCAGGTACTCAGGATGGGACAGTGCCCGTCTCGCTGTTGACGCGGTCGTTTCAAGCAAGCTTGAGCGCTTCGAGCCAAACACAATCGCCAATGCCGTCGGTGTTCTTTCCGCTTGCGAGTGACGGACCAGGATCCCGGATGGCGTTAAGAAGGGCTACTGGACCACTGTCGTAGTGTGGTGGGGCAAGTTTGAGTTGGAAGTGTTCGAAGACAGAGTGGAGGTGTATCGATCCCTTCCCAGAGCTATCCCCATCAAATGAGTAGAAGTACCCGGCCGGCGCTTTGTGCCTCGCGGGTTCACAAGCACAAGGATAAGAGATAAGAAGGCTGCGGGCGCCGTCGCACTTGAAATTAGTGTTTTCGCGTTATCATTTTGAAGCCGCTACGATTTGCAATGTGAGGGCGCCCGTATGATGGATTCGTCATACCCTTCTGTTTCCAAACTCACCCGCCGCCGCTTGTTGACCGGCGCGGCGCGGGTTGCGGCGGCGGCTGCCGCTTCCGCTCTGATGCCACCGAATGTGCAGCGCCTGCTGGCGCAGGGTCCTCAAAGAAGCGGCTCGCTGAAAGACATCAAGCACGTGGTCCTGCTGATGCAGGAAAACCGCTCCTTCGACCATTATTTTGGAACGCTGGCCGGCGTCCGCGGATTCGCGGATCCATCCGCCCTAAAACTGGCGGACGGAAAATCGGTCTTCTACCAGCCGGATGCAGTCAATCCTGCAGGATACGTGCTTCCCTTTCACCTTGACACGCGCAAAAGCAGTGCGCAAAAGATTCCCTCCACCAGCCACGCCTGGGCGGTGCAACACGAGGCGTGGAACGGCGGCAAGATGGACCAATGGCTACCCGCTCACCGCAAAGCGGATGGAGCGCATGGCCCGTATTGCATGGGGTATTACAACCGGAAAGATATTCCCTTCCAGTTCGCCCTGGCAGAGGCATTCACGATCTGTGACACGTACCACTGTTCGGTGATGGGGCCGACCTGGCCAAACCGCATGTATTGGATGACGGGCACGATTGACCCAGAAGGACTACACGACGGACCGATTCTGAGCAATATAGCGCCCAAGGGCGGATATACCTGGACAACGTATGCAGAGCGGCTGGAGCAAGCCGGCATCAGCTGGAAGGTTTATCAGCAAAAGGACAACTACGGTTGCAATCTACTGGAGACTTTCAAGGTCTTTCGCGAAGCTGCGAAAGGCTCGCCGCTGTATGCGAAAGGGATGGAACGCGGCGACGAAGGCCAGTTTGAAGACGACGCCAAAAACGATCGGCTACCCGCTGTCTCCTGGATTATTCCCACCAGCTTTCAATCGGAACACCCGGATTACATGCCGGCAGATGGCGCGGCGTTTGTCGCAAGCAAGATCGATGCGATCGCGGCTCATCCCGACGTTTGGGCAAAGACCGTATTTATTCTCAACTACGACGAGAACGACGGCATCTTCGATCATGTGCCACCACCCGTGCCCCCCGTGGGTACGGCTCACGAGTTTGTGAACGGTCTCCCGATAGGCGGCGGGTTCCGAGTGCCCTGCATCATCATTTCGCCCTGGACCACTGGAGGATGGGTTTGCAGCCAACCCTTCGATCACACCTCGGTACTTCAGTTTTTGGAGCAATTCACCGGCGTGCGGGAGCCGAACATCAGCGATTGGCGGCGAAGCACTTTTGGCGATCTGACCTCCGCATTTCGCATTCGGCGGGCGGATCACAAGGTCCCGTCCTTGCCAGACGTCCGCAGGCAGCTGATCCAGGCCCAATACGAAGTTGCGCATTTGCCCAAACCGGTCCTTCCGGACGCCGATCAATCCCCGCCAAAACAAGAGCCAGGCGCCCGCAAGCGTGTATAACCCACAGACTGCTCCGGTCCAGGTGCTTCCGGGATCCACGCCCTAGAAAATACACTGGCTGGGCAACTACCGCGTCGTGGCGTCTATCTCAAAGAGAACGGGAGGACGCGAATGATTCTGGTGACTGGAGCCACGGGAAAGAACGGCGTTGAAATCATCAGGCGCTTGTCCGGGAGAAAAGAACCGGTTCGTGCCATGGTTCATCGGCAAAACGATGTCATGCGTGGCACGCCCAACGTGGAATTGGAATACGTGGAAGCAGACTTTGACGATCCGGCCAGTCTGCGCAAAGTGCTAAGCGGCGTTCAGCGCGCCTTCCTGGTTACGAATTCGTCTGAGCAGGTTGAGGAACGCCAGTTGCGCTTCGTTGCTCTGGCACGAGAGGCGGAAGTGAAACATATCGTCTACCTCTCTCAGCTGCATGCCGCGTCCGATTCCCCTCTGCGCTTTCTGCGCTACCATGCCGCCGTCGAAGAGGCCTTGCGCACATCGGGAATGAGCTACACCCACCTTCGTCCCAACCTCTATATGCAAGGGCTGCTGATGATTGGTCGTTCGATCGCATCGGAGGGCCGATTTTTTGCTCCGGCGGGCGACGCGCGGGTAAGTGTCGTCGACGTTCGCGACATAGCCGCGGTCGCAGTGGCGGCGCTGACCAAAAGCGGGCATGAGGGAAAAACCTACGACATCACCGGACCAGAGGCACTGACGCATGCCGAGATGGCTGCACAGCTGTCGGAGGCGCTGCATCGACCCGTTGTATTCGTGGACGTAGCAGAGCAAGGATTTCGAGAAGCTCTTCGCGGTTTCCATATGCCCGACTGGCAGGCAGAAGGCCTGATTGAGGATTATGCTCACTACCGGCGGGGCGAAGCATCCGACGTCTCTTCGGCCGTACAAGATGTCGCGGGAGCCCCTCCCCGTCCGTTCAAGGCCTTTGCTCATGACTATAAGTCGGCCTTCCTGGACACCAGGGATATGAAATCCCGGATGACCGCGGCTGCCGCCGTGCACAGCTAACCAGGCTAGGCGAAACTCAAGGGGGAGGAAGGGTGCGGGCTTCAGAGGCTGCGGAGGCTTTAGCCTTGCCAGCGCTAAAGCGCGTGAGGAGAGTCGAGACTCTTTCACAGAGCGCTGAAGCGCGTGGTGAGCAGTCTATCTTGCCATTGTCGTTGGGTAGCGGCAGCGTTTTGTCCCTTGCTCACGCCCAACGCGGAGATTTTTCGCTCGAGCAGTAACCGCAGTGCTCGCTTAGAACTCGTCGTAGGAGATATGGCTGGACGAGACGCCCAGGTCGGCGAGCATCTTGATGCAGGCCTTGATCATCAGGGGCGGACCGCAGAGGTAATATTCGGCGGCTTTTGGGTTGTCGTGCCGGCTGAGATGTTTCTCCAGCACCACCTGGTGGATGAACCCCAAGTGGCCGGCCCAGTCGTCCTCGGGCAGCGGCGCGGAGAGCGCGAGGTGGAAGGCAAAGTTGCGGTGTACCTTCGCTAAATCCTGGAAGTAGTCCTCGTAGTAAATCTCCTGCTTTGATCGTGCGCCATACCAAAAGCTGACCTTGCGGGCACTCTGCTCGGTTTCGAGCAAGTGGGAGAGGTGGGCACGGAGTGGAGCCATACCGGCTCCCCCGCCAATGTAGACCATCTCCCGTTGCGTGGGCCTGATATGGAAATCGCCGAACGGGCCGATAGCAGAAACAATGTCTCCAGGCTTGAGGCTGAATACATAACTCGAGCCGACGCCCGGAGCACAATCCTGGCCCGGAGGCGGCGTGGCAATGCGCACGTTGAAGCGAAGCGTGCGATCCCGCTCCTGGTTGCTGGCAAGCGAGTAGTTGTTGCGGCGGCCGGCCTCGGGATTACGCGCGACAAGATCGAAGACGTGCTGATGTTCCCAGACGGCAGCAAAGGGCTGGGGAATGTCGAACTCGCGAAAGCGGATTTCCTCGTAAGCGGGGATATCGAGTTGCAGGTAATCGCCCGGGGTAAAGGAAATCTTTTCCGCAGCGTCCAACGGTTCGAGAACCAGCTCTTTAATAAATGTGGCCACGTTGCTGTTACTGACGACGCGTAACTGATAGGTCTTTTGCGGCCGGGCGCCGACACCGCCGGCCCGACTCACGTTGACAAAGATTCGACCGTTGCGCTCCGCAATCGGATACGTGACCAAGCCGCGACAGATTGGCACACGCGCGGGCGACCCATCGATGAGATTGAAGCGTCCATTGTGCTTGGAGCACTCGATAAGCTTTCCCTTTACCAAGCCGAGGGAAAGATGAACGTTGCCGTGAGTGCAGAGTCCGTCGGTTGCGTAGAGCTCGCCATCTTCGGTGCGATAGAGTGCATAGGTTTTCTTGCCGTGGTCGAAGCGGACGACGTCAGCAAGGCCGAGATCGGCAGCGGCACAAGCTTCGATCCAGCCCTCGGAGTCCGGATTTCCCTGGGAGGAGTGGGAGGCTTCGCGCACACGTATTCTCGGCGCGGGGAGCCGGCGCTTGACGTGGTATCCGGGATCCCTGACCTGCTTGAGAACAGTGGGCACGATTTCACGCCAGGCAGAGAAAAGGCTTGGATAGGGCGTGGGGCAATCATCCATGACCGCGGCGTGCAACCTGGGCAGGGCGTGGTAAGGCACCAGCGGGAACATATGGTGCTCGACGTGGTAGTTCATGTTCCAGTACAGATAGCGGTGGATCCAGCACATGTATACCGTGCGGCAGTTGAGCCGGTGATCGAGCACATTCTCAGCCAGGCCCGCGTGCTGCGTGTACCCGTAAGTGACCAGCAGCCAGGTGCCGAATAGATTCGTCAGCCCCACCAGCAGCAGTGGCAGGATGCTGCGGCTCCAGATAGAGAGCCCTATGACGATGACGTAGATGGCGACATACACGCGTGCCTTGCGATAGACCTTGGGAAACTCTACCTCGGGAATGTACGTTTTCTCCTCGGCAAACATCCGCCCCAGGGAATGCATGACAATCTGAGAGAAATATTTCCGATAAACCCGGAGGTTGAAGAACGACATGACCATGCCCTTCAAGTCAGGAGGGCGAGGGACGGCGATTTCCGGGTCGCGGCCGACGATAATCGTGTCGCTGTGATGGCGGGTGTGACTCCAGCGCCAGACGGTTGACTCGCGCATGACCATGAACGACGCGATTTCATAGAGAGCGTTATTCATCCAATCCGTCTTGAACGCGGTGCCGTGGCCGGTCTCGTGCCAACGGGAGTCGGAAGTCGAGGCATAGAGGACGGAGTAGACCATGTAGGGCAGGATGGCCCACCATGAGCCCCAAAGGGCATAGGTCATAAAACCGGTACCGAAGATAAGGGCAAACCATAGAATCGTGTCGCGGATGGCGGGTCCATCGCGACGCTGAAGCAGACCCCGCATGGTTTCGCGCGGCACGGGAGACTGATACCACTCCGCTTCGGCCAGCCCCTTCTCCACGGCCATGGTGGAGTTGACCCCGGTGAGGCTGTAGTCGAGGGTCAGCGGAGGCGTTAGGACGGTACTAGCGTTCATCTTCGCGGCCCAGGGTTCAGGAGTTTACGAGAGCAGCCGCTCCCGTTCGTTCCTCTCTAAGTTACACCGCACCGGCTAGTGGTCACTAGGGGCAGGGTCCGGGCGTAGGGAAAAAGCTCTCCCCAACGCCTGCCGGCCATGATTCACCGCCCATTTTCCGGTATCTTCATGAGGGCGGCGAGGTGCTTCGCTGCAGGACAAAAAGGAAAGAATCCAGTGCCAAAGCAAATCGAAGTTCCCTATCCAACCGATAGCCTGGTTGCTTCTGAAATAGCCCAACAGCCGGCCCTATGGCCCACCACCCTTGAGCGTGTGCTGTCTGCTGGAATGGCGCAGCAATTTGACGGCTTGCCGGTCATCCTGACCGGCGCCGGCACATCGGCTTATGCTGCCCTGGCCATCGCCGATGCGTGGCCGGGCGCAAGGGCCATCCCCACTACCGACCTCCTGCTGCAATCCGCGTCCGAGGTCGCCCTCGCCGTGCCCGACTTCGCTGAGGGCGGACTGCTCATCTCGCTCGCGCGTTCGGGAGACAGCCCGGAAAGCGCAGCGGTCGTGGAAAGGATTAAGAAGCTCTTTCCCGCAGTCAAACACCTGGCCATCGTCTGCAATGCGCAGGGGCGGCTCGCGCACACCCCCGGCGTCCAGGCGATCTGTCTTGACCCTGGAACCAACGATCGCAGCCTGGCCATGACCAGCTCCTTCTCGAACCTGGTATTGGGCGGCCTGGCCCTGATTCACGGGACCCAGATTGCGGAGCATCTTCCGGCCATTTGCAGCTCGGTGTCCAGCCATCTTCCGGAATGGAATGCGACCGCGGAGAAGATCGCCCGCTCTTCCGGGGACCGTATTGTTGTGCTCGCCTCGGGGATGCGTGCTCTGACCTGGGAGGCATCGCTCAAGGTGATCGAACTGACTGCCGGCCGGGTGATGGCCATGCCCGAGACGTTTCTCGGTTTGCGGCACGGGCCTCTGTCTTTCGTGCGGGAAGATACGCCGATCGTCTGTTTCGCGTCGTCAGACGCAAGCAAACGGCGTTACGAGGAGGAACTGGTCGAGGACCTCAGCAAACGTGGACTGGGGAAGCTTGCCGTGATTGGAGATGTCGCCTGTTCGCCATGGCAACACGACTGGTTTGTGCAGGCCAGCGCATCCGCCCTGCCCGATCGCCTGCGTACTCCGTTCGAAATTCCCTTCGCCCAGTTACTGGCCTATCACCTCAGCATCCACGCCCAGGTGAACCCCGATGACCCCAGTCCTGGCGGAGCCATCACGCGTGTAGTCCAGTCGTTCCGCATCCACGAAGAGGACGGCGCTGCCTAAGGCAGTTTTGGCCGGCCGGGGTAGCCGTGCTGTTGCAGAAATGACTCTCGCAGGGACCCGTCGCGAAAGGCTTCCGTTCCTCCCGTGGACAAGGTCGATAGTGCACCCGTAATATTGCCGGCCCGGGCACAAGTGGCGAGGTCCATCCCTTTCAGATAGGCGGAGAGAAAGCCCGCGTCAAAGCTGTCTCCCGCCCCAATGGTGTCGACGGGAACGACGCTCACGCCGGGAACGTCAAAGAGCTGTTCCTGGTGCTTGACACGGCAGCCCCGCGGCCCTCGCTTGACAACGATCGTCGGCACCTTATCTCCCAGGCGCTGCATAGCCTCATCGAGGTCGCACCCCCCAGCCATGCGGCAGATTTCCCCCTCACTGGGCATCAGGAGGTCGACGTAGGGCAGTATCTCCTGCAGCGGCGGGCCCCAACGGTTCTCCGGGTCGTCGTTGGTATCCAGCGAGATGCTGAGCCCTGAGGACTTGAGGAATTGCAGCAGGTCAACCAGGCCGCGGTGGAGGCCGGTCTGCAAATAGAGCGACGAAAGATGAAAGTGGCGCGCCTGCGCCAGGCTATCAAAATCGAGGTGGTCGACAGTAAGCGCCACCATGCTTCCCAGATAGGTCAGGATATGGCGTTCCGCGCCATGCGGCAGCACGATGGATACGCCCGTCGATACCGAAGCATCGACCAGGGAACCGGAGGTGTCTACCCCTGCCTCGGCAAGACGGCCGAGTGCCATTCGGCCGAAATCGTCCTCCCCAACCAACGCGGAAAAGCGCACGCGCATGCCCAGGGTCGCGGCATTGTGCGCGAGGATCGCCGAGGAGCTGCCCAGCGTGGAGATAAATTCCGTTCCGAGCAGCTCGCGCTCGGTTGGCATAGCGAGCGGCAGGCCGTACATGATCAGATCCATATTCAGTTCACCGGCGATTGCCAGATCGTAGTTCTTTTCGTGCTTGCTCTCCCTCATATCTCCCTTTACACTTCAAGCCCGGATGCCTACAGCGCAAGCACATCATGCCGCAGAGCGCCATTACCATCGGCGATTACTACAATCTTCTCCTGCGTTACGCAAGAACTGTAGCAAATCCTGGTGGAAGCGCTATGCTCTTCAACAAGCGGCGATTCTCCAGGGCTCTGTGATCGATTCTTTCGGGGGAGGGACTCGATAGTGGAACAGGGAGGATCGCCGTTGTTGCGTCTGCAGTGGTCCAGAGGTCTTCATGAAATATCAGAACGAAACAATGATCAAATCGAACAATCCGCCTTGCAAGGTTCTGCCGTTCGTTGCGCCCGTGGCTTCCAGCGAAGGTAAGCTCGAGAAGTGGTTTCGGGGCGTTATCCAGAGCAACCACGATCTGACGACTGCCTTAGAGCGGTTGCGTAATTCGTACGAGCGGCAAGCGAAGAAGCCGCTTACGGATGCCGACCGGGCTGTCCTGCTGGCGGTCGAGATTACCTTGAAGAATGCCAAAAATGCCCGGGTTCTTTAATTCTCGTACGCGCCGCCCTTGGCATAGAGAGACACCCTATGGTGGATGAAATCGATGTCTATTGCTCTACTTGTTTCGCGACGCCGGGTGAGATGTGCCGCACAAAATACCTGGTACACGGCAATGATGAAGTCACGCCGGTGATTTGCCGTACTCACTATGCTCGTTTGCTCGATAGCCAAAAAAGCTCGGCCCGCGACTCGATTGCCAGGCAGCTCTTAGCGGTGGCGCTTATGACCCTTCGTGGCAGGTAGTCAGAATATGGAAGCCTGCAATCCGTCGGGAACCTAAGAAATCGCCGCCGCACCCACCTTCACCAGAGTGATCAGAATCCACCATATGCCCACCGCCGTCGCGGTTGCGGCCAGCTTGGTTCTTGCCACGATGGCGCATCCGATGGCCAGCAGAATGATGGACCAGAGAGTCAAAACGTCTATCGCGGTCCCGAACGCGATGAGCCACTGGGGCCAATCCGAGGGCAGGTAATATCCGAGATTCGTGCCTACCGGGTTCTTGAGATTGAATGCATCGGCATCCAGCCCGGCAAAGAGCACAATGATGCCGAGGGTTCCCTGAATCAGCCAGGGCAAAGTCGCGTACATCCACACCGCGAAGATCTGGCCGAATTTGGCATGACCACCCAGCCCGAAATTCAGCGTCATCAGCAGCACTCCCGCCGCGATGGCCGCAATGAGCAGCCCCAGAACGGGTGAAGCCCAAACGATGTATTTGGTGAACGACGCCGCGATCGCTTTCTGTCTCGCCTGCTGATCCGGCGGAAGCTGCGCGAACCTCTGCTGCTGCGTCTCCGAGCTGTGCTGCAAAATGTTGACATAAGTCTTGTCCCAGCCAATCTTCTGCTGGATTGCCGCGCTATACGCCAGCGTCACCAGTACACCCAACAGCCAGGGCAGCCACCAGCTGGAGCTGCGCAGAATATCGTGGAAGGTCTTGGAGGGGGCGACAAAAGTATCGATGACTCGCTCCACCTGGCTCAGCGGGGTGGATGCTTCGGGGCTGGCCACCGTATCGGGCATGAGAACCTCCGTGAAGTCACGGGAATAGGCGGTTTGCCGGGATATTACTCTTCCCGCCGCGGAACCCCAATAAAAACTTGCTTCGAGCGCCTGAAGTTGCTGCAACCGGTATGCTGCCACCCTGCTCTATTCTGTTGCAAGAGAAAACTAAAGTTTCGCGAAAGCGGCGAGTGCGTCATGAAGCCGGTTAAAGATCAACGACGGGTTGATAGATTCGGTGACGTGATGGCGAGCGAGGTCCGCCCTTAAGTCCCAGGGTATCCGGGCAAAGCCTAATTGAGTTCCGCCGCTCGACAGGTTCTGCTGCAGCTCTTGAACAACGCGCGCTGCGGAGTAATCCAAATGCGTGATGGCTTCCGCGTCGACAATCAGCCAGCGGACTTGCGATGGCGGTTGCCCTACGAGGCAAGTCACCTCTTCCGCAAAGCGGTTGGCATTTGCATAGAACAGGGTCGCTCCGAAGCGGTACATCACCAGCCCCGGTTCCGTCACCATGCCTGGCGCCACGGGATTCAGTTTCCAGGTTCCGTCCTGGTTCGGAACCATGACGCCGGTGTGAGGGTGATAGCTGTGCCGGACGATGCGGAATAGCGAGAGGATCATCGCCAGCAGGATCCCCTGCTCGACACCCGCTGCAACGACGACCCCCGCGGTGGTGAGAGCCAAGACAAACTCGCCCGGACTCTCGCGGCGAATCGCCAGAAGGGTCCGTAACTTGATGAGCCGGATGGCGATCATGAACACCAACGCACCGAGCACACAACGCGGCAGGTATTCGATCGGCCGGGTGAGAAAGAGCAGAACCAGCGACACGATCGCCGCGGTGGCAAGCTGCGCGACCTGGCTCTGGGCGCCCGCGCTTTCGACCGCGGCGGTCTGCGTGGGACTTCCGTTGACGACGAAGGCTCCGCTCAAACCGGCCATAGCGTTGGCTGCAGAAAGACCGGCCAGATCCGCGTTCGCGTCCAACTGCTGGCGGTGGCGCGCCGCATAGACCCGGGCGGTGGCGGCGCTCTGGGTGATGATCATGATGCAGCACGACGCGGCGATGCGCATCAGCGGCGTAAGATCTCTCCAACTTACGGCCGGGAACCCAAGATGAGGAAGACCGCCTGCCACCGGGCCGATGATGGTAATGCCACGACCGCTGAAATTCCAAAGTGCGCTCGCCGCGATGGCTCCAGCAACCGCGATGAAGGAACCTGGCACTCTGGGCGCAAAGCGGCGAAATAGAAGAAGAGCGCCGACCACAACGGCGGAAACGGCTAAGGTCGGCGGATGGACTTGGGGCAGTCTTCTGAAGACTTGGGCCAATTGCAGGAGCGTTCGGCTCGCGGAGATCTCCATTCCCAACATCTCTCCGAGCACTGCGATGCCGACCTGGAAGCCAACTCCGGTAAGAAAGCCGTCGAGCACCGTTTGAGAGAGAAAGTCGGCGATGAAGCCGAGCTTCAGCAATCGCGCTAATAACAGGAACGCGGCGGTAAGCAAGGCAACCGCACCCGCCAGCGCTACATAGCGAGCGCTGGCGGCGGGCGCCAAACCGGAAACTCCACTGGCAAAGATAGCAGCGGTGGCGGAGTCAGCGGAAACCACCAGGTAACGGGAGGAGCCAAAAGCCGCGAAGCCCATAAGGGGCAGCAACAAGGTGTAGAGACCAGTCACCACCGGCATGCCGGCAATCTTGGTGTATCCCAAGGCTTGCGGAATATTCATGGCTGCGAGCGTGAAGCCGGCAAAGGCATCGCGCAAAGCGGCTGCAGGCTTGAATGGCCGTAGACCCTGGAAGAGTTTCAGCAAAGCCGAGCTCCGAAAGGCGAGTTACCGCAAGTCCGGAGTGTACATTCTTCCCGGTTGCTCCACCATCGGGGTGCTGCGGGGGCTGAGTACCCGGGCGTTGTCCCGATCCTGCTCTGTTCCCCGTTTACGCCAGCCATGCGTAAATAGCGATGGTCGCGAGGGCGAGCGCGCTCCAGTGCAGCCGCCAATCGGATAGACCTTCGAATGGACGGCTACGCGCATGCCCATCTACGGTAAGGCCCTTCACTTTTGCGACCAGGTAAGCGTCTGCGACTATCCTAGCGGAATGGAAATTCGCGTCAGGCCAGCTAGGCTGTCAGACGGTGAGCAGCTCTCGCTTATGCGGCAAGCCCTGTGGCCGAAACTTGGCGCCGAGGAAGATAGGCAGGAACTGGTAGCAACCCTCGCTGGGAAGCCGGACTCGACGATGCCGCTTTCCATCCTGGTAGCGGAAATAGGCGATGGGGAATTAGTTGGGTTTCTGGAGGTTGGCTTGCGCTCGCACGCGGACGGCTGCGACGCCAGAATTCCGGTGGGGTTCGTGGAGGGTTGGTTCGTCTCGGAGCAGCACCGCAGGAAGGGTGTCGGCGCAAAGCTCCTGGCCGCGGCGGAAGAATGGGCCCGCAGTCACGGATGCATCGAGATGGCATCGGACACGTGGCTCGACCACGACACGTCACAGATCGCTCATGAAGCGCTCGGCTTTGAGGTCGTTGACCGGTGCGTGCATTACCGGAAAACTCTGTGAGGTGGTTGCCCACCCTTCGCCAGAGCGCGAAGGGTGGGTCCACTTCGAGCTAGAAGGTGAGGAGGCGGTCGAAGAACGACCGGTAACGCCTGAACGCCTGCCGCAGATCTTCCGTGGAAACATTGTCACCACTGTCCCACTGCTTTTCAAGTTGCGCGCGTTCGGCTGAGAATTGCTCGGCGATGCGCTTGACTACATTCGCCACCAGACTGTCAGCCTGTTCTACTGCCTGCCTGGGTTCATCTACGAATGAAGTTTGAACCTGATCCCAGCTTGCTCGAAAATTATGTAGTTCGTCCTCGGGGAACAAAGGCGCTGCCTTGGTTGCTGTGAAGGGCGGATCGGGCTGTAGGCTGCGGCCTTCCGTTGCGGGTAGGTGAGCCTCCCTGGCTATCTCGGGATGGGCAATATCCGCGGTGGTTAGTTTCTCGTCGTTAAGAAGCAATTCGCTCATTGGAGACTCCTATTTTTTCGGGTTTGGGGGAACCGAGCAGTTCTTCGAACAGCGAGCGGAAGTAGACCATGGCTTGTCGCAGATCTTCAGTGGTCGATCGTCCCTTACCATGACGCAGGACGATCTCCCGGGCGGATCGGTAGTTCTGTACCACTGCGGGGTGATTTACCGAGATATCCGCAGCCCTCTGCTCAAAGTCAACCATCGGATACCCTCTTGCACTCATGACGGCTGTCACCAGGTTGTCTGCTTCCGTGACCGCCATGGAAGGATCATCGACGAACCGCCGCTGCACCAGCTCCCACTCTTGCGCGTATCGGTCGCGGTCGCCCGGGGACAAGGGACGGATGGAAAACTTCTCCACTCGCTTCTCTCTCTCAGCCAACACGTCCTCTGCATGGGCTGCGCCCCCGTTTTGCTGGACGAGGCGGTCGTATTCTGGTCCGAATCGTTGTTTTAATTGGACGCTCTTCCGTTTACGCACCGCGAACAGTGCTGCGACGACGATAATGATGACTACGGCAACAACTACAGGAACCAGGATTTTAGGGTCCATAGCTTTAATCCTCATCCACTCTGATGCCCGGATTGGGCGGGGCGATGTCGAGGGGCCGAAGAAATGACGCTCCGCGGAGTGCCAAGGGCGATGTCATCGAGGCAAACCATGAAGTTTCGCGTAGCAACGTTTTCCGTAAGTGGGCTTACCTTATCCGTCTTCACCGCGTTGCTTGGGTCGATATCTCTGTTGCTTGCTCAGGGACAGGACAAACCGGCCCGGCTGACTTTCGATGTAGCGGTGATTCGGCCCTCTCCGCCGGGAGGGCGCGGGGGTGGTATCAAACCGTTGCCTGGAGGCAATGGGTATTTAGTCCAGAACTTTCCGGTGAAGGGCATGATCAGCCTGATGTACAAAGTGCCAGGCCGACAAATCACGGGTGGCCCGGACTGGCTCAATAGTCAGGGCTACGATATTGAGGCCAAGGCGGATCACGCTTACAGCCTTGACGACCTCCATGTGATGTTTCAGAACCTGCTCGCGGATCGGTTCAATCTGAAATTTCACAAGGACGTCAGGGAAGGTCCGGTGTATGCACTGATCGTGGATAAATCAGGGTCGAAGATGAAGGTCAACGAGAGCCCCCAGGATTTCAAGATCCCCATTCTCCCTAGCCCGGATAACGTCTTTGTGGGGACGAGGGTTCCCATGCAGTACTTCTGCTTTTTCCTTGGGCAGCAGCACCTGCCGGAGGAATGGCCGGTGATCAACAAAACCGGCCTGGACAAGAACTACGATTTCACGCTTTCCTTCATGCCGGACCTCCCGCCCAACATTCCGAAGGAGAATTTACCACCGGGCCTCCTGGATCGTCCATCGCTCCTCGACGCTTTGCAGGAACAGCTTGGTCTCAAATTGCAGCCGCAAAAGGGACCGGTGGAGTACTACATCATCGACCACATAGAGAAACCATCGGAAAATTAAGCAGTGACTAAAAGGTAGATGCGTGAAATAGCCTTAGCGGCTAGTTTGATAGCTCTGCGATTTGCACGTGATACGGCTCCAACAGGCTGCCTGTCGCGCGATCAACCGTGGCGCGCGCGATCTGGTAGTTAATCTGCGTTTGCAACAGGTCGAGCTCCGATTGCGCGAGTTTGGTTTGAGAATCCAAGACGAAGAAATTCGTCTCAGCGCCGAGTTCGTATTTCCGCTGATCGGCAGCGAGCGATTTCTGGGCAAGTTCCAAAGACGTTTTGCCCGCGGCAAGGGCGAGCTTCGCCTCCTCCAGCAGATGGACGGAATCTTTGACCTGTTGCACTATCTGTTCCCTGGTCAATTGAGCAGTGTATAAGTCATGCCGCCGTGCCACCAGCGCAGTGCCCAGATTCGCCTTCGCGCCTCGATTCCGGATGGGAAGGTTCAGGGTGAGGGCGCCCCCGTAGCCCGGAAAACCAAAGCCGAACATCTGGCTGAACGATGTTCCCAAGCCACCCGGGGAGACCAATTGGCCGGTGTTGAGGTCATATTGATTTCCTCCAACGCCGTTGCTCTGATAGAAACCAGTGAGCGACAGGTCAGGCTTCAGGGCGTTGTGGGCGAGCCGAAGGCTGGTTTCGTCATTGGCGAGGGCATCGTTGGCCGCGGCAATCTCGGGACGGGCGCTGAGCGCTTTGTTCAGGACCTCCACGGGATCGACATCCTCGATTTCCCCCTCCGGCTCCGGCTTTTCGACGAGGTCCAGATCGAGTGCCGCCAATGTTGGATCCTGGTCCACACCAATGGTAAAACGAAGCGCCTCCTGCGCCTGCTTAAGAGCGTATTCACTTTGGATGGCTTGCAGGCGGCGAGCAGCCACTTCCGATTGAGAGCGGTAGATATCGAGCGGTGGCAGGGCGCCGAGTTCCAGAGCGCGCTTGTCATGTTGATAGCTGCTCTCAGCCAAGGCAAGCGACTTGCGCTCGACCTCGAAGCTTCCGCGTGCCTGGACTACGGCCCAGTATTCCGTTACCACTTGCAGGATGGCGTCGTTGACCTGCGCCTCAAAGCTGGCCCGCGATTGCTGAAGAGCTCGTCGAGCGATGATGAGAGGAGCAGTATTGGCAAACCGTCCGGCATTGCGCAGAAGGGGTTGGGTAAACTGCAAATTCACCGTCGAGCTGACGTAGGGATTAAGAAAGTAAAATTCGCTGTTGGTGGAAGTTCGATTGCTGGAAAGGCCGGCGGAAATGTTCGTTCCGGTGATGAACGTCTGCGTATAACTCAGCTGCACCGTCTGGCTAAGGGTGTTCAGAGCAGCGCTACTTGTATCGCCCACACCTTGCAGTTGGGTATAACCTGAATACGATATTCGATTGACATTCCCGACGCTTTGGATCAAGGGATCAAAGGGCTTGTAGGCGCCAAGCAGGGAAAACTTCTGCGCTTCCACTTGCGTTTCCTGGATGCGAATGTTGCTGTTATTTTCAAGCGCCAGGCGCACCGCATCCTGAAGACGAAGATGCAATTTTCCATCGATCACGTAGTCCTGGACGTGTGCTGGAGGAGAAAGTGCACTGGATTTCACTCGCTGCGTCAAAAGCGCGGAATAGCTTTCAGGTGACTGCGCACCTGCCGGGAGGATGGAGACCAACATAAGCAAACAAGATATTGCAATACGGAAAAGACCCATCGTGTCGCTCCGGGATATTGTCGAGATCTACTCAATGCGGCGTGCTGTTCGTAGTCCATCTTTATTCATAGCGGATCGCTTCTACCGGATCGAGGCGGGCCGCCTTCATCGCTGGATAAATCCCGAAAACAAGCCCTACGCTGATAGACACGAGAAAAGCAAGTGCGATCGAACTTGCGGTTACGATGGTCGACCATCCGGCCAGCCAGGCGATCAGACGAGACAAGAGGAAGCCAAAGATGATACCCAGCGTTCCTCCAGTGAACGAGATGGTGGTGGCTTCGACGACAAACTGGCGAACGATGTCGGACTGCTGTGCGCCGACCGCGCGGCGAAGACCAATCTCCCGGGTGCGCTCAAGGATACTGGCCAGCATAATATTCATGATGCCGATACCGCCAACGAACAGAGAGATGGACGCGATCGCAACCATGACGGCATTGAACAGGCGCTCGGTGCGTTGTTGCTGGGCGAGAAGTTCGGCAGGGACAATGACACTGAAGTCGCTTGCTCCATGATGAGAGGAGTCGAGAATGGCGCTGACCACTTGCGCAGCTCCCGTCATGTCGGTGTTCTCCCGCAGGTTGAGATAGATACCATCGATTTCGTCCCGCACTTCGCTGTAGCTGTCTTCCAGACGAAGGATAGCTGCCTGGAAGGGGATATAGATGACGTTGTTGGTGTCTTCGGTGGGCACTCCCGCCACTTCGGTCTGGGCGCTGAGTTGAGGACTCACGATGCCGATCACGCGGAACCATTGCTCATTCACCTTTACGTATTGACCGATGGGATTGGCCGCTCCAAAGAGATTGAACCTGGCGGCAATGCCCAATACGCAGACAGAAGCACCATGATCCTCGTCCTGACGATCGAAGAACTTACCGCTCAACAGGTGGAGACCCGCGATTTGCTGGTACTGCGGTTCCACCCCGAGGACAACCGGCACATCCTGCTGCGATTTTGGAATGGTCTTGGAAGGGGTGATGCGCTTGCGAGGCGTAGATGCCTCGATGCCATCGACGTCATCAAGGATGACGCGATAGTCCTCAAGGGTTAAGCCAGGAGAAATCTTGCGCATCTTTTGATGGGCCTGCCACTCGGTGGTTTCTTTGGCCTCCACGATGAGATTACGCACACCCATCTGTTCGATGAGCGCCATTACCTTCTGCCTGGCGCCGGCGCCTATGGACAGCATGGCAACGACGGCTGCCACGCCGAAGATCATGCCGAGCATGGTCAGGAGTGAACGAAGCCCGTGGAGCATGAGGTTTTGAATGCCGAGTTGTATATCCCGAGCCCATTGCTGGTAGCCGAGATCGAAGCCTCGGACGAGCTGCGAGGTGCTTCCCGATGTCCTGGACATCTAAGGTGTCCCTCCGCCGGGAGCTGCGGGGGTGGCAGCACTTCCTTGTTTTCGCGGAAGCGTCGGATCGATCATGGCCACCGAAGTCCCGTCGCCCAGTCCCGCGATGACGGCGCGGCTTTCTGTTTCGTCCTCGATTTTGATTTCTTTCTGCTCATAGTCCTTGCCGCGCTTCACGTAGACGATGTGCTTGCCATCCTTGAGGAATAGCGCCTGACGAGGGACATAAGAAACATTTTTTCTGGTGTCGCCAAGAAACAAGAGCTGCGCAGTCATCCCAGAGCGCAGGCGTGCATCGGCATCGGAAAGCTGCATCTCGACATCGAAGGTGCCGCCGGCATCATCATCGAAAAACTGATGCATTGACATTCCGCCGATCTGCTTGACCTTGCCGTGATACGTGCGGTCAGGCAATGCGTCGAACACTACCTCTACGGATTGACCCTGCTTGACGTTTCTGCGGTTCCGTTCGCCGATCTTGGCCTTCAGTTCCAGTTCTCCAGGGTCGACTACCTGGGCGATGGCGCTTCCCGCTTGCACCTGGTCGCCGGCATGGTAATCCGGCACCGACATGCCGGTAAAAAAGAACCCTCCTGAGGCATCCATGTTTTTTTGAATGGAAATCAGTCCATCCATGGGTGCGCTGACGGTCATCTTGTCGATATTTTGCTGCGCCTGCTGCATCTCCAGTTTTGACTTGTTGTATTTCTCCTGGGCCAGATAGACGGAGGCCTGCCCGGATTTGTCGTGCGATTCAATGTCTCTCTCGAGCTCGGCCAGCAGCTGCTTTGCCTGCTTCAGGGCGGCGTCATTTTTTGCCGCATCGATGGCGCTCACGATCTCTTTTTTCTGCACATCCAGCTCGGCTTTTCTGACATCGTAGCGGGCTTTGAGGAGTGCCACTTTATCCTGTGCCTTAAGCACGGCAGCGTCTGCCTTTGCCTTGGTGATCTCCTGTTCGGCCTGCAATAGCTCGGAGCGGCTCTGCTCCAGCTTGTAGCGCTGCTCGCTGGGATCGAACTCGATCACGACATCGCCCTTTCTTACCGGCAAACGGCCAGCCAGCAGCCGAGTGATCTGCAGCGAGCCCCCGCCAACGGCCGGGGCGGTGAGCATCATGGTGTGGCTTGCGTTGAGTTCGCCGTCGGCATGAACCTTAAGATCGAGGTCGCCGCGCTTCACCTGGGCCAGGGGAATACCATCGCTGGCGATCGCCAGGCGGGACCGGCTCAGTGCCAATCCAATCAGGATGACCGCGGCAACTGCTATCGCGAGGACCGACCAGCGAGTAAGAGGCCTAAGCTTCATGCGCGCCTCCTCACTCCTTTACCGAAGCATCCCTGGCTGAAGGATCCTGCAGGGCGACTCGGTCCCCGGGGCGTAAACCGCTGGAGACAAGGATGCGATCGCGGCTTCTGCGGCTCACCTCGATCGGCTGTTCGCGATATTTTGATCCATCCACTACATAAGCGACGGTCTGGCCGGATTTCTGAAACGAGGCTTGCACGGGAATGGCAATCGCGTTGGGAATGCGGTCAACGATTACGGTGATTTGCGCGGTCATGCCGGGTTCGAGGCGCGGATCCTTCTGGTCAAGCGCGATCTGCAGATCGAAATCTCTGGGTATGGGCCAGCCGGCGGAGAAATCCATGGTGGCGATGGTGCCGATGTGTTCGAGCTGGCCGCTAAACTGCCGCTCAGGAATCGCATCCAATTGAACGGTCGCGGACTGGTGGGCCGCAAGACGACCACGCTCCGCTTCGTCCACGCGTGCCGAGACCCGCAAAGTGGAAACATCCGGGAGCTCGGCGATCGGCGCCCCCGCCCACACTCTCTCCCCCGGCTTGAACGGAGCTTCACCGCCTGCATGCCAAACCGATACCAGGTCGACCAGCCCGCTGGAAGGCGCGACCAAGGTCATGGTTGCCAGGGAGCGCTGGGCACGCTCGAGGTCATACGCCGCTTTTTTGCCGGCGTCCAATTTGCTATCGACATTGGCGTGGATGACGGCTCGATCTGCCTTCAACTTTTCTTCTACTTCATGCAGCTTTTGCTGGGCGTTTGCCACTTTCAGGTTGGCTTCGGCTCCCTCGATTTTGGATACGATTTCCTGCTTGCTGGCGTCCAGCCTGGCGACTTCCACATCGTATTGGGCCTTGGTAACAGCGGTCATGTCTTCTTCTTCGGTGAGTCGCGATTGCGCGCGCACCTGGTCGATCGCCGCCTGGGCCGATTTGAGGGCGGATTCATCGTGCGCCATATCCTGTTCGGTCTTCGATTTATCGAACTCGACAATCAACTCGCCCTTCTTCACGTGGACGCCATTGGTTGCGATCTTGAGGATCTGCAACTCTCCCGCCTCGGCCGGAGCGGAAACGGTCAACGACTTCATCGCCTTCACCTGGCCTCGAAGCTGGACGCTATCGACGAACTCTTCCCGTTTCACCTCGAAGGCTGGAATGGTAGAGGATCGATTGGAGAGGCGCACTAATCCAAAGATAGCGGCACTGCTTACGAATAGGACCGCGCCGACGATCATGGCCTTGCGCTGCTTAAGCAGGTTCTGGATTCGATACGTCATGGCGCATTCTCTGCAATGGCGGGGCCGCCCGCGGGCACGGTATCTACCGCCGCCGAAAGGCCGGGCAACAGTCTCGGGTCGGTGCACATAATGGACCAAACGGCGGAAAAGGTGCGCACCTTTTGAGAAAAGTCGCCGGCCTTTCCCATAGGGTCGATTACTTCCAACTGTGCAGGACAAACCAAGTCAGGGTAGGCATCAAGATGTACGCGCGCTCTTTGCCCGTCGTGAAGCGCCAGCAGATCCTGCTGATTGACCGGAACCTGCACCTCCATCTGGGAAGGATCAACGACCTGCATGAAGGGGACGCCTGGCCGCACCTGGTCGCCTTCCTGCACTTCTCCGACATTTCCCTGCTTCCAGATGGTGTTGAGAACAACGACCCCGCTGATGGGGGAGTGGACCTGCATGAGGGCCGCGTTTGCCTCGGCATGCGACATGGTTTCGCGGGCACGATCGCGTTGGATTTCGAGGATGCGAATGGAGGCCTGGGCCGTCTTCCGCTTCAGGCTGAATGTTTCTTTCAGTTGATCGAGGGTGGCTTTGGCTGCGTCCAGGGTCTCGCGGGCTTTTTCGGCATCAATCCGCGAGAGCAACTCGACCTTTTGCATCTCCAGTTCCGCCTTGGCTAGATCGCCTTCGGCCACCTTGATTTCGGTCTCGTCCTTGGCCCGAGCCGCGCCTTCTTTGGCTTCTTCCTGCAACACGTCGTCAGCCAGTTTGCTATTTTGCGCTTGTTTGTCCAGGAAGTCGCGGAGTTGGGCCTGGCGGTCAAACTCCACCAGAAGGTCCCCCTGCTTTACGCTGGACCCGGCTGGCCGCAGGTTCGTGATGGTGAGGGTTCCTTCCTTATCTCCAGCAAGCACTGGGGCCTGGATAGCGCGTGTGTGGACCGCCTGGGTCGTACCCTTCAGGCGCAACACTCCATTGGTGTCAGTGGAGGAAGACGATATGAGGTTCCTAGAGGTTGGCGCCTTCTTGTGTCCAGACAGCCACAGGAATGTGGCCAGGACACACAACAGGATGGCGGCGATGAGCACTAGCCAAGGTCTCTTGCGCGATCGACCTTGGTGCTCTCGGGTCGGGTCCAGGATGGGTTCCGGGATTGGCTCCGAGATTGGCTCGGGGACGGGCGGGGGTTCAGCGCCAGGCTCAACAAGAGGTGCTCGCATGCAACCGTGCTCCTGTCAACGCAACACGATAAATATACTCGGTCGAATCCGGTGTTGACTTAGGCTCCGACTCACATCGCAGTCTTCCTGGGAATTCACACGTTAGACGGACAGGGCTGCAAAATCGCTCACTTTTTTTGCATTTCTTTAGAGAAACGAGAGATTGCATACCGTGGCTGCTTCAAGAATTTCCCATGCAGGTGTTTGCTTCCAGGTGACAGAGATTCAATTGGAGCATCCTTCAAACTCCGCTTCCGAGACCGGTATCATTGCAGGTCGAGCATAACGCGGAAACAAGCGAGGGCTGAAATTTCCTCTGTCGCCTGTCGGCATTTTATTGCGGTCCAGGTTCGCCCAGGACTGACATCCTGGGAATTCTCAGTCGTCCCCGTTCGACAAGCTCAGGGCAGGCTCTTCGGGACTGGTCCCGATACGTCTTGATAGCTGATTTGTTTTCAGCAAGTGCTGTCCAAATCGGCCTATCAAAAAAACCTAATTTGGCCGGGGGCATGCTCGAAGATCACCTCGGTCTTCAGCCGCCAAGGCGCAAGAGAGCGCGCAGGCGCCCGCGCTCATGAAGCTGTAAATGCGAGTGTGGTTTAATGGGTCCCGTTAACTACCTATTTCAAAGGAGCCCGTATGCCCATCATCACAACCAAGGACGGCACAGAGATTTTCTACAAAGACTGGGGTTCAGGGCAGCCAATTGTGTTCAGCCACGGCTGGCCGCTGTCGGCCGATGATTGGGACAACCAGATGCTGTTCTTCCTGGCTCGTGGATATCGCGTGATCGCCCATGATCGCCGCGGCCATGGACGCTCCACCCAGACCGGCGACGGCCATGATATGGACCATTACGCCGATGACCTGGCCGCGCTTACGGCTCATCTCAACCTGAAAGACGCCATCCATGTCGGCCATTCGACGGGCGGCGGCGAGGTGACGCGCTATTTAGGCAGGCATGGTGAGAGCCGAGTGGCTAAGGCCGCGCTGATCAGCGCGGTGCCTCCGCTCATGCTGAAGACCGCGGCCAATCCGCTCGGCTTGCCCAAGGGAGTGTTTGATGATCTGCAGGCGCAACTCGCGGCCAATCGTTCGCAATTCTATCGCGACCTGCCAGTCGGGCCTTTCTATGGCTACAACCGACCGGGCGCGAAAGCCTCGGAGGCCGTTATCCAAAATTGGTGGCGCCAGGGCATGATGGGTGGCGCCAAGGCGCATTACGACGGTATTGTGGCCTTTTCCCAGACCGATTTCACAGAAGACCTCAAGAAGATCACGGTTCCGGTATTGGTTATGCATAGCGAAGACGACCAGATCGTTCCCTATGTCGCTGCAGGGCCGCTCTCCGCGAAGCTGCTGAAGAACGGAACCCTGAAAACCTACAAGGACTTCCCGCACGGCATGCCGACAACGCAAGCGGAGACGATCAATGCGGACCTGTTGGCCTTCCTGAAGGGTTGAGGACATTGGCTCGCTAGATCACGGTAATGACGTTGGGATTGTATTCGGCTGATACCGCGGGATCATGCGGAATGGACTACTGATCCGTCGTTGGGTACCGGCACGGCACCCGGAAGCGCTAACTTATTTAGGATGACGTTTTCGTCCAACTCCCACAAAAACGTCATCCTGAGCGGAGCGCGACGGTCTTGTGGGAGTTTTGAAAAACGTTCCGGTTGGGTGTGCCAAAAACTCAAAACTTAAAAAAGTCGCAACCTCTCAGGATGACGATTTTGTGGCGAGTTGGGGATGCAAAGACCCAGCGTCTTCCCGGGTTTTCTACTGTCTGCCAAGTAAGTTAGCGCTTATGGGGCGCAGCGCCCGGAAGTAAAATGGCTCACTGAATCGAGGTGGCTCATGCCTAACAGGCCTGCAGTGGTTATGCTCTGGCAGATCCTCAAACGATTACTCATCTTTCCGAAGGGACTTTTTGGCGGACTCATTGCTGCAACCGTTATGTGGATCGCAGTCATTTTCTACGACAACTGGCAGACGAGCAGGAACGTCAAAAAGCTGGGGTACGAAGGACCCGTAGCCGTTGCTGGAGGTTGGCAATATCTCGCCCAATTGCCGTGGGTTATTGTGTTGCTTTCGGTTGCCTTCGGTCTGGGGTTTTACCTGATGGTTTCCTGGGTAGCCCGGCACCCGTAGCCCACTCTTCACGCGGCGATTCGCGGGAGACGAATTCTATGAGAAGGCCGCTTTAGGCAAGGCTGCATCGCGCGTTTCGCATATCATGGGAGGCCTTGAAGGCTCTCATGTAAAGGCATGTGAAAGGCGGAAACATATTCGGCTGCTTCGTGCGACATCGCCGCTCGTCCAGCGAGTGGCAAGGCGTGCGGCTTGCGGGAACTGCCACGAAACGCGTCGTGCGACGCCAGTCTTCCGGCTCGGTTCAAATAGATTCGAGGGAATCAAGAAATGGCGAAGGCCTTTCGAGTTCGTCTGGCGCGCCACAACGTGAGGGGCTTGGAAATGCAGAAGCGGAAACTGGGAAACAGCAACCTGGAAGTCTCGGCTCTTGGCTTGGGCTGCATGGGCATGAACTTTTCCTATGGAGTGGTTCAGGACGAGCAGGAGATGATCTCACTCATGCATGCGGCCGTGGATCGCGGGATCACATTCTTTGACACGGCCGAGGCTTATGGCCCGTTCACGAATGAAGTGCTGGTGGGTAAAGCTCTCTCGCCCATTCGCGACAAAGTGGTGATTGCGACTAAGTTCGGCTTCCAGCTCAATCCAGATGGAAGCTCGGTGTGGCAGGGTTTGAATAGCCGGCCGGAACACATCAAAGAGGTAGCTGAGGCCTCGCTGAAGCGCCTGAACATCGATTCCATCGACCTCTTTTACCAGCACCGCGCAGATCCCGAGGTGCCGATCGAAGAGGTTGCGGGAGCGGTGAAGGAACTTATTCAAGAAGGCAAGGTGAAGTACTTCGGCCTTTCTGAGGCAGGAGTACAGACGATCCGCCGCGCGCATGCCGTCCAGCCGGTGACCGCGCTGCAAAGCGAGTACTCGCTGTGGTGGCGGAAGCCTGAAGCGGAAGTGATGGCAACGCTGGAGGAGCTTGGTATCGGCCTGGTTCCGTATAGCCCACTGGGGCGGGGTTTCCTGACGGGTAAGATGAACGAGAACACCCAGCTGGGCAGCAGCGATTTTCGCAGTAAGCTGCCACGCTTTGCGCCGGAAGCCATGAAGGCTAACCAGGTCTTTGTCGATGCGCTGGCCAGCATTGCAAATAAGAAGAACGCGACGCCTGCGCAGATTGCTCTTGCGTGGCTGCTGGCGCAGAAGCCGTGGATTGTTCCGATTCCGGGCACGACGAAACTCTCTCGTCTGGAGGAAAATATCGGAGCCGTCTCGATCGAATTGACGGCGGACGACCTGCGCGCGATCGAGAGCGCCACGGCGAAGGTCCCGGTGCAGGGTGATCGGTATCCGGAACACCTGGAGAAGATGACCGGCCGGTAGCTCATGGCAGTTTCGCAATGACTGCTTGCCGCAATGGCAGATACAAATCGTTGAAGAACGAAAAACTGCAGCTTAGGCGTGACCAGCCGTAACCTTGCCAAAGACGCGGCAGAAGTTTCCGCCGCCGACTTTTCCGATATCGTCTGCGGTAAAGCCCTGGAGTAGCATCTCGCCGACAACCGCAGGGAAAAATCCTCCAGTCAGGGCCGGCCATGCCTTGTTGGTGCCTTGGCCAACACGCGCGGAAAGCAGATCTGTGTCGGTGCCCACACCAACGTGGTCGATGCCCACCGCGTCCACCATCGCCTTGATGTTTTCCACAAAGTCTTTCGGCGAGCCGGCCAGTTTGGTCCACACGCCGATCACGCCGCCGGCGTCGGCGACGACCTTCGCGTGTTCCTTGCTGATCAAGTGTGGCTTCATGATTTCCGCCATCCTGGGGTCATTGCCTGTTCGGCTGTCAAGGCCGGTGTGCGACACGAGGACCGGCTGCGTGGCCACCTTCAACGCGCCCAGCACTGTTTCAGGACTGGCATGAGCCAGGTCCACCACGATCCCCAATCGGTTGCACTCCTTCACTACTTCTGCGCCAAAAGCCGTCAAACCACCAAGGTGCGCGGGTGAAGTGATCACGTCGCCTAACGGCGACACCAGGTCGTCTCGCTCGTGAAGCAGTTGAAGGTCACGCACACCGCGTTTGTACACCTCTTCCACTCGGTCCAGATGGCCCTCGATGAACTGTGACCCTTCGACCGTCTGGACGATCGTTGGTTGACCATGGTTATGCGCGGCCTGCAGGTCTTTCAGGTTCAGCGCGCGGTGAATGTGTCCCTTTTCCAACTGCGCGTCGATCGCAGTCAGCCAGCGGAGGAAGTTGTCTCGCGCATCACCTGGCTTGCCATTTGGCGCGAAATCCAGCACGAAGCTGGCACAGACGGCGGTAAGCCCTGAGCGTTTGAGCTCCTCTACCAGCGATAGGCCGGGAGCCTGCGGCTGCTCCTCCCGCCGCTGTGGCTGACCATTCTGCGTATGCGGTTCCGTCCCCGCGGGGTAGACATGGTTGTGCATGTCAATGCTAATGGTCCGAGACATGACCTGCGCAACGCGCGGATCCATCCCATCTGCGACCGCATTCAGCCATGCCGGCCCGAGCATCATGGCGCCGCCGGCACCCACCGCGGTGGTCAGGAATTTCCGCCGCGAAAGGCTGGGACAATTATTTTTCAACATACCGGTCATCATAGATCACCTGCGATGGTGAAGACGTGGCCCGCTCCCAAGTACGCACAGCTGCAATGACTGCTCGGGCTTCTAGGAACTCCGACGCGTCGAACTGGGTAAAGAAGCCACCCGAGCGCGGACTAGCTTGCGGATGAGCGGGGCGGGCAGTGGTTTGTCGAAGGGCAAATGAAGGCTGCTCTTGGTGCGAGTGTACGGTTCCAGTTCCTCCGCGAAGCTGTTGAACAGTGAGCCGCTGAATGGAAGGACGCTTAAATGGTTTTTGAAGGCAGCATAGCCAAAAAATGGCTTGGGCAAGGCAAAAGCTGGAATGCCGTAGGAGATGACCTCGACGGCCTCTTTGGGAACGGCGGAGCGGATGATCTCACGAAGCAGACGAAGAGTGGTTTGAGTGGGCTCGGGGACGGCGGCAATGTAGGCCTCGACAGTGTCGCTCGAGGCCCTGTGGGCTGCCACGCGATGGACTGACGATGCCTTTTTCATGCGCCACCATGGTACGACAAAAATTAGTCCCGGATAGCCCCGTCACACGACTACAAACGCCCGCGCGACTCACCATCAGACCGGATCGTTGGTGTTCAGTTGCGCGGCAGAGAACGACGGCGAAGTACAAGTCCCGTGTTCCAAGGGCGTGCGTGACGGACCACGAACTCCAGCCTGCTACTCCCAACGAAAAACTTTTGCCGAAAGCGCCGTGCAAACGACAAAGACCACGGCCAATGCCGCCAGGTCGCCCAGGTGGGCCAACCATGCGTCACCGTTCCAGATTCCCTGGAGCAGAGGCACAGCGTAGGTTAGCGGAAGCACCCGCGCCACCGCGTGAAGCACCGGCGGCAGCGATTCAACCGGCACGAAGAGTCCCGAGAGAGCGATCATCGGGTAAAGAATGATAGCGCCGACCGGCTGCGCAAAGCGCGCCGTGGGAACGATGCTGGCGATGAGAAAGCCGATCGACAAGATGCTCCAGGTGCTGATCAGCAGCGCAATTGTGAACGAGAACAATGGAACATGAACGCCGACCGGATAGTAACGCTTGCCTGCCAGGACCATCAAGGCCAGTGTAGCCGCAGTGAGCATCAGCTTGACGAGCACGTGGGCGGTAAGGATCGTCTGCGGCCGCAGCGGCGTCGCGCGGAGTCGCTTGAGGATGCCGCCCTCGCGGTAGATCGAGATAATCGTGACCAGCGAAAGCACAGCGCTGATGGCGATGAGGAGCGACGCGAAGACCGGAAGATCCACGCGGATAAAGCTGTTGGCAGCTAATGACGACGGTGCGAGTCTGCGGCTGGCTACTCGGCCCCACGCGAGGAAAATGAGAACGGGGAACGCAATGGTGCCGAATGCGCCAAGCGGCTCGCGCAGAAAGATTTTGATCTCGATCCAAGTCAGTTTCCAAAGTCCACGCAGCATCATCATTGCGCCTATTCGCGAATCGAGTGGCCAGTCAGCTTGAGAAAGACATCCTCAAGGTTGGGGAGAGTCGTGCGGAAATCGGTGACCCGGATCCGGTTCTCGGAAAGACAATCAATCACCCCGGTCACCAGGTCGTCGCCGCGACCGCGAATGGTGATTCGTTTCTCGTTGCAGATCACGGCGTCTACTCCCGGGATCGCCCGAAAGCGCTCGGCCACGATCGGATCCTCAGCAGTGAGAGCAACGGTTCGCTCAGGGCAATGCCGGTCGACAAGCCGATCCGGACTATCCATGTCGATGATCCGTCCGTGCTCAATGATAGCTACCCGGTCGCACAGCCGCTCGGCCTCCTCCATCAGATGGGTGGTGAGGAAGACGGTCTTGCCGCGGTCGCGGATGCCGCGCACCAGATCCCAGATCGCCCGTCGCGACTGTGGATCCAGCCCAGTGGTCAACTCGTCGAGAAACACCACCTCCGGATCGTTGATCAGCGCAAGGGCAATAAACAGCCGCTGCTTCTGGCCTCCGGAGAGGTTCATAAACCAGGCGTTTCGCTTATCGGTGAGGCCGAGCTGTTGGAGTAATTGTTCGGCATCGATCGCCTTCTTCCGGTACAGCGAGGCCCACAGATCTACCGCCTCCCAAACTTTGATACGCTTCTGCAGCTGCGCCTGCTGGAGCTGAACCCCGATGCGGTCCTGCAGCTTGTGGACTTGACGATGGGGATCGAGACCCAGAACCGAGATGGCGCCCCGATCGGGCCTGCGCAGCCCTTCGATGCACTCCATTGTGGTGGTCTTTCCAGCGCCGTTGGGGCCGATCAAACCAAAAATTTCGCCCTCGCTAACCTCCAACGACACCTCATCGACCGCCACGGTGCGGCCGTAGGTCTTGCGAACTCCGGAGACTTGAATGACTGGACGCATGTAGTTTGCGGCATTGACCACAGCTTAGGACTGGTTATCCTCGGGCTAAAGCATTAACCCCCGGCTCAGTCAATTTACCGGAAATGGGACCTGCAGGGAGTGCGAAGATCAAATTGTATGGGAGGCGATTCGGCTTCGGTTTGCTCGGTCCAGCCTGGCAAGGCCCGGACCATCCGTTGCTGCACTGCTCGGCGATTACCGTCAATTGAGGCTTTTGCCGGAATCTTGGGACGTCAGCGTTATTCTGTTCGCAACGCCTGCAATGGGGTCAATGCGCGAGGCTCGTCGCGCTGGAACGTACGCAGCAACCAGCGCGACTGCGCAGAGGAGCAAACTTACACCCGAGAAGACCGCCGGGTTCGTCGGTGTTGTGCCAAATAGCAAGGACTCGATCCACTTACTTAACGCGAAAGAGCCGAGCGTCCCCAGCGCCACCCCGGCGAGAGCGAGTCGCAGCGTCTTGGCGAGAACCCCTCGCCGCACAAGCCCGGAGCTCGCTCCCAACGCCATACGTATACCAATTTCTTTGGTGCGCTGATTCACCGAATAAGAAATCAGCGCGTAAATCCCGAGCGATGCAAGCAACAGTGCGAACCCCGCAAATCCTGACAGCAGGATGACCAGAAAACGCCGTGGCGACACCACTTTGTCGACCAACCCCTGAAGCGTTTGAAACTCGGTGACCGGGAGATTTGGATCGATTGGCCGTAGCACCGTTCGGATACCTGCCGCCAGGCTATCGGGCGGCAGCGCGGTGCGCACCACAAGCTTCATCGCCGCGTAGTCCCCGGTTTGACGCATCGGCAGATACATTTCCGACCCGCCCAAACTCTCGGGTCCTCCGTGATGGACATCGGCAACCACACCGACGACTCGCCGTCCGCCGTCCTGCGTCACCATCTGTCCGACCGCGTCCTGCCCGGGCCACAGAGTGCGAGCCAATCGTCTCATTCACCATCACCACAGGTTCACTCGACGCTCGATCGCTCTCCGTGAATTCTCTCCCCGACTTCAACGCGATTCCCAGGGCCTCGAAGTATCCATCGCTCACGACGCGAATAAATGCCTCCGGGTGATGGTCCTTTTCGTAAACCTGTCCTTTGCCTGAGACTTGCCAACGACCTGTCCCCGTCGAGCGGCAGGACATCGCTTATCCCGGCTGCCGCGATGCCGGGGACTGACCGGACGCGATGCAACACATCGTCGATAAATGAGTTCTGTTGCGCGAGATTCGAGATCCGAAAACTCGGGTCGATCCTCAACGCGGCTGCGCGCTCCGGTTGAAACCCCAGCTTCACGTCCAGCACGCGCAGAAAACTTTGCATGAGCAGCGCCGCGCCTACCAGCAGCACGCAGGCGAGGGCGAACTGGGAGACCACCAGTCCGTCGCGGAACCAGCCATGCCGGCCGCTACCACTCGACTCGCGGCCCGCGTCTTGCAGCCCTTCGCGGAGCTTGTACGCCGGGACCTGCAGCGCGGGCGCCAAGCCAAAGAGCACGCCCGAAGCGACCGCTGCCAACAAGGTGAAGGCAAGCGTGCTTCCATCGACCCGAACGCTTTCCAGAAGAGGAAGGTTGAACGCATTGAGATGCGCCAGCCCGCGCGTGCCGGCCACGGCCAGAAGGAGGCCCAGCGCGGCGCCACAACACGAGAGGGTTACGCTCTCGGTGAGCACTTGTCGCAGCAGCCGAAAACGCCCAGCTCCTAACGCCGCTCGTATCGCCATTTCCTTTTGCCGCGTCCCCATGCGCGCCATTTGCAGATGCGAAAGATTGGCGCAGACAATCAACATGACCACACCCACTGCGCACATCAGCACCACGAGAGCCGGACGCACTTGCCCGCTCACGTGCTGTTCCAGCGGAACCAGCCTCGGGTGGATCGGATTCCGCTCCGGATGTTGGCTGTCGAGTTGTTTCGCCAGGACGGTGAACTCAGCCTGCGCACCCTCGCACGGTAACGCCGGGCTTCAGCCTTCCGACGATGGCCATCGTGTTTCCGGCAGGTTTCGTTTTGTCCGTGAGCGGCCAGGGAATAAAGATATCGATCGGAGTGCCCGGGGCAAAGACGCTCGCGAAGTCGAACGACGCGGGCAGGACACCGACGACCGTCACCGGCTGATTGTTCAACGTCAGCTTCTGTCCCACCACGTTCGGGTCCGAAGCAAACCGCCTGCGCCAAAAGCTGTCACTCAACAGCATGGCGGGCGGAGCGGAATACTTGCCTTGGCACTCCTCCCTCGTAAACGATCGTCCGATTGCGGGTTCCACTCCCAGCAATGTGAAGAAGTTCCCGGTAACCGGAACGCTCGTTAGACGCTCCGGCTCGCCGGTCCCGGTCAATTCCTTGTCGCCCGCGCTGTAGAACCCGGACCAGCCCGCCAGATCGGAGAATGACTGATTCTGGTCCCGGAGGTCTGAATAGTGTTCGGCTTGGGTGCTATAGTTTTCCGCATTGGAAATCCATACCAACTGTCCCGGATCGCGGAAAGGAAGCGGACGTAACAGCAGCGCATTGACCACGCTGAATACTGTCGAAGCGCCGCCGATACCGAGGCCGACAATGAGAATCGCAAATACGAGTGGAACCCGCATTGCGACACATTCCGCGAAATCCGTACTTCAGATCGCTGGCGAGGGATTCGAGCCAACTCCAGGACCAGGTTGCATGAGTTTGCTCGCGAATCAGCGTGGGATTGCCAAAAGCGCGCAGAGCCGCATACCGCGCCTCTTCCGATGACAGTCCACGTTCCCGCTGTTCTTCTTCTTCCAGTTCAAGATCAGACTGCAGCTCTCGTTCCAGATCCGCATCTCTTTTCTTGATCCGCCACCATCTCATCTCAGCTCTCCTCAGCGGCGGGCCACATCACGCGCGCTACAGCTTCGGCCATCTGCTTCCACTGCGATTCTTCGACCACGAGCTGCTTCTTGCCTTTCTCCGTCAGCCGGTAGTACTTGAATTCCCGATTGCGGTCGGGCGCCATCTCCCACTTGGAGGTCACCCACCCTCTTCCCTCCAGCCGATGCAATGCGGGATAAAGCGATCCGTGCTGCATCTGAAGAAAATCGTTTGTGGTCCGTTGAATGTGCTTGCCGATCTGGTGGCCATGTGCCGGCCCATAAAGAAGCGTTCGAAGAACGAGCATGTCAAGCGTGCCCTGCAGAAGATTCGCGCGTTGTTGTGTTTGCTTTGCCATGGAAGACATTCGACCCTCAATGAAGAACGATGGTAGACATTCGACTATCGATTGTCAAGAGAATAGGTCAGTTCGGTTCTCGAGCAATGACTTCAGGGGGAGTGACTCGTCGAGTTGCGGCATCGATACCTCCGCCGTCCTCGTTCCAAGAGCCGCGGCTTGCGAGCAGCTACTCTCGACGCAGGGTGACAATTGGATCGAGGAGGCTGGCGCGGCGGCCGAGGATTGCTACGGCGGCAAGTGCCGGCAGAGCGAGCAGAAGCGAGGATGCAGTGAGAACCGGCACGGAGGCAGCGCGTGCGTGGAAGAACTGTGCCCGTAGTAGAAAGCCCATCATCCCTGCGCCGACGAGTCCGATAGCCATTCCGCCGCCGATCCAAAGCGACTCCTGCCTGAGAAGCAGGGAGACGATCGCTGAACGCGATGAGCCAAGAGCCAGACGTATGCCGATCTCGCGCTCTCGTATCGAGAGCTCGTAGGCGAGCAACCCATAGGTACCAAGGATCGCAAGGCCGAGAGCTAGACCGCCGAATGCCAGGGCTACCCACATCGAAAACCGGCGAAGAACCACCTGGTGCGCCATCCGCTCCGGCATGCTCTCCACATATCGAACGGAAAGATCGCCATCCCGGCGCAGAACGTGGCGCACCGTCTCGTCCATCAGCGCAGGGTTGCCCTGCGTATGAATCATCATGGTCATGGATGTATCGGGCCCATCCGCCTCGGGCAGGTAGAGGTTTGGGACAGGGGCGCGTTCGAGCGAATAGCTGTGTACATCGCCCACTTCGCCAACTACGGTTGCCCACGCTTGGAGATCGCCCGAATAGATACGGCGGCCGATCGGGCTCTGGCCGGGCCACTCCTGCGCCGCGAGTGCCCGGTTTACGATGGCCACGTGATTGCGGCCGTCATCGGCGGTGTTGAACGGCCGGCCGCGATAGAGCTGCTGCCCGACGACATGGAAATATCCGGGCGTGACTAGGAAAACATCTGGAGCTCTCAAGCTGGGCTGATTACATTCTTCAGGGTGCACATCGGCGCAGAAGTCATAGCGATTCACCCTGCCACCGAGCGGTTTATCGTTGGCGGCGGCCACATCGACTACCCCGGGAAGCGCGGCCAGTTCAGCCAAAGCCTGATTCAAGACGGCCAGAGTTTTGGCGGGTTGAACGGTAGGGTTGGGCACAGGTCCACGCAGGTCTGTACTGGCAATGATCAGGCGATCTGGCTCAAAGCCGAGCGGCTGATACAGCAAGGTAAGGAGTGAGGACACCATCCACCCTGCGCCTGCAACCAAAACAAGCGCCATGGCCAGTTGCCCGGCGACGAGCAGACGCCCAGCACGCCTCAATCCCCTGGACGCAGAGTTCCCGGGACCCGCGCCATTGGTGAGGTCGGCAAGTAGCCCAGGCCGCAGACTTCGCATCGCCGGCAGCACGGTGAGCAGGAGTGTGACCATGATTGCGACCAATCCGGCAAATGCCAGCGCATGCAAACTGAGCCTGGACTGTGCCAGCCGGGGCAAATGCACGACATTCAAGCGAGCCACAGCGCGCACCAACACGGCCGCCGACAATACGCCGATCATCGCGCCGGTGACCGCCAGCATGCAATTCTCCGCTAACATTTGCCCTAGCAGGTGTCGCGGCGTGGCGCCTAGTGTAGAGCGAAGGGCGAACTCTGAGCGACGCCGCGTATTCCGCGCCAGGAGGAGATTGGTCAGGTTGGCGCACGAGATCACCAGCAGCAGGCCACAAGCGGCGAGCGAGGCGAAGAGAGCCGCTCGTGTCGCGGTACCGGCCATAGAATCAGCTAACGGGAGCAGGAACGGCGTAAAGCCGGGTGGGTATTGCCCGGGGTACTCGCGTGACAGGTTTTGCTGCCTGGTCTCGATCTCTGCGGCCGCCTCATGGAGCGATACGCCAGGCCGCAGGCGGCCTATTGCCCGATACGAAGAAGAGCCCCGGTCTGCCGGTGATTTGGCTGGATCGCATCCAATGGGAGTGAGGATCGATGGCTGCTCCAATGCATCCATTTCTTCCAGTGCAGCGCTGGGGGCAAGAACGCCGACAATGGAGTAGGTCTTGTGATCGAGCTGGAGTGTGCGATCCGCGAGTGTTCGACCACCACCCATGCGCCGCCAGTAAGCATCGCTCACGATTGCCTGACCGAAACAGTCAGCTTCCTGTGCTGTTTGCGCGAAGTCATGACCCAGCGCGAGACCGGGGCCCAGTGTCCGCAGAAAATTCTGCGACACAAGGACGGCGTTCGCCTGGCTCATACCGGCCGAGGACTGGATCCGCGGGGACCAACCCGTGTAGGCCGCAATGGACTGGAAGACGCGACTGTTGCGCTGCCAATCCTGGAGGGTTAGGAGAGATAGCCAATCCCACGGCTTGGCAGATATGGCGACCAACTGATCAGGCTCGGAGAAGGGCAGAGGCTGCAGAACAACCGCGTACAGAATGCTGTACATGGCTGTGGTGACGCCGATGCCAACCGCAAGAATGAGGATCGCGGTGATGGCGAAACCTGGCGAGCGACGGAGCTGACGGTAGGCGGACCGGTAAACACCGAGCATGACTAAACTCCTTCAGTGATTTATTAATAGACGGACCACTTCCCTGGGGCCATCCTAAACCATGCGAAATCGTTTTGCTTTAGCAGAAGTCGACGAGATGACAGGTCCAGATTCGGACCATCCACTTGTCCGAGATGCCGGTTTATTGGCCAAGTGGATCCAACCGCATTGGTAAACCCTAGTCGACTTCCCGTTATTTGCGCAGCAGCGCCGGGAGGGAGATTGGGGGATAATTTCTCTGGAGACTCTTTATGTCATTGATGCCTGCCGTGCGCGCGTCACTCGCCGAACGATTCATTTTCAACTTCCGGCTACCCGCGAAGGCGCTCGCCAGATACCTGCCGGTTTCCTGGCTAGCTCCCCAAGAGGTAGGAGGCTATGGCGTCGCCTCATTTTGTATTCTCGATTTACGGGGG
The DNA here is from genome assembly GCA_963736535.1 of uncultured Acidobacteriaceae bacterium. Lineage (GTDB taxonomy): Bacteria > Acidobacteriota > Terriglobia > Terriglobales > Acidobacteriaceae > PALSA-350. The sequence continues at coordinate 222,764 of CAVTPN010000009.1, forward strand.
ATCACGGTTGCCCCGCTGACCACGCAGATCGGTCTTACCAGCATCAGTTGTGCTCCGCGTTACGCCGTGCTTGACGTATCGCGCAAGCAGGCGACTCCGGCTGTCTTCGTTACCGAACGGCAGACCAACTCTGCCTTTGGCGCGTGGTTTACCGCCCTGGGATTCTCTGCGCCTCATCCCCAAGTCGAGGCTGTTATCGATCATCAGGCCGATCGAACATTGGTGCACGTCGACAGCCTGGACGAAGGATCGCTCTTTGCTGCGACCGTTCGCCCCTCCGCCGCGCCGAAGTCGGAGTTGTTTGCGTCGCCACAGGAGTTTGCCGATTTCATCGCGCAGGGCGTCAGTAGCTACGGGCTTTCCCGGCACGGTTCACGCCTGACGAAGGTAGATTTGCAGAAAGAGGACGCGACCTATATGCCGCTGGAGGTCTCAAACCTCGGCGGCACATTTGCGGAGGACTGGCAGGATCAAGGCGGTGTGTTCGATAGCGCATTTCGTACCAGCGGAGGCCGCTACGAGTGGACATATCATGGCTTGACGGATGAGTGAGTTGCAGAGAACCATAGCCGTGGATGCAAAGAGGATCGCATGTCTAACGAACCTGGCAGCGGAGGTATCTCTCTTAAAGGTTTTGTGTCGGCCTCACACGGAACCGAATTCTCGTCCTATATTTCCGCACTCGAGAGCTTCGACCGGCTCGAGCAGCTGCAAGAGCTGAAGGCATTGGGGCACGAACGTACCGGCATCAACGCCGGTGCACGTGTGCTCGAGGTCGGATGTGGCTTTGGATTGGAAACACTCCGGCTGGCTCGCCTGGCAGCCCCCGGTGGGTTTGTTACCGGCTGTGACCTGAGTTCCGATTTCCTGGCGGAGGCTCGGCGACGCGCTACGGCGGCCACGATCGATATTGCATTTGAACAAGCACGCGTGGAGGCGCTTCCCTACCCCAACCAGTCGTTCGGGATCGTGTGGTCGGAGCGCCTGCTCATCTATGTTCCCGATGTAGCGCAAGCTGCTTCAGAGACGCGGCGGGTACTCCATGCCGGAGGCTGCGTTGCCTGCATCGAGCCAGACATCAGTACGTCGACGCTTAACCTGGGGGACCGGTCCCTGGTTCGGCGCGTGATGGGACATGAAGCGGATACCAACGTTGCGCACGGTTGGTTGCCGGGCCAACTCAGCGGGATACTGGCAAAGGTTGGATTCCGTGATATTCGCCTTGCCACGCGGGTGGTTGTGTTCTCGCCTGCACTGGCAGCAAGCTACTTCGCGCAATGCGGCCGCTCTGCCGCAACCGACAGCGTAATTTCCGATTCTGAGCTGCAAGATTGGAACTCTGGAATTGAAACACTTGTTTGCGAAGACAGGCTTTTCGCATCCGTCGGATACTTCCTGTTCACCGCCAGAGCGTAGCAGGCCATGTCTATCGATGTTCACCGTCAGCTACGGCGAACCGTTATCGTGCGGGGATGCAATCGATTTCTGGCCATTCGTGGAGCGAGCGGAAACATTGGCTCGTTAGCCGATGGCTGTTATTCGTGACGAAGCGCCCCGGTGGGATCGATCTTGCTTGCACGATGGGTCGGAAGCACCAAAGCTGCGAGCATCACAAGTGCTAACAAAGCAATAACGGCCGATAGGGTTACCGGGTCAGTCGCTGTGACACGATAGAGCGATGCAGAAAGCGCGCGACCAAAGGCAACGGCCCCTACCGCCCCGATCGTGATGCCGCCAGCTCCCCATGACAGACCTTCGTACAGCACCATGCGAGCAACGGTCGCTCGCGTTGCTCCTAGCGCGAGCCGGATTCCAATCTCCCTGGTTCGCCGTTCGACGGAGTAGGCCATTAGCCCATAGAGGCCGGTGGCAGCAAGCACAAGGGCAATGCCGGCAAAGATTCCGATCAACTCGGTTTGGAAGCGTCTCGGTGTGTCCTGCGCGGTTAGCCGGTCCTCCGCGGTCGCAGTCTCGAATTGGGGCAGAGTTGGATCGATCGATTGCAACTTCTGGCGCACTGCAGCAATTAAGGATTTCGGATCGTTTCTGGTACGGACTACCACTTGCCGCTCGGTAAAATACTCTTGCCGCTGGGGACGATAAAACACCGGAAGATTGACTCCGTCGCGGTTGTAAATGGCATCACCGACTATTCCGACTACAGTCATCCACTTCCTGTCCATGCCTGGGAGAACCTGTTTGAACCGCTTCCCAATCGCATTCCCCGATGGCCAGAAGTGACGAGCCATGCTTCTATTGATGATTGCGACGGCCGGTTTGCCCTCGGCGTCCTGTTCCGTAAACAGCCTTCCTTCCTGCAAGGGAATACCCAAGAGCCGGAAGTAATTCTCGCTCACAATGTTCCGTGCGTGACGGGTAGGATCCTGGGTAAGGGGTTCGCCTTCCACGACGATATTTTCGTCGGGAACATTTCCCTGAAAGGTGTCAAAGACCGCGGAGCCAGTAGCCGCCCCCTCAACACCCGGTATGGAATCTAACCTTTGGATTGCTTCCTCAAAGAACGCTTGCCCGCGCGCCGGTTCCTTGTACTTCTCATATGGCAGGGCCACCGAAACAGTCAAAAGTCGAGTGGTGTCAAATCCCCGATCGACTAAGTTGAGAAGTTGGAAACTGCGAATAAGAAGGCCCGCCCCCACCAGCAGAACAATGGCAACGGCATACTGCGTCGCCACCAAAATGCCACGGATGCGCCGCGCTCCCGGCCCTGCTGACAGACCTCGCCCTTGTTCCGGTAAGGCGGACCCCGCCTGCATACGGGCAACCCTGGAAGCGGGAAGCAGTCCGAAGACCAATCCAGTGAGCAGACACAGACCGAAGCTGAAACCAAGGACAACGCCGTTGATCCCGATCTCGTCGGAGCGTGGAAGATCTGCCGGTACAAGTGCCAAGAGGGAGTGCAGGCCAAGGTACGCGAGCACTACTCCGCCGATTCCTCCCGCCAGCGAGAGGAGGATACTTTCAGTAGCCAACTGCCAGACGAGCCGCCATTGTCCGGCGCCGAGCGCGGCACGAATTGCTATTTCGTTCCTCCGTTTTGCACCTCTTGCTACCAGAAGACTTGCAATATTCGAGCACGCAACCAGCAGCACGCAAAGGGCCGCGCCGCCGAGAATCCAGAGAGCACGACGTACTGGCCACTCCGCGATTTGGTCGGACAGCGGAACAACGTCTACCTCTAATCCTGTATCGGTTGCCGGATACTGCTTAGCCAGTTTGGAAGAGACCACCTTCATTTCCGCTCTGGCTTGCTCGATCGACCGTCCTGGCTTCAGGCGTCCCAGGCCGCTGAATGCATCGGCGATTCGGAATTTCTGAAACATCGGCCATCGTGGATCGGAGGTTAACAGTAGCCACAACTCCGCTTGCTTGTTCGGGTATTGAAAGTCCGGCGGCATCACACCGATGATGGAGACGAACTGATTGTCAAGTTGGATCGGCTTACCCAGGATTGCGCTCGTCCCACCGAAGCGTCGCTTCCACATTCCGTAACTCATCACTGCCACGTTCTCTCCGCGGCGCATTTCAGAGGGAGAGAATGTGTGGCCCAGCAGAGGCCGCACACGAAGCAGATCGAAAAAGTTTCCCGAGACAATCGATGCCTGAATCTCTTCGGAGCCAGAATCGCCACGCATCGTGACCTTCGAGCCTTCTGGACGCAACACCGTCGCCACGTCTTCAAAGACCTCAGTTTGCTCGCGCCAATCACGAATTGTAAGAGCCGAGGTCCAATCCCATTCGATGTTTTTTTGCGGAATGGACTTCCACAAGACGCATAGACGTTCTGGATTGCCGTACGGCAGAGGCCGGAGAAGCACTCCTTCGATTACGCTGAAGATCGCCGAATTGGCACCAATTGCGAGAGAAAGGACGAATATTGCGGCAATCGAAAATCCTGGTGACCGGCGCAGGCATCGCGCTCCGTAACTCAAATCTCCCCAGATCCACTGGAAGCCGACTCCTGCGCGTGAATCCAAGACCGGGCGTTTCATTTGTTCCATCCCTCCGAATCAACGAATGTCATGGGGATCCATTCAGGTGTCCTTCTCGCCTGTTTGAGAGGCAAAGACGGTTCCGTCCAGTCCTGATGGGTCAGATTGTACCGCCAGTGTCGGCGATATTTCCCTCGGCGGCTAAAGCCGCAGCAGTTCTCCTTGGTTGATGTACGGGCTAAAGAGGCTGCGGAAAAACTCTGTACCGGGCAGGAAAGCAACACCACCGGGGCTAAAGCCCGATGGATGGAAGTGCGACCCTTTCCGCGACGCTGAAGCAGGGGGCTCCCACCGGCTTCCACGGAAGAACGATCGGGACGACCAAAATAGATTTCAAACGCATTTGAGTGCCGCGGGAGACGGTTGAACGGCGGACTATCACCCCTTTGGACTGGATCTATTTTCGAGGGCAGCAGGGAACATCGCAGCTGGTGTGGAACCGTAGCTGGAAAAGGCGCCATGGTGGCAGCCCCCGCATTCATGCGGGGGAGTTCGGCTTTCAAGCCGAGCGGCTCGCGTGAGACTTATTCTCCTCCGGCTTTAGCCGCGGCTTTTTCCGCAGCCTGTTTAGCCCATGCCCTTCATTGCCGTGCTCCTCGGAAGGCTCTATTGGACAATGATCGTCACGGTCATGGCGTGAGTCAGATTGCCGGAGCCGGCCGTAATGGTCCCGGTGTAGGAACCAGCGGGTGTTCCCGGCGTTGTGGTTGGAGAGGTGGAAGACCCTTGGCCCCCTCCGCAACCTACCGCGGTTCCGAATACCACCATCGCGGATAGAGCTACCAGTAACCACCTTCGCTTGCGGGGCAGCAAGCCGCCCGCACCCAGCAACATCGCAGTAAACGCCAGAGGCACCGCCCCCATAGGGAAATCAGCCTGGCGCGCGGTGGTTACGGGGGCTGTGGTTTTTACCGTAACCGTGACTGTCTGCGCTCCGCTGGAGCTGAGCTGCACCGAAGAGCTCGACAAAGCACACGTGGGCGCCGAAGCTGCTCCCGGCGTGATGCTACAACTCAGGCTGACCGCACCCATAAAAGACCCCGCCGGCGCGACGGCCAGAGTGAATTGCGCATTCTGCCCGGCGGTGACGGTTTGCGAGCTTTGCGATCCGGAAGACAATCCGATGCTGAAATCAGGAGCGGCCACACCGACGCCGGAGAGCGCGACGGTCTGCTTGCTGCCGCCAATCGCGATACTGCCCGTTCGGGTACCGGCCGTGGTGGGCGTAAACGTAACCGAGATCTGACAGCTGGTACCCACGGCGAGCGCTGTGCCACAGGTGTTAGTTTCTGCAAAATCCCCAGTGGCCGAAATGCCCGATATGCTCAGCGGTCCGTTTCCGACATTGGTCAATGTCGCAACTTGCGCGGCGCTGGTGGCGCCCACGGTTTCAGAAGCAAAGATGAGCGCGCTCGGGGCGAGCGTGGCGCTGGGCCCAAGACCTGTTCCTGCCAGTTCCACTGCCAGCGGGCTGCCCGGCTCCGTGCCGCTGACAGCGATGTTGGCTGTTCGCGAGCCCCCAGTGGTGGGAGCGAAGGTGACGTTAACCGTGCACGAGGCGGCTGCCGCCAGGGCCGCTCCGCAGTTGTTCGTTTGGGCAAAGTCGGAGAGGTCTGTTCCCGCAAGTGCGATACCGGTGATGCTCAGGGGAGAGTTTCCAGCGTTCACCAGCATCACTGCTGCCGGGTTGCTGCTGCTGCCAACTGCCTGCGGCGCGAAGTTCAATCTACCGGGATACGAGGTCAGCGCAGGCCCATTCACACCCGTGCCGCTGACGGGGATGGCGAGTGGGCTGATCTTCGTGCTGTCAGTGAACGTGATGAAGCCGGACTCCAACCCGGTCGCGGTGGGCGTGAAGGTCACGGTCACCACACAATGGGCGGCGGGCGCAAGACTGGCGCCACAATCGTTGGTCTGGCCAAAGTCTCCGCTGGTTGCGATATTGGCGATGTTAAAGCTCACGTTGCTCGGGTTGCTGATGGTGATGGTTTGAGCCACGCTGGTTGTGCTTATGCCCTGGGAACCGAAATTGAGCGAGGACGGCGCCACGGCTTTAAATGGGGTGCTCAGCAAAACCGAGATTTGATTGGTCGTGGTGGCGTATCCCGTCGAGACAACAATGTCGGGTGATCCATCCTGGTTCAGATCGGCCACCGCGAAAAGGCCGGTTGCAATAAACGCGACCAGGGGCGGACGGAAGGTCCCATCACCATTGCCCAACAAGATCGAGCCCGAGCCCGAGATGACCAGGTCCGGCTTGCCATCCCCGTTGAAGTCAGCGACATTGGGAAATCCGTTGACGCTGCCACTCGCAGTGTCCACGGTGGTTTGAAAGGTGCCGTCCCCATTTCCGAGAAGAATGAACAACTGAGGCAAATCTGAGGACGTCAGGGCGAGGTCCAGCTTGCCATCGCTGTTGAAGTCACCGGAGGTGAGAGAGGTGAGTTCGTCGTTGATTGGGTAATCGAGGTGGGAGCGGAAGGTTCCGTCGCCGTTGCCGGGCAGCAGGGAAAACCCGGTTTCGGTTTGGATGACCAGATCAAGCTTGCCGTCACCGTTGAAGTCGCCGGACAAGATGGTTGTTGGCCCGATGCCAGTGGCGTAATCGACGTGTGGGAGGAAGGTTCCATCTCCGTTGTTGAGCAGCAGGGAGACGGTGTTTGACCCGGAGTTGCTCACCGCGAGATCGGGTTTCGCATCCCCATTGAAATCGGCAATCGTCAAGGTCTGAGGCTGTAGGCCAACGGTGTATCCCACGGGCGGCTGGAATGTGCCATCCCCATTACTGATAAGAACCACGGCCTCTCCGGGGATACAGCTGGTGTCGCTGCTGTTGCAATTAAAGTACACGCTGGTTATATCGGTTTTGCCGTCTCCATTGAGGTCGGCGGCAGCTAGATCGCCGGCGGATTGAGGCAAGGACGTGGCGAGGTCCGGCTGCAAGGTTCCATCGCCGTTGCCGAGAAACACGCCGATAGGCGTCGGTTGTCCTACGGGAGGAAAGGCTGTTTCCGCGGCGAAATCTGTTTTGCCGTCCGCATTGAAATCGCCTGCAAGCACTTGTGAAGCGGGAAAGCCCGACTGGAAGGGATAATTGGTTCCGACCAGAAAGGTGCCGTCGCCCAGACCAAGCAAAACCGACACGGTCGCCGAAGCAGTCGCTGAACAACTGAATGCCTGGCATCCCGACTCGGCCACGGCCAAATCTAACCGGCCATCCCCGTTCAGATCGGCTACAACCACATCAGCCGTATATGGCCCTACGGCATACGGCGCGGGAGATTGAAAGGTGCCGTCGCCATTGCCGAGGAGAACCGCGAGGCTGCTCCCTTGAACGAGCACAAGGTCGGGCTTCGCGTCGCCATTCAGGTCGGCGGCAGAGGCAGAGGCCATGCCTGTGGGAGCAGGGTAGGTAGCGTGGAGCACGAAAGTTCCATCGCCGTTGCCCAGGAGAACATTCCCGCCTGCGTACAGATCCAATATGCCGTCGCGGTTGAAGTCGGCCGCTGCTAGAGCTGATGTGGACAGGTTCGCGGCATAACTCAACGGAGTTTGAAACGTTCCGTCGCCATTGCCGAGCAGAGTGGAGACAGTGGCGCCACCGACCACCAGGTCCACCTTGTGGTCGTTGTTGAAATCGCCCACAGCCAAGGTTTGTGCGAGGGGTACGGTATATAGCACCTGCGCCTGGAAGGTGCCGTCGCCGTGACCCAGCAACACAGAGAGAGTCCCGTCCTGACTATTGACGATCGCCAGATCGAGTTTGCCATCGCCGTCGAAATCGGCAGCGGCAAAGGCGGAGGGGTTTTTCCCCGTGGCGTAATCGAGATGCGGCTGAAAGCTACCGTCCCCGTTGCCCAGCAAGATGCTCACCGTGCCTGGGCTGCAAGTCAGGTTTACGAAACCGTCCGGCCCCTCGTTGGCACAGTTGCCGTCGGTAACCGCCAGATCAAGGTTGCCGTCGTTATTAAAGTCGCCGGTGAGTACCGCGGTAGGCGCCGGGCCCGTGGGATAGGTTACCTGCGGGTTGAAGCCTCCGTCCAAATTTCCCAGTACCACAGATACGGTGTTGTCGCCCTGGTTCGCGGAGACGAGATCGACGATGCCGTCGCCATTGAAGTCGCCAGTAGCGGCTGCAAAGGCGCCGGGCCCGACGGTCAAGTCCGTTCTGCCAAAGATGTAGGTTTGACCTTGACTCTCTGGGATCAGAAGCAGAAGGCAGATGAGGAATGCTACAGTCCAGCCATTGCGCATGGATATAAACCCCCGGGCGCCACCTCGACGCTGGAGATGGCCTCATCTCGCACGTGCGCGCCTGGAACTATCCCTGAAGGGGCAATCGGATCTTACTATCTACGGGAAATCTGGGAAAGCAGATCTTGATGGCCATTGGCCATTGGTAATCTCTCTTGGCGGAGCACATGGGCGAACGGACAGAATCATTGGCGCTGGGTGGCGAGGTAGAGGACGACTGCGCCACAAAAGGCCAGCGTTCCAAGGGCGAGCATGACGGACCATGAGTTCCAGCCGGAGTGAAGGAAGGCGCTGGTCCAGAGCGTTTGGAGGTGAAATGTTTGAGACGGGGATAACGCCGTCAAGCGCGTCAGCCAGTGGAGCCCGTGCCGCGCCTGTGAGAGCACAAAGATCATCGCGGCCAGCACAGTGATGGACAGGGCAAAGATTTGAGCGGCGGTGATGGGCCTGGCAATGCACTCAAGGGCCGCACGGCGGCGGCGCAGTTGGGCGCGCCACCAGAGCACTCCTGGGGCCTGGGGGCACGCAGCACGTGCAGACTCCTCGCGGGCCTGCTGAAAAGCCTGGGTGACGGCGATGACGTCGCGACACTGCAGGCAGGATTGCACATGGGCGTGCAAGTCGGGAGCGCAGGCTCGGGGCCAGTGGCCGCTCTTAAGCAGATCCGAAATTTCTTTTTCGCGCGGGCAGAAGGTGAGTGTCATGGCCAGCTCCGGTCGCAGGCGGCGGGCTGCGGCAAGAGCCGCATGATCTTGCGGCGGGCACGGAAGAGCAGCAGGCGAATGCTCGCGGTGGCGAGGCCGGTGATCTCGGCAATCTCGCGGTGAGAGTAGCCTTCGGCGTGGGCGAGCCAGAGAAGCTGGCGATCGCGAGGGCGCAGAGCGGCGAGGGCGGGACCGAGGATGACCTGCGCGTCGCATTGGGCAGAGTTGCCGGGGACAGCGAATACTTCCTCGGGGAGGTCCTCGACCGAGGTGGACTTGGGCTGACGCCAGTGGTCACGCAGCAGGTTGGTGGCGATGCGGAAGAGATATCGGCGGCCGGCCACTTCGCCGTCGTCAGGGCGCGAAGCACAGAGGAATCGAACGTAGCTCTCCTGCATGAGGTCGTCTGCCAGCGACGGGTCGCCCGAGACACGCGCAAGATACGCCCACAGGGGGCGAGCCGAACGCGCGTAGAATGCGGCGAACGCATCGTTGTCCATGGGCAATTCACACGCCCGCGGCGGGTTGCCGGCTTCTGCGTTCGGAATGACATATTCCCAGGTCATCTTGATACGGCTCACTGACTCGGAGAGCAACCGCAATCACGTGCGGTCTTTCGGATCGTTATGGTCGAAGGGTGGATCGAATCGATTCCCTACCGAAGTGCTGTCAGGTATGAGTCCGAGACGGCCGGCCAGCGCCCAGGTGATCCCCGCGGAGATGATAAACCCGAGGCCGGGCATCAGCACGATGGTTCCAAAGACGAGCAAGGGATCGGCCAAGTCGGCGAGGGCGTGTCGAAGAAAAAGCAGACCGGCGCCGAGCAAGGTGAGGACGACGCCGATCTGGAGAGGGGTAAGCACTCGGGCGACAGCGCTGGGGACTCGTTGTTCGCGTTCGAATTCGACGGGGATGGGTGCTGCCTCGAGGAAGCGCTTGCCTGCCTCGGTGCCCATGTAGGCGAGTAACTCCTGGTTGCTGCCGAACTTGTCGATGAGGCGCCCGTGCACATCCATCTGCAGCTTGAAGATGCGGCTCCAGCGCTTGTTTTCCAGGAACACGTGGATGAGCCAGAGCAAGGCGGCCAGGACGCAGGCGAAGACGAGGAAAGGGCCGAGGTCGTTCAACAACATCGAGAGCATGGCAGGTTCTCGGCGCGTTTGCTGCAATTCAGGCCAGACGGCTCGTTCAAGCGTCTGATCTGCTCCACCGTCATTGGGGTCCATGTGATTGAAGAGGTAGAAGTCGGGATTGCGGGCAATCTCGGGGTGGATCAGCAGGAACTGCGCGAGCTGTGGATTATTGCGGCTGACGTAGTCCTGATTAGCGAGCAGGGACGGGTCGCGCGCCACCACGGTGGTGAGCGTGGGGCTGATGCGCAGGAGCTTGATGAGTTGCTCTTGGGTGGCAGCGAGATCCTTGTCACTGGCAAGGGGCGCGAGTGGTACGAGTGTGCGGGCCGGCGCAGAGGGTTGCGCATGCGCGATCGTGCCTGCGGCGAACAGTACGATGACCACAACAAACGAACGAACAAGTGCGGGGAGAGTGCGGGTTTGCCTGCGCATTTCGATATCCTCTTACGTGACCTGGCGGTGAATCGTCTTCTGCCCAGTACAACGAATGAGGGGTGGGGTTGGTTAACAAGGATCTTCGTGGATGTTAGTTCGGTGGCGGCAATTCCTTCGACTGCGAGGTGCTGGCCAGACGGACAAGCCTTCGGAAAGACGTCGTTATTGAAAATGCGACTTTTCAGGCACTATGGAGAGTTCACTTCCGGATTGTCCGTCATCTGGGAGAAATGCCCGCACGACTGCATTATGATCCAGAAAGCGGATCTCCAGGAAAGGAGCCTCGCATGGCTCTTGGGATTGAGAGTGCGATACCGCTGTTCTCCGTCTTCGACGTACCCACATCTATCGCTTTTTACCGCGATGTGCTTGGATTTGAGGTGGTCAACACTTCGAAACCATTTACCAATGCCAAAGATGACTTCGGTTGGGCCATGTTGCGGCTCAGAGGAGTGGAACTGATGGTGAACAATGCATACGAAGATAATTTGCGCCCTGCGGAACCAGATCGGGCTCGCATCGCCGCGCACGCTGACACAGTCATTTATTTCGGATGCCGTGACGTTGATGGAGCGTATGCCAGTCTGCGCGAACGTGGGATTGCCGCGAAGGAGCCTACGATCGCGTATTACGGGATGAAGCAGGTATACGTCACCGATCCGGATGGATACACGTTGTGCTTTCAGTGGCCGGTTGCGTAACGCCATACCGACCATGGGCCCGGGAGGTTCTTCGACGGCCGCGCCAACGAACAGCCTCTTGATTGACTACGACTCAGCAGTCTGATCTCTAAAAGGACTCGCCAACCAGCTCTTCACTTTTCTTCCAGAGCGCCTGAGCAGCGCTTGGATCCAGCGCGTAGCCGCGTACCCCTTCGCTGATGGCGCTGATGGTCACATCGTCCGCTACGATTTTGCCGACGTGGCAATTCTCGCAATAGCGTCCGCCGATCTCGTCAGCCGCAGCGACGACAGCGGCCCACACCGAAGTTGCGGCTCCCTGAGGGATCGTCTTCCACTGGAAGGGCGCCTTACCCTCCGCGGCAAGCTGCTTGTTCATCTGGTCGATCATGGTTTGCACATGGCTCGAGTCCATGTGGCGGCCCAACTCGGTCTGTATGCCTCCCGGATGCACGGCCGCAGCGCGTATGCCACGCTTTCGATGCCGTTGGTCGAAGGCCACGGCAAAAAGGATGTTCGCCGTCTTCGATCGGCCATAGGCAACGAAGGGTTCATAGGGCGTCCGCTCAAAGTTGGGGTCTTGAAGATCGACGTTGGAGAAGCGGTGACCGGAAGAAGACAGGTTGATCAACCGCGATCCGGCTTGCATCAGCGGCGCTATCCGGTTAACGAGGACAAAGTGGCCCAGGTGGTTGGTGCCGAACTGGGTTTCAAAACCGTCCGCCGTATGGCCGAACGGGGTGGCCATGACTCCCGCATTGGCGATGACCAGGTCGAATGGTTTACCCGTTGCGAGCAGCCCCTCGGCGCAGGCACGCGCACTTGCGAGACTGGCAAGATCGAGGGCTACCAGTTCGAAGCTTCCCCCGTGGGCAGCAGCGTCCTTTCGCACCTGGGCGGTCGCCGCTTCTGCCTTCGCCAGATCCCGCGCCGCACCCACCACCTGCGCGCCATGCGCGGCGAGAGACCGAGCAGTCTCCACACCGAGCCCAGCCGAAACCCCCGTAACCAGAACCCGTTTGCCTTGCAGATTCACGCCGGACAACACATCTTCCGTGGTTGAAGTCGCACCAAATATATTTGCCATTGTCTTCCTCCTGCTTATGGACACCTCGAGGCGCGTGCATGGTCATCGTCATTGACGAGCCGCCGCGCTACAGGTAAAACGGAGAGTGTCTCCGCAATTCAATGATAAGCGGAGAATGTCTCCGCTTGCAAGCGTCCGTTATGACCACAAGGCCTCAACAATCCGCTGGCCGAAAGCCACGCGCAGATGCGCAACGCAACCGGGAGCGCATCCTGGAGACGGCAAAGGAAGCTTTCACCCGATCGGGCGCGAACATTAGCCTGGATGATGTTGCCAAACAGGCGGGCATTGGACCGGGGACGCTCTACCGCCACTTTCCTACGCGCGACGCACTGCTTGAAGCGGTCTATCGCTCTGAGGTAGAAAAGCTGGCGGCAGCAGAGCGGGAGTTTGCCGAGGCAATGTCTCCGATTGAGGCGTTGCGAGCGTGGATGCTGCTCTTTATCGATTACATCGCGACCAAGCAGATCATCGCACCCGCATTGAATACGCCTGGTCGGCGGACCCTCGAAGCTATTTGAAGCCTCCGGCGCACAGATCAAAGGAGCGATTCATGCGCTGGTGGAGCGAGCCATCGAGAGCGGAGACATACGTCCCGATCTCGATCCACTGGATCTGCTTCGGGCGCTTATCGGCGTTTCCAATGTTGCGTCGGGGCCGGACTGGGCGCAGAGTGCGAGAAGGCTGGTGCAGATCCTTATCATCGGTTCGCGGCCGACCGTATAGATCGAAGCATCGGATCGCGAGATTGTCGGACGAAACCTATGGGAAGCTTTCCCTGACGCGGTCTATGAAGGATCTCCTTACGTCGAACATTACTGCCGGGCGATGAATGAGGGCATCTCGAGCGCGTTTGAAACGCAAACAGGGGCTAAAGCCGATCTATTATCAGCGATGTGCGGCACGACTAAAGTCGTGCCCTGATACAAAGCAAAAACGCGAAACTGAAGGTCGATAAATCATACCCCGGGCTCTAGAAAATGTAGAAACTCCAAACCCAGCGCTCCGTGCTGGGCTACTCTCAGACGTTCCCGTTCGCCAAGCTCCCACGGTTCGCCGGGGCAGGCAGGGCAGGCTCTGCGGGACTCACCTCTAGTCCAGCAGTTTCTCACGCAGACTCTATAACTGGTAGCCCAGTGGGCGGAGGGAAGACGTTCATTTTTGCTTCTGACTTTGTTGGGAACTTCTCGTATGCTTGTCGGGCACAGAAATTCCGGAGGTTTCTGATGGATATACAAAAGGAACTGATCGCCGAGTACGACCGTGAAGTTGTCTCGACGCGAAAGATGCTGGATTCGATCCCAGCCGATGCCGATCTGAACTGGAAGGCAAACCCTAAATCCATGACGCTGGGCCGTCTTGCTGCTCATGTCGCAGAAACAGCGGGAGCATGGGGCGTCGACACACTATCCAAGAACGGCCTGAACTTCGATATGGACAGCTACAAGCCCTGGCAACCAGCAAGCAAAGCTGAAATCCTGGAGAAGTTCGACACAGAGACGTCGAAAGCAAAGCAGACTCTTGCGAGCCTCGAAACGGCCAAATGGAATGACAATTGGAAGATGACGGCCGGCGACCAGGTCTGGATCGACGATTCGCGCTATGCGGTCTTCCGCACCTGGGTGCTTAATCACCTCATTCATCACCGCGCGCAGTTGGGCCGCGACCTTCGGACGCTTGGCGCTCCGATCCCAGGCATGTACGGTCCCTCGGCCGACGAGAGCTGAACGAGCTGCGTAGACGTGTATCAGCTACGCGCGTATTTGTTGAACCAGTCAATCGTGCGCTGCCAGGCCAGATCGGCCGCGGCTTTGTTGTAGCGTTCCGGCGTGGCATCGCAGTTGAAGCCGTGAACGGCGCCAGGGTAGATATAGCCTTCGTGCGGAACGTTTGCCGCGGTCAGCGCCTGGTCGTACGCCGGCCACGTCGCCGCCAGCCGCGTGTCGAGTTCCCCGTGGTGGACCAGAACCGCCGCCTTGATTTTCGGGATATCCTCCTGGGGCAGGAGGACGAGCCATAGAACGGCACCGCGGCCGCCAGATCGGCTCCCAGCCGGACGGCCAGCATATTGGCGACGCCGCCCCCGTAACAGAAACCGGTGGCGCCGATCTTGCCCGTGCAGTCGGGGCGCGATTTCAGCCACATGGCGGCGGCCACCATATCTTCGCCCATCTTTTTGCCGTCGACTTTGCGAACATCTGGCCGCCTTTGTAGTCGTCGCCGGGAAAGCCGCCCAGAGAGGTGAGCCCGTCCGGCGCAAACGCCATGAAGTTGGCGAGGGCGAACCGCCGCGCGATGTCCTCGATATGAGGGTTCAGACCCCGGTTCTCGTGGACGACGAGAATGCCGGGCAATTTCGTCACCGTCGCGGACCGTGTGTCGGCGCTGACAGGCCGCACGAGATATCCTTTGATGCTTCCGTTGCCCTGCGGCGACGGGACGGTCTCGTAGGTGGCCTTGATCCGGTCGTCGGTCTTGGACACCTGCTGGCCCAGGGCGTAGTTCGGCATCAACGCCTCGATAATCGCCGCCGCCGCCAGACCGCCTACCGCAAATCGCTGCACGCCGTCCATAAAGGCGCGGCGGCTGATCTCGCCGTGAATAAAGAGATTGTAGAGTTGGACGGCTTCGCTCGGCAGTTTGGGTTTTGTCGGTTCCATCGGCTGACTCCTTTCGCGAGGAGAATATCACGTCTTCCAGGCGAACGAGATAGCAGGTCCGCCGTAGGCGTGAAACATATAGAGCCTGGTGACAAACTTTCCTGTTCGTTGTCGGTTGATCCTTTGGGACTGCTGCGCGAGGAGCGCAGAAATCCGTCTTGACAATAGTCGTTATAACAAGTATTGTTTAGTTAGATGAAGGAAGCGATCCAGTTAGACCAGCGGCGGCGACTAGCCCATCCCGAGGAAACGGCTTTCCTGGAACTGCTGCGTACGACGGACATGCTGTCCCGTGGACTGATCGAGGTTCTCAAGCGAGAGGATCTCTCGGCGACGCAGTACAACGTGCTCCGCATCTTGCGCGGTGCGCCCGATGGGTTGCCCTGCGGCGAAGTTGCCAACCGCATGATTACACGGGATCCGGACATTACCCGCCTGCTAGACCGCCTGGAGAAGCGCGGCCTGATCTCACGCACCCGGGAAACCAAGGACCGGCGGATGGTGATGGCCCGGATCACACCGCAAGGGCTGAAGCTACTGGGCCGCCTCGACGAACCGGTGCAGGAAACCCATCGCAAACAGCTGGGTCACCTGGGACGGGAGCGGCTGCGGACACTGGCAGAACTGCTGCACACTGCGCAAGCCGAAGTGAGTTAATTTTTGGCAAAAATATTTGTTGCAACGATTATCGTTTGAACGCATCTATAGCAACGAAAGGAGAACTACCCATGAACACCACCGCTACCTCGCCAACCACCAGCGCAACCACAACATGGAACATCGACCCGGCTCATTCCTCCGCCGAGTTCAAAGTCAAACACATGATGATCTCTCACGTGAAGGGACATTTCGCCAAGGTCACAGGGACCTTGACCCTGGATGAATCGAACCTGGCCAATTCCCGGGTCGAGGCCCTGATCGAAGCAGCCTCCCTGGAAACGCGCGATGCCCAGCGCGATGCGCACCTGAAGAGCGCCGACTTCTTCGACGTAGAGAAGTTCCCTACGCTCTCGTTCAAGTCCACGGGCATCAGCCTGGTTCGGGACGGCGAACTGTCCATTGAAGGGGATCTAACCGTCCGGGGCGTAACCCGCAATGTGGTCTTTTCCGCTGAGGGCCCGACTCCGCCGGCGAAGGATCCCTGGGGGAATACTCGGGTTGGCGTATCAGCGACGACAAAGATCAGCCGCAAGGATTTCGGCCTGACCTGGAATGCGGCGCTCGAGAGCGGCGGCCTCCTGGTCGGTGACGAGGTCACCATCACGCTCGACGTGCAGTTTGTAAAGGCTTGAATTTCCTCCGGACCAGCCGGGAGAAGAGGGGACGTATGTCACTCCGCGCAGTGAGACAGATCATTGAAACCAAGCCGACGATCGAGGGCGCAGGCGTTAAGCTGCAGCGCGCCTTCGGCTTCGGCAAAACCAAAGACTTCGATCCTTTTTTGCTGTTGGACGACTTTCGCAATGAGAATCCGGAGGATTATGTTGCGGGATTTCCATGGCATCCTCACCGCGGGATCGAGACCATCACCTACGTGCTTGCCGGTTCCGTGGAGCATGGCGACAGCCTGGGCAACCGGGGGAAGATGACCGCCGGCGACGTGCAGTGGATGACCGCGGGCAGCGGCATCCTGCACCAGGAGATGCCCAAGGGTGATAAGCAGGGGCGGATGCACGGCTTCCAGTTGTGGGCCAATCTGCCTTCGAGATTGAAGATGACCGACCCGCGCTATCAGGACATTCCCGCCAGCGCGATCCCCGAGGTCACCGACGATGACGGTACCCACGTGCGCGTAATCTGCGGCGAATTCTGGGGGAAACGAGGACCGGTGGAAGGCGTGGCCGCTGATCCGAATTACCTCGATATTTCGGTTGCCCCGGGCCAGCGGAAGCGGATAAAGGTGGACACTACGCGCAACGCCTTCGCTTATGTGTTTGCAGGCTCGGGCACATTCCGGGACTCTTCTCGTCCCCGCGCGGTGCTGACCGAGCAGGCCGCGAAACCGGAGGCGCCGCCCGTCTACGATGCGGGCAATCATTCGCTGGTGCTCTTCGACCGCGGAGACGAGATCGTGGTGCAGGCGGGGGACGAGGGCATACGATTCCTGCTGGTATCGGGCAAGCCGATTGAGGAACCGGTGGCGTGGTATGGACCGATCGTGATGAACACCCAGGAGCAACTACGGCAGGCGGTTGGGGAGTTACAGGACGGGCAGTTTCATCAAGCACCGCTGAGCGGCTGTGACGTCGTGGACGGGGTTGTTTGCGTGGGCGGACGAATGTTCGCCCATTTCTTTTTTGCCCGAAGGCGAAAATGCGGATCCGCAGTTTTCCTTCGAGTCGTGGTCCCTGAACCGGCAAGCAAGGCTTTGGGTGGCCCATTCAAGCCTTCTGTTGGCTTGAGTGGGCGACCATACCTCCCCCAAACCCTTTTGTCATTACGCCCGTCCAGGGGTAATGACAAGGTGAGGGAATGGGGCACCCACAGCCTTGGTTGCCGGTCTGAAGAACTAAGTCAGGGCTTTATCTCATTCTTGTTTCCGAGCCACGATCTCGAAGGAGAACTTGAGCTCGTCTTTCAACTTGAGTGCGCCCCCGGCTACAGAAACCAGTTTGATGTTGTAGTCGGTCTGGTCCAGCGTGAAATCACCAGACGCCCGTAGCATGGTCCCGAATAACGCTACCCGCACGGCGATTGGCTGGCTGCGGGTAACGCCATGCAGGGCCAGGTTTCCATTGAGAGTGGCCGAATACAACGCGTCAGCCATTTTCGTTACCGAGACGCTGGGCGCGTCATAGACGATCTCGGGAAACTTTGCCGTCTCCAAAACCTCAAGTTTCATCAGGCGTTCTATTTCACGGAGATCTTTGTCGCTTATGTCGTCCTGCACGCTCAGCGATGCCGACTTGATAACGAGGTGGAACGAGCCGGCTTCGAGCTTCTCAGGATTAAACCTCATCTCGCCGCTGAAGTCACGAATGCCGATGGTTGGATTGTGCCCCATCCTGGCCAGCATTCCCGTGGCAAAGGTCTGCACGGTGAACCGGCTTGACCGGCCGTCAATGACGTAGCGATCCGCTGGAGTTTGCGCCGCTTCCACCGTGGCAGTCGAAATCTCGGCCATGCAGCTAGCTCCGCTTCGGCTCCGACATTGCCCGCAGTTTGAAATAGCGCTGGATATCGGGCATGGCGGCACTGGCTAGATTGCCGACTCCGATTTGCGACATGTAGCGGCGTACAAACGGATTGGAAAGAATCAATCCGGCCCCGAAGACAATCATGGAAATGCCCCCAAGCATGTAAAGGGTATCCTTGTCATTTCCATTCGCGGTAGTTTCTGGCAATTCAAAAGCCACGGCACATCTCCTTTCACTTGCGAACTTCAGTTCGTTGTGTTGACGTTTGCTTCCCCATTGACTACGTCCGCGTGAGACCGCAACTCGGAGAAGAAGCGCCCGATCTCCATCCAAACTTCGGAACCTCCAGAGAGCCCTTTCCAGTTGGCGCGAATCAGGCCGACGAGCCGATAACACTCATCGATGGGGGCAATATAGTACTCGGCCGACGCCAATTCGTGCGCGTGACCTACCCGGTTGACGAGCAAGGCCTCTATATCGGGTTGTAACTGGCTAAGGGCTGGGTTCTCCTGCACGATCTCGTTCCAGGCATCGAGTGAAAGCAGGGATTCCACCGCTCCGGCAGGGCTAGGGTAGAGGGCGACCATTTTCCTTCCACACTCGATTGGAAGAAGAACGCCATATTGATGGGGATGTATAGGTTTTCCCACTGCGCGTCGGTCAACTGGAAGTTGGCCAGAAATTGAGCGCGCCTGGAGACGCGCCGGTATTTGCCATTCGCCATGCCATCAAACAGGGTGGCACAGGCTTCACAGGCGCAAACAATCTGGCGCAAGGAAATCTCAACCAGGTGCGGATGTTCATGCGCCAAGGCGGCGCTGCATAATTCGCAGCGCTCGGCCGGCGGCCGCGGCCGGGCGAACTGGCGAAGCGTAGCGAAGGCCTGATCGAACGTAGGTGTTCCAGCAGCAGGCATCTTAGCCTCTTCAGCCAAACAACAACGCGGTCTCAATCGGCACCATCCACTCCCGCGCCGTGAACCGCTCATGAATGCGCAGCTACTGAGTGCTTGAGCAAGTTCTGCAGAGGAACAAAGCCAGAAGAAGACTCCTCTTCCGGTGCCAGAATCGTCAACGAGGTCAGATCCGGCGCTAGATCGTAGATGCCGCCTTCCACGATGGAGCGTAGATCCTTGGTCGTGGATCCACAGGCATGACCGGAAGTGTGAAGCCGGAGTTGGACGGCTCCCTCATGAAGGCTGACCAACTCCACGCTGCTATCGAATTTGCGCAGACGAGCTCTTACTGCGTCGAGCGCCCGCACAACACGGGTTTCCAGGTCATCAGGATGCAGCGAATAGAGAAGAAGCAGGTTGCGAACGATCGGGTCCTGGCCGAGTCTGTTGATGATCGCCTCGCCCGCGCCCCTTCGCCTCCCGATTCAAAGACCAGCTCCATGATTCGTTCCAGACCCGTGCCATGGACCTCCATGAGAAGCTGGACCAGTTCCCGTGCCGCAACTTTTGAACCGCCAGCCGGCATCTGGTCGAGTTCACCGACCAGAGTGCCGAGCTGCCGGATCTTTTCCTGGAATTCTTTTTCGCTATCCACGTCACTCCTTCTGCTTCTCTGCGTCGATCAGAGAACGAGAATTGCAGTGCTCAAGGTAGTTGCTGCCCAAACATGGGAGAGTGATGGGTCTCAAGCACCTTGCCGTTCCCCAGATACATGTGCACGCCGCAGGGCAGGCAGGGATCGAAGCTTCTGACGGCCCGCATGATGTCGATGCCTTTGAAGTTTTCCGGACCGTTTTCTTCGAAGATCGGCGTGTTCTGCACCGCGTCTTCGTACGGGCCGGGGGTGCCAAAGCTGTCGCGCGGATTTGCGTTCCAGGGAGTTGGCGGATACGGATGATAGTTGGCGATCTTGTGGTTTTTAATCACCACGTGATGCGACAACACGCCGCGGACGGCCTCGTGGAAACCGCAGCCTATCGCTTCCTCCGGAACCTTGAAATCATTCCACGTCTTGGTTCTGCCGGCATGCAGCTCGGCCAGCGCCTGTTCGGCAAAGTGAAGAGCGGCCGCAGCAGAATAAGCCTGGAAATAAGTGCGCGCACGATCCCGTTCAATGGCATTGCTCCATTTGGGAATCTTCCACTCGAACTCTACTTCGGGCTTCGACATGGTCTTCGGGAAGGTAGATCTTTACACTGTGGCCGGTGGCTTTGATGTAGCCAATGTCCACGATGCCGGCCAGTGCAGTCGCCCAGAAACGCGCAATCGGGCCGCCGCCGGTATCGAGGGCCAGGTAGTCTCCGGTGCGCTTGTCGTACCAACGGGGAGACATGACCCAGGTGTACTTGCCGCCAAAGTCGCGCTTCTGCGGCCGCGGGAAGGTGCTCTGGTTCCAGGGATGCCGTTGATCCACGGGATTTCCCAGCGGATCCTTCTTCACGAACGCTTCCGAGTTCTGCCAATCGTCGTAGTAGGAGCTGCCCAGCAGGATGCGGATATTCAAGTTGATTTCGACCAGGTCTGTGGTGACCAACTGGCCATCGACCACCACGCCTGGAGTGACGAACATGCCGCGACCCCAATCGGTCATCTTTGCGTAGGTGTAGTCGCAGACGTCAGGATTGTTGAACGAACCCCAGCAACCAAGAAGGATGCGCCGCCGCCCAACCTCTTCGTAACCGGGGAGGGCTTCGTAGAAGAAATCGAAAAGGTCATCATGCAGCGGCACAACCTTCTTCATGAATTCCACATATTTCATCAGCCGTACGATGTAATCGGTGAAGAGCTGAACTGTGGGTACCGTACCCACCCCGCCTGGATACAGGGTAGAAGGATGCACGTGGCGTCCTTCCATCAGGCAGAACATCTCGCGGGTCATACGGCTCATCTGCAACGCTTCCAGATAGAACGCTCCCTTAAACGGATTGAGCGCCGTCATGATTTCGCCGATGGTGCGGTAGCCATGCAATTCGGCGTGGGGTGCAGCGGTCTTTGTCGCTTTCTCCCAGACGCCGGGGTTGGTCTCCTTTACCATCTGTTCGCAGAAGTCCACGCCGACCAGATTGTCCTGAAAGATGTTGTGGTCGAACATGTACTCCGCCGCTTCACCCAGGTTGACAATCCATTCGGCAATCGGGGGCGGCTTCACCCCAAAGGCCATGTTCTGCGCATAGGTGGCGCAGGTGGCATGGTTGTCGCCGCAGATGCCGCAGATGCGGCTGGTGATGAAGTGAGCGTCGCGGGGATCTTTGCCCTTCATGAAGATGCTGTAACCGCGAAAGATCGAGGAAGTGCTGTGACATTCAGCAACTTTCCGTTTGCCGAAATCGATTTTGGTAAAGATGCCGAGACTGCCGACGATCCGGGTAATCGGATCCCAATTCATCTCTACTAACTGGCTTTTTTGCGCGGCTTCTTGCTGGTGCTCAGCGGTAATGGTGCCCATCTTGGTGGCTCCTTTATCAGTCTTGGATTAGTAGGAACTGGGGTGATAGCCGGTTGTCAGTTCGGCACGCCGGTGCCGCCACTTTGGCTCTTGATTCACAGTTTCATTGGTCATGGAACGGAGAGCGCGGATCGCCTGGCCGTAAATGCCGATAGCCGCGCTCGAGATCTTTGCGCCGGGGGGCTCATCCATGAAGGGCATGAATTTATCCGGGAAACCGGGCATAGTGCAGCCGATGCAGATGCCGCCCACGTTGGGGCAACCGCCGATTCCGGCCATCCAACCCCGCTTGGGCACGTTGCAATTCACCACCGGTCCCCAGCAGCCAAGCTTCACAATGCACTTGGGAGAACCGTACGCGGTGGCGAAGTCACCCTGCTCGTAGTAGCCGGCGCGATCGCAACCGTCGTGCACGGTCCTCTCGAACAGCCACTTGGGCCGCAGTTGATCATCGAGCGGGATCATGGGGGCGAGACCGGCGACTTGATACAGCAGGTATAAAACCGTCTCCATGAAATTGTCCGGCTGCACCGGGCAGCCTGGAACATTCACGATGGGCAGGCCCGCTTTGGATTTCCAATCCCAACCCAGATAATCGGCCAGGCCCATGCATCCTGTGGGGTTGCCCTCCATGGCGTGAATTCCGCCATAGGTGGCGCAGGTGCCGCAAGCGACGACCGCAAGCGCTTTCGGCGTCAGGCGATCAATCCATTCATTGGTCGTGATCGGTTGGCCGGTGTTGGGATTGGTTCCCAGTCCCGCCCAGTAGCCCTCTTTCTTGATCTTCTCGTTGGGAATGGAGCCCTCGACGACCAGGACGAACGGGATCGAGCTTTCCCTTGTTCCGCCATGTACCAGTACTTGAGAAAATCGTCGCCGTTCTCGTAGGCGAGGACAGGATTGTGCAGATGCACTGCGGGTAAGCCAGGAATTGCGCCTAGCAGCACATCCTCCACGCTGGGCTGGGTGGCGGCTGTGATCGATACCGAGTCTCCATCACAGCCCAGACCAGCGGTGATCCAGACTATGTGTACTTCCGCCACGGCGGGTTTTTTCTGCGTGACTCGGCCGTAAGGCGCTGCTTCCTTTGCCATATGCTGGACGCTCCTCTCGAAGTTTCTCGTCTCGTGAGGAGTGGCGGTCACGCCACCCCTACGAGCGGACAAGCCATAGAAACAGAAGGCGTCTTCGACTCACAAGCAGGACAGGCCCTATTTTCTGTCTCATAGCAAATACTCGCGGATCGTATGGGGGATTCCCCGATGTGGAGAGGCCGGTAACCCACTCAAGCCAAAAGAAGGCTTGAATGGGCCACCCAGCCTTTGTTGCGAGGCTGCAGGATTAGGCTTAGGTTGTTTTATCGGTGATGGTTGATTGGATGGCATGTTGCACCAGTTCGCGCCCGCTGTGGAGAGACAGCTTGTCTTTGATGTGAGCCTGGTAGGTTTCGACGGTTTTTATGCTGAGTTGCAGTTTCTCCGCGATCTGGCGCGTACTGCGGCCTTCACCGATCAGGCGGAAGACCTCAAGCTCACGATCGGAAAGGGCGGAGAGACGGGAATTCATGTCCGCCGAAGCGCCGCTGACGTATTGGTGCAGCAGCTTGTTGGCCATTCGATCGCTAAGATAGATGTCTCCGCCAAGGATGCGGCGCACCGCGACCAGGACTTTCTCAGTAGCCTCCTGCTTCATGATGTAGCCGTTGGCACGGGCTCGCAGCGCGCGCTCCGCATAAATTGACTCGTCATGCATGGAGAGGATCAACACAGGAAGGTTTGGATAGAGCGTCCGCAGGTTCTTCAATAGCTCCAGTCCATCCGGACCATTCAGCGAGATGTCCGCAATCAGGATGTCAGGCTTGTTGGCCGCGATTTCCCTCATGGCGGTCTGCGCCTCTTCCGCTTCGCCGCAAACGGCAAGATCCGGTTCCCGGTTCACCAATAACGCCAGCCCCTGACGCAATAAAGGATGGTCATCCACGATGAAGACAGTTTTCTTCTTAACCCGCGTGACGCCTTGCGAGCTGGCAGCCTCAGTCATGCGAACGCTATTCACTGTCTCCCGCCGGAAAGGTACAAGTAACGATCGTTCCTCGCGGAGTGTCCCGGCGTGCTTCAAGAACGCCGCCGATCACTCCCGCCCGGTAATTCATGATATGCAAACCCATACCCTGAGTATTCGCTGGGTTCTCCGCAATGCCCTTGCCATCATCTTTTATCAGCAATTTGCCCCGGCCCTGTTCGGCCGTCAACTGAATCAGAACTTTTCGTGGCTCACCATGCTTGATCGCATTATTCACTGCTTCCTGGGCAATGTGGTAAAGATGCGTGGCCATCGTGTCATCATGAATCAGGACAGGCGTTTCACACTGAAAGCGGCATGATACTCCAAAAAGGTCTTCTACTTCAGCCGCCCACAGCTGCAATGCAGACATCAGACCCTGCGAATCAGAGACTACCGGAAGCAGTCCCCGGGCTAATTCGCGGGTCTTATGAATCGCTTCGTTCACCAGCTTCACAATCTTGGCTGCATCCTCAGTTTCTGACCTATTTTGTTCTGCCAATTTTGCTTCATGCACTTTGGCCATGAATGCGATGCCGGTGAGATGCTGGCCCAGACCATCATGCAGGTCCTGCCCGATTCGCCGCTGTTCTCTGGCACTTATATCCAGGATTGCCTTTTCCAGATGTTTTCGTTCGGTGATGTCGATACCTGTGGCGATGATGTAACGGGCCGTCTCTCCGTTGCCGGGAAGCAGCGTACTCGACCATGCAATCAGCCGCTGCGTCTCCATGCCGCGTAACCCAACAGCTCTGATAATCCTGAGGAAGGAGATCCGTGCGCAGCAGCTCAAAATTGGCCTTGAAGCGATCGACCTCCTCGGGAAGAAGAAACAGGTCCCAGATGCATTTGCCCTGAACCTCCTCCATCGAATATCCCGTGGTGAGTTCACAAGCCGGGTTGAAGCGCAGGATGCGTCCATCGTCGTCGAGCACAACGACCAGCGCCCCGACGGTGTCCAGAATTGCGGAGACGAAGTTGCGTTCTTCCTGCAGCTCCTCTTCAATGCGTTTCATATCTGAGATGTCGAACGCGACACCATGAATGAACCAGGGGCGGCCGTCTTCCCGCCGCATCATCCTGGCATCGCAATGGAACCAGATCACGCGGCCATCGCGCGCGATCACTCGATAGGCGGAGCGCAGCGGCTTGCCGGAAAGGAACATCTCGGCGGCTTCCAGGCTCCAGCGCTGCTTGTCGTCGGGATGAATGTGTTGATACCAGCGAACCGGATCTTCCAGCCATTCTTCTCGCGAATAGCCGAGGACCGCCTCGATCTGCGGGCTTACATACGCTTCGCTGATGCCGCGGTCGAGATAGGCCATGAAGACAACCGCGGGCATCTGCTCCAGCAGAGCGCGATACTTCGCCTCAAGATTCGGCGCGTGCGCATCCGCAGTCGGTTCGCTTTCTCATTTTCAGTGAAGTGGTTCAAACAGGCAGGGCAGCATTCAGGCCCGGGTCGGCGAATACTCTGGCGAGATCAAGCAGGACGGCTTCAGCTTCGGCGATATCCGGCAGGTCTGCATCGGCGTCGACGAGCTGGCTGTTGCTGCTCTTCGATGTTGAATGGCTCGCGCAAACGAAGACATAGCTCACTCCAAATGCCACATGTTCAGTCGTTCCCGCCATCAGCGAATCGTTCCTGAATCATTCTGATTGCCAGGAACACGACGCCTTTGCCGCCAGACTGGCTCCTTGTTCAGCGATGCCTGGGTAAAGCGGCGCAACGCATGGATGGCCCGCCCATAGGTTTGAACCGCGGCGGACGATAGCAAGGAACCCGGCGGCTGATTCATGAAGGGCATAAATTTGTCGGGAAATCCCGGCATGGTGCATCCGATGCAGATGCCTCCAACATTGGGGCATCCGCCGATGCCAGCCATCCAACCCCGCTTGCCCACGTTGCACTGCACCACCGGGCCCCAGCATCCCAACTTTACGATGCACAGCGGCGATCCGTACTCCTCCGCAAATTGCGCCTGCTCATAGTAGCCACCGCGATCGCAACCTTCGTGCACGGTGCTCCCGAAGAGCCAGGTCGGACGCAGAGCCTCATCGAGCGGGATCATGGGCGCGCGCCCAGCCGCCATGTGCAGCAAATATAAGCAGCGTCTCCATGAAATTGTCAGGCTGCACGGGGCATCCAGGAACGCAAACGATAGGGATATCGGCTTTCGACCGCCACTGCCAACCAAGATAATCGGGCAGCCCCATGCATCCGGTCGGATTGCCTTCCATGGCGTGAATTCCGCCGTAGGTCGCGCAGGTTCCCGCAGCAATGACGGCCCATGCTTTCGGAGCCAGCCAGTCGATCCATTCACAGGTCGTAATGGGCTGGCCGGTTGCCTGGTCCGTACCAAACGAAGCCCAATAGCCTTCTTTCTTGTTGGTTTCATCCGGAATGGAGCCCTCCATCACGAGAATGAAAGGATTCGACTTCCCCTTCGCCGCCAGATGGAAATGCTCCATGAAGTCTTCTCCAACCTCGGAGGCGAGAAATGGATTATGGAAATGCACTTTGGGGATCCAGGGAAGCGCTCCGAGGACGATGTCCTCGATACTGGGTTGGGTGGCTGCCGTCATCGCGATGGTGTCGCCGTCGCAGCCCAAGCCCGCGGTGATCCATAGGACGTCTATTTCGGAGATAGGCGGCGATTTGCGATCCGAGCGACGAGCAGGTCCCATGATGAGAACGGCTTTCCTTCCATGCGGAACACGGCGCCGCTTAGAAAATTGACCGCGATCATTTTGGGCTTCAAACTCGAATTAGGCAAGCCGGGCCGGTCAGCGCGCCGAGGACGCTAGCTCACGGCCTGTAAGGCTCTGCTCTTGGTTTGAATTGCCGTCAGAAGTTTCTGCCAGGAATCGTCAAAGGAGCTTGCGCCCTCGGACTGCAAATCGGCTGCGAGCTTGCCCAGGTCGATTCCCTCCCGGGTGAACGCCGCCAGCACTTGTTCGCAGTCCCCGCCATCGCGAGGCAAGGTTTCGCTGACTTGACCGTGATCCTGAAAAGCGATCAGCGTTTCCTCCGGGATGGTGTTGATCGTGTGCGGCGCAGCCAAGGCGCCGATGTATAGGACATCGGAGGCTTTTGGATCTTTGGTGCCGGTGCTGGCAAAGAGCAGCCGTTGCGGACGGGCGCCAAAATTGGCCAGCCGCTGCCAACGATCGGACTCCAGCATGTCTCTGTACGCCTTGTAGATTTGCTGGCCGATGGCTATGCCCAACTTGTCTCGTAAGGGTTCCGGGACACTTTCGTCAGCACCGCCTTATCCCAGCGACTCGACGAAGACGGAGGCAACCGAGCGAATATCAGGACTGAGTCCGGCCGCGACGCGCCGCTCCAGTCCGCGGAGATAGGCCTCCGCCGAAGCAAGATATTGATCCCGCGAAAAGAGCAACGTGACATTGATGGGCACGCCCGAGGCGATGGACTCTTCAATGGCCGGGACTCCCTCTTTCGTTCCTGGGATCTTGATGAACAGGTTCGGACGATTCGCCTTACCGTGCAGCAGTTTTGCCGCGGCCGCGGATTTCTCCGTGTCATTCGCCAATAGGGGCGACACTTCCAATGAAACAAATCCGTCAACCCCCGCAGTGCGCTGGTGAATTGGCGCAAAAAGATCGGCGGCCCTGGTCAGATCTTGCAGAGCGAGCTCGAAAAACAAGTTCTCTCCGGACAATCCTGTTTTCTCGAGCCGCGTCAATCTCGGAATCGTAGGATTTGCTGCCGGAAATTGCATGTTCGAAGATGCTCGGATTCGAGGTCAAACCGGTGACGCTAAACTCGTCGCGATATTTCTTCAGCGTGCCGTTATCGAGGATGTCACGGGTAATGTTGTCGAGCCACAAACTTTGGCCAAGGTCGCGAAGTCGCTGTGTCGCTTTCATGGTTTACTCCTCTGTACGTTCCCAAGATACGCTCTTCGGAACTTTACCCTGTACATCCAGAGATGCCGCGGCGCGGTACCGAGTCACATGTTGGGAGAACAAAATTCCTTTTCGCCCTCAACCGTGAAGCTTTTGCTCCCAATCCACTGGGACTCGACCCCGCGGGCCTGGAGTAGGCTGGCTCATCGGGTGGGCTTCTCGGGGGCGCAAGCCTTGAGCCTTCCACCTCGATCTCGGTTTGGAAGTTCCAAAACCACGCTTCTCCCGGCTCGAAGCTCTGAATGATAGGATGCCGGGCGTGTGGAAATGTTTGCGCGCGTGCTGGGCCACGCGCCCAATCAGCCGGCGAAGCTGGGCCGTCATGCTCGCGAGCGAGGTCATAGAAAGAGTCTACAAACCAGGCTCTGACTTAATTCCGTTCTTGCGACTTCAGAAACTTCAGCAGCTCACGATTGAAGATATCGGGGACTTGAAGGTGAGGTACGTGGCCCACGTTTGGAATGATCACCACTCGGCGCCAGGAATCGTGTCGGCGATGTGTTTGGCCAGCGCGGGAAAATTCTGACCGTCCCTCTCTCCGCCCAAAACAAGTGCCTTGACCTTTATGTGTGCCCAGTCATCGACGACCGGATCCAGAGTGTTATCTTGGCGTTACGGCTACCGATCTCTCGCTGATTGTCCACGCGGGCATGGCTACTTCGAAATCCTGACCGACTAAAAAGGCACCGAGAAGGCATACGATGACGAAAACAACACCCTCCCACGTTTCCAGAGCGGAGTTCGAGAAATTGTTCCAGGCTGTGAATTGGGGCCGCTGGGGTCCCGAGGACGACAAAGGGACGCTCAATTACATCAGCCCCGAGCACGTCCGGCGGGCGGCGGGGCTGGTGCGTTCGGGTCGATCGGTGTCGATGGAGATTCCTATCAATACGGTCGCAGGCCCTGACAATCCCCGCCCCGCGACCCACTACATGGTGCAGAACTACGACATCCATCTGATCTCGGGGAGCCGCAGTTTTGCACGGATTACCTGGCGACCGAGTTTCATGGCGATTGCCATACCCACATCGACGCGCTTTGTCACATCGCCTATCAGGGAAAGCTCTATAACGGGAAGCCGGTGAGCGCCGTGACCTCTCATGGTCCCACGATTCAGGATATTACCGCTTACGCGCACGGTATCGTGGGGCGCGGAGTACTGCTGGACATTCCCCGCTTGCGGGGAGTGAAGTGGCTGGAACCAGGCGAGGCCGTCAGCACCGCGGAACTGGAGGCCGCGGAAAAGGCCCACGGTGTTCGGCTCGGCGAAGGCGACATCTTCGTTTTCCGCACCGGCCATCACCGCCGGCGGCTCGACTTGGGTCCCTGGAACAACGGATACGATGGGGAAGGCAAAGCCGGCTTGCACGTGGAAACGATCCGCATGCTTCATGAGCGGAAGGTGGCAGCCTTCTTCCCCGATGGCGATGGCGAAACAGTTCCCAGCAACGTGGAGGGAGTCGCTTATCCGATTCATGCCTTGCAGATTGCCGCCATGGGGATGGCTTGCGCTGACAGCCTGCAATTTGAAGAACTGGTCAAAGTCTGCGAAGAGGAAAAACGTTGGGAATTTCTCGTCATGGCTGCTCCGCTCCGCCTGCCTGGCGGTACGGGCTCCTTGTTCAATCCCATTGCTGTCTTTTAGAGGACAGGTAGTGTCCTGCCCCGGAAGTTCATTGAATAAATGTTTTCCAGGTTTTGTATCAGAGCACGGCTTCAGCCGTGCCCTGGAGTTTCTACATTTTCGTGAGCCTTGGGTATGATCCATCGAGCTTCGGTTTTGGGTTTCGCTTTGTATCAGGGCACGACTTTAGTCGTGCCGTAAACCGTGATAATAGGTCGGGCTTTAGCCCCTGCGGTGTTGCTTTCCTGCCCACTGCAGAGTTTTTGCGCAGCCTGTTTAGCCCCTGCCAGCTTCTTTTGCGCCAGATACGTGTAGCTGTAGGGATACAGTTCCGCAGAGTCCGCCAACCCTGCCTTCACGGGATTCTGCTGGATATATTTACGAAAATTCAGAAAGCTCTCCTGATCGCTGACCCGCACTTCGGAAAATCCACGCTGCCAGACCTCTCCACGGAAGCCGTGCTCCTTCCTGACACGAAAAGAAAATCCGCCCTTTACCAATTGCATCGCTCTTTCAATCGTTGCATCCTTGGGAACTGTAATCAGCAGGTGAAGATGATCCGGCATGATTACGAAAGTCATGCAATTGAAATTTTCCTGCTGCTACATGCGAACGCAATACTTCAATCAAAAGCGTCGCATTCCGTTCAGATTGAAGAATGCGTCTCGCCATACTGGTCTTCGTGGTGGCAAAAAATACCCGTGCGCTACTAAGTATTGCTTCCGGGTTGCCATTCCGCGCAGGTATTGCCATAACAGGGGCTAAAGCCCTGATCATTTCGGGTTCTGTGCGGCACGACTAAACAGGCTGCGGAAAAACTCTGGTTTTTGAAGGGTACGGGCTTCAGACCGTACATAAATGCTTGAAAACAGGACCGGCTTTAGCCGCTGAGGGAAACATCTCCATCCCTTTCCCGACTTTTTCCGCAGCCTCTAAAGTCGTGCCCTGATACAAGCGAAAACGCGAAACTGAAGCCCGATAAATCATACCCCGGGCTCTAGAAAATGTAGAAACTCCATGGCACGGCTTCAGCCGTGCCGTAAACAGCTGAAAATACTAGAGGGCTTTAGAGTCTGCGTGAGGTTTTTCGTTTTCGCCAACTTCATCCCGTCGAATTTATCAGCGAAGTTCTGGGACCGCACACTAGACAGAGAGACGGAATTACAAGTTCCGCGATGTTTTTTCCTCGGTGCCAAAGGTTTTCGCAACAAAAAAAAGGCGAAATCCTTATAGCTTGCTGGGGAGCCCTTAACCTACGCTGAACAACCATGGGCGGCGACAGAAAGGATGCGAATGCGAGAGCGGCTCGCCTTCGTGCTCAGAGTATGTCGATTGCCGGCGGTCCTAAACCAACCCGCGCTGGTCGTGGCACTCATGCTGCTAGGATCCGTTTGGGCGGCGTGGCTAGCGGCGGCGCCATCCGAAGTTCTGGGCGCCGGTTCTCCTGCCTATCCGCTCAAGCTCAGCGCCAACAGACGCTACCTGGTCGACCAGAACAATACCCCTTTCCTGATCACCGGTGACAATCCGCACGCGCTGCTGGGGATGGGTTCCACGGCAGACGCCGAGTTCTATTTTGCCGACCGGCAGACGCATGGATTCAATGCAGTCTGGATGAACCTGCTGGTTGCCACCCCAGCCTACTATGACAGCCGGGATGACGGCAGCACCCCGGACGGTATTCGTCCCTTCACCGGTTACGTCGCCGGGGGGACGGATGCAGCTCACTATGATCTGACTAAGCCTAACGAAGCATACTTCGCCCGGGTCGACGAGATGATCACGGCCGCGGCAAATCACGGTCTGGTAGTTTTCCTCGATCCCATCGACACGTGTTGCAAGGCTGCCCCAGCGCGTGGCGCATGGCTGCAGGCACTGTTCGCGAACGGCCTTACTGCCGCGAGCGCGTACGGCAAGTACTTAGGCGAGCGCTACAAGCGTTTCGATAACATTATCTGGTTGCACGGCGACGATTTTAATACCTGGCAAACCGCAGAGAATGACGCAGTGGTCCAAGCCGTGGCAAAAGCAATCAAGGCCGCTGACCCAAGAGCTCTCGAAACCGTCGAGCTAAACATTTTTACAAGCTCCTCTCTAGACGATCAGTCATGGGCTCCGATTATTTCTCTCAACAGTACTTACACCTACTCGCCAACCTATATCGAGATGTTGCATAGCTACAATCAGACGCCTGTTATGCCGGCTTACCTGGTTGAGGGGCATTATGATTTGGAGAAAGTCGGCGATCCGACGGATTATGGGACTCCGTGGGTACTTAGGCGGCAAGGCTATTGGACGATGCTGAGCGGGGGCACAGGGCAGCTTTATGGCAACGCCTATACCTGGCCCTTCATCTCCGGATGGAAGTTTCATATCGACACCGTCGCAGTGACGCAATTAATGATCTGGAAGGCATTCTTTTCTTCGCTACCGTGGCAGGATCTCGTTCCGGACCAGGACCACACGGCAGTCACTGCCGGGCTGGGAAGTTATGGCAACCTGCAAACCCGGGTCAGCAAGAGTGATTTTTGCACTGCTGCAAAGACGCCCGACGGCTCTTTTGTGATTGCTTACATGCCGACAGCGCGGACGATCACTGTCAACATGGCGAGTTTAAAAGCGCCGGCTAAGCGCCAGGTGGTTCGACCCCAGCAACGGAGCTTACACCGCAATTTCCGGCGGGCCATTCGCGAACACGGGAACGCGGCAATTTACGCCGCCGGGGAAGAACCAGGACGGCGACAGCGACTGGGTCCTGTTACTGACTGCCTAGGATCCGGACCACGGGATATCCATGCTGCGAAGGTGGTGAATTTGCCTGACGCGCCTATCGATGTGGCTACAGCATTTTCACTTCTGGTGCATACAGAGCCATCGCCCCCGACGTGGCTTTTCCTCAAGAAAAGCCACACTTCGCTGAACTTGAATATGCAGAGTAGAAGTGAAAATGCTCCTAGTGCTGGGATCCCGCGCCTGCGGCGGGTGCTCTCTCTCTGGGATCTGATCATCTTTGGCATCATGGCGGTGACCCCGAGCGCGCCGGTGACCGTATTTGGGCTGGTTTCTGTGCGGGCCCGCGGGCACACGGTGGACACAATCCTGTTCGCCATGGTGGCGATGGTGTTGACCGCTATCAGCTACGGACGCATGGCGGCCCTGTACCCTGCCGCCGGATCGGCATACACGTATGTGGGCAGGGGAATCAATCCGCACCTTGGCTTTCTGGCGGGGTGGGCGATGCTGCTTGACTACCTGACCATCCCTCTTTTCTGCGTCGTGTATGGCTCCCTCATTGTCCAGCGCATGCTTCCCGAAGTTCCTTATGTAATCATCGCTGCGGGCTTTGCCTGCGGAATCACGTATCTGAATGTGCGCGGAATCCGGGCGACGGCCAGGACCAACGATATCCTGCTGGTGTTTATGATGTTCGTGCTGCTGGCTTTCATCGGGCTTGCCATCCGCTATCTTTGGTTCCATGAAGGCTGGGGAGGGCTGTTCTCGAGCGCCCCTTTTTATGATCCGCGCGAATTCCATCTGGCGGATGTGATTCATGCGACTTCTTTCGCGGCCCTCACCTACATCGGGTTCGACTCCGTAACCACCCTGGCTGAAGACGTTCATAACCCCAAGCGAAACGTGCTGCTCTCTCTGGTGATTGTTTGTTTGTTCACGGGAATTTTCGGAGGACTGCTTACTTACCTCGGCCAGCGGGTGTGGCCGGATTTTCGTACCTTCCCGGACGTGGCCACCGCATTCATGGATGTTGCGCGGCGGGTGGGCGGAACGTGGCTTTTCGAAGCCATGGTTCTGCTGCTCGCCATCGCCAACCTGGGGGCAGGCCTCACCGGGCAGGTGGGGGCGGCGCGCTTACTCTTCGCCATGGGCAGAGACAACGTCCTGCCCAAGCGGTTCTTTGCGCACCTGAGTGCAAAGACGAATACTCCCTCGTTCAACATTGTGCTGATTGGGGCTCTTACGTTTGCCGGCTCGCTCAGTAAACGCTATGACCTGGTTGGAGAGTTGCAGAACTTTGGAGCCTTTCTGGGTTTCATGGGGGTCAATATTGCTACGATTCGCCAATTCTATTTTCTTCCTGTGGCAGGCCGGCAAAGGAGCTTCTGGAAAGACTTCTTACTGCCTGGCATGGGCTTTGTGATCTGTACGATTATCTGGCTGGGGCTGGGAAAGCTGGCAAAGATCGTGGGCGGCCTGTGGTTTGTGGCCGGGTTGATTTATTGTGCTGTGCGTACACGCGGATTTCGCCTGCAACCGGTCATGATCGACTTTAGAGAATCTCCATAGACGTTCTTTATGGCCTGCGCGATAGGCAGGTGTCATCGGTTGGTTGGAGAATTGTATGCGATTGAAGAACCAGGTTGCGATCATCACAGGCGCAGGAGCGGGACTGGGAAAGGCCGTTGCGCTGCGTTACGCCGCGGAAGGGGCACAGGTTGTAGTCGCGGAGATCAATGCCGATACCGGATACGCGACAGCACAAGAGATTCAGCATGCGGGAGGTGAAGCCCTTTTTGTGCCAACGAATGTGGCAGAAGAAGCAGAGGTGCGAGCCATGGTGGATGCGACGCTGGAACGATATGGCCGCGTCGACATACTCTTCAATAACGCTGGTATCCAGATGTACGGCAAGGATACGCGCCTGCATGAGCTAAGCACCGAGGTCTGGGAGCGTACCCTGGCGGTCAACCTGCGTGGCCACTGGCTTTGCGCTAAATACGTGATTCCCCCGATGCTGAAACAGGAGCGAGGATGCATCATCAACCTCGCATCGCCCACGGGGCTGCGGGGGTATGAAGGCCTAACCGCCTACAGCACCAGCAAAGGCGGGATTACGGCGCTTACCCGCGCCATGGCCGCTGATTATTCCCGCTATCATATCCGCGTGAATGCCATTGTCCCTGGATGCATGGATACGCCCATGAATGCGGCAAGGTTGTCGGACGAAACAATGCGGCAGCGGCGGATTGCCATGACTCCTTACGGGCGCCTGGGTACGGGGGAGGATTTGGCAGGGCTGGCAGTTTTCTTGGCTTCTGACGAAGCTGACTACTGTGTGGGGGGATTCTATGCGATCGATGGCGGCTTGATGGCTATCTGAGAGCATACGGCGCGAATTTAAAAGTTGGATGATTGCCAGCAATTGGCGAGAGAAGCCGTGGCGATCTACAAATTTCGTGTCAATGACCGTGCAGTCGGCGTTGATTCGTGGGATCCGGATCAGCCTCTACTCTACGTCCTGCGCAACGATCCTGATCTGCACGGCGCGAAGTTCGGATACGGGTTGGGCCAATGCGGTACGTGCACAGTGCTGATCGATGGAAAGCCAGCGCGTTCCTGCACCACTCCGGTTTCCCAGATCGCAGGCCGCGAAGTTACTACCATCGAGGCTCTGGGCACTCCAGAAAATCCCAGCCGTATGCAAGCCGCGTTTATCGCTGAACAGGCTGCGCAGTGCGGATATTGCACCACCGGCATGGTGATGGCAGCCACCGCATTGCTAAGAAACAATCCAAAGCCGACGCTGGAGCAAGTTAAGACCAGCCTGGCAGTCACACTTTTGGCGGGCTGATGCTTAACCAGTAA
>CAVTPN010000010.1:0-1131309 GCA_963736535.1 uncultured Acidobacteriaceae bacterium
CTTCCGCGTCTTGCGGGAGCAGGGTTACAAGGGATATGTCGCCTATGAAATGTGTTCGCCGCTGCGCGGCGGAGGCAGCGAGGCCAACCTCGACCGCTGCGCACGGCGGTTCCTGGAGTATATGAGCACCGTTTAGCCGGAAAAGGGTGGCCGGGGCTGAGGTACTCCGAAGCCCCGGACCTCACATCCGGGGCTTCGGAGTACCTCAGCCCCGGCCACCCTACCAGATTCAGGAAGCGATGAGCCCCAAGGCGACTAAACGATCGGAGTCCCCCATGAAACACCTGACCGACTTCCTCGTCAATCTCGGCATCGAAAAAGTTCCCCACACGCAGAAGACCTACCTGGCCCATCTCATCGCCGTTTATCGGCTCATGCAGAGGGTCGGCTGCGAGGAGGACGTGTGCCGGGCCGGGATGTTTCATTCGATCTACGGCACGCAGTTGTTCCAGGGTTTCAAGCTCGACCTGGACCGCCGGCCGGTGGTGCGCGAGCTCATCGGCGAGCGGGCGGAGAAACTCGCCTACCTGAACTGCGCGATGGATCGGCCTTCCTTCGATGCTGCCCTCGATCAACCTGGCGACTCGTACTCCTTCGTCGATCGTCTCACCGGGCAAGAGGTTCGTCTCGGCCGGGCGGATTTCGATGACCTGTGCCGTGTGCATCTCTACGACTGGCTGGAGCAGGTACCGCGCAGCCATCATGGCTGGGGTTATCGAAGGAATGCCTTTCGCCGCAGGGCGGAACGGCTCGGCGACGCGGCCCTCGCAGAGTACGATCGCGTTTTCGCCCAGGAACCCGTGCATTCGGGAGTGGAGTGATAATCCGCGAGCCCGCGGCGCAAGCCAAGGGCGAGCGCCGCAAGCGCCGGCCTTGGCTTGCGCCGCGGGCTCGGGGCACCGAACCGATTCTATCGCGGAGTGACAATGATGATGAAACCTAATGTGTTATCGTCGCTCTCCCTCATCACCGCCGCGCTCTTCGCCGACGGCTCACGAGCGGCTGATCCACCGAAGAAGCCGAACATCGTCTTCATCCTCGCCGACGACATCGGTTACGGCGATCTCGGTTGCTACGGCGCCACCAAGGTGAAGACACCGAACTGCGACCGCCTGGCGAAGGAAGGCATGCGCTTCACCGATGCCTATGCCCCGTGCTCCGTCTGCACGCCGACGCGCTACGCCGTGATAACCGGCCAGTACGGCTGGCGGAATCCGCTCGCCTCGCGCATCCTCAGCGGCGTGGCGCCGCTGTCCATCAAGCCGGGCACGGTGACCACGCCGAGCCTGCTGCGCGAGGCCGGCTATGCAACAGCCGCGGTCGGCAAATGGCACCTGGGGCTCGGCGACAAGGAAACCGATTACAACCACGAGATCAAGCCGGGACCGCGCGAGGTCGGCTTCGACTACTCGTTCATCATCCCTGCCACCGGCGACCGTGTGCCGTGCGTTTTTGTCGAGAACCAGAAGGTCGTCGGCTATGACCCGAAGGATCCCATCCGCGTCAGCTACGGCAAGCCGATCGGCGACGAGCCGACCGGCGCGAAGAACCCGGAGCTGCTGAAGGTGAAGCCGAGCTACGGTCATGACAACACGATCATCAACGGCATCAGCCGGATCGGCTACATGACCGGCGGCAAAGCGGCCCGCTGGAAGGACGAGGACATCGCCGACACCCTCACCAGCAAAGCCGTCGCCTTCATCGAGAAGAACAAGGACCGGCCGTTTTTCCTCTACTTCGCCACGCACGATGTCCATGTGCCGCGCGTGCCGAATCCGCGTTTTACCGGAAAGAGTGAATGCGGCACGCGCGGCGACGTGATCCAGGAATTCGACTGGTCCGTCGGCGAAGTGCTTGCCACGCTGGAGAAGCTCAAGCTGGCCGAAAACACGCTGGTCATCGTCACCAGCGACAACGGCGGCGTCATGGACGACGGCTACCAGGACGGCTCGGGCAATGACAAGAGCGGCCACAAGTGCAACGGATCGCTGCGGGGCTACAAGGGCGCCCTGTTCGAAGGCAGCACGCGCGAGCCGTTCATCGCCCGCTGGCCGGGACATGTGCCGGCCGGCAAGACGTCCGGTGAAATCGTTTGCCTTGTGGACATGCTCGCCACCGCGGCGGCCATCGTCGGCAAGGACCTGCCGCCGGCCGCCGGTCCCGACAGCTTCAACCAGCTGCCGGCCCTGCTCGCGGTGAAGCCGGATAAGCCGTGCCGCGATCACGTCGTGATTTCGACCGGTGGAGGAGCGCTGGCGATCCGCAAGGAATCGTGGAAGCTGATTCCGGAAGGGACGGTCAAGATGGTGAAACGCCCCGCGGAGCTATTCAACCTAAAGGATGACCTCGCCGAGACGAAAAGCCTGACCGCCGGCAACGAGGCAAAGGTGAAGGAGCTGGCAGCCATGCTCAAGAGGATCCGCGAGAGTGGTGCAGCCGGCCGTGAAGCGGGGCGGTACAGTCGGCCGACCATCCGCAGGCAAGTGGCATACAAGCCTGACGCGCCAGCGAAGGTCGACGGCTCCTTCGCTGGCGCGTCAGGCTTGTATGGGTTGATACCGGAAGCAACAATGGACCAGGACAAACGTCGCCAACGGCAGTTGAAGCGAAGCATCAAGCGCGCCGGCAAGAAGAAAGTGCGCCAGCAGCTAAAGCGCGAGTTGCTTGAGAAGCCGGAGGAAGCCGCGCACTCGGAGATCGAGTATGGCCGCGCTTCCTCGGCGGAGCTGAACGGCATGGACCGCGATGCCACTCGGCGGCGGGATGATGACGAAACTGAGAGCCCGTAGCAGAATTGCCCTCGCTTACGCGTCGGGTTGGTGTGCAATGTACACCAACCCGACGCGTAAGCGAGGGCAGCTCTGCCACAGCCTCTAAAAACGACTCCTCACTCCGCCTTCTTCAAGTTCCAGCAAACCAGCCGCTTCCCGTCCTGGGCATAGAGCCGGCCGTCGGCCAACGCGGGGTGGGCACGGCATGGGCCTTTCAGCGCGGCGAAGCGGGCGACCTCCGTGTACTTCTCGGGACTGGCCTTCGCCAGGACGAGATCGCCGTTCTCGACAAGCATTATCAGCATGTCACCCACGCTGATGATCGACGCGCAGCCGAAATTGTCCTGGTTCCAGCGCACCTTGCCGGTCTTGAAATCGACGCAGCGCAACCGCGCTCCCTCTTCCTGCCGGCCGTCCATGCCATAAAGAAAGCCATCGTGGTAGACCGGCGTGTTGAAGTGGGACGATAGCACCTCGTCGCTCGACCAAATCTCTTCCAGAGCACTCTTCTTCACCTTCAACAATGCCGCTCCGGTGTTGTAACTCGACGTGATGAAGATCTCATCGCCGATCACCAGCGGCGTCGCGGCGTTGACGGAGGCGTCGTTGCGAGAACGCCAGCGCTTGCTGAAACGCTCGGCTCCATCCGCCGGGTTCAGCGAGACGAGGCCGTCACGAGTGAAGAAGAGCAGGTGGCGGTCGCCGGCAATCGTCGCTGCGACCGGCGAGGCGTAGCTGGCGTCCTGATCGGTCGACTTCCAGACTTCCTTGCCGGTGTCCTTGTGGAAGGCGACGATCCCCGCCTTGGCACCGCCGACGTTCACCACGAGCAGGTCGCCTTCGATGATCGGTGTCGAGCCGATGCCGAAGAAGTTGCGCCGCAGCTTGTAGTCGCTCGGCAGGTCGCGCTGCCAGACCTTCTTGCCGGTCGCCAGCTCGAAGCACGACAGTTTCCCGCTGGCGCCCAGGGTGTAGACTTTGCCGCCCGCGATGACCGGCGTGGCGCGGGGCCCATTGCCTTTGCCGAACGAGTCCCGGTAGGTGCAGGGGTAGGCTTCCTTCCAGCGCGGCTTGCCGGTCGCGGCGTCGAGACACTCGACGACCTCCTCCGCCTTGACACGCTGGAAGAGGACCAGGTTTCCCCCGGCGACGACGGGGCCGCTATAGCCCTCGCCTACTTCGCGTTGCCAGACGACAGGAGGACCGTCCTTCGGCCAGGTCGCCGCCAGGTCTTTCTCGTCCGAGGTGCCGTCGCGCTTTGGCCCGAGGAATTGCGGCCAGTCACCGCCGGAGGCGGACAGCGAAACGAACCCGACCGCCGCAAATGCGACAATAAATGAAAGAAACGCGCGACTGGCTCATGATGATGTTCCCCCGGTCCCCGCGAGCCCGCAGCGCCAAGCAAGGACGAGCGCCACCCGATGGCGAGCCTCCCGCGTTAGCGGGGGAGTAAGTCGTTGGCTTCAAACTCCCCCCACTGACGTGGGAGGCTCGCCAGTATCTCGGCCTTGCTTGGCGCTGCGGGCTCGCGGTGAACTCTCTCACACCTTCTCCGGCACCACGAACGGCTTCCGATAATCTCTCGTCAGCAGCTTGTCCGCCTCGGCGTCGCGGAGGAAGCGCTCCTGGGCGGGGTCGAAATCAAGCGTGCGGCCCAGGCGGTAGGCGATGTTCGCCAGGTGGCACATCACGGCGGACTTGTGGCCTTCCTCGATCTCGGCGTTCAGGTCTGCCTGCTTGCGGCCGCGGACGGCCTTGACGAAGTTCTGGAAATGCGGCAGGTCCGCCATCGGATTGCTGCGGTCGCTCGCCTTGGGTCCGGGCTCGCGCTTCGGGCCGAGGAACGTGTGGTAACTGGAATAGTCCGGGAAGATCATGTAGCCATCCGTCCCGAAGAAGATGACGCCGACGGCGTTCTTGTTGTCCACGAACGGGAACGTATCGCCCATACCGGCCTCGGTGGGCGTGTACCAATCGCGGACGGCGAAATCGACCAGCACATCGCTATTGCGGTACTGGAACGTCGCGTTCTGGATGCCGGGCGTCTCCTGGCCGCCCTTGTTGACGTACAGGCCGCCCATCGACTGGACACGGCTGGGATGCTCGTCCAGCTTCATGCCCCAGCGAATCATGTCCATCTGATGAACGCCCTGGTTGCCGATCTCGCCGTTGCCGTAATTCCACAGCGAATGCCACTGGTAGGACTTGGGCTTCGCCGCGAAGTCGCGCAGCGGAGCGGGACCGCACCAGAGGTCGAGGTTCACTCCGGCGGGCGCTTTGCCGGCGGCGAACTTCGGAACGCCGGGCCGCACCTTGTAAGCCATGCCGCGCGCCATGTACACCCGGCCGATGGCGCCCTTGTGCAGCTTCTCGATGCCCTCGCGAATCAACGGGCTGGAGCGGCATTGCGTGCCGTGCTGAACGATGCGGCCGTGCTTCCGCGCCGCGGCCACCGCCGTGCGGCCCTCTAAGATATTGTGCGACGCCGGCTTTTCGACATAGACGTCCTTGCCCGCCTGGCACGCCCAGATCGTGCCCAGCGCGTGCCAGTGATTCGGCGTGGCGAAGGAGACGGCATCAATCGTCTTGTCGTCGAAGACCCGCCGCATGTCGTCGAAAGCCATCGGTTTCTTGCCGGTCTGCCGTTCGACGTCGGCGACGTGCTGGCCGAGCAAGGTTGCGTCCACTTCGCAAAGTGCCGCCAGCTCGACGTTGTCCTTTGCCAAGTCGAGCAAGCATTTCAGGTGCGATCTCGCCCGGCCGCCCACGCCAATGAGTGCGATCCGCAAACGGCTGTTCACATCCTTCGGCGCGTCGGCGATGGCGCTGGCAGCAATGGTGGCGGCTCCAGCGGCGGCCATGAATTGTCGACGGGTGGTGGTCATGGTGGAACTCCGTGGGTCGAATGGAGGAAGGTGGCAGTTAGTCTATCACATTCGCGGAGCAAGAAAACTGTTTGCTTGCCTCCGGACGGCCGGGCTGCCAAAATGGCACTTCGTTTGGCAGAAACAGACTGCGCCTGCCCTCCGCCCTGGGTCAAGTTCGTTTCCCTGTGCAGGTGTGTGTGTCCTGGTCTGGGAAACGATCTTTCCTAAGGCTATGCTTTACCAAGGACTTATGGCGACAAAGTTCGTTTCCCTGGTTCGTTTCCCCGGTTAGCGCCAGGAGGGTGGAAACGAATGAGCCGACCGACCGGACGACCCTTGACTCGACAAGAATTCGTGGAGCATCATCATGAGCCGTGCCCGGACCGAATATCGCTATGAGAAACTGACCTGGCCCGAGATCAACGACGCCGTGGACATGGGCAAGGTCTGCATCGTGCCGTGCGGTGCGGTCGAGCAGCATGGGCCGCATCTCCCGCTCGACGTCGATCTCGTCTGTCCGATGGGGGTCGCCATCGGCGCGGGCAAGCTCATTCCGGACAAGATGCTGGTGCTGCCGATCGTGGCGTATGGCTACACCGGTCACGTCATGGACTTCCCCGGCACGATCAATCAGCACTTCGAGCATTTCATCAATCACGTCCTCGACATCACGCGGTCGCTGGCCTATCACGGGTTCAAGAAGATCGTGCTGTTCAACGGCCATGGGTCGAACATGCCGAACCTCGACCTCGTGGCCCGGCGCACCAACCTGGAGACCGATGCCGAGTGCATCCTGGCCGCGTGGTGGAACTTGCTGACCGTGGACAAGACCTTCTTGCCGCGCTGGCGCCAGAGCAAATATCCCGGCGGCTGCGCCCATGCGTGTGAGCTGGAGACGTCGATGTACCTATACCTCGACGGCGACAATGTGCGAAAGGACCTCATCAAGAGCGGCACGATCAGCTTCAATGAGGAGGACAGCCCATTCAACTGGGTCGACATGTTCGCCGCCGGCCCGGCGACGGTAGTCTCATGGACGAGCAGTTATTCCCAGACGGGCGTCCTCGGGGCGGCCGAGCTGGCCAGCGCCGAGAAGGGCCGGCAGGCTTGCGAGGAAGCGGTCAAGCAGCTGGTGCGCTTCGTGACATGGTTCAAGGATCGGCCCAAGGACGAGCGGCACGATCAGCACCGCGTCAAGCCGACGATGCCGATGCCGTGGGAGCAGCGGCCGGTGTAACGCGTTTAGCCGCTCGCCTCGGGCGAGCGCTGGAATGACCAGCGCCCGCCCAAGGCGAGCGGCTAAACATGAGATATCCACACATGAAAATCGTCGATCTCCGCCTCACCGGGCTCGCCGGCGCCACCGTCGAAGGCGGCTGGTCGGCGGAGCTGAAGCCGGAGGACAACCTCCACACCATCGTCGAGGTCATCACCGACGAGGGCCTGATCGGCGTCGGCAGTGCGATGACGAGCAAGGCGCCTGGTCGCCGCAGCGGCTCAGTTGCTGCGGCCGTTGCTGCTCGGCGAACGTGCCGACGAACCCGCGCGGGTCAGCGAGAAGCTGCGGCAGCACACGTTCTGGCAAGGACGCGGCGGGGCGGTCGAGCATGCCATCAGCGGCATCGACATCGCGCTGTGGGACCTCATGGGCAAGGTCTGCAACCAGCCGGTGGCGCGGCTGCTCGGCGGCATGTATCGGCAGCGCATCAAACCGTATGGTTCGCTGCTCTTCGACGAGCCGGACCTGCTGCGCGATAAGCTCGAAAAAGCGATCGCCCGCGGCTTCAAGGCGATCAAGCTCGGTTGGCGTCCGTTCGGCCGGCGCGATGCGAAAACAGACGAACTGCTGGTGCGAACAGCGCGCGACACGGTGGGTCCTCATGTCGAATTGATGGTCGATGCCGGCGGCAGCGACGCCTACTGGCCGCACGGCTACAAGTGGGCGCTGCGGACCGCGCAGATGCTGGCCGCCTATGACGTCGTCTGGTTCGAGGAGGCGCTGCCGCCCGACGATCTCGCCGGCTTCATCGAGCTGCGCCGCCATGCACCATTGCCCATCACCACGGGCGAGGTGTTGACGCGGCGGCAGAGTTTCTGGCCTTATCTTCAGCAACATGCGGTGGACATCATTCAGCCCGATTGCACGAAAGTGCGGCGGGCTGACGGAGGCGTGGCGCATTGCGTGGATGGCTTACGAGCACAACATTCAGTGGGTGCCGCACGGCTGGAACACGGCGGTTGGCTTGGCTGCCGATCTTCAGCTCGCGGCGGCGCTGCCGGTAGCGCAGTACGTCGAGTACCTGACGCCGAGTCCGTATATCGAGGAAATCATAACCGAACCGTTCCGCGTGGACGCCGACGGCTTGCTGCCCATCCGCGAGCTGCCCGGCCTCGGCGTTGACCTCGACCGGCAGGCCCTGAAAAGATTCGCGATCTAGATCACGGCTTGCGCCTCATCTTCAGGATCTTGATCGCCGGTGTCAGGTTTTGCCCGTCAGCCGGCGCCGCCTGGATTTTCTTGACCACGTCCATTCCCTTGACCACTTTCCCAAACGCGGCGAAGCCCTGGCCATCCGGATTCCTTTTGCCGCCGCAGTCCAGTTCCGGCTGAGCGCCGATGCAGATGAAGAAATCCGATGTAGCGGTGTCCGGGCCGTCTCGCGCCATCGAGATGGTGCCATCCAGGTGCTTCAGCTTGGTGTCTCGGGTCCGCTCCAACTTGATCGGCGCGAACTCTTCCTTGGCCTTGGCCGGGTTGATGCCGGCTTGAATGACCTCGATCTTCACCTTGCTGTCAGGCTGATTGTCCGGCTTCACGGTCCGGTGGAAGCGGCCGCCATCGTAAAACTTGCCGTCCACATAGCGCAGAAAGTTGGCGACGGTGGCAGGAGCCTTCGCTGCGATCGAGCTCCACCTCAATGTTGCCCTTCTCGGTCTCGATCAGGACACGGACCGGCTTGGCCTTCTCATCAGCGAACGAGAAACCGCTGATTAGAACCAGCAGTACCGCGAGAGAACCTCGAAGTTGGAACATCACAGTACCCTCAAGGCGTCCCGACGAAAGGGGAACTGTTTGGCTGAAGGCTGAAAGCTGTCAGCTATCAGCTATCAGCCAAAAAAACCCCTACTCCAGCACTGTCTCCACCTCGCCGCACAGGCCGCGCGCGTCCGCTTGGCTGGGGGCTTCTGCAATAACACGAATGATCGGCTCCGTATTGCTGGGACGCACGTGAATCCAGCGGTCGGGCCAATCGAGGCGCAGGCCATCGAGGTTGTTCGGCCGTGCGTCGGGCCAGCGCTCTACCAGACGAGTGTAGATCAGGGGCAAGGCTTCGCGGTCGATCGTGTGCTTGTCCTTGACAATGTGATAGGCCGGCAGCTCGGCCACCAGCTCGCTGAGCTTCTTGCCGGTCTCGGCCATCAGATTGAGCACCATCGCCATCCCGATGAATGGATCGCGAACGTAGCCGATACGCGGATCGATGACGCCGCCATTGCCCTCGCCGCCGAGGATGGCACCGACTTCGATCATGCGATCGGCGACGTTGGCCTCGCCAACGGCACTGCGCTCGCAGCGACAACCGAAGCGGGCGGCAATGTCCTCCGTGACACGCGACGTGGACATGTTGATTACCACCGGGCCTCGTTCCTTCGCCAGGCGGAAGCGAGCGGCCAATGCCAACGTCAATTCCTCACCGATGTAACGTCCCTTTTCATCGATGAGAGCCAGACGGTCCGAGTCGGGATCAAGCGCGATGCCAATGTCCGCATAAGATTGCAGCACCAGCGGACAAACCTCGCGCAGATTCGCTTCGGTCGGCTCCGGTTCGTGCAGGAAGATGCCGTCGCCGTCGCAAGCACGGCAAGTCGTCGCGACCTGGAGTGCCTTGAGCAGTTGCCGAGCGAGCGGCCCGCCCGCGCCGCCGTTGCCGTCCACGAAGGCGCGCAGCCCCGCGGCTCGGATGCGCACCACGTCGATGAGCTGGAGGATGCGGTCGCGATGCTCGTCCTCCGCCTTGTGGTAGGAATGCACCTGTCCCAACGCATTCCAGGGAACGCGGCGCTGTTGATCTTGCTCGAAGAGAGCCTGGACCTTGCGGCCCTCCGCGGCGGAGAGGACGCGGCCATCAGGACCGAAGAGCTTGAGGCCGTTCCACTCGGCGGGATTATGGCTCGCGGTGATCTGGATGCCGCCGGCCGCCTTGAGCGACCGCACTGCGAGGCCGACCGTCGGCGTCGAGG
Organism: uncultured Acidobacteriaceae bacterium; assembly: GCA_963736535.1. Classification (GTDB taxonomy): domain Bacteria; phylum Acidobacteriota; class Terriglobia; order Terriglobales; family Acidobacteriaceae; genus PALSA-350. Next base: position 9,881 of record CAVTPN010000010.1, read on the forward strand.
CGACCGCGATATCGCGCACTTCGCAACCCGCGGCGGTGAGTCCCGCAAGGATGGCATGGCGGAGCATGTCGCCGCTGGGCCGGCCATCACGTCCCAGGACGATCCGGCCGCCGGCTGTGCGGGCGCCGAGAGCGGACGCAAACGCCAGCGCCGCCCCTGGTGTTAAACTGTGGCCGACTATGCCGCGAATACCGGAAACGCTGACGATAAGGCCGCTTTCACCTGCCGACATGAAGGTCCCTCCGTGACGCCGCGAATGAGTTGTTGCCATGCTAAGGAAGACAAGCCGAGGTCGCCAGTGGCATTGACGGGCGATGGGGCACTGCCGTGTAATACGGATGCTGGCCCTTGCTGGCGCTGCGGGCTGAGGATGTAACTAACGGACAGGAGGATCCGATGCAACAACCACTTGCACTGCGTTCGGCAAGATACCGCTTTGGCTCAAGCTCGCCTACACCGCGTACGTGGCGGTGCTGGTGCCGGTCTACTGGCAAGCTTACACGCCGGTCAACTTTCTCTACTTTTGCGACGTGGCCTTGCTGGTGACGCTCGCGGCACTGTGGCTGGAATGCGGTCTACTCGCCAGCATGCAGGCCATTGCCATCACGCTGCCGCAGTTGTTGTGGCAGGTCGATTTCCTTTCGTACGCGCTTGTTCGGGTGCATTTCCCCATCGACCTGACTGGATACATGTTCGATCCGCAGAAATCGCTGTTCCTGCGCGGGCTGTCGTTCTTCCACTTCTGGCTGCCCATTCTGTTGTGGTGGATGGTGTGGCGGCTCGGCTACGACCGCCGGGCGCTGGGATGGCAGATCGTTTTGAGCACAGCCGTGCTGCTGGCGTCGTACTGGTTGACGCCGGTGCCGTTCAATCCGCACCTTGGTAATGTCAACAAGGTCTACGGTCCGAGCGAAGAAGCGCCGCAGACGTGGATGCCTCCACTCATGTGGCTGGGATTGCTGATCGTGGCGATGCCGGTTTGCATCTATGTGCCGACGCATTTTGTGTTTCGGTGGCTCTTCCGCTCACGCGACAATGCATCGCTGGGATTCGTGCTGCCCGCGTCAGCTACGGACAAGTTCTTGGGGACGAATATACAACGGGGTCAATCGACCGAAGTGAAACGTGGTGGTAACACAGTGATCGCGGGAGAACAGGCCGAGGACAGGGATGACCCGGTAGAGCATGCGGTATGCCACGCTTGTAGGACGGATTTTCATCCGTCCGTCTGGCCAGACGGACGGATTGAAAATCCGTCCTACAAGAGTCCGAACCCAAAACTGTCCGCGCTCTCAGAACAACCCCTTCACCACCTGCCCCGTACACAGCGCGTATGGCCGATTGAGTCGGTCACGCAGCTCCGTGTCGGCATCGACGCCGAGGACGTGCCAGAGCGTTGCCAGCAGGTCCGCGGGTGAGACGGGTTGGGACAGCACCTTGGCGCCGCGGCTGTCGCTGCTGCCGTAGACTTGCCCGCCGCGCACGCCGCCGCCGGCCAGGACCATCGAGTAGGCAAAAGGATAATGATCGCGGCCGGCGTCCTTGTTGAGGGTCGGCGTCCGGCCGAACTCCCCGCCGTTGATGACCAGCGTCTCGTCCAGCAAGCCGCGGTCGGCGAGGTCCTGCACAAGGGCGGCGAAGGCTCTCTCCATCGGCGGGACGATTTGCTTGTAACGGTTCGTCAAGTTTCCGTGGGTGTCCCACGCCTGGTTGAGTTCGTTGTAACCGACGAAGCGTACGCCTGCCTCGATCAGTCGGCGGGCAAGGAGGAGCGATTGGCCGATCTTGGTTCGGCCATAACGGTCGCGAGTCTTCTCCGGCTCGCGGTCGAGATCGACGGCATTGCGCAGCCGCGGATCTGTCACCAGTTGAAGGGCAACGTCGTTTAGCCGGTCGCGCGTCTCGCCGCCGCGCACTTCCAGGGTTCGGGCGGCGGCGTCAAGCTGCTGGCGCAGCGCCACGCGGTCGTGGACACGCTCCGGGCTGACGTCGTCGGGAAGGGTCAGTGACAGCGGTTTGAAGTTCGGCTTGTGTGGCTCGCCGGCAAGGAGGAACGGGTCGTAGGTTGCTCCCAGAAACCCACCGTACTGGCCGGGCATGCGATTGGACGGACCGGGAATGCTCAGCCAGTTCGGCAAGCATACGCTGACAGGAACGGGGCTCGGCGTGCGCTGGAGATAATTCAGCACCGCGCCGGGACCAGGGAAATCCTCGGCCTTCGCCTCGCGGTCGGCATCGGGTTGGTTGCTCGAACCGGTGAGCGTGATGTAGGTGCCGGCGATGTGGTTCGTGAACCGATGCTCCATCGACCGGATCACAGCCAGCTTTCCGGCAATGGCAGCGGTGTGCGGCAGGAGCTCGCCGAAGCGGACACCCGGCAGGGCTGTAGCAATCGTCTGAAACGGCCCGCGGACCTCGGCCGCGCGCTTGGCTTGGGGTCCCACAAATCGTGATGGCTCGGACCGCCCTGGAGGAAGATGAAAATGCAGCGCCCGCGGCGGCGCGCTCAGCACCGCCGGCGGGAACCAGGCCCGCGCCGAACAGGCTCAAGGCCCCAATGCGCAGCAATTCACGGCGATGGAGATTGTCGATCATCATCAAGTCAGTATAAGCCCTGGCGGCAAAAAGGAAAGAGCCTATGCCGTAGTCTTGTGCGGAAGCCGCCCTACTTGCTGCTTCCCTCAGCGTTGCGCTTTAGGTGGAGGTCGATGGTCTGGGCGCCTTTATGGACGGAGAATTCAAAGGGCGTGTGAAGCAGGTCGTAATACACCTCCGGAACCTGCTCAGCGAACTTGGCCTGGGCTTCCTCGGAGGACCTATCTCCTTGCGGGACGATCACGACTTGTTGACGGCCCACGACCACGCGCTCCGTGAAATCGTCGGCGCGAAGGCGATAATGGCCGTTCTCGTCGGTCATTCCGTGGCTGCGCGGCCCTGCCCGAGGATAGACGATGGGGTAATAGCCGATAAACACGCCCGGCAGGGGTTTGCCGTCAAGAGTGACCGTGCCTTCGACGGTCGCGAACTCCGGGTCGCCCCGTCGCGTCAGCCAAAGGAATACAAGGACAGCGATTGCCAGGGCCGCAAGAAGAGAGCCGCTGATCATGGCGGTGCGTCTCGAAAGCTTGACATCACTGGCAAGCACGCGGATGAAGTGCTGAAACATGTCGCGCAGCCCTCGCTTGATTCTCGCAGCTGAATGCGGCCGCACTCGCCGCCGTGACAGGGTGAATTTACCGCCGGGCCGGACCGTCGGCAACGGTGTCCCATCATGGCTTTGATGGGTGAACAGCAATCGTCACGTCGTCAGAGCCCGAGCGCACAAGCGAGGGCGGCAACCAGACCGTCGCTTGGCGCTCGGGCTCTGACGAAGTCATTACGTAACGCGCCCTTTGTCGCCCGCCGTTACTCAGGGGCGAATGTTCCGTGCCCTCCGTTCTTGCCGGACATGCCGTTCTTGGCGCCCTACAGATTAACAGGATTGTGCGGACTGCGCGGGAGAAAACGGCGCCGAATCGCCCCGGACCCCCCAGAAGAAACTATAATCATGGATGATACTAGCAGCAGGGGCGGGCAAACTTCATGCTGAGGAGTAGTTTTCACGGACGAGGCAATATCGCCCACCCTTCGTCATGGTACGACGCCAAAGGATCGTGAATCATGTCCCGACTGCTGACGGTCGGAATCCTGCTGCTGGTTGGTTGTCAGGGGACTGTGGGGCCCCGGCAACGCGCGCTCCAGCCTCAAAAAGTGGATGCGCCGTGTACGCCCATTGATGAACAGATGCGCAAAGGTCGGGACCAGCTGGCTTTCCCCGACGGCTCAGGTGCCGCGGGTCCCCGAACCTATGCCGAAGTCCCGGGTGCCAACGGCCCTTAGTGCTCCCTCCTAGGGCCAGGCTTTTCCGAACAACCGCGAGGGTCACCATGCAGCGCTTGCTCCTTCTGAGTTTCCTCGTCTTGCCGGTCGTTGGCTGTCAAGTACCCGCCGACCGCCTGCCGCCCGAATTGCCCGATGCCGTCGGACCGCGGCCTTATGCCGAGCTCCTGACGCGCGCCGGTCTCAGGCGGAAGTGGCGACGAAGGCTTTCTACCTCAACAAGTGGGCCGATCTCGACGACGCGGCCCGAGGCATCGAACAGACCGGCAAGTACCTGGCCAAGGCCGAAGAGGTTCCCGCGTCGCGGAAGAGGCGCTGCAAACCCTCAGCACCGACTTGCAAAAGGAAGCGATCAATCTCCGCAAGGCCGTCCTCTCCAAGGATGTGGAAGAAACGACGGCGGTCATGGGGCGGATCAATTTCAAGGTGCGCGAGATGCGCATTGATGAGTAATGAGGAAAAGCCGAGTTCGAACCTCAAAACAAGAGATGCTGCCGGAGTACCGCCTTGATTACAGCAAGGCGCGGCCGAACCGTTTCGCGAACCGGCTCAAGACGGGCTGTCGGGCCGTGGTTCTCGACCCCGACGTTGCGGCCGTTTTTCCGACAACGGAGTCCGTCAATACGGTCCTGCGAGCGTTGATCGAAACCATGCCGGGAAGGAACTCCGCGTAAACACCGCGACGACGAACGGTCTCCTAACGCCGCCGCTCGTCAATCGCTTCGCTTCCCCTAGAATGCTCGGAGACTCTTCTCCAGGCCGAGCGTTCATGAGCACCGCTGCTTCCCAGGAAATGACCAGCCAGAACGACGCACTTCAACGCCTTCAGACCAACATCGGGCTGGTTCTGCTCGGCAAGCCCGAAGTCATTCGGCTGGCCGTCATTGCGCTGCTTGCCGAGGGGCATGTCCTCATCGAAGACGTTCCGGGCATCGGCAAAACGCTACTCGCCAAGGCACTCGCCCGGTCGCTGGATTGCTCGTTTCATCGGATCCAGTTCACGCCCGATCTGCTGCCGAGCGATCTGCTCGGGACCAGTGTTTTCCATCAGGGGACCGGCCGTTTTGTCTTCCAGCCGGGGCCGCTCTTCGCCCACGTCATCCTTGCTGACGAGATCAATCGGGCGACGCCCCGGACCCAGTCGGCGTTGCTCGAGGCGATGAGCGAGCGGCAGGTATCCATCGACGGCGCCACCCGGCCGCTGGACCCGCCGTTCCTGGTCCTCGCAACGCAGAATCCCTATGAATTCGAGGGCACTTATCCTCTTCCCGAGAGTCAGCTCGACCGCTTCCTCATGCGCCTTCGGCTCGGCTATCCCGACCGCAATGCGGAGAAGGCGATCCTCACGGGGCACCGCGCCGGTGAGCCGGTCGAGCAGCTCAATGCAGTGCTTTCCTCCGACATCGTGCTGGATTTGCAGCGGGCCGTCCGCGAAGTCCACGTGGATGAGAGCCTCGTTGATTACGTGCTGAATCTGATCGCCGCGACGCGAAACCACGCGGACGTTTACCTCGGAGCCAGCACGCGGGCTGCCCTGGCCCTGTACCGGGCGGCCCAGGCCCAGGCGGTTGTCGAGGGGCCTGTTACGTCGTGCCGGACGATGTGAAACAACTGGCCCGGCCGATCCTGGCGCATCGCCTGTTGTTGCGCTCCAGCCGCCAGGCGGCGTCGGCGGCCGCCGCCGAGGCGCTGATCGACGCCGTGGTGCGCGAAACGCCCTTGCCCGGCACGAACAGCAGGGCCGGGGGAAGGCAATCGGCGCCGAGCCGAGAGCCGTCAGTGCCGCTCCCACCGCTCCTCCACGGCGCTTCCGCCGATGGACGGTGACAAGGGTCGGTCGGTACTGGCTCGGCATCACCACGTTGTTGGCGGCCATCGGGTTAGTGAAAAACATCAACCTGCTGATCCTTCTGGCTTACAGTCTCCTGGTCATCTTCTGCCTCAACGTGCTAAGCGCTCGGCGCCAGGTACGGCAGTTGTGGGCCCGGCGCCAGTTGCCCGACCTGGTCTTCGCGCGGTCTCCATTTTCGCTCGTCATTTCTCTCGGCAGCGACCGCGGAAACAAGGCGGCACTGCGTGTCGAGGAGACGGGGCCGGACATCACGATGCAGTGGTTCGTGCCCTGGCTGGCGCGCGCACAGACGAAAACGCTGCGCGCTGAGGTGGTTTTGCCGGAACGCGGCCCCTGTGAACTTTCACCTCTGCTCGTGGGCAGCAGTCATCCGTTCGGTCTCTTCGAGCGCCGGTGTGCTGCCGGAGAGCCGGCCCAGCTGCTGGTCTTGCCGGCGCTCGGTTGGTTGAACCGGGGCCGTTTCCTGCACTGGCTGCGCCACGCTGATTTTGAAGAGGAAGAAATGCGCCGGCCGCCGCGACGCAGTCCCATTGCGCAGGCGGAGTTTCATGGCTTGCGGCCTTTCCGGGCCGGCGACAGTCCGCGGCTGATTCACTGGCGAACCTCGGCCCGGCGCGGCGAGCTGATGACCCGTGAATACGAAGACACGCCGGGCCAGAACCTCATCGTCGTGTTGGACGCAACCGGCGGAGAAAGATTAGACGCCTCGTTTCTCAGCTCTTTCGAAAAGGCCGTCAGCCTGGCGGCGACGATCTGCCACGAATGGTGCCGGCGGCGCGGCGATCGTCTGATCGCAGCCATCGCCGGTAGCGATCCACTTGTCCTCGACGGCTTCTCCGGCCCGGACCATGCGCGGCGCATTCTCGAAGCGCTGGCCGTGGTGCGGCCGTCCGCAGCCTGTGACCGTGCGGCGCTCCTTGCGGGTTTCTCATCCGCATGGCGCGTATCGGCCAGCCTGGTCGTTGTGAGTATGGGGCCGACCTCACTTGGGGAGTGGCTTGGTGCCCGGCTGCATCGCAGTGCGGTCAATCTGGATGTGCTCGAGATAGAGCGGTATGAGTTTTACGAGCCTATCCAGTAGCCGTCTTATCGCAAGGTCCAAACTTAAGTAGCCGCGTTGCTCTAGAAACGCCCAGATCGCCACATCTCGTTGTCCGCCAGCCGCGAGATGCAGGCCATCCGGGGAAAAAGCGACACAGCGTACCGTTTCCATGGCGCCTTTTAGTGGCCGCGGCGGTTGGTCGCCATCGATCACGTAGACCACCGACTCCAGGGTTGCGGCTGCTACTTCACCGCTCTTGCCGTTCAGCGCGAGGGACCAGAGGAGATGGCCCGCCATGTCTCGACGCTCGATGACTTGCTGCGACGCGACATCCCAGGTAGAGATCTGGCCGTTAGTGCTTCCGCTCAACAAGGTTTTTGCGTTCTTGCCAAAGTGGAGCATGCGGACGACGCCGGGGACTTGGAGGGTGCGGCGTGCCTTTGCTCGCGCCACATTCCAGAGACGGACCGAGCCATCCGACGAACCTGAAGCCAGAATTCGGCCATTGCCGCTGAAAGCCACGGCATAGACGGGCCGTTTATGTGCATTGAGGACGGCCAGGACACGGTCCTTGAGAAAATCCCATAGCTGCACGGTGCCATCCGAGACGCCGACCGCAACCGTGCCGTTATTGGCGTCCGCGAGGCTCAGGATCGTGCCGCCGAAACCGCGGTAGGTCTTCGATGTTTGAGCGGCGGTGTCCCACACTGTCAGCAAGCAGCTTCACGCCTCCGGAAATTAGGAGCCGGCCATCGGAAGAGAAGAGCAGGCTCCGCACATCGCCGCCGTCGCCGGGAAGCATCTGGCGAATCTTCCCTGAGACATCGGCGAGGCAAATCCTGCCGCCCTCTCCCGCCGACGCCAGCGTCTTGCCGTCCGGCGCAAAGGCGATGGCATGAACGGCGCCCGTGTGGACGCTTTCCAGAGAAATGCGCTCCCACGTCGGCGGTAGCGGCCCCACGAACTTTTCCGGGGGCGTGATGAAACGGTGTTCGAAGGGTCCAATGACCACATCATGATCAGGACGCGACCCGAGCAGCCCGTCAACCGAGTCAATCAGGCGTTGGGGCGGCGGCGTAAACGGCGGCAATACGGTCGCTACGTGTGTCCACGAGCCTGGCGCCGGGGCAGCGGGTTTGGGCGCCTGCTGAGGCGGCGGCTCGGCGAGGGGCGGCTCGACCGTGTCAGCGGGGGCGGTCCGGCTTGGTGGAGCGCCAGCCCGACCGGCCCGGAGCGCAGAGCATCGCGCGGAGTGAGGCGGCCGCGAAGACGGCAGAAAGCAGCAAAGCAACGCGGAACTGATTTGACATGGCAGCCAACCTTTTGACGAGAAGTGGAGCACGCACATTCTACTCCGCCGGCTTGCTTATGCCATCCCAAGAGCGCTCCAATGCAAGGACCCCGGAGCGCAAGTTCGCCGCTTTATCGCGTTCATGCAGAAAGTCTTGCACGCAGGAGCGATGCCATCATGCACTTCCTCGGTCCCCTGGTTGCCACGACGATCCTTGTGCCGGCGCAGACGCCCGCGCAGCGGAAGATTCAGGAGATCCGGTCGGTCCTCGCGCAGGAGGTCGATTTTCCGGGATTCGATGATCCGAAGATGACGTTCGAAGACGCCCTCAGTTCGCTGGGCAAGCGTTATCACCTCACGATCCGCGTGAACGATGCGGCGTTTGCGGACGACGATACCAGTCCCAGCGTGCTGAAGATACTGGTGCTGAAGACGCCGCTGCGCCGCGTGGGCCAATTCTTGCCCGGTCTGTACCCCATCGTAGCTCGCAAAGGCGACCAGCTCGATGCCGTGCTCCGCGAAATACTCGCGCGCAGTTCCGACTCCCTTTGACGCGGGGCCATACAACCCAGTAACAGGGCTGCCGCTAGACCCCTTCGGTGTAACATGCCGAGCGGTGTATGTCGTTTGGCCGAACGGAATTGAGGTGACGACAACGAAAGCCTGCCGGGAGCATAGTTTGCTGCCGGAACCGCCGTCACCGCCTACACCCGCCCAGCTCAAGCGAGTGCGGGACATCGGCGCGGCACTGGCCCAGGATGTCGATTTCCCTGGCTTCAAGGATCCCAGGACGACGCTCGGCCAGGCGCTGAAGTTCCTGGGCGAACGCTACCGGTTGACCTTTTCCATCAACGTACCAGCGTTCACTTACGAGGAATTCCGGGAAGTGCTGAAAACGCCGATCGCCGACCCGAATCCCATCCGTGCCCGCAAGGAATACCCGCTCCATCTGATCTTGCGCTCCGTGCTGGAACGCGTGCCGGTCCCCTCCGGCGCCGCGTTTGTCATCCGCTCGAACGGGATCGAGGTAACGACGACCAAGTTCCTCAAGGCTGAGATGGAGGTGCCGCCACAACAACGACCGACGCCGCACCAGAGCAAGCGGGCACGCGAGTTACGTGATAGCCTGATCCGCCCCTCCCAGTTCAGCGGGTTCTACGACCCGAGGATGACGCTGGAAGAAGCCCTCGAGTTCATGACCACGCGCTACGGGTTGCGGTTCTGGGTCAACCAGCGAGCGTTCAACGACGACAATACCGAAGAGGTGCTAAGAACGCCTATCGCCGATCCCAACCCGATTCCGCGATCGGTTGATTTGATTCTCCCTGGAAAGGTACTGGAAACGCTGCTGACGAAGGTGCCGACGCCTGCCGAGGCAACGTTCGTGATCCGCCCGCACGGCTATGTGGAGATAACGACCAAGCGCTTCCTCCTGGCCGAGCTGCATGGGACAGATCCGCGCGACGTGACGCCACTAGATCAAGAGCCGCGCGAAGTAAGGCGCTGAGACAAGACGCCGCTTACTGCGTGCGCGGCTCCTTGCACAGCGAGGGCAACATGATCCACTTTCTCGGTCCGCTCGTTGCCACGGCGATCTTAATGCCGGCGCAGACGCCCGCGCAACGGAAGATTCAGGAGATCCGGTCGGTCCTCGCGCAGGAGATCGATTTTCCGGGATTCGATGATCCGAAGATGACGCTCGAAGGCGGCCTGCTCTCCCTGGGCAAGCGCTATCACCTCACGATTCGCGTGAACGAAGCGGCGTTCAAAAACGAACAGGTCATCGACGTTCTGAAAACGCCGATAGCCGACCCCAATCCAATCCCTGCCTCCAAGGACATCAAGCTCCTTGCAGACATCAGGCTCGATGCCTATTTCCGCCGCGTTCTGGGAAAAGTGCCGGCTCCGTCCGGGGCCGTCTACTTCGTCTGGCCCAACGGAATCGAGGTGACGACAGAAGCAGCCTTACGAGCCCAGAACCTCGTGCCCGAACCACCGCCGTCTCCCAGCGCGGCGGAGATCAAGCGAGCGTGCGCCATGAGGGACACGCTTGTCCGTCCATGCCAGTTCAGCGGCTTCGACGATCCGAGGATGACGCTGCAAGAAGCGTTGGAGTTCATGGCGAAGCGCTATGAGCTGCACTTCACAGTGAGCGAAAAAGCGTTTAAGTTTGATAACGTCAACGAAGTACTGAAAACGCCGATCGCTGACCCGAACCCGGTTCCGCGGCCGACCGGCTTGATCTTGCCCGGAAAAGTAATCGAGATGCTACTGGCCAAAATCCCGGTGCCTTCCGGCGCGGTGTTTGTCATTCGTCCGCATGGGTATATTGAGATAACCACAAGGTTGTTTCTAATGGCCGAACTGCTCGGGATCGATCCGCAAGAAGCGTTCGGGCTCTACCAGTTCCTCGCCAAAAGTTGGGGTTCCCCATGCAACCACGTCGCCTGGATTTCACCGACTTCGCTCAGGTCCTCGCCGAGCTCGATCAGCTGCACGGCGAGGGCTACCAAAAGCTCGGCCAGTGGGACCTGGCGCAGATTTGCGATCACCTGACCTATTTCATCCGGGCATCTCTCGACGGCGCTACCTTCCACGTGCCGTGGCTGCTCAAGTTTCTGTTCGGGAGAATGTTCCTGCGGCGCATCCTGAATCAACGGCGGATGAAGCCCGGCATCACAACGCCCCAGAAACCGCTGCCCGAACCGGGCACCGACGAGGCTGCAGCGATAGCGCGGCTGAAGGAAGTGATTGCCCGCTTCGAGGCGCACCAGGGTGAGCTGCGCGCGTCACCGTTCTTCGGCTACCTCGCGCCGGCAGAGTGGCGTGAGCTACACCTGATTCACTGCGGCCATCACCTGGGGTATCTGGTGCCGAAGTCGAGGGTGTAAGAACCGGGCTCGCGTCACCCTTTCGCCGCCGCCTCCGCTACCCGCCGCGCCTCGCGTTCGCCTTCGCTGATGATGTCCGCCTTCTCCTCCACTTCGCAATCTTCCAGCACGGTGTTGTCGATGTGAACGCCGTGAAATTCCTTCGGCGAATAGCCAGCACCGAGCACGTCCAGCACCGTCGGATGCATCTGCGGATGCTCCGGCGAGATGAAGTAGCCGTGGACCTCCAACGCTTGCTCCTGGTATTCCGGGTACTCCAGCAGCACCTCGTGCAGCTTCTTCAGCCGATAGTGCGGCACCGTCGCATAGAGATGGTGCGGCAGGTGAAAATCCTGGCCCATCGGGAAGACGGCGAAGTTGATGCAGCGCTGCACGAAGAAGGTGCGTGTGTTGGTCAGCCAGCCGCGGTCCGCGTTGCCGTGCTGCACGAGCTGCCGCAAGATCATGAAGAACGAGAACGACGTGAACAACGGCACCAGCCAGAGCAGGAAGTAGTACAGCCACGCCGGTTTGCCGGTCACCAGCGTGATCCATGCCAGGGCGTTGAACACGACCGTGATGAACCCGACGCGGAAGACCGACATCCACCGCTGGCTAATGATTGAATGAACCCGGCTCTGATGGAACTTCGACTCCGGCAAGCGGACGAAGGTCACGGCAACCGCGGCGAACAGCACCGGCGGCACCACGGCCAGGAGAAGCGGCTTGTCGAACGACACCAGCATGGTCAACAAAACCATAAGGGTGAATAGATAGAGCACGCCGATACGGACAGCCAGCTTCGACGCTTTCTGGCCCTTCTTCTGGTATGGGTTCTTGTCCGTGCCGGTGGCGTTGTAAGCCGCGCGGATGCGCATGAAGCGGAACAGGTTCGGCAGCCAGAGCTGCTTGAGGAGCGTCAGCAGAAACTCCTTCTTCGGCATCGGAAACGGCAGCCAGTGGCCGCTCGTCTTCAACTGAGACACGTCCGGGTCGCGCTCCGGGTCGTTGACAAACTGATGATGGGCCAGGTGCTGCAAGCGATAGTGGTGCGTGCTGCTGAAGTTAGGGAACATGCAGAGGATGTCAGACGCCAGCTCATTCCAGTAGCGATTGCGGAAAAGGATGTGGTGCGATCCCTCGTGCGCCAAGCCGCTCAGCTGATGCTGCCCCGCGCCGACGAGAACGATGGCGAGGACAAAAACGGGGACGCTCCACAGCCACGACCAATTCTCCTGCTGGCGATACACGTCGAACCACACCGCGCCGCCGATGACGAGGATGAGGTAGATATACGTCCGCAACAGGAACCAGAGGTTGGTGAAGTTGTCGGTGCGCCGCAGCTCCTGGAGCTTGGCTTTCAGCGCCGCGTCATTGAGCGATTTGGCCGGCGGCGACAGCAGTCCAACACTCATGGCAAGAATCCTTGGGTGGCAAAGCGGCCTCAAACTACCCATTTTACACAGAGCCGCCGCACGGGAGGAGAGGCAACCGCTGGCGTTTCTCAAGAAGAATGAACCGCAAAGACGCAAAGAGCGCAAAACAAGAGCAAAGGGAGAAAGAGGAAAAAGCGATCGGCCAGCGCCGGCCCGATTCTTTTGCCCGTCCTTTTTCTCTCTTTGCTCTTCCTTTGCGCTCTTTGCGTCTTCGCGGTTGCTCTATCTTATGCTACCTTCTTCGCCGGCTCGGCCTTCACTTCCGGGTCCCGGCTGTGTTCCTTGTGCGCGAGGAAATTCTTCCGATAGACGCCAACGAGGTCGGCGTAGTTTTGCAAGACGAGCAGGTTCTCCGCGTTGTGCTCATCAGCCTGCTGGGTGAAGTTGAAGCTGCCGGTCAGCACCGTACGGCCGTCAATCACCATGATCTTATTGTGCGCGATCGGATGTGTCGCATCGATGTGCGGCGCCAGACCCTGCTGCATGAAGAAGTGCAGATCCGAGTATGAATCCTTTTCCTGGCTGTGATCGAGGATGATATCGACATGAACGCCGCGCAGCTTGGCCTCGACGAGGGCCTGGGCGATGGTCTTGGAGGTAAACGAGTAACCCTGTACCAGAATCTCGTGCTTCGCCTGCTGGATTTCCTTGACGACGGCCTCGGCACAACCACCCTTTGGGGAGAAATGGACAGTATGGGCTGGGTTCTTGCCCCACAGCCGGTGCGGCAGGCGGAGCAGGAAGAGCAAGGTGAAAGCGCCGGTGAAACCCGTTGCGATCAGAATCCACATCATCATGGGCCGAACCTCCTTGTTCGGGAAGACGGGCGGAGAATACCACGGGAGGGGAGGGGAAGACAAGGGAGGGTTTAGTCGGGCCGTCGTCGCGCCGAGTATCTTGGCCTCCTTCGTTGGTGAGCCACGGCCGCTATCCAGATGTGGCCACCGAGATCAATGAACACCAACGTGTAAGGAAACCGACGCAAGGGGCAGTAGCGTACTCCTGAACGATCCTCGACCGCATATAGTTGTGGATGTTCACGCACCCGATCCAGGGCTTTCTCGAATTCGGCGCGAAACTCCCCGCCGAGACCTGGGCGTTGCTGCTCGTAGCGCTCCAGAGCCTCGCAGAACTCGGCCTCGGCGTGGATCGTGAAAAGCTTCACGGGTAGCGTTCTTGCAGCTCGGCCAGCATTTCCTCCACGGGCCGGCCGACGGCTAGCCCACTACGAATCTCCTCGACCCGGCGCCCAATCTCCTCTTGCCACACTTCCTCGGCGCCTTCCTCCTCAGGTTCCAGGGAAGTAAGGAGATAGTAAGCGAGATCGGCACGCTCCGCTTGCGAAAGCGTACTTGCCTCGGACTTTAGTTTTTCGACGGTTTCAGTCATTACCGCCTCCAGTGAGCAATCGAATTGTTCTCCATCCATCATACCGTACAGGCACCGCAACATCGAGGAAATAGCCAAATTCGATGCAGGCGCGGGCGATTCAGCTCTCACCAAACGATTTCTGGCCGGCTCCTCTTCAACCCTTCTCTCTTCTCACACTTCGACGGCGCACTATAACTATCACCATTCGTCAATCCCCTCGTTTCACCCCTGAGGCCGGACCCATGCCCCTATCCGTGAATTGTCCCAACTGCGGCGCTTCGTACCTGCTCAACGATTCCCTCGCCGGCAAGAAAGTCCGGTGCAAGAAGTGCCAAGACATCTTCGCAGTTGGACCGGCCGGCGAAGGCATTCCCGCCGGAGCCCGGATTCAGGGCACGCCCGTCCCGCCGCAAATCCCGACCATGCCGCTGGCCCGGCTCCAACAGCCGAGCTTTCCGAGCGATCCAGCGGCTTATCGGCCTGCGAGGGAAAGGCCCGCTCCGTCGGGAATCTCCGGCCTGATAATCGGCTTGATCGTCGGCGGGGGTGTCTTGCTTATCGCGGTGGTGGTCGGCGTCGTCTTGCTGATGCGCTCCAAATCCGACAAGGACTCCACGGCCCAACTCGATCCGCCCGCGGAGAAAAAAGATAACCTGGACGACAATAGGGGAAACAACCCGCCTGAAAAAAGGAGAAAGACTCCGCCGATCGTCGCTGGTCAGGGTGATAAACCTGTTGACGTCGCCATTTCTCCCGGAATCCTGGCAGACATCAAGCGAGCGACGGTGTTCGTGAAGGTGGACGTCCAGGGCAATTCCTTCAGCGGCTCCGGCTTCGTCATGAAAGGCGATAGAGACACGGCGTATGTCGTCACCAATCACCATGTCATCGAGCCGACAGTGCAGATCGAGGTGCCGGAGCGTCGCGTCGCTCCGCCAAAGGGGCCGCGGCTGCCCATCAACCCAAGGCTGCCGCGTAATCCAATTCCTCCTCCCGCATCGCCTCCGCCCGGTATGACGCCGCGGTCGATGATCGTGACGCTGAAAAACGCTGCCGTGACCGTGGTCTTCGATAGCGGCAGAAACAATGAGCGCTCGCTCCCGGCAGAGGTCGTGTCCGCCGACCCCGAGCGCGATCTGGCCGTACTTCTCGTGAAAGGCGTCAAGGATCTGCCGAATCCCATCGACTTTGCCAACGAGCCCCAGCTGGCCGAAACCATGCCCGTCTACACGTTCGGTTTCCCATTTGGCAAGGCGTTGGCGACGAGCAAGGGCAATCCGGCCATCACCGTCGGCAAGGCGGTGATCTCCAGTCTCCGCGAAAATGACGACGGCGAGTTGACCGTGGTTCAGATCGACGGCAGTCTGAATCCCGGAAATAGCGGCGGCCCGGTGGTGGATGCCCAGGGCCGGTTAGTCGGCGTGGCCGTGGCAACCATCAAGAACAGCAGCGGCATCGGCCTGGCCATCCCCGGCAGCGAATTGCGGAAAATGCTCCAGGGACGGCTCGGCATCTATCACGTGTCCAGCAGAATGGCCGACAAGGGCAAGGTCGCCGTGAGCGTCGAGGTCGGCATGATCGACCCCCTGGACAAGATTACGGCCGTCACTCTTCACTACTTGCCCGGCAGCCAGCTGCGCGATGCGGCCCAGCCAATCAGCTCCCTGGCCGCACTGCCCGGCTGCTTGAATGTCAAGCTCACCACGGAAAAGCAACTGGCCACCGGCGAGTTGCTGCTGTCCAACGGCGACAAGGAGTCGGAGCTTTTGCTTCAGGCCGAATACGTCAACGGGTCGGGCCAAAGAGTGAAAGCGAAAGTACTGAGACAAACGCTCAATGCCACGCAAGTGGCCGAGGTGAAACCGCCGGTCGCTCCGCCGCCGGTCGCTCCCCCCAGTGGTGATGTGCGCCCGCCGAGCGACAACGATCTGGCGCGATTGCTCGCGGATTTGAAGTCCGGCGACAAGGAGCGGCGCAAAGCGGCTGCTAATCAGCTGGCCAAGCTGAAGGCGTCGGGACCACGCGCGGAAATCGCCAAGGCGCTGCTCGTCATGTTGGCCGATCCCGACATCTTCACGATCAAGGCGGCCGCCGGCGCGCTGAAGACGTGGGCCGCGACCGACGACGTTTCGGCCCTGGCCAAGCTCGCCGGCGACAACAACATTTTCATCCGCCAGGAGACGATCCAGTTGCTCAGCCAGTTGCCCACCGAAGAGGGTGCGGCGGCCCTTGCCACGCGGTTGACGAATATCCACGACCGGCCGCGGGCCGGCGATGCCTTGCGGAAGATGGGATCGGTCGGGGAAAAAGCGGCGAGGCCATACGTCAAATTCGGTGACACGGCCACGAAAGCCGAGGCGTGCAAGGTCCTCGCGGCGGTCGGGACCGCCCAGAGCATCCCGGACCTGAAAATGGCCGCGGCCGATCCGGCCCCGGAGGTCGCCCGCGCGGCCAAGGATGCCCTGGACGCGATCGCCCGGCGCGGCAACACGCCTCCTTCGGAAAGCAAGCCGGTTCCAGCGGACACGAAGCCTCTTCCCTCAGAAGGCAAGCTGTTTGCCCCGAAAAACGAGATGTTCACCATCGTGCTGCCCGCGAGCGGCAAAACGTCGGAGCGGAAGCAGGTGCTGACGATCGGCCAGAACCGGGTTGCCGTTGAAGGATCGCAAAGCACGGTAGCAGACGGCACCAGTTTCCTTGGTGCCTCGATCGGCATCCCGGCCGTGGTGATGCGCGAGCTTCCCGCCGAGAAGCGCTTCGATGTCCTGCGGGATGCCCTCATGAAATCGCTCAATGGCAAGGTCACGGCGGAAAAGGACATCAAGCAAGACCCGGTTGTGGGTAAGGAGTACCAGATCGAGCTGCCCAAAGGGGCCGCACGGATGCAGCTCTACACCATCGCCGGCTGGGTGGTGTACGCCATTGTGCAAGGCCCGAGCAAGGAGCAGGTGAACGGCAAACAGGCCGACGCTTTTTACAACTCGCTCAAACTCACGGACAAGGCGAAGGACGTGTTTCGCCAGGTGAAACGCTAGAAAGGAAACGAAGGCGTTGTCTATGCCTTGACGGTGTAGCTGTGCGCAATGTCGCCCGTTTTCTGCATGGCCGTCTCGTCCTTGGGCAGCCAGCAGCGGACGTAATCGACCTTCACTTCTTCCGGAGAGACGGCCACTTTCAAGTAGCCGGCGTTCGGCAGCTTCTTGCCTGACCTGTACGCTTCCTCGTTGAAGGCCGTGTAGGTGTGATCGGCTGGGACCGGCACTTCCTGGTAGACCACGCCATCCCGCTCCTGGCGGGCGTAGAGGTGGTCGTGCCCCTGGAAGAAGATCGAGACGCGGTGCTTGGCCATCAGTTGATGAACGGGCAGCTCCCATCCGGCACGTTTCTGCTTAAAGAGCGAATCGCCGCGTCGGTCTTTGCCGCCCCACTCGTACAGCTCCGAAGTCTCAACTCCGCCGCGGCCCGTGCCCATGACGTGGTGGGCGAAGACGAACTTGTGTCTGGCCTTGCTTCCTTCGAGCGTTTTCTTGAACCACTGGTACTGCGCGTCGCCGAGCGAGATGTTCCACCAGTCGCGGTTTCTCTTGTCGTCCTGGCCTTCCTTGCCGCGCTTGCCCGCGAAGCCGGTATCGACCTGCGACACGGAGTGCCAGTAATTGTCCAGCACCACGAAGAGCGCGTCGCCCCACGTCCAGGCGAAATAGTCGCGGAGCAGTCCGATGCCTTTGAACTCCTCGGCATCGCCGGTGTAGATGCTTTCGGGGCCGGGCATTGGGAAATACTTGTTCCGCGCGATCTGGACGCCAACAGCGACCTCATGGCGCTCGTCGGTCTGGTTGAAATTGAAAAGCGACGCTTGTTCGTGGTTGCCGTTCAGCAGGTAGAGCGGCGCCGACTTCGCCACGAGGCCGAGAAACGGCCGTTGCAGCAAATACGGCGCAGCGAGATTCACGGCGTTGACGGTCCGCACCCTGTCCACACTGAAGTCGTCGCCCATGCAGACGTACAGATCGTGCTGACACGATGCCGCGTGGAGAAGGGTACGAGCATAAAGGTTCGGCTCACTCATCTGCGGCCGTTCCGGATGCGAGTCTCCCTGTACGCAAAAAGTGAACGAGCTGCCGGGTTTCCGCTGGGTATGGAATTGACACTCCGTCCGAGGCGTAAAGCCGACCTCGCCGGGCTTGCGGACTTGCAGCCGATAGAAGTAACGCCTGTTGGTTTGCAAATCACCGATCACGACCTCGACGGGCTGCCCCGGCGCGAGTGTGATCGGCTTCGTCTTCTGCTCGTACTTCCCTGTCTCGGTGCCGTATTCGACAAACGCTTCCAGCTTCTCCCTGGTGAGAATGCTCGCTGTCACCGCCCTGTCACTGACCCGGCCCAGCACGACGGAGACGGCGTTGTATTCGGCCAGCGCCGCCGGCAGCACATAGTTGTCGGCCGGCCTCGGACCTTTCTGCTGCGCGTCGGCCCACTCGGGGAGGAAGGTTAATCCGCCAGCGACGGCGCCGGCGGCTCCCAGAAATGTTCTGCGATCGGTGTGTTGATCCACGATGCCGGCTCCCCGATGCGGTGAATGGATGAATGGTCGAATCGGCTTCGCGCGTGATCCTGTTTCGGCTTGCGCTCGGTCAGGTATAGCTCAGTGTCGTCTCGGCCAGCGTGATGTCCTTGATGGCCCTGAGAAGTTCCGCCCTGGTGACCTTGTCGGTGTTGAACTTCGGCTCGGCCGACAGGGCGTACATGGCGATGTGATACTCTTTCGGCCCTGGCCCCTTGGAGTTCATCGGGTCGTAGCCCGTCCGCCGCTTGTCGTTGTAGCCATCCTTACCGACACCTTTGGTGTTCTTTTCCAGGCTGGTGACCTCGGCCGGAATGTTGGTGATGACCCAGTACGATTTCACCTCGTCGCTGTCCGCCTTGGGCTTGTGCCAGAGCTGCAACGCATAGAACTTCGTGCCCGACGGCGCGCCGCTCCACCTGAGCGGCGGCGAGACGCCGGCTCCGTCGCCGGTGAACTCCGCGGGGTACTTGCCGCCGGCCTCGAAGGCTGGGCTGGTGAGGGTGAATCCGTTCCTCGGCTTGGACGGCGGAGCGTCCTTCTTCGGCGGCGGCCGCCGGCCTTCCGGACGATTGCGGTAGGTCTCCGTGGTCTCCTTGCCGCTGCCGTCGGTGAAGACGAAGGTGTAGCTGCCGTCGGCGTTGGCCGTGTATTTCACCGAATGCGTCTGGCCCTTCAGGTCATACTTGACGGTGATCGTCTTCTTCTCTTCGTCGCGGTCGAAGCCGGTGATCTTGGCCCCCCGGAGCGGCGGCATGGCGGCCCGCGGCGACGCGGCGCGCGGCTGCGGGTCAATCTGGTCGCCCCGCACGGTGACCACGCCGCGCACCCCGCCGTTGATGTACGGGTATTTCTTCGTCGAGTAGTAGCGGTAGCCGCCCTTCTCCATGCGGCCGTTGAACTCGTCGAGGTCCTTCGGTTCCTTGCCGTCGGCGTCCGTGTAACCGTAAAGCGGATAGCCGTCGAGGGCGTAGCCGATGGGGTTCCCCTTGCCGACGATCTTCTCTAGATGCACCGGGCCAGTGTGGTAATGGTAATCGTCCGCCCGGCCGCAGTGACCGCCGAACTCATCCAGCTCGCCGGCCAGGAAAGTATCCGTCTTGCCGTCGTTCTTGATCGGATTGAAGATGGGCACGCCGTTGACAGCCAGGGCGATGGCCCCACGAAACAGCTCCTTCTTTGCCGACACCGGCTTGTCCGCCATCTTGGGGTGAAGCGGGATTTGCCAGGCGTTCCGTCCGGTGTACGCCTGGTAGATCGGGACCTGCTGCTGCCAGGCGGTGATACCGACCATCATCCGATGGTCCGGCATGCCGTTCGATTCCACGCAAAAGTAGTCGGTGTCGGATCGGAACTTGAGCTTGTCCTTGAACGGTTCAAAGTGCTTCTGGATCGCCGGCACGGGCTTGTCATCCTTCGCAACGGCGACAACGGTGATCGACCCGATCAGCAGAGCGCAGGCAACGAGTGGCCCCGCCGCGCCGCCGACCGAGGAAGCGGCAGGCCCCGGCCAGCATGACCAGTCCGAACACGGCGGCAACGGCCGGAATGGAGCCGGACCATTGAGACTCACTCGGCGCCGTGCCGCCCTTCACTTCCGTGTCGGCACCGTTCAGATTGCGGATCGCCTCAATCCGATTCTGCACCCACGCCCGATCTGCTTCGCTCAATTTGTCCAGCGGCACCCAGACCATTAAGCCGTCGTGTTTGCAGAGCTGCACTTTGTCATCCCGGGCCACGACGAATGAGGCTTCGATCTCGAAAAGGCCGTCCTTGTCCTTCCACACCCGCAAGTCCGGCGAGTGGTCGTGGCCGGGGTCGCCGATGCATTGATGGCCGACAGCCCGACGAAAACTGTCAGCGCGATGATCGCAGGATTTCATTGTCGTGCGCTCCGGGGGATCGCCGCTGCCACACGAGCCGCCCGTTAGCCCGACGTGCCAGCGAGGGAAACAGTATCCTTCGCTGGCGCGTTAGGCTTGTATGTGACAGCGCGGTGTCAGTGCACAGGTTATTGTTGCGCGGGCCCTTAGAACAAGGGCCCCGTGCTCTCGCCGAAGGATTTTTGCTCGACACCCATCCGTTGCAGCAGGGAGAGCAGCAGGTTGCAGTGCGTGACGCCGCCGTTCGCTCTTTGGTTTTGTGCGAAGCGAAGGTGCTGGCCGGTCTTGATAGTGCCGCCTCCCTTGCCGGCCAGCAAGATCGGCAAGTCCCAGTTGCGATGGTTCTCGCCCATGCCGCTGCCGTACAGCACCATGGAGTTGTCGAGCAGCGTGCCGTCTCCTTCGCGAACGGCTTTCATCCTGTCGAGCAGGTAGGCATACAGGGTCACGTGAAAGCGCGTGATCTTGACGTATTTCTCCCGCAGCTCCTTGTCGGTCCCGTAGTGCGAGACGATGTGATAGGCGTCGGAAAAGCCCAGGCCGGGGAAGGAGCGCATGTTTTGCTCCATGCCCATCATGAAGGTGGCAATCCGCGTGCTGTCTCCCTGGAAGCCGAGGACCATAAGGTCGCACATCAGGCGAACGTGCTCCTCAAACACCTCTCCCGGGTTCAGCAGGTCGATGTTCCTGACAACGCCCTTGGCGTTTTTCTTCTGCACGAGGTCCTTGGGCAGTGCTTTCTCCACGCGATCAATGCGGGCCGGCAGATCTTTGTCCGGCTTGACCGGCGTCTCATTCGCGGTTTGATCGAAGCGTGCCAGGCGTTGCTCCAGGCCCCGGACGTGTTCGAGATACTGGTCGAGGTTGCGCTGGTCGGCTGCCCCGACCTTGTTCTTCAGCTGGCGGGCATCTTCCAGCACAAAATCCAGGATGCTCTTGTCGGTGCCCTCGCGCTGGGCTCGATTGGCTTGCGTCTCGCCTTGCTGCCCATTGGAGAACAACCGCTCGAACAACAATCGTGGATTCGTCTCCATCGGTGCCGCGGAATCGGCGGAGGACCAGGAGATATAGACCTGATAGTCCCTGGTGTAACCGGCGGGGGTGCTGCCGTAGTCTCCCTTGTCGATCCCCAGGACCAACGAGGGCAGCTTCGTGGTCTTGCCGACGGTGCGTGCAGCCAGTTGATCGGCGGAGAGCCCCAGGTGGACGTGTCCCTTGGCTGGTATCTCACCGGTCAGATAACAACCCGTTGGACGGCAGTGGGCGAGCTCCATGCTGTTGGTGCCGATGCAGGCCTTCATCTCCAAGCCGCTAAGAACCAGCAAATCCTTCTGGTGCGGCTTGAGCGGTTCCAGCAGCCGGGGCAGAGTGTAATTGGTCCCGACTTCAGTCGGCGTCCAGTCCGCCATGGTGGCGCCATGCGGGAAATAAAGGATCGCCATCCGGCGCGGGGCCTTGGTTGCGGTTACCCCGAAGGAGACGTTCGGCAACATGGCCTCCAGCATCGGCAGGGCGAGGGAGACACCCAGCCCCCGCAAAACAGCGCGCCGTGAAATCGGTCGCTGGTTCATCATTTGCCGGCTCCTTTGCTTTTTCTCTTCTGGAACGGATCACTCTGAACGATTCCCAGGACGAGGCCAGAGAACCGATGGTGGTTGGTCTTGAGCGATTCGCAAATCCGTTGCACGGTGGGCTTGTCGGCCGGTCCCACGCCGCGACCCAGGGCGTAGATTAACATTTTCTCTGTCAGGGATCGACTAAAATCCTCGCTTTTGCTCTTGAGGATCTTCTTGAGTCCGTCGGGGCCGTCGAACGACTCCCCGCTTGGCAGGATCGCGGCCGCATCGATTGGAAACTTGCCATCCATCGTCCGCCAGCCGCCGATGGCGTCAAAAGGCTCCAAGGCGAAGCCCAGCGGATCGAGTCGGTCATGACACGTGGCGCACGCCGGATTGGTTCGATGCAGCTCCAGGCGTTGCCGCAACGACTTCGGCACGCGTTCTTCCGTGGGCAGGTCATCGACGTCGGGAGGCGGCGGCTTCGGCGGCGTGGCCAGGATGTTATCCATGATCCACTTCCCGCGCTTGGGCGGCGAAGTCCCGGTGGGCTTCGAGGTGGCGGTCAGGATGCTGGCCTGCGTCAGAATGCCGCCGCGTTGCTGCCGTGCCTTGCCGGTCAGTGTCACCCGCCGCAACTGCTCGCCCTTGACTCCCTCGATGCCGTAGTGACGCGCCAGGGGTTCGTTCACGAAGGTGAAATCGGCATCCAGGAAATCGAGGATGCTGCGGTCCTCCTTGACGATGGCCTCGCAGAACAGCTCCGTCTCCTTGACCATCGCTGAACGCAGGTCGTCGTTGAAGGTCGGGAACTTCTTCGGATCCGGCGCCACGCTCTGGATCATCCGCAACTCGAGCCATTGCCCGAAGAAGTTTTCGATCAATCCCGCGGACTTGGGATCCTTGAGCATCCGCCGAACCTGCGCTTCGAGGTTCTTCCGCAAGGTGCCCTGCTGAGCCTGCTTGAACAACTCGTCGTCCGGCATGCTGCTCCAGAGGAAATACGAGAGCCGCGTGGCCAGCTCAAATTCGCTCAAGGGGTGAACGCCGTCGGGACCGTCGGCCTCCCGCTCCAGCTCGACGCGAAAGAGAAAATGAGGAGACACCAGGATCGCCTTGAGCGCCACCTTGATCGCGCTGTCGAAGTTCTCGTCTTTTTTGAGCGCGGGCTCCACCAAGCCCTTCACCACGCGGTCCACTTCCTGGCTGGTCACGGGTCGGCGATAGGCACGACGGGCAAAACCCTCAACGATCCGTCGGGCTGCGTCCTTGTCGGTCGGCCCGCAAATCATGATGCGCTTCTTGAGCTGCGGGTCTTTGAAAGTGCGCTCGACGATGTCGGCGGCGGCCTTGAGGTATCTCTGGATGACCACCTCGGACCCGATCGACAGGCCGATGTTGTCAAAGCCGAAGACAGTGCTGTCAGCGGGAAAGTCGGCCGCTGGCTGGAAATCAAGGCCGATGAGGTCGCGAATGGTGCGGTTGTACTCGGTCCGGTTGAGGCGGCGGAGCGGCACCGCCGTCACCGCGCCGGCAGTTCCCGAGTCTTTGGAAAGTTGAGCATCAATCCAGCCGGCGACCCGTTCGATCTCGGCGGAATCCGGCCTTGGTCGGTCTTTTGGCGGCATGGTCCCTGCACGGATATTCTGGACCACGTCCAGCCAGGGCCCCTTGTTTTTCAAGGCAGCAGCCTCGTCTTTGTAGACGTCGAGGGCAACGTCTCCCCTCGGTTTGGCGCCGCCGTGGCATTTGATGCAGTGCTTGTTCAAGAAGGGGAGGACATCGGCAGCGAAGGTGGCGTCCTTGGCCCGCTCAGGCTCCTTCGCCGCCGGGCTTGTGGGCGGGGCGACTCGTCCTGGGGCCGTTCCCGCGATTGGTGCGAGTGCGGTCAAGGCCGCAATCAGGACGGTGGCGCTCACTTGTCGCATGGCGATTTCTGGTGGTGTGAAATCGAGGGCGGGTGGAGTTTAGGAGGCCGGTTAGTGTTATCTTCGGCGGCTGAAGGTTAGGTTGCGTTCCCTCACCTCGGTCGGTGCATGCGGTTTTCACTTATTCTAGCGAGATAGCGTCACCGGGAAAGACCGGTCGAACAGTTTCTCAGGCGGCCTCGATTTCTGCGCCGGTCCCATCGACCGAGCCGCAAGCAAGGTCCGCAGACGCAGGGCAGAGAGTTTCGGCCCCTAGACTTGGCTTTGCAACGAAATTGCTGTGCAATTGCTGTGCAAATCGCTCACACCCCCCGGCATGCGTCCGTTCGTAAGCCGAACAGGTTCGAAATGTGCCTCACGCGGGAAGGGGAGCTGCTTGCCCGGCGATGATTGTCTAGATCGGTCATCTTCCTACACTTCCAACCCTTTGAGCGTGCTCTTGCTGGACCCGAACGCTCCCGTCTCCAACCCCAACCGTTGTAAGATCGACAGGTACAGGTTGCAAAGCGGCGCGTTGTTGGTCTGTCAAACGCCAGGTGCTGGCCGTGCTTGAAGCCGCCGCCGGCCAGCATGACCGGCACATTCGTGACGCTGTGCGTGGCGGCGTTGCCCATGTGGCTGCCGAACAGGACCATCGTGCGGTCCAGCAGCGTTTCGCCTTCTTCTTTTGATTTCTTCAGCTTCGCCAGCAGGTCGCGGTAAGCCTTCATCAGCTCCAGCTCCAGCCGGCCGAGCTGCGCGATTTTCTCCGGCCGCTTGTCATGGTGCGACAGGTTGTGGTGGCCCTCCGTCACGCCGTCGATCGTGCGGCACGGCCTGGCCGCAGTCGATCGGGATCGTGATGAGCCGCGTCGAATCGGTCTGGATGGCGAGGTGGATGAGATCGAACATCAGGCGGACGTGCGTGATGCAATCGGGACCATATTTCACGACGTCCTTGGGTGGCGGCATATCGACCTTCGGCTTGGGCTTGCGTTCCCATTCCGATGCCTTGACCAGCCGCTGCTCGACCTCGCGGACGGCGCTGAAATACTCGTCGAGCAGCTCGCGGTCGCGCGCGGCACGCTGCCCCTGCAACTGCCGGGTCTGATCGCGGACCGAGTCCATGATGCTCTGGCCGTCGCGCAGCTTGCGGGTTTGGGCGCGCACGTCCTCGGCCTTGCCGTTGAGAAAGAGCCTGGCGTACACCTGCTGACAGCTTTTCGGTGGCCGGCAGGACCACGCCGCTGCGCGTCACCGAGATGCCCGGCCCCAGGATGCCCAGGCGCCGGATTGCAGCTGGAGACTGGCGAAGCGCGTCTCGCTGCCGATCTGCTCGGCCGCCAGCTGATCGACGGAGATAGTGTTGCGAATGCCCGGTTGCGGCATAGGCGCCCGTGAGGAAACGGGCCAGGCAGCTGTGGCCAAAGATCGAGACGCCGGGATGCGACATGCCGGATGCATACCGTAAGCTCCTTGCGGAACTCTTGCAGCGGCTCCAGGTACATGCTGGGCTTGTAGTCCGGCCCCGCTTCGCTGGGAAACAGGTGCGGGGTGTGCAGGCTCAGCGTCGAGCAGATCGCGACGAAGCGGCGCGGCGTTCTGGCGCGAGCGGCGGCCCGCAGCGGTGCCAGCGATTCGAGCACCGGCAGGGCCAGCGACACGCCGGCGGCGGAGGAACTTCCGTCGGGTCAGGGACGCTAACCGCATCAGAGGCTCCTTCACAATCCCACGAGCCCGCGGTGCAAGCCAAGGGAAGTGCCCTTGGCTCGCGCGGGCTCGTGGAAACCAACCGTCACTTGTTGAGGAACAACTCGCTCTGCACCACCTCATGGACCAGCGTGCGCAATCCGTAGTTCTTGCCACGGATGCGCTGGACGATGGCCGTCACGGCCGGCCGGTCGGCGACGCGGATGTCGCTGCCGGTGCCGTAGATGAGCAGCTTCTCGGTAACACACCGGGCGATCGGGTCCGGATCGGCCAGGAGGATGCGCTTGAATTCGTCGATGTTCTGCAAAGCGCTGGCCGTCGGGCATCACATCGCCGGCCTCGACGCGCGGACCGTTGTGATACTGGACCGCGCGCCCGTTCACGATGATGTCGAGCTTCTCGCCCTTCTTGCCGACACCGAGGGCGCGATAGTTCGTCCGCCAGCCGCCCATGACGTCGAAGTTTTCGAGCGCGAAGCCGAGCGGATCGATCTTGCGATGACAGGCCGCGCACGACTCGATCTGCCGGTGCTTGGCCAGCTGAGCGCGGATGGTGACGGCCCCGCGCGTGTCCGGCTCGATGGCCGGCACGTTCGGCGGCGGCGGGGGCACCGGCTGGCCCAGGATGTTCTTGAGCAGCCACACGCCGCGTAGTCACGGGCGAAGTAGTCGTGCCGTTGGCGGTGACTTTGAGGACGCTTGCCTGGGTCAGCAGCCCGCCGCGATGGCTGCCCGGCGGCAGCTTCACCTTGCGAAACTCGGGACCCTCGACACCCTGCGATGCCGATACAGCCGGGCGAGCGGCTCGTTCAGCATGGCGAAGTCCGAATCGACGAAATTGAGGAGGCTGAGGTCGTTCTTGAGAATCTCGTCGAAGAACAGCCGCGTCTCCTGCACCATCGAGATCTTGAGCAGTTCGCCGAATTCCGGGTAGAGCGTCTTGTCGGGGACCGTGGAGTCGATCTGCCGCAGATCCAGCCACTGGTCGAGGAAGTTCTCCGTCAGCGCGACGGCTTTCGGGTCCTTGAGCATGCGCTCGACCTGCCCGCGCAGCACTTCCGGCGTGTGCAGCGTCCCTTTCTGGGCCAGGTCGAACAGCTCCTGGTCCGGCATGGAGCTCCACAGGAAATAGGAGAGCCGCGTCGCCAGGGCGAAGTCGTCGAGCTTGCCAGGCCGGGTTTCCAGGAACAGGAAGCGCGGCGAACACAGGACGGCCTTGAGCGCCACGCGGAGAGCGTCCAGGAATGGATAGCCCTGTTCGAGCCGAACACGCACCATCTCGACGTATGGGCGGACCAGCTCATCGGAAGCGGGCCGGCGGAGCGCCTTGGGAATGAAGGTGCCGCAGTGCTTTTTCCGCATCGGCGAGCTTGGCGGTCTTCGCGTCCACCTTGCCGAGCAGACGTTGATAGCTATCCGGCGGCCAGACGTCGCCGAGCGGCCCTTCCACTTCAATCCACTCGACCGCTATTCCGGGGTGCGGGCCCTTGCCGCGACTCTTGACCAGGCCGTCGGGATGAAAGTTGACACGGGTGTTCGCCTGCAACTTGACGACGAATTCGATGATAGCGGGCTTGTCGGGCTGAACCGCGTAATGGCCCAGCGCACGCTCCCCGGAGGCACCCGCATCGAGAGAGTGCGAATGGACGGCCAGGACCATCGGCTGGCCCTTGTTCTGGTGCGTGTAGGCCGAGATGCGGAAGCGATATTCACCCGCCGCCTTGGATTTGAACTGCTCAAGACCCAGCGTTCGCTGGCCCAGGAGAACGACTGCGTCGTCCAGCTCCGCCACGGTTCCTTCCTGCATCGCGAGCTTGAACAGCCTCTCGTTCTTGTACGACAGCTTGACCTTGGTCGATACCGGCCTCGGCCCATGCACGAGGGCGGCTTTCAGTGCGATGTCGGCGGCTTCCATGTAGCGCTCGATCAGAACGGAGGAGACGCGCAACGCCAACCCGTCGTTCTCGAAGCCGTCGGGCGCAGGCAAATCCTCGGGAAGCAGTTCCTTCAATTCGACGTCCACGCCCAGCAGATCACGGATGGTGTTGACATACTCGACCCGGCTCATGCGCCGCACGATGGCCCGGCCTTCTTTCCGTTGGCGGGCGGCATCGGTGCGCACCAGTCCGCCGTCGATCCACGTCCGGAGCGCCTTGACCTCCTCCGCGGACGGTTGCGGCTTGGTTGACGGCGGCATGCTGTGCGCTGCGAGCTGCCGTTCGACCTTCTCCCATGCGACGATGGTTTCGGCGGCCTGGAAGTCAGAAGCGAGCATGTCGAGCCGCAAGTCGGCTTTCGCCTTCTTGTCGGAATGGCACGCGAAGCAGTGTTTTTGGAGGATCGGCCGGAGGTGCTGGGTGAATGCCTCGTCCTTACTGGCCGGGGGGTCCGCGGCCAGCGCGGAAGTGTGGTATGTTGGTCCCCGGCCGAACGGAACGCTAAGCAACGCGAACGCCAGGACAATAACCCGAACAGGTGTGTGGCGAAACGTCCGCGGCGTGTGTCTCAAGGGGGCCATGATGGTTTTCTGCAGGTCGGGAGGGAAGATCCACTGGGGAGAAGTGCAAAAGTGGCGGTGGGGGGTGCCTGAAAGCACTCCTTCAGATTCTACTGGCTTGCGCGATAGAGTCAACTTGCAGGTTTGAGCGATCCGGCGGTTTCCGAACGACTCGCACGTGACTCATCGCGGCGGGGACTTCGGCTTCACGGCCGGGTTGAGGTCGAACTTCTGCTTTGCGAGGATTCTCAAGGTCATTTCTTCACCCCCTAGATTACCAAGAGCCAGGCAGGAGATTGTAGTGGAAGACCTTGCACTTCCCCCAGCGCCCGCTTCAGGCGCTTAGCCCGCATTTCTCACCGCAGAGATCGCAGAGGACGCAGAGGCAGGCGAATCACGAGTCATGACTTGCATCCTGGCTCGCTGGGGCAATTGCAGGATGACACACCATGATGCCTTCCAATAGGGCTCCATCCTGTCATGCGCCTTTGATCTCTGCGTTCTCTGCGCCCTCCGCGGTGAGAAATCCGGATTAGCCGGCGCGAACCATAAGCCGGCGGCGACCAAGCCGGGACTGTTCGACTCATCACCGCGGAAGAGTTACCTGGACAAAGGAATTGTACGAGAGAACGGGGGCGCGGTCGGATGATCCTGCCGCATTCACGCGTTCGCCGACAAGCCATTATTCGGAAGGTGCAGCAGAAAAGAAGAGAAACTGTCCCGCCATTTCGCTGCACTGCAAGAACTGCCGTGTTCCGGCCGGGACCGTCACTCGTTCGCCGCGCGGGTAAACATTTCCCTGGTCGTCGATCACTTGCTCGAATGGCCCCTTGTAGAGTACATCCACCAACTCGCCTCCGGCATCATCGGTACGGCGGGCGATAAGCCGCGCTTCACGAAGCTCGATGCCGTCGACGCCGAAACAATGGATGTCGCCGAGCTTCTCGAAGAACACGCCGCAGAAGCCGGCCTGGCTCAGGGTCTCAACGAGTTCGTTCCAGGCCGGCACGCGCTGCACGAGCGAGGCGAGGCCCGGCAATTGCGGTTTGCCTGGAAACGGCCGATTGCTGGTGAGTCCATGAACGGCAAGGCGGCCACCCGGTTGCAAGATGCGATGCACCTCCGCAAGGAAGCCGCGAAGCTGGTCGGGCGCGAAGTTAACGTTAAATGTGCCCTCAAGCCGCACTTCCTCGACGCTGCCGTCGCCAAGGTCGATGCGCGCCGGCAGCGGTTCCGTCAGGCGATGTTCCCAGACGACGGAAGGGGCACGCGTCCGCATCGGGGCATCCACGAAACCGGAGTGCTCGAGGTCCTCCTCGACGACATAGATTTCCCACAGATTGCTATCCGGGTCGGCAATCCAGAACTTGGTCTGTCGCGCATAGCAGCATTCCACGCCGTCTTGGCGTTGGGTAGCGTGGCCTGCTTCCTCCAGACGGCGCTGGATTTCCACAAGCTCCGCAGCGTTGCGGACGCGGAGGCCAAGATGATTCAGTGTGCCGCCGGGTTCCTGGGGACTCTGCACCAGGACGACCACGAGCGGCGGCGATTCCAGCTCGAAACGCACGTGGTCCTCGATTTCGCGCGCCGGAGCGACGCCGAACAGCACGCGATAGAAGGCGACGGAGCGACGCCGGTCGGCGACGTGCAGTCCGACATGAAACTTGATGCTCGCAGCAATTGCCGTGGTCGACATGATAGCTTTCTCCCGTTAGCCCGACGCGCCAGCGAGGGTCGACCCTTTCTCCCGTTAGCCCGACGCGCCAGCGAGGGTTGACCCTTTCTCCCGTTAGCCCGACGCGCCAGCGAGGGTTGACTCTCGCTGGCGCGTCGGGCTAACGATCATCCACAAGCGCATGCTCGCGGCGAAACGTCTTGCCAGCCTCGTCGGTAGCCTGGCGGAACGGTCCCTTGTAGATCACATCACGGCCGGGCCGGCGTCCGAATCGGCAATGGAACCAGCCAGCAAGCGAACGCGAAAAGCAGGGCGAGCGCCGCCGTGGCCTCGAACATGAGCGCGTGGGATGCCGACTTCTGCCGCGACCATGCCAAGAGGAGCGGCCCAGCCGCCGATGCGAAGACGGACAACACCTGGGCAGCGCCCTGGATTTGCCCAAGGTGCTGCCGGCCGTACAGGCGATTGTACATCGCAAAGAAGACCACGGTGACGATTCCACCCGCGCCGCCGAGGAGCAGACCATCGAATAGCAGGGCTGGCGTCGCTCCCCCATTGTTCGGCACGCCGCGGATCAGCGGAAACGCCGCGAGCGCCGCCGCCAACAACAGCATGCCCACCGCGAGCAGCTTTCCCAGCGACCAGTAACGGCCCAGCCAGCCGCCGAGCAGATTGCACACGATGCCGCTCAGCGCCAGCATCGCCATGACCAGAGTGAACGCGTCGTGGTTGAACCCGTGCTCGTCCAGGATGGCCTCCGCGAAGAAGGTGAATCCGGAGAAGATCAGGTTGAACAACGACGCCGCCAGCGTCAGCACCCAAAACGCCGGCGAGCACAAGCCACGATCAGAGCGGCGTCGTTCGCGGCGCCGGCCATTTCGATCTCGGGCGGGAATTCACCGGGGTCAGCGCCGCCGTTCTCCGGACGGCTGCGCACGAACAGAAGACTCAACGGCGCCAACCCCACCAGGAGGCTCCAGCCCAGCACGGCCCACGGCTCGCGCCAACCGTAAACCTTGACCGATTCCCCCAGCCCTACGGTGACGCCGATAAATCCAATCGCCAGCAGGACGGCGAAGACGCCCATGGCCATCTCGATGCGCCGGCGAAACCACTTGCCGACCAGCGCGATGCTGACGAGCGACAGCGCCCCTTGCCCCAGGCCGCGTGTCAGCGTCAGACTGATGAACAATGGCCACGGCTGGCGGACGGTGCTCATCCACAGCACCGTGCAACCCAGGGCCGCGACAACAACCGTCAGGACCAGCCGCACTCCGAAACGGTCGAGCAACCGGCCAACCGGCCAGCAAAACGCAGCCCCTAGCAGCACCGACCAAAAGTTGAGCGATCCCTGGAACAGATCGCTGATGCCAAGGTCGAGCTGCATCGGCCGATTGATCATGCTCAACCCGACCGTGCGGCCGGGAAACGTCGCCACCATTGCCAGGGCCGCGAGGACGAGATTGACCCAGCCATAGTGGAACAGCAGGCGCGGCACGGTCGGGACGGCGCGATCGGCAATAGTTGTTGTCATTTGAAGTAAGTGGCGTGCTTGCCGTACTCGGCGTAGCGTCTTTGAGCCAGGAGTGAAACTCCGCGTAGTGCTGCTCGCGGCGCGACCCGCCGTCGGAGTGGGCGTTGTAGCTGAGGTAAAGTTGGCGCCGCCAGCGGTCGGAACGATTGGGCTGTGACCGGTGCGGCGTGAAGCAGCCAAAGACCGCGATGTCGCCAGGGTCCAACTCCAGCGGCACGCACTTCGCCTCGTCCACGGTCTCCGGCGGCAAGGGATGGTACATGCCGTCTTCCGGCGACAGGTAGCCGGCATGGTGATAACCGGGGAACACCTCAGTGCAGCCATTGTCGCGCGGGGCCGGATCGAACGGCACAAGCACGGTCACAAAGGTCCGCGGAAACGTCGGCCAGGCGATGTAATCCTGGTGGAGATCGTAGCCCTTCGCTCCCGGCGGCTTGAAGATGAGCTTGTCCTTGAACAGACACGCTTCCTCGCCATAGAGGGCGGCGAGCACGTCGAAGATGCGGGCGCTCGCGCGGCCAGCCGCGCAAACCGGGCCGAGATCGATGACCGGGTCGAAAGTCTCGAACAGGCACTCGTCGGTTTCGACGTGCGGCTGCCAGCGGCAACGAATGTTGTTCATGTCCATGAGGTCGCGCCGCTCCAGCAAGCGCTCCGCTTCCAGGGCGGCGAGCGCCATCTCCGGCACGGAAAACAGCCCGCGAACGATGAGGTAGCCATCGCGCCGGTACTGGGTGATCTGTTTCTCGCTCAGGACCGAGGGTGCCGGGAGGACCGCGGCGGTCATGGAGACCTCCGGAGGTGGCGAATTTGGATCGAGACAATCCCCAAACACTCAAACGAATGTTAGGGTATGACTCTCTCCTTCGGCGGGTAAGCCCCCGCGCCGCGCGGGTCTCCTGACCCCGCCGCCGCGCGCTGGCGCGGGTCTCCTGACCCCGCCGCGCGACGCGCTCGGCGCGGGTCTCCTGACCCCGCCGCCGCGAGGCGCTGCGCTCGGCGCGGGTCTCCTGACCCCGCCGCTACGGCAGTTCACGGGCCGCCGGCTTCCAGATTTCTGCGCCGAGCACGTGCCGACCCGCTTTCAAAGCGTGCTGACAGAGCGTGCGGCCGGCGATCGCGAGCGGCGTCTATGGCAGCCGACACGACACCCTGTGCAAATCGAGACGGAGGGCTTCTGGCAGGCGAAGATCGACTATTTGCACCACAAGCCCTTGCGCAAGGGCTTGGTGAGAGCAGCCGAGCATTGGCGTTTCTCATCGGCGAGCTGCTGGACGTCGGGTGGAAAGATCGAGAATGATGTACTGCTTAGCGCGGTCCTGTGGTGAGCGTGGAGGCAGGGGTCGGGGTGCGGCGGGGGAGGAGACGCGGAGCAGCGGGGTCAGGAGACCCGCGCCAGCCGCGGTGCCTTCGCGGAGCGGCGGGGTCAGGAGACCCGCGCCGAGCACGCGGGGTGCGGCGGGGGAGGAGAGACTCGGAGCAGCGGGGTCAGGAGACCCGCGCCGAGCCGCGGTGCTGCTTGTAGCCGAACTCGTGAGAGTTCGGATTCCCTGAAGTCTCACGACTTCAGCTACACCAATCGTTACCGTTGATGACGCACATGCTGCGCGGTTTGATTGCCGAACTGATCCGGTCAAACACAGCAAACGCAATCGAAAAGCCGACGGGCGAAGACTTGCGTTGACTCCGAGAGCGGGTTTTCGGCCGTGGCAACTACTTGCCCTTCTTTGGAGCATACCCCTTCCACACCCATTCGATGGCGTGCGGGAGAAATTGCGCCTTGGCGTTGCCGACGCCGTGGCCGGCTCCGCGACAGAACAGGTACTGATATTCATAGCCCTTGGCCTTGAGCACTTTGGCCATGCGGTTGTTGGCTTCTACCCAGTCGTGCATGCCATCGCGCATGACGTTCGGGTTGAGCAAGTCCTGGTCGCCGACGGAGATGAACACGCGGATGGGTTTCTTGGGGCTGTTGGGAATGAGCGTTTCGTGAAAGCCCCACGCGCCGTCGGGCATCTTGGGATCGAACGGCCACTGCTGGTTCACGAACGTGCCGGACGTGGTCAGGACGCGATGGTAAAGATCGGTGCGAAACCAGGCCATGATGAGCGCGGCCGAGCCGCCGGAACTGTTGCCCATCGCCGCGCGACCGTCGGGATCTTTGGTCAGCTTCACCTTGCAGTTTTTCTCCACGCGCGGCAGCACCTCGGTTTCGATGTATTCGGCAAACACGCCGGACATCGTGTCATATTCTTTGCCGCGCTCGTGTCCCTGGGCATCGCCGCCGCCGTTGGCGATCATGATGAGGATCATCGGCGGAACACGCTTCTGGGCGATCAGGTTGTCGAGGATGCGCGGCAGCTCCATGTTGGGCTCCCCCTTGGGACCGTCGTGGATGACCATGAACGGCGCTTCGCTGCCCGGTTGATATTGCGCCGGAATGTAGACGGTGATCTTCCGCTTGTAGTCGATGTTGTGGGTCTCGACGATCAACGTCTTCGGGTTCTTCGGATCCACCTTCCCGAACTCCTTGCGGGCAATTCCGGGATTGAGGAGCTTGGTCTCCTTCGAATCGATCGCGAACTGCTGTACCTTCCCCTGCGGAACGCCCTTGACCGTCTTGCGTTCAGGGGCCGGCACGTACTCCGGCCCGATCACGAAATTGCCGTCCACGTCGAGCGGTGGGTTCTCACCGGTTTTCAGCACCTTGAAAGGCGGGGAACCCGGGTCATCGAACTTGCGCACCGGCGGTGCTGCAAATAAACAGGAGCATGCGAGAACTGCGATCAAGATGGCCGTCTGCGGCTTGAACATGAAACACCCTCGTCGTTTCTTTCAATTGGCCAGTGCTCTCCACGGTACTCGAGTGAGCGCTGTGTTGCTACGTTATTTTCCCGATTCTGCATGGATCTGCACTGTTTTGCACTCCAAAGCCGGACTCGTCGCGAACATCGCGCCCTCAGTGCGGCGATGCCGTCCTCCTTATGGGCATTGACCAGCCCTGAACGGTGGGCTAAAGCTCCTACGCGACTGATCGGCTACCGAAGGCCCGCTCCACCAACGCGGCGACCCGCTCAACGAGGTTGGTCTCTCGGCGCGTCGCAGCCGGTAGGCGAACCATGCTCACTGGACGAAACATGAAACG
Organism: uncultured Acidobacteriaceae bacterium; assembly: GCA_963736535.1. Lineage (GTDB taxonomy): Bacteria > Acidobacteriota > Terriglobia > Terriglobales > Acidobacteriaceae > PALSA-350. The sequence goes on from CAVTPN010000010.1 coordinate 44,092, forward strand.
AAGACGTTCAAGCCGCACCGAGTCAAGCACCGTAACCTGGGACACGGTGCGCGAACTTGCCCTCGATGCTCCCTGGGTCAGAGGAAGGCACCTCATACGGAACGCCGGCGTTTAAGGTTCGTGGCAAGTTATTCGTCCGGTTGCATCAAGATGGCGAATCGATTGTCGTGCGCATCGACACCGCTGACCGAGCTTTGCGCATGCAGGCTGATCCGAGAGCCTTCTACATCACCGAGCACTATGCCGCGTATCCCTGGATGCTGGTTCGCCTGTCAGCCGTCCATCGAGACGATCTAGCCGACATCCTCAAGGAGTCGTGGCGTTTGCGAGCACCCAGAGGATTGCTTGCCAAGTACGACAGAGTGTGATGGGCCGAGCCGTCAGCGAGTTAGCTGCCCCGCTCTTGACATTATTCCTAGCCTGTCTACAATAATCGCATGGAAACCATCGACGGCGACAAGTTGCGTGGCCATCTCGAAACGATGATCCTTTCCACGCTGGAACAGGGCGAAGCGCACGGCCTGGAAATCCTGCACCGCCTGGACGAAGCCGGTTGCGGCCTGCTGCGGCTCAAGGAAGGTTCGCTGTATCCCGCCCTGTACCGGCTCGAAGCGGCCAGGGAGGTCAAGGCGGTCTGGGAATCGGCACCGCACGGACGGCGCGGCGCCCGGCGGCGCATCTACTGTCTGACCGCAAAGGGGCAACGTAAGCTCCACGCGGGCCGCGTCGAGTGGCAGCAATTCGTTCGCATTCTCGGGGGCATTTTGGGAGCACCAGCATGAACGATTCCACACGGACCCCATTGAAAATCCTCGTCGAGCGAGTCGTCCGGCCCGTTCGGGCCAGTATCTCTCGCAAACGGAAGATACGGGAAGAACTCCTGGCCCACGTCAGCGGCGCCTTCGAGGAGGAATTGGCCAAGCTCGGCGACCGACAAGCTGCGCTGCGCGCACCCATGAGCGTTTCGGCCCAGCCGCTGAACTGACAGGCCAGATTCAGGCGTCGGTGCCCCGACGGGATTGCTTCACGCGGTTCGTGGAGTATTTCGCGGACCCCAAGCCCGGCGAATCGATGCTGAGTCGAGCCACGCGAAATGCCTTGATGATGTTTTTGGTTTTCGGCACCGCGTCCTTCCGGTTTTCCTGCTGCAAGGTCGTCTTCGCGAATGGCCCATCATCCCGGCCGTGGCGATCTTGGCATTCGGTTTCACGTTCATGAATAACTGGATGCGTGCTGCCCTTTACGGGCCGTCGGGACGGTCGTGGCTTCGGGCCGTCCTGGTTAGCGGCGCTTCATCGCTTCTGCTCCCCGGCGTGACTTTCGGCGTGTGCCTGTGGTTTTCGGGGGAAGTTTGGTTGAGCATGAAGAGTGTCCTGCCGATGCTGCCCTGGGCAGTATTGCTCATGTGGGTGCCCGTGGCGGTCATTGCTTACATGACCGAGATGAAGCAGCGTTACCGGCGGGAATGGGATAGCTTGCAGATCAGTTGAGAGGTTCTTCGGACACTGCTCGCCTTCTTGTTCGTCAGTGCCAGGTCCATTGAAGTAACCTCCGTTCAGCGTCGAAACAGCCGGATGACACACACCGCCAAGCTCAAGACAACGCTCAGGAGCAAGCACGTCTCCAGCAGGAAGTAGAAACGAAAGTTCTCGCGCTCGATGCGAATGTCGCCCGGCAATCGGCCCAGCCAGGGAATCGACACGGACAGAATCCAGATCCGTTTCCCAGACCGAGCACCACAAGGAGCCAGCCGAAGCCTGCGTGGTCGTTCAGCTTGCAGAGCGTTCTGTACGTTTATCGACATGAGCTTTACGGCCTTCGGTTTGGTCCTGGTAGCCGCTTGCTTACACGCGTTCTGGAATCTGACCGCCAAGCGCGTTTCCGGGAACCTCGGCGTGTTTTGGCTTGGGCTGTGGCTGGCGGCAATCGTATTGGTTCCGTTCGCCGGCTACAGCGCTTACCAGTCCTTCAACCTCGCCGGCCTACCGTATATCCTCGCCACGGCGATCATCCACACCGCCTACTTCGCTCTACTGGCTGCTGGCTACCGGCATGGGGAGTTGTCCACCGTCTATCCCCTGGCGAGAGGCACCGGGGTGGCCGGGACTGCCTTGAGCGCCTGGGCCGTGATCGACGAACCCATCTCTACTCTCGGTGCCCTGGGAATCGGCGCGGTTTGTTTGGGGATTCTGCTCCTGGGCCTGCGAGAATCTCGAAACCTGGCCCGGTCCCGTTCCTTGCTGTTGGCCTTGCTGATTGGCTTCACGATTACCAGCTACTCAGTGGTGGACAAGCTCGGCGTCGGCCTTGTCAGCCCTGTGGTTTACATTGCTGGTCTGGCGGCCGGCACAGCGGTCCTGCTGACGCCGTTTGTTCTCCTGGGCCACCGCCAGCAATGTCAGCTGGCGTTGCAGAGTCACAAGAGAGCCAGCCTGTGGGTCGGCCTCGGCTCGATGGGCACCTACCTGCTCATCCTCCTCGCCTTCCGCCAGGCCAACGCCAGCTACATCGTCGCCGCACGGGAATTGTCCATCGCTGTCGCCGTGGTCCTCGGGGTCGTCGTGCTGAAGGAGCCGCTGACTCTGGCTAAAGCGTTGTCTGCAGCCGCCATCGTGGTCGGAGTCGTCCTCGTGAAGCTGGCCTGAGCCGGAGTCGGTCAAAGCCTGCTCCTTCAGCGGACCTTGAGCCGAAGCCGATCGCCTTCGACTTGCAACTGGGCCGGCGGCGGCGACAATGGTAATACCATGAACGCGATGATGCTTGTACTATTGACCTCACCCGAGCCGCTTACGGTCGAGGTGCATCGCCTGGACCGGCTCACCTACCGGGAGGCCCTGGCACTGGAAGGCAAACCGGCACGATACCGCGTCTTTCTCGATCCCAGTGACGATGTGGAATGGCCTTTTGTCCTGTTCGACTGTACGAGTGAGAACGATATTTCAAGGAAGGTTGAGTTTTGTCGGGATCAGGAGCCGAAGGCCGACATGGTGGTTGAAGCGACGTTGCGTATCTTCCACCATCGGGGTAATGATCGTACTCCGGCATTCACGGAGTACCGGCTGGAGAGGGCAGTAAAGCGAGGAAACTGAGAGATGACGATGGAACGCCGCGGCCAGGCAGACGGCGATGGGCGTGGTTTGCGCCCCCTGCGGTGAAGGTCATTTTCGGATTGACCCATCTTTCTTGCCGTTGAACCACCCCATCGAACCACAGCAAACGGCCAGGACGACCTGGTTCCCTCCGCCTTGAATCAGGCCGGCGACATACCCGCCAATTGCCAGTAGCCCAGCCACTGCCAGTGCGATGACCAGCATTTTCCCAGGCGACTAATTCAAGCCATCGAGCTCCGGAACCGCAACAAATGCTTCACCAGCCCGCACGGTTATTGGCTTGGCCAAGTCCACCCAACCGTCTTTGCCGACGGTCGCCGTCGCCAGCAGACCGAGCCTGTCGCCTGTATCGGGGGCGATCCTGAAGATCGTGATCCGTCGCCCGGCCTCGATGCCGTCAAGATGAATGCGTGGAATGATCCGGTCGTCGGCAAAGCGAAACGTGAAGTGCGGATCGCGGTGGAGGGGCAGCATCTCATTCTCCTTGTGCCCACACACGAACTTCGCCGTCGTCTTCGATTTCGACGTGGATGACGTTGGGATGGCAGCAGACCGGGCAGTCCTCGACATATTCTTGCTCGGTCCCAGCAGTCAGGTCGATGGGTACAACGATTTCTTCGCCACAGGAGTCGCAGACGTAGCTGGCTTCGTCCTTCATCTCAGTCCCCCGACACGCTTGAATGCTGTTGAGCGAGGACCGGGAACGCCACCACATCTGGTCCTCGGTCAACTGGCCCATGCAGTGCTTGATACTGGCCAGGGCGCTGGTCAGCTCATTCGCCGCCTCGGCGCCCACGGCGGCAGCCAGTTCGTCGGCGGTCATGCCGTTTACCTTTGCGTTAATGAGATTGCCTTCACCCGGCCAGCCGAATCAACGACATCTTTTGCCGCCGGGACAGAGCTTTGATCGCTGCCTCTCGTTTCAAAGGCGCCGTCCAAAAAAAAGGTCCAAGAGCGGCGCGGCGTAAGCCCGCCGGTGAGCGGCACCACACCGGCGGGCTAACGCCGCGCCGCTCTTGAGATTTGGAAGTTGTTTCTGGACGCCGCCAAAGCCATGCTTTGGCAGGCATGGCCTTCCTGGTAAAGCCAGCTCGACGAGAAGACGGCTGCGTGTGTACCGAGAGGCGGTCCCAGCGATTGTGCTGCTTGCACTGGCCGATGGATCCGCAAGACCTCATGAAACTGCTGGCCGAGTTGCAGCAGGTGACGGCGTGAGGACAACGGCGAGGTTACCTTGGCGGTGGTGGAAAGGGCCGTCCCGGCCCGTGTAAGACCCGTTCGCCTCATCCGATTGATTGTCTCCCTTCTTCGCTGTCGGGCGAACAACGGCACGAAAGATGCAACGGCTTACACCGCCGCTTCAGCCTTTGACTAGATTGTAGTCGGCGCCATGGAGTTGGGCTTCGCCAACGTCAACGCACAGGGCATGGTTCAATTTCGACCGGCTACGGGTACCAGGATTGTGGCGGCACGTTTTCAACGTGCCGGGGATGCTCGGCACGTTGGAAACGTGCCGCCACAAAACCTGTTACCCGCCGTTGAACCATGCCACGCACAGGCCGTATTACCGGATGCAACTTGCAGTCCAAGCCCAAAATGTCCATTACGTTATGCCAGTAGACGCCTATACGTCTTTTGGCTAACCCCGCACCGAACTCGCTGGTTCGTTCGCTGAAAACCAGCGACCCCATCTATGAGGAGGAAGTACCATGATCGCAGCGCCGCAAGAAACGGGCCGCATCGAGCCATTTGGCCGAGAAGCCGTTGCTGAAACCCGCCATGAGAAATGGGCGAGTTGTCACGTCAATTGGACGGGCGTGTGGGTCGGCGCTCTGGCCGCATTCTGTATGGTGGTTTTATTCGGGTTAATCGGGACAGCACTGGGCGCGCACTTGCTGGGGGCAGAGCATCGGATCATCGATGTTAAGAAAATCGGCATCTGGGCGCTTATTTTCAGTGTGTGCGGTGCTTTTTTCTCGTTCGTGATTGGTGGTTGGATCGCGGCCAAGATCGCTGGGATTCTTCATTCGGAACCTGCCATCATTCACGGCGCCATTGTGTGGCTGGTAACCATACTACTGCTCGTGGCGATTGCTTGCCTGGGGGGAGCCAGCCTGTTCGGAAGTTGGTATGGTGGACTCAACCCGGCTGGGGCCCTATCCCCCAACGCTCCTTTCGTGCGGCCCGACCCGCCTGGCCCCAACCCCACCTCCGAGGAGATTGCTTCCTTCAAAACACAGCAAGCAGAGTACAACCGCGATATCCAGAAATGGCGTGAGGACACGCCGCAGGTGACGCGCAATACGCGCCTTGGTAGCGGCAACGGCACTGTTAGTTGGACTGCTGGGCAGTGTGATCGGTTCATGGATGGCTTCGGGGGAGCCAATGAACTTCACGCACTACCGGTCTCGGAAACCTCTTTACCATACGCCGTGAATGTGCAATGCGTGGTACTTGATCCCTAACTCAGGAGAACCATCATGAAACTCATTGGACTTTGGTTGCTCGGCGTGCCGGTTAGCTTGATTTTCTTCCTATGGCTCATCTTTGGAGTGGGCCGCTAAGAACCACACACCCCAAGCACAGGTGGGCGACAAATTCGGCTGTCTGCGCTTGGGGTGTGGGGTTTCCTTCACATCGCCAAGTTCGGCCAGCGCAAGGTGAATCGCTTCGCTGTTGCCCTCGGGAGCCAGTCCTGCCAATGGCACCGATCGATTACTAGCGAGGCGAGTCGATGTCTTTCGATCAGCGTGCTCTTGCATATTCGCCCGGCAGAGGCTCCCGAATGACTCGCTTGAGAGACCGCCGCAGAATGCCGACCACTGTCCAGCCGCTAAACATGCCGGCCAGGTAGGTCCAACCGACAAGTTTCGGCACGCTCGTGGTAATGCTTTGGTTGAAATAGGTTAGCGTCACCTCATGCTGATTTTCGTAGGCCAATAGACCGGCCGCACCTGCAAACCCGAGCAGCAAGATGAAGCAAAGGAGGCGCATGGTTGACTCTCCCGGAACATGGACCGTTAACTCCAGGGCGCCGGGCGCCCATGGTAGAGCAATTCACATGCCGATGAAAAAAGGACTTTTGCCTGAGGCCGCGTTGACCGTGCCTTTGATGCCTTTTATGGTGCCTTCACGCCGGGGAAAACGACACAGGCCGGGTGTGGCCCCGGCCTGTCCTCGTCTCTCTTCCATCGGGGATCATGCGCCAGCCCCGACTGGCTCCGCCTTCCACTCTCGGAACACTTCTTCGTGGTTCCGATTCAGGTGAACATGCTCATCCACCTTGGCCACCCAATCGAGGGGGATGAAGTGATGTTTCCCACCAGCGGCAGAGTCTTGCTTGGTGAGCTTGACCGATTTGCCCTCGACATGATCGACCACGCCGACGTGCATGCCGCACGACGCCACCACTTCCATGTGGTCGCGGATGTCCGTCTTCGATTTGGCGGCGCCACATGCCGTCCTGGAGGTATCGGCCTTGCACATATCCGCCTTCTCCACGGCCTCGCCGAGTTTCTGATAGGGCTGATCTGCGATCATTTTGCCGGGGCGCCCGGATTGCTCTTGTTGCCTTCCGCCATGATTGTCTCCTCAATGAAAAATCGGCAAGCCCGCCTGGGCTTCGGCGTGGCAGCTTGCCAGAACACGCCACATTTACAGAAAGTGCAAACAACGTACCGCGAACGCATCAGGATCGCAAACGGCAGGCAACGCCGATTGCGCTGCGTTTTCCACCAGAGTTCAAGGCATGAGATTTGCTCGGATACCACCCCGAACCAGTCATGCGTAAAGCGTGGTTCGTTTTGCCACATGGAAGGAGACAACCGATGCGACTGCTTGGCGTCCTTTTGATCGTCCTGGGTATTGTCGCCCTCGCATTTCAGGGGTTCACTTTCTTCACGCAAGAGCGGGTGGTGGATGCTGGGCCGCTCAAAATCGATGTGGCTCGACCGCACACGATCATCCTTCATCCCATCGTGGGGATTGCCGCGTTGGCGGCGGGCGCGGTTCTCGTCATTGCAGGGCGCCCTGCGAAGGTCCCCTGAAAACGGGAACAGACATGCTCATTACCGGAGCGGCTACTAACTCTCAGGAGGTTTCATGAACTGGGATATTCTCAAGGGCAACTGGAAACAATGGACCGGCAAACTCAAAGCCAAATGGGGCAAGCTAACGGACGATGATCTGACAAGCATCGCCGGCAAGCGCGACCAACTGCTGGGCAAACTCCAGGAGCGGTACGGCTACCAGAAGGAACAGGCCGAAAAGGAAGTGGATGCTTTCATCGGCACGCTCGGCAAGCCGTAGCTGCTTCTGGGTTCTTGATAGAGAGCCGCCCTGGGAAACCAGGGCGGCTTTTTGTTGCGCCCGCTCTGGTGTCTGCCGGATTGAAGCAGAGCACCTGCAAACGGCGCCGCAGCCGCTGAAAACATGCCTCCAGCAGGTCGTGGTGTTGGGGGGCGGCTGCTGGAGCCGCCCGAAATCAGCGCCGGTAAGTCCACTCTTTCCGCACTGATCGTGGCGCCGTATCCTTAACCCCAAGTCCATCTCTGTAAGCCAGCAGCCTTGTTGTTCAGCGAAGGAAGCTCATGCCCCGCTGCTTCGTTCCCCACAGTCTGTTGGTCGCTTTGCTATCGGGCGTTAATCCAGTTGCATTGCCGGCGGAGGAAAAACTCCCTGCGCGCGCTGTTTGTCGGCTGGGGCGGGTGAAAAACACCGACGCTGCGCAGGGTCATACGGCGCGCGTTTCGGCCGTGGCGATCACGCAGGACGCCAAGGTCATCGCTACCGGCGGCTGGGACAATACCGTACGTCTGTGGGACGCAGCGAGCGGCAAGCAGTTGCATTGCCTTCAGGGCCATTCGGATGCCGTCTTTTTCGTGGCCTTTGCTCCTGACGACAAGACGCTCGCATCGAGCAGTCGCGATGGCAGCGTGCGTCTATGGGACGTGGCCGGTGCGCGGGAACTTCGGCAATGGGCGGCTCATGAAAACGGTACTTTCGGCCTGGCGTTCGGGCTTGAGGGCAAGACGTTGGCCTCAGGCGGCAGCGACGGTGCGGTTCGTATCTGGTCGCCGCAATCGGGAAAACTCTTGCAGTGCCTGGAGGACGCCAAGTCCGCGGTCACCTCGGTTGTGTTTAGCCCAGATGGCAAGATTCTCGCAGCCGGCTGCAAGAGCGGGGCGATTGTCATATGGGACGCTGTTTCCGGCAAGGAGTTGCGGCGCCTGTCCGGGCACCAGGGGTGGGTCTATCCTCTCGTCATGTCTCCTGACGGCAAGATGCTCATTTCGGGCGGCCGCGACGGGATGATCCGGCTATGGGAAGTGGCATCGGGAAAGGTGCGCCGCCAGCTCCCTCGGCAGGAAGGTGATGTGTTCACCCTGGCGATCGCACCGGACGGCCGGACGCTCGCGTCCGCATGTGCCGAGGCAAAGGTCATTCGTCTGTGGGAGACGGCATCGGGGAGACTGCGGTCCAAGCTCGAAGGTCACCAGGAAGAAGTTTATCGAGTCGCTTTCAGCCCGGATGGTTCGCGTCTTGTATCCGCAAGCCACGACCACACGGCCATCGTCTGGGACGTCACGCCGGCCGTACCAGATGTCAAGGCCCGACCGGTTCTCGAACCGGCCGATGTGGAAAAATGCTGGACTGCACTGACGAAATCCGATGCCGAAGCCGCGTATGACATCATCGTCCGCCTCGCCGTCGCGGCGCCGGAACCCACACTTGCCGTCTTGGAAAAACAGCTCAAAACACCGCGTCCCCGGGCTGCGAGGGCCATTGTCCGGCTCGTGGCCCAGCTTGATGACGATGATTTCGACGTGCGCGAGAAGGCGAGCGCCGACCTGGCCAGGATTGGCATGCCCGCCCTGTCGGAGTTGCGCAGAATGCTGAGGACTACAACATCCGCCGAGGCCCGCCGCCGCGCGGACGATTTACTGGCGCGACTCGATGCCGACGACTGGCTGCCTGCCGAAGAACTCCGAGCAGTCCGAGCCGTGGAGGTACTCGAGCGCATGCACACGCCGGCAGCCAGCAAACTGCTGGAGGATCTCGCACGCTCAGCGCCGGAACCCGATCTTCGCGAATGTGCTCGGGATGCACTCCAACGGCTCAAGAGAAAGTAAGAGGAATCCGCCCCGTCGCGCCCTCCAGGTAATTCGCTTGGAGGGAGCAACCCAGGAGGTGATTCATGGACTGCCGTCACATGGCCAGGCTCAGTGTCGTCGTCGCTGCCGTGTTCGGCATCACGGGCCCATTCCTGAACGCGGAAGAAGCATCCTGGGTCGGAAAAAGAGTGATGTCCAAGAAATCGCACATCACGCTCAAGCAGCGCGACGGCACGGCGGACGTTGAGATCACCTCCTTTGTGCATTCGATGATCCTTACCGTGCTCAAGGACGACGGCAAGCAGATCGAAGTGCGCGAAGGCACGCGGCAAACCGGTTGGTGCGAAAAGGCGGACATGCTGCTCGTCGAACAGGCGGTCCCTTTTTTCACGGAACGGCTGCGAGCCGATGACAAGGACTTCGACGCCTATTGCCGTCGAGCCGTGGCCAATATCTACTCGGGGAAGCGCGACCTGGCGCTCGCCGATCTCGACGCGGCGATCAAGATTGACCCGAAACAGGCTTACCTGCACTGCAATCGGGGCAGCGTTCTTCTCGGCCGTTTTGAAGTCCGCGAGGCCGTGAAGAGCCTTGACGAGGCGATCCGTCTTAGTCCGAACTTCGCGGCTGCGTATCGCCTGCGTGCCATGTGTTTCGATAGTAGGAACCAAAAGGAAAAAGCGATCGCCGACTATGATGCGGCGCTCCGGCTGGGCGAAAAGGACGCCGCGCTCTACTACGCGCGCGGCATGGCGATTTTCCAGGCCAGGAAAGACGCCGCGCTGGCGATTCGCGATCTGAACGAGGCCATCCGGCTCGATCCAAAAGGCTCCGCCGCACTCCTGGCGCACGGCACGATGCGGCGCGACCTGGGCGACCTGGACCGAGCGCTGGAAGACCTCGATGCAGCAATCCAGCTAAACCCGTATTCGGCCACAGCTTTCAACGAGCGAGGCATGACGTACTGGCGCAAGCGCGACCTGCAAAACGCTTTGGCGGACTTCAACGAGTCCGTGCGTTTGGACAACCGCAACGAGACGCCGCTTCTCAATCGCGCCGGCGTCTTCCGCCAGAATGGCGAATACGAAAAGGCGCTCGCAGACTGCAATGAAGCCCTGCGCAAGGAGCCGCGGTCCTATCTCGCCCTGTACAACCGTGCCATGGTCAACCGCAAGCGCGGCGCCCGGATCTGGCGCTGCGCGATCTCGAAACGGCCATCCAGATAAACGCTAATTTCGCGCCGGCATTCGCCGAGCGGGCAGCTTGCCGGTTCGCCCGGAATGATTCCAAAGGAGCGATCGGCGACTGCGCGGAGGCGATCCGTCTCGATGCCCAATGCGCGGCCGCCTTTTATCAGCGTTCCTTGGCCGAGCGCGACCTCAAGCTTGTCAAGGAAGCCGATCTCGACCTGGACGAGGCCGTCCGCCTGGATCCCAATGACCCCGAAGCGCTCAGCCGTCGCGGCGGCCTGCTGCTGGAGGCGAAGGAATATGCGAAGGCCATCGCCGACTTCGACGAGGTGATTCGCGTCGATCCCGGCAACCGGCTTGCCTTTCAGAACCGCGGCACCGCCCACAAGGCCAGCGGTCAACCGGCCGAGGCTGAAGCGGACTTCGCCAGGGCCCGGGCGCTGGCCGCGGCGCCCCGGCCGCAGCTCAAGGACGAACGGGGCGGTAGGCCGGTGGGTCCTGGCCGCCACCGTCAGTACATTCGCGACCTCGTGCTTGGTCCGGACGGCAAAACCGTGATCACCGCCAGCGCCGACCGCAGCGTGAAAGTTTGGGACCTGCTGACGGATACCAACGCGGCCACCTTCAATGGTTCCGGTCTCGGGTTCCAGGCTGTGGCTTGCAGCCCCGACGGCAAAATGGTGGCTGCTTCGGACTTCGACAACAAGGTACGGCTGTGGGAGGTTTCTACCGGCAAGGAAATCGCCACGGCGTTCAAGCACCGAAGCTGCACCCGTAGCCTGGCGTTTAGCCCGGATAGCAAAGTCCTGGCAGTCGTCGGCGCCGAACGAGGAACGATCTTACTCTGGGACATCGCGACGCAGGCCACGACCGCGGAGATGAGCTCGGAACAAACGTATGTCTCCAACGTCCGATTCACTCCCGATGGCAAGTACCTCGTTTCGGCGGCAGACAGGGACATCCTCGTGTGGGACATCGCCACGCGTAAGCTCGCGCATTCCTTCAGCGGACACACCTCGATGGTCCGTTCTCTTGCCATCAGTCCCAACGGCAGAATCCTGGCCTCCGCGGGAGCCGATCGCACGATTCGCATCTGGGATTTACCCGGCCGGCGACTCCTCGCCGCCATCGACGCACAGACGACCCATCTCGACTGCATTGCCTTCAGCCCAGACGGCCGACAAATCGCTTCCACGGGAATCGATGGTATCATCCGCTTCTGGGATGTCGCGCACTGCGCGCTTGATCCGGGCCGTTCCTCTGGACCATGCCATTTGCAACGTGGTTGTTTTCAGTGCCGACGGCAAAACGCTGCTAGGCTTTCCCGACTCGACGAGAAGCCTGGCGCGATGGGAGGTGCCCCCGCTGCCGCCGTCGGAGCAGTGGAACTGGGTTGGTAGTCAGGTGCTGCCGCGCAAGGACGATCTCAAACTGAGCCAGCGCGACGGCACGGCGGGCACCGTGGTGGAATTGGTTGCCGCGCGGCTTGTTCTGACCGTGCTTCAGGACGACGGCAAGAAAGTCGAGGTTCGCGACGGGATCGGCCGTTCCGGCTGGACCGCCAAATCGGAAGTCGTTCTCCTGAGCGAAGCCGTCGATTATTTCACCGATCGAGTTCGCGCCAATGCAAAGGATTCGCAGGCGCTGGCGCTCTCGGGCGGTTGCCTACTCCGTCCGCGACCAGAATGACGAGGCACTGGCCGACCTTAGCACGGCGATCGGGCAGGAGCCCAAGCGTTCCCACCTCTTCGTTAATCGCGGCCTTTTGCACTTGCGCCGCAAAGCAGCGGACAAGGCGCTTGCCGACTTCGACGAGGCCATCCGCCTCACACCGGGATACGCGGTGGCGTTTGAGGTGCGAGGCATGGCCCATGGCTTGAAGGGCAACATCGACAAGGCCTTTGCGGATTTCGATGAGGCAATCCGTCTCGATCCGCAGGATCCCGGCGCCTATCACGCCCGCGGCGTCGGTTGGGTCACACTTGAAAAAGGATAAAGCTGCCGCGGTGCGCGACTTCACCGAGGCCATCCGCGTTAGTCCGTCGTATGCCGCCGCGTATCGCGATCGCGGCTCGATCCGGTGCGAGCTGAACGATGGGGAACGAGCGGTCTCGGACCTCGAGGAGGCCCTGCGCCTCGAACCGAAGGACGCGCGGACACTCAGCGAATGCGGTGCAGCGCATCGCCTGACCAGGAATCTCGACCGCGCCTTGCTGCTTCTGGACGAGGCGATCCGCTTGCAGCCGACCCTTGCTCGCGCGTACAGGTATCGCGGCATGGTCTGGTGCGACAAACGAAACTTCGACGCGGCGCTGCGCGATTGCAATGGAGCGCTTCGGCTCGACAGCTCCGATGTCATGAGTTACTACTATCGTGCGACCGCGCACCACGGCAGAAAGGAGTACGAAAACACGATCAAGGACCTGGATGCTGCCGTGCGGCTCTCGCCCGATTTCCGACTTGGCTGGGAGGCGGCGGGTTGTGCCGTATGGATATGAAAGACGCCGACGCAGCGATCAAGGACTACACCGAGGCCATCCGTCTCGGGCCGGAAGCGGCGTCGGCGTACTACCATCGCGCCGTGGCGTGGCGGGAGAAGAAACAATCGGAAATGGCGCTCGCCGATTTCAATGCGGCCATTCGTTTGGATGCGCATCTTGCCGACGCCTTCAACGCGCGCGGCGCCATCCAACTCGATTTGGGAAACAAGCCGGCGGCACTTGCCGACTACACCGAGGCCTTACAACTCGAGCCGCAGCTTGCGGTGGCCTATGTCAACAGAGGCATGATCCTGCTCGATGGCGGCAAGTTGGATGCGGCACTCGATGATTTCAACCGCGCCCTGAAACTCCAACCGAACGATCTCCGGGCGCTGCAAAACCGTGGTATCCTTCTCGGGCGCGCAAGAGCTATGACGCCGCCCTTGCCGATTTCGACAAGGCCCTGCGCCTTGACCCGACGCATGTCAACACGCTCAGTAATCGCGCCTGGGCTCTTGTGGAGAAGAAGGAATTTGCGAAGGCGATTGCGGACTGCGATCGGGCCTTGCAACTGAATCCCAAGCAGCCGGGCGCGTATTACAACCGCGGCCGGGCCTGGGCGGGAAAGAACGATCTGGAACGGGCGCTGAAGGACTTCGACGAGGCGGTTCGCCTCAATCCCACCGATGGCGGGGTTTATTACGAACGTGGGATCCTTCGCCAAAAACGCAACGAGTTTGATCAGGCGATCGCCGACTTCAATGAGGTCCAGCGTATCAATCCAAAGTTCGCCGGTTTATACCATCGGCGGGGGGTGTCGTGGCTGGCGAAGAAGGAATATGACAAGGCGATCAAGGACTTTGACGAGGCGATCCGTCTCGAGCCGAAGTTTGCCGGTGCCTACGTGGGTCGCGGCGCGGCCTGGAAGGCGATGGGCAACATGGCCAAGGCGGACGCCGATTATGCGCGGGCTCGCGATCTCGGCGCCGCGCCGACGACGGAGGCTGTTTCACAACCGAACGTGCGTGCAACCTGGCGGGCCGCGCATGCAGAGCAAGTCTCCGCGCTAGCCTTCAGTCCAGATGGCAAGACGCTGTACACCGCGAGTCACGATAAGAGCGTCAAGGCGTGGGACATGGCTACAGGAAACACCACGGCAACCTTCACGGCGCCGAAGCTGGGTTTCCTCAGTCTGGCGTGCAGTCCCGACGGTAAGTCCCTCGCAGTCGGCGGCTACGACCGAACGGTTTTCGTCGTGGAAGCGGCCACGGGAAGGCAAATGGCCGGCTTCGGCGGTCATCGGCATGTTGTCACCGCGGTCGTTTTCAGTCCGAACGGCCAGACACTCGCCTCTGCCAGCGGCGACGGCACAATCCGCATCTGGGACCTGGCTGGAAAGGCAGACCCCATTATCCTCACGTCGAAGGGCCAGTACTTCAAGAGCATCGCCTACAGCCCGGATGGCAAGCTGTTGGTTTCTGGGGGGACCGACAAGTCGGTGCAACTCTGGGACGTGGCGTCGCGCAAGGTGATCGCAACCCTGCAAGGGCACAGTGCTCCGGTGAACTCCGTGGCCTTCAGTCCTGACGGCAAGACGGTTGCCTCAGCCGGCGATGACAAGGTCATTCACATATGGGACGTGGGGACGAGCAAGGAGATCGCCAAGCTCGAAGGACACACCAATCGCATCGACCGCGTTTGCTTCAGCCCGGACGGGAAGATGCTGGCCTCGGCGAGTGCCGATTATTCGATCCGCTTATGGGAGTTAGCCGGCCAGAAGAAGGCCATCGTGCTGAAGACGCGACCCAATGGGTGCTCTAGCGTGGCGTTCAGCCCCGACGGCAAGACGCTTGCCGCCGGCCTTTGGATCCCGGCCGACATAATCCTGGTAGACCTGCCCACCGCAAAGCCGGAAGCAAAGAAAGAATAGGAGGCGGCAGCATCGCTGCTAATGCTTCGTCAACGCTAAAGACTGGGGTAGCTGAAGTCGTGAGACTTCAGTGGAACCTAATTGTGCACGAGTTCGTCTACCCTTAATTCTCGTGGTGACACGCTCCCGTCCGAACCTCCAGTTGCGTATGGCTTAAGTACCTACGGCCCATGCCGGTCATGGGTTTTCTTGCTTTGGGTAATGGTCCTCTGAATAGCGCGACACGTTGGAACAGTGCAATGCTTACGGTTCGCACGCACGCACCGGGTAACGGGGAACAGATGAGGTACTCCGAAGGGCGTGCACGGTCTTCCGCATGCAACTGGCCGACGCCCTTCGGAAAGTACCTCAGGGCGTGCCACGGCAACGGCCTAAGGAACTAGACCGGTGGACATCGGGCGACAAGGTGCTTGGACTGTTTTGCGAGCAGGAGAGTAATTGAAGCCAGAAGATTCGACGGCCGCCATGCGACTAAACCGCCGCAAGATGCTGCGATCAATGCACGACGAATACGATCCTTCTTCGGTAAGCTGTTAGGAGAGCGGTGTCAAGTCAAGATGATATCTGATGGGAAGGGCGTGTAGCAAGAAGATGAATGTAAAAAAGGGAAAGGACTGCGAGCTGAGTCTATTTTGAGACTTTTGGTGTTGGTTGCTTTGGGATAATTGAGGCTATCGGTGCCGTGCATCCAGGGCTCCGCCGCATGGTTACTTACCAGACCGAACTCGGACAAGCCGGAAGCCCAGGTTGTAGGATCGCCACGACGGCCGTCCAGTTGCGAAATGCCGCCCGACAGGCTGGCCGCTCGTGTTCCAACTGCCGCCCCGAATTACGCGGTTCTCGCCCTCGGTGTGCCAAAGAATCTGGCACACCACTGCCAAACGTTTCCGTGCATATCGTAAAGCCCCAGCTTGTTTGGCTTGTAAGAACCCACTTTGGCCGGCCGATCAAGTTCGGTCCCCTTCGGCCGCAGCGCCGTAGGGATGGTCGCCGTTGAAGTTCGCTTGCTCAGACGACAGTGTCGTTCGTTGGCTTATCGAAGTAGAAGCTGAATGAACACGCGACTTCCGATGTATGCACCACCGCGACAGGCATATTCCCATTCCGCTTCCGTCGGTAGCCGATACACCCAGCCCTTACCCTTCTCCTCGCCTTCATTCAGTTTCTTGATGAATTCTTGCACGTACGAGGTCCGCAGGAGTCCACGATCTCGTCCCACTGGGAATTGCTTCAGGTCCTCGTCGCTGATGTTCTGAACCTTTTCTTTACCTTCACCGGTCCGGCAAAACTGGCTTGGGTTGTTGCCCATCAATACTTGCCACTGTCCTTGCGTGGCCGTGTAAACCGCGATCTCGAAGTCCGCTTTGATCTCTGTTTTCTTCCCTTTTTGCAGGCCATCCCGCCGCCCATGTAGAACGTGCCCTTCGGCAAGCTGAACGAACTTCATCCCGAGCAGCGAGTTTGTATCGTTCCGTTTCGGCAACGGCGCACCATCACCGAGGCCGGCGACCAGACCGAGCAGCGACGAAGCAATCAGAAAGGGCAGAAAAAGCCGGTGCATACGGTTGATCCAGCAAAAGACAATGGCTGATATAACCGTTAGCTCGGTGAGGACACGAAGGCTGTAAGTCGCCATGCTGGACACGATGCGTCAGGCCTGTGCATTTGGGGTCGGCGCGTAGAGGGCACTTGCAGCTACCGTCCACGCACTAATTTGGCACCGTGGTCGCGGCGAAGGTCCGCTCATCGTGAATCGTCCTGGAGGTCTTCAACGTCTTAAGGCCAGATCAAGCTTGCTGTCCGAAGGTGCCAGCGAATCTGGAGCTGTTTGAGCTTCCTTCAGGTCCTTTAGCCCTAAATCCGTCACGTTGGTAACGCCAGAGGCCCAATGACTTGTGAGTTGCGTCAAGTCTCCATTGAGCTGTTTCAGTCCTGCGTCGGTCACTCGGGTATCGATAAAGAGTTCAGCTCCCGTAAGTTCGTTAGCTCTGGCCAACTCCTTCATCGCCCGCATCCGACACCTTGTGAGATAGGTGAGGTCCAATTTCGTAAGCCGTTTGAGTTCTCTTGATTTCCTTCAAGCCCTACGTCGGTCACACTCTCGGATGACCAGGAAGGTTCAACAGCATCGTAGCTGGCTGCAGTTCCTTGATGTCCTTCAACCCAGCGTCCGTTACTGGTGTGGCATAGACTAAAAGACGTGTGAGTTGCTTGAATTCATTCAGGTCTTTGAGCACAAGATCCGTGACTTTGTCGCCGGCGAGGACCACCTGGATCACCGGCTTCCCTGCAACTTTCTCGTCGCGAATGACGACATGCCCAGCTTCTCCAACGCCGCCACCGCACTCGCTTCATCGCCTCTCACCGATGCCGTCAACGTCGTCAGAACGAATGCCACCAGAACGTGCCGCATGCTCATAATTCTTCTCCGGCAGAAGTCCGTTTGATCGGCCACAAGACGATTGTACGCCCTTTGCTTCAGATTCCACGAAAGTGGGCCGTTGGTGGGCCGCAGTTTTTCATTGTTCCTGACAGTTCAGGGCAAGCTGGACCGTCAAGAATATGTGAATCCGGCCGCCCGCACCATCCCCACAACCCCAACCCCGACCCAGAATAATTGAGCATCTGTAGGCTGCGTCTCGTTTGATGATTTGCGCACCAGGAGAGCAAGACTGCATCGGCAGTGTTGAGTCGCCCCACACGAATAGAAACGGGCTGTCTGGACCAAGCCAACTGACCAGCGAAAAGCTGAAAATCCGCATCAGCACGCCGGTCATCTCAAAGGTACGAAGATGCCGGGCCACTTTGCCATTCAGCCAACGAAACAGTTTCATGATGAGGTATCCGCGTCCCCAGATTTGTGGGCAGAACCGTGATTCTTCCATTCTGGTGCGATGGAGCGTAACGACCCTTCACGCGCAGGTCAAGAAACCCGGCCATTGGATTGGCCTGACCATCACCTTCCAGCGAACAGGCTGCCCCAAGAACAGCACATTTCACGGGACGCTTTCGGCAGCCTTTCCTATAACCTTCTGCATCACCATCGCCTCATCAGGAGCAACGTTCATGGCAAAGATGAAAGACGGCCCGAACAAGTCGCAGGCAATCCGCGATCTCTTGAACGCAAACCCCAAAATGAAAGCCAAGGAGATTGTCAGCACGCTCGCCGGCAAAGGCATCAAGACCAACGTCGGCCTGGTCTACATGGTCAAGGGCCACATCAAGGGCAGAAAAGGCCGGAAAGCTCGCAAACGGA
The DNA here is from genome assembly GCA_963736535.1 of uncultured Acidobacteriaceae bacterium. Classification (GTDB taxonomy): domain Bacteria; phylum Acidobacteriota; class Terriglobia; order Terriglobales; family Acidobacteriaceae; genus PALSA-350. The sequence goes on from CAVTPN010000010.1 coordinate 62,171, forward strand.
AGCTCACCGCTCAAGCGGTGACGGTAGCGGCATCCAGCGGCATGGGCGATGCGGTTGGCGTGGTTCTGAAAGTGAAAGGAGTCGCGGCGGAGATCGGCGGCCTGAAGAAGCTGAAAGCCCTGGTCGAGGCGTTGAGCTCGTGATGGCCGGAAGGACAAAGATCGCCTCAGCTCCATTGCTCGCCGGGCCGGCCGCCAAGCTATAACGTGCCGGATGCAAGCCGACCTACGTCGATCTCAGCTGGCTGCACGGCGACTAGCCGCCTATGATTGCCAGGTTTTGGTTGGCACATCCTCTTGGCCAACGTAGATCTACTCATCAGGCTTGTTCTTGCCGGAGATGCATCTCATGGCTTCTCGATGGTACTTGGGCCGAAACGACCAAACACATGGGCCTTATTCCCTGGAGCAATTGAACCTAATGGCCAACAATGGTCAATTGTTGCCGGCTGACTTTCTGCTTCCCGAAGGAGGGCAGAATTGGGCTCCCGCCAGTTCAGTGCCTGGCATTTTTCTTTCCGTTACAGCAACACCCTCGCTGCAACCTTCTCCAATCCCCTACAAGGATCCGCAACAAGTCCAACTTTCCGGGCCCGATCCTGGTTTTCCCATTGCCCACGACTGGCCCCAGTCCGATTTGCCTGCCTGTGCTCTGGAATCCGAATGCTGCGGCTAACTGGAGCCTTATATTCACACCTGTTTTCGGGGCAATCCTTCATGCCTCCAATTGCGCGTGCTCGGCAATCCGTCGCGGGCAAAAGCGAACATCGTGTGGATTTGGGTGACAGGCGTTTTCCTCTTGATAAGCCTCGGATCGCTGTTTGTTCCTGAGTGGACAGGACTAACGGCCGTAACGAGGTCGGCGGCCTCGCATTACTTCGGGTTGGTACTTTAGCGAGGAAAGCCGCAAGCGCAGTACGTCAAGGCAAAATACCCCGATGGCTACTCCAAAAAAAGTGGGCTGCACCGTTGCTGATCGGTTTTCTCGCGACGGGCGCCTATATCGGTTTCGCGATCCTGATTGCCGTCGTCTTTTACCGTCCAGACCCAATGAACTTGCCAAAGAAATGCAGAACCGCTTCATTGGTCAATCAAATTGGATGCGGAGTTGGGACGAAGGCCATGGTGTTAGCATGAAGGTATGGATTTCCCTACGTGCCTTGGATGTCAACAGCGTGATGCCCACATCGCGCTGCTCGAATGCGGAATTGGCCAAATGAAACAACTCCTGGGTCAGGTCCAAGCCGAGCTGCGCGACGTGAAGGCGCGGCTGGCACAGAACGCGTCCAACTCGTCGATGCCGCCGTCGGCCAATCCACCGCAAGCTCCTCCGCCCGTCCGCAAAAAGCCGACCGGACGCAAGCCCGGTGGACAAACCGGACACGCCGCCTATCTGCGGCAACGCCTGCCGCCCGAACGGGTCCAAACCACCCGCACTTCCTGCCCGCCTGCTGCGAAGCCTGTCAGCAGCAGTTGCCGGCGCAACCGGCCCCGGCGGACCTGCCACCCCGCTGGCATCAAGTGCTCGAATTGCCGGCGACGCCGGTGGACGTGACGGAGTATCAAGCCCACGGCCGCACCTGCGCCCACTGTGGGCATCTCACCTGGGCGAGCATCCCCGAAGCGATACGCGACCACGTGTGCGGTCCGCGGCTGACGGCGACGCTGTCCTTCTTTAGCGGCGTCATGCATCTGAGCAAACGCGAGATCGAAGAAATCGCCGAAACGGTCTTGGGAGCGCCGATCGCCCTGGGCACGGTGAGCAACCTGGAACAGGAAGTGAGCGCCGCTCTGGCGGCCGCCCATGCGGAGGCCCAGCAGGCCGTGCAAGAGGCCCCGGCCAAGAACGTCGATGAGACCGGCTGGAAGCAGGCCGGCCGCTCCTGTTGGTTGTGGGGTGCGGCCACGGAGTTGGTGGCTTGCTTTGTCATCGCGCCCACGCGGGGGGCCTTGGGTCTGGCGGCCCTGTTGGGCCAGAAGATCAAGGGGATCATCTCCAGCGACCGCTGGTCGGTGTATGGGCAGTTGAGACTGGCCTTGCGGCAGTTGTGCTGGGCGCATCTGAAACGAGACTTCCAAAAGTTGGTGGACCGTGGTGGAGCGGCCAAACCCTTTGGGGAAAGGGGTTTGGACGCCGTGGATGTCATTTTCTACTTATGGCATCTGTTTCGCGGTGGCAGTCTGAGTCGCCGTCAATTAGCTCGGGAGATCGACCCGATTCGCCGCGACCTGCGTCGTTGGCTGCAACGTGGCTTCGCCTGTAGCGACACGAAAGCGGCCGCATTTTGCGCGAACATTCTGGCGGTAGAGCCAGCTTTGTGGACCTTCGTGTCGAAGGAGGGCGTGGAGCCGACTAACAATCATATTGAGCGTTTGCTGCGTTCGGGCGTGTTGTGGCGGAAGAATGCCTTTGGGTGCCATAGCGAAGCCGGCTGCCGGTTTGTCGAGCGGATCCTGACGGTCGTGCAAACGTTGCGCTTGCAAAAGCGGCCGGTGCTGGAGTTTCTGTATCAGTCGGTGCTGGCTCATCGGAATGCTCATCCGGCACCGAAGCTACTCGTGGGCGGATGAACGGTTACGAAATGCAACCGCTTATCCTGCAAGAATGGCAAAAGAAGCCTGAACTCAAGGGCGCCACAATTCAAAAGGTTGAGTTGGTCCACAAAAACGGCAACCTTTACACGGGTTTTGTAGACGCAACTATCGGAGGACAAAGACAACGGTTTGCATTGGAAGTTGTATTGGATGGCAAACTGATGCAGCTGGGAATTGAAGTTATTAGAAGGGCAACAGCAACGATAACTACCCCGTTTTGCGAGTTTCCTCATGCCGGCGGTAGGCGCCACCGACCCGGCGAAACGTGACGATGCGGCGAATCAGCCGCCGCGCGCGAACACTCGCTGAAGCAGCGCAAACAACAGGTACAACACCACCCCGATCAGGCCGCCGACGAAGGTGCCGTTGAGACGAATCCAGTTCAGGTCCTCGCCGACACGCGACTCGATCAGCTCCGTCAGCGCCTCGTCGGTGAAGCGGTTCATCTGCTCCTCGACCAGCTCGCCCAAGAGAGGGTGATGGCGATCCAGCAGAGAAATGGTCGCCCGCCGGCAGCCGGCGTTGAACTGGGCACGCAGGTTCTCGTCGGTGCTCACACGGGCCAGCCATTCGTCCAGGTAGGACAGGGCCGTGGACAGGAGGGGGGAGTGCTCATTGTCCAGCTCGACCAGCGCCTCTTGCTGCAAGGCGGCGAGCATGGCAGCCAGCATGCCGCCCAGAGGCCCCTCGCCGGGGGCGCGAGTCAGCGAGAGGCCCATGTCGCGCAGATACGCCGGCTCGTTGCGCAGCTGATATTCGACATCGGCCAGGCCTTCTCGCACGACCCGGCGCAGCGGGCTGCCCTCGCTGGTCTGGTCGGCGACGAAGCGGACGATTTCGCTTTGAATTAGGCCGGTCGCTTGATCGAGATCGACGCCGCCGACCGCCTCGGCAAGGTTGAACATGGCCATGCGCATCAGGCCGCTGTCGCGGTAGGCGTCGCTGGCCGACTGGATGCGATCGCGCAGCAGGAAGGCACACGTCGGCGACTCCGCCCATTGGCGAAAGCGGTCCACCCACTCATACAGCATCGGATCCAACCAGTCGCGCTCACGGACCTGGCGCACCAGCTCGCCAAGGAAGTGGCGCAACCGATCCCCTTCCAGCAGGCCGGCCGCGGCGTCCGATAGAAAGGTGCCGCCCCTGTCCGGTGAAAACCGGCTGAGCATGCTGCGGCCCAGGTCGCGCAGCATCTCTCGAAGCCGGGGCCGCAACGGCTCCATCAGCGGCTGCAAGCCCGAGCCGACAAAGTCGAACCGCTCGAGGCGGGCGCGCAGCAGCGGCAGCGGCAGCCATTCCTTCAAGACGAGCTCGCTGATCTCCCGGGTGATGCGCCGGCGATTGCGGGGGATGATGGCGGTGTGCGGAAAGGGCAGACCGAGAGGATGGACGAAGAGGGCGCGGACGGCGAACCAATCCGCGAGACCGCCGATCAGCGCCGCCTCGCCGCAGGCCAGGAGCAGACCGCCCCAGAAGGCCGCACCAATTCCGTGCTGGAGATACAGCCCCGCCACGGCCAGCAGCAGAGCGACAAGCAGGGATAGTTTGGCGACGCGATCGATTCGTCCGGACATGAAGGATTCCAAACGCGCGGCGGGTCACGCAGCAGGTTCGCGCCACGGAAGCGCCGTCTCCGCGAACTTCGGATCGGTGATCAGGCAGGGATGCTTGTACTGCTCCATCGTACCGCCGTTCCGCAGCAAGCGCTCACGGTCCCAGCGCGCCAGAAGCCGGGCTCGACCGGGGCCAGGCGGACCGGACCGAGCCGGCCTGTCTCGCGCTTGCTGGCATATTCGACATTCAACTCGCGCAAATGAGCGTCCAGCCGCTCGGCCAAAACGCAGCTGGCGTCCGCGTTCTTCAGGTCGCCGCGCTCGATGAATAGGCCGTAGTAAGGCTGTTCGAAGTCACCGCCGGCGCCGGCATTCGGCCAGCACGGGGCCAGGCTGTAGGAGGTCAGCGCCAGGTCCAGCTCGTGCTGGAGCTGGGTCATGGCGTGCGTCACCTGATATTCGGACAGTTTCTCTCCGGTAATGCTCGAGACGTGCGCCCCCTTGTTGAGGAACTCGATCAGCGGCGTCTTGTTGCAAAAGCCGGCGACACGAACGAGATCGTAGATGTGATACCGATACAGGCCATAGGCGGTCGTCAGCAGGATGAAGTAGCGGCCGCCTTCCTGCAATTCGTGCGGTTGCAAGACGGTGGGGTTCGGATGGTCGCCCTCGGCTTCCGGGATGAACTCGAAGAAATGCGACGTGATGTCGAGCACGCCGGCGGGGGTGCCGTTTTCGAGCGGGATGGTCATGCGGCCTTCGCTGGCGATCAGGCCGACGTCGCGCACCAGGTGATGGCCGTAGTAGCGCGGGTAATGGCGCAGGTACGCCGTCATGCTCCCGCCGGTCCAGTTGCCGAGCAGGCACTCGTTGGGCCAATAGTCCTTCGGATAGAGCGTGCCCGTCCGCGAGACGATCTGCTCCAGCTGACGGGCGCGCTCCGGGTCGGCACGCAGGCGGTGGCGCACTGCGTCGCGCACCGTCGGGGGGATGGCAAAGCGCGGATTGAGCGTGCCGTCGTGAATGTCGCGGATCAGCGCTTCCTTCTCGTGATCGCCGGCGCGGGCCAGGTTGATGAGCGTGCTCGGATTGGCGGCGATGATCATGCCGACGTCGCGCGGCATGCTCAGCCGCAGGACAAGATAGTACTTGGCCGCCGCATCCTTCACCTTACCGGCACAGGAGGGGACGCAGTAGAGCCAGCGGATGATCCGTTTTTGCATCGTCGCCGTCAGGCCGGTCACGGCCCCGCAGGGAACGCCGGCCTCGGTGTGCATCTCCTCCCAGTCGCCTGATATCTGGACAATGGGCCGCAACTTCACGCTGGGATGGTCCCTGAATACCTTCAGGCCCCAGATGTTCCACCCGCGGCGATAGTCGTCGAGGTATTGATCGGTGACCGGGATGAACTTGCGCGTCGCCGTTGTGCCGCTGGTCAGGGCGAACATGTGGACACGGCGATCGGCGAGCAGAGCGGAGGTCTCCCCTTTGCGGACACGGCTGAGATAAGGCTCGATCGCGTCGTAGCCGGCCACGGGAATGTGGCGGCGAAAGGTCATCGACATTGTTGATGAGGTCGAAGCGGTGGTCGCGGCCAAAGGCAGTGCCGGCCTGGCGGGCGACGATGCGCTGCAGACAGGTTGGCCTGCACGGCCGCCGGGTCGTGGGTGGCCGCCTCGAACTGGATCAGTCGCCGGCGTATGGGCCGGGCGACCGCCTTGATGAGACCGGCCAGGACAATCGGAACGCTCCCTGAAGGCTTCGCCTCATCAGGTTGCGCATGGTCGTTCTCCATGCGTGGCGCCGGGGCTTCGCTCAGCTCTCCGGGGCGGGTGGTTGGAACGCGCTTCGGCCCGGCGCTATCCGTATCGCCGGGCTTGTGGGCCAGGGTGCCGAACCTCTCGCTGTCGACAGGCTCGGAAGCCGGTCGCCCGCCAGATGGCGGTTAAAGAACTCCAGAACACGGCGACGATACTCGTCGCCGTACAGGTGCAGGGCCTGGTTGTGCTTGGCGTGGGGCACCAGCCAGAATTCCTTGGGTTGCCTTGCTCCCGCGAAGATCCGCTCGGCCATCTCGGGCTTGATGTAGGTATCCGCCTCGCCGTGGATCATCAAGAGCGGCCGAGGCGCCAGGCGCGGCATGCGTTTCTCCAGGTGCGGATAGTGGCAGTGCCGGCGGCGAGCGATGCGCCGCAGGGCGTGGAGCCCGATGCGTCCGTAGTACCATGACGGGATCAGTCCCTGCAAGGTGTATCGCTTGTTGTAAATGCGGAAGAAGTGGCGCATGTAGGGCACCAGCGTCGAGTACGTGCCGAACACGCCGTCGGTGACGCAGCAGCGCACCGACCGGTCCCGGCTGGCGGCGATCAACCCGGCGCTGCCGCCCTTGCTGATGCCGAAAAAGCCGACGCCGCGCGGGTCGGCGTCGGGCCGCTTTCGCAGATAGTCCAGCGCCGCCAGGGTATCCTTGACCTCGAAATCGGTCACCCATTGCAACGGCTCGTAGTCCGGTTGCGCAGTCGCTTTCCCCTGGCCCGCGGCTCGAAGGCGAACACTTCATAGCCGGCGTCGATCAGATGCTCACAATACGCCCGGCACGACCAGCGATCGGAGCCGAACTCCAGGCCGAAGAGGATCACGCCGCGCCTGGGACGCGATGTGCGAAAGTAGCAACCGCGCAAGGACAGGCCGTCGGTCGTGGGAAAGGTTATGTCTTCGGCGTCCAGCGTCGGCCGGCCCCGGGGAATGTTGAAGAACGGCACCTCCGGGAAAATGCGATCGACGTGGTGAAGGTATGTGCGCACGAGATAGAAGTGGAAGCCGATGAGCCAGACGAACAGGAGGACCGGCACACTCCAGACCAGGATGAAGCCAAGCCAGAAGAGGTACACGGGACACTCCGGAGGTCAGGTTCGTTTAGCCGCTCGCCTCGGGCGAGCGCTCGTCATTCCAGCGCTCGCCCGAGGCGAGCGGCTAAACGCTCATCTTACTGGAACCGGCTGACGACGAGCGAGATGTTCTGGCCGCCGAAGCCGAAACTGTTGCTAAGGGCGTGCCGAACTCTTCTCTCGCGCGGCTGGTTGGGCACATAATCGAGGTCGCATTCCGGATCGGGCGTCTCGTAATTGATGGTCGGCGGCATTACGCCGCGGCGAATCGTCTCGACGCAGGTAATCAGCTCCACCGCTCCAGCCGCGGCGATCAGATGGCCCAACATGCTCTTGCTGCTGCTGACCGGCACCTTGTACGCCTGCTCGCCGAAGACGGCCTTGATGGCGAGCGACTCCACGCGGTCGTTGACCTTCGTGCTGGTGCCATGCGCGTTGATGTAGTCGATGTCGGCCGGGTTCCGCCGGGCGGTCTGCAGCGCACCGCGAATGCAGGCAATGGCGCCGCGGCCGTCGGGATGGCTATCGGTGACCGCGAAAGCGTCGGCCGTCGTGCCGTAGCCGGTCAACTCGGCGTAGATGTCGGCGCCGCGCTTCTTCGCATGGTCGAGCTCTTCGAGCACCAGCATCCCTGCCCCTTCGCCGAGCACGAAGCCGTCGCGGTTGAGATCGAAGGGACGCGACGCTTTCTGCGGCGCGTCATTGCGTGTCGAAAGCGCGGTGAGGCGATTGAAGCCGGTGACGCCGAACGGGTGGATCATGCTGTGGGCGCCGCCGGCAAGCATCGCGTCGGCATCGCCGTAGCGGATGATCTCCGCCGCCTCGCCGATGGCCTGGCTGCTCGCCGCACAGGCGGTGAGGCAGTTGAAATTCGGCCCTTCCAGCCGAAACAGGTCCGCGAGGTGGGCCGCAGTGGTGTGCAGCTCCTGCTCGGCTTCGCGGCCGGCGTGCAGCATTTGCAGCGCCTTCCGCTCAAAGTTCGGCAAGTCGAGAAAGCGCGTCTCGGGCTTGTAGGATTGAGCGATCACCCACATGAGGTTGTGGAAATCCTGCACACCCTCGCCGCAACCGAGATAAATGCCGAACGCGCGTGCGGTCCACTTTCTGGTTGTCGGCCAGTCCCGCGTCAGTCAGCGCTTGCTGGGCGGCAGCCGCGGCGAAACGGCTGTTGACGCCGGCGTCCTTCGCCCATTGACCGGCCTGCGGAAGCAGCTTCTCAAAGTCGAAGTCCTTGACCTCGGCTGCGAATTGAGTGGGAAAGCGGCGGGCGTTGAACTGCACGATCGGCGCGACGCCGCTGCGCCCGGCCAGCTGGGCCTCGAACATCGCCTTGACGCTGTGGCCCAGCGGCGTGACCGCGCCCATGCCGGTGATGACGATTCGTCGCATAGGAGACTCGCATACCGCCGTTTAGCCGCCCGTCTCGGACGGGCGCTGGCGTCTTACCCAGAAGACGCGCCCGTCCGAGACGGGCGGCTAAACGTTACACCTTCCGCAACACCACCGCCGCGCACTGACCCAATTGCGTGAAGCCCGTCTTGAGGATGTAGGGCTTTGTCATCGGCCGCGGCTCATCGGCGATCACGTTGATCGGGCATTCGGGGTCCGGCTCCTCGTAGTTCAACGTCCGCGGGACCCGGCCATGCTGCATGCCGAGGACGCTCGCCATCAGCTCCGTGGTGCCGCCGCCGGCGCCGAGATTGCCGAGGTAGCTCTTCGGCGCGAACACCGGCACCTTGCAGCTGCCAAAGACCGCCTGCACCGCGTTGGCCTCGCGAATGTCCGAAGCACGCGTCCCGAGGCCGTGGGCATTGACGTGATCGACCTGTCGCCGGCTCGATGCCTGCATCGCCCAGGGCGGCGCGCATGGCCCGGGCCAGGCCGGAGCCGTCTTTCTTCTGATCGAACGCGGCACCAAAGCCGGCGACCTCCGCATAGATGCGGGCACCGCGCTTTTGGGCGTGCTCCATCTCTTCCATCACGAAAACGCCGGCTCCTTCGCCGAGAACGATGCCGTCGCGATTTTTGTCGAACGGACGGGCGGCTTTCTCCGGCGCATCGTTACGCTGCGACAACGGCTCGAAAAGGCACTGGCGCATCAGGCTGACGGGGTTGATCTTGCTCTCGGCACCGCCGACGAGGAAGAAATCGGCCTGGTCGCGCTTGAGAATGCGAAACGCCTCGCCCATCGCCAGGAGACTGGCCACGTCTTCTTCGGTGACGCTGTTGTTCGGTCCCTGGGCGTCATGCAGAATGGACACGTGGCTGGCCAGCATGTTGGGCAGATACTTGAGCATCCACAGCGGCTGGATGACCGGCAGCCCGACGGTGCCCCACTTGTCGAGATCGATGACGCCCGGCTGACAGTTGCGCACGATGGGCGGCGTCGGCCAAATCGGGCAGCTCCGTGGCGATCAGACCCGCGCCGAACTCCACGCCGAAGCGCGTCGGGGTCGAGCTTGCTCTTGTCCACCTTGCTGTCGTTCAGCGCCAGCTGAGCGGCGGCGACGGCCAGCTGAATGGTGCGGGCCATGACCTTCAGGCTGCGGCGCTGGGCCTTGTCGAGGATGGCCTTGGGATCGAAGTTCGAGATTTCACCGGCGAAGCGGACGGGCAGGCCGGCGGGGTCGAAGGTGGTGATCGGCTTGATGCCGCTGCGGCCTTCGATGAGGGAGCGCCAGAACGTGTCGGGTTCGGAACCGAGCGGGGTCAGAACGCCGATGCCGGTAAGGACGGCGCGACGAGAAGCAGCAGACATGGTTCATTGACGGCCCGACCCGCCTCCGCGGACAGCAGACCGCCCCTCCAGTTGACAACAGGACAACTCGAACCTGCTTCCAGTGCGGCCGCACGCGGCTATCCAGGCCGCGACACACGATTTTTTGAGTCCGTCCGGTAAGGCTTGTGGGGCACGTTTTCAACGTGCCAAAGAGCCTGCATTCGGGCACGTTGAAAACGTGCCCCACAGCTTTCCGGACAGACTTTAGCTGCTCGTCTCGGGCAAGCGCGGCGCCAAGCGTTGCAGCATGTGCCGCATTTCGCCGTCGAAGACAAAGTTGTGCTCGCCGAACAGCTGCTGGGAGCGATTCTGGTCGAGGTGGGCGAAGAAGATCTCCGCCTCCGCCGTCACCTGGCCGTTGACGAGAACGCGCGTCGCCACCGCCGCTCCCTCCGGCCGCATGTGCAGCACCTCGGCCTCGTAGATCAACTGCTCGCCGGCCAGCATTTCCCGATGAAAGACGGCCTTGGGCACCTTGGCCAGAACGACCTTTTCCTTGAAGTCATTGACCTCGCCGACGAGGATGCCGCCGGTCTGAGCCAGGCCTTCGAGGATCAACGCGGCCGGCATGACCGGGTAGCCGGGAAAGTGATCCGCGAAGAAATCCTCAGCCAGGCTCAGGTTCTTGATCGCGCGGGCCGACTTCCCTCGTTGGAATCCAGGAAGCGATCGATCCAGATCCACCGCATGGGTTGGTCCCGTGCCGGCACCCTCGTTTAGCCGCCCGTCTCGGACGGGCGCGTCTTCTACGCACGACGCGCCCGTCCGAGACGGGCGGCTAAACATCAGTTCTTCCCTTCCAACTTGCCCTGGATATACCGCGTGATCATGTCGACCGTGAACAGGTCGCTGAGGTTGCACACTTCGGGATTCTTCTCGAAGCTGCCCAGGTCGGCGAAGGGCATCTTTTGCCGAAGCTCGCTGAGGCCCTTGGGAGTGACCTTGCCGTCCTGAACGAATTCGGGATCGCCCTGGAAGATCGACTCGGGGAACAGCTCGCCGCGCGGGATCTTGATGCCGAACTCGCGCTCCAGGCGGAAGACGATGTCGAGGAAGTCGATGGACTCGGCGCCCAGGTCGCCCTGGAGGGTCGAGGTCGGCTTGATCTCGTCCTCGTCCACGTTCAGCGCCTCGACAAGCGTCGCCGACACCTTCGTGTAGATTTCGTCCTGCGTCGGCATCGTTCTAGTCCTCCAGAGTTTGTCAGAACCGCGACCGTTAGGGAGCGGCGGGCTGACCCGCCTCCCTAACGGTCGCGGTTCTGACCGCCTGTTATTGGCCGACGGCACCCAGGCTGAGGCCGCCATCCACGGTCAAGACCTGGCCGGTCATGTAGCCGCTGTCGGCGCTGGCCAGGAACACAGCAACACGGGCAATGTCTTCCGGCGTCCCGATGCGGCGCATCGGGATAAACTTCTTGATCAGGTCGCCGGCCTTGTCGCGAACGGCGGCACTCATGTCCGTTTCGATGAAGCCCGGAGCGACGGCATTCACCGTGACGCCGCGGCTGGCCAGCTCCACCGCCAGGGCCCGCGTGAAAGCGTTGATGGCCCCCTTGCTGGCCGCGTAGTTCGTCTGGCCGAGGTTCACATGCTCGGCCGCCACGCTCGACACATTGATGATCCGACCCTTGCGCCGCCGCATCATCGCGAAGGCGACCGCCCGGCAGAAGTTGTACGTCCCGCCGAGGTTGGTCTGGATCACCTTGTTCCACTGCTCCGGCTCCAGCCGCACGAACAGGTCGTCGTGGATGACGCCGGCGTTGTTGACGAGGATGTCAACCGGTCCCAGTTCCTTCTCGACCGCCTCGCAACAGGCCTGCACCGCTGCTGTATCGGCAACGTCGCATGAATATGCAACTGCGATGCCTCCCTTGTCCTTGATTTCTTTGCACCAGCGCCTCGGCCGCATCCTTGCCGCTGCGATAGACGATGGCCGCCTTTGCTCCCTCCGCGGTGAACGCCTGTACGATGCCCTTGCCGATGCCGCGACTGCCGCCGGTAACCAGGGCCACCTGATCCTTCAGACGCATGGGAAATCCCTCTCGCTTAGCCGCCCGTCTCGAACGGGCGTGCCCGTCCGAGACGGGCGGCTAAACCATCCGCAGCACGTCGTAGTGGCTGCGTAAGTTTCGCACCAGGCGGTCGTCAATTTCTTGCCAGGCGGGGTTGCGGTTCCTGAGGTTGTAGTGGGCCAGAACCAGGCGGGCCGAAACCGTCATCTGCCCGTCCGCCTCGCCCTTCCCTTTCAGGGTCGCCATCCCTGCCGCTGCGCTCGCCCAGTTCAACCGTCACGGTCATCTGCCGGCCCGGCTCCATGAACGAGCCGTATTTCACGTTGCGGGCCTCGCGAAGAACGATGACGCTGTCGCGGAACTCATCGGTCAGCCGCAAGAGCCAGGCCCCCGCCTCGACCAGCGTCTGAAGCATCAGCACGCCAGGCATGACGGGAAAGGACGGAAAATGGTCCGCGAGGTACTCCTCGCCGAGCGTCAGGCTCTTTACAGCGCGCAAGCTATGCCCCTGCCGCACTTCAACAATCCTGTCGAGCAGATGGAAGCGCATGGCAAGCTCGCCTAATCCTTTTCTCCGTAATAACTTTGGGCCGACTTCGGGTCAACTAAAAAGGGGAAGTATAGTCGCGCTGCCCCCTCGCGGCAACCCCGAATGCCGTTCGCGCCTCGCTTGGCGCTGAGCAGGAAACGCATTCGTTCCGAGGCCTTCAAGAGGCCTTGGAGAAACGGTTGGGGTTGCCGTCAGCGATTTCTTCTCCCCCCACTATCATGCGCAATAGTGGGTGCTTTTGGCAATCTGAAAAATTTGCACAAGATAGAGAATGTGGCTGGGCTGCTACTCCAGGCATGTACCAGCCGGCAAAGGTGAAATCTCAGGAATTTCAGGCCCGACATGATTTTTGAGGAGGAAAGAGGTTGCGATTGGTGTGAATCTGTGGAGGAAAGGAGTTTTTTCGACTATTCGCAAGAAATCATTTGCCAGGCACTTTTTTGTGCGCTAGAATGAATACTGTTCCGCCGCTGGTAACTTCGGTGACTGGGCGACGCCGAGGGGATCAACGGTGGAACTTCCTTATCTCATTCGTTGAACGGGCCGACCATTCTGGTCGGCCCGTTCTATTTCGGTCTACGCGATTCCCGTAATTACTGTTCCTGCAACAACTTGTAACGGATCCGGACGCTCGCCGGTTGTTCGTTGATCTGAACGATTTGCAGGACCCCGCGCGTGCCGTTGCGTGTCAGAATGAAGAACGTGGCGGGTTCCCCGTCGCGCCCTTCAAGAAGCCGGGGGTTGTAGAACGGATCGATGACCGCGAGATCGTCCGGCACGGCCTTGTCCCATCGCTCGCTGCCCACCGGGATTGCCTTCATCCGCTGATTCGTCAGGCCCCATTTGATTCGTCGCGTCCTTTCGGTCCCCGGGATTTCCTCTCCCGTAGCGGCGACGGCATCGACGCCGTTGCGGGCAAACCAATCGTCCAAGGCATTCTCGTCTTGCCAGCCATGCTTGTCGGCCGGCGGGGCGAGCAGCTGGCCGGTTTGTAGGTTGATGCAATTCTTGACGCCGTCGCGCATCGACGCCGGAATGGTCCGCTCGACAACCGGGCCGAAGCTGGCTGCCTGTGCGCCTCTTGTGTAATGCGCGCCGTTTGTGGAGGGAAATCAGGCTGTCGGAACAGCTGATCGGCGCTTTTCTGCTTGATCGGAACAAACGCTTCTGCATCGTATTGCAGTCGCATGGTGATCTTGGTCTTCTCGGTGGACCAGGTTAATTCAATCTTGGTCGGGAGTACTCCTCCGGTTAGCCGGTCGATAGCGACCTCGCGAATGTCAACACGAACGACCTCTTTCCCGTCAGGGTCCACCAACCGATAGCCTTTCACCTGCGGCTGCGGCGGATTGGCCACAGCACGATCGAAGATCGTCACGCGCTGCATCGGTTTGCCTTGCGGCGAGGTAACTTTTGCCGCCATCTCGATGGTTTTCTCGCGAATAAGCAAATCTAGCTCCGTCGTTGGTTCAAACCCTTTCATACCCATGATCCAGAGGAGAGCTTCCGGACCATCGGGGAACGGCCATTGTGTCGCCGTGCTCGCGCACGACATCCTCTCGCTTGGCTGTGAGCGGACCCCACCCGTCCCTTTTGGAAAACCAAAACCACCAGCCCTCCTCGCTGCTCCCGAGATCGATCGCCGGTTGGCCCACACAATTGCATTTCATGCGGACGTTATGCGGCGTCTGCATGGCCAACATGCCCTCCATACCGATCGCGTAGTTATTCCACTTCAGGTCAATCGCCACTTTGTCACAACGCAGCGCGGGCATCCTTTTGGCGTTGTCGTTCAAATATGCCATGAGGTGCTGGGCGGTGGGTGCGTCGGCTGGGAAGGGTAACCTTTCTTTCGGCGCTGCCGTGCCTTTTGGCGGCGGCGCCTTTGGTGCCTCCGCAGGCTGCCCATCCGGTGCGGACGATAGCGAGAAACCGACACCCGCCGTGAGCGCTACGGAAAGGGCGACCACTCCTGCTAGCTTGATCGTGCTCCACCACATGGCTTTTTCGACTCCTTTCATCAGGACGAGAGCTCCTGCGGCAGCCGCTCCAGACAGCGATTGCCCCGCCGCTGCCAGCACAGCTGCTTGAGACGTGGCGGTTGATAACGCCGGAGGAACGGCCGCTCCGCCAAACACGACCGGGGCCGACACGCCGCGCCGCAGCAAGAACCGGCGCAGCAGCTGCCGCGCTCGCGCTAGACGGGTGGCGATGGTTCCGCGCGAGCAACCGAGAAGGCTTGCGGCCTGCGCATTGGTCTTCGCTTCCAGGTAACAAAAGATGACGGGATTCCGATACCGCGCCGGCAGTCGATGCACCGCCTCATCCAAGAGGGAGCGGAGTTCGTGGGCTTCGGGATCGTAACCCGTTTGGTCCGCCGGAGTCGAGACCGCCTTCGCTTCATGGCGGCGCCGACGGACGGCATCGGACCGGGCGCGAACGGCGGTTCGATAGGCGACGCCGTACAGCCACGGTCCCAGCCGCTCCGGCTGCCGCAGCGACCGCGCCTTGCGAGCCAGAAGAAGGAACGTCGCCTGAAAGGCGTCCTCGGCGGTGTGCTCATCTCTCAGCACACGGCGGCAGACGCCGAAGACCATCGGACCATGCCGGCGGACAAGCGTCGCAAATGCGGCCTCGTCGCCCTGTACGGTGAAGCGCTGCAAGAGCGCGGCATCGTCCCGGCAAGTATCGAAAGGTGGGCGGGCCAGGTGGTACAGCTGGCGGACCAGCGGAGTCAGGCGGCTGATGGTCATGTCCATGATCCTGCGGGGCGTCCGTTCCTTACCATCATACTGCCGCAAGGCGGGGGGTTGCTGTCACTACTTCCAATAATACCCAACAGGACGGCAGAGTTGAGGGACGCGGAACGCGTCCCCTAAAAAGCGCGGGCGGGCAGCTCAAACGCGCTGAGCCAGCTGCTTTTCAAGCCGATTTGCCAGTTCCTGTAATTGCTCGAGCGATTGGGCATGCAGTGCTTCTTCCAGCGTTGGTCCTTGTTTGAGAAGTTTTTCGCATAACTGGATGCGACCGACTAGACTACCCTTCAATTCAGCATCGCGCAACATCGCACTTTGATCGCGCCGGAACTTCAAACGCGCCTCGTAACCTTCACGTTCCAGATCATTCGGTGTGAACATTGCAAAATCCACATCGCGTACCGAATCGGGCACTCGTTGTCCTGACAAACAAGGGCTTGCTCTCTCAAGCACGTTTCGCCATCTTCTTGCCTAGCTCATCGACCAGTTCTTGCAGCTGTTCCAATGTCATAGCTCGCAGTATCTCCTGCGGCGTCGCTTCCATTCCGAGGAATTCTTGACGCTCCTGGATGCGGCCGAGCAAAGTGCCGCGTTCTTCACCTTCCAGGCGTGCGTCGCGCAGCATGGCATTCTGATCGCGCCGGAACTTCAGACGCGCCTCGTAACGCTCGCGTTCCAAGTCGTTCTGCGTGAACATTTGCAAAACCTCCATCGCCTTGCGAATCGGCGGCCATTGGAGCGGTTGGGGAAGGTGGTCTTTGTCCAGTTCCTCGGCGTGGCGGAGAAAAAAACACCATCGGTCGAACGGCGTCGCCAACTCCGTCACGGCTTGCTGGAACTTCGGCAACTCCACAATATGGATTGCCAGCTGGTCGCTAAAGATGACAGCGGGCTCCTCCGCATCCCGGAGGTGAAAGCACCAGTGCCAACGTGCCTTGCCGGAATACAGAACATGGTCGAGAAAACTTAGCGAATAGGATGCCGCTATCCTTTGATAATCGTCTCCCTCGTGCATCTGCTGCTGGTGCAGCCTGGTCAGATAGTAGACAACTGCGCGCCGGATAAGCGCCGTAAGGCTGCATCTGCATTTCGATGTTGAATTGTCTGCCGTCGGCATCGCGTGCCTTGACGTCGAGGATGCTCAGCTTGTCGTCCAGTCCCTCCTTGTCATTGAACGGGTTCAGGATCTCCACCGCGTCGATGGCGCGGTGAGGTGGAAATGATAGGACCGCATTCAGCAGATCAATCAGCAGGTCGGCATTGGCTTCCGTGCCGAACAAGCGCTTGAAGACAATATCGACCTTTGGATCAATCCCGGGCACCATGAGCGCCTCGCCAACGCGCACAGAACGAACACGTCATCCTACCCCCGCTCCGCCATGTACACAAGCGGGAGCTGCGACGGTCTTATCCTGGATTTTGCTCCATCTCCAGGCGTGCGGCTTTATGAGTTGGTGCGCAAAACGTGTGCCTGTCTGGGAGCGAAACGAGGCTTTTACTCCGCTGCCACCGTCGGCCACCGGACAGCCGAAGGCCATTCCGGTACTGCGGCAGCGGCCAGCGGCCGTGCGGCCAGGTCGAACCACTGACTTCCGCCTGGATCGAGGGATGGCAACCCAACCCAGTCCAGCACGCGCGGATCGTCGCGGTCCATCTCAAAAACGGTTTGGGTCGGCGTGCCGTTCAGGAAGTAGACTCGGCCGGCGTCGCCATGACGTTGCAGCTGGAAGCGGCGGACGCGATGACCGGGCAGACGGGTCAAGTCATCATCGCGGTCGCGCAGGGGGAACCAGAGCAATTCGACGAGTTTCTCGCGGTGGCCAGCCAGGTAGCGCCCCAGCCCCAGAAGGCGCTGCCCGTGCATGCAGAAGGCTTCCAGGCCGATCGCCACCGGTTGGCGGTTCGGCCAGAGGATGTGATAGCCCTCAAAATGGACGGTGCCGCACAGGTGGTCTCTGGACGGATCACGGCGAAAGAGTAGTGTCAGGGCACGTGGCAACAGCAGATTCCTCGGTGGGGTCCTACGGTCCTGTCCTTTCGGGTTAGTCCGGCAAGGCACTTCATCCCTGCGGCTTCACAGACCAACCGAAACCGTGTTTGGCGGGCCGCTCGCGGCAACACCGCCAGCGCGTTCCGCTTAGCATATGTGCGGACGCGCGACCGTCAATAAGGCACGGCCAACGTGGGTGGATAGGGAGAAGTGAACCGGCATATTCCTGCGCGAACGCTGAGGCGGCCGCCGCACTGCCTTAAATCGTCGTCGCCACGCCGCCGAAGGTCTTCCCGGAATTCACGTTAAAGAGGATGCGGTCTATCGTGTTGATCTGGCCGACGTCGACGGCATCAAAGGCTGCGAAATAATTCGCTGCACCCACCATCGCGCTGGAGGCAGCATTGAAGATAACCCGGTCCGTAGTGTTGACGGCTTGCTGTCCACCCAGATCACCGTACAGGCGGTAGAACGTGTCCAGGCGGCTCTGCGCCAGTGTGCCCCCTCCGGCGACGGCCGACACCGCTCCGTTGTTAAGCGTAATGTCATACACCCCGTTGGCGATGGAGTTGCCCAGTACCGCCGACCCGCTGAAGGTGACGATCCAGGTAACCCCTCCATCGGTGCTCGCCCAGCTGAGCGTCGGAACACTCGTGGCATTGCCCGCAACGCCGGGGTGCAAGCCGATGGTGAAGGCGTTGCTGCCGAGGTTCACCGCCTGGTCAAACTGGTACACGATGCTGTCCACCATTGACCGTTGCGCACCGGCGAGAATCCCCGACCCCGTCTGGTTGGTTGTGGCGGTGCCGCCCGACCCGGCCGCCAATCCCGATGCGGTCGCTGTGTAGGTGAACGACGTGCTCGTGACGTTCGTGATGCTGAAGACCCCGTTGTAGCCGCTGACGTTGACGCCGGCGATCGATACGACCTGGCCGGCTGAGAACCCGTGCGCGCCATCGGTGTTGATCGTCACCGTGGTGCCCGCACTGTCGGTGGACTCCGTCGCACTGATGATCGGCGCCGTATCGCCGTTGACCATCACGCTGTTCACCGCGATGGGCATTGTGACGGTCAACATATGGGTGTTGTCGCTGTTGCCGGTGAAATCTGAACCAGGGTTGTATGTGGCGACAATCGTGTAGGTTCCCAGCTGCGAGCCGCCCGGCAGAAGGTAGCTGGCGCTCGCGATGCCGTTGGCGACGGTGCCGGAGACGGCCGCGCTGCCAACCTGCGTGTTGCCCTGGAACACCGTGAAGGTCACGGTTCCCTCGTTGACAACCACAGTGGTTGACGAAACCGTTGCAGAGAGGGTGACATTCTGGTTGGCACTACTGTAGGCGGCCGTCTGGTTGCTTGCGGTCACGGTCGTGGGAGCCGGGTTGACCACCTGCATGACCGTGCCGGACTGGCTTCCCGGGAGCGTCGCATCGCCAGGGTAGACGGCGAAGAGGTTATGCGTCCCCGCGGTCAGGTTCGACACCGTGACCGTCGCCGTGCCGTTGTTGAGCGTGCCCGTACCGACGACCGCGTTGCCTTCCTCCAGACTGACGGTTTCGCCGTTGTTGGCCGGAGAACCGCTGACATTGATCGTGAAAGTGACGAGCTGACCGAACGTAGAAGCGTTGGGGCCGTTATCCGTCAAGGTGGTCGTGGTCGGCGTAACGGCCGTCAGCACGACATCATGGTGGCTGGTCCCGCCCACGTAGGTGATCTTGAAGGTGTCGCCATCAATGGTGACTGTCGCTCCCTCGGCCAGTCCCGTAAAGGTGCCGGTGATCGCTGAAACGCCGTTGTTGACGAGGATGTCAAACGCCGTCCCACCAACGGGCGCAAAGCCATTGCCGACGGACAGATTCAGGGTGGCGCCGGTGAGGTTGATGGAGCCGGCGGACGTGATGCGATCGAACCCCGACCCCGCCGCAGTGCCGTCCAGCACAATCGCCAGCGTTCCGCCGCTGCCGAAGGAGAGGTTGCCGACACTCAATAGCCCTGTCGGCGAAGCCGTATCCCCGGCACTCAATTTGCCGCTGACGACGACTGCCGCCGATAGGGTGCCGGCCGACCCTGCAAGCGTGGCCCCCTGGGCGACGGTGACCGCGCTGGCCAGACTGCCATCGACGAAAAGCGAGCCTCCATTGACCGCCGTCGCGCCGGTGTAGGTGTCGGCGCCGGATAGCGTCAGGCTACCCGTGCCGTTCTTGACGAGTGCGACCGTGCCGCCGCCGTTCTGAATGACGCCGGAGAACACGCCGCTATCGTTGTTGGTGCCGACCGTCAGCGTGGAGCCCGTCGAGACGCTATCCGTGATGGTGCCGTTGCCGGACAAAGCATCGATCGTCGGGCTGAAGCCGTGCAGATCCAGCGCGACGGTCGTGTGGTTCACGGACGTGGAGCTGGCGATCGCGGTCGCCGTTTCAAACTGGACGGTGTCGCCGGACACACCGGAGAACGTCTCCGTCGTCGGCTTGAAACCGTTGTCCATGGCCGCCAGCTGGACCTGGCTGCTGCCTCCTGCCGTGGTCACCGTCAGCGATGTGCCTGGATCCTCAAAAGTGGTCGTCACGAAACTGCTGTTGAGGCTGGTGATCTCCGCGATCCCATCGCTGGCGTTGCCGTTGTCCTGGAGGCTGGCCTGCGCTCCCGTGGGCAGGTTGAAGGCGATGTTGCTTTGGGTCGTCGTGTCGGCCACGGTCGAAACCGCGGTGAAAATGACCGTTTCACCATCGAGGTTGATCGTCCCACTGGCAGCGCTCGTGTAGGAGTACGTCTTGTTGGTGAAGGCCCCGTTCTCCAGGGTGAGGGAACGTGTGCCGCTGCCGGTGCCGCCGGTGAAGCTCACCATGAGGTTCGTTGGCAGATTGGTGTAGTTGATGGTCAGCGAGTTGTTTGTTCCGCCGACGATGACAACCGACGTTGTCTTGGCCAACGGTCCGGAGGCGACCACACTGCCGTTGTCGAGAAGTTGCAGCGTGCTGCCGCTGGCCTGAAGGAGGAAACTGTTCGTGCCGCTGGGTGCGGTGTAGGCAAGCGCGCCCCCCAGGGCCGGCAGCAGCTCGTTGGCAATGGGGCTGCCGATGCCGGTGTCGAGATCGTAACCTGTGCCCGCGGAATAGGTGCCGTTGCTTCCCGAAGTGATGTCGTGGAAATCCTGAGAGTACGTTGCGGAATCGTTGTAAAGACTGTAGAGGATGGGCAGCGCCTGGGTGGCGCCGGTCAGCGTGGTGGTGAAGCCGTCGCTCCTGCGGATCTGATCGGCGATGGCGATCAGCCCGGCCCAGCTCGGGGCCCCGACACTCGTACCGCCGATCTGGATGATGTTGGTGCCCAGGCCGTACGGGTTTCCGCCCTCACCATTGTAAGAGTCGTAGGTTACCACCCCGGTATTCGGATCGGCGTCAAACGCCACGTCCGGCGTCGTGCGTTTGCCGTTAGCCGAAATGATGCTGCTGCCGTTGTGAATGACTAGACCCTGCTGGTAGGCGGGCTGGCTTTCGTAATTGCTGATGCCGCCGCCGGTCGAACCGCCGTCGCTGTCCCAGACGGATTCGCTGTGGTAGTTGCCAAGGTCGGTATTGGTCAGCGTGACGGTCGGAGCAGACGTGTATCCCGAGCCGCCCGATGTGATAGTGATTCCCGTCACGACCCCATTCGTCAACACGGCCACCCCGGCCGCTCCCGAACCGTTGCCGCCGCTGAAACTGACAATCGGCGGAATCTGATATCCGCTGCCGCCGTTTGTAACTGTGCAGTCGATACCGATTCGCCATTAAGAGAGCTGGCCGCAGCGGCGCCGGCGCCGACATCCGCAGTGAGGCTCGTGCCGCCGACAGCCACGACATCCGGCGAATCGGCCGGATACGCCCCCTGGCCATTCACGGAACCATCGTCATCCGTCGAGGCCAGGAAGGTCACGCCGGGATAGGTCGTGGGCGAAAAGTTGGAATCGAGCGATGTCTCGCTGGGCTCGCCGCCGCTGACGCCGAAGCTCATCGACACGACCGTCGCACCGCCGCCGCCGCTGCTGCTCGATTTAGCTGCCCATTTGGCCCCTGCAAACAGACTTGTTGTGGTCAGGCTATTGCACTCGACGAGGATGATGTTGGCATCCGGCGCCATCGCGTGCGCCCACTCCACGTCCAGGGCCTCCTCGCCTTCCGAGTTATTATTGCCCGGCCCCGCAGGGTCGGTCCGCGTGGGAGGAGTGCCACCCGACTGCGAAACCTTGATGAAGCTGGGCGGGTCGGGCAAGCCCATCTCGGTATCGAATATGTGCAAGTCGCTACTGTCGAAATTGGAGCTGGTGCTGTCAACGAAGTCCGGGTCGTCGTAGGCGTCGATTAGCGCAATCGTTTGCTCCGCCCCATTGTCGTTGACGTTGAGGAGCGGCGTGACACCGTAGGCCAGCTGGAGGCCGGCAGGCTCGAAAGCGCTGCCATCCATCAGCCCTCCCTGTGTTGGCTGAGAGTTAATGGCCAGGGCATTGTGCATGCGGACATAGAGGGGGAAAGCCACGTCCGCCGTACTCGGCGTGATGCGCTCTTCGAGCCTTTCGACTTCCAATCGTCGCGGCCGACGGTTAACGAATGACAATCGCGGTCCGAACAGACCACGGAACCAATTGCGGAGGGACATGACGGGGAGTTTCCGCGACAAAGGACTACCTCTTGCTTGTCCTCTCTGTTTTCTAGCTGAAATGCACTCGTCATTCTAGTCAGGCTGCACCCAGGAAGGAAAGTGCCGCCAGGCAAATGGACTCTTAACATCGCCCGATTCGTGGTAGGCTGCGTTTTTGGCTCCGAGTTTACCGTCGGAGAGATTGCGCGCATCGGCAGCTGTCCTACTGCTGACAGCCCGTCGTCCACTACTGCGTGCGGAGTTCGTTTGGTAATTTGTGAAGCGAGCGAGCCTCCCACGTCAGTGGGGGGAGTTCGATTGGTATTTCCCTTGGCGAGCCTCCCACGTCAGTGGGGGGGAGTTCGATTGGTATTTCCCTTGGCGAGCCTCCCACGTCAGTGGGGGGAGTTCGTTCGGTATTTCCTTTGGCGAGCCTTCCACGTCAGTGGGGGGAGTTCGATTGGCAGTTTGTGCGCGCCGGCGATCCTCTCGCGTCTGTAAGGCGAGTTTGAGCGCCGATGCACTCCCCCCACTGACGTGGGAGGCTCGCCAGCCACCGTTCGTTTGGTAAATTCTGAGGGCGGCACCTGTCCCATGTCGCCTTCTCACTCCCCGCCTCGCCGGGTAGTATCATTCTTGACCGCCCATTGTCCTCGTCCCAGGAGCATTACCGTGCTGTATCCCAAGATGGTCCGCATCCGCCAGCATTTCGAGAGGCCCCTGGTAGAGGATGTCCCCGCCGCGGTGCGGAATACCCTGGCGAAGCTCGATCTCGGCAAGACCATTCGTCCGGGGCAGAGCGTGGCCCTGACCGCCGGAAGCCGGGGTATCGCCAACATCCCCGCTCATCCTCCGCTCCACGGCCGAATGGCTCAAGGACCTGGGTGCGCGTCCGTTCCTCGTCCCCGCCATGGGCAGCCACGGCGGGGCCACCGCAGACGGACAGCGGAAGCTCCTCGAAAGCTATGGCATCACCTCCGATTTCGTCGGCGTGCCAATCCGTGCTTCGATGGAGGTCGTGCAGATGGGAACGACGGCCGAGGGATACCCGGTCATGCTCGACAAGCACGCCGCCGAGGCGGATCACATCGGCGTTGTTGCCCGCATCAAGCCGCACACCGGCTTCCAGGGCCCCATCGAGAGCGGCTTGCTCAAGATGATGATGATCGGCCTGGGCAAGCACACGGGCGCTCTCGCCTATCATCGCTTGCTGCTCGAACAGCCGTATGACCCCGTCGTTCGCAGCGTGGCACGGACCATGCGGTCGAAAGCACCGATCCGCTTTGGCCTGGCCATCGTGGAGAACGGCTTCGACGAGACAGCCCTCCTCGAAGCGGTCGCCGCCGGAGCAGTTCGAAAAGCGCGAGGAGGAATTGCTGGTGAAGGCCAAGAGCTGGCTCGCCCAGCTGCCGTTGCGCAAGGCGGACCTGCTGATCGTCGATGAGATCGGCAAGAACATCAGCGGTTCGGGCATGGACACCAACGTCGTCGGCCGCAAACGAGCATTCCGCGGTCAGCCGGAGGTGGACCAGCCCGCGATGCGGCTCATCTTCGTCCGTGGCCTGACGGAGAAGACGCACGGCAACGCCACGGGCATCGGCCTGGCGGATTTCACGACCAAACGGCTGATCGCCGGCATGAATTACCAGGCGACGGTCATCAACTGCCTGACGGCCGGCTACCCTGACGGCGCCTATCTGCCCGTTCATTTCGACACCGACCGCCAGGTGATCGACGCCGCCCTGAAGATCATCGGCACCCGCGAACCGCAGGACGCCCGCATCCTGCACATCCGCAACACCTTGTCCCTGCACGAGTTAGAGGTGTCCGAACCCTGCCTCGCAGAGAAGAACCCGCAAACGCGACTTCGAACCCCTCGGGCCGGCGCAACCGCTGACATTCGACGCCGAGGGGAACCTCGCCGCCGTGTGACTAACCGCAAAGACGCAAAGAGCGCAAAGGAAGAGCAAAGAGAGAAAGGCAAGCAGGAGGCGCCCAGAGGTTTACTCTCGACGCCCTCAATCTCTCCTTCTCTCTTTGCTCTTCCTTTGCGCTCTTTGCGTCTTTGCGGTTCACTCCTCATATTTCAAGAATTTTCGTGTGACAGCGGATTATCATTGCAGACCCGCGCTCGTCCGAGTAAAGTAATTACCGTAACCGACCTTGCATTCGTCTTTCCTCCCTACCAACTGGCCTCCGATGGATCGGCAAAAAGTCGGCTCGGCGTTCTCGCACGTCGAGGGAGAAACCGAAGCGAGCGCGTATGGAAAAGACCCGCATTGACCCGGCACGTCCATTGCTTCGGAAAGCCCACGAAACGACGGGCGAACTGCGCCGCCTGGGCGAATACCACCTCCTGCGCCTGCTGGGCGAGGGCGGGATGGGGGCGGTCTATCTCGGCTACCACAAGGGGCTCGATCGGCAGGTCGCCATCAAGATCCTCGGCGATCAGCTGGACACCGACCAGATCCACATCGACCGCTTCTACCGCGAGGCCAAGAGCGGCATCCTCCTCAATCACCCGAACATCGTCCGCTGCCTGAACATCGGCCAGGACCAGGGAACGGGCAGGCACTACCTCGTCCTTGAATACATCGACGGCCCGAGCCTCGCCGCCCTGCTCGAGCACTACGGCAGCCTGTCCGTCGGCGACGCCGTTCACATCGCCCTGGACCTGGCCCGCGCCTGGAGCATCTCCATTCGCGGAACATCGTCCATCGCGACATAAAGCCGCACAACATCCTCATCACGCGTTCGGGGGTGGCCAAGCTCGCCGACCTCGGCCTCTCCAAGCGCCTGGACGACGCCGCCCATCTGACCGCCACGGGCCAGGGCTTCGGCACCACGCACTACATGCCCTATGAGCAGGCGCTCAATGCCCGCAAGGCCGATGGCCGCAGCGACATCTACGCCCTGGGTGCGACCATCTATCACGTGCTGACCGGCGAGGTGCCCTTCACCGGCGAGACGCATCTGGATGTGATCGAAAAGAAGAACCAGGGTTATTTCGCCCCGGCCAGCTCCCTCAATGACAACGTGCCGCCGGTCCTTGATCAGATCCTGGCGAGGATGCTGGCGCGCGATCCGCGGGAGCGGTACCAGACGGCCAGCGAGTTGATCGTGGAATTAGAGCGTTCCCACCTGGCCGCACCGATACCGAGCTTCGCCGATCCCGAGAGCGCGAAGAACGACCCCTGGGTGCAGGCGTGCCTGAAGTCCAGCACCGAGCCGACTCGTCTCGACCTCGCCACGCCGCCGCAAATCACGCCGTTGCCGCCGCAGGCCGACGTCTGGCAGCTGCGCTACCGCGACGAGGCCGGCCACCTCTGCCATGCCACGTTAGCCACCGACCAGGTGCGGGAGCGGATTCGCGCTGACCGTCTCGCCGCCGGCGCCGAGCTCAGCCGGGACGGCCAGGCACGGTTCCTGCCGCTGTCCGCCTACGTCGAGTTCAAGGAGCTGCTGTCCCAGCGCCGCTCGACGCCGCCGCGGTCCGGCTCTATTCGCAAGGAAAGGCGCGACCCACCGCCTTCACGGCTCGGCTTCCTGCACGGCAAGCAACGGCTGATTGGCGCTCTCTGCGGCACTGGTGCTGCTCATCCTGGCGATGATCCTGCTGCTCATGCGCTAGCCTGACCTGGCGAGCCGAGGGGCGTTAGCCCCCGGGTGACGTCACGGCGACTCCACCCGGGGGCTGACGCCCCTCGGCTCGCCTCACCATTTCCGGAACTCTCCCCCCTTTCCCTTCGTCCAATGCTTGTTCGTCCCCATCAACGCATACGCGAATGAGATCCATCCATGAAAAAGCTCTCCGGCATATCGATCGGCCTTCCTCTGCTTCACGCTCGCGCTGCGGGCGGCGGACGTTCCCGACCTCGCTCAGCAACTGAAGTCCAAGGACACGGACGCCCGCCGTGCCGCGGCTAAGTCGCTCGCCGAGGCGGGAGCGGACGCCAAGCCGGCCCTTGGCGCCCTGGTCGCCGCGCTGAAGGACAGCGACCTGTTCGTTCGGCGCTACGCCGCCCAGGCCATTGGCGAGATTGGCCCCGATGCGAAGAGTGCCGTCCCGAACCTGACGACCATGCTCCGAGACACGAA
Source organism: uncultured Acidobacteriaceae bacterium (assembly GCA_963736535.1). Classification (GTDB taxonomy): domain Bacteria; phylum Acidobacteriota; class Terriglobia; order Terriglobales; family Acidobacteriaceae; genus PALSA-350. The sequence continues at coordinate 88,007 of CAVTPN010000010.1, forward strand.
GGAGAAGAAAGAAGCGCAGGAAGGCGCCGCCGTCGCGCTCGGTAAGATCGGCACGGCCGGCGTCAGCGCCCTTTCCACCGCCCTGCGCGACCGCGACAAGGACCCCGCCGTCCGCCGTGCTATCGTCACCAGCCTCGGCCGCATCGGCCCGGATGCCAAGCCCGCCCTACCGACCCTCATGAGCGAGCTGAACGACAAGGAAGGTGTGGACAAAAAGCAAAAGACGGCCAATCTCGACAGCATCAAGGCCGACGTGGTGAACGCCCTCGGCGACATCGCATCGGCGAAGGATACGAATGTGGTCAAGGCACTTCAGAGCCTCGCCGACTCCAAGCAAAACAAGAAGGACAAGAACCTCCAAACGGCCGTGAAGGACGCCGTTCGGAAGATTCAGGGCGGAAGTAGGCCGTCCCTCCGTTTGAGAAAAACCACGACGCCGGCGCGCCTCTACTTGACACGAGGCACGCCGGCGTGTTTTGTTGGTGCATATGGCTTACCTGGCGAGCCGAGGGGCGTCAGCCCCCGGGTGACGTCGGTCACTCCACCCGGGGGCTAACGCCCCTCGGCTCGCCAAAACGACGCCCCTCGGCTCGCCAAGAATATGAGGTTCCCTGTCATGCGCAGCGCATTCCTGCTGATCGCCATGTCGTTCTTCCTGGCCGCGGTGGTTCGGGCGGACGACGACGTGGCAGACCTGGTGAAAAAGTTGAAAGACAAGGACGCCGAGACCCGGCGCAATGCCCGCGCTGGGGCTGGCCAAGCTCGGCCCAAAGGCGAAGGATGCCGCTCCCGCTCTCATCGCCGCGCTCAAGGATCAGGACTCGTTTGTCCGCCGCTATGCCGCCCAGGCGCTGGCCGTCGTCGGCCCCGAGCCAAAGACCGCCGTCCCCGCCCTCGCCGCCGTGCTGGCGGATGGGAAGGAGCGGAAAGAGGTCCAGGTTGCCGCGGTGGGCGCACTCGCCAAGATGGGCACCACGGCCGTGCCTCCGATGGCCGCCACGATCAAGGACGCCAACCTCGACACGTCCGTCCGCCACAAGATCATCGACGCCCTGGGCGACATGAAGGCCGACGCCCGCCCTGCCCTGCCGGCACTGACCGATGAGTTCACGGGCAAGAACCTTCCCAAGGGCCGCGGCAGATCTCGCAGGAAGACAAGATGGAAGTCCTTCACATCCTGGAGAAAATCGCCACGGCGGAGGACAAGGTCGTCATCACAGCGCTGGAAGCCATCGCCAACAACGAGAAGATCAACGAGAATGACCAGACGAAGAAAGCGGTCAAGGCGGCGCTGAAGACGATCATGGAACGGAAGTGATGCAAAGGCGAGCGGCGCGGCGTTAGCCCGCCGGTAACGATGAGGGTGGCCGGGGCTGAGGTACTCCGAAGCCCCGGACGTCACATCCGGGGCTTCGGAGTACCTCAGCCCCGGCCACCCCGAGTCTCGCGCAGGCAGGGAATGAGACAAGGGACCGACGGATGAAAGTCCGCGAGATGATCAAGCTGATCGAAGCCGACGGCTGGTATAGAATCAAAGCGAAAGGTGGACACCGGCAATACAAGCACCCCGTTAAGCCTGGTCGAGTTACTATTTCGGGCCAAATGAGCGGGGAGCTGGACAGGAAGACCGAAAAGAGCATTTTGCACAGGCTCAGTTGGGCGAGTAAGGTCAACCGCTGGAGGCATCATGGAGGCTTACTTGATCTTGATCGGCAAAACCAGCACGGGCTACAGCGCGCATTGTCCCGATGTTGCCGGCTGCGCCGCGGTCGGCAAGACGGTCGAGGAAGTCGTGGCCAACATGCGAGGGGCGCTGGTGCTTCACTTCGAGGGGATGATGGAAGACGGCGATCCCATTCCCCGGCCCAGCGGCGTGAATTCGTATCGCGAAGCCATGAGGGAGCCGGATGCGGACCAGTATTTACTGGCCCACGTCCCGATCGACACGAGCCGATTTGCCGTTCCGGTGAGCCGATAGACGGAAATGATGCGCAGGCGAGCGGCGCGGCGTTAGCCCGCCGGTAACAGTTCCCGAGCGCGCCCCTCGGCCCGCTGGCAATTGTCACCGGCGGGCTCACGCCGCGCCGCTCACCCGAAAACAATCGAGGCGTCAATGCGAAACGCGATCATCCTTGCCATCCTCCTGTTCCCCTCTCTACTCTTCGCTCAGCCGCGCCCCGACCCCAACATCGCCTCCACCGACCCGCGCTCCCCCGCCGACGAGCAGAAGGCCCTGCGTCTGCCGCCGGGCTTCAAAATCCAGCTCGTCGCCGCCGAGCCGGACATTCACAAGCCGATCAACATCGAACTTCGACGATCGCGGCCGGCTCTGGGTCACCGAGACCGTCGAATATCCCTTCCCCGCCGCGCCCGGCAAGAAGCCGCGCGACGCCGTCAAGATCCTCGAAGACTTCGGCCCCGACGGCCGGGCGCGCAAGATCACCACCTTTGCCGACGGGCTCAACATCCCCATCGGCGTCCTGCCGCTGACGACGTCAAGCGACGGAGGCGATCGTCTACAGCATCCCGAACGTCTTGCGCCTGCGCGACACGCAAGGGGACCGGCAAGGCCGACCAGCGCGACGTGCTGTATCGGCAAGTTCGGCTCCGACGACACGCACGGCATGACCGGCGACTTCACGCGGGGCTTCGACGGCTGGATCTACGCCTGCCACGGCTTCTCCAACACCTCGACCGTCAAGGCGCGGCGACGGGCTCGCCCATCACGATGCAGTCGGGCAACACCTACCGCTTCAAGCCCGACGGCTCGCACATCGAGCAATGCACGTGGGGCCAGGTCAACCCGTTCGGCCTGGCGTTCGATCCGCTCGGCAATCTCTACTCCGGCGATTGCCACAGCCAGCCGATCTATCAGCTGCTGCGCGGCGGCTACTATCCGAGCTTCGGCAAGCCGCACGACGGCCTCGGCTTCGCCCCGGAGATGATCGACGCACGACACGGCTCGACCGCCATCGCCGGCATCGTCTACTATGCGGCCGACCAGTTTCCCGCAGGAGTATCGCGACAGCGTCTTCATCGGCGACGTGGTCACCAACCGCATCAACCGCGTATCGCGCTCGAGCTGGCACGGCTCGACGCCGAAGGCGATCGCTGCGCCGACTTCCTCAACAGCGACGATCCGTGGTTCCGGCCCGTCGACATCAAGCTCGGCCCGGACGGCGCGCTCTACGTCGCCGACTTCTACAACCGCATCATCGGCCATTACGAGGTGCCGCTGAACCATCCCGGCCGCGACCGCGAACGCGGCCGCATCTGGCGCATCGTCTACGCGGGCACCGACGGCAAGACGCAAGCCGCCGCCGCTGCGCCGACTGGACGAAGGCGACGGTCGACGGAGCTGGTCGCGGACCTGGGCCATCCCAACCTGACGGTGCGGCTGACGGCGGCGAATCAGCTGGTGGAGCGCGGGGGGGAGGAGGGATCGACGCGGTGAAGCGAGCGATCCTTGCGGCGAAAGTGCTGGAAGGGTTGCGAGAAGAGGACCGACCTGGCCGCGATTGGCTCGATGCTCACGCGCTCTGGGTGCTGGAACGGGTCGGAGCATTGGATTTTCGGAAGCTTGCTGCAGCGCAGTCGAGATTCAGCCGTCGTGGTGCGGGTCCATGCATACACGCATCTTCGCTGAACGCAAGCAATGGGACGCGGAGTATAGTTTGGCCTCTCGCTTGACTTGAAGGGACTTCCGATAGCTCTCCCCAAGTCATCCGTGCAGCGGCCGATGCACTGGGCCGGCACAGCGCCGAAGCATTAGTCCAGAGCCTTCTGGATGTTAGCCCGCCGTCACTCCGGCCGACGACACGCATCTGCTGTCACGTCGTTGCGGATGGCCCTGCGCGACTTGCTGCGGGAAGCCGCCGGCGAGGATTGGCCGGACTGGTTTCACCTCTTGACGCGCCCTGATGAACGCGCGGTATCGCTGGAAGTAGCGCTCGGCGTACCATCACCAGGAGGCAGCCGCTTTTCTCCTGAAGCACATCCGCCCAGCACGCAAGCGAACAGAGTCTTTTGTTTCGCTGGGTCCAACACATCGCCCGCTATGCCGCCCCGGACAAACTCTCAGACCTCTGGTCCTTCGTCCGCTCTCATCATCCCGAAAACCTCCACCTGCAAGCCGACCTCTTCCGCGCCGTCGAACGCGGCACGCAAGCCCGCGGGGCCAAGCTCGACGAGTCGGTGCGAACCTGGGCATCAGGCATCACCGTCAAACTGCTCGCTTCAAAACAGACGGCGGACGTTCAGACGGGGGTCGAATTCGTCGGCGCGTTGCAGCTCAAGAGCGAAGAGCCACGGCTCGTCAATCTCGCCAGCACGAAGAAGACGCCGGAGAAGCAGCGCACCGCCGCCATCACGGCGCTCATGGCGCTCGATGCTCCGAAAGCACGCGGCGGTGCTCGGCAAGATCCTCGCCGATGTGGATAGTCCCGATCAAGCTGCGCGAGAGCGCGGCCGGCCTCCTGGCGAAGGCGAACAAACCGGAAGCATTCGAGCAGCTTGTCAAGGCATTCGCCTCCGTTCCGGCGAAGCTGCAAAAGACCATCGCGTCCGACCTCGCTTCCAGTCCGGCGGGAGCGAAAATCCTGCTCGACACCATCGCCGCGGGAAAAGCGTCTGCCCGGCTGCTTCAGGAGCGGGCCGTCGAGGTGCGGCTGACCAACAGCAAGCTGCCGAACGTCAAGGAGCGTGTCGCGCAGCTGACGAAGGGACTGCCGCCGGCTAATCAGCAGATCGTGGAGCTGATGCGCCGCCGCCACGATGGTTTCGGCGCGGCCAAACACGACGCCACGGCCGGTGCAAAGATCTTCGAGAAGAGCTGTGCCATCTGCCATCAGCTCGGCGGCAAGGGCGCGAAGATCGGTCCGCAGCTCGACGGCGTCGGTATCCGCGGCCTCGACCGGCTGCTCGAAGACGTTCTCGATCCGAACCGCAACGTCGATCAGGCGTTTCGCCTCACGACGCTCAACCTGAAGAACGGCCAGGTGGTCAACGGCCTCGTCCTGCGCGAGGAAGGTGCGGTCATCGTCGTGGCCAATGAAGAGGGCAAGGAAGTGCGCGTCGAAAAAGCCGCGGTGGAGGAGCGAACGGTGTCCCAGCAATCGCCGATGCCGGCCAACTTCGCGGACCAGATCCCGGAGCCGGAGTTCTACCACCTCATGGCGTTTTTACTGGCTCAGAAGGATGCGCCGCCGAGACCACATTAGCGGACAATCGGTCCATTGACATCGCGTTGTCACCACACAAGCCTGACGCGCCAGCGAAGGAAACAGTTTCCTTCGCTGGCGCGTCAGGCTTGTGTGCCGCTAACGTTGTCCTTCGCTGGCGCGTCAGGCTTGTATGCCACTGAAACGTTGCGATCCGCGGCACGCCAGGCGCGGAGTGAGACCAGCAGATAGAAGAGGCAGCACAGCCACTGCGCCGCGGCGATCCAGAGATAGGCGCGATGATACCTGCCGAATAACGGCTCGTCGGAAACCACCAGCGTGTCGGCGTTGAAGAGGCTGCTCATACCGTTGTAGAGCCACAGCAGCACGCCGAGCAGAATTGCAATGATCAGGCACAGCACGCCGCGCCGGCGTGTGCGGCGCCGCTTCGGATCGCGGGTCGCAATGCTATCCCATCCCAGCGGCAGCAGCGCGAACGCGCCGGCGACATTCAACCAATAGGTCACCCTCTGCGTGACCCGCCCTTGCTGCCGCCGGCCGGTAAAGTCATCCGAATGGTAATAGCTGTCGAACGTCTCTGCCCCGATGGGCACCACAACGCTCGCATAAAAGACGAACCCGCCCTGCCAGAACATGAGGGCAAACAGAACGAGAAACCGCCGCAGGAGGAGCATTGGAACCTCAAAGAGATTCAACCACAGGGATTAACCGCAAAGACGCAAAGAGCGCAAAGGAAGAGCAAAGAAAGACAAAAAGAAAGAGACCGAGGCAGGCCGGATCTTGCTTGCTTTTCTCTCTTTGCTCTTCCTTTGCGCTCTTTGCGTCTTTGCGGTTAATCCCTGCGTCTTTGCGGTTCATTCCGTCAAGCTGCCGCGCATGAAGCCGCTGTCGGCGGGGGCGGTGTAGTGCATGTCGAGGTACGGCGTTTCCACGCGGTTGCCGCGGCGATAATGGCTTTCCATCGCGGCTTCGAGAATGCCGGTCGTCAGCAGCGTCCGCTCGATCGGATAGGGCGACTGGCCGTTGTCCAGCAGCTTCTCGATGTTCGCCACCTGGGCGTCGAAGTACCGCGCACCGGGAGGCGGCGGCAGATAGAACATGCACGACGCCGGCTTCGTCTCGCCCTTGATCCGGCCCGCGAAGGTGAAGTCGTAGACGTGGCCGTGCAGCAGCAGCACGGTGCCGCGTGTGCCGTCGCGATACTCGACGAGAAAAGCCGTCGGCGGCGTCGGCGGATGAGCCAGCACCGGGAAGGCTGCCGACGTTTCTGCGAACATCGCCCGGGTTGGCGGACTCACTGCGGGCCAGGGCGGCGTCGAGCAGCTCCCAGCTCCATTTGCCCTCATCGCCGGCTTTCCACACGTCCTTGCCGCTAAGGCACGTCACCGACTTGACGCCGGTCTCGCCGCCCTTGCGCCGCTCCATCATCACTTGCAGCGCTTCCAGCGCGTGCAGGCCGTAGACCTCGATCGGACCATACGCCGCGATGAGGCAATCCTCGAACGGTGTGTCGAGCCGCGGCTCCAGCTCCGGCTTGCGCCAGGTCACCGGCAGCGATCGAGCCGGCCATGAACGGGAACTTCAGCTCCCGCGACCAATCGACCATCTCCTTCGCCTTGGCGAACGTGGTGGACAGGTGCTTGTCATTGAAGACCGGCACCGTCTTGCCAGTCTTGCGGAAGACGGCGACGATCTGCTCCATCATCTCGTAGCGCGGATAGAGGATCTGCTGCCGATCGTTGCGCGGATAGTTGCCGTGCTCCGCGATCAGCAGGACGCCGTCCACGTTCAGCTTGTCGCCGTCGGTCAGCGCCTCGGCGACAGCGTGCGCGACACGCGGAAGCCGAACTCGCGGCCCAGCTCGCGCGACACATCGTTCTCCGGCGATTGATCGATGCAGACGGATTTGACGAAATGCTTCGGCACATGCAGCTGCCCGCCACGATAGTAGCCGTGGAGGAAGCGGCCCGCGATATGGTAGGAGTGCGACAGCGGCCGATAGACCGTGGTGATGACGGCGATCGGTTTGCGTCCGTCGCTGGCCGGCTTGCGGGGTCGGCTGCGCGAGGGCGTTGCCAGACTCTCGCCAGCCCGCGCCCGGAGCGACGCCTCCTCCGGCCAGGGTCAGGGCCGCGGCGGAAGCAAGAAACTTGCGACGCGAACAACGTAAATGGCGGTCGTGCATGGCTCGAATCTCTCGGCGGAACGGCGGGGGAATACCTATCGTGCAAGGTACCACTTCGAGGGCGGAGATGCCAGCCCGCAGCGCGAAGCAAGGGCGAGCGCGACAGCGCTGGAAACTGTGCCGCTCGGCCTTGCTTTGCGCTGCGGGCTCGCGGTGAGGAGGGGGCAATCACCACCGAAACTTCGCCTTCACCTCCGCGTTGACGATCTTCTCCGCCGGCCATTCGCCGCGGCTGCAGCGACACAATCGCCTCGGCGGCTGACAACGCCATGTCATCACGCGATTGAAGATCGACGCCGGCGGCGTGGGGCGTGACGAGGACATTGTCCATCTCGAACAACGGACTCTTTCCCGGCGGTTCGTCCTCGAAGACATCCAGCGCGGCGCCGGCGAGTCGCTTTGCCTTCAACGCCTCGATCAGGTCGGCCTCGCACACCAGGCCGCCGCGAGCGGTGTTGATTAGAAACGCGCGTCGGCTTCATCTTGGCCAGCGTCTGGCGGTTGATGATGTACTTCGACTCGGCCATGAGCGGCAGATGGAGCGTCAGGAAATCGGACTCGGCCAGCAGCCGGTCGAAGGGGACCAGTTCGATGTTGTGCGCCGCGGCGAACGCCTTGTCGGGGAAAGGCTCGTAGGCCAGCAGCCGCATCTTGAACACCTCGCCGCGCAGAGCGACCGCCTTGCCGATGCGCCCCAGCCCGGCGATGCCCAGTGTGCGATTGCGCAGGTGCAGGTTGGTTCGCCGCGGCCAGGTCATGCTCCGCGTTCCCAGGTGCTGGGCGACGAGGTCCTTGACCAGCGCCGAGCATCAGGCAGAATGCGTGCTCCGCGACGGCATCCTGGTTGGTGTTGACTGCGATGGTCACGACCTTGCCGTGCGCCGTGGCCGCCGGCACGTCCACCGCGTCATAGCCGACGCCGACCCGGGCGATGACTTTCAATTGCGGATGGGCGTCCAGCACACGCGGCGTGTACGGCTCGGACCCCGCGATCGAGGCGCGACACCGGTGAGGGCAGCGAGAATTCCGTCCTCGACGAGCTGGTGTCCCGTGTCGTTGATGACGAGCTCGAAGCCGGCGTCGCGGAGCACCTTGCGGTATTCGCCCTCGACCTTGGTGAGCGTGGCGGGCGCGATCAGAACTTTTGGCATGAGGAGGGTCCGATGGCGGTTAGGGGGAGGATCATTGGCGTTGCCTCCTATTATGCGGCGCGGCGGGGTTGCAGGCGAGTGGAGCCAGCATAGCGATGGCGAGCCGCCCGTCGTCGGACGGGGGGAGTTGAGATTGTTAGCTCCAAACTCCCCCCGCTGACGACGGGCGGCTAGACGCTTTAGAGACAAAAACAGCCCGCGATGCCGATTGTGAAGATCGGCGATCGCGGGCAGCATGAGTGAATGAACCCGGAACCCACAAGCGGTCTGAATCGGTGTTATGTCATCTAGCGGTCGGGTCGTGTCCTGATGGAGGCAACGACCTGCACGGCCGACTGATCCGAAGTCCGACCGGACAATGGGTTCCGCCGAATCGAGTCAAGGTATCGACTGGCGCACCTCCTTTGAACATGGACCAGGCAGTTGCTGACAGAACGGAAGGAGACTATCCAACAGGGTTTGGCCGGGGGAGGGAAGCCATTGGCTATCGCCTGAACCACCCAGGACCTTTAACCGAGATCCGTTCGGTCCCAACTGTCGAAAACCAGATCACCACAACCGACGTGTCCGTCCGAGATATGCGACAGACACCGATCGCCGTTCGGGTCGAGCCGTAAGGCTCGGCCGCCGCAGCGGTCTAATTGTTTGGGTCTGACCCTTCGTCTGCGCGTCACTGTACCACCGGAGGAAGTGGGCTGTCAAGGAGCGCGAACGACAAAAATGGATCGAGGGAGGTTGGGCCCTCGACCTTGCCGTAAGCGGAAACGGGAGCTGGAATGGCGATTGTGCGGACGGTCCCGCGAGCCCGCACGCAAAGCAAGGACGAGCGGCACAGCGCGTCAGAACTGGGCCGCTCGTCCTTGCTTGCGCTGCGGGCTCGCGTGCTCTGTTACTTCAAAAACCGCCTTACTTCCGCCGCGATGCGCTCTGCCTGCATCACGAAGGCAAGGTGCCCGCAGTGCTTCATGCGCACGACCAGCGAGCGGGGCAGGCCGTCGGCCAGCTCGTTGAGGCTCTGCTCGGACACGAGCACGTCGCGCTCGCCGGACAGGAGCAGGGTGGCCGCCCGCACCTGGGCCAGGCGGGGGGTCAGATCGACGGATTCGACGAGGTGAAAGCGATGGGCCATGATGCTCTGGTCGGTCTGCCAGCATTGCTGCGTGACGAAATCGACCAGGGGGCTGGGCTTCACGCGGCCGCCGAAGAGGAGATTGAAGAACTGATTCACAAACGGGCTGTCCGACGGCAGCGGATAGCGGGAAAGGACAATGCTCGCCACCTGCTGAAGCAGACCTTGCTCGAAGCGGGCACCGACTCCCTGGAGGATCAAGGACGACAGCCGGCCTGGGTAGCGGGCAGCCAATTCCAGGGCCAAGACGCCGCCGAACGAGACGCCGAGGATGCTCGGTGCTTCCAGGCCGCGCCAGTCGAGGAATTCGCGCAGGTCCTCAACCAGGTCAGGCAGGCCGAAATGGCGGCGGAGACTGAAACAGTCGTCCTCGCCCCGAAGCTGAAAGGTGATGACACGGAAGTCGCGGGCCAGATGACGGGCCAGGGGGCCGAGCAGTTCCAGACCACCGGCCAGTCCCGGAACCAGGACCAGCGGCGGGCCATTGCCCCATTCACAGTAACGCGCCGAGTAGTTCTTGAGTTGAGCGTAACCTGTTTCGCCACCTGCGGGATGAAACTCCACTCCGCTTGCGCTTAGCCATCTCGTAGTTGCCTGCACGCGGGAATACTCCTGTAAGTTGCTGATCGACCATCATGGCGTGTGCGGCCCCTATCAAGAGCATGACTCATACCAAGAAAAAAGGATAGACCGACTCTCAAAATATCCGGCGCCGTTTTCGCCGCAAGCTATTATTGCGACGCAACTTGAGTTACTTGGTCGGCGCCTATCGCCCTGCACTACCCTGGTGACGAAAAGCGCCGAAACATGAATCTCGGCGCTTTTCGCCACATTCTCGCCATATTTCGCGCTTGAATCGTTGACCAATGAAACGGGGGCATTTACACTGATGCTTACCGTCGGATGTAGACGGTTTGCTTGGTGCGAGACCGGTGGTTTCGTTTCACGTTTCACCGATTTTCGCGGCTCCTCGTTCGCAGATATCGGGAAACGCCGATGCTGTTAAGATGGGCGATGCTGCAAAAAGCCCCCCCTGTAACGGAACGAATCCGCCGGTTCAGGACAAGAAAGGCAGTCAACCACTCTTGATCGACCTCCAGGGCGGAACATGGAACCGTGTAAGCCAGCGCGTCTCACGCTGGTGGTCGCTTACCCGTTCGTACCTTGCCCAACCCCGCTCCCGGCACCACCTGACCATTGTCGCCGGGGCGATCCTGGTCCTGAGTTACGCTCTTTCGGTCGTTGGCTACGTTCTGTTCACGCCGGAGATCGGCATCCGCTGCGCGTTCTCGCCGGTCGTCAATCAGTTCTTTCCTGAATTCCTTTATGGCGATGGCCAGAAGCCCTTGCAGCGCGGGGACCAGATCATCCAGATCGGCGACCAACCCATCAAGGGCAATTGGTCCCTTGCCGTGCAGCAGATGGGCGACCTGCGGCACATCGACGCCAAACCGGGCGACAGCGCCAGCCTCGCGGACCGCAACCGGCACACGGCCCAGCTTGCCGATGGCCGTAAGCTGGTGCGGGTGACCTATAAGCGCGCGGGAGTGGTGGATTCCGTCTGGTGCGTCATCGGACCGCCGCCGCTGGAAACGCTGGTGCCCTCGGTCCTCTGGTTCCTCCTGAAGATCGGCCTGTTCGTCGTGGGCGCCATCGTTTACTGGATTCGGTCGGAGGATCGCGCCGCGGCCCAGTTCTTCCGGCTGTGCATCGTCTCGCTGGGCGCCTATATCGGCGGGTACCACTGGTGGCGCATCGTCACGGAGCCAGTGCTGCTGATGGGCTTCATGATTAGTGCGATGGTGTTGCCGGCGGTCAGCCTCCATTTCTATCTGCTCTTTCCCAGGCCCAAAGCGATCCTGGAGCGCCACGCCTGGCCGGTGCTGGCCCTGGTCTACGGCCCGCCGATCCTGTTCTTGCTGCTCTTGGGCTACGACTACACTCAAATCCACTGGTACACCGATCCCGATCTCAAGCAACGCTTGCTGGGGACGATGTTGAGTCAGATCTATGCGTATTTCGGCGTCGCCCTCGTGTGGTATCTCCTGAGCGTCGTCTGCCTGTTCCACAGTCTGCGCGCGGCCAAGAACAACACCGAGCGAAACCAGGTGAAGTGGGTGCTGTTCGGCGCGTCGGCGGCCCTGGTGCCGATCGGCTATTCGCTCTACCTGGCGTTTTTGGAGCAGGAGCGCTTCGGCGGTGGAGCTGCCACCTGGCCGATGTTCGCCGCCTCCGCCTGTGTCAGCCTGGCGTTCACCATCGCTATCACGCGCTATCGCCTGCTCCAGCTCGACCAGATCCTTAGCTCGGGCTTCATCTACTTCCTCATCAGCTCGCTGGTCGGGCTGGTCTATTATGGCCTGGTGTTCGTCGGCATGGTCGTCGTCGGCCGGCGCGGCGGCGATGGTCCCTCGCTGAGCCAGGCCCTGGGCGCCGGCGCCGCGACGCTGGTGCTGCTGGTGATCCTGGACGCCCTGCGCAGCCGCTTCAAGATCGTCCTGGACCGCCACTTTCGCCGGGAGAAATATCAACTCGACCGGACCTTGCTGCGGATGCGGCAGGCGATCGATCAGCTGGTCGATCCTTCGACGCTGGCGAAACGCCTGCTTCAGACCTCCGCCGACTTGCTCGACATCTCCTCGGGAGCCGTCTACTTGCGGCACGGCACCCCGCCGCTTTATCGCCTGGCCGAGACGTTGGGACCCGCGCATTGGGCGGCCGAGCTTTCTCCCGCCTCGCCCGTCATCGCCGCGGCGACAACGAAGAATTGGCTGTGGCTGCGGGACCGTCAGCGGCTCACCGAAGCAGAGTGCTGCCAGCTAGAGCTCCTTGGCGGCGAGGTTGCCCAGGCGCTGACGCATGAAGGCCAGTTGCTCGGACTGCTGGTGCTGGGGCCCAAGGAGGCGGGCTTCTTCGGCCGGGACGACCTCACGGTCCTTTCCGCCTTCGCCGAGCTAAGCGTGCTGGCCCTGGTCAGCGCCGAGGGGCACCGCACCATCGAGACGCTGAACCGTGACCTGCAAACCAAGGTCGAGAAGATCGCCGAGCAGCAGCGGCGCATCTTGATTCTGCAAAGTCAACTGCGATCCAGCGCGGGGAACTCGGAGCTCGGAGTCAAAACCGCACAAGAAAAGCCAACGACTCAGGTGTCCGCAGGCGTCAACTCCGAACTCCGAACTCCGAACTCCGAACTCGGCAACGGCCTGACGGGCACCAGTCCGCAGATTCGCCAGGTAATGGCGCTGGTGAAGAAGGTGGCGGCGAGTCCGTCCGTCGTCCTGCTGCGCGGCGAAAGCGGCACCGGCAAGGGGGTGCTCGCGCGGGCCCTGCACGACGCCAGCTCCCGCGCTTCCCGGCCGTTCGTCAAGGTCCACTGCGCGGCGCTGGCGCCGGGCTTGCTCGAAAGCGAGCTGTTCGGCCACGTCAAAGGGGCCTTCACCAACGCGCTGCGCGACAAGCCCGGCCGCTTTGAAACGGCGCATGGCGGCACGCTGTTCCTTGACGAAATCGGCGATATCAGCCTCGACGTGCAAACAAAGCTGCTGCGCGTATTGCAGGAGATGACCTTCGAGCGCGTCGGCTCCAACGAGCCGATCAAAGTCGATGTCCGCATCGTCGCGGCGACGCACCAGGACCTCGAAGAGCTGATTGCGCCGAACGGTTTCGAGAGGACCTGTTCTATCGGCTGAATGTCTTCCCGATCCGGGTGCCGCCGCTGCGGGAGCGCATCGAGGACGTGCCTGACCTCGCCGTCCATTTCCTGGGTCTCTACGGCCGACGGGCGGAGAATGTCGTGACCAGCATCGACGACGATGCGCTGCTGCTGCTGAAAGCCTACCACTGGCCGGGTAATGTGCGCGAGCTGGAAAACGTCATCGAGCGGGCCGTGCTAATTGCCGAGAGCCCCGTCATCACGCCGACCGAGCTACCCGACGAGCTGACCGCGAGCGCGTTGCGCCTCGGTTCAGGTGGACATGACCTCGGCGGCTGGGAGATCATGCCGAGCGGCAAGGAAGCGACGGCTCCGGAGCTGGCCGTCGTGTTCCAGGCGCATCGCACCGAGCGCGAACGGCGCGAACGCGACCGCATCATCCGAGCGCTGGCCGCCACGGGTGGGAACAAGGCGGAAGCGGCACGCAGCCTGGGAATGAAGCGCAGCACGCTGGTGAGCCGGTTGAAGCGTTTGGGGTTGGGATAACCCGCATTTCTCACCACAAAGGCACAAAGGACACAAAGCAAAGGCAACGCAAGGAAGGAGCGCGCCGAGGGCTCGTCATGTCTTGTCTTTGTGCTCTTCGTGTCTTTGTGGTGAGAAATGCGGCCGTGCCGGCGGCGGCGCAGCGGGACGATCCGGAACGCTTTGCCACAACGGCGGCACGTTGACGCCGGTCACTTCTCGGCCCGGAGCATTCGCGATTGCCACGTTTATTCCCAGGGACAGCAACGAGGTCGCCAGCCCTGCCGCGGCCCAACGGAGATAGGTGCCCGGAACGCCGAGCGCCGCGAAGAAACCCACGACGCCAAAGACGATGCCGCAGATGCTCAGCGGAATTCCCAGCACGGGAAGGAATGCGAGCAACAGCCCGATGACCCCCAGGACCAGTGACGTCATCCCGAGGGCGGGTAGCGGCGTGCGGCTTCGGTATGTAGTAACCATTGTCCGCTCCACAAGCTCAGTGTCCGGGCATGAATGGGATCAAGTCGCGGCTGACATAGTCATTCAGGGTCAGCACGAGCAAGAGTCCCAGCCAGAAGCACGCCACGATAATCACAATCCAGGTTAGTCGCGGACTGATCAGCACGTGCATGAAGAAGAGCACGACAAGGCTGGCCTTGCACACCGCGATGAGCAGCCCGATCACGATGTGCCATTCGGCGGCAACGTGTGCGAACGATACCCCCACGGTCAACACGGTCAACAAGATCAGCAGACCGCAGACGATGACATAGGTTCTCGGCGCGATCGTGTGCTCCGTCATGGCTGGGGCCCTCATGGTTGATAGGAGCCGCGCACGCAGTAAGCGGCTCCCAAACCGCCGCGTACTGCGTGCGCGGCTCTTTTGCTATCGCGCATGCGTGCCGAGCAAGTAGAGCATCGGCAGCAAGAAGATCCAGACGATGTCAACGAAGTGCCAGTACAGGCCCGTCACATCCACCGGCGAATAGTAGTGGCGCGAGAAATACCCGCGCCGCGCCAGGACGAACATGACGGCGACGACTGCAATCCCAATCGTCACGTGCAAGCCGTGAAAGCCTGTCATGATCCAGTAGAAGAGTAGAAACAGCTTCACGTGCGGCACGTCTTCCGGCTTCAGTCCTTCCTTGACCACCCATTCTTTGTCATCGAAGCTCCAACCAGGGATGAGCTTGTCCACGTAGTCGAGGTAATACTCCACCCCTTTGAAACACAGAAACGCGATTCCCAACAGAGCGGTCAGGGCCAGATACACACACAGGGCGCGGCGCTCGCCGAGCTTGGCATGGTGCACGGCCAGGACCATGAAGAGGCTGCTGACCAGCAACACCACCGTGTTGATGCCGCCGATGATCCAGTTCAGCTTCTCGCTGCCTTTTTCAAACGCCGCCGGATACTTGTACCGGTAGACGCCCACACCGAGGAACAGCACGCCGAAGAAGAGCACCTCGGTCGCCAAAAAGACCCACATCCCTAGAGTCGCCGCCTCGTGCTGCTGCTCGAAGTTCTGGAATTGCTCTTCAAGCGGATGGCGATGCAGCACGGTCAACGTGAGCTCGTCGCGCTCTTCCGGCGTCAGGATGGCGTTGTCAGAGCTCATTTTGTGCCTTCTCCACGTGGTACTCGTAGGGCCCGCGCACAACGATGGGCGTCTGCTCGAAGTTGTCCTTGGGCGGCGGCGAGGGCGTCTGCCACTCCAGGCCGGTGGCGCGCCATGGGTTCGGACCGGCCTTTGGGCCGTAGACTAGCGAGTACAGGAGATAGCCCAACGGCAAGAGATAGCCAACTCCCAGGATGGAAGCACCGGCCGACGACATCACGTTCCACACCTGGAACCCCGCGGGATAGCTGTGATAGCGGCGCGGCATTCCCGCATAACCGGCGATGAACTGCGGCAGAAACGTCAGAAAGAAACCGACGAAGATGATGAGTGCCGACAGCTTCGACCACCACGGCGAATAAAGCCGGCCTGTTATCTTGGGCCACCAGTAATGGAGCCCCGCCATGTAGCCCATCACCATGCCGCCGACCATGATGAAGTGGAAATGCGCGATGACGAAATAGGTGTCGTGTACGTGCATGTCCATGCCGAGCGCGGCGAGAAACAGGCCGGTCATGCCGCCCGCGGTGAACAGGCACACGAAGCCCAGCGCATAGAGCATCGGCGCATCGAAGGCGATGGAGCCCTTGTAAAGCGTGGCCGTCCAGTTGAAGACCTTGATCGCCGACGGCACGGCGACCAGGTAGCTCAGGATCGAGAAGATCATCGCCGCGTACATGGAGATGCCGGCGACGAACATATGGTGCGCCCAGACGAGGAAGCTCAGCGTGGCGATGCCGAAACTCGACAGCGCGATGAAGGTGTAGCCGTAGATGTTCTTGCGCGAAGCAGGGGATCACCTCGCTCACGATGCCCATGCCTGGCAGGATCATGATGTAGACCGCCGGGTGCGAATAGAACCAGAACAGGTGCTGGAACAGCAGCGGGTCGCCGCCCAGCGCCGGATCGAACACGCCGATGTGCAGAAGGCGCTCGAGGATGACGAGGATCAGTGCCATCGCCAGCACGGGCACCGCTAACAGGAAAATGAAGCTCGTCGCATAGATGGTCCAGACGAATATCGGCAACCGCCACCAGTACATGCCCGGCGCGCGCATGCGGTGGACCGTCACGATGAAGTTCAGACCGGTGAAGATGGACGAGAAGCCCGCGATCACAATCCCGACCAGCGCCGGCACGACGTTGTAATGCGACGACTGGGACGTGTACGGCGTGTAAAAGGTCCAGCCGGTGTCGAGGCCGTTAGCGAGCATCGCGAACAGGGTCCAGGCACCGCCAATAGCGAATAGATACCAACTCGCCAGGTTGATGCGTGGAAAGGCAAGATCCTTGGCGCCGATCATCAGCGGCAAGCAGAAGTTGCCCAGCACCGTCGGCACCACCGGCACAAGGAAAAAGAAGACCATGATAACGCCGTGCATGGTGAACAATCGGTTGTATGTGTCGGCAGTGACCAGACCGCCTTCCGGGGTCATCAGGTTGAGGCGTACAATCGTGATGGCCGCGCCGCCGAGGAAGAACATCACCGTCACGGTAATCAGGTAGAGGATGGCGATGCGCTTGTGGTCCTTGGTCAACAGCCAGGAGGCGATGCCGTGGGCCACGCTGAGGTACGTTTCGCGCGGCTCCTGTGGGGAAGGCGGCGGAAAGGCGATTCGGGGTTCCGCGGTGATCGTGCTCATCGTTTGTCCTCTCCGCTCCCTGACGGTCGCGGTTCTGATAACGGTTTGATCGGCGGGGTCGCCGTCGGCGGCGCCGATTCCTCGACCCGCCGCGGCGTCTCGCCCTTCTTCAGCGCCTTGACGAAGGCAATCAGCTCGTTGATTTCCTCCTCACTTACCTGGCCCTGGAAGGTCGGCATGATGTTCTCCCAGCCCGCGACGATCTTGGCGCCGGGCGCGACAATCGACTCGCGCAGGTAATCCTCGTCGGCGATGACCGTGCGGCCATCCGTCAGATGGACCGGCTTGCCGTACAGCTCTTCCAGTACCGGAGCGCGGGCCTGTGAGTCGGCGCTATGGCAGCTGATGCAGCGATAGCGCCGAAAAGTCTTTTCTCCCTCGCGGGCCATCGATCCCTCGGCATGAAGGTGCAGCCAGTTCTGGTAATCGCCGGGCTCCATGACGATGACGCGCCCGATCATCCGCGCATGGCTGGACCCGCAGTACTGCGAGCAATAGAGGTCATAGCTGCCCACCGCGGTCGGCTGAAACCAGACACTCGTGTACCGGCCGGGCAACACGTCCATGTGAACGCGAAAGGCCGGCACGAAGAAGCTGTGGATCACGTCCTCCGAGGTCAGCAGCAGCTTGAACGGCCGACCGGTCGAGACGTGAAGCTCGTTGATCTCGCGCTGCCCCTCCGGATGCTGGACCTTCCACATCCACTGCCTGCCGACGACGTAGAGGACGGTGGCATCGTCCGGAGCGCGGTAGGCGCCGAAGTAGATGACGCGCTCCCCAGACAAAGATGACCATGAAGATGCCCAGCGGCGTCAATGTCCAGAACAGCTCCAGCCGCATGTTGCCGCGCATCTCGGCCGGCGTGGGCGTGGCGGGCCGCCGCCGATAGCGGATCGAGAAGTAAAAGATGAGCGCCGCCACAAGCAGGCCGACCGCGCCGCAGACGCCGACAAGGAACCAGAGCAGAGCATCCACGTGACTGGCCGTCGTCGATGCATCGGGAGGAAACCAGATGACTTCGGCAAACATGGGTCACTCCTGCGCTCTTCCGTCGCCGTCGGGCAAGCACGAGAATCAATCCGCCCACGCCGGTCAGGGTCAACACGCCGCCAAGGCGCACGAAGTTCATGATCGTCGCGCCGTATTTGCCCTCCGCCGGGTCATAGTGGAAACAGAAAAGGAGGATCTGATCCACCGGCGAGCCGATGCGGTTCGCGGATGCTTCGACAAGCCCCAGGCGCAGATCGCGCGGCGAAAAGTGAATGTCGAAGAAGTAGCGCGCGATCTTGCCATCCGGCGTCAGCACCATGATGCCGCTGGCGTGGGCGAACTGGTCGTTGCCGGCGTCGTAGCGGTAGCGAAAACCGACGGCCCGCGTCAGCCGGTCGATCGGTTCCTGCTGCCCCGGTGAGGAAGTGCCAGGCCGCTTCGGCTCCCGGCCGGCCGTAGCGCTCCAGGTACGTCTTCTTCTTGGCCGCCGCCAACTCCGGCGTTTCGCGGGCATCGAAGCTGACGGTCACGACCTCGAAATCCTTGCCGAGATTAAGCGACATGTCCCGCATGGCACGCACGAGGCCGTTCAGCACTTCGGTGCAGAGCATCGGACAGCGATACCAGGCGAGCACCAGGATGACCGGCTTGCCGTGGTTGAAATAGTCGCCCAGCAGCACATCTCGCCCGGTCTCGTCCTTGAACACCAGATCGAGCGGAACCTGCTCGTCGAGATGCTGGTCGAACCCCACGTCCCGCAATGACGGCGGCAAGGCCGACTCGTCGGCGCGGACTACGGAAGCCGTAATCAGAATCAGCGCAAGCAAGGGCAATATCCGCATCACTTCCCTCCTTCCCTGAACATGCGCCCGGAATTCGGTTCGCCGCTATCCACCAGGCCCCCGGAGCGTCGGTTCTGCTCCGCCGACGGAGCCGGCCTCGACGGCAACATCTGCCGCTCCAGGATGAGCTGCATCGCCCGCTCGATCGGGATGTGGACAAATCCCTTGTCCTCGGTTGGTCCGTAACTGTTGAGCGTCCTCAAGTTCGCCGTCTCCCTCTCGAAGACGTTGGGCGTCTCAATCCCCGCGAGCCGGTCGACCTGTTCCAGCCTCGGGTCGCGCGGCAACGCATTCGAGGGGCCCGGCGCCAGGGGAAAAGGCGATTTCTTGATCTCCGCCTGGTAATCGCGCAGGTAGTGGAACCACACCGACATGCCGAGTTGCACCACGACCCCGAAGGCCAGCGCGCCGAGGAGGATGTAGAGGATCGGCCGAAAGGCCGCATCGCTCCGCTCATAACGAACGTCGGGATGCTCCGTCGGATGATCTGTTTCATGGATTTCTTCAGGCATGGCCCATCTCCTGGGGACGACTCGCCGCTTCCGCGTCCACGTGCCGCAGGTGGGCAGCCTCCGCCTGATCCTCCGCGCTACGGGCCAGTAGCGGCCGGCGCTTCAACTCGTAGAGGAAATACGCCAGCCAGAATCCGCCCAGCGCAATGGGCGTCAAGAAGTCCATCCAGTGCTGGCCCAGGTGCGTCGCCGGGAACGACGGCATCACGAGGTAGTAGGTGTTCACAAGCTGCATCACGAGGATCAGCGCCGCCACTCGTGCCAGCGTGCCGAGATGTTGCTTGACGTCCCGCATGAGCAGGAGAAAGAATGGGATGGCGAACTGGAAGATCCCCAGCGCCCACGCCACCCATTGCCAGCCGTTGTGCGACCGCGGCAGGATCCAGCCCACTTCGTACGGCAGGTTGGCGATCCAGATGAGCATGAACTGGAACCACGTCAGGTACGCCCAGATGACGAGGAAGGTGAACAGGAGATTGCCGAGGTCGTTCAACGCCGACGGCGAAAGGACCTCGCCGATCCGCGACCGCGGCGCGAGCCACGCCAGGACGATCAGCACGAACGCCTGCCCGGACAGGATTTGACCTCCGGCGACCAGCGGGCCGAAGATCGTGGAACGGAATGAAGGCTGGAGCGACATGACCCAGTCCACTGCGGCAAACGTGATGGTGATCCCGAACAGCACGAGGCCTGGCCCGCTCAACTTCCCTTGCCGTTTCAACCAGCTCGGCTCGCCGGTCTGGTCATGCCGGGCCGACCAGTTGCTCAGGAGGAATGCGAGGACGATCCAGGTCACGAAATAGACCGCGGCGCGGACGTAGAAAAAGGTCGTGTTCAGGTACATCTGCTTGTGCTGGATGTCGTGGTCGGCGGCGACCGCCCCAGGCTGCGCCCACAAGTAGATCTTCTCCACGCCAAACGCGACGGGCAGGAAGAGCACCACGAACAACGGCAAGGTCCGCGTCCCGGCTTCGAGGATGCGCTGGATCAGAAAGCCCCACGCCCCTCCCGTCAGGTGATAGATCATGAGAATCACGAGGCAGCCAAGCGGAATCCCCAGATAGAAGACGTAAGCCGTCAGGTACGCGCGGAAGAACTGCTCCGTGCTAAACAGAGCGCCGATGATGCACGGAACCAACGCAACGACCCCGACAACCACGGCGCCCCACTGGAGGCGGGTAGACTCTGTCACAGGAGCGGTTGACGGCAGGCTGCTCATCGCGGATCCTCTCCTGCCTTCCGGCGTTCTTCCTGCATGTCTGCTGGCAATTCGCCGACGGGGAAGTGCTGGCTCCATTGCAGGCGCGAATGTACGCCGCGATGGCCCAGCGGTTGCGCGGCGGAATCTGCTGCTTGTACTCCGGCATCGAGCCGTAGCCGTTGGTGATCACGTCGAAGAAATGCCCGACGGCGACGTGGCGCAGCCGCTCGATGTGATACGACGGCGGCTGCGTGTAGCCGCGCTCCACGATCTTGCCGTGCCCTGTTCCGCGGGCGTCGTGGCAGACGACGCAGTAGATCATGTACCGGTTGCGCCCGTGTTCGAGGACCTCCTTCGTCACGGGGAAGGGGAACGTGTCCACGAGGTTGGCATCCTCCAGGTAGCGGTAGCGCTCCACCACCGCCAGGGGAAGGAGGTTCCACCCGTTCCAGCCGGCGCCGGCCAACGTCGTGGCTACCGCGCCTTCGTTCGGCTGACGGGTGCGCATGCCGGTGAAAAGATGCAGGTCGGTGCGCAGATGACCGCGCGCGACGGTGCCGGGCACCACGGGCCGCTCCGCTCGGCCGTCGGGGAAGAAGGTGCTAACGTCATCCGGCCGGGCGCTGGGCTGCACCGCCATTTTCTGCTGACACGCGGGCAGCAGGCAGCAGAGCAGCGGGAGAAGCCGGGAGATCAAGCGATGGTTGGTCATAGGATGATCACTTCTTCTCCGATCGCCACATCTGGGCATGGTTTCGGATTCGTTGCGTTGCACCCCCGGCTTTGCCACGAAACGCCTCCTGGTGGGGGTCGCCGGGCGCCCGGTTCGTTTCCCTGGGACCCCCGGAAACGAACTGTGCGGCGCAAGTCCTTGGCGGCCAATCCTCTGGGGCGATTCGTTTCTGACCCCTCACACACCCCCCGCGCCAGAAAGCGTCGGGTGGCACGCCCTGAGGTACTCCGAAGGGCGTGCATGGTTTCCGCAGCTCCGCACGCCCTTCGGAGTACCTCAGGGCGTGCCACCCAACCCGAAAACTTAGCGTGGACGGGCCACTAGACCCCGTTAAGGTTCTTTCCGAGGACTCAGACCCTCTTTCCAGGAGAAGGGTCTGGTAACAACGCACGCGCCTGGAGTAGCCTTCGAAAAGGTGGACGTCACATCCTCCTTTTCGGATAGGCTCTCAATGCGGTACCTCCACCACCTCCGCCGGATGCAGCTCATTCATGAACTGCCACGTCCGGTCGCGGTCGAACTTGGGATCGGCCGCCTCGATGCACAGGAAGAAGCGGTCCTGGCTGGCGCGATCGAAACGCGCGACGTTGAAGACCGGATGGTGCGGCCGGGGCAGGCCATTGAGGAAGAACATCCCCAGCAGCGCCGCAAACGCTGCGACCAGGACCATGACCTCAAAGGCGATCGGCACGAACACCGGCCAGCTGTTGAACGGCCGGCCGCCGGCATTGAAGGGGTAATCGACCGCCATCGAATACCATTGCATGAAGAAGCCGACGCCGGCGCCGACCAGCCCCGCCATCAGCACGACGAACGGCACCCTGGTTCGCGGCAAACCGAGCTCGGCGGCCAGGCCCTCCACGGGGTACGGCGTGTACGCATCCATCTCCCGGTAGCCGGCCTCCCTTGCCTGGCGCGTGGCTTTCAACACTTCCTGGGCCGTGGCGAATTCGGCCATCAGGCCATAGATGGGAGTGCGCGGCTTCATCGTCCCTCCTCCCGCGCATGTGTCCCCGGCAACAGCGCCCGCATCTCGGAGATCGAGATCACTGGCAGCACACGGATGAACAGCAGGAACAGCACGAAGAACACGCCGATCGTGCCGAAGAAGGTCAGGTAATCCCACATCGTCGGCCGGAACATGCCCCACGACGACGGCAGGAAATCGCGGTGCAGGCTGTTGCAAATGATCATGTAGCGCTCCAGCCACATGCCCAGGAGGACAAAGAGCGAGACGACGAACAGCCACGCCTGGCTCCGGCGCACGGCGCGAAACCAGAGCACCTGCGGCAGCAGCGTGTTGCAAAACACGATCGTCCAGGTAACCCCGGCGAACTGGCCGAAGCCGATCAGACGGTTGCGATACTGGTACGCCTCGGCCGGCTCGCCTCCATACCACGCCATGAACTGTTCGCTCATGTAGCCGTAGGAGGTGATGAAGCTCGTCACGAGTAGGATCTTCCCCATGGCATTGAGATGGTTGACCGTGATGAAGTCTTCGAGGTGGTACACGATACGCAGCGGAATGGCGAGCAGCAGCACCATCGCGAAGCCGGAGAAGATGGCACCGCCAACGAAGTACGGCGGGAAGACCGTCTCGTGCCAACCTGGAATGATCGACGTGGCAAAGTCGGAGCTGACGACGGAGTGAACGGAGATGACCAGCGGCGTCGCTAGCCCGCCGAGCAGCAAGTACGCCGTCTCGAACCGCTCCCAATGGCGGGCCGAGTTCCGCCAGCCCATTGCCAGGACGCCATAGCAGAACTGGGCGAAGCGATTCTGGCGCGATCGCGCAGCGTCGCCAGGTCGGGGATCATGCCCATGTACCAGAAGAGGACCGACACCGTGAAATAAGTGCTCACGGCAAAGACATCCCAGACGAGAGCGCTGCGGAACTGCGGCCACAGGTCCATCGTGTTGGAGTAGGGCAAGAGCCAGTAGAAGAACCACGGCCGGCCCAGGTGCAGCAGCGGAAACAGGCCGGCGCACATGACCGCGAAGATCGTCATTGCCTCGGCAACCCGATTGATCGACGTGCGCCACTTCTGGTGCAGCAGCAAGAGGATCGCCGAGATCAGCGTGCCCGCGTGTCCGATACCAATCCACCACACGAAATTCGTGATGGCGAAACCCCAGGCGACGGGAATGTCGATGCCCCAGATGCCGACGCCGGCGATCAGCAGGTAGGTGACGGCGACAAGGAAAACGAGCACCAGCTGCGCGGCGAGGCCGAAGCCGATCAGCCAGCCGAGCCCCGCCTTGCGGCTCAGGACGATGGCGCTGATCTTGTCGGTGACGGAGCGGAAGCTGTGCCCCGGCGCGAGGTACGTCGGCTCGGCCGTGCCGGTGCTTGAACCGGGTTTCCTTCTGTCGCCATGTTTCTTCCTGCTCTCCCAAGATGATGATTTACACAAGCCTGAAGCGCCAGCGAAGGAAACAGTTTCCTTCGCTGGCGCTTCAGGCTTGTGTGATCGGCGTCATTTCACTCGCCTCCCATCGCCGGGTTCGGATTGCGCAACGCTGCCAGGTAGGTGGTGCGCGGCACCGTGTTCTGCTCGGCCAGCAGCCCGTAGTTCAGCGGCGAATCCTTGCCCTGCTTGACCTTGCTTTTCTTGTCGTTGATGTCGCCGAAGACGATGGCCTGGGCCGGACAGGCAGCCTGACAAGCGGTCAGCACTTCGCCGTCCACGATCTTGCGTCCTTCCACCTGGGAATCGATCTCCGCATGACGAATCCGCTGAACGCAGTAGCTGCACTTCTCCATGACGCCGCGCGAGCGGACCGTCACGTCGGGGTTGTACTGCTGCCGGGTGCTTTCCGTGCGATAGTCGGCGTAGAAGAAGAAGTTGAAACGCCGGACCTTGTAGGGACAGTTGTTGGAACAGAAGCGCGTGCCGACGCAGCGCTGGTAGACCATGTCGTTGAGCCCATCCGCGCTATGGACCGTCGCTTCGACCGGGCATACGTACTCACACGGAGCGTTCTCGCAGTGCATGCACGGCAGCGGCTGAAAGTGAAACTCCGTCGGCTGGTCGAACGGCCCGGAGATGTAGCGGTCGATGCGCAGCCAGTGCATTTCTCGACCCGCGGCGACCTGCTCCTTGCCGACGACGGGGATGTTGTTCTCCGCCTGGCAGGCGACGACGCAGGCGTTGCAGCCGACGCAGGCCGTCAGGTCGATGACCATGCCCCATTTGTGGTCGTTGTAAGGGTGCGGCTCGTAAAGAGTGAGCGGCTGGCGGGTGAGGCGCGCCGCGTTCTCGGCTGCCTCTTTCTTCTCTTTCTCCGTGGCGAAATCCGGCTTCTGCCGATACTCCGCCAGCGTGGCGACACGCACGGTGTCGCGGTTCTCCATCAGGTGATGTTGCTGCGTGCAGGCGAGCAGATAGGTGTCGTCGGTGCGCTGGACCGCGAGCCCGGGGACGAAGGAGAGATGGTCGGACGTCCGCAGCGTATAGGCATTGAAGCCGACCTTATTATCGGCGCTGCCGCCGACACGACCGGCGCTGTCCCGGCCGTAACCGAGGTGAACGACGATGCAGCCGTCTGCCTGGCCCGGCACGATCCAGGCCGGCGCGCGGAGCTTTTGGCCGCCGAGTTGCAGCTCGACGACAGGCTGATAAAAGCCGCCATGCTCGCCGCCGTGAGCATAGCTGCCGAGTCCGACGCCGAGCGCCTTGGCCGTCGCCGGGCTCATGAGGGCCGCATTATCCCATGTGAGCTTCGTCACCGGCTTGGGCAACTCCTGAAGCCAGCCGTTGTTGGCGAAACGGCCATCCCAGATCGTTGAATCGGGATAGAAACCGAGCTCGAAGCCCTCTCCCGCTCCAGTCGCTTTACGCGGGCCGGTCGTGAGGAGCTCCTCCGCCTTGTCATCCCAGGCGAACGTCTCATGAGTGAAAGCGGTCTTGGCCATCACGCCATCGTGGACGGTCTCTTGCCAGAACGTCTCGAAATCGCCGGACGGATGCTTGGACTGCCAGTAGCCACGGACGATTTCGAGTCCTGGCACCTCTCGATAGGTGATCGCGGTGCTGCCTGCCGGGCCAGGTATCGGTGTTAGCGCGGCGAGCAGATCGTGAGCCGAACGGCCCTGATAGAGCGGCTGAATCAGCGGCTGGACGATGGACACGGTCCCCTCATAAGACCGCGTATCGCTCCAGGCTTCGAGGTAGTGGGCTTCAGGCAGGTGCCAGTGACACTGGCGCGAGGTCTCGTCCTGGAACAGGCTCAGATGGACGCGCAGCCGCACCTTCTGCATGCGCTCGGCGAAGTGGAAGTCGGCCGGCGCCGTGAACACCGGGTTGCCGCCGAGGATGAGGAGGATCTCGACCTGTCCGGCATCCATCTCGTCAGCTAACTGGCGCAACGCTTCGATGCGCTCGACCGGCGCCGTCTTGTCCTCGGTCGCCGACTGACTATTCTGAACGGCCGGTTGCGCTTCGATCGGCGGCGTGTGCAGCACCGTCTTGCCGACATTGCCCAGATGGCGATTGATCGCCTGGGCCAGCAGATGCGCGACCGCCGACTGCCGATCGCCAGCGAGAACCAGCGTCGTGCCCTGCGTCCGATTGCGCAGATCATCCGCGACAAGCTGTGTCCAGTGGCGCATGGCGTCGGAGAGCTTGTCCGTTGCCGGCACATCTGGAACCTTGAGCGCCGCGGCCAGCGCCGATAGGACCAGCTCGATTTCGCTCTCCTTCACCGCCAGCCGATGGTCCGCCTTGGCGCCGGTGTTGCTCACCGTCGTCTCGACCATGTAGAGCCGATTCATCGTCGCTTTTTTCGCGTCGTCGGTCGTGGTCTGGACGCGGCGGCGATCGCTGAAATCGGCGACATAGTGCAGGTTGCCGGGACCGCAAGTCAGGAAGTCGGCGTCGAAGGAGACGATGACATCGGCCTTCCCGAAATCGTAAAAGGTGTTGACCGGCTTGCCGAACGCCATGACGCTGCCGCGGCAGACAGCATCGCGCGCGAGCGGCTCATACTGGTGCCATTTCGCCTTCGGAAAGGCTTTGAGGAAGTCGTGCAACTGCTGCGTCAAGCGTCGGCGAGACGACGGTCTCTGTCAGGATGCGCAGACCCATCCCTTGGCGTTCGTGTTGCTTCCGCAGCTCGCCGCGCAGAGCGGTGAGCGGCGTCATCCCAGGTGCGTGTCGTGCCGAGGTGCGTCACAGTCTGCGAGCGGTCCGGATCGTAAAGCGTCAGGACGGAAGCCTGGTGGAAAACGTCCGTCGCACCGAGGCTGGCGGGATGCTCAGGGTTGCCCTCGATCTTGGTCGGCCGACCGAGATGGCTCTCGACCAGCAGGCCGACGCCGCTGCCGCCCAGTGTCATCGCGGTGGCATAGAACAGCGGCCGGCCCGGCACGATCTCCTCCGGCGCGTTGACGTAGGGCACCATCGTCACACTCGGCGCCGGACGGACGGAGCAGCCGCTCAGTCCCGCGAGACTCAGCGAGGCGCCCATCAGCGTGAGGAACTGGCGGCGGCTCAACCGGCTGGGCCAGACGTCGGCCTGCTCGGGGAATTCCAGGCGCATGATCTCCTGGAACGTCTCCGTGTCGGCCAGCTCCTCCAGGGTGCGCCAGTACTTCTTGCCGTGTGAGCCGTCCAGGCGGGCCCACAGGTCGGCAGCTTCGCCAGCTAGGTCCTTGCGCGAATTCATCGGTGGCATACCGAGCAAGTGGTGAGATAGCGCGTATCCCGAATCTCGTAGTGCTGGGCCAATTCGCGGCCTCGTTCGAGCTGATCGGGCGGCGGATACCATTTGACGTTGAACACCTCTGCCTGCGGCCGAAGGTTCGGCGCCGGGTTGCGATGGCAATCGAGGCACCATTCCATCAGCAGAGATGGCTTCTGGTAGGTCAGCGGCATTTCGTCGATTTGCCCGTGGCAGGTCGTGCAGCCGACGCCCTTGTGAATGTGAATGCTGTGGTCGAAATAGACGAAGCCGGGGAGATTGTAAACGCGCTGCCATCGAAGGGATTTGCCGGTGCGGTAGCTCTCGCGCACCGGTTCCAGCATCTCGCTGCCGACCCAGATTTGCGAGTGGCAGTTCATGCACGTCTTCGTCGGCGGAATGGTGGCGTAGGACGATCTTTCCACCGAAGTATGACAGTACCGGCAGTCGATGCCGAGGACGCCGACGTGATGCTCGTGGCTGAACGGGACCTTCTGCCGACGAACCTCGCCGGCACCTGTCCCGTAGGAAGAACGTGTGTACACGAGACAGAGCCAGAAACCTGACGCGATGAGCAGCGGCCCACCGATCAGAGGTTGCCTTGGCGATGGTGTTGCTTCGGCGATTAAAGATCTGCGGCATGAATGCCTCATGCTCATGGGTTCGGAACTCTCCAGCCCGCCGCAGTTTTGACTGGCCCAACGGGTGCAAGTGCCATGCCGTCCTGCTGATCGCGGCGCAAATAGCGCAACGCACAAGTAGGAGCCGCGCACGCAGTAAGGAACCCCGACGGAACAACTTCCCGATTTCTCCTCGGAGCGATTTCACTCGATCTTTACCGCGAAGCGGTTGCACAACACAGCCGGGGGTCGCGTACTCGCGCACCCCCGGAGCGAGAGCAGCAAGACCCCTTGCCCAATCCTGGAAGGGTTGCACAATCGCACATGTCCCATTGCGCAACCCATTCAGGGTTGGTGGCCGTGTCCGCATCTCTCTTCCGGGGGTGCGCGAGTACGCGACCCCCGGCTGTGTTGTGCAACCGCTTCGCGGTAAAGGCGATATGCAACCAATTCGGGAAGTTGCTTCGCCGGGATTGCTAACCGGCAGAGCGCTCTGCCGCTTACTTCGTGCGCGGCTCTTAGTGAGTCCTTTTGTCACCGGAGGAGAGAACGGCACTTCGCTGCCGATTGCTGCGCACCAAGGTGTTCAACCGGCGGCAGCGCGGCGGTTCTCACCTTTTCCCCTGGCACGCTCCGCAAAGCCGATGCTAGAATGCACCCTGGTTTCCTTGCACCTCGTCCCTGGGTGAGAGATCAACCGCATGTCGGCGTTCATCACCTTTGTCACATCGGACTGGTACTTCGCCATCCCGATGTTTCTGATGTCGTTCACCGGCGTCTTTCTCGTCATCTGGCGCATCTTGCTCAACGTCAACGGCAACACCCAGCTCAACGTGTTCTTGCCGCAGTTTCAGGAAAAGCTGGAGCGCGAAGGCGTCGACGCGGCGTTGAAGTTCTGCCGCAGCCGGACCGACATCATTCCGAGCCGGCTCTTCACCGCCGGGCTGGAAACGTCCAAGCAGGGACTGGCGGCGATGCGCACGGGGATGGCCAACGTGGTCGAGCTGGAGATCATGCCGGACTTGAACTTCCTGCTGCCGCCGATCCTGGCGATCGCCAAGATCGCGACGATGGTGGGCCTGCTCGGCACGGTCATCAGCATGATCGGCACGTTCACCGAGATTCAGAAAGCCAAGGGCGGCGACGTCGGCAGCCACGCCGGCGCCATCGGCCTGGCCCTTTTCGCCACGGCGCTGGGCCTGGTGACGGCGATTCCGCTGGTGTTTTCGCACGTCCTGTTCAAGGCCTGGGTGGCGAAGTTCGAGGTGCGCATGAAGAGCGCCGCCGGCAAGCTGCTGCTGCATGATCCAGGCCGCCAAGACGCCGCCGGCCAAGCCCGCGCCGGCGAAGACCGCGGTACCGGCGCCGACAGGTGTCGTACGGCAATAGAACCCGGCGAGCCCGCAGTGCAAAGCAAGGACGAGCGGGCAGCGGCGCTCACCCTCGCTTTGCGCTGCGGGCTCGCCGGGTATCTATCAAGGATCTCCCATGGCCGAACAGCGCCAATTCCTGGACGTTTGGATCGTCGAATCGAACGTCGTCTATCGCGAGGTGCCGTTTACCGTCGTGTGCGATTGGCTCCAGCAGGGCCGTTTGCTGGAGGATGACAACGTCCGCAAATCCGGCACCGCGGACTGGAAACGCATCGGCAGCCTGCCCGCTCTTGTCGCCGTTTTTGCCGAAGCCGGAGCCGCTGCGTCCCGACGATCAGGCCGAGGCGCTGGAACCAGTCGATTTCGATTTCGGCTGGCGAAAGAAGCCATCGGAGAGCGAAGACGACGAAGTGGACATGATCCCCTTGATCGACGTCAGCCTCGTGCTGCTGATCTTCTTCATGCTGACCGCCAGCAGCGTCGGAGCGGCGGCGCTCGTCAACCTCGCCGGCGTCAAGGCACCGCCCATCACCGACACGGCCGGCATCTCCGTGAACATGGCGGTGGAGAAGGGCGCCAAGCGAACCATCGTCTACTCCATCGGCGAGGACGGCAAGGCATCGTCGGACCCCGAAGACCTTAACATCCGCAAACGCGAGACGGCCCTGCACCGCCTGAACGATCGCCTGGGGCGCAAGACCGAGCGCGTCGATATCACCATCAACCCGGACCGCGAGCTGGAAGACGGCGAGTTGGTGCAGATGTTCGCGCGAGCTGAAGTCATTGCCCAACCGCGGCAGGATCAGGCACGTTTACAACGGCGTCACCGAGAAGTAGTCATGGCGTGGAAGATTCGGCACGAAGGGTCGCCGCAATCGGTTGAAGGGCTTTCGGTCGCTCAGATCCTGGAAGGCCTGGCCGACGGCGTCTACGAACCGACCGATGAAGTGATGGGACCTGGCGACACAACCTGTGCAAGCTCGAAGAGCACCCACAGTTCGCCGAGGCCGCCGCCGAGATCGACCCGCACCCGCCCGCGTCTACGACGACGAGACGCACCTCGACATGAACGCGCTCATCGACGTGACGATGGTTCTCCTGATCTTTTTCATCCTCACCACGTCCTACGCCGCCTTGCAGAGCCGGCTCGAAAGTCCCGATGTTGGCCAGGACGATCCGACAGCAGAAGCAGTGCGGATCATCGACGACAAGGATGCAGAGCAAATGGTCAAAGTGACGGTCGGCATAGAGAACAAGGCCCCGGTGATACGCATCGAGGGCAAGCCGGTCGCGCTGAACCAGGTCGAGGCGGAGCTGAAGTACATCGTCCGCGGAACCCAGAAGACGACGATGCTGCTGGACGTGAATCCGAAGGTGCTGTGGGAAGTGGTAGCGCCGATCCAGCGCGACGCGGCCGCGGCGGGGATTCGCGACATCAAGCGGGTGGTATCGGGACCTTGAATCCGCAACCTGACAACAGCAGCCACTGCATGTCACTCCACACTTTATCCCCAGGCATACGCGCCATCTTCTTCGACGCCGTTGGCACGCTCCTCCATCCCGAGCCGCCGGTCGCCGTGGCCTATGCTCGCGCCGTGCGCGCTGGGCAGCCGTCTTGGTCCCGAAGTCATCGTCCCGCGCTTCGCGCTGCCTTTCGCCGTCAGGAGGAGCAAGACCGCGCTGCCGGCTATCGCACCAGTGAGGAGCGCGAGATCAGCTCGCTGGCGTGCTATCGTCACTGAAGTGCTGGACGACGTGACTGATCTCGACAGCTGTTTCCAGGACTTGTACGACTACTTCGCTCAACCGGCTGCCTGGCGCATCGATCCAGATGCCGGCCCCGTATTGCGGACATTGGCGAAGCTTGGCTTTCATCTGGGCGTTTGCTCCAACTTCGACCATCGGTTGCACGGGCTGGTGAAAGCTATGCCAGAGCTGGGAGATGTGCGGCACGTCATCGTCAGCTCTGAGGTCGGCTGGAAGAAGCCCGCCGTCCAGTTCTTCGCCGCAGTGACAGCCGCAGTGCAACTGGGTCCGGAGCAGGTCCTCATTGTCGGGGATGATGAGGAGAACGACTTCGATGGCGGACGTGCGGCGGGGTTCGAGGTCGTGCTGCTTGATCCACAAGGACGGAGCAGTGTCGCTCCACATCTACGCCTCGGTCGATTGAGTGATCTTGTTCATAGTATGTTCGGTAATGATGCATAAAGATCGGCGAGCGGCGGCGTCAGCCCGCCGGTAATAGTTACCGGCGGGCTAACGCCGAGCCGCTCGCCTGAGAAAACTACCATGCGACTTGCGCGTTTTGCTGTCTGTACTTTCGTCCTCGGCAGCTTGTCAAGCCTAGCGCTTCCGGCCGCCGACACGACGGACAACCTCCCTGCCACCGGCACCACTCATCCCGAACTCGCCAGCTTCGATCACATGATGACCACCTTCCTGCCCAAACATCAACATGCCCGGCGCCGCTCTCGCGGTCGCCAAGGATGGCCATCTCGTCTACGAACGCGGCTTCGGCTACGCCGACCGCGATGCGAAGGAACCGGTCAAGCCGGACGCCCTGTTCCGCATCGCCAGCATCTCCAAGCCGATCACCGCGGTCGCGGTGCTGCAACTCGTCGAGCGCGGCAAGCTCAAGCTCGACGACAAGGTCTTCGATCTGCTGGGCCTCGCCGCGCCGAAGATCGAGGCGACAAGTTCGACGAGCGCTGGAAGAAGGTCACGGTGCAGCAGCTGCTGCACCACACCGGCGGCTGGGATCGAGACAAGTCGTTCGACCCGATGTTCCGCTCGCGGCAGATCTCCGGAGTTGAAGACAAGACCACCCGCGGGACCGCGAGGACGATCATCCGCTACATGCTGCGCCAGCCGCTTCAGTTCGGAGCCGGGGACGCTATGCCTACTCGAACTTCGGTTACTGCGTGCTGGGCCGGGTTGATCGAGAAGGCAAGCGGACAGGGCTACGAGGAGTACGTTCGCAAGGAAGTGTTGGCCCCGCTCGGCATCAAGCGCATGCGAATTGGCCATACACTGCTGAAAGACCGCGCGCCAGGCGAGGTCCGTTACTACACGGCGAAAGATCGCACCGTTCCCGCTATCCTCGGGCCGGACCTGGGAAAGCCGGTGCCGGTGCCGTACGGCGGCTGGTATCTCGAAGCGATGGACAGCCACGGCGCCTGGATCGCCTCGGCCGGCGACCTGGTCCGCTTCGCCGCGGCGTTCAACGACCCGGCGAAGTGCAAGATTCTCAATGCCAAGAGCATCGCATTGATGTTCGCGCCGCCGTCGGGCAAGGTCGGCCATCGACCGGACGGCAAGCCGAAGGAGGAGTTCTATGCCTGCGGCTGGGACATCGCGATGCTCAAAGACGGCAAGTTCAACAGCTTCCATAGCGGCTCGCTGGACGGCACCTCGACCCTTCTGGTGCGCCGCTCCGACAACCTCACATGGGCCGTGCTGTTCAACTCGCGCGGCAGCGGCGGCAAGAACGAGCCATCCGAGCGCCATCGACGGGCTGCTTCACAAGGCGGCGAACGAAGTGAAAATGTGGCCGAAGAAGTAGGCTCCGCGAGCCCGCAGCGCAAAGCAAGGACGAGCGGTACGGCGGGAAACTGTCCCGCTCGTCCTTGCTGTGCGCTGCGGGCTCGCCGGCTTTCGTGCCTTCCCCTTTGCACATCGTTGGAGCGGTCGGATACAATAAACCGCTGCTTCAGCGCGCTTTCCAACGCCCGTGGCATGATCCTCGCCTTCAAGAGAAAAGCATGAAAACCGCCGGCATCTCTTGCCGGATCGTTCGAACGTTGGCACACTCAACAGTAAAGGGTCGGTCGCCGGGAGAGAAGAGGCGAGGCAGCATTACGGACCGGTTTTCTCTCCTTTACACCTGTCTCGACCTATAGTTGCAGTAAGGCCGGGACTGATTCATGGCGGGGCGCGGAATTCACGCGCCAGCAAAGGTAGGCCGATGCCGTCCCCTACTTCCAACGAGGAGCTGCTGGACCTCGTCCAGAAAAGCGGCGTCGTCGATGAGAAGCGACTGACCGCCTACATGGACAGGCTTCGCGAAGCGATCACCGTCCCGGCTACACCACAGCAGTTGGCCGAGCAGCTGGTGCGCGACGGCGTGCTCACCCATTTCCAGGCCGAGCAGTTCCTCCAGGGCAAATGGCGGCGCTTCACCATCGGCAAGTACAAGGTGCTGGAGCGGCTCGGCTCCGGCGGCATGGGCAGCGTCTACCTGTGCGAGCACAAGTTCATGCGCCGCCGGGTCGCCGTCAAGGTGCTGCCGACCGCCAAGGCCGAGCGACCCGTCCTCGCTGGAACGCTTCTACCGCGAGGCCCGCGCCGTCGGCCGCCCTCGACCATCCCAACATCGTCCGCGCCTACGACATCGACCAGGACGAGAAGCTCCACTTCCTGGTCATGGAGCACGTGGATGGCGCCAGCCTGCAGGAGATCATCAAGAGGACCGGGCCGATGGACGTGCTGCGCGCCGCTCATTACATGCGGCAGGCGGCTCTCGGCCTGCAGCACGCCCACGAAACGGCCGGCCTGGTCCACCGCGACATCAAGCCCGGCAACATCCTCGTCGATCGCAACGGCATCGTGCAAGATCCTCGACATGGGCCTGGCCCGCTTCTTCCACGACGAGGAAGACATCCTCACCAAGAAATACGACGAGAACGTCCTGGGCACCGCCGACTACCTGGCCCCGGAGCAGGCGCTCGACAGCCACGCCGTGGACATCCGGGCCGACATCTACAGCCTGGGCGCGACGTTCTATTTCTGCCTGACCGGCCGCACGCCGTTCGCGGAGGGCACGGTGGCCCAGAAGCTGATCTGGCACCAGACGCGGCAGCCGAAGGCGGTCCGCACGATCCGGCCGGATGTGCCCGAGGAATTGGTGGCCATCCTCGAGAAGATGATGGCCAAGGATCCCAGCCAGCGCTACCAGACGCCGATGGCAGTGGCCGAGGCGCTGGCTCCTTGGACGCAAACGCCCATCCCGCCGCCTCCCGAAAAAGAAATGCCCCAACTAAGCCTGGCTGCGCCGGGGACAGGTCCGACACCCGACTCCGGCTCCGGGTCGGGCAGTCGCCCAACCGCGAACGGCGAGCGCTCGCCGACGCCGCGTAAGCAATGGCAGGTCGGCAGCACGTCGGGAACCTTGCCCGTCGTCACGCCGTCGGAACCGATTTCGGATGTCAAGCGACCGGCACCCGCGAGCGCTCCTCCGGCGACCGCGCCGGTCACCAAGGGACCGCCGCCACTGCCGCCCAATCCGCCGGTGCGACCGTCCATGTCTCCCGCGCCGCGCCGGTCCCAACCTGCCGTGCAGCCGTCCCCCACGATCGTCATCCCTCGAAAACCGCCGACCATGCCGGAGATAGTCATGCGTGCAGGGGACGACACGCCGCCGTCTGGCATGGCACCAGAGACAGTCGTTCCCATCTCGCGTCCCAAGGTGCCGGCCGTACCGCGCCATCCCTCATCGCCGCGCAAGCGCGTCAAGAAGACCCAGCAAGATTATCTCGTATGGTGGTTGCTCGGCAGCGGTCTGGCGTCGCTCGTGATCGTCGGCCTGCTCGTCTGGTGGCTGGTGACGCTGTTTCGGTGAGAGTCTCAACGAGGTCTTGTAGGGTGGGTCGAGTCTTCGAGACCCACCAGAGTGCTTTGGTGGGTCTCGAAGACTCGACCCACCCTACAAGAACCCCTCAATACGCTGCCCGCAAGATCCCTTCCAGGTCCTCCACCGTCACCGGGCGCGGGTTGACGCGCAGGATGCGCTTGACCGCGAACGCCTTCTCCGCGAATGGCCGCAGCTGATCCTGCTTCACGCCGAGGTCGCGCAGGCGCAGGGGGATGCGGATGTCAGCCCGTAGGCGTTCCACGGCCTCGACCGCTCGCTCTGCGGCCAGTTCATCGCTCAGCTCGCTCACATTTTCGCCGAGCAGGCGGGCAATCGAAGCGAAGCGGGCGATGCGCACCGGCAGGTTGAAGCGCATCACATAGGGGAGCAGCAGACCGTTGCCGGCTCCGTGCGAGCAATGCACTGCCCCGCCAAGCGGATATTCCAGCGCATGCACCACGGCGACACCGACGTTGGAAAAGGCCATGCCCGCGAAGGTCGCGGCCAGTGCCATGCCCTCACGCGCTTCCTTGTCCTCGCCGTCGGCCACGGCCCGGCGGAGAAACTTGCCGATCAGTGTGATTGCTCTCTCGGCCAGCACATCGCCCAGCGGATGGGCACCTTGGTAAACCGATCGCTCGCCGGAAGGCAGCGGAAACTGAGCATTGTCCACGGCCGTGTAAGCCTCGATGGCGTGCGTCAGGGCATCGATGCCGCTGTCGGCGGTGACCTTCGGCGGGCAGGTCCGGGTCAGTAGCGGATCAACGAGGGCGACGCGCGGCCGCAGGAAATTGCTCAGGATGCCGACTTTCATGTGCTGATCGGTATCGGTCAATACCGCGGCGGCGGAAACCTCGGACCCTGTGCCAGCGGTCGTCGGCACACAGATCACCGGCACGACCGGACCGGGCACCTTGTCGTCGCCGATGTAGTCGCGCGAACATGCCGCCGTGAGCAAGGACGATCGCGGTAGCCTTGGCCAGGTCCATGTTGCTGCCTCCGCCGAGGCCAAGAATCGCATCGGGATAGAATTCGCGCGCAGGCACCGAGACAACTGGCGGCAGTGTGCATCGACGGCTCGGGCTCCCCGCCGCTGAAGATTTCCACTGCGATGCCTGCCTCGTTCAGCGGCGCATGGATGTTCTCGACGAGTCCTGCCTTCAGCAACGTCGGATCGGTAACGACCAGCACGCGCTTGCAGCCGAGGCGTGTGGCAACTTCACCTAGTTGCAGGCTGGAGTTCGGGCCAAACAGCAGAGAGCCGGCTGTATGAAATGTCCACGTGGTGCGCATGGCGTCTCCGGGATAGGGATAGGCGAGGGTATTGTCGCGTTTGGCATGGCGGCGGTCAAATAGGAAGTCGGGCAGCGCGGTACAATGGCCGAATGAAGTCGATCTATCTCGATAACAACGCGACCACGCCGCTCTTGCCGGCGGTCTGGGAGGCGATGCAGCCGTTCGCGCTTGATGTGTACGGCAATGCCGCGAGCGCTCATGGCGTTGGCCGCCGCGCGCGCCAGGCGCTCGAAGATGCACGGGAGCAAGTCGCGGCCCTCCTCGATGCTTTTCCCGACGAGGTGATCTTCACCAGCGGTGCGACCGAAGCGAACAACCTCGCCCTGTTTGGCCTTGCCGGCGATGCTCCCGCTCATTTGCTCGCCAGTCCCGTCGAGCATCCGTCAGTTGCTGAACCGTTGCGCGAGCTCGGCCAGCATAGCTTCACCGTCGAATGGCTTCCGGTTGATCGATGCGGCATCGTGCAGGCTGCCGAGCTGGCCGCCCGGCTTCGTTCTGACACCCGTCTTGTCGCCATTCAGCTGGCTAATCATGAGACGGGCACGCTACAGCCGATCGCATCGCTGAACACCGAAATCCGAACGTCGAAATCCGAACTCCATTGCGATGCAACCCAGGCAGTGGGCAAGATCCCGGTGCGCTTCCACCAACTCGGGGCAGCGACGTTAAGTTTCAGCGCCCACAAGTTTCATGGTCCGAAGGGCATCGGAGCCTTACTGCTGCGCCGCGGAACAAGGCTGCGGCCCCGTGCCTATGGTGGCCACCAGCAGCGAGGCACTCGGCCAGGGACCGAACCCGTGGCGCTCATCGTCGGACTTGCCACCGCTTTGGACTTGGCCATGCGTGAGATGGATGCGCGCAAGAAACAGTGAGCCGACTGCGTCGTCGCTTCCTCGATCATCTGCAAGTCTATGCGGCCCTGGTTGTGGTGAATGGCTCACCCGATGGACTGCCGCACACGCTTAATCTGTCGTTTCCCGGCGTCAAGGCCGATGTGGTGCTGATGTGCCTCGACCTCGACGGCCTCGCTTGCTCGACGGGCTCTGCATGCTCCAGCGGCTCCCTATTACCGTCGCCTGTGCTTCAGGCGATGGGTGTCGCGCCGGAGGTGCTGAGTTCAGCGATGCGGTTCAGCCTCAGTTCCCTGCTGACGGATACGGAATTGGATGATGCCACCCGGCGTATAACGGCTGTTGTCAGACGATTGCGAGAAAATATCAAATCCGATACTACCCCTTCCAGAAGCAATTTCGGCGAATAGAACATTTCCTGTTGCAGCCGTAGCGTTACCTCTTGAGTCCGTCGCGCTCTTAGGGCTTGGCAAAAGGCAAGACAGTGCGCTGGCAAGGGGCAGCCATCAGAAGGAAATGGGGAGGATCCCGTGAATGAAAGAGGCGCGTCCCGTTTTATTGAACAGCGCACACAACCCTAGCATAGACAGCAAGGCACAGCCACTTCAAAGTATCCAGATCTAAGGGTCGCGTCCCCTTTAAGGTGAACCCAATCACCCACCACATAATACCTCAAGAACACCACCTCCAAGTCCAGAGCCTACCCACCGAACTGCCAGCAAGCAGCCCTCAGACCACTCTCCGAGTACGTTTCGAAACATCTTCACTACCCGCGCGGCAATACTGAACATCCGTTCCAAGACAGGGTCACCTATCTCCGAACTTATCTGCTTGTGGTGACTAGACTTACATCCCAAGACTTACCATTGTCCCCGCGCCCAATTTTCGCTACAATAGAACTCAGCTCTGGCGCGAAGAGCCGGGCGGAAATGGGAGGCCATGCAGACGTTTGCGGAGTGGGTGTCGTTGCCGGAGAGCCGTTCGGCGCACAAGGCCATTCGGCGCGTCGCCAGGACGGTTCAGCAGCGACGGGTTCAACGCGCCCTCAATCCTCTCTTCCTTCATGGCCCCGCAGGCACCGGCAAGACATACCTGCTCAACGCCCTCGTTGCCCACGCCGCCCATCACACGCCGGACCTCATGATCGCTATCTTGGCCGCGCGCGAATTGCGGTCATCCCCCGTGGCGGACGAACCATCGCCAGACGTTGGTTCGGATGTCGTTATCATTGAGGACTTGCAACACCTCCACCCCGCGGCGATCGAGCGGTTCGTCCAGCTTGTAGATTCCTGCCGGTCGCGTGGGCGGCAGCTCCTGATCAGCGCGTCGGTTGGTCCGGCCGAGCTCAATCACTTGCCGCGCCGGTTGTCCACCCGACTCAGCGCGGGGTTGGTCGTTCGGCTGCATCCGCTCTCGCCGGCCAGCCGACTCGCTTTCTTGACCGACCGCGCTCAACGACAGGGACGAAAGTTCGATCCCGCGCTCCTTGCCTGGCTGGCGCAGCACCTACCCGGCAGCGGCCGGCAGCTCGAAGGCGCCCTTGGCCGTCTGGAAACACTGACCGCACTCAGTGACAGGCCGTTGTCACCGGATGTCCTCGCCGAGCATTTTCGAGACGCGGTCGATGCTCGCAACTTGACGGTCGAGTCTATCGCTCAGCGCGTCGGCCGTTATTTCCGCGTGGGGCCGGATCGGCTCCAGGCACGCAGCCGCGAACGGCAAACGCTCGTGCCGCGCCAGGTCGTCATGTATCTGGCGCGCCGGTTGACGCCGTTGTCGCTTCGCCAGATCGGCGTTTACTTCGGCGGCCGCGATCACTCCACCGTGCTGCACGCCTGCCGCAAGGTTGAGAAAGCCCTGACGCACGACGCGGTCCTCTGTGGAGCAGTGCAACAACTACAGGCGGACCTGCAATAAGAATCCGCAACACGGTGGATAACCTGTTGCCATGACTGCGACAAGCCTCGCGCTCTGTTGCGCTTTCGCCGATGTGCAAGCCTCATCCGCAGAGGTCTTGAAAGGCGCAACACCTTGCGACACTGGCTCGACAATCGGCCAACAGCTTTTCCACCAGGAAACACAAGACGCATCTCCTGAATTGCCAGAGGCATGCGTCGGATGTGGGCAGACGATCAACAGAAACTGCCAACACCAAGATACTGCTACTAGGGATTTAAGTAACAAGCATTTGTTTTAAGACCATCGTCGAGAGTGGGAATTGCCTTCTCGCTCACGCTATCCCAGGGAAACACCATGAAAGCACGCTGTCCGAGAGAGGGACTGCTCGCCGCCTGTCAGCTGGCCAGTGCCGCGGTGCCGAGCCGGGACATCAAGCCGATTCTTCGCAACCTCAAGGCCGTGGCCACCGCGGATCGCTGCACGCTCATCGCCACGGACCTCGAAGTTGGTATCCGCATCGATGTCCTGGGCCTGAATGTTGAGGAACCAGGCGACGCCATCCTCCCCGCGAACCGCCTCATCGGCATCCTGCGGGAAGCACGCGATGAGGAGCTGATCCTGACGGCGGACCCAAGCACGTGCAAAGTCGAAGGAGCGTCGCTGTTCTACGAGATGCCGAGCGAGGATCCGTCGCTGTTCCCGGAATGGCCGGAATTTACCGAGGAGAAATTCCACGAGATACCCGCCGGGAACCTGCGCGAGATGATCCATCGGACCGCCTTTGCCGCGGCGGTGGCTGGCGAGCGCTATTCGATGAACGGCGTGCTGTTCGAGATCGACGGCGACATGATCAAGCTCGTCGCCACCGACGGCAAGCGTCTCGCTCTCAGCCAGGGACATGCGACCGGCACCGGCGGCCACACGACGAAAG
The DNA here is from genome assembly GCA_963736535.1 of uncultured Acidobacteriaceae bacterium. GTDB lineage: Bacteria > Acidobacteriota > Terriglobia > Terriglobales > Acidobacteriaceae > PALSA-350. Next base: position 127,649 of record CAVTPN010000010.1, read on the forward strand.
GCATGTCGCCGATCATACCGACCAAGGCGATGACGCTGCTCGAACGGAACCTGCAAGACGACGACAGCGAGCTGGTCCGCGTCTGCCTGCGGACCAACGACGCCCTGTTCCGCACCGGCCGCTCCGTCCTCTACACCCGCCTGATCGAGGGCCGCTTTCCGCCGTATAGCCAGCTTCTTTCGAAGAAACACACATCGCGAGCTCACCTTGAGGTGAGCCCATTCCAGGCGGCAGTTCGGCAAGCCGCAGTAATGGCCGACGACGAGACGCGCAAGGTCGTCTTCACGTTTGACAAGGACCGGCTGAACCTCAAAGCGGAGGGGGTCAATGCCGGGAAGTCGAAGGTCGATCTACCGATCAAGTACGAGGGCAAGGCGGTCACGATCAACTTCAATCCGCAGTACGTGGTCGAGATGCTGCGGATGCTGCCCGCCGAGGCGGAGTTGGTGCTGGAGTTGGTTGACGGCAACACCCCGGCGTTGTTCAAGAGCGGCAACGATTACCTGTACATGGTGATGCCGTTGACGTGAGTGTTTAGCCGCCCGTCTCGGACGGGTGGTCCGAGCGCCCGTCCGAGACGGGCGGCTAAACGAGGAATGAACCATGCCCCAGCCGCGCAAAGCCGACCGTGGTCCCGAACCGCTCGGCGAAATCCTGAGCCGGCTGTTCACCGCACGCGGTTGGGGTCGGCGCCAGGCGCAGCTTCGCCTTGAAGAGGCCTGGTGCGAGGCTGCGGGCCCCGACATCGCGGGCCAGACCCGCATCAATGGTTTGCGCCGCGGCGTGCTGGAGATCGTCGTCGGCAACGCCGTGTTGTTGCAGGAGCTCGCCCATTATCACAAGCGCCGCCTGCTGGAGCAGCTTCGCCAGCGCTTGGCCGGCACCTCACTGACGGACCTGCGCTTTGCGCCGGGGTGCTGGGTAGTTGATTGTTGCAGAGGATTGAATCATGAGCGAAGAAGTCAACAGGATTACGGAGATTGAAGCACCTGTGCCGGAATACATGGGCGCGACCGATGCCGCCGTGGCGAACTATGATCCCAACAGCGTCCAGGTCTTCAAGGATACTGCGCACATACGCGAACGCCCCGGCATGTACATTGGCGACACCAGCGTCAAGGGGCTGCACCATCTGGTCTATGAATTGGTCTACAACAGCGTCGATGAGGCACTCGCAGGACATTGCAAGACGATTGAAGTGATCATCAACCCGGACAATAGCATCAGCGTCAAGGATGATGGCCGGGGTATTCCTGTCGAGATTCATCCGAAGGAAGGCCGGTCGACGCTGGAGGTCGTCATGACGATGCTTGGCTCCGGGGCCAAGTTCGACAAGAACACCTACAAGGTATCGGCGGGGCTGCACGGTATTGGTGCCAAGGCGGTCACGGCTTTGAGCGAGTGGGTCGAAGCGGAAATCCGCCGCAATGGGAAGGTTTACGTCCAGGAATACGAGCGCGGTCTGCCCACCACGCCGGTCAAGGAACATGGCTCCGCCGGCGGCCGCACCGGCACCAAGATCACCTTCCATCCCGACCCGGAAATCTTTCGAGACGCTACGTTCGACTTCGCCATTCTCGAAGTGCGCTTGCGCGAGCTGGCCTTTCTCAACAAAGGCCTCCACATCGTTCTCACCGATGCCCGCACCGGCAAGAAAGATGCGTTCTGCTACAACGGCGGCATCGCCGAGTTTGTCGAGTACCTCAACCGCTCCGAGGAAGTGCTCCACAAGCCGATTTACGTGGACAAGACCGTGGACGAGGTGCGCGTCGAGGTGGCCTTCCAGTACACCAGCGCCGGCGAGGAGGAGCGCGTCCGCTGCTATGCCAACAACGCGTTTAACTCGATGGGCGGCACCCACCTGACCGGCCTGCGCACCGCGCTAACGCGCACCCTCGGCGCCTACGGACAGAAGGAGAACCTGTTCAAGAACGACCTCAAGCCTATCGGCGAGGACTTTCGTGAAGGGTTGACCGCCATCGTCAGTGTGCAGGTGCCCGAGCCGCAGCTCGAAGCGCAAACGAAGGTGCGGCTGAATAACCCGGAGGTCGATCCGATTGTAGCCGGCGTCGTCAGCGAGCATCTGGCTCGCTACATGGAGGAGAACCCGAAAGACGCCAAGAAGATCATGAACAAGATCGTCATCGCAGCCGAGGCTCGCGAGGCGGCGTCGAAAGCGAAGAAGGCGCTCAAGGATCGCAAGAGCATCCTCAGCGGCGGCGGGCTGCCGGGCAAGCTGTTCGACTGCACCAACCGGGAGCGCGAAGGCTCCGAGCTGTTCCTCGTCGAGGGCGATTCGGCAGGCGGCTCGGCCGAGGCGGGCCGCGATCGCCGTTTCCAGGCGATTCTGCCGCTGCGCGGCAAGGTCCTCAACGTCGAGAAGGCCCGCGTCGAGAAGATGCTGGAGAACAAGGAGATTGCCAGCCTCATCTCGGCCATCGGCGTGGACATCGGCGCCGAATCGGAGAACGGCGACGATAACCTGAAACGGCTGCGTTACTCGAAGATCATCCTGCTGAGCGATGCCGACGTGGACGGCCAGCACATCCGCACCTTGCTGCTGACGTTCTTCTATCGGCAAATGCCAACGCTGGTGGCAAACGGCCACATCTACGTCGCCCGGCCGCCGCTTTACAAGGTGACGCACAAGAAGAGCGTTCGCTTTGTGCAGACGGTCGAGGCGATTCAGCGCGAGCTGCTGGAGCGCGGCTTGAACGGCACCAAGCTGCATGTGTTCGCTCCGGCCGCCAACGCTCCCGGCACGCCGCCGCAGATTCTGGAAGGCGAGCGGCTCGCCGCGCTGGTCAAGCTGGCGACCCGGCTCGAAGATTCGCTCATCATCCTGGAGCGCAGCGGTCTGAACCTGAACTCGTTCTTGCCCCTGGCTGGCCCGCGTGGTTTGCCGATCTTCCGCGTCGTCCGGCTGGGCCACGAGAGCTGGTTCTATACCCGGGAGGAAGTGGACGAGTGGCGCAAGCAGGAGCAGGAGAGAGCCGGCCATGAGCTGGTGGTTGCTGATGAGACGCCGCACGCCGGCACTGCCACAAACGGCCACGCCGCCGATACCTACCGCGAGCAGGAGTTCCACGAGGTGCGCCGCATCAACAAAAGTCTCGAGGAGCTGCGCACGTTCGGCCTGGAAGCGTCGGACCTGTTGCCGCCGAAGCGGCTGGCCGGCCGCGAACCGGACAAGCGGCTGGTGCTGGAGAGCGGCGATTCGCCGAAGCCGCTGCCTAGCCTGCGCGAGCTCGGTGCCGACGTCCGCAAGCTCGGCGAGCGCGGCCTGAGCGTGACACGGTTCAAGGGCCTTGGCGAGATGGACCCCGGCGAACTCTGGGAGACGACGCTAGACCCCGAGAAGCGCACGCTGATGCAGATCCGCCTGGATGATGCCCGCGACGCCGACGACATGTTCCGCACGCTGATGGGCGAGAAGGTGGAGCCGCGCAAGGAGTTCATCACGAAGTACGCGCTGGAAGTGAAGGACATCGACTATCACGGGGCGTGAGATTTGTTATGGTAACGGTGGAGGAACAACCCCATGACAACCGCCACCTGGATCAGCCGAACGCCCGACGTCTGCGATGGTGATGCGTGCATTCGCGACACCCGCCACACGGTCGCCGGCCTGGTGGAGTGGAAACAGCTCGGCTTGGCGGATGCGCGAATTCTGGAGCATCATCCCGACCTCACGCCGGCCGATCTGGAAGCCGCGTGGGACTATTACGAGCAGCACCGCGAGGAGATTGACGAGGCCATCCGAGCGGACGCGGAGGCGTGATGGCCGCTCTCTACGCGGATGAAAACTTTGACTATCCCGTCGTTCTTGAGTTGCGCCGCCTCGGTCATGACGTGCTGACAGCACAGGAAGCAGGACAGCGCAGCAGCGTATTCCGGATTCGGCCGTGTTGGCGTTCGCGACCGCTCTTGGTCGGGCCGTTCTGACGTTCAACCGCCGCCACTTCATCCGCTTGCACAAACAATCTTCGGCGCATTGTGGCATCGTCGTCTGTACGCGCGACGATGATAGTGTTGCACTTGCGACGCGGATTGATCAGACAATTCAAGGTGCGAGCGCAATGGCCAATCAACTTCTGCGCATCGTTCGGCCGCAGACACCTTGAATCAGGCTGCTGCCCGAGAACGTCACCGATCCTTCGGCAGAAAAAGGCTGACTCCCAACCCGATGAGAGCCCCAATGATTGTCTTCCCGGTGATCATTCCAACCGCGAAAATCACACTGCCCGGTTGCCGAAAATGGCCTAAACTCGCGAAGAATCCCGTCACAAAGCCGAAAGCCGCTCCGATGAGTACACAAACCCAAAGCTTCCGAGCCCTGCCAGCCGTATTTTCAACTTGATGGTCGGCAAGCGACCGTGGCGGCTCGTCCAGATCTTCATGACATTCGGGACAGAACGCATCCCTGACGGGAGGCATTGCGGCGCCGCAATGCGGACATGAATCCATCGGAGTTCCTTTTCAGCGAAACCGGGCGCCCTTGCTTGGCGCTGCGCACGGCATCGAGATGGTTCACGCCCGGCAGTTTGGGCATGGTCAAACCTCCACTTCCAACGCACGGGCCTCGGCGGATTCGGCAAGCTCCCGAACAACTTCCAGATACTCACGGATGGCGTCCGCGATGTTCGCTCGTGCCTCCTCTTCGGTCGCCCCTTGCGAATGGCAACCTGGCAAACCGGGAACCGATACAGCAACGCCCTCTTCGGACGTTTCCAGCAGGACGGTGTATTTCATGATGAATCTCCGGGCGCCGGACCGCGGCCTGTCCTCACTTCCCCTTCACATCATAACACGCCAGCCCATCCCAACCGTCCAGCCCATCCCAACCGTGCAGGTACAGCCGTCCGCCCGCTGCCCTTTCAGGCCTCTTTTCCGCCTGATCCTGTCAACCGGCGCCCATAATGAGTACAACTTTCCCGTACACATCTCCTTCCAGATCACGCAGTTCGTGTTCGATGTCGAACGATTCGCCAAGTTTGCTCGTCCAGCGACCATCGGGAAGTTGCCGGGCACCATGACTCGGGCGGTCTGGCGGCAGGGCGAAGATCGCGATCTTTTCCATCTCCGGCTCATGCGAGTCGTCAGCGCAAGCCAGATAAGCGAGAGAGCGAAAAGCCATCTCAAAGGCTACCAAGGTTTCTTCCCGCACCAGACCTGCGGGCCAGGTATCCCGGTCGTCCTCACTGGGCCACCACCAAGTAAGTGCATTCCCAGCGGCCCAGGCGATGCAGTTGTATTTCTTGTCCTTGGGACTGGAGATGCGGTAAGAACCTGGTCGGAGCTTGGGAAACAGAAGTTCGAGTTCATTCACCATCGGTACCCATTTTCACGACCCCAGCGCAACCATGCCTCGGTTACCTTCGCGATGTTACCACGGTCCTCAGCAGGCACCGGACTTGCTCCCGTGATGACGTTCAACGCCCAGAACCAGTGATTGCCGTTCGCCTCCAAATCGCGGAGCAGAAATGGCACGACGGCAGGACCGAGGGCAATGATTTCCTGATACGCGGGATGGTTGTTGCGGATACTGCTGGATGAGTGGTGAGCGACGGCCTTTTGCCAGGTTTCCGCCAGGCGACGGAACTTGGCCTCGACGCTTTCGGCCGGAGGGGAAGGCGGCGTTTCAGGAATGGTAACTGGCGTCATGAGCGGACCTCCTTGTGGGCGTGGGCGGTGTCCCAATTATACATCCGCCGCACCAGGCAAGGGCATGTTACCCTTGGCTGGCGCGGCGGTTTCGTCCCATGTCCTCACTTCCCCTTCACATCATAACACGCCAGCCCATCCCAATCGCGCACATACAGCCGTCCGCCAGCAATCACGGGATGCGCCCACGCTTTCTCCCGGCTACGGTCGACCGGCGTGAAGCGGCCGGTCTCCTTGTAGGCGGTTCCCGTCGCTTCCACCAGCGCGATCGGACCGTTCTCGCTGCGGACATAAAGATGACCGTCGGCGTAGGCAATCGAGCCCTTGCCGACGCTGCGGTTCGTCCAGGCGACCTTGCCGGTCTTGAAGTCCACACAGACGAGCGCTGTCGAGTTCGTGCCGTAAAGGTAATCACCCACCAGCACCATGCCGCCGTGATGGTTCTCCATCGCTTTGACGAAGTACATCTCCTCGGCCTTGAACGTGTCGCCGTTCTTGACGATCTTCGCCCGACCGCCGCCGTTGCCGTAGGCCGACGCGGCGAAGACGGTGCCGTCCTGGAAGATCGGCGTCGAGCAGTTGGCGTGGCCGGTGGACGGATGGTCGTAATTCCACAGTAGATGACCATCCTTGGCGGCGATGCCCACCACGCCGCCCGCGATGAACTGGATGTACTGCCGGGTGCCGCCGATGTCGGCGGCGATGGCGGAGGAATAGCCGGCCGTCGTGTAGCCGCCGCGCTTGCCTCCTCCCGCGACCCCCTTCACGGGAGCCTTCCAGATCACCTCGCCGGTCTTCTTGTTCAGCGCGGCCAGCGTCGCGCTGGAGCCGCCCGGCGTGCAGATCAGGTTGTCGCCATCAATCAGGGGCGACTCCGCGTAGGCCCAGCTCCCCTTTTCGCCGCCGAAGTCTTTCACGAGGTCCTTGCGCCAGCGGATCTCGCCCTTGGCGGTATCGGCGCAGATCAGTTTGCCGTCGGAGCTGATGACATAGACGAGATCGCCATCGACCGTCGGCGTGGAGCGCGCGCCGGGATGGCTGCCGGCCTGAGCGCCGAACGGCGTCGCCCAGAGTTCCTTGCCGTCTTTGATGTCGAGAGCGATGAGCCGCTCCTCGCGTCCCTTGGTGCCGAGGACGAAGATGCGGCCGTTCGCCACCGAGGGAGTGGAATAGCCGTCGCCGAGGCCTTTGATCTTCCAGAGGAGCTTCGGTCCATCCGCAGGCCATTCCTTGAGCAGCCCGGTCTCGGTGGAGAGCCCGGTGCGGTCCGGCCCGCGCCAGCCCGGCCAATCGCCGTCGCCGCTTTTGAGCTGAGGCGTGGTCGTGACCAAGAGGACCAATGCGGCGATTACGCTGTAAACGATTCGGGACATTCGTGGAACTCCTGCGAGGTAGTGATAGGGTTGGCTTGTGAAGTAATCGGTGGGCGACCGGGATGCCAGCGTTGCAAACAATAAACACCTGGAGGAAAGAAAGGGTTCGTTTCTTGGCGAAGCTAGTAGGCCGACGAAGGGATGCGCTTGGCGATGTGGAACATCGAAATCGATCCAAGATCTATGGCATTCCCAGCGCTGCCTCTCGTGCAGCCGCGCATTATTGCGGTCAGATTGTACGATAAGTGCTGGTCGGACTTTGCCGCCGGGACTTCCGACGTTCGGCACGAAGGCCAGAATGACATCGCCGCGGTTTACGGGCATCGCCTGCGGATTTCCTCATCATAGCGGTCGTAGGCGTCCATGCCGGGCTCGTCCCACCCGTTGTCTTTGGCGGAACGAGCAAGCTGGAGCCGCAGTTCGTCATTGGTCCATTCGGAGTCGTCGTAAAGCAAATTGCAAACGCGGTCGTAGACGTCCTTGCGCAGGATCACATAGTGTTGGGCAGTTTGCGGGTCTGTGATGTCGACGGCTTTGCCGTTCTCCAGATGCTGCCTTTGTTCGCTCGTGAGGTCGATCATGGTTGCCTCCTAGCGGCATCGTATCACAGGCGAGCGCCTCTTTCTCAAGGTAATGCTGATTTTCGTCACTCTTCCCCCGGCAACGGCAGCATCCCCTCCTTGCCGACCAACCGCGCCTGTGTGATCCGGCACACCTGGCTGAAGGAGCACGTATCGGTGCAATGCTCCGAGCGCGGGGCTAGGGCGAAGTTGCCCCCGCGAATGTTCGCCGCAAGCTTTGCGATCCATGCCTGGAGCTTTTCGCGCACTTCCCGCCAGGGACGCGTTTCGTCCAGCCACAACAATTGCTTGCGCCCCGGCAGGGCGATCTTCGGCTCCCGTTTCGGCGACGAGCCAGTACGCCAGGCCCAGCGGCCGTGCGTCGCGGCCGGCCAGCAACACTTCCTCGACGGCCAGCGCGTAGAGCGTCAATTGCAGGCGGCGAAACTCGGCGAGATGAGAACCGGTGTAATGTTCCGAGCGGCCGGTCTTGTAGTCGATGATCCAGAACCCGGTGCCGGCGGGCAGCTCGGCCACATCGACGCGGTCAATCCGGCCGCTGACGCGTACCTCGATCCCGTCAGCACGGATGATCAGCGGACCGTGTGACATCGTGCCGTCAGCGGCGGGCAAGCCGAAATCGACCTCGAAAAAGTGTGGCTGCGGCTGCACGCCTTTGGCCAGCCACGGCTCGATGAATTTCGTCCACTGTTCGCCGTAGCGCTCCGCCACGTGCAGCAGCCGCTGGCCTTCCAGCCGCCAGAGCTCTTTCGCTGCGGGACTTGGGGCCCGGCCCATATCCTCGGTGATGGCCGTGCCGATCTCGCGCAGCATCTGAGCACGCACGCTGTCGTCTGGTCGGTGGACGCCCTTTTCTTTCAAGCCGCGATGCAGCCGCGACAGCGCCCGGTGGAACGCCTGGCCCCGGCGCGTCACTTCGATCTCCTCCTTCGGATCGTCCATCGGCTCCAGACGCAGAACGTGCCGTAGGAAGAAGCGGAACGGACAGGCGACATATTCTTCGAGTGCCGTTGGACTGAAGACACGCTCGGGTCCGAACATTTGCGTCAACTCGCCGATGACGGCGGGATCGCGGAGACGACCATCGTAGGGGGTGTACTCACGGGTGCGAAAACGATACCGCACCAGGTCGGCGGCGTCGCGCAGATTGGCAAGCATTGCGGCGGACCCCGCCGCACCGTCGTTCATGCTGCCGCCTCGGAAGGCAGTTCGCGCCAGCCACACGCGATATTCCGCCAGTGACAACGGCTCGTCACGACCCAGGCCCTCGGTGAGCATGCGCTGCGTTTGCTTCGGCACGGCACCGGGTTTGAAGCAATCGAGGACGGTGAGAAGAAACGAGCTGGGCAAGAGCGCCTGGCCGCGTTCGTCCACGGCGGGATAGCTGAGCACCAGACCGCGGCGCGGCTTCGTGACGAGCTGCCAGAAGAGCAGCATTTCCGCAGGCAGCAGCTCGGCCGTGCTGGCGAAGTCGATGCCGGCCTTCTGGAATTCCTGACGTTCCGACTCGTCGAGCAGCGTCGGCAGCAGTGCAAGCCGCGGGAAGCTGCGTTCGCCGAGACCCAGCAGGAAGACGAAGTCGGCGTCGAGAAAGCGAGCCTCCTCGGCCGACAGGACGCGCACATTACCGTGGTCCCGCGCAGTCTTCGGCAGCCCGGCCGTCGCCGCGAGAGCAGCGAGGCGGCGATGAAACGTCTTGCGATCCAGCGGCCGCCCACCGCGATTTTCCCAGCGATCGATCTCCTCCCAGAAACGTGTCCAGGCGTCGCGATCCTCATTCTCCCCTCGCCCCTCGGGGGAGAGGGGTTGGGGGTGAGGGGACCTCTCTGCCCCGATGAGCGAGGAGAGAAGGTTCGTCAGTCCGAGATCGTCGGCGAAGCGGCGCAGCCAGGCGATGTGCTCGGCCAGCGGTGCCGTCGCCGGCGCATCGTTCCACGCGGCGAAGAAGCGCGGCAGAAAGTCGGCGCATTGCCTGGCCAGCTCGTGCGTGCGGCGGCGGCGCGATTCTTCAGCCTGCTCGTCTTCGAGGCCGGGCTGGATTTGCTCGGCCCAGCGCCGCGCCGCCGCGAGATAGGCGTCCCGGCCACGTGGCTCACCGAGCAGACGCAGAAACGCCTCCGCCTTGTGCGCCATCTCCGAAACGCTTGCCGCCTCGGGCCACGCCGGGCGAAAGTAGGTGTTCCGCAAGATCGCCGTGACCCCGGCGAACGGCCAATCGTCGTCCGGCAGCCGCACCGCCCGCAGCAGCGCCGCGACCGCACCGTTGCGCGTCAGCGGTTCCGTCCCCTCCATGTCGAACGGCAAACCGTACTCCGCGAACACTTCGCGCAGCAGATCCGCATAAGAGTCGAGATCGCGCAGGACGACGAGAATGTCGTCGGGCCTGGTGCCGTCGAGCAGCAGCAGCTTGACCCGCCGCGCGATCATCCGCGCCTCGCCGAGGACACCGGGCGTTTCGATGAGCGAGAGTCCGTCGGCATTATCAGCGACTTCGATGCTCCGCAATGGACGAAAGAGCTGCCGTGCGAGATGGTCGATACCCGCTGGCGAGCCGGGAGCGTCAGCGACCGGAGGGAGTTTCTGAGAACTCGCTCCGGGGGCTAACGCCACCCGGCTCGCCAGGCGTTGGCGCGTTGCCCGCGGCACCGCGAACAGCTCGGCTCGCTCGGCGCTCGGTTCGTCGGGGAGCGATACCCACATTTGCTCGACTCGTTCGCCCAGCGCTGCGAGCAGATCGTACTGCACCGCGGTGAAGTCGTTGAAACCGCCGAGAAAAACAGTCTTCATTCCATCGACAGGCGGCACCATTCGTTCGCGCAGGATGGCCGCGGCGCGGGCGGTGCGGTCGTCGGGGTCGAGCAGGTGGAGGCGCTCCAGCTCCTGCACGTAGCGGGTATAGATGGCCGCACACTCGCGCTGCTTCGGCCCATTGCAGGCGCTGGCGAACGCGGCCGGCGGGACTCCGAGGTGCTGCAATTCGGCGAGCAGATTGAGCAATCCCTGCGCGAAGCCTGCGCGTGTCGGAGACGGGACCGAAGTACTTCAGCGCGCCCTTCTGATAGAGTTCCTGCACCACCTCGTCGGCGATGAGGCGGCGCTGCGTGGCGGACAGCGGCCGGGCGTGTACATCGCCGTGCCGCACCACCAAGTCGGCGAAATCCGCGATGGCGTGCATGGCCGAATGTCGCGCGGCGTCGAGCCTCTGTTGCGCTGCCGCCACCGCGCGGCGCGTCGGCCCCAGCCAGAGCGCAGCCTCCGCGGCGCGGAAGCGTTCCAGCAGTAGAGGCGTCATGGCAGGACCAGAGACGACACAAGCGGACATGAATGGCTGGCTCCCTCGGCATGAGAACAGACGTTCAGAGTAGCGAGTTTGGCGCCGGCAGCAAATACAGGATGCCCGCTGATCCCGGCTCGATGCCTGAGAGCTGGTACGGTAGCCGGGGCTTCGATAGACTCAACCCGGGGCACCCTGTCGCGGGATAGTCCATGCCTTACTTTGATTTCGTGTGGACTGAGGAAATCGTCGCGCATCTTGCGGAACACGACATTTCGCCGGATGATTTTGAACAGGTAGTGATAAATCCGGAGCGCATCGGCAAGAGCAGGTCTTCGGGGAATCCAGTCGCTTGGGGTTACACGGTTGATGGCCGATACATCATGGCCGTCTATGAAAAGATCGACTTCACAACGGTGGTGCCCGTGACCGCGTACGAAGTACCCGAGCCTCGCAGATGAGGTGCATCATGCAAAAAAGAAAACCACGAGAGAACGGCGGCAAGCTGAGCGACGCGCTCATGAAGAAGCTTCGTCGATCCCGCAAGCTCATTGCCAAAGAATTGCCCGAACTGATCGAAAAAGATCAGCGCCTTACCGATGCGATGGACGAGCCTACCACCAGCGGCGCATTGCGGCGGGCAATTCATTCGAGCAAGATTCTCTTACCTGATTTAGCCGAGCGTGCTCAGACGGATATGGACACGCTGGATGCGTTCCTGACCGGGGAACGACCGCTTACTTCCGATATCATTGATCGACTGACGAAAATCCTGAAGCTCAAACTCGAGGCGATTGGTTCCAAATGAAAAGTTTCGGCTTCACTCCCCCCGCGGCAGATTCGCATTGAACAGCGCACAACAGAACCCAAACACCACCAGGCCAATCGTCAGCCATACGCTGGCCCCAATCGTCGTCCCGTAGAAGGGGAATGTCCAGATTCCCTGCAACCACGGATGGCGCGGCCCGGGCGGTGCTGGCGGCGGCGGTTTCCAGCGGCGGCGCTTGCGATCCATTGGTGTGTCAACCTTCGCGATGTCTTCCTCGGAGAATTGCGGCCCCATCTCTTCCAGGTCAAAATCCTCGATAGGCCGATACTCCGGCGCCGCGGCCGGCGCGGCACGGTCCATGTCATAGGAGCCTTCCGCACCTTCCTCGTCCTCCGCCGACCAGTGCGTGGGTCGGCGCCGCTCGTGCTCCTCATCGCGCTCCAGCGGCTTCAAGGGAAACTCATCGTCCTCGACCTCGGACGGAGCGGCGGCGTCCTCTGCTTCCAGCGGCGCTGGCAGGTCCAGGTCGGGATCGTTGAAAGGCGTCGGTTCGGGAGGGCGAGGCTCCTGCCGGCCTTCCATTTCCGGTTCGGCGGGAGCCTCGCCCTCCCGGTTCTCCGGGCGCCGGCGTTTCTTCTTCTTGCGCCGCTTCTCGTCGCGCTCTTCCTTCGGCGGATTGCGGCGATGAATCATCAGCGACAGGCGGCCGAGCAAGCGGGCATAGAGGAGAAAGCCCACGGCCCCAACCGGCCCGGCGATGAAGACCAGCGGCAGGCCGTTGGTGTGGAACACGGCATAGTACCACGCCGCGGCGACCGGAAGCGCAACGACGGCTGTGAGAAAATAGAAGATCAGCGTCGAGGGCAGGATGTGCAGCAGCACGCGCACAATGGCGAGGCGAAACACCATCCAGCGCGAGCTGCCGCTCATCGAGGACAGCACGCCGATGGGAAAGAATAGCCAGAGTCCCGGCACGGCGAGAATGAGAAAGCGCATGCCGCTGTCGTATTCGAGCCAGGTGTTGCGCAGACCACTCGACAGGATGGCGGCCGGCGCGAGCCAGACCATCAACAAGCCGCCGAGCCAGAAGGCCCGCGCGATCCAGTCGGAGATCGGCTCGTCGGGCCAGGCGACGGTATCATTGCCGGCAGCGGTGCTCTCGACGATGGTGACGAGACAGTGTGCCAGGTACGCCAGCACATAAGAGCCGACGATGACCGCCGCCGTCAGCGACAGGATCAGGATGAAAGCAGCGCCGGCACCGCCGAAGGACATGGGACCTCCCGAAACCAGACCAACCGCAAAGACGCAAAGAGCGCAAAGGAAGAGCAAAGGAGAAGAGAAAGAAATGAAGCAATCGAGCGCAGACGCCTGACGATCCTTTCTTCTTTATCTTTTCCTTTCTTTGCTCTTCCTTTGCGCTCTTTGCGTCTTTGCGGTTCATCCTTGTACCACCGGCAACGCCCCGCTCTCCGCCAGCTTGCGGATGTCCTGCGTCACGCGCATCGAGCAGAACTTCGGGCCGCACATCGAGCAGAACTTCGCCGACTTGAACACCTCCTGCGGCAGCGTCTCGTCGTGCATCGCGCGGGCCGTCTCCGGGTCGAGTGACAGGTCGAACTGCTTGTTCCAGTCGAATTCGAAGCGCGCTTTCGACAGGGCGTCATCCCGGTCGCGTGCATTCTTGCGGCCGCGGGCGATGTCGGCGGCGTGGGCGGCGATCTTGTAGGCGATCACCCCCTGGCGCACGTCATCCTTGTTCGGCAAACCGAGATGCTCCTTCGGCGTGACATAGCACAGCATCGCGGCGCCGGCCTCTCCGGCGAGCGCGGCGCCGATGGCCGACGTAATGTGATCATAACCCGGCGCGATGTCGGTCACCAGGGGACCAAGGACATAGAACGGCGCCTCATGGCACAGCTCGCGTTCCTTCTCGACGTTCATCTTCACGAGGTGCATCGGGATGTGGCCGGGGCCCTCGATCATCGTTTGCACGCCGTGCTGCCAAGCCTTCAGTGTCAGCTCGCCCAGCGTCTTCAACTCGGCGAACTGGGCGTCGTCGTTGGCGTCGGCGAGACAGCCAGGCCGCAGTCCGTCGCCGAGGCTGTAGGTCACGTCGTAGGCACGCATGATCTCGCTCAGCTCGTCGAAGTGCGTGTACCACGGGTTCTGCTCGTGGCGCTGGAGCATCCACGCGCCCATCAGCGAACCGCCGCGCGAGACAATGCCGGTGACACGGTTGGTCGTCAGCGACAGGTATTCGAGCAGAACGCCGGCATGGATGGTCATGTAATCGACGCCCTGCTGCGCCTGGTGCTCCACCATGTCGAGCATCATCTTCGGCGTGATGTCGCCGACGTCTTTCACTTCCTGGATCACCTGGTAGATCGGCACGGTGCCGATGGGCACCGGCGAGGCGTCGATGATCGCCTGGCGGATGCGGTTGATGTCGCCGCCGGTAGAGAGGTCCATGACGGTGTCGGAGCCGAGGTGGACGGCGGTGTGCAGCTTTTCCAGCTCTTCATCGACCTTGCTGGTGACGGCCGAGTTGCCGATGTTGGCGTTGATCTTGCACTTGCTGGCGACACCGATGGCCATCGGCTCCAGGTGCTTGGTGAGATGGACCGTATTGGCGGGAATGACCATTCGGCCGCGCGCCACCTCATCGCGGATCAACTCGGGAGCGAGGTCCTCACGCTCGGCGACGAAGCTCATCTCGGGGGTGATAATGCCCTTGCGGGCAGATTCCATCTGCGTCATCGGTGCACTCCGTTAGGTAATCCGGCGAGCCCGGTCGCGTCAGCGCCGGGAGTTCTTTGCCAAAGACTCCCGGCGCTGACGCGACCGGGCTCGCCAAGAAATAAGAGGGGAAAGCAGACCGATGCGAAGTAAAAGAGGAGTCGCGAGATCGCTTTCCTGCGCCGGCATGACCCGGATCAGGTTCGGAGGGTCTGCTCTCAGCCCGCGCCGCGGCGCGAACACCCCTAGCGATTCCAGGAGAGATTGTACTTGGCGCTGGAGAAGGCGGCCACTGAAGGAACTCGGTAACGTCGGCCGAAGCCCATCTGATCCGGAAATGCAGGCGTGCGCAGCTGCGGAACTGCACCCGCTTGTGTCAGGCCCTGTCACGCTTACAATTAACAGAGTGTTGGTGGTCAAACAGGTGCATCCATGATCCAAGTAATCCCGGCGACGTTCGAACATGGCGTTTTCAAGCCCGACGAGCAGCCCGCCCTTTCCGAGAGCACGCGCGTCCGCTTGTTTGTGGAAACCATCAGCGAGAACAAGGATGAACCTCTCCGGCAGCAAGCCTGGGCCACTCTGGAAGAGCTTTGGCAAAAATCGACGTTCGACTCGCAAGGAGATCGTCTGAGTCGCGACCAGCTCCATGAACGCCGTTGACACGAACATTTTCCTGTATTCCATCGATCGCAGCGAGCCGACGAAACAACTCAAGGCCCAGCAGTTGCTCCAGCAACTGCGCTCAGCGCCTCAGCCCACGCTCTTGCTATGGCAGGTGCTCGGCGAGTTGGGGCAGCAACTTCGGCAGTGGCGTGATCGAGGCCAACTGACGCCAGCGGAGTTCGGGCAGCACATCCAGGCCTTTCGCCACCTCTTTCCATTGATGTTGCCGACTCCGGCAGTGTTCGACCTGGCATTGAACCTGGCAGACCGTTTCAGCCTGGCGCACTGGGATAGCATGATTCTTCGCGCTGTCAGGCTGCTGGAATCACCATTTTGTACACCGAGGACATGGGCACTCCAAGAACTATCGACGGCATTCAACTCCTCAATCCGCTGATTTGAGAGTCCGTAAAAATGTCTACGACCTTGCGTGCCGTATGGTGGGTGGCGGCAAGGGAAAAGTCTGGGACGATGAGGCTGACGAAGGTCTCACCCGGTTAGCGATTCCGTCAGCGGGGAAGAGAAGGCAATGGGACCGATAGGTCACAGAAGGCCGATAGGTCACAGAAGGCGAATGGGCCGCCTTCTGTGACCTATCGGCCTTCTGTGACCTATCGGCCCTATCAATCAATCCGCGCAAACCGCCATACCGGCACGTGCGGCGGCAGCGTGCCGCTGTAGTAGGATTCCTCGCCGACGGCGTCGCGCAGCTTCTTCAGGGCGCCGCGGCGGACGTGGACGTAGTAGTACTCGCAGCGGGCATCGCGGGCAGTGTCCCAGATCTGGTAGAGGCGATCCACCTCCTGCACCACCTCACGCAATTCCCAGCTATAGACCATCTCCAGCGACTGGCGATTCTCCAGCTGCTGGCGATAGGTGCGGTTGAACGCCAGCAGATCGCTGATGAGGCTGCGATCCGGAAAGCGCATGCAATCGTGTAACGGGGGCGCATCCGCCAGGTCGTCGTAGCGTCTGCGCAGCAGCTTCAGGTCGGTGGCGAAATCCTCCTGACGGTTCAGCACGTACTTCGTTTCCCGCGTATCGAGGACTTCCCAGCAGACAGCCAGGGCCTGCGCGGTCGGCCGGACGGTGGCGAAATGGTCGAAGGCGCCGGGCGCTTCCGACGGGTCGCCGGGGGTGGTGATCATGGCGACGGCCAGTAGATAGTCGAGCGGAATCATTGCCTCTTCTCCCGGTAGTGAGGTCGGGCGCAACGAATCCGCATGTGCCCAACGATGGGAACAATGGGAGTGAACGAGACGACCTCGGAAACTATTGGAATTGCGACTTGGGCGCCGTGCTACAGGAGGGGAGAAGACCGTGCCGAAACTGAGGGGTAGCTTCCATGAAAGTGGACGCGGTTATAAGGTTTGCGCCAAACCAACGTCCCCTCCACATCAAACATAGGTCACAAACAAGCTCAATTTACCCTCCTAAGATGCAGGCGAAGTAGTTTCTGAGAAAAACTCCGATTCTGTCAATTTTCCTGTGGACGCCAACACGTCCCATCTATAGCGAAGGATGCTCGCATTTTCGATGCCAACTTCGGCGCCTTCGCTTCTATCATTGTACCATCTCGGGCTGTCCGTTCTCAACTGCCTTTCCTATCAATAGATGCGTTATTCGAGGCAAAGCCGGACACGAGTTTTTGCGAGACAAAAAGTGTACGGCGAACTCCTTCGGACTCCTTGCCGACTGCCGGCTTCCTGGGCAATGGACGGAAAGATTGCGGGCATTCTTCCAGGACATGATTATTCCCCCGATCGCACATAATTCATGCAACCGCTGCAAAGCAACAGAGCAGCCCCGGCGGAACAGGAAGAAGGGAGAATGAAGCTGATCTGCGCAAGTTGTTGGTTTCCATGTGGTTAAGTGTCCCATGGCGCGATCGATTCGGGCGGGAACAAGAATTGCGAAAGGCGTTCCGATTGTTTCCAGCCTTAGTCGTTCACCAAGCCGCCGACGTAATCCGTTTTCTCTCCCGGCAAGGAGCACCTTCCATGCGTCGCTTCCCTGTTCTGCTGACGTTCGTTCTCTTCGTTCTGCTGCCCCTGTCCTCCCGCGCGGAAGACGCCAAACCGAAGACCGTGGACGAGAAGATTGCCGACGCCAAGACCGAGGCGATGGCCCGCGGCGATTCCGCGTGGATGCTCGTCTCGACCGGCCTGGTGCTGTTCATGGTCCCCGGCCTGGCCCTCTTCTACGGCGGCATGGTGCGGCGCAAGAACGTCCTCGGCACCATGATGCACAGCATGGTCTGCCTGGGGTTGATCGGCATTCAGTGGGTGCTCTTCGGCTATTCGCTGGCGTTCGGCGTCAAGGAAGGCGGATTGTGGATCGGCTGGGATCCGTCGTTGCTGGGGCTTCACGGAGTCGATCCGACCAAGACCTTCCCCGGCACGAACATCCCGATCTATCTCCACTGCATGTACCAGGGCATGTTCGCCATCATCACGCCGGCCCTCATCAGCGGCGCGATCGCCGAACGCATTCGCTTCGGTCCGTACTGTCTGTTCCTCGTGTTATGGTCAGCACTGATTTATTCCCCGCTGGCCCACTGGGTCTGGGCTATTGACGCGGAAGGGAAGCAGGCCGGCTGGCTCAACTCGCAAGGCGCACTCGACTTCGCCGGCGGCACCGTGGTCCACATCGCGGCGGGCTTTTCCGCCCTGGCGGCGATCCTGATCCTGCGGAAGCGGCGCGGCTATCCCGAGCATGCCATGCACCCCAACAGCATGGTGCTCACGCTCACCGGGGCCGGCATGCTCTGGTTCGGCTGGTTCGGCTTCAACGGCGGCAGCGCTCTGAGCAGTAATGCCAACGCGGTCTCCGCTCTGACGGCGTCGCAGGTCGCCGCCGCCGCGGCTGCGCTGAGCTGGATGGTGGTCGAATGGATGCACAAGGGCAAGCCGACCGCACTCGGCGTGGCCTCCGGCCTGGTGGCAGGCCTCGTCGCCGTCACGCCGGCATCAGGATTCGTCACCCCGATAGGCGGGCTCATCATCGGCGTGCTGGCCGGCCTGATCTGCTACGGCGCCGTCTGCCTGAAACCGCTCTTCAAGTATGACGATTCTCTCGATGCCTTCGGCGTCCACGGCATCGGCGGCTTCCTGGGGGCCGTCCTGACGGGCGTGTTCGCGTCGGCGCTGCTGGTCAATGCCACGAATGGGAACAAATTCGATGCGAAGGTGGGCACGCTCGCGCTCCAGGGTGTCGAGAACGTTACCGAGTGGGACAAGGCCGTGGACGCGCCGGTCGTCGGGCGGACCGATCAGATCATCGTGCAGACCAAGGCGGCGGTCATCGCGGCCGGCTATTCCTTCGTCCTGTCGCTGGTCCTGGTCTTCCTGATCGACAAGCTCTGGGGCTTCAGCCTGAGCGCGAAGGAAGAAAGCGAGGGCCTGGACCGCAGCGACCACGGCGAGGTCGGCTTCGATCTGTCGCCGACGATGGAGATGATCCCGGAAATGGCCGGCCACGAGCCGCGGGCCGCCACCGTGCCGCCCAACGGCGACCGGCGTTTCACCGTCGTCGTCAACGGCGTGGATGCGGGCGAGCTGCGCGGCGCCTGGTCGGAACTGTGCGGCGCCAGTGCGACGCCTCCGCCGCAGGAATTCCGCATCGTCTACCCTTACGTGACGACGGTGAAAGGCAACCGCTTCAACTTCCGCGGCGGCGAGCCGGTGCGCATGCGCGAAAGCATGGAAAAGCTGTTCGTGTCCAAGCTCGGCGGACCGGTGAAGGCGCATGTGGAAGACAAGTAACTCCGATTGCAGATTGCAGATTTAAGACTGCAGATTGAAAAACAGTCTTTCAATCTGCAGTCTTAAATCTGCAATCTGCAATCGGCTCTCCCCCCGAGGTCCCATGAAGCTAATCGTTGCGATCATCCGGCCCGAACGGCTGGAAGCGGTCCAGAAAGCTCTGAACGAACGTGATGTGTATTTGATGACGGTCAGCGACGTGCGCGGCTGCGGCCGGCAGCGCGGCTACACTGAGGTCTATCGCGGCCAGGAGATGCAGATCCGTCTGCTGCCGAAGCTGAAGGTGGAAATTGCGGTCAACGACGCCTTCGTCGAGGCGACGATCGAGGCCGTCGTCCACGCCGCCCGCACGCCGGAGACCGGCCAGATCGGCGACGGCAAGATCTTCGTCATGCCGCTGGACGACTGCGTCCGCATCCGCACCGGCGAACGCGGCGGCGAAGCAATAGGACCTTAGGGTGACAAGGTGAGGGGGTGACAAGGTGACAAGATCGCTGCTCTTTCACCTTGTCACCTTGTCACCCCCTCACCTTGTCACCGCAGTGATTTCCCGGGAGCCGGGCACAAAGTCCCGGCTCCCGGTCCGACAGGAGTCCCGCCGCGAAGCCGCTGCCGGCGTGGCCGACCCAGTAGCCACGTTGGTCCAGCGCGGTTAATTCTTCTACCCAGGAGGGCGGGTAGTGCCGGTTTCCCGCAATCCGGCACACAGCGGAACCCATGAGCTTGGTGGGACGCCAGGGCCGCGTCCAGCAACGGAGGGGCGTATAGCGTCGGCTGTCCGCGGGGGGAAGAGCAAATTCGAGGGCGAGCCCGGTCGCGTCAGCGCCGGGAGGACTCCCGGCGCTGACGCGACCGGGCTCGCCAGAAATCGTTTTTACACCAACCGCACCAAATACGACATCTGCCCCCGGTGCAGCGCGAAGTGGGCCACCAGGTGTATCAGCGTCGTGAGCACGGTGCCGAAGCGCCCTTCCGGATGCGGCTTCATCAGTTTCACTTCGTCCAGTTCGTTAACCACACGGCGAAACGTCGCAACCGCTTCATCGAGCTGGGCAAGGGCGGCGTCCTTCACCGGCGGACTCGTCTCGGTAAACTCACGTTCCCGATCACGCACATAGCCGCTGCCGCCGAGATGCGCTCCGACAAAATGATTGAGGTTCCCCGTCAGGTGCAGCACGAGATGCCCGATCGAATTGCCCGGCTCGACGGGTTTGGTCCAGAACTCCTTCTCGCCCAGCGGCGTGGCCAGCTCGCGCACCGCCTTGTGCAGTTCCTCCAGTTCCCCGATCAACGCCGCCTTCACCAGGTTCGCCAGGTCCGTCTCCATATTCAACCTCCCTCCACGAATCAGGATGACAAAGTGAGCGCCACCGCTCTTTCACCTTGTCACCTTGTCACGTTGTCACCTTGTCATCTTCGCCTTGTTCCCATTTCGTTCCACGCTAGAATCCGTCTGGTTGATTTTACGGTTCATTGGAGGGGCAGGCAGATCATGAAGAAAGCACTGCTGGCACTGATCGTGATAGTATTGACCACTACGGCGGCCACGGGGCAGCAGCCGTGGGCCGAGAAGATGTTCACCGACGGCAAGCTGACCCACGATTTCGGCACCGTGCCGCATGGAGCCCAGCTGGCACATACCTTCACCATCACCAACATCTACGCGGTGCCGATGCAGATCACGCAGATCACGCCGAGCTGCGGCTGTGTGACCGCGGAGGCCGTCAAGCGCGTGCTGAATCCGCGGGAGTCCACGACCATCGAAGTCAAAATGGACGGGCGCAATTTCACCGGGCCGAAGAAAGTGGACATCCGCGTCACCGTCGGGCCGGATTTCATGTCAACGGCCACGCTGACCGTCAAGGCAAACAGCCGGACGGATGTCGTCTTCAACCCCGGTGCAGCGGCGTTCGGCATCGTGCCGCTGGGCCAGACGCCGAGCCTGACGATCGATGTCGAGTACGCCGGCACCTTGGCCTGGCAGGTCAGCGAGGCGGCGGCGCCGAAAGAAGCCCCCTTCGAGGCGACGTACAAGGAACTCTACCGCCGGCCGGGTCAGGTCGGCTACCAGGTGAAGGTGACGTTGAAGGCGGGTGCCGCGCCGGGACCGTTCAGGGATTACGTCTATCTCAAAACCGACGATCCGAACTCGCCGAGCGTGCCGGTCCTGGTCGAAGGCACGGTGCAGTCCGCGCTGAAGGTTTCGCCGCCGGCGCTGAGCCTGGGCACGGTGAAAGCCGGCGAATCGTTGACGCGGCGCGTGCTGGTAAACGGCAACAAGCCGTTCCGCGTGCTGAGCATTGACGCCCCTGCCGGCGTGACGCTGGGCGCTGAGCTAAGCAGCACGCCGGACGCCGTCCAGAAAGTGACGTTCAAGTGTGTGCCGGCGAACGCCGGGCCGTTCAAGTACGAAGTGAAGATCAAGACCGACCTGCAAGAGCCGCCGGTGACCGTGGTCATCGACGGTGCGGCGGAGCAGTGACAATGCGTTGTCGTTTAGCCGCCCGTCTCGGACGGGCGCTGGAATGACCAGCGCCCGTCCGAGACGGGCGGCTAAACGATCTTCTTCCGCGCCTCATCCCATATCGGCCCGTACACCTCCTTGTCGAACGGCGGACAACCCGTCGCGAACTGGCCCATCTCGTTGTGCTTCGACCGCATCAGTGCCGTGCAATAGCTGAAGGTCCGGCAGATGCGTTTGCGGTCGAGCCGGCCAGTCTCCTTGAGCTGACGCACGAAGTCCGGCATCGGCAGCGCCGCTCGGCCGACGCCGACGAAGGCGATGCGGCCGTCGCGCACATTGGCCGCGCCGGCGTGAAACAGGAACTCCTGCAAGTAGCTGTAGCCGCTGCCGACGATCGGTAGGTGCGGATATGCCCGCTGAATCGTGGCGGCCAGGCGGAAGTGCCGATCCACGCCGAGCAGCGGATGTTCCGGCGTCTCGTAGCCATCCGGCGGCGGATACTCGAATGGCCGAATGACATGCGGCGTCGCATACGGATTGCCCATGCTGACGTTGACCAGCGCCACGCCCAGCTTCGCCATCTCGCCGACCCACCAGAGCGGTTCGGTCAAATCGGGCGTGAACGGATCGTCCTCACGCGTCCCCCACGCACTGCGGACCGGCGGCGTCCACGGACACGGCTCGCCGTCATCGCCGCTCGCCTTCTTCCGATACGGAATGCAGTCGAAGACGTTCAACCGCGTTGCAATCACCAGTCCCGGCACCTCGCTCTTGATGCCCTCGATGATGGTGCGCGCCAGCCGAGTGCGATTCTCCAGGCTGCCGCCGAAGCGTCCGGGCCGGGTCTTCGCCGCCAGCATTTCGCTCAACAGATAGCGATGGCACTGCTTGAGGTCGATGAACTGAAAGCCGATCTTGTGCGCCAGCTTCGCCGCCGCGACGTAGCGATCGACGAGCCGCAGCAGGTAATCGTCATCGAGCAGCGGATAGGACGAATCAACGACTTTTCCGGTCGCTTTATCGGCGACGATGCGCGGATCGAGGATCGGATCATGAAACGCGAGAAGCGGCCGGCGATAGCTGTAGCGGCCGGAGTGCGTCAGTTGCAGCCCCACGACGAAATCGTCATCACCGCCCCACGCCGCCCGGTGTGCTTCGCGGCACTGGCGCAGCATCTTCTCGATGGCCGGCGCCGTGCGCTCGCAGATGTAAAGTTGCCGCGTGTTAGCGCGCCCCTCCTCGACGACCGCCGCCGCCTCGCCCCAGATGAGCTTCGCCCCGCCGTCGCCGAACCGCTGATACCGGCGATAGGTCAGCTCATCCGGCGCCCCGTCGAGTGTGCCGTCGCAGCCCTCCATCGGCTGGATGCAGAGTGCGTTGCCCGCGGTCAGCGGACCGATACGGACGGGGCAGAATAGTGGAGTTAGATCGTCGCTAAAGTGGAGGCCGAGGCCGAGCGGTTCACACGCGGCTTGCAGGTCGGCGACGGAGTGGAATTTGAAGTAGCGTGCCACGGTAGGAGACTCGGCGGGATTGTGAGAGGGCGGTCCTGCTTTCTTAGGGCGATGAGTGGGATTCGTCTGAGTTTGGAGAGGACACAAAGCACCCTGGCATCCGTTCGCTACAATAACTCCGACGAATTGCTGTCAAGCGGACGGATTCCGATGCCTCGCCTGT
Organism: uncultured Acidobacteriaceae bacterium; assembly: GCA_963736535.1. Lineage (GTDB taxonomy): Bacteria > Acidobacteriota > Terriglobia > Terriglobales > Acidobacteriaceae > PALSA-350. The sequence goes on from CAVTPN010000010.1 coordinate 150,620, forward strand.
CGCAGTTTTACGGGATCGCGATCTACATGTACTATCGCGATCACGCGCCACCCCACTTTCACGCCATTTATGGCGACCACGAGGCACTATTCGAGATCGCGACAGGAAAAGTGATCGCCGGCAAACTTCCACGCCGCGCCCGGGCATTGGTGAGAAGTTGGCTGGACGCTCACCGGGCAGAGTTGCAACAGGACTGGGACCTGGCGGCTGCCAGCCGACCGCTGCTGCCAGTGCCCCCGCTGGATTGAGGAGAGAATCGATGATATTGCGAATCGTTCGTGCGGAGGTCCGCGGGCTGACCCAACTGGAACTCCTGTTCAACGACGGCATAGAGGCGGTAGTTGATGTTGGTCCCCTGCTAAGTGGCACGATCTTCGAGCCGTTGCGCGATCCTACTTATTTTGCTCGGGCCACACTGGACCCGGTCTGCGGAACCGTCGTGTGGCCGAATGGAGCCGACTTTGCTCCCGAGGCTCTTCATGCCTTAATCGGAGCGAAGGCGGTTGCCTCCTGATAAACAGGCGGTGATTGGCCGTTCTCCTCGTTCCCAGGCTCCGCCTGGGAACGCACTGTCTGCGAGGCTCTGCCTCGCGTCCAGGTGTAACCATGACTCGCACCCGCTATCGCATCTTCGAGCAAGAATATCCCTACTTCCTCACCAATACCGTCGTCGCCTGGCTACCGATTTTCGCTTACCCGCCGCTGGTGGAAGTCGTTCTCGATTCCTGGCGATTCCTGCAACGTGAGCGGGGCGTGCAAATCTTCGGCTACGTCATTCTGGACAATCATCTGCACTGGATCGCCACGGCTGAAAATCTGTCGGAGCGGGTGGGCCAGTTCAAGTCCTTTACTGCCCGGCGGATTATTGATGAACTGGAACGCCGCGGCTTCTCCACGTTGCTGGAGGAACTGCGGTTTTTCAAACTGCGGCACAAGATCAGCCAGACCCATCAGCTTTGGCAGGAGGGCAGCCATCCGCAACAGATCCGAAATGACGAGATGATGCGGCAAAAGTTGGAATACATGCACAACAATCCGTTGCGGCGCGGCTACGTGGATGAACCGATTCACTGGCGGTATTCCAGTGCTCGAAATTATGCCGGGATGCAGGGGTTGCTGGAAGTGATCACGGATTGGAGTTGACCTCTCGGAAAGCGTCGCAGGCAGAGCCTGCCGGGCAGTGCGTTCCCAGGCGGAGCCTGGGAACGAGAGCGAACCGATCCACGAAAACACAAGCGGGCGCGTGATACAATAGCACCCGGCCCTGTCCCCGGAGGAGCCTCGCATGCCGCTGCTGGACCACTTCAACCCGCCTCTGAACCGAACGCACCCCTGGCGCAGTTTTCACGGAGCCTGGGCCGCCGCCATCGCTCGCCTGCTCAATCAAGGCGTGTTGCCCCCAGGCTATTACGCCGTGCCTCTCGTCGATCGTGACGGTCCCATCGAAATCGACGTGGCCGCCCTGCGAGAACACGAGGCGGCTGCACCAGCCGACGGCGTGGCCACAACACAGACATGGGCGCCGCCGGCTCCAGGCCTGGCAGTTGCCGTCGAGTTGCCCGCGGCCGAGGCGGTCGAGGTCCAGGTGTTCGCCGATGACGGTGACCCGCGTCTGACTGCTGCGATCGAACTACTCAGCCCGCGGAACAAGGATCGGCCTCAGGCACGGCAGGCGTTCGCCGTCAAGTGTGTCGGCTACCTGCAACAGGGCAGCAGCGTCGTGATCGTGGACACCGTTACAACGCGCCGGGCCGACATCAACACCGAAATCCTTTCTCTCCTGGATGTCGATGGGGGCGCCGGCGTGACGACGTCGAGCCTCTGCGCGGTATCCTACCGGGCCATTGGCCGCGAAGAGGAAACGCAACAACTCCAGCTTTGGCCGGCGCCGCTTGCCCTGGGCCAATCTCTGCCCACTCTTCCCTTGTGGATCGCCTCCGACCTGTCGGTGCCCCTCGACCTCGAAGCCAGCTATCAAGCGACGTGCATCGACCTTCGTATCCGTCAATTGGGATAGCACGTCACCCTGCTACCAACACTCGCGCCAGCTTCCGCGGGAGTGCCGGGCCCACATACTCGAACCCCGCCGTCAGCCGTGTCGTCGCGTGCTTCAGCGTTACCAGCTTCCGCTCCCGTCCGGCCGCCAGGCTTCGGGCGCGGGTCAGACGCCAATTTGCCGAACGAACTCGGGACGCGATCATGGCGGGGTGCGTCGTCGTGGACAGGGCGCGGTAGCCGAGGCCGCGCCACAGCGAGGCGACGGCGTCCGACAGCGCGTTGCCGATGCCGACGCCCTGGAAGTCCGGCAGCGTGACGGTGCGATGCTCGCGCCGCGCACGCCGGCCGGCGCCGACGAACGGCAGCCAGGCGCTGAACGCCGCCGCCCGGCCATTCCACATGGCGAGAAAGCAGACCGCGGAAGCCGCCAGGGATTCGCTCAGATAGTGATGAGGTGCGAATAGCTGCCACGCCGATGTCGCGCAGCGAACGATTTCGAGGGTGATGGCGGGGCGTCGCTGAAGAAACCTCCATTCAAAGCGGTTCTCAGCGGGCAGGTAAATCCAGTCGGGCTGCAACCAGGCGATGACGTCATCGTGACAGGTGGCCGCGACGAAGCGAAGGTTGTTTTGCCGAACGGTCTTCGCCAGCGCCGCGCTGCCGACACGGGCGACGGTGCGATCGACGACGGAAGTGAACTCGTCGAGCACGATCGGTTGCGGCGCGACTCCCGCCAGCGCTTCGGCCAGCAGCCGGGCCACCGCGACGCGGAACTGCTGGCCCGTGGAGAGAACGCCATGAGGCCGCAACCACGCCGGCGGCGACGAGAAGCCGACCGCAGAGAGAAGAGCTGTCACGTCCTTCACGGACAGATCCGGTGGAAAATGATCGAGGATCGACCGGTCGCCGGCCCAGTCGAGGACGCGCCCCGCCTGTTCCGGCCATAGCCGCCGCGCGACCGTCGATTTGCCGCAACCCGACGGTCCGGTGATGAGCCCGATGTGCCACGGCTTCGCGTCGAGCGGCAGATCGACTTCCCATTGCAGGCGCGACGTTTTCTCGGCGGCGAGGTCGAACAGTCCGCGCACCTGGGCGACACGCGGCGATTCGATGATCGGCGATTCTACGGTGATGGTGGTTTTCATGGTGTGTCCTCATTGTTTAGCCGCTCGCCTCGGGCGAGCGCTGGAGTGACCAGCGCTCGCCCAAGGCGAGCGGCTAAACGTCAACTCATCAGCGCCTTGCACTTCAGTCCCATCTGCTGGAAGCGCCAGAGCAGATCGGTTTGCTTCTTCTCCGTCTCGCACTCCACGAGAATGAGAAAGCGCTCGACAACCTCCGGCTCCTTTTTCGGCGGTTTGCCTTTCTCCTCGTCCTCTTCGTCTTCTTTGCCAATCGAACGCCACAGGTTGTTCAGCGCATCCGACGTTGTGTGGGCCGTCTCCCGCAGCTCGGCGAGAAGGATGGAATCATAGTCGGCGAGGTTCGTCATCGGATCGAGCGTCAGCAGCAGAGCGCGAGCCTCATCCTCGCTGATATCCAGCACCTCAACATCCACTTCCGTGTCCGCGTGCATGTCGGCGCGGAGATGGCCGTCGAGGAGCTTGAGCCGGCCGTCGGGCAGCTCATAGGCCAGCAGGGAGCGCGCGATACCGAATTGCTCATAGCTTGCCTGGAGCGCGGCCCGCTGAGCATCGCGATGGATGCGCGGATTGAGCTCATGCGGCACGAGGTCGCCGGCACGGAGGCGGACATGACGCTTGATGCGATTGCGAAGGGACATGGCATGGTTCTCCTGGCAACGCGCCCGTCCGAGACGGGCGGCTAAACGCATTCGATTTCAAACACCCCAAGCCGGCCGCGAATGGGGATGAACGTTTCCAGCGGCCGCGGGTCATCAAGCAGCCAGGCCCAGCGCCCCGGCTGAAAATTACCAAACGAACGCTCCTGCTCGTCCAGCGTCGCCAGGTCGATCTCTTCTACGCGGACGCAATCGCGCAGCTCGACGGTGCCCAGGACGACACCGCGGGCCAGCATTTCCGGCGGCATCCGCTTCACGATGGAGCGAAACGGTTCTTGCTGGCAGAGGTCGCAATAGTCAGCCGGGCGACGCCCACTGGCGTGAACGGCAATGCGGCCGCGAACTCGTGTCTGCCAGGAGCGTGTCTCGATGGTTTTGTCGCCGTGGATGATGAGCGCCGCCCACGGTTGCAGGACGGAAAGAGCGTGCATGGAGTGCCTCCTCTCGATGCCGGGCCGCAGACTATCACGGATCGGCGATTGTTAAGAGAGCAATTATCACCGTTTAGCCGCCCGTCTCGGACGGGCGTGGCCCCTTACAGCGCGTTCGTCGGCCAGGTGTTTCGCGCGAAGCGATCCAGGTAGACGCGCAGATGCGCCGCCGCGGTTCCGCGCGCGGCCTGCTCGACGAAGGCGACGTAAAAGGCCGTCTCGGTTGTCGGCGTGTTCGTGTCGTGGACGATGATCGTGTCGGCAATCGTGTTGTCGCGGCTCGGATCGAGCTGGCTGTTGTAGGCATCGCGCACATCGATGGTCGGCGGCAATAGCAGCACGTGTGTCCATTTCAGCCAGGACGCGGTGCCGAAGCGTCCGTCGCGCACCGCCGGCTTGAGAAAACCAGCGACACCGGTCGCCGACAGCGTGCCGAGGGTGTATGGCGAGGCGGGATCGGCGGTACGGTAAATGTCCACATTGACGTTCGGCGGCACAAGCAGCGACATGATGATTCCCTCAAGGCGTTAACTCCGCAAACACTCCGCCGGTGCAACAGCTGGTCAGCAAAATCTGATGAAACTTCACATCCAGCGGACTACAGCTGCCGCCGCCGACTGAGGCGGTGAGCGTGTCGCTGCCGCAGGTCAGCGTCAGCTGCCAGTCGAGGACGCTGGTGCCGGTACAGACCACGAGCATCGAGAACGGCTTGCCGCCGCAGGCCGTGCCGCTATACGCCCAACCGGTGCCGTTCCAGGTCACCGGAAACGTGCCGGCGAGACAGCCGCAGCCGCCGGAGATGGTGAGCGTGATGTGCAGGGTCGCCGGCAGCAGATTGCCGCAGCAGGTAGTGCGCACCAGGGTCGGATCGGGGCAAGTGACAGCGGGCTGACAGCGGTCCAGGTAGCAGGTGAGCACATCCGCCGCGCCGCTGCGTCCGCCGCGCTGCACCAGCACGACGACAAACGGCGTGCAGCGGCCGGGGATCGGATAGTCCGGCACGATCACCGTATCGGCATTCGCGGCGTTCAGCGGATTGAGCTGGCTGTCATACGCCGAGCGGATGTCGGTCCCTGTCGGCAGCACCAGGACGTTGGTCCAGTGCAAGCCGTCGTCGTTGAATCCGAAAGCGCCCGTTGCGGACATGCGGCCGCAGCAACCCGGCGACGCCCTGCAACACCGCGGGCCGCTGCGGCGGATCAGGCGGATCGGCCGCGTTGAAGCCGCGATAGATGTCCACATTGGCGTTTGTCAGGAGTGACATGGTGTTGTCAATCAAATGCAGAAGTCAGAATGCAGAAGTCAGAATGAAAGACAGCAGAAGGCGATTGTTAGTCTGACTTCTGCATTCTGACTTCTGCATTCAGCTTCACCCCTGGTTCGTCCCCACCGTATACCGTCGATACGGCGCCAGCAGCTTCGCCACCGAGATCGGCGGCTTCAGGTCCTTGCTCACTACGTTGGCCCAGCGCTGCGTCAACGAGCCCGGCACTTCCTGCATGGTCACGTCCGGGTCGCGCAGGGTGCCGTAGTAGGCGATCGCCACCCATTCGGCGGCGGCTTCCTGCACGCCCTCGGGAATGGTGCTGTAGCCGGCGGTGTACTGCACGCGGAAGTTGTTCAGTCCGACCGGCCAGAGCAGGTCTTCGGGGTGCAGTAGTTCCGGGTCGGTGTACGGGATGGCCCGCAGCAGCCAGCCGCGCGGGTCGAATTGCCAGCCGGACAGCTCGTAAGTGTGCAGCCGCAGTTCGGCGAAGATGCCGCGCGCACTGAGGGCGCCCTGGCTCGCCGTGCCGTCGCCGTAGGACGGCGGAACATAGAGATCCGCCGATGGCCACAGCCCGTAATCGCCCGGTCCACCCGTGCCGCCCGGATCGCCGACGACTTGTGCCTGCCAGCCGTTTCCCAGGGCATTGACCGCGACGGCCATGCTTTCCAGCGTGGGATTGCCGGCGAACGTCACACTGGTATCCGTCGAGACGACACCGGACGCCGTGCGCGTCAGTGTCAACCCGCTGGCAGTGACGCTTACGCGCGCCTGCTGGTTGAGCGCCTGGTTCGTGTTGGTGATCTTCAGCACCGTCACCAGCCGATAGCGCACGCTCTGCACCGACTGGATCGGATACTGGCGCAGCACCAGCCGCCGGTCGCCGGTGCCGCTGTAAAGCTCGTCGTAGCTCTTGCTCGTGAAATCCCGGCGGCAGTATTTCTCAATCGCGTCGCTGAGTGCTGTGATGAGCGTGGTCAACAGCGCGTCCTGGCTCGTGTCGGTGATCGACTGGATGTTCTGTTTCGCCCGACTGAGCGTGATGAGGTCCTTGGCGGCCATGGTTGCACCTCAACTTTGCGGTCGCAGAACGAGGGTGAAAGTCCGATTGGTGGATTGGGCCTGGGGCGTCCCCGACGACAGCGTGGTGATCTGGAGCCAGCGCGGGGCGGCGAACCCGGCGAACGCCAGTATGACCTGGTGCGCGCTGGCGTTGAAACTATAAGCGAGAGGACTGCCGCCGCCGTCACTGCCGAATGAATCCGTGATGATGGGAACGAAATTCACGCCGTCGGATGATCCGAGGAGCGAAAAGCCATCGCCATCCAGGGCTGCCGGCATGATGATGCCGACGAGCTGCCCGCGCTGGCAGTCCACCGCGGGAGACGTGGTATTGCCATTGGACACAGTGGCGGTCGCCGTGACGATATTGCCGAGACCGTCGGGTGCTTGGAAAGCTGCCATGATTGTGCTCCTGTTGGAAAGACGGTTCCGCAGCCCGCAGCGCAAGCAAGGGCGTCTGCGAGAAGGCCCTTGCTTGCGCTGCGGGCTGCGGAAAGACATTTACATTACGAGCCGCTGCGCCACGGCCGTGATGTCGTTGGCGCTGCCGGGTTTCTGGATCGCCTCGCCGCCCAGCGGTAGGGCGGCGATCAGCACGGCGTTGCCGCCGACGGTGATCGACAGCCGGACGTAGCGTTGTCCCGTGCTGAGCTGATCGGAACGCATCTCCAGCGTCACGATCTTGTCGCCGGCCGTGACCGTGGTGATGTTGCTGCCGGTGACGTCGGTCCAGCCGCCGGTGCCCGTCGCGGACTGTTGCAGCTTCGCATCCACGGTGCCGGCAGCGCCGACGCTGCCGACCATGACGGCGAACATCACGCGGTGGAATTTCGACATATCGACCGCGCCGGAAGTCACCGTCCCGATAGCCTGGCTGACCGGATCGATTTCCGTGGCGGCGATGCTGAGGGCCTGAGAGAGTTGTTCGGTGTACATGAGTTGAATCTCCAAGATGTTCGTTTAGCCGCCCGTCTCGGACGGGCGCTGCGAGCGCCCGTCCGAGACGGGCGGCTAAACGAAGCGGTTTAGTTCAGCACCACAAACGGCGACACCTGCGTCGCCGTGTCTTGCAGCGTGATCGGCTTGTCCAACCAGGGCTGGCCGTCGATGCGCTCGACCACACGCCAGGTCATCTGGTTCTTGAGGAAGTTGACGTGCTCGCTGGCCGCCACCTCGATCTCCATGCGGTCGCCGATGACGTAGTAGCTCGGGTCGAGCAGGCTGAGGTCGCCCTTGGTGCCCAGGGCCGGCACCTTTTCCGTGGCGAACGCGGGACGGCCGAGCAGGCTCCAGTTCGGCGTCTTCGTCGCACCCTGGTCGATGCTGATGAAGATCGCCCGGTTGGCGCCGTCCTTGAGCTGCAAGAGCTGTGGCACCACCGACGGCGAGAACAGCCAGATCGCCTTGCTCCACGACGCCGGCAGCAGCTTGGACCACAGCCCGGCCACGTCGCCGAACTGCACCTCGTTCGCTGTCAACCGATTGACAGCGATGGCCGCGTTGGCCGTCTGCATGCCCTGCGGCTTCCCGGCACCGTTGCCCTGGAGGAAGGCGTATTCTTCGAACCAGCCGATCGACTTGCCGAACAGCGTCAACAGGAACTTCTCCAGGCCGACGGCGGAATCCTGGAGCAGCACATTGCTGGAGACGGAATAGCCGCTCAACTCATACGCCTTCAGCTCCATCTGCTTGAACTGCGGCTCTGTCTCCTGGCGAGTTTGCGCTTCGGCTGTCCAATACATTTGGACGCCGCCGAAGAACGGACTGACGCCGGCGCTCTGCACCGTCGTCACGTCGAGGAAGGGGATTTGCAGCGTAGCGCTGGCCATCGGCAGGACGAAGGCCCGCGGCCGAATGACCGTCTCCTCCGCCATGACGGCGAGGAGCTGCTCGTAGAACTCCGGCGGCACCGTGTAGCCGCCGGTCACGCCCGACGCCTCGGCCAGCGCCGCCTTGGTGCGCCATTCATTGAAGCGCGAGCCGTAGTGCTTTTCGAGGTAGTTGCGATCGTCGCGGGCCACGGCGAGGCACCAGTCGCCAAAGCAGCGCCGCGGATCGCCTTCGCCGCCGCTGCCGAACAGCGCCGGCACCGCGTGCCGCCGGGCCTGGCCCTGGGCATCGGCGATGCCCTTGAGCGCCTGGTTGACGGCGGCGTCGATGGCCTGTGTCTGCCGGCCGAGCGCCTCCGTCGAGTGCCCGGCTGACGGCCGAGGTGATCGGATCATCCGCGACGGCCGACGCCGTGCCGGACGTGATGAGTTGCTGCGCGTCGCCTGGCGAGACATCGATGCGCTCGCCGGCGCGACGGCCGAGGAAGTCTTTCGTCAGTTGCACGAACATGGTGAACCTCATGGGTTGATGGTTGATGGACAACGGCGGTGCCGTCTCCAGGCGCGCACGGCGGACGGCTCGGAATCCGACTCGCTGCGCGCGACCCTGACGACTACCGACGGGATTTGGCGAGCCCGGTCGCGTCAGCGCCGGGAGGACTCCCGGCGCTGACGCGACCGGGCTCGCCGGGAACAATCACACGCGCCCCATGGCGCGGTCGAAACTCTCTTCAATGGTCTTTCGCGTGAACGCTTCCAGGTCGAGGCTCCGCACCGCGCGTTCGACGTACTGCTCAATCTCCGCCAGCGCCGTGAACGACACGACGCCCGGCGAGCGGGGCGTGTTAACGCCCTGATCCAGTCCAAGAGCACGCAGGAAATCCGGCGGCAGGTCGGCGGCGCCCTTCGACACCGCCTCGACCAGCGCGTCCTGGTTCGCCGGCAGGAAGACACAGGCGTACTCCAGCAGCAGCCATTCGTCGATGACCAGCGAGACGTCGTTCCAGCTGTTTTTCTGCCGCTCGGCATCGTCGGGAACGTGAATCTTGGTTGGCAGGAAGCCGATGCTCTTGCCCTGGAGCAGCCCGGCCTGGACGAGCGCGAAGACCTTGTCCGGCGGCCACGGATCATCGGCTGGCCACGATTCCGGCCGCGGCGGATACTGCGTCTTGGCCTTGATGCCGACGAGGTCGCCGTCCTTGACGCGCCGCCGCCACAGCGATTTGCCGACCGGCGGCAGATGATACGCATGGCCCAGCGTCACCAGCGGATTCGCCTGGAACTGGCTGTCGTTCATGCCGCGCGCGATCACGACCTCGTTGCAGCGATCGACGCTTTCCGTCGAGATCCACGAGACATCGGAGCGCTCGCCGGGATTCAGCTCCGTCGGCGCCTTGGTGATGACCGCGTGGCGATACTCGTACTCACGCTCCTTGGGCAGCGTCTTGAGCAAGGCATCAAGAGCGCGAGCGGCGCCGTCGGTTTGCGGGAAGCCAAGCGGGCCGACCGCGTTGCCGTAGTGACAATGGTGTGTCATGGGAAACCTTTCACCTGAACTGGTGTTCATTGCGTCGAGAGTCTACCGGGGGTCAGTGAGTTGTTGGGAGAGCAGTTTTGCGATTTTTCGCAATTGCTGTCACAGCGGCCGAAGTGGGGAGAAAGAGAGGCAGAAACCTAACGACTACCACTGAAAATCAAAGGGAGCTGCCATGAGCGGTCTGCGTAACCTCTTCGCCCGTATGTTCTCCTCCAAGCCAACCACCACGCCGCGCCCACAATCGAAACGTCTGGGCCTCGAAGCCCTGGAAGACCGCATGGTTATGTCGGCGTCTTCCCTCAATCTCCACGCGGTGGGCCTGGCCAACGGTACTTCGGCGGCGTTCCTCACCAATCCCGTGAACCACGGCCTCTATGAACTCACGTCCGCGGGCACAGTCACTGCCCTGAATGCTCCGGGCCAGGTCAGCACGTTCAGCGCCGGTGTTGATAACTCGGGCCATGAGGATGTCTTTGCGAACATCTCCGGCTCGCTCTACAACTACGATGCCAAGGGCTGGCACGCGTTGAACCAGCCGGAAGCGATGACCAGCTTCGCGGCGGTCCAGGGTGGCCGTGCCTACGCAGTCGGCGCCGACGGCACTCTCTATGGCTGCCTCGCGACCCCCGTGGTGCCCAGCTATATCACCATCAACGGGCGCAAGGTTATTGATTCTCCCCTCCTCCCCCAGTGGACGAAGCTGTCGGGTCCCAACACCGTTCTGGGCGTGGACGCGGTGACCGAGGCGAACGGTACGGATGTGGTTTACGCTCGCTGCAAGGACGGGAGCGTGCAGGAATTCATCACGAGCACGAACACCTGGGTGAAGTTGGCCGCTCCGAACACCGTGAACGGTTTCAGTGCAGGGCTGGATGCCTCTGGATATGCCGATGTGTTCATGGTTACCACAGGGGGCACCCTGGAGTGCTATCACATCGCCGGCGGCGGCTCCTTCACGAACATCGCGAACGTCGGCTCTCTCGCCACGGTTGCGGCCACCACGGATGGCTATGCCTACGTCGTGTCTCAAAGTGGTAAGTTGGCGCTGTACGCCAACAACAGCACGACTGCAATCCAAACCATCAATCCCGGCACCGTCAACGACATGGCCGTCGGTGTCGGACACGACCTCTTCTTCCACTCCGCGACCGGTATAGGCTTCGACGAGAACAACTACGTCACCTACTTCAATGCCCCCCAGGGCACTCACTGGTAAACCGTGGAGTCCGGACGCCGTTCAGAGCCGGAAGCGTAAGCGACGGTTGGCTCCGTCGCTCACGCTTCCGGCTCCGTTGTCTTCTGCTGCCACGCCGACGGCAGCCACGGCGCGTCGCCCCACGGCACCGGCGGCAGGCCTTCGTCGCCGCGAATCTCGTTGATCGTCACCACGCCGTATTTCAGCTTCAATTCCTGCTCGTTCGCCAGCAGCTCGCGGTTGGCCGGCACCGGGTCCTCGCTCGCCAGGAACAGCCGGTGCGACGGATCGAACAGCGGCACCAGCTGCTCGTTCAGCTTCTCATCGCGGCGGCGCAGGCGCGGCGCGATCGCCTTGGCCATGTGCTGATGCTCCGCCGCTTGCAAGTTCGCCAGGTTCGTCTCGCTCGTCAGAAACGCCAGAGGCACATGGAAGGCAGGCGCAGATGTCCTCCTTCGTCGCCTTCATGTCGGCCAGCGCGGCCAGGTCGCCCATCGAATGCGCCAATAGCTGCACCTTGAGCGCACTCTCCGCGACGACGACCCGGCCGCTGCCGCCTCTTCGGAAGCGCTGATTCCACTGCGTCTCGATGCGATCGCGCTCTTCCTCGCCGAGCACTTCCTCCGGCGAGACGATGGCGTCGGGCACGGCCTGGTTCTCGAACTTCGCCTTCTTGAACGCGGCGAAATCGCTGGTCAGCGACACCTGTTCGTAGCAGGCCCGCAGCGGCGACAGCCCGCCGGAATAGGGATCTTTCGGGTCCGGATAGCGAAACACGATGATCGACTTCGGGGTGAAGCGCTGCTCGCGGTTGCCGGTGCGATAGAGATAGGCATCGACGAGGTTCGGACTGTTCGGCTCCCGCAGCGGCATGACGTTCTGCGTCGGCAAGAGCCAGATTTCCCGCGGCCGGCCGAGCGAATCGGCCTCGAGATACCAATACGTCGCGCCGTGAACTTCCTGATAGAGCGTACTGAGCTCCCAGAGATCGAACTGGTTATGAACCGGATTCACCTGCTGGAGCAGCGTCAGCAGCGGATGATCGACGACTTCTTCAAGATGCTCGACGCCGCGCGTGTGCAGCGCCAGATGCGGCAAAGAGCGCAGCCGTCGTTCCTCAGCCGCGGTGAGCGTTTTGGTGAGACACTTGGGCCGCGGCTGATTGCGGCGCGTGCAGACAAAGAGCCGTGGCGGAAAGCTGGCGCAGACGGCGGCGTTGATGCTGGCGCAGGTCCAGGCGGTGTTCTTCAGCTCCGCCATGATCTCATTGGGCGTCGGCGTGCGATTGCGCTTGTACGCATCGACAAACCGCGTGCCGCTCCACTGCGGCCCGGTGAGCGCCGGCGGCACCGACTTGGGCCGCACCCAGCCGGCGGCGCGATGCAGCAGATTGGCGAGGACGGTACGCATCGGTGTCTCCATGCCGGGTGCATCGTTTAGCCGCCCGTCTCGGACGGGCGCGTTTTCTGTGGCCGACGCGCCCGTCCGAGACGGGCGGCTAAACCAAGCGGTCATTGCATGGTTGGAGAGGCTACCGGAGGCGGGTACGTTGTTGGGAGAGGAGTTTTGGGAAAATTCTTTCGCTCTTTTGTGGTCGCCTCTTCCGGGGTATGATCGACTCAGACAACCGCGCTGCGGAGGTGTGATCCATCGAACGCGAACACCGAACCCCTTTCTCCTGCCGAGGAATGCACGTCGCATCGGTTCAACATCGCAGCGTTGATCCGCGAGGCGCCGGGTGGACTTACGGAAGAGGAACGCATTCAGTTGGAGCGGTATGGAAAGTGCGAGCATGATCCGGGCTACCGGACTCGCCAGGTGGACTGCGCCGCCCGGCGAAGACGAACGATCTCCGTGGAATTGCTGAAAGACCGAGCGGACGCGGCCTTCGCCGTCGATGAATGCCAATCGGATCTGCTACTCGGCGCCGCCGGAGCCGATCACGGAAGAGCGACTGGAGTCCGCAACCGCGCTGGCGAGCTGGTCGAATCGGTACTGGGAGCCTTCCTGCTGACCGAACCCGTCGAAGCCAGGTTGCGAACGTAGGCGAGCGGCATGGCAAATGACCGGTTCTTCGCCCGGGGGCATCGTGACGCAAGCATCTTGTGGATTGCGTAGTGTCGGAAACGCATGGATAATGACCGGAGTGTCGGCTCACACGACTATTAACTCGGAGAAGTCCATGAACGGCATTTCAAGGATCGCCTTGTTCAGCGGCGCTGTCAACTGCTCTGCTGGTGGTTCAACCGGCTGCGGCACAGTAACAAGGAGCCAAAGTACCGAGCTTGCGCGCCCAAGTGATGACGAGTGGCTCATCGAGCAGCTCAAGGACCTGGACAAGAACTTCCGCGCTCAGACGACCGCCGCGAGCCCGGAGCGATTCGGACCGCGGGGCAGGCCCGCCGATGCCGGCACTTACGGAGGCGTTAAAGGACCGACATGAATGACCAGTCATCGTTTTGGGGGTGCTGTATGAATTCGCGCCAAAGGCAATCGCGCTGAAACCGACTGGGAGAATCCTGACCGAAAGCGAAAACGCATCTTCCCGCGTGCTGGCCGCCCGAGTGTCAGCAGGATTGGGCCCGATGCAAAGGCGGCATTGCCAGACTTATCGAAGGCTATGGGATTCCGAGGTTTCCGTACGTGCTGCAGCCGCTTGTGCGCTGAGGGTCTGTTGGGAAAGCTGGCGAGACGCAGTGCCCGCTGTTGATAGGGCCTTGAAGGACAAGAATGAAGTCTTAACGGAAGATGCGCAGAGTTGTTGGTCGCGCCGCTGGCGATGCGCTGAAAGAGATCGACCCCGACGCCGCGAAGAAAGCCGGCGTGCCGTGACGGTTCAAGGAGGCTAACTCATGGCGAAAAAGAAATCGACCGCCGCAATGACATCCGTGCGCCCCGACAACTACGACGGCCTGCTGTCGCGCGTCGCGTCCTTGCTGGAGCAGGGGCGGCGCACCGTGGTCCGCACGACGAACGCCGTGCTGACCGCCACCTACTGGGAAGTCGGCCGGCAGATCGTCGAGTATGAGCAGGGCGGGCAGGCGCGGGCAGAGTATGGCGAGGCGTTGCTTGAACGTCTCGCGCACGATCTGACCGCTAGGTTTGGTCGAGGTTTCTCTCGGCCAGGACTCCAAAGGATGCGAACTTTCTACCTTGGCTGGGAGATTTTCCAGACACCGTCTGGAAAATTGCAGGCGCGCGTGAAATGCTCGACACTGTCGAGCGAATCTCCAGATGAGATTGTGCAGACAGTGTCTGCACAATTACAACCCCTTGTCCCCACACAACTTCCGCTCGACCCGCTCGCCTCCCCCTTCGACATCTTCCCACTGCCTTGGTCGCACTACGTTCGCCTCATGTCGGTCCCCGATGATTTCGCGCGCTGGTTCTATGAGGACGAAGCCATTCGCGGCGCCTGGTCGGTGCGGCAGCTCGATCGGCAGATCGGCACACTGTTCTTCGAGCGTACCGCCCACTCGCGCAACAAGGAGGCAATGCTGCGCAAGGGTCAGCAGCCGCGGCCGGAGGATGCCGTCACGCTCGAAGAAACCATCCGCGATCCGTATCTGCTGGAGTTCCTCAACCTCAAGGACCAGTACAGCGAAAGCGATCTCGAAGATGCGATCATCCAGCACCTGGAGACGTTTCTGCTGGAGATGGGCGGCGCCTTCACTTTCGTGGCCCGGCAGAAGCGCATTCGCATCGGCGACGTCTGGTATCGCATGGACCTCGTGCTGTTCCATCGCCGGCTGCGCTGCCTGGTCATCATCGACCTGAAGCTCGGCAGGTTCACCCACGCCGATGCGGGACAGATGAACCTGTACCTGAACTATGCGAAAGAACACCTGACGATGCCGGATGAGAACGAGCCGATCGGTCTGATCCTGTGCAGCGAGAAGAACGACGCTGTTGTGCATTACTCGATGGGCGGCATCGGGGCCAAGGTGTTCGCGTCGAAATACATGACCGACCTGCCGGACGCCGACACGCTGCGCCGCGAGGTCCTGGCGACCAAGCACCTTCTGGAAACGCGAGCGGCGGCGCAAGGGTTGGTCAAGAAGTGACAGTGCGTTGACAACAACCCTCACCCCAACACCCTCCACATCCCCTCGTCATCCCGTCTCTCTTCCCGCCGCTCCGCCGGCTTCTCCCCAGGCCGCCGCATCCGCGCCATGAAGCGCACGTCAATCCGCGACACCAGATACCGCAGCGCCGCCAGTGCGTGATTGTCCGCGTCAATCGGATTCTCGCCGTGCAGCGCCCGTTCGCTTGCCGTGGGATAGCGATACAGTCGCGACTCGGCGAGCAGGTTCGGACACGCCCGGCCATGCACCTTCAGCCGGCCGGTGCGCAGCCGGGCGGTGACGGCGGCGATGCCGGGACGAATGTCGTTGTCGCCGGCACGCACCGTCAGGCCCGCGGCACGCAGTTCCTCGATCTCGGTGCGGCCGGCGGGGTCGGCGTGCCATTCGATCTTTTTGTCCAAGACGCCGAGCGACCGCAGCGCCGCCGCGTGGTCGTGCAACGGCGTCTGACGCAGGTAGCGCTCGCCCTCGATCCAGAGCACGTCGTCGTGGTCGAGGATGCCCCAGACGGCGGCGAAGGGATTGCGCCAGCCGAAGTCGATGCCGCCGACCCGGCGACCGGAAACACCTCCGGTCGCTGACGCTCCCGGCTCGCCGACAATGCAGCTCGCAAAATCGGGATAGACCAGGCCGTGCATCGCGACGAAGCTGCACTCATACTCCTGGGCCACCCAGTCCGGACCGAGCGCTCGCCGTTCCTCTTCGATGAAGTCCGGCGTGATGCGCGGGCAGTCGCGCCAGGGGACGCGGACCTTCTTCCAGGGGCCGGTGCCGTGCCATTCGTCGTGGAACCAGCCGCGTTGGCCGAACGGCGTGGACAGGGCGACGAGCCGGCCGCGCGACACCGCCAGCATCGGCCGGACGCTGCGATACAGGGCGTCCGGAATGCGGGCCGCCTCGTCGAGCACCAGCAGCCGCACGCCGCTGAAGGAGCGGATCGTCCCTTCCTTGCCCGGCAGACAGAGGATGCGCGACCCGTTGACCAGCTCCAGTCCAAACTGCGTCTCATGCCGTGCGGCCACCGTCTCGCCCAGCGCGTGATAGCCGTCGAGCACCTTGCGATAGATCTCACCGCTCTGCCGCAGCGACGGCGACAGCAGCAAGACGAGTGCATGGTCCGTGAACAGGGCGGTGTGCAGCGCGAGCGCCGCGACGGTGGTCGATTTGCCGCTTTGGCGGGAGCAGTTGAGAAGAATCTGCCGATCCGCCGCGAAGAGCAGCTCCCGCTGCCACGGATCGGGATCGAGTTGTTGTGCGCGGAAGATGCGCGTCGGGTCGAGCATCAGAGAGAGTTGCTGCCAGGCGTCCATGCCGGCGAGATTAGCGGAGGCGGGTGCGTTGTTGGGAGGGCAGATGACAAGGTGACAAGGTGAGGGGGTGACAAGGTGAAAGAGTGTTGGTCTTTCACCTTGTCACTCCTCGCTCAGCGGGAATCCACCTTCGGCGATCAAAACCTCGCGAAACTCGACTCGATGCGGCAGGTTGATTCCGAGCGTGGCAATGGTCGCCCGGCCAATGGCTGTTCGGCCAACCAAGACGGCTCCTTTCCACCGGAAGTGACGATCCCATTGGTGCCGACGAGGGTGAAACAGACGCACGATTTTGCCCGTCTTCGGATCTCTGCCGGCCAGGTTCGGTCCCTTGTGAAGATTATCGGCATAGCAGGCCAGGGCGAGGTTCGCTTCGTTAGTCAGGCCGCCGTGTTGTCGGGCGATGATGTGATCGATGTGAAACGGCAAATCGTCGGCTGACTGCGGCACCTGGCAGTATTCGCACCGGTGGCCGGCGCGTTCCCACACCAGGCGCTCAAGAGCAGCATTCATCGTGGCGTTTCAAGAAGCGGTGCGCTTGGCCTTGAGCGAAACTCTCGCCTTTGACTTGAGCATGGAGAGAAAGTGCCCGATCCGCTCGTAGTTCTCCGCTTCTTTCTTCTCGGCTCGGGATAGCGCTCCCTCCTTGGCTTTCTCCAGAAGGACGTGCATGCGGTGCCGATCCGCCTCGCGGAATTCCCATCGGAGGATCATGTGCGCCACGGATGCCGGCAGCGCGGGTCTGTCGGGTTCAATGATCCGGCTGAGGATGGCAACATCGCTGGCTGCGGTCATGGGTGCGGTCTCCCTGGCGCTAGCGGAAGTATAGCGATAATGTACCACAATTGTGTTAAGCCAGCGCGAGACGGGTATAATCGCCGCATGACCATTCTCCTTTTCCCAGGAGGCTCATCATGTCGTCGTCCAAGTCGTTGGCGAGCAAGGCCCTGACCGTTGGTTTCCTTGTCCTTCTTGCGGCCGGTCACGGTCGCTGTGCCACGACCGGACTGCCGCCGAAGCCAGGGGAGAATGCCCTGGGCATGAAGTTCGTGCAAGCTGCCGAAGGGCACGTTCTACATGGGTTGGGATGGCAAGACGAAGGGCAAGAAGACGGAGATCAAGGAGGACTTCGAGATCGCGATCCACACGGTAACGCAGGGCCAATGGCAGGCGGTGATGGGCAACAATCCCAGTCACTTCTCGCGGACCGGCGACGGCAAGGACAAGGTTAAGGACATCAAGGACGAGGATTTGAAGCAGTTCCCGGTGGAGCAGGTATCATGGGACGACGCGCAGGCATTCATCAAGAAGCTGAACGAGCGCGAGAAGGGTAGTGGCTGGTTGTACCGCTTGCCGACCGAGGCGGAATGGGAATATGCTTGTCGCGGCGGGGCCACTTCTGAGGAAGAGTGTTCCTATCACTTCTACTTCGACAAGCCGACCAACGACCTTTCGTCCGAGCAGGCGAACTTCAACGGCAACGATCCGTTCGGCAAGGGCCGAAGGGGAAGTACCTGGAGCGTACGACGAAGGTGGGCTCGTACAAGCCGAACAAGCTGGGCCTCTACGACATGCACGGCAACGTGTGGCAGTGGTGCGCCGATCTGCGAAGAGGGCTCGGACCGGGTGGTCCGGGGCGGCGGCTGGCACGACGTCGGCTCCAACTGCCAGGCGGCGTGCCCGCGGCAGGAACGCGCCGGCGGTCCGGAACGACAGCCTGGGCTTCCGGCTTGTCCGAGTTCCGTCCGGCAAGTGAGCAAGCCAGCAGGGAGCGACCGCCTACCCAGCCCGCCGCGCAAGCAAAGGAGCATAACCTCCCGCTTAATACGTCGCCGGCAGCGTGCCGTTCGCGCGCCTTGCGTGGTGGGAGGTCTCCACTCCCTCCGGTCGTGTGTTCCCGCCAGGCGGCCGGAGGCGCTTGAGGTCCGGCAGGTCGTCCGGGAAGCCCATCAATCGTTGAAAGAGTGGCGGATCGTAGCGCTCGGCAAGGGCGATGATGCCGATCCACAGCAGCCGAAACTCCGTCGTCTCGCGGTCATCAAGCCCCAGCACCCGTACAATCCGCCGCGCCTCCGGTGTCCGCACTTCCAGCACGCCGTCCTCGCGCATCTGAATGTCGCCGTTCACGAAGACTCGGCAAGGATCAGGGATCACCGCGTCCAACTTCGCCTCATTACACGAGGCACAACAGTAGAGGAGGTTAGCATAACTCCGGCTTCGCTCAGGATGACGTGCGACAGGCAGAAAATGATCGAGATGGAACGTCCCCGCACCCGTCCCCATTGCTCACGAAGAAGACAGAACACGCACCGAAAGCTGAATTCGTCCCGCAGCCACGGTCGATAGCCGGCATGGTGGGCGTAGCCTTGCGGACCATGACAGGCGCATGGGGCTGTGCGGGGTACGTGAAGGGATTCATCCGTGCCGCGCCGCCTCAGCCTTGGTAAGCAGTTCCTGGTGTAAGCGCCGGGCGTCTTCCAGGGGCAGCGGTGCGACCCGGTGGCGGTGCTGAAGCATCTGCTGCTGGAGAACCGCCAACTCGCGGCTTTCCTCCGGCGTCAGCGTACTGTCGATCTCCCGGTCGATGAGAAAACACCGCCGTGCATTCTTCTCGTTCGTCCACACGCTGTCATCCGCATGGCCGTTCACCGCGTCGGCGATCGGTACCAGGCGAGCCACCGCGCGGCCGTTCAGCTCCACTACCGCCCCTTCGGGATCCTCCGGGAGGGAGAGGAAAAACTGCTGGACGGCTTCTCCCTGTGTATTGAGGTTGATGTGGTTCACGGCCGATTCCTCGTGCTCCATGTCGCGGTTGGTCCTTGGCGGCATTATACTCATCGGCGTGAGACGGGTATAATCCCCGCGTGACGATCCCTCGTTTCCCAGGAGGCTCACCATGTCGCCGTTCAAGTCGTTGGCGATGAAGGCACCGACGGTTGGTGTCCTTGTCCTTCTCGCGGCCGGTTACGGTCTGTCCAAGGCCGACCCCCCGCCGAAGCCAGGGGAAAATGCCCTGGGCATGAAGTTCGTGAAGCTGCCGAAGGGCACGTTCTACATGGGTGGCGGCGGCGGCAAGGCCGGCAAGAAGACAGAGATCAAGGCGGACTTCGAGATCGCCGTTCACACGGTCACGCAGGGCCAGTGGCAGGCGGTGATGGGCAACAACCCCAGTTAGTTCTCGCGGACCGGTGGCGGCAAGGACAAGGTCAAGGACATCAAGGACGAGGACCTGAAGCAGTTCCCGGTGGAGACGGTATCGTGGGACGATGCGCAGGCGTTCATCAAGAAGCTGAACGAGCGCGAGAAGGGTAGTGGCTGGTTGTACCGCTTGCCGACCGAGGCGGAATGGGAATATGCTTGTCGCGGCGGGGCCACTTCTGAGGAAGAGTGTTCGTATCACTTCTACTTGGACAAGCCGACCAACGACCTCTCGTCCGAGCAGGCGAATTTCAACGGCAACAACCCGTTCGGCAATGCACCGAAGGGGAAATACCTGGAGCGTACGACGAAGGTTGGCTCTTACAAGCCGAACAAGCTGGGCCTGTACGACATGCACGGCAACGTGTGGCAGTGGTGCGCCGACTTGCACGAAAGCGGCTTTGGCCGGGTGATCCGGGGCGGCAGCTGGGACATCAGCGCCTCCCGCTGCCGGGCAGCGAACCGCGGCGGGAGCGCGCCGGCGGACCGGTTCATCATCGTGGGGTTCCGGCTTGCCCGAGTTCCGTCCGGCAAGTGAGCAAGACAGCAGGCGTGAGCGGTTTCGGCAGAACGTGGCGCTGGCGGTGCGCAAACGACGATAGAATGTCCGATAGGGTAGCTGCCGTCACGAACATCTCGGAGACAAAGTAATGGCCGCCGCCAATCCGCCGACAACCGTAGCTTCCACCGTTGTGCCGCCGGTTCCGGCCACGGAAACCATCGCGGAGAAATTCCACCGCCTGGCCGCGACTTGGAAGAAAGCTGTGGGCCTTCTCTCTGCCAGCCGGGGCGCGAAACCCATCCGGCGTACCTGGACATCATTGCCCTCGGTCCGCCGGTCGTGCCGCTGATCTTGCGCGACCTGGAAGCTACCGAAGCGCACTGGTTCACGGCGCTGTCCCGGATTACCGGCGCTAACCCGATCTCGGAAGCGGATGCCGGCAATGTCCCAAAGATGGTGAAGGCCTGGCTGGATTCGGCGCGTTAGACCGGATTCGTTTCACGTTTCACCGCTCCGGAGGGTCGCCCCCGCGCCAAACCCGAGAAATCGTACGATTCTCAGAATTGAGAAGCCGGAAAAAGCCCCCCTGCAATGCAACGAATCGTCCGCCGCGTGACCGATGACGGCCCCGTCAGGAGGAACCACTATGCCTGCGCGACTTCTCTGTCTACCGTTGCTCGTTCTATCCGCGGTAGTCATCGCCGCGCCGAAACCGCCGTCGCCGCCCGCGACGTACAGGGGCCGTACCGTCGCCGAATGGGTTGCGCAGCTTCGCGGCGAGGACATCAAGCGGCGCTGGCCGGCAATCCTTGCCCTCAAGGAACTCGGTCCCGCGGCGAAGGACGCGGTGCCGACGCTCCTCGAGATTCTGCGCAAAGACGCGGACGTGTCCATGCGTGCCCAGGCGGCTCTGGTTCTCGGCGAAATCGGCGACGATGCCCGCGGCGCTCTGCCGGCCCTGCGCGACGCGGTGAAGGATGAAAGTGGATGGGTGCGCGAAGAAGCTGTCCTGGCCCTGGAGAATATCGGCGGCGAAGGCGCCGGCGTGCGCGCCCTGATCGACTTGCTGAGGGACGAGTGCGCCGAGCTGCGCGGCTGGGCGGCCAGTGCGCTGAAGCAGTTCGGCCCCGCGGCGGAATCCGCGGCCCCGGGGCTGCGCGATCTTCTGAAAGACGCCGACGCCGGGGTTCGCCTTCAGGTCGCTGTCGCGCTGGCGGAGATCGGTGCGGCCGATGAGCGCGATCACGATCCTGCTGGAGTCACTGATGAATCCGACGCGGCGCGACCCGGTGACGGAAGCGCTGGCGGACATCGGCGCCCCAGCGGCGCCGGCGCTGGCGGAGGCGCTGAAGCATGAGAACTCTAACGTGCGCCACCAGGCCGCACAGGCTCTGGAGATGATGGGGCCGGACGCGAAGGCTGCCGTGCCGGCGCTGGCGGAGGCGCTGAAGGATGCGAACGAAAGCGTGCCGCCGCCGTGCCGGCAGCGTATTGCAAGCGCTTGGTCCCGCGGCGAAGGACGCGGTACCCGCGCTGATGGCGGCGCTGAAGAGCAGCGACGAGATCATGAACAAGATTGCCGTCGAAACGCTGGAAAGGATTGGGGCGCCCGCGGTGCCTGCATTGATTGGCGCCTTGTCCGACAAGGACCCTCGCATCCGGGAGGCGCCGCCGACACGCTGGGCTGGATTGGTCCCGGAGCCAAGGCTGCCGTGCCGGCGCTGACCGCCGCGCTGAAAGCGAAGGATGTGAGCTTCCGTTGCAACGCGGTTCTGGCGGTCGGCAGAATCACTCCGGCGGCGCTTCCCAGCATTCTCGGCGCCTTGAAAGACGAGAATCGTGACGTGCGCGGTTGCGCAGTCATGGCCCTGGCAGGGTTTAGCACCGACGCGGTGGTAATGGCCCTGGGCGACGCCTTGGGCGACAGGGACGAAGGTGTGCGTATCATGGCCGCCGAAATGCTGCGGAGGCTCGGCCCCAGGGTGAAACCGCTTGTTCTTACCCTGAACACGGCGCTAAAGGATAATTCTCCACACGTGATTCGCGACGTCGCTGAAACCCTGGGCGCCATTGGTCCTGATGCAAAGGCAGCCGCTCCCGGCCTCGTGGCTATCCTGAAAGATGCGAAGGGAGGGTTGGCCATCGTCGGTGCCTCGGCCCTCCTCAAGATCGGCGCCGAGCAGAAAACAGCCGTGCGCGCGCTCGTCGAGAACCTGGACTATTCCAGGCAAATCGACCGCTGCGGTGACCGGCTCTCCGTAGCGCAACAAGCGCTGCGCGAGGCCGGCCCTGCCGCGAAGGTCGCGATCCCCGATCTCATCGCCGCGCTGAAGAACCGCGATGCCGACGGCCGTCGCCGTGCCGCGCAGGCCCTGGGCATCATCGGCCCCGAGGCGAAGGCCGCGATTCCCGCGCTCATCGCCGCGCTGAAGGACAACAAGGAAGTGCGCGATGCAAGCCCTTTCGGCGCTCGGGGCGATCGGTCCGCCCGCGGTGCCTGCCTTGCTCGATGCGCTGAAAGATGCGACGCCAGAGGTTCGCACCAGCGCCGCGGCGGCGCTGGGCCACATCGGTCCGGAGGCGAAGGCGGCGGTGCCCGCGCTGATCGGCTTGCTGAAGAGTGACGACCAGCGCGATACCGCGGTCTGGCGCTGGGCAAGATTGGTCCCGACGCGGCAAGCTGCCGTGCCGCCGCTGGCGGGTCTACTGAAGAACGAGGACGCCAAGCTGCGCGGCCAGGTCGTCGAGGCACTCGGCCTGATCGGCGGCGAAACGGCGGTGCCGGGATTGGTCGCGGCGCTGAAGGACAGTGACGAGGAAGTCCGCCGCCGTGCCGTGGTGATGCTCGGCGTTCTCAAGGCGACGGCGAAGGCCGCGGTGCCGGCCCTCCTGGTCGCCATGAAGGACAAGGACGCGGAGCTTTACTGGGAGATCGCCCAGACGCTGGGCCTGATCGGTCCCGACGCCAAGGCCGCCGTGCCCGCCCTGGCGGCGGCGCTGGAAATAGACGTGGCGCGACGGCCGCGCAGCATCGCCGCCACGTCGCTGGCCCAGATCGGTGCGGACGGTTTGCCGTCGCTGATTGACGCTTTGAAGAGCAAGCGGCCGGACGTGCGCTACAGCGTCGCCGAGGCGCTGGAGCAGATGGGCCCTGCGGCGAAAGACGCGCTGCCGGCCCTGCGCGAGGCGCTGAAGGACAATCACATCGGGGTGCGGATGGACGCTATCAGGGCGCTCTTGAAGATCGGTGCCGAGCCAAAAGAAGTCGTGCCGGTGCTGGCCGCCGCGCTGAAGCATCGTCTCAACGGCATCCGCCAGCACGCCGCGGAGATGCTGGGCAAGATTGGCCCCGCGGCGAAGGACGCGATGCCGGCACTGACCGCGGCGCTGCGCGATCATGATCGCGATGTTCGCCGAGCGGCGGCGGAGGCCTTGAAGCGGATGAATGGCGAGCCGGGAGCGTGAGCGACCGGAGGGAATCGCTCGTCGCTGTCCTCCGGTCGCTCACGCTCCCGGCTCGCCATTCATCCGCTTCAAGGCCTCCGCCGGAACAACCCCACCCGCGTCCGCCGCAGCAGGAAATCCGCCGGCATCACCGCCATCTCGTGATCGCGCTGATACGCCAGCTCTGCTTGCAGGTCCGGTTCGCCGGCGGCAATCGGCTTGGCCAGCGCCGGGTCGTCGTCAAGATACGCGGCCACATCAATGGCACGACGGCCATAGCGGTCCACAAGATGACGGGCCGACATCTCATCGAGCGAATGACGGCGTTGCAGCTGAGTCGTCGTCTCCGCGGCGAACGTCGGCCAGTCGCCGGGCGGGGCGCCGTCGAGAAGCAGATTCTGCGTGCGACAGCGGCGGCGCAGACCGAGACGCTGCACGACGGCGTCCGTGATCGTCTGGGCCATTGCGCGGTAGGTCGTGTACTTGCCGCCGGCCACCGTCAGCAGACCGTCGGGGCCTTCGACGATCCGGTATTCGCGCGATCGGGCTGACGGATCGGCCGCATCTGTGCGGAGCAACGGACGCAAGCCGGCGAAGGTGCCGAGCAGATCATGCGAGGCCAGCGGCGGATCGAAATAGTGATTGTGACCGCTCAGGAGGTAGGAAATGTCTGTCTCCGTGGCGTGAACATGGTCGGGATCGCCGGCGTCGGTGTCGGTGGTGCCGATCAACGTGCGGCCCAGCCAGGGGAGGACGAAGAAGACGCGACCATCCGCCGGGTGCAGCAACAGGAAGCCGGCGTCCAGGCCGCGGTCCGGCGCCACCAGATGCACACCCTTCGTCGGGGCGAGCAGCGGAGGGCCCGTTTCCCCGGCGAAGCGGCGCACGGCGTCGGCCCACGGCCCGGCGGCGTTGAGGATCACTTTCGCCCGGATCAGCAGCGCCGTTCCGCTGAGCCGATCCACCGCCTGCACGCCGCTGAGCCGGCCGGCGCTGCGTTCAAAAGCCGTTGCTTCAACGTAATTGGCGGGCCGGGCACCGTGCTGCCAGCGCGGTCTGGATCACCTCGATGCACAGGCGGGCGTCGTCCATCTGGGCGTCGAAGAACTCGGCGGCGCCCAGGAGACCGCGGCGGCTCAGACCGGCAAAGGTGCGGCAGACTAGAGGCAGCGGCAGGGCGCGGGCACGGCGGATATTGGAGCGGCCGGCCAGCACGTCGTAGAGCAGCAGACCGGCACGCCATTGCCACGGGCGGATGCGCGCGCCGGCATAGAACGGCAGCACGAAACGCAACGGCCGGACCAGGTGCGGAGCGTTGTGCAGCAGCCGGCCGCGCTCGTGCAGCGCTTCATGCACCAGGCGGAAGTCGCCGAGCTCGAGATAACGCAGCCCGCCGTGCACCAGCTTCGACGAGACGCTGCTGGTGCCTGAGGCGAAATCGCCCTTGTCGATCAAGCCGACCCGCAGTCCGCGCTGCGCCGCATCAAGGGCGACGCCGGCACCGGTGATGCCGCCGCCGAGGATGAGAAGATCGAGCTCGCCGTCCGTCAGCGCGTGCAAATGCCGTTTCATGCTTGCTTCTCACCCACGGCCCCGCCAATCGCTACCGGCGGATCAGTGCTCCGAGGCCGCACAGATTACCATCTTTCTGAGCGTTTTTCCGAATTCTCGCTCCGTTCCGCTTGTGCCGCCTCTGCCGCTTTTTTATTCTCGTTGGATGTTGTCGAGGTTGCGGTGGAAACCGCTCCCTTTTTCGCGATTGGGATGTCCTCCTTTTGCGGCCCTTGCGGCCGCGCGGATTCAATCCGCGGCTTATTGGAGAGAGCCACTCTAACTGATTGGTCCTCTCCGTTAGGATCCTCCCCCATGGTATTCTCCCTATTTCGCCGGCGGCGCCCTGACCGCCGCACCGTCAAACTTCACCTGGAACACCTGGAAGACCGCCTCACACCCTACGTCGCTTCGGGCGGCGCCTGGGTCAATCCCCAGCTTATCACCATCAGCTTCGTGCCCGACGGCACCGTCCTGGGCGTCAACGCCCTGGGACAGCAGATCACCAGCACGCTGTTCAATGACTTCAATTCCCTGTTCGGTTCGCCTTCGGTCTGGGAACCCCAGATCATCAAGGCGGCCCAGGCCTGGGCGCAGCAGACGAACATCAACTTCTCCATCATCTCCGACAACGGGGCGGCGTCCGGCACCGGCAGCTATGAGCAGGGCGATCCGAACATGGGCGACATCCGCATCGCCGGCTTCCAGGAGGGCACCCTCGGCGTCCTGGCCACCACCTTCATGCCGCCGCAGCTGAACAATTACTCCATTGCCGGCGACATGACGTTCAACACGCAGCAGACCTACAACATCGGCACGACCTACGACCTGTATACCGTGGCCATGCACGAGTTCGGCCATGCCCTCGGCCTGTCCGACTCCCTCAACCCCAACGCAGTGATGTTCGGCGTCTATACCAGCACGTTCACCAGCCTGAACAGCGACGACGTCGCCGGCATTCGCTCCATCTACAGCAGCGGCAATGCGCGGTCGCCGGATCAGTACAACACCGGGACCTCCGACAGCACTTTTGCCACGGCGACCAGCGTCACGGTCAGCTCCACGACCGATACCGCTCTGGTGACCGGGGCCGACATTTCGACGGCGGGGCAGTCGGAATACTTCGAGTTCACCGCTCCGACCGGCAGTGCTTCGACGGCGACAATCAACGTGCAAAGCACCGGCCTGAGCCTGCTGGCGCCGAAGGTCTACGTCTACAATGCCGCCCACGCGCAGATCGCCTATGAGACGGGCCTCGGCCAGTACGGCACCACGCTGACGGTGACGCCGAGCATCACGGCGGGATCGACGTACTACATCAAGGTCACCGGCGCCGACACCAGCGCCATGGGGACCGGCAACTATGCGATCACGATCAACACCGGCACCGGCGCGAGCCCGACGGTGCCGCTGCCAAACACGCAAGTGGCGGACGGCAATCCGGAGGTCACCGGCGGCGGCCAGTTCGACCTCACGGGTCCCAGCCAGGCGCTGAACGTCTCCACGCTGCCGACGACAACGGTGGCGAACAATCTGGCGTCGGTGGCCAACAACCTGGCAAGCCACGGCGGTGCGTTCAATCAGCAGATGGTGATCGGCCCGAACATGGCTTCGAAGGACCTGGCCTTCCAGGGCATGGGTTCGACCGTGTCTCAGTCATCGCGCTCGCTGGTCTGGGTTGAATCCGGCAGCGATGCGGATGATGCGTCTTCGGATTCCGACGGCACGATCTGGGCCGGTGAGGAACTGGCTCTGCCGACGTGGTTCGCAGTTTGAGGATGAGCGTTTTAGCCGCGGGAGTTGCTGGCGAGCGGCGCGGCGTTGCAGTGGAAACCGCTCCCTTTTTCGCAATTGGGATGTCCTCCTTTTGCGGCTCTAGCGGCCGCGCGGATTCAATCCGCGCTTATTGGAGAGAGCCACTTTCTAACCAAGTGGTCCTCTCCGTTAGGACCCTCCCCATGGTATTCTCCCTATTTCGCCGGCGGCGCCCTGACCGCCGCTCCGTCAAACTCCACCTGGAACACCTGGAAGACCGCCTCACACCCTACGTCGCTTCGGGCGGCGCCTGGGTCAATCCCCAGCTTATCACCATCAGCTTCGTGCCTGACGGCACCGTCTTGGGCGTCAACGCCCAGGGACAGCAGATCACCAGCACGCTGTTCAATGACTTCAACTCGCTGTTCGGTTCGCCTTCGGTCTGGGAACCCCAGATCATCAAGGCGGCCCAGGCCTGGGCGCAGCAGACGAACATCAACTTCTCGGTCGTCGCAGACGATGGGGCGGCGTCCGGCACCGGTAGCTATGAGCAGGGCGATCCGAACATGGGCGACATCCGCATCGCCGGCTTTCAGGAGGGCACCAATGGCGTCCTGGCTGAAACCTACATGCCGCCGCAGCTGAACAACTACTCCATCGCCGGCGATGTCACCTTCAACACGCAGCAAACCTACAACATCGGCACGACCTACGACCTGTATACCGTGTCCATGCACGAGATCGGCCATGCCCTCGGCCTGTCCGATTCCACCAATTCCAACGCGGTAATGTTCGGCACGTACACCGGCACGTTCACCAGCCTGAACAGCGATGACATCGCCGGCATTCGCTCCATCTACAGCAGCGGCAATGTGCGGTCGCAGGACCAGTACAACACCGGGACCTCCGACGGCTCTTTCGCCACGGCCACCAGCGTCACGGTCAGCTCCACGACCGACACTGCTCTGGTGACCGGGCGCCGACATTGCGACGGCGGGGCAATCGGAATACTTCGAGTTCACCGCTCCGACCGGCAGCGCTTCGACGGCGACGATCAACGTGCAAGCGCCGGCCTGAAGCCTGCCGGCGCCGAAGGTCTATGTCTACAATGCCGCCCACGATGCAGATCGCCTATGAGACGGGCCTCGGCCAGTACGGCACCACGCTGACGGTGACGCCGAGCATCACGGCGGGATCGACGTACTACATCAGGGTCGCCGGCGCCGATACCAGCGCCATGGGGACCGGCAACTATGCGATCACGATTAACACCGGCACCGGCGCGAGCCCGACGGTGCCGCTGCCAAACACCCAGGTCGCTGGACGGCACTCCGCAAGTCACCGGCGGCGGCCAGTTCGACCTCACGGGTCCCAGCCAGGCGCAGAGCTTCTCCACGTTGCCGACGACAACGATGGCGAATAATCTGGCGCCGGTGGCCAACAATCTGTCAAGCCACGGCGGTGCGTTCAACCAGCAGATGGTGGTCGGCCCGAACATGGTTTCGAAGGACCTGGCCTTCCAGGGAATAGGTTCGACCGCCTTCCAGTCGTCGCGGCCGGTGGTCTGGGTTGAATCCGGCAGCGATGCGGATGATGCGTCTTCGGATGCCGACGGCACGATCTGGGCCGATGAGGAACTGGCTCTGCCGACGTGGTTCGCGGTTATGAGGATGCGAGCCGTTGAGCCGTCGAGCTTCAGGCGACGTCGGAACGACCAGCGGCTCGCCCGAGGCGAGCGGCTAAACTCACTTTCGCAATCTCTTCGCCAGCGCATCGATTCGTGACTTGCACTCCGCCCGTGCCGCTCCAAATCCTTTCGGATCGATGCCTCCCGATTTCAGATAGTCGAGCACGATCGCCTCGGCGGCCATGTAGTCGGCACAGGCGTGGGCCACCGCGGAGGCGATCTCCATGGGGATCGTCGTCACGCCGTTGCGGTCGCCGTGCAGCAGGTCGCCGGGGTGGATCGGCGACGCCGCCGACGTGGACCGGCACGTTGATCGGCGGGATGTGGCAGTAGCCGTGAGCGCAGATGGTGCCGCTGGTGAAGCAGGGGAAGTTGCATCGCCTCGACCTGGTCGAGGTCGCGGCCGGCGCCGCTGGTGATGAGTCCGGCGGCGCCGAACGCCTTGTAGGTGGTACACATGACCTCGCCGAAGGTGGCCGACGCGACGGCGGATGGTCGAGGTCCTGAAAGACGACGACCGCCGGGCCCGGCAGCTCGGCGAAGGCCGCGACCTGCTCGGTCGAGGCCGGAGTAGACATTGCCGGACCGCGGCGGCGCCGCGGAGCGGAAGGTCGCCGTGCTGGCGAAGCCGACCATCGGCGGCAGCTTCGGATAGCACGCCTGGATGCGGGCGTCCATGTAGCCGCCGTGCGCGGCCGCAGATCGAACAGCTCGACGACGTTGCAGATGGTCGGCGTGTCGTACTTGCGAAGGAGATCGAGCACGGCCGGGGGAGATTGCTGGCATGGGGGCATGTTACGCGGCGAGCCCGGTCAGCGTCAGCACCGGGAGCTGGAAGAACTACCCGGCAGCTTGACGCTGACCGGGCTCGCCTAGGGCCAGTCTACACCTTCAACAACTTGCACGCCTCCGCATATCCCGGTGCCGGCTGACCGTACTCGCTTGCCGTGACGCGGGCCAGCGCCACCAGCTGCCGCCAGCGGAACGCCGGGCGCGCGTTGCGGCGAATTCCTCCGACACCGTGCGATAGAACTTCTCCGCGTGCAGCGCCCCGTCTTCGCTGATGGCGTAGCGCAGCAGCAGGTCGAACATCGGCCGGGCGGCGTGGCCCAACTCACCGTAGCGGTACACCACGGCGCAAGCCCCCGCCTGGTTCTTCTCCTTGATCGCGTCCTCGGCTTCCTTCAGCAGAGCGGCGGCCTCGGTGCTTTTGATCTTCGCGCGGTCCTCGGCGTGCGGGCGCGGCTCCCACTTGAGGAAATCGCCGCCGCGGTTGGTGCGGTCGCGCGCCGCCTGGCAGCCGCCCAGAATCAGGCTGACCAGCGCGTTCGCGGATTGCTCGACTCGCGCCAGGTTTCGCCAGGCGTTGGCCGAGTCGCAGGCATGAACACCGATCGAATCGCCATGCACGCTGCCGGCAGGCTTGTTCGCCGCCCTCGGGTCCTGTCCGCCCCGCGTCGCGGCAGGATGAGCTGGTTCGTCGCCAGGGAGATCGCTTCCGCCACGGTGTCCGGCGCGAAGCCTTCCGCCAGCGCCGCGGCCACCGCTTCAGCCGCCCGTTCGCGGCGTCCCCTCGAAGATCGTCTTGCTCAGCCCCTCCACCCAGGCATCGTCCGCCGTCCGCTTGCCCGGCTTCCAGTCGGCCAGCTTGTGCTGATCGAGCAGCTTCGGCACCAGGGTGCGCAGGGTCTGATCCGAGCCGTGCTTCTCCGCATCGATGCAGAAATGCACCGACTGGCGCAGCAGCGTGTGCGCCTGCTCCTTGCCGATGAGATCGATCATGGCCCAGGCACGCCACACCAGGACGACGCGATGAACGTCGGTCTCGTCGTGGAGCGTCGGCAGCAGGTTGTTGAGCGCCGCGTCGGCGTTCTCCCGCGCCAGCCCGGCATAGGTCCGCTCGGCTCCGGCCAGGTCGCGGCGGCGCACCGCTTCGACGCAGTCGCCAGCGCATCGCCGGCTTTCTCAGCCGGCTTCACCGGGTGCAGCACTTCCGACTTGCGGCCGCCCTTCTCCTGGATGCGGGTCGCATTGCGGTAGAGCACCTTGAGCACCGGCATGCCCGCGCTCCTCCGGCAGCTCGCGGGCCATCTGGAACGCCGGGGCCAGCGCCATGAAGGTGTGGAAGCCGACGTAATCCTCGCCGCCGAAGGTGCGGGCATTGGCCAGCGCCGCGGCGGCGACCAGCTCGCGCAGCTCCAGTGCCGCCGCGCAGCCGTTCGATGAGGATCGGTTGCAGCTTGTCCGCGGCCGTGTCTTGCAGCAGATCGACCAGCGGTTCCAGCTTGCCGAAGGTCAGCCGTTCCGGCGTCTCTGCCGCCCGGACGGCGCCCAGTCCCAGGTCGAGCATCAGCCCGGTGCCGAGACTGGCGGTGAGCATGCCGGTGCCCACTTCCGTGAAGAATTCGCGACGTGATCGGTGCATGATCGAGAGCCTCCCGCGAGGAGTCGGCCTCTCTCCTGGTCCCTCGCTCGCCAGGAGAGCGGGCAGCGATCGGGGATGAAAGTGTGAGTTGAGGGTACCGCGCGGAGAGGCGGAAGACAAGCATGGCACTTTCATTGTTTCATTGCAGGGGGGCATTTTTCGACTGGCCCAATTTGACAAAGTGCGAGTTTACCGAGATTTTTGAACGGTGGTCCGCCAAAAGACGTGAAACGTGAAACGAATCGGACGCTGGCCGCCGCTTGGGCACTGGTGGTCTACAATGGGAGGGGATAAGGAAGGTTTGTCGGTAGCAGCGGCGAGCGGATGGTTCGCCGCAAGAGAAGTTATGCATCGGCTGTTCGTCGTCGAAGATGTATTCGCCATTAAAGAGCGCGGAGTCGTCGCTCTTGGGCCCCTGGACAACCCCAGCGCGGTCGCGTTCTTATATTGGAGATGAGGTTGAGATCCGTCGCCTGGATGGATCTATCTGCCGCGCCGTGATCTCCGGCATTCCCATGAGCGCGATCGGACCGAACGACGCGGAGGTGCTGCTAAAAGGCCCAACCAGCAAAGAGGACATCGGGCCAGGGGATGAGGTTTGGCTTGTATCGAAGCCTCAGGCCTGAGGCGTTAAGGAAATGCCAGGCGTCACGACCCCTTTCCATGACGCCAAAGCGGTTCCCAACAACTGGCGTCCCGCTTGCATTACGACGCTGTCGGATACCCGGAGATGTTTGTGCCTAACTCCAGCAGCACTCCACAGAAAACTCCGCAGACGCTCAAGGAAGTCAATCTGTCGGGACGAATACGAGCCGCAGGCGGGGCCAGCCTGAAAGACGCGGGTGAGTTCTTCGGCTGGGAACCGGCGCGGGTCATCAAGGCTGCTGCGGATTTCACGAAAGACCAATTGCTGGCAAAAGGATGGACGAAGGAGCGGCTCCAGGATGTCGCGGAGGGCTACGAGCACATCGCCAGGATTACACCAAACAACCCGAGCGCGGTGGACGTGCCGCACAGCTACGAGAGCTTGCCAAACTACTTGACTGAGGAGAACACGAATGGCTCACCACCATCGCTTTGTTATCCGCAACGACTTGTCCAAGTCCCTGACGCTGAACATCGAGCCGGAAGGTGCTTTCTTCCCGCTGGCCAGGGGAGAAGAAGTGTCGGTCGTGGATGTGTTCAAGACGGCCCCTGTCACCGTCAAACTGGCCTATTCTGACAAAGGCGACCTGATTGTCTCCCTCTGGCCCGGAGATGGGGAAGTCAGTGTCCAGAAGGACGGAGTCGATGTTTTCGACCTGATTACAAAGGGCGTCGGCGTCTGATCCAAGGAAGGTGACCGAGTCCGAAGCCACGTTCCATCACCCGCCCTGACCGAAGGTGTCCCGCAACCCGTGAGCCTATCGGCGCGACCCTGGAGACCTTCGGTCAATCGCAATGGCGCGGCCGACTCCCAGGTTGGTACATTGGACCCCAGAAAGGAGCCGCAGCGATGACCCAAACCGTGGAAGCCGTCTACGATGGCGCCGTGCTGCGACCGGAAACGGCGCTCGAGTTGGAACCGAACACGCGGGTGCGCCTCCAGGTGGAAGTCCTACCAACTGTGGCTTCGCTGTCGGCCGAAGAATGGCGGCGGGGCATCTTGGAGACAGCGGGAAAGTGGCAAGGGGAATTGGAGCGGCCCGAACAGGGGGAATATGAACAACGGGAGCCGTTGTCGTGAGTCACCTGCTCGACACCAATTCATTTATCAGCCACTTGCGGCAGGGCCCTGCCTCGAAAGTCACAGTCCGCATGGCGGCTGTGCCGCCGGGCAGCGTCTATCTCTGCTCTGTTGTGCTGGCCGAGTTGCTCTACGGGGCCATGCACAGTGGTGGGGCATACCAGGCGGCCAATCTCATATTGATCGCCAGACTCCGGCAGCAGTTCGTATCGTTGCCTTTTGACGACCGAGCTGCCGAGGAGTACGGCAAGGTTCGGGCGCACCTGGCGGCCCTCGGCACTCCCATCGGGCCAAACGATTTGATGATTGCGGCCACTGCCCTGGCAAATCAGCTGACGCTGGTGACACACAATACAACCGAATTCAGCCGGGTGCCCGGCTTGGTTCTGGAAGACTGGCAGTAAGGGCGAGCCCTCCTTTGCTGCGTGCCGTGGGTTCACATTTGCGTGCCACCCCTCCTTGACAACCCACGCCCATCCCTGTACTAATACGCTAGTACACATCGCGCGAGGCCGACGATGCTCTTCTCCATCCAACCCGATGGTCCAGTTCCCATCTACGAGCAGATCGTGGCCCAGGTCATTTACGGCGTGGCGGCGGGCACGCTGGAAGTCGGCACCTTCATCCCCAGCGTCCGCGAGTTGGCGGAGCATCTCCTGGTCCATCCCAACACCGTGGCCCGGGCGTTTCAGGAGCTGGAGCGGGCCGGCGTCGTGACCGCGCGGCGCGGGCGCGGCATGGAGGTCGCCGAGGAAGCGCCCGCCGCGTGCCAGGCCCGGCGGCAGGAGTTGGTCCGCCAGCCGCATCCGGCAGGCGCTGCGCGAGGCGGCCGCCAGCGTGCTGCCGCCCGAAGAGATTCGCATCCTCGTCGAGGAAGAGCTGGCCGCCGTCAACGGGAAGCGCAAGCCTCGGGAGAAACGCTGATGGAAACCGTCATTGAAACCCGCGACCTCACCAAGCAGCTTCGGCGGCAAGGTCGTGGTCGATCACCTGAACCTCACGGTGCCCAAGGGCGCCATCTTCGCCCTGCTGGGCGACAACGGCGCCGGCAAGACGACCACCATTCGCATGCTGACGGGCCTGCTGCCGGCCGACAGCGGCTCGGCCAAGATCCTCGGGCAGGACTGCTGGTCGGCGGCGCAGTCGCTGCGCCGCCGGGTCGCCTATGTTCCCGAACGGCCGCGTTATTACGACTGGATGACCGGTCAAGGAGATCGGCTGGTTCACCGCGGGGTTTCACGCGAAAGAGTTCGGGCCGCGCTACCAGGAGTGGATCGGCAAGTTCGACGCTCGACCCGAAGGCCCGGCTGAAGAACCTGTCCAAGGGCCAGTACGCCAAGGTGGGCCTGGCCCTGGCCCTGGCCGTCGATCCGGAGGTGCTCATCCTCGATGAGCCGACGTCAGGCCTGGATCTGCTGGTGCGCCGCGAGTTTCTGGAGCAGCATGGTACGGCCTGGCGGCGGAGGGCCGGACGATCCTGATTTCCAGCCATCAGATCGCCGAGGTGGAGCGCGTGGCCAGCCACGTGGCCTTTCTGTCGCACGGCCGGCTGCTGCTGGTCGGCTCGCTGGACGAATTGAAGCAGCGCATTGTCCGCGTCAAGCTGCGCTGTGAAGCGCAGCCGCCCGACCCCGCCGCGCTCGGCACCGTCTTGCAGCGCAACGGCGACGGCAAGCAGTGGCAAGCCGTCCTCCAGGACCCGCGCACCGAAGCGCTGGAAGCGCTGCCGCATGTCGAGGGAATCCACGACGTCGAAGTCGCTCCCTTGCACTTGGAAGATATGTACTGTGCCTTGCTGGCCGGGAAGGAGGGCAAGCCATGAACGCGGTGTTGTGGTGGAAGGAGTATCGGCAACAGCGAGCGGTGTGGCTGGCGATTGTTGTTGTGGCCGTTCTGCTGGTCTGGAGCCTGGGCGAGACCATGGGCCACGGCAGCGGGTTGTGGGTGTTTCGGGATAACTAGCATTCGCCCGACGCTGAACACCGTATTGGCGTGCCTGGCGGTCACCTACGGAATAATCTCGGGCGCCATGCTGCTGGCCGGCGAGAAGGAAGATGGCACCTTGGTCTATCTGGATACTCTGACCGGCCGTCGCGGTCCGGTGTGGGCGACGGAAAGTAGCGGCCGGGATGTCGCTGACTTTGCTCATGGGTCTGGCCCTGGGAGGCTTGGCGGCAGGCCTGGGATTTGCCTCGTTGAGGACGGCCCGTTGGTTGCCGCTGTTGAGCCTCGATGCCCTAGCGTGGGGACTACTGGGAGGTGCGTTGTGCCGGACGGTTTTGACGGCGGTGCTGGCTGCTATCCCACTCATGGCCATTGCGTGGACGCTGGCCTTTGCCTCGACCAACGAAGTCATAATAACCGTGATCGAAGGAGGCTTGGGTGTCGTCGCCAGCTATGCTTCGTGGCGGATATTCTCCCGCGATGACCGATCGCGCCGAGCCGGTCCGAGCCAAGGGCAAAGGCCGACGCTCCTCGGCCGTTCCCGGCAGCTGGCGCGTCCTCTGGTGGCTGGCCCTGCGCCAGGGGCGTTGGATCCTGATCGGTAGCGCGGGCGGTGCAGTGTTGCTGGGCTTCATCGTCAACATGAGCGCCGCTCGTTCTCTGGCCGCTCGGCACGTTGCTGCTCGGCATGGCCTGCGGCCTATGTGTGTTCTCTCCCGATCAGAACGAGGCCTATCGGTTCCTGGGATCGCAGCGTATTCGGCCCGGCCGAATCTGGACCGTAAAGGTCCTTTTCTGGGCGATGGCTCTTGTCGAGTTGATCGTGTTGACCTTGTTCGCAGCGATGGTATTGACCTGGTTCATCCAGAAGCTTCTGTACTCCCGCGGGAATGGCGCTTGGCCCCGCGTGCCATGGGAAGCGGATGGACGCCGATTTGCTCTTTTTTCCTGGGACTTTGGCCGCTCTATGGATTCTGCTTCGGGCAGTTCTTCGGCCAGACGGCGCAGCGGCCGTTCATCGCGGCCATCCTCGACTGTCTTCACTGCTTCACTGACCGTCTGCCTGTGGCTGCCGTCGCTTCTGGTCGGCGGAGTGCCGTACGGGTTGCCGCTCGCCATTCCCGTCCTTGTGCTCGTGACGAGCCGGCTGGACCGTGTGGCCCTGGATATGCGGGCGACTGTCTGAGCGAGGACCCCTCGCCGGTATTGTTGCGCCGCGGTGCTGATGGCGGCGAGCGTGGTCGGTTTCCTGTGGTACCGCGCGGTCGAGGTGCCCGACCTCGGCGAACCCTTTGACGAGAGAGCATTCATCGCGTCTCTGCCGTCGCCGGAGAAAAACGAGGCCGGCCGATTGCTTCGCCACTCTGTCGCTGCGATGAAGGAACATCGGCAAAAGGTTGAAGACCAGCTCGGACCGCCAACCATGCCGGTTTTCCCGAAAGAGGATGATCAGCCGGAAAGTGCTCTGACTTATTCGATCTTGATATGACATCCTCGACAAAGGCTGGCCCAGGCATGATGAGGAAATCGGCCGCTGGCTGGATCAGAATCTTTCAGGGAGAATGGGTCAACGAGGCTCAGAAAGCAGTGCGCTTGCCCCTGGGTATGCTTCAAGACCCGCGCCTTGTCAAGCCAGCGGAGTCAATCGGGTACGATTGCGGCAACATGGCTTTCTTATTCGTCCTCCGGGCATTGCAACTGCAAGCCAGGGGAGACTTCCAAGATGCCTTGAATCATGTTGAAACAGTCCTGGCTCTGTCTCGCCAGCTGAAAAACGATGCTCCGATGGAGCTTTTTAGAACCGGAGACAACCTCGAATACTTTGCACTTCGTCGAATTCTATCGCTGGTCGCTGAGAGCCGGGCTCGACAAGGATCTTCTCCAGGCTGGCTTGGCGATTCTGCAACAACACGAAGCCGTCAAGCCTGATTCGGCAAATGCGCTCAAGGCCCAGTATCTGATAGAACGCGATAGACGAGCCTTCCTACCGCGCGGAGAAGCATGGATCGCTGATTTGTTCCGAATCGCCGCGCAGGTTCCCTGGGAGAAAGAACGGCAAGAGCGACTTTTCGGGCACTGTTTGGTGGTGCAGAGTCCACGGATACAGTATGAGCCCCGCAACCTTCAGTGCTAAACGATGGCAAGAATTGACTGAAGAATACCGGCATCGCCATGAGTACGTGTCTGACGAGGTCCGCTATA
This sequence comes from uncultured Acidobacteriaceae bacterium, assembly GCA_963736535.1. Taxonomy (GTDB): domain Bacteria; phylum Acidobacteriota; class Terriglobia; order Terriglobales; family Acidobacteriaceae; genus PALSA-350. The sequence continues at coordinate 187,569 of CAVTPN010000010.1, forward strand.
CCAATGCCCTGGCGCCAGCCTGCATGCCATCCAGATCGTTCTCGCTCTGGGTCTGTACCAGGCCGACCACGGCCAGTTGCCGGCCAAGCTCGATGATCTCGTCCCGACCTATCTGCGCCACATTGCCCCTCGATCCGTTCACGGGCCAGCCCTTCAACTACCGCATCTCCGAAGGTGAGGAAATCGACAAGGCAGGCGACGCCGCTCGTCCTGGCTCCGGGCCAGGCTCTTCTGTGGAGCGAGAGCGATTCCTGGTATCTCCCCGTGCCGGTGTGGGGGAAGTGAGGATCGACGCTCGGCGAGCCCGGTTGCGTGAGCGCCGGGAGTGGCGGCTCACGGCGCCGGCGGTCCCTCCAGCGGTCCCTTGAGCGGTGCCGGAAACTGCTCCCATGCCGTCTGGTACGTCGCTTCCAGCGGACACGGCACATAGCGATCGGTCGTGAGAAAGATCGGCATGTCGGGCAAGGAGTCGCCGACCGCGACCGGCTCGATGTAAGCGACTGTCTCGGTGTCGGCCTGGTAGGCTGCCACCGTCAACGGCTTGTCGGGCGGCAACTCGAACGGCTCCTCGTGCAGGCGGTCCCAGATGACCTTGTGGATTCCTTGAGGATCGCGAGGGCCAGGGGGAAACAGGTCCACGATCAGCAGATGCACTCCGGCCTGAAGAAAGGCCACCGCCTTGCGAGCGAAGGTGCGGACAGCGTGCCGACTGTCCTTGTTGCCCGGCGAGATAATCTCGATGACGGCCACCACGTCGCCGTCGGGGTGGCGGATGGTGACGCGGTTCGCTTTCCTCGCGTAACCGGCGGCTTCGGATCGAGCAACGAACCGGGCCTTCGGCGGCTGGAGAGAGACGGCCATACCGCCGGGTGCCGCACTGGCCGGTGGATTTAGCTCAAGCGTGATGATGTCCGGCTCGGGACCGCCTGTCTTTTGCTCAACCATCGCGAAATAGCCCGGCGGCAGCCGGCCCATGTTGAGCGCGTTGCAGATGGCGACCATCCAGCGCTGATGAAAGTCATGGAACCGGTTGGAACGGACGCGGGTCCAATCGTGAATGGGCATGGCGAATCCCTCCCAAGAGTGCTAGCGGACGCTCTGTTTCAGATTGTACCTTCATCCCAAGGGCCGACCAATGCCATTGACGCCGCAGCAGAATGGACTAGAATTCTAGTCAATGGCCAAGCGACCCAAGTTCACCTTGTCCTTTGCCCCCGAGGCGATCGAGCACCTGGACCTGATCGAGTCCAAGTACCACGGACTGCTGCGGCGAACGATCAAGGAGCAGTTGACGCACGCTCCCACCCAGGAAACCCGAAATCGGAAACCTCTGGACCAGCCCGCTCCGTTCGAGGCATCCTGGGAGCTGCGTTGTGGTCCCAATAATCGCTTTCGGGTTTTCTATGATGTCGATTCAGCAACCCAAGACGTGCAGGTGTTGGCTATCGGTGTGAAAGAGCGCAACCGACTTTTAATCGGAGGAGAGGAGTACGAGTCATGAAGATTGCTCCCGTGGCGGATGTGAAGGCGCGTTTGAGCGCCTATCTGGACGAATGCGGCGTCGAGGGTCCTGTCGTCATTACGCGCAATGGCAAGGCCGTTGCCGTGCTGCTGGTTCCCTACGATGATGACGATTTGGAGCGGCTCCTGCTCGGGCGTTCGCCGCGCTTTCAAGCGTTGCTTAACCGCTCCCGGCAAAGCATCAAGGACGGCAAGGGCTTATCCGAGAAGGCATTTTGGGAGGCGGTGCGAAAACGAGCGCAAGAACGCAAGGCCGCCGCAACTGCAGCAGACCGGCGAGCGAAGCATTGAAAAGCAGCGGCCTGATTCGTCACCGCAGCCAGGCAAGAAAGCCAAAGGCCAATCAATGCCAAGCCCCTTTCCCGGTATGGACCCCTACCTCGAAGCCCACTGGCGCGATGTCCACGCTCGCCTCGTCATCTATGCCAGTGATGCGCTTCAGGCCATTCTTTCTCCGTCGTTACGCGCCCGTGTCGAAGAGAGGGCTCTCCTGGAAATGCCCCAGGGGTTTTGCGAGTATCCGCGGCGCGGTGTGGCAATATGGTCTGAGTCGGCCGTCGCCGCGGCGGAGCCGCTTCTTGTCGAGACGGAGCCGGAGCCGCCCATCGAAACTTATCTCGAAATCATTGACCGCGAGAGCGGCAATCGAGTTGTCACCGTCATTGAGTTCCTCAGCCCGAGCAACAAATCGCCGGGGCCGAACCGCGAACAGTATCTGCGGAAACAACGCGATATCTGTTCCTCGGACGCCAACCTCGTCGAGATTGACTTGAACCGGTTCGGCACTCACACGCTGGCGTTCTCGTTGGTGAACCTCAAGCCCGAAAAGCGAACGGCCTACATGGCCTGTGTTCGACGGACCACGCGGCGCGGCATGGCTGAGGTTTATCCGATGCCGCTATGGGAACGACTGCCGGCCGTGAAGATCCCCCTCCGCCCCGACGACGCCGATGTATCGCTGGACCTTCAGGCGCTGGTCGAGCAGTGTTACCGCAATGGCGGCTATGAAGGCACATTGAATTACGCCATCGACCCCGATCCGCCGCTGTTCGGCGCCGACGAGGAATGGACCGACGAGTGGCTGCACGAGAAGGGACTGCGGCCACGGAAAAAGCCCAAGCGGCGCAAGGGGAAGCCGAAGTCGCGTTGAAGGGATGGGTCCGAAAACCACATCTTCACTTGTCTCTTAACCCCTTCCTTGGTAAATGTCCCGCGCCGCTTCAACCGGCGAGGGACAAACGCATGCGAACCTTTGTTCTGTCTGTGGCGCTCGGCCTGGTGCCGTTGACCGTCGGCTGCTTGCCTGATCTGTTCCATTTGCCGGTGGTGCCAAAAGACTTGCCGGCCGACGGCAAGGCACGGCGTCAGAAAGTCATTGCTGCTGTCAAGGAACGGGGACGGACCATCGCCGCCGACCCCAACAGCTCCGACGTGCTGGTCATGACCGCAGACCTTCACGGTTTCCCCAGTGCCGGCGACATTCTCGATGCCCTCGTGCCCCTGACGAAACTGCGGGTCCTGAGTCTCTTCAATACCGCGTTCACCGACACCGACCTCGGACGGTTGCAAGGGTCGCCCGAGCTGTCGGAGCTGAACCTCAACAACAACCAAATCACCGATGCCGGCCTGGAGCGCCTGCGTAGCCTGCCCAGGCTCCAGCAACTGAGCCTCAACGATACGCTCATCACCGACAACGGTGTTCAGACGCTCGGCAGCATCGCCACTCTGAAAGAGTTGAACCTGCACCACACACGAGTGACGGATGCCGGCCTGGCCCATCTGCGCAGTCTGAAGTATCTCGAAAAGCTGGGAATCGGCGGGCCGACCATCACCGATCAGGGATTGGCCAATTTGAAGGGAATGACCAGCCTGCGGGAGTTGTTCGTGGTCAAGTCGAAGATCACCGACGCCGGCGTGCGCGACTTGCAAAAGGCGCTGCCGAATCTGCGCATCATCCGGTGATGGTGTGGACGGGCCGTTACGCCGAATAGCGCAACCGAAAGAGCCGCGCACGAAGTAAGCGCCTTTTCTCGCCGCTTACTTCGTGCGCGGCTCTTTCGGTTGCGCTACGTCTGCCGCATCACCGCGGCCAACATGCCGGTCAGCGCACCGAGCGCCGTGCCGCCCAGCGCCGGCAACGCCGGCGGCACCTCCTTGCCCATCATCGCCAGGGCGGTGATCGATGCACCCACCAGCAGCACCACCGCGCCCAGGACCGTCACCACGATGCGGTGCGTGATCACGTCGTGCTTGCCGTTGCTCTTCGTCGTCGGTTCCATGGTTCGCCTCCCTCGTTCGACTGGTTCGCCGGATTCTAGCCGAAGTGTTCGATTGTTCAGAGACGAGTTTTCGAGCACGGCGTACAATGGCGCCGTTGCGCCGGCGTTGTCATCCCAAGTCATCAGCGCGAAGGGTTCCGTCGTTGATCTTCCTGGCCTTCTTGCTGCCGCTCGGCATCTATCTTTTCATCCTCGGAGCGATCAATCGCCAGCGCCATCCCGTGATGGTCACCGGGGTGACGGACTTCATCGGCATCCTCTTCGCGGCCTCGGGGTTTCTCCTCTTCGCCGGGCCGAGCATCCTCAGCGGGCTGAGCGAGGCGCTGGCGGCTGTTCTGGCTGCTGGGGCATCGGCCGGGCAGGGGGGCGGAGAGCTTCTGGGAAGTCTGGATCTTCTTCTCGGTGCTGTATTACTTCGTTGTCGTCGGCGTGGCGGCACTCGTGCTGCGCAGCTATCGCCATCTCACCTCGATCTACAACACGGAGCCGGGCCTGGTGGAACAGTGCCTCGGGCAGGTCTTCACCCATCTGGGACTCGATCCGTCGCGCTCGGGGAGCATGTTCATCTTCGGCGTCGAGCCGGTCGTCCAGCTCGCGCCGGCTGGGGGCGGAGCGATTCAGCTGGCGATGGGAGAGAAGGCCGTATCGATGGGCCGGCCGTCGCTGCCTCCGGCGACGATCCTGGAGATCGAGGTGTATTCGCGCATGCGGCACATCACGCTGCGCTGGGACCCGGCCGATTCCATGCTGCGGCGTGAGGTGGAAGGAGAATTGCACAAGCGCCTGAGCCAGATTTATGTGGAGCCGTCCGAGCTGGGCTTGTGGCTGAAGATGATCGGACTCACGCTGTTCGGGACCTCGGTGATCGCCGGTCTGACGCTGACGGCGATCCGCTTGGCGGGGTTGGTGTAGAGTACTCAAGACAATGAACCGCAAAGACGCAAAGAGCGCAAAGGAAGAGCAAAGAGAGACAAAGAGACGGAGAGATGGAGGGCCGTAGTGCAAACCGATGCCTTCCATCTCGCTCTCTCTTCGCTCTCAATCTCTCTTTGCTCTTCCTTTGCGCTCTTTGCGTCTTTGCGGTTCAATCTGTCTTGACCAGTCGTGGCGGACTGTTGCACTTCGAGAAACCAGCATGCGGACCATTTCTCTGCTGATCGTCGTTGCGGTCGTGGGCGTCGCGGGCACGTTCGTGCTGCTTCATTTCTGGGACCCGCTGAATCGCCCCGCTGCGCCTGTGCCTGCGCCGCGCAATCGTCCAACCTTGCCGAAGTTCGCGGCGCCGGCAAGGGGCTTCGGGTCCTGTTCGTCGGCAATAGTTACACGTACTACCACAACATGCCGGACCTGGTGCGCCAGCTCGCGGAGGCGGCGCATGAAGATCTGCCGTTGCTGGCAGTGCGGGAAACGCCGGGCGGCTGCGAACTCAAGCAGCACTGGGAGAACGGCAAGGTGGTCCAGCTCCTGACCGAAGTCAAGTGGGATTACGTCGTGCTGCAAGAACAGAGTCTGCTTCCGTCGTTTGTCCCGGAACGCTACACAGAAATGTACCCCTACGCCCAGCAGCTGGATGCGAAGATCAAAGGCGCAGGAGCACGCACGGTGCTGTACTTGACATGGGCATGGAAAGAGGGAGATCGTAGAAACAGACCCGCAGACACCTATGCCGCGATGCAGGAACGAATTGCTCAGGCCTATTTGGAGTTGGCCGCGGAGATGAAGGCGCTGGTTGCGCCCGTGGGAGTGGCATGGGCGCGAGCGCATAAGCTCAAGCCGGAGCTCGATCTTTGGGACTCCGACGGTCAACACCCGAGTCTGAAGGGATCTTATCTCGCGGCCTGTGTGTTCTATGCGGTGCTCTATGACAAAGATCCGACCGGCAACATGTTCACTGCCGGTCTCGACGTTTCCGAAGCGAAATTCTTGCAAGAGATCGCGGCCAGCGTCTCAACCCAATTCAGGAGACCCCCACCATGATCCGTGGCGTGCACACCATGTTCTACTCGTCGGAGCCGGAGGCGCTGCGTGCTTTCCTTCGCGACAAGCTCGGCTTTCCTTATACCGACGTGGGCGGCGGCTGGCTGATCTTCGACCTGCCCGAAGCGGACATGGGCTGCCATCCCGCCGAGAAGGACGGCGCTCCCTCCGGTACGCACGACATCTCTTTCTATTGCGACGACATCGAGAAGACGGTCGCCGAGTTGAAGACACGCGGCGTGGAATTCACGGCGCCGGTGGCGGACCACGGCTATGGCCTGGTGACCTATTTCAAGATGCCGGGCGAGTTTCAGGTGCAGCTGTATCAGCCGCGGTATACGAAAAGAGGGGGCGGCACAGTCCCGACCACGATGGCTCCATCGCTTGACAAACCGTTCTGAGGCTCGGAGAATCCGGTTGTGGTTTCTGATGTGCCGGCCAAGAAAGCATAGACCCATGTTTTCACGACCTGCCCGTTGCTGGCCACAGGAGCGAGTATGTCTTCTATTCTGATTCCCGACGTCAAAGACAGCACGTTGAGCCAATTGCGGGAGCGTGCCACAGCACACGGACGGACGCCGGAAGCCGAAGCCAAGGCGATTCTGGAAGAATTGCTGGGCGAGCCACAGGTTTCGATATGGGAAAGGGTGAACGCTTTTCGCCATCAGTTAGCCGCTTCTGGCCGATCCTTCGATGATAGCACCCCATTGCTCCGCGAGGATCGCGAACGATGAGTGTCTTTGTGGTCGATTCGAGCGTAGGTCTAAAGTGGTTCGTGCCTGAAGTGTATCAGGTCGATGCGCAGCGACTGCAAAACTCGGCTCATGAACTCCACATCCCGACGCTATTCGACATCGAAATGGGCAACATATTATGGAAAAAGGTTCGTCGAGGAGATTTGTCTCGCGGCGAAGCGGATACCGTCCTCGCCCAACTGCCTTTGCTACCTGTAACCCGACACGCGGAAGCCTCTCTGCTGACGCCAGCGTTCGATCTGGTCAATGCGACACAACGCACCGTTTACGACTGCCTCTATCTGGCGCTGGCTATTCAACTCGGCGGGCGCATGGTTACCGCGGATCAGAAGCTCTTTAACGCTTTGACTGCAACGTCTCTGGCGGCGCATCTTTGCTGGGTGGAAGATGTGCCATGAAACAAGCGAAAAACTGGCCAGCTCGCCGAGCTGAAGGCGCGGCGTCGAGTTCACGGCGCCGGTGGCGGACCACGGCAACGCCGCAATGAGGCGCTATCTGGGAGTAGCGGCAAAAGCACGGCATCGAGTGTTGTTCTCCGAGTCCAGTCAGCATAGCATGGGCACATGCCGACCGTGCTTCGCGTGGGTCCCTTCCGGTTCTTTTTCTACGCCGGAGATGGTAACGAGCCCTCCCACATCCATATCGAGCGCGACGAGTGCGAGGCAAAGTTTTGGCTCGACCCCATTCGATTCGAGCGCAGCCGCGGTTTCAGGCGGAAGGAGATCAGCCGGATCCGCGAGCTGGTCGAGGAACATCATCAGCAATTGCTGGAGAGTTGGAATGAATTCTTCCACGGTTGAAACTCGAGAAGCGCTGGCCATCAACGTGACGGTAAGCGAAGACACGCTGTCCGTGGAGTTGACCGACGGCCGCACCATCGCGGTGCCTCTGGCCTGGTATCCCCGCCTCGCCCATGCCGTTGTCGAGGAGCGTGACTCCTGGCGCCTGATCGGCGGCGGCCTGGGCATCCACTGGCCGGCGCTCGACGAAGACATTAGCGTCGCCAATCTACTAACCGGACAGCCGTCGGCCGAGAGTCAGTCTTCTTTCAAGAAGTGGCTAGCAAGCCGGACCAAACCGAGCCGCGGTCGACGACGGTCTGGAGTCTGATAGACACGATCATGCTGTGCCTGCCATCCTTGCTAGCACCTCGCGCCATTTCCCCCTCACGCCGCCCTGCGCCCCGTCGCTACCAGGCTCCGCCCTTCCAATCGTTCCAACACCCGCAGCGGCGAGGTGCCCGGATCCTGCATCGCCTCCACCGGCAGCGCGAATGTCTGCTCCAGCTGATGCTGGCCTGCCATCGCGGCGTGCGATACTTGATCGGTGAAGCACGCCCAGGCGCTGCCGGCGGGGAAGTCGATCGTCTCCTGCGGCGCGGTCTGCTGGTAGACGTTGTCCGCCTTCATCGCGTCGTGCAGCTTCAGCATCCAGTGGTCGTATTCCGAACGCAGGTCCTTGGTCGCACGGCACCAGTAGAGCAGGTGCCGGGTCAGCCAGCGCGGCCGGGCCAGGCGCGGCCAGAAACGGCCGGCCACGTTCGGGAACGGCTCACCCACCCGCCATGTTCGCGGCCGGCCCTCGGGATTCACATTGCAGAAGAGCCGCAGAAGCCGGCCTCCCTGCGTCGGCTGCGACGGGAAGCTATCGACGTGCAGCCGGCGATCATCCTTCCGCCAGCTCGTCACCCGTCCCTCGATCGTCGCCGGCCGCAGACTGGTCCGCTCCCGCTCCAGCGCCGGACGGTAGAAAGGGAGCAGCCGGTGCATGAGCGTCAGCGCGACATCGGCGTAACGACCGACGAGCGCTTTTAACTGTTCCGCATCCGGCCCCTCGCAGACGGTGCCGCCCAGGGAGTTCGTCGCCGGGTCGTAGCTGACATTCTTGGCGCTACCGAGGATCGCCGGATCGAGAAAACGGCGGTCCTCCTCTGCAAGGGGGAAAGCCAGGGAGGGAAAGTGAAGCACCTGTCCCTGTTCAAGGGCGTGCAAGGCCGCTCGCTGGACATCGGCAGAAAAGGAGCAATCCCACGTCGCGGCAGGGACGGAAAAGATGAGAGACATGGCTCTCTCCACGGGGCTGAAGTTAAATCGAGACGAGATGATATGGCGATTGCGAAGCGCAAGTCAACCCGAATCGGTTGCGTGTCTGGCGAAGGAGCCGCGCACGAAGTAAGCGGCGGAGCGCGCCGCCGCTTACTCCGTGCGCGGCTCCTTGTATGCCGCTACATGAATGGGAAAAGACAGGCTTTTCCCTTGATCTCCTTCCGCCACGGGATAATATCGACCTTAACAGCCCATGTGCCGTATGGGATCGAGCGTCCCGCCAGGGACGAGCCTTATCACTTCATCCATCCGCCTGTGAAAGGGAGGGCGTTTCATGGTCTTCTCTCGCCGTCGCTTCCTCAAAACTTCCCTGGCTGCCGGCGCGGTCGGGGCTGCCACCGCCGGGCTCACCGTCGGCGCAGGGACGAACTACGCCGTCCAGGGAATCGACGTTTCCAGCTACCAGGGCAATCCCAACTGGACGAGCGTCAAGAACAGCGGCAAGACCTTTGCCTTTACCAAGGCGACGGAAGGAACGACCTACGTCAACCCGGACTTCGCCGCCAACTGGGCACACATGAAGTCGGCCGGACTGATCCGCGGGGCGTACCACTATGGTCATCCGGGAACCGACCCCGTCGCCCAGGCGAATTTCTTCTACAACACCGTCCATCCGACGACCGGCGATTTGCAGATGACCCTGGACATCGAGACGACCGACGGCAAGAACCCCACGCAGGTGCGAAGCTGGATCGTCTCCTTCATCAACCGCATCCAGGCCCTGACCGGTCGGCCGGGGATCATCTACACCGGCTATTACTTCTGGAAGAATAGCGCCGGCAACGGCTCCAACCTGAACTGTCCCTTGTGGCTGGCTGCGTATGTGACCAATCCGGCGACGTATATCCCGGCTGCATGGAGCACGTGGAGTTTCTGGCAGTACACCTCAACCGGCAGCGTCTCCGGCGTCAGCGGCAACGTGGATCGCGATGCCTGGAACGGCAGCGTCTCCCAGCTAGATCAACTCCGCCTGCCGTAAAGGAGAATTAGGGCCGGATGGACTGTCCGGCCCTTCACCCCTGCAAACCCAGGCCGGCAGCTCACCCGGCCTGGCCCGTTTCACACCTCTCCCGGAACTGGCCCATGCCGCACTCCGTTCGTGAGCCTCAGCGCGGATTCACGCTCATCGAGTTGCTCCTCGTCATTGCCATCATCGCGGTGCTGATCGGCCTTACCCTGGGAGCGGTCCAGAGCGTCCGCGAGGCGGCGAAGCGCACCGACTGCATGAATCGGCTGAAGAACCAGGGGCTGGCGGTGCTCAACTATGAATCGATCAACGGCTACCTGCCGCCGGGAGCGGTGTGGGGGCCGTTTCCCTCGTTGGGCGTGGCGGAAGATGCCGGGGTCGGCCTGTGGGCCTTCCTGCTGCCGGAGCTGGAGCAGGACAACATTGCCAGGCTCTACCGGTTTGATCTCTCCTACGATGATCCGGGCAATCAGTCCGCGGCGACCACTCACATTGCCACCCTGATGTGCCCCAATCTCGACCCCAACCGAGTGGAGCTATGGGATCCGCCGCCGCTTCGGAGCCGTGGCCGACTATGCCCCGCTGGACGTGAACCCCTTCCTCGCGGATCTCGGCCTGATCGACCCGGTCGAGAACTTTGCCGGCCCGCTGCCGCCAAACGCTACAGTGCGGCTGCTTGACGTCACCGACGGCGCCTCGACCACGATTCTGCTCGTCGAGGCGGCAGGCCGGCCTGCCGCCGTGGCGTGGAGCTCTCCTCTCCTTCTGACCGATCTGCGCCAGGTGTTTCCCGGGCCGGGCGGATCGCACCTCAACGGCACGCCTGCGTGCATGACCGATGGCTCGGTCCACTTCCTGTCCGCCGCGATGGATCTTCACGTCCTCGGCAGCCTCGCCACCCGCGCCGGCGGCGAGATAGTCAATGAGGCGGGTTTCTAAACTCGATGGGAAGCGAACGGGAACGCTGGCCGGCTGCGCGTCGGTGATGCACCAGGCGGGGTGAGGGCGGATGGTCGGTGGTGTCTTGTTGCCTGTCCGGCAGTCTGATACAAGGGTTTAGGGGAGGGAACCCATGCCGAAACCGATCGACGCAACGCTGAAGGCGCTGCTCGAAGAATCGCCAGCCAGCTGGCCGGTACTGTTCGGGTTGCCCGCAGGAGCAGCGACGGTAATGGATGCCGACACATCCACCGTCAGCGGTGGAGCGGACAAGGTGTTGCGCGTGACCGGGCCGCCCGACTGGATCCTGCACCTCGAGTTTCAGTCCGGACCCGACGCATCGTTGCCCAGGCTTGCACCTGGATAATGCACTTCTGGCCGATCGTCATGGCGTGGAGGTGCAGAGTGCAGTGCTGTTGCTCGCGCCGAAGGCGAACCTCCGATCGATCAGCGGCGTGTACGAGCGGCGCTTCGGAGGTGAGATTTATCTGACGTTTCGCTATCACGTATTGCGTGTGTGGGAGATGCCGGTCGCCACGCTCCTGGAAGGCGGTCCGAGTCTGCTGCCGCTGGCGCCGATCAGCAACGTGCGGCCGGAACGGCTGCCGGGCGTGATCGAGTTGATGAAAGAGCGCTTGAGTACCTTGCCCGCTCCGGAGAGTGCGAAACTATGGACAGCGACGTATGTGCTGGTGGGGTTGCGATACTCCCGCGAGCTGGCGTCACAACTGCTGGAAGGAGTGATTGCGATGGAAGAATCAGTGACGTATCAGGCGATCGTGGAGAAGGGGATGAAAACGGGGATGGAGAAGGGGATGGAGAAGGGGATGGAGAAGGGGGCAGTAAGCGAAGCTCGGAAGCTCATCTTGCTTCTCGGCCATGATCGCTTTGGGGCGCCGGATGAACAGGTTATTCAGAGGTTGAACGCGATCAACGAGCTCCCTGTCTGGAAGACTTGACCCGCCAGGTTGCGCGGGTCGATAGCTGGGAGGCATTACTCGTAACCGTGATCCCCCTCCCGGCCGCGCTGGCGCAAACGGTCAACCTGATGGCTGGGTGTGTATGGCGGCAGGCGGGATGAGGAGTATTTGCTTGACGGTGATTTTGGGGGAAGGGATAGCATCTGCGGGGAGATCAACATGCTGCGCTGGCGTAACATAATTGAACGGTTAAGCGGAGGGATGGCGAATGGACGACGATGAGCCGCGAGCACCCGCTCTTTCCCTCCGCGTCGTTTACAAGGATATACCCGACCTCATCGAGCTCGAAGCACGCGTCGTGACCGGCGGATGGTCGGGAGTCGCACGGGCCTATACCGGTCCGGGTTCTCTCGTCGAGGTAAGCACGCGGCCTCTTGGCCTGGGTGGCACGCCCGCAGGGGGACTTCACCCTTGAAGTCGGTGCCGACACTGGCATCGGTTGGCTGTCCTTGCGGTGGTACTCGATCGACCGATCGGTCCACCTCGTCTGTCATATTCGTTTAGCGACAAGGGCTGTGAGTGAGAGGCCCGAGGAAGTGCGACGCCTATCCCTGGAGATGCCGACAGAGGGGGGCTGGTTGAGCGGCTTTGCTCGTCAACTAGCATCGCTCGCCGAGACTTTAACAGAGGAGGCCGTGCTCGCCGGCATCGAAGCCTGATCAACGACGGGGCAGACTCGCATGGCCAAGCTCTACTTCTACTACTCGACCATGAACGCCGGCAAATCGACGGCCCTCCTCCAGGCGGCGCACAACTACGCCGAGCGCGGCATGTCCACGCTGCTGTTCACCGCCCGACTCGACGACCGGGCCAGCGGCCGTATCGCATCCCGCATCGGCATCGGTGCGGAAGCGGCCCGGTTCGATGCGGACACCGATTTCTGGGCCCTTCTCTCAACGGCGCAGACCAGTTGCATTCTCATCGACGAGGCCCAGTTCCTCAGCAAGGTGCAGGTGCGGCAGCTCGCCCGTGTCGTGGACGAGGTGAACATCCCGGTGATGTGCTATGGCCTGCGCACCGACTTCCAGGGCGAACTTTTCCCCGGCAGTGCGGCGCTCCTGGCCTGGGCGGATACGCTGTCCGAGCTGAAGACGATTTGCTTCTGCGGCCGCAAGGCAACCATGGTCGTCCGCGTATCGCCCGCCGGCCTGATCGAGCGTGCCGGCCAGCAAGTCGAGATCGGCGGCAATGAACGCTATGTGTCGCTGTGCCGCAAGCACTTCTCGGAGTCGATGAAGACCGGCGTTTGCACGGGGTGGCGGTAGGAAGGCGGGTGACGGGAGAGGCGGCGAAGCCTATGGAAGCGGCGGAAGCCGATCAGGCGGGCACGGGCGGTGGGCTCCGATACCTTACGGAGGAAGCCGCTCCCAATATGGTCAATCAGGAGCAATCGCACTCCTGCCAGGCGGCTTGCGCGACAACTGCTCAAAGACGCAGGAATGCACATGTCCGAGGCTGAACTGCTCGTCAAAATCGGGTATCTTGAAGAATGGGGCACGACTGCCGCCAGGACGGCGCGGGTTTTAGACGAACTTCATCCACGACTCGGATACGCGGGAAGCGCGGTGAGTCCTGAGGCCGTCGCGATTCTGTTCAAGCGCGATCCCTGGATTGCCTCCTTGAAGACGGATCGTGGAACGGTCCACACGGTAATTGTGGATAAACTGGAAGGCGACATCGTCCATGTCCGCGATCCGTGGGGACTGTCCGGCCCTGGCTCCGGCACGGGAATCCAGGCCACGATCAAGCTGAGCGACTTCCTGGAACATTGGCACTGGGCCATCAATAACGTGGTCTTTCCCAACCGGATCAAGTAGGAGGCTTATCATGCTCACAACCGCTGTTGATGCTAAGGCCAAGCTAGAGGCGGAAGGACTCCTCGTCTCTTGCAATACCGCGCACGGGCTTTGGATCGCGGCCCATGTGCGTGACATGGGAGATGGGGTCCAGCTTTCGGATGATGCTTGCTCTCTAACGTGGCATACCAATCGGTGGGTAGCTGTTTTTCCAGCGGAGGGTCTTCTCACCTACGAAGTTCCCGGCTCGCTTCCGGAGTTGGTCTCTCTCATCACCGCAATCTACGCCTGTCACCGCCAAGCAGGAGGCTCCCTCCAGGCTGCCTTTTCACAAGTCGTGGGCGAGCCGGAACAGTACCTCGTCGGCCGCTCTCCGGCCCGGGTATGAGTGCTGCACCCCTTGCCTATCGGATCGGTGGCAGAGTCGCTGCCCAGTACGATAATCGCAAGTGGAATGCTGCGGAGGCACCGATGGTAACGATTCGCTTACCAAAAACGGACTGGGGCAAGGCTTGCTGGCGCCATGATCGAAGCGGCGCCCGTGCGATTGATCGCGAATGATCCGGTCTATGAAGTCTTACCGGCCCACTTGGAACTACTGACCGCCCGCGGCTTCACCTACGAGGTCGTGCCGGTGCAACCGCGACGGCCGGTGGAGAGAACATGTCCGACGATCTATTAAGTTTCGAGGAGCATCGTCAGCGGCGAGGTGACAGTGCCAGGTTCGGTTCGTTGCGCCCACTGCGGCCAAATGATTTTGTCCACCGTCACGCGTTGCCCGGTATGCGGCATTCACTTTCAGGGAGAAGCATATGACTTTACGCATCCTTCCGAGCGCGAACATGGCAACGGCCGAATCAGCAGGTGGGTGATCGTCGTAGCAGTGTTGTTGATCGCCACGCTGCTGCTTGGCGCACTTGGAGTATGGTAGTTTCGAGCCCAAAAGGAGTCCCCCCTCATGTCCCTCCCCCTCTTCCGCACTCTCCAGCACCGCTTCGCCTCCTGGCCCGACGCCCCCACGCGGCGTGACGCCCTTCGCGCCGCTCTCGCTGCTGCCGGCGGACTGCTGTGCTTCGAGCGAAGCAACGCCGCCGACGAGAAGCAGAAGCCCGTCGGCAAAATCCTCGTCATCGGCGCCGGCTTCTCCGGGCTGGCGTGTGCCGATGAGCTGGCGGCGGCGGGATACCAGGTCACCGTGCTTGAAGCGCGCGACCGCGTCGGCGGGCGGGTTCATTCGCTCAAGGACGTGGTGCCGGGAAAGGTCGTCGAGGCGGGCGGCGAGCTGGTCGGGCCCAATCAGCCGACCTGGATGGCCTACATCAAACGGTTCGGCCTGGAGACGCTGCCGCATGATCCCGACGACGGCCCGCTCCTGCTGAACGGCAAGTACCTCAAGCCCGCGGATGCCCAGATCGTCTGGAAGGGGATGCGTGAGGTGTACTCACGCCTCAACACCGAGGCCAAGGACATCCCGGCTTACCAGGCATGGGAGACGCCGGGCGCCAAAGAGCTGGATCGCCGTTCGCTCGGCGACTGGCTGGCCGACCAGCGCGACGCCGAGGAGATCGTGCGGCGGGCAATCGAGGCGCAGCTGATCGCGTCCGACGGGATGCTACCCGCCTGGCAGAGCTACCTGGGCAACCTGGCCGTCGTCAAGGGCGGCGGGCTGGAGAAGTTCTGGGAGCAGACCGACACGCTGCACATCAAGGGCGGCGCTCAGCAACTGGCCGAGAAGCTGCGGGAATCCCTGCTGAAACGGCCCGGCGGCCACGAGATGCGGCTGAGCACGCCGGTCAAGCGCATCCAGGTGAAGCGCGACAAGGTCGTCGTGACGATTGCCGACGGCAAGACGCTCGAAGCCGATGACATCGCGTTGACAGTGCCGCCGAACACCTGGCCCCGCATCGCGTTCGACCCGGCGCTGCCTGCGGAGCTGACGGTGCCGATGGCGAGCAACTGCAAGTACATCATGGCGGTCAAGGAGCGGTTCTGGGTGCCGGACAAGAAGGCGGTCAATGCCCTGTCCGACGGCGTCGTGCAGATGGCCTGGGAAGCGACGACCGGCCAGGGCGACAAGGGCCCGCACGGTTTCATCCTCTATTCCGGCGGCCCCAACGCCGACGACTGGCGCGGCTGGACCGCGGCGGAGCGCGACCGCCGCCTCCCCGCCGCGCTGAAGCAACTCTACCCCGGCTGGGACGGTCAAAGCGAGGGCCATCACTTCATCGACTGGCTTTCCGACCCGTGGTCGCGCGGCACCTACTCATTCCCCGCTCCCGGCCAGGTGACGACGGTCGGCCCGATGCTGATCAAGGGGGTGCACAGCCATCTGCACTTTGCGGGCGAGCACTGCTGCTACGCCTTCGCCGGCTGGATGGAAGCGGCGCTCAACTCGGGTGTGCGGCTGGCACGGCGCTTGGCGGAGACGCGATGGGGTTGTGAAGCCGATGGGGAGTTAAAGAAAGCGGCGGCTTGTCGTGTGAGCAGACCTCTGGTACAAGGGGTGAGGGAGGGAGTCCATGCCCAAGCCGGTCGATGCGACGCTGAAGGCGCTGCTCGAAGAATCGCCCATCAGCTGGCCGGAGTTGTTCGGTTTGCCGGCACGTGCGGCGGCAGTCGTGGACGCAGACACCTCCACGGTTAGCGGCGGCGCGGACAAGGTGCTGCGCGTCACCGGGCCGCCGGACTGGATCATGCACATCGAGTTCCAGTCCGGGCCGGATACGACATTGCCGCAACGTCTGCACCTGGATAATGCGCTATTGGCGGACCGTCACGGCCTCGAGGTGCAAAGCGCGCTGGTGCTGCTTACGTCGAAGGCACACTTGCGAACCATCAACGGCGTATATGAGCGGCGTTTCGCGGGTGAGACGTATCTGAGTTTCGCTACCGGGTGCTGCGTGTCTGGGAAATGCCAGTCGCGACGCTGCTGGCAGGCGGCCCGAGCTTGCTGCCGCTGGCGCCGATCAGCAACGTGAGGCGGGAGCATCTGCCGGGTGTGGTCGAGCGGATAAAGGAGCAATTGGTCAGGTTGCCGGCTCCCGAAAGCGCAAAGCTGTGGACCGCGACGTATGTGCTGGTGGGATTGCGGTATTCCCGCCAACTGGCGGCGCAACTATTAGAAGGAGTGATCGGAATGGAAGATTCAGTGACGTATCAGGCGATCGTGGAAAAGGGGATAGAAAAGGGAGCAGTGAGCGAGGCTCGGAAGTTCTTCTTGCGCCTTGCAAAAAAACGCTTGGCGCACCGCCGCGGAGGTCCTCATCGCTGTGGACGCCATTGCGGACGTAGAACGATTGGAAGAACTTGGCGAGTTATTTATGGAGGTGCAGAGTTGGGACGAAGCCCTTCCCATGCTCACGGCCCGTCCGCGGCGACGGCGGCGATCTTGACGGTCGAAAGTCATTTCACCGGCGTCGGCTTGCCGAGTGCAGCACCCGATTCCGGCGGCACGTTCCACCACGGCTTCTCCGTGGTGGTGACCGGCGCCGGCAGCGGCGGACCATCGCCCGGCACCGGACCGGGCAAGGGCGCCGGCAAGACCTGCTTCTTCATGCCCGCCGGCAGACGAATCGTGATGTCCTTGTCCGCTTGAAACGTCCGGCCGTCCGTCAGACGCAGCACGGTGACGACGCGCATCTTCTCTGTTGTCGGCGGGTCCTTCCACGGCAACACCAGGACATAGCCCGTCGTCAAGATGCCGCTGCGCCAGTAATTGCAGAGCTGCTCGGGAGGAACTTCCCAGGCGGAGAGAGGATGCTGCAAGCCTTCGGGTGTGATCTCCACCGCCTGGATGAGGGCGGCGGCGGGGACCTTGATCGCCTGGTTCTGCGCGTCCTTCGGCTCCAGCACGACCTGGAGCGCGGCGTCGCCGGTGCTGCCGTCCAGCTCGCGGCCACCGGTCTGCCGGCCGAGGGTCAGCGAGCGGATCGGATAGACCATCGTCGGACCTTCGGGCGCTCCCGGCCCAAACGGTTCACCGCGAATGGCCCGCAGCTCTGTCTGAAGTGCTTTGTTGTAGACGCCGCATTGGTCGAGGTTTTCACGCAGCTCGCGGACCTCGCTTTCCCGCTCCCGCAAATCCCTTTCGACGAGATGGCTGTTGCTCCGGCAACCCGAGGCCGCGGCAGCGGCGAGCAGTATTGCCAGCGAGAGTCGCATGGTGCCGATCCTTCGTTGTGACCGGGTGACAAGGTGACCGGGTGACAAGGTGAAAGAATCCTGATTTCACCTTGTCACCCGGTCACCTTGTCACCCGGTCATCCCTGCGGCGCCGGTCGGGGGGCGAGGTGGGCGGCCGGCAGGCGCTCCAGCACAGTATCGACCAGACCGTAGTCCTTCGCCTCCTGCGCGGTCATGAAATTATCGCGGTCGGTGTCGCGCTCGATCCGTTCGAGCGGCTGGCCGGTCATCTGGGCCAGCAGGTGGTTCATCAGGTTCTTCGTCCGCAGCAAATGCTTGGTGCGGATCTCGATGTCGGTTGCCGGGCCACGCGCGCCGCCAAGGACCTGGTGGATCATCACCTCGGCGTGTGGCAGGACGTTGCGTTTCCCCTTGGTGCCCGCGGCCAGCAGCGTGGCTCCCATGCTGGCGCACATGCCGATGCAGTACGTGGCCACGTCGCAGGTGATGTAGCGCATCGTGTCGTAGATGCTCATTCCCGCCGTCACCGATCCGCCGGGCGAGTTGATGTAAAGATGCACGTCCGACTTCGGATCGTCGAACTGGAGGAAGAGCAGCTGCGCGACAATCAGGTTGGCGCTGTAATCATCGATTTCACCCTGGAGGAAGATGATCCGGTCCTTGAGCAATCGGCTGTATATGTCGTAGGCGCGTTCTTCGCGGCCGCTGCGCTCGACAACAATTGGGATGGGGGACATGGCAATTTCTCCAGTCCGGCCCCTGTCCCAACCTTGCATCGGAACCGGGGCCGGGAAAGATGAACAAAAGAAACAGGAGTCAGGAGTCAGGAGTCAGGAGTCAGGGGGCAGAATCGATATTCCGAGAGCGGGAATCAGATGTCAGGAATCAGGTACCGAGTACTGGGCATCCTGCACTCCTGACTCCTGACTCCTGACTCCTGTTTCACTTACCCTCCTTCAACCTCGCCAGCACGTCATCGACGAGGCCGAACTCCTTGGCTTCGTTGGCGGTGAAGTAGCGATTGCGCTCGGTTTCCAGCTCGATGGCCGATATCGGCTTCTTGGTGTGCTTCGCCAGGATATCGTTGAGGACCCTCTTCATCTTGAGGATCTCTTTCATCTCGATCTCGACGTCGGACGCCTGGCCGCCGATGCCCTGGCTCCAGGGCTGGTGGACCATGACCTTCGAGTTGGGCAGGCAAAAGCGTTTGCCGGGAGTGCCCGCGGCCAGCAGGACCGCCGCGCCGCTCGCCGCCAAGCCCATGCAGTAGGTGTTGATCGGACATTCGAGGAACTGCATGGTGTCGTAGATGGCCAGCGTCGCCGTCACCGACCCGCCGGGCGAGTTGATGTAGAAATGGATGTCCTGCGTCTTGTTCTCGTACTGGAGATACAGCAGTTGCTGGATCACGAGGTTCGCCGTCGTGTCGGTGATGATGGGTTCATAGAAGCTGCCGCCGGCCGAGCCGAAGAAGATGATGCGATTGTCCAGCAGAATGTCGTTTGTGCTGTACTGTCGCTGCCGGGTGTATTCGCGGAAGCGCTGGGCCAGCGGCGCGGTGGTTCGTTCCATGGTTTCCTCCTACGTGATGATAAAGCGACAAGGTGACAAGGTGACAGGGTGACAAGGTGAAAGACGCCGGTTTTTCACCTTGTCACCCTGTCACCTTGTCACCTTGTCACTCACTCGGGGCCGGCGGCGTCTCCTCCGGCAGCTGCTGCATCTCGCCGGGCACCGCTTGCTCCTCGACGGTGGCGACGGTTGGGGCGCCTTCTTCCTTGCCCAGCGGCACATCTTCGTACTCGGCCGTTTCCAGGATCAGGTCGAGGGCCTTGCGTTCGACCATCTCGGCGGCCAGCGTGTCGAGCAGGTCGTCACGCTCCAGCCGGGCGCGGAGGCGGCGCGGCGTCTCGTCGTTCTCCTGGGCCAGGCGCTCGATCTCCGCTTCCATGTCGTCGTCGTTCACGTCGATCTTCTCGACCTCCGCGATCTTTTGCAGGACGAAGTGCTCCTTCAGCGCCAGCTCCGTGCTGCGGACGATGTCTTGCTCCAGGAGCCGGCGGCGCTTGGCGATCTCCTGATCGGAGATGCCGTCGGCCTTCATTTCCATCACGCGCCGTTGCAGGGCTTTGCGGGCCTGGCGCATGAGCAGCTCTTCGGGCAGCTGCCAGTCGGCCTGGGCGGCGATGTGCTCCATGATCTGCTGGCGGGCCGACTGCCGCTGCTGGTACTCCAGCCGGCGCTTCAGCACCACCTCGACCAGCTCGCGCAGTTGCTCGGGTGTGTGGACGTGGAAGGTATGCAGAAACTCGTGGGTCAGCTCCGGCAGCAGCTGTTTCTTGATTTCCTTCACCTCGAATGTCGCCTGGATCGTCTGGCCGCGCAGCCCCGGATCGGAGACGGAGGTCGAAAGCGCGATGTCCACCACCTTCGAATCGCCGGCCTTGGCGCCATTGACCTGCTCACTGAATTTCTCGGCGAGCCCGTCGCGGAAGGCGAGTTGCTTGTCGATGCGGAAGGTCGCTTCCTTGAGCGAGTTGAGTTGCTTGCTGCCGAGGCGCGTGGTCACGTCGGCCACAATGATGTCGCCGATCTGGGCGTTGCCCTCCGGCTTGGGGACCACCTGGCCGTAAGGAATCAGCAGCCGGCGCTCCTCGGCCTCGATCTCTTCCTGGGTGAACGTGTGGATCGGCCGGCGAATCTTCAGGCCCTTGTAGTTGGGCAGGTTGAACTCCGGCCGCACCTCGACGTCGAATTCGTAAACGAGCGGGCCTTCCTTCGGCAGCTCGATCTTGGAGGGGTCGAGGTTCGGCGGCGCCAGGGGGGCCACGTCGTTCTCTTCGGCGAGTTGTTCGAGGCTGGCGATCAGCGCCTCGTTCTTGACCTGATCGGCGACGTCCTTGCCGAAGCGCCGTTCGATGATCCGCCGCGGCGCCTTGCCGGGCCGGAAGCCGGCAACGTTGGCCTCCGGCATCAGCTCGTTGAATTTCTCCATGAGCCGGGCGTCGATGTCCTTGCGGTCCACCGTGACCTTGATGTGCTTCTTGCACGGCCCGATGTCGCGCATCTCGACGGTTTGATTGAGCTTGGTGGGTTTCTTTTCCCCTTCACCATCGGGAGGAGTCGCGACCGTTGTCCCGGCTTCTGGGGTCTCGGGGGTGTCCGCCCTTGGTTCATCAGTCATGGTATCCTGCTTTCTGCCTTGAAAACTCCGAGGATACTGTATTGTAGGGGTCGATTCGCGGGAAGAAAGCCCCCGTGGAGTGTCCTGGCGAGCCGTGCAGCGTAAGCTGCCGGGTGAGTGCTTCAGGCGCATCACCCGGCAGCTTACGCTGCACGGCTCGCCAGGAAGCAACGAGACTGACGACCTGAACGACAACACCACTTCTGCACAGTTCCTAATTCCCGACATTCCCGCCAACGTCCTTCCGTCCGCGCCGGCATAGCGCATGGTTGGCCTGGTAGCCGGCCACATCGGAAGGCTGGCTTGTCCGCGAGGAACAACAGGACAAGGAACAACGGCAATGCGGATAACGCACTGGAAGTGGATGCTGCCGGCCGCGCTGGTCTGGTGGCTGATGCCGGCCCATGCTCATGCGCAAAACATCGGCCTGGGCTCCATCGAGTATCTGCGCAACACCGGCCCCGGCTATGTGACGCCCGAAATGCAGGAACCCTTCTCCCACCGCTACGGCTATCAAACCGCCGGCGGAGCGGCCTACATCGGCTGGCCGGCGGGCAAGTTCGATTATCTCGAATACATCGACCGTGTGGAGCGGGCCGAGAAGTTCGGCTATCGCGTCCCGCCGCCGCCCTGCGGTTGGGCGCCGGTATGGTCGTGGCGGCAACGGTAACGAGACTTCGGCGAGCCGTGCGGCGTAAGCCGCCGGGTGGGGTGCTGGTGACTCCACCCGGCGGCTTACGCCGCACGGCTCGCCAGGTCGTTCAATCCTTCTCCCCCCACACCTTCGGCGCCTTGTAGCTCGGCGGCTGCTCGCCCGCCAATTTCGCCGGCACCGCTTCCTTCGCATACACGTTCAAGCGCGCCAGCATCTCCGCGACGCGCTTCGGCTCCTTGTCCGCCAGGTTCGTCTTCTCGCCGATGTCCTCAGCCAGGTTGTACAGCTCCGCGCGCTCCGGCTTGACGCCCTCCGCCAGCGGCAACTTGCCGTAAACGATTAACTTCCACGTCCCTGCCCGCAGCGCACCTTGCTTCGGTTCAACGTTCAGCAAGATGTCAGCGTGCGGGGAAGGGTTGCCCTCCGTGATCGCCGCCCACATGTCCTTGCCGTCGAGCGGATGCTTCTGCTCCAGCTTGCCGCCGGCCAGCTTCACCAGCGTCGGGTACCAATCGACCACGTGCAGCGGTTCGTTGACGACGGTGCCGGGCTTGATCTTGCCGGACCAGGCCGCGAACGCCGGGACGCGCATGCCGCCTTCGTAGAGGCCGCCCTTCGCGCCGCGATCACCGTTGCTCGCGCGCCCTCGGTGATCGGTCCGCCGTTGTCGCTGGAGAAGGCGATCAGCGTGGTGTCGAGTAGGCCCTTGTCTTTCAGTGCCGCTACGATGCGGGCGACGTTGTCGTCCAGGCAAGTCACGATGGCGGCGTATTTGCGACGCTTCATGTCCTTGATGTCCGCGTACTTCTTCAGGTACTCCTCCGGGCCTGGAGCGGTGTGTGCGGCGCGTTGAAGGGGACATAGAGGAACAACGGCTTCGCGGGATCCTGCACCTTGATGAGCCGTGACCGCCTCCTTGCCGATCAGGTCGGTGCTGTAGCCTTCGTCGTGGCAGCACCTTATCATCGCGGTGCCAGTCGAGGCCGCCGTCGCGGATGTGGGTGAAGTAGTCGATGGCGCCGTTGTAATGGCCGTACTGGTGATCGAAGCCGCGCCGCGTCGGCAGGTACTCCGGCTGGAAATGGCCGAGGTGCCATTTGCCGGTGATCGCGGTCTCGTAGCCGGCCTCCTTCAGTGCCTGAGCCAATGTGCGTTCGCTCAGATCGGCAGCCCGTACTGTGCCCACGGCCGTATGACGCCGGTTTGGAGCCCGAAGCGCAGGCAATAGCGCCCCGTCATCAGCGCCGAGCGCGTCGGACTGCACACCGGCATGACGTAGAACGATTCCAGCTTGGCGCCCGACGCGGCAAGGCGATCCAGGTTCGGCGTCTTGATTTCGCTGCCGTGATAGCCGATGTCCTTCCAGCCGAGATCATCGGCGAGAAGGAAAACGATATGCGGCTGTTTCGGCGCGGCGGCGTGCACGGCAGGAGGAACGAGGAATAGACATAAGACTGCGAGATGTTTCATGGTTACCTCAAGGAGTTGTTTAGGGCGCGGGCAATAATGAAGTCGCCAAGTTCTGTAGGACGGATTTTCAATCCGTCCGGGCCTCGATGGACGGATTGAAAATCCGTCTCACTTCGATTGACGGAGCGGCTTCATCACCGGAGGTTACCACCCTCGGCTCCTCAGGAAAAGGAAAAAGACGCGAGTTCCCGTGATTGCGCCGAATGTGCGCGGAGAAGGGAAGGCTAACATCCGCAGCCCGCAGCGCCAGCAAGGCTGGCGCTGCGGGCGAACGGCAATCAATGCCGGCTGCTCAGCGTATTCGCCACCGCCGCCAGGTTGCTGCCCGAGGTGAACACCGCGACATCGCCGGTCGGCAGCCGCCGCATGCCTAGCGAGAGCACGGCATCCATCAGGTTGCCCGGCGCACTGGCGTTGGCCACGTCGGCCTTGCCGAGGACGTGGCCCAGTTCGTGCATCACCACCGTCAGCAGATCGTAGTGGCCGGCGGCCGCGCTGCTGGTTGCATTTAGTTGCGTCGAGGCCACGTTCGAGACGGCGAAGCCGTTGTCGTTGGTCGGCGTGGCGTCGATGTACCAGCCGTAGCCGGCGCCGGTGGCGTCCAGGGTCACCGTATGGCCATTGATCGGCGTCTCGCCGAGCAGGCCCAGCGACCGCAGATCGGTGATCTGGTACGACACCGACCGCAACAATGCAAGGTCCTTGGCATCCAGCCCCGCCGCGGCATAGCGCTGGATGGCGGCGGTGACGATCGGTTGTAGCTCCGCCTGGGTCAGCGACGGCACTGCTGTCTTGCTGGGCGGGGCCTCGCTGGCGGCTACCTGGTCAAAGGACTGGAAAGGCGGAGGCAGCAGCAGCGGCGGTGGTGGAGGCGACGGCGCAAACGTCAGGTCGCTGAGGACCCAGTAGTTGTTGGTGCCGGCAAACTGCAAGGTGACCGGCGCCACGCTGGTGGGCGTGCCCGTGACGGTGATCTGGAACGTCTGCGCCGCGTTCTGGAGGTAGTTG
Organism: uncultured Acidobacteriaceae bacterium; assembly: GCA_963736535.1. Lineage (GTDB taxonomy): Bacteria > Acidobacteriota > Terriglobia > Terriglobales > Acidobacteriaceae > PALSA-350. The sequence goes on from CAVTPN010000010.1 coordinate 211,348, forward strand.
GCGCTGGCCACCGTGCTGAACGACGGCGAGGAGTACAGGGTCGAGGCACCCTGGGTGGCGATGATGCTCATGTTAGTGTGAGCCACCGCGGTATCGCCCATGTACGCGTTGACCGTGTAGGTGCCGGGGGCCAGTATGACCGAGAAGTAGCGCGTCGCCGTATCGAACTGGATGCCGGTCTCCAGGGGGTTGGGCTGAGCCGTCAGACCGCGATCGACGCTGAAGGAGGCGGAGGTGCCGTTCCAGCCGTAGCCCTGCGTCGTGGTGAACTCCGTGGCCGTTGGGGGCGGTGCGATGGAGATGAAGGTGGTGTAGGAATTCCCTCCCAGGCTCCCCGAGGTCAGGGCTGGACTGGTGCCGGCGCGGAAGGCGATGTTGCGGAAGCCCGGCGCGGTGAAGTTCACGGCCGTCGGCGCGGTGGTCACAGCCAGGCCGGTTACCGCGCTAGCCGTGAGCTCCGCCGTGCCGAGGCCTCCCGTTTCCACCAGCTCGAAGTAGAACGTACTGCCGGCCGCTGGCGGCGGGGGCGGGGATAGCGGCGGCGGCGACAAGGTGTCCGTCACCTGCGTCCCGTAGAAGAGCGGCGACGCATCGGGCAGAGGATTGAAGCTGGAGTCGGTGTTGACGATCGTGCCGAGAGTGGTGCTGACCGTGACCAGGCTGCCCGGAAGCAGACCCGGAGCGGCCACCGTCCCCTTGAACTCGTCAATCGTCGTGCCGGTGGCCGTGGTCGTTTGACCCATTTCGGTAAACGTGATCGGCAGCACATTGCTGATGGGCCGGACGACCAGGTCGTTGACCACCCAGTAATCGTTGCTGCCGGTGAAGACCAGGTCCAGCGTGTGCGTGCCGCCGCCGGTGATGGTGACCTCGAAGGTCTGGTCGGCGAACTGCTCGTAGGGCACGGTGACAGCCGTCGTGCTGCCGATGGGGGAGCCGAGCGTGTTGTCCTCGTAGGCGGTGACGAGCATGTTGCTGTGCTGGCCGGGGGAGACGGTGTAGTAGTCGCCCTGGATGACGGTCACCGCGTAGGTGCCGGCGGTCAGTCCGCCGACGCCGAAGGTGCGCTGCTTGGTGTCGTAAGAGAGTCCTGCATCCTGGGCCAAGGTATCAGGCAGAGGTGGGACCCCGGGGCGAGTCAGCGTTCCGAGCGGCGGTGTGCCGATCCAGCCGTAGCTGCCGTTGATTGCAAAGCTGGGCGTGCTGGGCGTGATCGGCGTGTAGCCGTTAGTTCCCGCACTGCTGGGAGTGAAGGCGTAATAATTGCCCGTGCTCAGGACCACGCTGCCGGGGGCCGGCATGGTGTAAACGATGCCGAACGCGGTGCCGTTGAGGGTGATCGATTCGGTAGGGGGTGCGGCGGTGCCGCCGAAGGTGCCGTTAACTGTCCCACCCTGGATGATGGTAAAGGACGGCGTCGCAGCAGCGGATAAGCCGCTGGTGCCTTCCAATGTCGCATTGCCGAGGGTGATGGTTCCACCGGCGGAGAGTTTGTCATTGACCGTCGGCGTGGCGCCGGGTCCGACGTTGACGAAGAAGAAGGACGAACTATCGAAGGTGGCGTTGCCGCTCACCGTAAGGGTGCCGATGGTGTGGCCGGGAGGACTGCCCGCCGGGGGCGTTGCCAGGTCGCCCGGCGCCAGGATGCCGCCGGTCTTGATGTTGACGTTGCCGGTGATCGAGCCGGCGCCGGCCAGGGTGCCGCCGTTCTCGGCCTGAACCGTGCCGCCGCCGGTAATGCTGGCTCCCGCGTCGATATCGAGGATGGCCTTGGTGGTGCTGCCGCTGCCGCCCTCCACGTCGACAGCCGTGGTCGCGCCGGTGATGTTGACCGTGCCCGTGACGTTCACCGTGGAAGCCTGGATCATATAACTGGGGCTGGTCAGGCCGGGGATGCCCAACGTTGGCGGATTGTTGAAGTTGTCAAGAGCGATGCCGGTCGTAGAGGCACTGATCGTGCCGCCGGTGATGTCGACGGTTGGGGCCGTCCCCACATTAACCATTTCGATACCGCGTGTGAACACGCCAGTGCCGGCATGGGCGATGTCGGCCCGGATGGTGTCGTTGACGGTGATCGGGTTTACCTCGCTCAAGCTGGCGAGGGCGATGCCGAAGGCCGCATTGGGGTCGGTGATGGCTGCGGTGGTCACGCCGTCGTCGGCGACCACCGCGTTGCCGGTGATATTCACGCCCGGTGCGTTGGCGAAGAAGTTGTTGACAAAGATGCCGACGCCGCCCTGGGTGACCGTGACGACGTTGCCCGTCCATTGCATGGTTCCGTCGGTGGAGGCATGGAAGAAGGTCTGGGCATAGATGCCGAAAATGCCGGTCGTGGTGTTGATCTGGTTGGCTGTCACGCCCGCGTCGGCGTCGTTGACGAGGCTGATGCCGGAATAGAACTGAGGTTCAAAGGGTGAGCTACCGCCACCGTTGCCGTAGTTTTGAATGAGGTTCTGGCTGATGGAGTTGCCGCTGGAGGCGGTGGTGAGGCCAGTGCCCGCGGCGTTGAACAGCAAGACGCCCAGCGCGTCCAGGTTCTGAATGATGTTGTTCTGAATCTTGGTGCCGGTGATGGGGCTGGCGGTGCTGCTGCTGGTGACGTCGATGCCGTCCTGGACGGTGTTGGCGGCGCCGTCGAGGGTGAAGCCGTTGATGGTGACGCCGTTGGCGGTCACATGGAAGATTTGGGGGATGGAGGCTTCGGCGCCGGCTGTGTCGGTGAGAACGCTTTCGGTCGCGCGCGGGCCGTTGGCGCTGGTGCCGGCGTTGTTGCCCTGGAAGACGTCGTTGGCCACGCTGGCGTTGATGGTGCCGCCGAGGATATAGGTGCCGGGATTAAAGGTGAAGGTGGTGCCCGATGCGTTGCCGGTGATGGCAGCGTTGATGGTGGCGGCGGTGGCGCCGGGGCTGAAGGTGACGGGTGTCACGCGGTCTTCGAGGTGCTCCAACCGCAAGGGATTGGCCGCGCGGCGTTTGCTGCGCTCGGGCCGCTTCTTGATCCGCGAGAAGGCGGCAAAGGGCCGCAAGAGCATATTCAGCCGTGACTCGAACATAGGTTCCTCACCAGACGGGCGCCAGGGGAAATAAGTAGGAGGCGAATGAGGCAGCGCGTGTCAGAACGTGGACCGATCAACGCATCGCCCGCAACCTGGGCGCGGCATTTCTAGGGGGCTTCCTGATGCCGTTGGACGAACCGCTCAGGGGAGTTCCTGGGGAGGATTGATTCACCTCAAAGCGCGAGCCGGATGAACCAATCACAGAGCGGGATGTGTAGCTTTAAGGCCCTAGATTAGGGCAGATAGGATGGATAGTCAAGCAAAAAGGTGAGAGATTTGACGATAATGCCAATCTTTCATCGTGGCTACTTCTGCTGTGTATTGCCGAATCAGAACCGTGACCGTGAGGGAGCGGTGGAGCGCCGCTACTGCTCCCCATAGGATCAAGTTAAGGAACGCGAGCCTGAAGGGCTCGTTCTGTCAGCCCAGGCCGAAGGCCTGGGAAATGGGGCAAGAAGAAGTCGAGCCTGAAAGGCTCGTTCACCCTGAGAGCATGGGTAGATTGAACGGCCCCTACAGGGCCACGAGCCCAAGGGGACGCCTGTTCCCAGGCCTTTGGCCTGGGCTGACAGAACCGGCCCTTCAGGCCGAATTGGACCAAGCGCCTTAACTTGATGGGAGCGCCGCTAGCCGCTCCCTCACGGTCGCGGTTCTGAAAGACGCGTCAGACACGCCCCCGAAAAGAAAAGAGCCGCCGGTTTGACCCGGCGGCTCCTGGAACATCTCGTTTGTTTCTCAGTGGTGGTTCAGCGCATTCGCCACCGCCGACAGGTTGGTGCCCGAGGTGAAGATGGCCACATCGCCGGTCGGCAGCCGCCGCATGCCCAGCGAAAGCACGGTGTCCATCAGGTTGCCCGGCGCACTGGCGTTGGGCACGTCGGCCTTACCGAGGACGTGGCCCAACTCGTGCATCACCACCGTCAGCAGGTCGTAGTGGCCGGCGGCCGCGCTGCCAGCCGTGGCGGTCAGCTGCGTCGAAGCCACGTTGGAGACAACGAAGCCGTTGTCGTCGCTCGGCGTGGCGTCGATGTACCAGCCGTAGCCGGCGCCGGTGGCGTCGATGGTCACCGTATGGCCGTTGATCGGCGTCGTGCCGAGCAGACCCAGCGAACGCAAATCGCTGATCTGGAACGACACCGACCGCAGCAGGGCCAGATCCTTGGCATCGAGACCCGCCGCGGCATAGCGCTGAATGGCCGCGGTCACGATCGGTTGCAGCTCTGCCTGGGTCAGCGACGGCACCGGCGTCTTGCTGGCCGGGGCCTCGCTGGCGGCGACCTGCGCCGTCGGCGCGAACGTCAGGTCGCTGAGCACCCAGTAGTTGTTGCTGCCGCTGAACGCCAGGGTGACCGGCGCCACGCTGGTGGGCGTGCCCGTGACAGTGATCTGGAAGGTCTGCGCGGCGTTCTGGAGGTAGTTGGTGCTGGCCACCGTGCTGAACAGCGGCGAGGAGTACAGGGTCGAGGCACCCTGGGTGGCGATGATGCTCATGTTGGTGTGAGCCACCGCGGTATCGCCCATGTACGCGTTGACCGTGTACGTGCCGGGGGCCAGGATGACCGAGAAGTAGCGCGTCGCCGTATCGAACTGGATGCCCGTCTCCAGGGGGTTGGGCTGGGCAGCGCCGCGATCGACGCTGAAGGACGCGGAGGTGCCGTTCCAGCCGTAGCCCTGCGTCGTGGTGAACTCCGTGGCCGTTGGGGCCGGTGCGATGGGGATGAAGGTCGTGTAGGAATTGCCTCCCAGCGTTCCCGAACTCAGGGCCGGGCTGCTGCTGGCGCGGAAGGCGAGGTTGCGGAAGCTCGCCGCCGTGAAGACATCGGCTGTCGGCGAGCTGGTCACCGCCAAGCCGTTGACCTCGTTGGCCGTGAGTTCCGCCGTGCCGAGGCCGCCCGTCTCCTGCACCTCGAAGTAGAAAGTATTGCTCGTCGTCTGCATCTGCTGCCCGTAGAAGAGTGGCGATGCATCGGCGATGGGGGTGAAGCTGGAGTTGGTGGGAATGATCGTGCCGAGCGTCGTGTTGACCGTGATATAGCTGCCATTGGCCACGCCGCTGCCGCCCACCGTCCCCTTGTACTCATCGACCGTCGTGCCGGTGGCAGTGGTCGTTTGGCCCATTTCGGTAAACGTGATCGGCTGCACATTGGCGATGGCCCGGACGATGACATCGTTGACCACCCAGTAATCGTTGCTGCCGGTGAAGACCAGGTCCAGCGTGTGCGTGCCGCCGCCGGTGATGGTGACCTCGAAGGTCTGGTCGGAGAACTGCTTGTACGGCACGGTGACAGCCGTCGTGCTGCCGATGGAGGAGCCGAGCGTGTTGTCCTCGTAGGCGGTGACGAGCATGTTACTGTGCTGGCCGGCGGATTGGGTGTAGTAGTCGCCCTGGATGACGGTAATCGCGTAGGTGCCGGCGGCCAGTCCGCCGACGCCGAAGGTCCGCGACGCGGTGTCATAAGAGAGTGACGCATCTTGGGCCGTAGTGCCCGGCAGAGGTGGGACCCCAGGGCGAGTCAGCGTGCCGAACGGCGGTGTGCCGATCCAGCCATAGCTGCCGTTGAACTCAAAGCCAGGCGTGACCGGCGCGTAGCCGTTAGCTCCCGCAGGGCTGGTGACGAAGGCGAAGAAATTGCCCGGTGTCAGGACCACGCTGCCGCCGGCGCCGGTGGTGTAGACGACAGTGTACGTGGTGCCGCCGAGGGTGACCGTGCCGGCGGAGGCGAACTCGGAAGCCCCGACGGTGCCGCCCTGGATGATGGTAAAGGACGGCGTCGTGCCAGCCGATACGCCGCTGGTGCCTTCTAGCGTCGCCCCGTTGAGGGTGATGGTTCCACCGGCCGAGAGCTTGTCGTTGACGGTCGGCGTGGCGCCGGGTCCGACGTTGACGAAGAAGAAGGACGAGCTATCGAAGGTGACGTTGCCGGTGACCGTCAGCGTGCCGATGGTGTGGCCGACCGGATTGCCCGCCGGAGGCGTTGCCAGGTCGCCCGGCGCCAGGATGCCGCTGGTCTCGATGTTGACATTGCCGGTGATCGAGCCGGCGCCGGCCAGGGTGCCGCCGTTCTCGGCCTGGACCGTGCCGCCGCCGGTGATGCTGGCGCCCGCGTCGATATCGAGGATGGCCTTGGTGGTGCTGCCGCTGCCGCCCTCCACGTCGACAGCCGTGGTCGCGCCGGTGATGTTGACCGTGCCCGTGACGTTCACCGTGGAAGCCTGGATGATATAACTGGGGCTGGTCAGGTTGGGGATGCCCAACGTTGGCGGATTGTTGAAGTTATCGAGAGCGATGCCGGTCGTAGAGGCACTGATCGTGCCGCCGGTGATGTCGACGGTTGGGGCCGTCCCCACATTAACCATTTCGATACCGCGTGTGAACACGCCGGTGCCGGCATGGGCGGTGTCGGCCCGGATGGTGTCGTTGACGGTAATCGGGTTTGCCTCGCTCAAGCTGGCGAGGGCGATGCCGAAGGCCGCATTGGGGTCGGTGATGGCTTGCGGTGGTCACGCCGTCGTCCGCGACCACCGCGTTGCCGGTGATATTTAGGCCCGGTGCGTTATCGAAGAAGTTGTTGACAAAGATGCCGACGCCGCCCTGGGTGACCGTGACGACGTTGCCCGTCCATTGCATGGTTCCGTCGGTGGAGGCATGGAAGAAAGTCTGGGCATAGATGCCGAAGATGCCGGTCGTGGTGTTGATCTGGTTGGCTGTCACGCCCGCGTCGGCGTCGTTGATGAGGCTGATGCCGGAATAGAACTGAGGTTCAAAGGGTGAAGCTACCGCCACCGTTGCCGTAGTTTTGAATGAGGTTCTGGCTGATGGAGTTGCCGCTGGAGGCGGTGGTGAGGCCGGTGCCCGCGGCGTTGAACAGCAAGACGCCCAGCGCGTCCAGGTTCTGAATGATGTTGTTCTGAATCTTGGTGCCGGTGATGGGGCTGGCGGTGCTGCTGCTGGTGACGTCGATGCCGTCCGGGACGGTGTTGGTGGCGCCGTCGAGGGTGAAGCCGTTGATGGTGACGCCGTTGGCGGTCACATGGAAGATTTGGGGGATGGAGGCTTCGGCGCCGGTGGCGTCGGTGAGGACGCTTTCGGGTGGCGACGCCGGTGGTGCCGCTGGTGCCGGCGTTGTTGCCCTGTGGAGGAGACGTCGTTGGCGACGCTGGCGTTGATGGTGCCGCCGAGGGTATAGGTGCCGGGATTAAAGGTGAAGGTGGTGCCCGATGGGTTGGCGAGGATGGCCGCGTTGATGGTGGCGGCGGTCGGCGCCGGGGCTGAAGGTAACGGGTGTTATGCGGTCTTCGAGGTACTCAATCCGCAAGGGATTGGCCGCGCGGCGTTTGCTGCGCTCGGGCCGCTTCTTGGTCCGCGTGAGAGTGGCGTACGGCCGGAGAAGTTTCGTCAGCATCGACTTAAACATGGTGGTTCCTCAACAGGCGGTCAGCCAGGGTGTGCGGCGAGCGAGGGATTGGCGGCCACAACAAGTTGTGTGGGAAGCGCCCTGTGGACCACGAGCGCGTTGTTTTTGCGAGGGCCTTTTCGGTGTCTGCCGCCGGGCAACCCACACTACGCAGCGACACGAAGGGTTGAACTCCGGGTGAGTGAGGAGCGCTCACCGGGGGCACACGTTCACGTCCCAGAGCGCGGCACGGGGGAACATGCCAGCAAGGAGCGCAACCCAACCATCCTGTTGTTGCGCCGCAAGAGGCGATAGGAACCAATGCTCCTGGGACGGATTGATTCACAGTAAATTACCGACTCCCGAACGAATCGACTATAGGGATTAGGGAATTTTACGGGAAATAGTAGGTTAGGCGATCTGGGTCGGATAGTCAAGAAAAATTACCTCTAAAACCCTAAATTATTGGTCTCCCCTTTTTTGGAGCCGTCCTTCGATCAGTTGATAGAGCTCATCCACGGCACGTGGCTTGAATTTCTCGCGTTTCAGGCCTTCTACCAGCTTCAAAGCCAGCTTCAAATCAGCGGAATTTTCCTGTTTGGCAAGCAATTCCGCATAGGCAAAACGCCATTCTTTTTGCGAAGAGTCCTTTTCCACGGCACGAGCGAACAGGCGAAGCGCCACGAGCGGGTCGTTCAAGCCTTCAAAAAGACGGGCCCGCAGGTACAGCTGCGCCGGCTTGCACTGCTCTTCGGACGGCAGCATCTTCAAGGCATCCGCGCAGCTGCTGGGCGGCCTTTTCGCGCAACGCTTGATCCGGCGTCTCCTCGGGCCGATCGACGAGATATTGCGCGGCTTGAGCATACAGTTCGGGCTGCTCCGGCAGCGCCTGCTTGAGCTGTTCCGCATTGCCGTAAAGCGGAGCAAGCTGGTCGAGAATAGTCGGCAACCAGCGATCGGACAGGGTGAGCGTCTGCTTCCAGGTGGCCAGCGCCTCGGACTGCTGCTTGTCGTGCCACTCTTGCAGGCCGGCCAAGTACCATATTTCCGAGTCAGCCGGCCGCAATAATTTGACCGCCCGGAGATAGCCCGGACGTTCCCCGGCAGGTGCGTAGGTCGCCAGCCGCATCTGGGGCATGACGAGCAGGGGGCACAGGTCCCGGGCGCGGCGGTAATGATCCAGCGCCGTGTCCCTGGCAGCAGACGACTTCTGTTCGTCGTAGCGTTGGATCCAGGCTTCGCCGAGGGCGGCCTCCAGCTGGGGATCGTTGGGTACGTGGCGCAGAGCGGTTTCCAGCAGAGCGATCTGTGCCGTGCGCGCTTCGTCGCCGGGAAGGGCGGCCAGTTTCAGAGCGGCGCGATAGGGCCCGGTTGGCCTGGTGCATTTGCCACCCGGCCCCGGCCAACCCAACTCCCAGAGCGACCAGTCACGACCGCAGCTGCGACGGCGCCGCCGACGCCCAGCACCAGCGGCTTGCTTCGATCTCCCAGGGCCGTCAGCTGGGCGGCGACGACTACCGTCAGGACGGCGACGGCGGGATTGTGCGGTCCAAAGTCGAGGAAGCTGTGGACCGCCACGGCCGTCAATCCGGCCAGCGCGCCCGCGACCAGGGCTGCCGTCCGGTGGCCGCGGTAGGCCGCCAGCGCCCGCCCCCCGGCCCGGAACACCGCAACCACCGCGACAAGCAGCAGGGCCAGCCGATTACTCCGCCTTCCAGGAGTGTTTCCAGAGTATTCATTGTTTGCGTGAATCCGGCCGCCTCGCGACGCGATGGTCCCCGGCGGGCGTGCCATCGGCTCGATCGTTTGAAAGGTGCCCCAGCCGGTGCCAAAGACAGGGAAGCGCGCCACATCCGGCAGCATTTGCTTCCAGACCTCGGCGCGGATAAGGCTGGACTTATCCTTGTTCCGCAGGGCCTCGAAACGGTCCTCGATCCTGGAGAAACCAAACCAGGCGAGCAGACCGGCGACCAGTATGCCGATGCTCAGCAGGGTCACGGCGGCAAACCGCCTGCTGGTGGACCAGTTCAGGGTCGCGAAACAGAGGCTGCTTATCACCAGAGCGACGAACCCGCCGCGCAGACAGGCTGAAAATCGTGCTGCCCGCGACCAGCGCCAGGGCCAATCCCAGGGCCAGCAACCCGGGCCGCTGCAAGAACAAGGCGAACGCGACAACGGTCGTCTGCCTGAACCCCCGGCGAGCAGCAGTCCCAGACCCAGACCAAAAGCCATGTTGGTCCAGAACGGGAAGTTGTTGCGATAAGCGAATGGGCCGTAACCTTCGAATAGGTTCTCGAAGGTCCAGAACATTTTGTCCGGCGAGCGGAAACGCTGGATGAGCGCGAACAGGGCCAGCAGTATGGCATTGACCATGACCGCCACGGCCAAGCGCCGCAGCGCACGGAGAGCCGACGTTGTTCCGCACCACGGCGAACAGCAGAAACAGGGCGAGCAGTTGGGTCGTTTCCTGCCGGGTGGCAGCGGGATAGAGAGTGAGGGGCAGTGCCATCTCTGGGCTGGGGCGCAACTCGGCCTCGAAGCGTGCCGTGCCAGGTGAGATCGTGGAAAGCAGGCCGGGCGGCAACGGGACCATCTGCAACAGCCCCAGGCCAACGAGTCCTGCCAGTGCCAGTGTCGCCACACACGGCTGCCAGGAGAAGCGCCGTTCGAGCAAGCATGCGCACTGCCCACAGAATGAGCAGCAAGGCGAGCCCGACGCGCAACAGGAACTCGAAGAAGGGAGAAAAGGAGCCGAGAGGCCAGGGCGCCAGCACGACCAGGGAAAGAGTCACCCCTTCCATGGCAGTCGAAAGAAGCCGTGTGGTAGAAGAGGGAGCTGAGTCGGACAACATGAAAAAGAATGCACTTGCGCCGGGGTAGAATCCAGCGCAGTGATCTCCAAGGGAAGTGGCGTTCAGACCACTACCTCATCAATCGTTGCCTTTGGCGGTGTACTTCCAGTCGCGCAGCGGGCTTGACGGCGGAGTCTTCGTTCGCCGTCACTGTGCCGTTCGTCTTGGCGGTTGAATTGTGATTGACGAGGAAGCTCATGCTGAAAATATCGCCCAGCGCAGCCGGCTCGCCGGCTGTCAAGCAGCAAGAGCCGAGCATGGCCAGTGCGCCAAGGCTGACGGCGACGGTCAAAGCCAGCGATAGAAGCTTCATTGGAGGGATCTCCTTGCAGAGAAGTTCGAGCGCTGGGATGCAGCCAGCTCTCGTCGTGTTTGTGCGAATTTTCGGGCTTTTCGCTAGTTGTACCATGACCAGCCAGCATTGTCCAGAGGCTAGATTAGGAAAAATAGGAATTATTGGACACGGGTTGACCCTGTCAATTATTTCTCCTTCGGTACATGCGTCTCCACAAACACGCGAACCGTGCTGGTGTAGACGTAATATCCCTTGCCGTCGCCGACGCCGCTGGCGATGCCGAGCAGCCGGCCCTTCGCATCCAGCAGCGGACCGCCGGATCGTCCCTCTTCCGTCGCCGGCGTCACTTCCCACATGTCGCGCTCCCTGATTTCGCCCGGCAGTATCGGCCGCTTCCTGCCCGCGACAATCACGGCCTCGCAACTCGGCGGACCGCCGTCGCCGTAGCCGACGGTCAGGGCGGCGAAATTCTTCGCTGTGGGCACCGCCTTCGCCGGACACAGGGGCAGCGGCGCGGGCATTTCGTCGGCGGGCATTTCGACGTCAGTTTTCAGTTCGATGAGGGCCAGATCGTCCACTTGCGAGTATTCCACCGTCATCTTTTCTTGGTAGACCTTGTCAGGCACCAGAGGGTCGGGGGAGCAGATGGTCAACTTGAAGAGATCGCCGGTCTTGACGACGTGGGCCGCGGTCAGGAACCGGCAGACGCCCTTGCTATCCCGGCCGACGAAGACTCCGCTGCCCGTCGTTCCCTTCTCGAGGTTCGTGATCCGCACCGTCGCCAGCTGGGCACGCAGCTGGAGGTCCTTGGGGAAGTCCTTCAACTCGGCGACCGGTGCCGGGCGGTGAGTATCGGGGGCCGGCGTGCCGGCGCGGGGATTATCGCAGCCGCTGAACAGAAGCGCACTCAGTCCCGTGAGAAACAGGGCCCGCAGCATGACTTTTCTTCCCAGGCTCTCCAACCGCTCAATGGCGCGGCCGCGCAGGACTTGAATCCTTTTTGCCCAGATGCCGCGCAAATCGGCTCACAAGGTTTGCCCCTTCGGCACGTTCGGAATAATCGCTTAAGTCCGCACGGCCATCGGTCCGATTCATGATAGGTGTCACGTCCTTTCGTGAGAAGGGACAATGCGCGGGCGAGCAGGGCGTGTCGCGCCCTGATGCAGAGAAGGGGGAACCGCATGCGGGTCCGAACGCTGCTTGTCGCGGGATGGATCGCAGTGGCGAGCGCCGGCTGCCAGGGGGTCGGACTCTTCGACATCAGCTTCCGCAACTTGTACGAATGTCCGCGACGGGCTGCGGACACGTGTACTCTGGAAGATCGCTGCCGTAAATGGGCCGAGACAAACTGGAAGGAATTCGCCGCGGATTGCGTCGATAAGGACTTCTCGCCACCTTTCAAAGAAGGCTTCAGCGACGGCTTCACCGATTATCTCGTGTTCGGCGGCAAGGGTAAGCCGCCGGCGATCCCGCCGTTCCACTACCAGCTGTTCGGCGTCTACACAGTGCCGGGAGAGCGGTCTGACGAGGCCCGCGAATGGTTCGAGGGCTTCCGCACCGGCGCTGCCCGTGCCAGGATGACGGGTCTGCGCGAGCAGATCGTCATTCCGCTGTCTGCTCAGCCGATTAACGCGGTCGAAGCGCCGCGCCACCCTGGCGGACAACCTGCGGGCTATTCAGGGCGATACGACGATTCAGAAGATGCCCAAGGCCGACGAGAACCTGCCGGACACGGAGATGTTGCCGACGCCGGCCAAGGAACCAGGAGCGCAGCCGCCGCCATGATTTTCCCTCTAACGCCCGCCGTTTAGCCGCCCGTCTCGGACGGGCGCTCCCCCGTGCAAGGGGAGCGCCCGTCCGAGACGGGCGGCTAAACGGGTCGCTGAGGGGTTTTCGATCGCGACCGTATTTCGTATGCCGAGGTGCCAAACCGCCATGAATCTCTACTACCCTGCCCTCGTCAATCGCGCAGGAAGAATCGGCCGCACCTTCGTGCTGCTGGCCGCGCTGACATGGTGCGCCATCCTGAACGGCTGCGCGGCATTAAGCAACCCGGTCGCCAATGCCGTGCCCTCCTACCGGCTGCCGCCCGAGATCCTGGGCCGGCGCCGATCGGAAGAGAAGACGATTCCGCTCGCGGTGCTGCGGCAGAAGCCGAACGAAATCTATTTGCTTGACGCGGGAGACGTGCTGGGCGTCTACATCGAAACCGTCCTGGGCGACAAGACGCAGCCGCCGCCGGTTCGCTTTTCGGAGGTTGGCAACATCCCGCCGTCGTTCGGCTTCCCTCTCCCCGTGCGTGAGGACGGCTACGTGCCGGTGCCGCTCATCGAGCAGGGTATTTACGTCAAGGGACTGTCTCTGGGCGAGGCCCAGGAACGGATCAAAAAGGCTTATCTGGACAGAGACATCATCAAGGAAAAGGGCGCGAAAGTCATCGTGACGCTCATCAAGCCGCGGACCAAGCACATTCTGGTCGTGCGTCAGGACTCGGTCGGTCTGCCCGGAGGAGCGACAACGGTATCGCTCGGCCAGACCAAGCGCGGCACCGGCTATGTGATCGACCTGCCGGCATACGAGAACGACATCCTCAACGCGCTGACGCGCACCGGCGGCTTGCCGGGCCTGGATGCCGAGAACGAGGTGCGCATCGAACGCGGTGTCTTCCGGGGCGTCAAGGCGACCGAAGAGGATGCCAAGTGCGTGGCGGAAGGCGGTGCGAACCGCTTCCCCGGAACGCAAACCATTCGCATTCCGTTGCGGTTGAGGCCCGGAGAAGCGGTGCCGTTCCGCCCCGAAGACGTGATCCTGGAGAACGGCGACGTGCTGTTCATCGAAGCCCGCGACACCGAGCTCTATTACACGGGCGGTCTGTTGCCGCCGCGCCAGTTCATCCTGCCGCGCGATTACGATCTCGACGTGGTCGAGGCGATCTCGCTGGCGAACGGCCCGCTGGTCAACGGCGCCACGAACGTGAACAACCTGCAGGGCAACTTGATCACCACGGGTCTCGGCTTCCCGTCGCCGAGCCTGATAACGATCCTGCGGAAGACGCCCGACTACGGCACGATTCCCATCCGCGTCAATTTGAACCGCGCCTTGCAGGATTCACGGGAACGCATCCTCGTCCAGGCCGGCGACATGATTATCTTGCAGGAGACCCCGGGCGAAGCGATGACGCGGTACTTCTCGGGTCTCGTTCGGCTCAGCTACTTCGTCAACATCGTACACTCGGTCACCGGTACCATCACGAGCACCGCGACCGGGCCGTGATGAACGTTTGGCCGCGAACGCCTGGTGGGACCTCTTGACCGTAGGACGGATTTTCAATCCGTCCGGCCCTGGGAGGGACGGATTGAAAATCCGTCCTACGGGGTCGATGGGAGGGACGGATTGAAAATCCGTCCTACGGGGTCGATGGGAGGGACGGATTGAAAATCCGTCCTACGGGCCGAACGCTCGTCGCTAACCCCTGCTCCACGGCCAGAAGAAGAAGCGGCGCGGCGGGGGTAGCGGATCGGGGACGCGGAGCGGTTTGTCGTCGAGGACCGCACTGGCGTTGCCGCCGCCGATGGCGTCGGCGGCCTTGCGGCCAACCCAGGAAGTGACTTGACGAAAGGCCGCAGCCAAAAGAGGCGGCCGGCGGTGCGGCGAATGGCCGTCGGAGCCCAGGACGTGGACCAGCCCACGCCGGAACCAGCCGCGCAGGGCTCGCCTTTCGGCCTTGTCGCGCGGCTCGGTGATGCTCTTGCTGGATACCTGGACCAGACAGCCGGCCCGCACCAGCTCTTCCAGAGGAGCGGCATTGTCGAGCAATTCTTGATGGCGCTGGGGTGAGCCAGGATCAGCCGCACCCCAGCTCCGGCCAGCCGCCGTGCCATCGGCCGCAAATCGACATATAACCCGTGGGGCATTTCGACGAGAAGGTACCGGCCATGGTCGGCGACGCTGAGGAGCGTGCCGGCGGTCCAGTCGGTTACCAGTCCCGGGCTGACCATGACCTCGGCAGGGGTAGACCGTCGCGCAATGCCTTCTTGTTGCAGGCGCCCGGCAAGTTCCTGTGTGGCAGTGCGGATGCGGTCGGGAGTGACGGCGGCCCAGCGGTCGTTCTGATGTGCGGTACGCAGGCCCAGCGTGTGCCTTCGGCATGGCGATGCGGCACATTTCGACGGCATCGTCAACGGTGCGGCCCGTCGTCCAGGCCCCCCAGCAGATGGCAGTGCATGTCCGCCAGCGGCGTCATGAGGATTGCAGATTGCAGATTGTAGATTGCAGATTGAACATAGCAATCTGTAAGCTTTAAGGAACGCTATTGTTTGGCTGTGTTCAAACTTTGGACAAGAATCGCGACCAACTGGTTGGCCTCGTCCATAAGGGAACCAAGCAAATCAGCTTTCATGATCTCCGTTTCCACGAGAATCTCCATCCAGTAGAGCGATTCGTCTGCTTCTTCGAGAACGATGCCCATTTTTGCGATGAAGTCTGCCTTGGACCGTCCTCGGCATGTCGCCCGGTAGTTCGCCCCGACTGATGTTCCCGCCCGAAACAACTGTGCCCGAATCAATCGTGCCTCTTCCGTTGTTGGAAGTGCGCGGCACACTTTGATTATCCGCTTGGCGAACTCCTTGGTGCGATGCTTCATCGTCTCGCTATCCATCGCGACCTCCTTAAAAAGATTGCAGATTGAAAACAACCTCTTCGTTTTCAATCTGCAATCTACAATCTACAATCTGCAATCATCCTCATCCCCAAAAGCGCAGCCATCCGAAGGGCCGGCCGTTGGCTTTCTCGCTGCGGGCGCCGTTCTGGAGCTGCGGCGCGCCGGCCGCTGCGGACTGGCCCCGAGATCGACCGCCGAGTTCGGCCCGTCCGAGCCGTTGCCCGACGGGCTGGACGCCGGCGCGACCGCGGCTTCGTCCAGGTTGACTTCGGAGTCGCTATCGTCCGGCTCGTAGGTGTAGGCGTACTCGTACTCGTACTCATAGGCATAACCGTAGGAGTCGGTTTCGTAGTAGCCGTCCTTCCCCTTGCGGCCCAGGCCGTTGACGACCACGCCAAGGATGTTCGCACCCAGCGAGGCCAGCATTTCCTTGGCCCGCTCCGCGGCGGGGCGGCCGTTGCGGCTGAGCCGCAAGGTCACCAGCACGCCATCGACACGCGAGGCCACCACCGAGGGATCGGAGACGGCCAGCATCGGCGGCGTGTCCACGATGATGAAGTCGTAGGACGGCCGCAGCTCTTCCATCAGCTCGCCGAAGCGCGGCGAGGTGAGCAGCTCGGCGGGGTTGTTCGGCCGCGGGCCGCACACCAGCACCGACAGGTTCGCCACCGGCGTCGGCTGGATGACCTCGTTGGCCGTCGCCTGGTCGGTGATGACCGTCACCAGGCCGCGCACGTTGGTCACGTTGAACAGCCGGTGCTGCCGCGGCCGGCGGCAGTCGGCGTCGATCAGCAGCACGCGCTTGCCCGACTGCGCGATCAGATGGCCAGGTTGGCGCACAGCGTGCTCTTGCCGTCGCCCTGCGTCGGGCTGGTGACCTGGATGATCTGGTGCCGTTCGCCGCGCGTGCTGAAGCAGACGCGGTGCGCACGCCGCGGTAGGCCTCCGATTCGGTCCCCTTGGTATTGTGGACGGTGCACAGGCCGAGGTCGAGTCCGGCGCTCGGCGGCAGGCACTTCGGCCAGCTCGAACTGCGGTATGTGGCCCAGGATCGACAGCCCCAGGCGGCGGCGAATCTCGTGCGGACTGCGGAAGCTGCGGTCGGACATTTCCGCGGCCCAGGCCAGGCCGGCGCCAACCACCAGCCCGCCCAGCAGCGCCAGCGGAAACACCACGAGTGGCTTGGGTTCCACCTTGCCCGCGAACGCCGGCGGAGCGATAGTGTCCGCCTCATACGCCTGGTTGTCCTTGAGCAGGTTGATCTGGTTGCAGCGGGGTCTTCAAGCTGGCAGCCACATCGTCGATTTGTGCTAGCCGTTTGCGCTCGGCTTCCCTCTTTTCGTGGAGATCCTTCTGCACCTTGAATTTCCCCGTTTCGATCTCCATTGCTTTCTTCCAGATCTTTCATCTGCTCGTTGATCTGGTACAGCTGGAATTGGAGCCGTTGCTCGAATGACTCGATTGTCGGCTTGGATAGCGGCGGCAGAGGTCTTTCTTCTTCCGTGTCCACGGGATAATCTTTTATGAATTGCTCCACGGTCTTGATCTTTTCCCGCAAAGCTTGCATATCTGGGTGACCCTCTCCGTGGTCGCTGCTCTTGGTCTGCGCTTCCATCCTCAGGCTCAGCAAGGCATTTTCGAGATTCGGCCGCGTTTCTTCCTTGTGGCTTCTTATCGGCGGAATGGGTTGATCGATAAGGAAACGCGGATTTACATCGTGGGTCTATCACGTAGTCCAGGTTCTTTTGCAGGCTCTCAAGCTTGATTTGTTGGTTCTGCAATTTCACGTATTCGACATCGAGGGCGGTAATGTGATCTTGCAGGGCGAGATGACCCTCCTTGCTGTGAGCATCAGCGTCTCCTTGTCTTTTTCCAGAAGATCTGCGCTTACCTTCCTGTCGTGCTCTAGCACTGATTTCGCGCTTTTGAGGAGCGTCTCCGTTTTCTCGCTGACGCCCCTGTACTTGTCGGCGAGGAAGCTCTTGTAGGCCGTGATGACGGCGTCGAGGACCTTGTCGGCATCTTCGGGCACCGTCGAGCGGTAAGCCAGGTTCAGGATCGGCGTCGTGGAGTTGCTGTTGCTGGTGGACGCCGGCGTGGCCATCAGATTGCCGGCAATGATGCTCTCGACGTCGGTCACGCCGGCGAACGAGGGGAGTTCATACAGATGCTTGTCCTGGTTCGCCATGTGGACGATCTTCGGGCTTTTGATCAGGAAGGTGTAAGCCGTGAGGTAATCTTCGACCAGCATCGCGGTCTGGTTGCTGAGGTTGCCCGGAAGAATCTGCGGCTGCTTCTTGATGATCATCAGCTGGCGCGGGCCTGGTACACCGGCGTGCCTGGATGTAATAAAGGAGGCCCATCACCAGGCCGATGGCGCCCCCGAGGACCAGCAAGGCCTTGTGTTTCCATATCGCCTGGAACAGCTGGAACGACGACTGCGCGGGCGGAGCATCGGTAGTAGTTTCGTGGGCCTGATCAACGTCGAGACGTGCCATGGGCCGTGTCCTTGGAGAAAAAGGCCGGGCGGGATGGTTTGGTTAAGCGAGTGTTAAAATCCGGTTATTGCGCGACTGTAACGCGCTCCGTGGCGTGGACGTGGCCTGCCAAAATACGCGCTTCTAATACTTGTAAACGATTCCGAGCCGTTTGGGAAGGGTGTATTTGGGTTTCGCTGGCGAGCCTCCCGCGTAAGCGGGGGAAGGGAGTCTTGCAGAACTCCCTCCCCCGCTTACGCGGGAGGCTCGCCGCAAGATCTTAGATTATCACCCTTTCGCGGTGCAGAATGCGTTGATAGAAGTATAGCACCTGCGGGCCGATCCGGTCGGCGTGGAAGCAGCGTACGGCCGTCTCCCGCGCATTACGGCCAAGCCGGCGCGCAGGTCGGGGTCGCCGGCCAGCTGCTGAAGCGCGCCGCGAAGAGCCGCGACATCGCCGGGAGGGACGCCAAGCGCATCGTGCTCGTGGGTGAACAGCTCCGCCGCACCGCCGGCACGCGCTACCACGAGCGCACGGCCGCAGGACATCGCTTCCACAATCGTCAGACCGAAGGGTTCCGGCTGGGTGCTGGCGTGGACGACGACATCCAACGCCCGATAGATCGGCACCGTTTCCTGCTGGAACGGAACGAACCCCACGCGGTCTGTCAGTCCGAGCTCGGCCACACGGCGGCGCAGCCCTTCTTCGGTGTGCTGGCCGCGCGTTTGATAGACCGGGCCGCCGACGATGTAGAACCGCAAGGGCGGCTGTGGGTCAGGATTCGGATCCTGACACATGGCCGCCGCCGCTTGCAGGAACACCTCGTGTCCTTTCCAGTGAGCGTAGGTCGCCACGAGGCCGATGCGGACGGTCCCCGGCTCCGCTTCGGGCAAGCCGGCCAGCCGATCCAACAGCTGTCCGTCGCCGGCCCCCGGCGCGAAGGCCGCCGTGTCGATGGCGTGCAGGATCACCTCCGTCGGCAGTCCCGGCATGAGACGCTGTAAGTCGCGGGCCACCGCCTGGGAAATCGCAATGGCACCGTGTACGCCGCGCCGCACTCCCTTGAGCAGCAGCGGTGTGACGGGACGCAGACCGAAGAAGTCCTGCACGTGCCAGACGACCGGGGTGCCGCGGATGCGCCAGCGCCGCCAGGAGGTGCATCTTGATCCCGTTGGAGTGGATCAGGTCCGCGTCGAGTTGCTCCAGCCGGCGCCGGAGCCGGGCGACGTAATCCCAGCCGATTCCCATCGCCCGCAGCCCGCGCCGCAACATCAGCCAGAGCCGTGCGCGGCTCGCCCCGCTGTCGCCGAGGCCGGCCAGCTGGGCATCGAGCGGCAGCACTTCCGCCGCGATCCCGAGGCTCCGCGCCGGTCGAGCAAGGGACCGTCCGCCGCGGTCAGCAGGGTGAGGTCCGCGGTGGGCGCCGCCCGCCGCACCTCGGCCATCGCCGTGAGCAGCCCGCGCTCGCCGCCGCCCAGCACGCCCACGGGATTGAGGAAGACGATGCGCATGAAAACGTCGAAATCCTGGCGAGCCGAGGGGCGTCAGCCCCCGGGTGATGTTACGCGGGTGACGTTACCCGGGGGCTGACGCCCCTCGGCTCGCCTGCTCTTGAAATGGCGTCTACACCAGTCTTGCATACCCTGCCGCGATGGTCCGCGCCTGGGCCGTCCAGGTGAACCGGCCGGCCTGGCTCAGGCGCCGGTCGAGCGCCGGGGCGTCTTCGGGCCTGGCCAGCAGTCGGCCGACCGTCTCGACCCATGCCGGCAAGTCGGCCACCGGGCAGAACACGGCTGCATCGCCGCCCACTTCACGCAGCGGCGGAATGTCGCTGGCCACGACCACCGCACCGCACGCCAGCGCCTCGGCGACCGGCAAACCGAACCCTTCCGCTTCACTTGGTTGCAGCACCAGCGCCGCCCGGCGATAGTAGGCGGCCAGCTCGGCCCGACTCAGGTTGCGCAGCTGCTGCACCGTCTCGGCGATTCCAAGGCGCCGCAGCTGTTCGGCCTGCGCCGCCGTCCAGCTGCCGCCGATCTGCACCAGCCGCAGCCCCGGAAAGCGTCGCCGCACCTCGGCGAACACGTCGAGCAGCACGTCGATGCGCTTGCGCGGAATGCTGCTGCCGACGTGCAGGAGAAAGGGCTCATCAAGCGAGCCCGGTCGCGCAGGCGAGCCCGGTTGCGTCAGCGCCGGGAGGCTACTCCCGGCGCTGACGCGACCGGGCTCGCCTGGATCAACCGTGAACTCCGCACTTACCCCGTTGGGCGCATGGATGAGCCGGCCCGGGTCGATCAGGCCGAACGCCTCGATTTGCCGGCGGATGGCTAGCGTCGTGTGGAAGACGACGGCGGCCTTCTGGAAGCCGTGCAGGATCCGCCGCGCCATGGCTCGAAACCATGCCGGCCGCGGCTCTTTCTTCGGTTCCAGCAGGCAGCGAAAGGTGTCGAGGTCATGGCAGTAGACGCCGGCCCGGCCCTCCGGCAGAACATGGACGAGCTGGGCGTAACTGTGATCGCACAGGTGGAACAGGTCGAAGTCGGCCACACGGCGGCGCAAATAACGCGGATAGTACCAGTGCCGGTTGAGCAGGCGGTCGGCATTGCGAGCGGGGCGGAAGCGGCCGAGCCAGGGAACCAGTCCGAATCGCCGCCGAAAGGACGGACAGACCCGCGCGGCGTCGAGCGGACAGGCGGGGTCGTCGTGCAGATGCCGCAGCAGCATTTCCGCTGCCAGGTCCATGCTCGGCCAACCCTCTTCAGGGAAGTCGCACACGACGGCAAGACGTGGTTGGCTCGATGCTCGAGGTCCGGATGCTTTCGTCAACCGTGGCGTGCGACTTGCGGGCGGCGACCCACGTGCCCCCTGCCAGCATGCACGTCAGCCGTGAACGGTTCAAGGCACGGTCGCGCACGACCGTGCAGCCGTGCTGGTGAAAGAAGCGGCAAACGTCGATCGGATTACACAGATACACGGCGTCGTTATCTGAGTGGAACGGCGGCCGAACGTCCGGCTCACGCATCGTGAATTCGACCCGGGAGAAGAGGCTCTTGCGAACGATACGCCATGAATTGACGACGAAGCTGGTACACGCCTCCGGCAGCGTGTTGCCCAACGGATGGCGGGGCATGTCGCGCGTGCGCAGAAGATAGTCCAGATGGGCCGATTCCGCCAGACATACCAGGCCCCCACGCGCAGCGAATGACCGAGGCTGAGAAGGTTGGGCCCAACGATCCCCAAAAGCCCCCCAGGACGGACGACGCGGCACCATCTCGGCCAACATCAACCCAGGATCGGGCACGTGTTCCAGCGTCTGGTGCGACGCGACCACGTCGAACGAGTTGTCCGCGAACGGCAGCGCCAGGGCGTTCCCGTAGACGAGTTGGAGAGTGGGCGACTGGGGTGGCTAAAGGCACGCGGGTTGAGGTCCGTGCCGGAAGCCTCGTAATTCAGCTTGGCGAAGCAGTAGGTGGACCAGCCCGTGCCACAGCCGACGTCCAGCAGACGCCCGCCTTCCGGAGCGTGCTGATGGATGAACTCGGTGTAAGGCCGATACAGCGACTTCGGCACCACTCGCGTTCAGTCCGCTGATACGCACAACATCTGCGGAGGTGTGGTACAGAGTTTGAAGCTGGTCTGCGAGCGGTCGCATCGCTTTCATGGTCCTTATAAATCCTGCAACGGTCGTTGCAGCAGGTAGCTCTCGACCACTCCCGGAGGGAAAGCGGGCATGTCCGTGTGCCTTCCCACTCGCGTCAGCCCCGCTTCGATGAGCGTTTGCCACAGCGCCGCCGGACTGCTTCCCGACGCCCGCAGGAAGTAGTCGTTGAACTCGCAGAGCACCGCTCCGACCCGGCCGTCGCGCAACCGTTCGCCCAGCCCGGCCAGCACGCGCGGTTCATGGCCCTCCACGTCCAGCTTGAGCATGTCTACCCGATCAATCTTTTGTTCGTCGAGCAAAGTATCAAGCGTGGCGACCGGAACCGGCGAGGGCTGCCAGTTTTCCACGGGCACCATGCTCGGCGACTGATTGCCCTTGGCCTCCGGAGGAATGTAGAGATTCAGCTCACCGGGAGCATCACTGAGGCCCACGGGATGAAGCGAGACCTGACTGAGCCCGTGGTCCCGGACCGATCGGGCCAGGCTTGCAAAGAGCGCCGGCGATGGTTCGACAGCCAGGACGCACCCGTCGGCCCGACCAGCCGCGCCGCCAGCCAGGTGAAGTAGCCGATGTTGGCTCCGGCATCCACGAAGGTCATGCCGGGCCGGAGCACCTTTCGAACCGCCGCGGTTTCCAGCGGTTCATAGCAGCCGAGGTAGATGAACCGCTGGATCAGGTCCGATAGATCGAGTGTACTCCGTACCCCGAAGATGCAGGCTTCGCGCTGTCCCTGTTTCGGGATCAGCGCTGTGAGCAGGCGATATTTCCCGCGAAAGCTGAACGGCCGCAAGAGTTGGACGAGCCAGTCGAACACGTCGTGATACCAGTGGGGTGCAGAACAGTTAAGGCTTGTTTGGCTGATAGCTGAAAGCTGTCAGCTATCAGCTATCAGCCAAACACTTGCTCTATCGTTGCGATTGAGCGAGGATATCCTCGAAGAAAGCCAGATGCTGCCGGGCGACGACGGACCAGGCATAACGGGCCTGTGCTTGCTCCAGTCCGCGCCGGCCAAGGTCATGGCGGCGGTCGGGAGATTCGAGCATCTCCGCGATCGCGCTGGCCCAACCGGCTTCGTCGTGCTCGCCGACGACGAGGCCGGCGTCGCTGATGACATAAGGGATCTCGCCGCTGTCGCTGCCGATCACCGGCACTCCGCAGGCGAACGCCTCGATCAGCATCCGCCCGAACTGTTCCCGCCAGCGCGGATGGTCTGGCTGGGTGCGCACAGCAGATCCATCGCGTTGAGGTGGGCCGGCACGCCATCATGGGCGACGTTGTTGCAGATGCGAACACGATCGCCGAACGCGCCGGCCCAGCGGCGGAGCTCCGGTTCCAGCGGCCCACCGCCGACGAACAGGGCCCGCCACGGCCGGTCCATCTGCTGGAGGACGCGCATCAGTAACGGCACGCCCTTTTCGGGAACGAAGCGGCCGAGATAGCCGACCACCGGCGGCCCCGTTTCGTCCCAGCCGAGGGACTGGCGCACCGCTTGCCGGGCCGCGGGATCAGGGCGAAAGCGCTCGACATCGACGCCCATCGGAATGATACGCGACGGCCGCTCCGCGTAGCCGGGGCGGCGATTGAGATTGTTGGCAATCGTCTGGCCGAAGCTGATCCATCCCGCCGCGCAGCGAGCACGAGCGTTCGATCCAGTTGAACGGCGGCGGATAATGCTTGTAAAGGTTTTGAGCGGAAACCAGGACGACCGGGCAGCGAACATTGGTCCAGTGCAGGATCTGCCGGCTGGCCACGACGAACGGCTCCTCCCAGCAGTGGACCAGGTCCCACGGCTCGGCGAGGATTTGCCGGAGTTGCCAGCCGTAGACGAAGAAATGCACAAAGCGCGTCAGGTGAGCGGCGATGGGCAGGACACGGCACGGCTCGTTCGGCTGCAGTTGCAGCTGAATGGGACGAATCTCCCGGCCGCCGTGGAAGTAGGTCGGGGCAACGGCCGTCACTTCCCACTCGCGCCCTCCCAGCCGCGCCATCTCGTGCGCCAGCCGCCGGTTGAGAGTGACGACGTAGGAATGGGCAATGGTCAGAAGCTTGCGGGGTTTACCCATGAGAATGAGAATGCTGACAAGGTGAGGGGGCGACAAGGTGACGGAAGGCGTGGTCTGTCACCTTGTCACCTTGTCACCTTCTGCGGGCGCCATCGCGCCAACCTTGCAGCGTCGCGCGGAGGGTTCGCCCCAGCAGACGCAACTCCCGACCGGCGCGGCCGAATCGCCAGACGGCGAGCGGCACCATCAGCAGACCAGGCCGTTGGGGATAACCGCCCAGCAACAGGTATAGGAGGCGCCACGGCCGCAACCAGGGGCGCGACCAGCGGGAGAGAATGTAGGCTTGATTATAGGACGGGTTGACCATCTTCGAGCGCGAGGTCGCCGTCGCGTCCTCCGGCGTAGGCCGTGTTGGTCGGGTGATGCTCGACGACCAGCGCGAAGTCGAAGAGGATCCGAAAGCCATGCAGCCGCGACCTGCAAGCAGGCATCCAGCTCGAAGAGGTTCCAGTACGGCCGCAGCGCCTGCTCGAAGCGGTCGAACGCACTGCGGCGGAGGCTCAGGTTGTAGCCGACCAGGTGATCGACCAGGCGCGGCGGCCGGGACCGCCACGATTCGTCCTGATCGTACATGTTGCCCACAACGTTGCCGTACCAGGTCAGGCATCCGACCGGTTCGCGGGCCCGCCGCCGCGGTCCGCCGCCGTCGGGATAGAAGTTGTCTGCCGGCCCGCCGACCGCACCGATGGTGGGATCCGCGTAGTGCTTCAGGTGAGACCGAAGCCAGTGCGGCGGCGCGAAGGCATCATCGTCGATCAGCAGGATGATCTGCCCCGACGCGGCATCGAGTGCGAGGTTTTCGCTCACCACCACGCCTTTTTCGGGACTGTGCAGGACGTGGAAGGTGAATGGCAGCGACCCTCGAATTTGCTCGGCGGCATCGCGCGTCGGTGTGTCGTCGCCCTGCCAGACGACGATCACTTCGTTCGGAAGAGTGTCCTGGGCCGCCAGTGCTTCGAGGCAGCGCCGCAGCGTTTCGGGCCGCCGGAAGCTGGGGATCAGCACACTGGTGGTCAGGTCAGGCAATAGCGGGGGCTCCTACGGTTGTCTGTTCGTGGTCCGGTGGAAGGGAAGCGTTTCTGTGCAATTGCTGTGCAAATCGCTCACCCCCCCTCACGCCGCGCACACTCCCGGAACCAGCATCCGCAGCCGGCTCCACCACATGCTCCGTTCGCCGGCCGTCAGCACCACAAACCAGCACAGGGCCAGGAAGCAGAGCGATGCGGCGCCCATCCGCAAGCCCAGCTCGGTCAGCCGCAAGCCGCGCAGCCAGACATTCAAAGGACCGCCGAGGGCGTGGCTCAGCCACGAAGCCGTGTCGTCCCAGCCGTTGATGGGATAGGTCGTTGACAGCCAGTGCAGCAGCAGGCCGTAGGGAGCTGCCAGGACCAGCACCTTGAGCAGATCGGTACCCAGGACACGGAACGACGTGCCGAAATGCCGGTGCAGCAGCAGGGCCAACCACGGCAAGCTCACGACTGTGAAATTGACGAAGCTTCCCAGCAGCGGACCGGCGACGCTGCCCTCCCACCAGGTATAGCCCAGGCTGATCGGGAAATTGACCGCGGCGCCGACGATCATTGAGGGCACGACACGGCCGACCTGACCGGTGGCGTTGAACACCCAGCCCCAAAGCGACAGGATGGCCAGCAGCCAGGCGTTGACGGCCGCCAGCGCGGTCACCCAGTCGCCGGCGTAATATTGCTCGCCGACCCACAGGGCGACAAACGGCCGAGTGAGGACTGCCGCCGGCACCAGCAAGGCCGCCCCCAGCACCGCCATCAGCCGGGTCAATTCGGCAAGCCGCTCGTTGAAGCGACGATGTTCTCCCTGGAAGTGCAGCTCCGCCAGGGCCGCCCAGCTGGCCGCGCCCAGTCCCGTGACCTGGGCGCCCAGCAGATCGACGAGCTTCCGGGTAGTCGCGAAGGGGAAGACCGCGGCAGGACCGAGCAAGGCCGCGACGATCGGGTTATCGGTCGTGATGCTGATCCGCCCGCAGAGGTTATGGATGAGGGTCGGCCGGTTCAAGTGCCGCAGACGGTCGTGTGCAGTCCGGCGTTCCTCGATATCGACCTTCTCCCGCAGCAACCCCGGATGGCGGCGGCAGGCGTCCGCGAAGAGGAGCAGCGGCATCGGCACGGAGCCGAGCAGCAGAGCGAGCATCTGGCCCGGCAAGCCCCAGCCGTTCCGCGCCAGCAGCAGCGACAGGCCGATGACCAGGACGGTTTGCAGCAGCAGCAAGCCGTGAATCAGGTAGCCGCGCTGTCCGGCCTCGGTCAATGCCCGGAAAGGGTTGAACAGCACTAGCACAAAGGACAGGGCACCCAGGGCGGTCGCCCAGCGCAGCTCGCCCATCAACTCGGGCGCCACCGGGATCAGGAACGGGACCACGAGGCAGAGAATCACGCCGCCCAGCACCATGAGCCCGACGAGCCAGGCATAAGTCCGGAGTCCTTCGCGGATCACTGCGGACGTGGTCGAAGGCCTGCGCGGCCATGCCCTCGGCCAGAAGCATTGCAAGCCGCCGAACATCCCCAGCTCGAGCAGCCCCAGTATGAGCAGATAGGCCGTCAACGTCTGGAACACCCCGAGCCGCTCCGGCCCCAGCCAGCGCAGCAGCAGCGGTGTGCTGGCCAGGCTGATGAGGAGCGTGAGAACGGTGCCGATCTGGTTGGCGAGAAAGGTCCACAGTGAACGCCGCGTGCGGGTCATGTCCGATCTACTGTTCCCGGCAAAGGACTTTCCGTTCCAACACCCCACCTGCGCAAAGCGCGGGAGGGTTGTGTTTGAGGCAGCGGCACGGTAGGACGGCTCTCCTGAGCCGTCCGAGCCAGGCCGGACGGCTCAGGAGAGCCGTCCTACGGCGGTGTTACCCTGCATTGAACCATGCCGTGCTTGAAGCAACTCTTCGTACAACCCCGTGTGCAGTGACGTCAGGCGGTCCCAGCTAAACTCCTCCGCGGTCTCCTGGGAGCCGGCGCGAAGCCGCTGGTGAAGGGCCGGGTCCGCGAACAAGCGATTCAGGCAGGCAGCCCATTGGGGCGTTTCGAGAGGGGCGAGCAAGCAGTTCTCTTCATGGCGGATGGAAGGCTCCTCGACACAAGGCGGGGTCGTCACCACCGGCAGGCCGAACCGCCACGCCGCCTGGAGGGTGGTGCGCCGCGGGGACGCTCCGTCGGCAAAGGGCAACAGCATCACGTCCGCCTCCGCCAGCCACGTCCGGCCTCTTCGGTCGGACATATCGTCGATGCCGCCGGGAAACTCGATCCAGTCGCCCTGCAAGAGTCGGGCCAGCTCCGCATGATGAGGATCAACGTCGGGGCGGAACGGGCCAATGATCCGCCAGCGCAGGTCCGGATATTGTTGGCGGACGATGGTCAGGGCCTCGTAGACAGCATTCAGGGACTTGATTGCGTTGAGGAAACCGAAGGTCACACAAAGCCGGGGCCGGACACGCACTTGCCAGTCCGGGGGTGGAGGAGCGAGATTCGAGGGGCTCCACCACTCATGATCCGGTTCGCGCTCCGCCCACTGCCGGCACCGTTCGGTATTGCGGTGGTCGTTCGCAATCACCACGTCGGCCTGGCGCACAACGGAAATAGTATGGCACACGCTCGGCAGCTCGATGTGGAACTCGTGCAGAGTGACGGCGAGCTTCCCAGGAGCGGCTCGGGCGATCCGGCAGGCGCCATCCGTTTCGTGGAACGAATGGATCTGCTCCTGGATGTGCAGGATGTCCGGGTTGAGCAGCCGGACAGCGAGCGCCGCACAGCCGGCGCCGAGCCGGGTCCAGGAATGGCTCGGCCGAATTTGATAGACGGTGCCGTGCCGGCACCAGGGGAGATGGAACCAGCGCGGGCGCTTGCAGAGCCAGAACCAATCCCAATCGGGGCGAGCGTGGGCGAGGTTGTCCAGCAGGTTCGCCGTATAGTGGCAGACGCCATCGACGACGGGAAGACCGTTGCCGCTGACCACGACGACCCGAGGCCGCTTCATGATTTCTCCAGCACGACCAGGGCGAAAGTGTAATCTTGACCGTTCCAGTGGATCGGGCGGCTCCGGATGGTGCAGGCCGGTCTGGGCGGGATCATGCAAGGTGAAGCCCGCTGCGGTGAACCTGTCGATCAGTCCGCGCAGCGTCGTGGAATCGAAGATCCGCCAGGTTTGCCCGAAGATGCGGAAGTCATCCGGAATGGAATGCCGATCGGTATGCCCATCGTAGTCGGTGGTGAAGAGAAAAAGTCCTCCCGGACGGAGCAACCGGCCGACCTCCGCCACCAGCACCTGGAGATCGACGCCGTGCTCGATCACCGATAAACAAGTGATTCCGGCAAAGGTCTCCTTCGGGTAAGGCGTCTTCGTCAAGTCAGCGATACGGTAGTCAATGCGGTGCCAGTAGGGCATCCAGCGACAGAGCGGGTTCAGGTCGCAGCCGTGCAATTGCCGATAGCCCAGCCCGTGGAAGACCCACAGAATCTCGGAGTTGTAGCACCCCATGTCTAGGATGGGAGCCTGCCGGTCGGGGACAGCTCGTTCAACGATCTCCAGGGTATTGGCGACGTCCCAGCTCTTGAAGAAATCAGCCAGCGGAGCCGCCTTCCGGTAGCGCAGGCTGTAGAGCCGCCTCCAGAAACGAGCCCGGCTCGGCTGGGTGAAGTCCTGGCCGCGCGCCTGGAGCCGTGCCCGGCATTCGTCCAGTTCCTTTCGGCATTGCAGAACGCGGATCATGCTTGCTCACTTCGCAACGTCAGCGGGCGAACCTTCCTTCTCTTCACCCGCGGGAGGCGGGGACTTCCTCTTCCGCAGCCCGCAGCGCCAGCAAGAGCCTTCTCCCTTGCTGGCGCTGCGGGCTGCGGAAGGTGGAAATAGACTCTCATTCTCCTGCAACCGCGGGAGGCACAAGTCCGCGGAGGATCTTCCCAAAGGACCAGTTGCCGACAATCTCCGCAGGCAAGTCCGCGGTATGGCAGAATCACGTTCGTTCGCTCAAGACCCTGGAATCCCTCGACGGGACCGCTCGCGGCTGAGGAGATGCCGATGCGCAGAACCGATACCCATATCCGCGAAGCAATTCCTCGATCCGCACCGGCTCGTAGCCGACGGCGAGGCAGTTCGGACGATTGATCTCCAGGAGCAACAGGGGATGGTGCCGTTCCAGGATCGCGTGCATCCCTTGCAAGGCGTACAGCTCGGCCCCTTCGATATCGAGCTTGATCAGGTCCACGCGCGGCAAGGGGTTGTCGCGGGCATATTCATCCAGCGCAAGGGCAGGGGCGGACACCACGTCGGCCGCTCCCTCACGCCGGCCCACGGTGTAGTCGCTCCGGTTGTCCTGGACATCGGCCGCGTCCAGGTACAGGGTCAAGGTATCGGGCTGGTTCCAAAGAGCCGCTTGGTTGGCCCGCACCCGGTCCGTGAACGCGTTGTTTCGGACGTTGGCAACCAGGGCGGCATAGTTGGCGGGAATCGGCTCGAACGCATGCACTTGGCCGGCTGGACCCACGCGCCGGGCGCCCAGCAAGGTGTACTGGCCCACGTTTGCCCCGACATCGATCACCACCATCCCAGGACGGAGGAGCGTGCGGAACAGGTAGGCCTCGATCGGTTCGTAGGCGCAGAAGATACATGTGGCGCTGGATGTGGTCCGAAAGCGAGCACGGCACCCGCGAGCCGTCACAGAGCCGGGCACTCAGGCCGGCACTTTCCAGCCTGGGTCCATACTTCTCCACGGCCTGGTAGGCGTAGCCGGGGACCACGCCCGATCGCGCCCAGGCACGCAGCAGCCGGCGGCCGAGAAAGGCGTACGCCCGCCGGAACAGACTCTTGTGGTTATTCATGATGCGCATGCGACGGCACCATTTCGCCGTCGTCCGACAAGGGCACGCGGTCCCGCTTTCCCGCCGGATGACGGCGAGCCAGCGCCTCGTAGATGCGGACGGTGGCCTGCGCGGTCTTTCCCCAGCGGAACGCTGCCCCGCGCGCCTGTCCGCGGGCGGTCAGCTCCGCGCGAACAGCGGGTTCCCCAGCTACCCGCCGCAACCAGTCCGCCAACTCGGCGGGACGGTCGAGGGAAAAGATCGCTCCACCCGGGCCGAGGATTTCAGGCAGGCAGGTTCGATCCGAAGCCAGCACCGGACAGCCGGCCGCCATCGCCTCGCACAACTGGAGACCGAACCCTTCGTATTCACTGGGATACACGAACGCCAGCGCCTCGGCGTACAGCGCCGGCAGGTCCGCCTCCTCGATCCAGCCCAGCAGCCGCAGCCGGTCGGCGATTCCCAGCTCGGCCGCTAACTTCTGTAGCTCTTCGCGTTCGCCTTCCTTGCCGCCGGCCAGCACTAGCTCGACGTCCGCCAGCTTCGCCGCGGCAAACGCCCGCACCAGGAACGGGACGTTCTTGCGCCGTTCCCAGCCGCCCACGTAAAAGAGATAGGGCCGCTCCAGCGGTGCAGCTGCCGGACACGCGCCCGGGCTTCCCTTGTGATCGGCTCGTGAAAATGCTCGTCCGCGGCCTCGTAGACCACGCTCACCCGCTGCCGCGGCAACCCCAGGCAGCGAACCAGGTCGCCCCGGGCGTGCTCGCTCACCGTGATGACGTGGTCGGCCGACCGCCGGGCGATCCAGTGATAGAAACGGCTGCTCAAGGCTGCCCGTCCCAGACATTCACGCCAGGTCATGCGCGGCCTGTAGTAGAGTTGGTCGATGGCATCGTGCAGCGTCAAGACGCGCGGGCAGGGGCTCAGGAGCGGCAGGCCGAAGTTGAACGGGCAGTGCAGCACGTCGATGCGATCGCGGCGGCACTGGCGCGGCAGCCAGTATTGTTCCCACAGCGGATACCTCAGCGCGGCGACACGTACCTGGAAGCTGCCGGTCGGCAGGCGGGCCAGGTGCGCGGCGTGAAGGGGGCCGTCGCTGTACAGAAACAGCTCCACACCCAGGGCAGGCAGGTGCGCCAGCAGGTTGATCGTGTAGCGATTCCAGCCGCGCAGCCTGAGGCCCTGTCAGCAGCCGGGCGTTGAAGGCCACCCTCAACGTAGTAACTCCAGGTTCTCCTTCGCCCAGGCCCACAGCTTCTGGATTCCTTCCTCGACCCCTACTTTTGGTTGCCAGCCAAGCACCGACCGGACTTTCGCAATGTCCGTGATGAACACGCGCTGGTCCCCCGGGCGAAACTCGTCAAAAGACTTCTTCAGCGGCTTGCCCAGCAGCTTTTCCAGATGGGCCAGCGTCTCGAGCAGGCTGAGCGTATTGGCCGGCCCACCCCCGACGTTGAATGCCTGGCCCCGAGCCTTGTCGATGTTCTCATAGATGAGCATGTAAAGATCAATCAGGTCGTCGATCCACAGGGCATCGCGGACCTGCTTGCCGTCTCCGAAAATGGTGATGGGCCGGGATGTCAGGGCGGCGATGGTGAACCATGCGATCCAGCCTTGATCTTCCACGCCGAATTGACGGGTCCCATAGATGCAGCTCTGACGCAGGACGACGCTGCGCAAACCGTAGATTCTCCCATAGTCGATGACATACTGATCGCCTGCCCCCTTGGAGCAGCCGTAGGGACTATGAAAATCGAGCGGTTCCCGTTCGTCCACTCCGTTCGGATGCTCGGGAAAGATGTACCGGCTGGGCGTCGATTGAACGGGGATGTGCTCCAGGCCGCCGTAGACCTTGTTGGTGGAGCTGTACAGCACGACCGGTCGATTGCTGAGGACCCGTCGAACCGCTTCGAGGACGTTGAAGGTGCCTAACGCGTTGATTTCAAAGTCCGAGCGGGGATCCTGGACACTGGTGGTAACGGCGACCTGGGCTGCCAGGTGCAGCACCGCGTCGGCGTCCCGATGAGCGCGGAAAATCTCCTCCAGCTCCGCGGCTGCGCGAATATCGGTCAAGTACCAGGACTTCAAACCCTGGCTCTTCAACCACTCCAGGTTGGACTGCGTGCCGCGCCGGCTCAGATTGTCGATGACGACGACTTCATGGCCCGAGCGGAGCAAACGCCACGCGGCGTGGCTCCCGATAAACCCGGCACCGCCGGTGATAAGCCACTTCATCTGCTTCTCCTTGAAGGAACGGCGAGCCCAGTTGCGGCAGCGCCGGGAGTACTTTGCCCAAAACTCCCGGCGCTGACGCGGCCGGGCTCGCCTGAGACGATTTGTTCGTAAATCCGCTCGACCGCATCCAGCGTCGGCCCGGGACCGCAATGCGACTCAAGCTGCCGGCGGGCAGGCGGGCCAGGTGGCGCGGCGTGAAGGGGGCCGTCGCTGTACAGAAACAGCTCCACGCCCAGTGCCGGCAGGTGCGCCAGCAGGTTGATCGTGTAGCGGTTCCAGCCGCGCAGCTGAGGCCCTGTCAGCAGCCGGGCGTTGAAAGCCACCCTCAACGTAGTAAACCCTCCGTCGCCAGCGAGACCTGCCGCGAACTAACCCGTCATCCGCTGATAAACAGCTTCCAGCGCGTCCAGCGTCGGCTTCGGACCGCAATGTGCTTCCAGTAACGCACGTCCCGCGCGCCGCTGCCGGTTCTGGGCGGCACGGTCTCGCAGAAGCAGCACGGTGCGTTCGATCAAGCCGGCGTCGTCCTCGGCCAGACAACCTGGACCCCATCCTCGGCTGGCAATCCTTCCACGCCCTGATGAGTAGTCACCACAGGAACGCCGCTGGCCAGAGCTTCGAGCACCTTGACCTTCATGCCGCTGCCTCGTCCGGTGTATAGAGCAGGACCCCGGCCCGCTCGAAATAAGGACGGTATCCGGAACGTTCTCTTCGATCGTCACGCCGGGGAGCTTGAGGAAGTCCCGAAGCGCGGTCCGCGCGTTCCAGCCGACGATCTCCGCCCGTGCATTCGGGCACTTGCCGGTGGATTTCCGGCCATAGTCGCGTCAGCAGCCGGACGGCGGCAGAATGCGACGGGTGCCAGGCCATGTTGCCAATCAGACTGATGACGGGTTCACCATGGCGGCGGTCATCCGGAATGTAGGGATACAATCTCGGATCCATTCCCAGCGGTACCGTATGGACCTCCGCCTCCGGGAGCAGCACCTGGACGTGGCAGTCAGTCGAGGAGAGAGGGT
Organism: uncultured Acidobacteriaceae bacterium; assembly: GCA_963736535.1. GTDB lineage: Bacteria > Acidobacteriota > Terriglobia > Terriglobales > Acidobacteriaceae > PALSA-350. Next base: position 243,877 of record CAVTPN010000010.1, read on the forward strand.
GATCAGATGCTGCCACAGATCAAAGACCCGGCGCTGGCCAACCAAAAGAAGCTCGCGGCTGCCAGCGTGTCTTCCAGGCGTTCATTGGCACTTCCGCCAGATCGATCGAATACAGGTTGTGGACGTTGAGGACTGCCCGCGAAGCCGAAGTGCCTTTGAGCCAACCGGTCCAAAGCCCTTCCAGGTGCAGGACGTTGTAGCCGCGGCTAAGCTCAGCCTGGAGTGCATCCTTCAACTCCGGTCCGAACATGTACGAATACGGTCGCCGCAATGTTTCCCACTTCGCTCGCCAGCCATGCCGCTCCGGATAAGGAAAGCAGCGCAGGTCATATTGCGGCGCCGGAAACTATTCCTTCGCCTGAACCATTTCCTCGTGCTTGCTGCACGCAGCCAGGGCAGCGACATGGTGGCCCCGTTCGACCGATCCGCGCAGCAAAGCATAATACCATCGCCCCACCGCGTGGCCGAATGGCACCGGCGGCTCCAGCATGGCCAGGATGATCCGCAACGGTTTCATTCGGCCAACCCCATCAACCGCACGATCTGCTCCGCCATCTGATCCCAAGTATAGCTCCGCCAGCGAGCACCGAGGATCGCGGTTTCCTTCCGGTAGGCCGCTTCCCGCTCGCGCCAGCGCACCGCAGCAGAGCTGCCAGGGCCGGCGCATCGTCGGGGTCGTCCACCAGCAGGTCGGCCAGCGAGGGCGGATAGCGTTCGGCCACGCCGGCGGTGCGGGTGACCACGGCGGACAGGCCGCAGCAGATCGCCTCGTGAACACCCAGGCCATATGCCTCGTAGCGCGTCGGCGCCACCAGCACATCGCAGGCCGGCAGCAGCCGGGACACGTCCCGGCGAAATCCGAGGAAGCGCACGCGGTCTTCGAGCTTCGCTTCACCAGCGCGCCGCTGCCAGAGGGGCAACTCGGCTCCCGAGCCAATGACGATCAGGTCGGCATCCCAGTCGCCGGCCCGGCACAAATGCTGCCAGGCCCCGAACAGCGTGTCGAAGCCCTTGCGGCGGTCGCCGAGGGCGCGATGAACACGGCCAGGGCGCTCGGCCGGCCAGCCCATCTCCCGCCGCGTCGCCGCCCGCTCCTCAGAAGGAACGGGCCGAACTGCTCGGGATCGATGCCGTAGTAGACGGTCCGCACCCGGTCTTCCGGAAGGCCGATGTGTTCCAGCACGTCCCGGCGGGTGTGTTCGGAATTGGCGAGAACGAGCCGGGCCCGGTGTAGGGCCTTCCGCTCCGAGGCCAGGCCGGCGCGATGGGCGAGCACATTCTTGACCCGGCGCACCAGGCCGGACCGCATGACCGGGCGATGGGCGGCGTGGACGTAATGGACCCAGTTGACGTCGGGGAAGCGGCAATTGCCGCCGTTGACGAGCACCCGTCCCCCTTGCGCGGCGACGTGCCGGCCCCAGGCCATCCCGGCGCGGTTCAGCAGCGGCTCGCTAAGGAAGTAGGAGCCGAGCAGCTTGGGAACACGGTGCAAGGTCACGGAAGGATGGCGGGTCAGCTCGCCGGCCGCCCGATGTGCCACGAGATGGACCGGATGGCCCCGGCGTGCCAGGTAATCCGCGAGGGCGTAGTTGGCCCGGTCCATGCCGCCCGTCGGTACGAAGTCGCCGCTGACCAGCGCGAACGGCGTCATGCGGTGATCGCCCCGACGGCATAGGGGCGGGGCAGCCGGGCCCGGCGCACCGATCGGGCGGCCGCCACGAACAGCGCCGAATTCAGCAGCCAGAAATCGAGCCCCGCTTGCCCGATGAACACGGGGTAGGAAAACGTGAGGGCCAGGATGCCGACGTTATACCCCAGCACCAGGGCGGCCCAGAGCGGCAGCTGTCCGGTCGCCGGCTCATGGCGATACGGAAGATGCCCACGCAAGTCATCAACAAAGCCAGGCTGTAGAGCAGGATCAACGGTATGCCGCCATCGAGCAACCAGCCGGTCCACATGATTTCGACCCACAGCGACGCGCTTTCAGGATCGGAGTTGTCGCCGAAGTAGGAGTTCATCATCCCCCACCGGCCCATGCCGGCTCCCAGCGGGTACTTGGGCAATAACACCTCAATGGTATTTTCCAGGAACCGGCCCCGATTGCGGTAGTAGACGTCATCGGGACTTTCCTCGGTTAGCGTGCTGAGGCGAGCGGACACCGTCTCGCCGCCCACCGCCAGGGACCAGGCAAGGCTGCCGACGGCAAGCGCCAGGAAGACCAGCAAGCCAATGGAGGCACGCTGGTATTCGCCCTTGATCCAAAGGATCATGATGAACATGGCCACGCAGATGCCGGTCAGCACCACCGTGGTACGGACCTGCGAGAGATAAATGCAAAACAGGCCCAGGACCATGCCGAGCATGCCGAGACCCCGCAACCACCGAGGTTTTTCGATGAGCAGGATTTCCAAGCCGAGAAGCGTGGCGAACAGGCCGCTGTTGCCCGCGCCTCCCGGGGTGTCGGTCAAGCCCATCGGTCGGAAGACCGTCGAACCGTCGGGAAGCGTCATCTGGAAGCTTTCCAGATAACCTTCCATGGGATTGTTCCGGATAATGGTGGTAATGCTCGGCTGAAACTGGCCCGGGAAGTAAATCTGGAGGAGACCGAAAAAGGCACTGCACGTGTGAAAGCCCCAGAACAGGAAGATCACGAGACGAAAGTCGGACGGCCGCAAGGGCAGGCGGTTCACCCGAACAGCGGCGACAGGACGGCGAGATACATGCCGATCTGAGCGAGAGCGGCAAAGGTCGAATTGCCGGTTGGGTGGCACAACTGAAGGACCAGGACCGCCATGACCAGAATGGCCCAGGTCCGCGCGGGTGCGCCGTGCGCCGACTCGGCATGATGAACAGCAGCCCCAGGCTGATGCCGATCGCCATGCTGCGGATTATCACGCGAATGGCCCCGGCGGCCTCCGTCAGGAGCACCGCTGGCAAAAGAACTCCAGCAAAACGAAGCCGCCCAGCCAAAGCATGCCCTCCAATGGCCCACCAGTAGGGAAATTGTCGTTGAAGCCATGAGGTGACCATTTCTCGGAAGGGGCTTGTCCTGTTCCTATTTAGTGTATCCTAAAAAGCAAGCGAGCGGGTGGCACGTTGACAGTCCGCGCAAGCACGCGACTAGGATAACCCGGTTGTTGGAGAATCCTGCCTCCTGCAGGGCATGGTTCAATTTCGACCGGCTACGGGTACCAGGATTGTGGCGGCACGTTTTCAACGTGCCGGGGATGCTCGGCACGTTGGAAACGTGCCGCCACAAAACCTGTTACCCGCCGTTGAACCATGCCTCCTGCAGAGGACTCTTTTCGCCGCATCATTGGGAGACCATCCACGTTGCGTTGGCTGAAAGCCTTTCTTCATCTTGGCCGACTTGGCGAAGTGTGGCGCTGCTTCCGGGGGTCGCGGCATCGGTTGGCAGTGTTGCGCCGGTATCTACAGATAGGAGCTTCGGAATATCCCTTTCAGCTGGAGCTCCGCAATGGCCTGAGCCTCGATCTCCATGATTTTCATGATCTGGTTACCGCCTGGGTCGTATTTTTTCGCAACGAATACATGATCCCGCCGCATGCTCAGACCATCCTCGACCTTGGGGCGAACATTGGATGCTTCAGTCTGCGCGCGCGCTCTCGAAATACCTTCCGTTCGCGTCATCGCCCTGGAACCATTTCCTTCAACCTTCAATCGTCTTGCCGCGAACATTCGCAAGCACGCTTTGCAAGATCGAATCCAATCGTGGCAATTAGGGGTGGCGGCACGGTCGCAAACGCGCCGCATGACGAGCGGGGGACCAAGTCAAAGCATGGGCCTTGTTGGTCAAGATGAGGCTGCCTCGGACAATACGATTGAAGTAGCGGTCATGACGCTCGAAGAAGTTCTCGAACGAGCCTGTGAGGCTTTCGGAACGAAGACGATAGACTTTGTCAAAATAGACATTGAAGGGGCGGAGCACGAAACCATCCTGGCAACCTCCCCGGCGGCACTGAAACGGATCCGCTTTCTGGGCATGGAGTATCATCCCAATCGACCGAAAGCAAACCTCTTCGATCACCTCATCTCGGCGGGATTTTGTCTGCAACACGACAGGGTTATTGGTACTGATGTCGGCGTATGTCATTTTTATCACAAGTGCGGCCCGGCTGGAAGTGAGAACTAATCGGCGGAGAGGAAAGGATGCACGCGTGGTTTCGCCGCGTCGTGACGGCGCTCACCGAGGCGTTGGTTCCAGCGGTCGCTCGTCCTGTTTCCAGCACCCGGGTTGGCCAGGTCGTCGATTTCATCTGCCGACAGCAGCGCCGGATGCCTGACTACCTACGCTTTCCCTTCCTGCTCATCAGTTTAGCCTTCGATCTTTGGCCGTTCCTTGGCGGCCGTGCTCGGCCCTTCCACCGTCTCTCGCTTACCGACCGGCGGCAGCAGATCCACATCTGGCAGTCGTCGCGGTGGGGCTTTCGCAGAGACCTGGTGCGGTTCTACCAGGTCCTTGCCGTGTTCGGTGTCGTTTCCTTCTTCGAAGACGAACCGCCCGGCGAGCACGGCCATGACTCATTCTGACCACATCCGAACGGAGATCGCCGTGCTCGGCGCGGGGCCGGGAGGCAGCATCACCGCCTGCCTGCTGGCCGAGGCCGGCCGGGAAGTTGTGCTCCTGGAGGAAGGGCCGTTCTTGCCGCTGCATTCTTGTCCCCCCTTCTCGCGGCAAGAGATGGAGCAGAAGTACCGCAACGGCGGCCTGACGGTCGCCCTGGGACAGACAAAGATCGCCTACGTGGAAGGCCGCTGCGTCGGCGGCGGCAGCGAGATCAACAGCGGCCTGTATCACCGCACTCCGCCGGACGTGCTGGAAGAGTGGCGCACGCGGTTCCAGGTCGAAGCGTTGAGCGAGACCGACTTTCGCCCGCATTTCGAGGCGAACGAGAAAGACCTGTCCGTATCGCTGCTCCCCGGCCCTGCACCCGCGGCGTCATTGCGGTTGCACAACTGCGCGCTGCAGATGGGCTGGCGCTCCATGGAAGTTCCGCGCTGGTTTGCCTACGCTCCGACACCGGCGAATCCTGTCCACGGAACCAAGCAGAGCATGACCGGAACTTTCATCCCGCGTGCCCTGGCAGCAGGGGCGAAGCTCATCCCGCAAACCCGCGTCCGGCGTCTTCGTCATCATGTCGGCCGCTGGAATATCCAGGCAGAGATCAGCGATCCCGAGGCTGGAACGCGAGCCTTGACGATGGAAGCGGATACGGTGTTCATCGCTTGCGGGGCGATTCAGACGCCTGCCCTCCTCCAGCGCAGCGGCCTGGGACGGCACGCCGGGGCCACGCTGCACATGCACCCCACCGTCAAGGTAGTGGCCCGCTATGCCGAGGAGGTGAACCACCCCGGCATGGGTGTGCCGGTACACCAGGTCCACCAGTTCTATCCCCGGTTCAGCTTCGGCTGCTCGATCAGCTCGCCGCCGCACCTGGCCCTCGCCTTGCTCGATCATCCGCAGATGCTTCCGGAGGTTGCTCATAACTGGCGGCACATGGCCATCTTCTACGCGATGGTTCACGGCGGCTGCGGCCGGGTGCGGACTGTGCCGAGGTTTCGCGACCCGCTGGTTAGCTACCAGTTCACCCCCGAAGCCTACGCAGACCTGGGAGAAGCCCTGCGCCGGCTGTGCGAGTGCTTGCTGGCAGGCGGCGCGGCGGCTCTCTATCCTGGCCTTCCCGGAAGCCGGCCGCTAACATCATCTGCTGATCTCGCCCTTTTACCGGCCTCGTTGCCGCCCGGCATCGCCAGTTTGATGACGATCCACCTGTTCTCTTCCTGTCCCATGGGCGAGGCGGACCGCTGCGTGGCCGATTCATTCGGCCGGGTACACGGCGTTCCCGGCCTGTGGATCGCCGACGCCTCGTTGCTGCCGGGGCCTCCGGGCGTGAATCCGCAAGGGACGATCATGGCCATCGTGCGGCGCAACGTGCTGACGTTTCTGGGGCGGTTGTAGCCCTCCCCCAAAGGCCAAGGAGAGAAGGTATTTGTTCCATTACAGGGGGGCATTTCCGGGGGCGCCGATTTTGACATCCTCGGTGTTTCCCGAGGTTTGCGAACGACGATCTGCCAAAAAGCGTGAAACGTGAAACGAATCCGCCTTACTCACGCCAGAAAGATTGAACAGGTACGCAAGGAGACGCCAGATGTTCTACGTTACCAACGAGAGCACGGAAGATACCTTTGGATCCACCAATAACCTTCAGGACGCCATTCGCATTGCAAGGGAAGTGGCGAGACATGGGCAAGCGGGCGATCCGGTTTCCATTATTGAAGCTGAGGGCAAGGCTATCAGGCAGTTTGTGCTCATGCCCGATGGGAAGGTAGCGAAACAGGCGATTGCTCGTCCAGTCAAGCCGTGATCCTCTCTCGCCCCTGGGTTATTGAGAAGTCGCGATTGCAAAAGGCAGGCTCATGGCTTCTGTTGATTTCGGAACGAACACTGTGCTGGTCACCGCGCGCCGGGCTGGCTCGGTTATCGCCTGGTCGATGTGCTGGCCAACGGATTGCCCGACGACGATCGGCTGCGCACGCCGCAGAACGGGCTTGCCATCCGCTGCCTGGTTTTGCCCGGTGAGGACACCGCTGCTCTGCGTAAGGTGTCCCCGCGTGTCGAGGTTATGCCCGGCGATCTTCGCAATCCGGCGGACCTTGCCCGCTTCTGTGCGGATGCACGCGGCGCAGTCCTGTTTCATTGCGGCGGCATCATTCATCCGCGGCGGGTGCGGGACTTTTACGGGATCAATGTCGAGGGAACGCGGGCCTTGCTCGAAGCCGCCGTTGCGGCGGGCGTTCGGCGCGCGGTGGTCGTGTCGAGCAACTCTCCCTGTGGCTGCAACCCCAGCCGCGAGCATCGTTTCGATGAGACCTCTCCTTACAATCCCTACCTGGGCTACGGGCGGTCCAAGATGTTGATGGAGCAAGGAGTCCAGGCGCTCCAGCAGGCGGGCAAGATCGAGACGGTGATCCTGCGGCCGCCGTGGTTCTATGGGCCGTACCAGCCGCCGCGGCAGACGCTCTTCTTTCAAATGATCCGCGACGGCAAGGCACCCATTGTCGGCGACGGGAACAACCTGCGGAGCATGTGCTACATCGACAATCTCTGTCAGGGCTTGTTGCTGGCCGCAGGGACGAAGCAGGCGAATGGCCGGACCTACTGGATCGCTGACGCGCGGCCGTATACCATGAACGAGATCATCGATACCGTGGAGTCGCTTGCTGGAGCAGGAATTCAAGGTGCCCTGCGCTCACAAGCGGCTGCGCTTCCTCCTTCGCCAGCGGCATCGCCCTGGGGATCGACAAGCTCCTGCAAGCGCTGGGGTTCTATCACCAGAAAATTCACGTCCTCGGCGAGATGAACAAAACCATCGCCTGTCAAGTGACTGGCGCGGAGGCCGACCTCGGCTATCGTCCAACCGTGGCCCTGGAAGAGGGCATGCGGCGCAGCTTACGCTGGTTGTTCAACGAGTCCGGTCAGCACCTCGCCTGGGCTGCCGCGGCATGAACGGAAGGAATTCTTCCGCCGGCAATTGCTCGCACCTCGATGTAGTCAACGATCATGGAGATGAGGAATGGCCTCACCGTCGGCGGCCAAGCAGGCATGTGAAGGAGACTTCGTTGATGCCGGCAAGAAAACGGGCTCGATCTTCCACCTGGACGGCAGCACCATCTTATTTCTGGCCGTCTGTGTCCTGACGGTCCTTAACCTGACGGTTTTCACTGTCAAGTTTGTTTCTGTTCTTCAGCACGGCCATATTGCAGATACATCGGGAGGCGAGGGGCTGTGCATCTATAACATCTGGAAGATTCAGAACGGTTATCCGCTGTACGAAACGCCCGATCGCCCTCCCTATTCGTTGACTCTCTATAACTATGGTTTCTACTGGACCTACTCGACACTTTTGTCGCTGTTCCATTGCACAGGCTCAGACATCAGTGTCGGCGCCAAGCTGCTTACGCTGCTTTTTGGCGGACTCGGCGCGGTGGGTCAATTCTTGCTGATAAGACAACTGATCTCCGGTAAAATCAGCTGGCTCAATTCGTTGACTCTCGTTCTTCTCACCTTTCAGGTGTGGTTTGGGACCGGAGCCACATCCTGGTGGGTAATGTCTGCTCGGCCGGATGTGCCATCCATCGCACTGGCAACCTGGGGCCTGTATTTTCTCGTGCGTGCATGTCAACACAACCGACTTTCGGACGCAGCGCTCGCCTCCGTTGCCTTTTTTCTGGCCTGGACTTTCAAGCAGAGCGTCGTCTGGATACTAGTCGGCGGTGTCCTGTTCCTGTTGTTTGCCCGTCAATGGAAGCAAATCGCGGCCCTGGTTTTTCCCTGCGGTGCTCTCATGGGGCTCTCGCTGTTCCTTGGTGGGGAAGTTTACAGATATAACATCATTGTTGCCCCATCCATTAATCCCATGTCGATTGTCAGGGCGGCCGGTCTCTTTCTTGAGAACTTGCTGCCGAACGCATTCTTCTGGCTTTTCGCGGTGATCAGCGGTGTCATGGCCTTTCGCCGCCTTCGGCTGAAGGGGAATACAGCTCACCAAGACAAGGAAATGACGGAGAGCGTGTTCGCTCCGCCTTTCCCGACGGCGCTTTTGCTGGTCCTGTTTGGCGTCTCCTTTTTCATGGGGATGATCGGCTTGAGCAAACTGGGATCCACACGCAATCATCTCTTCGAGGCTTTTATTGTCGTTAGCTCCAGCTCCGCGGCCCTGGCTGTGATCGGCGTGCAACGATGCGGAACAGGACGGCCGCTGGCGATCACGGCTGCCGTGCTGATTATTCCAATGGCGCTCTTTCCAGCCTACCAGTTGGTCCGACCCAACCATTTTGGCGTTCAACGCCTGCTGACTGCGGAAAGGTTGGCAGCGCGGGAATCATTTGGCAAATACATCAAGACTTTGCCCGCTCCCGTCTTCATTGACGAGGAAGTCTTTGCACAGCCCTGGTTTTCCACGGCCGGCAAGTATCCTGCTGTTGTGCTGGACCATGTTTTCTACGATGCCGCAAGAGCGAAGGGACTCCTTCAGGGAGGCGGCGTGGGAGAGTGGGTGCGCGAAGGCCATTTTAGAACCTTGCTCATCGAGGAAACGGACGAGCTGTTTCCCATTGCCAGAGAGTGCGGTTTTCAAGTTAGCGAGTTGCCCAGCGGCATTGTGCTTGAAGGTAAGCAACTATTCGTTTGTCGGAAAGCCGATTGATGCCTTGGCCTCGGAACCAAGCATCTGGCCGCGGTTCATTGTTGCTTTTTCGTAGGACGGATTTCCAATCCGTCCGGGATAACGGGCCGGACGGATTGAAAATCCGTCCTACAAGAGTGCGACCCAATACTATCCGCATGCTTTAGATGCTCAGAGAGTGAGAGTTCCGCGCGATGATGACCCTGGTGACCGGAGGTTCCGGCTATTTCGGCTCGCTCCTTCTCCGGAAGATGCAGGCGCGGCAGATGGCGGTGCGCGTCTATGACATTTCCAGAGCGGATGACCTGCCGGACCAGGTCGAATTCGTTCAGGGCGACATCCGCGACTATGACCGGCTCGCTTCAAGTTGCCACGGAGTTGCGGCGATTCATCATAACGTCGCCCAGGTGCCGCTTGCCCGGGACAAGCACCTTTTTCAATCCGTCAACGTCGATGGGACGGTCAACCTGCTGCGAGCTGCACTGGCCGCCGGGGTTCGCAAAATAATCTACACTTCTTCCAGCGCGATCTTCGGCGCTCCACGCAGCAACCCGGTCACGGAGGACACGGCCCCGGCACCGGGAGAAGCCTACGGAGCGGCCAAGTACGAAGCCGAGAAGGTGTGCCGGGAGTACGTCCAGAAGGGGCTGGACGTGACGATCATTCGGCCGCGGACGATCCTGGGCCACGGCCGGCTCGGCATCTTCCAGATCCTCTTTGAGTGGGTCCGCACGGGGTTCAATGTGCCCGTCCTGGGCCGGGGCGACAACCTCTACCAGTTCGTCCACGCGGATGATCTTGCAGAGGCCTGCATCCTCGCGGCCGATCGTGCCGGACCGGCGGTTTACAACATCGGCACGGACCGCTTCGGCACCATGCGGCAAGGGCTGGAAGCGCCTGTGCCGGCACGCCGCGACCGGCTCGCGAGTGAAGAGTTTGCCCATGACACCGGCCGTGCTCGCCATGAAGCTGACCAGCCGGCTTGGCCTCTCGCCGCTGGGGGCTTATCATGCCCTGATGTATGGAAGGGCGATGTACTTCGACATTGGCCGGGCGACAACGGAGCTGGGCTGGCGGCCGCGCTATTCCAACGAAGAGATGATCATCGACAGCTACGACTGGTACCTCCGCAACCGGGACAAGGTCCTTGCGGCACACGGCGCCAGCCACCATCGTTCGGCGGTCAGGCAGGGCGTCCTCAATCTCGTCAAGTGGGTCCTGTGATGTCGAGTTATGTAGCCTGGGGCCTGGTCCTGCTGGCCGGGGTCAATTCCTGCATCGGCAATCTCCTGCTCAAGCAATCCCGGCTGACAGCACCCGATGCCGGCATGGTCACCCTCCTGACATCTCCCTGGTTTATCGGCGGCCTTGTCTTCTATGGCATCAACGTCGTGCTGTTCGCCAAAGCGCTTGATCGGCTGCCCGTTTCCGCAGCCTACCCAATCCTGAGCGTGGTTGGTTTCGCCCTGCTGACCGTCTCGGCCGCCTGGATCTTCAGCGAGCGGCTGCATCCCATCCAGTGGGGCGGATTGGCCTGCATTCTCGTCGGCATCTTTCTTGTGGCAGTAATGGTGCGTCCTGATGTTTCATCACCTCCGGCTCCTCCGTCCTCGCCAGATGACCAAAAACCTCATCTGCTTCGCGGGGGTCCTGTTCAGTGACAGCTTCAAGTCGTGGGACAAGGATCTGCTGGCCTTGCAGACCTTCGTTGCCTTTTGCCTGTGCTCGTCGGCCATCTACATCTTCAACGATGTCTTCGATCGGGAACGTGATCGCAAGCATCCGCGCAAACGGCTGCGTCCGATTGCCCGCGGTGCGGTGAGCGTGCCCACCGCCATCGCGATGGGGATTACCCTGGTCGTCCTTGGCTTCGCGATTGCCGTGCGGCTGAACTACGCGGTGGCGGTCTGCCTCGGGCTTTACCTGCTCAATAACGTCGTCTACTCGCTGGGGCTGAAGCACCTCGCCCTGTTCGATGTCCTGTCGATTTCCTTTGGGTTCATCCTGCGGTTGCTGGCGGGGGTCTATGTCCTCGACGAGCTGCCGACGACCTGGATCACGCTTTGCACCTTTTTCCTGTCGGTATTCCTGGGCTTTGCCAAGCGGCGAGCAGAGTTGGCGACCCTGCTGCCCGAGGACGAGAAATCCCGGACCGCCCCGTGCTGACCCAGTACACGGTGCAGTTCCTCGATTACCTCGTGAACAACTCGGCGGTGATGACCGTAATGTGCTATGCGCTATTTACCATCGAGTCTGGAAAAAACGCCACCCTGGTCGTGACGGTCCCCATCGTTTTCTTCGCGGTGATGCACTACAAGCGCCTGGTGATGATCCAGGATCGCGGCGAGGAGCCGGAGCGTCTCTTGCTCCGCGATTGGGGTATCGGCGTGAGCATTCTTCTGTGGCTGGTGACCTACTTTGGGATTCTTCGAGGGAATCTGCAATTCTTTCGGTAAGTGTCGGATGGCGAGCCCCCCACGTAAGCGGGGGGAGTTTGAGCCCAAGCTCCATACGTATCAAGTTAAGGTCTGCTGTTCTATTCGGCCTGAAGGGCCGGTTCTGTAAGCCCAGGCCGAAGGCCTGGGAATAGGGCGGCCCATCCACCTTGGCCCTGTAGGGGCCGTTCGCTGGATGCCGTTCTGGCGAACGAGCCTTACAGGCTCGACCTCTTCTTGCCCCACGAACCCAGGCCTTCGGCCTGGGCTGACCGAACGAGCCCTTCAGGCTCGAAGCCGTTAGCTTGATACGCGTGGGGGGAGTTTGAGCCCAACCTTACTCCCCCCACTTACGTGGGAGGCTCGCCATCCGGAGGCTCGCTTGTTAGTGAAGCCTTCGCCGCCACGCCTGCACGATTTCCTCGAAGGTGTCGTCGAGAGTCCTGGTTATGTCCCAGCCCGGGAAGTGCTCCTTCATCTTCCGCAGGTCGCTGATGTAGCAGATGTGGTCGCCTTCCCGGTTCTTGTCCATGATACTCGTAGCTCATCTTCTTCCCGCTGATCGCTGCCACTCGGTCGAACGCCTCCAGGATGCTCACGAGTTCTTCCGCCCGCCGCCGATGTTGTACACCTCGCCGCACCGCGGCTTCTCCCAGAACGCTTCGATGAAGCGAGCCACGTCGTGGGAGTGGATGTTGTCCCGGACCTGTTTGCCCTTGTATCCGAAGATCTTGTAAGTCCGCCCCTCCAGGTTGCACCGGATCAGGTAGCTCAGGAACCCGTGCAGCTCGACCCCGGAGTGGTTGGGCCCCGTCAAGCAGCCGCCGCGCAGGCAGCACGTCTTCAGCCCGAAATAGCGGCCATACTCCTGGACCATCACATCCGCCGCCACCTTGCTCGCGCCGAACAGGCTGTGCTTGCTCTGGTCGATGGAGAAGCTCTCCGGGATGCCGTCCGCGTAGGCCGGGTCGTCATAATCCCAGCGCGTCGGCAGCTCCTTCAGGCGGATCGTGTTCGGCCGGTCGCCGTAGACCTTGTTCGTGCTCATGTGGACGAACACCGCGTCGCGGGCGTGGCGGCGGCAGGCTTCCAGCAGGTTCAGCGTGCCGACCGCGTTCACGTCGAAGTCGTCGAACGGCCGGCTGGCGGCGAGGTCATGGCTCGGCTGGGCGGCGGTGTGGACGATCAGGTCCGGCTTGAGGTCCGCGACCAGCTTCAGCACGCCGTCGCGGTTGCGGATGTCCAGCTCGGTGTGGGCAAAGGTGGGGAACGTCTCGACCAGCCGGCGCTGGTTCCAGCGGGTGTCGCCCTGGGGGCCGAAGAAGTCGGCCCGCTGGTTGTTGTCCACCCCGTACACCTGCCAGCCGGCAGGGGCGAAATGGGACACGACCTCGGAGCCGATCAGGCCGGACGAGCCGGTAACCAGCAGACGTGGAGACATGGTTCGTTCGTCTTCCGAGCTGTAAGTAATCAGGTCTTCACGGCGAGCCGCTGCTGCACCGCGGGGCCGATGTAGATGGCGTCGGCGGTGGTCAGCTGGCCGACGGGGGAGAGATCGAAGTTGTACACGCCGAACAGTCGAAAGCCGTGGGCGTACAGCTCCGCCGTGACTTCGTGGAAATAACACTGCCCGTGATAGTGGGGGACGGTCACCACCTCGGTGTAGATGACGTCCACCGCGCCGGCGCGAAGCAACCCGGCGGCACCGCGGAGGGCGAGCAACTCTCCCCCCTGGAGGTCCATCTTGAGCAGGTCGATCCGGGCCAGGCCGCGCTCCCGGCAGAATTCGTCCAGGGTGGCGACCGAGACGTCGAGAGCACGGACCTCCTGGTCCGCCGACGCCGCTCCAGCCTCGAATGCTGCCGGATCGACCGGCAGCAGCGAATTGTGCCGGGGGTTGGTCGTCACGTGGAACTGTCGGGTGCCGGCAGCCTCTCCGAGCGCCGCCGGACCAGATGCACCCGGCGGTCCGCCTTGTGCCGCTGCTCGAGCACCGCGGCGCTGTCGGGGAACGGCTCGAAGGCGTATATCTCCGCGTCGGGGAAGACGGTGCGATAGAACGCGGTCCACTCGCCGTGGAAAGCCCCTGCATCGACGACGGTCCGCACCTGAGTACCAGCCAGAAGCCGCCGCTGCGCGGTCCGGGCGTCATAGCGGGCCGCAAAGCGTACGTCGAGCCCGGCCGCCAGCAGGGCCCGCTTCGCCAGATCTTTCAGACCCATGCCAGGAGTCTCGAAGGAATGCCGCCCGGTCATGCCGCGCTTCACGATTCAAGCCGCCGGGTTCTGTAGGACGGATTTTCAATCCGTCCGGGTCTCGACGGACGGATTGAAAATCCGTCCTACTTCGATTGGCGACCTTAATACTGCCCGCGCACTTTTGCCGCGCTTCACGATTCAAGCCGCCGCGTGAGGACGGGAGAGATGAACAGGATGTCTGCCTGAAGCATCCGGCCGGACCGGGTCGGAGCCAGGTTGTAGATTCCGAACAGGGTATAGCGATGGGCGTGCAGCATGTTGCAGACCTGGAACGGGTCGCCCTGGTCGTGATAGACCGGCTGGAAGATCACTTCCGTGTAGATCGCGTCGATCGCCTCTGCCCGCAATAGCCCGTCGGCGCCCGCCAGCACGGCCGGCTCACTGCCCTGGACATCCATCTTGAGTACGTTGATCCGGTTAATCCCCTGCTCCGAAGCGTACTCGTCCAGAGTGACGACCGGGACTTCGATTTCCCCGACCGTCTTGACCATGCTGGGGTCGTCCAGCGCGGCCCCCGAGCTGGTCGCCAGCAGCGAGTTCGTGGCCGGGAGCTGATTGACACGGAGGAACGCGGTGCCCGCAGCATCTCCCAGGGCGGCCGAGACGAGGTGGACGTGCGGATCGGTCTTGTGATGATCCCGGAACACGGCGGCGCTGTCGGGGAACGGCTCGAAGGCGTGTACCTCAGCGTCGGGGAAGGCGGTGCGATAGAACGCGGTCCACTCGCCGTGATAGGCCCCGGCATCGACCACGGTCCGGACCGGAGTGTCGGCCAGGAGCCGCTTTTGCTGCCGTCCGGGCGTCGTAGCGGGCTGCGAACCGAACGTCGAGCCCCGCCGCCAGCAGGGTTTGTTTGACGAGATCTCTCAGCCGCATGTTCCGCTCTCGGCGAAGGGCCGGCTCCCGACCAGTGGCTCAAGGATGCGGTCCAGGGTCGCCCGGTGGGTGGCCAGGTCGTAGTACCGGCAGCGGATCGTCTCGGCCGGGCCGTGAAAGCTGTGCAGTGCCCGCGCCTCGGAAAATAGCTCGACAAGCCGGGCCGCGCCGTCCGGCGGATCCATCGAAGCCCACGTGTTGACGTACCGATCCGAGCTCGGCAGGTCCGCGACCGAGGTTCCCGGCGGGGCATGAATCAGCAGCGGGCGCGCGGCAAAGATGTAGGTGCTGAGCTTGGTCGGGAACGAGGTTTCCCGCAGGACGCGATGATACCACCTGAATGGATAATTCAGATACAGCACGGCACACTCGCGGAGCCGGGCGATTGCGTCCGCCTCGGCCAGATGCCCCGTCGCTTCAACCTCCACCCGCCCGGCGAGGTCGCGTTTCAGCCGTTCGCCCGATCCTTCGCCACAGATCAGGATGCGCGGCCGGACCCCGAGCTGCCCGGCCGCCTGTTCCACCGCCCTGCCAAGGATCACCAGCTGGGGATACGCATAGGTGTTCCCCAGGATGCCGATACGCAGCCCGTCTCGACTGAGATCGTACAGGGGCGCGGGACTGACAGGGTCGGCGAGTCCGCGGTGCAGCACCACACTCTCAACGCCGTACTTCGATCGGTAGCGAGCGGCCATCGAGTCGCAGACCACATCGACCGATCGGGCCGCGCGGAGCGCCGTGCGGAATTGCCGGGCAACCAGGGGAACGAAGAGGAAGAGCCGTCGGGAGCGGAGCGCGGTGGCGTAGACCGGGTCGTCATGGACGGTGGCGTGGAACGGTAGTCCGCCGTCCCGCGCAAGCCGGGCCGCGACGGCGACGGTCGCCCCGTGGAGCACCACCCACAAGGCCGCGGCTTTCGTCTGGACTGCCAGCTGGCGCACCTCGTCGGCGAGCCGGCCGGCGTTCCAGACGGTGTCCCTTAGCATCGAGAAACGTCCGGCGCCGGCCGATCCACTCGTCAGCCCGTAATGGCCCCTCGCCGGATCGCCGTCGGCCCGTGACGGCGTCGCCCACAAGATGCCGTCGCCGATTTGATCCCCGATCAGACTTCGCAGAATGACGGCCCCGCCGCCGTGCGCATCCCACGGCTGGTCGGCGACAATGAGGATCGGACGCTCGCGGCTCAAAACGAGTGACCTCTTATTGAGTTCGCGTCTGGACACAAGCCTGACGCGCCAGCGAAGGTGCGGCCTTCTGGACACCAGCCTGACGCGCCAGCGAAGGTGCGGCCTTCGCTGCGCGTCAGGCTGTGTGTCCGACGCACCACTCTCCGATACAACTCCAGGCTGCTCGCCCATCTTTGTCTGCTCGAACTCCGCGGCGGCGCGAACGCGGCCCTCGGAGGCCAATCGTTCGCGCAATCCCGGCTCTTCCAGCAGCCGGCGTGCTGCCGCCGCCAGTGCCGCCGCATCGCCGACCGGCGCCGTCAGGGCCGACTCCTCGTGCCGGCTCACCCACGGCACGCCGCTGCCGGCCAGGTCGGTGTTGATCACCGGGCAGCCGCTGGCCATCGCCTCCACCTGGACCAGGCCAAAGCCCTCGCTCTGCGCCACGCTCGGAAACCACAGGGCCGTGGCCGCGTGATAGCGCCGACCAGCTCGTCCGCTTCGGCATGGCCGCGCCAGATGACGCGATCGGCGACGCCAAGGGATGCGGCCTGGTTCTTGAGCGCCTGCTCCAGCGGCCCGGTGCCGATGACCAGCAAGGTGCCGGGCGTCGTTCGCAGCGCTTCCAGGGCCACGTGCAGCCCCTTGTAGTAGACCAGCCGGCCGACGCACAGCCACAGCGGCGAGCCGTGGCGTTTTCGCAGCGCCGCGGCTGCGGCAAGAGCATTCGGCGACGGCTCCTGGTAGGGGCGCGAAGTCGATCCCCAGCGGCAGCGCTTCCACCTTGGCGCGGTAGCGCTGCAAGACGTCGGAGCCGTCGATGTACCGCGCGCTGGTGCTCAATAGCAGTGCCGCCCGGTTGTACACCAGGCGCTCGAACGGACCGTGCAAATAGCGGAGGAGTCTTTGCCGAACGATGTCGCTGTGATGGGTGACCACGAGGGGGATGTGCCGGCAGCACGCCGCCAGGGAGACGAGCATGGGCGGATTGGCGCGTGCAGATGAAGCAAGTCGGGGGGATCGCGCCGCAACCGCCGGAAAACGGCGAGCAGCGCGGGGCAGAGATCCAGGCTGAACACGGTGGCGAGGCGCGCCATGCGCGTCACCTGCACCGCGCCGTCCTGTTCGCGGGTCGTGCCGATGCCGCGGCCGGCGTGGTTGACGCAGACGACCTGCACCGTTGCCCGCCCAGCGCGGCCTGGGACCTGCGCCAGGGTTTGCAGGTGTGTCTCCATGCCGCCTGGCGCCGGGGGATAGTATTTGCCCAGGTGACAGACGTGCAACATGAGACTTATGCGTCCTACGGGACTTGTGGGTCCTATGGGACTTTCACCGCAACATCGGGTGGCACGCTCTGAGGTACTCCGAAGGGCGTGCCGTTCTTGCAAGCACCGCACGCCCTTCGGAGTACCTCAGAGCGTGCCACCCGGATCAGGGCGTCAATACACCGCGCTCGCCCTTGGTTGGCGCTGCGGACGCGCGCGTCCGCAGCGCCGCCTCCGCCTTCTCCGCCGGCACCAGGGCTTCGCCGGTCATCTGCTCCGCAGTTGCCTCGAAATTCGCGACCAGCTTGGCGACCTCCGTCATGCGCTCGGCGATGGGGGACCCATCGCGGTGGCCGGATACTTCCAGAGTGCCGATCACCCGGCCGCGCACCGACAGCGGCAACCCGAAGTGCCAGAGCTCCGGCTCCTCGCCCTCCGTATGCCCCACTTCCCAGCGGGCCTGGTAGCCTTCATTGATCGCCGGCGCGTTGACGTCGAGCCGGACACGCCGCAGGTTCAGGCTGGCGGCGTTGTCCACGATCACGTGGAAAAGCTCTTGCCAGTTGACGTTGCCTTGCAGGCGCATCTCCATCTCCTGGGGTCGAGTAGCGGTCGGCCCGCGGAGGAACGAGCGCCACCAGGTTGTTCATCCGTTGCCCGACCAGCTTCAGCTCCGCTTGCCCGAAGAGTCGCGTCGCCATCAGGATGCCGATCACCATGACGATGCTCAGCAGGGCGAGCCATTCCTGGTCCTTGTACACGGCGATGAAGACGAGGACGCCGCTCACCAGGCCGAGGGCGCCGACTACCAGGAGCACCTTGCGGGCGGACAGGCCGCGCTCCTGCATGCGGTGGTGTAGATGGCCGCGGTCGGTCACGTACATGCTGCGGCCGGTCAACTTGCGGCGGAGGATGGCGGCGGCGGAGTCGAAGATCGGCACGACCAGCAGGGCGGCGGGGGCGGCGAGGGCCACCGTCACCGGTCCCTTGAGGGAGCTCTTGATGGCCAGCACGCCAATGGTCAGGCCGATCAGCATGCTCCCCGAATCGCCGAGGAAGATCGAGGCGGGCGGGAAGTTGTAGCGGAGGAAGCCGAGCAGCGCCCCGGCCAGTGCCAGGGCCACGATGGCCGCCGTCGGTTGCTGGGTCAGGATCGCCATGCCGCCCATGGCCAGGCAGATGATGAGCCCGACGGTGCTCAGCAGGCCGTCCATGCCGTCGATCAGGTTGAGGGAGTTGACCGCCCCGAAAAGGAAGAAGGCGGTGAAGGCGAGCCCGAAGGTCCAGCCCAGGAACAGGTCGGTGCCGAAGAGATGGACGTGCTCGATGCGCACGCCCAGGCAGACGACGACGCCGATGGCGAGCAGCTGGCCGAGGACCTTGTGCCGGCCGCGAAGCAGGCGGCAATCGTCGAGGATCCCGATGGCGCAGATCGTCACGCCGCCGATGAGCAGGCCGAGCAGATCCTGGGGCGAACCGATGGGGATGACGGGATTAACGCGAAGCAAGCCGAACACCACACCGCCGATGAGGGCCAGCAGCACGGCCGGTCCGCCCGCGACCGGAATGGCCCGGCCGTGCAGCTTCCGCCGGCCGTCGGGCCGATCGACCAACCCCGCCCGCCGTGCCAAGGCGCGGGCCAGGGGGGTCAGCAGCAGGGCCAGCACAAACGCCACCCCGAAGACGCTGAGCAGCAGGGCAAGAATGTCGAACTTGGGAAACATCCTGGTTGTCCTTGCAAGGGCACGTGAAAACCAGGGCGGACTTCGTCCCCGTGGGTTGCGCGAACGAGCGCAACCGCTTTCGTTTAGCCGCCCGTCTCGGACGGGCGTGGAGTGTGTCGCACTCTCGCGCCCGTCCGAGACGGGCGGCTAAACAACACTCCTAGGCGGGCTCGACAGGCTCGACCGCCAGGGCGTAATCATCCAGCAGCACCGAGGCGCCGCGCTGGATGAAATCGACCTGGACGACGAAGCGGCGGCTGGAGGCGGCCTTGAGGATGACGCCGCGCAGACCGGCCAGCGGCCCACTGCGGATCACCACGGGGTGCGCCCGGCTCCAGCTTGTCTTCGGGGCGGACGGGGAGGCCGGAACGAATCAGACGATGGACCTGGCCGAGCTCATCCCAGAGCTGGTCCTGGTTGGGCACGGGCAGGGAGCTGACCACGCGATTGGTGGCCAGGGCGGCGATGCGCTGCTCCGGCTGGCTCAGCAAGAACAGGTAGCCGCCGAACAGGGGAAGCTGCGACTCCACAACACGGCCGCGAATCTGGTTGCGCTGGACGACCAACGGCAGGTAGAACGGCACTTGGAGTTTCAGCAGCTGGCGAGCGAGGCTCTTCTCCTGCCTCGGCCGCGTGTGCAATACGTGCCAGGCGTGACCGGCAAAAGCACCTTTGCCCGTGTCGAACAGCTCGAACGGGTGAAGGTTAGGTTCAGCCGCAAGGATGGGCATGCGTGTGGGTCCTCATCCCCGCTTCGACGGACGAACGACGAAAACATGTTTAGCCGCGAGCTTCAAGCGAGCGCCGGTCATTCCCGCGCTCGCTTGAAGCTCCCGGCTAAACGAGGGGTTATTTCTTGTCCGGGGCCTTTTCCGCCGGCGTCTTCCCTGCGGGCGTTTCCCGTTTCTCCACTTCCTTGAGGAGCTTCTTCGCTTCCCTCTTGTAGATAAACAGCCCCTTGGTTTCCTGGGCTTTCTCCAGGAAATCCTTGATTTTCTTGTCGAGCTCCTCGATCGCTTTGGCGTCCTTGGGCGGAGATCCTTGTCGAGATCACTGCGCCGCATCTCAAGGATGCAGGCCACGTAATAGGCCATGTCGGAGGTCAGTTGGCCGCTGGAAATGGCGTTCCCCAGAGCCTTGTCGGCCTGGGCGAGCAAGGCTTTTTTGTTCGCCGGACGGGACCAGGGCGCTGCGATAGCACACCCAGCCGAGGTCGCCCACACTTCCGCCATGCCGCCTGGACTGGCTTATTGTTGACCAGGTTTTGGCGAGCTGCAACGCTTTCTTCAGCTTGGCTTGCTCATCGTCGTGATAGTCTTAGGATCGGTGCTGCACGTCCGCCAGGACCAGGGCGAGCTGGTTTTTTGACCACCAATCGCCGGGCGAATTGTCTAGAAGCCTCTTGAGATACTCTTCCGCCATGGCATAATCTCCCTTTTGGCCCGCGGCGATCAAACCCAGCACCCGCAGGCAAGGCGACCGTTTCTTTGTCCTTTTCCAGTATGTCGGCGGCGGACTGGGCGTTGAGCCGGGCCTCACCCAGCTCGTTCTGCTTTAGCAGCCACTCCGCGTAGACCAGGTAGGTCTGAATTTTTTCCTTGTCGGTCACAGTCGGCATCGACGGCCTTGTCGAACCATGTTCTTGGCCTCCTTGACATACTTGGCGTAAATTTCCTCGCGCGCCTTCTTGGCCTTTTCCTTATCCATTCCCTTGTCCACCTTGATTTCCTTGTTGCTCCAGAAATCGGCCATGGAAGCTTCGGGAATCTGGAGGACCGGCTCCTCCTTGTCCTTGGGCAGAGGATCCTTTTCAAGCGCCTTCTTCAGAGCGGCCTTCTGGTCTTTGAAGGCTCTTTTCAGTTCCTCATAGGCTTTCGTCGGAATTCTTCTCCGAATCGAGCATGAACAGGGCCCGCGCATAGTTATGGCGGGCGTCGCCGTTGCTTTCGTCGAGAGCGAGCACCTTGCTGAGATGGTCGCGTGCCTTGTCCCATTCCTGGCGCGCCGCTGCGACTGCCGCCAGGCCGGTGTTGGCGTCAACCTGGTAGGACTTTTTCTGCTCGGCGTCCTTTTCGGACTCGGCGTATTTCAACGCGGCCTCGCAGCAGAGGACCGCCTCGGTGAAGCGGTTCTCGGACACCGCGATGTTGCCGCAGGTCAAGAGAACGGCCGGGTGATTGGGGGATTCCTTGGCGGCAGCCTCGATGTGGAACCGCGCGGCTTGCCGGACATCGGCATTATTGGTTGCCAGGAAGAACCGGGCGAGCATCAACTCCGCCGGCGGCAACGTCGGGGTGTCTTTTTTTGCCTCCTCCAGAAGCTCGAGCGCCTTGTCGATTTTGCCTTTCTCGAACTCCTTGCCGGCCTTTTCGATCAGGTCTTTCGTCTTCTTCGGCAGTTCGGGGGGGCCAGTCCGGCCGAGGCCGGCGGCCAGGCACACCACCACAACGGCGGCCAGCATGCGGCCGAGAAACACCAGCGGTTTTGTTGTCATCGGTTTACGTCTCTGTTTGGGGCGCTTCCTGACGGCAACCCGATTGAGGTGAACACTCTCACCTGGGGGCCGCCTGTTTGGGTAAACGGTCCGTTGTCTTTTGCAAGCAGTTAGTGCAGGATCAAGGGAGCTGATGGCCGTAGGACGGATTTTCAATCCGTCCTTCTGAACGCCGGACGGATTAAAAATCCGTCCTACGGTCGAACAACACCTCTCTTGCCTTTGCGCCTAGCCGCACGAGGGGTTACTGAGGCACCAGGCCGGTGCTGATTTTCCCGCGAATCCGTTCGGGGAGATTGAGAGTGATTATATCCATGCCCTTTATCCATTGCAAATCGCGGGCCAGGCGGAACCTCCTTTCCGGGTGTCGGGACGGTAAGCTGTGCGGTTATGCGAGGGCGAGAATGAACGCCGGGCGGAATATGCTGTGGGTTAGGATTCCGATCCTGACAAACAGTGTCAGGATCGGAATCCTAACCCACAGCTCGCGGGCAAAACGGCGGAAGGCCGGGGAGCGTCGGCGGCTGCTGACGTTTCCCGGCCTTCTCGGTTGCTTTCATGCTCGATTCCTTCGGGACATCATGCCGCTATTCCTTGCTTTTCGCTTCTGCTCTTTCGCTTGCTGCTCTGCTGCCTTCCACTTCAGGTCCAACTCTTTGGCGCGGTTCTTGTGGAGTTCGGCATCCTGCTTTTTCCCCAACTGGCTGTATACCTCGGCCAGCATCACGTGTGTCTTCGGATCCTCGGAGTCTGCTCTCAGGGCAACCTTTAAATCATTCAGGGCACTGTCCAGGTCGGGATCAGGTTCTCCTTTTTCGTTCCGTCTGTTGAGATACAGGACGCGCCCGGGCCGTCGCAACCTTGGGTCGTTCGGCAAACGTGTCAGCGCCCCGTCAGCCACTCTCATGGCCTCGGGTATCCTCCGCTGGTTGGCATAGAGCTGCATCAGCCAGAATGCTGAGTCGATCAGGTAAGGTGCGTCGGTTAAGGCCTTTTCGAAGAACTCCTGTGCCGTCGCCGACTCACCCCGTCTGAGCGCGTCGATGCCCAGGCAAAAGTTCGCCAGGCCGGCGCCCTCCTTGCCGCTCGTTGCCATGTTTAGTAACGTTTTCCGCAGCTGGGGTAATACTTTATTATCCTTGCTGTCGAAAATGCTAAACACCGCCTTAACGATCTCGATGTTCTCCGGGTCGTAGAGTAATGCCTTTGCCAGCTTGTCCCACTGCTCTTCCGGCGATGACTTCCCATCCTTTGACCAGCGCATTGGCCCACGCCGTGTACGTCTAGCCCAGCAATTTCCGATACTCCGCCAGGGGCTTGATGTTCCAGCCCTTCTCCAGGACATCGACGGCTTCCTGCCATTGCTCGAGATCGACCAGGGCCTCCGCCAGCTCCATCCGGGCCTTGGATTGGTGTCATCGACCAGCAGCTTGCCGCGGTCCTCCGCGATGACCTCTGTTATCAACTTGCGGGACAGGTCGCGCTTGCCGAGTGCGGTCAGCGTCTTGGCCAGCTGGAGCTTGGCTTCCGGCCGGCGTTTCGTCGCCTTTTCGAGCAAGTTCTCCGATTTTTGGAACCGCTCATTTTGGCGCGGCAAATTGGTGTCGTGCAGCGCCAGTTGCAGATAAACCTGGCCGAGCATCTGCTCGGCTTCGGGGTCATCGAAACCCTGGGTGCTCAGGGCGCGTGTCAGGTGGTCTTCGGCCTTTTCCAGGTCCTGATCGGTCCGCTGTTGCTTTTCGAGCAGACGCCGAGCCTGCCAGACATGGGCCGGGGCGTAGCCCAGCTTGCCTTCGGGGGCCAGTTCGTTGAGCATGTCGAGGGCGCGGCGGTTGAGTTCGACGGCCTCGCTCGGGTTCTTTTCCTGCTCGCTTTCGGCTTTCGCCAGCAGGTTGATCGCCGTGTTGAACCCCAGCTCCCACGTGCTCACTCCTGTGGTCCATAGGCGGTCGAAACAGAGAGTGGCGCCGTCATAATCCTTGTCGTGAGAGCGGCGAATGCCTTCTGCCAGGTAATTCCTTTCGATGTCGCCTCGCGACGGCGTGACAAACAGGATGAGCGTCGCAATGACGAGCAGGAAAAACAGCGCCGGCAGGCCCCGCAGGAGACACCGGCGATCACGCCGCGACCACCAGCGGCTCCACAGCACGGACACGCTTCCCAACCGTTGGCCCCAGGTGGGGGCATATTCGATACGCGGTTTCATTGACTATTCTCCTGTCGTGGTGAGTGGTAAGTGGTCTAATCTTCACTCACCACTCACCACTCACCTCGCCGCCTTGTCATCCCGGGGACCGTGTTTACGCAGCACTTCGCGGACGTGCCAGAAGAAGGACTCGTAAGTCTTCTTGTCCTCGTCGTTGAGCGGCCGGTTGCCTTGGACCAGCAGCTGCACTTGGTAGGTGGGCAACGCGCGTGAGCCCTGGCGGGTGCCGCCCAGGGTCCACTGCCGATTCGCGAGCCGGTCCACCAGGCCGCCGACCAGGTTGATCCGCGGCGGGTTGACCAGCTGGCCGTTCTGGTCGATCATGCTCCACAGCAGCCAGCCGTGCAGGTTCACCGGCCTCAGCAGCTGCGCTTCCATCAAGCCGTGTTCGCCGGGACCGTCGTCCTTGGAAGCCGGCTGCCGTTTCCGATCCAGCACATCCCAACCGGTGCCCCGGTAGCAGACCGTCAGGTCGTGCCAGCCGTCGTAGACGTAATCCAGCTCCACCTGGATCAAGTTCCCCTGATCGCGGTAGCGCCACAGGTACGAATTCTTGGCGTCCATGTTCGTCTGGCCGGCGGTCTTCCTGTCGAACTCGGGGCTCTTGAACGCTTTGAAGTCGTTCATTTCCAGGAGCGGTTGCAGCACGCTCTCCGGCTCCGGCAGGGTGTCGAACCTCTCGGTGATGGCCGTGGCCGGCGGCATTTCACCCGGCCACATGACGAGCGTCTGCGCCAGTCCCAGCACGCCGAAGGCGGCCACGGTCCAGCTGGAAAGGAAGCAGCATTGCGCCAGCTGCGGGCAAGAAGTCGGCTGTTCCGCCGTCTCCGTCTCGGGCTCGGTGCCCAGAGCGGACCTGGGTTTGCTGAAGAACAGCAGCAGCTGATCGGTGCTATAAACGAGGGCCAGGGCCACCGCGAATAGGACCATGCCCAAGGCTTCGTGCTTCCAGTTGGTGGCGATGTCGATGTTCCATTTCGCACCGGCATAGACGACCGTGGTGATGCGCACGGCGTTGACCGCCAGCACCCAGCCGACGGCCGCGAGCAGCAGCAGCACGCCGTGAATGATCGGCCGCCGCAGCCAAAAGATCCCGAAGAGCGTGACCGCCAGGATCGGCAAGAGCGATTGAATGCCGCTGCACGCCTGTTCGACGAAGTAGCGCTTGGCGGGGCCGACATCGACGACGTTGCCGGATGGGATATGGTAGATGCCGAGCACGTCGAGCAGCGGACTGGCACAGCGCGAGGCGATCGCTTGCAAGCCGTGGACCAGCCGCTCGTCGCCGCCGAAGGGCAGTGGAATGACCAGCCACAGCAGCACCCACGCCGGCAGCAGGGCCCGGAACAGGCGCCAACCTCCCACGTCGTAGATCAGTGTCGCGGTCAGCAGCACAGCTGCGATGGCTCCCAGCGTCGGCGCGTCGGCGGCGACCGCCAGTGCGATCAGGATGCCGCAGCCGATCAACATGCGAATCGTGCCGCCCGCCGTCACCGGGGGTGAGCGCCCGAAGGCCGCGGCTTGCCCGCAGACCCAGCACCACCGCGAGCCCAATGGGCAGGGCAAAGAGCTGGTAGTGAGGGATGCTCCACAGCCGGTGCCCAAAGAGCAGCAGCAGCGGCAGCACGCCGAAAGCACAGGAAGCAAGCGAGGCCAGCACCCGCCCGGCGGGCACGACCGACTCTGGCGCCTGTGCCGATTCTGCCGGTTCGGTCTGCGGCGCGGTTTTTGTCGAAGGGGGTGTTGTTACGGGTCCTCCGGCATTTGCGGAGGCAGGGGGTGCATCGGGAAGTTTGATGGTTGACATTCCACGCTCTGAAGAAGGGCAGCGATTGGTGCCAAAATCCTGGCGATTCGTGGTCCGTAGCGACGGGCGGGACGGCGATTATTTTCCAGGCACTGAATTCGAAAGCGAGCCAAAGCCCTGGTCAGCGAGATGCCGGCGCCATCCCCGTATCCGATTTAGCATAAACTGACCGCGCGAGCTTGTCCATTCGGGATGAGCGTTTTCTTTGGAAAAGTTTGATGTGCCCAAACGTTTAGCCGCGAGCTTCAAGCGAGCGCTGAAATGACGTTTAGCCGCTCGCCTCGGGCGAGCGCTGGAATGACCAGCGCTCGCCTGAAGCTCGCGGCTAAACGTTTCGCCGGTTACGCCGCGGCCGGCTTGCGGAATCGTCGCCGCATCCAGCTGCCGATCCCGCCGAGGCCCAGCACACTCAGCAGCAAGATCTGCGACGGCTCGGGAACCGCCGCCGGCGCGTAGACAAGCTGGAGGTTCTGGCCGGTCGAATCGACCTGGAGCGAGGGAGTGAAATTGCTGGCCGCGGCAAAGTTGGACACGATCTGGAAATTGCTCGAGCTGAGCACGGTCGGGCTTCCAGTCGTGACCGGCGTTCCGTTGACCTCGATCAAGTTCCCGGCGCCGCTGACCTGGGCGATGGTGTAGACGTAAGTGTTTCCGCCGACGAGGTTGTTGCTCGGGCTATACACCTGGACGGTCATCGTGCCGCTGCTGGGAGCGAGGTTCAGGACGCTGCTGGGGGTCAGCAACAGGGCATCGTTGTTGGTGGCGTTGAGCTTGATCAACAGCCCGCTGCCGCTGTTGAACGTCGTGTTGCCGTTGATCGTCAGGATGCCGAAGGTCGTGGTCGGGGTGCTCAGATTCGAGGCGGTCACATTCGGTGAGATGGAGCCGCCGCCGCTGACGGTGACGGCGTTGGAGGCGCCGCCGCCGCCGCCAACGTAGCCTTTCGTGTTGCCGGTAAGGCTCGTCGTGTTCACCGCGGCGCTGCCGTTGTTGTCGGGGCCGGCGAGGGTGCCGGTGCTCGCGGTGCCGGTGCCGATAGTTATGGTGCTGATGCCCGTGGCCGAGGTGGTGCCGCTGATGGGATTCGCCGCCACCAGCGTGCCGCCGGTGATGGTCGTGGCGGCGGAATAGGTGTTGGCGTTGGGCAGGACCCAGGTGCCGGCGCCGGTCTTGGTCAGCGAATTGGCGCCGCTGATGAGCGGATTGAAAGTCCCGCCCGTGCTGCCCTGCAACGTCAAGGTCGATCCGGCGGTAGTAAAGACGATGGCGCCGGTGTTCGTCCAGTTCATCGGGGCGCCGCCGGAGGAGTCGATGATGGCACCGCCGACGCCGCCGACCGTGAACAGGCGATCGGTATTGGCGGGGACGGAAGGGAAGGGATAGATGTACTGGAGCGTGCCGCTGGAGGTGGCGTTGCCCAGGACCAGGTTGCTGGCCGCATTGCTGGAGAGGCCGATGGCACTGGGTAAGCCGCCGTTGGCGATCGGAGAGTCCATCGCGAGCGTACCGCCGCCGTTGACCGTGGTCACGCCGGAGTACTTGTTGGTGCCCAGGAGGCTCAACGTGCCGCCGGAGACGGTGAGGCCCAGCTGCCCATCATCCGTGATCGTGCCCTGGAATTCGCTGACGCCGGGGCCCGTGACCGTCAAGGTGGCCGCAGCACCCGCAGTATTGGTGATGGTGGTGTTGACGAAGCCGCTCAGGGTGGTGGTCTTCTGACTGAAACCATTGAGATCGAGCGTGCCCGAGCCGGTCAGCGACAGATTGCCGGCCACCGGCAGGAGGGTGGTTGCCCCCAGTTGCAGCGTGCCCGTGCCGCTGATCGTCGTGCCGCCCGTCCAGTTATCGTTAATGTCGCCCAGGAACACCGTACCGCCGGCCACCGTCAGTGCGAGGCTGCCCGTGATGAGGCCGTTGAACACCGAGGACGAAGTCACGCCGCTGGCGCCGATCGTCAGCGTCGGCGCGCCGCTCGTGCTGGTCACGGTATTAGTGGCTACGCCAGGCCGCTGGTGTTCAGGCTGCCGATCGTGGCGTTGTTGCCGTTGAGATCGAGGGTGCCGGCTAGCGTCGTGGTGCCGAGACTGCCGCCGTTGCTGAGGCCGAGAACCACCGCGGTGCCGGTCGGCAGGACGCCGCCGGTACCGAGCTGGAGCGTGCCGAACTGGATGTTGGTACTGCCGGTGTAGGTGTTGCTGCCGCTGGACAGGACAAGCGTGCCGGCCGTGGTGCTGCTGGTCACCGTCAGACTGCCGCTGCCGGTGATCGCGCCCCCGAGCGTGACGGTTTGGTTCGTGGTATCGACCGTGCCGCCGTTAGGGTTGAGCGTGACGTTGTTGCTGAAGCTGACGGGGGCGGTCGTTACTTGCAGCGTGCCGCCGCTGAAGACGATGTTCGCGCCGCTGGGGATTACTCCGCTCGAATTGACCGACAGCGTGCCGGCGTTGATATAGGTCGCGCCCGTGTAGTTATTGCCGGCGTTGCTCAGTACCAGCGTGCCGGCGCCGGACTTGGTCAGACCGATGCTGCCCGTGATCTGTGCGTTAATCGTCATGGAGTTCGACGGGTTGTTCTGGATGACGATCAGGTCCGCGCCGTTGCCGGAAGTCAAGGTGGCGGTCGTGGCGGAAACGCCAATGGCGACGCCGAAGTTGCCCACTGCCGCCGTCTCCAGAATGCCGCCGCTGGTGATCGCCAACGAGTTGCCGCTGCCGATGGTCACCTGGTACGCCGCGCCGGTATTGTTGAAGCGCAACGAGTTGATTGTCGTCGTGCCGGCACCCAGCGTCGCGGTACCGCCCTGCACGTCCACGTTGGTACCGGTGGCGAACGTCGTGGCGTAGCTGCTGAGCGGCAGGCCGGTGATCGGTCCCGACGCGGAGACGGTGCCGCCGCTGACGGCCCAGGTATTGCCGCTCACCGTGGCATAGCCGCCGAGGATGCCGCCGCTGTTGCCGGCTGTGACATTGATGCCGTTGGTGCTGCTCTGGGCGCCGCTGGGCAAGACGAAGTCCACCGTGCCGCCCACGTTGCGGTTAACTGCACCGAGCGTGACGGCCAGGCTGCCCGGCGTGGTGGTGTTGGGGAGCGCCTGCACCTGCGAGGCGCCGGCATTCAGCGTCGTGCTGCTGAACTGCTGACTGTTCGGACCACTGGACGCGCCTTGCACGGCCAGCACGCCGCCGCCGAGCATCAGGTTGGAGCTGCTACTGATGATGTTAGTCTGGCTCCCGGTCTGGAACGCGAGGCTCAGGGTGCCGCCGTTGACCGTGGTGGCGCCGGTATAGGTGTTGGCGCCGGTCAGGGCCAGGAAGCCGCTGTTGACGGCGAGGCCGAGGCTGCCCGCCAGAGTGCCGCTGAAGACGTCCGGATTGCCCAGGTTCGAGATTCCAGCGCCTGCAAAGGTCAAGGTCGGCGTACCCTGGCTGCTGGTCACGGTGTTGCCGGTCGCTGCGCCGCTGATGGTCAGGCTGCTCACCGTCGCGCTGAAGCCGTTCAGGTCGAGCGTGCCGCTGCTGACGCTGCCGATGACGACCGCGTTGCCGACCGGCAAGGCCGTGCTGCTGCCGAGCTGGAGGATGCCGGTCTGGAACAGTGGTGGTGCCGGCATAGGTATTGGAACCGGTCAACTGGAGAATGCCGGTCGTGTTATTGGTGGAGCTGTTGAGGGCGACAAGATCGGTCAGGGTCAAGCCGCCGACGCCCGTGATGTTCCCGGAGAGAGTGGCCACGACCGTCGGCGAGCCGCCGCCATTGCCATTGAGGTCGATGGTGCCGCCGTTGGTTTGCAGCGTGACGGCTTGCCCAAGGTGAGCCCGTTCGTGGCCCCAGCAACTGCAACGTGCCGCCGGCGAACGTGATGGTCCCGGTGCTCAGGGCAGACCCGTTGAGCTGATCTGCACGATGCCCGCATTGAGGTACGTGCCGCCGCTGTAGATATTGCCGGCGTTCGTCAGGACGAGCGTGCCGAGCGCCGGACTTGGTCAGGGCGATGCTGGTGCCGTTGTTGTCGGTGATCCGCGAGCCGATGGTCATCGCGGCGGCGGTGTTGTTCTGGATGACGATCAGGTCGGTGCCGTTGCCGGAAGTCAGCGTGCTGACGCCGCCGCTGTCAATGCTGACGGCGCTGCTCCCGACACCCGTGGTCTCCAGGATGCCGCCGCTGCTGATGGCGAGGGTGGAGATGACGCTGCTGGGAGTCAAGGTGTAGCTGCCCGGGCATATTGAACCGCAGCGAGTTGATCGTGCTGGCCCCGGTTATGGTGGTGGTGCTTCCGGGGTTCGGCGAATCCACGTCGCCGCCGCCAGTGAAGGTGCCGGCGTAGGTGGTCA
Source organism: uncultured Acidobacteriaceae bacterium (assembly GCA_963736535.1). Classification (GTDB taxonomy): domain Bacteria; phylum Acidobacteriota; class Terriglobia; order Terriglobales; family Acidobacteriaceae; genus PALSA-350. The sequence continues at coordinate 273,646 of CAVTPN010000010.1, forward strand.
AGCCGATAATTGCTCCCGAGCTGACGGTCGCCCAAGTGGTGCCGCTCACCGTCGCATAGCCGCCGAGGATCGTACCGGAGCCGTTGCTGGAAGTCGTGGTGATGCTGCCCGTCGTCGGCAAGGTGAAATCCACAGTGGCGCCGGTATAGCGGTTGATGTTGTTCAGGGCGAGCGTGAGAGTGGTCCGCGCCGTTCTGCGTCGTCGTGACCACAGAGGCACCGGCCTTGACGGCCAGAGGAGCAGTGAACGTTTGCGTGTTGGTTCCACCGCTCGAGCCCTGGACGTTCAGCGTGCCGCCGCCGAGGACCACTTCCGTCGAGCTGCTCAGGATGCTCGTGGGCTCATTGGCCGCGAGGTAGTTACCGCCGAAATTGAGCGTCAGCGTGCCGCCGCCGTTGATCGTGGTGTTGCCGGTATAGGTGTTCTTGCTGCTCAGCGCAAGACTGGTAGTGGCGTTGCCGACCGCGACCGTGAGGCCGGTTCGGGCGGTGCCGTCCTGGATGATGGAGCTGGCGGTCGTCGAGGACGCGACACGTGGGCCGAAGCTGTTGCCGGTGATGCCGCTCACGGTCAGCGTGGCGGGATTACTGCCGGAGTTGGTGATGACCTGCGTGCTCGTTGTTCCAGTGACTTGGGGACTGGTATTCACTCCGCCTAGCTGCTGGTTGAAGCCGCCGAGGTCGAAGGTGACGGCGTTCCCACCAGATCCGATATTAAGCACCGTGGCGATCGGCAAAGCATTGCTGACACCAAGCTTGAGGGAGCCGTTGTTGATCTGTGTCGCGCCGCCCGTATAGGTGCTCTGGGCGGTCAGGATGCGGGTGACGCCGTCGGCGTATTCCACAAAGGAGACGGTGCCGGACATGACGTTGCCTATCGTCTGGGTTCCGCTTCCCGGGCCGATCATCTTGAAAGTGCTGGTGCCCTCGACCGTGCCGCCCGTCCCCAGATCGAGATAGACGAGACCGGTGCCGTTCAACACCTCGATGTTCACGAACAACTGACTGCCGCCCTGGGAGACATTGCCGACCCGAAAGACGCTGCCGGCGTTGACGGTTACGTTGTTCACCTGGTTGCCGAGACTATTATTGTTGGTCAGCAGCGCCGTGCTGTTGCCGGTGATCGTCAGGCCGCCGGTGACCCCGTTCGACGAACCCAGGTTCACGGTGCCGCCGCTGGAGACGGTCAAGCCGGTGGTGCCTGTAATATCGCCGAGGACCAGGAGCGACTGGCCTTCGTCCACGCTGAGCGTGCCGCCGCCGGTGCCGACGGAGAAGTTGCGCGAGCCGCTAATGGGGCTGAGCGGCGCTCCGGTGGTCGGGTTGAGTGCCAGCGACCGCAGGGTGCCGCCGTTGAGCGCTACCGTGCCGGCAGCGGTACCGAGGTCGTTGTCGTTCGTGATAGCCAGGGTGCTGCCGGTGCCAATCGTCGTGCTGCCGTAGGTGTTGGTGTTGCTGTTCGCCGCACTGTAGAGCAGGAACGTGCCGGCGCCGTTGACGGTCAGCGCACTACCGGCCACGGTGCCGCCGTAGGCCAGCGTGGTGCCGCCCGCCGGACTGATCGTCCCCGCGGTGCTGAGCGTGATGCCGCGATTGGCGTTCAGCGTGAAACTACTGCTAGTGACTAACGTTCCCGCGTTGAACGTGATGGAAGCGGCGGTCGCCGCACTCGGTGCCGTGCCGAGGTTGCCGTCGGAGGAGACGCTTAGCGTGCCGTTGGTGCCATTGCCGATGATGGTCGAAGGACCGCTGGTGCTGCCGCCGTAGGTATTGCCCGTATTGGTCAGGATGACCGTGCCGCCGCCGGTCACCGTCAGGGCGGCTTGCGACTGGCTGGACACGACGCCGCCGGCCGTGTAGATGACGCCGCTGCCGACATTGATCGTTCCCCCGGCGGCACTCATGACGAGAGGGTGCGTGTCGGCGAACGAGGCCGTCGGATTCAACGTGCCTGCGATGTTGACCGCCCCGGTGGTGCTGCCCAGATTGCGCGGCCAGAGAGACGTTCAGCTGAGCGCCGCGGCGATGGTGGTGCCGCCGCTGTAGCCGGTGGCGTTGGAGCCGGACAGCGTCACCGTGCCGCTGAGGATGCTCACGGCGCCCGTGCCGTTGATGGTGTTGCCAATCGTAAGGCTGTTGCTGCTTCCGGGGCTGAGCGCCAGCGTGCCGGCGTTGGCGACCACCGTGGTTGCCGGCAGCGAGCCGACGTTGGTGGCCCCATCGCCGATTTGCAACGTGGCGCCGCTGGCGATCGTGGTGGTGCCGCCCCAGGCGTTGCCGGTGCCGGAGAGGATCGTGGTGCCGGTGGCGGCGGTAACCGCGCCGCCGCCGGTGATGGTGCCCGCGACGGTCAGGGTGCCGCCGGCGGGCTGGAAGATCAGTGAGCCGTTGTCGGTGACCGGCCCCGGCAGCGAGCCAGTGCTGGCGTATGTTCGTATCGCCGACGTAGCCGACGTACAGGGTGCCGCTGCTATCGATGGTGGTGCCGCCGCCGTAGGTGTTCGCCAGTGTTGGCGATCACCAGGCTGGCACCCGACTTGACCTCCAGCGAGGCCGTGGCGCCGCTCAGGAAGCCGCCATTGTTGGTAAAGAAGGCGTAGTTGCCGGCGTTGATCGTGACCGTCGAGGGTTGCAGCCGCCTTGGCTGCCGTCGAGCGCGACGAGGTAGGACGGCAGGGAGGCATTCCAGAGACGTTGAGGTTTACCGTGTTGACCCCGCTGTGGAGGTGCGCCGTGTCGAAGATGACCGTGTCGACCGACGCCGCCGCTCTGGAGATACGCCGTTGCGGTGGAGGTACCCGATATGACTCCAGTTCTGCGGCGATGCCCGACTCGGCGTGCCGTTCGATGAGATCGGCCCAGAGATTGTTGACCGCCGGGACACTGGCGTCGTAAGCCGTCCAGAAGATGCGGCCTGCTGGTAGTTCAGGACCGAGCTCCGTTGTTATTGATGATCGTGTAAAGGGTCGAGGGGGCCTGGGCCCGCGGGGCAGGGTGCCGATGACGAAGCTGTCGCGGGGCTGCCGGCGGTGATGCTGGCGTTGGTCGGGAACTGCGATCAGCACGACCGGTCCATCTGAAACCGGCGCCGGCGTTGTCGATGTTGATCGACGTGGTGCCGGGAGTCGGTCAAGGCGGTCGTCACATTGATGTAGGGCACGATGCTCGCGGGCGGAGTCTGCATGCCTGCCCGCCATCGAGACGAAGTTCTTGGGCGGACCGTTGAAGCCGAAGTTCAAGGTGGTGGCGTCGGTGGGAATGGCGCCGAAGTTCAGGGTCGCAACCGTCACCGACCCGGCACTGTTGCTGGCCGTGCTCGGGTTGGCCAGGGTCAGCGTGCCGCCGTTCTGGATGGTCAAGGTGGTCCCGGCCGGCAAGCTGCCGTTGGTCCCGGTCACACCGGGTTCGACCTTCAGCGTGGCGCCGTTCTGGACGGTCGTTGATGCCGCGGTAGGTGTTGTTCAGCAGGTTCGTGTTGATGCCGCTGATCAGGGACAGCGTACCGGAAGCGACGACGAGGCTCAGGGTGTTGGTCGCGGAGCTGTCGGTGAGCGTGCCGCCGAAGGTGCTGCTGGTGCCGCTGTAGGTGAGCGTTGCCGCGGCAGTGGCTGCGGGGCCGTTGGTAATGGTCTGACCGGTCGCGGTCGTGGTCACGGTTGCCAGGGCCAGGCTGTTGCCGTTGAGGTCGAGGGTCCCGTTGCCGCCGCTAAAGGCGACGGCAGCGCCCGTGCTAGCGCCATTCGGCAGAGCAGTCAAGTTAGTACCCAGGAGCAGGGTGCCGCCGGTGATGTTGGTGCCGCCGCTGTAGGTGTTCGTGCCGCTCGAGCGTCAGGCTGCCGGACTGGACCGTGAGGTTGATGGTGCCGCTGGGGCCGCCGCCATTTTGGATCGATGCCGCCAAAATTCGAGCTGGGGTTGCTGCCGCCGGCAAAGAACAGCGTGACGTTCGGGGTGCCGCTGGTGATGATCATGTTGCTGGTGCCGGCTGCCGCTGGTGTCGAGGCCGGTGACTGTGGCGCTAAAACCACCCAGGTCGAGAATGCCGGCGGTTCGCCGCGTTGCCGAGGTGACGACCGCCGTGGTGGCCGGCAACGCACCCGCGGCGCCGACGATCAGCGTACCGTTCAGGACGTTGGTGCCGCCGCCGTAACTATTTGTGGCATTGCTAATGTCGTCGTGCCGCCGCCGGTGATGTTCAACGTGCCGCCGGCGCCGCTGATCGATGCCGCTAAACGTGGCGGTGCCTGCTGATTGCTGATGGTGTCGGTGGCGGTGCTCAGCGAGATGGGCCGGGAAGAACTGAACGCGTGTCCGAAAGCGAGAGAGTGCCGCCCTGGAACGTCAGGCCAACACCGGCCGTGCCGAGGCTGGCGTCGCTGCCGATCGCGGTCGTGCTGAGCGTCAACGTGCCGCCGGACCCGATAATGGTGCCGCCGCTATAGGCGTTGGTTCCGCCCAGGGTGAAGGTGCCGTTGGTGACGATGAGTTCCACTTTTCCGTCGGCGCCGGCACCGTCCTTGATGGCGAAACTGTCGTGTTCGCAGCCGGTGGTGTCGCGTTAATGTTCGTACTGGTGCCGCTGAGCGTCAGTATCGACGTGGTTCCAGCGGCGAGATTGGTTATCACCGCGTTCGTAACGCCGGTGCTGGTGCGTCGTCAGCGTTGTAAACGGTCTGATTGAAGCCGTGCAAGTCCAGGACGGCGGTGTTGTTGCTGTTGCCCATGATGAGCCCGCGTTGATGCACTGGTGTCCGGCAACGCGTTGCTTGCGCCAGCTGGATGGTGCCGTTCTGGATTTGAGTTGCGCCGGTGTAAGTGGCTGGTGCCGGCCAATACCTGGATGCCCGTGGCGTTGTCACCCTTGGAGAAATAGCCACTTCCTGTGAAAGGCCGGTGAAGGTGTCGGCGGCGTTGGCTGTAGTGCCGCCGTAGATGGTAGCCTTGGTAGTGCTATTGGGTGCCCAAATTGATCGTGCCACTCCCGGAAAGTTCACCAAGTGAAGTATTGTTGCCCGCCACCAGGATAATGGTGCCGTTGATAACCTCCGCTAATGTTTGCGTACCGGTGCCCGATGGCATTGGCGGTGGTATTATTCACTTGCACGGTTGCAGCCGTTATTGACGGTGAGTGTGCCGGTAAAGGTGTTGGCCGCGTTGCCCGTGGTGGCGATCGTGACCGTTCCGGGACCGCTGATGGTCACGGCGGCGGCGCCGGTGCCGATGACGCTTGCGATGGTGATGCCCTGCCCGTTGGTGGCGATGACGAGTTCTTTGTTGCGCCGATGGTGAGGGTGCTGCCGGTGATGGTCAGCACGCCGCTGCCGGAGTTCATCAGACCGTTGAGCGTGAGGGTGCCGGTTAGGGTGATCGTTCCGCGGCGACGCCGATGTATTGCAAGGTATTGCCCGTCGATGTGCCACAGTGGTTGTTGCGGTGGCGGCCAGGGTGTAGTTGGTCGTGGCACTGGTCACATTGGCCATGGTGCCGGCCGTGGCTGGCGTGCCGCCGCTGTACGGACCGATGACAAACGGGGTGGTGCCGGTGGCGGTGGCGTATGCAAGTGATGTCCCCGACCCATAAAAAACGGGGGCCGAGGATGCTGTTCGTGTTGCCCTGGGTGGTGGTGATGGTGCCGAGGTGGAGCGTGGCGCTGGGGTTGAAGTCGACGGTGCCGCCGGTGGCGCGGGAGGTGAGCGGCGCCAGGGCGAGGGTGCCGCCGGTCACGGTGGAGCTGATGGTCGACGCCCCGGAGTTGATCGTGATTCCACCCATGGTTTGCGTGCGCTGGCGACCGTCGGGCTATAGGTGAACGTGCCGCCGCCGACGACCAGTGCGCTGTTGGAACTCAGGGAGCCGGTGAGCGTCAGGTTGCCGCCGAGGTTGACGGTCGTCGTGCCGGTGTAGAGATAGGTGCCGCTGAGGGTCACGGCCGTCGTGCCCGCCGGGCCGAAGGCTGTGTTCGCGACGGTTATGCCGCCCGTCGAGGCAGTGCTGCCGCCGGTGATGTTGATGGTGCCGTTGACGCCGGCGGGGTTGGTGCCGATGCCGATGGCGCTGGTCAGGTTGCTGCCCAGGGTCAGCGTGGCGCCGGTCGCTATGGTCAGTGGGGCATTGATGGTCAGGGTGCCGCCATTGTTGACGATGAAGCTGGTGGAGTTGGAAACGGTCACGCCGGTAACCGACGAGTCGATGGTGAGGCTACTGTTGCCGGCGCCGTCCAGAAGAATGCCGGCATTGGCGAGGCCGTTCAGAGTGGCAGTGCCGGTGATCGCCAGGGTCTGCGCCACTGGCGATGATCGTTGTCAGACCCGCGTTTCCCGTGGTCCCGGTGGTGGCTCCGGTAACCCAGATGCCCTGCGCGGTGGAAGGGGCCGTCAGGGTCGGCTGGTTGGTGAAAGCGCTGTTGAATACGGCGCTGAGGGTCGCGGTCGGAACGCCATTGCTCCAGTTGGCGATATTGCTCCAATTTGTCGTCCGTGCCGCTGCTCCAAACCGACTCGGGTGTATCCGCCTGGGCGATTCGGCTGGTGCCGAGCACGGCGAGCAAGCACAAGAGGGGGATGAAGCGCGTCATCCGCCGCCGTGATGGACGCGGTTCCGTCGAGATGGTCGTGGTGCTATTTTTGGAGAGCATTATGCTGTTCCCGTTGAACATCGGTGTGACTCCGATGGGCTTTCCCAGGGCGTTCAAAGGGTGAGAGTATTAGGAGTGATGGCTATTTCGGGCGCTCGAACCGTGGGCGCGAGTAGTTGCCTAGCGGTCCATAGGTCCATGCAGCCGAGCGAGTTTCGAGGGCGACTTGGCGAGAGCCGAGATGTATTGGCCTTGGCCAGCGAAAATCAGCGAGCAGAGTCCGTTCGAGAGCGCTGTTCCGTTGCGAAGGTCGAGTATTCGGCACAATACTGACGCACGGCCCATGCTTTCATGCGGGCGGCTTTCGGGGAACGAAGGAGAAACCCTCCTGGGGAGAAGGATCGCTAACTTCGGATTATCTTGTCCGTTTTAATCGGGCTGCGTAGGATAGGCAAGGAAAAAATCAGGAAAAAGCCGAATCTTCACCCGTCTCGATTATGGCGGCACCACAAATCCAGATGGCTGCTTCTCACTGAATGTCGAGAGACCGTGGCCGGGGTCGGTACTCCGACCCCGGTGAACCGGCGAGGACTAGCTAATGTACTCGCGACAGCGGTGCATGCGTCGGCCGAATACGACAAGCATCAAGCATGGGACAGCCGGGGTCGGAGTACCGACCCCGGCCACGGTCTCTTCAGCATCCCGCTGCCCCGAATTTGTTGCATGATTTTATGTCGAGGACGCACTCGATTCGTTTCATCGTTGCACGGTTTGGCTCCCTTGCTCCTTCGCAAGGCTCGGGAAACACCGACATTGTTAAAATGGGCAAACACGCTGCCGCCCTGCAAGGGGGGGGTGAGCGATTTGCACAGCAATTTGCACAGAAACGCTGCCCGCCGGAGACAGCGAACCGTCGCTGGCGCTTTTCGGATCGGAAAGTCCCCCTCTCAATCCCGGTTGCATCAGGTACAATCGGTGTTTTAGATCAGGCGCGATGGGCAAGACGAGCATCCGTGCGCACAGACCGATGCGGAAGGCTCCCGAACCCCTTCGGCGAAACCCCACTATCGGCCCGTCGAAATAGTATCCGCACACGTTGGGAAGTTGCACGATGAGCATGGCGGCAGGATCGGTATCTCGGTGGTCGGAGCGCATCGGCCCACGCTCATCGCCGCCGGATTGGTTGTCGGCACGTTCTTGACTTACCTCCCTGTTCTCAACTGCGACCTTGTCAAGTACGACGATCCAGACTACGTCAGCGGCAAGCTCGCGCAGGGCCTAACCGCGGATGGCGTTCGCTGGGCTTTCACGGCGATCGTCTCCGCGAATTGGCACCCGGTGACTCTGCTGTCTTTGTTGCTGGACCATGAGCTATTCCAGGAGGCGCCCGGGGCTATCATCTCGTCAATCTTCTGCTGCACCTTGCAAACACCGTCCTGCTATTCCGTTGTCTGTACTTGATGACCCGCGCTCTCTGGCGCAGCGCCGTGATCGCGGCACTGTTCGCACTCCACCCGCTCCACGTGGAAGCCGTGGCGTGGGTGTCCGAACGCAAAGAGGTCCTGAGCACATTGTTCGGCTTGTTGGCGTTGCGTGCATACATCTGGCACGCAGCCCGCCCAGCATGGAGCCGCCTGGCGGTGGTAACTCTGTTGCTGGCAATCAGTTTGCTGGCCAAGCCGATGTGGGTTACGTTTCCCTTCGTGCTCTTGTTGCTCGATTTCTGGCCGTTGCGCCGGGGTCAATCGGGCCTCGGCTGGACACGTCTTGCTCTGGAGAAGATTCCGCTATTCGTTGTCATTGCGGTCTTTTGCGGCACCACACTGTACACGCAGATTGCCCTCGTGCCGGAAGAAATCATGTACCAGGCAGCCAGGGTACCGTTCCATTTCCGGTTAGCAAATGCGCTCGTGTCCTATGTCATATATCTTCGTCAGACTTTCCTGCCGGTTGACCTGGCGGTCTTCTATCAGCATCCGGGTCCCGGCATCAACCTTGGCCTCGTCATCGCATCGGGCACTCTGCTTGGGGCTCTCTCTTGGTTGGCCTGGCGGGTACGTGCCAGGGCTCCGTATGTATTTGTCGGTTGGTGGTGGTACATCGGTATGCTCGTCCCGGTGATCGGCCTGGTCCAAGTGGGCGAACAGGCTCGTGCGGACCGCTACACCTATGTTCCGCTAATCGGCATTTTCCTGCTCATGACGTGGGCCATCGCCGACCTGCTCCAGCGGTGGCCGGCAGTTCGCTGGCAACGGTGGCTGGGTGGCGCCGCCGCCGGCATGGTGTTGCTGGGCTGCGCGTTTCTGACATTCTGCCAGGCAGAATGCTGGCAAAACGACCTGGCCCTGTGGAAACACGCTGTCGAGGCAACGACAGTCAACCCTCGTGCAGTCGCCCATTATGGCCAAACATTGAGTGACGCCGGGCAACTGGATGAGGCGATGAACCAGTTCAACAAGGCTATCGCGTTGGACCCGGAGGAAGCGTATGCCTACCATGGACGAGGCCTCATGTACCAGAAAAAGAGACAACTTGATGAAGCACTTCGGGACCTCAATGAAGCCGTTCGATTGAACCCGGAACTGGCGGAAGCCTACAATAGCCGGGGCACGGTTTTGGAGCAGCAAGGCAAGCTGAGAGAGGCACTCGATGATTATGAAATCGCGATTCAAAAAAGCCCGAACTCCGCTGGGGCATATTACAACCGTGGCAACGTGCCGCCGGAAGTTAGACGACCTGCCGGGCACTCTCAGCGATTTTAGAACATCCATTGAGATAAATCCTAAGTATGCGGAAGCACTCAACAGCCGAGGGGATCTTTCCGGTCAATTAGGAAAGTTGCGGGAAGCTCAAGAAGATCTTGATCGAGCCATCAAGCTGAAGCCGAATTACGCAGAGGCATATAGCAACCGTGGGATCCTGTATCGGACCCAGGGGAAATTGGACGAAGCCATCGAGGATTACACGCGTGCCATTGCAGCAAATCCATCCTATGGAATTGCCTACTACAATCGCGGCAACGCTCTGCGGCTGCAAGGAAAGGCGGAGGACGCCGTTGAGGATTACACGCAGGCAATTCGGCTGATGCCCCAGTCCGGGGCGACCTACGCCATGTTTTACTACAGGGGAATTGCCCGGGAGACACAGCGCGAGTTCCAAATGGCAATCGACGATTATTCCGAGGCTTTGAGACGCAATCCGAATTTTACGTTAGCCTCCGAGGCGTTGCGCCGCGCCCGGCGAACCTTGCAGCAAAGCGCCCCTGAGTTATTGCGCTAGTGAGGAAGGAGTGATGAACGAACACGGCAGCCACACAGAGGCCTCCTGGTGGTCCGGTCCCCGGCTTGATGGAGCGATCGCCGTCTTCTTGCTCGTCTTGACGTTCGCCGCCTACTATCCGGTGCTCGATTGCCAGTTCGTCAATTACGATGACAACATCTATGTGACGGAAAACGGCGCTGCACCAGGGTCTCAGCGGGCCGGGGATTCGCTGGGCATTCACAGCTGTAGTCGCGGCAAACTGGCACCCGCTCACGCTTCTGTCGCTGCTCTTGGATTACGACATCTTTGAAGGGAACCCCCGGGGCTATCACCTTGTCAACCTTCTCCTCCATCTTGCCAATACGCTTCTCTGCTTTCACTGTCTGCGCCTTATGACGGGTGCCGTGTGGCGCAGTGCGATGGTCGCGGCACTGTTCGCCTTGCACCCGCTCCATGTCGAGGCCGTCGCGTGGGTGTCGCAACGGAAGGAGCTCTTGAGCACGTTCTTCGGTTTGTTGGCTCTGCGGGCTTATGTCTGGTATGTTGCGCGTCCCAGCTGGGTTCGGATGGCGTGTGTTGCTTTCGCGCTGACTCTTGGCCTGTTGGCCAAGCCGCTGCTCGTAACGTTTCCGTTTCTACTTCTTCTGCTGGACTACTGGCCGTTAGGACGATACGGCGCGCGGGCAAGCCGCCTTCTTGGTGAAAAGGCGCCTTTGTTCTGTGTGGCGGCCGCGTTCTGTTTGACCACGCTGTACACCCAGGTATGGAGTGCAACGACGGCGGCGACGGCAATAGCGGTGCCGACCGGTTGGCGGATAGCAAATGCGTTTGTCTCCTATGTGATGTATTTGCGCCAGACCATCGTTCCGATCGACCTCGCGATTCTCTACCCTCATCCCGGTGATGGCCTGAGCATACCCCTCGCAGTGGGTTCCACGGTTTTTATTGGCACGTCATGCGCATGGCCTGGCTGCTGCGCCGCAAGGCTCCCTACGTCTTCGTGGGGTGGTGGTGGTTTGTTGGGATGTTGATACCGGTGATCGGCCTGGTCCAGGTCGGGGAGCAATCGCGCGCTGATCGATACACCTATGTGCCGTTGGTCGGGCTTTTCGTTCTGGCCGTGTGGGGCGGTGCCGCTTTGCTTCCCAGGACAGGGAAACGAGTGGTGGCTGCGGTCGCGGCGACAATGGCGCTGATCTGCCTGGGTTTGCTTACTCACTTTCAGATCGAGGTTTGGCACGACAGCCGCACGCTGTGGAAACACGCGCTGGCTGTTACCGGCCCGAATCCGGTGGCCCGCTGTAGCTACGGGACGGTGCTGTTGACAGCGAACGAATTACCGAGGGCGCTGGAGCAGTACAACCGTTGTATTTCCATGCGGCCCAACTGGGCGGAGGCCTATCGGGCTCGCAGCCTTGTTTATCGAGAACAGGGGCAACTCGAAAATGCCCTTGGTGACTTGACCAGAGCTATTGAATTGCAGCCGGCAAATGCGGTGACCCACGGCAATCGCGGCAGTGTTTTTATGGCCAAGCAGGATTTGGCCAGGGCGGTGGACGATTTCAACGAGGCGATCAGGCTGAAGCCCGACTACGCCGAGGCGCTGGTGAACCGGGGGCAGAGTTACAAGCTACAAAGGCAAATGAATAAAGCACTGCCTGACCTGGACCAGGCGATTGGAATGCTTCGACAACGCCAAGAAGGAGAGAGGCAGCAGGGTGAGTTGGTGGCCCTTGCACTTATTGAGAGGGGAACGATCCATCAACAACGAGGCGACCTCGACCTCGCCCAAAAGGATTTCGAGGACGCCTTGAAGTGGAAGCCTAACTACGCGGAGGCCTTGTACGACTGTGGCACCGTTTGTCATCAACGAAAACAGTTTGGAAAAGCGGTGGAATACTACACTCGCGCCATCGAGATAAACCCCGATTTTGCCTATGCGTTTTATAATCGTGGCCTTGCATATCAAGAGAGACGGGAAGCGGCAAAAGCGCTGGAGGATTTTCGACGTGCGGCGCAGTTGAAACCTGACGACGCAGACCTGTTGCGAGCTGCTGGTCAAGATACCGGGCCGTAGGGGCGAGCTGCGGACCGTGAGCCGCCGGCCGTGCAAGGAGCCTGTTTTCGACGTTTGGTCATGCCTCATCAACCGGTTTCCGCCGGAAGCGGCGCCGCACCCAGCCGCTCAGCCCGCCGATGCCCAGCACACCCAGCAGCAGAATCTGCGACGGCTCCGGCACCGCTGCCGGCGTGTAGACCAGCTGGAGGTTCTGGCCCGTCGAATCGACCTGGAGCGACGCAGTGAAACTGGCGGCCGCCGCAAAGTTGGACGTGATCAGGAAGTTGGTGGAACTGAGCACGGTCGCGCTTCCAGTTGTAACGGGCGTGCCGTTGACCTCGATAAAGTTTCCGGCGCCGCTGACCTGGGCGATGGTATACGTGTAAGGAGTTCCAGCGGAGAGGTCGTTTGAGAAGCTGTTCGCGACGACGGTCATCGTGCCCGCAGCGCCGGGGTTGAGGTTCAGGGTTCTGCCGGGACTCAGCAGCAGCGCATCGTTATTGGTGGAGCTCACCTTGATCAACAGCGTGCTGCCCGTGTTGAAGGTGGTATTGCCGTTGATCGTCAGGATGCCAAAGGTGCCGGTTGACGTAAACGGTGTCGTGGTGCTGTTGCTCACATTTGGCGCCACTATGTCGCCGGTATTGACCGACACTGGACTGGTGGCTCCGGCACCGACGAAGCCCTTCTGGGTGCCAGGTGCTAACAGGGTTAGGGTCGTCGTATTCACCGCGGCGCATGCCGTTGTTGTCGGGGCCGGCCAGCGTGCCGCCCTGATTGACGTTGATCAGTCCAATACCGGTGGCCGAGCCGGTGGTGTTCCCGGCCACCAGTGTGCCGGCGCTGATGGTGGTGCCGCCGCTATAGGTATTGGCGCTATTGAACTGCCAGGTGCCGACGCCGGTCTTCACCACGCTCGTGGTTATTACCGCGCCGCCAGGAAGGGTGGCCACGTCGCCGATGAGGGGACTGAACTGGTTTATTCCCGTGTTAATGCCCGTAAAAGTCAGCGTGGCGGCGACGGCGTTGTTGGCCAGCGTGCCGGTAACCGCGCCCGACGTGCTGTACAGGACAGTGCTGTTGAAAGCAATGGCGCCGGTGTTGCTGAAATTCACAGTCCCCGACCCCGTGCCGGAAGCGTCCAGCGTGGCCTTGCCAGTGTTGCCGACCGTGAATAGCCGGTCGGTGGTCGCAGCGCTGGAACCGCTGTATTGCAGTGTGGCGTTGTCGATGAACAGGTTGGCGGCCACGCTGCCCCCCGTCGGCGTGCCCAGGGTGCTCGGGTTGGCGGCCACGTCCAGTTGGGTCACCGACAGGATGCCGCCGGTGATGTACGTGGCGCCCGTGTAGTTGCTGGTGGGGTTGGTGAGGATGAGCGTACCGGCTCCGGTCTTGGTCAGGCCGATGGCCCCAGTGATCTGTGACCCGATCGTAACGGAGGCGCCGAGGGTAGTATTGCCCTGATTTACGATCAGGTCCGTGCCGTTACCGGAGGTCAGCTTGCCGAGGCCGCCGGTATCGAAGTTGACGGGGAAGGCGCCGACCGTTGAAGTCACCAGGAAGCCGCCGGTAGCGATCGTGAGCGTATCGCCAGCGGTGGGCGTAAACGTATAGCCCGTCGCAGTTGGCAGCGTATTGAAACGCAGTGAGTTGATCGTCGTGCCTGGGGCGGGAGTGATGACAACATCCGGCACGGCATCCTCATCCTGGCCGGCCGTGAAGTTCGGCGTCGTATCGAAGGCCGTCAGGGCGGTGATGTTACCCGCAGTCGGGCCGGTCCCGCTGACGGCCCACGACGTGCCGCTGTTCGCCGTCGCCCAGCCGCCGAGGATGGTTTGCTGACCGCCGACGGGGGTGCCGTTGAAGTTCGCCGTCGTGGTATTGAAGTTGCCAACATTGGGCAACGCAAAATCCACCGTGGCGCCCGTATTGCGCGTGATGTTGTTGAGGTTGAGAAGGTAAGAGTTGACGCTTGCTCCAGTAGTGTTGTTAATGACCGAGGCGCCGGAGGTCAGCGTTACACTGGCGAGTGTCTGAGTGTTGAGGTCGCCAGCCACATTCTTGGCCTTCAGTTGAAAGGTGCCGCTGCCCAGAAACAGATTGGTGGTGCTCAGCAGGATCGTTGGTTTCACCGTGCCGGCGCCATTGAAATTGGCAACGAGCACGCCGCCGTTGACCGTCGTGTTCCCGGTGTACGAGGTTCCACCGGATATGTTGATATTACCACCGACAACGGTGAAATTGAGCGCCCCACTGATGTCGGCGTTACCTGTAGTTAGGTCGGTACCGTAGTTGCCGGCGGCAGTGCTGAGGGTCAACGTCATGGTAGACGGCGCTGCTGTTCGTCACGGCAACAAACCTGTAGTGGCGACGAGAGCGTCCACATTAACCAGCCGCTGGTTGAAGCCGTTCAAATCGAAAAGAACGCCTGGCGACGCTGCTGAACCTCCAGTAAGTGCCACGGTGGTTCCGGAAGAAACCAGCGTTGTCTGATCGGCAACGCATTGTCGGTGCCGATGTGATGTTCGGAGCGGAGCTTTGTCAATGGTCGTATTCCCGGCGTAGGTATTGTTGTTATTCAGCGTTTGCGTTGACTGGACAGCGTTCGTTACGCTCGTGGTACTTCGTCAAGCCGCCACTGCCTGATATGACGCCATTGAAAACGCCGCCAGGTTGACCGGCGATGGTCAAAGTCCCACTGCCGAGATTAACGGAGCCGGCGCCGTTCAACCCACCAATCTGGCCGTTGAAATTGTTCAGGTTGATAATACTGCGCGAGCTGCACGCTGGTCGAGACGCCGCCCGGCAAGGCATTGTGAGTGCCGTAGTTTAGCGTAACGCCCATCGGGATCGTGGTGCCGCCGGTGTAGGTGTTCGCACCGTTAAACGTGATTGAAGTAGGGCCGACCAGGCTAACAGCACCTGCGCCGCTAATTGTGGCGATGGCGCTGCCGTAGGTGAGGCCGCTCAAACCGGGATTCAAGACCAGGGTGGCGCTGGCATTAATCGTCACGTTGCCGGGCAGGGCTCCTGGGGTCGAGCCGTTGCCGATCTGCAATGTTGTGGCCTGGGTGCCATCGCCGACCGTTGTGGTGCCGCCGTAAGTGTTCGTGCCGGTCAGGATGATCGTGTTGGCACCGAGGGCCGTGACGCCGCCGGTGCCGCCGATGGCGCTTGCAAAGGTGGTGCCGCCGCTTCCAGGTTTAAAAGCCAGGGTCCCGTTATCGTTGGCGATGGCCGCTGCCGGCAAAGAACCCGTATTGGTGCCGTCGCCAATCTGTAATGTGCCCCCGGCGTTGGTCGTCGTGAGGCCGCTATAGGTATTGCTGGTGCCCGTCAGGATCAGTGTTCCGCCCGCCACGGTCAGGCCGGTCGTGAAGCCGCCGTTTTGAATTTGCCCGGCGAAGGTACCGCCGTTGTTGACGGTCAGCACGGCATTGCCCGCACCGGCACCACCGCTATTGTTGTTGGTGACCGAGGTGGTGGCGCTACTGCTGGACAGGGCGTTGATCGCCTGGCTGAAACCGCCCAGGTCCAGGGTGCTGCTGCCGCTCAGGGTGACGGCACTGTTGGGCGAAAAGGCATTGGCGGCACCGCCTTGCAGGGTGCCCGCGCTTACCATGGTGCCACCTGAGTAGTTGTTGCCGCCGGTGTTGGCAAGGACCAGCGTGCCGGTATTGGTCTTTATCAACTGCATGGTGCCGCTGAGGTTGCCCGCACCCATGAACGTGTAGTTGTTCACGGCGTTTACTGTGACCACATTGGGTTGCAAACTTGTGGTCAGGTTGACCGTGAAGCTCCCGCCAAGGGTTGCCGGCAAGTCGTCGAACACAACCGTGTCGCCCGGCGTGGATATCTGCTCGTAGGTCGTGGCACCGCTGTTGCTGTTCAGTCGCCAGTTTTGCGTCCCGCTCGAGTTGTTGTAACCCGGGGGGTTCGCTGTCGTACTAATGTCCCAGATGCTGCTGGCCGCCATGCCGACCGCATCGTAACCGGCCCAGTGGAGGTAGTCGGACTGAATGTTGATGAGATTCACCTGCTGCGGCGTACTGTTGTCCAGCTGACCCGTGACGCGGTTGGGCAGTGTGAGCGTACCCGACGTGAAACTGCTAAACCCGGTGCCGGCGATGGAGCCGGTGTACTGGATCAAGGTGATGGTGCTGCCGGGGGTAAGCTGTGTGGCCCCGTTGGCAACGGCGATGTTCGTCGCGCTGCCGGTGGTCAAGGTGCCGTTGACGGTGATCAGGGGCGTTGTCCCGGTCGGATTGCCATTGAGGTTAAAGGCGAGTGTCGGGTTGGTGGCGCTGGTGGTGAGGGTCAGGTTGTTGACGTTGACGGTGGCCGTCGTGTTCGTCAAAGTGCTACCGACTCCAAACGAAGCACCGGCGGCAACGTTCACGTTGGTGCCAGTGAGTGTGTTGGGCAACGCCGTCGCCGTGCCGGAATTGACATTCAGCGTGGCGATCGTGTTGCTCGTATTCGTCAGGGTGACGTTGCCGGTGCTGGTATTGTTGACGTTGACGATACCGCCGCTGATCTGGTTGGCGAAGTTGGACTTGTCCGGCGCATGAAGGTGATTCCTCCGGTGCCGCCATTGGTGATGGCGCCGGTAAGTGAACCGCCGTTGTCGTTGTTGCCGATTTGCAGGAGACCGGTGCTGGAGATTGTCACAATTGAGGTGCCGTTCGCCGAGCCTGTCATGTTGTCAGCGATCACCGTGCCGCCGCTGATGGCCGTGGCGCCCGAATAAGTGTTGGCGTTGGACAAGGTCACGGTGCCGCCGGTTACACTAAGGGCAGCCGTGCTCCCAATCGTCCCGGTCCCGCTCTCGGTCAAGGTACCAGTGCCGCTGACCGTGAGGGTGTTCTGGTTGACCGCGCCGGCGGACTGAAGGCTCAGCGTCCCCCCGCTCAGTGCGATGGCAGTGTTGCCCAAGCTGCCGGAAACATTGAGCGTGCCGCTGGTGATCGACGTAGTTCCCGTGTAGGTAGTTGCTAGGTGCCACCAGGTTGACCGTGCCGTTGCTGATCGTCAAGCCGCCACCGCTGCTGGTGGAATTGTAACCGGTACCGGCGACTCCCGCGGTGCCGATTGTCGTGGTCCCGGCCCCCGTTATCGAAAGGGCAATGGCAAGTGCATCCGATCTGGTCAGGCCGCCGCTCAACGTGGTGATTGCACCAGCTCCGGTGGAGCATCTCGTAGAGGGCGGTCGTGGTGGTGTTGATAGGTGACGAGCCCTGTGACCGTCAGTCCGACCGTGCCGTTGTCGACAAAGCCGACGGCCGTTGGAGGACTGCTCGAAAAGGTCATGTTCGCGGCGATTGTCTGCAGCCCCTGGCCGGTGGTGCCGGTGACGGTAATTAGGTTTGTGGTGGACCCGTTACTCAAGGTCAAGTTGTTCGTGGCAGTGCCACCATTCGTGATGGTGATGGCGGCGGCATCGGCCAGTGTTATACCCTTAACAAGAATAGCCTGGTTCAAGTAGATGGTTTGGTTGCCGGTGATATTGGCACCGAAACTCGCATAACTGGTGGCGGCATTTGGGAAGCTGCCATTTGACGTCCAATTGGCACTGGTGTTCCAGGCGTAAGAGGTGCTAGCCGCAGTTTGCACCCAGGTATAGGTGGTTGTTGCGCCTTGCACCTCTGAGAACTTCATCGGCGCAAGCGGAATTAACAACAAAAAGGCGGACAGGGCGATGATGCCCGAAAAGAAGGCGAGCCCCCGCCTCGCGCTCAGCCAGAGCGAGCCGAACGAGTTCGGCTGGCTGGCTGAGCAGGTGGTGTTCTTTAGATGGCTACCCGCAGCGGTCTTGCTGCCAGACATCGCAGATCTCCCGGAAGGGCTGCTTGACTCGTGATCAAACCCGGCGTCGAGACGGGGCACCATGGCGAGAGCCGACATGAGTTTGCACTGGCTTCGAACAACCGGCAGAATCCGGTGGCTGCCTCGGGTCGTTCTATTGTGTTGGTGCCCGTTCCCGCTGTTCCTTGCAAACATCGGAGTCGCTCCAATGCGGTGTGAAACGTGACTCGAAAATTAGACATAAGAATGAAAGCGAAGCAGAGCTTCCCACGATTCAGGATTTGGGCAACTTACAGTAAGAGCGCAGCCGATTGTGCTGCCGGGCCAGGCGTTCAGGGGCGGCAATGCCGGGCGGTATGGACCTCGGACCAGCTATTCCCGGAAGCTTCTTAAGGGTGCGATCATGCAAGGCGAGGGGCAACGCAGTCGAACCGCGTCGGACCAAACCATCCGAAACCGTCGCTCCACACGAGGTGCAGCGTCATCCACCTTCGGCACGTCCCCCTGAAGCTCTGCAAAAAGCAGCAAGGGGATGAAGGTGAATGCCTTCGTGAGAGCCAATGGTTCCGGCGGAATATTCCCTAGCTATACGGTTTACACCGGCAGGGCAAGCAGGGCAAGCAAAAAATGAAAAATCGTGAGAGATTCGATACCGGACCGAAACCAGCGCCCACGCTTCCGGCTCGGAGAATCCCGACCCGTCAGGCTTTCACTCGGTTGCGGCGCAGCCGGCGGAGCCCGGCGCCCATGCCCAGCACGCTCAGCAGCAGGAGCTGCGACGGCTCGGGAACTGAGGCGGTGGTGTAGTTCAGCTGGAGCGTCTGGCCGACCAGGTTGAGACTGTATGTGTCGTTGACCGCACCGAAATTGGACGTGATCTGGAACTGCGTCGGATCGAACGTGCCGCCGTTGGTCTGGATCACCCCGGTGCCGCTGACCTGGGCGATGATGTAGGTGTAGGTCATCCCCGGATTGAACCCCGACGTGTCGGGGCTGCTCAGGCTCTAGGTTTGTCTTGACGCCGTTGGAACTGAGAAAGTTCAGATTGCCCGAGGACAGCATCAGCACATCGTTCGAATTGGCAGTCAGCTTGATCGCCAGGGTGGCGCTGGAAAGACTGACATTGAAGGTTGTGTTGCCGTTGATCGTCAGGATGCCGAACGAGGACCCGATGCCGGGAGCAATGGTGCCGCCGGCCTTGACATTCACGGGGCCGTCGATGAAGCCGATTGGAGTGGCGGCAGGCGTCACCGACGGACTGTTGCTGGTGCTGGCAGTGCCGTTGCCGTTGCCGCCGCCGAGCGTGCCGCCGCTGTTGACGTTGACTGCGCCGGTGCCGGTGGCCGAGCTATTGAGGCCAACGTTCTGGAGATTCTCGGCGAGCAGCATGACGTGGTTGATGTTCACGGCACCGCTCAACGTGGCGCTGTTGTCGGAGCTGATTGCCAGGGTGCCCTGGGCCACGCTGTTGCCGATCGGCTTGCTGCCGAAGACCGTCAACCCGCCGCTGCCGCCGATCGTCGCACTGATCGTGCTGGTGGTGCCGGTGCCGGCGTAAATCACCGCCTCGGCTGCGCCGAAGGCGAGAGAGCCGCCGCCGAGCTTGTCCACCACAAGTCCACCGTTCAGCAGCACGCCGGAAGTGCCGCTCCCGGATCCGATCGTCAGGGGATTGCCGTTGACGTCCACCGTCACGCCGGTCCCTACACGCAGGGCCAGCAGGTTCAATGCGCTGTTCACCGTTTGGTTGGAACCTGCATCGAACACATCGGCGGCGCCCGCCATGTTGATATTCGTCTGCGCCGAGTAGGTCAGGGGCACCAGCCCGCCGGTCGCGCCTTGCGTCAGGTAGGTGCCGGCCGTGCCGAGCGTGGAGTTGCCCGACGCCTGGGCCACCACGTAGACGGGGACCAGCGGACTGGTTGGCTGAGAGGTAATGATGGTCGCCGGGGTGTTGGTCGTGAAATTGATGATCTCGTTCGTCCCCAGGCTGCCGGTGAACGGGATGATGTTCAGCGTGCCGGCAGTGGTGGGCGCCCGGCTCAGGCTGCCGCTGAGGGAGAGCGTGGTAGCGCCGCCGGCCGTGGCGTCCACGGTCAGGACGCCGCCCTGGTTGCCGATGATCAGGTTGCCGTTGGTGGTGTTCGTGGCCGTTGCGGTGCCGATGAGATACAGGGTGCCGCCGAATGCGATGGTAAGGTCGCCCGTGCCGAACGGCGTGCTGGTCGCAGTCGTCGGGTTGCCCTGGAGCACGCCGGCGTTGGCCGCGGTGCCGCCCGAGTAGGTGTTATTGGCGGTCAGGATCCAGGTGCCGCCGCCGTTCTTGACCACCGAGGTCGTGCCCCCGCCGCCGGTGGGATCGCCGATCAGGGGGTTGAAGGTTGTCGGGTCGCTACCACCCAGGGTCAGCGTGACCGGTGTCGAACCAGGGATGGAGATGCTGCCGGTGCTGCTGAACGTCAGGTTGCCGGTGCCCGAAGCAACGAGCGTGGCGCCGGTGCCGCCGATCGTGAAGAGCCGGTCGGTGCTGTCCCCGCTGCCGGTGTACTGGAGCGTGCCGCCGTTGATGATCAGGCTGGTGGCCAGGGCGGAGGACGAGCCGATGCCGCTGTTGTTGCCGCCGATATCCAGCTTGTCCACCGACAGCGTGCTGCCGGACTGGATGATGGTGTTGCCGGTGTAACTGTTGTAGGGGCCGGTGCCTCCGTTCAGAACCACGGTGCCGGTACTGCCGCCGTTGCCGACGATCAGGCCGCTGCTGCCGGTCAGGGTGGTGGTCACCGTCAGGGTTCCGCCGCCGCCGCCGCCCAGCAGGTAATTGCCGGGGCTGCGCCGGGGACGGTGCCGCCCGCCGTCTCGTTGGGCGTCAGGCTGCCGGAGAACGTGACGTTGCCGACGGCCCCCAGGCTGAGCGCGGTGAATTTGAAGCCCGTGGCCGTGCTGAAGTCCAGGGCCGCGGTACGGTTCTGGGTCAGGGCAATGGTCCCCGCCGAGCCGGCGACGATGCGGCTGAGATCGGCCGTGCCGGAACTCGGTGTGTCGGTCGGATCAAAGCCGAACGCCGCGGTGCCGCCGAAGTTGACGGTTACGCTGTTTCCGGTGCCGGGAATGGCTCCCGGCGAGGCGAATTGCAGGATGCCGGCGTTGACCGAGGTAGTCACGGTCGAGCCGCCTCCGGCATTGCTGCCCGAAGTCAGGATGGTCGTGCCGGTGCCTGCTTGAATCACCGCGCCGGTGCCGGTGATGGTGTTGGCAATCGTCACGACATCCGTGCGATTGAACGTCAGGGTGCCGTTGTCCGTGACGGCGGTGGCGGCGTTGATGCTGCCGCTGGTGCCGCCGGCGCCGATCTGGAGCGTGTTGCCGGAGTTGATCGTCGTCGCTCCGGTGTAGGTGTTGGTCCCGCTCAGGATCAGCGTGCCGCCCGTGGTGGAGCCGTTGCCGATTTGAAGGGCGACCTTGCCGTTGCTGCCGTTGCTGATAGCACCACCGAACGTGGAGCTGGTGGTGCCGTCGTAGGTGAAAGCGGACGGCACGCCCAGATCGCCGTTGCCGGCGTTGAGGTTGTTGGTGATCGTTTGATTGGCCGCAGTGCCGGCAGTGGCCAGGCTGGTGACCGTCGCATTAAAGCCGCCCATGTCGAAGATCGCACTGACGCCGGCGGAGCCGATCGTCAATGCGGTGCCGCTCGACCATGCTCCGGTGGAGCCCAGCAGCAGCGTGCCGGCCTGGACGTTGGTGCCGCCGGTGTAAGTATTGGTGCCGCTCAGCGTGGTCACGCCGGTGTTCGAGATGGTAAAGGTGCCGGGCAAACCCGCGCCGTTGAAGTTCTCGATGGCCCCGCTGATGGTCGTGTTGCCCGTGCCGGCCAGAATCAGGGTCCGTCCCGTCGTGGCGACTTCGGAGAGGAAGACGTTGCCCGCGAAGGTTAGCAGCTGGCTGGTCGCGCCGGGGGTGATGCTGCTCACAAGCGTTCGGTTGGCGCCGTCGTTGGTAACGGTGCCGTTGATCGTGATGCTGCTGGTTCCCTGGAAAGTGATTTGCTTTTGAATGTCGAAGTTCTGGTTCAGGCTGATGGCCTGGGTCGCTTGCAAGATGTTGTTGCCGGTTACGGAAATGATCGTCTGGCTGCTGGTGTTGGCACCGAAGCCATTGCTGTTGGACAGCGTTACATTGGCTCCATTGAGCTGCGTATTGGCGGTGTAGGTGTTCGTGTTGGTGATCAGCGTGGAGCCGCTGTTCGTGATGATGAATTTGCCGGGCGTGCCGGTGAAGGTGCCGTTGAAGTCCTTGATGACGCCGCTGATGGTGGTGTTGCCCGTCCCGCTCAGGGTGAAGTTGCGCCCGTCGTGGCGCTCTCGGTCAGGTAAATGTTGCCGGCCAGGGTCAGCAGCTGGCTGGTCAGGCCGGGGGTGATGCTGCTCGCGAGCGTTCGGTTGCCGCCGCTGTTGGTCACTGTCCCGTTGATCGTGATGCTGTTGCTGCCCGAGATGGTCGGGCTCGCCGTCAGCGTGAAGTTCTGAGCCAGCGCGTGGCTCCCGTAAGCGGCGTGGAAGCCTGGATGGCGACCGCAGCGCTGGTCGTCACCGTATTGGTGGCGGACCCATTGCCGATGGCCATGCTGTTCCCCAACACGACCGTTCCCGCTCCACTGAGGAGGACCGGCCCAGAGAAAGTGTTCTGCCCGTTGAGGGTCGTGGTGCCGGTGGCGCTGACGGTCAAGCCGCCCGTGCCGTTGCCGATGACGCCGTTGATCGTCAGGTTCCCCAGCGCCGCCAATTACAAGTGTCGTGGAACCATTGGTAATGTTGACGCTGCTTGCCAGGATGTTGGTGCTCGCGCCGGTGGCGCTGCTGGTAATCGTGCTGCTGGTGCCGGTGAGGGTGATGCCGTTGCTGCCGCCACCCAGGGCATAGGTCGTGCCGCTCGTATTGCTCAGGTTGAAGGTATCGTTCGTGAGAGTGAGAGCGGCTGCTGCGGAGGGGGCGCTGGTGAAGCTGCTGAGGTTGGCATCGCTTGCCACCGACAGCGTGCCCGCATTGACCGTGATGGGACCGGAGAAGGTCGTATTGTTCGTGGCGGTCAGCGCCACGGTGCCGGCGCCGATAATCGTCAGGCCCGTGGTGCCGGTGATTGCGCTGGCCACAGAAAAGGTGCCGGAAGTGCTGCCGAGCGTGCCGCCGCTGGCGCCGAGGGTGATGCCGCGGTTGGCGTTGAGGATCACGCCTGTGCTTGCGGCCAGCGCACCACCGTTGAGGATGATGTTGGCGGGCTGGACCGAACTCGGCACCACGCCAAGCGGCGACGGCGTTCCACCTGTGGCGCCGTCGGCGTTGATCGAGAGCGTGCCGCCGGTGATCGTGACGGCCGTGGTGCCGTTACCGGCGTAGGTATTGGCGCCGGTCAGGGCCAGCGTGCCGGCGCCCGCCTTGGTCAGGGAGCTGCCGCTGTTGTCGGCAATCGCCCCAGGTTCCGTCAGGGTGTTGGCGGTGACGGTGACCGTGTAATTGCTCGAGGCGGTGCCAAAAGTTATTCCGCCGGTGCCCATCGTCAGGGGGTCGGTCCCGTTGAACGTGAAGCCGGTGCCGTTCCAGACCTGGGCGTTCACGGTGGTCAGCACCAGGGCAGCCGCCGTCGAATCCAGGAACGAGCCGTTGCTGATCGTCAACGTCCCACCGGTCCCCGTCGTGCTTCCATTACCACCCAGGGCGGTGGCCGAGCCGAGCTTCAAGGTGCCGGACGTCAGGTTGACCGGTCCCGCGAAGGCGGTGTTCGTGCCGGACAGGATCAACGGCGAGGTCGAGCTGCTTTGCGTAATCGATGCCGCCGCAGTGATCGCGCCGCTAATCGTGGTCGCACCGGTGGTCGCACCCTCGTTAAGAATGGCGCCCCCCGTGCTGATGGTGGTCGCACTAACCGTGACCACGCCGGCAGCACTGCCGTTGAACGTCAAGTTGCCGGTGTTGGCGATGCTGCTGCCGCTCAACGTCAGGCCGCCCGCGCTGCCGTGCGTGATGTTCGTGACACTGTTGCCGATCGGAGGCGCTGATCGTGATAAGGCCCGTGGCAGTTCCCGAGGTTACAATCGTGCCGGTGTTGTCGATGGGGCTCGCGCCCGACAAGGTGATGGTACCGGTAGTGGTGACATTGTTGGTGAGCGAGAGGTTGCCGGCGGCCGAAGTAATGCCGCCAGTTATGGAGATGGCGGCGGTGGTGCCGGCGCTGTCGGTGATCGTGACACTGCCGGTGTTCGCAATGCTGCCGCCTATTGTGATCTGGCCCGTGGTGGTCGAGCCATCGGTGATCGCGAGGTTGCCGGTGCCCGAAATAGTGTTGGTTATTTTGACCGAACCGGTCGTGCCGATGGAGGCCACCGTGAGGTTGTTGGAGAGTGTAATCGCACCGCCAAACGTCGCTGGGGTGCCGGTGCCGGTGTTCCCGGTGTTCCCGATCGTGAGCGTGCCGCTGCTTCCCGAGGCAACGTTTATCGGGTTGGAAACCGTGATGGCGCCCATCAGCAAGCTTGCATTGGCCGAGCCGCTGCTGTTGCCGAGTGTAATCGTATTGGACACTGCCCCGAAGGGATTGACGGAGGAGGCGGCGCCTATCACGGTGCCGCTCAGAACGTTCAGGCCGCCTCCGAAGCTGCTACCCGTGGTCGTGCTCAGGGTCAGGGTGCCACTGCCGGCCATCGTTACGGCGCCGCTGGTGCCGGCAATGACACCGGCGTAGGCGGTGCTGCCTGCTTGATTAATTGTCAGCGCGGTCGGGCCGTTCAGGTTGATCGTGTTACCGGCCGCGCCGGTCAGGTTGCCGATGGACTGGGTGGTATTCAGGAGGGTCAGCGTGCTGGTGCCGCTCATCGTCAGGGCGCCGGTGCCGAGACTGGTCGTGCTGTTTACCTGCACCGTGCCGCCGGTGATCGTGGTCGTGCCGGTGTAGGTGTTGGCGGCGGTGGCGTTGAGAATGAGGGTGCCGCCGCCAGCGGTGCTAGCGACGGTGAGTGTGGCGCTGCCACTGGGGGTCAGGGCAGTGGCCCAAGTGACAGTCTGGCCGTTGATGTCCACGCTGTAGGCTGTGGAGGCGGTGCTGAAACGGTTGGAATAGTCGTTCTGGTTGACGGCGGAGTATTGCAGTACGCCGCCGTTCATAACGATGGAATTGGCGACAGTTGTCGGGTTGCCGAGCGGCCCGGAGGTCCCCGCGATTTCCGCAATGCCCAGGTTGACGGTGCCGGCGCTAAGCGTCGTCACGCCGGTGTAGGTGTTGGCACCGGAAAGGATCAAGGTGGGGGAATTGGCGCTGCCGACGGTCAGGCCCTGGGCCCCGCTAATGATGCCGCTGATCGTGGTCTGGCCGTTGCCAGCGATGGAAAGTGCGCTGTTGCTGACCGAAATGTTGCCGCTGATCGTCAAGCCGCCGTTGGCTGCTGTGGTGGTGCCGGTTATCGTGTTGCTGGTGGTGCCGGAAAAAGCAAGGTTCGTTGAGATCGTCTGGGCACCCACGGCACTGGAGGTTATAAACTGCCGCCGCACCGTCAATGGTCAAGGTCTCGGGGGTGCCGGTGACGAAGGCGATGGTGAGGGCGCCGGTTTCGCGCAAGCGTCAGATTCTTGACTTGGATGGCTTGCGTTCAAGTAAAACAGTTATGCCAGCGCCGGCTAAGGTGCCGCTGAAAGACGCACCGGTGCTTGTGTTGTTGGGGAAGGTACGTCGCACCCCAATTGGCGGCGGACGTCCAGTTAAACGTTTCCACCGTGCCGACGGCAGTCCAGGTAAAGGTGGAAGCCGCGCCGTAGGCCTCCGGGAATTTCATGGGAGCCAGCGGCGTCAACAACAGCAGGACGGCCAGGCCGACGACGCCGGCAAAGAAACTGAGCCCCGTCTTGCCCGTCAACCAGAGCGAGCGGAATGGCGGTTGTAGTTTGACTGAGTGAATACTGCTGTCTCGTTGCCCGCCCACCGGGCTCTTCGCGTCGAACATAGTGCGTCTCCGGAGAGGTTCTGACTTCGGTCCTTCGTGGGCATGCGGATCTTCTCCGGGAAGTGGACGGCTCTTCCCCGGTCTGAGCCGTGTTATCTTTTGAGTGAAAGGCGATATGCGCCCAACTGCGCTCCCCTCTAATGGGTGCCTCCGTCGAGAAAGAAACCGCCGTAGCTGTTCTGCCTACCTATGCAATGAGCGTGAGAAACCGATGAGGGCAGCGCAGTCAATTGAGCGATGAGTCCGCTCCCCGGAATCATGTAGGGTGGAAATGGATGCCCGTTCCGGAGGTTGGCGCCTCTGTTTGATCTTTGTCAACCGAGTTAGGGGGCGCAGCTTGCAAGGACTATTGCGATGGGTTCGGCACACTCTTCCTGTTCCCGCCCATCATAAGATGACGAGGCAGCGTTGGCAAGCAGGAAAAAAGAAATGGCGTCGAGGTCGTGAAGAAATGGCGAGCGGCGCGGCGTGAGCCCGCCGGTGTCTTACGCAGAAGAGTTACCGGCGGGCTAATGCCGCGCCGCTCGCCTCCGTTTGGGAACCCGATGTCATCCCTTACTGGCGCTGCGGGCTGCGGAAGAGGAAAATGCGTGTTACCGCTCCGGCATCGGCGGTGGAGGAGGCGGCGCCGCACCCGGCGGTTTCGGCTGGTAGCCGCGCAGGATGTCGCCGGTCGTGCGGGCATCGGGCCGCAGGGCGCCGAGGACCTGGGCCAGCGCCGTCTTGTAGGCGGCGTCGGCGCTCTTGGTGTAGGCATCGTGCAGGGCCCGTACCTCGTTGCCGGCCAGCGCCGGGCTGTTGCGCTGGACGTGCCGCACCAGTTCCGCGGCGGCGGCCAGGCGGATCGCGGCGCGCTTGTCATCGGGGTCCAGCACCACGCGCAGCAGCTCCGTCTGCGGCTTCTTGCCCGGCAGGCGGCCGACAACTTCGATGGCGGCCAGCTGGCCCTCCGGCGTCAGCTTCTTCGCCGCCAGGGCCCGATAGACCGCGTCGGCGGCCGGCAGCACATCGAGACCGGCCAGCTCACCCTTGGCGCCACGAGCGAGATAACGCACCGCCTTCTCCGCATAGTCCTTCAACTCCGGCTCAGCCAGCGGCGGATTGACCGCGGCGTCGAGCCGGGTTCGCAGCAGCGATTGCAGTCTCGTCCTTGTTGACCACGTCGATCGGCAGCGCCGGCACCACCTGGGGATAGACCTTGGCGAAGCGCTCGACCGCGGTCAGGTCGTCCAGCGCTTGCCGCTTCACCTGCGCGTTGACCCGATCACGCTGCGCCTCCATGGCATCGCGGGCGCCGGGGCCGGCGGACTTCAGTTGCTCTTCGAGCCGCCGCCGCTCCTGGATCAGGCGATCAGCCTGGACGTGCGGCGGCGTGATGAACAGCGGCAGTCGGCGGACATGAACGTCGCCGCGCAACTGGCCGAGCAGCCCTGCCAGCCCCGGACCGGGCAGGTCGGCGTCGAAGATGACGGCCTCGATGTCGCTGGCATCCAGCAGCCGTTTCAGCAGCTCCCGACCGTCCTTGACGACGACCGCCTCGAACCCCGCCCCTTGAGCGCTTCGACCACGCCGTTGGCGAACTCATCGCTGGCATAGCCGACCAGCACCTTTGGCAGGGCCGCGCTCTCGGCGGCCAGGGCCCGGCGGAACACGTCCACAATCCGGCCGGCGGTCAGAGCGGTGCGATCGCCGGGCACACGCAGCAGCGCCTCGGCAGCGGCCATCTGCACGCGCCGGTCAGGATAGAGCAGCGCTCGCGCCAGGGCCGGCTCGCCGCGCTCCGTCGGCCGGGTCGCCCGCACCTCGGCCAGCTCGCCCAGCATCCGCGTCGCCGCCAGGATGACCGGCAAGCGCTTCTCATCCAGCGCCCGTTCCAGCACCGCGGTCACCACCTCCGGGTTGACACTCGAGAGCGTCGCATGGAAGTCGGGCGCCGCCTTCGCCAGCGGCCGATCGAAACCGCCTTGTTCGTAAGCCTTGTCCAGCACGAGGCTTACGATGACAAGCTGGGCCGGCCGGTACGTCGGATCGAGGGCCAGCGCCTGCCCGGCGAAGCGAACGCCGTAGTACTCTTCCGCGCGGCCGGCAGACACCGTCGGTGCACCGGGCCAGCCGGCGACGACGTTCTTGCCGTCCCACCGCCAGATGGTGACCGCGTTCGGATCGGCGAAGGCCGCCTGATGGCGGTAGTACTTCTCCGCTTCCCGGGTCAGAAGAATCTTTGCCGACCGGCATCTGAGAGATGGCCTTGGCCAGCTCACGCGGCGCGGGCGGCCTTGTCGCCCTGGAGCTGGTCGGCCGTCAGGCTGAAGTATCCCAGCGCCGCGCGGGCCTTGGCGCGGACCGGCTCGGGCTGCGCCGGCGACGCGGCCAGGAACCATAGATAAGGCGCCACCTGCCGGGCCGCCCGCGCGAGGAACAGGTCGATGAGGTCCACCTTGAGCACCGCGTCGTCGCTATCGAGCGCCGCGGCGAGCGGCGGCAGCACCTCCGGCCCCATCTGCTGGAGCACTGCCAGCAGCGTCTGTCGTTTCTCGGCGTCAGCCTGACGCAGCTCCTCGATAGCGAACGGCACCACCGCCGCACCGGAGCGGTAGAGCTGCTGCAAGGCGTACTGGTGTTCCTCCGGCGTGGCGTGCAGGAGGCCGAGGTACTTCCTGATGCGTACCGGATCGGCCAGGAATTTGCGAACGGCGGTTGTTGTCTGGTCGATGAGCGAGTCCGCATCGGCACGGGCCTGCTTCTGAGCATTGGGATCGTCCGACCATTTGACGACGCTGCGCAGCCGCAGCAGCGGCGCCATGCCGACCTGCTGCTCGAGCTCCACCAGCTCCGCATCGGTCGGGTTTCTTCACGGTGAGGAGACTGTGCAGAAATCTGGCGCCGATTTCGTAGCTGCCCAGCTCCAGCTCGAATGCGATGGCCGCCCAGTACTCGGTGATCTTCGAGTCTTTCGTCGGCTCCTTGAGGAGATAGCGATACTCGGCGACGGGATCCTTCGCCTTCGGAGCGGCTTTTGGCTGCGCCGAAACGTCGGTGAGCAATACGCCGAGGAAGCCGAGGGCGATCAGATAACGAAGGGGATGCTGGAACATGCTGCGCTCCCATTCGTAGAGATTAGCCGCAAAGACGCAAGTCTCAAGGAAGAGCAAAGAGAGAAAGGAAAAAGCAGAAGGAGACCATCGTCATTCCTTGGCAGTTTACTCCTTGCTCGTCCTTTGCAGACTTGCGGCTAAACGATGTTATTTGCTTCTATCTCGGCCCGAACCAAATCCTCATACGTCTCGCGCCGCCGGATGAGGCGGTGCGTGCTGCCGTCCACCAGCACCTCGGCGGCGCGGGGGCGGGCGTTGTAGTTCGAGGCCATCGACATGCCGTAGGCGCCGGCGCTGAACGTCGCCAGCAGGTCGCCGCGCTGTAACAGCGGCAGGTTGCGCCCCTTGGCGAGGTAATCGCCCGACTCGCACACCGGGCCGACAACGTCCTGCTTGATCGTGTTCGGGATGTCGGCCTCATAATCGCTCGGCGGCGCCGGCACATCGGCGACCGGCGCAACGGGCCAGATCCTGTGGAATGAATCATACAGCGTCGGGCGAATGAGATCGTTCATCGCCGCATCCTGGATGACGTAGCGCTTCCCGCCCGTCTCTTTCGTGTACAGCACCCGGCTGACGAGGATGCCCGCGTTGCCGACGATGAACCGGCCCGGCTCCAGCACGAGCCGGCACTTCGTCTCCTTCACCGCCGGCACGATCACCTCTGCGAACGCCGAGGCCGGCAGCGCCTCGTCCTTGCGGTAGTGGATGCCGAAGCCGCCGCCCATGTTCAGCACCGTGATCGGATGGCCCTGCTCGCGCAGCTTGCCGATGAGCGCGATTCCCTTGGCGGCGCCATCGCGGTAAGGCGCGACGCTGAGGATCGGCGAGCCGAGGTGCATGTGCAGCCCAATAATCTTGACGTGCGGATTGCCGACGACCCCCTGGGCCACGTCGAGAATGGTTTCGATATCGAGGCCGAACTTGACGCCCTTGACGCTGGTGTCGGTCTTGATGTGCGTCTTGGGCGGCAGGTCGGGATTGACGCGCAGGCGCGACCGGCGCGACCTTGCCGACCGTGCGGGCAACATCGGCCAGGGCGTGCAGCTCTTCCTCACTCTCGACGTTGAACAGAAAGATGTCCTGCTGGAGCGCATCGCGCATCTCGTCATACGTCTTGCCGACACCGGCGAAGACGATCTTTTGCCCTGTTGCTCCCGCCTTGAGGCGCGGATACAGCTCGCCGCCGCTGGTGACGTCGAAGCCCGCGCCGTGCTCGCACATGAGCCGGCAAATGGCGAGGTTGCCGTTGGTCTTGGTGCTGTAACAGATGAGCGGCTGCACCGGGGCAAACGCGGTCTGCAATTCGCGCAGATGGTGCAACAGCGTCGCCTTGCTGTAGACGTACAGCGGTGTGCCGTAGGTCTCCGCGAGGGTGCGGACGGGGACGTCTTCGCAGAAGAGGGTGCGGTTGCGGTAGGAGAAGTGGTCCATGAATGCGGTCTCGAGAGTCCACTCGTCAGGGAATCCTGCTCACGACGATTCCCTTCGCGGCCGACGTTGGCGCCGACCTCCGGCAGGCGATTCTTCAGCCGCTTGCAAGCGCCGCATGAGATCAAGGCGATCCTCGGCGGATAACTCCCTCAAATCAATACTTCGCAGAAAGCGTTCAGGGCCGATCTGGCGAGGATGTTCTCCAGACCGAAGTCCTCAACTATCGCTGCCCAGTCGATTTGGGGCATTTTACTGCGTCCGGCTCGAGCCATGCTTTTTAACTCCTGGTAAATGGCATTATGAAAGATAAAGAGATAAGGGGCGAACTGCTTCACCAGTTCCTCCCGTGATGCTACCACTTCGCCGACCAAATGAGCAACCTCCGGCGGTCGCTCGCCCAAGACATGCAGCGGCAGGCTATCGGGCGTCACCGCCACATCGCAATTGCGAACGATAAACAAAGGGTGTCCCAGCAACGTCGCGCGCCACACACCTGCCTCGATGTCCTCCAAGCCGCGCAGCAGTTCGCGCATCTCTTCCAAAAAGCGGTGGCCGGGACGGTCGGCCAAGTACCAGAACGACGTCTCCTCTGGCTCCAAGCGCGACTCATGGCTTGTTTTCCGTTGCTGATTGAGCCGACGGTGAATGCCCAGGCCGACCTCGACGAGATCGTGCAAGTGTACACGTCGAGCATCCTCGGTCGGACCCTTGAACTCCAGAACATTCCAGGTCGTGAGATGCCGCCACAGACCTTGAAACGGCGGTCTTCGCGGGCTCGTGCGCCTTAACAAGTCGATGTCCGCCTGCCGCGGAAGGTCGCTCACGGGCATGTCCGTCTCAACACGATAATAGTGTTCTATCATCGGCCGCAGCAGCTCAACAAACAGCGGATGCCATTGACGCATGGATGGATCCTTCGTCCCATCGTGGTCAGCCGCCGATTGTAATCATGCCGCGCCACTTCTCTACCTGCTTCCCTACCTCCGCCGGCGCCGTCGAACCCGCGCTGCGAAACGCCGCCAGCACGTTCGCCACGCCCAACACCTTGTATACCCCCGGCGTCAGCCCAGGATGCACGCCTTCGTAGACCTCCGCCTCAAGATCCGCCAACCGGCACTGGCGCTCCTCACACAACCGCACTAGCTTGCCGACCGCTTCATGGGCCGAGCGCATCGGGACGCCTTGAAGAATCAGGAACTCCATCAACGTTGTGGCGTCGAGGAAGCCGTCTTCGAGATGCGCTTGATGACTTCCTCGCGCAGCGTGGTCTGGCGGATGAGCGGAGCGGCCAGCTCCAGCGAGGCGGCGACGGTGTCGAAGGCATCGAACAGCGGCTGCTTGTCCTCCTGCAAATCGCGGTTGTAGGCCAGCGGCAGTCCCTTCACCAACATCATCAATTGCTGCAAGCTCGCCGCCACTCTCGCCGCCTTCCCGCGGATTAACTCCAGCACGTCGGGGTTCTTCTTGTGCGGCATGATGCTCGACCCGGTGCAGAAGGCGTCCGGCAGGTCGAGGAAGCTGAACTCCGTCGTCGCCCACAACACCCACTCCTCCGCCCAGCCGGCCAGGTGCAACGCGATCAGCGACAGGTCGAAGACGAACTCGAGGACAAAATCGCGATCGCTGGAAACGTCGAGACTGTTGGCGGCGATGCTGTCGAAACCAAGTTGCCGGCGAACGCTCTCCCGGTCGATGGGCAGCGAAGTTCCTGCGAGGGCGGCAGCGCCGAGTGAAAGCACGTTGACACGCTTACGACAATCCGTGAGGCGTCCGCGGTCGCGCTGATACTTCTCGATGTAGGCGAGGAAGTAATGAGCCGCGAGGATCGGTTGTGCCCGTTGCATGTGGGTGTAACCGGGCAGCACGACATCGCGGTGCCGCTCGGCGGCGTCGAGAAGTGCTGCTTGCAGTTCGCGCAGCAGGCCGTCGATCCGGTCGATGGCATCGCGCGTCCAGAGCCGGACATCGGTGACGACCTGGTCATTGCGGCTGCGTCCGGTGTGGAGCTTGCGGCCGACATCGCCGAGCTTCTCGATAAGAGCGTGCTCAATGTGCGTGTGAATGTCTTCGAGTTTGATGGAGAATGTGAACTCGCCGCGGTCGATGCGGCCGCCGATCTCGTCGAGAGCAGCCGCGATCTGCTTCGCTTCCTCGGTGGTGATCAGACCAACCTCGGCGAGCATGCGAGCGTGGGCCTGACTGGCGCGAATGTCGTGGCGATAGAGACGGCGATCAAACGAGATGGATTCGGTAAAGCGCTCAACGCGGTCGTCGGTGTCACCGCTGAAACGGCCGCCCCAGGTCTTTTGGATCATGAGAATAACCACTACGGTTGAACGCCGGGCGGCAGCTGGAAGAGCTCCGCAATGTGGCAGCGAAAACCAGGTAGGACATTCTCCCCATCCAACTCGTCAGCTTCATGGAGAATGACGTCGGGGCCATTGAGACGATGGACGATAACGAAACGTCCAGCGGGATGTACCTCCCAAACCAGCTTCACTCCCGCATCGAGATAGTCCCGTACCTTGAGATCGACCTCATACGATAGGTCGTTGGGGGAAAGAACCTCGACGGCCAGATCGGGGGCAATGGGTAAATGTCCCTCGGCTGTCGCCTCTGCTGCTGATAATCGGTCCTTACGGATGAAGGAAACGTCGGCGCGGCGGACTCGGGTCGGATGACGGGGAAAGCACTGATAGCTGGCCCCCTCGGGAGCAACCCAGCCATGACTGTTTGCCTCACAGAACGTGGAAAGACGATTGAACACGCGACCCCCAACGAAGGTTGACCAGAAACTTATATTCTGCTCCACAAGATGTCCATCGACCAACTCATAGCGATCCCCGTCAGGCAACGTGAGCAGGTCAGCAGGCGTGTATTGCTTTGTTCTGGCCGTGGTGTTCATGGTTTCTTGGCTCAGGCTACCTCGGGAGTTGGTGGTTGTGTGTCTGTGTGTGAGTTATGGCATTGTGGGCATACTAAAAGGGGACGCACCTGTTTTATTGATCCCCTCCCTCTCACACCGTTGGGAGGTTGATGCCCAGCTCGCGCAGTTGTTTCGCGTCTACCGGCGCCGGGGCTCCGGTCATCAGATCGCGTGCTTTCTGGTTCTTGGGGAACGCGAGTACATCGCGGATGTTAGTGGTACCGGTGAGGATCATCGTGAACCGGTCAAGACCCAGCGCGATGCCGCCGTGGGGTGGAGCGCCGAACTTCAGGGCATCGAGCAGGAAGCCGAAGCGCTGGCGGGCCTGTTCGGGACTCATGCCCAGCACGCGGAAGAGTTGGCTTTGCACCTCCGGGTCATGGATACGGATGCTGCCGCCGCCGCACTCATAGCCGTTGATGACTAGGTCATACGCCTTCGCCTTCACGGCAGCGAGCCTGCTCTGGGGATTGGTCAGATCGGGGTCGGTTGCCGATTTCAGCACGTCAAGGAACTCATTCTGCGGTGCCGTGAACGGGTGATGGTTGGCCGCCCAGCGCTTGTCCTCGTCATCCCAGATGAACGAGGGGAAATCGAGGATCCATGCACACTTGAAATCCTTCTTCGCCGGGTCGATGAGCTTGAGTTGATTGGCAAGTTGAACCCGCAGGGCGCCCAGAGACTGGCAGACGACCTCTTCAGAGTCCGCGACCATGAGGAGTAAGTCGCCTGGTTCGGCGCCGAGCCGCTGTTTGAATTCCGCCTGCATCGGCTCGGGGAAAAACTTCGCGATGGGGCCGGCGAACTTGGTGCCCTCGACCTTGACCCAGGCAAGACCCTTGGCTCTGTATTGGCTGACGAATGCTGTCAGCTCATCAAGGTTCTTGCGCGAGAACTTTTCCGCGCAGCCCTTGACCGCTAGGCCCCGTACCTTGCCGCCGCTCGCGATCACATCCTGAAACACCTTGAACTCGACCTTCGGCGCCAGATCGCTCAACTCGACTATCTCTATACCAAAGCGCAGGTCCGGCTTATCGCTGCCGTAGCGCAACATCGCATCGGCGTAGCTCAGGCGCAGGAGCGGCAGCCTGATCTCGACACCGAGGCAGCGCCGAAAGATCTCCGCAACCAGACCTTCGATGACGTTTAGCACATCGTCTTGCTCAACGAAGGCCATTTCGAAGTCGAGCTGTGTGAACTCAGGCTGGCGGTCAGCCCGCAAGTCCTCATCGCGCAGACAACGGGCGATCTGGAAGTACTTGTCATAGCCAGCGACCATCATGAGTTGCTTGTACAGCTGCGGCGACTGCGGCAGGGCATAAAAGGTACTCGGAAAGACCCGGCTTGGCACGAGGTAATCGCGGGCGCCTTCCGGCGTGCTGCGGCCCAGGAGCGGTGTCTCGATTTCGAGGAAGCCACGTTCGTCGAGGTAGTCGCGAATGACCTTGTTGAGCCGATGGCGCATCGCGAGCGTGCGCTGCAACGTCGGTCGCCGCAGATCGAGAAAGCGATATTGGAGGCGAAGGTCTTCATTCGCCGCCTCCGGGTCGTTGAACGTCTGCCCCTCCTGCGGCAAGGACATGACCTCGAATGGCGTCGTCGGACAGCGGTTGAGGATCGCGAGCTCCTCGACCAGAACCTCCACGTCACCGGTCGCTAGCTTAGGATTGTGCTTGCCAGGCAGGCGCTCGCGCGACCTTGCCGCGCACGCCGAGAACCCACTCGTTGCGGATTTCCTGGGCCGTGGCGAACAACTCAGGATG
Organism: uncultured Acidobacteriaceae bacterium; assembly: GCA_963736535.1. Taxonomy (GTDB): domain Bacteria; phylum Acidobacteriota; class Terriglobia; order Terriglobales; family Acidobacteriaceae; genus PALSA-350. The sequence continues at coordinate 308,547 of CAVTPN010000010.1, forward strand.
ATCGGCCTCGAAAACAACCTGTGTCAGACCATAGCGGTCGCGCAGGTCGATGAAGATTTGATCGTTGTAGGCTCGGTAGCTGTTGACCCACCCGTTGAGAACGACCGCCTGACCGATTTGTGCTTCGCGCAGTTCGCCGCAAGTATGCGTCCGTCGCTGAAAGGCCATGCCCTGGCTCCTCCTAGCTGTCACCTGGTTCAGTCGCCAGATATCTTAAGCGCCAAACGATCTAGCGCTCCCAGAACTCGCGCGACTGAACGGCCTCGGCAGCTAGTATACGGACACGGCATTAGGACGAGGGGGTCGCGCCTGGATACGGTAGACGGGATTGGGTAGACTGAAGGGAGAAATGAGCCCGAAACGAAAGGGAGAAAGTTATGTCGGTTCCGACTGATCTTTGGTCCGTCCAACTTGACGCTGAGTGCAATGGTTTCCGGGAATCGCTGCAACATCTGATCCGTCACCGACAGTCGTTCACAGAAAAGGAACTGGCCAAGCTGAGCGCTTTAGGCGTGTCCTTCGACCAGGTTACGAGACAACTTCAGTGGACGCCTGTTAATGGGCCCGATGCTATTGCAGAGCGGAACGCCTACTGCAAGTCGCTTCTGGCACTCATGGAAGATCAGGACTTCACCTTCACTGCAGAGGAACTGGCGGAAATGGAAGGTTCGGGGCTCACCTTTGATGACCTCCTCGCCGAAGTCACGGAAACGATGAAAGCCAAGCGAACCCAGAGAGACGGTCAATGATGCCAATGCCTGCCCACCCCTATCGCGTCATTCCGTCTGGAGCGCTGCTGGCGTAACTTCGACTCATGGCAGACAAGGCTATGGACCGGGGTGTTGATCGCGAGTTCGCCGCTTCCCTTCAGCGGATTCACGAAAAGCTGGCAAACGAGCCGCTGACATGGGGTGAAATCCGCTTTCACCTCCGCCATCTTGGACTGGCTATGTGCCACGCACCGACCGAGATGTTCTACGTGCGGTACGGGGTAGACGAGGCGCGCAAACTTGTGCTCATTCGCGATATTCTTCCCTGGTCACGGTACAATTTCCTCATGGAAGGCCCGTGATATGCCCGTCGCGGCGTATTGAAACCACGGTGCTGCTGCGTCCCTTCTATCACGCCAACAGTTTCGTCACCACATTCCCATGCACGTCGGTCAGCCGGAAATCGCGGCCCTGGAACTTGAACGTCAGCTTCGTGTGGTCCAGTCCAAGCAGGTGCAGCACTGTCGCCTGCAGGTCATGGACGTGAACGCGGTCCTCCACGGCGGCAAAGCCGAACTCGTCGGTTTCGCCGAGGTTCAGGCCGGGCTTGATGCCGCCGCCGGCCAGCCACATGGTGTAGGCATCGATGTGATGATTGCGGCCCACCGTCTGCCGGATCTCGCCCATCGGAGTGCGGCCGAACTCGCCGCCCCAGATCACGAGCGTCGAATCCAGCAGACCGCGCTGCTTCAGATCGTGGACAAGGGCGGCGCTCGGCCTGATCGACTTCGCGGCATACCCGGTCGAGAGCCGTCGTCAGGTTCTCCGTCGGTCCGCCATGATGGTCCCAATCGGTGTGATAGAGCTGCACGAAGCGCACGCCGCGTTCCACGAGCCGTCGGGCCAGAAGGCAGTTGTTCGCAAACGAGGGCTTGCCCGGCACTGCCCCGTAGGCGGTCGAGCGTCTTCTGGTCCTCCTTGGCGATGTCAATCAGTTCTGGGGCGCTGGTCTGCATCCGGTACGCCATTTCATAGGCGGCGATGCGCGTCGCGATTTCCGGGTCGCCGGTTTCCGCCAGGCGCGCGGCGTTCAGATCGCGCACCGTGTCGATGACGTCGCGCTGGCGCTCCCGGCTGATGCCTTTGGGGCTGGTCAGGTCGAGGATCGGCTCACCGGTGCCGCGGAAAGGGACACCCTGGAAGGTCGTCGGCAGGAAGCCGCTGGCGTACAGCGCCGCGCCGCCGCGCGGTCCGCGCGGTCCCGATTGCAGCACGACGAAACCGGGCAGGTCCTTCGACTCGCTGCCGATGCCGTAGGTGATCCACGCCCCCATGCTCGGCCGGCCGAACTGCGGCGAGCCGGTGTTGACGAACAGCTTCGCCGGCGCCGTGGTTGAAGACATCGGTCGCCATCGACCGCACGATGGCGATGTCATCAACGATGCCGGCGATGTGCGGTAGGCACTCGGATACGAACGATCCCGCCTGGCCGTGCCGCGCGAACTTCCGGCTCGTCGCAAGGAGCCTGGGCCGTTCCTTGGAGAAGGTGTCCATGAAGGCGAAGCGCTTGCCTTTGACAAACTCCTCCGGGATTGGTTGGTTGTGCAGCTGGGCGAGCTTCGGCTTGTGATCGAACAGCTCCAGCTGGCTGGGTCCGCCGGCCATGAAGAGGAAGATGACGTTCTTGCGCGGCGTGAACTGTGGCTGCTTCGCTGCCATCGGCTCCGCCGCTGTTGCGTGGCCATCGTGCAGCAGCGAGGTCAGCGCGACGGAGCCGAGACCGACGGCACAGTCGCGGAAGAAATGGCGGCGTGTGCGGTGAAGGAGCGACGTGCCATCGCGCATGGTGCAACCTCACAATGTTTATGATAACCGGTGTCTTTACGCCGAAGGCGTTACACAACACAGCCCAGGTGGCCGCGCAGCGGCGACCCTGGGCGACTCCGCGGCAACAGGTATCCGACCCCTTGGGCATAGATGCAATTATGTGTCCTCCGTCACCCAACTCCCTCCCAGGGTGCGCCGCTGCGCGGCGACCCTGGGCTGTGTTGTGTAACGCCTTCGGCGTAAAATACTTCCGCAGTGCCTTCATCCGACACACTAGAATTACTCCCGCGTAATAAACTCATCCAAGTTCAGCAGCGCCCGCGCTACCATCGTCCATGCCGCCATCTCCGACGCCTCGGTTCCCGTCGGCATATTCGGGGGAACCAGCGCTTTCACATCGTGCGGTGCGCGGCCTCGTAGTGCTCGCGCTGTCGATTCAGCAAGCGTGTTAGTGCTTCTATCTTCGCGCGATGATGGCATGCGCGAGGCACAGTCGGAATGCGAACCGCACGCGTCCTTCATCGCCTGGCGGTGCTTCCCGCAGAATCCGCACGGCCAGACCCTGCGCGAATTCCAGCGATGCCTGGTCGTTGAGCAGCGTCAGTGCCTGCAAGGGCGTGTTGGAGCGATTGCGTCGGGTGCAGGTTGTGCCGGCGTCGGGTGCGTCGAAGACAATCAGGCCGGGATGCGGCGCCGAACGCTGGAACCAGGTGTACATGCCGCGACGATAGCGATCAGGACCGCTGCTGGTCTTCCACTCGCGCGCTACCTGCGTCAGGACGTAAACACCCGGCGGCTGCGGCGGATAGACACTCGGTCCGCCAATGGTGGGAACCAGCAAGCCGGATGCGCTCAGGGCCGCGTCGCGGACTAGCTCGGCGTCCAGCCGTAGCCGATTCTGTCGAGCCAGCAGCCGGTTACGCGGATCGACCACCGCCAGGTCAGGCCTGCGCACGACGACTGGCGATAGGTCGCGGAAAGCACAATCTGCCGGTGCATCGCCTTCATGCTCCAGCCGTTGGCGATGAACTCCGTCGCGAGCCAGTCGAGCAATTCAGGATGCGACGGCCTCGTTCCCTGCGTGCCGAAGTCGTTGTCGGTCTCAACGATGCCGCTGCCGAAGTAGACCTGCCAGAAGCGGTTCATCAGCACGCGCGCCGGCAGCGGATTCTTTGGATCGACCAGCCAGCGCGCCAGGTCGAGGCGATTCGGCGAGCCGGGAGCGTCAGCGACCGGAGTTCCCCTTAGTGCAGGCAACACCGCAAACGTCCCCGGCTTGACCACCGCCCCCTTGCGAGTGAAATCGCCGCCAAGCAGTACGTTCGTCACCCGCGGCGTCTTGCGCTCCCGCACGACCATCGTCGTCGCGATTGTTGGCAGCTTTGCCTTCTGCTCGCTGATCTGCTTTTCCAGCGAGGAGCGCAGCGTCAGCGCGTTTAGCTGGACGGCCATCAGGAAGTTTTGATTGAATCCGAAACCGCTGACGACGAGCTGTGTCTGGTCGATCTTGCGAACCGCTGTCAGCAGTTCTTGCTGCTGTTTCGTATTTCGGCCATTGGGTGCGACGGCGAGGATCGTCTGTACCCTCTTCGGCAGTCTCGCCCGATCCGCATCGGTGAGACTCTCTTCCCATTTGGCCACCCGTGCGGCCGATACGTCTCCCAGTGTCTTGATCTGCTTTTCGAGCGCCGTGATCCGCTTCCGGATCTCCGTTCTCTGCCTTTCCTGCTCCGGCGTGGCCAGCTCCAGCGTCGGCTCATCGACGGAATTGAAGAAGGCGAAGAACTGATAGTACTCCTTCTGCGAAAGCGGATCGAACTTGTGATCGTGGCACTGGCAGCAGCCGACGGTCAGCCCCAGCCAGACGGAGCCCGTCGTGTTGACGCGATCGACGATCGACTCGATGCGGAACTGCTCCAGGTCGATGCCGCCTTCCTCGTTGATCTGCGTGTTGCGATGGAACCCGGTGGCCACCCGCGGATCGAGCCTGGCGAGCCGGGGGTGTTAACCCCCGAAGGCGTCAGCAGATCGCCCGCCAGCTGATCGATGGTAAACTGGTCGAACGGTAGATCACGGTTGAAGGCGTTGATGACCCAGTCCCGATACGGCCAGATGGAGCGCGGCGTGTCGATGCTGTAACCGTTGGAATCGGCATAGCGCGCCTGGTCGAGCCAGAACCGGCCCCAGCGCTCCCCATAATGTGGCGAGGCCAGCAGGCGATCGACCAGCCGTTCGTAGGCATCGGGCCGTTGATCGTTGACGAATTCGTCTACTTCCCTCAGCGTCGGCGGCAGTCCGAGCAGGTCGAGGTTGACCCGGCGAATGAGCGTCACACGATCCGCTTCCGGCGAGGGCGCGATGCCCTTCTGTTCCAGCGGTGCGAGGATGAAGCGATCAATCGGATTGCGGACCCAGCCGGTGTTCTTGACCGCTGGCGCTGATGGCCGCACGATAGGCTGAAAAGCCCAGTGCTTGCTAGCCGCGCTGGTCAAGCCGGGCAGCAGAGCGAAGACACCAGCGAGGAGGATGGCTCTCATGATCGGCGCTCGGTGTGTGGGCGGAGCAAGGCGGGAATGCGGTGGCGGCGTCCCACAATTCTACCATAGGCGGAATCGAGGCCGCAGCAAGGAAATCGTGCGCGACAAAGAGCCGCGCACGAAGTAAGCGACGGGGAGATGCCGCTTACTTCGTGCGCGGCTCTTTGTGCGCACCCAGTGAAGACGATCTTCTTCACTCAATCTCCGTGACTATTACGTTCGGATCACGGGGATGTAGCGTTTGCGTGCGGCAATCGACCAGCAAATCGAGATCTTCAAGAACGATAGCGCCGATAAGCACATCCGCGCGATTAGGTTCCACGACAGCTCGGAACGTCCCCTGGCGCCCCAGGAGCTCCACCTCCACGCCACGGACGATCTGGCGTGTTGCTTTGCGCCCATCCGCGTAACGCACCTTGGCTTTCCCGGCAGCCGTAAGACCAAGCTGGTCTGCGACGCGCTTGGGAATGACCAGGTGGCTGGCCCCGGTATCGACGACGCCAGGCACGCGCAGTTGACGGACGATGCCCGTCGCCAGGGCGCGAGCCTGCTGTAAAACGAGGTCGCTGCTGTTCGTTAGCAGTACGTCTACCGCCACACGGCCCATCTTGGTAGCTCCTTGTCCGCGCATGTTCATATTCCTGTCCGTTTGCTATCGGCTGCGGTTCATTAGACCATGCAATGGCAGGCCACGCAATCATTCGCTGACATCCCTCTGGTCCCCACCTTGCCGTTGACCTTTTCCCGCTTCCCGGATACATCTCGCCATCACATCTTGATAGGCCTCGCGCGGCTCCCTGCTTCGCCATCCAAGGGACTATGCGATGAGCCATCGATCCGTCTTCCTCACCTTCGCCATTGCTCTCCCACTACTCGGCGGCCTCGGAGTGGCGTTGTTTTTCCTAGTGCGGCATGAGGCGGACTGGTATCTACGAGCCGGGGTGCCGCCCGGCGAACATCGGCTTCAGTGCTCGGAGAAGTTCCAGGAAGAGCTGACCGGCTTGATCAACGGCGCCAAGGACGACAAGGAATGGGGTGCCCAACTCACCGACGAGCTGATCAACAGCTTCTTTGAAGAGGACTTCGTGCAGTCACATCTCGATTCGCAGATGCTGCCTCACAGCGTCAGCCAGCCGCGAGTTGCCATTGAGCGCGATCGCCTGCGGGTCGCATTTCGCTATGGCCACGGTTCCTGGAGTACGGTCATCTCCATCGACCTTGGCATCTGGTTGGCGCGGAATGCCGAAAATGCTGTGGTGGTGGAGGTCGAGAGCTTCCGGGCTGGTGCCTTGCCGATTTCCGCCCAGTCGATCCTTCAGGACATCACGGCGGCGATCAAGGCCACGGCAGCGACCAACAAGAATGACCTTGAGGTAAACTGGTACCGTCATCCGGAGAATGGCCACCCGTGTGCCGTCGTCCGCTTCCAGGCTGACCAAGAGCGACCGACCATGCTTCTCCAGGCAGTGCGGCTTGATCAGGGAAAAATGATTATCCGCGGCCGGGCGAACGATGGTGCTTCCGCCAAGGCGATCAGCAACTTGCCGGGCTTTGCGCTGGTTCGGAGCGAACGGTAAGAATCGACGCCGCGAGCCCGCGGCACAAGCCAGGGCGTGCGCTTCTGTTCTCGATGCAGCCTTGGCTTGCGCCGCGGGCTCGCCCCAAAGTGGCTTGCGCCGCGGGCTCGTCTCAGATGATCATGATGTCAGCACGCCGCGCTCACCGTCTGCTGTCCGTTCCAGTCGAAATGTGCCGTGCAGTTTGATTCCCATGAGCCGCACAACGGTAACCTGCTCGCCATCTTCGATCCATTCAAATTTACCGCTATCCCAGCGCTTCACCGTGCCACGATCACCGCTGACTGGACCCTCATAGTCCAGGTAGGCACGGCGATGATCGCCGATTGACTCGGCCTCCACGGCCTGATCTATCGTGGGCGGCGCGAACAGGCGCCAGGTCCGCAGTACCGGCCCGGCTTCGAGCATGAAGTCCCAGTGGCGGGACGGATGATCGTGTTCGAGCAAAACGAAGCGCGGCATGGATGGATCGGCCGTTACAACCCCTACAATCGGTCAGGCCTGCAATCGAGTTGACCGGAAACGCCCGGAGTGAGGACTCTGTCGTTTGCGGGGTTGAGGAGTGTCACCTAGCTTTGACTGCCGGCCGCTTGCGGTCGGTAGTCGGGGTAGCGGCTGGACGGCCGCTCGCGTTGAGCAGTCGTCTCGCGCTGGGAGCCGCTGCCTCGACTTATTCTTCCACCTCAGAATTCTCCCACTTCAAAATTGTAAGACCCTGTGGCAGAATTAGGTGAGAACGGGCCGCGTCCTCGCTAACGCGTCGGGTTAGTATGCCCTTCCCACTAACCCGATGCGTTAGCGAGGGTAATTCTAAGCACTTCACTCTTCACGCCGCCAGGGGAACGCTGACTGCGGCACTCAACGGCTTGAACGCTTTGAGAATTAGCTGGCGCCCGAGCACACGTTCTAGCATCGGCAACGGCATCCAGCGAAGCAGGTGCGGCACCTCCGCGCGGCGCAAATGGCGTTTGGAGACGCGATGCTCCGTGAAGCGTTCAAAGACGCGTTTGATCTCACGGCCGCTGAAACACTGGGGACTGCGCGGCGATAGTAGCGAAGTCGGCTGCAGGAGACTGCCCCACGGCAACCAGTCGCGCCACCAGAAATCGACATCGTAGCGCGACCGCACTACCATCAGCACTTTGCCGCCCGGCTTCAGGACACGATAGAGCTCATCCGCCGCCTTGCGCACATCGGTATCCGCCGGCAGCTCCGTCACGCAGGCCACGTCGATGGACGCCGATTCCAGCGGGAGCATCGACGGCTCAGCGTGGAGGAAACGACCCTTCAGCCCACGCAGCTCGAAGTTGCGCTGAACGAGGGCCAGGATGTCGGCACTGGGCGTGCAGGCGATGACCTCCGCACCATTCTGGGCGTACTGGACCCAATCGCTCCCCAGGCTGCTGCCGATGCCGAGAAGCCGCTCGCTGCGATGTTTCGTGAATTCGAGGAGGCGCGGCATCCACCATCCCTGCCGGGCGTGGCGAGCGCTAGCGGCGTCGAGGAACCACTGCACCGAGAACGGCTCGACTCCGTGGGGCACGCGGCGGCGGGCATGGAACGATTCGCGGCAAACAGCACTTCGGCTGGATCGGTGGTATGGAAGTTAGCGGGCGAATCGTCTTCCTGGTGACGATAGAGCGTCGGCCTCTCTGCTGCGGCAGGGTACCAGCCCTTCCAGACTTGCAGCTTGCTGGTATTGGATTCCGCCATGCCGTCCTCGTGCGCGGTACGGACCGGTCGGGGGTCCTTCCCCGAATACATCAAGCCTGATAGCCCATTTGGGGAGTTGAGTCAAGAGGGGTTGGGAAGGGTCTTGGACCAGTTTTCTCCGATCTCGGGCTGGTAATAACGTACGCGCCTCCGATAGTCTTTGCGGCGAAGATCGAAACCGTAAGTAAGCAGCTGTGAGAGGACGCGTTCGTTTGGTAATTCTTGATGCTGGCGAGCCTCCCGCGTGAGCGGGGGGAGTAAGAGTCTGTCCGAGAAGCCTGTGGCGGCACGTTTCCAACGTGCCGAGAAGCCTAAATCACCTTAGATCGGCACGTTGGAAACGTGCCGCCACAGGCTTTCCGGACAGACACTAAGTTGTTGGCGCTCAGACTCCCCCCACAGACGTGGGAGGCTCGCCGGCCACGGTTCGTTTGGTAAATCGCTTCGTGCGGGGAGATGCGCGTTAGGTTCACGAGTGTCGGTGCGGGTTCGTTTGGCAAATTCTGATGGTTCGCCTCGCGCCCGTCCGAGACGGGCGGCTAAACAGGCCTACTTGATCGCGTGGTCCGAGGGTTTGACGCCCTTGGTGTAGGCACCGGCCTTGAACGGCGTCGGCTCGAACTTGCCGACGATGTCCACGTTCGCCTTGGCGGGAATGCGATCTTCGAGACCCAGCGCCCAGTAGCAGGCGTTGACCAGCAGGCGGCGCAGTGCCTTCGCTGGCGAAGTCCTGAGCTGCGCCCATCGTCGTCGTGAAGACCCGGCCGGTCTTGCCTTCCTTGATGGAATAGGTCTTCGTCCATGCCACCGGCATCATCGGGTCGTTGACCTTGCCCTCGACGGCCTTCGAATCCGATTTGAGCGACTCGGTCGCCTGGCCGAGCACCAGCGGCTTGCTGTCGCCGGGCAGCGGGAGGTTCACTCGGTAAACGTCGGTGGTGCCGAAGATGTCGCCGCTCTTGATGCCGCGCAGGATCGGGTTGTTCTCCTGGCCCTTCACGACGATGCCGCGCGTCCCCTGTACGCCGTGCTTCGCGTGATGGGCGACCCACTTCTCGCCCAGGACGCGCTTGCCGAAGCCGCCCTCCCAGCCCGGTTCCTTGCTGTCGTTGCCGAGGAAGGCGTAGGTCTTGGAGGTCTTGGGATTGAACGCATGCGTCGCAGTGCGCAGGCCGACGACGGGTTTGCCGGTTTCGAGGTAATCGACGATGTGCTTCATCTGATCATCGGGCAAATCGCGAAAGCGGGTGAAGATGACCATCAGGTCGGCGGTCTTCAGCGCCTCCAGGCCGGGGATGTTCTTGAGTTCCAGCGGATTAATCGTGCCATCCTTCTTGTCGATGGCGAAGAGAACGGTGCATTTGAAGCCGTGATGCTTGGCGAGGATCTTGGCGAGCTGCGGGATGGTCTCTTCGGAGCGATATTCCTCGTCGCCGCTGATAAGGACGATGTGTTTACCCTTGCCGGGACCGTCGAAGCCGTCGAAGACAAGGCTATCGGCCGCGGAACTGGTCGCCGCCAGGAGGATGCCGAAGAAGGCGCTGATCAGGAAGTGTCGCATAGTTGATCCTCTTTGTTTGTCACGCATTCATATGACCTATGGGACGCATAGGCCATATAAGACCTATGAAGTCCTCCAGCGCCGCCACCAGATCGGCGCGATGCCGATAAGCATGCCCATGCCGAGGCCGATAGCGTGGGCGACATTGGCGATGTCGCCGACAGCACCCGTCATGCACAGGAAGAACCAGCCGAGCAGCACGATGACCGTCATGGGGCTGAGCTGAAACTCAAGGCCGGGGTCGTATCGGCTCTTCATCCAGATGTAGCCGAAGTAGCCATAGACGACACCTGACAGGCCGCCGAACTCCGGATTGGAGTGCATGACAATCCGGCCGTTGATCCACTCGATGCCAAGATAATACTGGGCAACGTTGGAGCACATGGCCACCACGAGAAAGAACAGGGCAAACCGCCACGGCCCGCGCCGTTCCTCGAAGGCGCCGCCGAGGTCGTTCAACACGAGCACATTGAACAGGAGGTGAAGGAAGGTGAAGTGCAAGAACACCGGCGTCAGCAGGCGCCAGACCTCGCCATGAGCAATCTGGGAGAGCTCATCCCACTCGATCATGGACCGTCCATGGTCTGTGAAGACCCTGAATGGAGCAATGAAGAGCGCTTGCATGAGCGGGTCTTCTTTGTTTTCGCCGAAACGAGTGACGGCGCTCACCACAGCAGCAACGGCGCAGACAGCGAGCGTGAGATAGCGTCCCGCAGATAGTCTTCGCTGGTCGCGCATCATCTCCCGTAGCTCGGTCTGGCGGCGAGCATAGTCCTGCTCGCCCTCGTCCTCCTTCCGGCGGATGGCGTCAGCAGTGCGGCTGGCCGCGGCGTAGCGCGGGGCCCTCGGTTCCTTGAGGAACTCTTCCAGCTCCTGCCGGGCCTGGGGAACGCGGTCCTCATCGCAAACCCAGACGGCCCAGCCTTCCGGCTCCTGCTCGACGCGCGCCTCGATCTTGAGCGTGAGCAGGTAGTCAGCCAGAGTGTGTGCCTGGATCGAGTCGGGTAGCACGCCGATCTGTCGCATGAACGTACTCGTGCAGGGCGTGGGGCCATTGTACGGAGTTTGGCCGCCCGTCTCGGACGGGCGCTCCCCCATGCAAGACGACCGCCCGTCCGAGACGGGCGGCTAAACAAAGCCTAAAATCAATCCCATGCATGGAAGATGCGCGATAGGTTGGTGGCTGCTTCTCGTGGTTGGCTGTTCCAGTTCGTCCGGCAAACCGAAGCCGCTGGTCGTCTACTGCGCCGCGGCGCTCAAGGCGCCGATGGAGGAGATCGCGCGGAAATACGAGGAAGAAGAAGGCGTGCCGATCCAGTTGCAATTCGGCGCATCGAACACGCTGCTGGTCAACGCGGAGGTGAGCCGCGTCGGCGACCTGTATCTGCCGGCCGATGACACCTACCTCGATTTCGCGGCGGCGAAGAAGCTGCTGGCCGAGCGCGTCCCGCTGGCTTGCATGACGCCGGTCCTCGCGGTCCACAAGGGCAACCCGAAGAACATCCATTCCCTTGATGACGTGCTAAACAGCGAAGCGAAGGTCGCTCAGGCTAACCCCGACGCCGCAGCCATCGGCCGGTTATCGCGGACCGTGCTTCAGGATAACGGTCTATGGGAGAAGTTTGAGAAGCGAGCGATCGTTACGAAGGGGACCGTCAATGACGTGGCGAACGACATCGCGCTGGGCTCGGTGGACGCGGGAATTGTGTGGGACGTGACTGTCTGGCAGTATCCGGACCTGGAAGCGGTCGGGGTGCCGATCCTGAACGCCCGGCCGTCGCACGTTTCCCTCGGCGTACTGACCACCTCGGACCAATCCGCGGCTGCCCTGCGCTTCGCGCACTATGTCGCGGCTGGAGACCGGGGCCTCGTGATCCTGCGGGAGATGGGATACAACCCCGAGGAGGGCGAGCCCTGGAAGCCGACAAAGTAACGACGGGGAAAGCTGAGCTCGCAAAGGACACGACCCCGCGCTCGGACGTGCCATTCCTCGCCGCACTGGCGGTGCTGGGAGGAACTTATGTCGTTCTCATCGTCGCCATGCTCGTCGCCGACGCGGCTTATACGTCGCCCAATGACCTGCTAGCTGCGCTGCGAAGCCCGCCGATTCGCTACGCGATCTGGCTGAGCCTCATCTCGTGCAGCATTACGGCGGTGCTCTCGCTTGTTGTCGGGGTGCCGCTGGGCTATCTCCTCTCTCGTTTCCATTTCTGGGGGAAAGGGTTCCTCGACGCGGTGCTGGACATTCCCATCGTGCTTCCGCCGCTGGTAATTGGTCTCAGCCTGCTGATCCTGTTCCAGACTGGACCCGGCCAGGCGATTCAGCGCGTCGTTCCGATCACCTACCAGGTGCCGAGCGTGATCCTTGCTCAGTTTACGGTTGCCTGCGCCTTCGCGGTGCGAACCATGCGCGTGGCATTCGACGCGATTCCTCCCCGGCACGAGCAGGTGGCGCTGACCCTGGGCTGTAGCCGGGCACAGGCGTTCTGGCGCGTGGCCCTGCCGGAAGCGCGGCGCGGCATGGTGACCGCCGGCACGCTGGCCTGGGCCAAGGCCCTGAGCGAGTTCGGTCCGATCTACGTTTTCTCCGGCATCACGCGCATGAAAACGGAGGTACTGTCCACTACGGTCTATCTCGAATTGAGCAACGGCCACCTGGCCACGGCGGTCGCAGTTTCGCTGCTGATGGTGCTGGCGGCGCTGATTGTCCTGCTGATTCTGCGCGTGTATGGTATGGGGAGGATGGCGGGGTGAAGGATCCAGAGGTCGCCAAGAACGGATAAGAGCAACGGCACCGGAACCTATATGATCGCCGTCCACTCCGTTTCTCTGCGCCCGGTACGTTTGCCCTGCATGACCTCTCCTTCACCATACCTACCGGAGCCTATGCCGTCCTCATGGGCCGCACCGGCGCCGGCAAGACCACGCTGCTCGAAGCAATCTGCGGGTTGAAACCTATCCGCTCCGGAACGATCCATCTGCTCGGCGTAGACGTAACACATTTGAAGCCCGCGGAGCGCGGCGTCGGTTACGTTCCGCAGGATCTTGCGCTTTTCCGACCCATACGGTGCGTCGACATCTGGCCTTCGCCCTAGAGCTGCGCCACTGGCCGCGCCAGCGCATCGAGGAGCGAGTGCAGGAACTTGCCGAGTTGCTCGGCATCACGCGGCTGCTGGATCGGCGTCCCTTCAGTCTCAGCGGCGGCGAGGCACAGCGAGTGGCGCTAGGCCGCGCGCTGGCTTTTCATCCGGGCGTCCTGCTCCTCGATGAACCGCTGAGCGCCCTCGATGACGCGACGCGCGAGGAGATGTACACCCTTCTCCGTTCGGTCCAGCAGTGCCACGGGTGTGACGACCTTGCATGTGACCCATAGTTTGTCCGAGGCCAAGGTCCTGGCGGATCAATTTCTGCTGTTGCGTGAAGGACGAGTGGAGGTCAGCGACAATTGGCAACGTGACGAGCCGGGAGCGTCAGCAACCGGAGTGAAGCAGCCGCCTCGCATCTCTGGTCGCTAGTGCTTCCAGCTCGCCGGTGTTTTGTGGAGTCTCTCGTTTGCTCGGTCCCATCTTTCAGCGCGAGTTCCTGACCCTGCCCCGGCGCGTGCGCCATTACCTTTCGCGCGTCGGCTTTCTGGGAACACTGTGGGTCACCAGCATCACGGCGTGGCTGGCAACCGTCGGCTGGACACGCACTGCCACGCTAGGCGAGATCGCGCGCTTCGGCCCGCTGCTGTTTCAGGTGCTGACGACCGTTCAGCTCGCGCTCTTTCTGTTCTTCGCCGCTCTGTCGTCCGCCAGCTCGGTGGCGCAGGAGAAAGATCGCCGCACCTTCCTGCTGCTGTTGCTGACCGACATGAGCGACGTGGAGATCGTGCTGGGCAAACTCCTGGGCAGCCTGTTGCAGATCATGGTTCTGCTCGCAGCGACCGTGCCGCTGTGGATGTTCATCCTGTTGCTCGGCGGCGTGTCGCTTGGCCAGGTGATCGACGCCGCGGTGATCGTGGCTGCGACTGTGCTGGCGGCGGGGTCGCTGGGCACTCTCGTCGCGCTGTCGCGCGACCGCACCTTCCCGGCCCTGGCCCTCACGACGCTGTTCCTGGTTTTGTACCTCTGCCTGATGCGTGCGCTGCCGCTGCTGCCGGGTTTGGACGGCTTTGCCTGGCAGCGCTGGCTCGATCCATTCCGGGCACTTCAAACCGCCCAGTCGCCGGCGGCAGCATTGATGCCGGGGCTGCGGCCGGCTTATGGGTTTGCAGCTCTGATGGTGCTGCTCACTGCGTTGCTGATCGGCTGGGGCGTCTTCAAGTTGCGTGTATGGAATCCCAGCGGCGAGCCGATCATGCAGCGCGAGCAGCCGGAAGCCATCGCGGAAAAGGACGCGGCACTGGCGAAAGATGAGACGAAGCGCGCCGCCGCCCACGCCGCTCCAGGCCGGGCGCGCACCGTCGGGGGCAACCCCATCTTGTGGCGCGAGATTGCCACGCGCGCCTACGGCCGACGGCCGTTGATGGTGAAAGCGGCGTACTTTGTCACGCTCACCTTCATTTGCTGGTCGGCCCTGTCCCCACTGATCCTGCACGGCGAGCACCGACCCTTTCAGGCGGCGTATGGCCTCATCCCGGTGTGTGTGCTGAGCCTGCTGCTGGTCGCCGCCCAGGCCGCGACGGCAATCACTTCGGAGCGAGACACCGGCGCACTTGATCTTCTGCTTGTGACTGACCTCTCGCCGCAGGAGTTCATCTTCGGCAAGATCGGCGGCATCCTCTGGAACACGAAGGAGTATCTGTTGCCGCCGCTTCTGCTCGCGGGAGTCTACGCCTGGTACGGCTACCTGGCGACACCGCCCGCCAGTCGGCCGCAGATGGCGGGGTCGATGAACCTCTCGTCGTTCATGTTCTTCCTTGGCGACGCCGCGGTGCTGCTCGGCTTCGCCCTCGTGCTGGGCATCCACGTTGCCCTGCGCGCCGCGAACAGTAGGACGGCGATCATTCACACCTTGAGCACGATCTTCTTCCTGTCGATCGGCACGCTGGTATGTGTGGCGCTGATCCTCATCAACAATCGCTTTGAGAATCAGTGGAGCAGCTTCATCTTTTTCATGGTGGCCGGCATCGGCGGCTTGATGTGGGTGCTGAACAGCGGCCGGCCATCCGGAGCCTTGATGTTGGCGAGTTGGTTCTGTCCGCTGTGCGTGTTGTATGTCGTGATGAACGTGATCGTCGCCAAGCCCGGATCGCAGGAGTCGGCCGACCCGGCGCTGCCGTTCGTGGTGATTGCCCTGGCGTTCGGCTTCACGATCGCGGCGATGTTGATTCCGCTGCTGAGCGAGTTCGACGCGGCGCTGGGACGGACATCGGGTGGGGCGGATTGAGGGAAAAGCGGACGTCGACTATAGTTCAAGGAGAAGGAGGGCCAGGAGATGGTACAGGCCTTTTCGCGGCTGAAGTCGCTGCTGGAAAAACGACGGCTGACGCTTACCGAACTACGGCAACGACTGGAGCAAGCGGGCGTGCGCACCGGGCAGCGCTCGCTGTCGCGCCTGGGCGACGAGACACAGCCGCTGGAACGCCTGGACCTGCGGATTGCTGGCGCGATCTGCCAGGTGTGCGATGTGCCGTTGACCGATTTGATTGTGTTTCGCTCAGAAGAGGGATTTCGACGGCTTTCTCCCACCAAGCAGAAACGGCTTGATTGGCTGATGGACGGGAACAATAATGGAACACTCACGGAAACCGAATTGGAGGAACTTCGGCGATTGGCGCACGAATGCGAAGAAATGACGCTCCATAATGCCCAGTTTCTTGCAACGCAGCACCAGGAAGCCTCGTCGTGACAGGAGAGCAATGTGGCACGACGACGAGGCCGGAAATCGGGCGATTCCCTGCGCAAACAGCTGATGGAACTCTCCCAGGGCCGTTGCGAATACTGCCATGCACCGCAAGAGGTGTGTGGTTATCCCTTTCACCTCGAACATATCATTCCCAGTTCGCTTGGCGGCCCAGACGAGTTGGCGAATCGGGCGCGTAGCTTGTGTCTCGTGCAATCTTGCCAAGGGAAATCGGCAGCGAGGGACCGATGAGCAGTCTGGGCAGGGAGTTGCCCTGTTCAATCCGCGAATGCAAGAATGGGAAGAACATTTCTGTTGGGCTGAGGACCAAATCACGCTCGTTGGATTGACGCCTGAAGGCCGAGCCACTATCGCTCTACTCGACATGAATAACACGTTACGGTTGCAGGGTCGCCGGTGGTGGGTTCAGTTCGGGCTGCTATCCTGAGCGTAGCTGATTCCGCCGCTGGACGAATTCGACACGGCGCTAGTGGCCCCCGACATAAATAATGCAACAAATTAAAATGCGGCGATTCCCAACGTGATTCGGCTCCTCCGGCTTTTACCGATGAGTGACAACCTCATGTCACTTTGCACGTTCGGAATTTGTTACACGATTTATGTCGAGGGCCACTAGGACGCAGGTCGGGCGGGGCGAATTGAGGGAAAAAGGATTAGCCGCGATGCGGAATCGTCGGAGCGGAGCGCGGGGCGGCCAACAGGAATGAGGCGGGAATTTGCTTGACGGTGATTCGGACGAGGGGATAGCATCAGCGAGGACGATGGATAGCTTGCGTTAGTGTGAGTGCATTGTGCAGGCGCGGCAAGATCCCAGGGATGATACGCTGAACCAGACATGGCAACCTTGAAGCAACTTCTGGATGCATTTGCAGGGATGGGGACTCAACAGTCTTTCAAGTTGAAGGACGGGACGCTCTACTCGGGGTGGGTGTTCGAGGTCAACGACGATCACTTGCTCCATTATTCCTCCGGTCCCGAGGCCGCAGAAGAAAGCGCTTTGCATCCCTCTGGATCAGATCGATCTGGGCACGCTCTCGTATTGGGACGAGCAAAAGAGTTGCTTGATGGATGCAACGTGGGATGAAACCCGCGAATCTTGGATGCATACCCGACATCATTTCCCGGCAACGCCGGTGCCACCAACCCGCCCCTGGTGTGGAGATTATTCTGGTAGATAAGGAATGGTGGTCTATCATGTCCCTCTTCCGCTGAGGAACGAAGCAATGGTAATCAACCTCACGCCCGAGTTAGAGGCCGCTATAACCGAGCAAGCACAGCAGCGCGGCGTCACTCCCGAAACCTTGGCGCTGGAGGCACTCCGGCGGCGGTTCCTCACGGCGGATGTACTACAGCCGCGCGATGAGTGGGAGCGGAGGTTATTCGGGGCCGCTATCGACTGCGGCGTGTCCGTGCCCGACTGGGCCCTGAGCAGCGATGGACTTTACGAATAATGGCCTTTCTCGTAGACACCAGCGTCCTGGGCCGGTTGGCCAACCAGGCCGATAGGTCCCACTCGGTTGCCAAGGCGGCCATCGCTGAACTGCACCGCCGAGGCGAGGTGCTGCATATTGCTCCGCAGAATCTGATCGAGTTTCGGAACTTTGCGACGAGGCCCGTTAGCGCAAACGGTCTGGGGCTCGCCGCCGCGGCGGCCGAAGGCCTCGGTATCGCGTTCGAGACGTCATTCACACTGCTGGACGAAACCCAAGCCATCTATCCGGCGTGGAAGGCGATTGTCGGTGGCTTGGGAATCATCGGCAAGCAGGTTCATGACGCCCGCCTTGTCGCCGTCTGCCATGTCCATGCCGTCACGCACTTGCTGACATTCAACGTCGCGCACTTCGTCCGGATGGCAGGCTTCGGGCCGCGCATTGTGGTCGTCGATGCCGCGACCGTGTGAGGCGAACGCCGACTACGCCGCTATTTCGCTCCTTTCCTGTGCATCTTCTCCGCCTTGTACCGCAAGAACCCCTGGATGAAATCATCGAGATCGCCGTCCAGCACGTTGCCGACCTGCGCCGTCTGCACGTCAGTGCGGACATCCTTGGCGAGCGTATACGGTTGCAAGACGTAGTTGCGGATCTGGTTGCCCCACGACACCTCACCCTTTTCGTCGTAGAGCTTCTCGACCTCGGCGAGGCGCTTTTGCTCCTCGATCTTGAAGAGCCGGGACTTGAGCAGCTTCATCGCGTTGTCGGCGTTCTTGTGCTGGCTGCGCTCGGTGCGGCTCTCGGCGGCGATGCCGGTTGGCTTGTGGATGAAACGCACGCCGGACTCGGTCTTGTTCTGGTGCTGCCCGCCGGGGCCGCCGCTGCGAAACGTTTGCCGTTCCAGGTCCTCGTCGCGGATCTCGATCGTGATGGTGTTGTCCAGCTCCGGCATCACGTCCACGGCCGCGAACGAGGTCTGCCGCCGGGCGTTGGAGTCGAACGGGCTGATGCGCACCAGCCGATGCACGCCGGCCTCGCCTTGCAGGTTGCCGTAAGCGTAATCGCCGACAACGTGCAACGTCGCACTGCGGATGCCAGCTTCCTCGTTGCGCAGCTCATCGACCAGTTCGGCCTGGAAGCCGTGTTTCTCGGCCCAGCGCGACATACATGCGCATGAGCATCTGCACCAGTCGCACGCCTCGGTTCCGCCGGTGCCGGCCTGGATGCGCAGGTAGGCGTTGCTCGCGTCCTGCGCGCCGCTCAACATCGAGCGCAGCTCGAAGTCGGCGAGCTGCTTCTCAAACGGCCCGAGCTCACGTTCAAGCTCCGCTTCCAGCTCGGCGTCGTCCTCGGCCAACTCGGCGAGGGTGCGAAGGTTATCGAGCCCGGCGGACAGGTCTTCATAGGGCTTGAGGAGACCGTTGAGCGGCTTGAGTTGATTGATGACTTCCTGGGCCTTTTCGTTGTTATCCCAGAAACTCGGGCCGCCCATGCGCGCGGTGAGTTGATCGCGCTCCTTGACCTTGGTGGGGATGTCAAAGAGAGTCTCGGAGCTGAGTCAAACGGCTGGCGACCTCATCGGTACGGCGGCGGAGATCGGGGTTCATCGGATTCCTCCTTGGAAGAAAAAGTCCGCGGGACTGAAAGCTTCTAGTTGTCACTATACTCCAAAGGGGTGACGAACGACAATTCGGGTTTTGTGAGGCACGGTGCGGACACGGGATTGATAGTGCGGGTTCAGGACGAGAAAGGGATGGGGAGATAGAGGCTTCAAGGGGGCCGATCAAGATTGACACTATCTCCTACCATGCCACAATGACCGTATGAATACCGATGAGAACAACCTGATTCCTCCAGAACTCCTGGCCGAGATGGAAGAGGCAGCGCGGGTTGCGATGTCTCCCGCGCGAGATCGCGAGGCCATGCGGAAAGCCTGTGAGGAGATGGACCGCATCCGCGAGAAAAACCGCCGCATATTCGGGGTTCAGGACATCGGCGT
Organism: uncultured Acidobacteriaceae bacterium; assembly: GCA_963736535.1. Taxonomy (GTDB): domain Bacteria; phylum Acidobacteriota; class Terriglobia; order Terriglobales; family Acidobacteriaceae; genus PALSA-350. The sequence continues at coordinate 327,748 of CAVTPN010000010.1, forward strand.
TCAGATCATCCGCGAAATGCGGGACGCTGAATGAAATATGTCGTTGACTGCTCTGTGGCTTTCAAATGGGTGGTTGCGGAAACTGATAGCGCCAAGGCCGTGAAGCTGCGCGACGACTTCCGCTTGGCTGTTCATGAACTACTGGCTCCCGATTTGTTCCCAACGGAGATCGCCAACGCTTTGCTCATCGCCGACCGCCGCAAGCGAATTTCGGTGGGCGATAGCACAAGACTTCTCTTCGACATCTTCAAAACACGCCGGTGATTCATGCTTCGCTCCCCGACCTCCTTCCGAGGGCACACGCGATTGCGGTAAGCAGTGTCGCCAGTGTCTATGATTGTCTGTACATCGCCCTCGCGGAGCGCGAAGGCAGCGAGTTTGTCACCGCTGACGACAAGCTCGTGAAGAACCTGCAGGCCATTTTCCCGTTCATCATTCCCTTGGCATCCTTGCCCTGAGCGCCTGTCATTTGCTCTCTCCCCACACCCGCGCCAATTCCACCAGCACCCGCACTGCCGTCTCCATCTCCTCGAGACATGTCCACTCCAGCGGCGAGTGCAGGTTGTGTTCGCCAGTGGATAGGTTCGGCGTCGGCAGGCCCAGCTCGGTCAGGCGCGAGCCGTCGGTGCCGCCGCGGACGATCGTGTGCTTCGGCTGCAAGCCGGCGCGGCGCATCGCTTCTTCGGCGAACGCCAGGGCACGCGGCTCCTTCTTCAGCCCGTCGGCCATGTTGCGATATTGCGGGGTGATGCGGACCTCAACCCGAGCCGCAGGATACTCCGCCTCGATAGTGCGGCCGATGACCCGCAGCAGCTCGGCGCGTTCGGCGAGGCGCGGCGTGTCGAAATCCCGCAGCAAAATCCGCATCGTCGTCTCGGCGACACCGCCCTCGATGCGATAGGGATGTAGGAAACCCTCGCGATACTCCGTCGTCTCCGGCGATTGTCCGACGCGCGGCAGCCGATCGAGAAACAGGCCCGCCAGCCGCACCGCGTTGACCATGCGACCCTTGCCGATCGACGGGTGAATGTTGACGCCGCGAACCACCACCTCCGCTAGGTCGGCGGAGAACGTCTCGCCGTCCAACTCACCGGTGCCGCCGCCGTCCAGCGTGTAAGCGACCACGGCACCGAGCTTCTTCAGGTCAAGATGATCGACGCCGTGGCCGATCTCCTCATCGCAGGTGAAGCAGATGCGGATCGGACCGTGCGGCACTTCCGGCCGAGCCACGAGCTGCGCGACCGCTTCTATGATGACGGCGACGCCGGCCTTGTCGTCGGCTCCGAGCAGCGTGGTGCCGTCGGTCGTGACGATGGTCTTGCCTTTCAGCGCCGCCAGCTCCGGATTGTCGGCGACGCGAATCACTTTCGACGGATCGCCCGACAGCACGATGTCGCCGCCCTGATAATTGGCATGGACCTGCGGCTTGACGTTATGGCCGCTGGTCTCCGGCGAAGTATCGACGTGCGCGATCCAGGCGACGACAGGCACAGCGGTGCGAACGGTCGCGGGCACGGTCGCCATGACGATGCCGTGCTTGTCCTGCTCCGCGTCGCGCAGGCCGAGCGTTCGCAGCTCGTCCGCCAGCAGGCGGCCCAGCTCGAGTTGGCCCGGCGTGCTGGGGTAGGTCTTCGACTTCTCGTCGGCTTGTGTGTCGATGCGGACGTAGCGGCAGAAGCGGTCGAGGAGGGTGTTCATGATGGTGCTTTGTCCTTACGTTTAGCCGCTCGCCTCGGACGAGCATGGTCATTCCAGCGCTCGCCCGAGGCGAGCGGCTAAACGGTTTGACGCCGATCTTCGGACACAGCGGCGACAGCGTGCATTCTTCGCAGTTCGGCTTGCGCGAAGCAAACCTGCCTGCCGTGGAAGATCATGCGATGGCCGAACATCGTCCAGTCTTTGCGCGGCACCAGGGCCATCAGATCGTGCTCGATCTTCACGGGATCGGCGTGGACCGTCAAGCCCATGCGCAGGCTGAGGCGAGTGACGTGTGTATCCACCGGAATGCCGGGCACGTCGAAGCAATTGCCGAGAATCACGTTTGCTGTCTTGCGGCCGATACCCGCCAGCTTGACGAGATCATCCATCGTCCCCGGCACCTCGCCGCCGTGCTGCTCTACGATCTGCTTGGCAGCAAGCGATGATGCTTCGCGCCTTGTTGCGGAAGAAGCCAGTTGACTGGATGAGCTTTTCCAGCTCCGCTGATGTCGGCGGCAGCGAAGGCGGCAGCGTCGGGATAGTGCTTGAACAGGGCGGGCGTCACGATGTTGACTCGCACGTCGGTACACTGCGCGGACAGGATGGTGGCGACGAGGAGTTGCAGTGCGTTGGCGTGGTGCAGGGCGCAGTGGGCGTCGGGATAGAGTTTCGCCAGCTCGCGGAGGATGCGGCGGGTGCGGCCGCGCAGGGGGGGCTTTTCCTTCATTCCTGTCCCTCTCGTTTAGAGCCGCCGCGCCCGTCCGAGACGGGCGGCTAAACACGCACCTCACCCCCCAATCGCGTGCATGGTCCGCTGTGGCTTCACGAAGCGCGCCGTGTTGATCTCGTGGCCTTCCCACTTGTCCCATACATTGCGGCGGATCAGCTCTGCGAGCCGGGCGTCATTCCGTTGGCTACGCAGCAACGGCTTGACGTCCACCTCGTCGAGTGCGAAGAGGCAATTGCGCAGCTTGCCGTCGGAGGTGAGGCGCACGCGGTTGCAGTTCGTGCAGAATGGCCGGGAGATGGACGCAATCAGGCCCACGGTGCCGCCGCCGTCGAGGTAGCGGAAATCCATCGCCGGGGCACGCGGGTCATAATGCTCGGCCGGCGCCAGCGGTCCGATCGCGCGTTCGATCTGCTCCAGGATCTCATGGGCGAAATAGACCTTGTCGCGCTCCCACGGCTCGGCACCGATCGGCATGTACTCGATGTAGCGCATCTCCAGATTGTTGGCGAGCGCGAAGCGAGCCAGCGGCACCACGTCCATATCGTTGATGCCGCGGATCACGACCGCGTTGACCTTGATCGGCGCGAACCCTGCCCGCCGCGCTGCCGCGATGCCCTCTAATACCCGGTCAAGACCGTCGCGCCGGCTGATAGCGCGGAACCGGCCGGGATCCAGCGTGTCGAGGCTGATGTTGATGCGCCGCAATCCGGCGTCATACAGTTCCTGGGCATGCTCGGCGAGAAGCAGTCCGTTCGTCGTAAGGCCGACATCCTTGATGCCGGGAATGGGTACGATCAGTCGCACGAGCCGATCGAGGTTTTTCCGCATCAACGGCTCGCCGCCGGTGAGCCGAATCTTGTCGATCCCCAATGGCGCTGCAACGCAAACAAAGTGAGCCAGCTCCTCGAAGGTGAGGAGCTCGCTGCGCTCCATGAAGACGACTTCTTCTGGCATGCAGTAAGTGCAGCGGAGGTTGCAGCGATCGGTGACGCTGATGCGCAGGTTGTTGTGGATGCGGCCGAAGGAATCCCGGAGTTCGGAGTTCGGAGTTCGGAGTTCGGAGTTCGATGCGCCCCGACCCCGGCCGATCAGATCCAATGGTTGTCTGAAGCTCATTCGTGCGAACTCCGAACTCCGAACTCCGAACTCCGAACTCCGTCCGGATGCACCCACTCCGTGCTGCCGTCGTGCCAGTTTTCCTTTTTCCAGATCGGCACCAGTTCCTTGAGGCGGTCGATGGCGTGGCGGCAGGCGGCGAAGGCCTCGGCACGGTGCGGGCAGCTGACGGCGACGGCCACGCTGATGTCGCCAACATTGAGACGGCCGAGGCGGTGGATCAACGCGATGTCGGCGACGGGCCAGCGGCTGCGCGTGTCGGTTTCGATCTCCGCCATCTTCTTCTCGGCCATGCCGGGATAGGCTTCGTAGTCGAGCGCCGACGGTGACCTTGCCGTCCGTCAGATCGCGCACCGTGCCGAGAAAAAGCACGACACCGCCGCAGCCGGGACGCCGCACCGATTCGGTGAGCGAGTGATAGTCGATGGGATCGTGCGTGAGGCGGATCATGCGGTCATTGTAGCAGGGAAACGTTTAGCCGCGAGCGTTCGGGGAGCGCTTGCGGCGTTGCCCTACTGCAACGTCACCCGCACCTTCTGCCACATCTTCAGATCTTCCGGCGGGTTGTCCATCTCGATGATGACTTCCAGCGTCCGCACGTCGTTGAACTGGCCCGGCTCCATGAGCATCGAGCGGCGGTGCGTGTACCAGGGGCCGACGCGCTTGACGCGGCCGGTCCAGGTCGGGCTGCTGCGGGTGTCGTCCTGGATCTGGGCCGTCTGGCCGACGGCGACGCGGGCAGCAAATTCCTGCTCGATCTCCGCCCGGACGATGTATGGGGGCAGTGGGGCAAACTGGATCGCCGGCATCTGCGGATTGGGCGGCCCCAGGAGGGTGCCGACATTCACGAGGACTCGCAGCACCCTGCCCTTGTACGGCGCCCGCACCGTGCACTCATCCAGGGCAAAGCGCGCGAGCTTCATGGCCTGTTCCTTCGCTTGCAGATCGGCCAGCACCCGGTTGACGCCGATGAGTGGATTCTCCGCCTTGAGGGCCAACTCCCTGTGCTTCTCGGCCTCCAGCGCCTTCTCCAGGCCGCTGATCTTGGTTTCGGCAGCTTCGACATCTGCGTCTTTCGCAAAACCCGCCTTGAGAAGTTCCTTGACGCGCGGCACCATCAGCTTGGAAGCCGCGATTTCTTTTTCCTTCGCGGCGATCGAACTCTTTTGCGCATTCAACATCTCGGCGTGCTGATCAATCTTGTCATGCGCAGCGCGCAGTTGCTGTTCGGCATCACTGACCGCGGCCTTCGCCTGGAGAAGACGAGCCTGGGCATACTTGTCATCCATGCGAAATAGCGGGGCGTCCTTCTCGACCTCGTCGCCGTCGTTGACGAGGAGTTCGACAATTTCCCCAGGCTGCTTGGCATGTACGTTCGTGACGCCATGCTCCGCATCGACATGGCCGAACCCCCCCGCGCGCACTTCGCTGGTGCTGCTTTTCGCAAGAGAGGGCGTCGGCGTGTCGGTTGATGGCAGGCTCTTGGCGCCGATCAGCGATACGGCAAGCAACACCACCCCCAGCCAGACGAACCACGAGGGGCGAAAGCGAGAGGCCGGCGGTTGGGTTGAAGAGGATGTCATACTAGAACCTCCAGTGTTCAGTGTTCAGTGTTCAGTGTTCAGCAAGAGCGCCTCTTGATGCCTCCTGCTGAAAACTGAAAACTGAACACTGAAAACTCTGAATCAGTCATGCAGCCCTGCCAGGTCGCCGTTGTGCGGCACTCCGTGATGGGCTCCATTATGGTTCGGCGTCGCTCCGTGCCTCAGCACCATCTCGCGGGCCGTCGCCTCGTCTTCGATGTCCCGCAGGCAGCCGTCTTCCATGTAGAGAACGCGGTCTGCGTAGGGGATGATGCGAGCGTCGTGGGCGACCACGAGCACGGTGGCGCCGCGGTCGTGGGCTGCACTGCGCAGTTGCTCGATCACGCGCTCGCCGGTGTGCCAGTCGAGGGCGCTGGTCGGCTCGTCGGCGAAGCAGAAGCGCGGCTCCTTGATCAGCGCCCGGCCGATGGCCACACGCTGTTTCTCGCCGCCGGATAGTTCCGCCGGCCGAAGGTGTGCTTTGCGTGCCAGGCCCAGCAATTCCAGCATGTCGTCGGCCCGGCGGCGAGCATCCTTGGCGGAAGCGTTCTCGCCCCAGCGCACCACCATTTCCAGTTGCTGCCGGGCAGTCAGGGCGCCGAACAGGTTGTAGCCCTGGAAGATGAAGCCGAAGTTCTTCAATCGAAAGCGCTCGCGCTCCTTCTCGGACATGCCCCACAGGTCCTCGCCCAACGTTTCCACCTTGCCGCTTTCCGGGCTGAGCAGGCCGGAGAGGATGGCGAGCAGCGTTGACTTGCCGCTGCCGGAGGGACCCATGAGCAAGGCGATCTCGCTGCCGTTCAAATCGACCGAGGCATTGCTGAGGGCCACGGCGCGCGTCTCCCCGTCGCCGAAACTTCTTGTCAAGTTTCGGGCCCGCAGCATGGGCTCAGGGGGGAAGTCGTCGGGGGTCATTGCAGCTCGCTCAAGTCCCCATAGGACTTATAGATCCTATGAGACCTATCAGTCCTATAGAAGTTACCGCAACAATGTCGCCGGTTCTACCTGGCGCAGGGCTCGCAGGGCGAACAGACCGGAGAGCATCGCCATTACCAGCGTGACGCTGGTCGCCAGCGTCAGCACCCACCAGGGCAGCGGGACGGCGGCGCCGAAGTGATCGGCGATGCTCCCCGCGATGAACACCGCCGGCAGGGCCAGGCCGACACCGATGATGCCGACCCAAAACGCCTGGCTCACCACCAGCATGCCCATGCGCAGCGCGGATTCCCAGCGCCCGCAGCACGGCGAATTCCTTGATCGATGCCAGCGTGGCGGCCCGCAATGTCTGGGCCGTGACCACGGCTCCGACCAGCAGACCGAGCAGCGCTGCGTAGCCCAGGGCGATGCCGGCCTTCGTCTTCGTCAACCAGTGAATCTGCGACCGCTTGGAGAATTCCTTCGCGGTGAAGGCCGAAAGGTTAGTGTATTCCTTGCGAAGACTCTCCACCACTTTCGGAGCGTCGTCGCGGTTCGTGCAGCGAGCCAAAATGTAGGTCGCCTGGTCCGACGTACCTCGCAGCAACTGCTGCGCCGTTGTCACTGAGCAGAAGACATACGGCCCCGCGAGGCTGCGAATGCCCTTGGTCAGGCCGACGACGCGCACCTGCATGCCGATGATCTCCGCGGTTTGACCGACTTGCTTGATGCCCAGCCGATCCATGTCGGACTCATCGACGACGATATTTCCAGGCGCGGTCAGCAGCGACCGCAGCTCCGGCGTCAGTTCCCGGACCCGGCCGAGCGAATCCTCTTCGAGCCGCGAGCCGATGATCATGCAAAGCTCACGGCCGCCCTTGGGCTTGGCCCAGTAGGAGAACCCCTGGAGATAGATCTCCGCCCGCTCGATGCCGGGCTGTCCCTGGAGGCGAAACAGGTTCCCGGACCGTATCGGCTCGCCCAGATCGACACTGAGCACCGACGGAGCCCCCATCCAGATGTCCGCATCGGTGTGGTCGATCGGCAGCGAGGTGATCGAGAACAGTCCGAGCAGCAACCCGCACTGAAGCGCGATCGAGCAGCGCGCTGAACGCCACCGCCAGCACTGCCGGCAGGTAGCGCTGGTGTTCGTGCCAGAGGGTTTGGAGTGCGTAGGACATAGTTCGATCACAATCTTGACTCAGGCGAGCGGGGGCTGTTAAGCCCCGATACAGTCATCAGGGCGTTAACACGCCCCGCTCGCCGTAATATCGTTTCATTACAGGGGGGCTTTTTCCGGCACAATTCGCCAGGTGACCCTCCCTATTTCCCGTGTTTTCGCAGGCTCTTTGCGGACGCACCCTTCGAGAGGGTTGCAACGATGCAACGAAGCCTCTCGTGGGACGCTCAGCAAGCGATCAACCAAGCGACCGCCTGTAGTCCTCCAACGATGTCGTTGCCGCTGCCTTCGACCGTTCTTTCAGAAAGCGCTGGAACTTCTTGCTCTTGCCGAGCCGTTTAACTTCGTTATCGAAGCTATCCGCACGTCGCCGCTCGCGCTCCTCAGCCACTGCACGCAGGTGTGCCTCGGGCGGAATAATACTCGCGCGGCGCTCTGTCGGTTCGACCATCTCACAGATCCGATACCACACTTCGTCGGGCTCGCATTCCACACCGAGCCGCAGCAGATCAAGGACGCCGACAAACTCAAAGCGAACCACGCCGCCCGCGTCATTTTGGTAACGATACTGCGCCTGCCTGCCGCGCTGCTTGGCCGACCGAAGGGCGGCCCGCGCGTTCGGTGCCTCTAGCAGCAGCATCCGCTTCTCGCAAGTCCGTCGCCGGTTTGACGATCCTCCTGCCTTGACACGGAACTGAAACAACAACAAAGCGGCGAAGCGTTGGTCACCCTGCGGTGTCATGTTCTCACACCCCCACCATCGCCGTCCCCGCTCTCACCGTCCCATTGATCTCATGCGGCCCCCGGTACTGTCGCGCCCTCGACGGCAAATCCGCGAGGCTGCCGTCGATGAACGTGTGGTGCCACAGCTGCGTCGCGAAGACGCCGACCAGGCCCATCTCGACCGACACGCGCCGTGCGCTCCCGGCCAGAGCTTCTTGTACGCCTTCCGCCAGTATTGAACCGCCTCCACGTTGAAATAGCTCGTTTTCCGCAGCGATTCCTCGCTCAGCAGCTGCTCGACGAACGGCGGGGCGGCGTCGAGGTGGAAGCTGTCGAACGGGGCGCGGAACATCGCTTTGCGGCGCCAGGCGATCTCCTTCGGCAGCCAGCGCTCGGCCAGCTTCCGCAGCAGCACCTTGTCGCGCAGGCCGCGCAGCTTCCAGCGCGGATCGACGTTGGCCAGGAACTGAAACACCTCCTCGTCGAGGAACGGATAGCGCGTCTCGACCGAGTTGTGCATCGCCACGCGGTCGCCCTTGGCGTTGAGCAGCAGGCCGGCGAGGTGGGCGCGGGCGCCGAAGTGCAGCTCGCGGTTGAGCGGGTGCCAGTGATTCATGCGCTCGCGGTTGAGGGCCACGTCCTCGTGCGGCACGTGGTCGCCGATCTGCTCCAGCAACTCGGGGCTGAGGAAGCGGAGCTTGGCCATGCTCATCAGCCCATACAGGTCGAGCCAGCCGTTGTGACCACCCGCTGTCGCCCGTGCCCGCTCCCAGTACTCCGGCTCCATCGCGGGGGACCTGCTGATCCTCACGAACAGCCGTCGCAGCCACTGGCTCATCGGCACGCCCGGGATGACGTCGAGCCAGCTGAGCGATGCGGTTGATCTTGTGCCAGGGATAGCCGGCCAGCCACTCGTCGGCCCCCTCGCCGGTCAGCGCCACCTTGTAGCCGCGAGCGTGCACCTCCTGCGACAGCAGCAGCAGGGCGGCACACGACGTATCGACGACCGGCGCTTCGGCCGCCTCGATCAGCCGCGGGTAGGTGTTGATGACTTCCTCGGCGCCGCAATCGACGACGATCGGCTCGGCGCCGATGTGTTTGGCGACGATGGCGGCCTCGTTCGTCTCGTCGAGCTTCGGCGCCTTGATGCGGATGGTGAAGCACGGGATCGGCGAGCCGCGGACCTTGCTGGCCATCGCCACGACGATGCTGGAATCGACGCCGCCGGAGAGGTACGACACCACCGGCACGTCGGCCCGCAGCCGGCGTTCCACCGAGGCGAGCAGCAGCCGCTCGAACTCGTCGACCAGCGTTTCGACGCGGCCGGCGATCTTCCTTGCCCCGATCCGGAAAGTCCGGCTGCCAGTAGGCATGTTCGGAGACCGCAGCGGTTGTCAGGTCAATGCGCAGGAAGTGCCCCGGCGGTAGATACTGCACGCCCTTGAAGCAGGTCAACGGCCCCGGCAGGGAGAAGAAGGTGAACAGCTGGTTCAACCCGCGCGGCTCGGCTTTCGCCTCCACCATGCCGGACGCCAGCATCGCCTTGATCTCGGAGGCGAACAGCAGCCAATCGCCCTGCTTGCGGCTCCAGTAGAGCGGGCAGATGCCGAAGCGATCGCGCCCAGCAGCACGCGCTGCCGTTTCGCGTCATGGAGAGCGATGGCGAACTGGCCGCGCAGGTGGGTGAACAGGTCGTCGGGATGATCCTCGTAACGTGCGGGATGATCTCGGTATCGCAGTGGGTGCGGAAGACGTGGCCGCGCGCTTCCAGCTGCGGCTTCATCTCGCGATAGTCGAACAGCTCGCCGTTGAAGACGACCGAGACGGAGCCATCTTCGTTGCTGATCGGCTGCCGGCCGTCGTTGAGGCCGACGATGCTGAGCCGCCGCGACGCGAAGGCGAGGCCTGGCCGTTCGAGGTAGCCGTCCTCATCCGGCCCGCGATGGACGATGGCGTCGGCCATGGCGCGGATCGTCGCTCCCGGGACGGGTCGCCGTCCGCCGGAGAGATCAATGATTCCTGCGATGCCGCACATGCCGTGATGGTCCTCTTAGTTTAGCCGCCCGTCTCGGACGGGCGCGTTCACGTAGCCCTCGCGCCCGTCCGAGACGGGCGGCTAAACGCCATACAGTTTCCGCACCCTTCGCGCCAGCATGCGATCCACCAGCCGTGGCAGGAAGCGGTTCACCCGCAGCATCCACCGCGCAGTCCCAACCCAACACCGTCTCGCTGCGGTTCTTGCACAGCGACCGCAGGATGCCGGCCGCCACTTCCTCCGGCGGTTGGCCCTTCGTGAAGTCGATCTTCATCCGGCCTTCGTTCCGCAGCATGTGCCGGTTCAGGTCGCTACGCGTCAGGCCGGGGCAGATCAGCACCATATCGATGCTGAAGCGAACCAGCTCGGCACGCAATGCCTCGGTCAATCCGCACAGGGCGAACTTGCTGGCCGAGTATTCGCTCCACGCCGGGATGCCGCGCCGCCCACACATCGAGGCGACGTTGACAATCGCCGGCTGCCGGCCCTTCGCCAGCACCGGGATGGCCAGGCGCATCAACTCGGCCGGGGCAAAGAAGTTGACCTCCATGACCTGACGCAGGATCGCCTCGGTGCTCTCGGCAAAATGGCCGAAGCTGCCGACTCCTGCATTGTTGATGAGCACGTCAAGGCCGTCGAAGCGATCGACCGCGGCGGCGAGTAGCCGTTGGCGGTCGTCGGCAGAGGTGACATCGGTGGGAACCGCGATCACCTCGGCCCCGGTCGCAGTGAGTTCACGCGCCAGGGCATCGAGCTTGTCGGCCGAGCGGGCGCCCAGCGTCAGACGAGCACCGGCGCGAGCCGCCCTCTCGGCGATGGCTCGACCAATGCCGCCCGAAGCCCCCGTAATCAAAAGACGGCGGCCTCGGAGATCACGCAGCATCCTGTTCACCTTTCCCCGGTACCCCAGATTCTCCTTTTCCCACAGCTTCCCTAACACTAACCGACTTCAGGTCAATAGCCGCAGTAATTTGGGTACAGTTTCGCTAATCTGCCGGGGAGTGACTATTCAGGCCAGGCAAGATCGTCAGTTCCGTTTCATCTGCTGCATTCCGACTCAGGGCTCCTCGCTTCGCCAAGCGATCGCGAGTGGTTGTACTAACCGTTGTTTATAGCCGAATCGACACGTGATACAAGCAATTACCAGCCTGAAATGCGAGAAAAATGAGGGAGGAAGGAATCGTAGAGGAAAGATGGGGAAGATCGCTTTTGGCGAAAATGACGCGGTTAGCCGTGACGCGGAGTCTTCGGAGCGGAGCGCGCCTGTAGGGGCGGGGTGAGCCCGCCCCTACACGCGCTCCGCGTCGCGGCTAACCTACTTCCCCAGCAGCTGTCGTAGTGGATGAATCCGTCTGTCGCGCGGCTTACCCACCACGAGTGGACCGTCGAACAATGGCAGCTTCTGCTCCGCTCGGCGGCGCAGGCGCATCAGGTGTGCCTCGAACTCCGGCGTCCAGCCGCGCCGCCGGATGTACAGGACGCGCACGCCCTTTTGCGCTCCGCAGCGGGCGCAGAGGCCGAGCGCTGTTGTTGCCGGTGCCGCTTCGCAATGCAGACAGTTTCCATCGACCATGGCGAGTTCTCCCGCTGGAACGCGACCAAATGTAATCGTGGGAAGGTGGGAGCGCCGTTGAGCGCAGGTGTGGATTCGGTCGGCTCACCCCCGGAAAAGAAAGCGCGATCACTCTTCGAAGTCATCTTCACTTGATGGTTCCTCCGGCAATGGCGGCAGTGTGTAACTGCCCGGACAGCGGCCGCGCAGGATGAGCTTTCCCCACGCTCCATGACCGCGGAAGAGATCGTGCAGGCGCGTGCCATCGGAGTCAGCTGCGCGGAGCAACATTGCCTGAGCCACTTCCAGCGTGCCGTCTTCCCACGCCGTCCACAGCGCCGCGACGACAGCCTGTTGTTTCTCGCCCTGAAAGTGAAAGGTGCCGACACCCGGCCAGTAGACGGCGCTGAAGTTCTCGGTCCGCTTGGGCACCGGGCCGGCACCCACATCGGGCCGGCCAATCGCGGTGGGTCTCGCTCAAGGCTCAGCTCCCGTGCGGGAAACGGCTCATAGTGATCCTGGCGACTGCACGGCAGATGAATCGTGATGCCCGCGGCCCAATCGCCATACTTCCGCAGTGCATAACGGCGAATCAGTGCAACGATGTGGTCCCAATCATCGGTGACGGCCATGACAGCAAACCTGGTACGGGTGGCGGGATAGAATTGGGCATAGTGTACATGTACCTTTGTACACTATTCAAGCATGGTAGTGGGCACTCGTCCGGGATTGCAGTCGGCTGCGCCCGCCGCCACAATGACCGCATGGCCCGCGCCGAGAAATACCTGCGCCCCGACGTCATCCGCCAGGTGGCGCGGCTGGACCTGCGCGCCCGCTTCATCGTCGAGGGCTTTCTCGCCGGGCTGCACGCCAGTCCGTTCCAGGGTTTCTCTGTCGAGTTCTCCGAGCACCGCAAGTACGTGCCCGGCGACGACCTCAAAGACCTCGACTGGATGGTCTTCGCCAAGACGGACAAGTACTACCTCAAGAAGTTCCAGGCCGAGACCAACGTGACCGGCTACCTGGTCATGGATCTCAGCGCGTCGATGGCGTACACCTATCGGCAGGAACTGACGAAGTTCGACTACGCCATCTGCCTCGCAGCTGCGCTTGGATATCTCATGGTGCGGCAGCAAGATCCCGTCGGCCTCATCACTTTCGACACCGCCGTCCGCGCCAGCCTGCCGCCGCGCAGCAAACGCACCCAGCTCGGCACCATTCTCTCGCTGCTGGCGAACCTCAAGCCGAGCGGCCAAACCGACGCCGCGGCCAGCCTGCACCAGCTGGCGGCGATGATCCGCAGCAAGGGGCTGGTGATGATCTTCAGCGACCTGCTGACCGAGCCCGGTCCGGTGCTTGAAGCGCTGCACCACTTGCGGCACCGAGGCCACGAGATCATCCTCTTTCACATCCTCGATGAGGCGGAGGTATCGTTCCCCTTCGAGGGCCTGGTGGAGTTCGCCGACGTGGAGACGCCGGAGAAGATGACGCTGGATGCGAAGGGAATGCGGCCCGACTACCTGGAGGAAATAGCGGCGTTTCGGGAGACGTATCGCACGGCATGTGCTCGGGCCGGCATCGACTACGTCGGCATCGACACGCATGTCAATTTCGACAAGGCGCTGATGGAGTATTTGATTCAGCGGCAGCGGCGGTTTTGAACGTCCTCAATCAGGAGCTAGACCATGTCCCAGCGGCACCCATTCAGCGTCGAAACCTATGAAAAACTGATCGAATGTGGCATCCTCGATGAGAATGATCGTGTTGAGTTGATTCGGGGAGCGATCACCGAGAAGGAGTCTGTCAGCGACAAACATCTGGGGTCTGTGATTCGTCTGAATCGGATCATGAGCATGTACTATGATGAGCGAGCTATCGTGAGCGTTCATGACCCGATTCGCCTTGAAGACAGCGAACCCGAACCTGACCTTGCCCTATTGCGGCCCAAGGAGGACTTCTACTCTTCCGGGCACCCGCGCCCGGATGACGTACTACTCGTAATCGAAGTATCCGACACGAGCCTGGAATACGACCGTGAAGTGAAGCACCGCTCTACGCCGAGAACGGTATCCACGAATACTGGATCGTGAATCTCACGGAAGAGTGCCTCGAAGTCCATCGCCAACCGCGGCCGGATGGCACTTACGGTGATGTGCAAATCTTGCGGCGCGGGCAAACGGTGGAGATCGCTACACTGCCAGGAGTTTCCCTGCGAGTGGACGAGATTCTGTAGCGATTCCTCACTTCTTCGCGCGCTCCCCGAAGCGCAGCACACTGCGGCCCAGGCGGATCAGGTCTCCCGAGCGCAGCAGCCGCGCCCCGTTGACCCGCTCGTCGTTGACGAAGGTGCCGGTTGCCGTGCCTTCGTCGGTGAGGATGTAATCGTTGCCGCGGCGCATGATGCGGCAGTGGACCTTCTCCAGCTGAGCGTCGCCGAACAGGCCGATGTCGCACGCCTCGGCTCGGCCGATCGTCACGGCGGGTTTCGACAGGATTAGCTCACGGCCCTTACGGAAGCCGGCCTCGACTTTGACCCAGGCCTCCTTCAAGATCACCTGCGCCAGACCGATCAACAGGCCGATGCACATGCCGAGGACGACGAAGCCCCACGAGCTCGGCGTCCACAGGCGCTCCTCCGGCTTCTCCGCGAACAGGGACTGAAGGCGGTCTTTCATCAGCGCGTAAAGCAGACCGCCGAGCAGGCCGCCGCAGGCTCCGCCGATCAGGCCGTTGAATGTCTTGCGGAGTGGGCCGCGTGTCTCCTGGTTCTTGGCGAGGGCGGCGAGCAGGTCGAAGACGCCGGGTGAGAGACCGATCAAGAGGCCGGTGAACGTCCAGCCGACGACGAGGAGATAGCTCCAGGTTTTGTAGAGCAGATTGGCGATCATGCCGCCGAGCAGGCCGCCCGCGCTGCCGATCAGCACGGCCATGAGGACGCGGATGAAAACGCCGAAGACGTTGGCCAGCGACACGTTCCACACCGCGTCGAGGAAGCCGAGCAGCAGGGCGATGCCAAAGCCGAGGAAGAGTCCCTTGAGCCCATCGATGAGCACCGGACTATGGATATTACCGGTAGCCCAGCGTCCGATTGCCCAGCCGAGAAATGCGCCCAGGCCGCCGCACAGAGCACAATAATAGATGAAGAGGCGGAACGACATACAATGGCTCCGGGCAACGAGATCACTCTAGGAAGGCAAGACGCGGACTGTCAAGCAGCAAATCCGGCCTTCCGCAACCCAAAGCGGCGGCCCTTGCTGGCGCTGCGGGCTGCGGAAGCCTACTCCTCCGCAGCAGCCCGCAGCGCCAGCAAGGGCCACGGTAACGGATGCTTGAGTTCAGGAACCACAACAAGCCTTCTCACGTCGAAAAAGTGATGGCTCCGCGGGTCGACCGAACACGGGGTTTCTTCGCCACGGCAACCAGCCGCATGGTCGGGCCGCTTGTGGTTGTGTTCCTCCTTTGCGCTGTTGCCAGAGGCGCGGAACCGCCACCCTCAGAGGAGCCGCCCATCGCGCCCATCAACGAGAAGGCCCTGTGGCTCGCCGTCGGCGGCATCGGCAGCGCCGCTGATCCAGGGCTTGGGCCGTGGAGCATGGTGAGCATTCTCGCGGCCGGCAACGATCCAAGTATTGTCGCCTGGGTGATCGACAGCCCCATAGCCACGCACCTCGGCCGGGCCCGCATCGGCACGACGGTTCTTGTTGGTGCATCCGCCGGGCCGCTCGGGTCGTACAGCGCGTTCGCAGTCCTCGCGGCGGGGCACCAGTACGATTGCTGGACGCTGCTAAATACGGACGTCGTCACCAAACCGCGCGGCCTCGACCTGGTCCGCGACGGCATTGACCTGAGCAAGGCCAGCGAGGGCGAGCTGGCGGCGTACTGGGATGCGGCCATCCTGGCGAGTCAGACGTCCACCGCTGCTTTCCGCCGGGCGGCCCGGACCGACTGGACGTTTCTCCAGCTGGAGAGGAAGCCGCGTGCTTTTCGCGGCGAGGTCCTGTACCTGGAGGGAAGGCTCCAGCGAACAACCCAGATGTTCCGCCCCGAACTTGGGGAGAGGTTCTTCCTGAGCGATTTCTACACCGGCACGGTGACCGATGCGGGCGGGAAGGTCTACCGGGTCGTTTTCACCGAGCCGCCGCCGCCCGACGGCAACGTCAGCTTCGCCGGTTATTTCTTCAAGCTGCAAGCGACACAGAAGAGCGGAGTCATGCCGCTCCTGATCGGCCGCGGGTTCCAGGTGATTTCGCCCCCTGAGAAGGGCCTGCCAGGGGCAACGGCAAGTCTGCTCATGGCCTGCCCGACCGGCGCGCGGAGGCGACCGCTCCGCTGACGCTGCTGGCCCTGCTCGGCACAACGGAGCACCTGCTCTACTGGCACCTGTTCGCTCCGCAGGAAGTCCCTACGCTCCGGCCCGATCTGCTGCCTTTCGTCCGCGACCGGGGTTGGGTGCCGGTCGTGGACCATGATGAGGATGCCCAGGAGCTCTATGCGTATTACGATTTCCTGATCGTCGCCAGCCGCAAGTCGCCGGCCAGCTTTGCCGAGAAAACGCGGACAGATGTGGTTTACTCTCAGCTGATTCGCCAGCCGGCCCAGTACCGGGGCCAGGTGATTCATGTCCAGGGACGGCTCGCTAGGCTGCTGCGGCATGAGGCGCCGGTCATGCTCAAGCTGGGCGGCGTCTCCGACCTGTACGAAGCCTGGATCTACGATGAGATCAGCCGCACGCATCCTTACTGTGTCGTCTTCACCGAGCTGCCGCCGGGTTTGCAGACGGGCGACAAGCTCAGCAAGATGGTCTCCTGCGACGCGTTCTTCTTCAAGAAGGGCGACTACGCCGATCCGCAGCGGGACGGCCAGCGGCTAATCGCTCCGCTGCTCGTAGCCCACACACTGAAGGTGCAAGGCGCCGCCGCCGATGATCTGGTGGGGGCGCGCGGCGGCGAGATGGCAGTCGTCTTTTTGGGTTTTCTGGTGCTGGTGGCGATCGCAGCGGTTATGATAACATGGTGGTTTCGGCGAAATGATCGCCTCATGCAAGCACGGTTGCGCCAGGCAAGGACCGGCGAATTCGTCCCACCTCCGTCCGATCCGGTGCCAATGGCCCAACCCGTCGGACCGATAGAAACAGAAGAGAGCGACCGCCCAGCGGAGTAGTAGATCGTTCAACATCCGCAGCCCACAGCGCAAGGCCCCGCAAGCGGGCTGCGGAAGAGACCAAGACCAGGGAGCCTCATCATGCCTAGCCCGGTGCAGCAAGAACCCCGCCGCAAAGTCCTGATCGTCAACAACCAGTTCGGCGTCAGCCGCAAGCAAGTCGTCTGGGCGATCGTGGCCGCCGTCATTAGCATGGGGGCCCATGCCCTGCTCATCGTCCTCGTTCTCAACCTCAAACCCGCCGACGCCCAGGCCGAGGAGGACGGCAAGGTCAAGGCCGTGCCGATGATGGACGACGCTGACAGTAAGCCCCCCGTGGCTCAGGAGGCCAAGAAGGATCCCGACCGCGGACAGGAGGTGCAGATCGATCTCACCAATCCCGACGTCGGCAACGACCCCAACAAGCGCTCCGGCGATGACGCGGCGGAGCTCTCCGACATCAACGTGCCGCTGCCGCCGATGCCCGACGCCACGCCGGGCTTCAAGGATCCAACTCTCGACAACACGCCCCGCGACATCGCACCGACTCCCGGCACAGTGCCTGGTTACGGAACGGCCGGTGTTCCGTCGGACCTCGGGACTGGCATGCCGAGCATGCCCGGCATCGCGCCGGGCGGTTTCAACGGTGCGGCGTTCACGAACGGCTTCGCCGGCCGCGGCAACGGCGCGGCCAAGCAGCGCCTCCTGGAGAGCGGCGGCGGCAACAAGGAATCGGAAGCGCGGGTGGCGCGCGGCCTCGTGTTCCTGGCCGATCACCAGTCCAAGGACGGGCGCTGGTCCATGACCGATTTCAACAGGGATGCGCACAAGACGATCACCGTGCAGGGCGTGCAGAAGACGGTCTATGCCGAGGACAAGTCCACGCCGGAGGGCAACGGCCGGCGCCCCGACGACGTGGCCGGCACATCCTTCGGCCTGCTCCCGTTCCTCGCCGCCGGCCACACGCACCTGCCGGTTCCCGGCGCGGCCATCGACTATCACAAGGGCGTCGATAACGGGCTCAAGTGGCTCATGCGCAGCCAGTCGGCGCACAAGGACGGCAACTTCGGCGGCGACACGCTGTATTCGCACGCCCTGGCCACCATCACCATGTGCGAGGCGTACGGCCTGACCTCCGATCCCGCGTTGAAGTTGTCCGCTCAGCGGGCGCTCAACTTCATCGAGTTCGCCCAGAGCGAAGGCGGCGGCTGGCGCTACAGGCCGAAAAACGCGGGCGATTTGTCGGTCACCGGCTGGATGGTGATGGCCCTCAAGAGCGGCCAGATGGCCGGCCTCAGCGTCAACCCCGCGGTGCTGAAGAAGGCCGAGAAGTTCCTCGACTCCTGCGAAGTCACTTCCAGGGGCAGCTACTACTACACGCCTGGCACCGGCGAGCGGATTTCGATGACCGCCGTCGGCCTGCTCTGCCGGCAGTACCTCGGCGTCACCCCGCGCAATGAGGGCCTGCTCCTCGGCGTCGAAAAGCTCGAGAAATCACCTGCCAATCGCAACATGGACATCTACTACGTCTACTACGCCACGCAGGTCATGCACCACATGGGCGGCACGAGCTGGGAAAAGTGGAACCTCGGCGCTACCGGCGACGGCAAGGGCGGCATCCGCGATTTGCTCATCTCCATGCAGGACGAGGGCAAGTCGAACCCCGACAACGCCGGCAGCTGGATGTTCCACGGCCACGCCAACGGCCGGCTGATGTCCACGTCTATGGCGCTGATTGACGCTGGAAGTCTACTATCGTCATCTCCCGCTCTATCGCCGCGACGTCGGCACGGTGAAGGACGCGAAGTAAGGTTAGCCGCGACGCGGAGTCTTCGGAGCGGAGCGCGAGAGTTGTTGGGACATTTGTAGAACTCCCGCGCTCCGCTCCGAAGACTCCGCGTCGCGGTTAACCAACGTCACCGAGTTGGTGAACCATGCGCATCGCAGGCGATCGAATCAAACGGACGCGACTTATTCAAACCGACAAATACGTCGTCGCGGTGGAGGTTGAAATGGTCATCCCCACTGACGACCCGAGCGAGCCTTGCTATGAGGCCGACACAGTGAAGTTTCTCAAGGAAGTCAAGGAACGTGCCGAACGCGAAGAAGTGAATTGGTTGAAACAACATGGCAAGGTGTACGCGGCAGTCGGTGCAGCCTGATCGATATTGAAGCACTGATCCAGGAGTCCCCACCATGTCCATCTCCCCCCGCCGCCAACTCCTCGTCCCTCACCACCCCGCGCCGTCCAGCCGCAAGCATCTCCTCTGGGCCATTCTCGCCGCGGTGATCAGCGTCGGGGCCCACGCCGTGCTCATCGCGCTCTTGCTCAATGTGAAGCTGACTCCCGCGGAGGCCGCAACGGGTGAAGGGACGGTGCAAACCCTGCCGATAATCGACAACGATCCGCCGTGGGAAGAAAAGCAAAAGCCGACGAAGGACGAGTGGGAGAACAAATTCGACCTGACCCAGGTGGTTCCCGGCGAACCGCGTTTCGAGCCGCCGATTGAATTGGATCCTCTTCCCCCGGTTGATCCTCCGCCTGTTCTTGAACCGGCTCCAACCACGCTCCCAAGAATCGATGGCCCCGACCTTCCTGGCCTCCCCGTTCTCCCCGGCGACAAGATTCCCAGGCTCACGGGCAAAGGGCCCGGAATCTTCCAGAACCGCCACGGCGAGGCGAAGGAGCAGGCACTGCGTCGAGAGGGCGGCAGTCTCCAGTCGGAAGTCCGGGTCGCTCGTGGTTTGCTCTTTCTCGCCAATCACCAGGCGCGCGATGGCCACTGGTCCATGCACGAGTTCAACAAGGACGCCCACAAGACCGTCATGGAGCAGGGTGTCTCGAAGACTATCTACGAGGCAGACAAATCCACGCCGGAGTCAATGCGCCGCGATGACATCGCCGGCACCGCGCTCGCCCTGCTGCCGTTCCTCGGCGCCGGCCACACGCAGCTGCCGGTTCCGGGAGCGGCGGTGGATTATCACAAGAACATCAAGGCGGGACTGGACTACCTGATCAAGAGCCAGTCGGCGTACAGGGACGGCAACTTCGGCAGTCAACTCGGCGGCAACTTTATGTACTCGCACGCCCTGGCAACCATCGCCATGTGCGAGGCGTATGGACTGACCTCCGACCCGGCATTGAAGTTGTCCGCCCAGCGCGCCATCAACTTCATCGAGAACGCCCAGCACGAGGGCGGCGGCTGGCGCTACAAGCCGCGGATGCCCGGCGATCTGTCGGTCACCGGCTGGATGCTCATGGCCCTCAAGAGCGGCCAGATGGCCGGCCTCAACGTCAAGCCGGAAGTGCTGAAGAAAGCCGACAAGTTCCTCGACTCCTGCGCCATCGCCGACGCCGGCGGTTACAGCTACACGCCCGGAACGCCGGAAAGGATCTCGATGACGGCGGTCGGCCTGCTCTGCCGGCAATACCAGGGTGTGACGGCCCGCAACGGAGACATGCTCAAGGGCATCCTCCGCCTGGAGCAACAGCCGCCGGACCGCACCCGCGACATCTATTACCTGTACTACGCCACGCAGGTGATGCACCACATCGGCGGCAAGAGCTGGACCAAGTGGAACCTCGGCTCCAAAGAAGACGGCAAGGACGGCATCCGCGACATCCTCATCGGCTTGCAGGACGACGGCAAGAAGAACGCCGACAACGCTGGTAGCTGGATGTTCCAGCGCCCCGCCGACGGCCGGCTGATGTCCACGTCGCTGGCGCTCTTGACGCTGGAGGTGTACTACCGCCATCTGCCGCTGTATCGGCGGGACGTGGGGCAGGTGAAGGGCGCCAAGTAAGGGCCCGCGCAACAACAACCTGTGCATTGACACCGCGCTGTCACATACAAGCCTGACGCGCCAGCGAAGGAAATCGTCGTCCTTCGCTGGCCCCATATTACGCACCCTTGTATCTGAGGCTTTTCGCCAGCGGAAGGTAGGGGAAAGATGAGAAATATGAACAAGAATAAAGCCGCATTCTTCCGCTGGAATGCAAAGAATACTACGGTTGTGAGCCAGGTAAATGAAGGGTGCGGAATATGGGGCTGGCGCGTCAGGCTTGTGTGCCGCCGGCAGAATTGACCAGGTTATTGTTGCGCGATCCCTAACGGTGATTTGTGCTGCCAGCGCCATGTCATCGGGGCGTATTCTTGGCCCCGGCTCACTCCATTACCAGCACGAAGTACCCGTGTAACGCTCGGCACGGCTCCCGGTCATAATAGCGGCCTACATACAAGCCCGGAGCCACACAGCGAATCTCGTCGCGCGTATTGCCGAACACTGGCCGGTTCGGCGGATAGTCGATCACGAAGCACGGCTGACCATCGAACCAGCTGGCTTCGATCGTCAGCGGAGCGGCGTAGGTGCGCACGCCCAGCCATTGGTTATAGACACCATTGCAAGTGAACCGCTTGCCCTTCCAGGCACTGCTGGCGAGGGCCGCGCTCAACCGCGGCGAGCAGCTCCTGGCCACGTAAAGCACCCGCCCGCGCACGGGCCGTTTGGTGTGGCCATCGTGCCGGAGCCGAACACGCGATCGAGCTCGGCCAGGTCGGCGCTTCGCAGCGATTCGGCCGTCACCGGTTGACACTGAGCCCAGACCGGGCTCGCCGTCAGCAACCAAAGCAGCAATGGGGTGCGCACAGGGTTCCTTTCCTGAAGGGAAACGCTACCCTCGATAGATCGGCTTATCACGACCTGGACTGGCGGACGCAGCCGCGCCAAAGCGCGTGTCGGACCGCGCGGATGGCCCCGCATCTGCTACAACCGGCCCTTGTCGGAATGGAAACGGCTCCACCGTGCGAAACCTGGAGTGCCTCACCGAAGCTGCTAGAATCCGGGGAAAAGGAGCAATCGATGCCGCTGCGCGATCATTTTCGTCGGCCGATTGAGAGCAAGGTGACGGAAATGGGCAGGTTGGTTTTTGTTGACAGCTCAACACGGCCACGTTAGGCAACGGGAATGGTCGGACAGCGGAAGGAGGCTTTTGCGTGGCAAATCGGCTGGCTGTCCCGTGTACCGGACGGTACGCGACCGGACTTCGACAATCAGCTCAAGAAGGAGTTCAGTAGTGGAAGTACCGGTGGAGTCGTTTCCGGAGTAGGAGCTTGCCCAGCGGCACCTTGACAGGTGACGACCGCGGTAGTGTGATTCCGACCATGCGAGAGAACGCACGGGTTGCGCGAAAAACAAATTCGCTGGCAGAGGCGCGGCGTGGATATTGCGATGTTTAATCCTGGTGAGCGCGTCGTAGTTTCGAGTTTCCTGGGGTGTAAGCCAGGTGCGCATGGTACCATCGCCGACCTCGTTGAGCGCATCCACCCGGCGGACGGGTCTTTGATTCGGCTGTATTGGGTCAAGTTTGATGAGCCACAGGACAATCCAGACGGTTCTCGGTTCACACTGGCAACAGTGCCCTCATGGCTCCTAAGCCGCTTGGTTCAAGGGAAATAGCCGCCGAAGAGAAAACGGGTCAGGTCAGGTCTTGTTGACAGCTCATCACGGCCACGGTGGTCAGCGGGAATGGAAGTTAGGCTATTTCGAGAGCAAAACTCCGTAGGAGCAGCGTCATGTCAGACCAATTCGGGCCTCACTCTTTCCTCATCATAGGTTTGATGCTCTTTGGGGTTCTGGTCGTCGTGATGGCCATCTGGCAGACCGTGAGGCAGAAAAATGTTATTGGCAGGCAGAAGCAGGTTTACGAGTCCAGATACGAGGAAAGTATGGCCGTGTCGCAGCAGTTCCTGAACAATCAGGAGGAGATGATCCGGCTGCTCCGGAAGCTGGTCCGTCGAGCGGGCGGAGTTCCAGAGGGCGAGCACGGCATCCGGCAATCAGCCAAACCGTAGTCCCCTAACTTGCGCGCGGTGCCATGCTTTCGCGGCCTTGAGCGACCGTGCCGACTCATCCCAGACCGGTACGGCCGCGAAAGCATGCGAGTAGCCCCGACCGACTCCCATACTCTCGCGGCCCAGCAGCATTTGAGAAACAAGTACACCGGCGGACAGGCCGCGAAAGCATGGCACCCATGGCACCCGCGCGACCATCGCCTGGCGGTCAAGCCTTTGCTAGAGCGCGCACGGGTCCAGCGAAGAAACAGTTCGGCGGGCGCGCTCTGCGCTTGCCGCCGACCATTATGGGGGTAATTTGCCCATGCGTGGAGACGGAGTTATTCGGCGCGGGTTTGACCGAGCGTGTCTATTGGGCAAGTCTGGAATTGTTCTACAGCAGGACTCAAGACGACAGGTTCTATCGCCTGAGAACCGGGCTTCAGCCCGGTAAACCTTGAAGATGGCGCCGAACCCGTTGCTACGATAAATTAGAAATGCGCGCCGCCCAGTGGAGGTTCGGCTGGATGCCGCTGCCTGATTTCAACGAGTTCGGCGACCTCCCTGAAGGGAGCCACGTCGCATTGCTCGCCGAGGTGGTCGCTCGCTTCGGCGCTAGTACGGCTCAACGGGTGAACGTGACCGACCGTCTCTGCCGGATTTACCAGTTGGCGGTGGCGACTGGCAAGGTAGATCGTCTTCTTGTCTTCGGAAGTTACGTCTCCGACAAAGGCGAGCCGAATGACGTGGATGTGATTCTGGTGATGGGAAACGATTTCCGTTCCGAAGACTGCATGGCGGAATCATTAGTTCTGTTCGATCATGCTCGTGCCAATGACGAGCTTGGAGCAAGCGTTTTCTGGGTACGCCCGGATATGTTGCTCGGCGAACCGCTTGAGCAGTTCTTGGCCTTCTGGCAGACTAAGCGTGATGGCCGGCGCCGCGGCGTTGTGGAGATACGACCATGATTCAAAGCGACCAGGAATTGAAGGTCACACGGGAGCGCGTCTCGTACCTTCTCGATCTGCTGGCGCGGTTGCGCGTCAGCTGCCGCCCGGAGGAACTTGCCCTCGTGACCAGCGGTTACCGCGCCGAAGTCGAACGCATGCAGCGTGAGGTGCTTGACTATCTCACGCTGCCGGCACAAACAACGGCGAAAGCTGGCTGATTGCAAACAGGCCCTTGAAAACGACGCGGAAAGGTAGGCCGGTCCTACCCCCTGATTCGGGAATACGGAGTGAGGTGTGCGGTGCGCGGGCGGCCCCTAACCGCGGGCCGCGCGGTTCGTTCTTCGCATGCAGCACTTACCCGCAGTGCCGATGGCCAAAACCCGCACAGGACGGGGCGTGATAGGCACTTGTTCATTTCACGTTTCACTCATTCTGACCGTTCCTCGTTTCCAAACCTCGGGAAACGCCGAGGTCTGTTAAAATGGGCAACGCGGCAAAATGCCCCCTGTCATGAAACACATCCATCCCCACCCGGACTGTTGAGAACCCAGGTTCACAGTTCACATTCCCAAGCGTGACCCCAGTCAAACCACGTCACCCAGGCAATCTCGGCTGACATTCAACTTCCCAATCCACCCCACTCTTTCGGCACATTCGGAATATTCTGCATCGGCGGACTTATCTCTCAACTCTGCGCAGCCGATATATGCAGAAGAGACGGGCTGGACCGGGTTCCGGCCTGGCGGTGGGTGCGCAAAAGGAGTCGTGCAATGGTCCGGTCGCGCTGGATAGGGCCGCTGTTGGGGATCCTGGCCTGCACCGGCCTCGCCTGGGGGCAGGCGGCTTCGTCGTCGCCGCGCACCGTTCCGCCCGAACAGATCATCACCGTGGAGGATCCCGGCAAGCCGCCGCAGCAGTACCAGATCCTGAGATCCTGGAAAACGGTGGACGGCTCCACCTCGTTCCTCGCCAAGTCTCTGAAGACCGGCGAGACCACCATTCTCTCCAACCGGCCCAATGGGAAGAGCGGTACGAAGATCATCATGCCGCCGGGAGCAGCCGCCGGGCCAAAGGCACCACCGGCCGCGCCGGCGGCTCCGGTGGAGTATCGCTCCCTGGTGCCGGTGCCCGCTCCCGTGGTTCAGTATCAACCGGCGCCAGTCATCAAGGCGCCGGAGCAGCCGGCTCCGGCCGTGATCATGCCGGCTGCCGCGCCGGCGCCCGTCGCGCCGGCGGTTGTCGTGCCGGTAGTGCAGACAGCGGCCGCTCCCCCGGCGCCGCGCCCAAGCCGACGACCTGGCCCTCTGCCTTCGTCGAAACCACTGGGCCGGCGGGGTCCGAGACGACGCCGAAACCTATCACTCCGGCACCCGCGGAGGTGCAGCTCACTCCGCCTGCCGAAGCCATGCCGCTGCCAGCGCCGACGCCTCCCAGTGTCATCGTCCCGACACCCGCGCCCGCCCCGGCACCTTCGCCTGTCACGATGTTGGCCCCGACGCCGGTGGCCACTGCCGCGCCAGCGCAATTGGCTCCGATGCCGAGCACCATGCCCTTGCCGCAGCCAAGCGCACCGGCACCTCCGGTCACGGTCCCAGTTCAGGCCATCCTTCCCGTGCCGACCTCGGTGCCGGCGCAAATGGCCCCGATGCCGAGCGTCATGCCCTTGCCGCCGCCAAGCATGCCGGCGCCTCCGGTGACCGTTTCGGTTCCGACTTCCGCGCCCGCACCACTGGTTGTAAGCTCGCCGGCCATGCCGACGGAAGTACGCATTCAGCCGACTCCGGTCGAGGGAGGCACGCTCGGAATGCCGATCGCCGTGGTGCAGCCGCCAACCCCCGCACGGACGATGATGGCTCAGCCCATGCCCACGACTGCCTCGCCCGGCCCGGTGATGATCTACCAACAACCGGGCATGCCCTACCAAAGCCAACCGGGCGTTACCTACCAGGGCGCACCGGGGATGGTCCAGACGACGATGGCGCCAATATCGCGAGCCGCGCAACTCTCGCGCAATCCCGGCGTGTACCTCGAGCAGAGCCGGCAGATGCAGGCCGGCATGACGATGCAAGGGTCGAACGGTCCGGGTTACATGATGCCGAACGGGGAGGTGGGCGGTTGCACCACCTGCACTCAGACATGCCAGCCGAAGATCGGCCTGCTGAACCGGCTACGAGGCATGAAGTCTGAGACGATCTCCATGCCGGCGACCTCTGTCCCGGAGATGCAGATCATGCCCGCTCCGCAAGGCGCTCCGATCATGATGCCCTCGGGTTCGCTGCCGCCGAAAATTGAAAACGATTCGTCTCGCGCCGTGGAGATCGCGGCAGATCGCGTGGCGGACCGTACCACCGAGCGCGTCATCAACCTGGCGACAGACCGCGTCGTCGAGCGGGCAGCCAGCAAGGTGGTGGACCGCGCCGGCGAGCGGGTCGTGGACCGTGCCGCCGAGAAAGTCGTCGATCGCGCCGCGGAGAGAATAGCGGATCGCTACACCGACAAGGTCGCCGCCAGCGCCGCGGACAAGATGGTCGAGCGCGGCACAGACAAGGCTGCCCTGCAAGCCGCCCAGAAGATCGTCGAGCGGGCCACGGACAAGGTTGTGAACAATGCCACCGACCGCGTCATGGCCCAGGCCGCGGACAAGCTGGTGGAACGGTCCACAGAGAAGATGGTGAGCCAGGCGACCGAAAAGGTCGTCAACCAGGCTACCGCGCAGATTACCGAACGCATCACGGATCGGGTGATGAGCCAGTCCACCGACCGCATGGTTGCGCAGGCGACCGATCGCATCGTGATCCAGGCGACGGACAAGGCGGCCAGCCAGGCGGCCGACCGCCTCGCCGCACAGGGAACGGACAAGCTGGTTGCGCAGGCCACGGACCGGATCCTTGCCCAGGCCACGGAGAAAGTCATCGCCCAGGCGACCGAGAGA
The DNA here is from genome assembly GCA_963736535.1 of uncultured Acidobacteriaceae bacterium. Taxonomy (GTDB): domain Bacteria; phylum Acidobacteriota; class Terriglobia; order Terriglobales; family Acidobacteriaceae; genus PALSA-350. The sequence continues at coordinate 354,132 of CAVTPN010000010.1, forward strand.
TTGGTCCACGATGCCGAGGCGAAGGTCATCCACGACGCCTCGCAAAGGGTGGCCGAGCGCGTCCCGGAGAAGATGCCGGACAAGGGCATGCAAGTGCTGGTCGGCAAGCCGATGGACGATGCACCGGTTCTGCCCACGCTGCCCGCCAAACCAGTGGAGCAGTTGGAAGTGAAGCTGCCGCCCAAGCCGCCGGTCAAGGAGGCAAGCGCCGCACAGCCGGCGATGGGCTCGCCGATGCTGCCGTGGGTCGGCGATCCGCACGACGGCAACGCGTTCTCGATGCCGACGCCGAGGCCACAACCGATGATGCCGAGCATGCCCAACATGCCCGTCGGAATGAGGATGGGGATGAGCCCGCAAATGATGCCGATGATCCCGAGCCAGGGAATGATGCCGATGCCGACCAACATGGCCCCCGCCATGGCAACCGATCCGGCGCTCGGGCAGCTCCTTATCACCTTGCGTGAAGCGATCGGTCCCGGACAGCGCGAGCTGGCCGCCGACCAGCTGAGCCGGTACGACTGGCATGCGAATCCTGCTGTGCTGCAAGCGCTCCTGGCCGCCGCCAAGGAAGACCCGGCCGGTTCGGTGCGTGCCTGCTGCGTTGGCGTCCTGGTCCGGAACAAGGCCAGCACGCCGGCCACGCTGGCTGTTCTCCAGTCGATGAAGGAAGACAAGGACGAGCGCGTCCGCCAAAATGTGGCGCAGGCGCTGGGCGAAATGGGCGCCGGCAGCCCGGGGAACATGCCGACGATCGTGCCGGTCAGCGGCCCGGGGCGGTAAGAAGTTCGGGCAATGCACGCTGTTAGCCCGACGCGCAAGCGAGGGTCATCCGCGACGATTCCTCGCTTGCGCGTCGGGCTAACAGGTACGGGGCTGTGTCAGGGTAATGCGGACCGTGCAGCTAGCGCTTCTCATCTTCCCCGCGCAGGTCAACCTGGCCCGCGTGCAATTCCTGAGTGCGAAGCTTTTCTCGTTTGCGCTCCGCCGTGCTGTCGGCATCGGCCTGGTCCAGAAGCGGCCGGCCCCAAATGATCCGCGTGCCCGTTGCCGTCGTCAGCACCAGCCCGTCGGATGTGTCGGTGATCTCCGTCACCGCGAGCTTCGACTGTTCCTGGCATAGAAAAGCAGCAGTTCGCGCCGCGGCCTTGACCCGATCATCACCGAGAAGCGTCCCTTCACGCCCGGCCTTCAGGATCTTGCCCTGGCGAAGGAGCGGCAATCCTTCCGCCGCGGCGTCGCTTGGCAGCAGGATGCCGTGGCCATCCACGACCCGCCTCTGACTGCCGACCTCCACCGCCAGCACCGGACTGCGATAAACGAGCTTGACGCGCAGCCGGCCGTCCGGCAAGCGGGTGATGCCCTCAACCTTTTCGACCCACGGATGCCGGCAGAAGGCCTCGAAGACCTTCTTGATGAGACTGTCCGTCGCCGTTAGCCGATCGGGAAGCTGCGGCTCGGCGTAGTATTGCACCTGTTCCAGGAAATCCTTGCGCGTCATGCCCGTCGGCGGTTCGCAGTCGATCGCCGCTACCTCGACGGTGTCCTTGCCGGCCAGGTGTTCTTTGGCGAGCTTGCCGAGGTAGATCACGCCGCAGAGGATGCCTGCTCCCCCGACCCACGGCACCGCAACCGCGGCAAGCCACGGCAGCCAGGACTTCGTCCGAAGCGACGGCTTCCACATGATGCCCTCCATTGCAATCATTAACCGCAAAGACGCAAAGAGCGCAAAGAAAGAGCAAAGAAGACAGAAAGGCAGAGCAAAGCCGCGTGCTGGTCCGACCTAATCATCGTGCTCTTCTTTCTCTTTGCTCTTCCTTCGCGCTCTTTGCGTCTTTGCGGTTGTTCCACTTACCAGATCGTAATCTCCCGCTCCAGCTCGACGTTACTGCGTTCCTCGACCTGGCTGCGCACAAGGTCGATGAGGCGGAGCACGTCGCGGGCGGTGGTGCCGGGATGAACGATGATGAAGTTCGGGTCGCGATCGCTGATTTCCGCACCGCCGACGCGGGTTTTCGCCAGGCCAGCCTGCTCGATGAGCGCGGACGCGCTATGGCCGCGCAGGTTCTTGAAGATACGGCCTCCCGGCTGGTAACTCAACGGCACCGAAGCCTTGCGGACAATCCACGCCTTGCGCATCCGCTTGACGATGGCGTCCGCTGCGTCCGCTTCCAGCGCGAACTCCACGGTCAGCAGCACGGGATCATCGAGGTTGCTGGCGTGGTCGGCGAAGTAGAGCTCATCGCGCTCACGCACTTGCACGGCCCCGTTGGTGTCGAGTACTTCGACGGAGCGCACAAACTGGCCGATGTCTCCGCCCCGGTCGCCGGCATTGGTTCGCAGGGCGCCGCCGACGGTCCCCGGAATGCCGACAAGCGTTTCGAGGCCGGCGAGGCCATGACGGGCCGATTCCGAGATGACCGCCGACACTGCCGCTCCCGTGCCGGCGCGAACGTGTTTGCCCTCGACCGCGATGCGCGTGAACTCCGGCTCGACCAGGCGCAGCACCACGCCGCCGACGCCTTCGTCGCGCACCACCAGGTTGCAGCCGGTGCCCAGCACACGAACGGGAATGCCCGCACGGAAACAATGGCGGACGACGGCGGCCAGCTCGTCGCGCGTCCGTGGCTGAACGAGAAACTGCGCCGGTCCACCGACGCGGAGGAAAGTGAACGGACCGAGCGGTTCGTTGACCTTGGTAATGCTTGCGAATTCCTCGGCGAAACTGGCCATGTGCATCCTCCTGCGGGCAGAATTGAGACGCCGTCATCATAAACCGGCGGCCCGGCGGGGCAAAGGGGATTCGGCCCTCCCGTTCCCGTTCCCGCAACTGAAAGAGCCGCGCATGTAGTAAGCGGTCCCCAACCCGTCGCTTACTGCGTGCGCGGCTCTTTCAGTTGCGGGAACGGGAACGAAAAAAAGAGAGCCACCCGCGGGAACGGGTGGCTTGGAAAAAGGGACAGGGGGATTTGGTACGTGGAAGGAGTTAGATGGGGGAAGCGATGCCAGGGCACTCGCTCCGCGGCGGCTTCCTGGCGGTCGAGGGTCGAAGGTCGGGAAACCTTCAGCGACCGCCACGCCATTGCACCGCGGCAGGGGTGCGAGTCCCAACCATCGCTTCCGCTGTCGGTCGGGTCTGTCCTTCCTAAAGCAGTCCCCGTGCCAATCGGCGCCGCGGCGGAGCAGAGTGGCCGCAAACCGCTGGCAATAAAGAGCTTGCCGCGAGAGATGAGAAAGAGAGCAGACGCAGCAGCACGAAGCGCGGCGTGTAACATCGCCAATGTGCGTGTAATTCCTACCAGCGGAAGAGTCCGGAAGATCAGATTCTGTTCACTTCACGGCGGCGACCAAGTACCCGTAAGCACGCAGCCAGCCGAAGCACCACGGCCAGCGCAGTTTGCCGTCCAGCCGCAAGCTGATGGGCCGAACTTCGACGATGCGAAAGCCCGCGTCCTTGAGTAGCGCAGCACCTCTCGCCGAGTGAAGTGGTGCAGCGTGAGACCAGCGATTCCCTGGTGTGGCGGCATGGTCCGATCGCCCGAATCAACGCCGGTCCATGAGCGCAGCCAGTCCTTGACGAGCCAACGTCGTCCGGCCCGGTCCCAGAAGTTGAACCAGCGATTGTGGACGTGCAGCACGAAGCAGCCGCCGGGCCGCAGCAGCCGCCGGACTTGCGCGATCGCGGTCCGCCGGTTCTCCGCCCCGAGCACCATGCCGAGAGTGCTGAATAGGCACGCGGCATGATCGAAAGATTGATCGGCAAGCGTATCAAGTTGCGTCAGGTTCCCGCGCAGCAAGTCGATGGCGACCCCCGCCGCGTGAGCCTTGGCCGCGGCGACCGTAAGCATTGGCTCCGATAGATCGACACCGACGACACGGTAACCCTGCCGAGCGAGCGGAATGAGCAGTCGCCCGGTGCCACAGCCGAGATCGACCAACCGCCCAGGCTGCGGACAGTGGCGCTGGACAAAGTCGAGATCAAGCGAGAACAGCGATGACCCCGCCAGGCTGGCGTCGTAGTTCCGCGCGAGGTCGGGGTCGTGGAGATAGTCCCAGAGCCCGCGGTTGACGCCGGGCGGGAGTTGCCAGTCGGGAGGGGGAGGGAGGTGCATGAGGAATTACTGTCGTGGCAGGCGAATCATGGCGCTCCTCTCCGCGGGGGCGAGTGAGGCTTGATACCTAGCAGTTGCCGACCAGCCATGCCGCGAAGGCACCGATCACGCGCATCGGTACGTCGGCTCCGCGATACCAACGCGGCGACACCGGATCGGATGGTTTGGTAGCTTACTTCGCCATGCCGTGATTATACACGCCGCGTGTCGGCTCAATACGTGATGTTCAGCTTCAGGAACCCCGCTACCAGCGCATTGGTGGAGCCGGTCGATTCCGCCGCGTACAGGCCCTTGAAGCCGCTGCCGGGGATGAGCGTCGCCACGCCGACTGACACGATGATGTTGTTGCTCAGCAACGGCCGATACTCGACGCCCGTGCTGATGTCCGTGCCGATGTAGGTGTCCTGGGCGGCGTCGAAGGTGTACTGTTGCAACACTTGCGTGCTATCGAACCATAGCCAGTTTACATTGTTGATCCACTTGATCTTCGGCGTGAGGTCGAAATCGACGCCGACGTTGTACAAAACCAAGCCGGGATTGACGAAGTTGACCTGCCCCTGAATCTTGCTTGACCGCAGATCCGGCACGAGACTGTTGATCTGCTTGAGGTTCACTCCGAAGAGCTTAATGGCTTCCTGTTGCCAGTAGCTGAACTCGCCGCCGGCGAAGTTCGGGTTGTCCATAACCGTGTCGAAGCCCGTCGCATGGCCATTGTCGATGTTGTGATCGCCGGAAGCGAAAAAGAACGAAGTGCGGAAGCGCATCCAGTCGCGGTCGTAGGACAACTCGAGGGCGGCCATGTAGGCGTTGATATCGACCGCATGGTTGGCAAGCGGGTTGAGCGTGTCGTGACCGACCGCCCAGTAGAACTGGTCGGTGATGTTGATTCGGCCGATGTGCCCGTCGCCGCCCAGACCGAGATAGGCCACGTCAATCGTGTGCGGCTGGAAGACGCCGACCGGATCGGGCCGGACGAGGAAGCCATTGGAATCGAACTTGAAACTGGCAGGGTCGTGGTCGTAAAGAACGCTGCCTTCGACGGTGTAGCCGGGAAAGATGAAATCCTGGTGATAGTAGTTGGCGATGAGGACATCCTGCCCGCGGTCGTCCATGGTATTCAAGCCGCTGTTGGTGTCTTTCTCCGCCGGTCTAAAGAAGACGAGGTTGAACTGGTCGCGGTTCTCGAACAGCGTGCCGAAGAAGCGAGCTGCACGGTTCGTGTCCTGGTAGAGGAAGCCGCGGAAGTCGCTGCTGAAGAACTGCGAGCCGATGCGGGTCGAGATAAAATCATAGTTCGGGCTGAGATCGGCGAGCTTCACTTCAACGAAGTAATCCTCGAGTGATGCATAGGTCCGTTCGCGCTGAGTCCCCTTGCGGACATCGGTGCTGACGACACCGAGCTCGTCGGCGTTCAGCTGGTTGTAGTCAAAGACCGGCGCGAGGAAGAGCCGCCAGTCGGCAGGCTTGTAACCGCCGTCGCCATTAAACAGATCGAAGCTCACGCGGAGGAAGTGGTCCTGGGCCATTAGGTTCGGGCTGCCAAAGAACTCCTCACTGTGAGGCCGCGATGTACTCTCGAAGGGGGTCGTGCCGATGGGCGTCTGTTGCGGGTCGAATTCGAAGTGGGCGGTAGCCGTGATATTGAGAAACGTGTGCTGTCCGATGATCGGGTAATCGCCCTTGAGCAGATTCTGGTGGTACGGGTCAAACACATCGCCAAGGTCATTGGGATAGTCGACCACGGGCAGGTGGTTCTTGCCGTAACGGTCCCAGGATGGGAAGCCCATGCGCCAGCGGTCTTCCACGGGCACCCAGTTGCCGTCGGTCTCCACGGTGGGAGTCACGCCGCTGGGGCCGGTAAAGCCGAGCGGCGGCTCGACCAGCGTTGTTACCGGTTCCTGCGCTTCGGGCACAGGGACGAAGTCGGCCAACGGAGCTGCTGGCGGCTCGCGCAGCAATTTCGACGGGTTACCGGTCAGGCCCGTGTTCGCATTGTCGCCGCTGCCGGTCAATGCCGGCGGAGCTTGAGCCCAGGCGCTGCAAGCTGCCGAGAGCCCAATCAGCCAGGCCCCCCACGATGCCAGTGTCATCCGTGCCATCAACAGGCTCCCCATCGTTTTCTGCGTGCAAGAGCCGCGCCGGGCCTTCGCATCCTTCCGGGGCTGTCGGAACGATGGCAAGAAGATCGGCCCGTTGACGCATTATCGTCGGCGATGCGTAGCGGTCTTGAGGGATTGACCGGAAATGCTCAATTCAACGATTACGGCCTGCGGGCAAGATAGAGAGAAGAGCGCCTCAGGCAGGACTTCAGCAATTGCGCTCCGCTCCAGGACATTTCGTGAACGAATCAAACGGTTGTGCCGATTTTAACGGAAAGGCGCGGCATGTCTGCGGCCTCGATGCGCTTTCGCTTCGACTCACATGACCCGTGCAGGTCATTCGTCCACACAGGAAAGGAACCAGAGAAATGAAGTTGCTCGACCGGATTCTGGGTCGCACTTCTCGCCGCAAGACCCGGCGGGTTCCTTTGTTCAGCTCCTCCTCGGCTGCGCGCGCTTCGGTGGTGCCGTGCCTGGAAGCTCTTGAAGACCGTTTCCTTCCGGATGCGACCGGAGCGCTGAACCTCGGCATCTTGACGATCACGAGCACTCCCAACACGATCGACCGCGTCGCCCTGACCAACAACGGCACGAACCTGGTCCTGACGGACAACGGCATCACCCGCGGAACTTTCACGTCCGCCGCGGTCAACTCCATCGTCATCAACGCGAACAGCCTGTACGATACTGTGCGCCTCTTTGGTGTGACGCAGCAAGCGACGTTCAATGGCGGGTCCGGCACGAACTTCTTCTATGGGGACGGCGGCCCGAGCACGATGAACGCGGGCTCTGGGACCAATCGCTTGATCGGCGGCTCGGGCAACGACGAGCTGAACGCCAACCAGGGTGTCAACGTCCTCTTCGGCGGGCTGGGCCAGAACCAGTACTTCGGCGCCGGGGCCGAGCGGAACTACTATTTCGGCAGTGAGCTCCACGATATTATTGGCACATCCAATCCGCCGCCGATCGACGAAGATCTCGTAAGCACTTTGACCGATCCGCCGAACCTTAGCGCGTCTCTTGGCCTGGCCCCCACGCCGGACGAGCTGCCGGCGAATCAGTTGACGACCAGCGACGTGCAAACGCTACTCGAGAGAGCCTCGGCGGCTACCGCCAACGACAGCGCCATCGTCGTGGTAGTGGACCGCGACGGGAACATCCTCGGCGTGCGCGTCGAGGGCGACGTCTCGCCGATCATCACCGATGATCAGGCCAACCTGATCTTCGCAATCGACGGAGCGGTCGCCGAGGCACGGACCGGCGCCTTCTTCGGCAACGATCAGGCGCCGCTGACCTCGCGCACTATCCAGTTCATCAGCCAGACGACGATCACCCAGCAGATGATCGATTCGAACCCCAGCATCACCGACATCAACGATCCGCTCTACGGTCCGGGCACGGTCGGCCCGCAGGGCATTGGCGCGGAATTCCCGCCCAACGTGGCCAACACGCCGCAGGTCGATCTCTTCGGCATCGAGGAGACGAACCGCGATTCGACCAATCAACCGATCTTCAACGCCGATGGGTCGATTACTTTCTCGCCCACGCCGACGGGGCAACGCTTCAACGCCAACCCGGCCTACATCCCTGCGAACATCCTGACGGCGGGCGAACAACTCCAGCCGCCGGACTCCTACGGATTCGCTTCCGGACTGAATGCCGACGCCATCCCGCGCGGCATCGGCACACTTCCCGGCGGCTTGCCGATCTACAAGAACGGCGTCGAGGTCGGCGGCATCGGCATCTTCTACCCCGGCACGACCGGCTTCGCCAACGAGGAGAACTCGGCGCTGAGCAACACGTACGATCCGAGCAAGCCCGACCTTTCGGAAGAAGCCGAGTACGCCGCTTTCGCCGCGCTGGGCGGAGTCAACGGCTTCCAGGTCGGCACGCTCGGCGGCGTCGCACTGCCGTCCAATCTCTCTGCCGTGCCGCCGGGCACGAACCTGTCCATCCCGGCCGGCTCCGTCGATGCCCGTATCGACCTCGTCGGCATCACGCTGCCGATCTTTGGTCCGGGCGGCGTGGACGGGCCGCAGAACCTGTTCACGTTCGGTCAGACGCTCGGTCTCGGCGACCCCAACAGCGGCGTCAATGAACCCTTACTCGTCCGCAATGCTCAGAACGTGCCGATGCAAGGCGGCCCAGATGCGCTGGGCAATGTGCTGCCTGGTATTCCCGTGCCGTCCGGCTGGCTCGTTCTGCCGCACGCGGGGCCGAGTGGTCTGACCGCGTCCGAAGTAACGCAAATGATTGAGCAAGGCATCCAGCAAGCGCTGCAAACCCGTGCCGCCATTCGCTTGCCTCTGGATAGCAACGCCGAGCAGGTCTTCGCCGTCACAGACACCGACACAGGTGAAGTCCTCGGACTGTTCCGCATGCCGGATTCGACGATCTTCTCGCTCGACGTGGCCGTGGCGAAGGCGCGCAACGTGGGCTACTACGATAATGCGAGCCAATTGCAGGCCATCGATGAGACCCCGGGCGTCGCTCCCGGCGTGGCGTTCACGAACCGCACCTTCCGTTACCTTGCGAACCCGCGCTTCCCGGAAGGCTCGAACAGCTCGGACCCTGGTCCGTTCTCGATCCTCAACGATGGCCATGTCGATCCGACGACCGGCCAAGAGGTCGGTGGTCCCTTGCCCGTCGCAGATTTCATCAGCGCGTTCGGCCATAACGCCTTCTTCCCGGACACGAATTTCCACGACCCTTACAACACGGCCAACCAGGACGGCATCGTGTTCTTCCCGGGAAGCAGCGCGGTGTATCTCCGCAATACGATTGCCGGCGGTTTGGGCGTGTCCGGCGACGGCGTCGATGAGGACGACGTGATCACGGCCGCGTCCGCGAACGGCTTCGGCGCGCCGCCGACCATCACCACAGCCGACGAGGTCTTCGTCCGCGGCGTTCGGCTGCCGTACATGAAGTTCAATCGCGATCCGGATCTCCCGAATCCAAATCCGGCGAAGTGAGCTCGGAGCGCGACGATGTCCACAACCAATCCGTTCGACAAGGCCGCCCGCATCACCGCAAAAGTCGATCCGCCGCAGACGCTCCGTTGGCTGTTGCCTCGCCTCGAAGCGTCTGTCGTGTTTGACCGCTGGTTGGACACGCGCACGCTGCCCTTTCCCGGCGAGCCCGACCGCACCTGCGACACGGTCGCTTGCCTGCGGCAGCAAAAGGGGACCGACGTTGTCTGGTGGGCAGTGCCGATTGAGTTTCAGACAGAACCCGATAGCGAAATGTGGGGCCGATTGCTCGAGTACCTGGGTCGGCTGTGGCGCGAGTACCGCCCAACGAACGAACGCGGCTCAAGGTTCTGCGTCGTTGCTGTGCTTGTCAATCTGACCGGGACCGGGCAGACGCCGGCGGAACATCGCCTGCCTGGCATGCCCGAGGTCGGCGCCGGCTTGTGGCCCGCGGAACGCAATCTCGCATCAGAGGACGCGGTAGCATTACTGACGGAGATCGAGGCCGGAAGGCAGTCCCGTTGCCTGCTGCCGTGGATTTCGTTGATGCGAGGAGCAGGGCTTTGCCTTTTAATGACCCCTTGAAATGATATGCCCGAAATGCAATCAAACCATCAGGTTCGGTCAAAAATCGAGGCATTTTCGCCGATCACCGCCAACATCGTCGCAGTGCCCCGCAAAGGTCGCCCCATCTGTTTTCTTCGGGTTTTTGCTGGATATTGCCACGCTTTTGCAGTGCCGGATTTGAACAAACGCCTGGTTCCCCGTGAAGCTGCCGACCCTTGACGCCGCCCACTGGACAATCTCCGAAAATGCTGCATTCCTTCGCCCGGAAGGAGGCAGATCGTGTATCGAAATGGCTATCAACTCACGACGCTGAGGGAGGCACTCTCTGAACTGGAAGAGGCAATCCCCGGCTTGAACGTCTCGGTCGATTTGACAGAAAAGTACGAAACGACCATGCAAGGCCACATGCCGACCGTGCAGTATACTGTGGGCGTGGGCGGGCGACCTTCGGTTTCGTCTCATCCGATGGGTGTCATTGTTGTACCACAAGGTCTGGCACAAGGCATTCGGGATGCACTGGGCCAGCGTCAGAGCGACGAGATCGAGTCGCTCATTGACGGTATCAAGAACTGTGCCGTGACTTGAACTCTGCTTCGGAGATGTGCTTGTCGTTCAGCCAATAGGATTTCCTTCCATCGGGCCACTCGAATGCTGGCCCTTTTTCCCTATGCTATTTCCCATTGAGTCGCCACTCTCGTCCTCCGTGCGCCCATTCGATAGCAGGACCATCGACACGGTGCAATTTCCCAAACTGGAACCACATTTTGGTACCATCGGGCCAGATCACTGCCGGTGCATTTTCTCGATGGAGTCGGCCTCTCTCATCCCGGTAGAGAATACGGCCATCGTCGGCTATCTCTTGAAAGTTGATCATTCTCTATCATAGTGGGGCAGCATGAAAAACCCTTCATGGTTTTCTTAACAGCCCATGATTCACAGAGTGGTGTTGCTCACTTCGATACCAACGTGCAGTCGTTGACCTTCACGCCTGCCATCTTGCCCTCGCATGTCCCTCGCACCGTTATCGACTGCCCAGGACTAAGGCTTGCGATCTTGTCGGCATGCTTGTCGCCAAAGTAACACTCTACATGGAACACGTCAAACTCTTCCCCTGATCGCAGGGAGACGTAGATGTGATCGAGAAAGTCCTTCTCCACACCGTTCACCGTTCCATTGACCTCGACGGTCTTGCCCTTGAACTTCTGATCGGCAGAAACCTCGTTGGTGTGGTACGCACGGTACAAGTCTGGAGTGCTTACGTTGATGGCACTGCCACTGCCACGGCCACCGCCCCCGTCCGAACCGCCACTTTCTTTGTGCCCGCTCATTGCACCGGAGCAAATGATGATGAACACGAAGGGCAGGGCCACGATCCCCCACCGTTGAGCCTTTGGGCGTGACCAGAACCATGCCGTGAACTTCTTCCAGCCTTTCCCCCACGTTTGCAGGACATCGGTGACGGAGAATCCCAGGATGAGGTTGCTGGCGAGGCTGCCAGCCGATTCCCCAGACGGCTTCGCCGGAGTCGCAACAGGCGGTGGTTGTCCTGTCGGTGCCACAGGCGGGAGCGAAGGAGGCTGGGTTACGGGGATGGCAAGAGGAGGCGGTGAAGATTGGTTTTCTGGTGCGGCAAGAGTCGCCGTGGGGAAAAAGACGGTGCCGGCAGATGCCCATTTGCCGGTGCCATCTTGCAACACCATGTCGGTAGGCAGGAGCTTGCCAGAAGCGGCAAATTCCTTCATCTGGTCGGTCGGGTATGGTCCGTACTTCTGGTTGTTTCTGGCAAGATACCAGTTCTCGGGCATATTGTTCTCCTGACTGAACGTGAAAAAGCTCGACTTTCCACGGGCCTTTTCATCTGAACCGAGTGTACGCCTACAAAAGTAGAAGTCAATTCTATTCCTGTGGATTCTGCTCATCATCCCACTTTTCCGAATGCGAAGGTGGGGTGACGCATGCCGAGCCGAAAAAGAAGGATAAGACACGCCTCCATCGTCGATGCTTTCGCCGAACGCCTGCGATCCATTCGAGCCTCCCGCCAGATGACGCAACGAGACCTGGCTGATCGTGCCAAGGTCACCCTTTCGTACATCTCGAAACTCGAAGCTGGGGGAGTCGCTCCAGGAATTGACCTCCTGGAGCGACTCGCCCAAGCATTGCAGGTCGGGACCAACGACCTTCTTCCCAGCCCTGGTCCACCCCAAACCATCGAGGATTACCGAGAACAGGTGAAAGGACTTTTCGACATCGTGTTGCTCAAGGCTGGGCAGGAAACCCTCTCCATGCTCGCCCTGTTCTTGGTGCGCTTCATCGAATCACCTTCCGTGAACCGATGAAATCGCCACCAGAGGCGTATCCGGCATCATTTCCAGACGCCGCTCAAGCCGTCCCAGCATTTGATCAGGTGGCGCTGCCCGAGATGACGACGTGGCTGTTCTTCAGCTTCTCCAGCCTCATGTCCACCGAGATTTCCGGCGTCTTGTCGTAATCCAGGGGAACACAAGCATCCAGTCTTGTCTTCGTACCATCCGTCCATGCGACCACCACACCGTCACGCAGCAGTTGCCAGTGGTTTTCGTTCAGCCTGACTTGCAATCCCGTCCGTTGTGCCAGATCGTACACGGCCTCGAAAGTTCGAAGGCGAGAGTCCTTGCCCTTGCGTAACGTGTTGATGAAACCGAGAACCACATCGGGGTCAGATGGCGGCAAGACAGCGATGGTGTCGGTGGTACGAGGCAGCCCGACCAGTTCTTCGGCGAGTCGATTGGTGATCCGTTCCAGTGCGTACCGCAGCCGACACTCTGCCGAGATCGCCTTCTCCGACACTTTCCCTGAAAGCACCTGAAACGCTCTGCTGTGCCACTTGCAGGGAACTCCGCAGGTCATGAACTTCGGCAGCGACCTCCTTCAATTCCTGGACCTCGGCATTCAGGCGCACCCATGCCTGCTCGATGGCACCTGTCGGGATCAGCCGTGCGGTGCGAGCTTGATGGAGAGCAATCGCCTTGAGCATGGCGGCAGTGCACAGCAGTCGGTGCCCGTCCACCCCAGCATTCGGGACGTAGACAGCGATGTAGTTCGGCGTTTCTTCCAGGTGAAGTGGACCCGTGATGCCGGTGATCCTGCTGGTGAGTGAGACCATCAGCCCATACCGGAATCCGGTTTGCATCAGGTCACGCCGGAACCTCTCGACCTCCTGCGTGGGAACGTCGTCGCTGTGGAACTTGACTTCGACCAGTGCCTTCTGAACTTCCTCGTTGATGGCGAAACCGGCGTGGATGTCGGCTTGATGATCGAGATTGGCGACAGTCTGGAAGTCGTCCGTGGGGAAGCATGCCTTGAGTTGCTCAGCAACAATTTGTTCGCCGAGTTCCCCGAGCTTTTGCGACTTTTGCGTGGCCCGCAGGATGCCCTCGATGGTACCTTGCAGGTTGTGCATCGGTTCGAGGACCGGACGGAAGAATCGCTGCATGGACTCCTCGCCCGTGCTGGTTTGGAGCAGCGACAGCGCCAGATTTCCCGCCGCCAACGTGTTTTCCACGATGGCTGGCAACTTGTCAGGCGGGACAGTTTGCAATCATTCCACGACATCGTGGCGGTTGATCGGGACGTTGAGAACGAAAGGTTCGGACAACATGGACTACTCCCTTCCGGGAAGCAGGTTGGCTGCTCCCCAGCAGAACACAGGTTCGATGCCCAACTCGCACTGGGAGTGGATTAGGCAACTGATGTTATGGCAGAGATTCTTGCACAGAACTTCGTTGAGCATGGCGGTGTTCGTCCGGCTCCGAACGTGATTCCCGAACTTCCTCTTGATGGCAGAAAAGGTGGATTCGACGTTGCTGCGCTGGTGGTAATGCTCCATGAATTGGTCATGGTGAAGGCTGTAAAAGTGGAAGGACTTCTCGAAGAACCCACCGATGCCACCAGTGCTGTTCTCCTTGAACAAGATGTACGGGACGCCTCCGGCCCGGAAGACTGCCTGGATGTTTTCTTCCGAGAGATACGCCTTGTCGCCGGACACCTCCACAATCGTGAAGTTCTCGCCGTGTCGTCGAGAAGGTGCTTGAACTGGGGTGCATCAGCAGCATCACGGTTTTCGATCACGACTGCCGTGACAGCGTGTGTATTCACGCCGCACATGACGTGAGCCTTCACCCAGTCGTGCCCTGGACGGGTCACGCCGTACTTTTCGTCGTACCAGCGAACGAAGCGACTGCTGCTGAACCCCGTGGAATCCACAGCGAAAACCTTCTCCACTGCATTGAGCGGTAGGCTGCTCTGGCGGATCAGCGAGTGCAACCGTGGCGTCAGTTCGGGGTTTTCCAGGTAGGCGCAGATCGAGTTGTAGTGGATCGGTCGGCTGACGTGACCTTTGGCATGAGCATCCTGGAGATCACAGGAAAACCGCCGAGTGCTGATCATGGTGAACACCTTGAAGGCGGCACCAAACACAGCATTGGCTGCTGGCACCGGCTTTCGTCCCCGACCATTTTTGCGTGGAAACTCAGTCAGACCACGGCACAAGTCATGGAGCAAGACCTGGAAGCGGTGCTTCTCGGTCGTTTGCGCCAGGTTGTAGGCAGGCCAGTTCTGCGGGTAGGTCTTCTTCTCCGTGAACGTCAGAGTTTTCGTTTCAGTGATCGTGCCGTCTTCGTTGAGTTCCCTTTTGATCACGAACTCGACGGCATACAGGTGCTTGCACTTGTGGCCGTTTTCGTGATCTGGACAAGTGCAGGTCTGCTTGTCCGCATCGACGATGTAGGTTTTCTTGGCGGCATTCTGCGATGGCACAATCCAACGTCCGTCGTCTTGCTGCGTCAGTTTCTTGGTACCGGCGATGATCAGACCACGCTGTTCTCGGGGTTCCATGTTTGTTCCTCGCTGGAGTTTCGGCTGGTCAGAATTAGTGTAGTCATCATTTGACTAACAAGTCAATTCCTTTTCTCATCTTTTTTCTGCTTTTCTCTTGATTTTAGTATGTTTTGACTACATTTAACAAGCTGGAAAGGAGTCATACATGGCACGGAAACCGAAAGACCCAAAGCTGCGGATGACGACGGACCTGCGGATTCCCGTCACGCTTGACCAAAAGGCACTGATCGGGGAAGCGATCAGCGATGAACCAAGTGGTATGGCAGCGTGGGCGAGGACCGTTTTGCTGGAAGCTGCTCGAAAAAACTGGACAAGAAGGCGAAAAGTAAGCCGCAAGTTCAGTGGCACTGACTTGTGGAAACAGGCTGATTCCATAAATTGGCTTGCAATTGGTGTTACGTCGCTAAAATCTCTTCAATCAATAGGGAAAGTGCCGAGGATCGGCCTGACCACGTTGATAGAGACGGCGGCCCGCCCATCGGTCTGCGCCCATCCATGTAGACCGTGAGCTGTCAGCCACCAGCCATCACGAGGAGCACCCCCAGGCTCATCTGGGGGTGACTTCACTTCTTAATCTGTTGGGGCGAGAAGGTCCCGAGTCGAACGGACTTCCAGGGATGCAGGCCACTGCGAGAACCGTCCCCCTGTGTCAAGTGATGGCAATGGACGGACCATCTCCAGAAACCGATCAGGATGGAGACGTTCCATCTTGGTCGTTTCGCAGAGTATCTCCGTGGGGGGTGATCGGAGATACGGACTACAACAGTGTGGTGTTACGAACGAAGTTGTGGTCTCGCACGGTAGGAGACCTCACGGGAAAGATGCTTGTACAACCCCAATAGAAAACACCGGTCCAGGCACCGTTAGCACGGGTCCGACAGGTACGAGGGCAATCGAGATGTACTGTCGGTCCCGGCTGTCAAGGATAGAAGAACAGATTTCAAGGAGAATACGAAGATGGTCCGAGAGCATTGACTCAACAAGATATGTACGCGACGCCACCGACGAGATGCGAAGCAAGAACGATGGGACCTGGAGAGCTTGCGCACCCTCAAGAGGAGCGAAAAAGACAACTGGTACAATGGCTCTGAATGGCGAAAACCAATCGCCATGCACAATGGAAACCAGGACGGTGGCGACGGAGCGGGTCCACGGCCGCACGCAGCCCCACAATCGGGGAGCGATCACCTGGGACAGGCACGGCAGAAAGGCACCTGTCGCCGAGACCGGAAATCGTGAACCACGATGAGCGTGACCAAGGGGAAATCACAGAGCAGATCACGCGAGCGCAACGGTGACGGAAGGACGGCAACACGGCAGTCGGTGCGGGGGAGGACAACGACGGAGTGAGGATGGAGGGGGAAAGAAGAAGAAGAGGGCGAGGAGCAGAACAACAAAGTACAATAGAGAAATGGAAGCGGTTGGCCCAGGGAGAGATAGACGAACGTCGCAAGGCCCTGTACGGTTCGCTTTCGCTGGTGTTCGCTGACCTGGCCGACCGAAAGGCGATATGGGAAGAAGGTTTGAGGGGGTGGAACATGCGTGAATCGACCGTCGTGAACGAGTGGAAAAATGAGGGCAAGGCGGAGGAGCGAACGGAAGGGATTCTCGAGATTCTCGAGCGCCGTTTCCCGCCGGGCGCGTCGCCCGAGTTGACGATGGCTATTCGGGCCAACAAGGACCTCACAACGCTCAGACAATGGTGGAACGCAGCATGGACTGTGGCCAGCATTGATGAGTTCTTCAAACTTGTGCGATCGTGATGAACAGGGGTCAGGCGGGATATGCGCGAATCGACCGTTGTAAGTGAGTGGAAAAATGAGGGCAAGGTGGAGGGACAAGCGGGAGCCATCCTCGATTTTCTTGCAAGCCGATTCCCTCCAGGCGCGTCCCCGGAGTTGGCCAGGCTAATCCGCGCCGCCAAAGACTCTACAACGCTTAGACAATGGACGAAAGCGGCGGCAACTAGCCCCTCCCTCGAAGAATTCCGCCGACTCGTCCAATCCCAATGACCATCACGCAAGCGAAGGCACGGCCTCACGCCGATCCACGCGCCATTGCAGCGCCAGGCCGACGACAAGAGCCAATGCTCCCCACTGGTACGCGGTCAGGCCGAGCAGCCATTTCTCCTCGGGCCGAATGAACTCCGTCAGGAAGCGATACACGCCATAGCAGATCAGATACAGCTTCAACCGCTGACGCTTCAGCACGCCCTGCTGCGTCAATTCGAGCAATACTCCCGCCATCGCGAAGTGAAACAAGCTCTCGTAAATCTGCGTCGGATGGCACCGCAGCAGCGAACCATTTTTCTGCCGAAACGACACGCCCCACGGCAACTCCGTCGCCGTGCCATAGCAGCAGCCGTTGAAGAAGCAGCCCCAACGGCCAACGGCGAGCGCGAGGGCCAGCGGCAAAGCGAAGGTGTCGCCGGTCTTGACGCGGATGTGGAAGATCTTTTTTGTCACCTCGACGGCGAGATACGCGCCGGCCAAGCCGGCGACGACGGTCTTGCCGTCGCGGAATACCGCTTGGAACCACGCGCCGCTATCGGTCCAATCGCTGGTTTGGCTGAAGAGGAACGGCAGCTTGGCGCCAGCGCCCCGCCGATGAAGGCCGACAAGGCCAGGGCGCACCGGTGCGCGGCGGGGACTGCGGCAAGTTCCGGCGGCTTCGGCGTGAAGTCGCGCGCGACGACAAAGACCACCAGCGCCAGCACCATGAATACGGTGTACCAGTGGTGCGGTTGCATCACACGGTGACCAGCGGCAAGGGACGCGGAGCCGCGTCGGCCAGCGGCGGCAGCTTCAGGAAGCCATCGCGGTAGAGCGTGTTGTAGGCGAAGAACGGCACGACATGGCCGCTCGGCAGGATGTGCGCCAGACAGCACTTCATGACGCGGCGGGTGTCGAAGTTGTGAACGTCAAGAAACGCCGTCAACGTGACCCGGAACACTTGCTCGCCGTTGAGCTTCTCGGCCAACGCCTTGACGATGAAATCGTCCGGTCCATCCGCGTCCACCGCCTTCGGAGGACCACAGCCATTCGGGCCGCAACCACAAGCACCGGCGCTCTCAAGATACCGAGCGACAATCTGTCGACCGCGCGCCGGCGTCCAAATGACGCTGTTGGCGATAAGGTCCATGTGTTGACGCACGTCGATGATGCGGTTGATCGGCGTCGGCACGGCTCCGCCGCGGTAGAGATACGCCATCGTATGGCAATTCGGATGAGCACACGGCAGCGGATAGAAATCGTCCTCGGCCAGCATGCCGTCGGTCTGCGCGACGAGCGCCTTGATGACGTCCGGCATCGTGACGCGGTTTTCCAGGTCCTGCGGATCGAGATGCCGGCCGCAGTACGTCGCGAGCTGGTAGCTGAGGCCGCGGACGATCGGCCGTTCCAGCCCGAAACGAAGCACGCGCCCGACCTCGTGCAGGTTCGTACTGTGATCGACCGTGCAGACCAGCGAGCAGCGGATGTCATGCTTCTGGAGGTTATCCAGCACCGCGAGCTTGACCCGGAGCAGTTCTTCGCCCCGCAGCCGTTCGTACGTGCGATCCTCAAGGCCGTCGAACTGGAGATATATCTCTAGTCGATCGCGCATCGTCGACAGTTGGTCCAAAAGCTGGTGGTCGTGAGCAAGGCGAATGCCGTTCGTGTTGATCATGACGGCGAGGATCGGCTGCTCGTAGGCGTAGCGGACCATCCGCACGATGTCGGGATGCAGCGTCGGCTCGCCGCCGGAGAGTTGCAGAACATCGGCGACGCCTTCGAGCGAAACGTAGCGGTCCACCATGCGCGTGTAGGTAGCGAAGTCGATGTGCTTGCCGCCGGGCCCGGACTCGGCGAAGCACATGGGACATTTGAGATTGCAATTGGAGGTGACTTCAATGAGGCCGATGCACGTGTGCTGTTCATGCTCCGGGCAGAGACCGCAATCGTACGGACAACCCTTGTCCGAGCGCGTGCCGTACGCCCGGGGCGACCGCGCCGGCTGGCTGTGTTCATTGCGATCGAACCAGGCCACATCGGAGCAGACAAAATCTTCGATCAGCCCGTGCTCCGGACAGCGTTTGCGGAAATAGACGCGCCGATTCCGCACGATGATCTTGGCATCGACGAGGCGCCGGCACTCGGGACATAGGCTGCGCGTGGTGCCTAGGAATGTGTAATCGCGAAGTTGCATCCTGCAAGCCCTCCCCTGTTTAGCCGCTCGCCTCGGGCGAGCGTGGTCATTCCAGCGCTCGCCCGAGGCGAGCGGCAAAACGATCGGTTCCATCCGTGGTTATCCCAGAAACATCCGCATCAGTTCGTGGCCCTTCTCGAAGGCCAGCGGGCTCTTCTCGGCGACGATCTCGTCATACGATTGCTGACCCTGCGCCGTGACGCCGGTGCCGGCCAGCGCGAACGGCACCATGCCGTAAGCGTGAGCGCGGGTTCGCAACGGCGTGCGGTGGTCGGGCGAAACCAGGATGCGCCAGTCGCCTAACCGGGGCAGCGCCTCCAGCAATGGGCCGACGACATGGCGGTCGATCTCTTCGAGCGCCTTGACCTTGGCGTCGGCCCGGCCTTCGTGTGAAGCTTCGTCCGGCGCCTCGACATGCACACAAACCAGGTCATTGCTGGCGAGAGCATCCACCGCGAAGCGACCCTTCGCCGCGTAATCCGTGTCGAGATAGCCGGTCGCGCCGGGGACGTCGATGCGCTGCCAACCCAGCAGAACGCCGACGCCGCGGACCAGATCGACGGCACTTATGATGGCCCCGCGTTTGCCGTATACGTCACGGAACGGCCGCAGGCTCGGTGCCTTGCCCTGGCCCCACAGCCAGATCTGCGTTGCCGGTTTCTCGCCGCGCTCGCTGCGAGCTTGGTTCGCCGGGTGATCGCGCAAAATGGCCTTGCTCCGCTCTATCAGGTCGCGGAGCAAATCGCTCCCCGGACCCGTCGGCAGATGATCGGCAATGGGCCGATCCGGAATGTCGTGCGGCGGCTGCGTTTTCGTGTCGCCGGCAAACGGAGCGGGGCCGCGATGGACGAGGATGTTGCGATAACTGACGCCGGGATGGAATTCGAGCTTGCCGCCGCCGAGAGCCTTCTGAATCGCGTCGATCAGGGCCCGGCCGTCTTCGTTCTTGATGTGCCCGGCGGTGAAGTCGCGCATCAATCCGGCTTCGACGGTAATGAGGTTGCAGCGAATGGCCCAGTCATCCCGCCCGAGTCCAATTCCCATCGCCGCGGTTTCGAGCGGAGCGCGGCCGGTGTAGACCTGAAGCGGATCGTAGCCAAACAGGCTGAGCGTCGCTACGTCGCTGGCCGGCGTCAACGGGTGCGGCACATTATTGGACCGGCCGACGACGCCGCACTTCGCAATGCGGTCCATGTGCGGCTTGTGCGCGGCTTGCAGCGGCGTCTTGCCGCCCAGCGTCTGCTGGGGTTCGTCCGCACATCCGTCCGGTATGACGATTGCGTATTTCATGCAGTGGTCAAGCGTTCAAGGGTTCCGTTTTCGCACTCGCTCATTCTCACCAGATTACGCCTTTTTTTCAACTTGACTCCGAGCAGCAATAGACTTGAGCGGGCGAAGAGACTTGTACAATGATCTCGCCCTGGCCGACCCTCGCCAACGCAACGTGGCGATCCTCCCATATCAGGCTGAAGCACCACACATGGAACTAACCACTGAAACGCTCGAACCGTATTGGATGCCCTTCACCAACAACCGCGCCTTCAAGCGTGACCCGCGCCTCTTTGTGCGCGCAAGCGGCATGTACTACTGGAGCCAGCACGGCCAGAAGATCCTGGACGGCAGTTCCGGACTCTTCACGACCGCGGCCGGTCACTGCCGCCCGGAAATCACGAAGGCGGTCAGCGACCAGCTGAACACGCTCGACTTCACGCCGGCATTTATGCGCGGTCATCCGGGCGCGTTCGAACTTGCGAACGCGGTCGCGGAACTGACGCCTCCCGGTCTCAAGCACATCTTCTTCTGCAACTCCGGCTCGGAAGCGGTGGACACCGCCATCAAGATCGCGCTCGCCTATCATGTGGCCCGCAAGGAGGGCCAGCGCACCTGTCTCGTGTCGCGCGAACGGGCCTACCATGGCGTAAACATCGGCGGCACGGCGCTGGGCGGCATGGTCAAGAACCGCGACGCCTTCGGCGCCCTCATGCCCGGCGTGTTGCACATGCGCCACACGCTGCTGCCCGCAAACCGCATGAGCCGCGGCATGGGCGCCAGCGGCGTGGAGCTCGCGGACGACCTACTGCGCTTCGTCCAGCTCGTCGGCGAGAAGCGCATCGCCGCCGTGTTCGTGGAACCCATCGCCGGTTCGACAGGCGTGATCCTGCCGCCGCGCGGCTATCTGGAGAGGATTCGCGAGATTTGCGATCGCTACGGCATCCTGCTGGTTTTCGACGAGGTGATCTGCGGCTTCGGGCGCACCGGCGCACCGTTCGCGGCCGACGCCTTCGGAGTGACGCCCGATCTGCTCACCATGGCGAAAGCGATTACCAACGGCGCGCAGCCGATGGGCGCGGTCGCGGTGCGCGACAGCATCTACCGCACCATCCTGGACGAAGCCCCGGAAGGCGCCATTGAGTTTTTCCACGGCTACACAACCTCGGCCCACCCGGCAGCGTGCGCGGCGGGGCTGGCGACGCTCAAGATCTACGAGAAGGAGCAGCTCTTCGCCAAGGCCCGCGAATTGTCGCCCTACTTCCAGGACGCGATGTTTGGGTTGCAGGATTTGCCAGTGGTGGCAGACGTTCGCGGTTACGGGCTGATGGCGGGCATCGAAGTCAAGCCAGGCCAAGCCCCTGGAGCACGGGGGAGCGAAGTCCAGGCCAAGCTCTTCGACCGGGGCCTGCATGTGAAGACCACGGGCGACGCCGCGATAATGGCACCGGCATTCATCGCATCGCGCGCGGACATTGACCAGATGACGGCGATATTGCGGGAGGTGCTGGCCGAATACTGAATCGGCCTGGAAGCCGCGGAAATGGCTCCCGCGCCTCGCCGATGCCTGAAGGACCTACCCTTGCTCGTGCGCTCATGGTAGGATTTGTTGTCCGACGTTTTGGCCAGGTATACTTCGGGAGCGAACAATGAAGGTTGCGGAAATCGTTGAAACCAGCCTCGGCCAGGCAGTTCGCTTACCGAAAGAAATCCGCTTTGAGACCTCGACGGTTTCCATAAGGCAAGAGGGTAATGCGGTGATTCTGGAGCCGATAAAAGCGGCGAACTGGCCCGACGACTTTTTTGAAGCCATTCACATTGAAGACCCAGCCTTCACTCGCCAGCCGCAAGGTGCCACTCCACCGGCTCCGCTACTTGATTGAGGCTGTCAGCGGTAATGCGATTCCTCCTTGATACCTCTACCTGTATCGCGGTCATGCGGAGCCATCCCATCGCAGTTCAGCGAATGAAGAGCGCTGTTCCCGGAGACTGTGCGATTTCGACCATTACGAGTTACGAGCTTTTCACTGGTGTCGAGAAGTGCTCCGACCCTGCGAAAGAGCGGGCCAAGGTGGCTCTATTGCTGAAGACGGTTCACGAGATTCCCTTTGAATCCCGTGCGGCAATGGAAGCAGCACGCATTCGCGCACTCCTTGAATCCCAAGGTCAAGCGATTGGGCCCTACGATACTCTATTGGCCGGTCACGCGCTGAACCTTTCTCTGATTCTAGTCGCTGATAATACTGGAGAATTCAACAGGGTTCCTGGTTTAGCTGTAGAGAATTGGAAAACCTGACGGCGATTCGTCGGCACGGCGGCCTGGCATGATTCGGCGGCTCGCCGGTTCACCCCGCAACCCTGCCGCCGCTCCTCCACTTCCACAGAAAATACACCGGTATCCCCGTGAGGACAATGATCAGCCCCGGCCACGTATACATCGGCTTGACGATCAGCAGATTCAACATGATGACCGCGCAGAGGACAACATAAACCGCCGGCATGATCGGATAGCCTAACGTCCGGTATGGCCGCTCCGCATCCGGCCGTTTCCAGCGGAGCACGAACAGACCCACGACCGTCAACACATAGAACAGCAACGTAGCGAAGATGACGTAGTCGAGCAATTCGCCGTAGGTGCCGGAAAAGATCAGCAGGATCGACCACGCTCCCTGGAGGATCAGGCCAGCCGCCGGAACGCCTCGGCCATTGAGCCGACCCACCGATTGAAAGAACAGCTTGTCGCGGGCCATCGCATACAGGAGGCGGGCGCCGCCAAGGATGATGCCGTTGGCGCAGCCGAAGGCCGAGATCATGATCGCGATGGCCATGATGGCCGTGCCATATTTCGGCAATGCCGCGTCCATCACGGCGGTGGCCACGCGATCATTATGGGCCTGGTCGATTCCCAGCCGGCTGCCTTCTCGAACATACTCCTCCTCCACCGCCGCTCTGGCTGCGGGGGTGGTTGCTTCCTTGCTCTCTTTCTCCAGCTTGGCGGCCAGTTCCGCGTCTCCCTTCACGGGCAGGACAGCCATGTAAGTAACGTTGGCGAAGAGATAAAGAACGATCACCAGGACAACGCCGAGAACCAAACTCAACGGCAGGTTTCGGCGTGGGTTCTTGACCTCCGCGCCTGTGAAGGTAACCGTGTTCCACGCATCGGCGGCGAACAGCGCAGCCACCATGGCGCCTCCTGCGACCATCAGCGCCACAAGCGAAGGCGACGACGGCACAAGTCGATGGCTGCTCACTTTCTGATACAGTTCCGTGTCCGTGATCCCCGACCACAGGTTACTCAGGTTAGCCTGGATGGCCGCCGAGTTGGCGGCGAGGCCAAGACCAATTACGATCAGTGCAATCAGAGTCAGCATCTTGGCGACGGTGAAGATGTTCTGCACCAACTTGCCGGCCTCGACACCCCGGCAGTTGAGCAGCGTGAGGAAGACGACAATTCCCGCCGCGACAAGTTGGGCTGCCGATACGGTGAACGGCTTATCCAGAACTGTGAAAGTTTGACCGGGGCTGGGCCACACAATGTTATCCGGGCCGAGTTGGGGCACCAGCACGCCCAGGAACTTGCCGAATGCCACGAGGATGGCTGCGATGAAGCCTGTTTGGATAACGAGAAAGATGGTCCAGCCGTAGAGGAAGCCCCATAGGGGACTGTAGGCCTCCCGCAGATAGACATACTGACCGCCGGCGTGCGGCATCATGGACGACAGCTCGACGTAGCAGAGAGCGCCCATCACGGTCATGATGCCCGTCAGAATCCAGATCGCCAGCAGCCAGCCCGAGGAGCCCACTTCTTTGGCGACGATGGAGGAGACGACGAAGATGCCTGAGCCGACCATCGAGCCGGCCACGAGCATGGTGGCATCGAACAGACCGAGCTTCTGGTGGAAACCGTGGGGGCCTGTTTCGCTAGAAGTGGGGCCCTGCTCGGGAGCTGCCTTGGTACCCATGATGGATGTCCTGTCGTTGCAGTCGGGCCCGTCCAACATTGCGGGCTCGCAGATTCATCGAGCCATCAGTACTCACAGGGCGGATGAAAAAGAAGACGCCTTCTTCCATCAGTTCCGCCCGAAGCGCCACCTGGTCGGGATCGTTGATCGCCAGAACGCGAATGGTCGCACGGGCAATTTGGGTGCGTCCTACGAGGATCGCGCCGTTCCAGGCAAAATGTCGCTTCCAGCTCTGGCGTCGTGGGTGAAATAGCGCCGTCAGTTGATTCGTCACTGGATCGATGCCGGCAATGTTCGATCCCTTGTGTTTGTTGTCATGCAAGCAGCTCCAGGCCAAGTTTTCCAAGACCGTCTGTCCGCCATGTTGCTGGGCAATGATGTGGTCCACTTGAAACGGCAGCGGATCGAGTTTTCGCGGCATCCGGCAGTAGTCGCACCGATCGTCCGAGAGTCGGCGAAGCTCTTCCAGAATTGCCTTGTTCATTCATCACCGGATGCGGAGCGTTGGGCCTTTAGCGACCGCCGGGCTTTCGATTGGAGAATCCCGAGTGTCTGGCCGACGCGAATGTAGTTGCTGAGTTCCTCCTCCTCTTCAGGCGTTAATTGGCCTTCGCGATTCTTGGCGGCGAGACGGTTCATGCGCGACTTGTCTCGCGCCCGAAACGCAATTGCAGAATCTCGCGCGCTGCCTCGATCGACTGGAACGGCTCGTCCGCATCGACTACCCGACGCAAGATTGCCATTTCACTCACTGACTCGAGCGCGGTAGTTGGCATCGCTTACTCCGTTCATCAGGACCTCAGAACCGGCTACCGGACGTGACCCGCCCTTGAAAAGAGGGTTGTCCCCAGGGTCAAACGAAGCCCTTGTACTTCTCAAGATATCGCACCGGCTTCGACAGCGCGTCGCGCCGGAACGGGTCGCCCAGTTCCTTCGTGACCATGACGTCGAGCACTGTCGTGCGGCCTTCGCTCTGAGCTGCGGCGGCGGCCCGCAGGGCGGGCCCCACGTCGGCGAGCCGATCAACGGTCACGCCTTCGCAGCCAAACGCGCGGGCCACGGCCGCCCAGCTCGGGTATTCGAGGTTCACGCCCAGATAGCGGCGCTGGTAGAAATCGACCTGGTTTTTCTTCTCGGCGCCCCACTGGCCATTGTTGAAGACCACCACCGTGACGCCGATCTTCTCCCGCGCACAGGTGAGCAGCTCGTTGAAGCTGATGCCCCACGCGCCGTCGCCGACGTAGGCGAACGCCGGCCGCTGCGGCATCGCCATCTTCGCGCCGCAGATCACCGGAAACGCGTAGCCGCAGTTGCCGAAGCTCATGGCGGCGAACATCGAACGCGGCTCGTCGAAACGCAAGTAGGAGTTGGACACCGAGCAGATGTTGCCGATGTCGGTCGAGACCATCGCATGGGCCGGCATCGCCTTCTCAAGTTCCCGCAGCACCTGCCGTGGATGCATGTAGCGGGAATCCGCCGCGACCTCAAGCGAATACGGATCACGCTCGTGCGTCCAGCCGTCGAACTCGGTTTCCCATGCCTTCTTCTCGGCATTGATGCGGGCAGAGCGCTCGGCAGCCTGGCGAGCCGGCGAGCGTCAGCGACCGGAGCCGACCGAGAAGCGCAGTTGCCGCGGCCCGCGCATCGCCATGAATGCCGACGGAGATCGGCTTCACCAGACCCAGCATGCGCGGGTCGGTGTCGATCTGGATGATCTTCGCGTTCTTCGGCCAGTAGTCGATCCCATACTGTGGCAGCGTGCCGAAAGGTCCAAGGCGCGTGCCGAGTGCAAGCACCACGTCTGCCTGCGCAATGAGTTTCATCGCCGCCTTGGAACCCTGGTAGCCGAGAGGCCCCACCCAGAGGGGATGCGAAGCGGGAAAGGAGTCGTTGTGCAGGTAGCTGTTGCACACCGGCGCGGTCAGGAGTTCCGCAAGCGCGACCGTGTCGGCGGCGGCGCCCGACATGATCACGCCGCCGCCGGCCAGGATCACCGGCAACGTTGCGCCGGCGAGCATCTTAGCCGCGGCATCGAGCGCCTGCAGAATCGCCGGGGCCGTGGGCAATGCGCATCGGCGGGGTGATCGTCGCCTCGATCTCGCCGTAGAAGTAGTCGCGGGGGATGTTGAGCTGGGTCGGACCCATCTCGAGCATGGCGCGATCGAAGCAGCGCGCGGCGATCTCCGCCATGCGCTTCGGGTTGTTCACGTGTCCCTGGTACTTCGTGATCTTCGAGAAGATCGGCAGCTGCTCGGTCTCCTGAAACCCGCCGAGTCCCATCCCCATCGAGCCGGACTCAGGCGTGATGAAGACGACCGGCGAATGTGCCCAGTAGGCGGCGGCCACGCCGGTCACGAAATTCGTGACGCCCGGCCCGTTCTGGGCGATGCACACGCCATGACGGCCCGACGCGCGGGCATAGCCGTCCGCCATGTGAATCGCGCCCTGCTCATGGGCGACCGACACGAATTCAATGCCGGCCGCCGGGAAGAGGTCGAGCGCATCCATGAAGGCCGAGCCGACAATGCCGAACACATGCTTCACGCCGTTGACGGCAAGGACCTCAACCAGGGCCTCGGAGGCTCCCATTTTCTGTGGTATTTGGCTCACGGCGCCGGCACCCTCTTGAATTGGGCTCACGAACGGAGAAAGACGATGTTGTTTTCTAGCTATGCTCGACGCCGTCTGCCGGCAATAGCACCCATCGATGCCACGCTGCCAAAGCAACAATTACCTCTCTGGAACCGGGGAGAAGGGGCAGGGGTGGCCGGGGCTTCGGAGTACCTCAGTCCCGGCCACCCGTCGGCAATAGCCGCCCGTGCATCTTAGAGTCTGTCCGAGAAGCCTGTGGCGGCACGTTTCCAACGTGCCGAGAAGCCTAAATCACCTTAGATCGGCACGTTGGAAACGTGCCGCCACAGGCTTTCCGGACAGACACTCACTGGACAACCGCTCAATCGCGCGTTTCGGCACTTTGGGCTAACTGCGCACAACATCATCTCTTCGTCATTCAGCAAAACTAATGGGAGCCCTGCACTCTGGTCGAAATAGCAAGTATGCGCCAGCCGCGCACAGCGCCGCAGGATACGCTAACGTAGCTGATCAGGGAGGGATGGCGGATGGAGCCGAGGCAACGCCGCACGGCGACGCGATGGATCGCTCCATTCGCTTGCCTGCTCCTGGTCCTGCCGCTTGCCGGTTGTTCGATCCCCTCCTCGCGGACCATGGCCGCCATCCCTTCCGAATGGCGCGACCGCCATCCGTTTGGCCCCGATGGCAATGCCGCACGAGAGAGGGGCGAATGGCACGTAAGCTGTAAGCCCGAAGAGATGGCCCAGCACACGGCTTTTGCGGTCGAGCACATTCACGAGGGCGATGTCCTCTTTCGCCGCGGGCACAGCTATCACATTCCCACGCGCGTCGGCTGCTGGATACTCACCAAGGTCAACAACGGCCGTTATTCGCACGTGGCTCTCGCTCACTGGGAAGGGAGCCAGCTCTGGGTCTACGATGTGGAGAGCCAGGGCACGCGCAAGGTCCCGTTTGAGGTGTGGATGCTCGACGTCGTCGGCTCCGACTTCGCCGTCAAACGGCTAAAGCCCGAATACCGCGATCGCATTCCCAAGGCCATTGCCTTCTGCGAGGATGCGTACCGGCGCAAGGTGCCCTTCGATTTCTCCTTCGCCCCAAGCGATCGAGCGCTATTACTGCTCCGAGCTGGTGGAGAAGGCGTTCCGGTCCGCGGGGCTCACGCTGTCGCAGCCATTGCCCATCCGCAACATGCCGGGCTTCAAGAACTTCTGGTACCTGGAGTATCCCGCCAAGTGGTGCATGGGCATTCAGGTCGAAAAGCCCGTCTTCGCTCCAGGCAATGAATACTACGGCGTCTTCGGCTCGCCCCGCCTTGAGCCGGTTTACGAAGGCCCGGAAACCGGTTCGAGAACGCCGGAGCCGCCGGAGCCGATCGTCGAAGAGCAGCCGCCGGCGCTACCGGAGAAGCCGGTGCAGGAGTGAGCCATGTCTCCCGCGGTGTTCCTCGACCGCGACGGCGTGCTGAACCGCACTGTGGTGCGCGACGCGGTGCCGCATCCCCCGCAGAGCCTCGCCGATTTTGAGATTCTGCCCGGCGTTCCGCAAGCTTTGCAGCGCCTCGCCGATGCCGGGTATCAGCTCGTCGTCGTCACCAATCAGCCTGATGTAGCGCGCGGCACACAGACACGGGAAGTGGTTGAGGAAATGAACGACGTTCTTCGCCGGACGCTCCCGGTGCTGGACGTGCTGACGTGTTACCACGACAACGCGGATAACTGTTCCTGTCGGAAGCCGAAGCCGGGCATGTTGCTCGAAGCAGCACGGCGCTTCACTCTCGATGTGAGCCGAAGCTTCATGATTGGCGATCGCTGGAGCGACGTGGCGGCGGGTCAAGCGGCGGGCTGTCGGGCTTCCATCCTCATCGACCTGCCGCATAGTCAGCGCGAGCGGTGTCAGGCTGATTATTGCGCCACGGACTTGACGGATGCGGCGCGCTGGATTCTGGAGGTGCAGGCCAAGCGGGGAACCTAAGCCGAGTCATACATTGCAACGGCTTCTTAGGCGGGCGGCGAGAGGAAAGATACCCGTAGGACGGATTTCCAATCCGTCCTCTTCCCACCACGGACGGATTGGAAATCCGTCCTACGGTTTGGGCTTATGCTGCCGCTCACCTCACCGCACCCCCGCCGTCTGCAAGCTGACGCCGCCGAGGACGGGGACAGTCAAATCAACGACCTCAGGCTTGTCCGTTTCGGCGACGGACTGGTTCTTCGACATGTCACGGACCGTCAGAGCGCAGATAAACGCTGGCCGGGAAATCGCTGGGTATGTGCCAAACAAAGAAGCCGGTGTTCGGCAGTTCGCGTTCGCCAATGTACTCCCAGGGCCCTTCTTTAGCCTTTGCCCATTGCAAGGAAACGGGATTCGCGGCCAGGTGCAGGTCCGACGCTTCCCAGCGAATGACAAGCGAGTTCGGCTGGCTCGGGTCCGCAGGTTCGGGCTTGAACAGCTTGGCAGTCGGCGGTGTGATGTCCAGCTCGACGCGGACCTGCGGCAAATCACCCGGCTTGGGCGGATCCTTGCCGAAGCCAGCTTTGTTCTTCACGACCAGGAAGAAGCCGTAGGGCACAGCCTCTTTGCCGATCTGCACTGTCACCGAGCCGCGCAACGGTCCGGGACCGTGCACATCGACGGGCAGCATCCCCGCCTTCGAATCGACCAGTGCCTTGGTCCAGGATCGCCCGTCGTCAGTCGTCACATATACATCGACTTCGCCGAGACCGGACGGGCCATACTTGGCCACCTCGAAGTCGAGCTTGACCTCACTTTTGTTCGTGAATTGCAGCGGCGGCAGTTGATTATTGACCGGCGTCATTCCATAGTCCAGCGGGGTGTTGCCCCCCACATTCGGCCCTGACGATAGCGCGACGACCCGTTGCGGGCCGGTCTGCGGCAACACCGCCGGCGGTAGTGGAGTGCCGGAGGCACATCGGGAGGAACAGGCGGAAGCGCAGCCGACGTCCACGGCGCGATCGGCACCGGTGAGCGGTCGTTGGGCGGAGGCAATGGTCGCGGAGTGTCGTTCGACACGACGATCCCCGGCGGGCTCACCAGCTGTGCCGCCACCGCGGTTGTCGCCTGGTTTTGGTTCTTCGCCAGGTCGCTGACACTCATGCGGATGCTGACGGCTGCGGTCGGATCGGTGGGCTTGAACCGCGTCGTGCCATGATGGCCTGCGGTCAGCGGCACCAGAATCGGTGCCTGGCCGCTGTGACACCATTCCACCTTGAGCGATTTCGGATCGAGATGGTCCTCGCGGATGTCCCAGTTCACAACGATCTCGTCGCCCACTCGGTCGGCGGTTAGCTTGATCTCGGGAACGACGGTGTCCACGTAAATCTTGAGGCCGGGTTTGGCCTGCTTCAGGTCGTTGATGTCGCGGAGACCCTGCGAGTTGACCGTGACGAGAGTGAACCAGTAAGGCCCGTCTGCGGGAACCTTGCACGGATAGGCCGACTTGTCCGGGCTGATCCGGGCCAGCATGGCCCAGGTCTGTCCACGGTCTCTGGACCAGTGCAACTCCAGACCGCTGATGTCGGGCCGCTTGTCCGCAACGATGGTGATGGGGATGTCAAACTCGCGGAAGTTTTGCAGATCTTCGCCGGGTTCGGCCCCTCCATTTACGGCGAGCAGCACACAAGCCAGCGCTAATGATCCGGCAGTCATCTCTGCCTCCTCCCCAAACCACCCCAAATCCCCCCCGCCGGCACGATTCGCACGGGAATCGTCCCCGGTTTAGCGGTCGTTCTATCTGTATCGGTTAGGCAAACTTGAATCTTGAGGAAAAACGAGGCGCGGCGAAGAATAATTCAAGAAGTGATCGCGGAATGCGGTCTTGAGACAATTCCGTTCGTTTTGCCGAGCCGGCTGCCGTTGATGGCCGTGAGATTTCTCATGCACACAAGCCTGAAGTCGCGAGCGAAGGACACAGTTTCCTTCGCTGGCGCTTCAGGCTTGTGTGTGTCGCCTAGCCGATATTCTCGCCTCGACACACCCCAACCCGCCAGCTAGACGACCACGCCGAACCCCCCTATCTATATCGACATCGGACGCCGACTCGAGGGCCAGCTCACCTACTCTCCCTGGCTCGCGCAGACGCTGAACCCCCAGTATTCGCATTCCCCTTTGTTGAAGGAAGGCTGTATGAGCTCCCTGAACCCGCGGCACGCCGCCATCGAATCGGTCGCCACCACCAAGTACAAGCTCCAGCGCGTCAATTTCAAGGAAACGCACATCAAGGACCTGTTCGGCGTCAACGTCTTCAACGAAGCCGTGCAGCGCGAACGGCTGCCCAAGCCGATCTTCAAGGCCCTCCAGAAGACCATCAAGCAAGGCGCTCCGCTCGATCCGACCATCGCCGACGCCGTCGCCACCGCCATGAAGGACTGGGCGATCGAAAAGGGCGCCACGCACTTCACGCACCTGTTCCAGCCGATGACCGGCCTGACCGCCGAGAAGCACGACAGCTTCCTGTCGCCCGACCGGCGACGGCAAGGCCATCACCGAGTTCAGCGGCAAGGAACTGGTCAAGGGCGAGCCCGACGCCAGTTCGTTCCCCTCCGGCGGCATCCGCGCCACCTTCGAGGCCCGCGGCTACACCGCCTGGGACCCGACCAGCCCCGCCTACATCTACGAAAGCCCCAACGGCGCCACCCTCGTCATCCCGACCGCCTTCCTGAGCTGGACCGGCGAAGCGCTCGACAAGAAGACGCCGCTGCTCAAGTCGATGGAAGCCCTGTCGAAGCAGGCGCTGCGCATCCTGCGGCTGTTCGGCAACAAGGAGGCCAAGAAGGTCTTCACCACCGTCGGCCCCGAGCAGGAATACTTCCTGATCGACAAGCACTTCTACTACCTGCGGCCCGACCTGATCAACGCCGGCCGCACGCTGTTCGGCGCCAAGCCGCCCAAGGGCCAGGAGCTGGAAGACCAGTACTTCGGCGCCATCCCCGAGCGCGTGCTGGCCTGCATGGCCGACTGCGAGGCCGAGCTGTTCAAGCTCGGCGTGCCGGTCAAGACGCGGCACAACGAAGTGGCCCCGAGCCAGTACGAGATCGCGCCGATCTTCGAGGACTCCAACCTCGCCACCGACCACCAGATGCTGACGATGGAGATCATGCGCAAGACGCCGCCGAAGTACGGCCTGGCTGCCTGCTCCACGAGAAGCCGTTCGCCGGCATCAACGGCTCGGGCAAGCACAACAACTGGTCGATGTCCACCGACACCGGCGAGAACCTGCTCAACCCCGGCGACACGCCGCACGACAACGCCCAGTTCCTGGTCTTCTGCGTGGCCGTCATCCGGGCCGTCGCCAAGTATCCCGAGCTGCTGCGCGTGTCGGTGTGCGGCGCCGCCAACGATCACCGCCTCGGCGCCAACGAAGCGCCGCCGGCCATCATCTCGATCTTCCTGGGCGATCAGCTCCAGGACGTCATCGACCAGCTCGAGAAGGGCAGCGCCGAAGCGCACCAAGCAGGGCGGCTTCATGGAGATCGGCGTCTCGGTGCTGCCGAAGCTGCCGCGCGACGCCGGCGACCGCAACCGCACCAGCCCGTTCGCCTTCACCGGCAACAAGTTCGAGTTCCGCGCCGTCGGCGGCTCGCAGTCGATCGCCGGCCCCAACACCGTGCTGAACACCATCGTGGCCGAGTCGCTCGACTTCATCGCCACGCAACCTGGAGAAGGCCGTCGGCCAGCGGCAAGGACCTGAACAAGGCCATCCAGGACCTGCTGCCCGGCATCATCAAGGAGAGCAAGAAGGTCATCTTCAACGGCGACAACTACACCGAGGAATGGCACAAGGAGGCCGAGAAGCGCGGCCTGCCGAACCTGAGCAACACCGTGGACGCGCTGCCGGTCATCATCCGCAAGGACTCGATCGAGCTGTTCACCAAGTACAAGGTCTACAGCGAGCGCGAGCTGCAGAGCCGCTTCGCGATCCTCAGCGAGAACTACGTCAAGACGGTGAACATCGAGGCCCAGCTGATGGTGCATGATGGCCAAGACGATGATCCTTCCCGCCGGCGCTGCGCTACCAGGGCGAGGTGGCGACCGCGGTCAACGCGACCAAGGCCGCCGGCGTGGACAACGCCGCCCAGGTGGAGCTGCTCAAGAGCGCTGACCGCGACGCTGACGCGAGTTCCAGAAGGCGACCGGCGCGCTGGACAAGGCCGCTCGGCCATCACGCCGACGGCGAGCCGCTGCGCCACGCCAAGTACTTCCGCGACACGGTCCTGCCGGCGATGGCCGCGCTGCGCACGCTGGGCGACAAGCTGGAGACGATGGTCGCCGACGACCTCTGGCCGCTGCCGACGTATCGGGAGATGCTGTTCATCCGGTGAGGCGCCGCCGGTTAGCGGCGACGCGGAGTCTGCGGAGCGAAGCACTTCTTCGTGTAAAGCGCCCTCCGCTCTGAAGACTCCGCGTCGCGGCGAACCGATGCTGGAAACGTGAGAACCTATGACAACTGCCGTGCTACCTTCCGTCCAACCGAATCAGCCGCGTTGCGCCGGTGGACGAAGGATGAATACCACGCGATGAATGAGCTTGGTTGGTTCGTCGACCAGCGCGTCGAACTGCTCGGCGGGGAGAGTTATCGAGATGCCCAGCCCAGGGAATCCGCACTGCATCAGCACCGACAACGTGGCCGAGTTGCTTCGCGACCTGTTCCCTAAGGATCGCTTCTGGGTACGGATGCAGATGCCGCTTGATCTGGGTTTGGATTCGGAGCCGCAGCCCGATGTCGCAGTTGTTGCCGGCGCGAAGGGTGCGTTTACCGCGCACCCAACGACAGCATTGCTCGTCGTCGAGATTTGCGATACGACGCTTGCCATCGACCGTGGCCGGAAGATCAGCCTTTACGCACGCGGCCGCATTGAGGATTACTGGATCGTGAACCTTGTGGATCGCTGTCTGGAAGTGTATCGGCGGCCGGTTCCGGATGCGGCGTTCGAGTTTGGGTTTCGCTATGCGGATGTTCTGAAGCGGGCAGAGGCAGAGGCAGAAGCGCCCTTGGCAACGCCGCAGAGCATGGTTCGCGTGGCAAGAATGTTGCCGTAAATCAAGGTATGGATGGCGAGGTCCGTTTTCATCACTGCTGAGGACTGTGATCGCTCAGAGTGCTCCGCTCCGAAGACTGCACGTCGCGGCTAACCGGCCGGTCCTTTCAGGAACATTGTTCCGGCCATGTGTCCCGTCTCTGCGCAATGCGTACCTACATCGCTCCAGCCGGTGTCCGTCAGGTAGAATGAAGGTTACCCGGTTCCTTGGAAGAAGCGGTGTGGAAACGCCATGAAAACTAACATCCAGATTGTCGATCGTGGCCGCGGACTACAACTGTCTACCAGCAGGATCACGGTGCAGGATCTTGTACCCTACCTTCAGGACGGTTGTTCCTGGGACGAGATCATTCGCTGGATCCCCGCCCTGAGCCGCGAGGAGATCGCCGTCGTTGAGCAGTACTACCGGGAACACAAGGAGACACTGGACGAAGAAGACGGTCGTATTCGGGAGCAGAACGCACAAAGGAAAGATCCGCCCGACGTGCAGAAACTCCGCGAAGAAGGCAAAGCCAGAATGCAGGCGCTGCGGGAACAGCTCCTGCGAACAAAGGCTAATGGAGAGTCCCGGTGAAGGGAATCCTTGCCGACGCCAACATCACCGGCTACGTCGATGTGGTGATCGCCCTGATGCAAGCAGAACCCTGGAAGTTGTTTTGGGATCATTTGCAAGTGCGCTACGTGCAGTTTTCGGACGTCGGCCTTTCGCCCGAAGCCTCGGACGAACTGGTCTGGAGAAACTGTCAGAACAACGGCCTCTATTTGATTACCGACAATCGCAACAAAGCGGGGGCTGATTCCCTGGAATCCACCATTCGAGATCACAACACGCCCACTTCTTTGCCGGTCTTTACGATTTCCGACGTTCAACGGATTCGGCACAGTCGGCAGTACGCCGGCCAAGTAGTTGAAAGCCTGCTGGAATACTTGATGCAGGAAGAAAACATTCTCGGCACCGGCCGGCTTTACGTGCCTTGAGGGAAGAGTCCTGGCCGCTGCCGACGTATCGGGAGATGTTGCTTATCAGGTGAGGCGCCCACGGTTAGCCGCGACGCGGAGTCTTCGGAGCGGAGCTCCGCGAAGAAGGCAAAGCCAGAATGCAGGCCCTTCGGGAACAACTCCTGACATGAAGTTACGAGATGATCCTCTCTCGGTGTGCCAACTCGACAGGGGGTATGTCGCCTCGATTTCCGCCACCGGAATGCATGCATCGGCCGTGTCTTACGGCAAGACATACACGCACCCTGTTCCATAACCCTTGGTAGAGAAACAGTTAAGGACAGTATGTGTTTCGTGTCTCACGAGGCCGTGAGACACGAAACGGACCAGGATGCGATCGGAGCTGTGGGTGGAACGGCACGGGAGTCGGGAACCGTTGTGAGCAAGAGGAACGGTTCCTGACTTCCGGCGCCTTGCACCGGGACCAGGCAGCTGAATGAGGAGCTTTCGACTTGCTGTGTTTCTTTGTTGTCGGGGGCGTCCCGGCGCGATAGTCTTGATCCATCACCAGGGAGACAGGTCGTGATCCGCTACACGTGCCCAACCTGTTCGAGCCAGCTCCAGGCGCAAGTGCATGAAGCGGGAACGAAGGGGCTTTGCCCGCACTGTGGTCAGAAGCTGCTTGTCCCGAAGCCGCCCGAGCCGATCCCAACGAACAAGACGGTGCTCGGCAAGCTCGACGACCTGTCGCCGCCGACCGCTCTGTCGCCGCCGCTGCCGCCGCCAGTCCCGGCCCCGTTGTATTCGGCGCCGCCGCAAAGCCTGAGCCAGGCGCCGCCGGCCTATTATCCGCAGGACTACTACGATCAGCCGCACCGATCCGCCGGCGGCGCAGGGACGACAGCCCCGGTTTCGGCATCACGGCGATGGTCCTTGGCATCGTGGCCATTCCCTTCAGCTGCGTTCTCTTTGGAATTCCGGGGCTCATCTTCGCGATCATGGCAATCGTGTTCGGCTCCATCGGCAAGGATACCCGAAATGGGCAAGGCATGGCGATCGCGGGTCTCGTTCTCGGACTCGTAGTGATCGGCCTGTGGGTCGTGCTTTTGCTGTTCTTCGTGCTTTACTTCGGCACAGTCGCCAACTCGCGCCATTCGCCCTGGTACTGGTGAAACGGAAAGAGCCGCGCCACGGAGTAAGCGCCCTTTTCTTGGCGCTTGCTTCGTCGCGGCTCCTTGCGCTAGTCCGTGCGCGGCTCTTTCGGATGGCAGCCGGGCGTTATTCGACTACCTCATCTCCTTCGCCCGCTTCAGCAGCACCATCGCGCTGGCATCGCTCGGCACGTGCCGCAGCGCATCCTCGAACCATTTCTGCGCAGTCGGTCCAGCGCTTCGCGTCCAGCGCCCGCTGGCCTTCGGCCATGTCGAGGCCATACGTCGCCTTCGCGTCGCCGGGTTTGGTTTTCAGAGCTTGCTGGAACGCGGCGGAGGCCTCGGCCCATTTCTTTTGTTGCTCGAAAGTCTGGCCGGTCTGCATCAGCTTGTTGTAATCGGGCGCGCCGGCGCGGGTGGAGGCGGAGGCGGAGGTTTCGGCGTGTCGGCAATCCTGGCGTCGTTCAAGCCCTTGGTCGCGGCGGGATCGCCTGGGACCTGGTGAAGCGCCTTCGTTGTACGCGATGATGGCGTCCTTGAATCGCTTGCCCTGCATCGCCGCGGCACCGGCGGCC
This sequence comes from uncultured Acidobacteriaceae bacterium, assembly GCA_963736535.1. GTDB lineage: Bacteria > Acidobacteriota > Terriglobia > Terriglobales > Acidobacteriaceae > PALSA-350. Next base: position 390,482 of record CAVTPN010000010.1, read on the forward strand.
ATCTGGCGGTCGTACTGCGCTCCGCACATCGCCGCCGCCTCGCCGGCGTTCTTCGCGGCCTGGGCCTGGTTGGCCAGGTCGGCGGACGTTCTGTCGCCGGGGAAAAGCCGCTGGGCATCATTGGCGTTCTTGATGGCGACATCGTAGTTCTTGGCGGTCAGCGCGGACCGTGCCGCCTGGATCGCCGCGGCGTAGTCGGCTTGCTTCTTCTTCTCCGCGTCACCACTGGCCTTGCCGCTCTGCGCTTCCTTGATGACGCGGTGGCCGCGGGATCGTTCGCTTTCAGCCGGAGAGCAGCCGCCGCATGAGCGATGGCGTTGTCGTATTGCTTCGTCACCAGCGCGGCATTGGCGGCCTTCAACTCCTCGCCGTACTGGGCCGCATTGCGATCCGTGGAAACCGACTGATCCCGAGCGCAGTTGTAGCTCGGCTGCCAGCGCGCGGGCTTGGGGGTCGCCGGGGACGAGCGCGTCCGCTTGCGCGAGAAGACGAGCCGTGTCGTCGTACTTCTTCGCCGCCAGCGCCGCGTTTGCTTGCTGCAAGAGGGCGGCGTGCTGCGACAGGCCTTGTTCTGGCCCGCGGCCTGCGCGTCCCGAGCCGCGACGGCTTGCTGAAGGAGCGACCGAGCCTCGGCGTTCGTCGGGTCGAGGTTGGAAGCTTCGGTCAAGGATGAGACGGCGACCGGGTAATTCTTCGCCGCGAGCGCCGACTTGCCGGTGTCGAGGGCCTTCTTCGCGGCGGCCAGCTTCTGCGCCTTTTCGTTGGCGAGCCTGACTTCCTCGGCTTTTCGGGTGTCTTCGGTCCGGGTAGTGGCGGCCAACTGCTGCTGAATCTGGGCGAGGAGCTGATCGCCCTCCGCCGTGCGGTTGATCTGCTGGGCCGACTGCGCCGCGGCCTGCGCCTTGGCGTACTGCTTTTCGGCAAAGTCCTGGCGGGCCTGCGCAACAAACCGGCCGCTTCCTTGCTGCGAGCCTCTTGTCGGGATTTGTTCTCCTCGGCGAGGCGCTGTTTCTCAAGAGCGATCTTCGCCTGGGCATCGACCTTCGCTTTCTGCTCGGCGGCGGCCTTGGCCTGAGTTGCGGCGGCGACCTTGATGTCCCCGGCCTCCTTCTGCTTGCGCTGGGCTTCGGCAAGCTCTGTGTTCAATTCCTGCGATGGATGTAAAGCCGCGGCGCTCTTGAAGTCGCCGACCGCCTTGGGGTAATTGCCCGCAGCGAAGGCCTTCTTGCCCTCGGCCTCCAGTTGCTGAGCGGCGGCAACCTTCTTCCTCTCCTCGACCTGCTTCGCGTCAGCCGTCCGCTCTTTCGCGGTCTTTTCCGCTTGCAACCGCGCGGCCGCAGCTTGCTGGGCCAGTTGTTTCTGCCGCGCCTCGGCTTCTCTCATGGCCTGGGCGTGAGCGGCCTCGGCGGCCTTGCGCTGTTGCTCGATTTTCGCGTGCTCTATCTCTCCCTCGGCCTGAGCCAGCACGGTCCGCAGCGCGGCGCTTTGGGGCGCGATCTCCAGACCCTGCGCGCCGACCACGGCGGCCTGAGCGGGCTGGCCGGCTTTGAGGAGAGCCCGAGCGTCGTTCAAGGCCTTCTCACTCGCCGCGCCTTGCTGTGCGCAGAGTCTGCCCTTGTCGCCGGGGGCCGAGAGTTGAATGGCGAGCTCGTTAAGGCGGAGCTTCAGCTCCAGATGATCCTGGACATGGATTCGCGCCGTCGCGGTGGCGGTGCCGCTCATGGCGTCGACCAACTGGGCCTGAACGTCGAGGCTGGCCGTCGGCGCGACGGTGCCGAAGCAGTAGAACCGGACATTCATCGCCTGAGCCGAGCGCGACGCGCCGCCGGGATCATTGACCACATCGCGGAAGGTGATGCCGAGCCGGCCCATGTACCAGCAGACCTCGCCGCGATCCACGATCTCGAAGCTCGGGCCGAAGTAGGCCGCGAACTGATCGGCCGCGACATCGCCGAGGTTGGCCGGGACAAGGCCGGGCGGCGTGCCCAGGAGGAAACTGAAGACGATCAGCCGCGGCCGCACCGGAGGAGGCGCGACAACGACGACTGCCGGCGGCGGGGGCGTCGGCAGGAACGGCTTGCACTTGCCGATGCGCAGGGCGATGTCCGCATTGCCGCCCGACAGGCTCAGCGCGAGCGAGAATTGGCGATGTGCTTCCGCATACTGACCGCGGCGGAACAGGTTGTCGCCCAGCTCGACCGACAGGGCGAACATCCGGCCGCGGCGCGGATCGTTCGCGGCCAGCACCACGTCCAGCGAGGGCGGCGGAGCGGCCACCACGGGAGCTGCCGCAAAACCCCGGAAATCGCCGAAAGAGATGTTGAAGAAGAACTTCGGCGAAGGCGGCGGTGCATAGGTCACGATGATCGGCGGCGGGGCGCTCCGACTACGATGTCGAGCAACGGCGGCAGGCTCGGGTTGGCGAGGTCGATGGCCTGAATCGCCTGGACCGGCTGTTCGGCCGCCTTGTCGCCGAGCATCTGCTCGAACGCCAGCTTCTGATCGTCGTTCATTTGCAGCATCTGGGCGAGCAGCTTCAAAGCGCGGCTCCAAGCTCCGCGGCCGACGGCGCACGAAATGCGGGCGGTCTGCTCAATGACGCCGGTCTGCACATTCACAAGCCGGGCGTTGACGGTGATGCCGTTCAGCGGCGTGACGCTGCCGAGAACGAGATAGCGGACCTTCGCAAGCTGACCCACCTGGCGCTGGCCGTCCGGCGAACCGGCGAGGTCGGCCGCTTCTAGCTTCAATTCGCCAAGGATGCGGCCCACCTGCTCGCGCTCGACAAGATCGAAACGCGGCCGGAAGCAAGGCAGCAAGGTCTCGGCCACGGTCTTGCCGGCGCCGGGCACGCCGATGTCGCCGCGCACCTCGAACTCCGCGATGCTGACGCGATCGCGCCGCTGCTGCAAGGCGAAGGTGAACTCGTCGATCTGCTGCCGGACCTGCGGCGTGTCCCAGACGGCCTGGGCATCGTTCAGCGCGGCGATAGCGTCTTCAAGTCCCGCCGGATCGCGGCGCAGTGGCGGCGCGATGAAGATCGTCGTCGTAACGACTCAGCCGGGCGACGGTGTCGTCGTATGTGGCGCGGACAGTGGGATCTTCACGAAAGCGCAGTGCCTGCTCGTAGCTCAGTGCGGCCGCACGGAAGTTGGCGGTCGATCGTGCCATGTCGCCTTCGGTCTTGAATCGGTTGAATCTCTCGTCATCGCTGGAGAGGGAGGCGGCGACAAGCGTGTCGGCCTGGCGCTTCTGCTGGGAGAGGTTGTCCGCGAAATCGCCGCCGCCGCCGAACTGCTGAAGCGCGTCGATGCCGAGCCGGGAAGCATCATCGGGTCTGCCGTCGTCCAGCACGGTTTGCACATCGCGCACCGTCTGCTCGGCCGCCGCTTTTTGACGGAGCAGGTCGTCGATCTTGGCGATCTCATTTCGGACCAGCTCGGTATCCTGAATCTGCTGCGCGGCCTTGAGAGCGGCCATCGCCTTGTCGTAATGCTGGTCGATGACCTGATCGACGGCGTCGCGCAAAGCCGCGTCATATCTTTCTTGCGGCGATTGCGGGGCCGCCCGCGAGATGAGGTCCGCGTTGATGAAATCGCCATACACGCGATTGCCGGTGTCGCCGACTCTAACGGCGTTCGGTGCCGGAGCGTCGCCGGGCGTGTTCGTCGTGGGAATGTCCGCGGCGCCGCGGCCCCTCGTGCGGTCGGGAGCAGCCGACGAAGACGGCCAGGACGGCGAGGCAGGCAGTGCCAATGGCAGCCAGAAGTAAGCGGTGCATGGCGGCGTTTCCTTATCCGTGGAAAGAGGATGCTTCCGAGCGGGGACGCGAGTCGAGGCGTCTTTGCGCCAGCAAGCAACGGCATGTTGTAAGCGAGAACGGCTTTGCGAGTCAACGGGACTAGGAAAGTGGGTGAAGGGATGGGGTTCATTGCACGGGGGCTTTTTTCCGCGTGATCGTGGTCAAGGCACCCGCGCAGTACAATTCGTTGGAGTGAGAAATCCCAATGACGCTGAAGGGGAGAGAAGCCATGGCGGGACCTGAGCCCCGGTATAGCAAGGAAGAGCACGCCCGCCGCGGCGCCTCTCTTTATGAGCAGAAGGTGTGCGCCCAGGTGGAAACCGGTAACCGCGGGCGAATCGTGGCCATCGATGTGGAGACCGGAACATTCGAGGTCGCTGAGGATACCTTGACCGCCTCAAAGCGATTGTTGGCCCGTTGTCCCGACGCGCAAATTTGGTGCGTTCGGGTGGGCTATGCGGCCGTGCATCGCTTCGGCCTGCGGACCGGGGCGGTGCGGACATGATGACCGGTGCCGTCAATGCCGACCTGGAAGCTCTGCTTCCGTTGGTCGTGCGGGATGCCGTCGACCAGCCGCAACTCGCGCTCGGGGGTGGAAATGAACGGCATACGTCGCTCCTCTTGAATCTTGTCCAAGTCTTCCCAAAACACGTCCCTCAACGGCGGCGGTAGTTCCATCAGCCAGTCGATGACGTGGAACAGTTCGCGCACGTCCTTGGGGCTGAAGCCGCGCTCGTACAGGCCGCGCACCAGGCGAATCTTCCAGGCGTGCCGCGCGGAAGGGTCGCCGTGTGTCTGGCGCAGCCTTGACATGGGCGAGAACGACGGGGGACAAACCCGATGGTGCTTGCCTCCAGCACTATCTCACGCGCCGCGAAATCCAGTAGCTTCACGACGGGGAAGTGAATGCCGGCTTCGCAGCCAAACAAGCTGCTGAGAAACGCGGCCGGCCGCCATTCCGGGTCGTCGTCGGCCAGCACCGCGAGACTCGCCACGGGGCGCGACCATGCGTTGCCGCCATTGCCGCACGGATTTCATGGTATTGCAGCTGATCGATGCAACCGACCGATATCCGCCTGGATTTCCTTTGAAGCCGACCCGTATGGTGGAACAAGGCGAATTGGACCGGCTTGAATCCGGGGAGAACATCACGATGTCCAAGGAAACCAAATCAACCGAGCCCCTTGCAGCCCAATGGCCGGCGACGGCTTATCCTGGAATGCTGGAACCCTACACACCCCAGCGTATCGCTGAATTCTTGCTCAACAACGCCATTGGTCCCGAAGATTACGCCGCGGCAGTGGCCGAAGTCCGCAAGCTAGGCATCGACCCTTCCACAATCCCCCACGAGGTGCCGGAGGGAATCTAACCTGTGGACCGGCCCTTCCTGGATGCGAACGTCCTCTTTTCCGCAGCGTACAATCCCACTTCAGCTTTGCGTGCTCTTTGGCGTCTTACCGGTACGGCATTGCTGTCCTGTCCCTTCGCCGTGCAGGAGGCTGAGATCAATCTGGCCCAGGCTCGTCGGGGCCAATTACCGGACCTGGCGGCGTTGGTGAGCGGCGTGACCCTGGTGCCTGATCCACCCGTTGGCATGGTCATGCCAGCCGGAGTTCAATTGCCCAAAAAGGATGAGCCCATCCTGCTGGCCGCAATAGACGGCCAGGCAACCCACCTGCTGACGGGCGACCTGAAGCACTTCGGCCCCTACTTCGGCCAAAGCGTGGCGGGGGTGCTAATTTTGCGGCCGGCGGTCTATGTGCAAAGTCGGCAGAGCGCACCTTGAGGAAACCGTGGCCGGGGTCGGTACTCCGACCCCGGCTGTCCCATGCTTGATGCTTGTCGTATTCGGCCGACGCATGCACCACCGTCACCAGTACATTAGCTAATCCTCGCCGGTTTACCGGGGTCGGAGTACCGACCCCGGCCACGGTCCAATCAAAAGATACGGCAAAGGTTCTCCAAGCAAGCCCCTGAATTTGTTGCATGATTTATGTCGGGAGTCTCTAGGTTCGTCTGCCATTGGCACTGCGGGGGGTTGCGGGCGATTTGCCGCGACTTCTTTCCGGCTGCCCTCTCAGTTTGGTGGGAAAACGCCTTCATCGATGAGTTCCTGACGATGAGCAACACGATGGGCCAGATTGATCCGCAACGTCACGATGGTGGCTCGCCCAGTTGGTGTCCGGCCCACAAGGAGCGGACCGTCCCACCGGAAATGCCGATGCCAGGTGTGGCGGCGGGGATTGAAAGCGCTACGATCTTTCTTGTCTTCGGATCAATGCCGCTGAGGTTCGGCCCCTTGAAACTGTTGTCGCTGAAACACGCCAGGCACAGGTTGGAGGCTTGCGTGAGGCCGCCGTGACTGGTGGCAATGATGTGATCGATCTCCAAGGTGCCGTCGTCATACTCCTGCGGCATTCGGCAGTATTCGCAGCAGTTGCGGGCACGTCGCCAGACGAATTCTTCCAGCGCGCGTTCCATGCGTGGTCACTGGGTTTTCGCCTTCCCGTTCGACCCCCGACGTTTGAGGGCGCGACGGGCTTTCGATTTGATGATACCGAGCAGACTGCTGATCCGGCTGTAGGCTTCGACTTCGGCTTGTTCGTCGGCGGTTAGCGTCCCGGCGCGTGCTTTGCCAGCGAGGGCGAGCATGCGGTCCTTGTCGGCAGTGCTGAATCTCAACGTCAATATGCCCTTGGCGGCCGACGACGACAGCGTAGGCTCTCCAGGCCCGGCGATGCGAGTCAGAATCGCCGCCTCATGGTAGGGTAACGCCGTCTGCTGCATGGACGGACCTCTATCGAAGGTGTTGTCCCAAGTTGGAACTTTACCACAGGAGACACGTGGAGGGAAGCGTCGCTTCGCTGCGGGCAATGACCGTTCCGCCCTCCGCTCCGGCTCGGCGGCCTCCGTCTCCGCTCGCTCCGCTCGCTCCGACTCCGGCCACCGGCCTACCGAAGGACGCTCCCATGCAGCCCGGATCCACGGCTTCGGTGTTCCAGCTGCCGATGCGGAGCAGTCTCGGGCCGCCAGGGGCGAGCTTACTCCGCCGGTTCGCCAGATCGTGTGGGGAGCGATTGCGAACGCATGAGTCACGGCAGCCGCCACACCGCACCCGTGTAGTCGTCGCTGCCGGAAGCGGCGCGGCGGCCGTCGGGGGAGAACGCCACTGCCTTGACAGCGGCCGTGTGGCCGGTGAAACAGGCCAGTTCCTTCTTGGCATCCAAGTCCCACAAGCGGACGGTGTAGTCGTCGCTGCCGAAGAGGGCGCAGCTTGCCGTCGGGGGAAATCGCCGCCGCTCGCACGGGTAGCGGGTAAGTGGTTGGCGCGGCTGAACCTGTTTCGCACCTTTCATGTCCGAGAGGCGCAGCCGTGCAGTCCTTCGCACCTGTTAAGAGTTAGTGCTATCCGGCGAATATGCCATGCTGTTGATTTCCGCCACCGCTTCCTTCCACCGGCCTGTCTCTTTGCCGGTGGCGAGATCGATTTCGGCAAACGGCTGATTTCTCCGGGCAAGCAAGCCGAGCCGGCCGTCAGGCGTGATCCCCACGGAGGAACTTTTTTGAAGGCGCCGGGAAACTGTCGCACCAACTTCTTCTCTTTCATGTTCCATTGCCAGAAGCTCCCGTCTACATTCAGGGGAAGGCTGTTTTTTCCTTTTCGGCAACAAAACCAAAGTCAAGGACTTTACTTACACTGATGCAAACATTTGCACAGTGTTGATCGGAAAGCTGGCAGGCTTTTGGAATTTACCATCGGCTATTTCCCAGCAACTTGACTTGCCAACTCTCACCGGCCCCAGAATAGGGAACCAGATACGGGCGTTGCCGGTGCTGCAGCAAACTTAAAGAACCCCAATTCGAGTACAACGGCATTGCGAGGTTCGAGTGGTCCAACTCCTTTCCTGTCTCTACGGCCCATATCCGAACAGAGCTGCCTGGGCCTCCGTTGATAAAACCCTGTGGTGATTCTCCTTTATCTCCGTTGGCGCCGACAATGATTGCCATTGCTGCAACTGTACACAAAACGGCCATCTCAGAAAAGACTACCCCGGTCACCGCACGCGGTGGCCACCAAAACAGCAGAATCTAGTCGGCAGCGGCCAGGACTGTGGGAGGCAACCATCGGTTGGCCCCTCTTGGCAGTCTTGGCAGACCTCCAAAAAGCTCCTTTCCACTAGATCGACGACCCGAATGCTCCGAAAACACACCATCGTTTTTGAAGAAAACAACCCCAGGGGCTCCGGCAGGGTTCTTGGGGTCTTCATACTCGAAGACCATTTTGTCATCCACAAAACACTGGCGATGTCCGCACCGCGAAGTCGAAGTCAAAGGGTATACCAGCGGTTTTTCTCTATTCCACGGGACGCTTTAACATGGCGTAATTGCCTCGCTCAACCGATTCTGCAAAGTCAATCGTGTTTAGCTGGCCGCCAAGGCCAAACCGGCCACATCCAGCCCCGGTAACGTGATGGGGAAGCAACCTGGTAAAGGCCGACAATTTTTTTGAATTGGCAGACTGAATGGTCATAATCCTTCCAGTTATAGTCTCAAAAGAGTTGATCACATTTCCCCTACGATTTTTCTTCGACAAGCTCGTCGCCGTTTATCTTCCAAGACCCATAGGCGTTCATGGAAGAACCGCGGAGCTTAGGATCGATTGGGGTCGCGGCCTCCGGCGGTTTCTTCTCATCGATGACAGGTGGTTTTTCCGCTTTGCCCGGCGTTAACTCCTTGATCTCGATCTTGCGGAACTCACACACAGTTTGTGCGAGCTGCTGAAGGGCAAGGCCGCCGCTGGCAAGGCGCTCCTGCGATCATTAAGGTCTACCGTCGTCTTGCCATTCACCTTGATAACGAGATGGTTCCCCTCGGCGATCACCTCCAGGGTGAACCATGTGCCCGGCGGAACCGGCGATTCGCGCACCGCCTTTAGGATACCGCCCCGGGCAAGATCGAGGCTCCCCGTTTTGTTGGGATCCTTGTGGGTACTATTGATCTGTGCTTCGTACCCAACACCGGGACTGCCTGGCATAGGCCCGGATGGTATTCGGAAGTAGACCCAGAGTTGCCCCCGTCATTTATTCGTGCCGAGACGCGAAGGTGGAAGTTAGTGTAATTTGCCTGCTCCGAATAAAGGTAACTTGGTTTCTCTCCCGAACCGATGAGAACCCCCTCTTCAACGCGCCAATTCCCGGGCTGGCTAGGATGTGTTTTCCACCCTGTCAGGTCCTTGCCGTTGAACAGCGGTTTGAACCCATCGGGAGAATCGTCCGTCCCCGGTTTGGTTTTCTCACCCGGCGGTTGTTCCCGCTTTGTTTCAAGCGACGGCTTCTTGTCTAGGCCGGCGGTAGGAGAGTCCGGGCCACCGAAAGCCAGTACCTTTCGATACCGGCCGGAAATCGTTCTTCGCGGACTTGCATTCCGCGGCTAGGTATCGATAACCACCGCCCCGCCGCCGACACCTTCATTGCCGTCGATTCAAGCCATCACACCACTCAAGTCGTTCCATGCATATCATACATGCCGAATGCATTTGCTTTTTTCTCTCCCACAGGATGTGCTTGTCCACCACTATTGTCTTTGAACCATGCGAAGTCCTTTAGAAGTACTTCGTCACTTCCACAGCAAAAGTCGGTAAGTGTACCTGCTCGACAGGCGAATTCCCCATTCCGCTTCCAAAGGCAAGCGGTAACCTTCGCCACCCAGCACGCTTCCAATGGCGTCGTAGTAAGGCTCGAGGCCCTCTTTAACGCTGAGTTTGTTGCAGAATTCGACCGCATCGACCCAGTTGACTCCCTCGACAGGATAATTGGGGACATTTTTAGGGTCGTTGGCATTCCGGCCCATTACCTTCACGAATTGCTCTTTAGTGACCTCCGTGGAACCCAGTAGAACGGTTGTGTGCCGTTCATTTGCTTGAACTTCGCGGGAGGCACCAGAATCAGGTCTATGCCGACGGAGTTCTCTACCTCGACGCCGACGCCGACGTGGGTTGCCCAGGCCTCCTGGTACGCTCGCGCCTGTTTGGCGTCAAACGGGATTCGGGCAAGAGGCAGGCGCATAATCGGCGACCCTATGGCTTGCCGCTCCGTTTTCTTTGGGGGTCCCTTGGCATCGTCCATGGCCTTGATGGTGTGTCCTAGTGGAAGGTTTTCGACTTCAATTGGCCCAGGACCTTACCGCGGCTACCGTTTCGCCCTTAGGATTCCGGATGATGATGATAATGCCAGCGGCCACGATCCCCGCCAACACCAGCAGCCCCGCCGCGACAAACAGCCACTTTTTCCGCGCCGCCAGAACTGGCTTCGGCGGCTTGGCAACCGGCGCGCGCCGCGATTTCGCCGGCATAGCGGCTGAAGATCGGCAAACACCGACTCCTTCGACGCGCTGCTAGCCAAGCGGGCTAGCTCCTCAACCACAACCGCGCCGTCTGCCGGCCGATCCTTCGCTTCTTTCGCCAGCAGCTTCATGATCAGATCGGACAACGCCGCCGGCACCTCCGGGTTCAGCTCGCGCGGCGGCTTCGGCGTGTCCATGGCCAGCGACATCAGGATCGACATCGTGTCGGTGCCCTTGAAGGCCATCTCGCCCGTGCACATGCGGTAGAGGACGCAGCCCAGGCTGAACAGGTCGCAGCGGTGATCGACCTCGCCGCCGCCCGCCTGCTCGGGGGCCATGTAGGCCGGCGTGCCGACGATGTGCCCCGTCTGGGTCAGGTTGCGTCTCGGCTGATGTGGAGCGGGCCAGGCCGAAATCGAGGATCTTGACGCGGCCGTTCTTGCGCTCCAGCCAGATGTTGGCCGGCTTGATGTCGCGGTGGATCAGCTTGTCTTCGTGGGCGGCGGCCAGCCCCTCGGCAATCTCGCGGCCGATGCGCAGCACTTCCGGCACCGGCAGGATGCTCTCGCGCTTGAGCCGGTCGTCGAGCGGTTCGCCTTCGAGGAACTCCATGGCCAGGAACGGCACGCCGCGGTCCTCGCCGACCTGGTAAATCGTGACGATGTGGTCGTGCTTGAGCGCCGCGGCTGCCCTGGCCTCGCGGAAAAGCGTTGCCTTGGCGGAGGGCTCTGCGCCGGGACGGCAGCATGGCCTTGAGGGCGACCAGCCGTTTCAGGCCCGGATCCTCGGCCTTGAAGACGACGCCCATGCCGCCGTGCCCCAGCACCTTCAGCACGCGGTACGGCCCAAGCCGGCCCAGTTCGTCCGGCGCCTGGGAGGCGCGAGGAAGTCCCACAACACTTCGCCTTCCTGGGCGGCTAGCTGGGAACCGTGGTAGGACGCCGCCACGGGAATCGAGTCCGCCGCCGCAGACGGTGTCGCCTGTCTTGGTCTTCCGGCCGACTGGCCCGCAACTGGTGGCATCGCGCTTGGCCGGTACCTTGTTGTCTTGAAGCGTGACGTGCTCGCTCTGATCAGGGGGCGGGGCCGTTTTCTGGTCGCTTGCTGGCGGAACGGCGACCGGCACAACCACCGGCTTGCCGCATTTCTGACATTTGCCTTTCTTGCCCGCCAGCTCGGCCTTCACTCGGAAAGTCTTGCCGCAACTGGGACAGGCGAACGACACCAACTGCGGGGCCGGAAGCGGCGAGGCTTCCAGGTGCTTCAACCGTTCGATGAGGCGGGAAACGATCTCCTCATCCGGCCCCTTGGGAAGCGACTTCGCCTGTGCCAGCTGATCGATCAAGGGATCGGAGGACGGCAGCGAATGCACCGTGCGGAGGCAGCTGTCGCAGGTCTCCAGATGCTCGACGAGCGGTTCCAATTCCTGTGGCGTCAGATGGCCCAAGGCCAGTTTTCGGAGGTCGCTGATTTGCGGACAGGCAGAGACATGCGGCATAATCGGCTCCCATCGTGAGGCAATCGGGAACGTCATCCTTTCAGAGTCTGCCCGGAAATCCGTGGGGCACGTTTTCAACGTGCCCGAAGCAGGCTCGTTGGCACGTTGAAAACGTGCCCCACAAGCCTCACCGGACATCCTCTCAGATGAATACGACGACTCTGGCAAATCCTTCCGCGAAAAAGTGCGCGGAAGCGGACCATCAATCCAGGAGCCCCTGGAGTTCTTCCCGCAACCGGTTCAGCACACGGCACTTGGCACTGTACACCGCTGCCTTGGAGAGCCCCAGGGCGGCAGCGACCTTCTCGGCCGGCAAGTGCTCCACGCCATGCTGCCAGAAGGCCTGCCAGGTGATCGGCTGGAAATCGCCCTGAATGAGTTGCATCGTCCTGTTGACGATCTGGAGCCGGTCCTGTTCCTCTTCCTGGGCGGAATCGTCGTCTGGTGCGGCCTGTTCGTCGAGGTCGGCCGCTCCGCCAGCAATGGGCCGGGAGGCGGCACGCTTGCGCCGGTCAAGGAAATGCGTCCACGCCACGCGCCGCAGCCAGGAGCGGAAGCTCTTTTGATGGTCGTAGCTGAATTCCGGCAGCTTCCGGAAGAGAGTGGCAAACACGTCCTGCGTCAGGTCGGCGGCATCCTCGGCTTGCAATCCCCACTTCCGGCCCAGATTGAAGATGAGCGGAGTATAGAGGGTAACGAACCAGGTCCAAGCTCTCTGGTCCGAGCGCTGGCGAACGCGTTCCAGAAGACTGACCGGCGTCGTGTTCATGAGCCTCGGACGGTTGAAGGAACAAACATTGGCTATTCTGTCCCGGTGGGATGAGGCAAGCAAGAAGAATCATCGGAACTTCCGCAGCGGAGGGCCGGAACTGCTCTCCCCACTCAGGTCGCCTTTTCGGGTAGTCTTACCGTCTATCCGGACAGCGGGAGGGCGAGGCTCCTGCCGAGCCGTGGGAAAACTGACTCGGCTGGATCCGAGAGGGGTAGCCGGACGCGCCAGCGACGGGTTCATCCTGCTAACGTCGCAGATCAGTTGGCTGCCACGTGGGGACTTTGACTGGACCCTGGTGAACGTCATCTTCGTCAGAAATCCGCGTCCAGCACGATGCGGTAGCGGGCCTTGCCTGATGCAAGTCGGGCGAACGCCTCGTTGATCTTGCTCATCGGGAAGTGTTCGGTCTGCGGCGCGACATTGTGCCGTGCAGCGAAGTCGAGCATCCTCTCGATCGCCACCGGCGAGCCCGTCGGCGAACCGGAGACGCTCCGCTGCTGCATGATGAGGGCGAACGCCGCGACCGGGATCGGTTCCACCACGGCGCCGACGACGTGCATCCGGCCGTTCGGCGCCAGCGTGCCGATCACCGCGTCCCAATCGAGCTTCACGTTCACGGTCACGATCAGGAGGTCGAAGCGGCCGCCAGCTTCTTGATCGCCGCCGAGTCGCTGCTCGAGACGACGTGGTTCGCCCCGAAACCCTTCGCTTCATCGAACTTGCTCTCGCTGGACGTGAACGCTGTCACGTCGCAGCCGTAGGCGGCGGCGAACTTCACGCCCATGTGCCCCAGCCCGCCGATGCCGATGATGCCAACGCGGCTGGTCGGTTTGGCGTACATGACGAGCGGGTTGAAGACGGTGATGCCCCCGCACAAGAGCGGGCCCGCCTCGGCGTACTTCAATCCCTCCGGCAGCGGGACGGCCCACGCCCAGTGGCAGCGCACATGGGTGGCGAACCCGCCGCGGTGGCCGAGGATCGTCGGCACCGCTTCGGCGCACAGGTGCTGGTCGCCGGACAGGCATTGCCGGCAGTGCATGCAGCTCGAAGCCGTCCAGCCAACGCCGACCTTCTGGCCGACCTTCACACCCTTGGCCGCGGTGCCCACTGCCGTTACACGGCCGACAACCTCGTGGCCGAGGAGGGCCGGGTATTGCGAGATACCCCAGTCGTTGTTCAGCACCGAGAGATCCGAGTGGCAGAGGCCGCAGTGTTCGACTGCGACCTCCACGTCTTCGGTCCCGAGCGGACCGAGGTCGATGTCCTTGAGGACCAACTTTTGCTTCGCCGCCGTGGCAATCCATCCTTTGCTGGTCATGATGCACCTCGATAGGGTTTGGCGAGAGTCGTTGGACTTCACCACTTGCCGCGGTGCGCTCCGCCATCGACGTGGAGCACCTCGCCGGTCACCGTCTGAGCCTCCGTCAAATACAGCACGGCGTCGGCGATTTCCTCGACGGTCGAAACACGGCCCATCGGGGAGAGCTGTTTCAGGACTTCCTCTGACGTGTTTTTATGGAGAGGGGTGGCCACGGCTCCGGGGGCGACCGCATTCACGCGGATTCCTTCCCGCGCATATTCCATTGCTAGCTGATAGGTGACCGCATTCAGCCCGCCCTTGGTGATCATCGGGACCGCCGCGGTCGCACCCATGATCGGGTTGTCAGCCAGGGCGGCCGTGATGGTCACGATGCTGCCGCCGGTCTTCTGCGCCAACATCTGCTTGATCGCGAGCTGGGTGAGGTACAGGAAGCCACCGAGGTTGGTCGAGACGAGGGATTGAAAGTCCTCCGCCGTGTAGTCGATGAAGCGTTTCGTGAAGAAGATGCCGGCGTTGTTTACCAGTCCGTCGATGGACCCGAACCGGCTGACGGCAGTCTCGGCAATCTTGGTTGCCGTCCGCGGGTCGCCGATGTCGCCCTCCACCCAGGCCAGCTCGCCTGTCGACGGGAACGCCTCGGACCTGGTGCCGCGCGCGAGTTCGCCACGACCCGGTAACCACGCTCAAGAAAAGCCCTTGCGATACCGGCTCCGATGCCTTGCGAGGCTCCCGTCACGATGATAGTCTTTGATCGGGTTGCCATGATACGCTCCTTTTTCAGGGTTCGCCTGGTGGGTGTTCTAACCACATTGACTATCTACGGGGATGGGGAGGTGAAACGATCCTTTAGGCGGCGTCCAAAAATAAGGTCCAAGAGCGGCGCGGCGTAAGCCCGCCGGTCTGGTCCCGCTCACCGGCGGGCTTACGCCGCGCCGCTCTTGAGGTTTGGAAGTTGTTTCTGGACGTCGCCTTACGCGGCGTCCAAGATTTGTTACCGATTTTCGGAGGATGGATCGAGACTTCGAGGCCCGCCAGAACTGCGCGGCTCTTTGCAGACAAACCGCTCCAGCCCCTCGACGCCGAGGGCCGACACGACGACCGGCGGTTACAGCGGCAACTCCTTCGGCGACGGCAAGCCGTGCTGCTCCCGGCCCAAGTCGCCGTCGTATTTCATCGTCGATTTGTACAACTCCAGATGGCCGTCTCCGGCGGCTCGGGCGCAGCGCTTGCTCAGCGCCTCCATCTCCTCGGCGCGTCATGGGCTTGAAGCCGCGGGCGATCGCCAGGTTCTGGCGCAGCACCGCCAGGGAGTCGATGCCGCTGATGGTGGTCGCCACCGGCAGGCTCATGGCGTAGCGCAGGGCCTCTTCGACCGTCACGACGCCCTTGGTGATCGGCTGGCCGTTGCCCCCCAGGCTCTTCATGCCCAGGGCCGCCATGCCGCGCTTGTTGACCTCGGGCAGCACGTGCTGTCTGGAAACTGCGGTAGCTGGCGTCGAAGGCGTTCAGCGGCATCTGCACGCTGTCGAACGGGTAGTCGTACGACAGCATCTTGAGGTGGATGGCCGGGTTCTTGTGGCCGGTGAAGCCGACGTAGCGCACCTTGCCGGCCTTCTTGGCTTCGTCCAGCGCCTCGATCACGCCGCCCTTGGCGAAGTGCCGCTCGGGATCGTTGTCGTAGACGCACTCGTGGATCTGCCACAGGTCGAGGTGGTCGGTCTGCAAGCGCTTCAGCGATTCTTCGAGCTGCTGCATGGCCCACCTTCTTGTCGCGGCCGTGGGTGCAGACCTTGGTCATGAGGAAGACCTTGTCGCGCCGGCCCTTGAGGGCCTGGCCCATCCACTCCTCGCTCTTGCCGTCGTGGTACTCCCAGGCGTTGTCGAAGAAGTTGACGCCGGCGTCGATCGCCTCGTGAACGATGGCGATGGCTTCCTTGAGGGACGGGGCGTCGCCCAGGCTGTAGCCGCCCAGCCCGATGACGGAAAGCCGTCTCCTTGGTGCGCCCGAACGGCTTGCGCGGGATCTTGTCGGGGCCGGTGTCGGTCAACTCGAGCTGAGGCGGCGCGTCCTCGGCGTGCAGCCGCGGCACCGGACAGGGCCACGCCCGCGCCGACCAGGCCGGCGGTCTGCAGGAAGTCGCGGCGGTCGGGGCCGTGACTGGCTGGGGTTGTCGCGGGGATCGTTCATGACTGTCTCTCCTTGGTGACTGCTGAGTCGATTGCGTGGACCACTCACCACGTCACCACTCAGCTCGACTCACCACAGCGCTCGCCACGGTCACGGGCCGCCGGCTTCCTTGAACAACATCTCCTTGACTTCCTTCTGGGTGATGTCCAGCGGGAAGCCGTGCGGCAAGCGGGCCTGCGGGTTGTCGTAACGGAGGGACAGCTTGTAGAACTCGTACCGGCCATCCCCGGCCGCCTTGGCACAGCGGTCGCGCAGGGCCTGCATCTCCTCGGCGGTCATCGGCTTGAAGCCGCGCGCGACGCGCAGGTTCTGGTGGAGCACGTCGAGGGAGTCCATGCCGGCGATGGTCGTCGCGACCGGCAGGCTCATCGCGTAGCGCAGCATCTCCTCCGCCTTGACCAGGCCGCTCTTGACGGCGGCGGCCGTGCCGCCCATGGGCTTCATGCCCAGCGCGGCGATGCCGCGCTTGTTGAGCTCGGGCAGGACCTGCTTCTCGAAGCTGCGGAAGGTCGCGTCCAGGCAGTTGAGCGGCATCTGCACGGTGTCGAACGGATAGCCGCGGCGGATCATGTCCAGATGAATGCTCGGGTCCTTGTGCCCGGTGAAGCCGACGAAACGCACTTTGCCCTGCTTCTTGGCCTTGTCCAGCGCTTCGAGGACGCCCCCCTTGGCGTAGGCCAGCTCGGGATCGTTGTCGAAGCCGACGCCGTGGATCTGCCACAGGTCGAGGTGGTCGGTCTGCAGCCGGCGCAGCGATTCCTCGAGCATCTTCATCGCCAGGTCCGCGCCGCGGCCGTGGGTGCAGACCTTGGTCATGAGGAAGACCTTGTCGCGCCGGCCCTTGAGCCCGCGGCCGAGCCAGTCCTCGGCGCGGCCGTTCCAGTATTCCCAGCAGTTGTCGAAAAAGGTGATGCCGGCATCGACGGCCTCGTGGACGAGCCGGATGGCCTCCTCCACCGTTTTGAGATCGCCGAGGTGATGGCCGCCAAGCCCCAGCGCCGACACCTTGACGTCCGGTGCGGCCGAGCGGCCGTTGCGGGATCATCGTCTGCTTGTGCCATGATGTCTCCCTTTCCCGATCAGGGGTCAAGCAACGGCAAACCCGTTTCGGGATCGATGCTCCTTTGCCGTGCCGACGGTTCCGGGTTTCTCCCTCCGGGTTTTTCCTCTCATCGCTCGCAAAGGCCGTGCCACGAGGACGAGAATGAGAGGAGCCTCAACGCGGGGTCTGCGGAGCGGAATGCAAGCGTGGAGAGAGGGAGCAATCGGAGCCGAAGGCGCAGTGGAAGACATCTGATCCGACCGACAGGAAACTTGCCTGCGATCAATACACGCCGTCTTCGTTGGGTGCTCGGTGGAGCGGGAGGTGAAGACGCTGCAAACCTAACAGGCCGGCCTGGTCATTCGACAGAAGTGTTCGTTTGCGGACAGTCCTTGCACCACTTGGGGTTCAAGGAAAAGGAAGTGACGGAAGAGGTCCGATCGACGTGGGTAAAAACGATGCGTCCCCACCCACAGAAGGGCAGGGACGCATGGTTTCGTATTGGCTAGTAGCGCCCGCCGCGGCCGCCGCCGCCACCGCCGTAGCCGCCGCCCCCGGACCGGCCGCCGCCGCCGTAGCCGCCGCCTCCGGATCGGCCGCCGCCGCCCCCGCGCTCCTCACGCGGCCTCGCCTCGTTGACGGTCAGCGAACGGCCGCCGACTTCCTGGCCGTTCAGTGCCTTGATGGCGTTCTGCGCCTCCTGATCGCTGCCCATCTCCACAAAGCCGAAGCCCTTGGAGCGGCCGGTGTCCCGGTCCATGATGATCTGCGCCGATTGCACGGTACCGTGCGCTGCGAACATCTGTTCGAGAGCGCTGTCGGTGGTGTCGTAGGACAGGTTGCCTACATACAGCTTCTTTCCCATTCAAAAGATCCTGCAAGAGATGAACGGAGGACCGGAGGACTGAAGTAGCCCGCTCGAAGTCGCGGCGTTCTGTGTGGGACCGTGGCAAAGTGTCTAGGAAATGAGGCGGGTAGCGTCACAACCCGGGCACCGTCCTTGAGACCCATGCGGAAGATTGTACACGGCGCCAGGGTAACTAACAAGGGCTCCCGCAGCTTTTGCGGGCAGCGCGGATCGGTCATCCTGCCGTGTCCGCCGACGCATGCGGCGCGAATTGGCGCGAAGAGTACACGAGTGGATTGCCTACTGGTGACGGCGCGGCTATCTCAAGAGCGGCGCGGCGTAAGCCCGCCGGTGAGCGGCACCACACCGGCGGGCTTATGCACCAACACGCCATCCTGGCTCATCATGAATGTCATCACGCCGGTGTTGCCGTATTCAGCAGGATAGGCGACGAAGGCAAAGCCACCCACCATCTTCCCATTGACCACATAGTCCCTGGCGCCGCCTGGTGCGTTGCTCCCTTGCTTGGTCAGCATTCGGAAATAGTAACCGTGGAAAGGCTGGTGTGCGGTAGGCTTTGCGCTATAACCTTCGGCAGTTGCATACGCCAGGAGCGGTCCCAGGGGGCTCCTGGGCTGGCCTTCCGGCGACTCCCAATACAAACCGTCCTGCTTCCCCGGGGCACTGATGAATTTCAGGGCGTATTGCTTGTTGCTGCCCGACAGACGTGCGTAGTAATCGACCTGAGCATCCCCCAGTGCATCACAAACGTCAATGACCGCCAGCTCGTTCCGGCCGATACGCCGGCGCAAAATCTCATCTTTTCCCGCAGCTGTGTCGAAGAACCACTGACCGGCGTTGTTCTTCTTCAGCGGGATCGGAAAGGCAAAGTTCTGGGCTCCGATGAGAAGAACCTGGCTTCCGTCGGCATCTTGCGCCACCGGTGCATTTGTCCATACCCGGCCACAAAGGCGGCCACCGTGGCCTTGTCCTGGACCGGATCGCCGGAGGAGATGACGCTTTTTGAGTCACTACCAAAAATTGCCAGCATCGGGTCGATAGCTCCCGTCTTCGCCGCAGTCAGTAGGCCGTTGCCTGCGTCGTCGGGGGAAGCAAATGTTGTTTGCGAAGGCTCGTCGGCTTTCTTGCAGCCGGCAAGGACGACGATGAGAGCCAGCAGCATCACCCAGGTCGTAACCGAGATCCTGCGCGCTGCCTGTGACATACCTAGCTCTCCAAACCTTCGACTATCAGACACTTCAACACTACTGCTCATCCAGGTCTCTTCCATCGGGGCCATCGCTTTCACCTGCGACCTCCCCAACCACCGCCACCGCCCCTGCTTTCAGCGCCGCGAGCACTGGACGCCCTCGATTGCCAGCCGCCACCGCCACTACTGAAGGCCGATGAGCCACTGCTCTTTTCCTGCCCTCCCCAACCGCTGGCACTTGAAGTACTCTTGGGAGCGCTTGAGCCGGAGTAGCTGGATGAGTTGTATTTCTGAGTGTTCGAGCTTGAGCCCTTCCAGCCGTCCCCAGTGTTGGAGTAGGTGTTCCCGTTCGCGGTCGCATACTTGTTGCCATTTGCGGTCTGGGCCACTGCGCCGCTGTTATACGCACCAGACGCGCCATAGGCCTTGCCACCGTTTGAGGTGGTCACCGAACCCGTGGTTCCGTTAGCGTTGGTTGTGTGCTGTGAGTACGCGGTGTTGCCGTTCTTCGAGACGGTCGAGGCCCCCGAGCTTCCGTAGGCATTGGAGTTCTGCACCGTCGACGCAGAGGCACCGGTTCTCGGGTTGTACGCTTGCGCGGCGCTGGTGGTGCCGTACGCGTTTGAGGTGGTGGCGCCACGTGCATACGTGCCGGTGTTTGGGTTGTAAGCCTGGCCGGCGCTCGCTGTGCCGTAGCCGTTCGAGACCGTGCCTCCACGGGCGTAAGTCCCGGTGGCCGAGTTATAGCCAGTACTGTAGTGCGCGGAGCCGTAAGGACCATACGCAGAGGTAGTGGTGCCGCGCCAGGCGGTGTTTCCGTAATACGCGCCGCCGCGGTACACCACCGTGGTAGAGCCGTGCCAGCCACAGTTCCAAT
The DNA here is from genome assembly GCA_963736535.1 of uncultured Acidobacteriaceae bacterium. Lineage (GTDB taxonomy): Bacteria > Acidobacteriota > Terriglobia > Terriglobales > Acidobacteriaceae > PALSA-350. The sequence continues at coordinate 410,381 of CAVTPN010000010.1, forward strand.
AGCTATAACCCCAGCCGCAACAACCATTGTTCATCATTGCCCCAACCGCGATGCCAACTCCAAACGCCACCACAGCGGTGGTCACCACAGCCGCTGTGCTGTACCCCGGCGTCACATAGGGAGTGCCATACACCACTGTCGGGTTGTACTGCGGGACATAGACGACTTGCGGACTCGCAGATTGAATCACGATGACCTGCGGCGATTGCTGCGTGACCACTATCTGCTGGCCCGATTTCAGATTGCCGGCCGCTTTTGCCTTGGCACGCAACACCTGCACGGCCGTCATGACATCCGGGCCCTGGGTGGTATACGCCTCTCCTAACGCGGAGGTCCAGCTGAGGTTCTTGGCCATGTTGTCCAGCACCGAAGGAAACTGTGTCATGGCCTTCACGCTCGGATCCCACGGCTGCGGATCAACCGCGTACATCAGAGGCGACCCTGTGAGACTGCTGTTTTGCTGCAGAAAGTTTGCGGCGGCAGTGACCTGGTCTGGGAAGCTCGAAGCTCCAAGAATCTGCGCCACCAGGGAATCCGGGTACAGCGCGATCGGCGCCACCAGTCCCTGCAGTTCTTCCGCAGTCAGCGGCGCTCCCTGTCCCGAATACCCGGTCTGCTGAGCTCCAACTTCCAATGGCGTAGCGGCAATGATCACCAGGAAAGAGAGCACCGTTGCCAAAAGCTGTTTCACGAAGGTCCCGATCATAATTCTTCCTCGATGCAACTAAAGTCGTTGATCTGCCAGGCTAGAACGGATGCAGTTCACGGGGAGACAACCGGCCCGCTCAGCCAGTCGCACCAATCCACAGGTCAGTCTCAGAGGACATGGAGTTTCCAGCAGGGGTAGGCTATCGAGGGTTCTTCTCAGAAGTAACTGTCACTTGCGACAGGTGTGAGGAGGACATTCTCGTCCGCTTAAACAGCCGAAATCGGGTGCGAACCCGCATTTCAGCTACGACGGCCGGCTTGTTTCAAGGTTCGGGAGCGCCGAGGACAACCTACGCAGGGGTCATGTGCCGCTTGATTGCATATTCAAGCAGTTCGGCGTTCGTCTTGACGTTCAAGGTCTCCATCATCCGGTATTTGTGAAAAGCCACCGTGCCTGGCTTGATGTCGATCACGTTGGCCACTTCTTTCATCGACATACCTTCGGCCAGCAACTGCAGAATCTCACTCTGCCGTTTCGTGATGTGTTTCTGTTCGTTGAAATTCTCGCCCTGGTTCAAGAGGTACATCACGGTTTCCTTGACAATCAGTGGCGAGAGGTACGACGCCCCCTGGTTGACCTTGCGGATCGCAAGCAGGAGTTCGTCACCGGCGGATTGTTTGAGCACATAGGCGGAAGCACCGCGGCGAAAAGCCTCAGCCGCTACGTCGGCCGCCATCGTCATGGTCAAAAAGACCAGCTTCACCCCGGGGCACTTCTGCTTCACCTGCCCCCCCGCATCCAGTCCATTGAGGTGCGGCATATAGATATCGAGGATGATGATGTCTGGCTTAAGCTCAGCTGCCGCGGCGATCAAACGTCGGCCATCGGTCACAATGCCAACTACCTGAAACTCGGGCTCCAGCAAACTCTTGCATGCGTCCGCCAGGAGTTGATGATCATCTGCAATTAGAATGCGCGCCGAGGGTTTTTGTTCTCTCACAAGAGCTCTCCTGAAAAGCAACCTTAGAACGTGGCCCGTGTTGGCGGAAGGAATATCAGCAAAGAGGTCGCGTCACCGTCCTGGATGAATAACGGTCGCGTCCGTCGGACCCCGAGCATATCACTCACATATTGGCGTGACAATAATAATGGGCCTGGGAATCTCAGACGTCATATTACGCCATCGCCCGAATGAGCACCAAGTCTACCACTTCATCGCAACAAATACCCATCGCGATCCAAGAGTTTACCCTCCTTTGACCTGCAGGGCAGGAAATCTGCGGTAGGCCCTAAAAAAGAGGCAATCGTCGTCGATTCCTGGAATGTGCGAGAGTGCCCTCTGGAGCAACTCATCACCCACGACGACACATGTCTTGGCTGCCGCGCAGTTTAGCACTTTTGTAGTGTCGAAGCCGTTAATTTTGCCAATATCCCTCGCGACACCACGGCCCCTATGCTCCGGTTAAATGAGGGGGAGTTCAAATGAAATCAGCGAGTGGTCGCCGGATCCGCAAGGCCGCGCGCTCAATCGGCGTGTCGACGTAAAACTGATTGTGAACAATGGAGTTCAGGGCGGCTTCTGACTCTGAAGCGGGCCATTGATTCCAGACGCCTTTGCTAACGCGTTGCATCGGAAGTTCGCGCCACGATGCAACGCGCTTCTTTGCTCCGGGATCCTTATCCCGCTCACTGCGCCGCAGCCGGGTCCCCAGCCCTACGCACTGGTTTGCGTGATGCTTGCCAACCCAAAGGACGTTATCGCTTAAGATAAATTCTCCAAAGACGTAGCTTGGTCGAGAACTCCCCGCGGGGAGTCGCCCCGTAACCTGATTCGACCGGGCCACGATCTTCGGTACACGAAACGACAGAGTAGGTGCATATGATCCGCCTGACCGACTTTCCGGTTCTTGTCCTTGTTGTCTCGTTCTTCCTGCTTTGGCTTTCAGGATGGCTCGGCACTTCGTTTCGCAGAAGGAACCGGGCATTTGAGGAAGCCCCGGGAGCTGATCCCGGCCTTGTCCTGGGGGCTACGCTGACCCTGCTGGGCCTCATCATTGGTTTCACGTTTTCCATGGCCATCGGCAGATACGAGCAGCGCAAGAACTACGAAGAAGCAGAAGCGAACGCCATCGGCACCGAATACGTCCGCGCAGACCTGCTGCCTGCCGCCGACGCGCAGCGAGTGCGGACCCTGCTGGCCAACTATACCCATCTGCGTATCTTGTTCTATATCACCCGCAGGGGGCAAGAACTTAGCCGGGTAAACGCCGACACGGCTCAACTACAGACGGATCTGTGGTCCGCAGTGGTGGGCCCGGCTACCTCGCAGCCAACACCCGTGAACGCACTGGTGGTGTCAGGGATGAACGATGTATTGAATTCGCAGGGGTATACACAGGCCGCCTGGTGGAACCGGATCCCCCCTTCCGCATGGACCCTGATGCTGGCCATCGCGATCTCTTGCAACGTGCTGATTGGTTATTGCATTCGGCGCACTGGAGCGGAAGGCACTGTGTTTATGGTGCTTACCCTGTGTGTGGCGATCTCGTTCTTTCTCATCGCAGACATCGACAGCCCCCGTGGAGGCATCATCCGCGTGCGGCCACAAAACCTGATGAGCCTCGCGCAGTCGCTCCATCCGCAGTAACAGGAGTGGCCAGATACATTACCGTAATCCCAGGTTCCCAAAGATTAAACACCCGGCTGCTATTTTTGCTAGTGTTCAAACTGTCGTGTCTCTTTGAAAATCAACGTGTCAGCGCGGAGCGGCACTCCCGGGCAGGCCCGGTGTTTTCCTGAACGAGATGCTTTTCTCGGCGTCTCGCATGGTCTTATGATCAGTTGGTGGCGGTGAGTGGATCCACCGACGTCCGAGGCCGTGGCTTTGTTCCGCCGCACCCTCCATGAAAAGGAAGCGTATGAAAAAGATTGTGTTTGCTGCGGGCTTACTCTGCTGGTGCAACTTGCCTGGATTTTCCCAAAACCAGGCGGCGACTCCGTCGTCAGTAATCAACATCAACATCAGCGTCTCCCGCACAGCTCAGGCGGTAAGCTATCCGATCAACACCTCGAGCACCATCGACTTCACCGCCACGCCCTTATTGCCCTTCGCCAAAGGGCAGGCCAAGGTAGAAAACAAGAAGGGCGTCATTACCATCCAGGCTGAGCTGCAAAAGATGTCGCCGGCCAACCAGCTGGGCCCTGCGTTCCTGACCTACGTGCTGTGGGCGATCACTCCCGAGGGCCGCGCCCGCAACCTGGGAGAGTTTCAGCTGAACGGCGACAAAAGCAAATTAACTGTCACCACGCAGTTGCCGAATTTTGCCATGATTGTTACGGCCGAGCCCTACTTCGCCGTTACCTACGCCAGTGAAGAGGTGGTGCTGCAAGGAGCTCCCACCAGCGATACCAAGGGTCAGGTAACGCCGGTGGTGGCGCAACTTTTGAGCCGCAGCGCTTATCACGACAGCCAGCTTCAGCCGCTGGTGATCGATCCCAAGGTTCCGCTGATCGTCTATGAGGCGCGGAACGCTCTGCGCATTGCACAACTCCAGGGCGCGGAAAAATATGCTCCGAGTGCGTGGGCCACTGCAAAGCAGGCGGAAGCCCAGATGGAGGATTACATTGCCCGCAAGCAGAAAAATCCGATTCTGACCGCCGCCCGCAGTGCGACCCAGCAGGCAGAGGATGCCCGCTCCATTGCGGTGAAAACAGAGGCAGAAGATAAGGCCACACAAGCTAAGCAAGCGGAGGAACAGAGAGCCCAGGAAGCAGCTCAACGCGAGGCGCAGTTAAAGGCAGAGCAGGAAGCCGAGGCGCAGCGCAGCGCAGAGGCCCAGGCTCTTGCGGCCAAAGAAGCACAGGCGCGTGCCGATGCGGACGCTGCCAGGCAGGCGGCGGACGAAGCGGCCCGTAAGTCAGCTGCAGAAGCTGCCCAGGCGGTGGAGGCGCAACGCCAGCTCCGCGCCCAACTCCTGGCCCAGTTGAATGCGGTGCTGCAAACGGTGGATACCCCGCGCGGATTGGTGGTCACCATGGCCGATGTCCTGTTCGCGTCCGGCAAATACGAGCTCTCGCAGCCTGCAACGCTTGCTCTGGCCAAGATGTCGGGGGTGATCCTGGCCCATCCCGGTCTAACGCTCAAGATTGCCGGCTATACCGACAGCACGGGCAGCGACCAGTTCAATCTCAAGCTCTCCGGGCAGCGAGCGGACGCGGTACGGACATTCCTGGTGCAGCAGGGACTAAATCCCGCCACGGTCACTTCCATGGGCATGGGATCCGCGGATCCGGTAGCCAGCAATGATACTGCCGCAGGCAGGCAGCAAAACCGGCGGGTTGAGATCGTCGTCTCCGGCGAGGCCATCGGCTCCCCTGTCGGAAAGTAAGGCGGAAAGCCGCATCTACCCGGGCCGGAAGGACAAAAGAGTGCATCTGCGAGTGAGTGTTCGTAAGCTGCTGTTGGGAGCTTTTGTAGGGGCGCAGATGGCCGTGGCTACGCTCGCATCTACCATCAAGTCGCCTGTCGTTATTGAAGCGGCATTGTCCGCTGCTGCTCCGCCGGCCAAAACCACACCCCAGGCAGACTCCGCGGGCCTGCCGTTGAACTTCGATCGCCATACCGACGACCTGGACGCAATGGTCAAGCGCCGCACGATTCGCGCACTTGTTCTTTACAGCCGTTCTGGATTCTTCTACGTGAACGGCCGGCCGCAGGGCATATATTACGAGGCGCTCCGGGCCTTCGAGCAATCGGTCAACGAGAAGTTCCATACCGGAAAACAGCCGGTGCAAGTTACCTTCATCCCGGTCCGTCCCGATCAGGTGGAAAAGGCCCTGACCCAGGGAGTGGGTGACCTGATTGCTTACGCGTTGACGGTAACGCCCGAGCGGGAGCAGCGGGTTGCGTTCTCCTCCCCAATAGAAACCGACGTGAAGCAGATCGTGGTGACGGGAAAAGGTTTCGGCACCGTCTCCTCCTTGCAGGACCTGAGCGGGAAGAAAATATTCGTCAATCCGCTCACCACGTATGGCGCGAACCTGCAAAAGGTGAATGCCTCATTACAAAAGCAGGGCAAGCCACCCATTCAGATCGAGAGCGCCGACAAAAACCTCTTGGACGAGGACCTGCTGGAGATGGTGAACGCAGGGATTATTCCCGCAACCGTTACCATCACCGATCGCGCCAAACTCTGGGCCAATGTGCTTCCCGACATAACTCCCCAGCCAAATCTCGTCATCGCGAATGAAGGGACCCTGGCATGGGCAATGCGCAAGAACAACCCCAAGCTCAAGGCAGTGGTAGATGAGTTCGCCAAGACACACATGGCGGGAACGTCGTTCGGCAACACCCTCATGAGGCGTTATTTGCAGAACACCAAGTGGATCACGAATCCGACCACCAAGGCCCAACTCGATTCCTTCAACCAGACCGTCATTTTTTTCAAGAAGTACGCATCGCAGTACAACCTCGATTACCTGCTCGTCGTTGCCCAGGGGTATCAGGAATCCATGCTCAATCAAGCAGCGAGGAATGGCGGGGCTGTCGGAATCATGCAGGTCAAGCCGGCAATCGCCGCGGCCGCGCCTATCAGCATCCCCAATGTGGGTACGGCCGAAAACAACATCCATGCGGGAGTCAAGATGCTGCATTCGATCTCGGACACCTACTTCAGTGATCCGAAGATCGATCCGATGAACCGTCTTCTGCTTACTTTTGCCGCGTACAACGCGGGCCCCACCCGCATCGCGGCACTTCGTAAGCAGGCGGCCGCCAGGGGGCTAGACCCCAACAAATGGTTTGGGAACGTTGAACTGTTAGTTTCTCAAAGCGTGGGGCAGGTGACAGTCGAATATGTGAGTAACATCTATAAATATTACGTTGCGTATAAGCTTGTGCTCCAGCAAGGCGAATCCCTTTAATAGATAGGTGCGCGCAAAGCATTTACGTACGGCCTGATGCTCGCTGCGGCGAGGTAGGCCGTACCCTTCAGAAAAAATGAGTTTTTCCGGAGCTTCTCCCGACAACAAACGCTGGGTGGCCCATTCAAGCCATCCTTTGGCTTGAGTGGGATAGTGGCTCTCGACGTGCTATTTCCGGTTGGCCACGCCCGCCCAAGGAAAAAATTCCGCAGAAGGGCACGGGACATCTACATTTTCGTGAGCCTTGGGTATGATCCATCGAGTTTCGGTTTTGGGTTTTGCTTTGTATCAGGGCACGACTTTTAGTCGTGCCAGTCCCCCCCGCATAAATGCGGGGGCTCCCACCTTCCCACGCCCCGTAGATGAGGGTTCCCACGATTCTAAGCCGTCCCCTTCGACAAGCTCAGGGCAGGCTCTTGGGACTGGTCTCGATACCCCTTGATAGCTGATTTGTTTTCAGCAAGTGCTGTCCAAATGGGCCGATCGAAAATGCCAATTTGGACCACGCAGCAGAAGTGCGTGGAACTAAGGGCACACTTAAGGCTTTCAGCACTTACTAATTTGGCGGCTGCTTGCCGAACTTAAAGAGCAACGTAAGTACGATGCCGCTTTGTGTGGTGTCGATGACGACCTTATTGCTGTTTCGATAGTTGATGTCAATGTATCGATAACCCGCACCGATTCCCCACTTCGGCTTTATCTGGTAGTTGAGCAGACCTCCAACCTGGTAGTCCACATTGGCCCCCCCAGCACCGGCATCCCCCAATATCATCGCTGAGATCTTTGGTGTAAGAGGGATGAGAAAATTTCCGCCGGCGACGACATCCACCCAGTTCTGGGATGTTCCAACGCTGAGGGTGGGCGAATCGGGCGGGATTAATGCGAGGTTCTCCCCCATATGCCAGATGCGCATGCCTAAAGTGCCCCGGACCTTGACCTTCTGGCCATCCACAACCAGGTAGGTCACTTTCGGAGTGAACATGCCCTCTTTAATCGTAGCTTGGCCGGTATAGTCGGGAAAGTTGACCAGCGCCTGCTTATCCCGTAGTTTGACCCAAACGTAATCGAACGGCAGGCCCCAGCGCTTGTGGTCGGCTTCAAAGGCGCCCATGATCCCAATATTGAAATTCTTCAAAATGTCGACTGCGCTAACGTGGACGCTGGTATCGTAACCGCGGGCGCCAACCGTCCCATGCATTCCGGGAAACCACAAATACGACAGGCCCACAAAATGCCACTTGTCATCGTCATCGACCGACGCAGGAGCCTGGCTGGGACTGCTCGGCGTTGCCGAGGAACCGCTGCTGGTTTGATCGGGTGCGCTGGCCACCGCCAGCTGATCCTGCGCCCCCGCAACCCCATAGACGCACAGCGCGAATATCGAACACAACAAGACGCCTCGGCATACTCTCCAGTGATAAGGCATAAAACCCCTCAACATTATTTGAGATCCAAGAGAAGGCTAACGACGGCTCCGCAACCCGTGAACTGGCAGATGTGACAGGGTGCGAAAAATGCAGCTTTGTTGCAGAGCGAAAACCCGGAGACAACTTGATTCAAACTAAAAAGAGGCACACCAATCCGGAGATTGGTGTGCCTGTGGCAAATTTGACGGCAAGCGACTACTGAGCCTTGTGCAGGATGATCGTCAGCCGAAGGTAGGCTGCAGCCGCGCGGAAACTCACCTGATCCTTTTTATCGTCCATGAGCGGAGCCACCTTGCCCAGCAAGGCTGGATCGTTATGCATCGCGACTACATGTACGGCTGCAGCGCGAGTGGCCCATTCTTTGTCTTCCAGTGCCGCGACGAGCGCGGTCCAGACCGTGGAGTCCGTCTTATCCCTGGCCAGCGCAAATATCACCGAGGAAGACGCCATCGAAGCTGGATCCGCCGATAGCCCTACAGCCGATTCCATGCCGGATCCGAGACCGGGTAAGGCAAATTGGTTGGCCACGATTCCCAGAAAGGTTGTGGTCGGAGTATGCGTCATCCGAACCAACGACCTCTTCTCGCTGCTCATGAAACTGGAGGTGGTCTTTTGCTTTCCACTCAGTGCATCCAGGAGAAAAGCTTTCCCGTCCGCCTGCTTGAGACCATCGAGCGCCAACGCTGCGGCCAAATCCACTTCAGGCACCGGATCCTTGAGTGCCTTCTGTAAACTTGGGACCACCGCAGGATTATTGAAACTGCCCAGGGTGGATATGATCGTGATCCGCGTGGGGACGTCCTTATCAGTTTCCAACATGGAATACAGCTTATTCAGGACCTCCGAGCGGTCACCGATAAGGCTGGCAGACATAACCGCCAGTGAACGCGTGTCGGGATTGCCGCTCGCCACGCCCTTCAACAGAATGTCCTTTGCTTTTTGGACATTCGGATCCCCTGTGCCCGTCTGGGCTGGAGCTGTGGGTCCGCAAACAAAAGCGATCGCCAGGGCGGCGACGAGGGAATGCATCCGAAACTTTTGAGATCTGTTCATTAATTAAAGCCTCTCTTTAAGAAAGGCTACCAACTTGCTGGTACGCCGCAAACTAGCAGAAGTCGTAGTATTGCCACTGAAATATCTGGATGCCGACGATCTTTAGGTCGAAAGCCGGCCAAAGATCGATGGATGAGTGCGGGAATGAGGAGAAACCTCTCTTCGGAATTGCCTGCTCTTCGCTTCCCTCCAGCACCAACCGAGCGCGCGACTTCGCACTATTTCCCGCTGTCCGCTAGCAGATTTACTACTTACGTCAAAGTCTAAAACCCTGAATACTTCGCGATATGGCCGGTCAGCCAACCTCGAAACGGAAGCCAGGTGCCTCTACGAATGGCGAAACGCAGTCGCGCAGGTTTAGGAGCAAAGCCTTTTACTGAAGACCTTGAGTGCGGGCGCGCCTTTCGCACCTGCTGCCTTGCTCTGGTCCTTCTTATCCTCTTCTGCAGGACTGGAAGCGGAGAAAGCACGCAAGAAACGGAGTTTCTGCCGGAAGTCAACACATACCTGAAGCTCAACCCGAATATACGGGTCAGCTTTCAGGCAAAGGATACAAGAGAGGGGGGCGACTCCACCCAGGTCTCGATTGGCCCCAGCGTGGAGTTCTACCTGAAACCTCTGATCAGGCTCAAGAACATTACTACTTTCGATCTGGACGATTCCAAATCGCGGCCACTTGTCCTGACAGCCGGCTACAGCTTTCTTACTGCCCCGAATTCACCCTCGACCAATCGCCTTGCCATCGCGGCCACATCGCACCTTCCGCTAAAGGCCCAGCTGCTGTTGAGCGACAGAAACCGTGCAGATCTTGAATGGAGCAATGGAACGTTCACCTGGCGCTATCGAAATATGCTGTCTCTGCAACGCACCTACGCAATTCGCTCTTACCATCTCATGCCCTATGCCAGCGCTGAGTTTTATTACGAAAGCCAATACAGCAAGTGGAGTACGACCGAACTCTATGCCGGCACTCAGCTCCCGGTGGGCAAACACCTGGAGTTCAATCCTTACTATGAGCACCAAAACAATACCGGCAAAAAGCCCAATAAGCAGGTGAATGCTATCGGGCTGACGGTGAATATCTATTTTTCAAGGAAAGCCCATTGAGCCGCGAACCGCTGATTGGCAGATAGTGCCTTCAGGGCGCCATCCGGATTAACGCGTCGCGAAGAGGCAAGGAGGAAATCTTCATGACTCCGCTGAATGGCGTATACATGGCCATGATGATAAAGACTGCACCCGAAACGGCAACTGCGCAGATGACCAGCGTCACGAACACTGTATTGTTGCGGGGAGCGAAAAGCCCGAAGCTGATGAAGATGGCCGTCAACCACGCGACCACAACCGCCAGTAGGGGACGTGAAAGGGAGCTCCCCTCCGACCCAAGGAACATTAACCAATAGGTGCGCCGCAAGCCAATCGCCGCGGAAATAGCGGCGGCCTTGACCGCAACCTGCACGTCATTCTTTGGCCTGAGCAACTGTAATTGGTCATAAAAGATTTGGCCGGTTTCCGCAGGTCTTAACTGCGCTTCCCGGGATGCCTGGTTTGGCCAAATGCGAACCAGGCTGGCCTCCGCCAGCGAATGCAACTCTTCCCGGGCCGGTTCCGTCTCTGGCCCGTAGCTGCCCAACAGGCGGTCTACGCCTACAAAGTCTGACGCCATCTCGGTGAGCTGGTCCTTGCGCTGTTGGTAAGAAGAGTTTGCGGTGGAAACGAGCATTCCGAGAACCAACGCCGTCATAGTTACCAGCAGGCCAACCGCCAGTCGAACGATTTCCTTGACCTCCGGCCCGAGCTGATTCTGAGGCAAGACCAGCCGAAGCCTCATGCCGGCGAGCGCTCCGCCGAAGACCACCAAGAAGACCGCCGAGCTGACCAGGATTGCTTCCATAACCTGTGTGCATCCTCACGCTTCAGATCAATGCGTTGTTTAAGAGCAAGTGTAGGGCTGAGACTTCACGCCGTCAGCTAGCATTTTCGCCAGAGAACCACTCACAAATGTCCATAGGCAGGTAGCGTCTCGTCGACTCTACGAGCCTTGATCCATCTACTTCCAAAACATTGAGCGGGCGTTCCGGGACTCTAAAGCCAGGTAGCTCGCGGTCATCTTGAATGCCGAGGTTCAGGGCACGACCCGACATCGCTGCTTGCTATTTTCCCGATGACTGCTACTTTTGCCAGTTCCTCATAGACCGCCCGTGCTCCATGATGAAAGACACCACCTTGGAAGGCTGTGCGCTTGGTGTGAATTATCGACCTTTCGCGAACTGGAGAAACGGCTCAATGACTAGGATCATTCAAAACAGGTGGAAGCTCGCTCTTCTTGTCTGCATCGCGCTATCTATCAGCTCATCGCTCACGGCGCAACAGCACGGCCAATATCAGCCTGGCCAATACGGCTTGAACGCCGGCATCATGCCCGATCCTGGATTCACCTACGGGGACTACAACCTCAACTACAATGCCAAGCAGCTGAACCTCGAAAACGGCACTCCGGTCAACGCCACGGGCACATATAACATCTGGGCAGTAGAGAACTTCTTCTTTTATGTTCCCAAGTTCAAAATTCTCGGAGCGAAGTTTGCGCCGTTTGTTGCTTTCCCCACGATAGCCACCGGCTCGGTCGTGCTACCGTTCCTGGGGAACGGCACGACTCTTGGATCCGGGGGCTTTGCTCTTGCAGATACGTGGTTTCAACTGGCAAATCTAGCTTGGCACGCTCCGCGTGCAGACTTCTGGGCGGGATATGCCTTTGTGGCGCCCACCGGCCGCTACACGCCGGGCGCCACAACGAATGTCGGTTCCGGTTACTGGGGCAACGACTTCACCGCTGGTTCCACCTTTTACATCACCAAGGACCAGGGGACCACGGCCAACATCATGGGCAATTGGGAGACCCACGGATCAAAGACCGCCCGGTCCGGGGACATCAGCACCATGTTCGGGACGTTGCCCATCAACGTCCAGCTGACACCCGGGGCAGCCTGGAGTGATGAGTGGGGACTAGGTCAAGCAATTCCATTGAACAAACCGTTCTTAAAGACAAAGAACATAACCAAAGTGGCCCAGATTGGGCTGATCGGATACGACCAGGCGCAAATCTCGCGCAACAGAAGCAACAACAACATCGTGGATGCCTTTGAACGACTGGTCCCCTTCTATTACATGCATGCCGCCGGTGGGCAGGCCAACTATATCGATCTCAAGCATGATTGGAATGTATTCTTCAAATACGAAAAGGAATATAGGGCGTTGGCCGCCCCGAAGGGTTACACCATTGTCTTTGGCGTCGTGTACACCTTCCGCATTCCGAAACCTGCGCCAGGGGCTCCGGTGACGCCGTAGCATAGTGGACCGGAACAGCTGATTTGGTAGAGCCTCAGGGGCTAAAGAGTCCGCGTGAGAACTGGAAGAGAAACCGCAGACTCTAAAGCCCAATTCTTTCTCAGCCCTTTGCGGCCCGACTAAAGTCGGGCCCCTGGAGTTTCTACATTTTTCGTGAGCCTTGGGTCCGATCCATCGAGCCTTCGGTTTTGGGTTTTGCTTTGTATCAGGGCACGACCTTTAGTCGTGCCGTAAATCGTGAGAATACGTCGGGCTTTAGCCCCTGAGGTGTTGCTTTCCTGCCCGCTGCAGAGTTTTCCGCAGCCTGTCTAGCGCCTGCCAGCTTCTTTTGCGCCAGATACGTGTAACTGTAGGGATACAGTTCTGCAGAGTCCGCCAACCCTGCCTTCACGGGATTCTGCTGGATATATTTACGGAAACTCAGAAAGCTCTCCTGATCGTTGACCCGCACTTCGGAAAATCCTCGCTGCCAGACCTCTCCACGGAAGCCGTGTTCCTTCCTGACACGAAAAGAAAATCCGCCCTTTATCCATTGCATCGCTCTTTCAATCGTTGCATCCCTGGGAACGGTAATCAGCAGGTGAAGATGATCCGGCATGATTACGAAGTCATGCAATTGAAATCTTCCTGCTGCTACATTCGAACGCAAGACTTCGATCAAAAGCGTCGCATTCCGTTCAGATTGAAGGATGCGTCTGGCCATACTGGTCTTCGTGGTGGCAAAAAATACCCGTTCGCTACTAAGTATTGCCTCCGGGTTGCCATGCCGCGCAGGGATTGCCATAACAGGGGCTAGAGAGACTGCGGAAAAACTCTGTAGCGGGCGGGAAAGCCATACCTCAGGGGCTAAAGCCCGACGTATACTCAATCATTTACGGCACGACTAAAAGTCGTGCCCTGATACAAAGCGAAAACAGCGAAACTGAAGCTCGATAGATCATACCCCAGGCTCTGGAAAATGTAGAAACTCCATCGGCCCGACTAAAGTCGGGCCCTAATACAAAGCAGGAGAGCCGTGACCCTTAGAAGAGTCGCGCATTTTCCCAGATTTCGTTCTACTCCTGAATCAGCTGTTACAGGCCACTAGCTGCGGCACCCGGCAGTCCTGATTAAGGCCTGCCGAGCCATGAATACTGCCATCCGACGGAGACATTTTGGTAGTTTCCGCCAAATCGGATGTAGGCGCCATTGTTATAACTGACTTTCACCGATTGGTGTTTGCCCAAGGGGACTGAAGCCGTGACGCCGATACGGGAGCTCGTCTGCCGCGTCGCGGGATTGGCCACACCACCCACGCTGGTAGCACCGCCGAACCAGTAATTTCCGTCCAGCGAAAACCAGAGTCTTGGCTTGACATCGTAACTCAAGTGGCCTTCGAAGCTTCCGATGGGATTTTCCGTTTGCGGCTTGGGATTTGGTGGCGAATAATACTGCGGGTTGGTGGTATAGAACCACGCTCCACCGTAAGTATCGAGTATCCAATTGCGCCAACGTCTGGAATAGCCAAGTTCCGGTTTGAAGGCCCATCGGTTCGTGCCCCAATTTACCAGCTTGGCCGGGTCATATTGACCCGTGGGAGCCAGCACCTTCAGGCTGACACCCAATAAAGTTTTTTGCTTCCATCTCATATACTCTCGGGGTTTCATCGATGGCCCACCCATCAGGTTCACCGATATCCGGGAAGTAAAATCCACCAGGCCAGAACGGTAGAGATGTCGCGGCTGGCCCGCCAGGTCGCCCTGGAAGTTGCCTACCGCGTAGGGCAGACCGGCATTCACATTAGCCGAGCGTCCGAAAAAGCTGAACGAATGATAGTAGCCAAGGATGGGTACGCTGTAGGTACCAGTCGCACCAGTGATCGGAGCAGCTCCGTCGAAATCAATGCCGCCGTGGAAGAAAGAGTACGTCAGGTTGACCGCATTGAAGTCCCGGGGCGTGATGAGATAGGCGCGGGGAGAGAGGTCTTGCGCCCAAACCGGCTGCAATGAAGATGCGGCGATGGCCATGGAACACGCGAGCATGAGGGCTGGAAGCGATCTCATAGTTGCCTTTGCGGCTTGGGCCGAGAACATGAGACCCGCTTCCAGCCGCATTTTTCAGGGGCCGGACAAGCGAACCATCTCGCACCTGGATCGCCTGCATTCCTGGAGCGTAAGTTTAACTCCGCGTCGAATTAGACACAAAGGTGTGCCCCTTCAGCGCCTCTTGAATCGCAAAAACCAAGTCGACCGACAAGCGGCGCTTGGTGACGTAACCCATCGCTCCCGCAGAGAACGCCGCAGCAATAAAATCCCGATCCTCATGAATGGTCAAGAAGATGATCTTGACTCGAGGATTGGCATTCTGGATACGTCTTGCGGCCTGCAGCCCATTCAGGTGGGGCATGGAAATATCGGTCACGAGAACGTCCGGATCCAGCGCGAGCACGGCGCTCACGGCTTGATTGCCATTCTCCACGGCCTCGATCACTTCGAACTCATCACCAAGTATTCCTCGAACTTTTGCGATGATCTCTTGATGATCATCGGCCAGCACCACGCGAATCTTATCCACTGCGATCCCTTCGGTGGCCATAGCGATAAACATTTACATGATGATTCTCCTTGTACGTGATACTTGCCTACTGTCACCTGCGACAGTGGCGTCGGCATCAACTTCCCTCTTTGTTTCAGGCCGAGATCATTCCTTGCCTCATGGCGTACTTGACCAGGTCCGAGTTTGTCGTGATCCCTAACTCCTCCATGATCTGGTACTTGTGAAACCGCACCGTGCGGTGGGCTATCTCCAGAACATAGGCAATCTCTTTCATGGAGCGACCCTCAGCCAGCATTTGCAGCACTTCGCGCTGCCGTCCGGTGAGTTGCTTTGGAGCCAGCGCCCTGGGATCCCGGATGAACCTGTCTTCCATAGCGCGGCCAATCTGCGGAGTCACATAGGAGATTCCTCTCACTGCGTCATGCACAGCCTGCAATAACTCGGTGGGCCGTGATGTTTTTAGCAAGTAGGCTAACGCCCCAGCCCGAAATGCTTCCGCAGCAATGTAGGAATCAGACTCCATGGTGAGGAAAATGAGCTTGATCGAAGGCATTTTTTTCTTCAGCTCGCGGGCCGCGTCCAGGCCATTGAGCAAGGGCATGCCAATATCCAGCAGCACCACGTCGGGCTTGAGCTCTTCGGCCGCTTTCAGCAGCGCGCGGCCGTCTTCCACACTGCCTACGACTTCGTAATGAGGTTCCAACAGTTTTGCAAGGCCGGCACTAATCATCGTGTGATCGTCAGCAAGCAAGATACGTGTCCGTCTCATACCATCCTCCTCTAAAAGCTCATGCGCTTGCGGCGGCAGTTGCCGAAGCGTCTACTTCTGCGACCAGGGGAACCCGGACTAAGATTGTCGTCCCACTATTCAGTGTCGACTGGACGGTGAAGACGCCGTGGACCAGATGAACCCGCTCCTGCATGCTGACCAGCCCCAATCCTTTGTCCCACTTTGCTTCCTCCACATTGAACCCCGTACCCTGGTCACTGACTTCAAGCTGAATCTCATTTGCCGAGCCGCGCAAAAATACAGAGAATTGGCTGGCGCCGCTGTGTTTTAGGGCATTCTGCAATGCTTCCTGTGTCACTCGAAACAGAGCGAGAGAAATATCGCGGGGCAAATAGCGGGAAACGTTCTCTTCGGCGAACTGGACGCTCAGGTTGTGCTGCTGAGAGAATTCGCGACAGAAACCCCTGATAGCGGCTGCTAAACCAAGATACTCCAGCTTCGAAGAGTGGAGTTTGTGCGACAACGCCTGAACATCACCAGCGATCTCAGCACAATGTTTTCGGATCTCTTCGAGTTTTGGCGAGCCGCTTGAACCGCTCGTATTCCGATTCGCTTGTTCCAGTTCCATCGAGAGGAGTGCCAGCCTCTGGCAGATGTCGTCGTGAAGTTCTCTGGCTATGCGGGTGCGTTCCTCTTCCTGCGCTTCGATCAATTTCCCACCGATCTTTTCCAACTCTTCCCGTGCCAGTTTCTGATCGGTAATGTCAGCGGCGGAACCAACAAACCCGGCAAAGGAGCCGTCGCCGTTGACCCGCGGCGCCGCAATATCCAGCATCCACCGGTAAGCTCCATCCCGCCGCCGCAGCCGGTATTCCTTGGAATACTCTTTCCGTTGCTGAAGTGCCTTTGCATTTGCCTTCAGGACATGCTGCAAATCATCAGGGTGAATGAATGCCGACCATACGTTTGCGTATCCCGGCGTCAGGCCGCTGCCGGTGAAGTCAAGCCGCCGGTCATTCAGATAGGTGACCGTCCCCTCCTGGTCGCACATCCAGACCATGGCAGGGGTCGTGTCCACCATCAGCCGGAAGCGCTCTTCGCTTTCCCGCAGACGAAGGTCGATTTTCCGGCTCCGCACTCTTTGTAGCAGCAAGCCGATGATCAACCCCGCCTGCACCAGGATCAGTAAGAGCCCCGCACCGAGGTAACTGGTGTAATGCGCCAGGGGTGTTGGCGGCCGATACAAGACAACGGCGAGGGGGAGCGCAGCTTTCGGCATGTTCCAGCGGCGAAGCTGACGCCAGTCCACGCCGGCAATCACCGGGGGGCCAGCCATGACCCGAATGTTCCCGGATGTCTCACCGGAGAGGACGCGTGTATTAGCAACAAAGGACAGACGGACAGAGGCAGCCAGGACGAGAACGCATAGCATCGCAGACCAGCGTATTGCCAAACACTTCGTGCCTGGCAGATAGCGGTCCTGGTTAGCGCCCCCGGCGACGGTCGCTCTCTCTCGCATAAGCACTCTGTAGTAAAGACCTGACCGCCGGGCCGGCCATGGTTCCCCGGAGAGTTCCTGAAAGCAACTCCAAGGCTAATCCGCCGATTCAAGATGGGCATCTAGCATTAATAGCAGTAGGCCCAACGAAAATATCAGGGGCTGAGGGCTCTGGCCCGCCAAATTGTTTACCAGTTCACCATCCGATATCGCGACGGCCAACACCCAATGGTTTCGTCTTTGGCGGTTGCGTGAGCGGGTAAATCAGCTATTGCCGTGTTGTGCGATTGATTAACCTATCCCGCGCCACCCACTGGCATAAAAGACAGTACCCATTTCAGCGCGGCACCGTTATGCTGTCTGGGTCACCTAAGACGGTGTCTGTCAAAGGACAAAGACGTCTTGAAGTCGAGGCAATCGCGCTTGCCACCATGAGTGCGGTTGGCCGGCATTTTGCACGGAGGATTAAGAATGAACATACAGAAAGCAACCTGGGCCTTGGTTACGGCGATGGTTACGGCTTTGCTCGCTTTTGCCCCGGCCGCGACGGCCCAGGATAATGCACAACCGGCGCTGAGCTCTGATCCTCAAAACATCCAGGCGTACATCGACCTCCTCCGTGCCGATGTCCGGCAGCAGAAAGCCGAGATGATGGGTGCGGTCATGCAGCTAAGTGCTGCGGATGCAGCAAAATTCTGGCCTATCTACGAAGAGTACGACACAGAACTGGCCAAGCTGAACGACCTGAGGGTGGCGAACATTAAAGAGTATGCAAGCAGCTACGATCAGATGACGGATGAAAAAGCGGACGAGCTGATCAAGAACGGGCTCTCTTACCGCAAGCAGCGATCCGAGCTTCTGGCAAAGTACTACGAGCGTGTCAGGCAGGCCTTGGGTGGAGTTACGGCAGCACGCTTTATCCAGGTCGAGGACCAACTACTTTTGATTATCGATCTGCAAATCGATGCTTCGCTGCCGATAGTTGGGCAAGGCTCGTAACTTCCGAAAAGAGGAGACCGAAATGCGCAATGGAATGATTCGAGCCACCACACTGCTGGTTGGGCTGGTAACTGCAATGACGGCCTTGACCGCCACAGCACAGAAAAGGGTCACGGTTCCAGCCGGAACGCGGGTTCTGGTACGCATGGCCGATTCCATCGATTCCAGCCAGCAGAAGGCGGGTTACCGGTTCCATGGCAGCCTGGAGACAAATCTGCAAGCCGACAACGTGGTGGTGGCGCGACGAGGCACCCCCGTCTACGGCGTACTTGCTACGGCTTCTTCCGCCGGCAAGATGAAGGGAAGTTCCGAACTTGGACTGGAGTTAACGGAAATTGTGATCAACGGAACCTCCTATCCGCTGCTGACCAGCGCCTACGAAATCGAAGGAAAAGGCGAAGGCTCGAATACGGCGAAGAAGGTTTTCGGCGGTGCGGGTCTGGGTGCGCTCATCGGCGGGTTAGCAGGAGGAGGAAAGGGCGCCGGAATTGGCGCGCTCGCCGGCGCCGGCGCGGGAACGGCCGTCGCTGCCACCAAGAAGGGCCAGCAAATCTCGATTCCCAGCGAATCTCTGATCGAGTTCCGGCTGGCACAACCGGTCGCATTGCCGATAGGAAGATAACCGGAGGAGAATTGTTGTCAAAGACGCCTGTCATGACAACCATCCGCCACAACCACTTAAATGCCGGATGAATCTCTCCCCCCTGTCACTATTGCCAGTAGACAAAAACTGGCGCAAAGAGAATGATGCCTTTAGCTGCGAGTGACAGTGACTTCCCTGAGGAACAGGGAGCGCCGAAGATAAAGACCCCGTTCCCTCATCTTCAACTGCTCGATAAGTAGTGCAGGGCCCCCATCGAAAGTTTCGCACCTCCGGTGGTTTGAAAAACCACAATTAGTCACATTGCGAGAACACATTGAGGCGACTCCGCCCAAGAGGAAGAGGCACAGAATGACTCAGGATCCGGAAACAACCCGACTGGAAGAGGCGCGCACCGCCAATACACCATGGAGGAAGTGGGGACCTTACCTTAGCGAGCGGCAATGGGGAACGGTGCGTGAAGACTACAGTCAGGACGGCAATGCCTGGGACTACTTCACTCATGACATGGCTCGCTCCCGCGCCTATCACTGGGGTGAAGATGGTCTCGCCGGATTCAGCGATGATAAGCAGTTGTTGTGCTTTAGCGTGGCCCTGTGGAATGGCAAGGACCCGATTCTCAAGGAACGCGCTTTCGGTCTCACCAACAGCGAGGCCAACCACGGCGAGGATCTTAAGGAATACTACTTCTACCTCGACAGCACGCCTACCCACTCGTACATGAAGTATTTGTACAAATATCCCCAGGCGGCGTTTCCCTATCTCAACCTGATCCAGACCAACAGAGGCCGCAATCGCTTCGACATGGAGTACGAACTTCTGGATACCGGGATTTTCGCTGAAGACCGCTACTTCGATGTCTTCGTGGAATACGCCAAGCAGGGTCCGGAAGACGT
The DNA here is from genome assembly GCA_963736535.1 of uncultured Acidobacteriaceae bacterium. Lineage (GTDB taxonomy): Bacteria > Acidobacteriota > Terriglobia > Terriglobales > Acidobacteriaceae > PALSA-350. The sequence goes on from CAVTPN010000010.1 coordinate 430,039, forward strand.
GCTGATCCAGATCACCGTGGCCAATCGCGGGCCTGAGGCCGCCGAGATACACGTGCTGCCGACGCTCTGGTTTCGCAATACCTGGACCTGGTGGCCAGGAACCCCCAAGCCGTCTCTGAAACAGGTGAAAGGACTGAAAGGCGCTCAAGCCATTGCCACCTTCCAGACCGATTTGGGGGAACGGTATCTGTATTGCGAGGGAGATGTCCCCCTCCTGTTTACAGAAAATGAGACCAATAATGAACGCATCTTCGGCACCCCTAACAACTCCCCTTACGTCAAAGACGGAATCAACAACTATGTAGTGGAAGGTAATGCCAACGGGGTGAACGCTGCGCAAACCGGAACCAAATCTGCTGCGCACTATAAGTTAAATGTCGGCGCGGGAAAAACGGCCACCGTCCGCCTGCGCCTCACCGATGCGGCTCCAGCCGGCATCGGCGATCCCTTCAGCAGCTTTGCCGCCACCCTGAAAACCCGCCAGGATGAGGCAGACCAGTTCTATCGCAAGGTCACCCCGTCTCATGTCAGCGAGGATGAGGCTCGCGTCCTGCGCCAGTCCATGGCGGGTATGCTCTGGTCCAAGCAATTCTTTTTCTTTGACGTGGACAAATGGCTCACCGAGCATGGCAAAGACCCCATGAAGGGGAACAAGGCAGGAACCATGCGGAACATTGAATGGTTCCACATGGTGAATCAGCACATTATCTCCATGCCCGACAAGTGGGAGTATCCCTGGTACGCGGCCTGGGATTTGGCTTTCCACACCATTGCTCTCACTACGGTGGACACGGACTTTGCCAAAGGGCAGCTCGATTTAATGCTGCAGGAGTTCTTCCTCCACCCCACCGGTCAGATCCCGGCCTATGAGTGGAACTTTAGCGACGTGAATCCCCCAGTGCATGCCTGGGCCACCATTTTCCTGTATCGGACGGAACAAGCGGCCACAGGAAAAGGCGATATTGATTTCCTCAAGCGTTCCTTTTCCAAGCTGATGCTGAATTTCAGCTGGTGGGTGAACCGCAAAGACCGCTTTGGCAACAATCTCTTTGAGGGCGGCTTTCTGGGGCTGGATAACATCGGCGTCTTCGACCGCAGCGCGCCACTGCCCAACGGCGGCCACCTGGAGCAGGCGGACGGCACGGCGTGGGTCAGCATGTTCTGCCAGAATATGTTGGAGATCGCGGTAGAACTGGCCTCCCACGATAGCTTTTACCAGGATATGGCCGTGAAGTTTGTGGACCATCTTCTTTGGATCGGTCGCGCTATGAATCAGACGGGGCCCGAGGGTATGTGGGACGAGGAGGATGGTTTCTACTACGATGTCCTTCGCCTGCCCGACGGTAGCTCACAGCGGCTCAAGGTTCGCTCCATGGTCGGCCTGCTTCCGCTGGCCGCCACCACGACGATCGAGCCATGGCAGCGTGACAGGGTACCTGGAATGCTGAAGGTTTTCGCTGAACGCGTGCGGCGGATGCCCGAACTGATGGAAAATATTCATCCCACCGGCCCTGGTCATCTCGGTTATGCCGAGCGCGGCATTGCTGCGGTGGTAAACCCCGACCGGTTGCGCCGAATTTTAAGCCGCATGCTCGACGAGAACGAGTTCCTGGGTCCCCATGGCATTCGGGCACTCTCCAAGTATCACGACCAGCATCCGTTTGTCATCTACGTGAACGGCCAGGAATACAAGGTGAATTATCTTCCCGCTGAGTCAGACACCGGTATGTTCGGCGGTAACTCCAACTGGCGCGGACCTGTTTGGATGCCGGTGAATGCGGTGCTTATTCGTGCTTTGCTGTCCTTTTACCTGTATCACGGCGACAACCTCAAGGTTGAGTGCCCCACCGGCTCGGGCAAGCTGATGAACCTCTTCGAGGTAGCACGGGAGATCGCCCACCGTCTGACCTCGATCTTCACCCGCGATGAATCCGGCCGGCGCCCCGTGTACGGCGGCACGGAAAAGTTCCAGACTGACCCGCACTGGAAGGACTACATCCTGTTCTTCGAGTACTTCCACGGTGACAATGGCGCCGGTCTCGGCGCCAGCCACCAGACTGGATGGACCGGCCTGGTGGGAAAACTGATCGAGATGTTCGGCCGCGTAAACGCAGAACAGTTCCTGGAGGCCGGCAAAGCCGGCGGCTTTGCCAAGGAACCAACCGAAGTAGTAGCAGCCGTGGCCCGCTGAAGCACATCTCGAGTAACGGCGCCCCGAGTGGAGATAACAGCAGTTTCGAGTGATCGTGCAAAAACACATGTCCCTGCTACGAAAGAACCGACAGGGCGTAGGTCCACTGCGTAACCAGACCTTCGCCCTCAGCGTTGCCGTTGCTGTCCTCTTAGTCTTGGGCTCGGCAAAGTATTCCCCGGGCCAACTTCCAAAACTCCAGAAACCGCCAGCCACTACTCAACCTGAAGCAACCGCCTCGCTCGACCCGCTGGGACGCGAAACGCCTCGCAGTGCGATGTTAGGCTTCCTGAAATACGAAGCCAGCGGAGACTACGAAACTGCCGCTCGCTTCCTGCAAATCCCTCCGGGCCAGCACATAAACCTGCCGCAACTCGCCAGGCAACTTCACACCATCTACCCGTACTTCCAGGGCAACCTAAACCTGCTCAGCGATGATCCCAACGGCTCAGTGGAGCCCGGGCTTCCGCTTGGCCAGGTACGAGCCGGCACCACAACCATACATGGCACGACCGCGGACCTCATCCTGGTGCGGGTGAACGATCCCGTCGCCGGGAAGATCTGGCTGATCTCGCGGTCAACCGTGGAGAGTGTGCCCAAGCTCTACGCGCTCGCGGAGAGCGAAGCGCCAACCCGCCTCGGTCGACTCAGGCTTTTTGTGCTGAGCGGCACGTCGATCCTGGCGATGACCTCGACTCAATGGATCGGCTGGCTGCTTTCGTTCCCGCTATCGTGGTTGCTGGCGTGGTTGCTGACGTTTCTGCTCAGCGCACCACGGCGAGTCTGGTGTAAGCTTCGCGGACACCGTTTCACGTCCGTTTGGCAAACACCGGTCGGCATGCCGCTCCGCTGCATGATGGCCCTCCTGCTGCATGGCTTTTTCGTGTACTTGCTGCAGCCGCCGCTCTTGTATCGCGTCTACTATCTTCGCCTCCTCGTAGCCGTCCTCGTCATATGTTTCGGTTGGCTCATGAGCAGGATCTCCGACCAGGGTTTCAACCACGCGTTAAACCAGACACGCTCCCACCGCAAGGGCGGCGAGTCCATCCTGATCCTGATGCAGAGAATGAACCGCGTCGGGATATTGGTCATCGCGCTGGTAGCCGCCCTTGCCATCCTCGGATTGAACATAACCACAACCCTCGCCGGACTGGGCATCGGTGGCCTGGCCGTCGCCCTGGCCGCACAAAAAACTCTGGAAAACCTCATCGGCGGAGTGTCGTTGCTGATGGACAGAGCCATACAGGTGGGTGATTTCTGCAAGATCGGTGATCGCATGGGGACGGTAGAAGATATCGGGCTTCGCTCTCTGAAGATGCGCACTCTCGACCAGAATCTGCTGGTAGTGCCCAACGGCGCGCTCGCGCAAATGCAGTTCGAGAACATGAAAGCGCGTCCCAAGTTGCTAATCAGCCAAAACTTCTCACTGCGCATTGAAACCCGGGTCGAACAATTGCGCTTTGTGCTGGACAGCGTGCAGGCGGTCTTCGATGAAGACCCCGCGATCGAGCCTGGAACCTCCAGGGTGCGGATAACTAATTTTGAGGGGGCGGCTTTCCAGTTTGAGTTGTTCGCTTATGGCAAGACCGGCGACTGGAAGGAACTCACTGCCATTCGCCAGGAAATCCTTTTAAAGATAGCTGCAATCGTTGAGGCTGCCGGTACTGGTTTTGCCGGGCCCACCCGGCTGACCTACCAATCCAAAGACCCGGCGCTCGACCCGGAAAAGGTAAATGATATCGTTCGCCATTTGACTGAACTGCGGGCCAATGAGGCACTCCAATTTCCTGGCGAAGCCCGAACCGGAACCAACTAGTTAAAGAGCCGCAAGCAGCGGGGTATGGATGGCATCTCCAGGCAAAACGATACATATGAATACCCCGATCGCGGCGTTCCTCCGAGAGCGGAGGCCACGATTCTTTGAGGGTATGGGTGAGCCTGACATCAAAACTATCGTTGCGGCCGGAGTCCAGAAGCGTTTCCCTGCAAAATCAGTGATCTTCACCCAGGGATATTCCGCCGGACAATTATTTCTACTGCTGACCGGGCGCGCGCGCCGTTTTTTCCTGACGCAGGATGGCGAAAAGATTGTTCTTCTTCGGGTAACACATGGAGATCTGTTCGGCGAAGCAGCGGTGCTGGCTGAACCTGCGGAATACCTTGTCTGTACGGAAGCGACGACGGCTATCAGCACGCTGGTTTGGAGCAGAAGCGCAATACGCAGGCTATGTGAGCAATATCCCAGATTAGTGGAAAACGCCTTGCTGATCTCGTTTGATTACCTCCATGCTTATCGGGCGGCGCACTCATCTCTCATCTGCAACTCGGCTCCAGAGCGTCTTGCTCGAGTACTGACGAACCTGGCCGACGGAATCGGCCTGAAAGTCGCAGGCGGGGTCGAACTCGACGTCCGGAATGAGGAGCTTGCCGAGGAGGCTAACATCTCTCTTTTCACTGCGAGCCGCCTGTTAAGCGCATGGCAGCGCGAGGGCATCCTGGTAAAGCGCCGGGGGAAGGTCCTGCTTCGTTTCCCCTACCGGTTATCGCGGCGTGATCTTACCACTTCTGCCTGATTAACCACCCGGCCTGCCCGCCTGCCTCTGCGCCGCTCCTCTTACTGCACAAGCTGTCTCCTGGTTGCTCTGGAGCAACGACCCGGCTTGGTCTTTCTGTAATCCTTTGAAGTCGTGGGTTTGTTGCACCAGAAGGGACCTATAGTGACCTCAAAAACAGCCGCACCGATAGACATTTCAACCGAACTGAAAGATAGGCCACAAGACATGCCACGGGAAACGGTCAACTTCCCTTCCTCGTCCGGCCAGCTTTTCGACGGGTATTTCTCCTCCGCAAGAAGCTTGAAGTTTAGCAAGGGCGATCTGATCGACGCCCGCGGACGGCGGCTCTTTGAGACGACCGCCCTGGCATGCAGCGCGGATGCCTATCCTTTCCAGATTCCCTTAGAAGAAAGGACGGGGCCGGAGGTGCGGGCGGACGGCCACGCCATGCTGATGTTGTCCTCCTACGACTACTTAGGACTGATTGGTGATCCGCGCATCGACGCCGCAGCCATCGAGGCCATCAGGAAATATGGAACCGGCACCGGCGGCGCACGCTTGCTTACAGGAACAACCGACCAGCACCGCCGCATGGAACAGGACCTGGCAGCCTTTCGCGGGACCGAAGCGGCCGTCACTTACAGTTCTGGCTATGCAGCCAATGTCGCCGTCATCGGGGCGCTCTTCGGGCCGGCGGATCGCGTCATCATGGATACGCTCTGCCATCGCAGTCTGACCGACGCCTGTCGATTTGCGGGTGTCCAGTTACAGCGTTTCCAGCACAATGATCCGGACTCGCTGCGCCAGGAGATCAAGAACGGACCGCCGGCTAACCGGACGCTCATCATTACAGACGGCGTATTTTCCATGGATGGCGACATTTGCCTGCTACCCGAGATTATCGAGATCAAGAAGGAATTCGACTGCTTCCTGCTAGTGGATGATTCGCACGCCACAGGCGTGCTGGGAAGACACGGCCGCGGCGTCGATGAACACTTCGGCATAGCCGCGAGCGAAGTGGACATTTGGACGGGTTCGTTGGCTAAGGCGATTCCCTCCACGGGTGGATTTGTCGCCTGTTCACAGGAGCTTGCCATCTTTCTGCAGCATGCCTCCTCACCCTATATTTTTTCCGCCGCGTTGAGCCCCGCGTCGGTGGCGGCAATCCGCGAAGGATTGTGCATACTCGCGCAAGAACCGGAGCGCGTGGCAAGAACGGCGCAGAACGCCAACTTCCTGCGTTGCGGTCTGCGCAACCTCGGCTATGACACCGGGCTTTCCGAGACCGCGGTCATTCCCCTCATCTTGAAAGATGAAGTGACCACTGCGCTCTTTGCACGACGGCTCCGCGATCACGGCATCCTGGCCGCTCCCGTGCTCTTTCCAGCAGTGCCGCAAGGTTCGGCGCGGCTCCGCCTCTGCGTTACCGCGGCGCACACGCCAGCCCATCTGGAGTTCGCGCTCGATGTCTTCCGCAAGATGGCGAACAGTTAGAGCCGGAGCAGGGAACCAACCCCGCACTGCCCACTAGTACTTTTACTAGTTTTCTGCCAGCTATAGGCCCAACTAAGCTGAATGGGTGGCTCTGCGGTGACGCTTGGCTCGCGTGAGCCCGCTCGCGATGACCGATGGAAACATCTCCCATTACCGTGGACTGGAAAAGATCGGCGGCGGCGGTATGGGCGTGGTCTACAAGGCCGAGGACACGCTCCTTGGCCGGTCCGTCGCGCTCAAGTTCCTGCCCGATAGCTTCGCCAACGATGGCGTTGTGCTGGAACGCTTCCGGCGCGAGGCGCGTGCTGCTTCCGCGCTGAACCATCCCAACATCTGCACCATTCACGAGATTGCCGAAGAAGGCGGTCGTACCTTCATCGCCATGGAGTTCCTGGATGGCGAAACGCTAAAGCAGTTGATTCAGCGAGGTCCGCTCCCCATCGACCGGGTGATCGAGCTCGCCATCGACGTAACGGACGCACTCGAGGCGGCGCACGAGAAAGGCATTATTCACCGCGACATTAAACCAGCGAACATCTTCGTGACCAAACGAGGTAATGCCAAGGTTCTGGATTTCGGCCTGGCAAAGATGATGCCCGTCAAAGAGCTCGCGGCCGCCGGGGCGGATCTCGAGCGGGAGCACCTCACCGACGGACTGGGAGCCGCGCTGGGAACAGCGGCGTATATGTCGCCCGAGCAAGCGCTTGGCAAACAGGTCGATACCCGCACCGATCTCTTCTCTTTCGGCATCCTGTTATACGAGATGTGCACCGGCCGTTCGCCCTTCGCGGGCGATACGACCGGCGAGCTTCTGATCGCCATCGTTCAGCAGGCCCAGGTCACTCCGGCGCGGCTGAATCCAGATGTTCCGGAGGGATTGGCGTACATCATCGATCGCTGCTTAGAGAAAGATCGGGATCTCCGCTATCAGCAGGCAAGCGCAATTCACGCCGAACTGAAGGCACTTCAACGCAACCCGTCAGCGGAGCCTGCCACTCGCTCTGTTGCCTCCGGAGCAGAGGCGTCGCCCTCCGCGTCGTCAGGAACTCGGACTGTCGAGGTTGCAGACCGCGACAGCAAGCCCCCCTTGTACCCGCGATGGCTCCTGACTTCTTCCGCGCTGACGATAGTGATCGTCGCTCTGCTGGCCTACTACTGGGCGCGCCCTTCGCCGGCTCCGGCGGTTTCCGACTACACCCAACTCACCCATGACGGCGAGCCAAAGGCTCTGGCAGGCACGGATGGTGCAAGACTATATCTGGACTTGACCCCAACGAACTCGTTAGCCGTTGCCCAGATGCCGGTCTCCGGCGGCGATCCAGTCCGGATTCCTATGCCCTCCCAGCATATGTATGCTCTCGGTTTGTCCCCCGACGGCACCGAGCTACTTGCTATGGAACGCTCGGGCACCAACTCCATAGGCGCAGGGGCTCTCTGGAGGATTCCCACCCTGGGTGGTTCGTCCCGCCGCATCGGAAATATATTGGCGACCGATGCGAGTTGGTCTCCTGATGGCGCGAAACTGGCCTATTGCAATGGCGGGAATTTGTTCCTTTCGGAACGCGACGGTTCCGACGCAAGGAAGATCGCCTCTTTGAGGGACTTTCTCTATGGTCCTCAATTTTCACCCGACGGGAAGAGAATCCGATTTACCGTTCGCGAACTCTACACCGGCACGCGCTCGATTTGGGAAGTAACGACCGACGGAACCCATCTTCATACTCTGCTTCCCGGCTGGCAGCATCCGGCCACCGAATCCGATGGCAAGTGGACTCCCGATGGAAAATACTTCATCTTTCAGGCCCAGGGTCAGATATGGGCCTTACCAGATAACGCGGGACTCTTCGGCAGGACAGACGGCAAACCTATCCGGCTAACAACCAGCCCGCTCACCCTCGCTTCTCCTATTCTTGGCAAAGACGGCAACAGGCTCTTCGTGGTGGGCCGTGCGCAACATGGAATCCTCTCGCGCTATGAACGCAATGTTGGCGACTTCCTGCCGTTTCTCTCCGGCCAATCCATCGAAACCGTTACCTTTTCCAACGATGGTCAATGGATCGCGTACGTTAGCTACCCCGAAGGCGTTCTGTGGCGCAGCAGACTCGACGGCACTGAGCGCCTGCGCCTCACCGATCCCCCGTTCTATCCGCTGAATCCGCGCTGGTCGCCCGATGGAAAGCAAATCGCGTACTGGGGGCGGAAGACAGGAGAAGCCGTTAGAATGTTTACCATTTCAACCGACGGAGGCACTCCGGAGCAATTGCTGCAAGATGACTCCATGTCTCGCGCAGAACCGAACTGGTCCCCCGACGGAAAAAGAATCCTCTTCACCGAGCAGGCCACACAGAACGGCACCCCACTGCTGAAACTGCTGGATCTGCAGACGCACCGTGTTACCACGGTCGCCGGCTCGGTGGGTTATACCTCACCCCGCTGGTCGCCGGACGGAAAACATATTGTCGCCATGACCACGGACGAGCACAAGCTGGTCCTCTTCGATTTCGAGTCTGGTACCTGGTCAGAGCTGGTGAACATGCCGGTAGGCTTCCCCAACTGGTCGCGGGACGGACAGTCCGTTTACTTCCTTCGTTTTCCCGAGCATCCCGCCGTATTCCGGATACGAATCAGCAACCATAGACTAGAGCAGGTTGCCGATTTGAAAAGCCTTTGAGCCCACCGGCTGGTGGGGTATCTGGCTTGGATTGGATCCCGAGGACGTCCCGTTGATGCTCCGCGACGCCGGAACGCAAGATGTCTATTCGCTCAACTGGACCGCAACAAAGTGACTCCTCGCTGGTCCGTATGGGCGGGGAACAGAATTGAGCGGACATGTCGCAAAATGGGACTGAACGTTCCTCCGAACTCGTGGCGCCCGTCGTGTGGCGATCGCTAAGTTTTGTAAAGGCAGTCAGCATGCTAATCCTGCTCACAGGGATGGAGCGGCAACTCATAACTGCGACGTCGATCGCGCAGCCCTACTTAGACTGGAGACTGCGGCACGAAAATTGAGGTAACTGGACATCAATGATCCCAAGGAAGTTGCCCCTGATGAATCTGCCACAACCACAGAGCGAGATGGTCACGCGTGTTCAGGCCTTCGCCCGGCGGTTCATATCCAGGCTTCTCTGCCAATCGGACCTATGGCCGATTCCAGCGAGCCTCTCTGCTAGAAAATTCCCATAAAACTTTAGACGTCGCAGCCGCCTCCTGATGGGGACCTCCGGAGGACATCTGCCGCGCAGACCAAGGCATCACAGGTTTTCTCGCACTTTTAATGTTCATTCGCATATTCGAAGGGCCGGCTGCGATTTGCCGGTGCAGGCTGCAACGAATGCAGAGAGGCCTGTAGAAAACTTCCCAAAAATGTGAGTCGGCCAAAACTTGCGTTGACTTTCGATCGCCCAATTCTTACAGTCTAATCACCGGGGCAGCCAAGTCGATGCAACAGCCACCTTAGCCGATGAATCGAAAGAGGTTTGACGATGAAACGCACGATGCTTGGCACCAACTGTCCGAAATCGGCGAACGGCTCAGCCGATACAAAAGCCCACACAGTACTATCCCACAAAATACTACTTCTGGTAGCTGTCTGCCTGTTGGTGCTTATGATCTCTCCTGCCATGCAGGGTCAGGCCACGGGAAGTTTCTCCGGAAACGTCCTGGACAAATCCGGATCGGGTATTCCCGGAGCGACTGTCATCGCTACCTCTCAGGGAACCGGCCTGGCTCGAGACACAAAGACAGACAGCGCCGGACACTACCTGCTCCCATTACTCCCAGTGGCAACCTACACCGTGCACGTGGATGCGACGGGCTTTCAAAGCGCTGAGTCCAAAGATCTGCGTCTGCAGATTGATGAAGCCCGCGAACTCGACTTCTCACTCGTGCCCGCCACTGTAACGACCACAGTGCAAGTGTCCGGTGAAGCGGTCGCAGTCGAGGCAGCCAATCCCTCTCTCGGCCAGGTCATCACCTCGCAGGAGGTTTCCCAGCTCCCCTTGAACGGCCGCGATTTCGTGCAACTCGCCACCCTCACCGCCGGCGCTACGGCAGAGACCAACCCCAACAGCTTTTTCACCTCCGCCGCCAGCAGTGAGGTGGCCGCACGCGGAGCCTTCTCGCTATCAGTCGGTGGTTCGCGCCCCAACAGCACCGACTGGCTGCTGGATGGCATCGATAACAACGAGCTGACGGCAGGCGGTATCGCGATTTTCTCCTCCATCGATGACATCCAGGAATTCAAGGTTTTGACCTACAGCTACTCCGCCGAATACGGTACCCGGGCCGGGCCAACCGTAATCGTCACCACAAAATCCGGGGCCAACGACTTCCACGGGACCCTCTATGAATTTCTGCGCAACACCTCTCTCGATGCCCGAAGCTACTTCGCCACCGCGGCGCAAAAGTTCAACCTGAACGACTTTGGCGGCTCCGTTGGCGGTCCCATCAAAAAGAACAAGACCTTTTTCTTCGTCGATGGCGAACAAAAATTTCAGCTCCAGGATATTCCCTTCACCGGGCTGGTGCCTTCCCTAGCCATGCGGGCCGGCGATTTCACCAACGACCCTTTTGGCAATCCTGCTGCCCCTATCATGAACCCGAACATGGTTGGGGCGTACACCAACCCGCTGCTTTTTCCCAACGTTTATTTCCACTGCGATGGCGCCGGGAATGCTCTCCCCGCCAACCCCGATGGAAGCCAAGCCCCGGGCACCGCCTGTAACAAGCTTCCAGCCAACCTGATCAACCCCATTGGGCAGGCCATGATTAACCTGTACCCCAACCCCAACGCCAGCGAGTCCGGTCCGGGTATTAACTACGTCAGTCAGCCCGTGCGCGAGTTGGACAACACCCGGTTCGATATCCGGCTGGACCAGACGTTTACCGAAAAAGATAACGCCTTTGGCCGTTTCAGCTACGACCAGGCGTACTCCTTTGTGCCCGGCGGCTCACCAGGATTTGCCGAAGCGAACGCTTTCGGCAGCAACCAGCGCATCAGAAACCACGCGCGCAATATCGGCCTGGGCGAAACCCATGTGTTCAACGCCAACATGGTCAACCAGGCCACTTTCGGTTACAACCGCATCTTTGACTACATCGCCTCGCAAGGCACGGGGACGTGTGCTTCCGCCACCATCGTGCCCGGTGGCATTCCCAACGCCAACCTGGGATGTGCAGCCGGCAGCACTACCTGTACTAACTTTTACAGCTGCGGCCTGGTTTCGACGGAGTTCCAGGGCGGCTATTGGTCCCTGGGCGATCGCGGCTACTCTCCGTTCCAGGGTGGAACCAACATCTTCTCTTTCCGCGACTCGCTCGATTACATCCACAATAAGCACGACTTCCGGTTCGGGATCGACTATCGCGCTAATCAAATGAACGTGGGCACTGAGGCTTTCCAGGATGGATTCTGGATCGTCGGCGTCGCGGGTAACTTTACCGGCAACAGCACCCTCAACCTGGCGGGCAATTCAGAGGCCGATTTCTTGCTCGGGATCACGGGTCTGGCCATTCACGACCAGACGTATGAGGGCCCGGTCGGCGGGCGCCGCTGGAAGGTCTACCGTCCTTACGTGGAAGATAACTGGCGGGTCACCCCCAGCATCGTGCTCAACATCGGCTTCGCGTATGACATGACGACGCCCATTACAGAGGCACACGGACGCCAGGCTGACTACATTCCCACGACTGGGCAGCTTCTGGTTTCCAACCAAAATGGTGTGAATAATGCGGGGGGCATCAAGATGGATTGGACCGGCCTCGAACCGCGGATCGGGGGCACCTGGAAGGTCTTCGGCAGCGACAAGACCGTGCTGCGCGCCGGTTATTCCATCTTCCACGACTCCGCCTGGAGTCAGGGGGCCCAGGGTCTATGGCAGAACCCGCCGTTCCTGGGTGAGTACAGCGGCTTCGGTGCCCAGGGCTGCGCCTTTGCTACCTCCTACTGCGCTGCTACCCTCGGACAAACGCCCTCCGCGCTTAGCCTATCCAACGGGTTTGTGCCCGTTCCCACGCCGCCCACCGCCGCGACCTTTCAGGGAACCTTCGCTTACGAGCCCACGAATGCGAAGCATGGCATGGTGCAGCAATACAACGTGAACGTCGAGCGCCAGTTGATCGGGAACGTCGTACTGACCGCCGGCTATGCCGGTTCGCAGGGCACGCACATCCTGATCGTCGGCAATAGTCTCACTCCTTCCAGTCCGACTGCGTGCGGCACAGTACAAAATTACACTCTCGGTTGCAACTTCAATGGCTCGCCTTACACGTCCCCGTATATTGCGCCTAACTTCAACCAGATTCTTCTCTACGGGGATCTAGGAAAGACTGGCTATAACTCGCTGCAGATCAAAGCAGAGACCAAGACGCCCAAGTACGGCCTCTACGCTCTGTTTGCTTATACCTATTCTCGTACCTATGACAATGGGTTAACCGACGGGTTGGGTTCCGAGGTCAGCGCCCCCTTCTTCCCCCTTCCCAACTGGGAGAACCTGGATTGGGGCTTGTCGCAGATCAACCTCGATAACAGCTTCACCGGCAGCGTGATTTACGATTTGCCCTTCGGCCGCGGAAAGCAGTTCGGGGGCGATTGGAATCCCGTGACCAACGCGATTCTTGGCAACTTCCAGGTGACTCTTATTCAAAGAATCTCTTCCGGATTCCCAGTGCCCTTGATCGACAGCATTAACAACTCCGGCACCACGTTCTCGTCCGGAGGCAATTCCTACGATTGGAACCGGCCTGACCGGGTCGCCGGTTGCAACGCCGGCAATGCGGCCCACGGCAAGCTGCAGTGGATCAACTCATCCTGCTTTGTTGCGCCTCTCGCAGGCGAGTTGGGTAACGCGGGGCGTGTCCCGGCCATTGGACCCGATTTCGTCAACACGGACTTCTCGGTCATCAAGCAGATCGGGCTGCCCAGAGAGATGGGTTTGAATTTCCGCGCCGAATTCTTCAACCTCTTCAATCACCCACAGTTTGGTTCGCCGGTGAATGATGTGAGCTCAGCTGGATTCGGCTTTGTCCAATCCACCGTGAACAATGGTCGCCTGATACAGCTGGCCCTCAAACTCTCTTTCTGAACCTCACAGGGCCGAAGAAACCCGAGCGCTACCGTTGTAGAAAAACAAGCCATGCCTCACGAAACCGATCTGCTGGGAGCGTTCGAGGTGCACTCCCCGGCTGGCATACGAGAGGCACTTGCCGCGGGCGCAAGCCCGACTCAGCCGATCAACGGCACGCGGCCAATTGACTGCTTGATCGCGATGTATCTTCGCTCCTCGCGCTTCGCCGAATGTTTACAGGTTTTGCTGGATGCAGGGGCCACAGTAGGTGATCCGCTGCTGGAACGGATCCTTCTTGACGATGACTCCGGTCTCCGCGCTCTCTTATCCAAATCGAGAGAAGCCCTGCAGCAGCATCTGAACCCCGTGTGCGCCTTCACCTCCTGTCGAGGGGTTACAGCTCTCCACATCTGCGCGGAATTCAACTCTACGAATTGCGCCCGCGTTCTATTGGACAATGGCGCGGATGTGAACGCTCGCGCCGACCAGGATGCGGATGGTACGGGCGGACATACCCCGATTTTCCACGCAGTAAACAGCATCTTCAACTATTGCCGGCCGATGATGGAGATCCTCGTGGAAGCGGGCGCGGATTTGGACATTCGGGTGAGGACGCTTTTGTGGGGAGAATCGATGAACTGGGAGACGGTCGTGCACGACGTCACCCCGATTTCCTACGCGCAGTGCGGTCTTTACCGGCAGTTTCATCGGCGCGAGGAAGATGTTTACAACAATATCGAATACCTCTATCGCAAGCGCTACCACAGCGAACCACCGGTGCGGAACGTTCCCAATAAGTACCTCACTGTTGGCCACTGACGACACACACATGAGGATACAGACCTAGCTCATCGCTGGCTGCGCGGCCATGTTCGCGACGTCTGCACAGTGAAGTTTCCGTGCGGGTTGCTTTGCCGACGAGCCGCCTCACGTGTACTCAGTGACAGGATCGAAACTTCCGCGCCGCAAGCGGGTTTAGCTGGTACGAGACGAAGCAAACGCGAGCGATCCCCAAGAGGGGTAGCGAGCGCTTCGCTAGTTGCAGAGAAACGCCTGTCACTTGTGCCAGTTCCGTTGCTTGGGAATCGCACCTAACTTTCAAGTAGACGGTTAGCTCCAGGTAATTCCAGGGTGGAAACTCCACCAGACAAGGGGTCGCACCAAATGCAAAAGAGGCGAATGGTTCTGGTGGAAACCGGCGCTTTCCGTGGGCATCGATGTGAGGCCTGCGGGTGGGTTCACCCTACACCGCGTTTTGTTCCACTAAAGATGGCGAGGCGTAAAGCTGAAAAATCTTTCAAGACCCACGGTTGTGGCGACTATCCTGACGCGAAAAACCGCGCCGGTGGCGCTGCCCCTCTGCCTGAGTTCTTCAGAACGCTTTTGCAATGCTGACGGCCCTCTGCTCCAAGTATGCTCGGAATACGGCTATGCAGGGGTTCGATCGTTCAGCTGAACCAGCGAGCGCTGGCCGCGCTTCTTCGCTCCAGGAACGCTTCGTTTGGCGGCAGCATCTTCCAGAATCGCATTGAGCTCTCCGCCTATCAGAATGGCGGCGCCGCTCAGGTAGAACCAGAACATCAGGATGATCAGCGCGCCGAGCGAGCCGTAAAGCACCCCGAAATGACTGAAGTGGCGAACATACAGTTTGAACAGAACTGAAACCGCCATCCAGATTGCGGCCGCGACGATGCTCCCGGGAAGCAGCCATTTCCATTCCTGCTCCTGAATGTTCGGAGCGAAACGGTAGACACCAAGAAGCGCCAAAACAATCATGCATTCAGCCACGGGCCACTGTGCAATCTTCCAAACGGAGAGAATTGCCGAACTGGGCGCGATCGCGTGCAAGAGGATAGGGACGTACACCACAATCATCAAAGCGGCGGTTAGCAGCGCTCCCATGCCGATTGATAAGGCCACGGAAATCATGCGCACCTTCCACCACGGCCTCTTTTCTTGCAGGTGATAGATGGCGTTGAGGGTATCGATCAGGCCGGAGGTCGCCGATGAGGAAGACCAGAGCGCGAAAAGCAAGGAAAGCCACGCTACGCCTGTGCCCGTTGTCTGCGCCAGCACTTGTCGTACGAGCTTGGAAGCGGTGGAAGGCAGAAATACTCCCACGGACTTCATCAAGGTGCCTTGCGAACCCGGAGCAGAGCCAATCATCGACACCATGTCTGTTACGGACACGAGCATGGGGAAAAAGCCCAGAAGGAACCAGAAGGCCAACTCGGCCGCACGGTTCGGGATATTGGCCTTGGCTCCCCCACGCCACAGAGCGCGTAGCAGCTCTCCCCAGCTCAAACCTGCCAGTTTTTGATCGGCCGCCATCTGCGTTTCCTGTCTGTTTCGTTTTGATCCATCCCAGTGGCTGGAGCCTACTCTTCCCAACAGCCGGGAGACAAGACTAGTGGCCGCGGGACCATCTCGGAATTTCGAGGCCAGCGTGCTTCGACGGTTGTTGAAATGCCGCCGCGCGGACGGAACTTCCCCTTGACCACGGCCCATACTGGATCGCACGCCTTCACTAAATCTTGCAAAACTGGATTGACGACGTTCTCCTGAAATATTCCCAGGTTGCGGTAGGTAAACAAATACTCTTTAAGGGATTTCAGCTCAAGGCACCGCTGATTAGGCATGTAATGAATCATTAGTTCGCCGAAGTCGGGCAGGCCGGTTTTAGGGCACACCGAGGTGAATTCAGGATCGTCGACCAAAATCTCGTATGCTGGAAATTGATTTTCCCAGGTCTCGATTGCTGGGAAGTTGTTTTCAAGACCAGCGGCAGCGTGTTGATCCGTGTATCGAGTGTTCGTTGCCATGGTTTTATTGTACGGACCCACAGGTTCCCGGCGCTGCGTGCGTGGTCTTTGGGAACGCTTCAAACGAACCGGTTTACGTGACTGGCCGAGGCATCGCTCACAAAACGTATAGCCGCAACATCCACCAAACGAGGAACAACGCCACAATGGCGAGCACCACGTGTGCCATCCACTGGGATCCCGTTTTCGGCTTTCCAAAGTTGAACACGCATCCATCCTAGCATCTCGTTGGACCGTTCGGTTCTTTCCGGAAGCTTGATGGACCACGCCTGACGCCCGGGGCCCAACCGGGGGCCGCGCATCCTGTCGGTGCACCAGCGAAGCTGGCGCATGGAGTTTCTACATTTTCCAGAGCCCGGGGTATGATCTATCGAGCTTCCTTTTCGCTGTTTTCGCTTTGTATCAGGGCACGACTTTTAGTCGTGCCGTAAATGGTTGAGTATACGTCGGGCTTTAGCCCCTGAGGTATGGCTTTCCCGCCCGCTACAGAGTTTTTCCGGAGTCTCTCTAGCCCCTGTTATGGCAATCCCTGCGCGGCATGGCAACCCGGAGGCAATACTTAGTAGCGAACGGGTATTTTTTGCCACCACGAAGACCAGTATGGCCAGACGCATCCTTCAATCTGAACGGAATGCGACGCTTTTGATCGAAGTCTTGCGTTCGAATGTAGCAGCAGGAAAATTTCAATTGCATGACTTCGTAATCATGCCGGATCATTTTCACCTGCTGATTACCGTTCCCAGGGATGCAACGATTGAAAGAGCGATGCAATGGATAAAGGGCGGATTTTCTTTTCGTGTCAGGAAGGAACACGGCTTCCGTGGAGAGGTCTGGCAGCGAGGATTTTCCGAAGTGCGGGTCAACGATCAGGAGAGCTTTCTGAGTTTCCGTAAATATATCCAGCAGAATCCCGTGAAGGCAGGGTTGGCGGACTCTGCAGAACTGTATCCCTACAGTTACACGTATCTGGCGCAAAAGAAGCTGGCAGGCGCTAGACAGGCTGCGGAAAACTCTGCAGCGGGCAGGAAAGCAACACCTCAGGGGCTAAAGCCCGACGTATTCTCACGATTTACGGCACGACTAAAGGTCGTGCCCTGATACAAAGCAAAACCCAAAACCGAAGGCTCGATGGATCGGACCCAAGGCTCACGAAAAATGTAGAAACTCCAGGCGCCAGGTAAGGTGGCGCGCCTGGCCGGCGCATAGTAATATGCGTTTCGACCGTCATCCGTATTTACCTTGCATCCATTTCGCGATCTGAGCGATCAAATAGTCGCCGGCAGATGGATCGAATCAAGGAGGTATTGCATGGCCAACTACACAAAGGACGCTGACTCAATATCTCGTCTCTCTCCCGAGCAGTTTCGGGTCACGCAGCAAAGCGGTACCGAACGTCCGTTTGATAACGCCTATTGGGATCATGATGCCCCAGGCATCTATGTGGACATCGTTTCCGGTGAGCCGCTCTTCTCTTCCCTCGACAAATTTGACAGCGACTGCGGCTGGCCGAGTTTCACCAAACCCGTAGATCCCGAAAACGTCGACGAGCGGGCTGACAACAGTCACGGAACGAGCCGGACCGAGGTCCGGTCGAGCCACGCTGACAGCCACCTGGGTCATGTCTTTGATGACGGCCCCAGAGATGCAGGGGGATTGCGTTACTGCATCAATTCGGCGTCTCTACGCTTCATTCCCCTCGACGAGCTGGAGAGCGAAGGCTACGGTGAGTATGTCAAACTATTTGAGCCAAAGAAGGAGAAATAGCACATGTCACCCTCCCACGAAACTGCAATACTAGCCGGTGGCTGCTTTTGGGGCATGCAGGACTTGTTGCGC
Organism: uncultured Acidobacteriaceae bacterium; assembly: GCA_963736535.1. Classification (GTDB taxonomy): domain Bacteria; phylum Acidobacteriota; class Terriglobia; order Terriglobales; family Acidobacteriaceae; genus PALSA-350. The sequence goes on from CAVTPN010000010.1 coordinate 448,001, forward strand.
CGCTATCCCGGTGTCATCTCGACGCGAGTCGGATATACCGGCGGTGATGTTCCCAACGCTACCTATCGCAATCATGGAACCCATGCCGAAGCGATCGAGATCGTCTTTGATCCGCAGCAGCTGAGCTATCGCAAGTTGCTCGAGTTCTTCTTTCAGATTCACGATCCAACCACATTGAACCGTCAGGGAAACGACCGCGGAGCCAGCTATCGTTCTGCAATCTTCTATACCACCGACGAACAGAAGCAGACCGCGGAAGACACGATCGCTGACGTCAATGCCTCGGGAATCTGGCCCGGAAAAGTGGTGACTGCGTTAGAACCGGCGGGTCCCTTTTGGCAAGCTGAGCCCGAACATCAGGATTACCTGGAACGATATCCAAATGGCTACACTTGCCACTACATCCGGGCGAATTGGAGCCTTCCCCACCGCGCGGCGTGATTGCACATGGCGAATCTTCGCCATGGCTTTCCAGGCCGGCAGGATAACGGCCACTGAGGACTCAAAGCGGCGCACGATTAGCGGCTGTGAGTTCTCTCGTGTCTACTTGTCGAATACGTAGATCCATCCAAATCGGGCGATAAGCCGATTGTCCTGTCCGCGACAAAAAATGCACCAGTGTTTGTTGCTGAACGAAAAAGTTAATGCCGGCTCCGGATCGATGGGAAGAGTTTGTGACCACCCGCGTGACCCGGCTGGAAGATGGAAAGGAACCTCCTTCAGTGAAGCGACTGCGCATCACCTGCGTTCTGATGTCTATCGTTCTAGTCGTTCTGACCAACGCCTCCGCGCAGACTGCTCCGCGACGCGTAATTATTGATACGGATCCGGGCGTTGACGACGCCATGGCAATCCTGCTGGCCTTGAACTCGCCAGAACTCAAGGTCGAGGCGCTGACCGTGGTGCCGGGCAACGTTGAGGCGGCACAAGGTCTGGAAAACGCTCTGGAGCTTGTGTCGCTCGCCGGGAGATGTGATGTAGTGGTGGCGGGCGGAGCACAGCACCCTTTAGATCAAAAGTTGATCACGGCTCAGTTCTGGCACGGTAAGAACGGTCTTGCCGGGGTGGATTTGCCCGCCCCGAAATGTAAGCCCGATGCGCGCTTTGGGCCCGAATTAATCATCGAGATGGTCCATAAGTATCCGCACGAAATCACGCTCATTCCCGTAGGACCGCTAACCAATATAGCGCTGGCCGTTTCCAAAGATCCCGGAATCGCATTTCTGGTCAAAGACATCGTCATTATGGGCGGCTCCATCACCGGCGGAAACGTAGACGGGGCGGCAGAATCAAACATCTACAATGATCCGGAGGCTGCACAAATCGTTTTCAATGCCGGCTGGACCGTCACCATGATCGGCTCTGACGTAGGGGAACGCACGCTGATTACGCGCAAGGATGTGACTCAATTGCAGGCGAGCCACCGGCCGGAAAGCGAATTCATCGGGAAGCTTGCCGATTTCTACTTGACCCGGTCAGAGAAGAGCGGCTACCAGGGAGCTGCCATGTATGACCCGCTGGCGGTGGCCGCGGTGATCGACCCAACGCTGGTCACGCTCGAGAACATGCATGTGGACGTGGAAACAAGAGGTGAGTTCACCCGCGGGGAAACCGTCGCCAATCGCAGAGGATCCGATGAGAACAACGTCTTGCACGGGGATCACTATGAGATCGAAGGCGTGGTTAATCTAAAGTCGAATGCTCGCGTTTGCGTGGCCTCAGACGGAGACCGGTTTGTGCGGCTGTTTGTCGAGCGGATCACGGGGAATAAATAGATCGGCCCATTTCGCCACCTGAACTCCACTGCTTTCACATCGAAGTTCCCGGACGTTCATCGCGGGACTGCCTTAGGACGCCGGTACGAGTCGCAACCTTCTATTGATGCTCGGCCAGTACTGGCGTAGCAGATTCCCGCCAAATTTCCATCCCAGGTCGGAGGCGTAGCGGGTCAAGGTGCTGCCGGCGGAGCGGTTCTGGTCGGGGTAGTAGGCATTGGCCAGCCCTTCGCCCATCAACGGGCCAATCAGGCCCGAATAGTTAACCGCCTTCTCTCCAGAGTCGGTACGTGTGAAGACCACCCTGAGGGCGGAGTACTTCACCGATTGCTTGAATGAAAGATTCTTTCTTACATAGAACCGTGGATCCTGATGTAAGGCAGACGCCAATAGAAAGTTCCCGAAGAGGTTGTCCGACGCGGCACGGGCCATGCCGGATCCGAAGCGCTTGGCGTATCCCTCCGCGCCCTGGTGATAGCCCGAAGGACTGTTGATCGCTTGGCCGTACGCTGAGCCGATCAAGGCTGCCCCAACCGTGGACAGCGCCACGCTGTTGTTGGATGCCAGCTTGAACTTTTGCCAGGTGCTCAAGGGCCCTTGGTTCGTAGCAAGGTCAGGAAACACCAGGGATTTCTGCTGCAACAGTCGAAATAGATCTACACCGCTTTGTATTGGATTAGCCGCCGTTGGTGTTGCCGGCGATGGCTGGGTCTGAGAGGGTGTATTCGGCGGGGAGTCCGATTGGGACTGCTGCGCAATGCCGCTTTTGCACACCAGAAAGCACAGAATGGCCGCAAGGATCAACCGATGCACTCTTCGTCTCCGTCTAAGCATCTCAGTCCCAGGGCCGCAAATACGGAGGCTGTAAGTGTCAGCTGCCTCACTACTGTACTTACTGCTCGATCCAACAACTTCCCGGATATCAGACTTGTTCAGGGTCTGCTTATAGTCTTAACGACATAAGAAGATGTGTCAAGGTCGCACCTATTCCCCGCGACACAGCTTGGGAACCGGCACGGCCAGGAGCTGGGGTTGCTGCAATAGCTATGCCGCCAAAGCCAAAGCTAGCTGCGAATCACAACTTTGCCCCAATTTGGGCAGAACCGGGGTTCGTCCTCTGCGCGGCTCAGGCCGCGGCCTCGGGTCTCCCCACGCACCTGACACTATTGCCAGTAGGCGCTAATTTTCTAGAGCTTTAAGATTCGCTGTGGCTGAAACCCTTTCCACGGCCAGGCAAACCATCTAACACGACCGCATGGTCAAAAATTGGGCGGGGTCGGGATTGCGAGGGGCGTCAATGCGTCTTCAAAGGGCCAACCGAAGTATCACCATATTGGTTGCCTCGCTTTCGCTGGCGTCCGTGGTGTGCGTCCTGGTGTCGGGCTATTTCAGGCATCGCCAGGTGGCCGCACTAACCGCCAGGACGCAGTCGCTGCTGCTGAGCAACCAGCTCGCCGCGGCCACCGACAAGTTGACAGCGGCGGTGCGAGGATTCGCGGTCGCAGGCGACCCCCGGTACCGCGATGTGTTCTTGCGCGAGATACATGTCGAGCGCAACCGCGACCGCGCCGTGGAAGGCTTGCAGGCACTTGGCCTCACCCAGGAGGAGAGCGAACTGGTCTCCCGCGCCAAACAAAGTTCCGATGCTCTCATCGCCCAGGAGGAGAAATCGTTCGAAGCCGCTGAAGACAAGGACTTCACCAGGGCCATGGGATATGTGTACGGCGAGGAATACCTCAAGGCCAAAGCCTTGATCATGGATCCTCTTGATGAGTTCCGCCGCCGCTTGGACGGCCGTCTCGCAGATCAAGCCCTCTCCGCTGAGCGCGCCGCCCAGTGGACAGCCGACCTCGCCATCGTTGCCGCCGTCCTCAATGCTTTGGCTATCGGCGGCGCGCTCATCTTCTACCGTACCAAGATGGTGACCCCTCTGGCTGCCCTGGGACATAGCCTCAGCGACCTTCTCGCCCGAAAGCCGGGCATCGAGATCGGGTTTCAGGAGGATCGCTCTGAGATCGGCGACATCGCACGATCGCTGCAGTCCTACAAGGGGCTGCAGGAGGAACGAAACCGTGTCATGCAACAGATGGAGTTGCTCCTCGATTGTACCGGGCAGTGCATTTACGGAATCAATCTGCAGGGCGACTGTACGTTTATCAATCGCGCTACCTCGGAATTGCTCGGCTACCGGCCCGAGGACGCCTTTGGTCTCAATATGCACTACCTGGTGCATCACCACAAAGCCGACGGCTCCGTCTATCCCATCGATCAATGCCCCACGTACCGCGCTTGCAAGAAAGGGGAGAGCTGCCGCGTGGATGGTGAAGTCCTGTGGCGCAAGGACGGCACCCCGGTCTCGGTTGAATACTCCTCGTTTCCCATTCTTGACGGCGGAAAAGTCACCGGAGCTGTGGTCACGGTCGTCGATATCACGGAGCGAAAGCTGGCGGAGGAAAAGCTGAGGGAGAGTGAGCAACTTTTCCGCTCAATCTTTGAGAATTCACAGATCGGGATCGGCTTACTGAAGATTGATGGCCTGGCACATTTCTCCAACAGTGCACTCCACGAGATGCTGGGTTATAAGGCAGAAGAGCTGAGTCGTATAGAGCAATGGGACGAAATTGTTGTCCCCGAGGAACGCGCCGCAAGCGCGCAGCGATATGCGGACCTCGTCCAGGGAAAGCGAGAAACCGACGAGTATGAACAACACTTCATCCGCCGTGACGGACGCATCGTTGCATGCAATGGAAGGTTTCGGCTGCTCCGGGACGCCGCGGGCAGCCCACAGTACGTAGTCGACCTGAAGGAAGATATCACCGAAAGAAAACGTGCCGAGGAGGCCCTGCAGCAGAGCGAGCAGCTCTTCCGTTCGATCTTCGAGAACGCCCCCATCGGCATCGGTCTTCACAACGTCCGCACGACGGAATATTTCACCAATCAGGCCTTACACGAAATGCTCGGGTGCACGCATGAGGATTTAACCTCCGTGGAGAAATGGGACCAGGTTGTGCATCCGGATCAACGTGTCTCGAGCGCAAAACGCTACAAGGAACTCCTGGAAGGAAAATACGACTTCGACGAGTGGGAGCAGCACTTCATTCGCCGCGATGGACGCATCGTCATTGCAGACGGCACCTTTTCGGTCATCCGGGATACCGCTGGAAATCCGCAATATCTCCTCAACACCACCAAAGACATCACCGATCGCAAGCAAGCCGAAGCGGACCTCGTCACTGCCAAAGAGCAGGCCGTTGCGGCCGCCGAGGCCAAGGCCGAGTTCCTCGCCAACATGAGCCACGAGATTCGTACCCCCATGAACGCGATCCTCGGCATGACCTACCTGGCCTTGAAAACTGAGTTGACAACCAAGCAGCGCGACTATCTGACAAAAACACAGGTAGCTGCCCAGGCGCTCCTGGGTATCATCAACGACGTCCTCGATTTCTCCAAGATCGAGGCTGGCAAGCTGAAAGTCGAGAATACGGAGTTCCGCCTCGATCAGGTGCTCGAAGATCTATCCTCCGTGGTCGGTCAAAAAGCTCACGATAAGCATTTGGAGTTTTTGATAGCTTCCCCAAATGATCTGCCGCCGAATTTGATCGGCGACCCTTTGCGCCTTGGCCAAATCCTGATCAACCTCGTCAACAACGCGGTCAAGTTCACCGATCATGGCGAAGTGGTGGTAACAGTTACACCCGAGGAGCAATTAGCGGGCCGGCTGAAGATCAGGTTCTCCGTTCGCGACACGGGGATTGGGATGACCCCAGAGCAGACCGCTCGTCTGTTTCAGGCATTCAGCCAGGCCGACACTTCCACCACCCGCAAATATGGCGGCACAGGGCTCGGTCTCTCCATCTCCAAACGGCTTGTCGAAGTCATGGGAGGCGAAATCTGGGCCGAGAGCAGCTACGGCGTAGGCAGCACTTTCTTCTTCACTACATGGCTTGGGGTCGGGTCACGCGAAGCCGAGCGCAAACGCTTCATCCCCGACCTCTCGGGCATCCGGGCGTTGATCGTCGATGACAACCCATTAGCCCGCGAAATCATCACCGAAAGCCTGAAGGCGTTCGCTATCACAGTCGACTCCGCCTCCTCAGGAGAGGAAGCACTCCGCGAACTCTTCGCTGCCGACGCGCACCACCCCTATCAGCTCGTCATGATGGACTGGCAAATGCCAGGTATGGATGGCCTGGAGACGAGTCGGGTCATCAAGTCGAGCCAGACTCTCAAGCAAATTCCCAGGATCGTGATGCTTACTGCCTTTGGGCAGGACGACATCCGCGCCCAGGCCGATGAGTTAGAAATGGATGGCTACCTGCTGAAGCCGGTGACTCCCTCGACGCTTTACGACACGCTGGTCCGTTTGTTTGGCATTGCCGGCGACGAGGCTGACCTTTCGCGGGTTACAAGCAGCGATACAGTTTCTCCCGACGCTACCGGTATCCGGGTTCTGCTGGTGGAAGATAACGAGGTGAATCAGCAAGTGGCGACTGAACTGCTGCAGAGTGCGGGAGCCAGCGTCAGCATTGCCAATCACGGTGGCGAAGCGGTGAGAATCCTGACTGAAGGCGAACAGCCCCCGCCCTTTGACATCGTATTTATGGATCTGCAAATGCCCCAGATGGATGGTTTCACAGCGACCAGGCTTCTGCGAGCCCGGCCCCAGCTTCAAGCACTACCCATTATCGCCATGACGGCGCACGCGATGGTTGAGGAGCAACAACAGTGCCTCGAAGCGGGAATGAACGGCCACGTGAGCAAGCCCATCGACCCCGACGCGCTGTTCACAACCCTGATGCATTGGTCGAAACCACGGAAGGTACAAGCTGGCGGAGCCCAGGCCTGTTCGGCGAGAGAACCCGAAGACGGGGCGCTCCCGGAGATGGAAGGGGTTGACGTGGCAGGCGGCCTGCGGCGCGTTGCCGGCAACAAACGGCTTTACCTTGACCTGCTCGCGCGCTTCGCTGCGCAGCAAGCAAACGCGGGCGCGCAAATCGCAGCTGCCTTCGAGAGCGGAGACCGGAAGTTGGCCGAGAGCATCGCTCACATGGTGGAGGGTGTCGCGGGAAACATCGGTCTTGGCCAGGTGTTTACCGCCGCGGAAAAGCTGGAGCGTGCGATTCACCAGATGGATCCGGCGGTCCCAGTGCTGGTGGAAGAATTCGATCAAGTGATGAGCCGGCAAGTTCGGGCCATTCAACAAGCAATGCGCGATGCAGCGAAGGATGGGTCGACGGATAGGCAAGTGAGTGCGGTCTTCGATGCGCCGGCAAGAACGGCGGCAATCGCGCGCCTCAGGCTACTTCTTGAGTCAAGCGAGGCCGATGCTGCAGAGGCCTTTCTCGTTCTGGAAAACGCCCTCGCAGGTAGCGTTGACCAGACGCGGCTGTCTGCCCTCAGGTCAGCCGTCAGCGAGTTCGATTTCGACGGCGCACTTTTGAAATTAAATGAGGTCGCAAAAGATGCGAACCAGGAGCGGCCAGAATGACCGACGCTACGAACAGAAAGCTTGTACTGGTGGTGGATGATGCTCCCGCCAACCTTCAGATCGCGCATTCGATCTTGAAAGAGGACTTCAAGGTCCGAGTCGCCACCAGCGGCGCAAAGGCTTTGGAGTTGGCGAAAGCCGACCCACAGCCAGACCTCATCCTGCTCGACGTCGACATGTCGGAGATGAACGGCTTTGAAGTCTGTGCCATCCTGAAATCCACTCCAGAAACCAGAGACATACCAGTGATCTTCCTTACCAGGAAAACAGACGTCGAAGATGAAACCAAAGGTTTCGAGATGGGAGCTGTGGATTATATCCATAAACCCTTTTCACCCGCCGTGGTGAAGGCGCGAGTCCACACGCATCTCCTGCTTCGCGAAGCCCGCGAACAACTATCCCGCCAACTCATACTCTTGAATAGTGAGATAGAGATGGCCCGGCAGATCCAGCTGTCCATCCTGCCGCGCGAGACTCCGGCAATCGAAGGATTGGAAATTGCCGCGCGCTGTATGCCCATGACATCCGTAGCCGGCGATTTTTACGACTTCATCCTCATCGATGAGAAACGCCTCGGGATTTTGGTTGCGGATGTTTCCGGGCACGGGCTGCCTTCAGCTCTTATCGCCTCCATGCTGAAGGTTGCACTGGCTGCTCAATCGCCGCACGCTTTTGATCCCGCGCGCGTACTCACCGGATTAAATCAGTCGTTGTGCGGAAAGTTCCAAAATAGCTTTGTCACGGCCGCCTACGTCTTTGTGGATATGGAAAAGAACTCCATCAGTTACGGGGGCGCCGCACATCCACCGCTCCTGCTGTGGCGCTCCTCCACCGGCGACGTCTCGCCACTCTTGGAGAACGGTCTACCACTCGGCCTGTTCCACGCAGCAACTTACTCTGCCCTGGAGGTACCGGTGGCGCCGGGCGACAAGGTCGTGCTTTGCACCGACGGAATCCTCGAAACCAGGAGCCCGTCGGACCAGGAATTTGGCCTGGATCTCTTCAAAGGATTTCTGGAATCCAACCACGGTTCGGGAGCGGAGATCTTTGCCGATTCTTTCCTGGGCGAGTTGTTTGGTTGGTCCGAACATCCGCGGGGGCAAGGGCAGGAGGACGACCTGACTCTCCTGGTAATCAACTTTCCGGAGCCCCTGAGCATTCACAATTCGCAAATCCTTGTACACCGGGAGTTACGTTAACAGTCCCCCGGGAAATCCTGAAGATCAGCGATCCCCGGGTTCACGACTCTGTTTATGTTCTCTGTGAAAATGTGGCCGCGATCATCTGTTCAATGACCTGGTAACTGACTGGTTTGGAAATAAAGTCATCCATGCCTGCCGCCAAACAGCGTTCCCGTTCCTCGCTCATCGCAGATGCGGTCATGGCAACAATCGGTACGTGAGCGCCGGTAGCCTCTTCCCGGCGGATTTGCATGGTGGCCTGCAGGCCGGTCATCTCAGGCATCTGCACATCCATGAGAATCAGATCGAAATCGCTTCGTCTCCATTGCTCCAGAGCTTCCAGGCCATTCGTTGCCAGCGTGATCCGATGTCCCATCTTGCCCAGCATCGTCATGGCGACTCTTTGATTCACCAGGTTGTCTTCGGCCAGCAGAATCCTTCGCGATGGTGACGGAGCGGACAACCCTGCGACTGGTAGAGTGACCGTACTTGCCGGCGTATGCACTCCGAGCGCAAGACGAATCGCTCCAAGCAGGTCAGAAGCGCTTATGGGTTTGATCAGGTAAGTCTCCACGCCCATCAGCCGGCAACGTGCTGCGCTGTTGACCTGATCGCACGAGGTCAACATCACGATCACTGCACTTTGCAGCAGCGGATTTCGCCGAATGCGCTCGAGCACTTCCATTCCATCCATCCCGGGCATCTGTTCGTCGAGCAGGACCAGGCGGTAGGGATTGCCCTCGGAGGCGGCCCTGGCAAGTTCTGCAAGCCCCGATTCCCCGGAATCACACATGTGCGGCTTCATCTTCCATCGACCAGTCAGCTCGGAGAGAATCGTTCGATTCGTAGCATTGTCATCAATGATCAGGGTGGGCATGCCCTCGAAATCTTCTTCACTCGGGATGGGCGTGGCTCGCTGCGACCCAGGCGTCACGGCAAAGTGAGCATCAAAGGTGATGGTTGTGCCCTCCCCGGGCGTGCTCCTGAGACTGATCGCGCCGCCCATCAAAGTCACAATGCTCTTGGAGACAGCCAGTCCCAGTCCAGTGCCACCGTATAGCCGATTGCCCGAAGTTTGCGCTTGCTGAAACTCCTGGAAAAGTCCTTCCTGCTGGTCCAGCGCGATTCCAATCCCGGTGTCTCGGACGGAAAACTGCAGACACGCTCGGTTGTTTGTAACCGACTCCACAGATACATCTACCCAGACTTCTCCATGCTCCGTAAATTTGATCGCATTCCCAACCAGGTTGATCAGCACCTGACCAAGACGGACCGGATCACCAGTCAGGTCAGCGGGCACATTCGGCGCAATGTGCAGGGCGAGTTCCAGGCCCTTTTGGTGGGCGAGGAAGGCGAGGCTCCTCAATACCTCGTTGACCACGTTGGGTAAATGGAAGGCCACCGACTCCAGAACGGTTTTACCTGCTTCCATCTTCGAGTAGTCGAGGATTTCATTAATGATGGTCAACAGGCGATCGCCTGAGGACTTCACCGTCAGCAGAAAATCGCGCTGCTCTTCGCTCAAGCTCGTGCTCAGAGCAAGTTCCGTCATGCCCAGAATGCCATTCATCGGCGTGCGTATTTCATGGCTCATATTCGCCAGGAATTGGCTCTTGGCACGGCTCGCCTGCTCGGTCGCGATCATCGCCTTGTTCAACTCCTCTTGCGACCTGGCATACCTCACTTGCAATATCGCCGCTCGTACTCCATAGATCGCGACTGCCGAGGAAATGCAGACAAATCCCAGCCATGGGTGCTCCGCGGCAATCTCAACCCCCATGAGTGTGATCGCCAGCGTGAATAATACCGGGCTCAGGTTGTCAATCAGCAGCCCCGCGGTCCGCTGGCCGCTGCTCCGTTCACTCTTGTCCATAGGCGTCTTGTGTTGCAAGGCAACAGAGCCCATGAGAGCGAGGTACGGGATCCCCCACGCGGCGTCTTGCACGCCGTTATGCCAGCCGCGCTTCAGTCCGACGTAGCCCACGATAAGGGCTACTATCCCATTGACCCACAGATAGCGGGAGAGGGTCTGGTAAAAGCGTCTTCTTGCCGGGCTTGGATTAGAAAAGAAGCGCAAGGTCACAGCTCCGACCAGAATCAAATTCTCCGCATTGTTCAAATAGTTGAGGTTGGTCGCGGAGATGGCCTCGGGGTGGGCATGAGAGGGCAATACGGAGAAGAGTTGCAAGTATGCGAGCATCGCTGCGATGAGCGCTTGAGCCCCATCGAGCCATGCGAAGCTCTTCAGGCCGGCATCCGTACTTCGGGAGCAGATGGCCAGCATGACAGGAATTGCGTACGCAAAAAAGAAGAAGTCGGAGTTGAGGGCCTCGGTCTGAGTGTGTATATGCGTGCCGAAGTCGTAGTAAGTCAAACCCAGCTCGCCGACCGCTGCGACCAGCAAACCGCAGCCGAATAAGAGCCACAATGGCCTGACCTCTGGAGCTTCGCGGTAAGCGCCAAGCAGGCACGCCGTAACCCCCAGAAGGGGATACATAAGAAGGAACAGGTTAGACGGGAACAACGCACGCGGATCAAAAACAAGTAGCGCCACGTGAGCGGCCACCAGGATCGTGCCCGCCACGAAGAGACTGCGAGCCGCACCCGGCCCCGCCCTCGTCACTGCATGTCCCGCAAGAATCCATCCATCAGGAGCCCTCGGCTACGACTGCGCCGCGCAAATTTGTTGCAAAACGAGACGTTCTGCCTCAGCTGCATGAATCGATCCATGGCTCCCGTGAACGTAGGGCGTCGTTCGTTCTCGATGATCATGAAATCTTGACCGAGCTCGGACGGCGTTATCCGGTTAGGAAGAACTGGTGCAGACCACAGCAGTCGTTATCGGCAGATTGGGCACAGGCAATAGAAAGAGAGCCGCGGCGATACCGGGCGGATTCTGACCAGGCTGCTGCCGGCGCTGGAAGTGCGGCAGGCGGTCACCGATGTTGCGCAGGCGGGGACGCGGGCGTGTTAAATCGCGGTGTTCAAGCCGGGAAGCCGAGGTTGCTCAAACCCCGTTTTTAGGTACGGCCTGCGGCTCAGCGCCAGGCGATCGGCGAACAGCGATGGATACCGCCACAGCCGCCGCGGCCTTTAGAAACTCACGCTTGTTCATTTGGGTCATCGGAGCAGTGAAATTCTAACAGCCTTGGACTGTCTAGACTTCCCTGTTGAAACGCTCCCGCGATAACAATCCCAACACCCGTTCCCGAATTTCTTCACGAATTTGCCGGACTGAATCGATGCTTTGATCCTTGGGATCGGGCAGCGGCCAGTCATCGCGACGCAGACCCGGCACATAGGGACAATCGTCTCCGCAACCCATTGTGATAAGCATATCCGCATCTTTAGCCAGCTCGGGAGTAAGCTTTTGCGGTCTAACACTCCTGAGGTCAATTCCCTCTTCAAGCATCGCTTCCACAACAACGGGGTGGACGTGCTCCGCAGGTTGAGTCCCGGCTGAAATGGCGAGTGCTCGTTTAGGATCAGCGAACTGGTTAAAGAAAGCCGCCGACATCTGCGAACGTCCGGCATTGTGTACGCACGCAAAGATTACTTTTTGCATGGTGTCTCCATCGTCTCATGAACCTTATAGCGAGCCCAATCTGGGGCAGACGCCGGACCTTACCGATGCCCGATTTCATCGATTTCTCGCTGTAGGGCGAATGAATCAAGGGTTGCGAGAGGTAAAGCGAGAAACAGGCTGATCCGCCTATCCAGGGACGCAAAGGCGTCCTTGAAAGCTCGCTCTACCTCCTCCGGCGTTCCGTTCACCGCGGCGGGATCAGGTATCCCCCAGTGAGCAGTCATCGGCTGGCCAGGCCAAAAGGGGCATACTTCCTTAGCGGCCTTGTCGCAGACGGTAAATACAAAGTTGAGAGGCGGTGAATCGGGCTGCGAGAATTCGTCCCAGGACTTACTACGCAGCTCCTTCGTGGGTAAATGGGCGGCCTCAAGCTGCCTTATTGCTTCAGGCCGAACCAATCCGCTCGGATGGCTCCCCGCACTATAGGCGGTAAAGTTTCGCCCTCCTTTGCGGTTCATGATGGCCTCCGCCATGATGGAACGCGCCGAATTGCCTGTGCAGAGAAAAAGTACGTTGTAGTGTGACTGCATACCCGATATCCCTTTCAGACTCCTATCCCGGAGAGTGGTTCTCGGGTTAGGCCGTTTGAAGTGATGCGCCTGACTTACGAACAGCAGGTTGGACCACAGCACACTTTGGCGATCACAGCCGCTGGCTTAACCGCGTACACCTTGACACTCGCAGCAGCAGCATTGACGTCATAGTCAGAAAGTAGAGTTGCCAGATCCTGATGGAGACTCGCAGGCTTGTCCGTCGAGCAGCAAGACTCCGCGAGCACCTGCAGGCCGTTCGGGGTATCCATGGCAGGAGCGCAGCAGGCGACTTGATTCTCAACTTTGGCGTAGGCGTTGAGGTCGGCTCCGCTGTCAACAATCTCCACGTGCTCAAAACCAGCTGCGCGCAAGGCTTCGCGGTAGGCGTCGATTTGGATCGCTCCCGCGATACATCCGACGTAGGCTGCCAGGCTTTGCGCGATTGCCGGAGGCAACTCGTCCTTGAGCGCGATGTCGCTCACTGCCAGGCGTCCCCCGGGTTTCAGAATCCGTGCAATCTCCCGGAAGACAGCGGGCTTGTCAGGAGCGAGATTGATAACACAATTGCTGATGACGCAATCAACCGATGCGTCGGCGAGAGGGATTTCGTCGATCATCGCTAGATGGAACTCTACGTTCTGATAACCGCCCGCCCGGGCATTTGCCTGTGCGCGTTCGATCATCGCGGGAGTCATATCAATCCCAATTGCACGGCCTTTCGGACCCACCAATTGAGACGCCAGGAATACGTCCAGGCCCCCACCGGAGCCGAGATCGACGATCACTTCGCCAGGGCGAATCGAAGCAATCGCCGTAGGGTTCCCGCAGGAAAGCCCCATGTTCGCTTCGGCAGGAATCGAAGAGAGTTCTTCCGGGCTATATCCAAAGGCTTCCGCCACCGCTTGAACACCCGCGTCTTTGTTCGAAAGCGTACTGTTGGCAACGGCCGCGTATTTAGACTGCACCGATTCAAGCAATTGGTCTGTCATCACTTCTCCTCGACATATTCGCTAAGACGACTATATTCCCGGTAGACACATTCGTCAATGCGGATATAATTATTTGTGTGAAGGTCAAGGATCAGAGTTTCAACCTGGAGCGCTTCTTTCAGGCTCTCGGCGACAATACCAGGCTGCGACTCCTGAATCTCATGGGAGATCAGGAGATCTGCGTCTGTTATTTCGTGGAGATTCTGGATCAACCTCAGCCGAAGATATCCCGGCACCTGGCCTACCTGCGGAGTGCCGGAATTGTAGCTCCGCGCCGGGACGGAAAGTGGATGCACTATCGCATAGTGATGCCTCCAAATATAGGAGCTGCACAGGTTCTTCAACAGACGCTTGCATGGCTCAAAGAAGAACGCACCATGCAGGCTGATCGCGCCCGGCTATCGAAGGCATGCTGTAGTCCGGGGAAGTTTGCGACATTGCAAGGCGCTCCTATGCCCATCTCAATCGACCCAGTCACTGGCGCTGCATCGAGGTAGTAACTGATTGCTGAACGTTCCGTCCTAACCCCGTTCTCCCCAGGTGCCTCTTCTTCTTGGCCGGCAGGAGAACTTCGGTGTGTGACAACCCGGTGGACAACCCGGTGAGCCTTCTGTTGGGTGGCGAGTTACACCGGCAACCAAAGCTTTGGGTGGCCCATTTGCCCCGATTTCCTGCGGAGGCTTGTGACGTTGATACACTCCATGCGCCTTTCCTCAATGAAAGGCGCACACGCGGACCTCTCTAGCACAGCGTGGCAGGAAATCGGGGTCAAGCCGTACTTTGGCTTGAGTGGGCTAGGATGCTCCTTAACCCCTTTTGCCCTTAGCGGTTAGTGTGACAAAAAATGCGTGACAACAAATGTGTGACCAAACCGGGTCCAACCGGACACTAGCACAGCGTGGCAGGAAATCGGGGTCAAGCCTTCTGTTGGGTGGCGAGTTACACCGGCAACCAAAGCTTTGGGTGGCCCATTCAAGCCGTACTTTGGCTTGAGTGGGCTAGGATGCTCCTTAACCCCTTTTGCCCTTAGCGGTTAGTGTGACAAAAAATGCGTGACAAAAAGTGTGTGACGAAACCGGACACTAGCACAGCGTGGCAGGAAATCGGGGTCAAGCCTTCTGTTGGGTGGCGAGTTACACCGGCAACAAAGCTTTGGGTGGCCCATTCAAGCCGTACTTTGGCTTGAGTGGGCTAGGATGCTCCTTAACCCCTTTTGCCCTTAGCAGTTGTGACAAAAAATGTGTGACGAAATTACCCCGGAATATCTCGCGGGATTACTTCGTCCGTCCTGCAACTCCCGCGGAATTACTTCGTCCTGCAACTCCAAAACGCGATTCTAGTTCGGCGACGGCTGCTCCACATGGTCGATGACGAGAACCTGAAGGGGGGCCTTTACGCGTCTTAGTTTCAATCCGAATTGTTCATTCACAGCTTCGAGAAACGACGGTGGTCCGTCTATATCTACTTGTTCGCCTGCAGTAGGTGACTGAGGGTCGTGTCGCTCGTGCATCCAACTAAGCGAGAAATCAAATTTGCCGCTCAATCTCGTCTGATCCACCACAGGCGGGCCCAAGATTCCGAGCCCACCTAGATTTTCCGCAATCTGTTCCAAGGTGACATCCCGAGCACCTAGCACAATCGCCGTGCGGTCTTGTGCAGATACTGCCTGGAACAGATTGCAAACCGGCACAAAGCCTCCTGGGATTACTGAAGGCGAACTGGGGTCCGACGGCACAGTCAGCGCATTGTCACAAGATGGGCCCTCGGAATGGGGCCGAAGCCTTGGTCCGATCTCGCCCGCCCTTTTCAACTGAAGCGCAAGGACCGGGAGATCATGCGTCTCAAAATGCACGGCGAGCTTGAAGCGATCAGCAAGTAGAGACTGCATCATGAGCCGCATCTGGTCTTTGGTGGGATTGCCCTCAGCCTTCGCTTGAATCACGAAGTGATCCGTCGCAACCCATTTCGGAAGGTGAGCAATCATCGCTTCCCCTTCATCCGCAATTTTGTATGCAAACTCGATGTACTTCACCAATGGGAAATCCGCCACCAAGCGTCCTCCAGGCGGAATCGTTGTGTCGTTTTTACTTAGATCCAAGTTAGGCGGCGTAAACGTACCGGCATTCTCAAGCCGGATCGATGCAACCTCGAATCTCATTTTTCCACCTGCCGCGATCTGCCACTCAGGCACAGACTGCGGCTCCGCGGCTGTTGCGCTCGAAGCTTCCTGCGTTCGCGCAGTCCGAGCGGCGCAAACAGAAAACAAGGCCGCAGCAAGGCACACCGCCCCACCCGCACAAGAATGTCGCCGCCGATGCAAGTTCAGCTTGAGCACAATCCAAACTGGCATAGAAGAATGAGTCCCTCTCTTGAGAGCGATAACTCACCTAAAGGACGCATCCAAAACCATTTCGCTCATTGATCCGTCTGGCACACCGTTCTCTGTGATTTCCCGTGTATCGTCGCCAAACCCTCAATTACCGATCAGTAACTTCCGGTTTGGCGGTCCATCCGCCACATTCCACCGAACAGCAGGGAAAAGGATGAAAATTCTTCGAATGAATTGGTGGGCCTGAGCGTCCTTGGGGTATGCGTTTGGATAGAACTGTGAAGAGGGATGCATCCTCGATCCCGTTCAGAAGTAGCGCCATTCTGATGATTTCACTGAGTGCTGTGGTTGTTGCCTATGCGCAGAGCATCGCTGGAACCTGGCAGGGGACCCTGCCCGTTGGCCAAAGCCCGCGCGTTGTGCTCAGGATCGCAGATGCCGGTAACGGGGCACTGCGCGGGTCCGTTATTTAACAGCACCGCCATGGTTACCAAAATTACTTTGCCTCGCCCTGGACAAGGTCCAAAAACCGTACTAATGTGGGATCAAGAATCCACACCAGCGCTGTCTTACCACAGCAGCCCTGCCTGGCCTTGCACCGGCTTTCTTCACCCGTGCATCCGCCGCCCACTCGCAAAACATCAGCGTTCGTATAAGTAGGGTGCGCTCAGTGCGTCCTCTTGATTGAGCAGTCTTGACAACTTGGAAAGTACCATCGGCCAGCGCCTTGAGGCCCTGCTCGGCCCCTTTGTGTCGGGGCATGGCTTTAGCCGAAAGTCTCGCCGCTAGCCGGCTAATACCTAGACAACTATGGGGGCGGGAAAAATAAAAATTTGAGCACCTTCGTAAAACAAATGACTTAGCCGGCGCCTCGAGGGAAACCAGAAGACGGGAACACCCATTCCAATAACCTGAAGAGCAGGCCTTTTCTCGCTTATCGCTCAATCTTTTTCCCAAATGAAAGCGTCGGCGAGGGGCTTATCCCTCTTTTCCCTCACAAAGTGCATTCTTTTTTCGGAAAGCTTTGCGGGGCAGCTGCCTGTGAGGACCGAACTCCAGGCTTTACTTCTCCCCCGCGAATCGTGGTGACCGAACAGCGACTGGAGAAGTACTGTATATTTCGGGTCGTGCCCTTATGAGCCAAGGCGGCACATGGAGAAAGCACGATGGACCGAGCAGCCTGCCTGGAGCGATGGAGAGCGAATAGCGCGCGGGGTATCCCCATCCTCGGCGCAGGCGCGGGGACTGGAATTTCTGCCAAGTGTGCCGAAGCTGGCGGAGCCGATCTGATCATCATCTACAATTCCGGCCGCTACCGCATGGCCGGGCGAGGATCGTTGGCGGGTCTCATGCCCTATGGAGACGCGAATGCCATCGTCCTGGACATGGCGCGCGAAGTACTGCCCATCGTTCGCAAAACGCCGGTGCTGGCCGGGGTTTGTGGAACCGATCCTTTCCGCGTCATGGACCCTTTTCTTCGCGACCTCAAACAACTCGGCTTCTCAGGAGTGCAGAACTTCCCCACCGTGGGCCTGATCGATGGTCTCTTCCGCGAGAACCTGGAGGAAACCGGCATGGGATACATCCAGGAAGTTGAGATGATCGCGCGCGCGCATGAGTTGGACCTGCTCACCTGCCCGTACGTCTTCAACGAAGACGAGGCGAAGGCTATGGCAAAAGCGGGCGCGGACCTTTTGATCGCACACATGGGATTAACCACCAAAGGGACCATCGGGGCCAGGACCGCCATCACGCTCGATCAAGCAGTCGCCCGCATTCAGGCCATCCAGCAAGCCGCCGTCTCCATCCATCCGGAAATTCTGGTCCTCTGCCATGGCGGCCCGATTGCCGAGCCGGAGGACGTTCAGTACGTCCTCAGCCACACCCAAGGGGTCTGCGGATTCTTTGGCGCTTCCAGCATCGAGCGCCTGCCCACTGAGCGTGCCATCACCGAGCAGGTGAAGAATTTCAAAAACCTGAACGTCCACGCCGAACGCAGCGAAAGGAACAAGCATGTCTAAGCTAGCCGGTCGCCGGTTCATAAGACCCGCCGATGTCGAAACCCAGCTCTTTGACTGGGGAACGATCAAATGGCTCAGCGAACCCCGCGTCACTGCCACGGAACGCTTCACGATAGGCGTAGTGCTCCTGCAGCCCGGCAAAGGGCACGTACGCCACAATCACCCGGGAACAGAGGAGATCCTGTACGTGGTCTCCGGGCAAGGTAAGCAGATGCTCGATATCGACGGCGAGCAGTGGGAACCCATAAGCGCCGGAGATACGATTCACATTCCAGCCGACATCTTTCACGCGACCATCAACAGCAGTTGGGAGCCGTTGAAAATGATCGCCGTCTATTCGCCGCCGGGCCCCGAGGCGCTTCTGCGCGCCATGCCGGAGTGCCGGGTGCTCGCACCAGGCAAACTGCCCGAAATCTAGCGCGATGCCTCCGACAATCCCCAAAACCGTTGCGCTGATCGGCACCTTCGACACCAAGGGCGAGGAGTTCTCTTTTCTCCGCGACCGCATAGAGAGCGCGGGGCTGCGAACCATGATGATTGACGCCGGTGTGCTTGGCAGTCCGCCCTTTGCGCCCGACATCTCGCACACGGAAGTGGCCGCGGCGGCAAGAGAGGATCTGGTCGCGCTGCAAAAGGAAAGAGACCGCGGACGAAGTGTAACCGCCATGGCGCTTGGGGCAACCGCGATCCTGACGCGGCTCCATGCGCAAGGCGCCATCCACGGCGTGGTCGCACTGGGCGGATCCGCCGGCACAACCATTGCGACTGCAGCCATGCGTGCGCTTCCCTACGGTTTCCCAAAATTGATGGTTTCGACCCTGGCCGCCGGCGATACCAAACCCTACGTGGGAACTAAAGACATTTGCATGATGCCGTCAGTCGTCGATATCTCGGGGTTAAATCACGTCTCCCGCCGCATACTTAGCAACGCCGCTGGGGCGATTTGCGGCATGGTTGCCGCGCAACCGGCCCGTGACTTTGACGACAAGCCCCTAATCGCGGCGACCATGTTTGGAGTCACCACACCTTGCGTCACGGCGGCCCGGCGTGTTCTCGAGGAGAGAGGCTACGAGGTTCTTGTTTTCCACGCTACTGGCACCGGCGGCCAGGCCATGGAGCAGTTGATTGAAGACGGAGCCATTCAAGCGGTTCTCGACCTCACGACCACAGAGCTCGCAGATGAGTTAGTAGGCGGTGTGATGAGCGCAGGACCGCACCGGCTGAAAGCAGCTGGACGCGCAGGCATTCCTCAACTCGTATGCCCAGGCGCCATCGACATGGTGAATTTCGGTCCGCTCGAAACAGTGCCAGCCCAATTTCGGAGCCGCAAGCTATACGTTCACAACCCAACCGTCACGCTGATGCGTACAACACCCGAAGAGTGTGCGGAGATCGGGCGCATCACAGCGACCAGGCTTAACCACGCGAGCGGGCCGCTGACCGTGCTGATTCCGCTACAAGGTGTTTCCGCCATCGACACGCCAGGGGGGCCATTCTATTCGCCTGAGGCGCTCAACTCCTATTGCCGCGCCCTGAAGAAGACTCTTCGCTCCGAAATCAAACTGGTTGAGCTTGACGCGCATATAAACGATGAGAGCTTTGCGCATACTGCCGCCGACCTGCTGCTGGAATCGCTCAACGCCGCCAGGGGAACCAACCCGGCGCAGGTTCGCTAGCGCACAGCGACTCTTAAACGTTGCTTGCGTTGATCCTGCCAAGCTTTTAAGCATCGACGTGAGCTGGCTTTCTACGCTTGTCAGAAACGATTTTTATTGACAACGCCATGTTGCCTATTTAGTCTAGGCATTGGCTCTCGATGTGTTATGAACAAGAGTGAAAGCTTTTCCCGCGATCTTTTTCCCGGCGCCCTGGAGATGCTGATTCTCGAATCCTTGCGCCGCCAACCCGCTCACGGGTATGCCTTGGTGCAACACATCCAGCAGCGCTCCAACCAACTACTTCAAGTTGAAGAAGGCTCTCTTTACCCGGCTCTTCAGCGAATGCTCAAAGCAAAACTGGTCAAAGCCGAATGGACTGTTTCCTCCTCAACCAACCGCCGCGTGCGTGTTTATGAGATCACGCGCGCGGGCTTGCGCCACCTGGAGCGCGAGGTCTTCAGCTTCGATCGCATGTTCGAAGGCATCGAACTCGTTCTCGGACCAGGTAGAGGCACCGCAAACTCTTAGGGAGGCTCGCGGATGGGCTGGCTTCAGCGGAGGTTCCAACATCGCCGCTACGATGATTTAGCCGCGGAGCTGCGAGAGCACATCGAACAGAAGACCGAGCACCTTATTCGCATCGAAGGCATGAGCCGCGCGGAAGCCGAACATGCCGCTCGCCGTGCCTTTGGCAATCTAACGCTGATCGAAGAGCGCAGCCGCGAAGTATGGCAGTGGCCCAAACTCGAATCCCTCTGGGCCGATGCGAAATTCGCCGTTCGTCAACTCGTTAAATCTCCCGCCATTACAATCGTCGCCGTCGTCACGCTGGCGTTGGGCATCGGAGCTAACACTGCCATCTTCACTCTTACCTGGAACATCATTCTCAAAGGCCTGCCCGTTCCGCACCCTGAGCAGTTCGTCGTTTATGAGATGCGCGATGGCGTCAATGGCACTGGACTCTCCGGGCCGCTCTACACGCAGCTTCGTCAGCGGCAAAAGACCAGCGGCGACATGTTTGCCATGACAAATGAATTTGTCCCCGTTCGCAACGGCACTCACACCACCAAACAATTCGTCCAGATGCTCTCCGGCAACGCCTTCAACGTGCTTGAGCTGGAGCCGGCCCTTGGCCGCACCTTCACTGAGCGGGACGACACAAATCAGGGCGCGCATGGCATCCCCGCCGTCCTAAGCTACGAATACTGGCAGAGCGAATTTCACGGAGATCGCTCTGCTTTAGGCCGCACGCTCGTCATCGATAGCCATCCAGTCATCATCACTGGAATCCTGCCCCGCGCCTTCGATGGCCTAATTGCGAACCACCATCAAGCTGTCTATCTACCCCTGTCCTTTGCCAATTTCCTCTTCACCAAGGACGTGCTTACCCAACCAGGCTCCATGATGTTGCAGGCCATGGGCCGCCTTCGCCCCGGTATAAAGCTCTCAAACGCCATCGCCGAAGCCCATGCTCTTGAGCCGTCGCTCCGCGAAGCAGCCGATCCAGGCGGCCTGATGCTAAACGGCTTCTTCAAAAACTATCGCCTTCATGTTGAGGATGGTCACAGCGGCATCGCCCACCTCAAGGATCGCTATGGAAGCCCGCTTCTCGTGCTCGAGCTGCTCGTCGCCTTCCTGCTCGTGCTGTGCTGCGTCAATACGGCGTTGGTTATGCTCGCCCGCGTCAGCGGCCGGCAGCGGGAGTACGCGCTGCGCGCTGCTCTCGGCGCAGGCCGCCTCCGTCTCATCAGGCAGGTGCTGCTCGAAACATTCCTGCTCGCCGTTCCTGGAGTCCTCGCCGGGGTCAGCCTCGGCTGGTATGGCGCGCGTGCGCTCTTTGGCATGATCACTCCAAGCGGCGAAGGCATCGTGGCAGATTTGCATCCTAACGCCATCATTCTCACCTTCAATCTTATCTCGACATTCTTGATCGTCCTTGGCGCGGGGCTGCTGCCCGCACTGCGCGCCGCTAAGACTGCGCCTGCGCTCGACCTCAAAGCCGTCGACCGCAGCGTCGCCGCCAGACATCCTGGATGCTGGGCAATCGCTCTCCAGATCACAGTCAGCCTTTGCCTCGTTAGTACCGCACTCCTGCTTGGAGGCACGCTCACCAGCCTGCTCAGCCAGAACAGCGGATTTGTAACCAAGAACGCCGCCTACGCGTTCATTGGTCTCGACGACCTCAAGCTCGACAAGGTTCAGACGCAAAATCTGTATGGCCGCTTACTCGCTACGGTGCAGTCGAAGCCAGGAGTCACCGCCGCCGGTTATACCTCTATCCGGCCACTCACCAACTCCGGGGTCACCGGCATGTTCTCCCTCGATAGCAAAGCTCACGTCCACAGCGATCACAACATCTTCTACACGTCCGCCACGCCCGGCTTCTTCGCCGCCGCTGGAACCCGCATTCTTTCCGGAACTCCGGTCTTTGCCGCACCCGAAGCAATACAGCAGTGCGTCGTCAGCAGAGTGATGGCAAATTATTTCTTTCCGGATGAAAATTCGATCGGGCAGCAGATTCATTACACCGTCAAGGGCAAGGTCGACGGTACCGACCTCGATCCCAAAAACGTCGCGTGCCTTGTCGTCGCAATCGCAGAGGATGCTCGCTATCAATCGTTGCGCAAGCCTATCACCCACGCCGTTTATTTCATGAGCAGCCCAGACCAGCAGCAGGGTTCAGGTAACAACCTCTTCGTCCGCGCCGGCTCCACTGATCTGGCCGTAGCCGCCATCCATCAGGCCGCGAAAGAAGTGATACCACCCGGTGCGGAGATCATAATATCTCCCTTTACCGACCTGGCCGATTTCGACCTCAACCGCGAGCGCATGCTTGTCTCTCTCTCGGGCAGCTTTGCTCTGCTGGCAATGCTGCTCACCGCTCTCGGCCTCTATGGACTGCTCATGCGCTCGGTCAATCTCCGCACCCGCGAAATCGGCATCCGCGTCGCTCTCGGAGCACCGCGTAAAGCCATCCTCGCGGCATTGGGAAAACGAGCCTTTCTCGAGGTCCTGATCGGACTCGTCGCCGGAACCGCGGTAGCAATCCTGCTCACCCGCGTCGTCCACAGAATCCTCAATCTGCCCGGAGTCACAGGAGCCGCAGGCTATCTCCTGGCAACCCTATTGATTCTTACCGTGGCAGCGCTCGCTGTTCTGGCACCTGCACGCCGCGCATCCAAAGTGGATCCCATGCAGAGCCTACGCGCCGAATAGGAAATCAGGATGTTATCTCGGGGTTAAGCCACGCTGCTTCGAGCCCAACTACGATTGCTGAGGTGGCGGCCGAGGCGTCGATCGCGCGGGTGCATGCGGCGGATCCTCAGATCGCACGCTTGTGAAAACTGCCCTCTTTCATAATGACTAATAGGCGATCGCCACCACTGCCCAGTACAGAGATATCTTCGAGAGGATTGCCGTCGACCACCAGGATGTCTGCGATCGCCCCTTCGCGAATGCAACCAAGCTTTCCCGCTTGTCCTAATAATTCTGCATTGACGGCACAAGCCGAACGAAGCACATCGATCGGCGGCAGCACCCGCGCGCGCAGAGTGAACTCGGTACTTTGCCGCACGTGCAGACTGCCCAGCAGATCCGTGCCGAGACCCATTCGCACGCCTGCCCGCTTCATGATCTCCAGGGTCAGAAACGCCCCATCGCCGAACCGTTTCAACTTCTCCAGGCTGGCCGCAGGCAGTCCAAGGGACTTACCCTCTTCCAGCAGGCCCACCATGATCGCCATGGTGGGCACCGTGAACGCGCCTTTCTCAGCGACAAAGTCGGCAGTCGCCTCATCGATCATGGTGGCATGCTCGATCGATCGTACGCCCAGTTCCGCCGCCCGGCGCACGGCTTCCTTTGGATGGCAGTGAGCCGCCACGTAGCGGCCGGCGCGGTCCGCTTCCTCCACCGCGGCGCGAATCTCCTCGTCGGAGTACTGGCAGCGGTCGATCGGATCCGTAGGCGACGCGACTCCCCCTGAAGCCATGATCTTGATGTGCGAGGCGCCGCGCCGAAGTTCTTCCCGCACCGCCGAGCGCACCGCGTCCACGCCGTCTGCAATCACCGCCAACTGGTCGCCGTGATGCGAACAACCGCAAAAGCCTCCCGGTCTCGAATGAGTGGTCTCCAGGACGAAAGTCCCCGTGGCCGCCGGTCTGCGAGATAAAGCGGCCGCCATAAATCAACCGCGGGACCGTTCCGAGCAGGCCATCCTTGATGGCCAGAGCCAGGCCAATGTCCGCTCCCCCAACGTCGCGCAGCGTGGTGAAGCCACGATCGATGCTCGCCGCAAGAAACCGCGCCGCAAAGTGTGCCAGGTAAGACATGGGCGATTGCACCACCCGAACGACGTTCAACCCCGCTCCATATACGTGAACATGCGCATCGATCAACCCTGGCATCAGTACACGGCCGCCGCAATCGATGACCTCGTCCTCGCCGCCTGGCGGCCGCGCGGAGATCTCGCTGATTACACCGCCTTCCACAAAAACCTGTTCCCTCGCTCGCAGCGTTTCCGATGCGCCATCGAAGATGCGGGCAGACTGAAAGACAATTCTTCGCTCCATCCACTACCTCCCAGGATCGTCGCTTGATAACAGCAGCAGCCCGCACACTAACGATGCATTACCCATCCTTGCGCGGTTCAGTACCTGATTTGGGAGGAGCCGAGTGCGCGCACAAAGGCCTCGCATCTTCGCTGCGGATCGCGATCGAGGCATTCCGTTATCAGATTGACGCAAAACGAAGGTAATCTTGAGGTGTTCAATCGCGGGCTGACGATGACAGAGGACCTGTCCGGCGTCAGAAGCGGTCTCTGCCCGGTAAAGACCTGGTGCAGAACAACGCCCAAGGCGAACAGATCGGTGGCTTGCGAGGGCTCAAGTCCCCGGCGTAATTCGGGAGCCATATAGTCCGGAGTTCCTGCGGCCAACTCGTTACCTGCAAGGGATGCTTCCGCCTTATACGCGCGAGCCAGGCCAAAATCGGTAATGCAAAGGCGCACATCCAAACCGACACCATCCAGCATGATGTTGTTCGGCTTGATATCCCGGTGAACGATGCCGGCGGCGTGGATGGCAGCCAGCCCGGCGGCCATCTGCTTGAGGATGGCCAATCCTTCGACGGTCGATATCGACCCAGCTCTCCGCAGCCGCGCTGCGAGGGTTTCGCCCGGAAGCAGCTTCATGGTCAGGAAGAGGAAGCTAGGCGGCGGCTGATGACAATGAAAGATGTCATAAATGGGGCAGAGATTTGAGTGGTTGACTTGCCTGGCAAGCAATACTTCCGATTCGAAACGTTGCTGCAAGTCCGGATCCTGGGCTATTTGAGGAAGAATTGTCTTAACGGCGACTTGGGCGCCTTGCAAGAGGCAGTCCGCCGCCTCGTACACTTCGCCCATCCCTCCTTTGGCGATGAAACGCACGATGACGAAGCGATCAATCAGGATTTCATTGGGGGCCAGCCGGCCTACAGGCTGCTGTGAAGCAATCTCATTGAGGTCGAGAGGGCCGGTTTCATCGGCTGGGCGCGGGTGTATCTCGCTTTGGTCAAGAAACTCAAATGGCGGGTGCTCAAGAAAGCTGCCGGCATTTGCATCCTCGGCAAGCAGCTCTTCGACCGTGCGCCTCAGCTCCGGGTCGCGGCTACAGGCACGGTCGAGGAAGGCCCCTCGCTCGGCGGGCTTGATGGCCAATGCGGCCTCGAACAGCTGCTCCACAAACTCCGGCTGAGTCGCCATAATACCCAGTCTCGCAAAGCGCTTCTTTTGACAGACCTATTTCGCCGGAGGCGGCTCCGGATGAAGTAAGGTAAGAAAAGACCAGCCAACCAGAAGACCCGGGGATGGTTGGCCCCGGATCTTCCTATTCAAGTTACTCCTCTACCGGGCAGCAACGAAAGTCACACCGCTCGGGGCAACCATCGCTTGCTGCAGCTGAACCCTCTTCTCCGTCTTTGAAGCAGGGACTCGGACGTTCATGTCCGCCCAGCCGCAGAGAATTTCAGTCAGAAAGTATTGGCTGCCATACCTGTGGAATATGAGCTT
This sequence comes from uncultured Acidobacteriaceae bacterium, assembly GCA_963736535.1. Lineage (GTDB taxonomy): Bacteria > Acidobacteriota > Terriglobia > Terriglobales > Acidobacteriaceae > PALSA-350. The sequence goes on from CAVTPN010000010.1 coordinate 473,607, forward strand.
TCCACCGCTTGCTGCCTTGTTGCCGTCCGGCTCGACAAGGCTCACCATCGTGATGGCTTTATCGTGGTTCTTGATCACGATGAGCCCGGTCGATTCCTCTTTAATCGTATACGTACCCGAAGGAAGCAGATTGTTGCCCACGGTAAAGTCGAAGGGGACCTTCGCCTGAACCGCTCTGGACTGCGCGAAGGATGTGCCGGCCATCGCAAAATTTGCAATGGCGAGGAGTGCGATTGCTGTGATCCGTTTCATGACAGTGTCTCTTTTCTGCGAGGCGTTAGTTTCTGATGCCTTCAATCTGTTAAGCGGAGTCCACTGTCGAAAGGGGCCAATATTCCAAACTTTTTTCCATGAGGCTTGGGGTCGCTCAGAGGGAAGTGGGATTGCCGGCGATCTCCACAATGCCTGGTTTGTGAGCCATGACCGGGAGCCAATGATCGTGTGCGCGGTGGGCGGGCAAGTTATCCTTCAATGAATGTGGCCACTTGGTAAGCCGTTGGACAGCGCGACTGAGAACCCGGTGGATGCACGGCAACTCGACGATCGAGGTTCTCGGCCAGGTATATCCTGGAGATTCGCCGAGAGACGCAGACCATCGGCAACTCCACCTAGAGAGGATGGGCAGAATGGGCCGGATGAGTCGTCGGAACCTTTTGGCCACAACCGGAATGGGCATCTTGTCTGGCGGTCTTCGCCGTGTTTTGGGTGCCGAATCGACCAGCGATTCTCCGGCAGACAAGACGCCGGCGGAGAGCCAGAAAGAACCGCTGCCCCTGGCGAACTATCAACCGGTAAGCATGCTCCACTTGAAAGAAACGCAGGTGCCGCGAGCCAGATACCCGGTCATCGATTTCCATACCCACCTGACCTTCTCGGCACACGTAGTCAATGGTGTTTCGCTGGGAGCGGAACGTACGATCGTCGGCCAGCCGGAGGAACTGCTGCCCATCATGGAGCGCAGGAATATCCTTGCCTTGACCAACCTCACAGGGGGTTTTGCAGCGGGCCTGCAAGGTACCGTGGCCCAATATGACAAGCGCTTTCCGACTCGCTTTTATACCTTCACCGAACCCTCGTATAGCCTCTTTCCACAGTCGAACTATCCGCAGTTGCAGGCAGACGCTATCCTCGCTGCTCACCGGTCAGGCGCCCGTGGTCTAAAGATTTTGAAGACCCTCGGTCTCTCTTTGCGCGAGCAAACGACCACAGGCAACCTGGTTAAAGTGGATGATCCCCGATTCGACCCGATGTGGGAGGCTTGTGGTGGCCTGGGAATACCCGTCGCCATTCACGTATCCGATCCGCTGGCATTCTTCACGCCAACGGATCGCTTCAATGAGCGCTACGAGGAACTGAACAATCACCCGGACTGGTCCTACTCCCGGCCCGGGTTTCCCTCTAATGCGGAAATTCTGGAAGCACGCAATCGAGTCTTTGCGCGGCATCCCAGGACGAACTTTGTCGCCTTACATGTCGGTAACTTCGCCGAAGACCTGGAAAACGTTTCGCAAAACCTCGATCGCTTCCCCAACATGTATGTAGATATTGCCGCTCGTCTGAATGAGCTGGGCCGCCAGCCAAGGGCTTCACGCAAGTTCTTTGATAAGTACCAGGACCGCATTGTTTTTGGAACAGATGCTACACCCCATGGAGATAAGTTCCCGCAGCAGGTATTCAACGATAGCCTGTACGAAATCTACTTCCGGTTTCTAGAAACGGATGACGAATACTTCGACTACGCTCCCGCACCAGTGCCTCCTCAAGGGCGCTGGAAGATATCGGGAATCGATCTGCCCGATGCAATTTTGCATAAGGTTTATTACCAGAACGCAGCTCGGTTGCTCAACGTAGCAGCGGGTTGACTACGACGCGCACAAAAACGAGAGGGCGATTTCTCTTGCGAGATCTCGCCCTCTCTGTTCCGATTTTCGGAGATCCGGTTCGGCTTCCAGATCACAACGCTCGTCATCCCGGAATCGCTCGGCACCCACGAACTACAGCCCGTGTTTACCTCACTCTTCTATGATCACACTCGCCGCAAAAACTTTCCCACTGCCGTCTGTTTCCAGTTGCCTGGACCGAGTCTCGTTGCCGATTCTCGAGGACGACCGTTGGTCCGCTCTCTCCTTCTGGAAGATCACTCTTCCGCTGAAACCAATAGTACTCTTCACGCGTGGGAATGCCAGTGGCTCTGGTAATTTTCTGCTGTGGAAATGAGCCCTAAAAAGTGGAAATTCCGGCGCATAACCCGGCGGACAAATATGGGACGTAAGATACGCCGACATGATACCCGTCGCATCAAATTCGAAGGGACAGGAGTGACGGGGCAGACAGCTTCTCCTGATCGTAGGGACGCAAAAAGGGCTGACGTACCGCGGTAGAAATTATCTATTACCGAAGGTCCAACTAAGCCCTGAACTGGTGCCGTAGTCGCTCTTTGGCAGTGTTATAGGAGGGCGGCTGTCCCAGCTCCCGTAGAACGAGAAATTCCATGAGAGATCTTGGACGATTTTAATGTAGTAGACCGCATTGGCATTGAAATGAAGACGCCCGGCATCTGAGATCGACGGAATCAAAGACGCCGAGACGTCGAGGTTCGTTTTTTTGAATTTGAAGGCTTTGATTTCGCTGGCGACGAAGCCGACTGCGGTGTTCTGTGTTCCCAGATCAACGTCATTTTGCCCGTAGCCAGCATTTTGCCAACCTAATCCCCCAAGTACGTAGATACTCGCTCGGTTGGTATTTTTTAAGTAGCGTCCGATCCCTCCGCCGAGTGTCGTTTGCAGATTGATGTCCTGCACCGAGCTTTGCAGAAAAGACGCGGTACCCGCATAAAACCAGTTGTTCCAGCGCAAAAGCCTCAACGTGTTCAGGTCGATCTGGTTTCGCGTCGTCAGGTTCGCGCCGCTATTCGATGCGAACGAAGAGTTGAAAAGAAGCTGACTTGACCACCGTTCCCGGTTATAGGCCACTTGGGAGCTCACGTTGTACTGTACCGATTCGTTGCCTTTCGAATAAAGAAGCCCCGTGTTAACCGCGCCATCGAATCGATGCCAAAACCCCTCCGAGGTCTGGTTCAGTTTGATGATCTTACGCTGTGCCACTTCCACTTCCTTTCCTGGAGCTTCGGCGATTTCGATTTTTATCGGGGGGTCGTTGGATGCCCCGGTAGTCGAAACTTTTCCCGTGTAGACCTCGCCACTTTCAGTCTGCACCAGGAACAGCCGATTGCTCTCCAGGTGTGCTACCTGCGACCACTGCACACCGATCGTACCGTCCACGTAAGTCAGTTTGACCGAGAGCACACCCGCGCTGAGGCCTTTAATCTCGCAAGTAAAGCGGTCTCCGTTTTTCATCACGATCACGTCCCTGTTTTCCTGCGCAAAGAGAGGCGCCGACAAAAGAAGGGCGGAGCAGAGAATGATGGCTCGGATAGTCATAGCGTGTCCTCTCTTCACGAGGTTTCGAATCCGGCGTATCAGGCCACATCCTACGTGATCCTTCGAGGCAACGGATTTTCTGGGCTGTAGGGCCACCAGCCACTTTCAGCGGCTAACTAGCAATACTTCCAGTAGACCGGCTCGCTGGTGGTGGTGCACTCTTTGTTGCGGATGGGTCAGGTTCGGGACGACCGCGTCTGGCGCGGCCTGAGGGTGAGCGGTCATCCTTTTTCGGGCGCAGTCCTGGTGGATCAACGGGATAGCAATTGTCCGGTAGCCCGCTTATGGTTTTCGTGGACTCTTCCCTCGAGCCCGCTGACGAACGGACTATTTCGCATACGGAGTATGGCCACGTCATGGCGGTGCCCACAATGAAATCGCGGGTCCAACCACTGCAACAGAAATCGATTCGAAGGAGAACTAATGAGCTCACAAGACAACATACAACGAACGGTACTCCCAATACCGGATCAACCGCGCACAGGCCTGGTTACTTACGATGCCAAGGATCCCGAGAACAAGTACCCGCCAATCACTCCGTTGCGGCCGCCCGCAGGTGCGCCCAACGTCCTTATCGTTTTGATTGACGATGCGGGCTTTGGCTCCTCCAGCGCCTTCGGCGGCCCTTGCCATACGCCGACGGCGGAACTCCTGGCGTCCGAGGGCCTGAAATACAACCGCTTCCATACCACAGCGCTCTGCTCGCCGACGCGACAGGCCCTCCTGACCGGCCGCAACCACCATACCGTCGGCATGGGCGGAATCACCGAGATCGCCAGTGGTCGCCCGGATACAACTCAATTCTGCCCAACACCTGCTCGCCCGCTCGCACGAACTCTGAAGCTGAATGGCTACGCAACCGCGCAGTTCGGCAAGTGTCACGAAGTTCCGGTTTGGGAGACCAGCCCGGCCGGTCCCTTCGATGCGTGGCCTACCGGCGGAGGCGGGTTTGAATATTTCTATGGATTCATCGGCGGCGAGGCGCACCAATGGTATCCGTCGCTCTATGAAGGAACCACGCCGGTCGAGGTCGAAGAAGACGCCCGAAGAGGGCTACCACTTGATGGAGGACATGACGGATAAGGCCATCAACTGGATTGGGCAACAGAAGGCGCTCATCCCCGACAAGCCATTCTTCGTCTACTTCGCTCCGGGCGCCACCCACGCCCGCACCACGTTCCCAAAGAGTGGGCCGATAAGTACAAAGGCAAGTTCGACCAGGGTTGGGACAAACTGCGCGAGGAGACCTTCGCCCGCCAGAAAAAGCTAGGAGTCATTCCGCCAGATAGTCAGCTCACGCCGAGGCACAAAGAAATCCCCGCGTGGGATCAGATGCCCGCCGCCCTCAAGCCCGTGCTGATCCGGGAGATGGAGGTCTACGCCGGGTTCATGGAGTATACCGATCACCATGTGGGCCGGTTGGTGGATTCGCTGAAAAAGCTCAATCTGCTCGATGACACGCTGATCTACTACATCATCGGCGACAACGGCGCGTCCGCCGAGGGCACGCTGAACGGCACCTACAACGAGATGATCAATTTCAACGGTGCCGCCGCGCTGGAAACGCCGGAGTTCCTGATGGAGCGGCTGGACAAGCTGGGCGGACCGGAATCTTACAACCATTACGCGGTGGGCTGGGCCCACGCTATGAATACGCCCTACCAGTGGACCAAGCAGGTCGCTTCGCATTGGGGCGGCACTCGCAACGGCACGATCGTGCACTGGCCCAACGGAATCAAGGGGAAAGGCGAACTCCGCACCCAGTTCCATCACGTCATCGATGTCGCGCCAACCATCCTTGAAGCGGCCGGACTGCCCCAGCCGCTCTTCGTCAACGGAGTTCAGCAGCATCCCATCGAAGGCGTCAGCATGGCGTACTCGTTCAACGACGCCAAGGCCGCCGAACAGCATGAGACACAGTACTTCGAAATGTTCGGCAACCGTGGCATCTACCACAAGGGCTGGACCGCCGTAACGCGACACAAAACGCCTTGGATCCTCATCGGTGAGAAAACCCCGGCATTCGATGACGACGTCTGGGAACTCTACGACACCAATAAAGACTGGACGCAGGCGAACAATTGGCCAAGCAGATGCCCGAAAAACTGCACGAACTGCAGCGCCTGTGGCTGATCGAGGCGACACGCAACAACGTCCTACCCCTAGATGACAACCTCGCTGCACGCATAAACTCAGATACTGGCAGGGCGGCCGGTGCTGATCAAGGGCAACTCCCAAATTCTGTTTGGCAGCATGGGGCGTCTCTCCGAAAACTCGGTCCTCAATCTGAAGAACAAGTCCCATTCGGTCACCGCTGAGATCGTTGTACCCGCAACCGGAGCCGAGGGCGTCATCGTCGCCCAGGGCGGCAACATTGGCGGCTGGAGCCTCTACGCGAAGGGCGGCAAGCTCAAATACTGTTACAACCTGCTCGGCATCCATCAGTTCTATGCCGAATCAAGCAACGTGCTGCCTCCGGGCGAACACCAGGTACGCATGGAATTCACTTACGCCGGCGGTGGCCTCGGCAAGGGCGGCACAGCGTCCTGTATGTGGATGGCAAGAAAGGTCGGCGAGGGCAAGGTCGGCGCGACGGCGGCCATGGTCTTCTCCGCCGATGACGGTTGCGACGTGGGGGTGGATACTGGATCTCCTGTCTCACCGGACTACGGCTCGCGCGGAAATGAGTTCACGGGCCACGTCAAGGGCGTCCAACTCGCCATCGCTGAAGACGCTGAGAGCGTCGATCACCTCGTCTCGCCCGAGGAAGCCATCCACATCGCCATGGCACGGCAGTAGGGATTCTCAGGGCCGGCAGTCGAAATCGGCTGCCGGACATGGAACCGGGATGGATTTGCTTCTTCGAGCTGGTCGAAGTTTGGCGCCGGACGGGAGGAGGTTAAAGGTCGCCTGGCCGGAAGAAGCGTTCTTGAAAGCGAAGGTCAACTTTGGCTACCCCCGCACCGTTGCAAGATCCACCCGATTTTTCTGTGGTTCTTGGCGGCCCGCTGTATCGGGCGCTCCGGCGGTCAGACCTGGCAGGTTCAAGGCCGCAGCTGCTGCGTCGCCTGGCCGCAATATCGATTCTCTTATGTTGGGTCCCGTTGGCGGTGCTTTCCCTGGCGCAAGGTCGATTCTTGGGAGGAGTGAAGCTTTTCTTCCTTCACGATATCGAGACGCACGTGCGGTTTTTAGTTTCCCTGCCGGTGCTTATCCTGGCTGAAGTGATTGTTCGAGAACGCATCTGGCCTGTGCTAAGGAACTTTGTCGAACGGCAGGTTGTCACCCCCGAAGAACTCCCGAAGTTTTACGCTGCGATAAACTCCGCCACGCGTATTCACAACTCAGTCGTTGCTGAGATTGCGCTTTTCGTCCTGGTGTTCACCGCCGGCACGTGGATCTGGCGGCTTCAGATTGTACCGGATGTCGCCAGCTGGTATGCCTACTCTCAAGGGGGCCAGGTGCACTTGACGATGGCCGGATATTGGCTTGCGTTTGTGAGCGTACCGCTCTTCCAGTTCATCCTGCTGCGTTGGTACGTGCGGTACCTGATCTGGTTCTGGTTTCTGCTTCGGGTTTCGCATCTCAAACTTCACTTGCCGGCCTTACACCCGGATGGGGCAGGCGGGCTCGGCTTCCTGGGCGAAACCAGCCTGGGCTTCGCTCCGTTGTTGTTCGCACATAGCGCATTGCTTGCGGGGCAAATCGCAAGCCGCATCTTGTACAACGGAGGAACCCTCCTCGCTTCGGAGCTGACGATCGTTGGCTATGTCGTCTTCTCAATTCTCGCGGCGCTGGCTCCGCTAGTGTCGTTCACAACAAAACTCTTACGCGCCAAGCTCCGGGGCCTGGAGAAATATGGCGCTTTTGCTTCCTCGTATGTCCTGGATTTTGATCAAAAATGGCTGCAAGGCAAAGCCAATGACGAGCCGCCGCTGGGGAGCGGCGACATCCAGTCGCTGGCTGATCTGGGGAATAGTTTTGCGGTTGCTCGCGCGATGCGCCCGGTGCCCATCGCGATCGATGAGATCATTCTGCTCGTGGTGGTAACGACTGCTCCCTTCCTTCCGTTATTGCTGACGATCATGCCGCTCGATGAACTGCTCACGCGGGTTTTCAAATTTGTCTTCTGAGCCCTTGGCACTCCCAGTTCCGTTATGCTTCACCGTCCTCCCATCAGCGTTTTCAACTGCGCAAACGCCTGGCGGTAGTCGAGATCAGCCTGCAGCATCTCGACTTCTATCATTGCCCGCGCTGCGGCAAGTTCGGGGTCGTTCGTTGCGTAGCTGACTTTTGAAGCGGAATCGCAGCGGAAAGGCGACGGGCCAGTTCGCTCAACTGCCGCGACCGATCCATCTGGAAGTAGCTCGTCTTGACCGCAGCGGCGACTTTGGCCTTTGTCAACTCAAGTGCGGTTTCAGCCATGGAGACTTGGGCGGTGCGTTCCTTGACCGTATGCTCTCGCTTGCCGAAATCGAACAGATTGTAAGACCCGATGACGCCGATGAAAGAGAAGTCTCTCGGCAGAGCCGGGATGGCGCTGCCGTTGTATGTATACCCCCCCATCACGGCCAGGTCCGGAACATAGTCCAGTTTGGATAGCCTGGACGCTGCTTTCGCTTTCACGACTGTCTGCTCGGCTTCGACCACTTCGGGGTTGGCTGCCATCGCCTTATCGGCGGCCTCTCTCAGCGATATCTCTTCCATCTGCGTGACCGGAACCGCAAGTTCCAACTCCGTGTCCACCGAGTAGCCCAGAAGTAGGTCGAGGGATGCCGTCAATTCCTTGACATTGCTGCTGGCGATCACCAGCGCCCTGGCTGATTCAGAGTTATCTTCCTCATGCTCTGGCAACATCGCAGCGTTGCTCGCCAGCAACTGCTTGCCGTGATGAGCAGACGCGTTGGCCTTGGCGACTTCGAGCTTACGCTGAGCGACGAGCAATTCATAATAGGCCTTCTCTACATTGCGGGCAGTCTCCACGGGCATGCCGGCTTTGACCATGGCGGTACGCTCGTGCGCGTGCGATGTTCACGACCTCGCGAAGTTTGAATAGAGGTGTTATCGGCTGCGCTGCTGTGACAGCAACCAAAGTCTGGTCTTTGCCGGCCAGCGGTATCTGCGCTGTTGTTGTTCCCCCTTGTATGGGGCGTTCTACAGTGAACTCTTCGCCCATGAACTTGTTGAAGTGGAAGTTCGTGAGCGTGGAGCTGAGCTTTGGGAAGTATTCTGATCCTGCGTGAAGCCTGTGGTGTCGTTGGCCTCCACCGAAGCTGCGCCAGATGCGCCATGGGATTGCTAGCGGCGGCGGCTTGTTGCTGCGCCTGTTCGAGTGTGATGCGGCGTGGATTACCGGGATGGAGGGCCGTATTGGAACCCGCGCCGGGCAAACCTGGAGCTATATCGCGCTGGGTCGCGTGGCTGGTCCCGATTTCGGAAAACCGACGAAGAGGTGCTTTGGCCAGTAAGCCCAGTGTGACTGGTCGCGAAGGGAGGCGCAACATGCAGTGGCCAAGCCGCTCTTCCCAGACTCTCGGACTGCAGAACAACGCAGACGGGTCCGTCGACCTCTACTTCGCCCCCAAGGCTCCCGCCGGCAAGGCATCCAACTGGGTTCCCACCGACCCAAACGAAAAATTCGAAGTGCTTTTCCGCTTCTACGGCCCGCAGAAGCCCCTCTATGACAAAACGTGGAAGCTGCCGGACATCGAGAAAACGAACTGAAACGACCCAGTGATCGGAGGATGGTCATGAGAAAACCGAGATATCACCTTGCATCCGATTTGACGCTGGCAGCGCCTATCGCCCTTACCAGTTGCAAGAGTGCAGAGACGCATGCTTCCACTGCTTATGCTCCCGCCAAAACGACTCCTGCCCCAGGGCCCGAAGCTCCAGCGGCCCGCGATTGCATTCCTGTGACGGCCGACAACTTCATCCGAGCCGAAACGGACAGGACCTTTGAGGGGATCGTGCAAAATGGGCAGCGTCGGCAGGTTCGCGCATAACCGCGACATGGCGCCGCTCGACAACCAGGTCGTCCAACGCGCCAACCGCGACACCCTTTATTCGCTTGGGGTGTTTGACCTCGATGCGGGGCCGGTGACGATCACACTACCCGACGCGGGGGAGCGCTACATGACGATGATGGTGATCGACGAAGATCACTACGTGTATGAAGTGGTGTACGGCGCCGGCACCTACACCATCACCAGGGAGAAGGTCGGCACCCGCTATGGTTTTGCGGCGGTTCGCATACTGGTCGATCCGGGAGATGCGAAAGATGTGGAGCGGGTCCACGCCCTGCAGGACGCGGTCAAAGTTAGCCTAGAAGAGCCCGGGCCGCTTCGAAGTGCCCAACTGGGACCCGGCAAGCCATGATAAAGTACGCGATGCTCTGGTCGTACTGGGGTGAGACGATCCCTGATTGGCGACGTGCAGCCGGCCGCAGGAATGAGGTCGATCCGGTCAGACACCTGATCGTAACCGCGACTGGATGGGGCCTCAATCCCGACAAAGACGCCATCTATCTCAACATCACCCCAACCAAGAATGATGGCACGGCTGTCTACAAGCTCAATGTAAAGGATGTGCCCGTCGATGGCTTCTGGTCGGTCAGCGTCTATGACGCTCAGGGCTATTTCGTGCCGAACAAGTTGAATGGCTACACACTCAACAACATTACTTCGAAGAAGAACGACGACGGCTCGGTCACCATCCAGTTCGGCGGCTGCGACGGCAAGATCCCTAACTGTCTCCCGATCATGTCAGGCTGGAACTACATGGTGCGGCTATATCGTCCTCGTCCAGAGATCTTGAACGGTAGTTGGAAATTCCCCGATGCAAAGCCGCAATAAATCCCGACTTTTTGGGCACTACGAAGGACCAAACTCGTCGCCTCTAGTGGACTGCAACAGCTGATTCAGCAGTGCCGCAGGGGCTAAAGCCCGACCTAGTATCAACGATTTACGGCACGACTAAAGTCGTGCCCTGATACAAAGCACCAGAGCCGCGATCGTTAGAAGGGTCGCGTATTTTCGCAGATTTTCTTCTACGACTGAAGCGATTGTTACAGTCCACTAGTGTGCCGATGCGAACGTAAATGCTGCGGCGGTCTCAAACTTGCTTGAGGCGTTGCCGGCGTAGACCTTGCCGCCCGCCATGGTGAGCTTCTTCACTGGCGCGCCTTTGGTGAAATCGAGGTCAGACAGGGGAACCCAGAAGGCATTCGGACTGGTTGCAGAGTCAAAATAGAAAACCTTGTTCTTCTGGTCATAGGCGGTGCGCCACAGGGTCGAGGCCAGGTTGGGCTTGTCCGGCTGCGAAATGCCGAGCGGCGTGCTGATAGAACGCATGACGCCGAGCACAGCTGCTACTGCCTGATTCTCGTAGGTGCCCCCTGGCACCGCTTTGATTGTGTGCGGGTCGACCTGCTTCGGGATGGCGTTAATAAGGAACGAGGTGCGGACAAAGCGGTCGGCGGCGCTGATCGAGCCCGGCAGGAAGACCAGGGGGTTGACGCCGCTCCAGTAGGTTGAGATGGCGAGCTGCTGGTCGAAGCTGGGCGAATTGGTCATCACCTGATATTTCCGGTCGTGGTGAATGACGAGTTTGCCGCCGAGGTATTCGAAGATGGCGGAGTCGCCGCTGGGGTCGGATAAGGCGAGGTGCAACTGCGCGCCCTTGCCGTTGGGTAACGTCGGAGCAATCACCACGAACGGCTCGGCGCGCAAAGCGTCCACGGCCTCGGCGACAGTGCCGTAGTTATCGAGGACATACTGTCCCCATGCCATGATGGAGATGGTTGGCTTGCCGGCCTGCGGTGAGCCGTAGTCGGATTCGGCGAGGTAGAGTACGTTGGCTACGAGGCCGTGCTCGTTCATACCGTCGGCAGTTCCGGCATCGTAGCCGGAGACGACAAGGCTACCGTATTTGGAGGTCCATTTGATGCTGGTGGCTCCAGTGGCGCCGTCGCGTGCCATGCCACGGGGAAACACCCAGGCGTTCGAGTAGACATCTTCCGCCCAGTCCATCGACCGGCCGGTTATGACTACATCGTCAGTGCCTAAATAGACGGCACGCGTACAGGCCTTCGCAGCCGAAACGCCGGTGCAGACAGTGAGGATCAGGAGGGTGACGACTCCTGCTTTACGAGCGATCGCCGTGCAGCAGCTCCCAGCGAGCGCCAATCTTGATGCGCCGATTATATTCAATCGTTCACCTTTCAAATTTGCGTGCGTGCGTTGCCAGTCTCATCCCATAGGCTGGATAAAGAAAACTTTTTGCGGAGTGAACGTAGCGTATCACGTGCTTAGACGCGCCACTCCTGAAACTCCAATGAATAAGGGAATTCTCGTTGCGATGACGGAAAACGCAATTCCGGAATAACGTTCTTGAGCAACTTCCGGGTTGCTCTGGAGCAATTCCTCTTTCACGACTCAGATGATTTCCGCAAGGGACTAGTAGTTTTGCCAGTAGCTGAGTTGTTACGATCGCTAATAGGTCGAAGCGCGGGCAGACTACCCGCTATTTGGCAGCGCGGACCCGGCCTGGATCCTGGGGCGCGCTGAAGTGCAGCGAAGGCCTCATCTCGATCCTCCCTGAGCAGGTCCGCAAAGCAGAGACTTCGCGGACCAGACGGGAAGGCGGGGGGGTCTACAATGTCTGCAAGTCGAGGGTATTCCCGCCAACCAGGGCGAATGGGGCCATTGCAACTGGAACTTTGAGGAGACTTGCTATGACGATTGAATACAAAGGTACCGCTCGATCTCCTGGGCCGCTCGGCAGATCACTGGGGTCGTTCGGTGGGCGAATCCCCGGGCCGTTAGCGTTCCAACAGGTGGACTTGGCGAAATCGCAAACAGCAACTAAAGCAGCCAAGGAACTGTCCATGCCGCCTCCGGCGGCTGGGAGTAGCACGATCATACAGGCACGCTCTGTGGGCTGGAATCTCGCAAAGGACACCCCGTCCGAGCGCGACGTCAAACAGGGTGAACTCGCTAACTGCCCGATAGCCGCGATCCTGGCTGCCATGGCTCATACGGCGGGCGGCAGGAAGCACATCGATAACATGATCACCGAATACGTCCACACTCAGGTCAAGACGACATTCTCGAAAGATGTGTTGAAGACCCTCTCCTCTAAGATGGATGACCCCGATTACAAACGCCCGGAAAGTGAGATTCTCTCGAAACGATATTTCACGGTGAACCTCGGGAATGACTTCGAGGTCAGCGACGTGTTCTACGTCAAGTATTCGGACGGAGCAGAGGTGGACATGATCTACATGGATTCACCAAAAAAGGCGCTTTGGCCGTGCGTGATCGAGAAGGCCTACGCGGTTAAGATTGGCAGCTACGATGACCTCGACGACGACACCAAACACACCGTAAACGAGTTTTGGACTGTCCTCGTCGGTTCAAAACCAGACGGGTTTTCAATCAACGAGAACACCGATCTCACCAAGATCAGTGCTGCTGCAAGCGCCGCAGGCAAAATCCCGACCATTGCCGCGTCCAAGGACGATGCGACTAAGGTCACCGCTCATCATGGATTCGCAGTCATGGGCATCCAGGGTTCTACCATTGAGCTATACAACCCGTACGGGACAATCCAAAAGGTATCGGTCACGGACTTCCGCAGCAGCTTCAGCGCTATGTTCTTCGGGAACCTCTGAGGGGGGTGCCAAAAGTTTGCCGGTTTCCGGGATAGACGGAGCAACCATCAGTGCTCAAGCAGCAGGACGGTTTTGGAGTGGTGATTGCTCCGCCCCCTCAACTTCCAACGCGCTAACGCGCAAATACTCCGCCAGCGCCTCCATTCTCTTCGGCAACGACCCTGAGGCAGAAGGCATATTGGAAAATGATGCCGCGACTACTACACTTTTGCATTAGGCAGTTCTTGATGGTTGCGTCCTCGCAGGATTGCCGATGAGGGGTATCAGGATGATGGCTTCAATAAACCGAAAGACCCGCACGCCCCCGCTTCTATGCCTCTTCCTTCTGTTGCTTCTCCTCGGGCAAAGTGTTTCCGGGCAAAAGAAGAACACGAAACATCATGCAGCTCCAAAACCCCCTGAGGTAACCAACCCCACAGTGTCCTCGCAGGCGCCCGCAGTGCCCGAGGAAGGAAGTACACCGGCTAAACCCGCGCCTGCGGCCGAGCCCATCCCGGTAGACTCGCTCGGCCGTTCGACCCCTTATGGCTGCGTGATCGGTTTCTTACAGGCGGTGAACGACAACAATTTAACCAAGGCCGCTCAGTATCTTGACACCAAACTCCCGGAAGAGAAGGCAGAAGAATTAGCCACGCAGCTGAAGGTTGTGCTGGACGCAGGCCTTTCGTCGAGCATTAACGGATTATCGCGGGATCTGCTCGGCAACCTGACAGATGACTTGCGGGTGTCTCGGGAACGGGTGGGTGTCGCAAAACTCCCGAATGGCAACGTCGAGATACTTCTTGATCGCGTAAAGCGCCCGCAGGAAGCTCCCATCTGGCTGTTTTCACCTGAGACATTGGCCCGGGTTCCAGCTGCCTACGCCGAGATCAAGCAACCCGATTTTTCACGGTTTTTTCCCGCGCCGCTCGTCCGCCTGCAGTTACTGGGCCTTCCCTTGTGGCGTTGGCTCACCATATTGGTTGCTATCTCTCTTACCATTCTGTTGTCGTCCGCAGTCACCCGTCTCTTGTTCCTGATATTCAGGGTTTTCCTGAACAAGAAGCATGTCCATGACGAAGAGGAGTTGCTGGCTCGATTAAAACGGCCGGTGCTGGTATTGCTGCTGGCGGTGACAATTACCTGCCTCTCGGGACATTTTCCGTGTCCGTCCTGGCACGCCATTATTGGTCAGCAGCGGCCAGAACACTGGGAACCATCGGAGCCGCATGGCTTCTGGTGCGATTGTTCGATATCGGCGGTGATATCAGTGCCCGTCATTTTCTCGCGACCGGCGCGCGGGAAAAGATCGCCGTTATATCGTTGGCACGGCGATTGTTCAAAATACTCGCCCTCTTTGTGGTTGTGCTCCTTCTACTGGAAGGAGCTGGAGTCAATGTAACCGCCATGCTCGCGGGGTTGGGCATCGGCGGTATTGCACTCGCTCTGGCTGCGCAGAAGACACTGGAGGATTTGTTCGGCGGCATTTCGATTATCATGCGCGATTCCATTCGCGTCGGAGACTACTGTCGCGTTGCGGACCAAACCGGCATCATCGAAGATATAGGCCTGTCGTCCACCCGCTTGCGAACTCTGGACCGTACCGTCGTGTCCATTCCAAATGCCAAGATCGCCCAGCTAAATTCCGAGAACTTTGCACTAAGAGATAAATTCTGGTTTCATCACATATTGCCGCTTCGCCTCGATACCTCGATCGCGCAAATCGAGAGCGTCCTTACCGGCGCCCGGAAACTTTTGGAGCAGTCCCCTGCAATCGAAAAAGGAACCAGCCGCATCCATGTCATTGGCCTGATGAACACCTCATTTCAAGTGGAAGTGTTTGCCTACGTACTCGCTCCCGCAATCGAACCGTTTCTGGTTCGACAGCAGGAAATACTAATGAGTTTGCTGGCCGCGGTATCAGAGGCAGGGGCACGCCTGGCCTTCCCTTCACAAACGCTCTTTTTGGAACAGGACGGCATCGCCGAAACAGTCGCTCCGCAGCCAGGTCGTCTCGTAAATACGGAACGTAACTAGTCGCAATGGGAGGTGCTTAAGAGGGTAGCCGTAATTACGCTTCCGGCTTGACCACCGGGCTGGGTCGAAAATTCGCAAACAGGACGTACACACTCACCACCAGCGTCCACAGCGGAAAGACCAGCGGCGCCCAGCCGAGATGCCCGATGCTCAGCAGCAGAAAAAGCGCAAGTACGTAGCCGAGCCACGCCATCCAGCGTGGAAATATCCCGATGCGGATATCGATCGTGCAGGTCGAGATCATGAATACTCCCGCCATCCTCAACGCGTAGACGTTGACTAGCTCGTAGGCCACGCTGCGGCCAAATGTGTAAGTGGCGGAATCCATCAGCTTTCCGGGAATTGCCTCGTAGGCCATCATGAGAGCACCTGTGACCGCCGACGAGGTAAAGACTATGGCAAGGAACAGGAGCCCGCTGCCCAGAAACACGGTGGCTAAAAAGCGGTCTTCGTGTACCCCCATCCGGTCGCGCAGTACGCCCATGAACCAGAGGAAGGAAATTCCCGCGAAGGGCAGCAGGTCCAGAGCAAGACGGATGGACTTCGCGCTCTCGGCAAGCCAGGTTCCCGGATCCCCCGGGCTGTCGGGAACAGAAAGCCGGATCAGCACCACACTAATGATGAACAGGATCGAGAACAGGATACCGGCGACCGCGCCGGCGCGCGGAGCCTTCAGTCGGGCGGTGATCGCAGTTCCCTTCTCCTCTTCCATCATTTCCCCCGCAGATAGATCTCGTCAGGAGACTAGCATTCCGGCATCAGCGAGGCAACTGTAACCTCTTAGTTGCTCGAGCGCAACGACTACTCCCCCTCTATCTGTCATCCTCTTAAGGTCACCAGGTTTTGTTGAAGTAGAAGGGGATCTCCAGCATGATCTTACACACAGCGACGCCAATGGATCATTCGACGGACACGAAAGCGATGCCACGCCACAATTGGTTCTCCCTGTTCTTGTGGCCCGCATTTCGACGGATATTTTTCTTGGGCAGGAAGCTCGAATTTTTTCAAGAGCGGCGCGACCCTGGTTCACGACGGCCGGTCCTTACACCGGTGCAACCGATTGAGGAACCCCGCAAGTGCGCAGTGCCTAAAGAGGTTATCGAAGCACAGATCGAGTACTGGATTCGGTGGACTCTGGAGGGCAATATTGCCTTGGTCGCCGCACTGGAGCAACTTCGGACTTCCTATAAGATGCTTCTGGCCGGCATGCCTGTAAAAGATGCAGATAAGGTCCTGCTGCAAGTGGAGATCGCATTGAGGAATACCGAGAAGAGCAGAATGTAGTTGCCGGCTTGGCGCCTGCGAAGTCCTGTCTGATTCAAGGCCGGTTGAGGCGCGTGACCCTCATCGTCATGAATCGCTTTAGCTTGTCAGGTGCCTCGCCAACGTAAAGCGTCTGGATAAATGAGTTCGTCGTAAAACTGGACCAGACTTCCCTCTCAAACACTTGTTTGCCTGAAACCTCGTGCACATCGGTCTGCACAAAGTCATCGCCATCCCACTTGCCTATTTGCGATGAAACCCGGCAACCCCGGTCAAGCGCATAGCTATCGCACCAGACAAAGCGGAAGCCGTGAGCTTCGGCGTCCCACCAGATGATTCCAGTGCCCCACGATTTCCCGGCGGCGCCGTCGCCATGATACTCCTCAACCAGCGACAAGCGAGCCGGGCCGACTCGATAGCTATCCCGGGAATGTCCTTTGCCGCCGTTCGGCAAGAGGTCACTTGGGTCGTACGTCTCCTCCGTGGACCATTCGCCGGCAAGTGCGCGTATGAGTCTCTCCATCAGTGGCGCCGATGACGACTTCCTATCCAGGGATTCCCGAACGGTCGCGATGATGGACGTGTCATCTTTGCCTGTCAGGAAAGAAGCAAAGACGAACCTTTGCGACACGAACGGTACGACAGTCAAAGCAACGATGACATTCAAAGACTTCTTCCCCAGACTGATTGTCATTTTCCTCATAGCTCCCGGGCAGTTATAGCGTATAAGATCGTCTCGCAGTCGCATCCAGGAGATTTCCATGACGGTAAAAGGACGCGTCTTAATCGCGTTATGCGGGATTACATTGACCGTGGGCGCAGCCAACGCGCAGGTCGTTATTCATGCGGGCCCACCGCCGCCGGTCATTGTCGAGCGTCAGGGACCACCCCTGCATTCGGGATGGGTCTGGATGCCTGGATACTATCGATGGTACGGCGGCCGCTATGTCTGGGTGCCTGGACGCTGGGTCAACCCACCTCGTCGGGGGGTTGTGTGGATCCCCGGGCGCTGGGTTCCTCGGAGCGGGGGTTATGTCTGGGTCGCAGGGTATTGGCGTTAGAGCGTATCGACTTCACCTGCTTCGACCATGCAGTGAGGCTGCGGCGGTCGGTGCCTTTCGCCTCACTCGCTCATTTCCTCTGCTTTGAACTCGGGGTAGATCTGCCGCGCAGCGCGGTAAGCTGCTCGCCCCAGGATGCCGGCATAGGTTGGGAAGGAGAGTGGAACTTTAGCCAGGTTGTCCACCCGCATCCCTGCCGCTATGGCAATCGCCACCACCTGGACGATCTCGACGGCGCGCTCGCCCACCACGTGGCAGCCCAGGATTCTGCCCGTCGCGCGGTCGGTGATCAGCTTGCAGAACCCGGTCGTTTGACCATCGATGATCGTGCGCGGGGTTTCGTCGAATCGCACCACATCGACTACCACGTCGTGCCCCTGACGAGCCTTCGCTTCGGTCAGGCCCACCTGCGCATACTCCGGCTCGGTAAAGCTGCCAATGGGACTCACCTGCTCCCCCAGGGTCGCGGTCGCGCCTCGCACTGCGTTGGTGGCGGCTATGAAACCGTCATGGACCGCCTGCGGTACTAACATGAGCCGGCCAGTGATGTCGCCCGCGGCAAAGATGTTGGGCGCGGAGGTCTGGAGATACTCATCCACCTGCACATAACCCCGAGCATTGGTCTCGACGCCTGCCGCCGCCAGGTTCAGACCGGCTGTGTCGGCCACCCAACCAATCGCCACCACAGCAAGGGCAGCCTCGGCGCTCTCCCGCACGCCGTCTTTCGAAAAAACCATCCGCACTCCGCCCGGTGTCTTCGCGAACGATTCGATCGATCCAAAGTCCTCGCGCACGATCATGCCGGACTCCCGAAAGGCGGCCGCGACTGCAGCAGACACATCCTCGTCCTCCGTGGGTAGAATGCGCGGGCCGGCTTGAAAGAGTTGGACCCGAGAGCCGAACGCTTGGAAGATGGATGCGACTTGCACCCCCGTGGCACCGGCTCCCACGACCAGCATCGATGGAGGCACTTCGGTCAGACCCCACGCCTCGCTATGCGTGGCAGTCCACTCGAAGCCGGGAATGGCGAGTCGCCGGCTCGTGCCGCCCGCGCTCAGGATAAACTTGTCCGCTCGAAGGCGCAGCCCGCTCTCGGTCTCGATGGTGTGCGGGTCGACGAAGCGTGCGGTGCCAGAGTGTTCGTAAATCATCACTCCGATGCGTTCAAGGTGCTCACGCCGGGTCGAATGCTCGCCCACGTCATGGACCACCTCGCGCATGCGCGCGAGTAGGCGGTGATAATCAAGAATCGGCTCGCCCACAGCGATGCCAAACCGTCCAAGTTGTCGAGCTTCCCTCAGCAACCGGGCTGCCTGAGCGAATGTCCGCACGGGAATAGGGCCGTCGTTCGCCGCCATGCCCCCAACTTTGCCACGGGTTACAAGCACCGCTCGCGTGCCCAACTCCGCAGCCCTGAGCGCCGCGAGCAAACCTGCCGGGCCGGCACCGATGACCACAACATCCATCGTTATCCCCCGTTTCCTCAAACCGAATTGAGGGTTATCCTAACGCTGACTCAACAGACTTTCTGTTACTGTCGGAAAGCAGAATAGCACTGCGAGGAAATTGGCTGTCCTTGCGGTCCATCTTGACGACCTAGGAGATCCTCTCAATGCCCGAAGCTGGAGGTTCCAATATTGAAATCGCACATCACCTCACCGAACACCAACACGGAACGGAGTCCCGCGGGCAAGAACTGCTAGAGATCGCGGAGGCGGTGCTGCTGGCCATCATCGCGATCGCAACTGCCTGGAGCGGATATCAGGCAGCGCTATGGACTGGTCAACAAGCAGAACTCTACGGCCAGGCGAGCAAGCTGCGGGTTCAAGCCGAGGGAGCCGCCACATTCGCCAATCAGGAACGTTTGTATAACGCCGGGACCGTGGTTGAGTGGCTGAAGGCCGAAGCCCACAGCGACAAGAAGTTGGCAGATCTTTTTGAACGGCGCTTTCTTCCTGAGTTTCGTCCCGCCTTTGAAGCCTGGAAGAAGACCGACCCGCTCAACAACCCAAATGCTCCGGCGGGTCCTCAGCTTATGGGAGAATACCGAAGCTCCAAGACCCTGGAGGCGGCCAAGTTGAATGATCAAGCGACAGAGGTCTTCGAGCAAGGCACCAAAGCTCGCCAACGCTCCGACGACTACGTGCGCGCAACCGTGACCCTGGCCACCGTGCTGCTGCTGATTGCGATCGGTCAGCGTTTCAAAACGCGTCCGGTCCGGATTGGACTGCTGGTGATCGCCATGATCCTGCTATGCTTTCCCGTTTACCGTATCTTTACTCTGCCCCGAGTGTAGAGCGCGGCAGGGTTGGCATCACCCAAAAGGGCTACAACAGGAACTCCAATCCAGCGCCCTTTTCCGCATCGGTCGAAAGCCGCCCGGAACGAATGGCCGCCTTAAAGGTTGCGAAGTCTCGTTCCGCCTGGTCGGCGTATGCTTCCGAGTATTTCGCTAAAGCGGCATCGAACTGGTCGGTTGCTCCCAGGTATCCGGCGATCGTTGCTGCATCACCGGCCTTGGCGTGAGCCCGCGCCAAAGCCCAGCCACACAAGGTAGCGTACCCAACCAGGGTTGCTGGGCGGAAGGTTTCGATCTCCGCCGAGACCTTCATGTCTCGGAACTGGCGCAGGTAGTAGTCGTGGTTCTGGGTGCGGGCCCAGCCGAGAAAGATATCGCTCGCGCCTTGCATGAGACGCTGGCCCTCTACAACCCGCAAACCCTGATGGGCATAGCGGCTTTTTCCGCGAGGCGATTCCAGCACGGACCGGCGTGCTTCCTTTACTTGAAGGAAGAGTGGATCCGTTCCATCGGCGAGCAGCAGCGCGAGATAACACCGCGTGCCTACGCTCCCCACTCCCACGACCTTGATCGCACTGTCCTGAAGCTGGTAGCGGTCGAACAACTTTTGTCTATCCAGCTGTAGCGACTGCTTGTATTGAGCGATGAACTTGGCATGTCCCTTTTCGACATTTTGGGCGTATTCGTCAAAGTGGTAGATGACCGGAGGGCTATCCTTAATCATCCGGCGCCCGTTTACGACCTCCGTTAGCTTGGGAATGACGGCCTCAGAGTTCTGGGAGCGGGCCTGCTTTTGCTTCCTGGCCAACCGTGCTGACATGTCTTTGTCACTCCGAAAATACTCTTTGATTTGCGCGACATCGACTGTTGCATACCAGGCGTCAAGCACCGTCATTTCGGCGAACTCAGACATGCGCTCGCGATAGGACGCGGCCGCCGCTCGCGCTGCCTGATTACCTGCACTTTTGGAAAAATTCCGATCCCTCGCTGCCAGCACCAGACTGGCTCCCAGCCGCTTTATGTCCCATTCCCATGGACCAGGGAAGGTTTCGTCGAAGTCATTAATGTCAAAAACCAGCACTCGCTCGGGGGAGGCGAAGCCGCCAAAGTTCGCCAGGTGGCAATCGCCGCACGCCTGAACCGTAATCCCCGAAACCGCCGCGTTCGCGAGGTCTCGCGCCTGAATAATGGCCGCGCCGCGGAAGAAGGTGAAAGGCGACACGGCCATCCGCTGATACTTAACCGGGAGCAGACCTCGAATTCGGCCGACGTCGGACTCCTCGAGCAGTTTGACTATATCTTGCGTTTTTGCGCGTGGTTTCCATTCGGCATGGGCAGTGCGCGGGAGTTTTTCGCGTAGCGCTTTTCCTTGTTTGCGCCTATCACTCTTGGACAAGCTAACTGCAGTTTTCATTCTGACTCTCCTTACGTAAACGTGCATTTGACAATCGGTATCTATGTTCGATACATCTGGCCCTTCACGACAGCTAAGATAAACGAGCCCAGCAACGTAAGTAACTAGCCGAGCATCCTTACAATCCGGATCAGCTCGGCAACGGGCGTCGCATAAAGGACAACCGGAACCATTGGCAAGGCGGCTGATATTGCCAACGTGATAAGAGTTGGCTTGTCGATCGGCACAATTCCCATCTGTCTTACAACGGTGAAACTAGTTCCGAGATCGCCTAAAGAGGACGCGTCGGGGTTTCCCAGAAGCGTCTCGCCTGCGGGTCCTTTCTTCTGAATCCACTTCTCGTCAAATAACTGGTTGTGAATGGTTACTTGAGCTCCGTAGTCGAGCAGCGCTCTTCTTTTGACGTGAAGCAAAACAGGCGCAACGACCAAGAGAGGAACGACAAGGAAAAGGACCGCGAGTACTCCATAAGCGATCATGGGAAATTTAAGGGAGGAAAGCGACTCGCCCTGATAGGCGATGGCATTTCCCACTTGGCCAGCAACCACGGCTCCCCCAGCGAAGACGATCGGACTGAATGCCTTTTGGCCCTCAGATAGAAAACCGAGGCCAGCAGCCAAATCGGTGTGTGTGGCAACAAGAAATAGCTTGATTCTCGTGACGCTCCAGAGGAAAGAGGTCCAGAGAAACATCCTCCACACCCACCTCAACAAGAGAAACCGGAAGACCGGAGTGCTCACGAGATTGAACCACCAACCTGCGGCGCTCACTGCGCCTGTGCTCAGGGTATGCCAGTTGGAGATGCCGCTCATCAGCAATTCGGTTTTGACGATGAAAAGGGACGGGAACAACGCCAGGAGGGCTAAACAGGTTTCAGGTAGAACGCCATCACGCCACCGCGATGTTCGCTCGAGCACTTGTTCAAAGGATGGGAGCACTTCCCCATTCACCAATTCGGTCCTGAGGAATTCAAGCACAAGGGTTCGCCACCGTTGATCGATTCTTGATTCGGAAAGAATCAAGATCGGCACAGCAATCAAAAGACGCACGTTGATAGCAAGATCACGAAGGAAAGGGATGTTGATCTGTCGTCCCCAGGCCAGCCCCTGCATCAATGACAACAGAAGCAGAGGAAGCCACGTAATCAGGACGGCGAACAAGGCTCTCCGAAGAACCAGAAGGCGTCCGTCTCCGGCTTGACCGAGGCGAACCAGGAGCCAATGCAGCGGGCCGCCACGAGTGATCGAGAAATTTTCCGCAATCGAGGAGGTCACCTGAGCCACTGACCTGCTTACCTGACGCACCCGCAAACGGATGCCCTTCTTACCGCTATGGTCGCGCTTTCATCGTTCGTATGATCGGCCGTTAGACCTAACCATGGCCCAGGGTCTAGTCGTGGGGATCAGACACGTACAGGAAAGCATACGCCTATGGCCCAGGAAGAGGCTGCCGAGCGCACAGCTCATTCGTCACCAATTACCAGCGCAGTAGTAACCGTCCGGGGCAAGCTGTCGCTGCCACGTCCGCTCCCCGTCTAGACCACAAAAGCCAGATGAGTAGCGCTGGAAACGACAGGGGTTCCGCGCTACGCATCTGGCCACAGTTGTTGACGTGGAAGGGCAGGCCAACTACATGCCGGCCATCCCCTTGTTCACCATTAGTTTTACATCGACACGCTGGTTGAGCTCGCGCCCCTGCGGATCCGTATTCTCAGCGTCGGGATGGGTAGAGCCGTAGCCGGCCGGTGCGAGGATCCGCCTCAATGGAATATTCCCGTGGTTGCGAAGATAGTTTGCCACTGCGCCCGCACGATCTTCGCTGAGTTGCTGGTTCACCGCTTTCGTTCCTGTCTTGGAGGCGTAGCCCGCGACCTCGATCATGTAGCCGTCGGTCGACAAGGCAAGAGCGGCAAGCTTGTCAAGATCCGCCTTGGCAGCGTCATCCAAAGTGTACTGGCCGACGGGATAGAAGATCGCGGCTTCGGCAACCGTTTTGTAGTCGTCGAGGTCAGATACGCGCTTGTTCACCATTTGAACGTCCGCCGCATTCATAACCGCCACGGCACCAGCTGCCTGTGCCATGGAACCTGCCTGGTTAGCTGAGGTTTGCGCCTGATTCGCCGAGGTCTGCGCCGCACCAGCCGCAGCCACTCCCTGGTCGGCCGTCGACTGCGCTTGGCCGGCAGCTGACTTGTTGGCAATAATCTGCTGTTGCTGTGCCACTTCAATCGCGAATACATCCGGCGAGAAGGTGATCTTGGTCGCTTCCAGCTGGTTGCTCGCGTTGCCTACGCCCTCTGCGCTGATCGTCAAGCCAGGGACCATGGCGGTTACGTCCATGTCTTCGTGACGATGGAATGCCACTTTGTGCTTGTCCCGCAAAACCTTGGTGTCGTCGGTGATCTTAACCACCGCGGTAGAACCGGTCTTCTTGTCTTGCACCTTGACCAGATCTCCGCTCCTGGAAATGATCGTCCCCTTCACCTTTCCTTTTTCTCCAGACGTGAACGTCTGCGCAAAGCTCACAGATGCCAACACCATGAGCGCAAGCAGGAGCGCGCAAACCCTTGTGCCCCCGCGGGTATACCTGCTATTCAGTGATTTCATCGGAAACTCCTTCTTTCGTCTTTCTGGTTGGTGTAGTAGCGCAAATAGTTATTTCGAAGCTTTTGGTGGGCAGTGCTCATCGTAGATTGCCTGCATCCGTTTCAGTTTGAGCACACCGTAAAAAACGATGATCACCATGACGACAACGAGCGTGGCACCGATCCGCTTTTCTATGGAGTACTCTCCGACGCGGTAGGCGATATAACTGGCCATGATCAAGCAGAAAATAACCGCGTTGATGAGCCAGTTCAAAGGCTTCGTCACCACGTAGCTCAAGGTACCGAAGCCGGCAAGCTCGTAGATCAGGAACGGTAGGATCGCTACGGCCGGCAGCAGTTCGGAGGCGCCGAGGGTAACGTCGACAGAATCAGGCAACTTGGAATGCAAGAGCGCGCTATGCGCCAGTTCGTGGAACAGCGTCGGTATGGCGCATAAGAACGGCACCACTGCGAGCAATTCGATGGCCAGCGCTCCGCTCCAGGTGCCGACTTTGGAGGCGGAATCAGCACCGGCGCCTGACGATTCTGAACCGACGAACAGGCCTCCAACGACAGCGGACGCGCTGGAGAGCATCAGCAATTCCACGGTGATCCCGAAGCCTGCAGGTTCGCCGGTCTTTAGCAGCAGCAGACCCATGAAGCCAGGCAGGTAAAATAACACGCGCACCAGCCGAGCCCAAACGCGTGCGTCGCGCTCGGGAGGCAGGATTGGGAGCGGGCGTCCATCGATTCCAGTAGTCGCTCGAGTCATCTTCGACATTGTCGTTCCTATGGTTATGCGAGAAGTTTGGCTGCTTATTTTTGCTCGCCGTCGCATCGAGTGCACGACGATTGTGTGGGAAGTGTCTCAAGCCGGCAGCTTGGCGTGAACCCACAAAAGTACTAGATACCCTAACGAAAACCAAAAGGTGTGTGCTGCTGACTTATCAAGCACCACATCCTCTCCACGCTCACTTGTGTTTGCCTGCTGTGATGCCCAGGACCTCTCCTACAGCCGGATCGTCTTTTTTGAGTTCGGCTAAGAGCCCTTCATCGGTTAAATCGAGCGGATGCGAGTTTTCCCAGTCATGCTGTAGCGTCTTCGAAATGCGCTTTGTGATGTGCTCATCCCTGACCTGGATAGCCAGTTCGCGGCGGCTGTCGAAGCTGCCGGGGGCGAGATTAATCGAGCCGATGATGGCCAAGTTATCGTCGGCCAGAAGCAGCTTAGCGTGCAGCTTGATGTGCTTGAGCTTATGGATCTTGACGCCGATGTCCTCAAGCGAGCGCAGGCCGCTTACACCTTCCGCAAGTTTTCCCTTTTTAAGCTTGTCCGGCGGACGGGCCATAACACGGATCTTCACGCCACGGGTGTGTGCCCGTATGAGATGCTCGATAATCACGGGATCCTGATAGCGCTCGTTCTGTAGCCAGAGGGAGTGCTTGCTCTCGTCGATAAGCTGACCGAGGCGCTGACGGCCGTTGCCAGTACACCAGATGAGATGAGAATGTTCGCCGGCATCGAACTTGGTGCGGTTCCAGTCCGCGTCAAAACATTGGGCTACCTCGTCGACCTCGTGCTTGTGCGAAGTTACCACGGCGTAGTCGCGAGTGACGGTGAGGTTCTTGGTCTCCCAATTGAGCGACTGGATGAAGGCGGTATGGTCATCGATGACCATGGATTTCTCATGGGTCAGATCGAATTGCGGGTTGCTGTCGATCACATGCACGCCGGCGTCAGTGAGTGTTTTGCGCGAGTCGTGGTTCTCCTTCTCGCCATCTCGCCGCTCAGGGTTGAGCATGATGCGAACGTCAACACCACGATGTTGGGCAGTAATGACTGCTTTGATGAGTGAGGGGTCGGAGAAAAGAAACATCTTGATGCGAATGGATTTCGTCGCGTTGGCAATCGCTTCAAGTATGGGCTTGGCCGTGTCGTCTGGTAGAACGATGATGGAGCGAGACATCGGATTTCCTTCGGTTACTGCTCGGATCAGTTTTCGGCGCCGGACCTCCTTCGGTTCAGGAGATCGCACTCAACGAAACACGATGTAGGAAGACAATATCGATGCGTTGAGCTCTCGCGAACTACCAAAACTACCAGTTTCCGGCTTTATTTTCTTATCTTTGGAAGCCCCTGCCCAGGATGACACAGAAAGACAAGCTAAAGCACCCGCCCCACAGCATTTAATGCAGGTTGAGCGCGAACCCGGTGGTGAACTGGAACGAGTTCTTCTTGTATCCGACCTGGGGATTATTCAGGAAGTTATCGATCGTTGAAACAGAAAAAGCGAGCTTCTTGTACACGTTCATTCTCACTGAGCTGGTGCCGGAGGCGGAGAATGCGCTGGCATTGTTCCACGCAATGTCGGCCAAAAGCTTTTCGTCGTAGTTGATCCTGCCCCACTTCCGCGTATACGTCTCGGTCAGCGTGGACCCGATCAGATGAAGACTGAGCTCTTCGACGTCAGCCGTGGCGTTGAACTGCTGGCTCTCGTAGTGCAGGTCAGCCGTTACATCGAACTCGGATTCCTTCCTCTTGAACACAGTTGCGCCGATACCGAAGCCATAGTTCTGCTGGAGTATAAGACCCTGAGCAAAGTTGTGGTCGAAAGAGAGCGCCTGCAGGTAGTAGCCCTTCTTGCTAAAGTATTCATCGCGCTCGGCGTCCACGTGGTAGATATTGGTGATCGTCGTGGGGGTGTCCGGTTGCGTGGTCTTCCCCGCGCTTAGGGTGAAGTTGAATGTGGTTCGGAGCTTCGGATCCAACCAATCTACCGTGGGAATACTCCGTTTGAGCGCTGTGTCGACCTGGAAAAGGTAGCTGTTCTGGGTGGAGTAGATCATCGAAGTGCCAGTGGTAATGTGACCATCCCACCCTGACCTAAAGCCGATCTTCTTGTGTATCTCCTTCTGATATGAGACGTCGTCGACGACATAAGCGATCTTTGTAGTTGGTATCTCTTTAACGGGAACGGCCTCCTTCGTGGGAGTGGCCTCCTTCGTGGAGGCGACTTCCTTGGCGGGGGCGCCAGGCTTCGCTTCGGCCTTTCCCGATGCAGTACTGGTCTCGGGCTTGGCCGCGGTCATAGGAGAGACTTCAATTCCCTTTTCGCCAATCTTTATCTCCCCCTGGGGCACCAGCGAGCTGTCTCTCGCGTCCTTCACGTCTTTAGGAACGACGGCGAAGTCGCGCGTGGACTTCAGTTCTTTGACATTTTCCCACTCTACTGTGACCTCGCCGGCCAAATCGCTCTTGAACTTGATCTCTGTTCCGGTAGAGTTCAACAGTTGCCCTGTCAACCTGTCCCCGTTCTTGAGGGTCAGCTCTTCCTTGATCTCAGGCTCCTTTTTCGCTTCCGGTTTTGCGGGTTTCTTAGCTGCATCCTGCGCGAGCGAGGAAAGCGCGGCGAAAACTAAGAGAAAAAGGGTCACTGAGAGCCTTTGTTTTCGCCCAAAAGGACAGAGGTCACGTTGAGGCAATCTCGTAATGGTTAGCATGGGGGATGTTCTCCTCAAAGGGTGTACCTATGAATGTGACTTGTTGGCAGATTTGGCAAGAGACCACGCAGGCTGCCCGTGAAATAGGGTCCCCGCAAAACCGCCGCGATGGTATCGAGCGCACTGTGCGGGACCATCTTAGGTGATATGAGGATCGAAGCAGCCGATGCGCAAGTGCAGTTTACGGTGCGTTAAAACGCTCCTGTAACTAGCAAAAGTGGCAGGCGGAAGATGGAATCTGGACCTGAAAACCCCTGTTTGGACGCTCGACGAGCTACGCTACCCGGAAATCGACCACCGACCGTAATGATTGCGCGGGTGTCCGCCCTGAAACACGCCCTGTGGACCAGCCTCTCTTTGTTTTGACTATGCCCCTAGCATTACTGCTAGTGGGCCAGTCCCCCGGGGGCCGGTATCCTTCCTCTGTAGGAGAAGAAACGATGAGTGATGACGCAATCTCGCAGGCCGAAAAGACGGACAAGATCAACGGCGTTGCCGTACCCGGCATCATCGAAACCAAAGCCATCGCCGAAGAGGGCCTCATCTACGGTTTGCCACTGGTCATGTATTACACATCGGCTTATGAATTGTTTGTGGATCGAACTTCGTCCCAATACAAGGCGCCCACCGGTACGCTCACTAATGAAGCGCGGGTATTTACTTACGAGGACACGGCAGTGATCACACCCAATAGCGATACGCCGTACTCCTTGATGCAGATCGATCTGCGCGCGGAACCGGCGGTGGTCTCGGTGCCTGCTGTTGCAAAGCCGCGCTACTACTCTGTGCAGCTGACCGATGCAAACACCTTTAACTACGGGTACATGGGCAGCCGGACCACGGGCAGCGAGGCGGCCGACTTCATGATCGTTGGCCCCGGTTGGAAAGGTGAAGTTCCCCCTCAAATCAAGCAGGTCTTCCATTCGACGACGCCTTTTTCCGCCGTGATTTTTCGCACCCAACTCTTCGATGCAGCGGATATGCCGAATGTGGTGAAGATCCAAGCCGGGTACAAGGTACAACCGCTCTCCGCTTTTCTCAAGCAGCCCGCGCCTCCCCCTCCGCCCGCGATCAACTACCTCAAGGCCGATGCGGAGATTGCCAAGAAGGAGTTTTGGCAGGTACTCGACTTTGCCCTGCAGTATTCTCCGGCCGGCCCGGAAGAGGTGGGAATCCGCGCGAGGCTGGCGAGCATTGGGATCGGTGCCGGCAAACAGTTTGAAATGAGGGACCTCTCCCTTGAGCACAAGGCCGAAGTCCTGATTGGGATGAAGCAGGGCATGGATGCGGTTGACAAGTATATTGCCAGCGGAGGAGCCGTCATCAACGGGTGGAACATCGGCTCATTCTTCGGCGATCGTGCGTTCTACAGCGGAGGTTGGCTCAAACGAGCCGCGGCGGCCAAAGGTGGAATTTTCGGTAACAGCGCGATTGAGGCGATGTACCCCTTGACCCGAATCCTGCCCAACGGAGAGAAGCTCGATGGCGGCAAGCATAATTACACGTTGACCTTCGCCAAGGGTCAGTTCCCGCCGGTGAACGCATTTTGGTCGGTGACGATGTATGACGGGAAGAGCCAGTTCCTGATAAAGAACCCGATCGACCGGTACCTGATCAACTCTCCTATGTTGCCTGACATGAAGACGAATCCGGATGGTTCTCTAACGCTCTATATCCAAAAAGACTCGCCGGGCAAGGAGAATGAAGCCAACTGGCTGCCTGCCCCCGATGGCCCAATTTACCTGGTGATGCGCTTGTATTGGCCGAAAGAGTCGCAGCCTTCCATCCTGCCGCCGGGCAAGGGCACGTGGCAACCACCGGCGCTGGTTAAAGCCTCCTAAGGTCCGAAAGAATCCCGAGAAAAGAGACAACTCATGAAGGCAATTGGTTTAGCGTTGAGTGCGATTCTACTGTTTGCGGCTAGCCCGGTTGGCCACACCCAGAGCCAATCTACAGGAACAGACCAAGGCATCGAATCCGTAGATGTGGTTAAGTCCACTGCTACGGTCGAGAAAATTGACCTGAAAGATCGCAAGGTTACTCTACTGTTACAAAACGGCAAGAAAAAGACCTTCAAGGTAGACAAGAGCGTTCAAAACCTCGACCAGGTCCAGGTGGGAGATCGCCTGAAGATGGCTTACACGGAAGAACTCCTCATCGTGGTCGGCAAGTCGAACCAGGCACCAGGCGCAGCCTCAGCCGGAGAAGTGGCCGTGGCACAAAAAGGCGACAAACCCGGGGTCGTCATGGTGGATACCTCGGCCTTGAGTGCAAAGATCCTGGCCGTGAACCCCCAGAAGAATCGTGTGACCCTGCTCGACCCTGACGGCAAGAAGAAGACCATCAAGGTAAGCAGTAAGATTACGAACCTCGATCAGCTACAGGTGGGCGAGACCGTGGACATGGTCATGACCGAATCCCTGGTGGTGCAAATCATTAAGTGATTCCGGGACTATCGAGGAATTCCGGACGGCCTGTCATAAGTGACAGTAGGCAAACCGCAGCTCCGGGAGAATGATCGCGGTAAACACAGGTGCTAATGGAATTACACGTAAAGGATGACGATTATGAAGACGAAATACGCATTGTGCGCCCTGCTTCTGTGCATCGCGTCCGCGGTTGCCCTAGGGCAACAAGTCTCAGTCAACTACAACAAGAGCCAGAGCTTTTCGCAGTATCACACCTACGCCTGGGGCGGTGACAACGCCAACCAAATCCAGAACTCGATCCTGGCGCAACAAGCCAAATCGGACATCGACAATGCGATGCAGGGCAAGGGTTTCCAACTGGTGACGGCATCCCAGAACCCCGACATCATCCTCACCGCAAGCGGTGGCATGAAACAGCAGACCTCCTACCAGGCATGGGGCATGCGCGGAATCGGCGGTGGAATGGGCGGAATCACTCCCGAGCAGAACGTGATAGGGACGATGATTGTCGACCTGTACGACGCGAAGACCAAGTCCCTGGTTTGGCGGGGAATTGCTCAAAATACCCTGAGCAATAACGGCAACAAAAATTCGCAGATGGTATCGAAGGCTGTGCAGAAAATGTTCAAGCAATGGCGCCGCGTAGCAGCCGCCACTGCAAGGCGAAGGAGCTGAAGGAGGCCGCTTGTGACAAACCAGAGCCACTTTACACTTGCGTTTCCCTTGAAGGCACCCGCAGATGCAAAGGCGGTGGAGGAACAGCTTCCCGCCTTGATGCCGGGGCTCTTCCAGGCGTTAGGATGCGATCGGCACGATCCACTACTCACGTTTCACTGTGCTCAGCGAGAAAACTCTGCTGTTCCTGGGCGACTTCGACGGCGAATTCGCTGAACTTTTTGGTGAGCTCGCCAAACATGCAGGACCCTTGTTCGATTCCATCTTTCAGCATGTAGACGGCCCGCCGCCCACTCCGGTCGCCGATCACACAGACCAGTTCGTCGAATGGACCGAGAAGCATCTTCTCTCTCCAGTGAATCTCTACACTGCTTACCCGGGGGCCACGGCGAAGGAGATTAAGGCCCTGGCGTCCGCCGCAGGTCTAAGCGGCGGCGGTGTGCTGAATCCGTTCCTGGTGATACTGCCGATAAAATCAGCACTCGCATTCACGGAGATCAAACTGCTCCTGCGCGCGAGGGGGCGCGGAACAACCCACGACCTGGACAAGGTCGGCACGCCCCACTTCGCGCAGTTCGTGCCGCTTGAGGACCACCAGGTCGGCTTCTTTACCGTGTATGACGGCTCCTTTGACACGTACATCTCCGACTTTACGAAGAACATTGGAGAAGTCTTCGATTTGATATTCAAATTCTGCATAAACCCACCGCCTTCTCCCTGCCGAAAATACCTGCAGGAGTTTATTGACTTCGCGGCGAAAGCAAACCGGGAGCCGATTGGGTTTTACCAGGGGTATCCAGGCCTGGGTGTCCAGGACATTCACGCCTTGATCGCCGACAGCAAAGCAGCATTGGCGAAATAGGAAGCCCTGCATTCACAAGAGGCGAGCGTTGAACGAAGAAAAGCGAGCATGGTCTGCACAGGCGTTCTTTCGCAAGCTCGTGACTCATGGCGAAAAGGAGGAACCTGAGACACCCGGCCGCCCGGAGAAGTCCGCACTCGACCTGGGTGATATTCAGGGATTCATCCTGCGCGGGTACAAAATGCCCATGGTGCGGCATTTCGTACTTTCGGTGGGCGTTGCTGCGAAGGCGCGCGAGCTTCTGGGGAGGCTGGTCAGCGGCGACGAGTCGGACGCGCCGCAGATTACCACCGCAGAGGACTGGCACGTAGGCCTCGCTCCCGGACCAGGAGACGATCCCGCCGATCCTCCCCGCCACAAGCCCGACTACTGCCTTAACTTGGGCATCACCTGGCCAGGCCTGGTCGCGCTGGAGATCAGAGATCGTGTCCCAACGCTCTCGTTCAAGTCGTTCGGCGCGTTCGTCGCCGGCGCGGCTGCACGAGCGAGCCTGGTGGGCGATACCGGGGCAAGTGCACCAGAAAACTGGATCAGCGCCTTTGGCAGGGGAAGCGAGCACGTCCTGGTGACGCTACACGCTATAAGCCCGGAGGCCATGACGGCTTATAGCGATCGGCTGTCTGCCCTGTTTACCGCAGGGGAAGCATTTCAGGAGATCTGGCGTACCGATGGGAACGCGTGGCTTCAGATGGTCGATGGCAAGCCCCAACCCTGCGCCAAGGTTCCCTTCGGGTACACCGACGGCATCAGCATGACTACCATTCGCGGCGGTCCCGAACGATATACGCCAGATCACCAGGAGCCGTGCGAACCGTGGCTCTTTGTTTTGCAGGACGAGGCTGAGAACTACTTCGTGCCTGAACCTCGAGAGCTCGGGCTGAACGGCAGCTTCGCTGTCTTCAAGATGATCAAGACGGACGTGGTTGGATTTGAAGAGTTTTTGCAATCGCACAAGGACAAGATAGATCCCGAGCTGCTGGCCGCCAAGATTTGCGGACGCTGGCGCAACGGCACGCCTCTGGAATTGTCGCCGGATACAGACAGCCCTCCGGGAGGGATTTCACCCGACCAGCTGAACAACTACGGTTACGTAAACACAGACGGATCAGGCGATCCCAAGGGGCTGCGCTGCCCTGTGGGCGCGCACATGCGCCGCGTCAATCCACGCGACCAGCCAGTCACCGGCCAAGGCAAACCCGGGGGCAGCAATAATACACACCGTTTGATCCGTCGCGGTTTGCCTTATGGACCCAACTATGATCCGGCGCAACCCTACGATGGCATCGAGCGCGGCCTTCTCGGCTACTTCATCAACTCGAGCATCGAGAATCAATATGAGTTTGTACTCGGACATTGGGTCAACGATGCCGAATTCGCTGGGGCGGTCAGGTTGGACCCTAAAGCCAAAGATCCCATGATCGGCACTCAGGACCCCAAGGAAAGCATCCTCGTCATTCCCCAGGTGAACGGTGCGCCGGCAATCAAGCTGACTGGGTTCTCCAGCTTCACCGCGACGAGAGCCGCCGCCTACTGCTTCTTGCCCAGCGTCACCGCAATCAAATTCATCTCTCAACTGGGATGAGGGACAGATAAGCCCGAGGAGAGTTCAGCCTATGCTTTGGCTGACCAGATGGTTCGGAGTGACCGGTAGCGACAGTGAGCGAAACCTCGCCCGGGAACCGTCTGACATCGAGGAGATTGTCCGGACAACCCTCAAGGTGCAGGCGACATGCCGCTGCCCAACAACACCGGCGCACTGGCCCGTGGAACGCACGCCAAGGGAGTCTGCGCCCGGGCCCAGTTCGAAGTCCTTGACGTTACGGCCGGACGGGACCCCCAGCTGGCGGCGCGGCTCGCCAAGGGGATATTTGCGAAGCCCGGCGTATATCCCGCGGTGGTGCGCTGGGGCAACGCTGATTCAAAGAAGAACTCCGATTTCAAGCCCGATGTCCGATCCATGTCGTTCTCGGTCGACCTGACTCGGGGTGGCTTGGCTGTTTCCGGCGGAAACGGTGGCCGGCAGGATTTTTCGTTGCAAAATGCCCCCCCTCTGCCTATCAACGACTCCCCTGCATTTGCGGCGATCATGAAGGTACTGGCGGCATCGAACCCGCTCTCCGGCTTGTTGTCACTGCCGTTCAAGGACAAGTTACGAGTGCTGAGAGTCCTCACCTTGGCAAAATTGCAGGCCAGCCAGAAGATCAGACCGTACCAGCAACTGCGCTATTGGAGTAACGTGCCGTTTCGTCACGGACCGGTCGATATTGTCCAGTACTCGGCTATACCCTCGCCGGACAATCTGGCCCGTCCACTGCAAAAAAGTAACCCGAAAGGGCTGCAGGACGAGCTGATCCGGCACCTCAACGAAGACGGCAGGATGAGCAGCTTCGACTTTAGCTGTCCAGTTTCTCGACAGCGGCAAGATGACCTATTGGGGTAAACGCCACGACGCCAACTTCTGGATTGAAAACGCGAGCGTCAAGTGGAAAGAAGAGGAAGCGCCTTTTCACACGATCGCGCGCCTCACCCTGCTAGCGCAGTCTCAGCTTCGCCCGGATGCAGGCGAGACGGTCTATTTCGATGTCACCAGGCACTCGACCCCTGACAGCACGCCCGTTGGGAGCATTAATCGCGCCCGCTGCTTCGGGGAGGCGGCCAGCAGAGAAGCACGCCTGCGCGTCAACAGCTAATCCTGTTCTAATGGCTCCGGCAACCTCCCCCAGGGATTTCGGGCGCTTCTCGTCTCTATCTCAGCCAGGAAGGTTTAGCATCTTTCGAAACAAGGAGAAACAACTGATGAAGCTAAGTCGTATCGGCAAGTTCGTTTTATTGATTTCCCCACTAGCCGCTGACCCTGGTAACCGGAACGCACGCGCAGGAGCAGTACCCAATGCTGGATAAGCTCGCGGCCAAGGTCGTTCAGAAGTATCAGAGTACCCCCTGCCAGGAGCTGATAGCGAAGAAACAGCAGCCGCAACCGCCTTCGCCGCAAGAAGTGAAGGTAGTGCAGTTTTTGAAGAGTGATCCGCAGATGCGTGTTGTGTTCATCAACAAAGTGGCTGCCCCCATCGCCAACAAAATGTTCGACTGCGGAATGATTCCGTAGATGGCCAATACCGGCTGCCCCTGACCTGTCGCAAGTGACAGTTCCCAATCGGCTGCGATCGGTGTGAACTTGCAGAAGTAAGCATGAAACAGCTCTTGTCGCGAAATCCACTCAGAGGGATTTCGCGGACAAGGCTCTGTTCTGCCCTGCAGAAAGCATGGAAACTTCTCGCAAGTTGATCGAAATTGGGGCCGTGGCCATCGAAGCGATGGCTGTTTTGCTGATCGCGGGTGCGTTTCTCTGGGCATCCGTCCGTTTTCTCGTCCATACAGGCCAGCAAGCCAGCAACCGGTATGAGAAATACAAGCTTTCTTTGGGTAGATCGCTCTCGCTCGGTTTGGAGTTTCTGGTTGCAGCGGATGTGATCCGCACGGTGACATTGGCGCCTACGTTTACGAACATCGGAATCTTGGCCGCAGTCATCCTGACCCGTACTTTCTTGAGCTGGTCTCTGGCGGTAGAGATGGAAGGCCGTTGGCCGTGGCAGCCGGCGCAGGTTGGCCGCCCTGAATTGACGGTCTGAGAGGAGAAAGACAGCGATGGATCATCTTTTTACGCGCGTCACGGAAGACATGATCGCACGAGTGACTGGTCCAATGAAGTTCCGTCTCCTGCTGCAACCGGCCATGGCCACCTTCTTCGCCATCCGCGACGGGTTGAAAGATGCCCGAGAGGGCAAGCCGGCTTATTTTTGGGCTCTCTTCACTGACAAGGGGGAGCGCGAGTCGATGTTGGAGAACGGTTGGAAGGGCGTAGGGAAGGTGTTCATCCTCGCGGTCGTGCTGGACGTGGTCTACCAGCTCATCGAGCACCGGTGGACGGTCTACCCCGGCGAGGCAATATTGGTCGCGATTATTCTCGCCATCATCCCCTACCTGCTGTTCCGCGGACCTATCAATCGAATCGCGCGGCGTCGGCACAATGAGGTAAAGGAACGCCTTGCCGGAGATTAGAGGATGCGCATGGTAACCAAGTATCCGACCGCACACGCCCAAAGTGGGCACGACCCTCCCACACCGAGTTCGCTGCGGACGGCAGGGATCCCGGCTCTCGGGTGGATTCATTGGATCTGAAACTTTGTGATGGGTTTCAAGGTTTTACCCGGCTAAGGCCGACAACTTCAGCGCAAGAAACCAACCTAAAAAAGGAAAACACCAATGGCTAAGCAACCGAACATCCTAATCCTCTGGGGCGATGACATCGGCACTTGGAACATAAGTCACTTCAGCCGAGGCATGATGGGCTACACCACCCCGAATATCGACCGCGTCGCCAAAGAAGGCGTCACTTTCACCGACTACTACGGCCAGCAGAGCTGTACCGCTGGACGCGCGTCTTTCATCTGCGGCCAGAACCCACTCCGCACCGGCCTGACCAAAGTCGGCATGCCCGGCGCTACGGTCGGACTTCAGCCGGAAGACCCGACCATCGCTGAAATGCTCAAGCCGCTCGGCTACGCCACTGGCCAGTTCGGGAAGAACCATCTCGGCGATCGCAACGAGTACTTGCCGACCGTGCACGGATTCGACGAGTTCTTTGGCAATCTCTATCACCTGAACGCCGAAGAAGAACCGGAACTGCCCGACTATCCCAAGGACCCGGCATTCAAAGCTCGGTTCGGCCCCAGAGGTGTTCTTCACTGCTTCGCAACTGACAAAGATGACCCAACGACTGACCCTCGCTGGGGAAGAGTAGGCAAGCAGACCGTTGAAGACACAGGCCCCCTTACCAAGAAGCGCATGGAAACTGTCGATGAGGAGATCACGGCAGGCGCTATCGGCTGGATGGAAAAGCAGGTCAAAGCGGATAAGCCGTTCTTCCTCTGGTACAACTCAACCGCGATGCACTTCAGGACGCACCTTGCCGACAAGAACCGTGGCAAGAGCGGCCAGGACGACTACAGCGATCGGATGGTCACCCACGACGAGCAGATTGGTGAGATCCTCAACAAGGTCGATGAGCTGGGCATAGCCGACAACACCATCGTCATGTATTCCACCGACAACGGCCCGGAGAACGATACCTGGCCCGATGGCGCCAATACACCGTTCCGCAGCCAGAAGGACACCAACTGGGAAGGCGCATGGCGCGTTCCGTGCTTTCTGCGCTGGCCGGGCAAGATCCCCGCCGGCTCGGTGTTGAACGGCATCGTTTCCCACCAGGATATGCTGCCCACTTTGCTGGCTGCCGCAGGCGATCCAGACGTAAGCACGAAGCTTCTCACCGGTTACAAAGCCGGGGACAAGACGTTCACAGTACATATCGACGGCTTCAATATGCTGCCCTATCTCACTGGCCAAGTGAAGGAGAGCCCCAGGCAATACTTCTTCTACATCAGCGATGATGGCGGCGTCATGGCGGTCCGGGTCGGCGATTATAAGCTGGTGTTTGAAGTCCAGCGTGCACTCTCAACGGCGGTTTGGGCAGAGCCTATGGTGAAGCTGCGGCTTCCGCACATCTTTAGCCTCCGTCGGGATCCGTTCGAGCGCGCCGATTTCAACTCCAACGTCTACTACGATTGGATGATCGATCACGTCCCGCAACTTTATCAGTGCCAGGCGGTCGTGGCGGCCCAGATAGAAAACTACGTGAAATATCCGCCCCGCCAAAAGGCGGCTTCCTTCAACCTCGACGCAGTGATGGCGTCGTTGCATCAACACGCAAGCCGCTGTCGCTGGACATAAGTAAAGTCGAACAAAGGGGAGGTCGACGAGACCTCCCTTACTTGCGGAAGAGAGACTCACTTGCTGGAGAAGGTTCCCCGGCAGACAATGGTCTGCCGGGGAATTTTTTGAATGCGACATTCTTTGCCATGAGCCGAACAGCCGACGACACTCCACCATCGCTCGATATAGCGGAGCGGGTCCAGGACTTCTATGACCGTTATCCCTACCCCCCGCCGGTGGATAGCCTGGAGCAATATCGCTTGCACTGGCAGGACCTGCAAAAGCGCCGCGCGGATTACCATCTGTTTTGGCCAGACAGGCCGTATAGGGAAGACTATTCCATCCTGATTGCCGGCTGCGGAACCTCCCAAGCGGCAAAGCATGCGTTGCGTTGGCCTGCGGCTCGAGTTACCGGCATCGACATGAGCACGACCAGTGTGCGATGCACAGAAGAACTTAAGCGCAAATACAACTTAACCAATCTTCAGGTCTATCAACTTCCGATCAATCGTCTCAGCGAGCTGGGAGAAACATTCGACCAGATTGTCTGCACCGGGGTTCTGCATCATCTCGCGGATCCCGATGCCGGACTCGCAACTCTACGCGGTGTGCTAAAGCCGGATGGAGCCATGCACCTGATGGTCTATGCTCCCTACGGACGGGCCGGCATCTACATGCTGCAGGAGTTCTGTAGACGGATTGGAACGCGGCCTACCGATGACGGAATCGAGGAGCTCATCGCTGCGCTCGGGGCGTTGCCGCCAGGCCATCCGTTGGAAAATCTGTTGCGCGAGGCCCCGGATTTCCAGCAGAAGGCCGCACTTGCCGATGCCCTGCTGCATCCACAAGATCGTGCGTATTCGGTGCCCCAGCTGTTCGATTTTATTGCGCGGGGAGGGCTGACTTTCGGCCGGTGGGTAAAGCAAGCGCCCTACTCCCCTCGCTGTGGTGTGATGGCGCAGATCCCCCAAGCGCCCAGGATGGCAGCACCTTCCCCTGGCAGAGCAGTATGCAGCGGCGGAACTTTTCCGCGGGACGATGGTTCGCGCACAGCATGATTGTTTACCGGGACGATAGATACGCGGCCAACCAGGCAATCACTTTCGAAGGCGACGCCTGGCTGGGCTACGTGCCCATTCGGATGTCAGAAACGATCTGTGTTCAAGAGCGCCTGCCTCCTGGCGCCGCAGGTGTTCTGATCAATCGAAGCCATACGTACAGGGACCTTTTTATGACCATCAGCGCGATAGAAAAGCGATGGTTTGACGCAATTGATGGCCAGCGCACGATCAGTGACCTCTTGGAAACAACACCGCCATCCTCGAAGGGACCATTGCAAATGGAAGCACGCACCTTCTTTGAACGGTTGTGGTGGCATGATCAGGTGGTCTATTCGACTTCTGCGTTTCGCGAGGTATAGCGTGATGGAGATCACCTCGCCACGAAATCGAGTTGATCACTAAACCCGGTCCAGATAGGCGAAAAGCGCCTTCGATGAACTCGAGGCACGAAATTACTCTTACTTTGTTGGCTGATCCTTCATCTGCTTCAGCCGCTGCTCCATCATCATCATTTCCTGCTCCTTGGTCAGCTTGGGGAACAGAAACGCGATCTGCAGACGCATGTTCCAGGAGGAACTTCCCGTAGGGTACACGGCGTTGCTGTAAAACGTCGCGCTAAGATTCACCGGTTGGAACCCGAGTTTCATGATCCTGCCCGCGCCGCCACCGAAGGGCACCGTCCAGGTGTTTCCGCCGGTAGCTCGCCAGTTAGCAGTAAGGATGGGTGCGGTGGTCAGATACCAGCCTTTCTTCAAGTTGTAGTTGACGAAGTACTGTAATAGAAACTGATTCACAACCGGCCGGCTGCCCGAACCCGCAACGGACCAAACGTTGTTGGCCAACACGCCGATCGTCCAGTGGCCGGGTTGCGTCAGCAGGACAATGGACGGTCCTAGACCCAGCTTCCCTTGCCCGAGGAATGTGCTTGTGGCCGTGGGTAACTGAACGATGGGGCCCGCGCCCCAGATCAACTTCCCTGTCTTCTTCGGCACCAGGAAGAAAGTCGGTTGCATATCGCCAAGACCATAGACGCCTGTCTCCGGAGTTGACGGTTGATTGGGTATCGGTTGCCAGACAATCGGCGCGATCCAGCGAACGACCAGATTCCAGTCTTTCGAAAGGCTCAATGGCACGACAGGCTGGATATTGAGAACATCCTGGGTTCGATCACCGGGAGCCACCCCAAAATTACTATTGTTCTGAATGGGAACGCTGATGAGACTGGCAACCGGGTTTTGCGTCGCCTTCCTCAAGGCATCGGCGTTGGTCGCTGCTGCAGGAGTCTGCTCCGTGGCAACTTGCGATCCCTCCGGCCCGATCGGCGTGTCTTCTGGAACTGGAGGCTTGCTCTGTTGCGCCAGAGCTGACGCGGATGCAAGGACAAGGGACAGAAACAGCGCAGCGGGCATGGGAACCGGGCACTTCGTCATGTTCTGTCGCGCTCCCTTCATAACCAAGTAT
Organism: uncultured Acidobacteriaceae bacterium; assembly: GCA_963736535.1. Taxonomy (GTDB): domain Bacteria; phylum Acidobacteriota; class Terriglobia; order Terriglobales; family Acidobacteriaceae; genus PALSA-350. The sequence goes on from CAVTPN010000010.1 coordinate 513,118, forward strand.
CCGAGTCTTGACATAAGGTTGCACCTGTCTTAAGTGACAGTTCTTTTCCGTGCTGCCTGTTGGTTAACTGGCGGTCGGTGTCTCGCGCTTCGACACCAAGGGGTTTTTCCTGTAGCAGGATTGAAATCGACGAGAACGAGATGATTATTGGAAGGAATCTGCAAGGGCGCCTATCCCGGTTGCGGATTCGAGGTTACTGTCGCCGCGAGTGGCCTTGGTTTACTTATGACTAGTTTCAATCTCGCTCCATGGAAGTCCGATTGGCTATGGAGTATTCCGCTCATCGTGTTGACGATCGTCTTCCACGCCTATGGTCTTGGGCTGCTTAGTCAAGGATGGGTTCTTCTGCTGAAACGCTGGCAACACAAACGTCTCCCCCGCACCCTGTCCGTTTTCATCGTTGGGACGTCTTCGTTTTACGCCACGTGCCTGCATGGTTTTGAAGCGTTGACGTGGGCCGGCGCTTACTGTCTGCTCGGGGTATTGGACGACCGCAAGGAGCGCAATGCTGTACTCGATAAGCGTCATGACAACGGTAGGAGGACTAATCTCCGCCTGGACCCGCGCTGGCAACTGATGGGTCGCTCGAGGCATTGAATGGATGGATTCTGTTCGGGCTTACGGGCGCGTTTTTATTTGCTGTCATTCAGAAAGTCTGGTCGCTGGAGCACCCATAATCAGGAAGCCTCGCCGCGCAGCTTGTGCAGCGTAGAGATGAGGGTGCTCTAACGCATTTTGCTAATACTGGTCCAGAGGGATCAGTTATGTGCGACCATTCTTTCCACCCCGGGCACGCAAAGACCGCCTGGCCCGGGGGCCCCGGGTTTTGGCGGAATGGCCGCACCGGGTTCAGTTTCCTGTTCGACACCATCAGCAAGAATGCTCTAAAACGGCCCGCTTTTCAGCAGGACCCCGTAAAACGTGACCAGTCCAATCAGGATCACAACCATCGCCACAACGATGGAGATGGAGATCGTATGCTTCTTCTGCGATGCCCCAAGTATTTCAGAAATTGCCAGTGCTGCCACGCTGCGCCGGCTAATGCCAGAGTCCCAACAGCTATGAGGCTCAATCCCAGATTGCGCGGTGCGTTGGGACGCGCGATCTTACCCGAAGCAATTTCATCAGCCTGGTATTGAAAGAATTTGTAGATCGTAAATCCAAAGCCGATCATCGAAAGAGCGGTTCGGATCCACGCCATAAGCGTTCTTTCTGCTGCGATGATCGTGCGTTGGTAGGCTAAATCGGTTCGCTCTTCGGCAAGAAGCGTTCCCCTATCCTTTGGCGGTTCAACAGGGTTCATGGAAAGATTCCTCAGATCTGCGGCCTAGGGTACCAGGGTGGACTTCGGACCGCGAAAGGTCAGGAAATCGTTCACGGGCGCGGGCCCTGGGGGGCCGCGGCGAGGGGCACGATCGACCCCCAGTGCTCCCGAACCGCCAACACGCGGAAGACAAAGGAAACCAGCACGGCTACCAGCGTGACGGGAAAGAAGGTCGTGCTCGCCTTATAATGCACGGCGATCAGCGTGTAGACCGTGCTTGCCAGCAGCGCCGAGGTAACGAGTTGCTGCGCCGGCCTCACGATCTCAGGCGTGACCCCGGAGAAGAGGTCGATGAATACCCCGCCCGCGGTGGTGGCGATCAGCCCGATCATGATGGCAGCGAAGATGCCAAGATTGTGATCGAGCGCTTTATGCGCTCCCAGGATGGCAAACCAGGGCAGCGAGAACGACTTGAAGTAGGCCAGCATCTGGGTGCGGAAGCGCTCCTCCTGGACTCGGCGAAGCGATAAATCGCCAGCCCCAGCAGACCCATCAGAGGGCACACGATCAGATAGTCCGGGCCCTTAAGCGGCCCGGGGATGTCATTGAGCAGCAAGTCACGCGATACGCCGCCGCCGATACCCCCGAAGTAGGCCATGATGAGTAGCCCCGCCAGCGTGTAGCCGCGGTTGTGCGACGGATTGCGCGCCACGAGCACCCCATTCAGGGCGTTGATGCCGGCGGAGAACAAGTCGACTTGGGGAAAACTTGGCAGGGTCATTTTTGCTTTCTCCTATTGCGTTCGGGATACGACGCGGGCTACGACGGCGAGGCTCGTTCCATATCCTAAAGACAAAGCAAGACGCGTTGCGTATGGATTGTGAATACCCTATGCAACGCATCTTGCTCAGAGAGATCATGTAACTTGGCCGGATTCCACCACTACATGCCGTTCAGTCCCTTGTTCACCATTAGTTTTACATCGACGCGCTGGTTGAGCTCGCGCCCCTGGGGGTCTGTATTCTCGGCGTCAGGATGGGTAGAGCCGTAGCCAGCCGGTGCGAGGATCCGCCGCAATGGAATATTCCCGTGGTTGCGAAGATAGTTTCCGACTGCGGCCGCACGATCTTCGCTGAGTTGCTGGTTCACCGCTTTTGTTCCTGTCTTGGAGGCGTAGCCCGCGATCTCGATCATGTAGCCGTCGGTTGACAAGGCAAGAGCGGCAAGCTTATCGAGATCCGCCTTGGCAGCGTCATCCAAAGTGTACTGGCCGACGGGATAGAAGATCGCGGCTTCGGCAACCGTTTTGTAGTCGTCGAGGTCAGATACGCGCTTGTTCACCATTTGAACAGCTGCCGCGTTCATCACCGCCACGGAGCCGGCCGCCTGGGCCATGGAACCAGCCTGGTTAGCTGAGGTTTGCGCCTGATTCGCCGAGGCCTGCGCATCGCCCGCCGCGGTCACACCCTGGTTGGCCGTCGATTGCGCCTGGCCGGCAGCTGATTTGTTGGCCATAATCTGCTGTTCCTGCGCCACTTCCACCGCGAACTCATCCGGCGAGAAGGTGATCTTGCTCGCTTCCAGCTGGTTGGTCGCGTTGCCTACGCCCTCGGCACTGATGGTCAAGCCAGGCACCATGGCGGTAACGTCCATGTCTTCGTGACGGTGGAACGACACCTTGGATTTGTTGCGAATAATCTTGGTATCATCCGTGATCTTAACCGTTGCCGTGGACCCGGTCTTCGCGTCTTGCACTTTGACCAGGTCTCCGCTTCTGGACACAATCGTTCCCTTAACTTTCCCTTTCTGCCCGGAAGTGAACGTCTGTGCATAAGCCACGGATGCGAACGCCATTATGGTAAGCAGGACCGCGCACCATCTTTGCGCTCCTGCGCGTGTAAAGTTGCCACTCGCTGATTTCATCTGAATTCTCTCCATCGTCTGTTCTTGTTAGTCACGCTGATTGGACACAAGACATCTGCTCCAGAACGAACTTTCGCATGATGCCTCCGCTAACAACCGCCCGCCGTTTCGCTTCTGATGGTGAACGCTATCGATCGTTCCGCGCGCGCGACCTCTCGAAGTATTCCGCACCAGATATAGCTACGAACCGGTCACGGCCGGACGATTTAGATTCAACATGAAAGTACCGGCAAGCGGCAGAACATACACCTGTCACTAGCGACAGGTGCAGCCTTATCTTATGGATAAGGCAAAGAGACTAGGCGTAGATCTATGGCGTTGACCCGTTTCCGAAGGGGCGAAGCCACTGCACAACTCATTGCCATTGATATACACTCAATTGGCACTAAAGTCAGACCAGGGACTCTCCTCGGCCAGCCACCGGGACACCCGGGCCGGTGCCGACAATTTTGCGAGAGCCATCCTGAACGATTCAAGCAATACCATGGGGGATCACCTTTGGCGAAGTTGAGCGGTCTTCTGGTTCTTGCCATTGCCATGTGCCTCGCGGCTGGCTCTATAACCACCTCGGCGCAACCAAGCCCTACAGCAACCGGCAACTCAATGAGTGCCACGCCCTCTACGCCGTCCTGGCCAAGGGTCTTCGATCGGAACGGGACGCATGTCGTTGTCTACCAGCCGCAACTCAAGGCCTGGCAAAGATATCGGGAACTGTTCGCCGACACAGCAATCTCGGTTACTGACAAAGGGCAAAAACCTGTCGTGGGCGTCATCTCCTGGCATGCGCAAACAATCACCGATCAGAGCGCCCAAACCGTTTACATCAGCAACATCGTGGTCATGGATGCGCGCTTCCCTTCCCTCGATGCAGCCCAGACGGCAGCCATGCAGAAACGGGTGCATCAGATTTATCCGACCATGACGCTGACCATCGGCCTACCCCGCATGATAGCCAGCCTCGAACATCTGAACCAACCAGTACGTTCCGTTGCCGCCGGAACGAAGGCGCCCACGATTCTCGTCAGCACCGTTCCGGCGATTGTGCTTTTCGTGGACGGAAAGCCGGTATTGGCTCCTATTCAGGGCACGAACCTGCAATACGTCGTCAATACCAACTTTGATCTGTTCTATGACAACTCCGACTATTACCTGCTAAGTGGCCGGACCTGGCTCAAGGCAAAGGAACCGCGCGGACCGTGGACCATCACGCTCAAGCTCCCACAAGACATGGCCAAGCTACCCACAAAGCAGAACTGGGACGACGTCCTGAAGGCAGTGCCGCCGACTACGCAGACGGGAACTCCGCCGACCGTCTTGTTCACAGATAAGCCAGCGGAGTTACTCGCATTCAGGGGTAAACCCCTCTACGCGAAAATCCCCGGCACCAGTCTTGAATACGCCAGCAACACCGAGAGCAAAGTGTTTTTGCATATGCCTGATAACCAGGTCTACGTCCTGATTTCCGGACGCTGGTTCCGTGCAGCCAGCTTGAACGGTCCGTGGACATATGCCGGGGACAGCCTCCCCGCCGATTTCGCCAAGATCCCACCGGGGCAGGTCTATTCCGTAGTTCTGGTTTCCGTGCCCGGGACGCAGCAGGCGAGCGATGCCGTGTTGCTGTCGCAAGTACCGACGACGGCCATTGTGAACCGCGCCGCTGCAGAAGCTGCGGTGAAAGTCTCCTATGCGGGGCCGCCGCAATTCGTGCCCATCCCAACCACCTCCATGCTTTACGCGGTGAACACGCCGGACAAAGTGATTCATGCAGGCAATCTCTATTACCTTTGCTTCCAGGGCATCTGGTTTGTGGCTCAAACCCCAAACGGCCCGTGGAAGACGGCGGATTCAGTCCCTCCGGTTATCTACACCATTCCACCGGCTTCACCCATGTATAACGTCACTTATGTGATTGTCTCTAACCCCACGCCAACCACCGTGCAGACGAGTTATTCAAGCGGCTATCTGGGGGTGTTTGTGATGGGGATGGCCGTGGGATCGACGATCGTCTATGGCACTGGATATTACTATCCCCCTTACGTTTATTACGGACCGCACCCCGTCTATTATCCCTACCCATACACCTATGGCGTGGCCGCCGTTTATAACCCTTACACGGGGTTCTACGGAGTTGGGCGCGCGGTCTATGGGCCGTATGGTTCAGCAGGGACCGCAGCCTGGTATAACCCCAGCACGGGAACGTATGGCCGGGCAGTCACTACTCAGAATGCATACGGCGGCCACACTTACGCCCAAGCCTATAACCCCTGGACCGGAACGTATGCGGCGACGTCGCAAGGCCACAACCAATATAGCCAGTGGGGCAGTTCGGTGGTTACCAACGGAGACAACTGGGCCCAGGCACAGCACATAACCAATAGCCAGGGGAGCGCAGGTTCTTTCCAAACATCCAAGGGGAGTGCCGGCGCGGGTTTCTCCGGCGCTAATGGAAACAGCGGCTTTGTAGCCAAAGACGCGAATAACAACAACGTCTATGCCGGCGCCGACGGGAACGTCTACAAGAAGGACGCGAACGGCAACTGGAGCAAATATAGCGATGGAGGCTGGACTCCAGTGGACTCGTCGACAGCGACAGCCCAGGCAAAGCAGCAAAGGCAGAACTCCACCGGCTCTAACAGCCTGGGACAGTCACAATATAAAGGCTCGTCAACACCGGGGTCCCAGTCGGGAAGCACGACGACAAGCGGCGCGTACGGCCGAGGCTCTCAAACTCAGCCCAGCCAACCCTCCGGCCAGACCATGGGGCAATTACAGAATGATTCTCAGTCCCGCGCCCGCGGGGACCAACTCGAGCAATTCCAAAATCGCGGAAGTGGGGCGGGCGCTGCGCGGGGCGCGCGCAGACAACGCTGACAAAATCATATCGAGGCGATTTGGATCAAGCGAATGCGCAAGCGCTTATGCTTGTGAAGTCGGAAGCGGGTTGGTTACCGGGCTCACTGTGATTTTGGGTTTACGAAATTTGTGAGAATGGCTCTCACACTCATCGAGAACACTTTGGGGAACATATCGCCTAAGGTATCTGATGCCCAGGGTGACCACCAGTACGTCGTCCATCTGCCCGATGATCGGAATAAAGTTGGGGACGATCTGGATCGGACTGACGACATAAAGGACCGCGCAGCCGGTGACTACTTTGGCATGCCAGGGCACCTGAGGGTGCACCAGAGCCCGCCGCATGATTCTGAACTCTTTGAAAACCCGCTGGATTGAACTCTTGAGCTTTTGTACTGGCAGGTTGTTTCGGTTGCTCCTGGGGGCTTTCCACAGCGACGTCCGCTGCTTCCAGTGCGGCCTTCCGCAGGATGCAGCGAAAACCAATGTGGCTCATGCCGGTGTCAATCATCTGTGGCTGGCGAGCCGCGGGGCGGTAACGCAGGCAGTAATTGGGAGCGCATAGGTGCGAACCGCCCTTGACGACGCGGCGTGGAATGCGGAACGCCGGCTGCGCCGGGTCGTAGCTCTTGTCAGCAGAAGCGATACGTGGGTTGACCGCCGGCCCGCAACATGCATGAGCGATTTCGTTGGCATGGTGATGGACATACCAGTCTGAAGTCCACTCCCAGACATTTCCGGCCATATCAAATAGTCCGTAGCCGTTGGCCGGAAAGGAACCGACGGGCGAGGTTCCCGGGAAGCCGTCGACCAGCAGGTTTTGCCACGGGAATTCACCCTGCCAGGAATTTGCCATGGCCTTTCCACCAGGAAAATGTTCATCCCCCCAGGTAAATTTCTTGCCCTCCAGTCCGCCCCGGGCGGCTCGCTCCCACTCGGCTTCGGTGGGCAGCTCTTTGCCTGCCCAGCGCGCGTAGGCTTCGGCGTCCTCGTAGGCGATATGGACGACCGGGTGCTGGGCAATGTCGTCGATGGAGCTCTGCGGTCCCCGCGGATGGCGCCAGCTCGTTCCGGGCGTCCAAACCCACCAGTTTCTGTAATCCTTCAGATCAACCGGGCCACGCGACTTCTGAAAGACCAGCGCACCGGGAACCAGGTTCTCGGGCGGCGCTCCGGGAAAATCGGCGGGGTTCAGCGGACGTTCAGCGACCGTGATGTAGCCAGTCGCGTCGACGAAGCGCGCGAATTGCTGGTTAGTGACGACGTGCCGATCCATCCAGAAGCCATCGACGCTCACCTCATGGACGGGGCCTTCCTCGGGGTAGTACTCCTCCGAACCCATAAGGAATGCTCCCCCGGGAATCCACAGCATGTCGGGCGGTGCCTGGGTTTTTGTAATCTCTTGAGACACTTGGCTGCTCATCCTATTGCGCCTCTCCCAGCACGGTTACGAGTCATTGCGTTCCTGCTCCCATGGATTCTCGCCACTTCGCTGCCGCGTCTGTCGATCATACGATCCCGCGTCTCGCGTTGGGAAATTCGCGGGCACTCAAGCGCACTGACCCGTGTCTCGAACTTCAGTGAAGGCTACTCCCGAACGCTTGGATACGCACCTGTCACAATTGACAGTTTTCCATGGAAGCATCGTAGCGACGCTATTGTTCCCAGCTGCTACCCAGCGCCTGGTACAACTGAGCGTAGGTGGCTGTCTGCTCCTGCAGCTTGATCCGGTAGAGCCGGGCTTGGCGATAGCCCACCAGGCTGGTGGAAACATCCGCGAAAGCCTTTTCAAATCTCCGACTTGCGAATTGGAAAAGATCGTCTAAACTCACACTCACACTCTAGAGTTTTCTGCCGTGTATATTGACCTTGCTTCGGAGGCAATTCGTCGATGCAGAGCCGTGCTGAGCTTCAAGGCAGTCAACCACAATTGAGCAGTCCGTTCCTCTGCCCGCAATCTGTCCCACCGCTGTTAGCCGCTCAACGTAGAGCCATATTTATAGCCCTGGGCCTGATTGCCGCTCTTTTGCCGACTGCCTGCGAAAAGCCGCCTGCGCCGCCTGCGCCTGGGCCCCCCGACGTCGAAGTCACCGAGGTGATCCAGCAGGACGTTCCGATCTACCGCGAGTGGGTGGCGCAGTTGAATGGTCCCATCAACGCTGCCATCACCCCGAAGGTGCAGGGCTATCTGCTCACACAGAATTACAACAATGGCTTCTTCGTCAAGAAGGGTCAGCTTCTGTTTACCATCGACCCACGGCCATTCATCGCCGCTCTTGACCAGGAGAAAGCCGGGGTCGCCCAGGCGGAGGCAAACCTCTCCCTGGCGCAGAAAAACGTCGACCGTGACATACCGCTCGCCGCTCAGAATGCCATCCCGCAAATGACGCTGGATACCGACCGTTCCACTCTGGCCGCGGATAAGGCGGCCTTGACCGCCGCCCAGGCGCAGATGGTGCAGGCACAGTTGAATCTCGATTGGACGAAGGTTTATTCGCCGATCGACGGCATCGCGGGCGTTGCAAGCTCGCAGGTCGGCAACCTGGTTGGAACCTCAACCACGATGATGACCGTCTCCCAGGTCAATCCCATTTGGGCCTACTTCAACATCAGCGAGAGCGATTATCTCCGCAACGCGGCGGAGATTGACCGGGTCATCCGCGGGAAACAGGCGAAAAATCTCCCTCATATTGTCGAGTTCATCCAGGCAAACGGCGCAACCTTTCCGGAAAAGGGCACGATCATCCTTGTAAGCCGCGAGATCACATCGCAGACCGGGACCATCCAGCTTGCCGCGGCTTTCCCCAACAAGGGCGCGAGCCTTCGTCCTGGCGGCTTCGGACGCATCCGGCTCGATGTCGGCACCCTCAAGAATGCCATGCTGATCCCTCAGGCGGCCGTCATCGAAGTGCAGTCGTTGTATCAGGTAGTCGTGGTCGGCCCTGATAACAAGGCCAGCTACCGCCCGATCAAGGTCGGCGATCGTGTGGGAACGAACTGGATCGTTCAGGAAGGACTGAAGCCCGGGGAGAAGGTTGTTGTCGAAGGCTTCATGAAGGTGCGCGAAGGCACACCGGTAATCCCCCGGCCCTATAAGGCGCCCCCAGTGGCGGGGGGAAACTGACCCATGTCGAAGTTCTTCATCAATCGGCCCATCGTCGCGATCGTCATTTCCATCCTGATGGTGCTTGGCGGCGTGGTCTCCATGCTCAGCCTGCCGACCGCGCAATTTCCCAACATCGCCGACCCGCAGATACAGATTGCTGCCAGCTACACGGGCGCCGACGCAAATACCGTGGCGCAGTCGGTGGCCACGCCCATCGAGCAGCAGATGTCCGGCGTCGACGGCATGAACTACATGTACTCGCTGAACTCCAGCAACGGCGCGCTGAAGCTCACGGTAGATTTTGACGTCGATACGAATGCTAATACCGATCAGATCCTGGCGCAGATGCGCGTCCTGCAGGCGAACTCGCAGTTGCCGACGTCGGTACTTAACCAGGGCGTCACGGTGCAGCAGTCCACAGCCGCGCCCCTGTTGCTGATCGACCTCACCTCACCCAATGGGACCTACGACAACATCTTTCTGGCAAATTACGCCACCATTAATCTCAACGACGCCATCACACGCCTGCCCGGCGTTGCCTCGGTCTCCGTATTCGGCGCAGGACAGTACGCCATGCGCTGCTGGGTCAATCCCGACAAGCTGGCCAATCTTGGCATCACGGTTCCGGAAATCATCAGCGCCATCCAGGCGCAGAACAATGTCAACCCCGCCGGACAGATCGGCGGCGAGCCTGTGCCTCCCGGCCAGCAGTTCACCTACACCGTGCGCGCGCCGGGCCGCCTTCCCTCGGCCGAGGAGTTCGGCGAGATCATCGTCCGCGCCCGGCCCGACGGCAGCATTCTGCGGTTGAAAGATGTCGCCCGCGTCGAGCTCGGCGCGCAGAACTACAGCGTCATCGGCCGCCTCAACAGCAAGCCCGCCGCTCTTATCGCCGTCTATCAGACTCCCGGAGGCAATGCCGTCCAGACCGCTCTCGCCGTCCGCAAATTGATGGCCGAGAGCAAGCAGCGCTTCCCGCAGGATCTCGACTACGTCATCGCCCTCGACACCACGCTCGCCGTCAATGCCGGCATCAAGGAAATCGAGCGCACGCTCATCGAAGCGCTGGTCCTCGTCATCATCGTCGTTTACATCTTTCTTCAGGGCACCCGCGCCACCCTCATCCCTCTGCTCGCTGTCCCGGTTTCTCTCGTCGGAACCTTCATCGTCTTCCCCCTACTTGGCTTTTCCATTAACACTCTCTCGCTTTTCGGGCTCGTCCTCGCTATCGGCCTGGTGGTCGATGACGCCATCGTCGTCGTCGAGGCCGTTGAGCACCACATTGAACAGGGAATGACGCCGCACGACGCAACCGTGCAAGCCATGAAGGAAGTCACCGGACCGGTCATCGCCATCGCTCTCATCCTGGCCGCCGTCTTTGTCCCTACGGCCTTCATTCCCGGCATCACCGGCCTGCTGTACCAGCAGTTTGCCGTCACCATCGCCGTATCGGTCATCTTTTCCGCCTTCAACGCGCTCACGCTCAGCCCAGCTCTGTCGGCGATGCTGCTGCGTAAGAGGAAGCCCGCACGCGGGCCGCTGGGAGCTTTCTTCCGCTGGTTCAACCGCAACTTCGGCCGTGCCACCGACGGATACGTCAACACCTGCCGGCACCTCATCCACAAGGCCGGCTTCGCCTTCCTTATGCTCATTCTGATTACCGCCGGAGCAGCCTTCTTCGGCACCAAAGTGCCCGGCGGCTTTCTCCCTGATGAAGACCAGGGATACGTCTTCGGGGGCCTCCAGCTTCCGGATGCCTCTTCCCTGCAGCGCACCTCAGACGCCGCGCGCGACGTCGAGCAGGTCATCCTTAAGACCCCGGGGGTGAAATACGTTAGCTCAGTCATCGGATACAGCATGCTCAGCGGCGTCAGCACCACCTACAGTGCCTTCTTCTTTGTGTCCTTCAAGAGCTGGGACGAGCGCGCAAGCGACCCGGCTGAAAGCTATGCCGCGATCAAGCGCCACCTGTCCTATGCGCTTTCGCGGGTGACCTCCGGCATTGCCTTCATTTTTCCCCCGCCGGCAATCCCCGGCGTGGGAGCCTCCGGCGGATTCACCTTTATCCTCGAGGATCGCTCCGGCTCCGGTACTCCATTCCTGGCCAGCAATGCGCAAACTTTCATAGCAGCGCTCCAGAAGCGCCCTGAGCTCTCCGGTGTAATGAGCACCGCGCTCTTCGGAGTTCCCCAGGTAGCCGTCGATGTGGATAAAGCCAAGGTGCTCACCCAGCAGGTCGACCTGGCGAGCGTCTATCAAACACTCCAGACCTTCATGGGCGGTGCGCTGGTCAACTACTTCAACCGTTTTGGCCGGCAGTGGCAGGTCTACGTTCAATCCGAGGGCGCCTATCGAACCACCCCGCAAAACCTGGGAAAGTTCTACGTCAACAACAGCAGCGGCCAGATGGTGCCGCTCAGCACGCTCACCGACACCCACGCCACCAGCGGCGCTGAATTCATCATGAAGTACAACCTCTTCGAGTGCATCCAGATCAACGGCTCCTCCGCTCCCGGATACAGCTCCACGCAGGCTCTCGCCGCTCTCGAAGATACCTTCCGCAAAACCATGCCCCCACAGATGGGCTTCGATTACATGGGCATGTCCTACCAGGAAGTCAAGGCCGCGCAGGGCGTCAGTCCCATGGCTATCTTCGGATTGTCCTTCCTGGTCGTCTTCCTCATCATGGCCGCTCAATACGAGAGCTGGACGCTCCCTTTCAGCGTGCTGCTCGGCGTTCCCATCGCTGTCTTTGGCGCCTTTCTCGCCGTCTATCTGCGCCGCTTAGACAACAATGTCTACGCGCAGATCGGGCTCGTTATGCTGATCGGTCTTTCGGCCAAAAACGCCATCCTCATCGTCGAGTTCGCCAAGGCCGAATACGAATCGGGCAAATCGCTGCTGGACGCTTCGCTCGCCGGGGCACGCTTGAGGCTCCGGCCCATCCTCATGACCGCCTTCGCTTTTATCCTCGGCTGCGTCCCGCTGTGGAGGGCCAGCGGCGCCGGCGCCGTCTCCCGGCAGGTGCTCGGAACCGTTGTCATTGGAGGCATGCTCGCCGCCTCCCTCATCGCCATCTTTTTTATCCCCGTCTCCTTCGACGTAGTCGAGCGCTTTGGCGGCCTTTTCGACAAGAAGAAGCCTGCAACCGACGGCTCCGAGCCGCCTCCGCAACCGCCCTTGCCGCCCGAATCGCCGGGGAAAGGAGCTCCCGCATGATCTGTCTGCGAACGTCCGCCGCCGTCTTGTTGTTGCTCACGCTCAGCGGCTGTAAGCTCGGACCTAACTACAAGCGTCCAGCCCTCGATGTCCCCGGACAGTATCGTGGAGCTCCCAATCTGGACCAGCAGCAGCTTACCGGTCCGGCTTTTGCGGAAATGAAGTGGCCCTCGGTGTATCAGGACCCGGTGCTCCAGGGACTGATCAAGGAAGCGCTCACGAACAACTACAACGTCCGCATTGCCGCTGCCAACATCGAGGAGGCCAGTGCCAACCTCGGCATCACCCGGGCGAATCAATTTCCCACCTTGAGCGGAAGCTACAGCACGATCAACGAGCGCAGTGGGCAACTCCCCGGAGCGCCGACCATTGACACCCTGGGCCTAAGCCTGAGCTACATCGTCGATTTCTGGGGGCAATATCGGCGCGCCACGGAGCAGGCTCGCGCCAACCTTCTGGGCACCGAATACGCCAGAAGCGTGGTCATCATCACCCTGATCTCCGATGTGGCGACGGACTACTTCTTGCTCCGCGAACTGGATGACCAGCTCGGGATTTCGCAGCAGACCGTCGCCACCCAGAAAGAAAGCGTCCGGCTCAACACCATCGGCTTCAAAGGCGGCCAATATGCGATTACCGACGTCTACCAGGCGGAATTGCTTGTTCAGCAGGCTGAGTCGTCCGTAATCACTACCCAGGAATCGATGGAACAGACTGAGAACAGCCTCAGCATTCTCCTGGGCAGAAATCCTGGACCGATTGCTCGCGGCCTGAAACTCGCCGATCAGCCTCATCTGCCCGAGGCGCCCCCCGGCCTTCCTTCATCGCTTCTCGAGCGGCGACCCGATGTCAAACAGGCGGAAGAAGCTCTGGTTGCGGCCAATGCCAACGTAGGCGTAGCCAAGGCGGCCTTCTTTCCGGAGATTTCGCTCACCGGCACCTTCGGCGCGTCGAGCACTGCCCTCACCAGCTTCCTTCAGGGCCCCGCGACCTTCTGGACCGCGGGCGGAACTCTGGCTCAGCCCATCTTCGAAGGGGGCAGGATCCGCAGCAACTACCGTCTCGCCTGGGCCGAGCGCAATGCGGCGGAGCTCACCTACAAGCAAACGGTGCAGGGCGCCTTTGGAGACGTGGCCAATGATCTCGTCGGTTATCGCCAATCGCGTGAATACCGGAAAAAGATTGAGGAGCAGACAACTACCTACGCCGAAACCTCTCGTCTCGCCGAAGTCCAGTTTCGCGGCGGATATGTCAGCTTCCTCCAGGTTCTCACCACCCAGCAGCAGTACTTCAGTTCTGAATTGACTCTGGCCCAGGCCTGGTATACCGAGATGCAAAGCTACGCCCAGCTCTACCAAGCTCTGGGTGGCGGCTGGGAATAAGAAGAACAAGTTGTCCGCAATTGTCTAACTCTGCCTTGCGGAGCTAGCTAGCAGGACACATCTGCAAGGCAAGTCGACCCAGTTCTGCTCCTCATCGACAGATTTCCGCCCCATGACACGAGGCGAATCGTGGGGGCACGGCCCACCTGTCACTACTGACAGTACCCAGACGGCTGTAATCGGAGTCTCCTTGCAAAACAAGCCTTTGCAGGAGTTCGGCTCAGTTTCGATACTTACTGCTTCTGCCGGCGCGTTGAGACTACATCTAACTGAGGCCCCTGCAAAGTGCAGTGGCGGGAGAACGACATGCGCATTCGAGAATATTCAAAATACGTCGTCAACAGCATCGTGCTGCTGACTTTGGTAGCAGCAGGCCGCCCCGGTTTTGCCCGGGACAAGTATGAAACGATCGACGCGCAAGCGTTTGGAACAGGGACCCAACTGGGCGCGAACATCGGTGTAACCCTGGACATCTACGAGTTTTCGACTCCTGCGGACAAGACGGTCCTGGTGCAGGCGTTCACGCAGGGACAAAATAAAGGATTGACAACTGCTCTGTCGAAGATGAAGGCGGTAGGGCATGTTGAGATCACAGGCACGCTGGGAAACGACTGCTCTTACATCAGGATGTATCCAACGTCCACAGGTCGCAAGATCGTCTTCGTTACGAATCGCCAGATTCGCATGGCAGAAGCATGGACGGACAGCAATTCTATGTCGTTCGATCTGACTGTTGGCGTCCTGGAGTTGAATGACCAGGATAAGAGCAAGAGCACCGGAAATCTCTATCCCGCGGCACAACTGATCCTCGACAAAGAGGGCGAGTTGCAGTTGGATCTGCTGCAGAATCCGTGGCGGCTCTCCGGCATCATCGATTGGAAAGGAACGGCAGGCGTCAATTAATATTGCGCTCCCTCTGGGGAACAGCGGTTTGTAACTCGGCTTTGCTTTGTAAACCACGTGAAAACTTTCGCAATGAGGTGTCGTATGAAGACTCAGCAAGGTTCCTTCGTTCGTTCGGGAGCTATGACGTGTTTGGTTATCCTGTTGAGCTGCATTGCAGCGCTCGCGCAGAATGATAAGTACGCCTGCTCAGAACCTAATCCTCAGTCGCTATGTAACGCCGGCAACACCTGTGGATCCCCTTCCACCCCCTGTGATGTAGACGTGAAGCGCGATAACTACGGCGCTTCCGCGACACCTGGTATCGCCAACGCGAAGGGAAACAGCACCTTTTGCGTAAAGACAGGGACAACCGTGGTTTGGAAGACTACGCAAAAGAATACCGGCTTCGTCGTCGATTTTGGGTCATCCTCTCCGTTCGGTTCCGAGGACGCCATTATCGGGGGCGCCCAACGGCCGATCACGGTGACAGCAACAAAAGCCGGCTGCTATAAATTTTCGGCAGGCGCTTGCATCTCCGGGGAGATTCAGGGAATGTGCGGATCCTCGACGGCAGAGGCAATCATCATCCCATAGCCAAGCTACCGACACGAAAGCTTCGGTAATACTATGCGGGTCGTTGGGTGAGTTTGCGCTGCGAAGCCGAACCCTTTACGGTGGTAAAGTCACCGCCCCAAAAAAAGGAAATCAACATGACCCGCATGGTAGTCCGCATTGCCTGGAGGTTGAGAGCGACGGCAGCGCTAACTTTGGCGCTGCTCGGATTCGGTCATGCATTAGCCCAGAGGGATCCACTGCCCTCGTGGAATAATGGGCCGGCGAAACAAGCGATCCTCACCTTTGTCAAAGACACGACCGACAGGGACAGCCCTAAGTACGTTAAGCCAGACGATCGCATCGCCACGTTTGACCAGGACGGAACCCTCTGGACAGAACACCCGTTGTATGCGCAAGCCATGTTTGCGCTCGACCGAATAGCCAGGCTCGCGCCGCAGCATCCCGAATGGAAGCAGAAACAGCCGTTCGCCGCAGTCCTCGCGGGTGACCGCGCGGCGATGGCAAAGTTCACCGAGGGGGATTGGTTGCAGATTGTCGCGGTGACCCATGCCGGGATGAGCACGCAAGCATTTGTCGACCTGGTGAATCAGTGGATCACCACGGCCAAAGACCCACGCTTCCATCACTTGTACACCGAACTCGTCTACCAACCGATGCTCGAGGTGATGCGGTATCTGCGCGAGAAAGGCTTCAGGACTTACATCGTGACTGGGGGTGGCCAGGAGTTTGTGCGCGCCTATAGCGAACGGGTCTACGGCATTCCACCGGAGCAGGTCGTGGGATCGAGTATTGTGACTACCTACAAGCAAGTGAACGGCACACCGATGCTCATGCGCGAGCCGAAGGTATTTCTTATCGATGATGGCCCAGGCAAGGCTGTCGGGATCAACCTTTTCATCGGGAAACGGCCGATCGCTGCCTTCGGCAATTCCGGCAATACCGACTTCAGCTCAGGCGATGCCGAGATGCTGCAATGGACGCAAGCCGGAGGAGGGGCGCGGCTGATGATGTTAGTCCATCACGACGATGCGAAGCGCGAGTACGCCTATGGTCCCGGCGGAGGACTGCCGGACACTTCTGTCGGGACCTTCTCCGACGCGTTGATGGCTCAGGCAAAACAGAACGGTTGGGTTGTGATCAGCATGCAGAACGACTGGAAGCGCATCTTCCCCTTCGACAAGTAGGTTTGCCGGAGCCGTCGCTGGCGGATTCCAGAACTCAGATTAACTTCCGGGACGTCCGTCCGCCCGATGCTGCAGATCGATCATGGGCTGCTGGCTGGCACGGATGAACCCCGAACGCGGCCGGTCCAGATCGGTAATCACCGCGAGAACCAAAGTGATGGACAGCGCAAGCAGGGTCATGGAAAAGAGATTTCTACGTCCGTTTACGCCGAAGGTGTATCCGACCAGCATGGCTGCCAGTAAACCCAACACGCCGTTTACGTAGATCACACTCTCGGGCACGCGATTTTGAAACGCCATCCAGCGTGCTGCTTCCAGATCGAAGGCCTGGTTCATCGATTGCAGCAACAAGCCCGTTCTTACCGGGCTAGGATCCTGTTGCGCGTACGCAACCAGCTGCGTCCAAAGTTGCGTCTGTAACTGCCCGGTCTGGGCGTGCAGACTGTCCACCTGTGCGAGCTCATTGCCCGCAGTCCCGTATTGCACCCGGAGATTGATGTACCGGCGAAGAAGGCTCGTGACCTCAGGACCCTGAGGCGCGGGTAGGAGTTGGGCACGCAGATACGATGTGCCGATGGCATTGGCCTCGTCCAGCATGAGTTGCCGGCGGAGATCGAACCGGGAGACCGCCATAGACATCGTGAACCCTAGCAGGAGCGCGAGAATGCCGAGTATGGCGGCCTCGACAGTCGAGATTTGCGTTTTGATGCTGGCGGGGGCGCGAGCTTCAAACTTACATCCCAGACGGAAGCCAACTTCGGTGGCTGTCATCATTAACAGGAAAAAGACACATTGAATGATGAACTCGTTGGTTCGGTAAAGGAAACTTTCGTCCACAAACTCTCCGCTGAAGCGAAACCGAGAGCGCAATTCAGATCAAAGAATGGGAGCGCACACGACAAGAGCGGCAACCGCTAGCGTTGCTTGCCGCCCTGTTCAAAGTTTTACCACATTCTCTTTTCGTGCCCCTGCTACGATCGCCGTCTGGGGCGATGGGCCGCCGGCTCACGACGGAACGGAATGTACCCGCTCGAGATCTGATCTGAGAGGCACGACAGCGCGGATCGTGGTGCCGTGCTGGAGTTGCGATTCGATGGACAAGGTTCCCTTAAGGAGTTTCAGACGCTCCTGCATGCTGATCAGGCCAAGCCCTCGGCTCGCCCTTGCCGCATCAACATCAAAGCCTACGCCGGGGTCGCTCACCGTGAGATGAATTTCGTCGGCTGCTCCCCACAAGCGCACTTGAAAGTCCCGTGCCCCACTATGTTTTGCGCAATTGTGCAGAGCTTCCTGTAACACTCGGAATAAGCAAAGGGAAATCTCCTGCGACAAAGAGACCGGCAGATCGTAGGTGGCGAAATCAATCTCCACTTTCTGCTGGTCGCCGAATTCCTGGCAGAAGCCTCTTAGCGCAACGGCAAGACCGAGGTATTGCAGTCGCGAAGAGTGCAACTCGTGAGACAAGGACTGAATGTCGGACGCTATCTCGGAAGTCTGCTTCTGCAGTTCACTTACACGGCCAGGGAGTTCAGATGAATTGCGATGGCGTTGTTGGAGCTGCGCCAGCCCGATGGCCAGCAATGCAAGACGCTGACCTATGTCGTCGTGAAGCTCTCTGGCGATCCGCCTACGTTCCTGCTCCTGCGCCTCGATCAACTTGCCGCTCACACTCGCGAGCGCAGCGTCCGCCAGTTTGCGCCGAGTGATGTCGACGAAGGCCACCACACTGCCAACAACCTCTTGCCCTCGACGCTGGGGATAGCACCAGTATTCGGCAGGGAAACTCGTTCCATTCGCACGCCATAGCACTTCATCGTCCGCGTGGATTCTGTCCCCGGTGTCCCTTGTTCGGAAATTCGGCACTCCTCACGGGGAATGGTGTCCCGTCTGCGCGAGTGTGATGAATCAGGTGATGCATATCTTTGCCCAGGAGGTCGTCAATTCGTTCATATCCCAAAATGCGAAGGCCGGCTGGATTGCAAAAAGTGCATCGGCCTTCGAGATCATTCCAGTAAATGGCCTCTGCGGTTGAGTCGAGAATCAACCGGAGTTTGCCCTCACTCTCGCGCAGTGCCTGTTCCGCCTGCTTGCGAATGGTGATGTCTTGCACAGTGCCAAGGAGTCCGACATTTGGCCGCCCGCATCGCGCAGCGGTTCGCCACGGGCAATCACCCATTTTCTGGTAGACCCGGGGCCGATGATCTCCATATCGAGTTCGTATGATGTCCCGGCTTGTAAGGCTTCTCTCACAGCGCCCTCAAGCCGTTCCCAACTCTCAGTAGTAAAGAGGCTGGAGTGGTCCTTGAAGGGGGGCGCCGGCAAGTTGGGGTCGCGGTCAGCGAGGCGGTAAAGCTCCTCTGACCAGATCACTGTGTCGGTCCGTGCATCCCATTGCCAGCTTCCAATCCCGCCAAACGCTGGGCTTTTGAAGTTCCTCGTCCTTTTGACGCAGCGCCTCCTCGACCCGTTTACGTTGGGTAATATCGCGAACGACGTTGACAACGTACTCACGGTCCAACTGGACACGTTTGAGATTGATTTCCACCGGGAAAGTCGATCCGTCTTTTCGCCGATGCAAACTCTCGAGGGTCACAAAGCCTGATTGGTCGAGCTGTTCTTTAACTCATTGCCGAGAAGGATTCATCCAAATTGGGGTCAACATCGAAAACCGGAGATATAAGAGTTCGTCGCGGGTGTAGCCGAGGTCGCGACAGGACTTATCATTCACATCAAGGAAGCGCAGCGTTTCGGGTCGATAACCTCAATCGCGTCATTGGATTCATCATCAGTTTTCGGAACAGGCGTAGCGATTCTTCGGTGCGTCTCCGTTCCGTGATGTCCACTGCCATGCCCAGCATGCGCTCGGGGTCGCCGTTAGCTCCGTAATAGAATTGTCCCTTGGCTGCGACCCAGCGCACGGTCCCGTCAGGCCTAATGGCTCGGAATTCGGCCGCATATGGTTTCCGGCTTCGCCTGGCATCGGCGACCGCCTTGGTCACCAACTCCCGGTCTTCCGGGTGCACGTAATCGATAAAAATCCTCCATTGGCCCGCAAACTTATCTGGAAGGAATTCCCAACATGGTCTGCAGGTCTCCGAACCAGGAAAGGCGTCCGGCCTTGAGTCCCATTCCCATCCCATCGACTTTGCCGGATTCCACTGCCAGATGAAGGCGATCGTTACTACGCCGAGCTGCGAAATCAGTTCGTCCTTGGCAAAATATTCCTTAATATATGCGATACCGCCAGACAGACGATCGCGGCAATCGCAACCAGGAGGCGGAAAATACGCATATCCGCCGTCTGATCACTCTGGAATAGCTCCCACACAATGGGAACAAAAATCAAAACGACTCCGAGCATTACCCAAGCCGAAGCCGTGAACCCGAGTCCAGTCGGACGGGCGGCTTCTCCTTCGCCTCCTTCTAAATGCCATGCGCTTAGGGGGAGCCAGACAAACCAACAGACAGAGGCGGTTAGACCCAGACCATATAGCTTTCCATAGACGTATCCCCCGGAGTCGATTGCGCAGTTGGCGACCGCAGAACTTATGGCGTAAAGTGCAGACGCGCCCAACAAATGGAGATAGATTGCCTTCCAGGGGCGCTGCACGCGCAGGGTCAAAATACCCGTAGCCCCGACCAGCACCAGATTTTCTACCAGGTAAAGGATGTCGAATCGCAAAGCATAGGCAGAGGTGTTGGAGAACAAATACTGGTAGGGAAAGACGGCGTAAACATAAAGAGAGCCCCAGAAAAACAACAACAAGAGCGAGTTGGAAAGCACTCGATATAGCGTGGGACCCGGAACCCGACTGGTTGGGAATGATGGCTACGGCGGCTATGAGCGGCACAATATGCAGAAAAAGCACCGGATCGGCGATCGAATTGTCGGGCACGTCGGTGTGCAGAACAAATTCGTGGAACATGAAAATGGATTGATCGAGCGCCCACAAGCTATAGCCGATCGCGAGCAATACCCAGAAGGCACGGCTTCCCAGGGTAAGTTGGATCGCATTGCGTATGGCGAAGCCCGTCGCCAGAAGCAGAAGTAGCCAATAACTGGTTACGCCGTAGGACAACAGAGGAGAGCCGGGTTTGACGGCGTATGAGACGACGGCCCTGACGATCACAATTGCGATGAGAGCCGTCGGCCAGGAAACGGCCCTTGGACGATTTCCGAGATTCGACGAGAGCCTTTCCATCATGGTTCCGCAAATCTTTCAGCAGAGAATCAGCAAAAAGCTCTTGCACAGATAATAGTTCATTCGACTCCGGGGACCGTCCCAGCCCAAGACGGCAACGCGCACAATTAAAAGAGGTTATACGCGCGTTCTCGATCTTTGGGCAACTGGAAGTCATCGCAGTGGACGGGTGCGCAACTTTGGGGTTCTCACTGACGCCAGGGGGATCTTCACAATGCACGGCCATTTAGAACTTTGAAGGGACGAATGAAAACCTGAAATCTCAATGACGGTACAAACAGAGTAGCATCATACTAATAAGCCATTACCGCAACCACTTTTTGCGGAGATCGCTCAACGATTCGCTTTACAGGAGTTCCGTTGGTCGAAGAACGCCGCCAGCCTGGAAGATCCCGCCCCGAACCACTTTGCACGGACGCCGACCGACGGGAGTCATTCGTCCGTGTGCTCGTGGTGGAAGATAACGAACAGTTCCGGCGGTTCCTCTGCTCGACGTTGGGCTCAAGGCCGGAAATGCAGATCGTGTGTGCAGTGGGGGACGGACTAGAAGCAGTGCAGAAAGCAGAGGAGCTGCAACCGGACCTAATTTTGCTCGACATCGGCCTGCCGGGGCTCAATGGCATTGAAGCCGGTCGACGCATCCGGACGGTTTCTCCCAAATCCAAAATACTCTTCGTGAGCCAGGAATCTTCGGCTGATTTTATGCAAGAGGCTCTCCGCCTTGGTGCGCTGGGCTATGTAATCAAATCGCATGCCGGCAGCGACCTAATGGCTGCCGTGGAAGCGGTTCTCCGGAACGAGCGGTTTGTTAGTGGGAAAGTGCTTAACGGTAATAGCCACCTCTGACGAAAAAGCGAAGCTCGAAAACACGCCGGCAGACGAGATAGCATTCGCCTGCCGGCATTGTGCATCCACCACTATCTGCCGGTTGCAGCTGAACTCAACATTTTCAGCGCATCATCGATGGTGAAGCTGTTCGGTTTCTGGACCGGCGGGAAGTCCTTGAAGGTCGCCGCCCATATATTTGCGATCGCCATGGCGCCGTACACAATGTAGTCGTGGTATATGAACCAGTCGTAGTAGGTGTTCGAGGTGATGTCAGCGAATTCGTAAGGATCGGTGCGAAGATTGAAGATCTTCGGCAACCGCAGCCTGGTGAAAGGCTCTGCCCATACCTGCAGCGTACCTCGGCAGCGCTGTTCCATGAAGACTGACCTTCCAGTTGTCATAGCGAATTGCGAGCACGTCGCCGTCATCACTCAAATAGACGAACAGCTTGCGCGGGCTCTCCTTCTCCTGTCCGGTGAGGTAGGGCACCAGGTTGTAGCCATCGATGTGATTTTTGTAGGTCCTGCCGATGGTGTCGTATCCCTTCTTCAGCTTATCCACCACATCCGGATCACCGGCCATAGCGAGGAAGGTCGGCAGCCAGTCGTGATGCTGGACGATCTGTGTGGAGACGCTGCCAGCCTTGATCTTGCCCGGCCAGCGCACGAGCAGCGGAATGCGGAAGGCGCCTTCCCAGTTGGTGTCTTTCTCGCTGCGGAACGGGGTCATGCCGCCATCGGGCCATGTAGTTCCTGTGTGGGCCGTTGTCGGTTGAGTACATGACAAAGGTATTGTCCGCGATCCCCAGCTCGTCCAGGTAGTCGAGAACTTCGCCGACATTCTTGTCGTGATCGATCATGGTGTCATGATAGGGCGACTGCCAGCGGCCTGCCTGCCCGAGGCTCGACGGCTTGGTGTGGGTAAACACGTGCATATGGGTGAAGTTGAGCCAGACGAAGAACGGTTTGTCGGCGTCGTTCTGCCGCTTGATGAAATCCTTGGCGGCGGCGGCAAACTCGTCGTCGCAAGTCTCCATCCGCTTCTTGGTGAGCGGACCCGTATCCTCGATCTTTTGTTTGCCGACGCGGCCCCAACGCTCTTGCACGGTCGGGTCGTCCTTGTCGGTCGCCCAGCATTTAAGGACGCCGCGCGGCGTGAAGCGTCTTTCTGAATTCCGGGAAGTCCTTCTCCGTGAAGTAGTCGTACATCTCCGGCTCCTCTTCGGCGTTGAGGTGGTAGAGGTTGCCGAAGAACTCGTCGAAGCCGTGATTCGTGGGCAGGTGTTTATTCAGGTCGCCCAGGTGATTCTTGCCGAACTGGCCGGTCGCGTAGCCCTGGTTCTTGAGGCATCCTGCGATCGTTACCAGCTGCTCATTCATGCCGATGGGAGCGCCGGGAATTCCGACTTTGGACAAGCCAGTACGGTAGACACTCTGTCCGGTGATAAAAGACGATCGGCCCGCGGTGCAACTCTGCTCTCCGTAGGAGTCGATAAACATCATGCCTTCTTTGGCGAGACGATCGATGTTGGGGGTTTGGTAACCCATCAGCCCATGGCTGTAGCAACTGAGGTTGGAAATTCCGATGTCGTCACCCCAGATGACCAGGATGTTCGGCTTTTTCGCCGCTTGCTTCACTTTCTCGGGCATTCTCTTTTCCTCCATGGTGGAATTTCACTCTTGCGTTGATTGGTGGTAGCGCCGAAAAGGCCCGACCGAAGCACTCCACTGTCGACTTATGATTGGGTGCTCCTTTTGATTGGTGCTCTGTTGAAGTCCACCAGGACAACCGCCGCCAAATCCAGACATAGGGATCGGCGACGGAATGCGGGCTGGACAATCTACGTTTACGCGAACCCGCGGGAGAGACTTTCCCGTCGCATGCATCGGCAAGTCGCTGATCGAACCCCCGAACAGTGTTACCGCTAACCCTCGAGAATGGCAAGCGAGGGGACGTGAAAAAACGTAGTTCTTAGGTAGTAAGCGTGTTGAAATGACCCGCCAGAAGGAATACCGTACTTGCCTGAGGATTGCTTTTCTACTGACAGAGAAGTTCTTTCGTTGGCCGGCCCTGCCACTGACGATCACACACCTGTCGACGAATGAGTGGCAGCCTGTTCTCTTGCTTTTGGGAAGGTATTCACGGAAGTTCTTTGCATCCAGGAGTCTATGATGAATCAAAATTTTCGTGCCAACACCGCACTTCTCCTGGCTGCCGCGATCTCGACGATGAACGTCGCGACCGGCTGCAAGTCGGCGACACCGAATCCCGCAGCACCGGATGCCGCGCAGTCTGCCCCTCCCCCTGCTCCCGCTGCTGCTGCTGCTCCTGCTCCGCCGCAGATGACCGTGGCTGATCTGGTAGCCCCGATTGCGCTCTATCCCGATAAGCTGCTGGCGCAGATTCTTACCGCATCAACAAATCCGCAGGAAGTTCTCGACGGGGGCAACTGGCTGCTGCAGAATCAGACCCTCACAGGGGATGCACTCGCAAACGCGGCCAAGGGGGTTGGCTTGAGTCCCCCCATGCAATACCTGACTGCTTTCCCGCAGGTCGTGGACAACATGTGCCAGCAAATCGACTGGACGACGCAGCTGGGGCAGGCATTCCAGGCAAATCCAAAGGCGGTGATGGACGCCGTCCAGCAAAAGCGTGTCGAGGCTCAACAGTTGGGCAATCTCAAGTCGAGCCCGCAGATGACGGTCGATACCAAGAGCGAAAATGGCCAGAGCTACGTGGAAATTCAGCCTGCCGATCCGCAGGTTGTATACGTACCCCAGTACAACCCGGTGACCATCTACAACACGCCGGCGCCGCCGGCGACCACGACCGTGGTCACGCAGCAGTCAAGCGGAGTCAGCACCGGAACCGCGGTCGCGATCGGACTACTCTCTTTCGGTGTGGGCATGGCTATCGGATCTACCTTTAACAATAACAACTATTACCCCTATCCGGCGTGGGGTTATGGGCACGTCTATTACGGCGGCCGGCCCTACTATCCACCTCCGTACCGCCCGGTCTACCCGGGTTATCGACCGGCTTATGGATATCATCCTCCGCCGAACTATCACTGGAGCAATTACAACCAGAGCATCAACACACGGTATAACAACAACAATTATTACAACCGCTATAACAACAACAGTGTTCGCAATACGAATGTGAATGTAAACGTGAATGCGAACAACCGCCCGGGCCTGGCGACCGGCAACCCAAACAATCGTCCCGCCAACCAGCCAAACTGGAAGGGTCAATCCACTTATCAGGGCGCTCGCCCTGGGAACGCGAACAACGCTAGACCGGGAGCGTCGATGGCCGCTGCGAACCCCGCCAATCGCCCCAACGCGAATAACAACGGCTGCCCTCGCGAATCGCCCGAACGCGGAATAACAACGGCGCCTTCGCGAATCGCCCAGGCGCGGGCAACGCCGGCACCATGAGGCCGCCGAGCTGCGGGGAACACATCCGCCATGGCCCGGCCTGCGGCGACTCCAGCGAATATGAATCGCGGGGGCGATCGCGGCTACGGGAATGGAGGGGCTCGCCCAGCGACCGGATCCTCTCCGGCGACTCGTCCCGCTCCACAGGCACAGAATCGTGGGGGCGGTGGCGGCGCATTCAACGCAAGCGGAAGCGGTCGATCCGAGCGAGCAGCCAGCAATCGTGGACAGACAAGCTTTGGCGGCGGTGGTGGCAGTGCCAGGGGACGAAGACACTAATCGAAAGAAAGGCCGGCCCCTACTTCTCAGTACGCATATGAGGATCTAAGACATGAGCAGGATTCATCGAGCCACCCGTCATTTTGTTCCATTGGTCCTCGTCCTGGGGGCACTTCACTTCACCTACCCTATCCATGCGCAGGCTACGGGTCAGAAGACATTCTCCAGTCCCAAGGACGCGGTGAGCGCTTTCATCCAGGCGGTGCGCGACCAAGACACATCTGCATTGGTGGCGATCCTGGGCCCAGGCAGCGACGAGATCGTCTCCTCCAGCGATTCAGTCGCTGACAACAAGGCGCGCGCATCGTTTCTCGGCTGGTACGACGAGGGGCATTCGCTCGTATCCGCTGGCAAAGGGGCACTCACACTGCAGGTCGGTAAAGATGGTTGGCCGCTGCCCATTCCGCTGGTGAAATCAGGGAGCGGATGGTATTGGGATGGAGCCGCAGGCAAACAAGAGATCCTCTATCGCCGCATCGGCCACAATGAACTCGACGCCATCAATGTTTGCCATGGCATCGTGGCCGCACAGCGAGACTACGCGGCCACCAGCCATGACGGGCGGCCTGCGGGTTCGTACGCTCTGCGGCTGGTAAGCGAACCCGGCAAGCAAAACGGACTTTATTGGGAACCGCAACAGGGCGAGCCGCAGAGCCCCGCAGGACCGATGCTCGCGTCCGCATCTTCGGAAGGCTACGACGTCTCCGGCAGACGGACACCTTATCACGGCTACTACTACCGCATGCTCCCGAGTGCCAGCGGCTTCGGCTTCATTGCCTACCCAGCGGATTATCGCTCCAGCGGGGTGATGACCTTTCTGGTGAACCAGAAGGGCGATCATCTATCAGAAGGATCTAGGCGAGAAGACTGGAGACATCGCACAACAGATGAAGACCTTTGCGGTCGATGCCTCGTGGACGCCGGTGAAATAAGAGACGCAATGGAATTTGCATCCGCACGCGCCTCATGGAGGCGGGCAGATGCACCATTCGCACCACCCACAAGAAACAAACTGATTCTTACTTTGCTGCGACAGCCTGCATCTGCGGCTTCTTCCAGGTGCCGTTAAGGACGGCTTCCCCCGGCATGTAGACGCGGTAGACGCAATAGAACGGGCCGTCCGGCGCGGGCAGCCAGTTGGATTCCTTATCCTTGCCGGGCGAGTTTTTCTGGATATAGAAGGTCAGCGAACCGTCGGCGCCGTACTTGTAAGACTTGAGCGTGGTGGAGTTGAGCAGGTAGCGCTTGAGGGGGTTGGCGACCAGGAGCTGTGTCTTGCCGTCGTACATGGTGAGCGACCAGAAGGCGTGGTACTCGGGGATGGCGCCCTTGGCAAAGTGCAGCTCGTAGTTGCTCTTCGAAGCATCGAGCGGGTGGTGCTCGGCGTCGACGAAGTAGCCAAAGTAGGCAGCGTCGGCTCCGGAGTTGCCATAGAGACCGAGCTTGGCTCCGATGAAACGGTAGAGATAGTTGTTCTTGAGGAACTCGCGCGTGCCGAAGAAGTCGGAACTCTGGACCTGGTCGGTGTTGATCTTCTTCATCATCACGTCGACGTCGGCCTTGGTGTCGGCGATGCCGTCAGTGATGGCCTGCTGAACCGGTGGCGCAAAACTCGCTAGCTCGAAGGTCTTGCCCGCGCCCAGGTTGAGTTCGGCGAAGCGCGCCATGAGATCGGTCTCGGAGGGGTCCGTGGGACAGAACTGGAGCAGGAAGTTCAGATAGGGAAAAATGGCCGGCGTGGTCAGCATATCCGCGCTCGGCTTGGGCCAGTTGACGGCAGGGGCAGCAGGGGGCGCGGGCTGGTGCAGGAAAGTGCTGAGGGGCTGGGCGCGGTAGCCGGCTTGGATCTTCTTTACGTTGCCGATGTCAGCCGCATTGAAGAGTTGGGTACGGATGAGAAGGTAGGCGAACTGGGTCTGGGTGCGGAGGACAGCCTTGATGCCGGCGCGGTGTTGCGCCGTTCCAGTTGGGGCCGGCGATGAGAAAATTGCCGCCGTCGTTGCCGTAGCTGCGGGTGCCCAGGTAGGCGAAGTTGAAGGTGTAGAGGTCGATGAGCTGGCCGGTGTAGTAGCGCTCTTTCTCGATCTTCGGCATGGTGACGACGATGGGCTCGGCGCGGAGGTCCATCCAGAGATAGGAGTAGGGTGTGTCGGAGTTGGGGGTGACGACGAACTTGTCTTCAGGCGTGGCGACAGAGCTGGCGTTGGTGAGGGTAGTTGAAGGGGGCGCGGTAGTCGTGGCTGGTGGTGTCGATGGCCTGCTTGTGGAGGGTCTGGTAGTTGGCGGCCATGGGGAAGGCGTAGATGTACGCCTCTTTGGCGATGGCGCGTGCGTCTTGCGGAGTGAGGGCGGCGTCAGCGGGCTTCTTGTCTTCTTGTTGCTGCAGCATAAATCCTCCTGTGAGGCAAGTTAGTTGACTCGGACAACTGCTGGAGACTTCCAGGTGCCCTCGAGGAGCTCAGGTTTGGGAAGGTAATAGCGCATGGCGAGCATAAAGGGCGCTTTGGGAGCGGGGAGCCAGTTCGACTCTTTGTCTTTTCCGGGTGAGTCGGCTTGGATATAGATGGTGAGGCCGCCTTCGGAGTCGAGCTTCAGGTCAGGCAGCATGGGCGAGTTGATGAGATAGCGGTTGATAGGGTTCTTCACCAGAAGCTGCTGCGGGAGGCCGTACATGGTGAGCGACCAGAAGGCGTTGACCGGCGGGAACTCCCCTTTGTTGAAGTGAAGGGTGTAGTGCGCCTTGCTGCCGTCGAGAGGCTGCCCACTGGAGTCCTTCTCATAAAGGGGATAGAGGGCTTCTTCCTTGGAGTTGGCGCCGATGCCCATCTGGGCTCCGGTGGCGCGAGCGACGTAGTCGTTGTGAAGGAAGGCGCGCGTGCCGAAGAAATTGCTGATGTCTCCGCCGCTTGCGGCGCGGCGCCCGTCGATCTCTTTTTGCCCATCCGCCATGCCACCTTCGATGGAAGCTTTCACCTCCGGCGAGAGCGTGGCGACATCGATGGTTTCCCCGGGCCCGACACCGATGCCGGCAAAGCTGGAGCGCAAAGCGGTCTCGCTTGGCTGAACCGGACAGAACTGGAGCAGGAAGTTCATCACATTGAAAAGCCGTAGCGAGGTCTGCATCTGGGCGGGTGGGACGGGCGGGATCCAGTGGATCGCCGGCGCTGCGGGCGGAGCGGGTTGACCCAGAAAGGCAGAGAGAGGCTGCGCTTTGTAATCGGACTGGATCTTCTTTACGTTGTCGAGGTCGGCGGGGTTGAAGAGTTGGGTTCGGCCGACGACGTTGATGAACTCGGTTTCCGGCTGGAGGACTTTCGTGATCCCAGGAGGAACTGAGCCTTTCCAGCGCGGACCGGCGACGAGAAAAGTGCCTCCGTCATTGCCGCTGGTGCGTGTGCCAAGGTAGTCGAAGTTGAAGGTATAGAGGTCCATCATCTGGAAGACCCAGTAGCGGTCCTTCTCCACCGGAGGGACGGTGAGGACGATGGGTTCGGTGCGCAGGTCAAGACTGAGGAAGGTGTAAGGGGTGTCGGAGTTGGGGGTCACGAACGCAGTATCGTCGGGAGTGAAGACGCGGGCGAAACTGAGCGGGGCGTTGAAGGGGCCTTTGTACTGTGGATTGTGGTTGTCGATGGAGAAGGCGTACATGGTGAGGTAGGTCTGCACCATGGGGTATCCGTAGATGTACGCGTCTTTGGCGATGGTGCGGACTTCAGCCGGTGAAGATTGGATCTGGGGCATAAGAGGACAATCCGTTCGTCCCCATTGCTGAGAACGACGCAGGTGTTCCGATAGCAGTGACAAGATCACTGCTACTGGCCCCAAAAGCATAGTCTGTTTTGCAGCGTTTTACGCCCTGTCAAAACTACTAGGCTCCAACCCAAGAAGCAGATAAGGAGATCTCGTGTGCGAAGCATCGGCTTGCGGCCACTCAGCCATTTCTTTTGCTTTGTTTGTTACGAAAAGAGCTTTGAGCAGGAACTCCAGGATATCTTTCAGGCGCATCACGGTGAGAAGAGCGGCGCCATTGGAATAAGGCATGCGAGGGCCAGGTGGAAGGTAGTACGCGACGCCATAGGAAGAAGTTTCATCTTCTCGACGAATGACGAAGCTATTGCCCAGGTCGGCCAACGATTGAATATCGGCTGTTCCCAGCAATACCTCTTGCTGATTGCGGCGATCCACGATCCACTTTTGCTGTGGAAGGATTAGTGTAATACTCTGTCGCCAAGCTCCCGTACTTGGCCAACCCCGATATCTTTGTCTTGAATAAAATCGGTGCAAACACCAACAATGGGATCAGGATAAAAAGCACGGCAGCGATCACATAAACAGCGATTGCCGCGGCAAAATGGGCCAGGGGAATATTATCGTAAAGCACTGAGTTGGCCGAGAACCCCGGCGACGGCCACGGAGAAGGCGATCAAGGACGACGGCGAAGAAACGCTGCGCTTCGCCCACGAATCCAAGGCCTGCGGCTCGGTCGCAGGGTGTGTCGGCGCGAGGTGGAGATTCAGATTAGTCATGCGCCAGAGAAACTGTCCCCAAAGAAACAGCCTCCATAGCCAACGCAGGCTCAAAAACTGAAACAGCGGGATACAAAAGAAGACGAGCCACCACCCGGCCCAGGTGAGTGACGGCTCCGAGCCGAGTACGCAGGGCCGACCAAGTGGAGACGTGAACAGCTGTCAAGCGCAGATTTACCACGGATGATGATGATAGGCGAGCAAGACGAAGATGACCTCCGCCGCCGTTGAGTCGCGCCAGGCGAGTCCTTTGGCGACGGCCGCGTCGAACTTGCCGAAGTCCTGTTCAACCACCACGCCTGAGGTGACAAAGTGGCGGGCGGCTTCCGCTATGCGCGGTCCCACAATGGTTTCAGCCAAAAGCAAAATAGGCACAGCGAACAGGAACCTTGCGTGCACAGCGAAGTCGCCCAGGAATGGCACCGCGACCCGTTGACCGATGGCGAAGCCCTGCAATGCAGCCAGAACTAGAAGCACAAGCCAGGTCAGACAAATGGAGAAAAGTGCTCTGCGCAGAATACGCGGGGCATTCTCCTGATGAGCCCGAGGCGCTTCTCGATACGATAGGTCGGCCCGCCCTCTGTCAGCACCAGTTCACGGTTGGCTGTCTGTGCAAGGTCCGTCATCGAGTTCCCCTTGAAGCATGCTGTCGAATCACGCGTATTGGGATCTTAACGACTGGGCCTTATTTCGCTGGCGGACATTTATTCGATCCAAGCTCTCCGGGTCTCAAGATACTTGTCCGATTCCTGGCCGACATTGAGGTCAAGAACCTGTTCATCTTAAACCCCCGGGTTCGCTCCCCTGAGGGGAAATTGCTGTTGCAGAGGAATGCAGGACCTTCACCAAGCTGTCAGCGGTCACGGTTTGTTTGCGGACGAGCGATCCCTCCAAGCATTGCTGCTGGCCGGGAGAATGAGGGATCATCTTCAATAGGGCAAAATAGTGTGTCAACCTAACGGAGGTGCCGAGTGGCATGCCTGGCAGCAACCGATCTTTCACCCGAACTGGGATACCGCGAACTGGCGCAGTTTCAAAAAATCAATTGCGTGAGGCCGGCGGCGCACCAGCAGGTTGCTTTGCTTTCTGCTCGCCGCCATGTTCACACCCAGATGCACGCTTCCAGCCGTTTGAAAACAGACGTAGTTTTTATGAAAAATGGCGACAGAATCACGTGCGAAATACGCTCGCTCGAGCAGGGGCAGCTTACGGTGAAGCAGGACTACGCCAATTCCACAGTGGTCTTCGACTGGAACAAGGTTGACAATATCCAGACGAATCAGCCCTTCGTGGTGGTCGACAATAAAGGCGACGCATTCAGCGGTCCTATCTCGGAGAAAGCCGACGAGCATATTGTCAAGGTTGCCGGAGCCGAGCAGAAGCGCATTCCCCACGATGAGGTGGTGAGCATTCAGCAGACGGGAGAGACGTTTGTACGGCGGCTGAGGGGCGACGTCGATTTAGGACTGAGCTTTGCCCAATCGAACGCGCAGAAGAACCTGACCCTGGAATCCGATCTGACCTACCAGGCCACAACCCATCTTGCTGCGATGAGCCTCAGCTCCCAGTTTACAAGTCAGAAGGAAGTCAGCGATACCAACGAAACAACTGTGAAGAGCGAGTATTTCGATCAGCTTCGCAAATCCGATTGGTACGGGGGGGCCATTGCGAATTTTCTTTCCAGTTCAGAACAGCAGATTGATCTGCGTACCACGCTGGGGGGAGCGCTCGCGATGCGCCCAATTTACACCAACAAGACCAACCTTTCGTTGATTGCGGGGCTCGGCCTTTACTTCGGAGAAGGACAAATCCGATAGCGAATCGACAGCGAACAAACGCAGCCTTGATTCCGCCTTTGCAGCTCAATTTTCAACATTCCGTTTCGATTCGACGACCTTTGACACCACACTGTGGGTTTATCCGAGTCTCACCACACCGGGGCGTGTCCGAATGACTCTCAATCAAGATGTCTATTACAAATTTTACAAAGACTTTTATATTCGGGGGAGCTTCTACGATAATTTCGACAACCGGCCAGTCGTGGGGGCGCCAGAAAATAACCTGGGACTCACGTCAACCATCGGATGGTCGTTCCGATAAGAAGGTCCTCAGGCTCATCCGAATGTCGACGAGCGCGGGGGAAAAGTTCGCCTACAAAGCTCGACCAGTAACCGCCGCAGGACTTTTTTCCTACCTCTGCTACAGAAGAGCAGCGACGTATTCACAACACCCTCAAAAGAAAGCAATCGTCCTGACGGGACAGGAGCATCCCAAGCATTAGCTTGCTTCATGGCTACGAGGAACAGTGGCAGGTAAGCGACAACGGCGGCCCCGTGGTGATATTCCAGCTTGCCTGCTCATTATGCGATTAACGGCATTGGAGGCGCAGCCAGCGTCCTGCTACCGGCCAGAAAGACAACCCTGGGCGTCAAACTCATCAAGAATTCTCCAACTCGAATACGGTCCAGGGATATTCGTTTCAGGTCTAGGCCGGGATTTCGTTTTAGGGCTCCCGGGATCAGATTCCGGAGACCGCCGGCGCCCAGGGCGGGCGATTCGAGAGGCTACCGGGCGTTCATAAGACAGTATCTATCTGTGGTCATGGCTGAGTTGATTGCCTGTGAACGCGGCATGTGCGCGGCCAAAACCGGCGTGACAACACTGCTGGAGGATCGCGGATAGCCGCGGCAGATAGTTGGCAATACAGCCACCGTGGTCTTCTATCAGCCCTAAAGTCGACGGCTGGAAGGACGACAAGCAGCTCGTGGGACGCGCGACCAGACCGCGACCCCGGGGAATCTACGACGGCCCTTGAGCGGCCGTAGCGGCTTGCAGCTTGGAGAAGGAACGGACATAGTTCACCAGGTTCCAGGTGTCGTCGGGCTTGACGCGCGCGCCTTCGCCCTCCATCTCGCCCTTGCCCTTATTAATGATGTAGTAGAGTTCGCCGTCGGTCTGTGCCTTCAGAGCCGTGGGGTCGCGGAAATCGGGCATCTTGGCCTTCATATTTTTGGCCAGGTCACCGGCGCCAGCACCGTCATCACCATGGCACATGGCACACTCGTAGCCGTAGATCTTCTTGGCCCGGGCCAGGGATTCGGCGGTTGGTTTCACTGGGTTCACCTGGTTTACGGCTTCCAGCGGAACGTTGAACGCGGCCGGCGGAGCAGGAGTTGCGGCCTGCTGCGCCTGCAGGAGTGACGCGATAGCGCCGGTTAGGAGCACGGAGGAAAGGATCAGGAAAGGCTTCAACATGGGAGCCCCCTCGGAATGAAATGGAATTCGCTGAACACTGTACGCCTAAGACCTAACCTTGCGACAGGTATTTCCGGCCTCGCGGTGGCCGGAAGTCCCCCATTGGAAGCAAAGGAACCTTTGTAATACCATTCGACCCGGAGAAACTATGCCCTTTCTGCGGATTTCCCTGCTCTTTTCCTTGGTTTTCGCGGTCGTCCTCCTTGCTTCAGCCCAGGATGCCAGCCAGAACCGGTGGCAGGTCGCCTCTCCCAACGGACAGATCGTCTTTGCCCTTTCCAATGAAAGTTCAGGGACCGGGCCGGCCGCCCTCCGCTACTCGGTTGACTTCCATGGCAAGCGGCTGCTCGATGAGGGGGAGCTCGGTCTGGATCTCCAGGGGCAGCCGGCGCTTGGTCCCGGGATGCACTACATGGGCTCGAAGCCGGGCAGCGCAGATGAGACTTACACCATCCCGGTCGGCAAGACTAAGGACGTCCGCGACCACTACAACTCACTCACGGCGGACTTCGAGGGTGAATCCGGGACCAGGCTATCGGTCGAGGTGCGAGCGTTCGACGACGGGGTGGCTTTCCGGTACGCCGTGCCCGTGCAGCCCTCCATTAAGAGCGTGCACATTGCCGCCGAGCGGACCCAGTTCCGCTATAGCAAGGATGCAACCCTTTACCCGCTGGTCCTGAGCGGCTTTCAATCCTCCTATGAAGACGATTACCAGATGAGGACTGTGGGAAGCCTGCATCGCGACTGGCTGGTTGCGCTGCCGCTGCTGGCCGAGGTGCCGGGTACCGGCTGGGTGGCGATCACCGAAGCGAATATCAATAACTATGCGGGCATGTATCTTCGTAGCGATAAGCCGCTCTTCAGCCTGAAGGCCGAGCTATCCCCAAAAGTCGACGTGCCCGGTGTTGTTGTGGACGCAACGGCTCCCTTCCAGTCGCCCTGGCGAGTGCTCATGATCGGGGATGCTCCCGGGCGGCTGATCGAGTCGAACATGATTCTCAACCTGAATCCCCCTTCCAAGATTGCTGACACCTCCTGGATTCAAGCGGGAAAATCGGCCTGGGACTGGTGGTCGGGCGACTGGGCGACCGGGGTGGATTTCACGCCGGGGATGAACACCGCAACCTTAAAGCATTACATTGAGTTTGCCTCGGATTCGGGCTTTCCCTACATGCTTATCGACGCCGGCTGGGCGCTCTCGACACCCGGAGCCAAGCCTGGGGATTATGCCGATCCAGCAGACATTACCCGCTACAACCCCACCGTCGATATTCCGGAATTGCTGCGCTACGCAAAGGAAAAACATGTTCGCATCTGGCTTTGGTCGCATTGGACCTCGGTCGACAAATACATGGACCAGGCCTTTCCTCTGTTTGAAAAGTGGGGCGTCGCGGGGGTCAAGATCGACTTCATGAACCGCGACGATCAATGGATGGTCGACTGGTATCGCCGGGTGGTGGAGAAAGCGGCCGAGCATCATTTGATGATCGATTACCACGGAGCCTTCAAGCCCGATGGATTGCGGCGCACCTACCCCAATTTGATGACCCGCGAGGGAGTGATGGGCAAGGAGTACTCCAAGTGGTCGGCCCGCGTCACGCCAGTGCACAACACCACACTTCCGTTTACCCGCATGCTTGCCGGTCCCCTGGATTACACCCCCGGCGCCTTCAACAATACCAACCTGGAGAACTTTATCGGCCGTAACAAGATGCCGATGTCGCTGGGAACACGGGCGCAAGAGCTGGCGTTGTACGTGGTCTTTGAGAGCCCGCTGGAGATGGTGTCCGACTATCCGGAACAGTACAAGGGGCAGAAAGCCTTCGATTTCATCAAGCAGGTACCCGCCACGTGGGACGAGGTGCGGGTGATTGATGGGTTCCCCATGCGCTATATCATCCTGGCTCGAAGGAGCGGCAAGGACTGGTATGTCGGCTCGCTGACAAACTGGGAGGAGCGAAACAGCAAAGTGCCGCTGGACTTCCTGGGTGATGGCAAGTATGTCGCTGAGATCTATGCCGACGCTCCCGACGCCGCCAGCAATGCAACCCACATTAGCTTCAGCAAGCGCCCGGTCGACCGGACGACGGTTCTCGACGTACACATGGTTTCGGGCGGTGGCAACGCCGTCTGGATCCACCCGGGGGGATCCAAACCATGAGGCCGAGAGCGCCTTGGCGGTTCGCCACAATCGAATAACCGTGAAGTGACAAGCCAGTGACAATTGTCGATCGCATGTGCTGCGACGATGATTTGTGCGCGCACTAAGGGATGATCGAGTTGTCTGCTGGCTGGAACGCGGCGTGCTGTTGGTGTCACTTGTCTATTTGTGTGTGCACACCATGCCGCGGGCATGGGGCAAGCTAAATACCGATTTTCCTAATTACTATCTATCAGCACGGATCGCGCATGAGGGCTTCGACACCGCCCGCCTGTATGAGTGGACCTGGTTGCAACGCGAGAAGGACCATCGTGCGCTGGATGCCCGGCTCATCGGACTGATACCGATCACACCCTTCTCAACGCTGGTCATGTGGCCGCTGACGGGACTGGCGCCTCTGACCGCCAAACACCTGTGGCTGTTGGTGAATCTTGCTCTCCTGGTTCCGCTTTGCTGGATGCTGCGCTCTCTGACTGGATTGAGCTATCAGCGGATTGCGCTGGTCTTCGCGTTGAGTTTTCCGCTTCACCGTAATTTGCTTTACGGCCAGTTCTATTTGCTCCTGCTGCTGTTGATCGTGGCGGGTTGCTGGGCCTATCTGCGTGAGTATTACGTTTTGGCCGGCTCCCTAATAGCCATCGCGGCGGCGGCAAAGATCTTTCCCGTGCTGTTCTTTATCTTCTTCCTGCAGCGGCGGGCCTGGCGCGCTTTGCTCTCGGGTGCGGTCACAGGGATGGCCGCCCTCGCTACGTCTGTGGCGGTATTCGGTTGGAACCTGCATCGCACCTATCTGCACGAGATTCTGCCCTGGACACTGCGGGGCGAGGGGTTGCCGCCCTATGCGGCGGCGAGTGCTTCGATCTCCAGCGTTCTGCATTATCTATTTCTGGCCGAGCCGCAATGGAATCCGCAACCGTGGCACAACTCTCCGCTGTGCTACGCGCTGCTACAACCTACGCTGCAGGCACTGGCGCTGGCGCCGGCCATCTTGCTGATCCGTAGGCAGGACCGCACCCGTCCGCGAATCCTGCTGGAGTGGTCGGCGCTTCTGGTAGCGTCGCTTGCCATCTCCACCATCCCGGCATCGTATAACTTTGTGCTCCTGGCGTTGCCGGTGTGCGTACTGGCGGCTCTCTTGCTGCAACGCAAGCGGTACGGGTGGCTGGGAATCCTGCTGATCGTTTATCTCGGCATAGGTTTTCCCATGAGCAGCCCCACCTCGATGGTCGGCCCGAAGATCCTGCTGTATGTTCCCCGCCTGCCTCTGACGCTCGCCCTTCTTCTGGGAATCTATGTCCTGTTGTGGCGTGACCAGTGGTCGGGGGATTCTTCATGGGACTGGACGCACTATGCGTGGACGGCCTCCATGGCCGCTTCGCTGATATTCAGTGTGCATTCCAGCCTTCATCTCGAGCGGGCGGTGCGGCAGGAGTATGCATACCGTCTGCCACTGCGGACGCAAGCGCTACTCGATGCGAACCCGGGATCGCAAGGGACGGAGGTTCGCTACGTTGCATTCACTCAGAGCGGATACCACCTGGCCTGGCAGGATCAGAATGCGATCTGGCTTGATCCCTCTGCGGAAGATGACCTTTCCTTCGCGGGTAGCTTCGACGATATCTGGGTAGAGCGAGGGTTTAGTCCGCACTCCGCGGTTGTGAACCTACGTGAGCCGATGCGCGTTGTGGTGGGTCGCGCGCGTGAGCCGATGCTCTCCGCCGATAGGCAGAGCCTCGCTTTTGTGCGAGACACCGGAGGCCGCGGACAGTTGGTGGTGCGGCGAGCGTTTCGCTCTGACAACGCCATCGAAGCCCCGCTCACGGCGCTCTCGCGCAACGTTTACGAGGCTTCGTTCCTTTCGGAGAAGGTATACGCATTTTCTGCCGTGGAGGACGGGCGGCCCCCGCAGATTTTTTTGACCGATGCCATGCACGCCAACGCGCCGCTCTCGCTGGGAGAAACCCGTTATCCGGCGTTATCGCCGGATGGCCGGTGGATGGCCTACAGCCATCTGGAAAATGGCGTGTGGAATTTGTGGGTGCGCGATCAAAGAAGCGGTTCGACGCGCCGTCTCGCGGATGTGCCGTGCAATCAAATTGAGCCATCCTGGGAGGACGGCTCGAAGACGCTGCTCTACGGCACCGACTGCGGCCGCAGCCTGTGGTTCACCGCGGTCGCGCGCCGGCCGGTGTTTCCATGACGGGAACCAGAGGAATTCACGATGAATCTCAAGACGCTTAAGAAAGATTGGGAATCACTCGCGGAGCGCGACGCGCTGCACTCCATTCTTACCGATCAGCGCCGGGCGGGGGGGAAATGGGATTTAGCGGAGTTCATGGCCACGGGGGAAGCCGAGATGAAGACCGTGATGAGTCACCTCGCCCACATTCCATGCGTTCCCAATTATGCCGGCGCGGCATTGGACTTTGGGTGCGGCGTGGGCCGGGTAACGCAGGCTCTGGCGCAGTATTTCGCCTCATGTGCAGGCGTGGATATTTCGCAGCAGATGATTCACAAGGCCGAGTCTCTGAACCGGTATGCACATTGCCGCTACCTGGCAAACTCCGAGGAAAAACTGCCTTTGGCTGACGCCAGCTTCTCGTTCATCTACAGCAACATTGTTCTGCAACATGTGCCCCGGCGTTTTTCGACCGCGTACCTGCGGGAATTTGTAAGACTCTTGGAGCCGGGTGGAATACTTATCTTTGGAGTGCAAGATTCCTTTGCCACTCCGAGACGTCTCTTCCACGCTGATTCGCGTCCGCCACGTTCTTCGCATCCGATCCAGAATGAACGCCGCGCTGGGAGCCGGTACGAGGCATATGCAAATGCATTGTCTTCCGGAGCGCGTCGTCCGGCGAGCACTTGGGTCCGCCAGGATCGTAGATATTCAATTCACAAACACGGCGGCGAAAGATTTCAATGGCGAACTGGTCTATTTGCGGCAGGCGCCCACCTCGGGTTATGTTGGCAAACAATACTGCGTGGTGAAACCGTCGCGAACGTGATTCGCGTCCGCATTCCGTTTGTACGCAAACAGGCTTTGTAATACCATTCGACCCGGGGAAGCTATGCTCTTTCTGCGTGTCTCGGCGGGGGCTCGACCTTGATGGCAGAAGCGCCCTCGCGGCCGCGAGCACTTGTCACCGGCGGTACCACAGGAATTGGACTTGGCATCGCGACCGCAATGGCCGATGCTGGATACGAAGTCACCGCCACCGGCCTCACCGACGAGCAGGTCGCCGCAGTCCCAAAGAGGTTGCATCTTTCGGCGGTGAAGCTCGACGTTACGTCTGCTGACTCGGTGGCTGCTGTGCTGGCGCCGTTTCGTGAATTGGCTGCCCTCATCAATTGCGCCGGGGTGATTTTTCGCGATGGCGCCGAATACGACATGGCGACATTTCAAAAGGTGATCGACGTCAACCTGACCGGAACCATGCGTATGTGCGTCGGGGCGCATGCAAAGCTAGCCGCGGCCCGGGGCGCCATCATTAATACTGCATCGATGCTGTCTTATTTTGGTGGGCCGTCGATTCCTGCTTACACGGCCTCCAAGGGCGGAGTGGCACAATTAACCAAGGCCCTTGCGGTCGCCTGGGCGCCGGAAGGCATCCGCGTGAATGCCATTGCTCCGGGCTGGATTGCCACGGAGCTTACGCGAGGGCTGGTTGAGGATGAGGGCCGGTCTGCCGCCATCCTGCGGCGCACACCCATGCAGCGTTGGGGTGAGCCGGGAGATGTTGCCGGAGTGGCTGTATTTCTTTGTTCGGAAGCGGCGCGCTTCATCACGGGAGCGATCTTGCCCGTCGATGGAGGCTACGCAGCAGTATGAAAGCGAGGGTCCACCATGAGCAATCTTACCGTTAATCGTCCGGAGCAAAATGCGGCGGAAGCTCGGATTCCGTATCGGCATCCGCAGCCCAAGGAATGCTTCCCTGAGTTGGTCGTTCCCAACGCTATCCCACAGGATGAGCGGCTGTGGGTGCCGCAGATGGAGAACGTATGGTTCCGTCCACTGTGCTTGTCCGCCAGCCGGGGATATTGGATGAATCTTCTACGGGTGCGCAAGTCGGGCGTGCTTTCGCGCCACCGGCATCCGCAGCCTGTCCACGGCTTTGTGCTGAAGGGCAGCTGGCACTATCTGGAACATGATTGGACGGCTACGGAAGGTTCTTATGTCTATGAGACTCCAGGCGAGACACATACGCTGGTGGTAGAACCCGACGTTCCGGAGATGATTACGCTCTTTCAGGTCAATGGCGCGATGATCTATGTCGATCCCGATGGTGGAGTTCTGGGGTACGAAGATGTGTTTACCAAGATCGATCTCTGTCGCCGCCACTATACGGCCGTCGGGTTGGGGGAGGGATTCGTCGATCAGTTTCTTCGTTGACGCAACGGCTACTGTACGGGTTGGGGATAGATACGCGCGGCGTTGTCATGCAGGTAGCCGTGCGCAAATTTCAGGGCCTGCTGCTCGGTAACTTCCCCGTCGAGGATCATCCCGGAGAGTGCGGCCGCCAGGGCTGTGCGCGCGGACTCAACTGCCAGCCAATCGCTCTCTTCCGCACCGATGGCTTCATTAAAGGGAAAAGCATCGGAACCGAAGACGACTTTATCGGGATAAAGCAGCAGCCAGTGGCGCAGCACCTCGGCCAGATCTTTCGGGTATAAGTAAATGCCCATCAACGACGAGTCCAGATAGACATTCTCCCGTGCTGTGAGCCAGATGGCCTGGTTCTGGAACGGATAGCCTCCATGTAGCAGCACGAAGTTTACGTTGCTATAGCGCGGGTCGCGCAACACGTTCTCGAGATTGAGCACGTTGCCGCCGGTTACGCTGAAGAAGTCGCCGGTCCCCACCGCGGTGTGAATTTGTACGGCAAGGTGGAGACGCCCGGCTTCGCGCAGCAGGTAGCGAAACATGAAGTCTTCAAAGACTGTGTGCTCTGCAGCAGAGGGCTTTCCTCCAGCATGATAGCGGTTATAGATCGTCGCTGCCTCGGCCTGAGGCGGATCATCGAAATGCAGAGAGCGGAAATAAGCGATTTCAAATTTGATGGCGACGCCGCCATGACTGCGATTCTGCTCCAGGATTTTGCTGATGAAGGCCAGGTAGGCGGGCAAGGTCCCAGGTAACGCGACTAGCCCCGCCTGGGTGAGTTCGCCCTTCAGCTTCTTCTCCTGAATAGGAATATAGACACCCTCATCGACATTGCGCGCGGTCAACTCGCTGTTGTCCAGAGGGAAGAGAAACGAGTCGACGAAAAAGACCCAGTGAAAACGCCTGGGGTCGAGGTAGTCACCCATAGCAACCCGGTTGGCCATCATGGTCTCGACGTTGAGCTTATCCAGAATGCGGTCGAAGTATTGATAACCCGGGTAAGTGTGGCGTAACTCCGCCTTCTTCGCGACCAGCCACTTGATGTGTTCCGGGCTGTTATCGGAGAACGGGTAGTCGAAGAGATCTTTGGAGGCGGCGATCAGCTCGGGATTGTCCAGACTCAAGCGCAGGGGCGCATGCCCAGGTGGAGAGGCCATCGCGTCGACGTCGCTATCGTCTGCGAAGCCTGGGTGGCCGTGATCATCGAAGATGGCGATCTGGCGAATCTGCTGCAGTAGGCGATCGTAGGTCTGCTGGTAACCAGGCGCCATGTTCGGACTGGCCTGCCCCCACAGGGGACAGGAGAATGCGATCAGGAGCGCGATTGTCAGACGAGGCATCGATTAACTCTCCACTTGATCTAGCTCGAACGTGGCAACGCGGCCTGAGTTCACTACACTGCTCAAAGCGAGTACCCCGTGACACACTGCATCCGTTAACAAACAGACTACAACAGCGGGTCCACCACGCTTCGCTTCGGTCGGGATGACAAGTGTAGGGTGATGACCTCTATGAAGGGTTGTCAGGTGGGATAGAAGGAAACCGCAGGTCCCTCCACTACGCTACCCCGGATTTCCTGTCGAGCTTGGTGGCGTTGGCGAACGTCATGCGGCTTTCTTTACGGAAAGCCTCATACGTGGCCTTGGATGGTACCGCGATGTAGGAAATCCGGGTCCGCTTCGGTCGGGATGACAAAGTATAGGGTGATGACTTCTATGAAGAGTTGTCAGATGGGATAGAAGGAAACCGCAGGTCCCTAAGGAACGCAAACCTAGAGCCCTTGGTACGCGCCCCCGTCGACCAACAGGGTTTGGCCGGTGATGTACGATGCACGCTCGGAGGCAAGCCAGACAATCGCATCGGCTAGTTCTTCTGGTTGGCCAACGCGCTTCAGAGGCACATCTTCCACCAGGCGTGATTCGAACTCAGCAGGGCTCGTGCCCCGATCCTGCGAGCGCTTGCTGATCAGATCCTTCAAGCGCTCGGTCGCGGTGTAGCCGGGTCCCACATTGTTGACCGTGATGCCGTCTTTGCCAAACTCGTTGGAAAGGCTCTTGATCAAGCCAAGCACTCCGGCGCGTACCGCGTTGGAGTAGATGAGGTCCGGAACCGGCTGGCGCACGGTGACAGAGGTAATCGTCACCAGGCGTCCCCAGTGGTTCTTCTGCATCCAGGGTAAAACCGCGCGGGCAAAGTGGATTATGCTCATGAAGTTCAGTTCTACTGCGCGATGCCACTCCTCGGTGGTGGTGGCAAAGAACATCTTGGCCGGCGGTCCGCCGGCGTTGGTCACGCAAACGTCGACGCCGCCGAACTCCTTTGCGACATGCTTCACAAACGCCTCGACGGCGGCAGCATCGGTCACATCCAGTGGCTCGGCCAGTACCGGGACGCCGTAGCGTTTACCAATGAGCCCTGCTGCCGCATTCAGTTTGTTGGCGTCGCGTGAACACATGGCCACTTTCGCGCCTTCGGCTGCGAATTTCTCCGCCGCCGCCCGGGCGATACCATCGCTCGAAGCAGCAACAATTACATTGCGGTTCTTGAGTCCCAGATCCACCTGGTTTCCTCCCGGCTACTTGCTTGCTCCCTGTCGCAGATAGGCATCGTCTTTGTCGATCCAATCCTGCCGCGGGGGAGTAAAGATGTCCAGGTCCACCGTATCCTCAAGCGCAATCGCCTCATGCGGCATGTGGGGCGGGATGCAGAGCACCTCCCCGGTAGAAACAGTGATCTCCCGGCCATCGATGAAGAAATGCAATGCGCCTTCGAGAATGTAGGTGAGCTGCTCATTGTGATGGCTGTGCAAAGGCACTTTCGCGCCTTTCTTAAGCAGGACCCGCGCCACCATCAGGTTGGTGCCCACGACCATTTGCCGGCCTATAAGGGGGCTCAAAGGTTCTACTTCGATGTCATTCCATTTGGTGTGCTTTGCTTGCGCAACGGTTTCTGCCATGTCATTTCCCCTGCAAAAGTTAACACAAATCGCGGGGAGTGATTCAAGAGTGCGGTTTTGCCGAGGCACTCTTTACATCGGCCGTCCCTAACCAGGTGACCGCCCCGAAGGCTCCGAGCCAGGAGCCGATCGCAGCAAAGACCACGTAGATGGGGTTGCCGGTGTAGCTGATCACGGCAAACGCAGAGAGCAGGTACCACACGCTGCTCCAGCTGGCCGCTATGCTCCTGCGGCGCGCGGCCACCGCAGCGGTGAAAAGAACATAGACTGCGTCCGTGGCCGCTGTCGACGCGACCACTCCTAAAGCAATTAGCGGATTCGGCGCATGAATCATTTGGTTTGAGGGCTGTAGGTTACACCAAGCTTCGCGGGGTCAGCCTTGAGGTATGGTGCAACGCGACGAGTGGAAGAAGCACCTTGAGGCGAGAGGAGACGGAGCGCGATCACTGCCAGCGGCACAAGGTAAAAGATCGACCCGATGACCCACATCAGCGCGCCCGCCGCGGCCTGGTCGCCCAGCGCCGAGATGTCAAAGACTCTGGGCGCCGCGGCGTAACTGGGATAGATCACCTTTCCAGCGAAGGTGAGTGAGGCGGAAAATGCAGTATTCACCAGGTCCGCGCCGACCAGGTAGGGCAACAATGCCCAGCGAGACTCTCGGCTGACGCTTGGCCACGGCTGAATCACGGGAAACCAGAAAAGCAATCCGGTGACGAGAAAGCAGGCGTGCTCCACCGCGTGCCAGGCATCCGAGCGCAGCGCCAGTTCGTAGGCCTGGGGAATATGCCAGCCGAGGTAGGCGATATTCATCGCCAGCCACGCGAAGACGGGGCGTGTGAGCAAGCGGAATAACCGATGCAACCACGGCATACGAAAAAGAGGGCCGAGACCGTCGCGAACCAGCCAGCGCGGCAGCGAACGCAACAATGGAACCGCCGGAGCGCCCAACAAAAGCAGCGGCGGCGCCACCGACATAAAGATCAGGTGCTGTGTCATATGGGCGGCTAGCAGCACATCGTCCAGGGCATCGATCGGTGAACCGACGGCTACATAGAGAGAAAGAAGGCCACCAAGAAAGCACCATGCGCGCCAGGATGGAAACAGGTGCGGCCGGGTACGTCGAATTTTGCCAAAGCCACGGAGATAGGGTACTGCGGACGCGAGCAAGCCTGATGTGGCCCAAAAGGGAAAGGACCAGGAAGCTAGTGCGGCTTGTGACGCGGTTTCTGACATTGGGTAAGCTTTGTTGGTGTGGGAAACGGTTATTAACTGAGTTGGCTGCGGGTCGAGGGGAACTGCAGGTCCCTCGGCTTCCTCCGAATGACCGGGGTGAGGCGTCGTGGTGCCGACTAAGCCTAAATGCGGCTTGCCTGGGGCACTGAAAGCCGCATTTGTTGCCGTTGATTGTGTCCTGCGTAGCAAGGAAGTCCGGAGTTCCTCGGGATGACAAAGTTTAGATTGGTTGATCACCTCATCATTTATTATGTGGGATCGAGAAAGAAACCGCAGGTCCCTCCACTACGCTGCGCTCCGGTCGGGATGACAATTCATTTACGCAACTGCAGGTTGTTCAATCGCCGGCCGGTCTCGCAAAAAGCCATGGTGGGCTTCGCCCGTCTTTTTCGGCCCACGTACGCTGAGGCGAACGTGGGGGCACCCGTCCTGTACCTATCGAGTCTTGCAGCGACTACGGTTGCGGGGGATCGAGCTCCCCGGTGTTTATATATAGCTGCGACGCATCCCGTGCCGGGAGTTGGCCCGCGGGATGTAAGGTTTCGAGGAAGCTGACCAGCGCCGTTACTTCGGGCGGGGAAAGATTCTTTCCGTAAGCAGGCATGTTTCCTCCACCCTGCAGCACCTGGTGCACCAGTTGATCATAAGTAAGCCGCGTGGCCACTCCATCGAGCGCCGGGCCGCGCTGGCCGCCCACGCCGCCCAGCATGTGGCAGTTGCGGCATTGCTTATCCTGAAAAACAATCTGGCCTTGCCTACCCAGCGGCGTGGCCCCGTGCACATATTGCACGGGAACGGTATCGCCGCTCCAGGCTTGCATCTCCGGACTCCAGGGGGTGTAAGTTCCCAGGTGTTGGCACACAGCAAAGCCTACCGCCAGCACGGTGATCGACAGCACCGCGATCGGCCGGCGGTGCCAACTCTTCTCCCCCTCACCGGCAAAGAATGGCAGTGCCAGCAGGAAGAGTATCCCCAGGACTGGAGCGATCAGGATGAACGGCGTCTCCAGGTTCTCCGGGAGGAAAGAGAGGATGGTGTAAATCCACAGGAAAAAGAAATCCGGCTTGGGCACGGTCTGGATGATG
Source organism: uncultured Acidobacteriaceae bacterium (assembly GCA_963736535.1). Classification (GTDB taxonomy): domain Bacteria; phylum Acidobacteriota; class Terriglobia; order Terriglobales; family Acidobacteriaceae; genus PALSA-350. The sequence continues at coordinate 557,859 of CAVTPN010000010.1, forward strand.
GTTGGATCAGGAAAGCCGGTCGGCCCGAAGGGCCCCAGAAACACCGCGCAAAGCGCCACAGCAAAGAGGATTGCCGCGGAGAATATCATGTCTTTCCACACTGCCCCGGGTACGAAAGGGATGCCGTCCTTCTGCGTCAGCTCGTGGTACTCCTGAATATAGGTGCTGCGCCTGACAATCCGGCCCGGCATGGGCCAATCGTTGATGCCCAGTCCGACGACCATCCAAATGTGCAGGGCGGCGAAAGCCAGCATCATTCCCGGGATGACAAAGACATGCAAGGCAAAGAAGCGGGTTAACGTGGGACCGGCGATAATCGGGCCCCCTAACAGCAGGTCCACAAGCGGGCCGCCTATGAGAGGCACGCGGGCTACGATCGAGGCGCCAATACCCAACCCCCAATAGGCATCCTGGTCGAAGCGCATCACCTGGCCAGTAAATGCCATGCCCAGCGTCATGAGCAGCAGAAAGACGCCCAGGATCCAGGTCAGCTCGCGGGGAAACTTGTAAGCGCCAAACAGGAACACCTGGGCCATGTGGATCAGCACCACGGCGACCATGAAGTTCGATCCCCAACCGTGCATCGCGCGCAGGAACCACCCCAGCGGGAGTTGGTGGTTCAACACCTGCAGACTGTTCCATGCCTCACCCGCGGAGGGAACATAGACGATGGCGAGCAGGATCCCGGTGGCGATCTGTAGCAGTAACAGAACGAAACTGGCGCTGCCAAAGACATACCACCAGCTGGCCGTGTTCCTCGGGACCGGGTGGAGAATCGTTTCCTTGATCGGCCCTTCCAGTTTCAACCGGAACTCTAACCAGTCGTAAGTGCGCTTCAACCAGTGCATGCAGAACTCTCTTTCCGCACCGACGCGCTGGTTGCCAGCGTGGGCATCTGGCCGCCGTCAATCATCAATTTGCCGTTTTGCACTTTGTACGGGTATTCGAAAAGACCTCGCGGCGGTGGGCCTGCGGCGCGCGAACCATCGGCATAATAGACGCCGCCATGGCATGGGCACATAAACAGCTCCGACTGGGGAAACCAGCGCACGGGGCAGCCCAGGTGAGCGCAGTTGATGGCAAAGACCTGGAACTTCTGGTCCTGCGTCCGGCGGACCCAGCAGGCAGCCTTGCCGGTCGCACCGTCCCACGGCACGCTATGAGGGTTGACGAAGCTGGCTAACCGCGTCTCGCCCAGGGCAAATTGAGAAACGTCACCCAAATCGATCCAGGAATTGTAACCGCCATTCCTGCGAATAGGCCCCAACAGGTAGCCTACGATCGGGGTGGCGATCAACAGGGCAACCGCGCCGTTGAGCAGCACGCCGATCGACATCAACAGCCACCGTCTGCTTACTGCCTTCTCGTCGCTCATCGCGAGCCTCCTCCGGCCTTGTTTTGCTGTGCGCCGGGGCGCTGGCTGGAGAGCCAGCCCACCACGTCGGTCACTTCCTGATCGCTCATCGGGTGCCCAGGCAGATCGTTTCTCCAATCTGGCTGGCCGATATCCGGACGCCCGGCAATCACCACGGTGCGCAGTACCTGGTCACTCACCAACGCCAAGAATGCCGGCGCGGTAATCGAGCCCGCTTTGCTTTTGCCAGAGGCTCCGGCGGCGCCGTGGCACGAAGCGCAATAGGCCGTATAAACCTGCTGGCCGTGAGCAGGATCAGCCGGCTTGGCGGCTTTGTAGGGCGGCGGATTTGTGCCATCGAGAGTGCCCGCCTTAAACCAGGCGGCGCGCATACCGTTCACCAGCGCGTCCACCTGCTGGCCGGTCAAGCTTCCCCCGGCACTGATCGCAAAGGCGGGCATGTGCGTGCCCGGTTCGCCGTTAGCAACAATCTGATGCAGGATCTGCTCATCGACCAGCGCCTGGTAAGCGGGATTCGCCAGCGGGTACGAAGGGCCGTTCATTCCCTGTGCGCCGTGACAACCGGAACAGTTCTGGCTGTAGAGGGTAGCAAAGCCCAGCACTGAATCGGGGCGCGGCACCTCCGGTCCAGGCTTGGGATGCCCGGGAAGCTGTCCGCAGCCGAGTACAGCCATACAGGAAAGCAGCATCAGCAGGCGCGCCGTCACTTCGGTTCGTCCTCCCGATGGTGCTCGTCCATCATTCCCGGTGTTTCCAATCCCATGCGTGCGGCAAAGGGCAGATATTGCTCGGTGCGGATGTTGATCTGCTGCGCCACGACCCAGCCCGCCACCACCCCGAAGGTCACCTGCGAAGCGACAAACCACCACCAGTCGATGCGCGCATCAAGATAGGGGTTGATCAGGTCCAGCGTGGCATGCAAGACGCCCGTCCATAACAAAGGGGCGATGAGGCCCCCGAGCACTATCGGGTGCCGCGGCAACATGGGAAGCATGGCGCCGTACAGCAGGCCGATCAGCACCGAGCCGACAGCATGGATGATGGTGGCAGTGATCAACGCACTCAGGCGGAAGTGCGTGATCTCCGCGAGGGTCGGATTGATCCAGCCAGCAACTCCCGCTCCTCCCAATAGATTTACCGCATACCAGATACTGTGGTAACGGATCTGGCCGTAGAGGAGCGCGGGCACGATCATCGCGGCGCCGCCCGCGATGCCGCCCTTCACCCCGGCCATGACGGAGGGCGTGTGTACCGGCAGGCGCGCGCGATGGCTTTCGTCGACTTCGATACGTGCAACCTTGGTGCGGATGGTTGTGTATTCGAACTTCTGGACTTTGACCGGAACGGCAACATGATGCGCATGCGGCCATACTTGAAGGAACCACCCCACGCAGCCGACAACTATAAGCACCGCCCCGAGGATGCTGATCCCCGCGTTCGTCACTAGCCCTGCCAGGCCAAAGGTCAGGCCAAGGGCCAATACCAGCGGCCACGCGGTAGGTGCCGGCAGTTGCACAATCTCGTCCGATACTTCGTTGTGTCCCTGTGGGTCTTGCATTGCTTCTATCTCTTTCTGTCAACGGCCAATGATGTAGACCACAGTAAAAACCACCACCCAGACCGCATCGACAAAGTGCCAATAGAGCGAGAGCACCTCGAGCTGTCTCGAGTGTTCACTCTTGATCTTCCCGGTGAGCGAAAAGATCAGCACGATTGAAAGCATGGTCAGGCCGACGATGACGTGGCTGGCATGCAAGCCGACTAGCGAGTAGAACGTGGTGCCAAAGAGGTTGGTGCTGATCGTCAACCCGTCGTGATAGATCAGCTTCTTCCATTCGAGCGCGGTGCCGCCGAGAAAAATCGCGCCCAAAACCACGGTAAGCGCCCACCATAAGCTGAAGGCCCCCATCGCGCGCCTCTTCAGGCCAAGCTCCGCAAGCCAGATGGTGAAGCTGCTCGAGAGCAGGCAAACCGTATTGAAGATGGGTAGTTCGAGAACCTGGCGCGGCTGCGGGCCGGAGATGCTCTTGCCTATGTAATAGACATAGGCGACAACGAAAATAGTGAAGATCGTGGTCTCGGCGACGATCAACGAGACCATGGCGACGGTGCCGTGATAGGGCAACACCCAGTCTTCGTTGGCTTGTCCGTGAGCCAGGGGAATCGTACTGGCGCTCATCCTCTATCCTCGACGATCAGAGTCATTCGTACCGTGAGTCCGGATCTTCCGGATGCTTCAGGTCCCACAGCGGTCTGCGGCTGGCCACCACCGGTTCGCTGGCAAAGTTGTAGGCGGGCGGAGGCGATGTGGTTGCCCACTCCAGCGTCCATGCATCCCACGGGTCCGGTCCGGCGTCTGGGCCTTTGAAGTACGAATAGACCAGGTTGTAAACAAAAATCAGCGTGGCGACTGCCTGAATCATGCCTCCGATGGATACGATCATGTTCCAGCTGTCCCAGCCGCGTCCAGGTTCGTAGGTGTAGATACTCCTCGGCATGCCCAGCAGCCCGGGTATGTGCATGAAGTCGAACGTCACGTGGAAGCCGAGGACGAACAGCCAGAAATGCCACTTGCCCAGCCGCTCATTGAGCATCTTGCCAGTCATCTTCGGGTACCAGTAGTAGAACCCTCCGAGAAAGCAGAAGACGATGGCGCCCACCAGGACATAGTGGAAGTGGGCGATCACGAAATAGGAGTTGTGCAGTTGCCAGTTCCAGGGAGCAGTGGAAAGCATGATTCCGGTCAGGCCTGCGAACAGGAACTGAACCAGGAAGGCGGTGCAGAAGAGCATAGGCGTGGCAAAGCGTATTTTGCCTCCCCACATTGTGGCCAGCCAGTTGAAGATCTTAATCCCGGTCGGAACCCCGACCATCCCGGTGGAGAGCACGAAGAAGGCGTTCTGCGCCGAGGTCATGCCCACGGTAAACATGTGGTGCGCCCACACGCTGAGGCTGATCAAACCAATGCCGGCGGATGCGGCCACCATCGCCGGGTAGCCAAAGATCGCCTTACGGGAGAAGACGGGAATGATTTCGTTAGCGATGGCGAACGCCGGCATGACCAGCACGTAGACCTCAGGGTGACCGAAGACCCAGAAGAAATGCATCCAGACAATGGGCGCGCCGCCGGCCTGCGAGTCGAAGAAGTGGCCCCCGAGATAACGGTCAATGACCAGCATGATCTGGGCCGCGGTCAAAGGACTGATGGTCACCAGGATCATCCCCGAGACCACCAGGTAGAGCCAGGCCAACAGCGGCATGCGAAAGAGAGTCATGCCTTTGCAGCGCATGCACAGGGTAGTGGCGATAATGTTGACCGCGGCGCCGATGGTGCCGAATCCAGAGACGATCAGCGACAACGCCCAGTAGTCCGTGCTGTGTCCGCGAGAGAATGCTCGTTCGGTGAGTGGGGCATAGGCCCACCAGGTTACGTCGGGCGCGCTTCCCGCGCCCTGCAGGCCCACGCCGCCGATGAAGCTGTAGTACAGCAACAACCCACCCAGCGCGGTCATCCAAAAGCTGAAGGCGTTCATCCTGGGAAAGGCCATATCCCTGGCGCCGATCATCAGAGGCACCAGGTAATTGGCGAAGCCGATGATCAATGGCATTCCCATGAGGAAGACCATTGTGGTTCCGTGCATGGTGAAGATGCGGTTGAAGACCTCGGGAGAGAGAAAGTTGTTGTGCGGCACGGCAAGCTGAATGCGCAGTAACACCGCCTCGAAGCCCCCTACCAGGAAAAAAATCAGGGCGTAGGCGATGTACATTAAACCAATCTTTTTGTGGTCGACCGTGACCACCCAATCGTGCACCTGCTCGAGCCACGTTCCGTAGACCGCACCCGGCGGGGTGAGGTCGATGGCGCTCCCGATCGGTAGAGTCGAATCAGCCATAACGGAAAACTCCTGTCTGTTCTGGCCCGTGTCGCAGTTACTTCAAGGTCGTGAGGTAAGCGACGACCTTGTCGATCTGGTCATCGCTCAATTGCATGGCCGGCATCAGGCTTCCTGGCTTGACGTAGTCCGGATCTTTGATCCAAAGCTTGAGATTCGCCGGGGTGTTGTCGGCCGCACCGGATGCAAGCGTATCCCGGCTCATAAAGTGAGTAAGGTCTGGCCCAAACTTTCCCTGGGCGGCAGTGCCGCGCACCTCGTGGCAACTGATGCAAGCTTCCGACTCGAAAAGCTGCCGCCCTTCGGCAACGGCCGGATCCTCAACCGCCGGCTGCTGCTGATTCTTCACCCAGGCGGCGAAATCTTCCGGGGTTTGCACGTAGACACGCAGCAGCATCTTGGCGTGCTCTACGCCGCAGAATTGAGCACATTGGCCAACGTACATCCCGGGTTTATCGGGATTAAACCACATGTGGTTGAGGTGGTTCGGAATCAAGTCGGTCTTGCCGAACAACGCGGGGACCCAGAAGCTGTGATCCACATCGGCAGAAAGCAAGCCCAGAGAAGTGATCATGGGATCCTGCTCGGTGCTGAGCGGCACATGCAGCTCATTGGCCGTCGTGAAACCATATTTTGGGTAGTGAAACTCCCACCAGAACTGATGGCCTACGACGTCGACGTCCAGGGCGGACGGCGGCATCTTTTGATCCTGGATGGCGAAGAGAATGCGGGCCGTGGTGAGGAAGAGCACGAACACGATGAGCACGGGTATCACTGTCCAGGCCAATTCAATCTGGGTGCTGCCGTAGACCTGGGGCGGTTCGCTGTCATCGTTGGGATCACGCTGGCGGAAACGGACTACCACATACGCCAAAAGCGACGCGACCACGATAAAGATCGCGCCCGTTATTTGCATCACGAAAAGCGACAAATGATGGATCAACAACGCCGGCCCCGAGTGTGGGGCAAAGGTGCTCGGAGTCTGGTAGACGATATTGTCGGTTGGGGCAGCCCAGGCTGCATGTCCGGCGCTGCTCAATAGCAGCAGCAATGCAAACGCGGCTGAGCCGGGCCCCTTGCGCTGCAGCCATCCTGCGGACATTTGTTGCGGAACCTCCCCCGCTCAAAGAAAACTTATTGTAGCGCTCTCTGTCTGCTGACCGTATGAATAGTTCGCCGTCGCGGCGTAGTTCGTTCATGTACGGTACAACGCGATTGGACCTTTGATGCACGAGAGGGCAACAAAGACCCTTGGTACACTGGCGGAAATGAAGCGCCTGATTATCAACGCGGACGACTTTGGTCTCGCGCCAGGCGTCAACCGAGCGATCGTTGAACTGCAGCGAGCAGGCGTACTCAGCTCCACCACGTTAATGGCCACGGCTCCTTACTTCTCTCCCGCCGTTTATCTGGCCTTTGCACAACCGGCGCTAGCCGTCGGCTGCCACGTCGTACTGGTGGACGGCACACCGCTGCTCCGCCCTGACGAGGTGCCTTCCCTACTCGATCCCCAGCGTCCGGCATCGTTTTCGCTGCGGCCGACGGTGGGAAGTTTTCTGCGTGACTTGATGCGCGGCCGTATTCGTGAGCGGGAAATCGAAGCCGAGGCCATCGCCCAAATATGGCGCATCCAATCAAGCGGAGTCACCGTCAGCCACATCGACTCGCACAAACACATCCATATGTTTCCCCGTGCGCTGGCTCCCTTGCTGCGCGCGGCAAAGCACTGCGGGGTGGACTGCGTGCGCAATCCCTTCGAGCCGTCCTGGAGCCTGCGCGCTACGCCGGGCGCCAGCACGTGGCGCCGGGCCCAAGTGCACGCCATGAGAAGCCAGCGTCGAGCCTTTTCCAAGCTCACTGGGGAATACGGTATGTTGACCGCCGACGGGTCGATCGGAGTGCTGGCTACCGGGAGTCTTGATGAGCATGTTCTGCGTTCCATGCTTCATGCCATGCCTGGCGGTACCTGGGAGCTGGTTTGCCATCCGGGGTATAGCGACCGTGCGCTGGAGCAGGCACATACTCGCCTGGTGGCCTCGCGGGATACAGAACGCAGCGCTCTGCTCGAGGTCATTCCCGAGGCACTTAAGAATGACCCAGAATTATCGCTGATTGATTTTCATCAGCTCGGGCAGCGGGCGTAGTTTGGGATCTAACTGCAAAAGAGGTTGGGGGAAGGATGGTAGCCCACTCAAGCCAACAGAAGGCTTGAATGGGGCACCCAAAACCTTGGTTGCCGGTGTGGCTCGCCGCCGCGGGCGGGCGGGATGACAAAGGGCGGGGTTGGTCATAACCTCGTAGTGATCGAAGTCGCTGCCAAGGGGTTGTGAGAATGAAAATCGGCATCACGTGTTATCCAACGTACGGCGGCAGCGGTGTGGTCGCGACGGAACTCGGTATCGAACTCGCAGCGCGCGGTCACCAGGTGCACTTCATCACCTATTCGCAACCCTTCCGGCTTACCGGGCGCGAAGAAGGCATCTTCTATCACGAGGTACCGGTCTCAAATTACCCCCTCTTCGAGTACCCACCTTACGATCTGGCTCTGGCTACCCGCATGTCAGAGGTGGCCGAATATTATGAGCTCGATCTACTTCACGTCCACTACGCCATTCCCCACTCGGTGTGCGCGCTGCTGGCGCGCCAGATGCTGGCAAAACGCAGACATCTTCCCTTTGTGACCACGCTGCACGGTACCGACATTACGCTTGTAGGGCTCGACCGATCCTATCTTCCCATCACGCGCTTCGGTATCGAAGAGAGCGACGGCGTCACTTCGATCTCCAATTACCTGCGCGAGAAAACCGTGCACGATTTCGGCATTTTGCGGCCTATCGAAGTGATTCCTAACTTCGTAAACTGCGACGAATACAAGCCGCTAGGCGAAAAGCGGGCTGCTGCCCGCGCGCGATACGCGGAACCAGAAGAGAAGATCCTGGTCCATCTCTCGAATTTCCGCCCGGTCAAGCGCATCCTCGATGTGGTCGAGGTCTTTTCCCGCATCGCACAAGAGATGCCGGCGCGCCTATTGATGGTGGGCGACGGGCCGGACCGCTCCTCGGCGGAGTGGCTGGCCAACAACAAAGGCATTCAGAACCGGGTGCAGTTCCTAGGCAAACAGGAGCGGGTCCACGAACTACTGCCGGTGGCCGACCTGATGATCATGCCCAGCGAACTGGAGTCCTTCGGACTGGCAGCACTGGAAGCCATGGCCTGCAAGGTACCCACCATCGCCACCCGGGTCGGCGGCGTATCGGAGTTGATTGAGGACGGTGTGACCGGCCGCCTGTTCGCCGTAGGCGACGTCGCTGCAATGGCCGCCGGGGCCATCGAACTGCTGGCAGATGAGGGCCGTCTCGCCGCCATGGCCGATGCCGGCCGGCGAGCGGCCCAGGATCGCTACTGCGCCTCGCGCATCATCCCGATATACGAGAAATACTACGAGAGGGTGCTGGCGCGCGCCGACGTCTGATCCGCCAGCACCAGTACGTTGGGCGCCATTGGTATCTCCAGGGTGACCCGCGTTCCCCGTCCGGGACGGCTGAAGACCTCGAAGCGGGCGCTGTTGCCGTAGAGCACCTCCAGCCGTTCGCGCACATTGCGCATGCCGATGCCTGCTCCCCGGCTGACAAAGCCTACTTCCCGTGCTCGGCCCTCAGCCATACCCACGCCGTCGTCTTCGACCTCGACTATCATCTTGGCGCCCTGGATACGGCTGCGCAGGGTGATGGTTCCTCCCTGCAGGCGCGGCTCCAGACCGTGCTTGATGCTGTTTTCGATCAACGGCTGCAGCAGCATGCAAGGCACCAGCAACTCCAGGGTCGCGGGATCGATCTCCTTGACCACGCGCAGCTTCTCTGCCCCAAAACGAACCACTTCAATACCCAGGTAGTCGTCGGTGAAAGTCAGCTCTTCGCGAAAGGGTACATACGCGTCGTGATCCTTGAGCAGCGCACGCAGGATGTTACCCAACTGCACAATCATCTCCCGTGCCATTTCGGGCCGGAAGCGGACCAGCGAAGCGATGGAATTGAGCGTGTTGAAGAGGAAATGAGGGTTGATCTGCCGCTGCAAGGCGTCGAAGCGCGCTTCCAGCACCAGCCGCTTCTGCTCCTTCAGCTTGATCTCAATGCGGCTCGAATTCCAGATCTTCAGCGGGATGGCCACCACCACGGCTGGGGAGACGCAAATCGCGAGCTTAACCAGCCAGCCGTGGGAATTCAAAGTAAAGAGACGCCCAGGATAAAGCGTCGCCAGCCACATGCGGACCATCTGCATGCCGACGATCAGCATAAGCAGCAGGATCTGGGGATCGAAGCGTGGCTCGAGCAGGTTTCGCCGCACCCAGCGGTAGATGCTGAGATCGACTAAAGGGGAAAACGACCATACCTCTTCCGGCTCCACGGCCCGCCCGTACAGGCCGGAAACGATGGCCACGGCAAGGAAGAACGGCAGGGTGAGGTATTCGTGGTGCAGCATAGCGGGCAAGGAGAGCACGGCGCCACCGAAAAGCGCGGAAAGCGGGCCTAACAGGATGCCAAGGATGATTACGGTTTCGAAGCCGATGTCCGCGGCGTAAAAGTTAGGGACGATGAAGCGAATCCAAACTCCTAACGTCAGCGGGATACAGAGGAAGGCCAGCAGTCCGATGGTCTGCGCGGGGGTGCGGCGCTCGGCAAACAGGAGGCGCTGGAAGGTAAGGGCCCTGGCAGTCACCGCCGACACCGCCGCCGCCACGCCCAGCTTGATCAGCAGTGAAATGAGGACGAGCTTCGGCTCATACACGCTCTTACTTTACGCCAGTTTCGAGTGCTGGACACGAGGCCGGCAAAGAGGCTCTAATCAACTATGCCGTGGGAAAGTGTTAAGAAAGTGGCGGATGCGGATTTCCCCACCCGTTGGGGTCATTTCCGTATTCTGGGCTTCGAAGGTACGCGCGTTGATCCGGAACCGTGCGGACCGGGGATGACTACGGTCAGCAGGAAGATCGAAGGCGCGATCGCGCTGGTGCTGGGCGACATCCACAGTGAGCCGCCGGTGGTGCGCATTCATTCCCAGTGCCTAACCGGGGATGTCTTCGGGTCTTTACGCTGTGACTGCCGGCTCCAGTTGGAACTGGCGCTGCGGACGATTGCTCAGGCCGGCGCCGGGATCCTGCTGTATGAACAGCAGGAAGGCCGGGGCATCGGACTCATGGCCAAGTTGCGCGCTTACGAGCTGCAGGATCAGGGGCTGGATACGGTTGAAGCCAATCTACAACTCGGCTATAAACCGGATTGCCGCGAGTTCGAGTTGCCGGCTGAGATTCTGAAATTACTGAACGTGAAGTCTGTACGGCTCATCACCAATAACCCGGTGAAGGTCGAGGCTCTCGAGGCGGTGGGTATTCGGGTGGTGGAACGTATCTCGGCTGAGGTCGAGCCGCTCGATAGCTTCGAGCGCTATGTCCAGGTCAAGCAGGAGAAGATGGGCCACATCGTCGACCGCATTCCTGAGCTTAGCTAGGCGCGCGCTGCGCCAGGATCAGCTTGGCGGTCGTAATCGCCTGCCCTACATGGCGTTGGGTGTGCTCCGCAGCGTGGATCAGCAGTCCGGTCAGGGTTGTGGGCAGGGCCTTGCGCCCGATGCTTATTGGGAGATCAGCCGGCTGGCGGATGATTGCGTTGAGACGCTGCCGTGTCTTCTCCAGGCTCTCTTCCAATTCTGCAAAGATGGACCCCCGGGTTCCCTCGCCATCCATTTCGCTGGCCAGCGACTTGAACTGCTGCGGGCTTAGCGGAGTGCCCTCTGCGTAGGAGCAAAAGCGATCCAGGCTGCGGGCGATGTGACGCAACTGAAATGCGACCGAGGGTAAATCGAAGGGCCGGGCGTGCAGTTCGTGGTCATCAAGATCACGGCACCACCGGGCTGTGTCTTCCTGGGCCATTTCGAGCGAATGGAGTAGGGCTCGCTGTACGACCGGCACATCGGAGAGCGTGCCTCGTAGCCACGGTTCTGTCATTTAAGCTTTTTCCCCGTGGAGGAACCCTGGGTGCCCCATATCTCGCTCGTTTTTCGCGAGATGTGGGATACCACGGATCCTCCCCTTCAGTTTTGCTTCACCACAGACATCTTCGCAAGTCACCTCCGTGGAATCCCACATCTCGCGAAAAACGAGCGAGATGTGGGGCACCCGTCGGTTCATGGTAAGGACAAACCCTAAAAGCAGTTCGTGAGGAAGAGATTTACAGGCCGTGGGACTGACGGAATTCTCTTACAACTTGGGCTGGGTCGCGATGGTGGCCGTCGACCGCCTCGTTCATGGTCTGCATTTCTTCTGCGGTGATCTTGCCCGCCAGGCTGGCAAAGGCTTCTCTTAGCTTCGGCCAGCGGTCGAGCGCTTCCTGCCTCACGAGAGGAACTGCCTGGTAGGGAGGAAAGTAATGCTTATCGTCCTGAAGCACGGCTAGGTGGAAGGCCTTGATGGGGCCATCGGTCGAGTTGCCGGCGATGATGTCCACCTGGCGGCCATTCAGCGCGCGGTAGAGTAACCCCAAATCCATGAGCCGGGGCGAGCCGTCGAACTTCAGACCATAAGCTTGCTGCAGGCCCGGTAGGCCGTCCGGCCGCTGTTCAAATTCGTAGCCCACCCCAAGCTTCCATTGCGGAGTGTAACGCGCCGACTGGCTCAGGGTGGTGAGGTGAAGGTCCTGGGCCTGCTGGCCCCGGATGACCATGGCAAAGGTGTTCTCGAAGCCCAGGGGAGCCGTGACCGCTACCTGGTAGCGCTGCTGGTAGAGGCGCCGCACCGTTTCCAGTACACGCTGCGGGTCCTTGTCCACTGGCTGCTTCAGAATGGCGGTCAGGGCGGTCCCGGTGTACTCGACGTAGGAGTCGATGCGGCCCGCGATCAAGGCCTGGTTGCAAATGTAGCTGCCGGCCAGATAAAAGCGGCGCTCGACCTTCATGCCGGTCACGGCCTCGATTTGCTGGGCCAGCAATTCGCCTAGCACTACCTGCTCGGTAAAGTTCTTGGCTCCGATCACGGGGTAGTCCGGACGGGGCGGAGAGCAGGCGGCAATGGCCAGCAGCATGACGCTGGCACAGAGGGCCATAGCGGATTTCACGTTCGTCCCGGGGCCGGCACCCGCAACCGGCTCTCTACCCATCCCAGCCCGGTGTCGGCGGCAATCGCCAACAGGGCCGCGGGGATCGCTCCGGCCAGCACCAGGCGATTGTCGACCGAAGCTACTCCACGGAAGATGAACTCGCCCAGGCCCCCGGCTCCGACCGCTGCCGCGATGGTGGCAATGCCTACCGCCAGCACGGTGGCGGTGCGCAGCCCGGCGAGAATGAAGCCCGCAGCCAGGGGAAGCTCTACCTTGCGCAGTCTCTGCCCGTCCGTCATGCCCAGAGCCTTTGCCACCTCCAGCACAGTCGGATCCACGCCCTCAATGCCGGCGTAGGTATTGCGCACGATGGGCAGCAGCGCATAGGCGGTCAACGCCGCGATGGCGATGCGCGCCGCGCGATCGCCAATCCACGGCAAGGGCAACAGGAACCCGAACAGCGCAAGACTGGGGATGGTCTGGATGATATTCACCACGCCGAGCACCGGCTTTGCCCAGCGCGGATGCCGCGTCAGCCAAATGCCCGTCGGCACACCAATGGCCGCAGCCAGCAACATGGCCGACCCGGTCAGCCACAGATGCTCCAGGGTGAGTTCGGCGATCTCCGATCCATGCTGGGCTAAAAAGCCGGACATCAATTCACCGCTTCCTGGCCCCGGTGCACAGCGCGCACATAACTCTGCACCGCCGGGATCTTCGAGCCAAGGAATTCTTTTGCCGGAAGATTCGCCGCGACCTTGCCGCCCTCGAGCAACACGATGTGTGAGGCCAGGTAGAGCGCCTCGTCCAGATCGTGGGTTATCAGCAGCACCGTCTTGTGGAGGCGCTGGAGCAAATCGCGCAGCATGTCCTGCATTTCAGCCCGGGTGAGCGGGTCCAGTGCGCCGAAGGGCTCGTCCATTAACAGAAGTTTAGGTTCCGCTGCGAGCGCCCGCGCCAAGCCGACACGCTGGCGTTGTCCACCGGAAAGCTGATAGGGCAGGCGCCGGGCAAAGGTCGCATAGTCCAATCCGACATGGGTAAAGAGTTGGCGCGCACGGCCGGCGATCTCTTGCTTGGGGCGACCCTCGATTTCGAGCACGGTGCCGATGTTGCGTTCCGCGTCGAAATGGGGAAAGAGGCCCGTCTCCTGGATCACATACCCGATCGAGCGCCTCAAAGCGATGGGATCCCAATCGGTGGTAGCCTTTGCTTCCACCATGACCCGTCCCGCGGTGGGCTCGATGAGGCGGTTTACCATGCGCAGCAACGTGGTTTTTCCCGAGCCGCTGCGCCCCAATAGGGCGGTGGTGGAACCCTCCGCGATCTGCAAGCTGACGTGGTCGAGGATGACGCGTCCGCCGGGCGTGGTAAGACCGACTTGCTCGAAAGCAATGGCCGGGGCGATATCCAGCTCTGGCGCCTGGAGCGTCAAGAGCTGGGCGGCTCCACGTCAACCCCGTCCATTTTGAGCGGCGGGGCCCCTTTGACCCGCACCATGGTGATCTTGCTGAAGCCCTCTTTGAAGCTGGGCGGACGCAAACGCTCTGCCATCTTGCGCATGACGTCATCACTCACTGTGCGCTCCCGGCGGCTGTTCCGCTCCATGCATACCTCCAGCGGGACGTCGAAGAAGACCGCTTGCGCCTCGTAGCCGAAGCTCTTGGCCATCTTGATCCACTGCCGCCGCTCGTGGGCAGAGAGATTGGTCGCGTCCACGTAATTCCACGGCATTTTGGCGATCAGGCGCGCGCGCAGCAGGGAACGCAGCGTAGAAAAGACCAGGCCCTGGTAGCGCTGTTCGGTGATGTCATCGAACAGGATGCTGCGCAGCATGTCGCTGGAAAGCGGCGTGACTCCGCGGCGCTTGAACCAGGTCGTCTTCCCCGATCCGGGCAAGCCGATAGCCAACACCACATAGCCTTTGAGATCTTTCTGGCTGGCAGACGGCAACTCCGGGGGTGGCACGGAAGGCGATTCCGGCTGGGTCTCCACCACCAGCTTTCCCTCCTCTGGCGCCGCCGGGCGCCGCCGGCCGTCGAGTGAACCTCGGCGGGTGCGGCCTCAGCTTGCGCGATGGCCCCCGGGCTGGGAACGGCAGCGCTGGTAACGGCAGAACTGCTCACTACAGGGCTGACCACAGAAGGCTCGGGCGCCCTACCCCGTTTGTCTTCTGGGTACATCGGCTGTAAAGGCGTCGGCTGGTTGGCTGGAATCTCCTGTCCGATTTTCCCGGTCGATTCCGAGTCATTCACTCCGCGCTTGCCACGTCGTCTCATTAGGGCGCGCATCCATTCGCGCATGATGAGGATGTAACACAAATTCTGCCACGGCAGCAAATGGCCTGCTCCCTTTCCCGCCGGCGCTCTTTGGTACACTCAAGTTTCGCGCTCCTCCCGCGAGGACACGGAAATTGCTCCCGCACCCACGACGTAAAAACCCTGACGCACCTTCAAGGAGATCTTAAAGTTTATGGCAGTAAAGGTTGGCATAAACGGCTTTGGCCGTATTGGCCGCAACGTTTTTCGTGCGGCGCTCGGAAATCCTGCAATTGAATTTGTAGCGGTGAATGACCTGACCAGCCCGGCAACGCTGGCCCACCTGCTCAAGTACGATTCCATCCTGGGCAACCTGCCCCACACCATCACCGCCGGAGAAGACTTCATCACCGTCGACGGCAAGAAGCTCAAGGTATTTGCCGAGCGCGATCCCGCCAAGCTCGACTGGTCCTCGACCGGCGCTCAAGTGGTCATCGAATCCACAGGCCATTTCACCGATGCCACCAAGGCCAAGGCCCACTTGCAGGGAACGGTCAAGAAGGTGATCATCTCCGCGCCCGCTACCAACGAAGATCTGACCATCGTGCTGGGGGTGAACCAAGATAAGTACGACCCAAAGAAACATCACGTCATCTCCAATGCCTCCTGCACCACCAATTGCCTGGCGCCCTTGGCTAAGGTGCTCAATGACACATTCGGCATCGCCGCCGGCATCATGACCACGATTCACAGCTATACCAACGACCAGGTGATTCTCGACTTTCCGCACAAGGATCTGCGCCGCGGACGCGCCGCCGCTCTCTCGATGATTCCTACATCGACCGGCGCCGCCAAGGCTCTGCACCTGGTGGTACCCGAGCTCAAAGGCAAGCTGGACGGCTTCGCCATCCGGGTTCCCACGCCCAACGTCTCGGTCGTGGACCTCACTTTCACTTCGGACAAGCCCGTCACCAAGGAATCGATCAACGAGGCCCTCAAGGCTGCGGCTAACGGTCCGATGAAGGGCATTCTGGGCCTCGAGACCAATGAGCTGGTCTCCAGCGACTTCAAGGGAAA
Organism: uncultured Acidobacteriaceae bacterium; assembly: GCA_963736535.1. Lineage (GTDB taxonomy): Bacteria > Acidobacteriota > Terriglobia > Terriglobales > Acidobacteriaceae > PALSA-350. Next base: position 573,550 of record CAVTPN010000010.1, read on the forward strand.
CCCACTTTCCTCGATCGTCGACAGCCCCCTGACCAAGACCGTCGGCAGCAATATGGCCAAGGTCATCAGCTGGTACGACAATGAGTGGGGCTACTCGAACCGGGTGATGGATCTGGTGCTGTTCCTCGAGAAAGCAGGGCTCTAAAAGGACAGCTCTCGCGCAGTGATGCGCGAGAGCTGTGAACGATCAGAGGCGGCTCTCGTAAGACTTCCTGAGGGGAACTCCCATGGCGAAACTTTCCATCCGCGATCTGGAGCTGAACAACAAATATCTCTTTGTCCGCGTCGATTTCAACGTACCGCTGTCGGAAAGCGGTACGCAGATTCTCGACGATACCCGGATCAAAGAAACCTTGCCCACGCTCGAGTACGCGCTGCGCCATCACGCCAAAGTGATCGTGGCTTCACACCTGGGGCGTCCCAAAGGAAAACCCAACCCTAAATACAGCCTGCGGCCGGTGGTGGATCGGCTGCGCACGCTGCTCGATCATGCGCTCGGGGAATCGGTCAACGTGGCCTTCTCCCCCGACTGCGTGGGGGACGTGGCCACGGAGTTGGCGCGCCAGCTCGAATCGAGGCAGGTGTTGCTGCTGGAGAATCTGCGCTTCCACGCTGGGGAAGAAGCCAACGATCTCCACTTCGCGCGACAACTCGCCAACCTTTGCAACGTCTATGTGAATGACGCCTTTGGCAGCGCTCACCGGGCACACGCCTCGACCGAGGGAATAACCCATTTCGTCTCTCAGTCCGCGGCCGGGCTGCTGCTGGAGAAGGAGCTGAATTACCTGGGCAAAGCCCTGGAGGCTCCGGAGAAGCCTTTTGTCGCGATCCTGGGCGGGGCAAAGGTCTCGGACAAGATCGAGGTGATCCATAACCTGCTGAGCAAGGTCGACGCGCTGCTCATCGGGGGCGGCATGGCATACACCTTCCTCAAGGCGATGGGGCAAGAGGTGGGCAAGTCGCTGGTAGAGGCCGACAAGTTGGAAGTGGCTCGTGAAGCGCTCAAAGAAGCGGAGAATAAGGGAGTGCGTTTTCTGTTGCCCGTCGATCACGTGCTGGCCGACAAATTCGCGGCCGACGCCCGTACTCAGATCTTCGAGGGCGATGGTCCGTTTCCTACTGGTTGGATGGCACTCGATATCGGTCCGGCTACGATTGAGCTGTTCACCACCGAAATCGCCCGCGCCCGCACCATCGTCTGGAACGGGCCCATGGGTGTCTTTGAAATGCCGGCTTTTGCCCGCGGCACCACTGGTATCGCAGAAGCATTGGCGGAGAATGCGGCCGCCATCACAATCGTCGGCGGCGGCGATTCCGTGTCGGCGGTGAAGCAGGCCGGGGTAGCGGACAAGATCAAACACATCTCTACGGGCGGGGGCGCGTCGCTCGAGTTTCTCGAAGGCAAACGGCTTCCCGGCGTCGAGGCTCTCTCGGAAGCACCCGGCTCTTAGACCATGGCTGTGGTCAATCTCGAACTGCCGTTGCTCATCCTCGTCGCGGGCATTGCCTGCGCGCTGATCGCGTGGCTGCTCGCAACCTTCACCCAGTTTCTTCGCGGCTACCGCTATCGCGTCAGCCTGGGCTTGATCGCCTTCCCCCTCGGGGGTCTCATGGGCTTCATCTCCACGCTCAACGCGATCAGCGTCTTCGGAGATTGGCTGGCGGCCAAGCCGATGTCTTTCCTGTTGGCTATCGGCGGTTGCGGATACTTCCTATTCGGCTTTCTCGGGTGCTGGACCGCGGTGCGCGTGGCCGGGCGGCTCGATCGGAAGCATACCCTTTCCGTGCTCTACAATCTGGTCAAAGAACACAAGAAGCGAGACACCCAATAGCATGCGCAAGCTCCTGATCGCCGCCAACTGGAAGATGTATAAAACACCTGCGGAGACGCAGAGCTTCCTTCATACCTTTCTGCCGCTGGTCAAAGGCGAAACCAAGAGCGAAATCGTGATCTGCCCGCCCGCCGTCGACCTGGCTACGGCGCTGCACTCAGTGAAGGGCTCAGACGTTCTGGTGGGCGCGCAGAATATGCACTTTGCGGAGGAGGGCGCGTTTACCGGAGAAATCTCCGCATCTATGCTCGTCGCCCTGGGAGTGAGCCATGTGATCCTTGGCCACTCCGAACGCCGCCAATACTTTGGGGAAACCGACGATGACGTCAACCGGAAGCTGGCCGCCGCCCTCAAGCACCACCTGGTGCCGATTGTTTGCATCGGTGAGCGCGAGGAACAACGGGAGAGCGGCATGACGGAAGAGGTCGTGTGCCGGCAGATCAGTCGCGCGATCCACCAGATCGATACGACCAAACTTCGTCCGATGGTCATCGCCTATGAACCCATCTGGGCCATCGGAACGGGAAAGACAGCGACTCCGGCCATCGCCGCCGAAGCTCATCTCATGATCCGGGGCGAGGTGGCGCGCCTGGTTGGCCGGCCAGTGGCTGATGCTCTGCGCATCCTGTACGGGGGTAGCGTCAAGCCGGAGAATGCCAGCGCGCTGCTCAGCCAGCCGGAGATTGACGGCGCGCTGGTTGGGGGCGCCAGCCTGGACCCGCATTCGCTTACGGCCATTGTGAAAGCGGGAGAGGCTGCTTAGAGGGCTGCGTTGCGCTCTATCGAAAAACATCTAAATGAACAGCCGTGTTGCCCACTCAAGCCAACAGAAGGCTTGAATGGGCCACCCAGCATTTGGGGTGACCCAAAGTCTATACTTTGACGAGAACGTCTTCTCCCTCAATAGTTACGGGATAAACTGCAACTCTTTCTTGAGAGCTTGTTGTCGCCCCTGTCGCCGGGTCGAAGGACCAGGCATGCCAGGGGCAAATCAGCTTACCTTCTTCAATCATCCCTTCGGCCAGCGGGCCACCGCGGTGGGGGCATTCATTGTCCAGGGCCCGGATTACCCCGTCGATGTTGGCAATGCATAGTGTCCTGGCGCCCGCACTGAATTCCTTGGCCTCTCCCGGTCGCGGCAGCTCGCCCTTAACGCAAATCTTCACTAATTCGCTCATCGTTCGCTGATCACCTGGCTATGCGGGAGCATTTTCAGTTCTACTCCGCATAAGGCGAGTGTAGCGAAGTGCGCCTTTCTTTGAGCAGAGCCGCACCAGGAGTCGCCGCGCGTATACACCAGAAGTGAAAATGCTTTACGCTCTGAGATGATGGACGGTATTCCACCTCCGGCGGTACCTCAAGCACCTCCAAGAGCAGATCTCTGGTGCCCTTCCTGCGCTCGCGCCGTTCATGACCCGCTGGTGTGTGGCGACTGCTCGGCAGTCCTCTGCCGCATCTGTGGAACTCCGGTTGAATCGGCTGACGAACTCGCCTTTGGCTAACCCAATGGCTAAAAGCCGCTCCGTCCGAAACCGAATCCTGCCTCAAAAGCACACGCCCCCGCCCGGGTGGAAAAGCCCGTTGGCCCCACAGCAGCCGCTGGCTAGCGCGCGCTGGATCCTTGGCGGGCTGGCGGCGACCCTGCTCTTTGCGGTGCTCTGCGTTTACGTCACCTTCTGCCTGCTTTTCTGGCAGGGGCAATGGCAACTGGTCTTTCAACCATCCCGCAGCGTCACAGCCACGCCAGCCTCGGCGGGCCTGCAGTATGACGAGATCCGGTTTGACTCTACCGAGACCGGCATTCTTCAACTCGACGGCTGGTGGATCCCGGCCGATCGCGCCGCATCCGCCGATACCCTGCTCTTCCTGCACGACGGCTCTGGCTCGCTCTCGGACACGTTGCCGCAATTGCGGGTCCTGCACAACCTCGGCCTGAATATTTTTGCCTTCGATTATCGCGGCTTTGGGAAGAGCGTAAACATACATCCCTCCCAAGCAAGCACCGACGAGGATGCTGACGCCGCCTGGCGTTACCTCACCGATACTCGTCATCTTTCCCCGTCCACGGTCGTCCTCGACGGGGTGGGGCTGGGCACGGCGATCGCAGTCGAGACCGCCCGGCGGCATCCCCAGGCAGCGGCGCTGATCCTCGAAGATCCCAAGCCGCCGATTCTCGACTCGCTGCAGTTCGACGCGCGCACGCGGCTGATGCCGATCCGGCTGCTCTTCCATGACCGCTTCGACCCCACCCAGACACTGGCTAGTCTGCGCACGCCTAAGCTGATGATTTACTCAGCCCGCGGTGCGCAGGGACTCTACTATGACCGGGCTGCGGAGCCGAAGCAAAGGGTAACCATCACCGATCTCTTCAGAGATGAAAATTATCTGCCTTGCCTGCGAAGTTTTCTGGGCAAATATCTGCCTGGCAATTAAGCTTGGCTACAACGACTCTGGTACGAACAGGAGTTCCCATTGTTTAACTGGCTTAACCGCTTTCAGTCTCTTGGTGCTCTGGTCATGCGGTTGGTTCTCGGCATCATCATCGTGCGCCACGGATATGACAAGGTCATTCCGTCAGGCGCGCTCTACAATTTCACCCATATGGTCACCCACATTCACCTGCCGGTGTGGCTTGGCTATGTCGCGGCCTTTACCGAATTTTTTGGCGGGATCCTGCTCATCGTTGGCCTATTGACCCGGGTTGCGGCGTTGATGACGGCGATCGACATGGCGGTGGCCATCCTCAAAATCCATCTCCATGGCGGCCTGATGGGACCAAATTCCTTCGCCTTACCATTGGCGCTCTTTGCCATCGCCCTGATGCTGGTCTTCACCGGCTGCGGCTGGCTGGGGCTGGATGATTTCGTGGGGAGAGGCAGAGGCACTCGCGCCAAGATGGTCAGCCGCTAAAGCGTCCCTCACCCCTATTCGGCACCTTCGCTGTGCCAGATAAGGGATCCCACAACCGCCAAACCCATAAACCTTCTGCCAAAGTCCAAGCCCCCCGACTTCGATTCGGCTTTTAAGGTCCAGGAGCCCGAGAATCGTGGTTTCCCCACCTGGCACAGCGAACGTGCCGGATCGGGGGAATCTGCAATGATTGCGGGGCCCGGTTAACTCGATACCAGGTTCAGAAACTGCGTGGTCTTCAACTCTGACCCAGGGAAAACCAGCTCCAGATCGCGGGCTCCCAGGGTCTTGAACGCTGCTTCCCCTAAAACCTGGCGGAAGTCTGTGGTGATCGCCAGGTCGCGATTCTGATAGAGCTGCTCGGTCGCCATGCCTGGCCATTTGCCATAGACCTTGCCACCCTTGACCGTGCCGCCGAGCACAAACATGACGTTGGCATGCCCATGATCCGTTCCCCCGGTGCCGTTCTGTTGCGCCGTGCGCCCGAATTCGGACATGGTCACCACTACTACATTTTCTGCGTCGCTCCCCATATCCGTCCAGAAAGCGGAGATGCCCTGGCTGAAGTCGCGCAGGCAGTTGGCCAACTGTCCGTTGACGCTGCCCTGGTTCTGATGGGTATCCCAGCCGCCGATGTCGGTGAAGGCCGCTTCCACCCCCAGGTTCGCCTTCAGCAATTGAGCGATCTGCCTCATATTGTCGCCGAAAACACCGTTGGGATAGTTCGCGCCCGGGCCCGGTTTGTAGTGCGCCGGGTCAGTGGCCTTGAGCATCTTCACCGCTTCGAAGGTCTCCTGGCCAGTCCCGTGGAGCACGGAATCGACGGAATCGGCATACATCGCTTCAAAGGCGGAGCTGATCGGCGCCGCATAGGCACTCTTGCCGCCCACTGCAAAATCCTGCACCCGGTTCACCGCGACCGCGGGGATTTTCCCATCCAGCGTCCGTGGAACCTGCGACCCCAGCGCGACCGCGCGGAACGCGGTGTGGCTTTGCGAGCGACGAAGATCTTCCGCCTGCAAGGCGCGGTTCAACCAGCCATCCGGCGTTGCCTTGACGCCCGGGGTTCCACTCTCCATATAGTCCTGGGCGTCGAAGTGGGAGCGAGTGGTGTCGGGCGAGCCAGCGGCCTGGACCATGGCCAGATGCCCCTGGTCAAACAGGGGTTTGAACGATTGCATGGCAGGGTGCAGTCCGAAGAATCCATCCAGGTCGATGAGCTGGTTTTGCGGGATCGCAATGGTGGGGCGGAGCTGATAGTAGTTGCTTTCTGCGTGCGGTACCACAATATTGAGCCCATCGGCCGCCCCACGCTGGAAGATCACTACCAACCTCTTGCCCTGAGCCTGGGCGCTGGTGGTTTGAGCGAGCACCGACCGCCTGAGAAACGCCGGCACCACCGATGTGCCTACCAGGGCCATCGCCCCGCCCTTCATGAATGCGCGACGTGTTGCCATTTGCAGCTCCGAACCCGGCCCACGCTCAGGGGCACATTCGTTCGAACGCGGGCGGGGGAACAAAGTTGTGTTCGGTTAGGGATTTCTCCTTACTACGCACCCCCGGGCCCCTAACGGAACAGAATCTAGTACTTGCCCAGCTCGGCCATGGCGCGGAACAAATCTTCCGGCTGGGGCAGAATGGCGTCTTCCAGAATCGGCTGATAGGCCACAAAAGTGTCCATGGCGGCCACCCGTTTCACGGGAGCGTCCAGGTACTCGAACAACTCATCGGCGATGCGGGCTACGATCTCCGCTCCATATCCCCAACTCAACATATCTTCGTGGGCAACGATCACCCGGCCGGTCTTTTGCACCGAGGTGGCAATCGCCTCCCAGTCGTAGGGACTCAGGGTGCGCAGATCGAGCAGGTCGACCTCCAGGCCCAGTTCGCTGCTCGCCTGCTGGGCAGCACGCAGAGCCCGAGGCACCACGGCCCCATAGGTAATCACGGTGAGATCCTTGCCCTGGCGCAGCAGATTCGCTTTTCCGAAAGGGATGGCAAACTCCGGTCCGGGATACGGCGCCCTGCCGAAAGTCTCGCGATAAAGGCGTTTGTGCTCGAAAAAGAGCACCGGATCGTCACAGCGGATCGCGGTGCGCAACAGGCCGTTGGCATCCAGTGCATTGGAGGGAAAGACCACGCGGACGCCAGGGGTATGGGTGAAGATACTTTCGCTGCACTGCGAATGATAGACCGAACCGCCGGTAAGGTATCCCCCGATGGCCACCCGCACCACCGCGGGAGCCGAATAGGTGCCGTTGGAGCGCCAGCGCAACAGGCTGAGCTCGTTGCGCAATTGATGCATGGCGGGCCAGATGTAGTCGAAAAACTGGATCTCGACTACAGGCTTGAGTCCGCGCGTGGCCATTCCGATGGCGCGGCCGACAATGTCGGCTTCGGCCAGGCGTGCGTTGTAGACGCGGTCCGGCCCGAACTCCCGCTGCAAGCCTGTCGTGAGCTTGAAGACGCCACCCTTACCCTTCACCAGGCCCTGGCGCAGCTCCTGGTCATGGCTGGTGTCGGCCACGTCCTGCCCAAAGACCACGATGCGCGGATCACGCAGCATCTCGTCCTTCAGGCAGCTGTTGATCAGATCGGCCATGGTGCGCTCCTGCACGTCCGGCGTCTGCACCGCCGGCCGGGCAAGATCCTGGCGCGTCGGGTCGAGGTCCTCGGAATAGATGTGGCGCTTGATCGAGGAGACCTCGGGCAGCGGGGCGCGCAAGACCTTTTCGGCCGCGCTGCGCACCTCTTCGTCGACCTCCTGCTCCAGCCGGTTGATGGTTGCCGGATCGAGAATACCGTCGCGCAGCAGGCGCATTTGCAGCTTGGGGAGAGGATCGAGAGCAGCGTCCCGCGTGCGCTCCGCTTCCGACCGGTAGAGCGGTTCGTCGTCAGAAAAGGAATGGGCATATCGCCGGATCACGTGTCCGTGAACAAAGGCGGGCCCCTTGCCGGAACGGCAGTGCTTCACCGCCTGGGTAAACGCGGCATAGCTTTCGACCGGATCGGTGCCATCGACTTCGGCAAAAAAGAAATTCGGAAAATTGGCTACCAGGCGCGAGATGTTCCCGCCCGGGGTGTTCACCTCCACCGGAACCGAGATAGCGTAGCCGTTGTCTTCCACCACGAACAACACCGGCAGACGGAGGCTGGACGCCGAACTGATCGCCTCCCAAAACTCGCCTTCGCTGGTGGCGCCTTCACCCAGCGAGACATAGACCACCTCGTCCCCGTGAAAGTGGGTAGCCTTGAACGCGCTGTAGTCGCCCTGGCGCTGCTCGGCAGCTGCTGGATGGGTGGCGAGATATTTGCCCGCCTCGGCACAACCAACGGCCTGCAAGCACTGGGTCGTGACCGACGAAGACAGGCTGACGATATTGAGCCGTGGATTGCTCCAATGCGAAGGCATCTGGCGGCCTCCACTTGACGGGTCTGCCGCTGCGCCCACGGACTGCAGGAGCATGTCCTCCACCGTACTACCCAGGGTGAGGCATAGCGCGCGATCGCGATAATAGGGGTAGAACCAGTCGTAGCCGGGCTTGAGAGCCATGCCCGCGGCCACCAGCAACGCCTCGTGACCGGCGCCGGAGATCTGGAAAAAGATTTTTTGCTGCCGCTTGAGCAGGATCTCGCGATCATCTGTGCGGCGGGACAAATACATCAACCGGTAGAACCGGACTAATTGCTCCGGCTCCAACCCGGCATAGAACGCGGGACTGGATTGCTCAGTGCTGGCCGTAACCGCCTTCGCCATGCGCACCTCATATTGACGACACAGTTAAGGATAAATGCCCGACCCGGATTTCCTGCACGCTGCGGAGGAAACGACCGCGTGTGCGGTCCCGGCCAGCCGGGACCGCTTGAACTTCGCCAACGCCATGAATCTCGACAGGAAATCCGGGAAATGCCAAGGCAGATTGTAATCCTTCGTCTCCACTCCTGCTGAAAACCGGCTAACGGTTCTCCCCCGGATTTCCTGATAAGTTTAGTGACGTCAGCCAACTTGATGCGTTCCCGGCTAGCCCACGGCTTGGCGGGGCAGGCGGGACCCACAAATAGTCATCTCCGGTGCCCCGCGGCAGGAGATCCCGGTACGACCACGGCATCCAACTTTGGGCGTGTTTACCACCCTGCCGTATGATGACGGAGCGACGTTGACCATCTTTTTCTCAGCGTGCTCTAATCAGCCGGTTTGCAGGTGTTTGCGCCCGCGGCGGGCGGACCTGCCGGTAACCCCAGCAGCAAGTATCTCTGGAGGCGTTTGAATGGTTTTCTTCTTTCTATCGGCCACTGTCCCAGGACAGGGCTTGACCGCTGCCCTCGACAGCCATGGCAGCACGTTTCTCTGGATCGCTCTCCTTGCCGGTCTGCTCGGCCTTGTCTTTGCCCTCTTTCTAGCCCGGTCTGTACTAGCGTTTGATACCGGAACTCCGGAAATGCGGCTGATTTCGAACGCCATCCGCGAGGGCGCGGAAGCGTTTATGTCGCGCCAATATACGACCATCGCCGCGCTGGCCGTAGTGCTTGCCATTGCCCTATTCGTGGGCTACAAGTTTTCCGACTTTACCGCTCCGTTGGCGGGCAAAGTGGTCATCAGCTTCCTGATCGGCGCCATCTGCTCCGGTTTCGCCGGCTACACCGGCATGTTTGTCTCCATCCGCACCAACATTCGCGCCGCCAGCGCCGCCCGCGCGAGCCTGGGCAAAGCCTTGAAAATTGCCCTTCGTGGGGGGGCGGTCACGGGTATGGTCGTCATCAGTCTCTCCCTGCTGGGGGTGGGTAGCCTCTTCTTCCTTTTTGGCGGACTACAGGATCCGCAGCACGTTCCCTATCAACTGGTGGGCTTTGGCTTTGGAGCATCGCTGGTGGCGCTTTTCGCCCAGCTGGGCGGTGGCATCTACACCAAGGCCGCTGACGTAGGCGCCGACCTGGTGGGCAAGGTGGAGGCCGGCATCCCGGAAGACGACCCGCGGAATCCTGCGGTGATCGCGGACCTGGTGGGCGACAATGTGGGCGATTGCGCGGGCCGCGGCGCGGACATCTTTGAATCAACGGCAGCGGAAAACGTCGGCGCCATGATTCTGGGTACCGCCCTGTATCCGGTCTTCGGCGTCAAGGGCATCCTCTTCCCTCTGATCGTGCACGCCATCAACCTGGTCGCGAGCTTTGTCGGCGTTCTGGTAGTCCATAGCCGCGAAGATCAGGACCCAATGGATGCGCTGAATCGCGGCTATTACGTGACCACTCTGCTGGCGCTGGTGGGATTTGCTGGAGCCGTGTACTACATGCTGCAGGGCCGCTGGTGGCTGCTGAGCTGCGGCGTTGTCGGTATGGTGACCTCGTTCCTCTTCGTCCGCATCACCGAGTACTACACCGAGACCCGCTACCGGCCGGTGCAATCGATCGCCAACGCTTCTCTGACCGGCCCCGCCACCAATATCATCAGCGGCCTCGCCGTAGGCATGGAGACACCGGCGATGCCGGTAATCGTGATCAGCGCTGCCCTGCTGCTCAGTTACTACTTCGGTGTGCGCGGACTCGCCGATACGACGATCTCCGACTACGCCAAGGGCATTTACGGTACCGCCATCGCCACCATGGGCATGCTCTCGTCTGCCGCCTACATTCTGGCCATGGATACCTTCGGGCCGATTACCGACAATGCCGGCGGAATCATCGAGATGTCGGATCAACCAGATTCGGTGCGCGAAAAGACGGACAAGCTGGACGCGGCCGGCAACACCACCAAGGCGCTGACCAAGGGCTATGCCATTGGCTCTGCCGCATTGGCTGCCTTTTTGCTCTTTTCCGCATACCTCGAGACGGTCCACGGCATCGTGGCGCAACGCTTCACAGATGCCGGCCAAGTGCTTGACCCCAACTGGAGTTTTACCAACATCAACCTGGCCAGCGTTCCCGTTTTTGTCGGAGCGCTGCTGGGCGCGATGTTGATCTTCCTGTTCTCCTCGTTCGCCATCAAAGCTGTGGGACGCACGGCGCAATACATCATTGAAGATGTGCGCGCGCAGTTCCGCGAGAACCCCGGCATCATGGCTGGTACCTCAAAACCGGATTATGGCCGGTGCGTGCGCATCGTTACCGGCGCTGCGCTCAAGCAAATGGTGTTGCCGGGCGCGCTCGCCGTGCTGACTCCATTGGCAGTAGGGCTGGTCTTCAGGAATTTGAGCGGGAGCTTTCACATCCACATTCCGGGAGAGTACTCACCCGTGCTGAACGGTCATTCGATCGACCTTGCCGGCGCGGAGGCGGTCGCGGCCCTGCTTATGGTGGGGACCATCGTGGGCATCCTGATGGCCATGCTGATGAACAACAGCGGCGGCGCATGGGATAACGCCAAGAAATACATTGAGACCGGCGCCCACGGGGGCAAACGTTCCGAGGCGCACAAGGCGGCCGTGGTCGGCGATACCGTGGGGGATCCATTCAAAGACACCGCTGGCCCGTCGCTACACGTGCTGATCAAGCTGCTGGCCACGGTTACGCTGGTGCTGGCGCCGTTGTTCTTGTAGGTTCTCCGCACCAAGAGATCGGGGGTCTCTCCCTATAAACGGACTGGAGTCGTGGTCGGTATCTTACATGTCCTTGTGTCAGCCGAGTATAGGCGAATAAAAAGAGAAGTAATCCACAGCCGCAGGCTATCATCGAAAGCATGCGTTTCCGGTCATGGTTGGCGGCAGTCGCCGCTTTTCTGCTGATATTCCCCCACCCCCAGGCATGGGCCTGGGGAAGCGAGGGCCACAGGATCATCGCTGACATCGCCTGGGACCACCTGGACGATGCCACACTCGAGAAACTGAGACAATTCCTGGGGGAGAACGACCTCGCGTCCATCTCCACCTGGGCGGATGACATTCGCAGCGGGCGACCGGAGACCGGCCCCTGGCACTACGTGGATATTCCTCCGGATTCCGGGGGGTATGAGCCAAAGGACTGCCCTGACGATAATTGCATCGTCGCGCGGATCAACCAGTTTGCCCGGATCCTGGGGGACCCGGAGCAGCCGTTTGCGGCGCGGAGCGAGGCGCTCAAGTTTCTGGTTCACTTTGTCGGCGACCTGAGCCAGCCTTTCCACGCCATGGCCGACGCGCGGGGAGGAAACGACATTCCCGTTTCAGTCTTTGGTGCAACCCAGTGTGGAGACTATCCCTGTAATTTGCATAGCGTTTGGGATACCGAGCTGATCCTGCATACCGGATTGCGCGAACACCGGTATGCGCGCGAGTTGGAGGAGATGATTGCCGCCGGTCATCTGCAGGCTGGTTCAGCGGATCCGGTGGCTTGGGCCAACGACTCGCTGCAATTGGCCAAACAGGCCTGGGTGCAGCCCCAGACAAACATCGACCAAGCCTACTACCTGCGGGAGCGGCCGGTGGTCGACCGTCAGCTGGCCCTGGCGGGTTTGCGCCTGGCACGGCTGTTGAATGAAGAGCTGGGTGGTGGTGCGAAATCGTAAAGTCTAGAGCATTTTACTTCTACTCTGCAACGGCAAGGGCGGCGAAGTACGTCTTTTCTTGAAGCCAGGACCGCGCCTCTCTACACCCCAGAAGTGAAATGCTTAAAGGAAGAACCCGAACATATCGAGGACTTCGTCGCTGACTTCAACGTCGCTTAGATTGGCTTCTTCAATGAGCCTTAATTTTTGACGGAACCGGTCCAAAAGGCCGGAGTTGATATCGGTCTTCTGGTCCAGGGTCCACATCAGTTCGGCGGCAGTAGTGCGATGTTCACAACGAGCAGCCAGGCCGTGTGCCGTTTCAATCGTCAGCACAAGGGGCAGACTGTGAAATTCCTGATACAGATGCATGGGGATACGGGCTTTGATGTTGACTCGCATCGTAGGAAGAGAATGCCATGCGCAAACGGAGTCGGCCATACTACCTTGGTAGGGAGTAACCAGCCGAGGGTTGCAGCGTTCCCTGACCGGACCACCTGTGGGGGTTTTGAGAGCGGGAAAATTGACGGCGGGCTCGGCAAGCCGCTCATTTATGATTGAGTTGCGGAAGCTGTTGCAACCCGGCGCGGAGAGATGGCAGAGCGGTTGAATGCACCTGACTCGAAATCAGTTTTCAGCCTACTCGCAATAGCTCGCAAGGCTCTGCAATGTTCCGTTTACAGCATTTATTTCTAGCAGGTTAGCCCAATGCGTGTTCTGCATATCCCCGCATTGAACTGCAGTTTATTCCGGTACGAAGTGCCATTAAAACTGCCAGTGATAATTCTTCCTTTAAACATGGTCTATCGGACGCAACCGGGCTTTCAGCCCGGCTCGTGCTAAGACAATGTGAGAGCTCGTCTGCCCCCCAGTGATTCACATCAATTGAAATTAAAGGGGAGATGCTCGGATCTGTCGCCGGATATCCCCCACCTGTATCCCCTCAATCCGTCTCTGTTCTGAGATTTTCCGAAACTTGCGCGTCACCTATGGCGCATGTGTTTCGAACTCTTCTTTGCTACAGGCTCGTTCTTCCTCGGTCAACAACAGGTATTCCCGCTTTCCTGCGCGGCTCCATCTTTCTGACCATACTTGCCGTCCTGCCATTCCCCTTGATGATCTATTGGCTCATTCGCGTCCGCTTCAGAAATGCTTACAAAGTACAGCCACAGCCGGGCCGATTGCTGTCGCTCCTTGAAGCCTTAGGACACTTTCGGCAAGCGGGCCCTACGTCCTCGACGAAGTGACCTTCGTGGGTGCATTGGAGCGCGAGCACCCTTACGTTCGGCAGAACCGTTTCTGTGATAGTTGTCGGGTGACGGGCAACCGGAATCCGTTATCGCGAATCTGGGTTGGAGGCCCAGAGCGTAGCAGGTATTTGCCACGGTCGCTCTTGCCCCAGCAAACAAGCATCGAACCTGCGGCCTCACGCTTATTGGTTTAGAGACGATCTGATTGTTTAGGTTGTCCGGGTTCATTTATACCCGTGGTGATGGAATACGTAATGCTAATCCGCCATCGTGTTGACGCCGTCTTATGTGTCAATAGCCGATGATCCAGGAGGGTGTCTCGGGAGTGAGAATGGCAGTGACGGTGGAAGTGTTTTCAGATGGGAGGAGATAGACAGTGTCACTCTGCTTTTGGAGCAGCGTGCCTTTGAATTCGCTGTCAGCGATGTGATCGAGCCGTACCACCGCTTTGGCCGGGGAACCTGGCGGAACAGATGCGAGCGCCGAAGTTAAAGCACTCCCGCGCGGACCGATTCCTCTCCCCACAAGGTTCAGTTCATCACTACGAGGAAGGCGTCCAGCTTGAAGTGCTTGATTGGGGAGAACGCGGCAGGCCGCTCATCTTCTTGGCGGCCAATGGAACACCGCGCACGCGTTTGAGCCTTTTGCTCCGAAGTTTACAGACGAGAACCATGTCTACGGCATTACCCGCAAGGTTTTGTCGCGTCCATCAAGCCAGCGACCAGCAAAAGGCAACTAGACAGCAGATCATCTAGGGGACGACATTCTCGCTGTGATGGGTACGCGTCACATCGACCGGGCGGTTTTGGCGGGACACTCGCTCGCGGGTGAGGAGATTAGCTCCATCGGCAGCCGATTTCCCCGTGAGGTATCCGGTCTCATTTATCTCGACGCGGCATCAGGCTGCGCACCCCATGATTAAGATCGAGATGAACGAAGAAGCGCATCGAGGAGATCAAAGCGGGTGGTGTGGACGAGCAGAAAAAGTTGCTCGAACTCGAAGCTGCAGTTGCAAGGCTCGAGACAGTTCGTCATCAGAGCACAGGGCGCTAAGACGATGCCTCCGCTGCCGCCGCGTCCACCGATTGGAGCCGCTTTTTCCCGAACGACCCGAAACGCGGAGCAGAACGGATTGCCGCCGATAGAGCGATGTTTACGGTAGCGAACTCAACCTCCGATGGCGGGATGGGATTCGATTGACCGTCTGCGCCCAAAGGGGAAAGCGGCCAGCATCCCATCGATTAAGTTCAATTTCATGTGGTGTCATGATGGTAAATTTCCTGGCGCACGGAACTCTCGTGCGCCAGGGTGGGAATTTCACCGCGATCGCTTAGAAATAAATCTTCGCGCCGAGTTGGAAGACACGTGGATCAGCGATGGCGTTTATCTGTCCGGCAGTGGAGTTGTACGGGTTGGAAGAGTTACCGGTGAGGACACTCGTGTTAACCCCGGTGAACTGCGTATGATTCCAGGTGTTGAAGGTTTCCGCCCGGAACTGGAACCCAAGACTTTCTTTGATCTTGAAGTCTTTGTATAGAGCCAGATTCCAATTGTCGCGGCCAGGGCCTTTCACGATGTTCTTGGGCGAATTGCCCCACGTGAGCGGAGCAGGCTGGGCGAATGCGCTCGGACTGAACCATTGCTTAAAGGTATGCGGATAAGCGATCGTCCCCACCAGGTCCGAATGGTTGGTGGTGTTGCCGCCGAAGCCAAGGTTGTCGTTGGCTGCATTGACGCTCAGCGGATTTCCGGACGCCATCTGCGCCACACCGGAGAATGCCCATCCGCCCACCAAGGCCTTGGTAAGCCCGGGCGAATTCTGGAAGAGGGGCACCTTGTAGTCAAAGTTGACGACCGCGATATTCCGCCGGTCGAAGCCGGATGTTCCGTACTGGTAACCCGCGTTCATTGGATCGTCGAGATTGTTAAAGAGCTGGGCATCGATCACATCCCAGGTATGCGAGAAGGTATACGCAGCGCCCAAGGTGAGGTTATGCCACGCAGTGACCCGGAAAGTGGCCTGCAGTCCATCGTACTGGGCGTTGCCTTCATTCAGGACCAGGTTGACGCCCGCAAAGCCCAGATACGGCCGATCATAGTTGGCATTGTAGCCGCCGGTGGCGCCGCAATTGCCGCCGCAAATGTTAATACGGTTCGGATCGTCCACCGGCACGGTGTTGATGTCGGCTGTCTGGGACAAGTGAAACGAAGTATTGCCCACATAACCAATGCTAAACATCATGTTGTTTCGCACCTGTTGCTGCATTCCCAAGCTGAACTGATACACCGTCGTAAGCGGGTACCTCTGTTGTATGCCCGTGATGCCTTGCGGCGTAGTGGGTGACTGCCCAGCGCTCGTCCCGGTGGTCCATGAAGTCGTCGCGGTGTCCAGGTAGGGGTAGATGGTGGCGCCACTGTTGCTGAACGGCACGTTGGTGCCCATGTTGTACTCTTCGTTGCCGCCGTTGCGTTCATAGTAAGTCCCGAATCCGCCGCGCAGAATGGTCTTGCCGTCTCCAAACGTATCGTAGGCAAATCCGAGCCGCGGAGCGAAGGTAAGATAGTGGTTCTGCACCAGACCCTTTGGAATTCCATTCCGTCCAGCGAGGCCCACTCCATTCATGTAGAACAGGACGTTCGAGAGTGCAACCCCAGACACCGTGGTGAATCCCGGGCCGCTGGTGTTCAAAGCACCGCTGGTCAGGGAGGTGAACTCCGCCGCATCCGCCGGGTTATAGAGATTGGGGTAGAAATTCGATGCGCGGTTGTTGGTGTCATAGGCGTGGGGCAGACCTTCCCAACGGAGGCCCAGATTGAGCGTCAGCCGTTTGTTGACACGCCAATTGTCCAGGCCATAGACATCGATTGTATTGAAGGCGATGGAGACGAAATCCTGCAGCTCCCCCTGACTGAAATTGCTGGAATCGCCGAGCAAAAAATCTGCAAGCCCGACGCCAGGAGTACCTTGACCGCCGGTGCTGGCAGCGGTAGCTGTCCCATCGAATTGGTACGTTCCGGCTGTGTCTTCGAAGATCTTCTGGTTCTTATGCCCGTGCAACCATGCAAAGCCAAACTTAAAGTTATGCGAGCCATGGGTCCAGGAGAGATCGTCCTTGCCCTGGTAGCTGCGCCACGTATTCGTCCACGGCCAGTTTCCATTGTCCATGGTTACGTTGTACGGACTAGTGACTTCAATTCCTGGGATCTTATCGATCGAGTTGGCGTTAGGGAAGATCGGCGACGTAACAAAGTCACTAGGCGTCTTCCAAAGGCCGGTATTCGCAATGGTAATGTTGTTGCCGTTCGTGTTGAACGCAGCTTCGTTCAACAGGTTGGGGCGGAGGTTCATTGTGAAATGGACAACACCCGCCCAGGAAGGAACGCTTTCAAGTGATCCGACGGTGGGGAAAGTGTTTGAGGACCAGGCCACGATCGGTGCCTGCTGACTGAGCGAATCATAGATCAAGCTGCTGAATATGGTGTACTTCTCGTTGAACTGGTGATCGACTCGGGCAACTTCCTCGTGATAGTAGGTGTCGGTGTTGGCCGAGGAAAAGTAGTGAACCCCATCCGCAGCGTTGGGCGGCAGGAAATAACCGGTCTTGATATAGTTGGCGGCATTCGCGTTGATCAGGTTCGCCGGAATCGTGTTGTTGGGAAAGGCCTGGCCCGGCGTCAACCCGTCGGCGGCGAACTTTGCGATCGCCACCGGGTCGGTCGTATTAGGCACGTAGATGGTGCCCAACCCGGTCATGTTGCCGCCTAACTGCGCCGCGGTCGGCACCTGGTTGAAAATACTGCCCCCGTTGATCTCTCTCCGCCATTCCTGGTTATAGAAGAAGAAGGTCCTCGGGTTGCTGGACTTGAACTCCACCGGGCCGCCAAGGTTGAAGCCGAACGCGTTGTAGCGGAGCTCCGGTTTGGTCGGGTCTGCCACCTGTTTCGACAAGTAGGAGTAAGCGTCGAATGCATCGTTGCGGACATACTCCCAGGCGCCTCCGTGGAACCTTCGGGTGCCGCTCTTGACCGACATGCTGACCATGCCGCCGGATGAGTTGCCCAAGTCAGCGGCATAGTTGCTGGTGGCGATTGTCATTTCTTGAAGCGCGTCCTGGGAGGGAGACACCAGCAGAATGCCGCCGCCGCCACGATCGTAGGCCTCGCCTCCGTCGATGAGCCAGTTGTTGGCATCCTGCCGCATGCCGTTAAAATAAATGTCCCGATTCTGGAACTGCGCTCCGGGGGAATCGAAGTCCGGCATGTTGGAGGACGCGCCGGGTACCAGGGTCGTGAGCTGGAGCACGTTGCGGCCGTTGGTGGCGAGATTCTCGATCTGGGTGCTGGTGATCGTCTGGCTGATTTCGCTGGTGTCCGCCTGCACCTGGATCGCGTTAGCCTCAACCGTAATGCTTTGTCCCACGGTACCGACTTCGAGGCCAGCATCCACCCGGACCGTGACCCCCACGTCCAGGGTGATGTCTTTCTGTTCCAACGTTTTGAAGCCCTGAGCCTCGACCTTGACTTGGTAGCGTCCAGGGGGAAGTTCGGGGGCGTTGTAGTTGCCCGTGGTGTTGGACGTGTCGGCACGGACAAATCCATTGTCCTGATCCGTAATCGTGATCTTGGCATTTGGGACAACGGCGCCGGTTTGATCCGTCACCGTGCCTACGATGGTAGCGGACCCCTGCCCGTATGCTACGGTGCCCAGCAGAACAACCCAAAGAACGAACAACACGGGTGCTCGCAGCGTGGCATGGTTGCGTCTTCCAATAGCGGCTGATTTCACTGTGCCCTCCTAAAGAACCGTATTTCTGCTGGTTTTTTTTAGACAACATTCCTACGACCGCGCGCGGCCGTGGGATGGGCTTTGCTTTCAGTGCCCGTCTGACTATGTATTCATGACCGAGAGGAATCTAAGCTGTCGTCGGAAACGCTGTGAAGGGGTGTCACGGTGTGACACGTAAGAATGTACCGTGATTCACGGGAAGATTAGGCGAAGGACCTGGCGGAGTGCTGGCCTTGTAAGCCGCGCGACCATTTCTCTCAAATTTCATATGCGGTTCGCCCGACATGCGCAACCCGGCTCGCCTCCAAGATTGTTTCGATTGACGATGCAGATATTGGCTTAGAGGGAAGACGACGCGAGGGGCGTAGGAGGTTATCTGTTCCTACTAAGGCTCAGGCGCACATGCAGAAAGGTGTGACACCAACTGAGGAGCTACACGGGAAGCAACGGACGCATTCCCTACTTCGCCTCGTCAATAACTTCTATGGCTCTGACCTCTGCGTAATTAACTTTGGGCGAGAAAGAAAGCAGTAGTTTTCCCTGTCCGTTGGGATGCAATCCGTGAAATTCACGAACCACAGGCCGGAACGCCCCAGGCGCGGCCTGAACGATATCGAAATCCTGAAGCAGCATGATGCCATTGCAGGTGACATCGAAGACCCTGCAGCCTACACCCTGGCAATGTGCGGCTGGAATCAAAGGAGTAAAGAACGCCTCGAGGAAGTGGAGCTTGACGGTATAGCTCCCCGGCGGAACGGGGATCGAGTAGCTGAAATAACCATGCCGCTCGCCAGTGTAGAGAGGTGGGATTTTCGGTCCGGAATCGGGATTTTCGTAAATGTAGGTACGCCCGTCAATAAAGTACCGGTCCCCGCTCCAGCGTGTGCCACCGGTATCCACAAAATTCGCCTGATTGGCGCGAATCCGAATCGGCTCTAATTTTCCCGGGGTTCCCGGTGTCAGTTCCAGCGCACTCACGAAGGCCCGCCCCCAATCTGACCGAAAATCAAGGTGGACCTGGCCGTCTGCGGCAGGACGCACATTCTTAAATACCCGGACGTCCACCGCGGCCGAACCTCCATCTGTAACTGGATCGAAATCCACCAGCAACGGACGGCCGTTCAGGTCTACTGCAAAGTGCCGGTAATTTTGTGCGTCTTCCTTCTGATCCGAGTTCGGTTGGCGTAGAGGGTCGGCGAAATAGAGCCTCAATTCGTAGACGCCGGGAGAGAGAGGGATGTTGTAACGGAAGCCACGCTGCGATTCCGGCACCATTTTGTCATCCGAAACTGCCTCGCGGATGAAACTGTAGAGATCCTTGTCGACCACTGGGGGGAAGAGGTGCAAGGGTCCGGACCTGGAAACGCCTCCTTCGTAATAACGGTCCGATTCCCAGCTCCGGCCCCACAGATCCACATAACTGTTGCCGGTGTGACCGGCGGCAATACGCGTCTCTCCGACTCCGGAGGCCAACGGGACCCGTTGACTGCTCATCTGGGGCTCGGCCTGGTTCTGAGTTGGCTGGGAAACTGAGGCAGCGGGAACGACGGAGGATGGCGACGGGGTACGCCTCGACTCGAACCACAGGTAGCCAAACCATATAACTGCGAGCACACACAGCGCAGCCCCGCCAATCAAAACCTTTGTGAATCGGTAGGGCTTTCGATCCTCTGGCGGCAGGATTCTTGGCCGTGGCTGCGGCGCTTCTATCTGCGCTTCTTTGGAGCGAGTCTCAAAGACGGGCAGGTATTGGCCTTTGGGGATAGTGATGATGAGGGGCTCGTGCTTACCCTCGTTGGCGAAATGATGCTCCAGTTTCATCCGCAGCACGCGAGCCTGGGAGCGAACAATGTTGTCTTCGTTTGGGTTGTAGCCCGGCTGCCGGCCATAGACGTAAATCGCAATCTGCGGTTCAGTGGCCTCTTCAGACTTGTTCTCTCGAGCACATCGGCAGACGTGGAGGAAGAACGCCCGAAGGCGCGGCGATTTTTCGAAGGTGACGCTGGAGCCGACGCGACGCACCAATTCCTCTCGCTGCTTCGCAGCGTCGGCAGGGGTCTTCTCCGAATGCATTACCGTTAGAACTTCTAAACCCATTGGATATACTCCTGCGGCTTCAGTTGCCCGCTATTCGTAAACCAAGTGTCAAGCCCCCAACAGATTGCAAGCATGTTTGGAAGGAAGTTCATTGTCAACAGAAAACGATTACCGTAGGATCCCCTTTGAAAACAGAGGGGATAGACGATCAAAATCGCCTCTGCGGCGGCAACCCGCCTGGGGGAGCTCTCAGCCGATCGCCGATCACCGGGGTCCGATATCGGTATTTCGTGCCGTCGGCATGGCTTCGACCTGCTGCATCTGCTCTCTAAGTGATTGTTGCTTCGCTCGTTGCATGTTGAGCGTTTTATCAAATTCGGCCTTTGCTTCCGCTTTTTGATCTATGGATTGATAAAAGCGTCCCAGGCGCCAATGAATTGACGGGTCGTCGGGGCTGAGCTTTTCCGCCGTCTTAAGTTCCCTGACAGCATCATCCTTCCGTCCTTGGCCTTCGTAGATAACCCCCAGGTCGACATGCGCGATAGCAATCGACGGTTGGATTCGCACAGCGTGCTCAAGGTGTGGAACTGCCTCGCCGGAACGATGGAGTCGTATCTCCGTATCGCCGAGATAGGCTAACGCGAGAGGATGTTCCGGGTTGTTTGCGAGTTCAGACCGGAAGGCTTTTTCCGCTTCGTCGAATTTCAACGCCCTCCATAGCAGGTAGCCATATCCGAATTGCACATCCGGCCTTTTGGGATCAGCCTTCACCGCAGCCTCAAACTCCGCGATGGCTCCGGCATCGTTCTTCAACTCGTCGTATGCTTCGCCCGCGAGCATATCCGCTTCCGCCGACTCGGCATTCAAGGTGAGAATCTCACGGTAAACGTCGAGAACACACTGATACTGTTTCGTGCGCAGACAGCTTTGGGCAAGCGATAGCCGGAAGGGAAGGTTCCCGGGATCGGCGGCTGTAGCCTGCTTCAGGTACGGAACCGCAGCTGCGTATTCACCCATTCCGTAATGGGCGAGCCCAATCAGGGTCACCATGCGAAGCGCTTCCGGGGAGGACTTGGGCTCGCTTTTGAGCAAGGGTTCAAACGTCTGTATCGCCGCCAGGAGATCCCCAGCCTTGAAGTAAGCAAGACCAAGATTAAGGCGCAAGCTCGGCATCTTCGGGTTCAGGCTTAGGGCCTTGCGGTAGAGAACGATCGCCTCCTTGTAGTGCTCCTGGCGCGCCTCCAGAAGACCAAGATGGGCGTACGCTTCAGCGTCATCTGGTTGGCTGCTCAGGAGCGATCTCCAGCCGGCTTCGGCTTCGGCTACCTTGCCCTCCTGCTCGAACGCGAGTGCCGACTGCCTCTGGCTTTCGCCAGCAGGGGTATGCTGCGCCCGGCCATGGACCATAGCCGCCGTCGTCAGCCACAACGCGCCCATCAACGTCCCGAACTTAGCCCACTTCACTCTTCTCTCCGTGCAGATTCTCGCGCCCCGGAGCAGGGATGCGACCCCTAAAGCCCTTCTGTTCCTGCAAGGCTTGTCATTGGAACAGCCTGGGCGCAAAATCCTTCAGGTCGCGGCGCCAGGTCTGCCATTCGTGCGAAGTGCCGGGCGATTCGTAAAATACATGCTTCACGTTGGCCTCATTCAGCGAAGCATTCAGACGCTCCAGCCCCGTCTTCATCATCGCCGGCTCATCCGTACCCACCCCCAGCCACAGCAGGTGCACACGCTTGGCAAAAGCTGCCGGATCCGCAAGCTCCCCGTGAAGGTCCGTCTTCACGTCCAGCGACCGGTTGCCCAGCACCATCGGCCCCGCGGCACCACTGAATCCCCCGATGTACGAGAACAGTTCCAGATGATCGAAGGTCACCTGGAACGTCTGCATGCCACCCATCGATAGGCCAGCCATCGCGCGATGATCCCGATCCGCTACAGTTCTAAAATGTGAATCAACGAACGGAATAAGTGCCTCCGTCATATCGTCCTCAAATGCTGAGTCCATCTCCTGCATCGCCTTCATCATCTCCGGCGAACCGAACGGTTTCCCGGTCAGGTCCGGATCTGGATGGCCGGCGCGCTTCGCATAGCCGTAGGCCATCACGATGATCATCGGCTTCGTGTTTCCGCTCGCAATCAGGTTGTCGAGGATGAAGTTGGCGCGGCCCTGCCGGATCCAGCCTGTCTCATCTTCGCCCCCGCCGTGCTGCAAATACAGCACTGGATAACGCACCTTTGTCTGCCCGCCGTAGCCCGGCGGTAAATAGACGAGGGCGTGCCTCCAGCTACCGGTAACTTTGGACCAATACCAGATCTCACGCACAGCGCCGTGGGGAACGTCCTGCGGCAGATAGTACGTTGATCCGGCTTCCGGGATCTCGATTCCGCTCGCATCTTTGCCGCCCCCGAAGAACGTATGGCTTGCGGGATCACTGAATTCCGCTCCGTCCACCAACACTGTGTAGTAATGGAAGCCGGGTACCAGCGGTCCGGATGTCACCGTCCAGAATCCATCGGGCTGCTTCGCCATATCCAGTTTCGCCGCTCCCCAAAAGTTGATCTGGACCTTGCTTGCGTTCGGAGCCTTGACGCGGAATTCGGCTTTGCCAGTGGTGTCGACACGGGGATATGCTGCACCCCACACATTGGTGGACGCGGGCTCAAACCCGTCCTGGCTCTGTGCACAGCAGTAGCTCGAAAGCAGCAGGAATGCGATTGCGATTCGCTTCATCCAATCCTCTCTACCTCGGGTCCCATTCGCCTGTCGCCCGCTGGTGAAGCGGGTAATCGTTTTCCAATTCAGGAAACCCATCCCGGACGGCGAGTTTTCGAACCGCGCGGCAATCCTACTTGAAACGGATTCTCGAAGAACAGTCGCAATTTTCCATGCAGTACATCGATTTATTCGATGTATTCTTGGGCCCATGGACACCACCCTCGATGCCTGGGAGATCCTTCAGACTGTGGTGCAGTTAGGAGGATTCGCCCCCGCTGCCGAAAAGCTCAACCGCTCCCAATCCACCATCAGCTATGCCATTGGGCGCTTGCAGTTGCAGCTGGGCGTCCGTCTGTTCGAGATCCAGGGCAGGAAAGCCCAGCTGACTGAGTTAGGAAGGGTACTTCTCGCCGACGCGGAGCCCCATTTGGCTGGCTTTCATCGACTTGAGCAGAACGCTCGTTTGATGGCGTCGGGCGGAGCCCCGGAGATACGGCTCTCCGTCGATAGTATCTTCCCCGACGATCGCCTGTTTGCCGCCTTGGCGAGCTTCTCGTCCAGCTTTCCCAATGCTAAACCGAAGCTTCGCCAAGGCTCGTTTCTTTCCGCAGATTCTGAGTTCTCGCTCCACAATGCCCAACTCTGCGTTACCGGCTTGATGTCTCGCGAACTCTTCATCAAGCCGATTCTCGTCATTGGAATGATTGCGGTCGCGCGCCGCGATCATCCTCTCCTCTCCATCCGGCGAAGGCCCTCGCGCTCAGACCTCATGCAACACACCATGGTGACCATCGAAAGCACGGCTTCCGGGAGCTTGAAGCACCAACCGCGGCTTCCCGCACAGCGGGTGCTTTCGGTGGGCACAATCGATTCGGCCATCGCAGCCGTTCGCAGCGGGCTTTGCTTTGGCTGGCTCCCTAAATATCGCATTCATTCCGAACTCAACAGCGGCGATTTCATGCCCCTCCCTCTGCCCGCTGGTAAGACCCGCGATGTCCATCTGAATTTGGTCTGCCGAGACTTGAGCCTTGGCAACTGCGAAGCCAATACTTTGGCGGAGTTGCTAGGTATCAACCGCGAACCGGAAATGATTTGATCAACTGCCCGGGCTTCAAGGAGAATCGGTCGCGGCAGAACTCATCCACAAAATCGATAGGAACAAGCGATTTATTTGACTTGTTGCCAAGGGCCGTCGTTCTGTATATTCCGAGTCCCAGAGAACGTTTTCTCCTCCAACCCGTCCCCGTGGCTGTTTGTTGCCATCAGGATTACACAAGAATTCTCCGCGGCTGCTCCGCGGCGCTCTGCCTGGGAGTTTCCATGAAGTTCCCCGCTGTTCGATTCGTCCATTGGCTGTCTCTTTCGCTGTTGCTTTCGACCGGATCCCTCATGGGCGCGGAAAGTGCTCATTTTTCCATTGATGCTTCCAAGTCCGGAGCGAAGATTGATCGCAACCTCTTTGGGCAGTTTGCGGAGAACCTCGGGCACGGACTGTATGAGGGCATCTGGGTTGGACCGGATTCTCCCATTCCGAATACGCGGGGCATCCGAAACGATGTCGTTACCGCGCTTCGGGCGCTCAAGGTGCCCAATGTCCGCTGGCCAGGCGGTTGCTTTGCCGACGAGTACCACTGGCGTAATGGAATCGGGCCGCCCGAGCAGCGGCCGGCAACGATCAACGCCGCATGGGGCGACGTAGTCGACACCAACGGCTTCGGCACTCATGAATTCATGGACTTCATGCAGCAGATCGGCAGCCAGGCGTACGTCTCGGTCAACGTCGGATCCGGAACTCCGCGGGAAGCCGCCGATTGGCTCGAGTACATGACGGCCGCGCAGCCTACGGCACTGGCTAAAGAACGCGCCGCCAATGGTCATCGCGATCCCTACAAGGTAGGCTTTCTGGGCATCGGAAACGAGAGCTGGGGCTGTGGCGGCAACATGACGGCGGACTACTATCTGAGCCAGCTTAAGATCTACAGCCACTTCGTCAGGAATGACAATCCTGAGCAGCAGGGTCCAGACCATATGCTCAAGATCGCTGTCGGCCCGGGCGTTCCGGAGACCGCGTGGACCGAGACCATCATGAAGGGATGGCAGGGGCACGACTGGAGCTGGAACATCGACGGCCTTTCGCTGCACTGGTATACGGTCCCCAACGGATGGCCACCCTCTACGCCTTCGATCGGCTTCGGGAGTGCGGATTACGCTAAGTCGCTGAAGTCCACTTTGTTCATGGATGAGTTTCTGCGCCGCCAGGAGAGCATTATGGACAAGTACGACCCGCAGAAGAAGGTAGCGCTCGTAGTGGACGAATGGGGGGCATGGCATGCGCCGCTGCCGGGCACGAACCCGCACTTTCTCGTGCAGCAGAACAGCCTGAGAGACGCCATTCTGGCATCGCTGAACTTGAACATCTTCGCCCGCCACGCCGACCGCGTGCGCATGGCCAACATCGCCCAGATGGTCAACGTGCTGCAATCGATGATCCTCACCGACAGGGAGAAGATGGTTCTCACACCGACCTATTACGTCTACAAGATGTACGTTCCTTTCCAAGACGCGACGTTTCTTCCCGTAGCCTTTAACGCCGGCACCTACCCGCAAGGCACGATCGACCTGCCGCGTCTGGATGCTCTCGCCGCCAGGGACCCGGCGGGCAAGCTTTGGCTCGAAATCACCAACCTTGATCCGGAAAAGCCGGTTGATATCGATGCGGAGATTTCCGGCGAGACGGTCAAATCGGCCAAGGCTGAGACTCTGACTGGTTCTGCCGTCGACAGCGTAAACACGTTTGCCGCACCGGACACCGTTGTCCCCAAGCCTATTTCCGCAAGAATAGAAGGCGGCAGGTTGACATTAACTGTTGGGCCAAAGTCGGTGACGGTCATTTCGCTGGAGCCATGAAGGGAAAGTACCGGAGTAGAGGCTGGGACCAGTAACCGAGAAGATGGTCGCGCGTCCATCCGGGATCAAACTCAATTCGTATCCGCTTCAGTATCTTGCTGTGTCATGGATGATACTTGCGACAGATTCGAATGGCGGATTCGAGAAGAAGCGAACGGGAGGAGAGGCCGATTGCCGACGACCGGCCCTCGTTAGCAACCAAATTCCAGGTGAGGACAGCGATGAAAACCACAAACTTGTTTTGCCGAGTGGTGTTGATGATGGCCATGACTACCAGCACCTGGATGGCCGCCCAGGTGCAGACTGTGGTGCCTCCGGTTGTTGCCGGCGCAAAGCCCGTTATTGTGGAGCACATCAAGATTCATGGAACCGCCCTGGAGGGCAACCTGGAGGGAGACGCGGTCGACCGCGACGTGATCGTCTTCCTGCCGCCGGGCTATAAGAAGGACAAGCATCGCCGCTACCCGGTGGTATATGCCTTGCATGGCTTCTCGATTGGGGCAGAGCAGTGGACCCACGAGATCCAAGTGCCGCAGACGATTGAGGGAGCCTTTGCCCTGGGCGCCAAAGACATGATCGTCGTGCTGCCGGATTCAAAGACAGTGCATAACGGCTCAATGTATTCGAGCTCAGTGACCACAGGAGATTTCGAGAAGTTCATTTCTCACGATGTGGTCACATACATCGACGCGCATTACCGCACCCTTCCAAACCGCGTAAGCCGAGGGTTGGTGGGTCATTCGATGGGCGGCTACGGCGCTTCCCGCATCGGTATGAAACATCCGGATGTCTTTGGCAGCCTGTATATCATGAGCCCGTGCTGCATGTCCGCTCGACCGGCGGGACCAGTCAATCCTGAGGTCGAAAAGACTCTGGAAGCGGTGAAGACACCGGAGGATTCTGCGAAGCTCCCGTTCTTTGCGCGAGCGCAGTTAGCCAGCGCGGCGGCATGGTCCCCCGATCCGAAGAATCCTCCGCTCTACCTCGACCTCCCGATGAAAGATGGTGTTTCCCAACCGGATATCTTGGCCAAATGGGCAGCAAACGCACCGCTCGCCTTCGTGGATCAGTACATCGGAAATCTCAAGCAGTATCGCGCCATTGCCATGGACGTGGGCGACCAGGACGGGTTGCGAGTGGATGCCGGTAAACTGCACGAAGTTCTCGATAACTACGGCATCGCGAACAGCTTTGAGATCTATCCGGGTACCCACACCAGCGCGGTAGCAGACCGCTTTCAAAACCATGTCCTGCCTTTTTTCAGCAAGACTTTATGTTTTCAGGGCAGGTGCCAGTAGACAGTCCGGCCAGGCGCATCGCCATGCTTTGAGCGGAATTTCGCGATGAATGCCAAAGGGAAACGGTAACCGGGAAAAAAGCCGGAGGGCTCAATGAGAACACGAGTCGCACTTTCCGCCGCAGTAGCGTTGTCGCTGGGCAGCACAATTGCAATCGCAAGTCAGCAAGCCCAGTCGGCTGTTTCAGACCCGCTGATGGTAACCATTGACACACAAAAGACGGCGGAACCGGTTTCCAAGTATGAGTTCGGCATGTTCATCGAACACATCGGCCCCCTCATCTATCGCAGCCTATGGGCGGAGATGCTCGACGACCGGAAATTCTACTTTCCGATTTCCTCTAAGGATCCCGAAGTTGCGGCCACGGCGCAGGGCGGCCCGCGGCGCAGCCAGCTTCGCAAATGGCGCCCTGTCGGTCCCGACGAGGTCGTCGCCATGGACAAAGACCAGCCTTTTGTCGGCGACCAGAGCCCGCGCATTGAGCTGGACTCTGCAACTCCGCACGGCATCGCGCAGACGGGGCTTGCGCTGGTCAAAGGGAAGAAGTATTTGGGCCGGGTCTATCTTCGCGGCACTCCCGGCAGCAAAGTAAAGATCGCGCTGATCTGGGGTGAAGGCGCCGGCAATCGGCAGACCCTCTCCATTGGCGCGCTTGGGGGCCAATACAAGAAGTTCCCGCTCAGTTTCACGGCCTATGCCGATAGCGATAAGGCCACACTCCAAATAACAGGGACGGGCAATGGGAACTTCCACATCGGTACCGTTTCTCTGATGCCGGCGGACAATGTGGAGGGATTCCGGCCCGACACGATTGCCCTTCTAAAGCAGCTCCACTCCGGTATGTGGAGGCTGCCGGGCGGTAACTTCCTCTCTAACTGGAGCTGGTACGACGGTATCGGCGACATCGATAAACGCCCGCCGATGTTCGACCATGCGTGGAATGCCATGCAGTCGAACGACGTCAGCATGGACGAATTCATGACGCTGTGCAAGCTCATCGGCGTTGAGCCGTACGTCACCGTGAACGCGGGCTTCGGCGATGCCCACTCGGCCGCGGAAGAAGTTGAGTACATGAACGGCTCTGCCAATACCCGTCTCGGCGCAATGCGCGCACGCAACGGCCATCCTGAGCCTTATCACATCAGGTTCTGGAACATCGGCAATGAGCCCTGGGGCAGCTTCCAGCTTGGCTATACCGATCTCAAGTACTTCGTTCTCAAGAACAACGAATTTGTGGCCGCGATGCGAAAAGTCGATCCCTCCATCACCCTGATCGGCTCTGCGAAGATGCTCGAACCCATGTTTCTGAAGGGTGAGAACCGAGCCAAGTACGCGGAGAACATCCAGCCTCTCTACGGATCAGAAGTTGACTGGACCGGCGGTCTGCTCACCCATTCCTGGGGAACCTTCGATGGCATCGCCGAGCACTGGTATGAGTTCCCGGGCAAGCACTTCGATGTTGAACGAGCCAAAAGTCTGGCACCGGATGCACCTGAAGACGACGCATATGTGAAGTATGATCCCACAACGCTCGAGTTTGCGCGCTATGCAGGCAATGTTATCCAGCGCAAAGCCGAGGAGTGGCAGGGATACCAACAACGGTTTCCGGCCATGCTGGGCAAGAAAATTTTCCTTTCCATTGACGAGTACGCCTACTTCGGCGGAGGCAGAATGATGGGGCCCAATTTAAAAGTGGCTCTGGCGTACGGAATGCTCTTCGACGAGATGCTCCGGCACACGGATTTCCTCACCATGTCAGCCCACACTATGGGTGTCTCGACTATGGACTATACCCCCACCGCCGCAACCATGAATACAACCGGGCTCGTGTTCAAGATGTACACCAATCACTTCGTCGGTACCATCCCGGTGGCCCTGTCAGGCAATTCACCGCAACCTGCAACCAACAACGCGCGTTATGCGGATGAGCCTAAGTCACCCTCCGGCAGCCCGACTTATCCGCTCGATATGTTTGCGGCGCTCACGCCGGATCATAAGTACCTTCTGCTGGCGGTCGTGAATGCGACGGAAACGGAACAGAAGTTCAATCTAAACGTCTCCGGCGCCAGGCTCGCCGGACCATCCACGCTGTGGCAGATGACTGGCAAACTGGATGCAGCCAACCACGCTGGACAACCACCGCAGGTCGAGGTGAAGGAGATTCCGATGGGCAATGCGCCAGGATCCATCTCGGCGGCGCCCACCAGCGTGAACATTTATCAGTTTCCTGTGGCAGGAGCGGGCCAGTGAACGTCTTTGCGCATGTCCTGGCAACGTGAAGTTGAAATAGAGCTGTGCTAAGGATGATCTTGGTTGGCCTGCTGCGGCGCTTGCTGAAAACGCTGTATCGCAAGGGTCAAGAACGAGGTTCGATCCAAAAGGATCAGGGATCTGCCGCTTTCAAAAACTCGGCTTGTGTGAGGACGTTACTTCAACTTCGCGATCTTCATCTTACAAAAAAAGACTTCCGCGCCCTCGCATTGAAACAGAATTTTTCCCTGGACCGGATTCGCGCTCGTCCCCACGTTTGCAAGCTTTCCATTCACGAAGTAGAGAACCCGGTCGTGGTCGACAACCAGCTCCAGAAGATTCCATTGCCCATGGGGTTTTTCGAGATCGTCCACCGGATCGCGTTATCCAGTCACATTCACCAACGGTCCCCGCCCAATATGAGGAATCCTTATATATTGATTGGACCCGGGCGAAGTGCTGCTTTGATAGATCTTCCCGCGCACTGTCATGCCCGTGCCATTCACCACCCAAATATCGCCCGTGCCGCCTTCGTTGATCTGGAATTCCATCATGCTCGGCCACACTTTGAGCGGTCCGGTAATGTTGTATTGAATACCGCTGTCCCGAGTTTTCCCCAGGCGCGGCGGATACATTTTCTCGCCCCACTTAAATTCCGCGCGCAGATAGTAGTTTCCGTATTCGCTCTGGGTAACAAGGCCGCCGAACTCCTGGCCTGAGATATGCAACATCCCCTTCTCAACCTGAAAAACCTTTTCCGGGTCATTATTCATTCCGTGTTTCTCGAGCAAGGTATCGAAACCGTCTTTCCCGTTGAAAAGAGCAACGAGCTTGCCATGCGGAGGTACGGTCGCCGAAACCTGCGCGAGTGCTGCGGAGGCAAGCGCGATCAAGGCTGTCGCTACAAATAGAAATCGGTGGAATTTCGACATTATCCCCTTCACTGGCAGCTGAAGTTGTGCGCGTCGTTGGTGTCGCCATGCCCGGAATACTGAGCGTGTTTGGGATACGCGCACAGTGGCCGGCTTCGGCCAGGAAACGCCTTTCCCGTGGCCACGACGGATTCCGGCGCACTGCCTTTCTCTACCCAATTCACGACCGCGCTCAGCATATCGAACTGGTCGAGCCCCGGCCCGCCTCCGCAGTGACGCATCCCCGGCACCAGAAACATTCGGCTCCACGCAGCAACCTTCTCTGCGCCACCGTTCGCTGGAGCCAGGGACTTGTAGTAGTCCAGCGTATCCACAGCCGAAAACCAGGGATCGCTATCTCCATGGAAGAAGAGCAGCTTGCCGCCGCTTCCGGAGAACGTCGACAAATTGGTCGAAGCCGGCTCAACCAGCGGATCGGAGGCAAGCATCGCCTCCTTGTCGACATCGATCGCGGTCGCGGTCGGATAAGGACCGAAGAGGCCGTTGGCGCCCAGAGCGAGGAGCCCGGGAACAGCGCCAGTCTCCGCAATACCGGTGTCATACAAAAAGCCTGGATACACCTGGGTGCCATAGGAGTTCCTGGGCCCGGCAAAGGCCTTTTTGATGGCTGCCAACTTCTCCGGTGCAATACAGGCATGGCTCTGACCACTTTTGCAGGCAAGTTCGGCGGGGTCGAAATCGCAGCCCATCGGATCGGAAATCATGCCGTCGGCAACTCCGTCCTTCGCATCGCAACGAGCGAGCAGCGCATCCATGAAGAGCTTGCGATCGCTGTCGGTGAGGAACTTTTCCAGGACCGGCTTACCCGACGCATCTTTGGGGGCAACCTGGTTGTATGCGACCGGAATCCATTTGCCGATAGCGAGATTTGAGAGACCCGTGCGCATCGCCGGATCGCCTGAGACGATGCCGTTAAAAACCGTGGGATAGCGCTGAGAAAGAATCATGCCTTCGCGCCCGCCAGTCGAACAGCCAACGAAGTAGGAGTACTCCGCCGGCTTGGCGTAGTAGCGAGCGGTGATCTGCTTGGCCACTGCCGCCACTTCAGCGTTGGCGAGAAAGGCAAAGTCCAGATACGCTTGCTGATCGCGCATGAATGAAAAATCAAATCCTCCCGTCTTCGCCTTGTGTCCTGTATCCGTGCTGGCCACCGCGAATCCACGGGCAAGAGCCGTTTTCTCGCCGGAGTACGATGCTCCCATCGGGTAGGCCACTACTCCATTTCCGCCTCCGCCTCCCTGCATCATGAAGTCGCCATTCCATACTGCCGCTTCCGGTAGAGCCAGCGCGAAGCCGATACCGAACTCTTCGCCGTCCACTCCTTTTCGCCGGTTGATCACGCCATCTACCCGGCAGTGCGCAGGTAATGGTCCCGTCGCCGGGGCGCCAAGGTACGCCGGCGGAACCATTACGCCACTCGGGATCATGGCCGCCTTCGTGATCTCGACACCATCCATCCTGAGATGATCCAGATTCGCACACGCACTCGCTGCTTGCGCTTGCGCAACCCCAGCAACAGACAACACGCCTGTGAACACAAGCAGGAGCTTGAGGCGATTCATTCGCGACCTTCCTTCTCACCGTGAGGGCGCGGGCCCTTCACGTTGTATGGCCAAGCTCCCTCGTCGATAGAGGTAAAAGCGATTGTAGGGGCTTCGCCCACCGTTTTCGGCCCAGGTACGCTGGTGCGAACCTGGGCCGAAAACGATAGGTTTCGAATGCCTTCCCTTTCCGTCGGTCCACAGACGTTGGCCGGGATCATCGGCCGGAATCGTGAAGCGTTCCATCCATTACGATCGGCTTGCCCGGCTGAAGCTTAACTTCCGCGGACTGGTTGCCATAGAGTACCCGATATCTGCGTGGATGGTCGGCATCCAACTTCAGCATCGTCAGATGACCATCTTTCCACTCGATATCTAACTTGCCACCGCCCCTCACTCGTACTCCCTTGAGACTACCGCTCGGCCACTGCTGTGGGAGAGCGGGCAACACCGTGACTTCGGAATCGGTGCTCTGAACCAGCATCTCAGTGATCGCAGCCGGACCGCCCAGGTTTCCATCAATTTGAAAAGGTGGACAGAGATCGAACATGTTGGGCAGCGTGTTCTGCGTGATCAGAAGCTTCAGGTTGGCATACGCGCGATCGGGGTTCTTGAGGCGCGCCCACAGGGCTACCCTCCAGACTTCCGACCAGCCCGTACCCCCGTCACCGCGCAGTTCCAGGGTCTTCCTGGCCGCGGCGGCGAATTCCGGAGTCGACTCGAGACTGATATCGTGCCCCGGATAAAGCGAGTAGAGGTGCGATACATGCCGATGTGCTGGTTCCACCTCGGCATAATCCTCGATCCATTCCTGCAGTTGCCCGCGCTTGCCGATTTGTAACGGTGGCAGACGCTTTTCCGTGCTACCCAGCCTGGTCCGGAACTCAGTGTCCGTGCCGAGGATTTCGGCGGCCCGCCGGCAGTTTTCAAACAGCTCGCGGAAAAGTTCAATGTCCATGGTCGGCGCGTAGGTGAGGTGTTCCGGCTTGCCATTCAGGAGGTATTCGTTTTCCGGGGAAGTGGACGGATTCGTGACCAGGCGTCCTGCGAAGGGCGTTCCCGCCGGCGCTTCCACCAGGAAGCTCAGGGCGAACTCCGCCGCTTCCTTCATCGCCGGATAAGCATCCCGCCGGAGAAAATCCCGGTCGCCACTGAACTCGTAGTGGTCCCACATCTGGTTTGCGAGCCAGGCCTCTCCCATCGGCCAAATTCCCCAGGGGCCGTCCACGGGGGTCGTAGCACGCCAAAGATCGGTATTGTGGTGCAGAACCCAGCCCTTGCTGTGGTAATGCACGCGGGCGGTTTCCGCACCAGACACTCGCAGATCACGGATCAAACCCCACAGTGGCTCTTCCGTTTGCCAAAGATCTCCCGCATCGGCCTCCCAGTAATTCATTTCCAGGTTGATGTTGGTAGTCCATTTGCTACCCCACGCGGGGGTCAGATCCTGGTTCCAGATTCCCTGAAGGTTTGCCGGTTGACCGCCCGGCCGTGACGAAGAGATCAGCAGGTAACGGCCGTAGGCAAAATAGAGCGCGAGCAGGCTGGGGTCCTCATTCTCGCCAAAATCGTGGATTCGCTGGTCAGTGGTCGCGGCTGCATGGTCCGCCCCCAGGCGCAACGCCACGCGCGAAAACAATGGGCGGAAATCGTCGAGATGTCTCTGCCGCAATTGCTCATACGACCGTTGCGCAGCCCGCTCCAGGTAGCCCTGCGCCGTTTTGAGCGCATCGCCGCTGATATCCTGGTAGGTCTTGAAGCTGGTGGCGTTGCTGAATAGCATGGTCACCGCGTCTGCTCCGGAGACTTGCAGGC
The DNA here is from genome assembly GCA_963736535.1 of uncultured Acidobacteriaceae bacterium. Taxonomy (GTDB): domain Bacteria; phylum Acidobacteriota; class Terriglobia; order Terriglobales; family Acidobacteriaceae; genus PALSA-350. The sequence goes on from CAVTPN010000010.1 coordinate 607,280, forward strand.
GCCCGCCTTCACTGCGCACCGAGCCTCCCTCGGTGCGGATCTTCAACACCGCGGCAAAGCGCATGCCCGGCTCCGTCCAGGAGCCGGTCCAGGTCCGTGGCGAATTCTGCCGGGGTTGAATTTGCCCGCTCAGCTGGAGCGCATCGCCGGCAATGCTTTCGCTGCTGGTCCCGGGCTGGGGAGAGTCCAGCGATGCGCTAAAAGTGAGTTGACCGGGTTGGCTTGCCGTGATGCGAACGACCAGCACCTGGTCGGGATAAGAGATAAATGCCTCGCGCCGGAAATCTATCGAGCCGACCTTATATGTCGTTTCGGCGAGTGCGTCGTCCAAGTCGAGTTCGCGGCGATACTGGGTCGTTTGGCCATGACCCGGGAAGTGCAGCCGTATATCGCAAAATGGTTGGTAGGGCATCAGCAGCTTCGGCTGCCCCATCATTGATGCCGAGAGCTTTTCGGCTTCGTCCACCTTACCGGCAAAAATCAGGCCACGAATTTCCTCCAGATGTGTGTATGCGTCAGGATTCGTGTAGTCATGTGGTCCTCCGCCCCAAAGAGTGTCCTCATTGATCTGCAGGCGCTCCTCTTCGGTTCCGCCGAATACCATGGCGCCGATGCGCCCGTTGCCGATCGGTAATGCCTCGGTCCATTTCTCCGCCGGCTTGTCGTACACAAGATTGAGGCCGGCTTCGGCTCTCAACTGAACTGCCGTCGCAACGAAAAGAATCGACGCTATCCCGAATACGAAACGCATTTCGCTCTTCCTCCGGCTACTTAGGCAATCTGGCCGCTGTCGTTTTCCCGTGATAGACAACCTCACGCGCCGAGTTGGAATCCACAGCTACGATCTTGAATTGTCTGGACTGCAGCATTCCCGCGAACTGACCGCTTCGCCGTTCTATCGACAGCTCTCTCCGTTTGTCATTCCAGTGGAAGTGGATGGTGCTTCGTAGTCCCTTTTCATAGTTATAATTCGTGCCTTCATCCTCATACAGAGAGAAGTCCCCATCCGCGCCGGGGTAGACCCGGATCTCCAGGTCACTGGGTGGCTTCTCGCCGACGTATTGCTGCACCGGGCCGATCGGAACAATACTCCCTGCTCTCACCAACACCGGTATTTGCGTAAGCGGAGCGTCGATGTCGGTAGTGGTCCCTGGCGCTACCCGGGAACCTGTCCAGAAGTTATACCATCCACCAACCGCGGCGGGTGCGTAAACAGGCCACTTGACTGCTCCCGCTTCAAGCACTGGCGAGACCAGGAAGGCAGGGCCGAACATGTACTCGTATTTCTGAGCGAGGGCCTGATCGTCATGCGCGAAGTCCATCACCAGCGGACGCATCGTCGTCGAACCCTGAAAGGTGACGGCAGCAGCCTGAGAATAGATGTAGGGTATTAACTGCTCACGAAGGTCCAGGTAGCTACGCACCTCGGTCTCCACCTGGTCACCATACTGCCAGGGCTCTGTGTTGGTCTGGAATCCGTGGACACGCTGCAGCGGGGAAAAGGTTGAAAACTGGAACCACCTGAGGAACCGCTCGTGATATCCGGGGTCAGTATATTGCCCTGGGCCCGGCCGGAAGAACCCCCCAGCGTCCGTAGTCCAATAGGGCAATCCGCTGGCGACGTAGCCCAGTCCGGCTGTGATTTGTCTTCTGAAAGACTCCCAGCTGCTGCCGATATCGCCCGACCAGGTCGCCGAGGCATAGCGTTGTTGGCCTAAGAAGGCGCTGCGGCTCAAAATAAAGACCCGCTTATCGGGTGCATCTTTTCGTTGCCCCTCGTAAACGGTTTTGTTCACATACAGCGGAAAGAGGAGACGGACTTTGTCACCTGGGCCGGCAAAGGTGTTTCGTCCGGCCAGATCATCGTTTTCCGGTTCGGTGGCATCCTGCCACCAGGCATCGATGCCGAGCGATAACATGCGTTCGCTGAAATTCTTCCAATAAAGCGCAGCCGCCGCGGGATTGAAGAAGTCGACCCATTGCGTTCCCGGTATGTAATAGCCTTTCGCGGCAAATTGCTCTCCTACCTCGGTCTGGGGATCGATCTTGGACCACACAGAAACCATGAACTTTACGTTCAAGGCATGAAGGCGTTTGATCATGCCCGCGGGGTCAGGATAATACCGTTCGTCCCATTTCATGGCATTCCAGCCGTACTTGCCCCAGTACTGCCAATCCTGCACGATGACGTCGAGCGGTAAATTGCGCCTTCTGAACTCGGCCGCGGTATCCAGAATTTCCTGGCTGGAGTGGAACCGCTCACGGCAGTGAATATAGCCGTACGCCCACGACGGCATTAATGGCGCCGGCCCTGTCACCTGCCTGTAGCTAGCGATAACATCCTCGGGAGTTGGTCCAGCGAAGACGACGTAATCGATCGCATCCGCGGCGGGGGAGCGTAATACCGTGCGGTTTTCGGTCGGCCTCCAGAACAGAACAGGCTGGTCATCCTGCTGTCCGATGACGTGGATGGTGTGGTGGCCCGCGGAGACATCGCTAAACCAGCTGGTCGTGGGAGGGAGCCAGAAGTTGGAGAAGTCAATGACCACTTTGCCGTCGATCTCAACGTGGTACCGGCGGGCCATTTTTTGTCCCACATCTAACATGAAGGCATATCGCCCACTGCGAGGGATATCGATGCTCGCGGTGAATTCGCCTTCGCGCTGCACCTCTCGGCGCGTGCCTTCGCTCGTGGTTACATTCGCTGCCGTCTCCTTGCCGGTTGAGGATCGTGTCAGCGCCACACGTTCATCGGCGGGATTCAGGTCAGTCAACCCATAGTTATGCCAGAGGATTCCATAGCCTCTGCTCGACAACACGAAAGGGATCGCGATCTGGCTATTCACCTGGGTCAGCCGCCGGGGAAGGTCTCGAATGTCAAGAAAACCCTCCTGGAATTCGCCACTTCCGAACAAGTGTTCGCCGGGCGGCGAGACAAAATCCTCTTCCACCGCAAAAGTCGGTTCTCCCTGTATGGTGGACGGGGCAAACCGGCGCGTACCAGGAATTTCGGACAAGAAGGTTTTCTCGTGCTCATCGGCAAAACGCAGAGCGCCACTTTGGCGATCGAAGACTGCTTTCATCTTCGACGTCGCAATTACAACGCTGGTGGCATCCTGCGACACTCTGAACGCCGGTACGGATGATTGCTGGAGCAGAACGACACTCGGACTCTCGGCCGCCCCTTCCTTTGCACAGCGGACACGCATTGCGCTTACGGTAATAGGGCGTATGGTAAGCACGCAGGCTTCCGTCCTTATCTCCACACCAGATGCGGTCTGCCTGACGACGCCGCTCGATCTGCCTTGGGCGCGTACATCAGAATAGGGCGTGCAGAGAAAAATACCTGCAACCATGACTGAACCAAGCAACACGAGCGGTTGGCGTCGAAGAATCACGCTCTCCTCTTTCATGAATACGAAGCGAACATTGGGAGAAACGAATGTTTACCGATGGGCGCCGAGTGCGTTACCTCAGCCGGCAAAAATTCTAAACGAGAAGGCATATTTACAGGGTGGAGTGTCAATATTCTTCCGGTGCGTAGCACCGTTGTGCTTGCCTGCAAGTGGATTTGAAGTTGGGTCATGCTTTCTGTCCTGGCAGAGGGGCAATCGACTCCACCCCGCCTGCTGTTTCCCTCTCGGCAGGTTCAGCAGCATTCGGAATGGCGGCTTTCCGGATACGGAGACTGGGCGCTGCCTGACCCGCAAGTAAGGTCTTTAGGCACTCCTGAAAGGCGCGGTCCTTCGAGAAGAAATATTTTAGGGCCTTATCCACCACGTCGGCCGCCGTTGCGTGGATAAACGCGGCGAACTGATCTACTTGTGTTGCCGTGGCTTTGTCAGTCGTATCGAGGCACTGATCTGGAGGGTTTGGATGATTTCGAATAAGGGCATTATTGTTCTCCTTAGTTGATGACATTAGGCAGACTTCGCGCGCGAAATCATGCGCTGCGCAGTGAGGGCAATCTCGCGCGAGCGAGCAGAGCAAATGGAGCTTGGAATCTCAAAGCGGCGGCGCACCCCGAGCATCGTGACTATGTCCTCCAGTGGTATGCCTTCCATTAGCCATAGGCGTGCCGACGCGACATCGACTGTACGTTGTGCGTAGTAGAGCGGAGATGGCTTGTCGGAACGCTTTGAAAGCTAGTTCCCTGGTGAGCCTTTGGGCGTCTTTCCCGCCGCCAAGTTCCTTCAAAACCCACGCCCAATCGAGTTCAGAATGAGTCTGCTTGCTCGCATATTCTCTCAACTGGATAGGAGCGCTGGATATCACCGGGTTTGTAGCTGGAATGTCGAGCTGGAAATCATCGTGATTCGAGGTTCTGTAGTCGGGATATCGGACAGTCACGACGTTGGCGGGATCATATTTTTGGTTGACAAAGCCGGGCAAACGCAGAACCCGATTGCATTCGGTACAAGCCGGATCGCCTCCAAAAGTGAAAGCGAGTGCCTTAAGCATGCGCTCCTGGTTCTCCAAGTCAAAGCCTTCCACTCGCCAAAGGACCTGATATCTGTCCGGGGACGTCGAAATGATGGCGTTCGGCTTGGGAACTCTATTCAGTTCTGGAGCGCAACGGGCTTGGTCTCACTGTCAGAATCAATGTCCAGATATAAATGCCGCACAGAGGCGACACATTCTTTGGTGCGTATCCGAGTACCGGAGCGAAGCGGGTTGGCCGCGACATAGATGTTGGATCCCGCCGCATTCTGGTATGCCAGCCAGCCCAAGTAACGAGGTGCGACGGCATGTTCTAGCAGTACGACTCTCTGCGTGACCTCGACCTGCTTCTCGCGTCGCAACAACAACGCGATGAACTCGCCCGGCGTAAAGCATCGGGTCAAGAAGTCATGCGCCATCTGGACTGATCTGCGGTACTCAAGCTGATTCACGGTCCACCTCGTAAATCGGCTCGCGAATGAATCGGTTCGCGGTGAGGAGCGGAAGAATAAAATCGAAAGTCATATCAAGTCCCTCCAACGGTGGAAGCGTAGCATGCCGCCGCCCAGGAAAAAGAGACCTATGCGGCCTTTCCCTCGTCGTCCTGAGCCTGCTCTTCTGGAAGCGACCTCTCTGCGCGGTCGAGCTTTAGAATCGTGCCGACGCGGATTTCCCAAATGCGCTGCTCGATGTCAGTCTGCTTGCTGGTATATTCCCGGCTGCGGAGCTCGCCTTCTACCTGGATATGGGCGCCTTTGGTCAGCGTCTTGGCGAATCCTGGGAGTTTGCCGAAAACAACGCAACGGTGCCACTCAGTGTGCGAGACGTACTGATTGCGGTTCTTGTCCTTGTAGGAGGATTTTGTAGCCACTGAGAATGTGGCAAAGCTGCGATTGTTGACGGTACGAACTTCTGCGTCGTTCCCGAGGAAGCCGATGAGAGTAACGTTGTTCTGGTACATAAGATTGTCTCCGTTTTGAATTCCCGAATCGTGTTCGGGTCACACCGGGCGGAGCCTAGCGAGTGGGGTCGGCTCCCAAGTGCCGAAGCTCTGCATTTACGGAGGGTCCGGACAAATCTTTTCGGTGCACTTCCGAATAAGATTTGGAGGGAAACCGTAACCCGCAGGGCGGCGGAGCCGAAGCAGAAGAGCGAGCTGCCGCAGGGCGCCGGTAGTCCCCCGAAGCAGTGACCGAAACAACAACGGGATGAAAACGGCAGACAGATCCGGGACCACAGTCATCATCGGAAAGGCGGCGAAACAAGTTTGCCGTTATCGGAGCTACTCTCGAGCTTTGACTCCGCAAGAGCTGTGCCTCGAACCTTGCGGCTGCCTCTTTACATGCTCTCCCTTCCCTGCGTTACCGTGCACGGATACAGTTGGGGGTGATACGGCCGGCTCGGTAGACCGCGTATAAGGCTGACATTCAAACACGTCAGCAAGACGGAGTCAGCTGCTAGTGTAGGAAATTAGTTGGCCTCGCGTCCCCTGTCCAAGACTTTCTGTCTATCGTGCAATAGGTTTTGGCTATCACCGGTGATCCAGACTCGTTCGGCTTGTCTCCTGCCTCGAAAGAGCACTTTAAGGTACCCGGTATTAAGACGATCTAGGACACCGCCGTGCAACAATCGATCTTCGCGATAGCTGCGGGCATAGCGTGATAGACAAAAAGTCTTGGGCACGAGGATTACGGCCCTTCAATCTGGAAGAGTGAACCTCGACCTGGCATATCGAACGTGATTAGCCAGTCCTCGTTTGCACTTTTGGCTGTGCCCATTCCGTAAATAGGCGCTTTTAGGTACCGTCTCGCAAACTCTCCATGGTTCCGCTCAGGTTCTCAACCTACACCATAGCTTGAAGCTATTGCGGTCATAGACAAAAAGTATTGGACACCTTCCTAAATTAGCTTGACGCTTGAGGAAGTTCCGGATTTTCGCGAGCAATTCCAAACTCTCGAACCTCTCGGGGGTTAATGAAACATGAACCTTACCGCCAAAACAGTTCGACCACTTCACGCTGGAGCAGAGTATGGGAACTACAACCGCGCGTCGGAAGCCGCCACAGAAAGCCGCAGTCTCCCCGGAGCACAAATTGCTGGTGAGCCGAATCGAGGCGGCGCAACTGCTGTCCATCAGTGAACGGGGCGTGGACTACCTGATTTCAACCAACCGTTTGCCCACACGACGAATTGGCGGGCGAGTTCTGATCTCTGTCGCGGAGCTTCGCAAATACGTCCGAGGAGACCATCCAGAAGCCATCGTATCCTGAACTCCAAGAAGATCGTGTGCTGTGCGGCCGGTAGCCCACTTTTACCCGCTACCCGCGGACCTGCACCTGACCTGAGATTCCGTTGAGTCAGGTACAATCAGTCCAAGAGCTGTCATGCCGAGGAAACGGGAAAAGCTGCGCGGCATCTATGAGGATCCAAAGGGTTCTAATATTTGGTGGATCCAGTATTTCGATTTGCAGCGCAAGCGACGTCGAGAGAAAGTCGGTCGCCGCGAGGCAGCAATCAACCTGTTGGCGATCAGGAGAAGTGAGAAACTCGAAGGCCGAAAGCTGCCCACACCGAGACAAGCAATTCTTTTTCGCACTCTCTGTGCCGACGCGCTGGAACACTCGCGAGCTGAGAATACCAGCAAAAGCACGCACGAGCTTGAGTTGAAGATCAATGAGTTGCTCCCGGTTTTCGGTGACAGGATTGCGGAAGAAATTACGAAGCAAGAAATTGTCCGCTGGCTCACGGATCAGTATGAGAATCGTGGTTGGAAACCCTCCAGCCGCAATCGCTGGCAGGCAGCTTTCTCTCTGATCTTTCGGGTTGGCATGGAGAACGAGAAGGTTACAAAAAACCCAGCCGCCGGAATCAAGCGAAAAACGGAACACAACGACAAAGTAAGGTTTCTCTCAGACGAGGAGGAACGCACACTTCTTGGAGCCACTGATGCTCGCTTTCATCCGCACCTGCTTCTGTCGGTCCATACCGGTATCCGCATGAGCGAGCAATACAGTCTCAAGTGGTCGCAAATCGACTTTGCGCGCCGCCAAATTTACCTCCCCAGGACCAAAAATGGAGATCCAAGGGACATTCCCTTAAACGGGACAGCCATTTTGGCACTCGAACGACTCCATGAAGAGTCGGAGGGAAACCTCGTCTTTCCAAACGCCGAGAGTCCTCGTGGCTGGTTCATCGCCGCTGTCGAGCGAGCTGGTCTCAAAGGCTATACGTGGCATTGCAACCGTCATACCTTCGCCAGTAGACTGGTCATGGCCGGGGTGGATCTGCACACGGTCGGAGAACTCCTGGGGCACCGGACAGCACAAATGACCAAGCGGTATGCGCATCTCACGGAGAATCACAAGCAGGCAGCGGTGGAGCGCATTTCGACGGTACAAAGTGCCATCAGAACTGCCATTGGCAGGAGTAAAGCCTCAAGAGAATCCCGTAAATCGTTGTAAAATAAGACGGAGAGATGGCAGAGCGGTTGAATGCACCTGACTCGAAATCAGGCATACCTTCACGGGTATCGGGGGTTCAAATCCCTCTCTCTCCGCCAATCCTAACGCCAGCTTTCTCCGCTACCAGTTACCCAAGTACTCGCGCTGCCGCTACGGTTGCGAGGCGGATTCGTTGATCGTGATGATCTTCCATTGCTCCGGGGCCTCTTCGCGGAACCAGACCTCGCCATTGCCGACCATCGCCCCCGAAGAATTGCCAAAGAGACATTGGGCTGTCTGATGCAGAACGGCATCGCGCACCGGACCGGTAAAAATCAGGCCGTAGCTGGCCAGAAATGCCTGCTTCTTCTGGACGTGGGTTCGCTTTCCTGAACGCAGAACCAATAGCGGGTAGCTGATCATCCCCGCAATCTCTTCCTTGTTGTTCGACTGCACGGCAGCCTGCAGTTGCGCAAGAAAGGCTCTGGCGCTGGCTGCTGTCTTTTCACCCAGGGCATCGACCGTACTGTTTCCTCCACATGCCTGCGTGCCACTGCCAGCCTGCCCTTCGAGCTGGAGCGGGGCGGCGCAGACCATGACCAGCAACAAGGCCGGAACCAGACGGAGCCGGAGCGGATGGAATTGAGAGTTAAACCTCTGACGGCTGGGGCTTGAGCAATCCATAGCCCAAGCATAAGAAATTGGGGGCGGATATCCAGACGGTTTCTAATTTGATACAATCTGCCTTTTGACCAGGACCCGTTTCCCTAAAGAGAGATCCTACGCATGCCGATGACCTCATATCTTCTGAAAAGCACGATCGTCGGGGCGCTGGGCGGCCTCTTGTTTGGCTTTGACACGGCTGTGATTGCGGGCACCACCGAGCAATTGACGGTGGTCTATCACCTCACCCCCTTCACTCTCGGCCTGACTGTCTTTATCGGACTGGCCGGCACAGTGATCGGAGCCATGACCGCCAGGCGTACTCGGTCAGCGGATCGGCGGCCGAGAGGCGCTGCGCATCATGGCTGTGCTGTACACCGTCTCAGCCCTGGGGTGCGCCTTTGCCTGGAACTGGCCGGCGTTGATGGTTTTCCGCTTCATTGGCGGACTCGGCATCGGCGGCTCTTCCGTGCTCGGGCCTGTCTACATCGCGGAACTGGCGCCGGCAAAGTGGCGGGGCAGAATGGTAGGCCTGTTTCAAATCAATGTGGTTGTCGGTATCCTGCTTGCCTACCTCTCCAATTACCTCATCTCGCTGCTCGATCTGGGCCTGCTGCAATGGCGCTGGCAGCTCGGTGTCGCGGCGTTTCCTTCGCTCCTCTTTTCTGGTCATGCTGTACGGAATCCCCCGCAGCTCACGGTGGCTGGTAACCAAGAACAGAACGGACGAAGCACTCGCCATTCTGAAGATGATGGGCTCTCCGGACTCTGAAGCCGAGCTGCGCGAAATTGTCGATTCCATCCACCTGGAGCGCGGCCTGGCGGCGGAGCCGCTGTTCAAGCGCGAGTACCGCCTGCCCATCTTTCTGGCCATCAGCATCGGATTCTTCAATCAGCTCGCGGGAATCAATGCCATCCTCTACTACTCGAACTACATCTTCGCCTCGGCCGGCTTCAGCCAACTGTCCAGTTCCCTGCAGACGGTGCTGATCGGGCTGATGAATCTGGTCGCCACGTTAGTGGGTATGTCGCTCATCGATAAGCTGGGGCGAAAGACCCTGCTGCTTATCGGCAGCGTGGGCATGACCTTTTGCCTCTCCGGCGTCGCGGCTGTCTTCTTCACCCACACGCCACGCCGGGGCCCTGGTTTGGCTGCTGGTTGCCTATATCGCGTTCTTCTCGGTTTCGCAAGGCGCGGTGATCTGGGTTTACATTGCGGAGGTGTTTCCCAACCGCGTCCGCTCCAAGGGTCAGAGTCTGGGGTCTTCGTCGCACTGGCTGATGAACGCGATCATCTCGCTGATTTTCCCGTACTCGCAAAATATTCCGGCGGACTGCCCTTCGCATTCTTTGCGGCCATGACCACGCTGCAATTCTTTGTCGTCCTGTTCGTCTATCCGGAGACCAAAGGGATCACCCTCGAGCAACTGCAACACAAGCTTGGCATTGCGTAGAGCAATGCCAGGCTACCCCAGCGGCGCGGGTTGGCCTCGGCCTTTTCAATGGCGATCTTGACGTACATACAAAATGTACATACAATCAGAGAGCAAGCGTCATGCGACGTTTTGCAGAGTGCACGATACGAGGAAAACCGATGAAACGAGCAATATGACTTCAGCAAAGGCAAGCGGGGGCGCATCGTTCCCGTTGAAACCGAACAGCGCGGCAAGACGCGCATTACCATCCGCCTTGATGAGGATCTGGTGGATCACTTTCTGAAAGAGGCTGAGCGATCCGGTGGTTCGGCCGGTTACCAGACATTGATCAACGATGCCTTGCGCCAGCACGTCGAAGGAAAAGCTCCAAAGTTAGAAGACACGCTACGGCGCATTGTCAGGGAGGAAATCAAAGCCGTGCGCTAGAGCGGTTTCAAAAGATCTGCAGTTCCCTAAACCAGCATCCAGACGAAGCTCCACCCTACTCGGTCACTCCGAACGCTCACGTGATGGGGGCGGGATTGAATAGGGCAAACTCATTGTGCAATCCCCAATGGTCGGCCCAGGTTTCTTTGCGGCCGCTTGCCACCTCAAGAATCAGTCGGAAAATCTGCTCGCCAACTTCCTCAATCGTTGCCTCCCCTGTCGCGATGGTGCCGGCATCGACGTCGATCAGGTCCGACCATCGGTCCGCCAGTGCGCTGCGGGAAGCAACCTTGATCACCGGAGCCATAGCAAGCCCATAAGGGGTTCCGCGCCCGGTAGTAAAGACATGCATATTCATCCCCGCGGCTAACTGCAGGGTTCCGCAGACGAAGTCACTTGCCGGCGTGGCGGCAAAGATGAGTCCCTTGCTGGTGACACGCTCTCCAGGACCGAAAACACCGGCCAGCGCGCTGCTGCCTGCCTTTGCGGCCGAGCCCAGCGCCTTCTCAACGATATTCGTCAAGCCCTCCGGTTTTGTTTCCAGGAGTCGGGTTAGCGCTTCGATCGGCGCCGCCACGTTTAAGGTAAGCGTCGTACCACGCCATCTCACGAATCAGATCGCGCGCGACCTCTTCGTTCGCTGCGCGGGCCGTCAGCAGATGAATCACATCGCGAACCTCGGTTACTTCTGAAAACATCACCGTCGCGCCCGCGCGCACCAGCAGATCGGCAGCATAGCCCAGCGCCGGATTGGCGGTCACCCCGGAGAAGGCATCGCTTCCGCCACATTGCAAGCCCGACCACAAGATCGGCCGCCGGCCGTGGTTACGCGCGTGCGCAGCATGCAGACTGGATCAGCCGCCTTTCCGCCATCTCCATGATGGCTGTGACCATATCGCCAAAGCTGCGATGCTGCTCATCCTGCAAGCCGGATGACATAGGGCACACTGGACAGAATGGGAAGGCTGCTTGCCGGCAACATTTGCGCGGGTTGCAGCTTTTCGCAGCCCAGGCTGACCACCATCGGAGCCCCGCCAAGGTTTGGATTCAGGCTCAGATTGCGCAAGCGTGCGAATGGGAATTTCGGATCCGGGAGCGTCGATCGCAACCCCGCATCCGTAAGGATGGGTAATGGCAATCACATCGTCGACGTTCGGATACCGCGGCAGAATTTCTGACCGGATACGCCTGACCGCAAATTCCACGGTGGCCGAGACACACTGCACCGTAGTTGCAATGCCGAGAATGTTCTTGGTTCCGACTGAGCCATCGTGGTTGAGAAAGCCCTCGAAGGTATATCCCTCAAGAGGTGGCAGCAAAGCCGGCACGGCGGTCGAGAGGGGCAGCCGGTCGAGCGGCGGGGCCGCAGGCAAACTCATCAGCCCTTCATGCACCCATCTGCCTTTTTGAATCGGCGCTGTCGGCATATCCGATCGATAACGCCATAGCGAACGATGGGCGCGCCTGGCGCGATGTCACACAAGGCGACCTTGTGCGCTTCGGGGATCGTCTCTAAAAGCGTCAGACCGAAATCGAACTGTGTCCCGGCCGGCAGACCACCTTCATTCGCGACAATCGCCACATTGTCCTGCGCATGGACCTGGATGCACAGAGGACGCAATCTATCGTTGCTGGACATTTGGCCTCTCCAAAGAAATAGTGGGGCTGGAATCCCACTGACATATATAGTGTGGGGCTACCGGGAGCCGAATTCCAGGTCCACCTCGTTTTTCTATCAGCCCCTCGGAGGGCCGTGTCTCCCAGATTTTCTCAATGAGGTGCGTTGTTGGGCGGCCGGTATGATCGGGATTGTGGTTTCTCCATCGTTGACCGAGAGGAAAGATGAACAGCAAGATGACCCGTCGTGACGCTCTCAAGCTGGGAACAGGCACCGCACTTTCAGCGGCTCTCGGGCAATCCGCCACTGCCACCGGGCGGAATACGCCCCAACGCCGGGGACGAAATCTGTTTCATGCGCGCCGTCGACATGGTGGATGCGATGCGCAATAAAAAGCTCTCTGCGCGCGAAGTCATGCAAGCGCACCTGCAGCAGATCCAGCGGGTGAATACTAAGGTCAATGCGATGGTGACCATGGTTCCGGAAGAGCAGTTAATGGCGCAAGCCGCAGCGGCAGACGAGGCGCTCGCCCACGGCAAATGGCTTGGTCCTCTGCATGGTTTACCGGTTGCCGTCAAGGACCTGCACGAGACGAACGGCATCCGCACCACCTATGGGTCTCCATTGCACAAAGACTATGTGCCGGATTTCGATTGCCGCGTAGTGCAGCGGGAGAAAGAGGCGGGAGCGATTCTGCTGGGCAAGACGAACGTACCCGAATTCGGTCTCGGTTCGCAGACCTTCAATCCAGTCTTCGGGCCCACTCACAATCCTTACAACATAAACAAGACATGCGGCGGAAGCACCGGCGGGGGCGCGGTCGCGGTGGCGTGTGGAATGGCTCCGCTGGCCGACGGCAGCGACATGGGCGGTTCTCTGCGCAATCCTCCCAACTTCTGCAACGTGGTGGGGATCCGCACCTCGCCAGGACGGGTGTCGAACGTGCCTACCGACCTGGGTTGGTTCACGCTTTCGGTGCCCGGACCCGTCGCCCGCAACGTCACCGACTGCGCTTATTTCCTGAGCGTGCTGGCCGGCTACGACCACCACTCACCGATCTCGATTGAGCAATCAGGGGCGCAGTTTGCCCAGCCTCTGGGGGAGCCGAAGCTTCAAGGGTGTGCGGGTGGCCATGTTTAAGGACATGGGACTGCCCTGGGAGCCGGAGGTGAAAAGCTCAGTGCAGGCACAGCGCAAGGTCTTTGAATCGCTGGGATGCATTGTCGAAGATGCCGAACCCGATTTTGCCGATGCCAATGAGGCTTTCCTGGCGTGGCGCCACTGGTCGATCGAACTGAGCTTTGGAGATTTGCTGGCTACGCATGGCGACCAGCTTAACGAGTACATCCACTGGCACGTTGCGGAAGGACGCAAGCTCACTGGGCCTTATCTTGTCCCGGGTCGAGGCCAAGCGCACCGCGCTCTACCAGCGTTTATGCAACTTCAAAGGAGAGTATGAGTTTTTTATTTTGCCCGTAAATCAGGTGCTTCCTTTTGATGTGAACACACACTATCCCACGGAAATTGCCGGCGTGAAGATGGAAAACTACCTGGCGTGGATGAAGTCTGCCTATTACATTTCGGCGGCAGGAAACCCGGCGATGTCAGTTCCCTGCGCATTTTCTTCCAGCGGGCTTCCCATCGGAATTCAGATCGTCGGCCGCCATCACGACGACTGGGGAGTACTGCAACTGGGATACGCGTTTGAACAGGCCACCAACATCGGCCAACGTCGTCCGGTCGTGGTTTGAGATAGCAAGGCGGATCCCCGGGCTTCTCAATCAAATTCGCGAACGTGTACAATCCGCCGATGACCACTCAACCCCCTTCGCCTATGCTGGTTTTCGATACGTTGCAGGCACACCAGCGAACCAGCGCACTGCGCGCCGGCATTGAACTGAAACTCTTCACCGCCATCGCCAACGGCGCGCACACACCGGAAGCTCTTGCCTCAGCCTGCGGAGCCTCCGCGAAAGGTATGCGCGTCCTTTGCGACTTTCTCACCATCATCGGATTCCTCACTAAAAACGAATCGGGGTACGGGTTGACCCCGGATTCGGAGCTCTTCCTGATAGAAGGCTCACCCGCTTATATGGGCGGCATGGCGGCATTCCTCTTTCATCCGTTCATGGAGAAGGGGCTGGGAAGCATGACCGGAGCGGTACGCAAAGGTGGAACGATCCTGCCTGCCGAAGGCTCGGTAAGCGACGATAACCCGGTATGGGTCGAGTTTGCGCGTGGGATGGCGCCCCTGACAGTGCCGTCTGCCGGGGTGGTTGCGGAGCACGCGGCCGGATCCGGACCGGTGCGGGTGCTCGATATCGCCGCCGGACATGGGATGTACGGCCTCACCATCGCGCGACGCAATCCCGCAGCCGAAATTCACGCCCTGGATTGGAAGAATGTGCTAGCGGTCGCTCATGAGAACGCCGTCAAGTTCGGGATCGCGGACCGCTGGCATGCGATCGAAGGCAGCGCCTTCAGCGCCGATTACGGTTCGGGCTACGATGTGGTGCTGGTCACCAACTTTATCCACCATTTCGACGTTCCAACAAATATTGGCTTGTTCGAGAAGATTCGCGCCGCGATGAAACCGGGGGCGAAGATGGCGATCGTGGAAATGGCCGTCAACGACGATCGCATCACTCCTCCAGGAGCCGGCATGTTCGCCATGACGATGCTCACCTCCACTGCGACAGGCGATGCCTATTCGCAACGCGAGATCGAGTCCATGTGCACCCGTGCCGGCTTCCACGACGTGACGCATCACTCCGTGCCAGGCACTCCGCAGACGGTGACGATTGCATTGAGTTGACCGGCTCGCGGGCTAAGGCTTAAGCAGTTCCGTCCGATACTTCGGCGCGAGCGCCTCAGCTTTTGCGATGAACTTGGCCAGCGCTGCGGGGTCGAGCCTGGGAGGCGGCGTGGTCCGGGTCGCCACAGGGACGCCGACCTCGCGAAAGAAATCCTCCTGGCCAGAAGGAGAGCAGATGCAGAGCATCCGTGCCGGTTGCGACGAAGTGTTACGGAACTGATGCGGTGCATTCGCAGGAATGTGGACGGTTTCGCCAGCGTGCACGATCGAACTCTTTCCGCGAAAGGTCGCCTCGATCTCGCCCTCGAGCAGGATGAAGGTCTCTTCAAAGTCGTGGCGATGGGGGCCGGGACCGCCTTGCGGCGGAACGTGCATATCGATCAGGCAGAAGCGACCGGCAGTGTCCGCACCGGACAGCAGGATGGTGTACGTATCACCTACCAGGCCAATGTGAGGTAGTTTCTCGTTCGTGTCCGGTTGCGCGAGCGTAAGCATACGCGTGAGGTCATCCGCCGGAATTGTAGGACTGCTGGCGCTTGGGTTCATTGTCTTGCCCCTTTGCATAGTGGAACGTTGCAAGTATGTCTCAGGACCTTTGGTTCGGACAGAGCTGTTTTGTTCAGGTTTGAAGCAGCCACAGCGAATACTGTTGCTTCGCCGAGTCCTTGTACTTATACTCCGCGCATCCTCTCTTCTTTTGCTGAAGTTCCCTGGGATCATTGTGCCCGCGGTCCAACTGGAGTTTTTCAGGCCCAGTTTCTTTGGCTAACAGCGGTACTTCTCTCGTCAGACTACCTGCAGAGCTCTACCGGCTGTTCAACCGTTCGTGCTTCATTCACCTATTCAAGCTTCAGGAGAAAGACTTATGAAGTGTAGATTCCACAGCAGTTCCGCGCTGACGCTGCTTATCTCTCTTTCGTTCAGCGCACCTTTGGCAGTCTTCGCTCAGGATGTTCTACCCACTTCCAAGATACTTGTCATCTCTCGGGAGTACACCAAACCAGGTAAGGATGGCGCTCCTCATCAGATGGTCGAAGGCGCTTATCCCCGCGCCCTGGCTGCAGGTAAGATTCCAAATTACTACTACGCCGCGGTATCGTTGTCCGGGCCGCCGCGAGCACTGTTCTTTCATGGCTACTCCTCCTTTGCCGACATG
The DNA here is from genome assembly GCA_963736535.1 of uncultured Acidobacteriaceae bacterium. Classification (GTDB taxonomy): domain Bacteria; phylum Acidobacteriota; class Terriglobia; order Terriglobales; family Acidobacteriaceae; genus PALSA-350. The sequence continues at coordinate 623,273 of CAVTPN010000010.1, forward strand.
GCGGCGGCGCGCAAGAACGCCACCGGCGACTCAACCCTTTCTGCTACGCTCGACCGCACCGATGCCGCCGATGGCGATCTGCTCTCGTCCAAGGATTACAGCATATGGGTGAAGCGGGATGATTTAAGTCTTAACCCGGGTTTTCGCGTGGGAAGCCGCTACGAAGAGATTATCCAGTTCTTCATTCGTCCTGGACACTACAAAGAATGGGAAGAGCTGGTCAAGCTGGTGAGCGACGGCTACAAAAAGGGTGTTCCCGATTTCCACTGGGGAACCTACGAGGAGGCTTACGGTTCGCCCGGCGGCGCCTTCCTGGTCATCACCACGATCAAGTCCGCGGCCGATCTTGACGCCGCGGAGGCCCAGGGTAAGAAGTTCGAGGAGGCCATCGGAGCCGACGGTATGAAGAAACTGGATGAGCTTGAGGCCGCCTGTGTGGAATCGAGACAAACGAATCTATTTGTTATCGACCCCAAGATGAGCTACCCGCCGGAAGCCTGGGTGAAAGCGGATCCCGACTTCTGGATGCCGGCCAAGAAGTAGTTGTTATTTGGCAGAAATATCACCTCAAGGATGAGGGTCCCGCTCACTGCGCAAGCGTGGCCCTCACCTGAGCAGGAAATAAAACACACCGACGGTTGCCAACAATAAGAGCGATATGATGCGCGGATCACTCACCGCTGTGACCGGCCCGCGGAGAAACGCCAGCGGATGATCCCAACAGACTTTTGAGACCTCGGCCTCATCCATGGCGGGCGTCAGCAGGCTGGTTACGACGTAGATCGCCACGCAGGCCACGGCAATGATCGGCCCGGCGAGCATGAATGGAATGCCTAAACCCTGGACGGGATCGGTGACAAAGCCACCGAAGTCCGTGAGCCGGCTGGAAGGCAGGAACCATCGGCCGGTGCTGGGCAAATCGACGAGAAAATAAATGACGCCGATGAGGGATCCGAAATAAAGGGTAGCCATCGCTGCCTGCCTGCGTCCCTCGCTTCCACAGAACGCCGAGCACAAAGACCGTGGTCACCGCCGGCGCAAAGGTCATGGGAATCTTGTTGACCGCTTCGAAGATGGTGCCGAACTGGTCGCCCTGCGTGGACCACAACATGGCCAGCACCATGATCACGCCGGTGGTGATTCGCCCTACACGCACCACGCGAGCGTCAGTGGCTTGTGGGTGGAGGCGCTTGACCACATCGATGGAGATGAGGGTTGCGCAGCTATTAAGCGCCGCCGCCATACAGCTCATGAGCGCGGCGGCCAGGCTGGCAGCGATTAAACCGCGCACCCCGACGGGGATGAGGTACAGGATCAGCTGGGGCAGCATGGTGTTGTAATCCGGATGAGCGGTTCCCGGTACATTCATGAGATGGATCGCGCCTCTCTGCCAGAGCACATAACCGATCACGCCGGGAAAGACCATGAGAAAGACGGGCGTGATTTTCAGGAAGCCGGCAAAGAGCGCGCCATTCTGTCCGTCTTTCAAGCTATGCGCGCCCAGCACGCGCTGTACATGGGTCTGGTCCGCGCACCAATACCAGATGCCGAGAATGGGATAGCCAAGCACAACCGCCAGCCAGGAAAACTCGTTGAGGTGCCCCTGGGCATCGATCACCGGTTGCAGCATGTGCAGTTGTCCGGGAGCAACGGCGTGTTGGAAGCTTGCAATATTGTGCACGCCCACACCCGGCAGGGCGCGCACCCCGAGGATGGTGATCAGGGTTGCTCCGCCCAGCAGCAGCACCACCTGGATATTTTCCGTCATCACCACTGCCTTGAGACCGCCCAGCGCCGCGTAGGTGACGGTAAACAGCGACAGCACAACGATGGTGGCAAACATGGGCACGCCGAGCAGGCTCTCAAAGACCTTCGCAGCCGCAAAGAGGCTGATGCCGATGTGAATGAGGAGTGCACCGAGAATTCCGATGACGGCTAGGAAGGTGCGCGCCTCAGGGCAGTACCTCCGCTCCATGAACTCGGGTAGCGTGGCCACACCGGAGTTGATGTAGAACGGGGCGAACATCAGCGCCAGCAGGATGAGGATGAAGCACGCCATCCACTCGAAATTTCCGATGACCAGGCCGTCTCTTGCCCCGCCCGCCGCGTACCCGACCAGATGGATGGTCGAAATATTGGAGGTGAAGACGGCGGCGCCGACGGTGAACCAGCCGAGCGATTTGTTGGCGAGAAAATATTGCTGCGAAGAAGCGTTCCGCCGGTAGCCCATCTTGATACCGAAGGCGGTGATACCAACCAGGTAAACGGCGATGACGATGACATCGATCGGAGAAATGGCCATGGATTGAGCGGCTATGGCCGGAGTCCTCGTCTATAAGCATCGATGCGGTAGAAGCAAGCGCAGTTCTCACCTAGAATCGCGGCCTGCGCTTCTGCCGGGAATTTTTGTACATAATCCATCACGATTTTCATCACCGGCTCGTACTCTCCCGAGAGCGTGCACACCGGCCAATCGGAACCGATCATGAGACGGCTCCAACCAAATGCCCCGGAGACGATGTCCAGGTAGCGGTGGAAGTCCTCGGGCCGCCACTGCTTCCATTTTGCCTCCGTTACCATGCCGGAAAGCTTGCAGCTGACGTTGCGGAACTTCGCCAACTGATGCAGATCCTCCTGCCAGGGAGAGTACAGCCCCTGGGCAATTTTGGGCTTGGCGATGTGATCGAGCACAAACGGCTGCTCCGGAAATTCTTCCACCAACTTCACCGCAACCTTCAGGTGTTGGGGAAAGAGCAGCAGATCATAGGTCAGATCGAATTCCCGCAGCTGCGAGATGCCGCGGCGGAAGTCTGGCCGCAGCATGAAATGATCGTCCGGCTCATCGTGCACTACGTGGCGCACACCGACGAGCTTGGGATGGCCGGCAAACCTCTCCAGCTGGTTGGGTAGTTCTTCTGAACGCAAGTCCACCCAGCCAACCACTCCCTTGATGAACTCGTGCTGGTCAGCGAGTTCCAGCAACCATCGGGTCTCCTCCAGATTCTGTCGCGCCTGCACGGCGATGCAGCCGTCGAAGTCAATGCCGGCCAGCAGGGGCTGCAGATCCTGGGGAAGAAATGCGCGCTTCAGGGTTGCCATCTGGTCGGTCATCCAGCTGTGCTCGGTGGGGCTGTAATGCCAGAAGTGCTGATGGGAATCTAGGCGCATGGACTTTGAAATGATGAACCATTGCGCCGGTAGTTGGCAAGGTGCGCGTGCCGCGCGAGTGAGCATGGTTCTTCAGGCGACTGCCTCAGGGAGTCAATCGGCTGCGAGAGAATTGCACAAAAGGTGGAGAGAAACCGCAGGATCCCTCCACTCGGAAAACAGGCTCGCGCTCCACTCAAGCTAACAGAGGCTCTGCATGGGGTCACCTAGCGCATTTCCATTCCCTCGGCGGCCAGGAATCACGGATAATACTTCCAGTAGCGTGATGGGCGGTCGACGGGACTCAGATCCGTCGGCTTCGCTCGGGATGACAAAGGGGAGGGCGGCGCTTCCATCTGGTATCAGCCAGTGGCTGACAAGAGCTGCTGGGACGGTTTTGGTTGATCCATTGCGTTTCCCTTTTCGCATTTATTCAAGAAATGCAATCATGGGTGCGTTACTAAAGGGGGTAAGGATGAAGAGGATTGTTTTTGCCGCACTGCTGGCCGGGGCTGCGATCGGCTTTTACGGCCATGGTCAACCAAGCCAGCCGGCACGAACCGGCATGCTGATTGGCATCAAGCCCGACCGAATCGCCGCCTACGAGGCGCTGCATGCGGCGTCAAACCCGGGCGTCCGTGATTTGCTCGATAAATACCATATGCACAACTTTTCGATTTACATCCAGAAGATGGATGACAGCCACTACTACCTGTTCGGCTATTACGAGTACACCGGAAGCGACCCCAAGGCCGACGCGGAGGCAATGGCGAAGGAACCTCGTAACATCAAGTGGCTCAGCGTGACGGATGCTATGCAGATCCCGTTGCCGGGTGCGACCGGTTGGACGAAGATGCAGGAGGTTTATCACAACCCGTAAGAGGCTGGACCGCTCAGGATTTCCTGGTGAGCAGAGAGCGTGCGTCCAGGATGTGATCACGCATGGCGCAGCGGGCAGCTTCCGCATCGCGGGCACGAATCGCAGCGTAGATTTTGCGATGGAATTTCAGCGGCTGTTCGACCGGGACACGCTCTGACAACTGGTTCATGCTGGTGAGCACGGTGCGGTGAATTCCCTTGAACAGCAGCTGGCAGATGCGGTTTCCGCTGGCCCGGAAGATAGCGTTGTGGAAAGCCATGTCCGCCTCGAGGCGATCGCGATTGACTTTGCTGCGCTCCAGGGCGAGAACGGCGTTGCGCAGGATGGAGATGTCTTCGGCGGTGGCGCGTTCCGCGGCCCGGGCGGCAAGTTCCGGCTCCACAATGAGCCGGGTTTCAAGGAGCTCATGATGGGAGAGGTCATCCAGCAGCACGAGAAAGTCGATCGGTTCGTTGAGGATCGTCTCCGCGCTCTCTGAAAGATAGGTGCCATCGCCAACCTTCTGCGAAAGAACGCCCATCATCTCCAGTACTTTGAGCGCCTGGCGGACCGATGCGCGATTGGCGCCGAATTCCTTCGCCATCTCGCGCTCAGGAGGGAATTTGGAGCCGGGCGAGACGGAACCATCCGCAATGAGGCGTTTGATGCGTGCGATCAATCTGGCGGTTACCCGGGGATCCTGTTGATCCTTGCCGGCGATGGCTGTGCTTGGCATAGGTATCCTGATGCCCGACAAGTGTATAGGAGTTTGTCAGGAGCGGATAGTCATTGGTCCAGCATTCGTGGGTAACGAAGGGATTGACAAGCGGCGCCCGGGCGGCTTATTTGAGATAAGTATACTGAGGTGAAGGAGTTCACCTTACAGTTTCCAATACTGTGGCCTGATAGTCCATGTGGTTCCTAAAACCTATCCTCGTAAACAATCGAAACTGCCTACGTTCACCTTAATTCTACTACCGAAATTGTGAAACCTTTAACCGCTGTTCTGCCGCTTCGGCTCGACAGATGATGACTCCTGACGGGATACCCGTTGCGGAGTCATGCCCTCGACGACGTTATCCCTGTGCAGATCAAGTTTCCACCCCGGGGGAGTCTGTCGTAACTATTGCGCGTGGATGCATTTCGTGGAGGTTGCATTTGCAGAGATACCTTCTTATCGCATTCGGGGGCGCACTGGGATCCCTGGCACGCTACTCGGTGGGTTCGGCCGTCGCCAGCCGGATGGGCACACGATTTTTCTATGGCACGTTTGTGGTCAACATGACGGCATGCCTGATCATTGGCTTCTCCCTGACGTGGCTGGGTCGACACACAGAGATCAATCCGGCGTGGAGGTTCCTGATCCCGATCGGCTTCGTGGGGGCTTACAGTACCTTCTCCACCTTCGAATGGGAGACCTTTACCGCGCTGCAAACAGGCGCATTCCTGATGGCCACGCTCTATGTAACGCTTAGCTTTCTGCTGGGACTGATTGCGCTGTGGCTGGGGGTATTGCTGGCGCGGATCGCGTCTTGACCATCGACTCGTTTGAAAACTCACGCTTACTCCTCTACTTCAAAGGAGCGATTCCAGGTTTCGATCACCCGGGTCTCACGCTCGAAGCCTAAGGTACTCACCGAGCCTGTGCCCAGCGCCAGCAGGCTGCCCGCTCGCGGAGGCAGACCAAGCCAGGTGGCCGCCAGAATCCTGAGGACATGCGCATGGGCAAACAAGGCGACCTGGCCGCCACTCTTGACGGCTCGATCGATGACTTGCTGGGTACGGGCAGCTACGTGCTCGACGGACTCACCTTCAGGAACGGGAGAGTCCCAGATGGACCAGTCAGGCCGCTCCTTGCGGATCTCTGCCGTGGTGCGCCCTTCGAATATGCCGTAGTCCCACTCGCGCAGGTTCTCGTCGATCTGCGCGACATCGGCATAGCCGGCGACTCGGCAAGTTTCCCGGGCACGCTGCAGCGGGCTGGTCAATACCAGGCTGAACTTGCGATGCGCGAGATAGTCTCTGATCTTTTCTGCGCGCTGCTCTCCACGCGCGGTGAGCGGGATGTCGGTTCTGCTGGTATGGGCGCCGGAGAGACTCCATTCCGTCTCTCCATGACGGATCAACCACAGTTGCAGATTCAAAGCTGTCTTCCTTTCATCGCATATCGGCAGGCCTCTCAAGGCCGCCCTGCAGAGTGAAGTTTTCGAGCGCAATGGCGTTCTGCCAGACGCGATCGAGGGAGTCGATGTAATGCACCTCAAGCTCAAAGAGAGTGCGCTGCGAGACGATGACCTGAGGATACGCCTGCGCCATGCTTTGATACTTCTGGAGATAAAGCTCATACGCGCGGCGGGCGCGGGGGAGGAGAGCTGTACGGTAGCGCTCCGCCTCCCCTTTGGCGGAAAGATAGTTCTGCACCAGCACCTCGGCTTGTTGCCGCAGGGATAGTTGTGTCCGCGTTACCTCTTGCCGGGCTTGTTCAAGCTCTGCCTCCGCCGCTCTCGTGTTGCCCTGGTTGCGGTTCCAGAGCGGCAGCTCGATACCCGCGCTGGCGAAAGCTTTGCGCCCCCGTCTTTTTGCCGGAGCTTCCGCGAGCTGCTCCAGGTTGGCTTGTTCCCCTGCCCTCAACTGCAAATCGGGCACCACTTCTCGCTTGGCATCTTTCAGCCGGGCTTCCGCAATCAACACTTGCTGTTGCGCCTGCTTCACCGACGGGCTTTGCTGCATGATGGTGTCCACGATGTGAGATGCATCGATCTCCGGCGGAGTGTCGAACGGCGCGTCGAGGGGAGCGACTTCGATGGTTGGACTGCCGGCCAGGGCGGCGAGACTCTTGAATTTTTGAATAAACAGACGCTGCGCGACGGTGTAGTCGATCTCCGCCTGCTCCGTCTCGACTTCGGCCTGCAGGACGTCGGGTGCATCCGCCTGGCCGACGTTGGCCAACCGGTGGGCGGTTTGGGCGGCCTCGTCAGCTAACGCCGTGAGCCGGCCGCGCACCTCCACCGTGCGCTGAGCGCTCAGCGCGCTATAAAACATCTGGGTTACATCGTTGTGCACACGCGCGAGCTGGGCTTGGGCAGCGATCGTATCGGATTGCTTCTGCTGCTCGTAGATGTTGCGGCGAAGGCCGAGCTTGCCCCCTAACACGATGGTCTGAGCGACAAAGCCGCCCTGTTCTCCTCCACCATAGGATCCGCCGCGAATCTGGTCGCCCTCGTAGCCGACGGTGGGATTGGGGTAGAGCCCAGCCTGCCTGGCTTGCGCTTCAGAGCGGCGGATCATGGCTGCGGCCTGTTGCAAGGTCGGATTATTGCGGTCGGCCATGGCGAGAAAGTCTTCCAACTTGAGCGGGGCGCGGCTGGCGACACCCTGCAGCAATTGCGGCGCCGGCGCCGGGGACTGTGGCGGTGACGAATGATCCATGGCCATGCCCGCCATCGATGATTGCTGCCCATTCTGTGCAAAAAGCGGCGCGGTGACAAACCACAACAGGAGCGCGAGTCTCTTCATGGTGTTCTCCGGGAAAGGTTAGGAAACTCGCTGGAGTAGCGATCCGTAGGGATCGTTCAGCCTTTGCGCCTGCTTCATACGGGCCATCACCTGGTCGTATTTCTCCGGCGGCAGTACCCTGACGAAGGTCATCATGCCCATCATGAAACCGCTCCAGCCTGGACGGAGCAAGTAGTTCTCGGGCTTCTCCACCATGGAGTCCATGGCCATGGCGGGACCTTCCATGTAGGCATCCTGAGGAAAGCCCGGGACCGCGTCTGCGTTGTCTGCAATATCACCAGGCGCTGCCATGCCAGGCATCGCCCTCTGCGAGAGCGGCCCGTTGGTCGTCGCCGTGTCCGAAGTGTTTCCCAGGCGGGTCATGCTGCCCACGTTCGACGACATCTGGTTCATCATGTGGTGCGGCAAGTGACAGTGCAGCATCCAGTCGCCGGGGCGGTCGGCGATAAACTCGACGTCGCGGGCCTGGGCTACGCCTACCAGTACCGTGTTTCCCGGCCACCATGCGGTCTCGGGAATGCGGCCCCCTTCGGTGCCGGTGACCTGGAAGGTATATCCGTGAAGATGCATGGGGTGATGATCCATGCCCAGGTTGACAAAGCGGATGCGTACGCGATCGCCCTGGCGAACAATCAACGGAGTGGCTGCCGGACCCGCTTTGCCGTTGAGCAGGAGCCAGTTGTATTCCATGTTCATGGTGTTGGGGACGGTGTTGTTGGGCAACACCTGGTACTCCTGCAGGTGCAGCAGAAAATCCTTGTCGCAGTGCGGGTGGTAGGGCGTGCGGGGATGCATGATGAAGCCGCCCAGCATTCCTGTCATCTCCTGCATAGCCATGTGGGAGTGGTAGAAGTAGGTCCCTGCCTGGTGGATGTCGAATTCATAGACGAAGCGGCCGCCTGGCTTCACCGGCTCCTGGCTGATGCCCGGCATACCGTCGTAGCCAACCGCGTCTTCGAAGCCGTGCCAGTGGATGGAGCTTGGCTCAGGCAAATGGTTGTCGAAGATGACGCGGACGTGATCGCCCTGGTTGACCTGGATGGTCGGGCCGGGCGCGCTGCCGTTGAATCCCCAGGCGTCGATGGTTTTATCCGGATGGATTTTCTGCTTCAGCACTTCGGCTACAAGATGGAAGACCTTGGTGCCGCCGTCCATGGTGTAGGCAAGATCGCCGACGTCCGTGGTCACGACGGCTACAGGGGAGGCGGGAGACGGCGGAGCCTGGTTGGCTGGCCGGGTGAATTGGGTATGCGGCGCGGCCGGTGCATCCGGCGTCGCCGGCTTCGGCATCGGCATGGTCATCTTCATCGTCTGGGCCGAAAGGCCGCGAGCCGCGAAGAGGGCCGCGCCGGAGGCGAAGGCGCGATGGAGAAAAGTACGGCGGTTACTCATAAGGACTCCGGGAGTGATTCGTTGCGGGAAGACGAGGGGACGGAGTAGGAACGCGACTCTGCCTATGCAGGGAAAGGCCAGGGGAGAGCGTCTATACGCGCAGAGCGGTGATCAGGGGCGCGGAGCCAGTGCTACTTCGAAGCAAGTGGGAACTGGAGAGGGACTGGGGGATGTTTTGGTCCGGGAGAAGGGCCGCTGGACGGACCTCTGCGTGGAGTACGAGCGGACTCGCGGTCTTTCCCTGGGTGTTTGCCAGCAGATCGATCGCACAAGCAAGCATGTGTGCCGACGGGGCATGTCTGCAGTGACGCACCGTTGGCCTCGGGCTGCAGCATCGAGTGGCAATGTGCCATCGTGTGGGGAGGTGATTGGGAAACTGGTGTTGTACACACTGCGCCCCGCATACGGTGGACGCGGCCTGGGTCAAGAGCAGCACGAGCAATAGCACCGGCAGAACGATCTTCGCGTTCGAGTGCTGCGCGATGGCGAAGAGAGGTTCACGACAGGTTCAGCATACGCTGGTCAGGCTCAGAATCGCCAGCAGAGCAGCCGGTACCAACTGGTTAACCTCGGGACGACTCTCACTCCAGATGCGGACCGTCTTGCACCTCTCGAATGGTGGGACTCCGAAGATCTTTCATTTGCCGTAAGAGGTTGCGGTAGACGTGACATCCGTCCCCGGCAGGCTGGAAGAGATGGGTTTTCGCAGCAGGCCGCGCTCGGGAAGCATGATCCAGGCTGTAAGGGCCACGTTGTAGAGCAACATCCGCTCGGCTAATGGCACGGTCGCCAGCAAGAGTCCTACTACCTGTTGCCCGCGGGCGACTACAAGGTCAGTACTCATTTGTGCCCCTCCCGCCTGCTGGTTAAGACGGAAGCAGACAAAGAAAGTCTTCCGCGTCTTTTTCCAGGAATCGGTGTTGCACATGCGGCACATCCGGCCGAGTAAGGCCCTCCACTCTGGGATAATGGAACTTCAGCCTTGTATCCCCCATGACGACTTTGAAGACGGATCAAGCGGAGACGGAAGGCAAGCTCAGCGGCTTCGAACCGCTTTCTGTCCCGCTTTTTCGCGATCTGTGGCTAGCTTCCATTGTGTCCAACCTGGGCGGATGGATGCAGGACACGGCCGGCACCTGGCTGATGACGGTGCTCACGACCTCTCCCTTGCTCATTGCCCTGATGCAGACCGCGGCCAGCCTGCCGGTGGTCATCCTGGGCTTATTGGCGGGGGCGACGGCTGATATTTTCGATCGCCGGCGGTTGCTCATTTTCTGGCAGGCGTGGATGCTGACCGCGGTCGCGATCCTCAGCGTGCTCACGTTCTTCGACATCATCTCGCCCTGGATCCTGCTGATTCTTACCTTCCTGCTGAATATCGGGACGGCGATGAACAGCCCGGCATGGCAGGCTATCGTGCCGGAGGTGATTCCCCGGGCGCAGCTGCCGGATGCCATTTCCCTCAACAGTGCCGGGTTTAACCTCGCCCGCGCCCTGGGACCCGCCATGGGCGGCCTGGCCATCGCACTGTTCGCCCAGGCCACCACCGGCGCTGCCTCGGTGTTTCTGCTCAATTCCCTTTCCTTTGTGGGCGTGATCCTGGTTTTGTATCGCTGGCAGCGCAACCCGCTGTTCAAGAGCGCACTGCCGGCAGAACGTATACGCGGCTCCGTCCGCGCCGGCATCCGTTACCTTCGCTATGCCCCGATGCTGCAGGCCGCCTTTATGCGCACGCTCATCTTCACCCTCTTTGTGAGCGCGGTCTGGGCCTTGCTTGCCGTGGTGGCCCGTAACGATCTGCACCAGGGGGCGATGGGATACGGCATTCTGAATGGCAGCATGGGCTTCGGAGCGGTGATCGGCGCGACGAATCTACCGCGCGTCCGCAGGGTGCTATCGGCGGACGCCATTATTGCCTCGTCCACCGGCGTCTTCGTGGCTACGCTGGCGGTTCTGGCACTGGTGAAGGTGCCGTTGATCATTATTTTCATGCTGATCGCCGGTGGGTTCGCTTGGACCAGCGCCATGTCGACCCTGAACCTGGCGGTGCAGGTATCGGTTCCGGCGTGGGTGCAGGCGCGGGCGCTGGGCGCGTACCAGATGATCTTCGCCGGTGGCATGGCCCTGGGTGGCGTGATTTGGGGCTATATCGCGGAGCACGTTTCCACTTCAAAGTCGCTCATGTGCGCGGCTGCAGGCCTGGCGGTCACTCTTCCCTTCTCACTGCGCTTCCACGTGTTGCGCGGAGTGCAGCCGGATTTCAGTCCCCATCGCTACGCGCTGCCGGCACCGAAGCTGGCGACGGAACGGGAGGACAGCGATGGGCCGGTTCGGGTGTCGATCGATTACCATATCGACCCCAGGGACTATGCCGCCTTTACCAAAGCCATTCATCAACTGCGGGATGTGCGCCTGCGTGATGGCGCGATTCGCTGGGGCGTGTACCAGGATGCGTCGGACCCGGGACATCTCAACGAGACGTTTATCACCGAATCATGGCTTGAATACCTGCGGCAGCGGGAGCGCTTCACCGCCTCGGACCTGGCGACCCGGGAGCGTGTCTTCAGCTTCCACCGCGGCAATGAGCCGCCCCGGATTTCGCATATGTTCTATGCCAAAGAGGTCAGTGATCCGCAAGCAGAAGCTTAGCAAGGCGTACCGTTCGGCCAGGACCGAAAAAATCGAGCGCGAAAGAACCGAGTGAAGGAACATGCAGAGCTTGTTGTCGATCGCTGTGTCGGCTTTCTTTATCGTCGCGGCCGGCAATGCCCATGCGGCCGCGCCGCTCGCCATCAGTAGCCAGGGTTGGACAATTACTGCCGATCGAGAACAAAGCGTACTCAGCATTTCGCAGGAAAACCTGGGCGTAGTCCTGCGCGATGTTCGGATTAACCTCGAAGATCAGAAAACGATTGTGCCTCTGACCAACTGGTCGGTCGAGCAAACGAGTCAATCCCAACTGACCATACATACGGTTCACCCCCTGACCGCCTGGAAACTTGACATCAGCCACAACATGCTCAAGATCTCCAGTACTGCTACAAATTCTGTCCTCACAGCAGAGGCGCCGGCCCCCGTCAATCGAATACCCGCGCGCGTTTTAGATCCGCAGGGATTTCCTGTCGATTGGATCGGAACGGATGAAGCGCCGCTCGAGTACGGCGGGACCGACACACGCAACCACTCCTTTCTTCCTCTAAAGAATCCTGAAGTGATGTATTTCTCGCTGGGGCTGGTTTCAGGATCGGCTTTTCATAGCCTGTTCGACCGAAAACAGGATGCAGTGATTCAATTCTCAGATCAGACAACACTGCGCCGTGCAGGATCGGATCCGAGTCTGATGGATGTAAATATGCCCGTTCCAGGGAATACCTACATCCGCCTCGTGCCCGACTACTACACCAAGACTCTCGGTGTACCCTTCTACGTACCTTTGGATGACAGCTACTTCAGCGCCGCCCCCATGGTGTGGTCGAGTTGGACCGGCTACTACAAAGACGTCACAGAGAAGGACATCGTCCAAAATACGGACTGGCTGGCAAAAAACCTGAAACCCTACGGATTTCAGTTTGTGCAGTTAGACGACGGGTATGACCGGGGCAAAGATGGAGAGCACTACTGGATCGAGAACTGGGACAAAACAAAGTTCCCCCATGGTCCGCAATGGCTAACGGACTACATAAAGTCCAAAGGGCTCCGCGCCGGGCTGTGGCTTGTGCCGAATGTTTATGCGGGAGCCCTTACGCAGCATCCGGAGTGGTACCTGCGCACAGTCGAAGGGGACCATGTTCCCGATTACCACACTCCTGTCCTTGACTCCAGCAATCCCGAAGTGGTGGGTTTTCTTCGGGAACTATTTACCACTCTGGATCGATGGGGCTTCGAATATTACAAGTTTGACGGTGAGGGTTCGATTCCACAGGCCGTCCCGGAGCTCGACAAGGAGAAGCTCTACGACAAATCATCCGATCCGGTCGTCGTCTATCGCGACCGGATGAAAGTCATCCGCGACACCATTGGACCGCGGGTGTTTCTCGAAGGATGTCCGGCGGGCATGCCGCTCAATGGAGTCGGCTATTTCAATTCCTTCTTCAATGGCAACGACCTGTACAACAACTGGCAGGGAATGTATTCCCTCTTCAGCTCCATCAACGGGAACGCCTTCTCGAATCACATCTTCGCTTACGTTATGCCGGGCGAAGGGGTTGAACTGGGCAAGCCCATGACCATCGAGGCGGCCAGGACAAAGCGGTTGCCGGATGTATTGCACGAGATTGTCAGCCGGGAAGATCCTGCAACTGGCGTGGGGGTGACGGAGCAGGAAGCGCGCACCATCGTCAGCTTCATCTCCCTGACAGGCGTGGCCTACCCGGTGGGGAATGTGATGGCGGATCTACCAGAGGAACGGCTAAAGCTCCTGCAGCAGACTATGCCTACCATGCCGATTATTCCGCTGGATCTTTTCAGCCGCGGAACTGACTCGCGGAACACCACCTTTCGCCTAACGCGCGCCGACTCCTATATTCATAATTATCCCGAGATCCTTGACCTGAAAGTGAATGAGAAGTCGGGAACGTACGATGTGGTCGGCTTCACCAACTGGCGTTCCGAAGCCGCGCACCGGAACATTTCGCTGCGGGATAAGCTGGGGCTCGACCCAACCGCCAGCTATGTCGCTTTTGATTTCTGGAATCGGAAAGTTCTTGGTGTGTTTTCCGATGATATCGCGCTGGACATCGAACCTCACGACACGCGCGTATTGTTAATCCACCCTGTGCTCGCTCGACCGCAGCTGATTGGGAATTCTCGCCATATCACCGGCGCCTATTCCATCGTTGATCAGGAATGGGATCCATCTAAAAACAAACTATCCGGCACGTCTGAGTCGGTGCCCGGCGAGCCGTATAGCCTCTGGTTCTATCTGCCCAAAGGTTTTACCGTCGAACATCTCAGCGTCGTTGGCAAGGGAAGTGAGGAAATTCCACAGAAACATGCGCTAACCGGTAACGGGCTGATGGTCAGCTTTACCGGGCAGCCGCAGCCCGTGCGGTGGGAAGTTAGTTTTAGTGGCAGCCCGAAGGAGTAGGAATTATTTCAGCAGTTTAAGCCGGCCTTGCTGAGCGTGTCCTTTAACCCTTTCATGCTGACGCGGGTGGAGGCTTCCGGAGTGCCCGCACCGCGCCAATGCGTTTCCAGGCTTACGGCATAGTGATAGCCATCCTTCGCCAGGGCGCGGAACTGACCTACCCAATCCACCACTCCCGCACCCACCGGCGCCCAGTCATACTTTTTGCCCGGCTGGCGCACTACATCTTTCACGTGGCAATGACCGATGCGGTCATGGGGCAACAGGCGGTATCCATCCGGGTAGGGCGTGCTTCCGAGCGCGGCTGCATTGCCCGGGTCCCAGTTGAGCATGAAGTTTTTATTGGGGATCGCTTTCAGAACCGCGGCTGATTCTTCTCCCGTGGCGGTATTGCACGACATCTCATTCTCGAGCAGCAGGATGAGGTTGCTCTTGGCACACGTCTCTGCGGCGGTGCGCAGCTTGTCGTTGATGGCGGCGCGGTAGGGCGCCTGGTCCTCCAGCCGCCAAAAATCGAAGCAGCGAATGCGGTCGGTTTGGAATTGCTTCGCCAGCTCGATGCAGTGATCGAGCAACGGATCCTGCTGCTTGAAATCGAAGTCAGCGTGGAACTGGTCGCGCTTGGGGCTGCTCTTGGAAAGCGGCGCTCCGGGCCAGTCCACCTTGAAGAGCGGGCTGGCTATGTCGGTCACGCGGAGCTGGTATTTTTCCAGAATGCGTTTGGATTCGGCGATCTCTTTGGCGTCGAGGTCGGTGATGTTCTTGTTCCACATGGAGCGTAGCTCGATCCAGTGCAGACCGAAGTCCTTGGTGGCAATCTCACAGGCCCGGCCAAAGTCCGGGGTCAGCTCGTCGTTGATTACGGAGAGGCGAAAGGGGCAGGCGGTTGCTGAAAAGGCGTGCGCTGCTCTGCGAAATGGAGTCAGGGCGCCCACTGCGGCGAGCGACCCTATGAATTGACGGCGTGATGGAGACATGTGGAACCTTTCGCCGGACGTGACCACGATAACGAGAAGCAGCTTCTGGTTGCAAGCTGATGGAAACGGCATCCTTGCCCACTCAAGCCCCCACGGCACGCTCCACGGCAGGCCGGGACAGGCGGGGCGGGCAAAAACAGGGCTCGAGGGGCACCCAGAGTTTTTCGACCCAATGGGCGGGGATTAGGGAAGGTTTATCTCCTGATGCAGCGGTAGGTCCTTGGATGAGCCACCTACCATGAAGGTGTAGGGACCCGGCAATTGCTTCCATGCATCCGTACTCTCGTCGTAAATAGACAACTCCCGGGGATGGATGGTCAGGCTGACTTCCCTGCTCTCGCCCGGATTCAGGAGCACCTTACTCCAGCCTGCCAGTCGCTTGGGTGGTTCGTTTGCACTGGCCGGCAAGGCCACATAGACCTCGGCGACCTCAGCTCCGGCGCGGGCGCCGGCATTCTTTACCGTGAACCGAACCGTCGGCTCCTTATCTGCCGTGACCTTCAGATCGGAGTACTGATAGGTGGTGTAAGAAAGACCATATCCGAAGGGGAAAAGGACGGGCTTATTCTCCGCGTCGTACCACTTGTACCCCACCTTCAATCCTTCGTCGTAATGCACGCTGAAGGTCGGCTTAGCCTCTTCGGCCTTCAAGACAGCGCCCGCGCCCGCGTTATGTCCCGGAGGCGGTTTCGTCAGATCCGGATGGGGCAGATCGGCCACACTGAGCGGAAAGGTAAGGGGTAGCTTGGCGCTCGGATTTACCGTGCCAAATAAGACATTGGCCACCGCATCCGCGCCCTTACTGCCGGCGTACCAGGCCTCCATCACTCCGGCTACCTTGTCGATCCACGGCATCACGACGGCGGTGCCGGTCTGGAGCACTACGATGGTTCGGGGATTCGCCTCGGCCACTTGCTCGATGAGGGCATCCTGATTGTCTGGCAAGGAAAGGTTGGGGAGATCCGTTCCTTCGCTCATCCAGCGATAGGCAAAGACAATCGCCACATCCGCCTGCCGGGCCAAGGCCGCGGCCGCAGCCGGATCGGCGCCGGAATCAAACGTTACCCGAGCCGCAGGATCTGCGGCGCTCACGGCTTTCAAGGGCGAAGTGGGAAACCATACCTGCGACTGCCAGGGCGCGGCGGGCTGTCCCTGTGGATCCACCTGCGCCGATCCGCCGCCGGAGATCATGCCGGTATCGGCGTGCGGCCCGATGACTGCGATGGAGTGCACGGTGGAGCGATCGAGCGGCAGCAGGCCCCCCTTGTTCTTGAGCAGAACGATGCTCTGCTCCGCGATGCGGCGCGCGGTGGCAAAACCGCCCTCCACATCGACGACGCTCTTCTGAGTTGGGAAGTCGAAGAGCCCGGCAAGAAACATGGAACGCAGGATGCGGTGCACGTGGTCATCCAGCTGCGCCATGGGGACGGTGCCCGCCTGGACCGCCTGCTTCAGCTTTTCGCCATAGAAATCATCCATCGGCTGCTCATTGTCGAGGCCCGCTGCCGAGGCCTTGACCGTGCTGTGCGTTCCGCCCCAGTCAGAAAGCACGAAGCCTTTGAAGGCCCAGTCTTTCTTGAGCACATCCGTAAGTGTGTATTTGTTCTCGCAGGCATAGTTGCCGTCGATAGCGTTATAGGAGCACATCACGGCGCCCGGGTCCCCGATGCTGATGCCGATCTGGAAGGCCAACATATCGGTCTCGCGCATGGCCCGCTTGCTGATGATTATGTCGACTTCGTCCCGGCCATTCTCCTGATCGTTCAGGACGTAGTGCTTGATATCGCCGATTACATGCTGGGCCTGTTCGCATTTGATCCTGTTGCCAACCAGCGTCCCGGCCAACAGCGGATCCTCACCCTGGTACTCAAAGGTTCTTCCATTACGCGGTTCGCGGGTCAGGTTGACGCCTCCGCCGAGCGTCATGTTATAGCCCTGGGCGCGGAGCTCGCGGCCAATCAGCGCACCATAGTCACAGGCCGCTTCAGGATCCCAGCTGGCTGCCGCGGCGATGTTGGACGGGAGCGCCGTGGAGTAGCGGCCGTTCTGGGCGCTCATCCGGACCCCGTAGGCGGCGTCGCTCATCTCAATCTGCGGAATGCCCAAGCGCGGGATGCCGAGCACAAAACCAGCGCCCTGGTTGCCGAGATAGGTCTTGGGCATAGGACGGCTCCAGCCCGGCATGCCCTGGCCGTGCATGAGGACGATCTTCTCGTCCAGCGTCATTTCCTTGAGCACCAGATCGGCCCGCTCATCGGGCGAGAGGCTGGTGTTCATCCATGCATGTTGGGCCGGGTGTTGTGCCAGGGCGGCCGGGGCCATCGCGAGAATCGAGAGAACAACCAGCGTTGCAGCGGAGAGCCAGCGCAGGGGGCCTGAACTACTTATTCTTCCCAGGATTAATTTCAACTTGCCACCATCCGTTACCGATCTTACTTACCACCACTGAGCAGGGTCACGTAGCGATAGTAGAACTCTACTCCGTGGTAATAGGAATCGACAGCCACCCGCTCGTCTTTGCCGTGCATGCGCACATCATCGATATCGATCGCGATCCCGTTGATGCCGTAGGTGGGCAGGCCGGCCTCGCTGGTAATTTTGCCGTCGGATGCGCCCGTTTCCATCACGGGAATCACTGGGACGCCCGGCCACATCTGTGCGACTACCTTCTGTAGGGGCTGCATCACTTCCGGCTGCAGGGTGGTGGGTGGAATTCCTTTGGATTCTTCTGCCCTGTCCATCACTTCGCCGGCGTCACTGACGAAGCGGACGGTGACCTTGGGATCGTCGAAGATCTTGATCAGCTGTTGGCGAATGTCTTCCTGCGAATGCCCGGGGAGAATGCGGCAATTGACGATGGCTTCGGCGGTTTGCGGCAAGGCGTTGTTGGCAACGCCTCCCGACTGCCGGGTGGCGACACAGGTGGTGCGCAGGGTGGCGTTGTACTTCGGAATCAGGGACAAGCGCGCGATGGCCTCCGCGGAAGGCGGCTGCTCGAGGATCGCGGCCATATCCGTGGCGGTCTGGCCGGACTCCAGCTTGCTCAAGCTGGCGAAATAGGCGCGGGTCACTGGGTTGAGCTCAAAGGGAAAGGTGTAAGCCTGCAAGCGCGTGAGGGAATCGGCAATATGGTAGATGGCGTTGTCGGGCACGGGTAGAGAGCTGTGGCCGCCGGGGTTGACAGCGGTGAGCTGATAATCGCCATAGAGCTTCTCGCTCGCCTGCACGTTAAAGGTGAGGGCCTTGCCGTGTTCAAGATCGACGCCTCCACCGTCGGAATTGAGGACGAATTCTGCGTCAATCAGGTCGCGATGGTTCTTCAATAGCCAGTCGACGCCGTTCGATTTGCCGCTCTCCTCGTCGGCGGTGAGCGCCAGGATGAGGTCGCGATCGGGCTGGTAACCTTCCTTCTTCAAGCGAATAAATGTGGTCACCAGGATGGCGACGCTTTCCTTCATGTCCTGGGCGCCGCGCCCGTAGAAGTAACCATCCTTCTCGACAAATTGAAAGGGGTCGGTGGTCCAATCGGAACGCAATGCTTCGACCACGTCGAGGTGGCCGATAAAGAGTATCGGCTTGGCCCGGCCGGTCCCATGAAAACGCGCTACCAGGTTGCCCTTACGATCGTTCGGTCCGAGGACGAGCACATCGTCCTTTGCGAACCCGGCATCGAGCAAGCGCTGCGCCATGGCCTTTGCGGCGACCGTTGTGCTGCCCACAGAATCGGTGGTGTTGATTTCGATGAGCTGCTGGAAGATGTCGCGGGAAAGCTTCCGGGATTGTTGGTCAAGCTGCGCCCGGGCGGGAACCGTTGCGAGCGATAGAAGAAGGCAACAAGTCAGCAGCCGGAGCCGTCCTGCTCCAGCGACAACTAAATGCATCAGGCACTCCTTGCGATTGTTTAGTATAGAGCTTCTGACTCCAACGACTGGGCCCGCGCTTCCAGACCCCGATTCTGCGGCAGTAACGACGGGAAAAAGCATGGGAAAGGACAACGATTGCTGGGAAATTCTCGCACTGTCGTGCTTCTAGCCGCAGCTTTGCTGGGTTGCATGCCAGTGGCTGGGGCGCAGGCCAAAAGCTTAATCACCCTGGACGAGTTTATGAACGCCACCGACGTTCACGGGGCGAAACTATCCCCGGATGGTTCGGCGGCGGTGATAGAAACGGTCGACTCGGATTGGCAGCATAACCGCTTCCGCAGCGATTTATGGATCTGGAAAGAGAAGACGGGCGAGACGGTCCCGCTGACGCGATCGGGACACGCGCGCGCTCCGCAATGGTCTCCTGATGGCAGGTACATCGCATTTCTTTCTGATCTTTCTCTACCTGGCGACGATGCGAAGGCAGGTGAAGTGAAGGACGGACCGGAACGGGTATGGCTGATCGCAGTAGATTCCGGAGAATCGTTCGCCCTTTACCAAGAAAAGCTGGAGGCTCATGCCTTTGCCTGGTCAGCCGATGGATCGCAAATATTTTTTTCGTGCGCATCGCCGCTCTCGAAGAGCGCCGAGGAGGCAAACAAGGCGCAATGGAAAGACGTGATTCGCTGGCGCGAGCAGGAGCGGGGCGATCTGCTGCTTGCGCTGCCGGCCGCGAAGGCGATGGCAGCTGCCCAGCAGAACTTGCCGGCTCATCCGCCAGCAGTGGCCGACGATGCATTGCCTCTGCCGGCTTTGAGCAGGAAAGTCACTGCTGTTGAGGATGAAATCAACGAGATTGCTTCCGACCTGAAGGGGGAGCAGATCGCGTTCACAACCGATTCAGTTTCTCATCGTCTGGAAGATCCCAAACATAACGAGATTTATCTCGTAAGCAGCTCGGGCGGAGAGGCTCGGCGCCTGACCAATAATCAAGCCCGCGAGTCGGGCCTGCAGTGGAATGCGGATGGCAGCAAAGTCTTCTTCCACGTGGGAGCCGACGAAGGGGATCTCGAAACGTTCCGCTCGATCCAGGGCCGGCTCTACGTGGTCGACACCGCAACCGGAACGGTGAAACGTCTGGGCGGCGAATTCCAAGGTTCGTTCGAGGACTTCACCCTGATGTGTGATGGCCGGCTGATCGCTACCGGGCTCAAGGGCACGCAACAACAGCTCTATGCGATCGACGGGGATCGCGCCGTGCCTTTGCCTGGACTGGCCGGCACCTACGCGGGGGTGGAGGCAGGACTGCGCTCGCGCCGCTTGCTGGTGAGGTATTCGACGCTTGCCCAACCGGTGCAGGTCTTACTCGCTCCAGACCCGGCTCGGCCGGATCAAGCGAAGGCGATCAGCAGTTTCAATCGAGTGTTCACAGAACGAGCGCAGCCGGAGTGGAAGGCCTATCAATGGAAGGCAGACGATGGCACTACGGTCGAGGGCATCTTGATTTATCCGCCAGGCAGGATGGGGGAGAAGAATCTGCGCATGCTGACGCTGATTCACGGCGGCCCCGCCGAGGCCAACGGCGATTACTTTGGAGCTGACTGGTACGAATGGGCGAACCTGGCCGCGGCGAATGGCTGGCTGGTGTTCCGGCCGAACTATCGCGGATCGAGCGGGTATGGCGACAACTTCATGTTGCAGATTGCTCCTCACCTGGTCTCCCGGCCGGGCAAGGACATTCTGGAGGGAGTCGACGCGCTGGTGAAAGATGGCATCGCCGATCCAAAGCGCCTTACCGTGGGCGGGTACAGTTACGGCGCATACCTAACCAACTGGCTTATCACGCAAACGACCGAGTTCAAGGCGGCAGTGACGGGCGCTGGTGCAGTGGAGCACGCGGCGAACTGGGGAAATGACGACACAAGCTACGACGATATGTGGTATCTGGGTGGCGCCCGGCCGTGGCAGAATCCAGCGATCTATCAGAGCGAGGCGGCCCTCTTCCAGATGGATAAAGTCAGAACGCCAACGCACATTGTCGCGGGCAACGCCGATGTGCGGGTCAGTTACCTGGAAGATCTTCTGCTCGAGCGCGCGCTTGAACAGCTGCAGGTGCCGCATAGACTATTGGTCTTTCCCGATGAAGGGCATTCCCTGGAGAAGGATCCATGGCACGGCTACATCAAAGTACGGGAAGAGCTGGAGTGGCTGGAAAAATATGGCGGACAAGAGACGGCCGTTCGATAAATCGCTCCGAACAAGGCTGGGATGCTGCCTGCGTTGTGGATGATCAGGATGCCGAGTCCAATCAACACCAGCGGGGCAACAACATGGGCATAGCGCCGCAGAGGTAATCCTAATTTTGGATGACTTGTCATCGAATGCGCCAGCATGCATAACAGGGCAGTCATCAAGACAAATACCACGGCGATGATGGCGACCTGGCTGCCGGAGTGGACAGCAAAGGAAGGCATATAAACGCCGATGTTATCGCCCCCGTTCGCTACGGTCACCAGCGCAACGCTGGCGATGTTTCCATAACTCCCGTTGAGGCCGGCAAGGGCTTTGGTTGGGGGAGTTTCGGCGCGATCACGGCGCAACTCCAGAAGTTTCCTGATGCCAATCAGGATGGGGAAAATACCGAGCAAACCTAAATAGGCGTTGGGAATCACCAACGAGAGCAGAGCCCCGGCCGCACTCACCATGAACAGGACGGCCACGCCCGCATACTGGCCGGCGACAACGTCGCGGGCACGGAAGCCCGGATGGGCAAAAAATCCGACCAACACGACGAGATCGTCGACGTTGGTCGAGACGAATAGCACGATAGCCAAACCGAGCAACGCCGCCAGAGATTTCATTGACCGGCGCAGGTGCTTTGGATTCCGCGGCTCTGCTTGCGGTCGTGGAAGTCCGCCACCACGCGATTCGTAAGGAAGTCATAAAGATTCATATCCATCATGGTAGCTGTTCGGCTCCGCAGGAGCCCGATCTTTATGCATTCTTTACGCGGCCTGCCATCTACTAACAACGGAAACGTTCGCAGACGCGAAGAGGCCCTTTCATGCAACACGCACGGCAGTCCTTTGGAATACATTTTCTTCTTTTACTTTTCGCGTTCGGTATGGTGAACATGACGGGCCTTGCGGAGAGTGGTCCCAGCGTTGCAGCTGCTACCAGCATTGGCGATGATGCCGATCCCCTTCCTAGTGTTTCCGATTCTCCCCAGGCAGAAGCAGCATCCGCACCGGTTGCTGCTTCGGTTCCCGCGCAGCGAGGCTTTTTTACCCGCTTAGGGCATGCATATCTGGATGATTGGACGGTGGACTCCAACGGCTCTCCTGCCGCTCCCGCACCCGTCCGGCGGGGCACGCCGCCCCCGCTCAACTCGCCGCCATTTCCTTCAGCGGACTGGCCCATCGGCGGCACCGTCGTGATTGGCGCGCCGGACTACGGCACCTACATCCTGATGCAGGCGATCAACGAGAATAAGAGCCGGGTAAAGATTTACGGCTGGTTCGATATTGGGGGAAATGCCAGTACGTCGAACAAGGGCAGGTATGCCAACAACGAAACCGCCTACGACGTGATCCCGAACTCCTTCCAACTCGACCAGGCCGCGCTCTATTTCGAGCGTCTTCCGAACACGGTGCAAACCGATCACATCGATTGGGGCTTTCGGTTTACCAGCATCTACGGCCTGGATTATCGCTACACTACGGCCAAAGGTATCTTCAGCCAGCAACTGCTGAGCAAGAACAACGTCTACGGTTACGACCCGGTGATGTATTACCTGGACCTCTATGTCCCTCATGTGGCAAAGGGCATGGATATCCGGGTGGGACGCTATATCTCCCTGCCCGATATCGAAGCGCAGTTAGCGCCGAACAACTATACCTATAGCCATTCCATCCTCTATACCTATGACTGCTATACGCAGAGTGGAGTCAACACCACGACGAAGCTGAGCGATCACTGGACGGTCCAGGCCGGCGTCTCCGGCGGGTGTGAGTCGGCTATCTGGATTTCGAACGCGAAACTTACGGGAGATGCCTGCGTGTCGTACACCTGGACGAATGGAGGGGATAACCTCTATGCCTGCGCCAACTCCCTTAACTCGGCGAAATATGCCTATAACAACGTGTCCGGCTATTACTTGACTCAGTATCACAAGATCAATGCCACCTGGCACACGGATACGGAGGCGTGGTACCAGTACGAAAGAGATGTTCCGAACTTATGTTACGGGCTAAGCCCGTGTATCAGCTATGGTTCGAACGCGAATATCGGCGCCAATGCCGGTGAGATTACTGGCCCGTCGCTCATCACTGGAGCCAACGGAGCGCAGTGCAATCCGCTGGCCACCCACTGTTTCGCCCCGGACTTCGCGATCGTCAATTATCTTGAGCATGAGTTCAACCATCATCACAGCTCGCTGACCATCCGCAACGAGTTCTTCGACGACCTTAGAGGGCAGCGCACAGGAAACAAGACCAAGTACAGCGAGCACCTGGTTGGGTTTAATTTCTGGCTGGGCAGTTCGGTGACTTTCCGTCCCGAATTGCGCTTTGAACACTCCTACGATGTGCCGGCGTATGACTCGCCGTCAGTCAATGGGGTCAGCGGCGCTCCAACCAAGACGAGCCAGCTGACCCTGGCCGGCGATGTGATCTACCATTTTTAGGCCCATCCCCGGATTTAGCCGGCGCCTGAGCTAAAAGATAGGGGAGCCCTGGAGATGTTTGGTGTTGGGATGCGGGGAGGTCTTGTGTAAAGTAAGCGAACAGAGAAGTGTATGGACCTTGTTCCCGGCGATCGTTTTCTCTGGAGCGCTGAACGGAGGGTGGCAAGTTAATGAGACGATTCGATCCTATGTGCGTGCTGGTTCGTGCTGTTCTGCTGGTGTTGGCCATGGGGACCACGTGTGGCATAGCCGCGGCGCAGGCGCCGGTGGCGGCTGCGCCATCTACCATGTCGCAGGCGGACCGGCTGGCTGCGCTGGAAAAGACCTCCGCGGACCAGACAGTAGCGATTGCTGCGGCGCAGACAGCGGGCGATAACGCGTGGATGCTGGTGAGCGCAGCGCTGGTCCTGATGATGAGCGGACCGGGGCTGGCGCTGTTTTACGGCGGCCTGGTGCGGAAAAAGAACGTCCTGGGCACGATGATGCAGACGTTTGCCATGATGGCGGTCATTACGGTGTTGTGGGCACTGGTGACCTATTCCCTGGCATTCGGGGAAGGTAGCGCGTTCATCGGCGGGCTGCATAACGTCTTTTTGCATGGCGTCGGGCTGGCGCCGGATGTCAAGTATGCGGCTACCATTCCGCTGCAGACGTTTATGGTCTACCAGTTGATGTTCGCGATCATTACCCCGGCCCTGATTACCGGCGCATTTGCCGAGCGGATGAAGTTTTCGGCGATGCTGTTGTTTATGGTGCTTTGGGCGATCTTTGTCTACAGTCCTATGGCGCACATGGTCTGGGGCAAGGGGGGACTGCTGAATGCTTCGCTGGGCGGGCGTTTTCCCTGCCTTGATTTTGCCGGGGGGACCGTAGTGCATGTGACTTCGGGGGTGTCGGCCCTGGTCACGGCCTTGTACCTTGGCAAGCGAATGGGGTATCCCAGGGTACCGATGCCGCCGCACTCGGTGGTGCTGAGCTTCATCGGGGCGTGTTTGTTATGGGTGGGGTGGTTTGGGTTCAACGCGGGCTCGGCACTCAGTGCGGGCACCCTGGCTACATCGGCTTTCGTGGCAACGCACTTCGCAACGGCAGCGGCGGCGATCGGATGGAGCGGAGCGGAGTGGGTGAGGAACCGCAAATGTTCGGCGCTGGGCGCGATTTCCGGAGCGGTAGCCGGGCTGGTGGCGATCACGCCGGCCTCCGGCTTTGTGACGCCCATTTCGGCTTTGTGGATCGGTCTGATCGCCGGGGTATGCTGCTACCTGATGGTGGTTAAGGTGAAGGCCGCATTCGGGTACGACGATTCGCTGGATGCGTTCGGTGTCCATGGCGCAGGCGGAACGATCGGAGCATTGCTGACCGGGATTTTTGCGAGCAGCGCCATCAATCCGATTTTCGGGGCCGGCAAGGCTACGGGCCTGCTCGAAGGCAATTCGGGTCAGATACTGAACCAGGCGATTGGCGTAGCGGTGGCATGGTCTTTGTCCATTGTGGGGACGCTGGTTATCTTGTTCGTCGTGGATAAGACTGTTGGGCTAAGGGTCAACGAAGAGGACGAGCGCGAAGGACTGGATCTGTCGCAGCATGGCGAAGAAGGCTACGACTTTGCAAACTAAAATGGTTTCGCCCTGGGGCCGAGAAGATAAACCTCAGGGCGGTTTGCACTGACCAACATTTTAAAGGTGCAAAGGAAGGGTGTGGCGGCTCCGGATCACGCCTTTGCCAGGTAAGGAAGGACTGAGGGCAAATGCAGAAGATAGAAGCAGTGCTACAGCCGTCGAAACTAGATACAGTGAAGGATGCGCTGGTGGAGCTTGGCATCTCTGGCATGACGATTACCGATGTACGCGGGCATGGCCGGCAAAAGGGTCATACGGAGTTTTACCGCGGGCGGGAATATTCGGTGGATTTACTGCCGAAGATAAAGCTCGAATTGGTGGTCCCCGACGAGATGGCTGAGAAGGTGGTTCGGGCAATCGCCAGCGCGGCGAAGACGGGTAAGATCGGGGATGGGAAAATTTTTGTAACGCGCGTGGACGACGCAATCCGCATACGTAATGATGAACGCGGGGAGACTGCGCTCTAGCAAACCTGCACACCTTTCCATATCCCTGAAGGAGCAGCGTTCTGGCGAGCTTAACCCCCGTATCTGGATATTTTCTTTACGCCGTTTGCGGTACAAACTATTTGCCGGGAAGACGATTCCCTGAGGAGACGCATGTCAGACGGACTTCGCAACTTCATTGAAATGCCCTATGCCGAGCTGGAAGAGCGCAACCTGGCGGCCAAGGATCAACGCAAGCGCCGCGTGCCGGCGGACAAAATCCGCGAAGAGCGGCTGAAGTACCTGGCCGACGAAAAACACATCAAGGCGGTCACGGTGGTCTTTAGCGACCTCGAAGGCCGGCTGCACATGCTGGACTACGACAAGAAGTTCATCATCAAGAGCGACGATAACCTCACGTTCGATGGCAGCTCGATCCGCGGCTTTACCGCGCAAAGAGAGAGCGATCTGCGCCTGGGCATCGACTGGGGATCTTTCTATTGGGTGCCGTCCGACGTGTTTGGCGCAGGCAAGACGCTGGTCTTCGGCGAGGTGATCGCCAAGGACGGAAAGGCCTACTCGGCCGACATTCGGGGCGTGCTCAAGAACTATGCCGACGGGCTTTTCGAGAAAAAGGGCTACACCCTGAACGCGGCCAATGAAATTGAAGGATTTCTTTTCAAGGGTACCGACGCCGAGCGCCACTATCACGAGACGCAAAACTTCGACTACGTCAACACCGGCGGATACTACCACTCTCTCCCTGGCGACCCGCTGCGCACCTTCATCGATACCAGCGCTGAAGTGCAGCGGGCCATGGGATTTGAAAATGAGAAGGACCATCCGGAAGTCGCGCCCTCGCAGTTTGAGATTAACTACAGCTACAGCGATGTGGTGACCGCGGCGGACCAGATCCAGCTATACAAACTTATCTGCCGCCAGGTGGCGACCAAGATGGGGCTCACCGCGTCGTTTCTGCCCAAACCAGTGGTGGGCGTGAATGGCAGCGGCATGCATACGAATGTTTCCATTAGCAAAGAGGGCAAGAACCTCTTTTGGGATGCGAAGGGTGAAGAGATGCTGAGCCAGATGGGGTGGGAGTTCATCGATCGCATTCTTACCCACGGCAATGATATCTGCGTGCTGCTGAACGCGAGTGTCAACGCCTACCGCCGTCTCGATCCCCACTTTGAGGCTCCCAACCAGATCATCGCCTCCGCCACCGATCGCGGGTCGATGGTGCGTATACCGATCGGCAACGAGAAGAGCATGCGCGTGGAGGTCCGTTCGGTCAGCCCCGACGCCAATCCTTACCTGGTGCTTTATTCCGTGTTCAGAACAGGGATCGAGGGGGAAACCGCGAAGATCGAGAATCTTAGGAAAGCCAAGCGCTTCCTGCCGGACAATATCTATACCGCACTCGATAATTACCAGGCCGGCAAGTGGAATGACACTCTGCTGGGGACCGACGTCAAAGAGCGCTACGCTGAACTCAAAAAAGCTTCCGCGGACCGCTGCCCC
Source organism: uncultured Acidobacteriaceae bacterium (assembly GCA_963736535.1). Classification (GTDB taxonomy): domain Bacteria; phylum Acidobacteriota; class Terriglobia; order Terriglobales; family Acidobacteriaceae; genus PALSA-350. The sequence goes on from CAVTPN010000010.1 coordinate 650,362, forward strand.
CGGCTGCTGGGCACGTTTGTGAAGGCGCCGGAAGTGCAGTATCACCACGACGTTTATAACCAGTACCTTTGGAATAAGTTTTAGCGGGATTGGTGCGTGGGGCGGAGCTCCTCCTAATGACAAACGGGTTGGGGGGCATCGTCGCCCACTCAAGCCAAAGTACGGCTTGAATGGGCCACCCAAAGCTTTTGTCGCCGGTGTAATTGCTTAACTTAACTTGCCGCAGGCAAGTCCGCTGCTCGGGATGACAAATTGGCCTGAGTGCTGGGATGCTGGTACCCAAAACAGATTTGTCATCCCGAGCAGTCAACTCGCGGTGGCGAGTGAAGAGAGAAATTATAACGGCAACAAAAGCTTTGGGTGGCCCATTCAAGCCGTACTTTGGCTTGAGTGGGCGACGATGCCCCCCAACCCGTTTGTCATTGGGACCGGAGCGTAAGCGTAGTGGAGAGCCTGCGGTTTTCTATTCAGGAAGGTTTCAGGTCGAGGCGCTTGATTTCGCCTACGATCGGGCCGTAGCTCACGATGGCGCATAGGGCGGTCACGCCCACAAAGATGAGTACGTCGTCGAAGGAGCCGGTCTTCTTGACCAGATAGCCGATGATGATGGGCGTCGTGATGCCGGCCAGGTTTCCGATGAGGTTGAAGAGCGCTCCGTTCAGGCCGACCATGCCCTTGGGGGAGGTGTCGGAGATCACCGTCCAGCCTAAAGAGCCGAACCCTTTGCCGAAGAAGCTTAAGGACATCAGGAGCAGCATCACCGCCTGCGCCGCCGCATAGTTACACCCAATCATGGTTACCGATAGCAACATGCCGGCGATGATCGGCGTCTTGCGGGCGAAACTGAGCGAATGCCCGGCGCGCAAAAGGCGGTCGGAAACCACCCCGCCAAGAATGCCGCCTGTGCCTCCGCACAGCGCCGGCAATGCCGCCGCAAAGCCAACCTTCATGATCGACAGGTGCCGCGCCTGGGACAGATAGACGGGAAACCAGGTAAGGAAGAACCAGGTCAACGTAGTGATGCAGTATTGGCCGAGGTAGATTCCGACCAGCATGCGGTGACTCAACAACTGCTTGATCGCAGCCCAGGTAAGCAGACTTCCCTTCCCCGTGCCGGCGCTGACCAATCCGCCGCCCCGCTCGATGATCTCAATCTCGGCAGCAGAGATGCGGGGATGGTCTTTGACATCGTAGATGTTTTTGACCCAGATCAGAGCAAAGACGAAGCCCAGTCCACCCATGAACCAGAAGCCGCTCCTCCAGCCGGCCGAATGGATAATCCAGCCCAGGATGGGAGCGAAGATCATCAACGCGAAATACTGCGAAGAGTTGAAGATCGCGGAAGCCCGGCCGCGCTCATTGGCGGGAAACCATGCGGCTACGATGCGGCCATTTCCAGGAAAGACCGGGGCCTGGGCAAATCCAGCTACCAGCCGCAGGAGAAAGATCACAGTGAAGGCGGCACCCGCGGCAAGGTAGCCGGCAAAGCCGGTGAGCAGGGCGCAGATCGACCACACCACGATGCCGATGCCGTAGACCAGTTTCGAGCCAAAACGGTCGAGCAATGCTCCTGAGGGCAACTGCCCGAGCACATAAGCCCAACTAAATCCGGAGAAGAGATAGCCCATCTTCACCGGGTCTAAGGAAATGTCTTTGGCCATCGCAGTTCCAGCGATGGAAAGCGCCACCCGGTCTCCATAGCTGAAACAGCTCACGGCAAAGAGAATGAAGATGATCAGGTAGCGGACGTGGGTCTGTTTGGCTTCGGCCAAGTTCAAGACCGTCCTGCGATCAGCTTGGTCAACTCCTGCAGCTCGGCTTCCGGCAGGTCGGTCAGCGGAGGGCGCACTGGGCCAGCCGGACGGCCTACGGCCTTCATGCCTGCTTTCACGATGGAGACGGCATAGCCTTTGCGCCGGTTCCGGATCTGGATATAGGGCAGAACAAACTCCCGCAAGCCGGCGAAGACCGTTGCGTGATCGCGTTTGCGTACGGCGGCGTAGAAGTCGAGCGCGAACTCAGGCAGGAAATTGAAGATGGCCGAAGAGTAAGTGGTGACGCCCATCTCCAGATACGGAAGGGCGAAGGTCTCGGCTGTCGGCAGGCCGCCGATGTAGGTGAGGCGGTCGCCCATTCTGGCGTAAATCCGGGTCATGCGCTCGATGTCGCCGACACCATCCTTGAAGCCGACGAGATTCGGGCAGCGATCACACAGGCCCGCGAGCGTTACATCATCGAGGACAGCATTGTCGCGGTTGTACATGATCACGCCCAATTTGGTTGAGGCGCATACGGCCTCCACGTGGGCAGCCAAGCCTGATTGCTCTGCACCCACTAGGTAAGGCGGTAAGAGCAGGATTCCGTCGGCGCCCGCCTGCTCCGCAGCCTGCGCGAATTCTTTGGCCATGGCGGTGCCGTATCCGCAGCCGGCGATCACGGGCACTTGCTGCGCGGTCTGCTGTACTCCGGCGCGCACTACGCTGGAAAATTCAGTGGGCGTAAGGGAGAAGAACTCGCCGGTGCCGCCGGCAACGAACAAGCCGGCGGGCTGGTGCGAGAGCAGCCAGGCAATGTGCTCCTGGTAGGGCTTGGGCTGGAAATCGAGCTGATCGCTGAAATGCGTGACTGGAAAAGAGAGTAGGCCTGCTCCCACCTTTTTTGCCATTTCCCCGGGGGTCATCATCGCGGGGACGCCTTCTTCACAAATGCTTCGAGCAGGGTGTTGAATCTGTCTGCGTCATCGACGAATAGGCAATGGCCGGCATCTTCAAAGATTTCTCCCTGGCCACCGGGCACGGTCGAAACAATCAGGTCCGCCGCGGCGCGATTGTTGGTGGTCATGACGGCGAGCACGGGGATGTTGAGCTTAGGCAGCACGGGACGTTCGTCGTACTTGACGACGAGCTCGCCGAGCAAGGCGATCCCGGTGTTGGTGGGGGTTTTGAGCGATGCTTCGACTACGCTCTTGAGGTATTCCTCCGATTGCGGCTTGTGATACATGCCGCGGACAAAGGTTTCCGAGTACTGCCTGCGGTTGGACTGAAAGCTGTGAAACTGTTCATAACGGCGGTTGAGCTCCTCCGGAGTCGATACCGTATACATGCCCAGATCCACCAAAACCAGCCCACTCAACTTATAGGTTCCAAACATCTGGACATAGGTCAGCGATTCACTCACGGCAAGCGACCAGCCCACCATGACCACCTGCGGTACACCCAGGTGATCGATCAACTCCTTGTAATCTTGCGCGCGTCTGCCGGGATAGTTTCCATCGGGGGTCTTGTCGGAGTCTCCCTGGGAGCGTGGGTCGATGGCCACCACGTGGTAATTGCGGCTGAAATAGTCGATCTGCGGCTGCCAGATTTCTGCCGGCATAGTCCATCCCGGAACGAACAGGATGGTCGGCCCGGCGCCGCTCTCCAGGTAATGCAGCTTGACGCCGTCGCTGGTGGTGAAGAATTCACTTTTCACGGTAGCCGCCGCGTGAAGCATCGGTTGAAGGAGCAGGATGAGCAGAGGAAGCAATGCATAACGGGGCTTGAGCACAGTGTATCTCCCATCTCTGATTACACGGCCTACGCGGTGGTCGGGCACATGGAATCCACGGATTGAATGAGCGCGCGAATGTAGCCGTAGCAGAAGGCAAACGACTGCAGTCCGTTGGGGTCGATTGGGCGCCTGTGGCACATGGTCGGGCATCAGCATGTAGGGATAGCCGACCTCTTTGTAGACCTGGATCGCTTTTACGAAGATCGACGTCGCCCTCATCGGGATAGACCTCGATGAAATCGTTGCGATGGCCGCGGATGTTGCGGAAGTGCACGTTGAAGATCTTGTTGCGCGTGCCGAAGTAGCGGATGACGTCGAAGATTTCCTTGCTCGGATCGGCGAGCATCTCGGAGACCGTTCCCTGGCAGAAGTTCAGCCCGTGGTAAGGGCTCTCCTGAATGGTGATGAATTTTTTCAGGCCGTCGACGGTGCCCAGCACGCGGTTCACGCCCTGATAGCCTTCGGGCGGCATGCCGGGGTCGTGGGGATGACAGGCCATGCGGATCTTGTATTCATTGGCCACGGGAATGACGCGGTCGAGGAAGTAGGTGATGCGCTCCCAGAACTGATCGGCATTCACCGGCCCGGCTTTGGTGAGCGGGGTTTCGGGATGCGCTTCGGAGAGCTTCCAGGTGCTGTACATGCGCATCGCCGCGGCCCGGGCGTGCGCCCGGAGCGCACGACACCGAGGATGCTCATGTTGTATTTGATGGAGGGGATGCCGGCCTGGGCGCAGTTCTTGATCATGGTCTGCAGGGATTCGATGTCGCGGTCGCGCTCCGGACTTTGCGCCAGCATGATGGCCGGATGCTTTTCTCTGTCGATGTAACTCGACTCCAGAAAGGGCGGCGCGGTGCAGTCGATGCTGATGCCGTACTTGGCGGCGAGGTCGACCATGCGGTTCAGTTCTTCCACGGTGGCGTAGAGGCGGTCGCCTTCGATCTGTGGGATAGCCGCAGATATTGCGCACGCCGTAGCGGGCCAGGTACTTGAGGTGGGTTTCGTTGGTGGGCGCGGTCTGGTCCCCAACCTTCATGAGCGCGCGTTTCACTGGAGTCTTCGCCGGGGCGGCAACCGTGCTGACGCCACGAGCGGCCAATAGTCCCGCTGCCCCGGTAGACGTAATAAACTTTCTTCGATTCATGGATATCCCCCTCGGACCCAACTGCCTGGAGCAGTTTACCGCTACTCTTAGGTCGGACATAATCCTACGAGGTCGACTATGATTTCCCGGCGAGATTGGCTAGTGGGGACAATGGCAGTGGCTCAGGCGTGGGCCGCGAGAGCACAGGGACTGAGAAGGATGGCGGAGATGCTGGCGGATAGCCCTGTTGCGGTGCGGCCCGCGGGAGTATTGATCGAATCGCATATCCACTTGTTCGCCGACGACCCGGCCCGGTTTCCGTACAACAGCGCATCCTACAAGCCGCAGCGGGATCCGGTAGAGGATTATGTCCGGTTTGTGCGCGAGGCGCAGATCAATCATGCGGTCATCGTTCATCCGGAGCCCTACCAGGATGACCATCGCTACCTGGAGTATTGTCTAGCGCACGAACCTTCCGCCGGCTTCTTCAAAGCCACCTGCCTGTTCGATCCCATCGACCCGGAAACACCGAAGCGCATGCAAGCGCTGATCAAAAGAAATCCGGGACGGATTGTGGCGCTCAGAATCCATGAGATTCACGCGGCGGGAACCCCTTCCGACGACCACTGGCTTAATCCGAGACCGGGATTTGCGGAATCCGCAAATGGCTGTGACCTGGCGTGCGGCGCACGACCTGGGACTGGATATGCAGATCCATTGCATTCCGCACTATGCGGTCGAGATCGGCGAGCTGGCGGCGAAATTTCCCGAGACGCCCGTGATTCTGGATCACCTGGCTCGCCCGGGACAGGGCACGCCGGAGGAGTACGAACAGGTGCTCAAGCTGGCAAAGCTGCCGCAGGTGTATATGAAGTACTCGTCCACTGGAGTGGAGACGGCTTCAAAGGAGCCCTATCCCCATCTGGATGCGAAGCCACTGGTTAAGAGAGTGTACGAAGCATTTGGCGCTGACCGGATGATCTGGGGTGGACTGGGCACGAACATGACGGAGTTTGCACGGGAAGTGAAGTTGTTCGACCTGATGTTTGACTTCGCGCCGGAAGCCGAACGCGCAAAGATACGCGGCCTGACGGCGCAAAGACTATTCAAGTTTTCCTGAGACCCCCGGTCAACGCGCCATCGCTGCGCTGAACGCCTCGCTCACGATGGACTGGGCCTCGGACTCGATCTGCTCCAGGTGCTTCTGGTCGCGAAAGCTTTCGGCGTAGATTTTGTAGATTTCTTCGGTGCCCGATGGGCGCGCTGCGAACCAACCGTTTTCAGCAATTACCTTGACGCCGCCAATTGCCTGGCCGTCGCCGGGCGCGTGGGTGAGGATGGCCTGGATCTTCTCCCCAGCCAGGGTGGAACTCTGGATGCTTTCTTTGCTCATCTTCGCCAGCATGGTCTTCTGCTGGGTGGTTGCGTGGGCGTCTGTCCGGTCGTACAGCGGGTCACCATATTGCTGGGTGAGATCGTGGTAAATTTCGCCCGGGTCCTTATGCATGGTGGCGGTGATCTCGGCGGCCAGTAAAGCCGCGATGATGCCGTCCTTATCGGTGGTCCACACGGTGCCGTCACGGCGCAGGAAGGAGGCGCCGGCGCTCTCTTCGCCGACAAACCCCAGCTTGCCTTCGAGCAGGCCGTCGACGAAATACTTGAAGCCTACGGGAACTTCGAAGAGCTCTCTGCCTAGCCCGGCGGTGACCCGATCGATCATGCTGCTGCTTACCGCCGTCTTGCCCACCGCGACGTGTTTGCCCCACTGCGGGCGATGGCCGAAGAGATAGTGGATGCATACCGCGAGATAGTGATTGGGAGGCAGCAATCCCCTGCGCCTGGTCACCACGCCGTGGCGGTCATGGTCGGTGTCGCAGGCAACGGCCACATCGAACTTGTCCTTCAACGCGATCAGCGATTGCATCGCGTACTTCGAGGAGGGATCCATACGGATCTTACCGTCCCAGTCGAGGGTCATGAAACGGAAGGTGGGATCGACCACATCACTGACCAGGGTCATATTCAGCCCATAACGTTCGGCGATCGGCGTCCAGTAATGCACGCCGGCTCCGCCCAGGGGATGGACACCGAAGTTGATCCCCGAGGCGCGGATAGCCTCCATATCGATGATGTTGCCGAGATCCTCAACGTAAGCGGATACATAGTCGTGGCGGTGCGTGGTGGAGCACTTCAGGGCTGTATCGAGGGAGACGCGTTGGACCCCCTCGAGTTTCGCGGTGAGAAACTCGTTGGCCTTGGATTGAATCCAGGAAGTGGCTTCGGATGAGGCCGGGCCGCCATGGGTGGGGTTGTACTTGAAGCCTCCGGATTCAGGCGGATTGTGCGAGGGTGTGACCACAATGCCATCGGCCAGGCCGGTTTTGCGGTTGCGATTGTAGGTGAGGATGGCATGAGAGATCGCGGGGGTCGGAGTATAGTCGTCGTCTTTTGCCAGCATGACATCGACCGCGTTGGCGGCGAGAACCTCGAGCGCACTGGCCAGGGCGGGCTGGGAAAGCGGATGGGTATCGATACCCAGGAAGAGGGGGCCGTCGGTTTTTTGCTGAGCGCGGTAGAGGCAAATGGCCTGGGTGATGGCCAGGATGTGCCATTCGTTAAAGGAGCGATCGAAAGAGGAGCCGCGGTGGCCCGAGGTGCCAAAAGCAACCCGCTGCTCGGGAACCCGAGGATCGGGTCGATCCTCATAATAGGCGGTGATTAGCTTTGGTACGTCGACCAGGTCACTGGGCCTGGCCGGTTGTCCGGCTCTGGGATTAATCGTATTCACGGCGCCGCACCTCAAACTTCGCGATGTCCAACATTCGGACAGGCAATTGTCTCGCAAGGGACGACCGCCGGTCAGCAAGTTCTCAAAATTATTCGATAAAGTTTTGGCCGCGCTGCACCCGAGCGGCAAGCGCAGGACAGCTTGTCCTGACCGCCCAGAATGGGCCGATCCCCTTCCATCCATGCGCGAAGCAAATACTTTCTGAGCAGATGGCAGACTCCTGTGTCGAATAGCACATCGCTGCAACCCAAGTGGAGGACTAACCTATCCCTAGGAGAGTCTGACCATGCCACAAAGCCCCCACGATCGAGTCGCCGAGTTCCATAACCTTGCAGCCCATGCCCACTTTGCCGCGGCAACCGCCCACGGTAAAGGAGATCATCTCACGGCTCACGAACTGTCCATGCAGGCGCACGAGCATTCCGTCAACGCGCGCAAGCTTAGCGAAGAACTCGCCGCCAAGGCTGGTAAGGCTTAGGAGGAGCATGAAAGCCGCCGTTCTTATTGCCGGCCATACGGCGCCCGGGTCGTTCCTGCAGGTCGAAGAGATTCCTCGTCCGGAGCCGCGGGCGGGCTACGTGCTGCTGCGTGTGCTGGCGTGCGGGGTTTGCCGGACTGACCTGCATATCGCGGAAGGGGATCTGCCGCCGCTGCATCCGAAGCTGATCCCGGGCCACCAGATTGTGGGGGAAGTGGCGGGAGGCGCGACCGCTGAGCTGCCCCTGGGCAGCCGGGCCGGGGTCTCCTGGATTGGCGGCGTCGATGGGGAGTGCTGGTACTGCCGTCACGGGATGGAGAACCTGTGCGATCAGCCTACGTTTACCGGGTACACGGTGAATGGCGGTTATGCCGAGTATGCCCTGGCCCGCGCAGATTTCTGCTTTCCGCTGCCTGCCGGGTTGGATAACGTCCATGTCGCTCCGTTGCTGTGCGCCGGGATTATCGGCTTTCGCAGCTTGCGGGTTGCCGGCGTCGCGCAGGGCGAGAGGGTGGGACTTTTTGGCTTTGGCAGCTCGGCTAGCTTGGCGATCGCCATTCTGCAATCGTGGAAGTGTCAGGTTTATGTGGTGACGCGGGGAGAGAACCATCGCCAGCGGGCGGCGGAGCTGGGCGCAGCCTGGGTCGGCAACGAGGATGAGAAACCGCCCGTGGAGTTGGACCGGGCGGTCACTTTCGCTCCCAGCGGAAAGGTGGTCGTGAGTGCGCTGGCGTCGCTGCGCAAAGGCGGAGTGGTTGCGATCAATGCGATCCACCTTGATCAGATGCCTGCGTTTGACTATGACAAGCTGCTTTGGGGCGAGCGGCAGATCCGCAGCGTGGCGAATATGACGCGTGAGGATGCACGGGATTTTCTTGCCCTGGCCAGGGAGTTGAATATTCGTCCGCGGGCGGTGGTGTTTCCGTTGCAGGATGCGAATAAGGCGCTGCTTGCGGTCAAGAATGAGACCGAGGATGGATCGGCTGTGATTGTTCCTTGAGGCGGGCATCCCGAACCTTGACCTTATGAAACCCTGCTGCCATTTGCCCCCTTTCGGCCAAACATCCATGTAACCGAACGGTTACTTTACGAAATGTAACCGTTCGGTTACTTTACGAAATGTAACCGTTCGGTTACTCTGTGTAAGATGAGGATAAGGAATGTCAAGGATTTCGGCGCCTACCTGCGGGCGCGCCGCACCCAGCTGGGGATGGATCAGGCCACGCTCGCCGAGAAAGCGGGGACCAGCCGGAAATGGCTGATCGAGGTAGAGAATGGCAAGCCGGGCGCCGCGTTGAGCCTGGTACTGCGCACCCTCCGTGCCCTCGACGTAGTTGTCGATCTTTCTGCCGACGTCCCGGTCAGCAAGCCCGGGAAAGTCCTGAAGCCTAAGGCCGGCAAAGCGGCGATAGAGCCGGCAAAGCGGCCCCGGCGCCTCACTAAGCGGAGCGACCTGGCTGAGCTTCCGGCTGAAGATATCGACGAGATTCTTCACGCGTTGAAGAAAGCCGTCCCTCGACGGTGAAATCGCTGCGATGAAGAATCCGCTGAACAATCAACTGGTGGTGTTGCTCAATGGCAGAATGGTGGGGACGGTCGCTTCCCAGAGTGGCCGCCTCTCCTTCACCTACACGGAATCATGGACTGAGGATCCGGACGCCTACCCGCTCTCGCTTTCCATGCCCCTGACCGCCGTCCGTCATGGTCAATCCAGCATCGAGCCCTTCTCTGTGGGGACTGTTAGCCGACAACGCCCGAGTGCTCGAAAGACTGGCCCAGCGATATCAGGTGTCGGCCAAAAATGTCTTTCGCCTGCTCAGCCATGTCGGGGAAGATTGCGCCGGCGCCATTCAGTTGGTTCGACCTGAACGGCTGGAACGGTTGAGCGATTCGGACACTCCGAAAGAGGTCGAATGGCTGAGCGAGGAAGACATCGCCGAGCGACTCAGAGTGCTCCGCACGGATCCGTCGGCAGGGAGGACGGCACGGGACGCAGGCCAGTTCTCGCTCGCCGGGGCGCAGCCAAAGACGGCTTTTCTTTACGAGCGTAAGCGCTGGGGTGTTCCTTCGGGCCGTACGCCGACAACCCATATTCTGAAGCCGCCGACCGGAGCGTTCGCCGGCCACGCGGAGAATGAGCACTACTGTCTTCAGCTGGCCCGGGCCCTGGGAATGACTGTGCCCAACTCTCAGATCGAGCATTTTGGTGAAGAAATTGCCATTGTGGTGGAACGCTACGATCGCCGCCGCCATGGCCAGACATGGTCGCGCATTCACCAGGAAGATTTGTGCCAGGCACTTGGCCTCCATCCCGACCGCAAGTATGAAGCTGACGGTGGGCCGGGCGTGCGCGCAATCGGCGAACTGTTGAGCAACCAATCGAGCAGGCCCGGGGAAGATGTTGCCTCCTTTGCCAAGGCTCTGGTGTTTAACTGGCTCATCGCCGGAACCGATGCCCATGCCAAGAACTACTCGCTTTTGCTGGGAGCGCGCGGTGTCGTCCGTCTGGCACCGTTCTATGACCTGGCCAGTATGCTGCCCTATACCACGCTGGAGCTGAGGCGCGTGAATCTGGCCATGAAGATGGGAGGCGAATACCTGGTGCGCAACATCGGACTCAGGCATTGGCAACGGGTGGCGGCGGAACTGCATCTGCGGCCGGAGTCGTTCATCGAAGACATCCGGGTCATGGCCTCGGCGTTGCCCGATCATGCGGAGGCAGTACTGGCTCAAATGCAGAGCGACGGTCTGAGCCATCCCACCGTGACCAAGCTGACCCAGCAATTGCAGCAAAGAGCGCCTCGTTGCGTGGCCCTCGTTGGCCGCTAAGACCGCGATGACTACTTCGGGTTGGCTGGCAGTCGGCCAATGATGAAGCGGGAGACTTGTTCAGCAGCCGGAGGGTCTACATTCGCCAGCGCGACCACCGTATAGTTGGAATCCAGGCACATTTCAAGATCGCCATTGACTCCGCGAGAGCTGCCGTTATGGCCGAAACATTGATTTCCATTGATGGTTTGGACTCCGAAACCATACGCGTCAAAACCTCCAACTTCAGGATACGATGTGGTTCTGCCGGTTCGACCTCAAGGGTAAGTCTTGCGAAGCCGTCGGCGGCGCGCTCTTGTACAAGCGCTGTCACTTTGGTCGAGCTCTCCAGTTCTATTTTTTTGAGATCGTAACCGCCGGTACGATCACGAAAGGCTGGATCCTGAAAGCCGCGACCGGGTGGCGTAGCAAAGTTCGTTTGGAGAAATTTGAGGTAAGCATCCCAATGCGTGCTGTCATACGCCGCTAACCATGCGGTAAGTTGCCGACCAGCCGGGGTTTCCGTGGCCGATCCCTGGGCGTCGCAGAACAGAGATAGGAAGAAGACAAGAAAGGCTGTTTGAACGAGGCGTTTGAAGTTCATACAAACGAAACCTCCTCTAATACGGGAGAAGAACAATGACCAACGAACCTTTTTCCGGCATACCTCGAATTTTGTTTTCGAAGCCAGCCTTACCGGTACAATAATGTACTAGTTGACTAGTACATTGCAAGGCCAACAGCTAAATAATTTGTGATACCCCTTACCCATGAACTCGCCGACGCCGGTTACCAGCGAGCGAACTGCGGGAGGACGACGAGCAATAGCTCCAGGGACTTCGGCCGTTACGCGTTTATGGAATGTCCAACAAGACTGATCGGCGCGGTCATCTGTGTCCAGGAGCCCGCTGTAAATAGGTCGAAGCACTGCGGGAACAGCGGCCGTCGAGAGGCCGGCCCCAGGTACTGGACACGAGGCTGCCGAGTGACACATGCTTAGGCATAGGCCAAACGATGACCCAGGAGCGGCACGTCAGACTTTTCCGGAACGGGCGCAACCAGGCGGTTCGAATTCCTCGGGAGTTCGAGTTTCCTGGCAAGGACGCGGTCATGCGCAAAGATGGAGAAAGACTGATCATCGAACCTACCCTGCCTCGATCTCTGCTAGCTCTGTTGGCCACCCTCAAGCCGCTCGAAGAAGATTTTTCGCCAATTCCTGATCACGCTCCCGATCCTGTCGACCTGTAATCCGCTACCTGCTCGACACCAACATTGTTTCCGATCTCATCCGCAATCCACAGGGTCGAGTAGCGGAACATACCAGAAGAGTTGGCGAGCAGCAGGTTTGTACCAGCATCATCGTCGCTGCGGAATTACGATATGGCGCCACCAGGAAGGCTTCGCCACGTCTCACCAACCAGGTCGAAGCGGTGCTTGGCGCAATGGACGTTCTCTCATTCGAGGCGCCCGCCGGCGCAGCCCGGAGTGATCCGCGCTCGGCTTGAACAGGCTGGCAGACCCATTGGCGGCAACGAAATGCTCATAGCCGCTCAGGCCATCGCACTGGGCTACATCCTCGTTACCGACAATCAAAAAGAGTTCGTCCGCATCGAAGAGCTCACTTGCGAGAATTGGTTACGGAAGAGATGACGACGCTGGGGTAGTAGACAGGCCCTAGAACAGCTTGGTGGACCATTTGTGCGTTCCAGACTGGCGATTAGTAGATGAGCTTTAGGGAGAATTGGATCTGGCGGGAGGTGCCGGCGGTACGGCTGATTTCGCCGAAGCCGGAGCCTAGCAGTGTGTTGGCAGGCAGGCCCATGTTGACGATGTTGAAGATGTTGAAGAATTCGGCGCGAAATTGCAGATCCATTCGTTCGATGCCGCTCGAGCGGTGACCGATCGGCGTGCTCTTGATCAGGGCAAAATCGTAGTCGTAATAGGCCGGCCCGCGGAAGGTATTGCGTCCCAAAGTGCCGAACACCCCGTGGTTTGGACCGTTCCCCCAGGCACGTTGATGGGGATGGAGAAATACGAGGCGTTGTTCGCGCCCAACCCGAAATAGTCCTGACGGACTTTGCGGGCGGTGGAAAGGTGCGGAATGCCAACCTGGTCCGGGCGATCTGCGCCGATGGTTCCGGCGTCCGTTTGCTGCAAACCGGAATAGATGGTGAAGGGCGATCCACTGGTGATGGTGGAGATGCTGAGCAGCTCCCAGCCTGCGGTGACGGCCCTACCAAGCGGCTGCAGGAATTCGATGTCTTCTCCATGAAGGTCCTGGGCAAGGCTCAGGGTAAATACATGAGCCACGTCGAAAGTGGATGGCCCTTTTTCCGGATGGGTGTCAAAGGGATCTTGAGGAGCGGTCTGTGAGATTGCGCCCGAGCCTCCAGTGATGAATCCCCCAATGACGGAACTGGTTTCGTCGAGCGATTTTGACCAGGTGTAGCTGGCCTGAATGCCCGGGCCGCCATGGGGGACAATTCCCTGCAGCGAGGTCTGTAAGGCGTTGTACGAGGAGTGGGCGGTGTTGGTGATGATGTTCTCGGTGCCAAACCCACCCACGATGTTCCCAGCCTGGTCAAACTGGGTGTAGGGAGCGTAGCTCGGGCCCGCACCATTGTAGCCGTTGTAGAAGCTTACCCGCGCTAGCTTGGCGGCGGCCGTCCCGATATAGGCCGCGTCGGCTACCAGGTTGCCGAAGTGGCGTTCCAAGCCGAGGGTCCAGGTTTGCAGGTAGGCGTTGCCGAACCTGGGATCGATGGACAGGATGGTCAGCGGAGTGATCTGGTGGGCGGGCGAGAGCGCGGCCAGATCCCGCTGGTAGCGGTTTAGATCCATGACGGTGTTGGCGTGAACGGCTTTGGTGCCGTTGGCGAAAATGTTCTGCCCCTCGGGGGTGTAGGCGAGCGGCAGCTCGTTCGACGTGATCTGAAAGCCATACGGGATAGGCGCTGCGGCAGTGGAGCTGAGCCGGGGATAAACGGCAAATGGATTGGAGCCGGTGGCCGAATTGTCCTGGAAAAGATTGGGCGGGATGGTGGCGATCGCGCCGCCGGCGCGGACGTGGATCTTCGCGCCGGCCAGCCAATCCAGCTGGACGCGCGGTCCCAGGCCGTCGAGATTGAAGCGATAGACAGGCTGGGGATTGATGACGAACTGTTGCTCGACGCCCGCGGGAGTGTTGGAAAAAGCGATGCCGGAGGTTCTTTTGGCGCGCTCGGAGACGGGCGTGTAGAGCTCGTAGCGCAGGCCGTAGTCAAGCACCAGGCGGGGCGAGATCTTCCACGTGTCCTGGGCAAAGAAGGCAAAGGCATTGCGATTGATGGCCGCCGCTCCGATGTGCTGGCCGCCCGAAAAGTAGGGGGGCGCGACCACGACGGTATAGACGAAGGGGCTTCCGCTGAGTAGGCCGGTCAGCGTGTCAGGCAGCGGATCGCCGGCGTGGATGTTATGCAGGCCGCTTTGCGAGGGAATATTGATCGGGGAATAGGCGGTGCCTCCGCCAAAGTCATACTCCCCATTGGGGCTGATCCCAAAGTAGGTGGTGTCGCGGTTCAGGCGCATCTCGGCGCCCGCCTTGAAGGTGTGACTGGCGGTGGTGAAGGAAAGATTCTGGCGAAGCTGGAATAGATTGCCATAGATACTGACGACCGTTCCAGCAGGCTGATTGAAAGGTTCGTAGGAGCCGTCGTTGAACTTGACGGCGGGGTCGGTGAGGTCGGTGGTGGGGAATGAGGGAGTGGCACGGGTGACGCTGGCCGAGGATTCCAGAACCAGGCGTGGAGACACGGTGCGAGTAAAGGTGAAGACCAGGTTGCGTTGGTGGTCGATGTAGCGAATGCCAAAGTTGGGATCGAGCGCGGTCTGATCGGGGTTGGTGGTGGGGCCGTTCAAGTTGTTGAAGTTGAAGCGGGCAAAGAACTGGGACCGCTCGGAGATCTGGTGGTCGAGACGCACGGAAAATTGGTCCGCATTGGTCACCACCTGGGAGGACGTCGCGTAGGTGTGGTCTCCGTAGGGGCCCGTCGGATTGTTGGGCAAGGGATAACGCGCAAGAACACTGGCTATGCCCGGATCGACCGGGACCAGCAGCGTGTCGCCGGGGAAGGCGGTGGTGTCGACGCCCGCACGTTCCTGGGCAGTGGGGACGGGAAATACCTGGGTGGTGCCCAGGTCCTGGCGAAAGCCCTGGTATTGGCCAAAGTAAAAGGTCTTGCCGGCGCCGTTATAGAGATGGGGAAGGATGACGGGACCGCCATTGGTAAAGCCGAACTCGTTACGCCGGAAGGGCGGGAGACGGCCGGGATTGGCGATCGAGGCGTGGTCAAAGTAGTTCCTCGCGTCCAGGGCCGAGTTGCGCAGGAACTCAAAGAAGGAGCCGTGGAAGCCGCTTTTCCCGGATCGGGTGATGATGTTGGTGAAACCAGAGGCTCCGCGGCCGATCTCGGCCGGCATCCACCCGGATTGAGATTGAATCTCCTCGACCGCGTCCACGTTGAAGTTGCTGAACGTGGAACCGCCCATCTCAGGGTCGCTGACATCCGCTCCATCCATGGCGAAGGTAGCTTCGACGCCGCGCTGGCCGTTGATGGCGAACTGCTGGGTGAAGTTGGTGGCTCCATTGGCGTCGGTCATGGTGCCGGCCGCCAAGAGCAACAACTGGCTGAAGTCACGCTTGTTCAGAGGAAGCCCACTGACCGCGTGGCTGGAGAGCACTACGCCGGCGGTCTCAGATTCCGCTGGGGCGGCCTGCAAGGCGAGTGTTCCCTCACTGCTCAGGGTGAGGATAACGTCGGGTGGTTCCTGCGAGGGAGCCAGATGGATGGGTTGCGGATAAGCGATGCGATGGCCGTCCACGGTGACAAAGAGCGCAAAAATGAGGGGCGGGAGCTGGCCGAAGACGAAACTGCCGTCCGGCTGCGTGACTGAGACCGCTTTATGCTCGCTTTGCCCTGGATTCCCGATGAGCTCGATGGTTGCTCCGCTCAGCGGGCTGCCGGCGGTATTGCGCAGAACCCCTTTCCAGCCGGCGTTGGCGGTGAGCGGCTGCTGCGCGCGCAGCGGAAGCCCTAGACTTATCGAAACAACCACGATGAGTACTAACTTGTTTCCAACGGTCAAACTGCTCGATCCAATTCTTTAGAAAGTGCTGGAAGACCAGACTCAATTACGAGACAATCGTCCGGTTTCAAAGGGACAGTCCAAGACGCATGCTATCGTGCTTGGGCCGGAAACGTATCCCTTCTGCGTATTGGCATTCCAGGTCAGAGCGCTGAGAGGCCCCAGGTAGCCTTAGTCCCCATAGCCCGATACTGTTGCACAGAAAGAGAGACAGTGTCTCTGGCATCGTGTACACTGCATGCCCAAGGCAACTAGGACGTGCCGGCCACCGCCTGCCGCAGGCGGAGGCCGCGATGGTTGCCGGGGAGCTGCGTGACCATCGGCCTGCTATAGAACTGTCAAGGAGAGAAGACTATGAGCTTTTGCCAAACCTGTGGAACCAGCTTACCCGACGGGAGCCCGACCTGCACTGCGTGCGGCGCCACCCAGGGCGCGGCTGCAGCCAGCGCTACGCCGGGCGCGATGCCTGGTCCAATTCCCGGCCCTCTTCCAGGAACGATACCCGCCGCCGCTCCCCTACCCGCTGCTGGAGCCGGCCTTACCCCGAATGTCGCCGGGGCCCTGGCCTACCTGGTCGGGGCCATCACGGGAATTCTGTTCCTGGTGATTGACCCGTTCAAAGCCGACCGTTTTGTGCGCTTCCACGCGTTTCAGTCGATCTTCTTCAACCTGGCCTGGATCGCATTCTGGATCGTTTGGATGATTATCGGGGTGATGCTGGGCGCTATCTCGCACGGGCTGTTTTTCATTATCCAATTGCCCATTAACCTGTTGATCACCGTAGGTGGATTTTGCCTGTGGGCCTATTTGATGTATTCGGCGTACCAGGGCAAGACCTTCCAACTGCCGGTGATCGGCGCGTTGGCGGCAAGCCAAGCCGGGATCGCGCCGGCCGGTACCGGGCAGCGGCTATAGGGTTTCCCTGAGGAGCCGGCCTGGCTACACCGGGCCGGCTCCCTTGTGCTTCTGCTCGTCCCATTGGATTTGCGGCCTGGTGAGAAATGCAGGCTGGAGCATTCGTGGGCAGGCATTGCCCTCGTGGGCCTCAGTGGCTAAATAGGCTGCGGAAAAACCCGCGGCTAAAGCCGGAGGAGATAAAGTCCCACGCGAGCCGCCCGGCTTGAAAGCCGAGCTCCCCCGCATGAATGCGGGGGCTCCCACCATTGCCCTTTTCCCAGCCAGGTTCCATAGTCCGCCGTTCAGCCGTCTCTCGCGGAACTCAAATGCGTTTGAAATCCATTTGGGAGCCGCTCGGCTTGAAAGCCGAGCTCCCCCGCATGAATGCGGGGGCTCCCACCATTGCGCTTTTCCCAACTAGTGTCCTGTCCCTGAAGTTCCTGGAACAATTCGAGGAGTCGAAAATGTTCCAGAAACTGCTCTCAGGGGCTGAAGCCCATTTGGTTTTGCAGTGTTTGCGGCACGACTGAAGTCGTGCCCTGATACAAAGCCGAAGAGGAGTTCTTTAACGAACTTTAGGGACGGGACACTAGGTTCCATAGTCCGCCGTTCAGCCGTCTCTCGCTGGACTCGAATGCGTTTGAAATCTATTTCGGTCATTACGATCGTTCTTCCGTCCAAGCCGGTGGGAGCCCCCTGCTTCAGCAGGGGGAGCGACGCTTCAGCGTCGCGGAAACAGTCGCATTCGATCCATTGGGCTTTAGCCCCTGAGGGATTGCCTTTCCTGCCCGCTGCAGAGTTTTTCCGCAGCCTGGAAAGCCGTTTCATTTCAAAGCAGTTATGTACGGGCTGAAGCCCGTCCCCTTCAGACATCCCACAGCCAACAAAGGGTAGAGTCAACCCACCGAGACTGGTACGGAGCCGGGATGCTTCTTGGCGGTACCGCGAATGCCAAGCAGGGTGAGGATCGGGGTGGTGAGCATGGTGGTGACCAACGCCATCACCACCAGCATGGTGAAGAGCGTGGGGGTAAAAGCACCGACAGTGTAGGCGATGTTGAGGACGACCAGCTCCACCAGGCCGCGGGTGTTGAGCAGGGCTCCCAGGGCAACGGCGTCTCTCCAGGATTGACCAGTCCAACGGGCAGCGAGCACGGCGCCGCCCATTTTGCCGAAGACTGCGGCTAACAGAACCACCCCCGCCCAGAGCCACATGGCTCCATCGTTCAGCAGGTCCAACCGGGTTCGCATGCCGGTGAGGGCAAAGAAAAGCGGCAACAACAGCACAGACACCAGCATGTCGAGACGCTCGCGCAGGGCGAGCTGCCAGTGGGGTACGCGGGGGAAGCACACACCTGCGAGAAAGGCGCCGAAGAGCGGATGAACGCCGATCTTGTCGGTCGCCGCCGCGGAGAGGAGCGCGCCAGCGACCACTACCCCCAACAGCTCCAGGGTCAGCTCCGGCTTTCGGCGCCGGCGGACGATATACGCGGCCAGAGGGCGAAGGACACCGAGCATGAGGATCAGGTAGATGACCAGCCCAGTGACGCGCAACAGCAATGAGGAGGGAGCGTCCTGCCCGCCGATGAACGCCAGGGCGAAGGCCAGCAGGCTCCAGGCGACCACGTCATCCACCGCAGCACACAGGATGGCGGTGGTGCCCAGGGCGGTTCCCTGCAAATTTCTCTCTTCGAGAATGCGCGCCAGCACTGGAAAGGCGGTGATGCTCATGGCGATGCCCAGAAAAAGGACAAAGGGAATGCTGCCAATACCGTGGGGGGCAAAACGGATACGCAGGGAATGCGCCAGCAGAGCTCCCATAGCAAAGGGCAGCAGGATGCTCATGCCGCTAGCCATCACTGCGGTGGCGCGCTGGCGAGAGAGCTGCTCATAATCCAGTTCCATCCCGATCAGAAAGAGGAACAAGACCAGGCCGACGGTGGAGAGAGTTTCGAAGGGCCCCAGCGAACTGACTGGAAAGAGGGCAGCGGAGAGATGGGGGGCAAAGCGCCCAAAGACCGACGGTCCCACGAGAATGCCGCCGATGATCTCACCGATTACGCGCGCCTGGCCAACTTTGAGCGCCACCCAGCCGCAAGCTACCGTGATCAGCAACACAATCGCCATCTGGGTCAACAGCAGGGTCATGGGGAGGTGATCCTCGGTGGAACCGAACAGCGGTTCGGGTTAAGAAGCTGGTCAATCGACCCTCTTAGTCTATCGAACTTGCGGCCCCCGGCCTTGCCCTGAGGAAGCCTGGACGGTAGATTACTTTTTGGCAGCCTCAGGCCTTTTTCAGGCTTCTGCCGCCATCGCAGGCATACGAGATCAGGAACAGTCCGATGAGCACATCCGTCACCCAGCTACCGGGCGAGACCTATGACGACATGACCGTGGTCGGGCTGCGGGTCCGCGGTTGATTGGTCGTCGACGCGGAGCCAGAACAGTACTGGTGCTGCTGGCGTTTGCTGCGATCCTGCTCGGTGCGCGGGGGCAAACACCGGCGGACATGCTGCGCGGAGCCTATGGACCCTATCGCGCCAATAACGACCTGCTGTTTTATCACCTGGATGTTCGGGTCGATCCGGAAACGAAGTTCCTGCAGGGCAAGAACACTATCCGCTTCAGGATGCTCAAGGACGACCGGCGGATCCAACTCGACCTGCACCGCGCGCTGCGGATCGACAAGATACTTTTGGGGTCCGTCCGGCTGAAGTACACACGCGATGCAGGAGCCGTCTTCGTAGACTTTCCCCAGACCCTGCTGGCAGGCCGCGTTTACTCCATCGATTTCTACTACTCAGGCCATCCGGTAGAGACGGGCAGGTTCGGCGCCATCACGTTTCGCAAGGACCCCGCCGGCCACCCCTGGATCAACACCGCCTGTGAAGAGACCGGCGCCAGCGTGTGGTGGCCGAATAAGGACCAATGGCGCGACGAAGTGGAGAGTATGGAGATCAGTGTGTCGATTCCGAACGGTCTGGTCGACGTCTCGAATGGAAAGTTCATGGGGAAAACGGACCTGGGCGATGGGTATACGCGTTGGGATTGGATGGTGCACTACCCCATCAACAACTACGACGTCTCGCTGAACATCGGCAACTACGTGCACTTCGACGACCGGCTGGGCGACCTGCCACTCGATTTCTACGTGCTGCCGGAAGACAAACCAAAGGCGGAAAAGCAGTTTACCCAGGCTAAAGGGATGCTGGAGATATTTGGACACTATTTCGGTGACTATCCCTTTCCGCTGGACGGCTACAAGTTGATTGAGGTGCCGTACTCAGGGATGGAGCACCAGACCGCTGTGACCTACGGCAACCGCTTCACCAATGGCTACCTGGGGCGCGACTGGGTTGGCGGCGGCCTCAGCATGCGATTCGATTTCATCATCATCCACGAGAGTGCGCATGAGTGGTTCGGCAACAGTATTACCGCCGCTGATCGATCGGACATGTGGATTCACGAGGGCTGGGCCACTTACCTGGAGAGCCTCTATGTGGAATCGCGGTGGGGACGACCCGATGCGCTGAAGTACCTGAATGGATTGAAGACCAAGGTAAAAAACGTGCAGCCGATCATCTCTGCGCGGGGGGTTAACAGCACGCCTCCGGAAGACCAGTACTTCAAGGGCGCGCTATTTATCAATACCCTGCGCAGCGTGGTAGACGATGATGCGCGCTGGTGGGCGCTCCTGCACGACTTCTACCAGCACTTCCAGTATCAGAACATCATGACGGAGGATGTGGTCGAGTACTTCAACCAGGAGACGGGGATGAATCTGACGCCGATCTTCGATCAGTACCTGCGGCACCCGGCGCTGCCGGCTCTGGATTTGCAGTGGAGCCCGGGAAGCGTCCGCTACCGGTGGCAGGCCGATGAGCCTGCGTTTGCCATGCCGGTGCGGGTGGGCAGCAAGGAGCACTGGCAGTTGATTCATCCCACGACCGCCTGGCAAACGATGCCGACAAGCCTGGCGAAAGACGAGCTCGATGTTGCCACCGATCTTTACTACATCACGGTGAACAAACAATGACTCGTATCCATGTCGATTTCGTATTCGTTACTGAAAGGCCTTGAAGTCGCCCCGAACCGCTCGCCGATCGTCAAAAAGACGCACGCATACTCCCGGTTACAGAGAAGGCGATTGCTCAACTGCGACAAATTTCAGCTGGCCTAGAAGCTGGACACCGACGGTCGCGTTAAATCGGGATTCTCATATTCCAGTTTGGATCGGGCGGAGCTGCTCTCGTATCGAGTCGCCGGGCCGCCAGAGCACGTGAGCGGATTTGCGGGTGGTTTGAGCAGGCGCAAGATCGCCGGTTCGGGGGAGTGGGGATCGGGAACATGGATTTCGGGGGAGAGATGCATAAATGCTCCATGTGGTGGGTTCGACCGCCGAAACGAACTCTCTGCTGAGACAGCGGGAGTCGAGGATAGAGCTGCGACCCGGAATAATTCTACGCCGGTTTCGGCAGCGGCGGGGACGCCGCTGATGCTCTGTATGACGGGCCTTTCCTCGCTTCGTTATCAGGGAGCACGCCTTCTGGCTGGACGTTTCGGTCGGTTGCGGCAAGTCCATAAGCTCCGGGTGGCCCGTAACCGTCCCCTGAAAAATGCCTGCCCGTGACCCTGCCGGTGGAAGTAAGCGAAATCCGGTTTGCAGGAACTACAGGATTCCCCGTGACTTAGACGCAACTATGCGAGGATCAGACAGTTTTCTGTGGGCACTGTCACTTCTGCCAGTAGCGCGGCCCGCACCATGCTCATAGGCTTCCGTTTTGTAGCCACCCCGCGAACGGGAGAGGCACAGTTTTGTAGCCACGATGTTCATCCCGCGCGGCAACGTCGTCTTGGGCGTTCGCTTACAACTTGTCTTTCTGGTTCCCCAAACGAAGCGCGCAACAGAAGATGAAACCCGACCAAAACTAAGATGTATGACGCTGGAGGAGAAAATGACACCAATCGATAACACAGGCCCACAGACCCCGGCAACGCCGGGTTCACCGAGCGCCACCGTGACGATTGACGGTAAACAGCTTCCGCCACCGCCCACGAAATTTGGCGGCGTGATCCAGGAGAACGCTAAGAATTCGAAGGCCTACTGGCCGCCTCAGGTGGTACCGCGCAAAGGCGCGCCCAACGTGCTACTCATCATGACCGACGATCAGGGCTACGGCGTGACCAGTACCTTCGGCGGTGTGGTCCCGACCCCGGCTATGGAGCGTGTCGCCGAGGCTGGCTTGCGCTACACGCAGTTTCACTCCACGGCTCTCTGCTCACCGACGCGCGCTGCGCTCATCACCGGCCGCAATCATCACTCGGTGGGCTCCGGTGTTATCGGTGAAATGTCCACTGGCTTTCCGGGTTATGACTCCATCATCGGTTCGGAAAATGCCACCATCGGTAAGATTCTGCAACAAAACGGGTTTGCCACCTCCTGGTTCGGCAAGGAGCACAATACTCCCGCCTTTCAATACAGTTTGGCCGGGCCTTTCGATCAATGGCCGAGCGGCATGGGCTTCGACTATTTCTACGGATTCATGGGAGGCGAGACCGATCAGTGGACGCCTTATCTTTTTCGCGATCACACCCAGGTTTTTCCGTGGATTGGCAAGCCCGGTTATAACCTGACTACCGACCTGGCGGACGATGCCATCAAGTACATGAGCGGCCTGAACGCGGCGGCGCCTGACAAGCCGTTCTTTCTTTATTACGTGCCCGGCGGCACGCACTCGCCACACCAGCCCACGCAGGAATGGATCGACAAGTTCCACGGCAAGTTCGATATGGGCTGGGAGAAGCTGCGCGAGGAGATTTTCGCCAACCAGAAGCGACTCGGCGTAATCCCCGCGAACACCCAGCTTACGCCGTGGCCGGATGTGTTGCCGAAATGGGATTCGCTTTCAGTAATCCAGAAGAAGCTCTATGCGCGTGAAGCGGAAGTGTTTGCGGCCTACGCTGCATACACCGACTATGAAATTGGCCGCGTGATCCAGGCGGTCGAGGACATGGGCAAACTCGACAACACACTGATCATTTATATCAGCGGCGACAATGGCAACAGCGCCGAGGGGACTCTGGAGGGAACGCCAAACCAGATGACCGCATACAACGGCATTCTCAAGCTCCCCGAAATTGAACTGATGCGCTATTACGAATCCTGGGGTTCGGATAAGACCTACCCGCATATGTCGGTCGCGTGGTCGTGGGCATTTGATACACCGTTCAAGTGGACCAAGCAGGTGGCATCGCATTTTGGCGGGACGCGGCAAGGCATGGCCATTTCGTGGCCGGGGCACATCCATGATGTAGGCGGCGTCCGTTCCCAATTCCATCACATCATCGATATCGTGCCGACCATCCTTGAAGCTACGGGCGTCAATGAGCCGGCCACCGTCGATGGCATCGCGCAGAGGCCGATTGAAGGCGTGAGCATGGCTTATACCTTTGATGAAGGCAATGCCAATGCGCCCTCGAAGCGCGAGACTCAGTATTTCGAAATGTTCGCCAACCGCGCGATCTATCACCAGGGTTGGGTCGCGGCCACAACGCCGCCCGCCCCGCCCTGGGAGCTGGGAACTACCAAGCTGCCTGAGATCAACGACTACAAGTGGGAGCTCTACAACATCACCGAGGACTTCTCTCAATTCAACGATCTTGCAGCGACGAATCCCGGCAAGTTGAAAGAGCTGCAGGCGTTGTTCCTCACCGAAGCAGCGAAATATAATGTGCTGCCCATCGATAACTCGATCCTACCCCGCCTCATCACGCCACGGCCGAGCGCAACCGCTGGACGCACGGTATTTACCTATCAAGGTGAGAACGCCGGCATTCCTGTGGGCAACGCGCCGAGCCTTTTGAACAAGGATTACACCATCACTGCGGAAGTGACGATTCCGAAAGGCGGCGCGGAAGGGATGATCGCAACCATGGGCGGCGTCTTCGGCGGATATGGTCTGTACCTGCTCAAAGGCAAGCCGGTCTTCGTGTACAACCTGCTCAATCTGAAGCGAACCCGCTGGGAGGGCGGGGTGGGTGGTGCGGACCTCATGGGTAAGGAACTGGCGGCTGGTAAGCACACGATCTCGTTCGATTTCAAGTACGATGGTCCGGGCCCAGGCAAGGGTGGTACCGGCGTGCTCTCGGTGGATGGTAAGGAGTTGTCCCGAAAGACAATGGAGCACTCGATCCCGTTTCTGATGGCCATTGATGAGACCTTCGACATCGGCTCCGATACCCGCACGCCGGTGGACGATAGCTACGAGGTGCCGTTCCACTTCACCGGCAAAATCGACCGGCTCACCTACAAGCTCGGGCCGGAGCAATTGATGGAAGCGGACCATGCCGCCAAGGCCGGGGCACTAGCGAGTGTGCACAGCTAGCTGAATCAATCATCCGATTGCGAAGAACGCGGGCGGCTTCCGCCGGCGGCGGCATCAACGAAACCATTCACTCGCCGATGCCGTCAGCCCGGAAAAAGAAGGCGATGCATTACTTACGCTCCAGGCACACTGGAGAGACCCAGCAGCAGCGGCTTGTCCCCAGGGGTAAGTCGCTGCTAAGGTCGAGAGACGATGGCAACCAAGACAACATCCGGTGAGAGTCGAGATCAAAGGCGGCGAGTTCCTTATGGGGTCGAACGATTTCTATCCCGAGGAGCGTCCCGCTCGACGCGTGCGTGTAGAGTCGTTCGCGATCGACTGCTGTCCGGTCACGAATGCGGAGTTTGCAAGATTCGTGGAAGCGACTGGCTACGTAACAGTGGCTGAGCGTCCCATCGATCCGGCGCAGTATCCCGGCGCCAGCCCTGAACTCTGTGTTCCTGGTTCAGCCGTTTTTCGTCACGCGCGCGGCCCGGTGAATCTTGCCGACTGGTCGCAATGGTGGGCGTGGACGCCTGGTACTTTTTGGGGCCGCCCGCTCGGCCCCCATTCCTCCATCAAAGCGTTGATGGATCATCCTGTGGTGCACGTCGCTTACGAGGATGCCGAAGCCTACGCGCATTGGGCAGGCAAGCGGCTTCCCACCGAGGCCGAGTGGGAGTACGCCGCGCGCGGTGGACGCGATGGCGCGATCTTTACCTGGGGCGACGAGATGTTTCCGCGCGGCCAGGTCATGGCTAATACGTGGCAGGGGGAGTTTCCCTGGCAGAATCTCTTGCTCGACGGCTATGAACGAACATCGCCAGTCGGTTCCTTCCCGCCCAACGGATACGGCTTATACGACATGGCAGGAAATGTTTGGGAGTGGACCAGCGATTGGTATTCGGCCAACCCATCCCCGGAGAAGACGAAGCCCTGTTGTGGTGATTCGTTCAGGCGCGAAGCCACCCTCGAAGAGAGCTTCGATCCGACCCAACCGCAGATCAAAATACCACGCAAGGTGATTAAGGGAGGGTCGCATCTCTGCGCCCCCAACTACTGTCTGCGATTTCGCCCCGCGGCCCGCTCACCGCAGATGCTCGATACATCGATGAGTCATCTCGGCTTTCGCTGTGCGGTCGATTCGCCTGAAGAGCGCGAACGTACTTAAAGGCTGCGAGTGCTCGGCGTATCTTCAGCAATGTTGCTCCCGTCGCCGGTGGATTGTACGTGAGCTTTCCCCAACCAGTCCTCGTAGACCTGAATGGCTATCCGGCTAGATGAGCGCTTTGGCCTGAAGTCGTCGGCCGGGCCGCCGTCTTGGGATTCGGTTCTTGACGGCTCGGTGGTCGGCAATCTACCATTGCGTCTTTCGAGGGTCGAATGTCTTCTATCAAAAAGCGTGCACAACAGCGAACGAGCGTTCTCCAGGGCACATTGAACATGCTTATTCTTCGGACGCTTCTGTACGGCCCTGCGCACGGCGTCATGTGGCCTGAGGCTGAGGAGAGTTCAGGATGAAATGGTGGCAGATTCGGAAACGCGATGCGGACCTCGAGCGAGAACTGCAATCTGACCTTGAACTGGAAGAAGAGGAGCAGCGCGCGAACGGTCTGTCCGTAGAAGAATCACGTCACGCGGCTCGGCGCGCCTTCGGCAATACGACGCTCATCCGGGAACACCTCCACGAGGCATGGGGCTGGGCGCCCGTCGAACGACTTCTACAGGACGCTCGTTACGCAATGCGGCAACTATGGAGGTCTCCGGGATTCAGCATCGTCGCGATGATGACGCTCGCACTTGGCATCGGCGCGACCACGGCTATCTTCACGCTGGTTTATGACGTGATGCTGCGTCCACTGCCGTTCGCGCAGCCCGACCGGATGGTGACCATCGAAGAGAAAGTTGCGGAATGGAGCAACCTCTATCCGACCCTGCCGGTAAGCGCAAATCACTTCACCTTCTGGCAACAGCATAACCGCAGCTTCAATTCGATGGCGATCATGGAGCAATTCTCCGTGCCACTTGGCACCGGCGGACGCCCTCTACAGGTGGAGGCATTGTCGGCCACGCCCGGAATCTTCTCGGTTCTCCAGGTGCAGCCGGAACTGGGGCGGCAATTCACAGTCGATGAAGCGCAGCGGGGGCATGAGCATGTTGCGATCCTCACATATGATTTGTGGCGCGAGCAGTTCGGCGGTGATCCCAATATTCTGAGCAAGACCATTTCGGTGGACGGGTTTCCTTACTCAGTCATTGGAGTGATGCCACGGTCCTTCCACATGCCTTCGATACAGACGATGGCTACGATTGGCAGTACCAACCGCGAGCTTCCCATTGGGGTCCTGGTGCCGCTGGCCTTCTCGAAGGAGCGGCTTGCCGAAGAGATGGGCGATCTGAATTACTTCGGACTGGCGCGTCTGAAAGCCGGAACATCGATTGCGGTGGCGAACGCGGAGCTGAATGCGCTCCAGCACACAATCGCTGCGAATCTGTCTGCGGATGAGAAAGCGACTCTCTCTGCTGAGATCACGCCTCTTCCAGGAAAAGCTGGTTGGAAACAACCGCAAGCCGCTGATGATCCTGCTAGGGGCTGTTGTGGGTTTGCTGCTGGTGGGTTGTGTGAACGTCACGAATCTACTGCTTTCTCGCGCGGTCAGCCAGAAGCGGCAAATGGCGGTGGCAGCCGCATTGGGTGCAAGCCGTGCCGAGTTGGTGCGTATGGCAATTCGTGAAACCGCTGTGCTCGCCGTGCTGGGAGGCGGACTGGGTGTTCTGCTGGCAGCGGGTATCGTTCCCGGCATGCAGCAGTATCTACCGCCGGCGCTCGATTTTCGCGGCCCTCTGCATCTGGACTGGGCGGGAGTAGGATGTGCGTTGCTTCTGGCCGTACTTGCAACCCTGGCGGCGGGAGCGGCGCCGGCGTTCATGATCTCCCGCACAGCTCCGCAGGAGGTTCTGCACAGTGACTCGCGACTGACCAGCGAATCACTTGGAAGCCGGCGTGCGCGGCGCATTTTGGTTGGAATGGAAGCGGCAGTGAGCGTCGCTCTGGTACTGATGACGGGGCTGCTGACCGCAAGCCTGGTAAAGCTGATGGCTGTGGACCGTGGATTCACCACGGAACGCACCATGACAGCCGCGGTCGAGCTGCCCTCGGAGTCCTATCACGATGACCAGCATCGTGCAGCGTTTTACCGCGAAGTCCTCGAACGCATGAACAGACTACCGGGAGTGGAACATGCGGCCTTTACCAGTGTCCTTCCGCTGATGGGAGGCGGTTGGGGAGATATGGCACGAGTTACGGGAGATAATCGACCGTTTACGCAATTGCCGCTTGAGAGCTTTCGTTCGGTCAGCCCACTATATTTCTCGGCAATCGGTCTCCGGCTTGTGGCTGGAAAATTCTTCAGCGAGGGCGATCGGGGCAAGAATCTGGCTCTGGTGTCGCAGAAAACGGCCAAGTCGCTGTGGCCGGGGAAAGACCCCCTTGGGCAGGAATTCAGCCGGGGAAATCCGGCGACCGAGAAGCCGTTTACCGTCGTGGGTGTGGTAGCGGATGCGCGGACAGTCTCCCTGGCGAAACCTGACCCGATGCTGATTTATGTTCCGTACTGGTATCGCATCGAGCCGATGGCCGGGCTGGTGGTCAGGACGCATCAGGATCCTTCTGAGATGGCGGATGTGATCCGGCAAACCATCTGGAGCGTCGACCGCGGTGTACCGGTTCCGACGGTGCGTGCGCTGGGTGGCATGGTTGCGGATTCGGTAGCAAACCAGCGTTTCGAGATGGACCTTTTGCTCCTCTTCGCGGTGAGCGCGCTGTTTCTTGCTGGATTAGGCGTCTATGGTGTTCTCACTTATTCAGTTGCGCAGCGCTATCGCGAAATGGGATTGCGCCTGGCTCTTGGAGCGCAGCGGGCAAATGTATATTGGCTGGTTCTACGCGATGGACTACTGCCGGTAGCAATCGGCGCAATTGCGGGAGTTGCCGTAGCCTTCGGATCCGCGCGTGTGGTGAGCAGTCTGCTTTTCGAGGTGAGCCCGTATGATCCGGTGGTGAGTGCTGGCGCGGTGGGCGTGCTGCTTGCGGTAGGCACAACTGCATGCCTGCTACCAGCCCACCGCGCTGCAGCAGTGGAACCGATGCAGGCCCTGCGAACGGAATAAGTAACTGCTCCGGGAATCTGGCGAGAACCAACCTCGTTAGCCGACCATCCGGGAGTTGTTTGAAAGACAAGATGAGCAGCGAGCAATGATAGGAGCGTCGTTGCGTGGCTTAGCGCGCCCAGGCAGTCACGCCGCCATCAACAATCATGGACAGCCCCGTTACATAGGACGCAGCATCGCTGCACAGCCATAGCGCAGCTTGCGCCGCCTCGTCTGGTCTGCCAATGCGGCCTGCCGGAACCATTCTAACAAAACCCTTGAATGCTGCTTCGATCTTTGCGGCGTCACCGCCTACAGCTTGGCTCACGGCGTTATGTAACATCTCCGTGTCGAAACCGCCCGCGACCAATGCATTCACTCGGATTCCGTCGGCCGCATATTCTTGTGCCGCAGATTTAGTCAGAGCTAAAATCCCTGCCTTGGACATCGAGTACAGAGCTGCGCCTTTTGCGCCTCCAAGTCCGTTTAGCGAGGAGGTGTTTACGATCACGCCTCCACGCGGTTCCTGGCTCTGCATCTGCTGCAACTCGTATTTCATGCAGAGCCAGACACTCTTCAGGTTGGAGGCTACCTCGGCATCGAAATCAGCATCGCTGAAATCGGCTGTGCGGGCGTTCTTACCCAAGACAGCAGCATTATTAAAAACACAATCGAGCCGGCCAAATTTTTCGACGGTCTTCGCAATCAGAGACTGTACCTGTTCGGAGTGAGATACGTCGGCCTGTACGAAGCGAACATCCAAGCCGGCTTGCCGTAGCTCCTGCTCAACTCGCTGTCCGCGTTCGGCTCCCCGCGCGGCGAACGCGACGCTTGCTCCGGCCTCAGCGAAGAGCTTCGCCGCGGCCTTGCCGATTCCGGCACTTCCGCCCGTAATCAGAGCCACTTTTCCCTGTAGTGCGGCCGCCATGTAATCATTCTATCTCGCTCGGCTGGGCGGCGATGTCGCGCTGCAGTTAAATCCCGGATTTAGAATGGCGAGATGTCCAACCGAGAGAGCTTCTCACATGCGGTCAAGTGTTTTTCAGATCCGCAAAGGCGGAACGAGTCCTTTCAACTGTATTCGGACGACATAATCTTGCACGGATATCAGGGGATTGAACCAGGGTTGGAGAGCGTGAAGCAGTTCTATTACGCCTTTTGGAAGCTGTTCCCAGATGCACAGGTGGTCATTCAGGAACTGCTTGGAGAGGGCGACACATTAGTGGCCCGGTACACGATCACAGGAACATTGCACGAGGCCTTCATGGGTGTTCCTGCGACCGGACAACGAATAGAACTTCCAGGAATCAGCATCCTGCATTTCAGAAACGGCCAATGCTTTGAGCGTTGGACTTGCTCAGACTCGCTGGTGCTATTGAATCAGATCGGAGCGTCTGTCGTCGGCGCATCGCAATAACACTCCCTGTTTTCCCGATGGACTGCACGGCACGGATTCCCAATTTGTCTTCAGGAACGGTGATCGCGATACGCAAGGCATATCTTGGTTGTGCGATTCCGCACGCTAATCCAGTCATGGCACCGGTTGGGCGCTTCAAAATTTAGCTCAAGATGGCTGTTGACGTGATCGGAGCAAGAGAAATCAAGAAATCCGAGTATGTAGGCCAAAACATATATGCAGCCCCGTAGCGCAGTCCCGGTCTATGTCAACTGCGAGAATTCTGCATTGGCTCCGAACTTTTTCCGCCTTTTCTCCGAATTAATAAACGGAGACACCATTTGCTGGACGACCGGGAACTCTGGAAGAGGATCTCCGAAGGCGATGCCGATGCTTTTGAAGCCTGGTATCGGGATACGGCTCCGCGCCTGCGCGCCTTCCTTCGCCATTGCACCGGCTCCGGCGATTCGGCCGCCGATCTCATGCAGGATGTGTACACCCAAATCTGGCGGCGTCCTCAGGGCTTCGACCCTGATCGCGGCACTCTTCGTACCTGGCTTTTCGGCATAGCCCGCAAACAGGCCGCCGAATGGTGGCGCAAGCAACGGCCGATGGGCTCCATCGATCAAAATGAGCCGGGTCAGGAAGGCGAACTTGTTCAACCGCCCTCCGAGACGCGTTCGATCGTCTCCGACGCCCTCAACCGGCTCACCGCCGACGAGCGCTCGCTCCTTTGGCTGCGCGAGGTTGAGGGCCAATCGTACGCGGAAATAGCCGGCATTCTCGACATCCCCATCGGCACGGTCCGTTCGCGACTCTTCGCCGCCCGCCAGGCCCTGCGCGAAATCTGGCAAAGCGCACCACAAATGAACGGAGGCCGATCGTGACCTGCAACGAAGCCGCGGAATACGTCTCCGTTCTTTGCGACGGCGAAATCATTCCGCTGGAAGCGGCCCGGCATATTGGCGCTTGCGAAGCCTGCAAGTTGCTTCTCCGCGATTATGCTGAAATGGGGGCGGAACTGCGGCGCGTCGCCAGCCTCGACGCTGCTCATCCGACGCCATCGCTCCACCTGGAAGAGAAGCCGCGCCAGCCCCGCACGCTATGGCAGAAAGGACGCGAAAGCATGAAGATTCCAAAGTTCGCATTCGCCTTGCTGATCGTCGTGGTCATTGCCCTCGCCTCCTCGCTCGCCGTGATTGGGGTCGGCGCCCACTCGAGCGGCAACGTGCTCATGCTCAAGGCTGCGCTGCCGGGAAGAAACCCTTATACATGCTTCATCGATACGACGCAGAAGCGCCCTCAACGCTGCACCATCATCGGGCGCATGAATCAGAGCATGGCCGGATTCCAGTTTCAGCTGCTGGCGCGCGATGGCGATCGCGTCCAGTTGGGTTTTCGCTCCAAGGCCACTCCATTTCCCTCGAACGGTCATGGCGGCATGGGGATCGCCGATGTGGCGAGCCAGCCTGAGACCCAGTATTGGTTCGAGCCGGGGCAGACCCTCAAGATCGACATGCAAGGCGTGGGAACTTTTGAGGTCACCGGCGAGTGGATGGACCACATGCCCGCCATGCCCGCCCACCTGGATGAACCAATGGACCCCAACACCAACGAACTTCGCCTTGTCTCTCCGCTTTTGCTTCGGGACAAGCAGGTGATTGGCGACATGCAGGGAGGCACCGCCATAGCGACAAATCCCGGCGATGCCGTCGAAGTCTACTTCCAGCCTCTTGGCCGATACCTGCTCTCTCTGGAACCGATGAAGGGCGCTGTCGAGGGGAAGGTGCGCCTGAATCGCATCGCGTTCGAGCTGAATGGACAGGAACATATCTTCGTGTCCGGCACGCCCGTGACACGCGGTGATACAGTTTGGGTCCTCTACGAACCAGATTTCAAGCCCACGGACGGCAAGGTGCAAGGGTACATCGGCTCCGGGAAGGTTTCCATCATCGCTCCCGAAGCGGTACCCGCCACTCCGACGTCAAATAAGTAACCTTATCTTTGGTTTTCCTGATGAGGGACCGATGAAACTGCTTGCACTTGGGATTGCGTTGATGACGTTTCCGCTGGGCGGTTACGGCCAGAGCTACGCCGATTCGCCGTTTTCCGTGGATGACGCAGTTCCCGCCTCGGCCCATGTGGAGGGGTGGCAGCACGGGAGCATCCATGCAAATGGGATTACGATCGATCTCTCCGAATCGCACTCGGCGCTCAGGATCGATGAGATTGCCGATTGGAATCTCCAGCAGACAGTGAATGAGGCGAAGCCCGCGCAGGTGTTCCGCTTTTATATCCAGTACAACCGCCTGGGGGTGACGTTTGGATATAATCTGCTGGCGCAGCCGACGGAGGGAACGGACAAGATTACGTGCACGTTCAGCCCGCTTACGGATCTTCCGTTCTCCTGGTGGAATCGCGACAAGAGCATCGTGCCGGTTGCCCTTCCAGCCGACCTGTCGCCGCTGGTGATCCGTTCCGGCCAGGCGATCGCCATCTCCACGTATCCAGTGGGAGAAGACAGGCCGGCGGTGGTGCATTACATTCGGTTGACTCGGATGGATGCGGCGCACGGGGAAGAGGTGAAGACGGAGTGAGTTTGGGGGCTCATCTGCCACGCACGCTGCGCAGGCGAGGATCCTTTTGAGATCGCGAAAATGCGACAGGCACAGAGATAGTCTGCGCGATACTGGACGGCGATATCGCGCGCCTATCCATATAAACAGACGGAGTAACCCCTAATCGCATTTAGGATGGTCACTCCGCCTTAGACTCTTAATTTTCCAAGTTTGTTCGGCACGTTCTTAGTGGTGGCTCAAACCCTCGCTCTTGCTTAATCGTGTTTAGGAATCGCCAGATAGCCGTGAAAGGCCCCGGCCCCGTCGACAGCCAATCCCGTGATCTCCTTACGGGAATTGATAGAAACCCCGGACAGCAGATATAACTTCGCCGGGTTCGACGTAACCAGGGTATTGACGTCGATCATGCTGCCATTCTGCCAGAGGAAAGCGCGAAACGTACTAAAGTCCGCGCTTATCGACTGGCCGACCACCTGGCCTTCATCGTTAATACCAAGGGCGAAGCTCGCCAGATCTCCCGCCAGCGTACCCAGACCCTTGATACCCTTCTCCCTGGACCAGAGGAAGGCAACGGTGCTCGCCTTAGACGTCACATGACCCACTGCCTCACCCCGATTGTTAATAGCGCACGCGTGGTTCCCAGCGCCAGGCAGGCCGTTGGGGCCGAGGTTGCCTAGATCTGTCCCCTTGCCGTTTTCCCAGACCATGGCGTGATTTTCGGTGAGATAGAGCCCGCTATTCGGATTGAAGGGTGAGCATGTGCCAGTGGCGCCGACAGCCTGCCCCTGGTCGTTGATGGCCGCGGCGACTCCGTCGGAATCCCCAGAAAATCTGGGCAGCGCGTAGATTTTTCCATTTGTCCAGACCACCGGCTCAAACCGATGCACTGGACAGCCGGCGGCCGGATCTTTCATGGCAGTCTCAGCAAGCCCAGCCACCTGGCCTCGATTGTTGATCATGTTGGCGAAGCCATTCTCACCACCCAGCGTCGCGAGCCTGGTCATCACGCCGTCCTGCCACAAGAAGGGAAGGCATGCGGTGGATGAGGGAAACCCGTAGGCGTTGAAGCCGCAAAAGTCTTCGGCGTCGGTCAGTGAAGTCTCCGCCTCACCCACGGTCTGCCCGAAATGATTGACACCAAACGCAGCATTGTTCGGTCCTCCCAGCCCAGTGGCGCCGATATCAAACTTCGCTCCCTCGAACCACAGGACTGCATGCAGGGCGCCGTCGTGGGCGGTGGCCGCCCCGCTGATCAAACCATTGTTTCGGATGAAGTAGGGCTGCGCGGGTGGGTTGCCAACTTCGCCGAGATCCATCACGGAATAGCGAACAGGCGATGCCTGCGTTGCCTGCGTGGCTGAGTGTTCCTGTGCCGAGGCTGACCCCGCCAACAATGCGATTGGCAGCCCGAAGTGTGCGATAAGAAGTGACTTGTTTCTCAAACGATTCAGTTTCATGTTCCTTCTCCTCGGTCGATCTGGTGTTTCTTATGGAAACGGCAAACGCTTCGACTGCTCTTACCCGAAGCACTGCAATAGGGAGCTCACGCAGATCTGGGCTGGGCCATTCGCCGGCTGCGAAAGGTGCAGCTTGCCAGTAGCCTGCCACTGACGGATCTGGGCAGCGGTGGCTGGTTCGACGAGGCTGTCGGCATCGAGTGTGACGACGTCCACTTCGGCGCGACAGCCTGGGCACCAGGACCTGGCTGCCCTTGCATGGCGAACGATGACTAATGTCTCGGTCTCTACCGTGATCCTGGTTGTTTTCGCTGCCACGGCTCGCTCCATCCGGTCGTTCATTGGTACATACCGTTTTCCAATAGGCGCATCGTGCTTCGGCCGCGGATCGAAAGTCCTCAAAGGCCGCCTCAAAATTTCTCAAAAGCTCTCATTGTCGATTTCTGAAGAAAGGACAGTACTTAGAGTCTCTGCCGCGGTAGGGTGGCGGGTTCTTATCAGCGCTGATAAGCAATCTGAGATGGTGGCCGAAGGCAAAACCCGGCAACGAATTGCAGTGAAAATCCGTTGGGAGTACCTTCCTCCTGATAGCTTCTGGGGAAAAGCGCCGCGTTCCACAACGGGTTACGCATGATTACAGAACCCAAAGTCCTCTACGAGTTTGGGCCCTTTCGGGTTGACCCGGAGAAGCAGGTATTGCTGCGCGAAAACCATCCGGTCGCCATCTCGCCCAAGGTCTTCGAAACCCTGCTGATTCTGGTCCGCCGCAGCCGCGAGGTAGTTTCTAAGGAAGACCTGATGAATTCCTTATGGCCGGATGCCTTCGTCGAAGAAGCAAATCTGAGCCAGAACATTTTCATGCTCCGGAAAGCGCTGGGAGATACACCGGAAGATCGGCGCTACATCGTGACCCTGCCTGGCAGAGGCTATCGTTTCGCGGAACAGGTACGCACGGTCACGCAGGATGGCGATGACGTCGTGATCGCAAGCCGCTCTCGCACGGAGACGGTGCTGGAACAAGCACCCAGCATTAAGAGTGAATCCTTGCCGGCTCTTCCGGGAAGTATCGATCGCAGAGAAAAATTGAAATACCTCTCACCCATCGGCAGCGTGCTTACCCTTCTGGCCGTCCTGGTTGTGGGCGCGGTTTTCTTCCTTCATCGACGCCACCCTGTGGTCCTTGGTGGGAAGAGTTCTGTATTGATCGCCGACTTCGCAAACACGACCGGCGACGCGGTGTTTGACGGGACGCTACGGCAAGGGCTGGCGGTGCAGCTCGAACAGTCGCCGGTACTAAGCCTGCTCTCTGACGATCGCGTGCAACAAGCGCTGCAATGGATGGGACAGCCGGCCACCGCACGGCTTACCCCCGAGATCGCCCGGCAAATCTGTGAGCGCACCGCGAGCGCCGCCGTTCTGCAAGGTTCGATTTCCAGCTTGGGAAGCCAGTACGTCGTGGGACTACGCGCAACCGACTGCCGCAGCGGAGACACTCTCGCTGAGGAGCAGGCGCAATCCGCAAGAAAAGAAGACGTACTGAACGCCCTGAGCAAGATTGCCACAAGCTTCCGCACCCGAGTGGGCGAATCCCTGGCGACTTTGCAGAAGTACGACACTCCCCTGGCCGAAGCCACGACCCCTTCCCTTGAAGCCCTGAAGGCATACAGCACGGCCTGGCAGGTTCACCTCCCAAAGGGCGCAGAGGCGTCCATGCCCTTTTTCAAAAAGGCCATTGAGATTGACCCTAAATTTGCCATGGCTTATGCGTCGCTCGGGCTCATGTACGGCACTACCGGGGAATCGGCGCTGGCCACTCAGAACATCAGCCAAGCCTATCGGTTGCGGGATCGCGCAAGTGACAATGAGCGGTTCTTTATTACCGCTTACTATGATGGGCGGGCGACAGGAAACCAGGAAAAAGCACAGAAGACCTGCGAGGCGTGGGCGCAGGCCTATCCTCACGCTTTTGTTCCGCACGCGATGTTGGCGGGCTTCATTTACCCGGCGACCGGCAGATATCAACAAGCGGCCGAAGAGGCGGAAAAAGTGATCCAACTTAGCCCGGACGCAGCCATTGGGTATGTGCAGCGCGGTTATGCCGGTATTTACCTTGACCGCGTGGCCGAATCCGAAGAAGCCGTGCGGAGAGCGTCCGAGCGGAAAATAGAAGACCCTTTCCTCTCCATGCTGCGTTTCGACGTTGCGTTTTTGAAGGATGACAAAGCGGAGATGGAGCGGCAAATGGCCCTGGCTCAGGGGAAATCTGGGACGGCAGACTGGATCTCTGACCGGGAAGCTTTTGTTTTGGCAAATTCCGGTCACCTGCGTGAGGCCAGGAAGATGTCGCAGCATGCGGCGGACTTCGCTCAGGAGGCAGGTCATCAGGAAAGAGCAGCTCTCTTCGTAACCAGGGCGGCATTGTGGGAAGCCTTTTTTGGGAACGCAACGGCGGCAAAGCAGAATGCCAAGGCCGCGCTTGAGCTGGCCAGGAACCGCGAGGTGCAATATGGCGCGGCGGTCGCACTGGCCCTCTCGGGGGAGTCGACCCAGGCGCTCATACTCGCGAATGACCTGCAGCGGAACTTTCCCGAGGATACAGCCATCCGCTTCAACTACCTGCCCACAGTCAGTGCGCTGGTTGCGCTGAACCATGGCGAGAATGCCAGGGCGAGAGATCTGCTCCAAACCGCCGTACCCAACGAACTGGGCCAACCGCGTTCTGCCGTCAATGGTTTCTTCGGCGCTCTCTATCCGGTCTACGTGCGGGGTCAAGCCTATCTGGCGGCGCGACAGGGCGCCGAAGCTGCCATCGAATTCCAAAAAATTCTTGATCACCGCGGAGCGGTGGTCAGCGATCCTATTCGAACGTTGGCACGCTTGCAATTGGGGAGAGCCTACTTGCAGTCGGGAGATAAGGCCAGGGCAAAGATTGCTTACCAGGATTTTCTTACCCTCTGGAAAGACGCCGACCCCGACATTCCTATACTGCGGCAAGCTAAGGCAGAGTACGCGACTCTGTAGCATATCTTCAGCAATCCCTCGCCACGAATAACAAGTCCGCGATCGTCTTGATTTGACGCTATGATTGCTGACGTCGGATGATCCCCTTGTCTGCTCATGGTGTGCGATGCCCGATTCCGTCTCCCGTTTCGCACAGGTGGCCGTTCGGCGCTGACGCGGAGTCTGCAACGTCAATGCAGGTCCTGCCACGGTGCACGATCGTAGGTTTTGAATTCTCGTACGAGTTCGACCAGGGCTGTGACAACCGCCTCATAAATAGTCTCGCCCTTTTCCCGAGTCGCCAGCGTTGGGTCCCCCGCTACACCACTCTTGCTGAAACGAGACCATCGATCCATCAGCAGAACCGGCGAAGCGCTCATCAAATCCATCCAGATAAAACGAGACGGCGGCATGCCGATTTCTTTTTTGGCCTTATCCATCTGCACGCGCGCGGGATCGAGGTATAAGTACAAGGAGGTCTCCAACTCGCAAGCATGAGCCATCCCTCCAGGTTTCTCTGATTCCCGAACCCGCTCAATCGCATCCTTCGCCAAGCTAGGCCAGATGAAGGCAGCACACAACGCCTCCGTCTCCAGCACCGTACGTCGCGCCACCAGATCGAGAATGGGCATATTCGAACCATGGCCGTCGGCAAGAAGAATGCGCGTAAAACCATGACGCGCCACACTGCGAGTAACGTCAAGAACGAAATGCAGCATGTGTTCCATAGCAATGTCGATCGTGCCCGGGAAATCCATGTGATGTTCTTCGAAGCCGTAAGGGATGGGGGGTAATAGGAGCATCTGTCCATCCAGGCGCCGGGCCGCTTCGTTCGCAAATGTTTCCGATCAAGAAATTATCCACATCCAGCGGTAAGTGCGGTCCATGGTCTTCGACAGAGCCTACGGGCAATACAACCACCGGCTGTTGCTTAACAACTTCCCGCATCTCTAACCATGTATAGTCCTGGTAATGATAGTTCGTCCGCCCTGCCATGCAAGCCCCTCCTATAAGTGAACTGCCACCTTGTACTCGATACACTAGAGCGACAAGAAAACCATTAAGTCAGCCATAAATTATGGCAAGCCAAAGCAAACGATGTTCGGCCTATCGCGATGACTATATACTGCTGTCCTCCCACTATGTAAGTCATTGGCGAAGCCCTGTTGACGGCCAAAAAAATCCCCGGTGGGTCCCCGTAGAATAGTAGCCCACCAGCCGTAGCCAACACTCCACTGTCGGCTGCAGGTATCCTTAGCAGGCTGCGGAAAAACTCACTTTTCTGAAGGGTACGGCCTTCAGGCCGTACGGTAAATGCTTTTCAGTGAATCCGGCTTTAGCCGCTGAGGGCATTCATTTCGTCCCCCTCCCGGCTTTTTCCGCAGCCTCTTAGAGACGCTATTCGGGCCTGCTCCGTATGATCGTAATCAGGGCCACGGAACGTATGGCAACGCCGCATCCATTGTCAAGAAGGATGAGAGTCATGAGCATCGATCCCGTCGGAGTGGTTGGGTTAGGCCTTTTGGGCAGAGGAATCGCAGCATCGCTTGTCGGCGCCGGAGTGCATGTCGTCGCCTTCGATATAAGTCAGCAAGCCCGCCAAGAGGCATTCTCCTTTATTGAAAACGCCGTTCAGGAGATGGTTCGCCATGGCGTCCTGGCTCCGCAGAGGGCAGCTGCCTGGCCTGAGCATCTAACTATTTGCGACTCGATTTCCCTTCTCAAGTCCTGTGCTTTTGTCATTGAGAGCGTTAACGAGGATCTCTCTGTCAAGAGACAGGTGTTCGAAGAACTCGAGGCGATCGTAGGGCAGGATACTCCCATTGCAAGTAACACTTCTGCACTTCCGATTACACTTCTGCAGCAAGACCGAACGCATCCCTCACGCTTTCTCGGCATGCATTGGTCTCAACCGTGTTACGCCACACGCTTCCTGGAGATCATTCGCGGCGAACTCACTTCGGACGCCTCCCTCCAGCTCGCCGTGGAACTAGGCCGAAGAGTTGGCAAGGACCCTTCTATGGTCACTCGGGACATTCCAGGCTTCATCATCAATCGGTTGAGCTATGCGATGTATCGGGAAGCTGCCCATCTTGTCGAACTAGGTGTGGGCGACGTCCAAACGATAGATCAGGCCTTCTGCAACGCAGTTGGATTATGGGCTTCGTTCTGTGGCCCTTTCCGATGGATCGATATAACGGGTGGTCCAGGCCTTTACGCCAAGGCTATGGCCGGAGTTCTTCCCGATCTTGCAGGCAGTTCTGAGGTGCCTGCCCTATTCGCCGCTCTCCAAGGGTCACGGGGAGCTCTCGATGGCAAGGGCTTCTACACGTACGAGCCTGGAGATGCCGGGCGCTGGCAAAAGCTCTTCCACGAGCATGCCTGGGAGCTCAAACGATTACAGGAACGCGTTCAGCCACCCACTGGGGACGGCGGTGATAACCGGTGACCCTTCCACGCTCTCTCGAAAAACCGAAGCCAGTTGGCATGGAATATCCCTTCGATGTCATTTTCCGTGTATCCGTGTTGTTGCAGCAACGGTCTGAGCTTCTGTAGGTCGGCGATGGTATCCAGCTCCTGGGGACATTGTTCCGTCCCGTATCCCCCGTCCAGGTCGCTTCCAATAGCCACGTGCCTTGCATTGCCCGCGAGTTGGCAGATGTGGTCGATGTGTTGAACAGAGGAGTCCAGCGATGGCCGCGCCTGCTTATCCGTGCCGTGCTTCCAGCCAGGGACGATCATCCACGCATCAAACGGCGCTCCGATCACACCGTCGCGCTCGATGATCAAGCGGATCTGCGCATCATCGAACTGCCGGTCCCCCGGAACGAGCGCGCGGCAGTTATTGTGGCTTGCCAGCACCGGGCCGTTAAAATGATCGGCTGCTTGCCAGAAGCTCTCATCTGCGAGGTGAGTCATGTCAAGGATCAGGTTGAGTTCCTCCATAAACCGCAACAGTTCTCTTCCCGCTTGAGTCAAGCCACCTGGGCTGCCGGTTCCGTGGGCGTATGCGCTAGGTCCGTAATGAGCCAAGCCCACGACGCGCAGGCCGGCCTGATACCAATCGACCACGTGCGCGGGCGAAACAATTGGATCTGCACCCTCCATGCTCAATATGAAACCGAACGGAGCGTCCGCGCGACCGGTCTTCCACTCCGAGAAGCTATTTTCAAGAGACGGCCAATCCACTAATCTTCGACAGGCGCCGCGCCTCTCAAGCAGGCGGTAATATGCAAGCTGGCCCTGGGCTGCAGCAGACGCAGTCTCCTGGGTGCGAAAGTCTATCGAGGAACTCCCCCGCGGATTCCAACGAGCCAGGACCGTCGCTAGCGCGATACCAATTCTGCCGTGGCGCATATCTGGAAATGCAACCGTGTTCGTACCTCGGCCCTTGTCTTTCATACCGGCTTCGGAGAGGCGTATCGCCGCCACGGTTTGGTCCAGGTCTCGGTTCCAGCCTAGCGCATTCCACGATAGGTCAAGATGTGCATCGATAATGACCATGCGGTCCTTGTCCGAATCCGGCATCTTCTTTCTCCCGCCTCTTAAAAGCGTTTCCACCAGGCGTCAAAACAGAGATCGAGTCTACCGAGTAGTCGACGGTTGCGTCTCACCTGAGCTAGTGCCGAAAGAACCAGATCACGCCTGCGACCGCCGCCATGATGCCCAGGGCTGCGATACGTATGGTTCCCAAGCGATTCTGCCAGTCGCTATTGCTCTTCATCTCATGCACCTCGGTGTAGATTATAGCCGCGTACCCCGGCGGAGGTTCGAGGCTGCCCTCTCTGGACCGCGCAGGCTCAACTGTAATCAGCAACTTGGGATCGCCGAGTGTTCAATAAGCTTTTTTTATGGAGTGCTGACTTAAAGCCAAAAACTGCCAACTTGGGGTGGGTTCTTTTTTCGTGGAGTTCTGACAGACTCCTGCTTGTGCAAGACGGGATACTTCTTGGGGCGCGCCACCCACAGCTCTTAGCCGAGAAGATGGGGAGGATTGCGTGAGGTGTGCGTCGAGGCCTACTATTGGGTTAACTAACTCGACAAGGAGGAGCCGGCCATGGAAGTCACCATCAATAGCCCAATTTCCCAGGAAGAATTGGTCAGCATGGCAATTAGGCTCAGAAATGATTTGTTCGACTATGAAGATAAGCTCGGCAGCTGCCGAGACTTCGTCGAGCTCAAGAACTCTGTCTGCGCGCTGGTCGTTGCAATATTAGAGCCGATCGAATTTCGGCTCTCTGCCGGTCTGCCCAGGAAGGTCGCTCGGGTGTATCAATTTCCTCCTAAAAAAGGGTCCATCCCCCACTCGCTTCACTAGGAGCAACACTCAATCCGCCCTCTGCCGTAATGTGCCGCTTGTAACAACGCTTAGCTCATCTGCGATTTCGCTGGTATTTTTAGTCACGATCAGCCATTTTGGCTGACAGCATCAAAATCGACGTGATTCGTCCCGTTACACCTTGACGGTGACGGTTTTAACCTCCGTATACTGCTGCAGCGCATACTCGCCCATCTCCCTGCCCATGCCGGACTGCTTGAAGCCCCCGAAGGGCGCCGCGGCGTCGAAAACATCAAAACAGTTGATCCACACCGTACCTGCGCGGACATTGTTTGCTATCGCGTGCGCCTTACCAATGTCTCGCGTCCAAACCGCAGCCGCCAGCCCATAAGGGGTGTTGTTCGCCCGCTCAACGACCTCGTCGAGATCGCGGAACCTGATAATGCTCATTACAGGTCCAAAAATCTCTTCCCGGGCGATCTTCATTTCATCCTGGACGTTGGCAAACACCGTTGGTTCAATAAAGTGACCACGGTCCCCGATGCGCTTGCCGCCGGTAAGCAGTTCGGCACCCTCCCGTTTACCTTCATCGATATAAGACATTACCTTGTCAAACTGTGCTCCATCGATTTGCGGCCCTTGTTCGGTACTTACGTCGAAGGGATCGCCCACCGTGCGCCGGCCCGCACGTGCAACACTCTTTTCAACAAATTCGTCATAAATCTTCTCTTCAACGTATAGGCGCGAACCAGCGCAGCAGATCTGGCCCTGATTGAAAAACACTCCGAAATGAGAGCCTTCAATTGCCTGCTCCATATCGGCATCGGCAAAAACGATGTTGGGGCTTTTGCCGCCGAGTTCGAGACCGACGCGCTTGAGGTTGGATCTGCCTGCCGCTTGCATGATAAGACGGCCCACTTCCCCCGAACCTGTGAAGGCGACTTTATCGATGTCCATGTGATCAGCGATAGCCGCTCCGGCTGTCGGCCCATAACCGGGAAG
This sequence comes from uncultured Acidobacteriaceae bacterium, assembly GCA_963736535.1. GTDB lineage: Bacteria > Acidobacteriota > Terriglobia > Terriglobales > Acidobacteriaceae > PALSA-350. The sequence goes on from CAVTPN010000010.1 coordinate 692,315, forward strand.
AATATTCACTACTCCCGGAGGGAAGCCGGTCTCGAGGATGAGTTCCCCGAGACGCAATGCGGTAAGCGGAGTTTGCTCGGCGGGTTTGAGTACGGAGGTGTTGCCCATGGCCAGAGCCGGTCCAAGCTTCATGCCATACATAAGAAGGGGGAAGTTCCACGGAGTGATCTGGCCGACAACGCCGACGGGCTCGTGCCTTGTGTAGCAAAAATAGTCGCCGTTGATGGGAATTGTCTTGCCATGGTTCTTGTCAGCCCATCCGGCGAAATAGCGAAAGTGGGCGATGATAAGAGGGAGAGCCACGTTGCGCGCCACAGTCAAGGGCATTCCGTTGTCAAGTGTCTCCAGAGCCGCAAGCTCGTCGGCGTTTTGCTCAATCAGATCGGCGAGCCTATTCAGGAGGCGTCCGCGTTCCGATGCGGACGTCTTGCGCCACGGGCCACGTTCAAGGGCGTACCGTGCGGCTTTGACCGCCTTGTCCACGTCCGCTGCGTCGGCTTCGGATATTTGTGCGATCTCCTCACCCGTCGCCGGGTTGTAAGTGGGAAATGTCTTGCCGGATTCGCTTGGAACCCACTGATTGTTGATCAAGAGTTTGGTTGCCGTGTGGATAACCTTGTGTTCCTGGATACTGGAAGCAGCGGTTGCCATGGAATGTTTTCCTTTCAGGTGCGTTCAAATTCTTAACGAAATCTCAAATCAGTGCGCGAACGCGTTTTCTTCCTGTCCAAGCGCGCGCCGCTGAATTTTGCCGGTTGGGCCCTTGGGCAACTCGGCCCGAAAAATGACACTTACCGGTATCTTGTAGTCCGCCAACCTTTCGCGGGCGAACGCAATCAACTCGGCCTCCGTGACCGCCTGCCCTGATCGCAAGGCAACAAAGGCGACTACGACTTCTCCCCAAACATGATCCGGCCGGCCCACCACGCCCACCTCACCGACCGCAGGATGCTGGTAGAGCACGGCTTCGACTTCCTGCGGGGAGATATTGCTCCCGCCGCGGATGATGATCTCCTTCTTACGTCCTGCGAACCAATAGAAGCCGTCCACGTCGCAACGAGCCAAATCTCCGGTATGGAGCCAGCCGTTCCGGACAGCTGCCGTGGTAGCGTCCGGATCCTGCCAATAGCCGACCATGAGGTGCGGGCCTCGAACGCAGATCTCCCCCACGTCACCGGCTTTCACATCGCGACCATCAGAATCAACCAAGCGGAACGCAACCCCTTCACCGGGCTGACCAATGGAACCGACTCGTACATGACCAGGGCGGTTCCAGGCTGCAGGGGCGATTTCTGTCATGCCGTAGGCTTCACAAACAGGGCCGAAGGCAGCTTCAAAAGCCTCCTGAAGTGCGGGAGACGCGGAGTCTCCACCAGAGAAATAAAATCGCCCTGAAGGCACATCCTGCGGCATCTCAGCTTGCGCTTGGAGCAGACCGTGGAACATCACGGGAAGGCCAACCGTGTAGGTGCAGCCCCAGCGCCCATAGGCTTCGAGGAAACCCCGGAAGTCAAACGGCCTCGTAATGACAACCGTCGCACCGTGGAGCAGACCGGACAGAAACACCATCGCAAAACCCACCATGTGGGTCATCGATGACATAACCACCGCAACCTGGTCCTGATCGAGCCGCATCTGGAGCATGGCGCGCGCTGTCTGCATAAGGCTCTCATGCGAATGCATGACGCCCTTGGGCCGGGTTGTCGTACCCGAGGTATAAAGAATCGCTGCGACCTGATCGGGCACAACGTCCGGAATACGAACGGAGCCAGCCGTGGAACGCAGAAGACTGTCAAAAGAACCTGTGCCGCTACCTGGGCGGCCACCCGTAAGGTAACGAAGCTCCAACGCAGTCACAGCTGGACATGATTTTGCAGCTTCCGTATAAAGATCCGGCTGACCTATATAACACGCCGACCCGCTATGGCGAAGAATGTAGTCAATCTCCGGCCCTTTCAATTGCGGGTTGATGGGTACGACAATTCCCCCCGCTTTCAAACAGCCGAAGTAGCCAATGGCGAGCTCTGGGCCGTTCAGAAGGTGAAGCGCGATCCTGTCTCCTGCTTCCAGCCCCGCCGCCAACAGATTGCTTGCTACGTTATTTGTAAGATCCCGTCGAACTCTGCGTAGGTCCAGGATTGCTGGCCACATACGATGGCCGGCTTCTCAGGATTTCGAGTGCGGGAGTGCTTCAAACCTGCGGTCAGAGACATCTTTCACCCGGAAGTAGTCTGCTTGACCTGGCCGCGGTCGGCAAGTTTGAAACGGTTTCAAGCGTTGGACCTTATCCTGAAACGGTCGTCGAATAAGCGATGCGCGGTAAGCCGAGCCTTTCGAGAAGAGAGTGAAACCGGACATCCTTCCGTAGCGGATCGAACCGCGGATCCGTAGCCAGGTACATAAGCCAGCCTGCGCGTTCGCTGCAGCTGCGCTCCAGCCAGTCGAAAACCTTATCGTCGCCAAGTCCTAGATAGATCAGCACCCGTCCGTACGGTGAGACGTAACGGCTCTTGGCAAGATTGTCCAATTCATCCAACAGCAAATGAGCATCCTTCGTTCGTCCGCTCAGCGCGTAAGCGCGTCCCAACGCTCCGATGGCTGTTGGAACGTTGTCTGAGACCGCCTTCGCATGTTCAAAGCAGACGATTGCATCTTCATATCCTCCACGCGCCTCATGGCAACGCCCCAGGCCGACGAGCGCCCGCCAGAAATTGGCATCCAGTTCCAACGCGCGCCGGCACTCGAGCTCCGCCTCACCAACCCGGCGCGCCATGAGCAGCACCGCGGCCCTGCTCGCCGCCACCAGGAGAGATAGCGGATCGATTCGTTTTGCGTCTTCGAGCATGCTGAGAGCCTCGTCAATCCGCGCCATTGGCAAAAGAACGAACAAGGCGAACAGATGAGCGCTGAGGTCGCTTCGGGGTTGAGTGTGGAGAGACCGCCGGAACAGTGTTTCAGCTTCGGACCACTTCCACTCGAACATAGCCTTGCTGGACGCCGAAACGGACAACGCATCTCCCTGGCAATCATCTATCTCAAGTGCGCGGGCCGCCGCTTTCTGCGCCTTGGGCATGGTGTCAAACGGAGCATCCATGGCGAATAACCCAAGATAGAGCCAAGCCACTGCCATCCCGCTGAGTGCTGGAGCGTATCCGGGATTGCGTACCAAAGCCTCTTCAAAGCATTCGATGGCCCGATGGAACTCCTCTCTTGTTTGGCGATTCAGGTGATGCCGGCCTCGGAGGTACCATTCGTACGCTTCGAAATTACCAGCGTTGTTAGCCAATAAAGCCGGTGGTTGGTTGGCAGTGCCGACGCGAAGCATGTTTGCAATCGCGAGGGCTATCTCATCTTGTACCGCAAACAAGTCTTCAAGGCTTCGCTCGTAACGCCGCGACCATAACTGATATCCATCCGAAGTGCTAGCCAGTTGCACCGTCACGCGCAGCGCATTTCCCGACTTACGAACGCTTCCTTCGAGAACGAAACCTACATTCAGCGCCCGGCCGATCTCCCGAACGTCGGCGTTCTGGTGTTTGAGCGCAAAAGCTGATGTGCGAGCGACCACTCGAAGCCCTCGAATGGAGGACAGCGCATGGATGATCTCCTCGGTGAGGCCGTCGCTGAAATAGGCCTCAGGATCGGGGCTTAGATTCGAGAAAGGGAGGACCACTATGGATGGTTCCGTGAAACTGGTCATGCTGGGGCGCGGCGGGGCGACCTGAATCGAAGCTTCACGAAAGACCGGCGTATAACTTCCCTTCGGGAGATCGATGACGAGGGAATCGGCGGCGCCTTCGGACGAGTAATATTCCCGAAGTTTCGTCCGCACTCGAGAAGCGTCTACTCGGACGACAGCAGTGATTCGAGGATCAAATTCGCCGTGTCCGGTATAGAGCTCGATTCCAATGATCATCTCTTTCAGGTGCTCGTTGGGAGAGGATAAAGTGTGCTCGACAACGAACTCCAGGAAACGGCGCATTCGTTCGGCATTCGCAAAGGCAGTGCTCGCGAGAACCTTTTGAAGTTGCGTTCTTATCTGGCTTGGCGGTTGAGGACACATGAGTGACGACAGTGTACTGGAAATGTCGCGCCACGATCACAGCGCCGATTACGTCGACCGGCGTAGCCGGTTCACCACCACCTCCAGTTGATAACTTTTGTCTATGCCGACTTCGAAAGGCGCCTAGGCGCCCTGGGGCACAAAAGCATGACCGGGAGCTCGCCGGAACGCCTGCCCGGCATGCCGCTCAAGCCGCCGCGCCTCTCGCAGTTCATCATCGAACTCCCGCCCGTTCGTATTCCGGCAAAGGTGGGGTCTTGCTCCTAGGTGGCAGGATGACCAGAAGCCCCCCAGACGCGCCCGCCGCACCAGCTAAATGGCGGCCCCTGCGGCGTTCAGCATGCCAGATCCGGATCGATGACAAAGGCGCGCTGAAAAGCCGCTTCTGCTATGTCAGGAATGCCGGGCTCGGAACAAGCGATGACCCTTTACTATGAAGTCTGCTGAAGAGGGCCTTCGCCGTGACCACTGTACTTTCGCCTGTTGCCGCTCGCGTGCTTGGATCGCTAGTGGAAAAGGAAATTACTACTCCCGAGTATTATCCGCTCTCTCTGAATGCACTGGCCAATGCCTGCAACCAGAAGAATAACCGCGAGCCGGTGATGAACCTGGATGAGGACCAGATCCGGCAGGCGCTGCATCAACTCGAAGACGACGGGCTGGCCGGCGTGGCGCGGGGCCCGGACAGCCGGGTTGCCAAGTACGAACACCGGATGCAGGAGGTGTTCAACTTTACCCGCGGAGAGATCGCGGTGGTGTGCGTGCTGCTGCTGCGGGGGCCACAGACCCCGGGCGAGCTGCGCGGGCGGGGTGAACGCATGCACCGCTTTGAGGAGTTGAGCGATGTGCAGTCTACATTGCAGCGGCTGATGCAGCGGGAGCCTCCGCTGGTCAAGGTGCTGCCACGGCAGCCAGGTACCAAGGAGGCTCGTTACGCGCATCTGTTCTCGGGCGAACCGGCCGAGGCGGTCGCGGCCGTGGAGGCTAACGAACACTCCGGGACGGGTTCGCGGACGGCTCAGATGGAGGCAGAAATCGCGGCGTTGCGGGAAGAGGTGGCGGAGCTGCGGGCACAGGTGGAGAGGGTGCTGCGACTGGTCGAGTGACGGCTGTCTTCGTAATGTTTACTGTTTCCTTAAGATTGACAAGCTTCTGAGGGCTGACCTCAAAGCGTCCCACAGTCGAATGTTTAAACTTCACGATGGCGATCGAACCTGAGAACTAGCGCGTGGCTCGTCAAAACTGTTCACAGCGGTTCCCTTGTAGAGAATGTTGGCGTTGCGATCGGTGATTTCCTTATGCAAGGCAACAAATTCCGGGTCGAGATCGCGCGTAGGCCGGGGCTCGTGCTTGAATGTCTGGAAGTCATCCACGCCTCTAACCAAGGTAGCGCTATCGTCCCCTTCCAGTTGCCTGACATACGTCGGAATATAGCGGATGGCAAACCCTATTCTTCGCTTTGAAGAGGAATTGGATGGGGATCCATGGATGATGCGCACGTGGTGTAAGGACATCTCCCCGGGTCGCAATTCGATCGCCACTGCCTTAGTCCGATCCACCTCGACAGCTATCTCCTGGCCGCGCGTCAGGGCGTTGTTTTTTGCGAAGGTATCTTTGTGCGGGATTTGATCCAGCGTATGCGTACCGGGAATGACCTCCATAGCCCCATTGGATTTGTCGCTCTCCGAAAGCGCGACCCAGGCAGTGACGACATCAGGCTTGGACAGTCCCCAATAGGTCGAGTCCTGGTGCCAGGAAACGTACGCAGGATCCTTTGCTTCCTTAATGAAAAAATTACTAGTCCAGCACAGCAGGTTCTGGCCATATAGGTCCTCGACCGCATCAACGATGGTTTCCAACCGGACTAGATCATTCAGCCAGCTAAAGAGCAGATGCGACTTGTGCCGGAAGGCGCCCTTGAGTGGTCCGCCATGGCTGCGTTCAAACTCTTCCAGATTCATGCGCAACGAATTCGCCTGCTCGGCTGACATGACTCGGATCGGGGCGACGTAGCCAAATTCCTGGTAGCTTTGTAACTGTAGCGATGTAAGTAGTTTGCTCATATTAAGCTGTTCCCTTTTTGCTCTCTATCTTATGGCTAAGGAAGAAACAGGCACACCAACGCAGCAACTCCGATAGCCACGCCGATCGTTACCCTGAGGTTCAAGCGCTGCTTCAATAGGATCACTCCCAGAATGACGCCTACCGGAATGACCAAGCCATTCGTGATCGGATAGACGATCACGCCGGTCTCTTTGCTGGTTTGGCCCACCCGCGCCAATGCTGCGATAGTTAACATCATTCCGGACCAGTGCGTGACCGCGCTGAGTGTGCTGACCCCGATCAGGCCCTTTGTAGGCCTCCAAGTGCGGTCCGCCAGTAGCTTGTAGGCCGTACAAGAAGAAAACTGATTCCGTAAAAATACGCGGTAAACAAAGTTCCCATTTGCTCGGGAACAAAGCGAAACAGTATCACCAAAACGCCGTTGAGGAGAAACGCGATGACAATGCATGTCAGCCAGCGGGAACTTCCCTTTTGCTGTCTCCCGGACGGCCCGGAACCGCCGCCGATCAGGAGGATGGAAAGGACAGTGCAGACGACCCCAGTTATTTTTAGAAGAGTGAACGCATCCCCCAACCACACGACCGAAAGCAAGATGGGAACGACCACAGATAGATTGAGAATTGTCCAATTGACCGCGATGCTCTTCTCTCTGCTGGCGGTTAGGTAAGCGGCAAGCCCCGCGACGTATGCAACGGCTCCTATAAACCCCAGGCGAAACAGCCGCCAGTCGAGGAGCGGAAGATGCAGAAAAACGGCGTATGCAAGACCTATGCAGAGACCCGTGAACTGCTTGACGAAAATAACATCCCATACGTTGTAGCGCCGCTTTCCAGCCACCTCGAAAGCGATGCCCAGAAAACCGTAAACCACCGCTGCTGAAAAGGCCAGCAAAAGGCCTTCCTTCATCATACCTCCCCTTCACGGTAAGAGCGTGCCACTGAACCGCTTTGGCCAGGTCGGGGAAAGCTGAAAACATTCCGCATAGCTCACCCCGCATTGCAAGCCTCGATATCTTCCAGTATGTTCGAGAAAGTCGAGAAAGCTCATCTTGTATTGGTTCTGTAGCCATGCGGCTTGGCTCTTATGGCACGCCAACATCTGCTTCTTCAAGGCGAAGGTCTCGGTGACGTCGACATAAAACTGTGGCGTAAAGTCGATTCCCGCGACAGTATCAAAATAGTAGATCTCGGGAATCTTTTCGCAGGGGGGAGCTTGCGTCTTGATATTGGGAACTGTCGTCATAACACGGATGTCCCATAAAATCTGGCTGACCGCGCGATGGTCTGGATGATAATCGCACGGAGCATGTGTCAGAACGACGTCCGGCTGCGATCGGCGAACTACATTGAGGAAGTCTAATCGGGTCTCTTTATTTGAGAACACAAACTCATCGGGATAGTTCATCCAGACGAGCTCTGCTCCAATGACAGCCGCGGAAGCGGTTGCTTCTTGCTTGCGGATTTCCGCTATTTCTTCCTTCGGCAGGGTCGGAGATCCTACCTCTCCATTGGTAACGACGGCCATCGTGACTCGGTCCCCTCGCTGGGCGTACTTTGCCAACGCTCCAGCGCATAAAATCTCCAGGTCGTCCGGGTGAGCTCCGACAGCTAAAACTCTCATCGAGTTATCTCCGGTTTAGTATATGGCTCTTAGCAACGAGTCACGACGGAACTTTCCAAAACGAACTTGCGTGGCTCATTCTGTCCAGGAGTGTGATCCAACCGTTAGTTGCTTAGAAGCGTGTATTTTCGAGCGAAACCAGCGTAACGCCCCATGGTTCTAATGGGAACGACAAGTGTCCGTCTCCCTTCGATAACTTTTGAACAGGCAGCGGCCGGAGACGCGCTATGTCGTCATCGCTGGGCCCGGTGGAATCGAGCAGGAAGCGCCAAGCCCTCACCTCCGTCGGGATGTCCACCACGCTAAGATCTACCTCGGTCGCTTTATCCGAGTAGTTCCACAACATGATGGTCGATACACTGAGTGATGTGTCGACCGTAGCCAGGGCATGGACGTTCGGTGAATCGGATTTTACGGCGACGCGCTCACCGGTTAACCGCTCGAGCATTCTGAATACGAAATATGCCGGCCGGACTCGACGCTGGTAATCAAAGAGCCCTAAGTACACCGGATACCTGTCCCAGAAGACTGCTTGAGCCGCGTTATTTGGTTGCGCTTCCGTATAAAAAGGTGCGAATTGGGCCTTAATGTATGGATAGTCCCGGATTTGGTAATAACAAGAGAGGTCAAGTCCGCCTTCTATCATCTGAAAAGTTGTCTCAGCCACGAAGATTGGCTGAAAACGCGGATCGACATCCGCCTGGCCGAGAGCGATGTTCCATTCGTCAATGACCAGCTCGGGGTGCAAACTGGGATAGTGGCTCAACAATTCGCGGAATGTATCGATAGTCATTCGATACCAGTGCGGGTCGCTGTTATAACCATGCCATGACAGAAAATCTAAAGGGATCTTGTTCTTGTCGCAGAATGAGACAAGAGCCGGTATAAGATCCGAAGTATATCGTGCCTGTGCTGGACCCCCTACGCGGGCTTGCGGATCAGCGCGGCGAATCGCCGCAACTGTGTGTTCATAAAATCGTGTGTACTGTGCGGGAGTCATGTGATAGGGGCTGCCACCGCCGCTCGGCATGTCCCATTCGTTCCCGACCTCCCAATACCATCCGCCGCCATTCCGTTGCTTGTAGTGGAGAACGAGATTGTAGACTAGGCTTTCCCAAGCTGCCCAACTGGTTGGTTCCGTTAGATTCTGGTCGATCTTCGGAAATAAGACTTTCGGTTTGAAGATTATGCATAGCAAAGGTTTGGCGCCGGTCTTGAGGATAGAATCTATGGACGGGTCCAGAGTTGCAAATTGATACTTTCCGGACGCCGGCAGCAGATTGTAGTACTCCTGCAGAAACAAGCGGATCACGCGAGGTTGCAGCGCGCTGATCTCGGGTACGAGATCAGACAGCATCGGTTCAGGGGAAAACCCTCCCTGGCCAAGAGAAAAGCGATCGATCCTCATAGGGCCTAGGCCGCTGCTCAAATTCACCGTCACGGCTGTGGTAGAGGATTGAGCCAATGCCATCGGCGAGATGGCCATGAGACATAAGAGTGCAAATCTATGTATTTTCATCAAACGGAACCGTGCCTCCGGCCAGGTTGGCGACAATGATATCTCGTTAGGATCACTTGAATGCTGCGCTTTCTCATTTCCTAAGTCATAAGCCTCGGATCTTGCTCAAGCGGGGCCACGAATGGTTGAGTCTGGTGAATCATATTGGGTTCGGTGGGTTCAGAAACCATCCGTCAGAACAGGATTTTGGCCGAAAGCTGGACTTCACGAGGTGCTCCGGCGCTGAGTACCCGACCGAACGTGGCATCCTGGACTCCTCCGTCCGGTTGTCCAAAAGGAGGCGTGTTCGTAAAGTTGAAAAATTCTCCACGGAACTGAAACCGCTGCGTACTTTCCCACAGATGACTGAGCGGGAACTCCTTAGACAGACCGAGATCCCAATCCTTCAAAGGCGGTCCAGTAACAGTATTCCGTGATGCGTTCCCATAGGTAAATGCAGCTGGGACCGAGAATGCTGCGGGATTGAACCATTGGTTGATCGTGGGATGGCTCGAGTTACCGTTGCTGCTCTGATTGGGACGCATCGTAGTCCCGGTGTTTGCAGGATCTGTGGCGAGTGTCAGCGTCACGGGTGTTCCGGTTTGAAGCGTGATGATGTTCGAAAGCATCCAATTCCCGAAAACCCCCCTGACCAGACGGTCCGAATTTGCAAAAGTGGGCAGTTGATAAGTCGATGCTAGAGTAAAGCGGCTCGCGAGATTAAAGTCGGATATTCCCCACTCGCTCCTAAGATTGGTAGGATCCTGCACGGTACTGGTCTGATCGTCCGAACTTTGATTATCCATCGACTTACCCCAGGTATAAGCACTGAGTAGATACAGACCGTGCCAAGACCGAGTTTCGGCGGTCACTTGGAGCGCGTTATAGCTCGCAGTGCCGATGTCACTTAAATAATTACCCTCCGAGAAAAAGGTATTGGGGCGTCGGGCTTGAATACTCCCAGGCCCCGGTGGTGGAATGTTGATCGGATAGGAGTATGTCAGCTTCGTCCCCTTGCTCCCGACGTAAGCCAATTGAAAAGACAGCGCCTGCCCGATACTTTTCTGAACAGCGAGGTTCCACTCCTGCATGTACGGGTCTGGCTGATGCGGATCTCGGTCGAAAATGGTAAGGGGTGTCAACTGGACACTCCCTGGAGTAGACGGGGGGAAAATGTTGGCTAGAGTCTTGTCGGGAATGGGTGTCGAATTGAAATTTGAAGTCTCATCTGCGATGAACGGAGGGTTGCCTGCCCCCGTGCTGAGCGTTTGGTTGCCCTGCTTCAACGGGTAGAAGATGCCGTAGCCTCCGCGCACTACGAGATCCGGAGCCAGCTGGTACGCGAGGCCGAGTCGGGGAGAAAAGGCGCGCCAATCGGTAAAACCGAGACTTCTAGGAAGACCTGCGACGGAAGATGGCACAATCCGGGATTGAAAGATTGGCAGAATAATAGGCGTCACCAATTGCGCGGTTGTATTGATCTCACCTTTGGAATTGCTGGAGACGATGATCTGGTCGCTCACCGGATCCACCGAAGCAAAGGCGTTATGCAGGTAGGTTGGTGGATGGATAATATCCCAACGAAAGCCACCTAGTAACGTCAGGCGTGGCGTGGCCTTCCATGTGTCTTGTACGTATAGATCCTCGCTTGGAGAATAGCTGCCAAATAGTTGTCTCGGAAAGCTCCGATATGACAGGAACGGCACGCCGTAAAGGTAGTCGGCAAACGCATTGCCGGTGTAGGTTCCAGTGAAGCTAAACAATCCCCTACTCCACGCGCCATTTAGGTCGAAGCCGTCGTACTGTCTCCAATCGCCCCCAATCTGGACGGTATGCTTACCCATTACCTTTGTAAGATTATCTCCGACATTGTAGTGATAGTAAATTTGCAGTAGAGGCAAAAAGGGATAGCCACTGATGGTTTGAAAGCCGGAAATCGCCATTTGCGGTGTCCCGGGATAAATCGCGCTTGTGCTGTCGAATCCTCCAATCCCCGAGGCCACAGTAGCGTTCACGCCGCCGATATCTTGGCCGTTCGTGTTTGCAACGGCCCGGCCATACGATATATGCGCTTGGTTCACAACCGTAGGTCCAAAAGTGTGGGTCCATCCTATGTTTGTAAAATAGAGCTGACTCGTCGCGTTGGAAGCTCCGTTTTGGGGAAAGGGGCCCGGACTGAAAAGAGATATAAGCTGTTGACCGTAAGTAAGATTGAAGTGATCGTGGTCGCGAAAGTTGTAGTCGATACGGACATCGAATTGGTTGTCGTTGGTAGTTGAATTACCTGAGCTCACATACGTGCCGTCTGGTGAGTTAGCGGCCGGGTAGTAGGGTAGAAAATACGCTGCTTGCGGCGATATTTCGCCGGCGGGTATTTGGTTATTTAGGAGCGGCTGGCCAGTGTATGGGTCGTGGATCTGGGGCAAACCGGAAAAGTCACCCCCCTCCAGTGCAGGCGTAGGCACCACGGAATCGAAGGTTGTTCCCCCGTTTATGCGGGTGCCCTGGTAGTCACCGAAAAAGAATAGCTTATTCTTCCATATTGGACCTCCCAACGTGCCGCCAAATTGATTTTGCCGGAGCTTTGGCTTGCTGAGCGCAAAGTAATTGCTTCCATCCAGGGCATCATTCCGCAGGAACTCGTACACATTACCATGAAACTGGTTTGTTCCTGATTTCAGCACGACGTTGACGATAGCTCCGCCGTTACCGAACTCCGCCGTCATGTTGTTGGTATCGACTTTGAACTGTTGAATTGCATCGGGTGCCGGAGTGTATGGCGTTCCACTGTCGTATTGCTCCATGACGTCAGCACCGTCGATCACGTACATAGCGGCGGATGTTCGCATGCCATTTATGTTTAGGTTGTTCGTCGGCAAGCCAAAAAAATTCTGATTGATTCCGGCTGAATTCGTTCCCGGCGTGAGCGTCGCCAGTTGGAGGAAATCACGGCCATTGAGAGGCAGGTTTACCACTCCGCTCTCCGGCACCACGCTGCCGATGGTGGCGCTTTCGGTCTGGAGAAGGATGCCTGAGGCTTTGACTTCGACTTGCTGGCTAACTTGTCCGACTTGCAAAGTGATATCGACCCGTGCGATCTGGGCGACATCCAATCGAACATTTTGATTTACCACCGTACCAAAGCCTGCTTTGGAAGCGGCGACGTTGTACATTCCTGGAACCAGCGATGTGACATTGTAGTTTCCGTCCCCATTCGTGACGGTCTTGCTCTGTACGCCCGTTTGCTGGTTGGTGATGGTTACGTCCGCACCGACAATGCTTCCTCCGCTCGAATCCAAAATCAAGCCGGTGATTTGTCCAAATTGGTTTTGTGCGTTCGCGCTCAGGCCGAAGAACATTAATGCGAGGGAAGAAAAAATGCATTGGACAAGAAGCCTACGGCTGCTTGCGAGGTACCTGCTATTCATAAAGCCCCCTCTTTCATTCCTGATCTGCAATTTCCCTGTATGAGTACCAATGGCCCTGTTCGCGGAGACCGCGCCGAGTTGTCCTGTGTCCGTTTCGTCCCTGGTCCACCGAGTTGGGTATCCTACTGCCGGGCAGCAGCTCCTCGGTGAACTCTAGGCGGCGCCTAGCGAAATCGGAGCATCGTGATTTCGGCTGCCGTTCCTCCGCAGCCACATTTACTGGGAGAACGCCGTTGGCCGTTCCCTATTTCTCTACTAGAAGGGATTAATACAATATTGTGGCAAATGTAGAGGCGCTATGGGTAAATGTCAACATCTTTAGCAAATTTTTTTGGTCTAGTTTCAGTCATGTGATGGTTCTTACACAAAAATATGCATCAATAGGCTCTTCCCGAGAGAAGGAGCGCGCGATTCGCCGCCTTGCCGGCAGGATTCTGTCGGTGTCGGGACCGTTTGAAGGAGATATACCGGTGGGGGGTTCGCAGAGGTCTAGACAGGCGCAGACGAGGCCGCTAAGCGCCTGCGCCTGGTGGCCTGTAACAGCTGATTCAGGAGTAGAACGAAATCTGCGAAAATGCGCGACCCTTCTAAGGGTCACGGGTCTCGTGCTTTGTGTCAGGGCCCGACTTTATCCGGGCCGCAAAGGGCTGAGAAAAAATTGGGCGTTAAAGCCCAATGGATCGAATGCGACTCTTTCCGCGATGCTGAAGCAGGGGGCTCCCACCGGCTGCCAGGGAAGAACGATCGGGATGACCGAAATGGATTTCAAACGCATTTGAGTCCGGCGAGGGACGGCTGAACGGCGGACGATGGAACCGTAGCTGGGAAAAGCGCAATGGTGGGAGCCCCCGCATTTATGCGGGGGAGCTCGGCTTTCAAGCCGAGCGTCGCGTGGGACTTATTCTCCTCCGGCTTTAGCCGCGGGTGTGCTGGTTGCGATCGGGATCTGCCGTACGAACAGCGCTGCGTGTTGGCGGTGGAGTTGTGCTGGCGGATCGGGGCGATCGTCAATTCCGGTGTGATTCCTCAACGGCAAATTCAAGAATCGCAACTGCATCGGCATAGGACGTTTTATGACCTTCGTTTTCTCTATAGATCAGCAGGACCCGCCGATGCAGGGTCTGTAGAATATGCGCCAACCTCGAGACGCTATTTGGCGGAACCGTAACATCTTTACCGCTCAAAGTGAGGGCTATCGGCATGGTTAGCCGCTCAGGCCAGTACTCGGCGCTTCGAAGCTTGTACTCGCTGGGAATCTCTTCTTTACTTCCGCCGAAGGAAGCCCTGATTGAATCCTGAAAGCCTTCGTATTCCAAGTAGTTTGCTGTGCCGTTCATTGAAGCCAATCCATCAATAATTTCAGGATGCAACGCAGCATACGTAAGGGAGGAAGCTCCCCCCATGGAACCCCCAGATAAAATAACTTTGCCGACTCGATATTGTTTTTTAAGTGCTTCGATGATCTGCGTGAGATCGCCCTCTGCCCGTGGTCCCATCCAGGAATTGGTGCCCCGATAGTCCGGCGAGACATAAATCATCTTATATTTCGCCGCGATATCGATCGCCGCGCGCAATTCATCTCGCGTAGGCTTCATAAATTGCCAACGGTCTGAACCGTAACCGTGCAGTACGATCAGGAGATCATGCTGTCCGGAGGCGTCGAAGTCATGCGGGAGGAGAACGAGATACTTCTGGACGGTATTATCCGAGTCCGCGACGAACGTGACCTCCTGCGGTGTCGGCCCTCCTGCCGTCAACAAGGAGAGTTTCGTGTCAACATGTCTGACCGCAGCGGGAGCCACTTGGATGCCCTCGACCTTCGCAGTTTCGAAACCGGCTGCAGCCACCGTGAGATCGTAGGTAGAAGACGGCACATCCGTGAATACATACACGCCGTCATTACCGCTTTGAGCGCTTCGGGTAGTATTTACCGCCAGATTTTTCAATGTCACCGTCGCGCCGGCTAGAGCATCTCCGCTGGGGTAGGTGACAGTACCCATGACGGTGGCGGACGACCCCGCCTGAGACCAAAGCGAGGTGGGGAACAGTACACAAAGCATCGAGAAGGCGCGCAGACGAGCCAACCGCCCTGAGAGCAGCATTCCACACCTCAACGGGACATAGATTAAATTTATATAGTTAATAATAGAAAAATATCGCCATAGTCAAGATGTTTGGCTAATTATTTCATTTTAGCTTTCTTAATTACGGCCGTGTTTTACTTAAATTTAGCCCTTAGCGTCCCCTCGGCAGGACGGTCGGCGTCTCCGCCACTCTTCTCGTCTTTCGCACAATTGCCAGCTCTTTTGGAAGCGAAGATTTCGATTCCCGGCTGCGGGGATTGAGGTTTTCAAAGCCTGCCTTGCGGCTCTTCTTGATTGGGGCGGCAGTTGGGCTCTCAGCAAGGGAAGAATCTTGGACAGGCTGGCGTGAAAAGTTATTCAGGAAAGAGGCTTCAAGCGCCTTCCTGGTCACTAGCAAAGCTGCGCCGCGGGCCCAATCCGCTTCGCCAAGCGTTGAGAGCTCAACACTGACGTCGGCTGCCTGGGGCTCTAGTGCGCGGTCGCAAAGAACCTGCTTCACCGCTGGTACCAAGAATTGTCCTGCGGCCAGCGCCAAGCCGCCTCCAAGCGTAATGAGCGTCGGATTGAGCAGATTAACAACGCCCACGAGGCCAATGCCCAAAAACGTTCCTGCTTCATGCAACAAGCTGCGGGCGAATCGATCGCCCTGCGTGGCTGCTTCCCCAATCAGCTCCAGGGAAATCTTGTCTACGTCCCCGCCACTAAGGCGCCATAAGGTGGTTGACAAGCGCTGAGTGACCGCACCTTGCGCCCGCCGTATGAGCGCAGAGGCCGACACCGTCACTTCCAAACATCCTCGGTTGCCACACGAGCAGAGAGGACCTCGCTCATCGACGGTTACGTGGCCTAACTCACCGGCAAAACCCCTCGCTCCGGTATAAAGCTGATCCCGCAGAAAGAGCGCGGCGCCAGTACCAGCGCCCACAGAGACGTAGACATACTCCGAGCAACGCTTTCCTGTCCCAAACCGGCGTTCTGCCAAAGCCATGGTCCGCGGGGTGTCTTCGACTTCCACGATCGTTTGAAATCTTTCGGCAAAAGCCCGCTTGACCGGAACGTTCACCCACTGGGGGATCTTCGGCCAGAAGAGCGTCGTACCGCTCGCATGGTCGAGCACGCCGGAAATGCCCACCCCGATCCCCCGAATCCGGTCTTGCGCAATTCCGGCCTCTCTCAGGGTTGAGTCAACCTCCAACAGAAGTTGCCGAAGCGCCACATCAGGGCCTTCCTCGGCTCTACTCGGCACTTTTCTGAAGGTCAGCAAAGTCCCCGCAAGGTCGGTGACGACGATCCTTGCATTGAATGTTCCTATGTGCAAACCCACGACCCTGCCGAAGTTCGGATCGATAGAAAGGAGGGTTGGCGGGCGCCCACCGGTAGAACTTCCGGGTCCCGTCTCCTGGATGAAGCGCCGTTCCAGCAACTCATCACACATTTTGGCAACCAGGAACGGACTGTATCCGGTTTGTTCTGCCAGATCGGTCCGCGAGATCTGGCTTTTGTCGTAAATCACATTCAAAAGATCCAGGAGCCGCTTCTGCCGAGCCACGTTAGCCATGAGCGTAATTTACTACTGTTTCGATTGCCCCGGACCATTGGCGGCAGGCAGGCTTCTTCGAAAGGCTCTCGCCACCTGCCGGAATCCATCCACTGCCGCGTAGGAATTTAAACCGACAAAGATTCCATCAGACAATTACATCTTTACATAAAATACAAGATAAGATTGATCGCAGTCGTTGAAAAATCAATCTGTTTTATGTACATTTAACTATAAGATTTAGCCAAGCGGCCCATGGTCTCAACTTCGACAAGCAACTGGAAAAGGTGCATAGCTTGAAACGGCTCGTCTGGGAGGGGGGAACTCAGTTTCGCTACGACCAGGCGACGGAACCTCAGCAACCTAAGCCCGGTGAGGTATTGGTCCGTCCCACAGCCGTGGGTATCTGTGGGACGGACATTCACGCCATTGAAGGCCGGTTTAGCGTTGCGCGTCCGCCGCTCGTTCTTGGGCACGAGATCGCCGGCGTCGTAGTGGAAACAGGGGCAGGCGTTGACCGGGTCAAAGTGGGAGATCGCGTCACCATCGACCAAGTTGTCGGTTGCGGCGAATGTTTTTACTGCCAGCGAGGCAGCCGTCAATTCTGCAAGAGCGGCTACGAGCTTGGGTTAACAGCAGATGGGGGCTGCCAGAGCTTCCTGGTTGTTCCGCAAAGAAGTGCCTTTGCCATTCCCGCGAATATTTCCGATGAGGCAGCAGCTATCCTGGACATGGAAGTGTGGGCCGCACTGTCCAAATGTGGGGTGAATCCAGGGGAAAGTGTGCTCGTGATTGGTCCCGGGTCGGCGGGGATGGTGGCATGTCAGGTCGCCAGAATCCTGGGCGCAGGGCGTGTCATTCTTGCTGGTCCTGACAGCGACCGGATGAAAAAGGCGCAGGAACTCGGCCTTGCCGACGCTTATATTTTTACGGATCGCGAGAGTGTTTCAGATAGGAGCATGGCGGAAACTTCAGGTCATGGCGTTCATGTGTCCATCGACTGCGCCGGCGCCTCCGAAGCATTCACGGCTGCCTTGGCTTCTGTCATGGCGGGCGGGCGAGTCGTACTGTATGGTCTGCACACTCGCCCCCTCCAGTCCTTCGAGGTCAACGACATCGTTCTGCGCGATCTTGTCCTCTTTGGCGCGCTTTCCGACCGTCGAGGGTGGGAGGATGTGATCGAGCTCGTCTCCAAAGGCAAGTTGCGGCTCGATCCCATTATCACTCATCGCTTCTCCTTCGAAGATGCTCCAGCCGCATACGATATGGTCCGTAGGCGCCCAGAGGGCCTGGTCAAAGCGGTGATCGTCTTATAAGCCGTGGTCCCACACCCCCCACGCACCTTTATCATTGAGCTCTCCATCAGAACGCGAAGCCGAAGGAAAGAAAGATTGAAAATCACTAACGTCGAAGCTCTCTATCTGCGGCAGTCCAGGGTCAAGCACCAATGTGACAGTGGCCAGGACGCGCTCATTGTGCGCATCTCCACGGATGCCGGAATTGTTGGAATCGGTGAGGTCGACTCCGCGCCCCTGGCAGCCAAGGCGGTGATCGAGGGCCCCTTCTCTCACACGCTTACCTCCGGCTTGCGAGAGCTGCTCATTGGCGAGGACCCTCTGCGCACCGAGTTCTTGTGGAACCGCATGTATCGCTCCAACATCTATTCAGGCCGGCGTGGAATCGCAATTCACGCCATGAGCGGAATTGATATCGCTCTGTGGGACATAAAGGGAAAATTCTTTGGCCAGCCAATCTGGAAGCTCCTTGGGGGCGGCTTTCACGATCGTATTCGTTGCTATGCCAGTTCGCTCTTTGGAGCCTCGCCAAAGGAAACGGGAGATCGGGCACGACGGTTTCGGGACATGGGATTCACGGCTGCCAAGTTCGGATGGGCGCCGATGGGCAAGGACGAGAAGACCGATATCGCGCTGGTTCGAGAAGCTCGGCAAGGATTAGGGGACGAAAACGACCTGATGATTGATGCAGGCTTGGTCTGGGATGCGAAGACCGCGATTCAGCGCGCCCGAGCATTTTCTGACTACAACATTTTCTGGCTCGAGGAACCGTTGCGGCCGGATGACTATGCCGGCTACCGCAAGCTGGCCGCAGCTACCGATGTACGCATTGCCGCAGGCGAGGAGGAGAGCGAGCGTAACTCTTACCTGGACCTTATGGATCGCGGCCAGATCGATGTTGTTCAGATCGACCTTACCAGATGCGGAGGTTTCACGGAGGCAATGAAAATTGCCTCGCTCGCGCACGATCGAGGCTTGCCCGTGGTGAATCACGGGTTTACCACGTATATCAATGTTGCTGCTGCTCTTCACTTTCTGAATTCCATCCCAAACTCCTTCATTGCGGAGTTTGTTGTCGAAGAAGGAACAACTCTGCGCGATTCGGTCACCCTCGAAAGAATTACCGCGCAGGATGGTTTTCTCGAGATAAGCGAGGAACCAGGACTCGGCGTGCAACTCAACGAGGAGGCGTTATCCCAATATGCATTCGCCTGAGAACTGGACTTGGCAGCTAGTGTCCGTCCCTAAAGTTCGTTAAAGAACTCCTCTTCGGCTTTGTATCAGGGCACGACTTAGTCGTGCCGCAAACACTGCAAAACCAAATGGGCTTCAGCCCCTGAGAGCAGTTTCTGGAACATTTTCGATCGAATTGTTAGGAACGACAGTGCAATGTGCCGCACTTGCTACGAGATGCTCATCGCTTGTCAGTGAGTACATTAGCGATTTAGCGTGAATCCAACTGGGTACGTGACGAGAAGAGCGTCTATCAGGACTGATCTGGTTGAACCCAGTTCCTAAGCCGTTCCCCGTCTTATAAAAGGCTTCTGGATTCTACTAAGCGTGGCTATCCGGAACGTTGTTCGTTCTCGATCCGGTTCAGCTTCTCGGTGAGCAATTGCTTCTCGCGCACGTTATCAGTCAGAAAGATTGCGCGTCGGAGTTCTTCCCTCGCTTCGGCGCTACGACCGAGTTTCAGCAGTAGGTCGCCGCGGACGCTGGGGCGCAGATGGTAGTTGGAGAGACCGCCGATTGTGTCGACCGCAGCAAGTCCGGCTACAGGACCATCTGCCATGCTGACGGCCACGGCGCGGTTGAGCGCGACGATCGGTGAGGGTTTGATCTTTAGGAGCACGTCGTAGAGGGCGACGATGCTTTGCCAGTCCGTATCCTCGACCTTCAGTGCGCGTGCGTGACAGGCGGTTATGGCGGCCTGGAGCGCATAGGGCTCCGCACTGCCGCCGAGTCTTTGCGCTCGATCAAGAGCGGCAAGACCTCGTTGGATTTGGGTGCGATCCCAGAGGGTACGGTCCTGGCCGGGAAGAAGAACCGCTTCGCCGTTGACTCCTCGACGCGCGGCGGAGCGTGAAGCGTTGAGTTCCATCAAGGCGAGGAGTGCGTGGGTTTCCGGATCTTCAGGGATCAGCTTCACCAGCGTGCGTGCGAGGCGAAGCGCTTCTTCGACGAGCGTGGCGCGGGACCACTCTTCACCGGAGGTCGCGGTGTAACCCTCGTTAAAGATGAGGTAGATTACGAGCAAGACGGACTGGACGCGTTCGTGAAGTTCTTTCCCGCGCGGCGCTTCGAACGGCACGTTCGCGTCGCTGAGGGTTTTCTTCGCCCGGGTGATGCGCTGGCCCATCGTCTTTTCAGGTACGAGAAATGCTCGGGCGATCTCAGTTGTGGTGAGACCGCCGAGAATGCGCAGCGTGAGGGCGATGCGGCCCTCGATAGCCAGCACCGGATGGCACGCGATGAAGAGAAGACGCAGAATGTCGTCGTCGATGTCCTGATCGAATGACTGTTCCATTACTTCTCCGAGCCGCTTTTGTTGCGCTTCGAGTTCGCGCGTGATTTCTTCTTGCTTGGGCGCGAGGTTTTGCGAGCGGCGCAGTGCATCAATGGCGCGCCACTTGGCTGCGTTCATAAGCCACGCGCCTGGGTTGTCGGGGACACCTTGCTCGGGCCACTGCTCGAGCGCGGAGACGAGTGCGTCCTGCGCGAGCTCTTCGGCGATACCGATGTCACGCGTGACGCGAGCGATGCCCGCGATGAGGCGTGCGGATTCGTTCTTCCACACGGCCTCGACTGCCTGGGAGACGTCGCTCATATCCCTTAGAGTACGACGTTCCCGTGTGCACTGCGATGTCGTAGGTGGCGGAACTACATGTGCATGGCGGGTGTGCCGTCAGACCATTTGTCCGCGGCGATGAGGGAGACGAAGATCCGCGGGAAGGACTTGAGTTGCGGGTAGGCGTCAGGTGAAGCGGACCAGTAGCTGACGCCGATGATGGGAGAGTTGGCGAGGTTAGCTCCCCAAGGTGTCCCGTCGTCTGCCGTGTAGAACATCACGTGCGACATCGTGTGGTCACCCTGGTCAAACAGATAGGACGCTTTGGACATCATGTAGCACATCGCTCCCGGCTCAAGCATCGGCAGTTCTTTCTTTGCAATCGCGGCTTGAGTAGCGGCGATGATCTCTTGCTTGGTGTGGCCCGCAAGGACGAGTTCGGTGCGCTTGAGGTCATAGGGAAGGAACGAACGAGCCGCCGACGGATTGAGGCAGGCGGCGGCGCGGATTTTCGGGTTCCAGAAATCGGGGTTGTCCAACATTCCGCCCCAGCCCCGGTCAACGATGCAGATCCATCCATTCTTACCTTGCCCCGCGGGCTCGTAGCCGTGGCGGGTCAGGACCAGCACGGAGGCATCGTGCGAAATGGCGTCCGGAGCAGCGCTGCGTGCCAGCGCAATTTCTGCGTCGTGGTTCATCAGGTACTGTTCGATCGGCACCATCTTGGGGTAAGGACTCGCTGGGATTTGCGCTGGCGTGCGGTGCGCGCATGGTCCGGCAAGTAGCATCGAGCAGACCAGGAGGACGGTGTTGCGAACGGTGTTTTCGCGCATAAGGGTTCCCTCGCGCGCGCGGTAGCTCGTGGCCACCGCACGCCTGTTGGTTCGGACCTGTTGGGGTGTGTTGCTGGCGGGGCGCTTAGGCTTGGGAGGGATCGGGTACGAAGAAAAATCTCGCGTACCTCGGACGGCATGCGCGTGCATTTCGCACTCCTGCGTGCCCATGAGAGCGCTTCTTCGAGATTGGCGACTTCGATGATCATCATTCCGCCGACGAATTCCTTGGCCTCGAGGTAAGGGCCATCGGTAACGACCACGTCGCCGTTGGGTTGCGTGCGCACGGTGTGGCTTGCGCCCAGGCCGCCGGAAAACTTGGTGATGCCCGCGGCATCCATTTCGCGGTTGAGAGCGTGGATGCCTTCTACCATCGCTTCGTCAATGGTGGAGGGGTCAAAGTTTTTGGGAAGGTATCCAGAAATTACAAAGTGCGGCATCATTTGTCTCCTGAATTGAGTTGGGCGGGGTAGTTTGATCCGCCTTCATTACTGCAACGAACGGGCATCGGCGATTTCTACACGGAGCATAATTATTTTTGGCAGCAAAGTGGATCGCCCCGACGAGGCGCGTGCAGGAGGTATTGGGTGCGTGGCAGCGTCGTGCCCACATGAAAGCGCGCGAGTGTATTGCTTGATACCGATAAGTTTGCTTGTCGGAAGCAATCCGCCAGGGCGTTCTAAAGTGTTGATAAGAGGCCGAATGCCATAAGGTTGTCGGAATGAATGTCTGCGGCAAACTCAGACCACTCACCGTGCAGCTCTAAAACGAAGCTCTTCGGAATTGAGTTCTCCAATTTCCATGTCTCGGAAGAAGACGCTGTAGAGTCCCGGTGTGATCAACTCGACTCCCAACTCTTCGAAGCGGAATACCTCACTGATGGTATGCGGGCGGCGGCTGCGATCCACGAGTCCTTCCGGCCCCGTCTCGTTGTAGCGGTTGATCCAGCGGTAGGCCGTTGGACGCGAGATCCCGTACGCGCGACACAGGTCCGCTACCGACATCTCTTCCTTCTGATAACTCGACAAAAACTGCAAACGTTGATCCAAGATACGACTCTCTTTCCAGGGCATACAACATCGTCGTGCGTTGCCCAATGCTGAGGTAAAGTCGCCGTCGCGCTCCGCTGTAAACCATGTCTCCGGTCTGTTTTGTAACGGAAGTGCTAAGTACGCTCATGGAGAGGGTGTTGCGACTGGTTGAGTGATCACCGTCTTCGTAACGGTGACTGCTTCTAGTTCAGGATAAAAGCAATGAATGGCTTCGCCCGCCTTTTCGGCCCAGGTACTCGTTGGCAAACCGGGGCACCCGTCCGATTTCCGACCGGCTCAGCGAGGATTGGAGATTTATGCCTATAACCCTTCCGGCGCTACGAAAAAATCTCTGGAAAGGTGGACGAAACCCCGCGGAAATGCATCTAACGTAGTGTGGACGTATTTTTTAGGAAGGGCCACGGGTGGGTCCATGCCAAGATGCTCAAATTAATTAATTTGAGCATCTTGATCATCTTGATGAAACAAAGGACTTAGCCGCCAAGGTGATCACGGAGTTAAGAATCGCCGCGGCTAGCGGTTTCGCAATTGGTTTAGACCGAAGCGACAGGCCTTTTCGTGGTTTTCTCCCGAGGAAAACCACACCTCGCGACCTTTACCAGGCCACAGTAATTGCGAAACTGCTCTAGCGGTGGCTCATGCGCAGGCTTTGCCAGCTGGCGTCGCTGGTCCAGCCGCCGTCGATGGGCAGTGCCTGGCCATTGATGAATCCGCTTTGCTCCGGATCGGAGAGGAAGAGGATGGCGCGGGCAATGTCCTCCGGTGAGGCAAAGCGGCCCATCGGATTGACTCCGATAATATCTTCATCGGTATAACTACCCCGTGCCTGGTCGGCATGATCCATCTCGGTCTTCACCCAGCCTGGGCACACGGCATTGCAACGCACCCCGCGGCCTCCCCACTCCGTTGCTAACGTGCGGGTGAGCCCGATGAGCCCGTGCTTGGATGCGTTATATGCGACGCGGTCGGCAATGCCGGCAAGCCCGGCGATGGAGGCCACGTTCACGATGCAGCCGGAACGCCGCTGCAACATCATTTTTCCGAAGGCGCGAGCGAGAAGAAAAGGCGCGACCAGGTTTACCTCAAGCACGCGGCGAAAGGTTTGCACATTGACCGTCTCCGCTGGGGCAATCGAACTAATGCCGGCATTGTTGACCAGAACATCGGCGCGGTTCCAGCGCAGGCGTATCGCTTCGGCAGCGGCTTCGACCACCGATTCGTCGGAGAGGTCACCAGTAAAGTCCGCTGCGTCGCAACCGATTGCACGGATGCTGGCCATAGTCGCGGTGCATGGTTGCAGATCGAGCAGGGCGAGAGAATAGCCGGCGGCGGCGAAGATCTCAGCGGTACGGCGGCCGATACCCTGGGCCGCTCCTGTGATGATGGCTAGTTTCATGGGCGAGGACGCTCCGTTTCCAGGTTCACACAAGAAAGCATGCCATAAGTGGGACTTAAGAGAATTCCGGCGCGTAGCGTCCTGGGCTTGATACCATAGAGGTAGCCTTCCTCAACCGGCACTGCCTCTCCTCTACGCATTTCAGCGCACTACACAGAATACGGAAGAGGCCAGAAACATGGTGGCAAACGGAGTCCCCTTAAAAGAGCGAGCAAAGATCCGCAAGATCGCCTTTGTGGGCGACCACTTGCCACGCAAGTGCGGCATCGCCACGTTCACCACCGATCTGCTGTCGGCGGTGCAGAGTGCCTATCCGCAGAGCCAATGCCTGTGCGTATCCGTCAATGATATAGAGGACGGATATGACTATCCGGAAGTGGTTCGGTTCGAAATCGAAGAGCAGGATTTGCCGTCTTACCTACGCGCCGCCGATTTTCTGAACATCAGCGATGTGGATATCGTGTGCCTGCAGCACGAGTTCGGCATATTCGGCGGCCCGGCCGGAGGCCACATTCTGGCCATGCTGCGGGAGTTGAAAATGCCGGTGGTGACTACGCTGCATACGATTCTGCGCGAGCCCAAGGCTGACCAGCGACGCGCCATGGAAGAACTGATCGCGCGCTCCACCCGGCTGGTGGTGATGGCGGATCGCGGACGGCAGATGTTACACGAAATCTATGGCGCGCCGCTGAGCAAAATTGACCTCATTCCCCACGGTATTCTCGATGTCGGCTTTGTGGACCCAACCTATTTCAAAGACCAGTTCCAGGTGGAAGGCCGCACGGTGCTGCTTACCTTCGGCTTGCTCTCGCCGAATAAGGGGATCGAATACGTGCTCAATGCCCTGCCCGCGGTTTTGGCCGAGTTTCCCGATGTGGTGTATATCGTGCTGGGCGCGACCCATCCCAACGAGATACGCAACCATGGGGAAGCTTACCGGCTGAGCCTGGAGATTCTGGCCACCCAGAACAAGCTGGAGAAGCACGTTATCTTTTGCAACCAGTTCGTGGACCCGGAAAACTTGAAGGAGTTCATGGGCGCCGCGGATCTATACATCACTCCTTATCTGAATCCGGCGCAGATCACCTCGGGCACGCTCTCGTTTGCCTTCGGTTCCGGCAAAGCGGTGGTGTCGACACCGTATTGGCACGCGGCCGATTTACTTGCGGACGACCGGGGCGCCCTGGTGCCGTTTGCCGATTCGGCGGCGATGGCAGACCAGATTCTTGGCCTGCTGCGCGATGACACGCGGCGCAATGCCATGCGCAAGAATGCCTACCGGCTGGGGCGGGAGATGATCTGGTCGAACGTGGCCCAACTGTATATGCACAGCTTCGAACTCGCTCGCCTGGAAGGCGCCCCCTTGTCGCGAAAATCCCTCGCCATCAAGACGCTGGACCAGAAACACCGTGAGCTGCCGGAGCTGAAGCTGACGCATCTTTCGCGCATGACGGATGCCACCGGCGTCTTTCAGCATGCCATCTTCAGTGTGCCTAATTTCAGCGAAGGCTACTGCACCGATGACAATGCCCGGGCCTTCATCCTGGCGGTGCTGATCGGGGAGCTGGCCGACGATGCGGAGGTGGAGCGGAACCTGGCCAGCACCAGCGCTGCTTTTTTGCATCACGCCTTCGACCCGGCGAGCGGACGATTCCATAACCACATGAGCTTCGATCGCCACTGGCTGGACGAGCAGGGATCGGAGGACAGCCACGGGCGCGCGCTGTGGGCGCTGGGGGTGGGCGTAGGGAGATCGACGCTGCGCAATTTTCAAATGATGGCCGGGCAGCTGTTCGCGCGGGCCTTGCCGGCCTTGACCGAGTTCAGCTCACCGAGAGCATGGGCCTTCGGGTTGTTGGGCATCCACGAATACCTGCGCCGCTTGGGCGGGGACAGCCTGGTGAACCAAACACGGGAGACGCTGACGACACGATTGATGGAGCTCTACGACCGGCACGCGCACGCTGACTGGAACTGGTTTGAGGAAGAGCTGTCGTACGACAACGCAAGGCTCTCCCATGCCCTGATTGTGAGTGGACGGGCCACAGGCCAGGAGGCTGTTTTACGGCGAGGGCTCGATACCCTGAGCTGGTTGACGGAGCAGCAAACCACGGAGAAGGGCCACTTGCGTCCGATCGGCAGCAACGGCTTCTATCACCGCGGCGGCGCGCGGGCTAACTTTGACCAGCAGCCGATCGAGGCCCAGGCCACGGTCGCAGCCTGCCTCGAAGCCTATCGGGCAACATCGGATGTGCGCTGGTACGACCAGGCGCAACACGCCTTCGACTGGTTCATCGGGGGCAATGACCTTGGCCTCGAACTCTACGTACCCGAAACCGGCGGTTGCCGCGATGGATTGCACGTGGACCGGGTGAACGGAAACCAGGGAGCCGAATCCACGCTGGCCTTTCTGCTGTCTCTGGTGGAGATGCGCCAGGCGCAGAACATGCTCACCAGCTTCCAGCGGCCGATCACGGTGGAGGAGTACCCTCCCTTGCCCATCTCTATCCACTAAAAGCGCTCAGGTTCGATTCCCTTAAAGATGTATGCCGGGAGAGCACGTTTGTGCGGATTTCCCGCGGAAAAGCTGCACAAGACTGCCCGCAGAAACGACTATAGAGGCAGCGACAAGAAACGAGACCCCCGTGGGAAATGCGACTGCACTGGACAACGTGACCTCTCCGGCACTTCCTCTTAAGCGTTCCAAGACCGTCCTCAGGCCGGATCCGTCACGAGTTCTGCTGCGGCAGTTTGAGCCTGGGGATGCGCGACGAATTATCGGGATCATCGAAAGGATCCTGGCCGTGCCGGATGCGATGGTTGGCCCGCTGCTGGAGCAAGTGTCCGCGGGCTTTGCACAGCGACACCTTCATCTGCGGCAACGCTTTCTGGATCGCTTTGAGCAGCTGCGGGAGCTTATGCCGGCACATGCCGAGTTTTCTCCCGAGCGCAAGCTTCTAATCGGCTCCTACTTTCTGGCCGAGTATTCCCTGGAATCGGCGGCTCTCTTCAGCCCCTCGATGGTGCCGCACCCTGACCAGGCGGGCTTGCCGGAGGGGGCCGTGCGCTTCATTCTCAGCCTGCGCGCAACTGGGGAAGGTCATATTTCGTCCGTCACCTTTCGCAGCGGGATCGTCCATCGCGATCTAAGCATCGAGGTGGATCCAGCGGGCAGCTTGCTCACCGAGCCACGGCAGATTGCCAACACGGTATATGAAGGACCGCTGTTCCAACGAAAACTCTGGGAACTCGGGTTAGAGAGCGACTTTACCAGCCGGGTGCTGGAGAGGCTGGGAAGCTCGTTTGGACTGACGACGCTGCGAGATGCCCTGGCCTGCGAGTTGCAACACTCCAGCCAGGCGCATGGCGAAGCCGGCGAGGATCAGCTGCGGGCGCAGAGTATCTGGATGCTGGCGCGGTCCAACTACGAGGTGCAGTTTGAGGCGGAGCAGGATCTGTCGGAGCGGATCATTTTCCCTTCCACGCCCTCGCAACGCAACGGCATCGAGGACGCCCGGTTTGTGCGCTTCCGCAAGGACGATGGCTCGCATGTGTACTACGCGACCTTCACCGCCTACGACGGCAGGGTGATTATGCCGGAGCTGCTTGAGACCTCTGATTTTTTGCGCTTCCGATTTATCTCGTTGAACGGCCCGGAGGCAGAGAACAAGGGCATGGCGCTGTTTCCGCGGAAGGTGAATGGCGCCTATGCCATGATCTCGCGACAGGACAACGAGAATATCTTTCTGATGCGCTCGGACAATGTGCACTTCTGGAACCACCGCCAGTTACTGCTGAAGCCGGCGTTTCCGTGGGAGCTGGTGCAGATTGGGAACTGCGGATCGCCGATCGAAACCGAGGCGGGGTGGCTGGTGCTGAGTCACGGGGTGGGACCGATGCGCCAGTACTGCATTGGGGCCTTCCTGCTGGATCTAAAGGATCCTTCCAAAGTGATCGGCCGGCTGCGCGAACCGATGATGACCCCAGAGCCGAGCGAGCGCGAAGGATATGTGCCCAACGTGGTGTATTCCTGCGGCGCGTTGCTGCACCAGGGGCAATTGATCATTCCTTACGGGCTGGCCGATCACGCTAGTGGGTTTGCTACGGTGGCCCTGAAGGATGTGCTGGCTGCAATGACTTCGGATGGGCTCTAACAAGAGAGTCGCGATTTTGTCTCCCGTCGCTTGGCGCACGCCGCCACGGCAGTATGGCGCGTGGGAGACGGTGGCCAGCAACGTCGCCGAGGGCCTGGTAGCGCGGGGATGGGATGTAACGCTGTTCGCCAGCGGTGATTCGCTCACCCGCGCTCATCTCCACGCGGTCGTTGACAGAGGCTACGAAGAGGATCGCTCCATCGATCCCAAGGTAGCGGAATACCTGCACATCGCAGAGGCCTTTGAGCACGCCGCGGAGTTTGACCTGATCCACAGCCACTATGACTTTATGGCGCTGGCCTACACGCGCCTGGTGAAGACACCGGTGCTGACCACGATTCATGGATTCTCCTCGCCCCGCATCATGCCGGTTTACCAGAAATATAAGGATGGATATTTCGTTTCCATCAGCGATTCAGATCGCGCACCGGGATTGAATTACCTGGCAACCGTATACAACGGAATCGACCTCACGCTGTATCCGCAACGAAGGAGCCGCGGGGAGGAGCTTATCTTTATTGGGCGGATCCATCCGGACAAGGGGGTCCACCTGGCTATCGAGACGGCCCGCCAGAGTGGCCGGCAATTGCTCATCGCCGGGATTGTGCAGGATACGAACTACTTCCGGGAAGCGATTCAGCCGCGTCTCAATGATCAGATCCAATACCTGGGGCCAGTGGGCGCGGAGGAGAAGAATGGCTTGTTTGCGCGCGCGTTTGCCCTGCTTCACCTGAATACCATCCCGGAACGCTTTGGCCTGGTGCTGGCAGAGGCGAACGCGGCGGGAGTTCCGGTGATTGCGATGGATCTTGGCTCCTGCCGCGAGGTGATCGAGCAGGGAGTGACGGGATTTCTGGTGAACGATGTGGCCGAGGCGGTCAAGGCGCTCGCTGGAATTCCTTCGATTCAAGACAACGCCTGTCGAGGGAGAGTCGAGCAACGGTTCTCTCTCGTAACCATGGTGGAGGCGTATGAGAAGGTATACGCGAGAATTTTCGATCTGGAGCGGGCACTCAGGTAATCACGGACGCCGATCGCTTTCGCATTGCTCCAGCAGTCTGCCGTAGCTGCGGCCATACTTTCCCGGCGTGGAATCGACCGCGAGGCGATGCTCAAGAACAATTTCTTACGCTGACGCTGGAACCGCTGCCCGAATCCGCATGGGCTGCCGCTTCCAATAGGTCAGGGAACGCCACAACCACTCGACCGGCCCAAACTCGAAGTAGTGCAGCCAGATCGAGCTGAAGGCCATATTGAAAATCCACATCGCCGCTACGGCGTAGTAAATCTTGTAGTACTCCACGTAACCGTACCAGTGCCATGGTCCCCAAACGTAGATCACCTTCATGGTGATGCTGGTCAGCAGATAATTCGACAGCGCCATCTGCCCCACCGCAGCCACCCGTTGCAGCAGCCACTTCAGGGCTCCCGCCTGCAAAAGGATCAAGAGCAACGCGGCATTTCCTAACGCGCCCGCGACCCGCGCCAGGTCATAGGGGATAAAGACCCACAGCAACGTTTTGAACAAGTCGAAATGTGCTGCCCAGGCCTTCCATGCGGTGAAACCGCTCACGCCCCACGAGAGCGACAGCCCGATCAACGCAATCCAAGCGTAGGTCTTTCTACTCAACCGCCCGGGCAGAAACCCATTCTTGTAAAGCGCCATGCCGAGAAGCATCATCCCTACCCAATCGCCGAATCCGAAGTAGGAGCCTTTGAGCTCGCCCATTAAGACGTCATGCGCCTCATGCCCCTGCGCTTTCCAATACCCCTTTTGCATAGCGGCGATGTCCTCGGCCCGCTTCTTCGGAGTCATTCGCCAGTGATCCTGCACATCGGTCCACTGCTTCAGGGCGTCCCGGTCATCGTCGGTGAGTGGCTGGTGTTGCGCGAGCTTGGCGGTGGCCTTGGCCGCTCCATCCCTGGCGCTGGACCAGATGTGGTACTGAGCGTTGACCCCCAATGCGCTGTTGATCACCAGCAGGATCCCGGCCACCCATATCAACCGGCTGACACGAACATTGCGAAAGGGAAAGAGAAAGAGGAGTGCGGCCAAGCCGTAATAGAACAGGATGTCGCCGCTCCAGATGAGGTATCCGTGCAGCATGCCGAAGAGCACCAGCCACATGTTCCGCCGGGTATAGATATCCGCCGCGCGTATGCCTGCGCCCCGGGCCACCGCCCGCCCGGTCAGGAGAATGACGCCCGCCCCAAAAAGCATGGAAAACAGCGCGCGCATCTTGCCCTCTGCGAAGATCCAGCGCATGAACCAGACAGCCGTATTGATCTTCCAGTGCGGGCCATCGAAGACCGGCTTCACGGTGCTGAGGGGAAAGGCGTAATTAGTAAACCCATAGGCGAAATCGGTGATGTTCATCACCAGGATGCCCATCAAGGAGAAGCCCCGCAGCACATCCATGCTGCTGATGCGCTCGGCCCGGGTCACCGGCTGTAAGAGATTCGATTCGACGTGGGGAGGTCCGGCGAGCTCCTCGGCAGCCCCGGGCGCGACACCGCCCTCGTCCGTGCCCGCTCGCGCCCACTCCCGCGGTGGTTGCCAATGCAGCCTCCAGAGCACTCGCGCCGTTCCCAGCCCTGGCCGCGCGCGTTCATCGCTAAGAATTTCCACTGGAAGTATCCCACTCGCAGCAATCGGCGAGCAAGGGAAATCACCGGCTTTTCGCGGGGTGAGAGAAGATTCGGCCGCAGAGAATGACCGTGCTACTCTGTGCCAACCCAGGCCACATCCTATTGAGGAGAGCGTGCGTGCGAACAAGATCCATGGGAGATCCATGCCCATTGCTATCCGGGGCTAAGAGTGCCGCGATTGGCTTGCTGCTGTGCTGCGCGCTGGTTGGCTGCAAAGCCACACCGCCGGCTGACCTGGTGCTGGTGAAGGGGCATATCTACACCTCCAATCCCGCCGCACCGTGGGCCGAGGCCGTCGCCATCCGGGAGGGAAAGATCCTGCTGGCGGGGACCAACCGGGAAGTGGAGAAGTATCACGGAGCCGGGACGCAGGTGATCGACCTGGGCGGACGCATGGCCATGCCCGGCATCATCGATACCCACACTCACTTCTTGTGGGGAAGCGCGGGGTTGGCGGGGGTGCTGCTCTACGATGCCAAGACGCCCGAGGAGGTGCGGCAGATTCTGCTCGACTATGCAAAGGCGCATCCTCTGGCAGCGGCAAAGGCGGACGAGAAGTGGATCTACGGGGCGGGCTGGAACTATGGGTTCTTCCCTACCGCCGACGGGCTGCCCACCCGGGCGATGCTGGACGAGGCTTTCCCTGACAGGCCGGCGGCCGTCTTATCCTCGGATGGACATAGCTTGTGGGTGAACTCGCAGGCGCTGGCCGCAGCCAAGATCAACCATGCGACGCCCAATCCCGGCGCGGGAGGAGCGGCGGTGCGCGGCATGATCGTGCGCGACGCGAAGAGCGGAGAGGCCACGGGGGTTCTGGAGGAAGGGGCCAAAAACCTGGTGCTCAGCGTGATGCCGGTGACCCATGAGCAGAAGCTGAGCCACATCCGCCTGGGCATGATCGAGGCCAACAGCCACGGCGTGACGGGCGTGGTGAATGCCACCGGCGATATTCCAGAGATGGAGCTATACCAGGAGCTGCACCAGCGGGGTGAGTTGACGGTGCGCATGACCACGGCATTCGCTACCGATGTCGGGGTGCGGCATACCATTTCGCCGGAGGAGCTGGCCACCTTCGACGAGGCACGAAGGCGCTTTCACGATGATTGGGTACGAGCCGGCATTATCAAGTTTTTTGCCGATGGAGTGGTCGAGACGCATACCGCCGCGATGCTCGAGCCCTATGCCAACACCCCCGGCCAAAAGGGATCGACGCTGTATACGCCGGAGGAATTTCAGCGGGACTTTCTGGCGTTGGACAAGCATGGCTACCAGGTGATGACGCACGCGATCGGCGATGGGGCGGTGCGGACTACACTGGACGCCTACGAGGCGGTGGAGAAAGAGGACGGCCCGCGGGATCGGCGTTGGCGCATCGAGCATATCGAAGCCATCAAGCCAGTGGATGTTCCGCGGTTCGCCAAGCTGGGAGTGATTGTGAGCGTGCAGCCATGGTGCTGTCCTTCGTTGGGGGCTTCATGGGGCGATGAGCCGTGGGCAGACAACGTGGGCGCAAGCCGGCTCTCTGAAGGGCTTCGCTGGCATGACCTGGTGGCCAGTGGAGCGTTGATGATCAACGGCAGCGACTGGCCGGTGGATACGCTCAATCCTTTTCCTACGATGCAGATTGCACTCACCCGGCAGACGATCGACGGGAAGCCGGCCGAGGGTTTCTATCCCGACCAGCGGCTCACGCTACCAGAGCTGCTGGCCGGATATACGCGCAATGGCGCGTACGCCGAGTTCATGGAGGATAAGGTGGGCTCACTCGAAAGCGGCAAGCTTGCGGACGTGATCGTGCTTTCGCAGGATCTTTTTCAGGTGCCAGCCAACACTGTGGGCAAGACCAAGGTGGTGCTGACGGTGGTGGGTGGGAAAGTGGTGTGGAGGCAGGGGATCTGATGCGGGCGGTGTCCATTAGTAGTGGACAAGGGGAAAATCAGGACAAATCCGCAGCTTTTCTCCAGTCGTCGATTGCGTTGCGGATGGCGGCGGGGGCCAGGTTGCTGCAGCGCATCTTGTATTCGGGAATGCCACCCAGGGCTTCGGCCACTGCCTGCTCGGTGATGGAGTAGGCCTGGTCGACGGTTTTGCCTAAGATCATCTCCGTGGCCATGGACGAACAGGCGATCGCTACCGCGCAGCCCATGCACTTGAATTTTGCTTCCTGAATGATGTTGTGGTCGATGCGCAACGAGATCAGGACGGTGTCGCTATCGAGCGGGCTCTTTACCATCGCCTTGCCGGAAGGCTCGATGACGCTCCCCACATTGCGCGGATTAGCGTAATGGGCGAGTACCTGTTCGCTATACAAGGCTTATCCCCGTGGTTGAAGCATAAAGCAGCAAAAGCTTATGATAACCCCCTATAGATGTTCTCAGACCTCTATACCAAAGCGGCCGAACTCGCCTCCCAGGGCAAACCCTTCGCCATCGCTACGGTGGTTCGGGTGGAGGGCTCTTCCTCGGCCCGGCGCGGCTCCAAGGCCATCATCGATCCCTTTGGCAAACTGCTGCTGGGATGGGTGGGCGGCGGATGCGCGGAAAGCGCGGTTCGTAGCGAAGCCATCAGCTGCATCGAGACGGAAAGACCACGGATGATTACCGTGGATATGAGCGATGAGCAGCTGGGCGTGGGCATGCCTTGCGGAGGGACCATGGATATTTTTATCGAGCCGGTTCTGCCCAAGCCTGAACTTCTGATCGTGGGCCATGGCCGCATCGCGGAAACGCTGGCCGTGCTGGGCGACCTGATGGGGTTTACCATCACGGTCAACGATCCGGCCGCCGATCGCAGTTCCTTTCCCCAGGCTGAGAGACTGGTCACCGAAGATTTCGATCTCACGGAAACCCCGATCGGATCAAAATCCTTCGTGGTGATTGCCACGCAACACAAAAGAGACCATCTGTGGCTCAAAAAGGCGTTGGAAGGTAACGCCGCCTATGTGGCCCTCATCGCCAGCCATCATCGGGCCAAGCTGGTACTCGACTATCTTCGCGCCGGGAATGTTTCTGAAGAGAAGATCGCTACCGTGTATGCACCCGCAGGGCTGCATCTGGGCGCGTCCACCCCGGAGGAGATTGCCCTGAGCGTGATGAGCCAGATGGTGGCGCTGCGCCGGGGCGGCCACGTCCAGCAAATCCCGGTGGAAGAAACCGGCCTCTCCGGACGGGCGTTTGACGTGGATGCCGTTATTCGCCGGTGTGAGGCGGAGACTCTTCCTTAGCGGCGGCGCCTCCTCCAGGGTTCTGGAATCGCTCGTAATCCTCATGGTTGTCGATATCGAGCAGGATTCCTTCATCTTCTACTTCAACGTTCACGGTTCCCTCCAGGTGATTGCCGAAGATCGCACGGCAGCCTACGTCTCCCTGGAGTGCCATGACCTCAGGGAAGATCGAGCGGTCGATCAGGACGGGGTTGCCGCGGATGCCCTGGTACGAGGGGATCACGATCTGCGCTTTGGTGCGGCGGTGCTGATCGGCCAGCTGATTGAGAGTTTCGGGGCGAACGAATGGTTGGTCCGCCAGAACGATGAGGGCGGCGGCTACTTGCGGACCGAGCGCGGAGAGCCCGGCTCGCAACGAACTTGCCATTCCCTGCTCGTATGCCGGGTTGACCACAACCTTAAGACCTTCGAGCAACGAGGCGGGGAGCTGGCGGCGGATGGTTTCCGCGGAAGAGCCGAGAACCAGGACAATCTCTTTCACCGCTGAGCGGCGAACGTTTTCGATGGTCTGGCCCAACACTGTGCTTTCACCCAGGCGGAGGAGCTGTTTCGCTTCCCCCATGCGGGTGGACTTACCTGCCGCCAAAATGATGGCCCCCACTTGCGCGTTGGAAATGTAGGCTGTAGGCAAATGAACGCTTTCCCTGGCTCTCTCTACCTTACTCGCCCGGACGTCCTGCTGAGACTGGAGGGACTGGTGGCGCTGGTTGTTGGATGCATTGCCTATCAACGTTTATATCCGCACCACTGGGGCGTGTTCGCTTTGCTGTTTCTGGTGCCCGATGTCTCTCTTCTCGGCTATCTACGATCTGCCAACAAAACATCGGCCGCCTTTTACAACCTTTTCCATAGCTATGTGCTTCCATTAGCGTTGGGCCTGTTGGCCTGGGAGCGGGGATCTATGCTGGGCGGCCAACTCGCACTCATTTGGCTATCGCACATCAGTTTCGACCGGTGCCTGGGGTACGGATTGAAGTTTCCCGAGTCATTCCGTTACACCCATATTCAGAGGTCGGCGGCCATCGACCAAACGCTGCTGCCGGACAAGATTTAGGAGGATTTCTGCGGTTGCGGTACCCTTTCCAAGGGCGTTGAAGCCGCAGCCCCGGGAGTATCCAGATGCAGCGTAAACCCAGCCTGTCCGCCGTTGTTCTGCTCGTCGGCCTCCTCCTCTTTCAGGGTCTTGCTCCCGATCTTCAAGCACAGGCTCCGCCGCCACCCACGCCACAACAGCTGGATCAACTGCTGGCTCCGGTCGCTCTCTACCCCGATTCCCTTCTCGCCCAGATCACCACCGCCTCCACCAATCCCCAGGAGATTCTGGATGTAAACAATTGGCTGGGGCAGAACCAAAACCTGACTCTCTCCCAGTTGACCGCCGCTGCGCAGCAACAGGGTTTCGACCCGGCATTCATTGCTTTGGTCGGCTTTCCCCAAGTGCTGGGGATGATGGCGGAGAATATTGACGACTATGCCGCCATCGGGGCAGCCGTCACGGCGAATCAGGATGAGGTGTCGGCATCGATTCAACGGCTGCGGGCGCAAGCCTACGCAGCGGGCTCCCTGCGTAGCACTCCTCAGCAACAGGTCGAGGTGCAGCAGAATGCCGGCCAGCCCATCTACGTGATCCAACCGGTGAACCCGCAGGTGGTGTACGTACCGCAATACAACCCCACGGTGGTATATGCGGGGAGCGGCCTGAACGCGGGGTTGATCACCTTCGGCATTGGCATCGGCATTACCGCGCTGCTGGTGAGCCAGCCCTGGGGATGGGGTGGTTGGGGATGGAATTGGGGAGCGCGGCGGATTTATTACAACCGTGGTCCTTGGGGCGGTTGGGGAGGCGGCTATCGTCCGCCATATACGTGGTATCGGCCGCGCCCCGTGCCGTATAACTCCCGGCCGGGATATGGTGGCAACTGGGGCTACCGGCCACCGAACTACCGGCCGCCCACGCCTGTTCGTTATCCGTCTTATAACCGGCCTGGCTACAACCGGCCGCCGGGCTACAATCGGCCGGTCAATCAGCCAGGCTATCGTCCGCCCATCAGCCGGCTATCGTCCGCCCAACGGCGGTCCGCCGACGATCCAACCGGTAAAGCCGGGGACGCCAGGTTACCGTCCGCCGCAGAACAGACCACCCACAACCCAACCCGCGCCGCCGAACCGGCTGCCTACGACCAAACCCGCGCCGCAAAGGCCACCGCAGAATCGGCCGCCAGCGCCACGGCCGACGCCGCAGCCAAGGCCGACGACATCGACGCGGCCAGCGCCACAGAACAGGCCGCCGTCAAACCAGAATCGGCCCCCAAGCCGACCCCCGAACCAACAGCAGAGACCGCCTCAGCAAGGCGGGAACGGCCAGAGGGGTCCACGCTAGGAGATCTTGCCGGCGCGAAAGGACCTCGGCGTGATTTGGCATTTTCGCTCCGCACGTGGGGGGCGTGCGGAACGAGAGGTTTTTCTGGCTGTAATGTCTCATAAAATAGACATATATGCCATAATATGTATAAAATATGAGACGTTATGAGGAAACAAACTGCCAGTATTCCGCCCGGGGTTGCCAGCATCCTGACTGGATTCGGGGAGAGGCTTAAGGTGGCGCGTCTGCGCCGGCGGTACTCGGCTGAGATGGTTGCGCAGCGCGCAGGCATGGCACGAGCTACGTTGTACCGAATTGAGCTGGGCGATCCTGGAGTTGCCCTGGGAAACTATGCGCGGGTAATGCAAGTACTCCGCCTGGAGGAGGACCTGCAGCGGCTTGCAGTCGATGATGAATTAGGACGCGAGCTGCAGGACGCCGCGATCCGATCGCGGATGCGTGTGCCGCGGCGCAGATCCCCGTTCAGATAGGTCGATCTTTCGATCCCGCCCTGCTATCGCCATTCATGGCTTTGACCACGGGGGCACGACGCCGTTCATGCGAGCGTAAGCGATGGATTGCCCCATGTGTTCATTCGCGTGAACGATGATGCGCAGGTACATGCCATCGACTGTGACCACTTTGTTATCGATCGTGACCTTGCGCTCGAAGTCAGCCGGCTTTAAGTGTGCGCGGGCCGTGGCTACCGCATCCAGCGAGCGCTTCAACCAGTCGATGACGTCGGCCTTGGCGGTCACGGTCTTTTCCATGCTGACCGACACTGCCGGTTCCTTGGGCCCGGTCACGCTCAATAGATAGAAATTGGCGATGGCGATATGCATGTAGACTTCGCCAATCGACCGAACTCCCGGGGCGGGACGCCAGGAGAATTTCTCGGCCGGGGTGGCCTCGGCGAGCGCCAGCAATTGCCGGGAAACGTGGCTCCATTCTCCGTCATAGCCTTCCCAGAGGCCCTGGTTCTGAGCGTGGGTGGTGGCGGTGCTCAGGAGCACGAACAGTAGAAGCATCTTCATTGGATCCCTCCGTGTCTCACATTTCATTTCCCGCGCTTATTCCAAGCCGAATGCCATTTTGTAAGCATCTTCGGCGGCGGCCGCTTCCGCCTCCGTTAGTTGGGCGAATTCGCGCTCGCGGGCGCGCTTCGACAACCGGCCGCCGTTCTGATGAAGAAGGCGGAACAGCAGGTCGATGGTTCGATCGGGCATCTCCACGATCGCCTCTACGCGGTTGCGAAATTGATCGTACTGCGACAGGAATTTGGTCTCCCGCGGCAAGTCTTCTTCGATCGTCTTGCGAACACAGGCGTAGAGAAACTCGGCGTGGGGGGTTGCGTCAAAGAAACGGTAGAAGTCTGCCGTTTCATTCAGGACCTCTACATTGCCGTCCTCGGTCGGCCGCCAGTCGATCACTGGTAGCAGCCGCCTTGAGTAGTCCTCCAGCACGGCGCGATACTCCTCGAGCCGCTCCAGAATCGCGGCGGAGATGGGGAAAACGAATCCCGACGGATTGAAGCCGCGTTGCGCCAGAACATGGTGAATGAGGTAACGGTGGATGCGGCCGTTGCCATCCACGAAGGGATGGACGTAGACGAACCCGAAGGCCAGAGCGGCGGCAGCGATCACAGGATCGAGCGCTTCTGCCGGTCCCCGATCAAAGGCAACCATGCCGTCGATCAGCGACCTCAGATCCTCTGGCCGGGCGCTGATGTGGTCAGGGATCGGCATGCGCGTATCGCGATCATGCTCGCCGACAAAACCTCCTTCCTCTCTGAGTCCAAGCTTCACGAAGCGCGCGTCGCCGATCACGATGGCCTGCAGCCGCAGGAGTTCTTCAAGATCGACCGGCCGTCGTCCGGCCTCGGCGATGGCTTGACCCCAGCGCCTGATCCGATCCTGCGAAGGACGCTCTCCTTCAATCGCGAAACTCGATCGAGAATCCTTCAGCAGCAGGAAAGCCGCAGTGCGCACGAGCAAGTCCCTGGGCACCGCGGCAACCGCTTTTTGCGCGCGCTGGACCAGATCCATGGCCGCGAATTCGGCGGTGGTGCTGGTGCGGAAGACCAGAGGACAGAAAGCAGGTGTGCCGGGCAGATTGTTGCGGACACGGTGGCGGGACGAGTTTTCACCTCGTATCGCCCACTGCAGTTGCGGGTCGACGACCGGCTCATAGTTGCCGGTGCGCGCGTCGGGCAGGTCGAGCGTCCGGTCCAGGAGCCACTCGTAGAGGAACCATAGCCGCCGGGCGTATCCCCCGGTTGGCTTGGCACGAACGATCGCTTCGATTTCCGATGTGGTGACAGTGGCGAATAATCGTTTGAGAATCGCGAGATCCAGGCCCTCGTTTTTCAAAGCAAAGGTAAGGTGCCCTTCCAGATCCGGCGAAGGTGTATGCCGAGGGGTGAGGATTCGCCATCCCCCTTCGTTCCGTGTGCGATGGTGCTGACTGGTTGCGAAGAGAGTTCGGGGCAGGGGGGCCTGCAGGCGATAGGCGTCGATGAGGGCCGCATAGCCGGCCGGGGTCGCCATTTCAGGCAGAGCAATCCCGTGAAAATTGGTTATGGGACCTGAAAAATGATTATTAGGGGCCATCTCGCTGAAAACCTGTCCGGGGGTGTGAATTTTGGTTTATGGCGAGATTATATGTGAAAAATGATTTTGGAGCGTGAAAAACAGTTACGGGTGGCACTTTCCGTGAAAAATTATTATGGGCCGCGCAGATTAGGCGCCGGGGTGCCTAACCAGGGCCTACGCCCCAAATCATGATGCGGAGCGGCTAGGAGTGCGGCTTCATTTCGCTCGAGGTGCCACCGGCTGCGGGAACGTAACAGTTTCTGGTGTAGTCCATCACCATGCGATCTGCGCTGAAGCGCCAGCCAAGGGTGCGGATGGTTCGCTTCATGCGGGTGATCCATCCCCGAGGCAGCCCATCCTTGTCGCGCTGATAGTAGAGGGGAATGAGTTCGTCGTGCAGGACGCGGTAGAGGTCTTCGCCATCGCGGGTGTCATGCACATCCATGTTGGTATGGGTTCTGCCGTTACCGATGGCGAAGCCGTTGAGGCCGTCGTAGGCTTCGGCCCACCAGCCATCCAACACCGAGAGATTCAGGCCTCCGTTCAACACTACTTTTTGCCCGCTGGTGCCGGAGGCCTCAAGGGGCCGCCGCGGATTGTTCAGCCAGACATCCACTCCCTGCACAAGATAACGGCCGACATTGATGTCATAGTTCTCGACAAAGACAAACTTGTCCCGGAATTTGGATTCGCGCATCAACTCGGCAATCTGCTGCAACACCATCTTTCCCGGCTCGTCGTGGGGGTGGGCCTTGCCGGCAAAGAGGAACTGCACCGGACGCTTGGGATCGTTGACCATGGAGGCCAGTCTCTGGATGTCGGCCAGGATCAGATTGGCTCGCTTGTAGGTGGCAAACCGGCGCGCGAAGCCAATGGTCAGGGCATCCGGAGAGAGTACTTTGCTGAGCCGGTGCAGAGTCTCCTCCGGCTCACCACGGCGTTCGGCCTGCTCGCGCGCGCGGCGGCGCACGAAGTCGATGAGTTGGGCTTTGAGGCTGAGGTGGGTTTCCCAAAGCTCGCCGTCGTCCAGGTTCTCGATGGGCTCCCAGGTGCGCAGCCAGGAGCTCTTGCCCTGCCATCCGACCCCGAGATGGCGATCGTAGAGACGAGACATTTGCGGCGCCAGCCAGGATGGGACATGGACGCCATTGGTGATATGCCCGATGGGCACCGCATCTTCCGGCTTGCCGGGATACAGGCCCTTCCACATGGCACGCGAAACCTCGCCATGCAGAGAAGAAACCGCATTGGCACGGCGGGAGAGCAAGAGCCCAAGGACGGTCATACAGAATGGTTCGTGATGATCGTTGGGATGCTCACGACCGAAGCCCATAAGCCTCTCGTGCGAAATGCCCAGTTGCTCGCGCAGAGGGCCCAGGTGCTCCTCAACGAGATCGCCGTCGAACCGGTCGTGACCCGCGGGCACGGGGGTGTGGGTGGTGAAGATCACTTCCCGGGGAATCTCATTGGCGGCAGTGTCGAAGTCCAGGCCTTCTTCCTGCATGCGATCGCGGATCGCCTCCAGCACGGCGAAACCGCTGTGGCCCTCGTTGAGGTGGAGAACGCCAGGAGAAATGCCCATGGCCTTCAGAGCGCGATAGCCGCCGATGCCGAGGAGCAGCTCCTGACGAATCCGGGTACGCCCGTCGCCGCCATAGAGGCGAGAGGTCAGATCCACATCTTCGGGCGCATTGCCTTGCACGTTCGAGTCGAGCAACAGAAGGGTGCAACGCCCCACCTGGACTCGCCAGACTTTGGCTCGTATGGAGCCGCCGCGGGTTTGAATTTCCACCACCACCGGTTCGCCTTTTTTGCCAATGGCGAGTTCCATGGGGAGCTGATCGACGTCGGTGCGGAGGTACTCTTCCCGTTGCCAGCCCTTCGCGTCCAGGTACTGCCGGAAGTAGCCCTGGCCATAGAACAGGCCGATACCGATGAGGGGAATGCCGAGGTCGGATGCGCTCTTGATGTGGTCCCCGGCGAGCACGCCCAGACCGCCGGAATAAATGGGCAGGGAC
Organism: uncultured Acidobacteriaceae bacterium; assembly: GCA_963736535.1. Classification (GTDB taxonomy): domain Bacteria; phylum Acidobacteriota; class Terriglobia; order Terriglobales; family Acidobacteriaceae; genus PALSA-350. The sequence goes on from CAVTPN010000010.1 coordinate 732,970, forward strand.
TCGTGCAGGCCGAACTCCGCAGAAAAGTAGGCGACGGGCCGGGGCCGGAGCACACCAGCGTTCATCGAGCCCCAGGTGCGGTCTGCCTTTAGATACTCCTGCTGGCGGCGGTAGACATAGTTGATGCGGCTGTGCAGCCCGAGTTCGGTGGCGCGGCGTTCGAGTTCTCCCAAAGGGATTTCGTTGAGCAGGGCGATAGGATTTTGATTGAGCTGCCACCAGCGGGTGGGATTGAGATCGCGAAACAAGCTGATGCAGTCGTAGTCCCAACACCAGGAGAGGTTATGGGCAACGGACCAAAGGCGCTCCTGAGCCGGGGCTATGAAACGATCCAGAGTGCGGGCCTCGCTGACTACCGGCGCGACCTGGTTTGCCGCTTCGGCCAACATGCGAATTTCGTGGTCCCGGAATTCCCTCGGGTTTTTGGTCTGAACGACGAGGACCCCCTGGAGAATGCCGCGGTCGATCAGGGGCACACCGAGAAACGAGTGGTAGACCTCTTCGCCCGACTCCTTGAAGTATTTAAAGCGTGGATGATTGCTGACATCCTCCACAGCGACCGGCAACACTTGTTCCGCGACCAAGCCAGTGAGGCCCTCGTTGATGGGCATGCGGAGGGTGCCTATACATCGCGGGTGAAGGCCAAGGGTAGCCGCCAACACCAGGTTTGACCGATCCGGCTCCAGCAAATAGGCGGAGCACACGTCGGTTCGGAAACGCGTGGCGATCAAAGCGACCACGTTCATGAGGGTATCGGCAGGCTTGCTACCCTCTTCGGTAAGGTTCGTAATTTCTTCCATGGTTAGGACGTGACTGGCATCAGTCTCTTCGTAGGATTGGGTCACCGGGATCCCCTCGCGTTTCGATTTGGCTCAGAAATGCAATCATGCCAGGCCCGGTGAAGATGATCTGAGATCAGGGGTGGCTGGCGCCCATCCGTGATTTGCTTATTGAAGAATAGTCCAGCGATGCCGTCAACCCCCTCACAAACGAGGTGGCCGCTCACCCGAGGTAATGGAGCCTTGCCATATTCTGGCAAAAGGCGAGGAAAGGCGGCACAGGCTTCCACTGGCGAAGAAAAAGGCGCAGGGGCTGAAGCCCAGATCTTTGTTTGGCCTCAGCGGCCCGACTAAAGTCGGGCCCTGACACAAAGCGAGTTTTCCGCAACCTGTAAAGCCCATACGGCACAGCCCTAGCATTCCCAGCGCTAAAGCGCATGATCGAGTCGAAACTGTTTCTCGGAGCGCTGAAGCGCTCCTTCCCCCGCATAAATGCGGGGGCTCCCACCACGAATCCTGAAGTTTGCAGTTCTCACGCAGACGCTAAATCCCCCGCGGTGTCGCTTTCCCGCCCGCTACCGAGTTTTTCCGCAAGCTGTAAAGTCGGGCCCTGACACAAGGCATTAGTTTTGCTGCGGCCTGTGACGTTGTGGTCAGAGCCGCACCCGTCCTTTGCGAGGGAACGAGGAGGTACGGCAATCCTTTTTCTGCTAGCGCGGTGCTATCCGCCGTGCTCCTCTCTTTTTCATATTTTGCTGGATCTGCGCACGGAGACCTTCGGGCAGCGCAACCCTGGGAACGGCTTCGATATGCGCGATGGACGAGGATGCCCCCGGGCCGATCCCGAATAATCTGGGAATGGCCACGAACGCGGGGGATGTGTTGGCCGTTTGATCGAACGCATAGCCTACGATCACACCGAAATCGTCGATCGTGGCCGCAAGGTAAAGGTACAAAGGCGAGGTGGAGGGGTTGAGGGTATTGAGGTCGGTCATTTTTCCGTTTTGCCAAAGGAAGGCGCGGCAGTTGAAGTTTGCATCGCACGACTGGCCGACAACCTGGCCGAGATTATTCACGGAGTAGCCAACGCTGTAATAGTCCCCGGGAAGCGTTCCAAGGTCTTTCATGACGCCGTCCTGCCACAGGAATGCGTGGCTGGTTAAATCGCCGGCAACATCGGATGTACCGGTCACCTGGGTCCGATCGTTGATGCCGAAGGGATTGGTGTACAGTGAGCCGCCGAGGTTGCCAAGATTAGTGGCCTTGCCGTTCTTCCAGAGCACGGCGTGGGCTGCGGGAGTAGTCAGGCAATCTCCTGTAGAGCCGGTTGCCTGTCCAAGATTGTTGATCGCGTTCGCGCTGCCTTCGCTGTCCCCAGGGAAGACCGGCAGCTGGCGAGCGCGCCCCAGGGTCCAGATGACGGGGACAGCCTGCTGGGTTTGAAAGACTGGTGAAACCGGCTTGCCGCCGACCAGGCAACTGGGATCGGGAGTGGTGTTCTGAGCGGCTCCTGCCACCTGGCCCAGGTCGTTATTGCCGAAGGCAGCGCCGTTGTGACCGCCCAGCAGCGGAAGGGAAACGGCACGGCCGTTTTGCACCGTAATGGGCAGGCAAATAAGACCGGTGCCGGTTTCACACCAATTCTGTCCCAAAGGGTCTAGGGTGGCGGTTTCAGAAAAGCCGGAGAATTGGTTCAGCAGGGCGCTGTTCGTTCCACCGAGCGTACCCAAGTCCTTGGTTCTATTGGGGTACCAGAGAACTGCGTGCTGACTGGCATCGCCCGGCAGGTTCGCGTAGCCCCCCAGGAAGCCCAAGGGGCTTATCCCGGCAGAGATGGCGAAGCTGCCACCGAGAGGTGTCCCGAGGTTGATCACGTCGTACTGAGCCTGCCCCAGTGCCATACCTGTCGAATACGGCGAGGCGACCAGTGCGCAAAGCAAAAACATTTTTGATTTCAAGATGCATCTCCCTTTTAGTTACAACGTGGGTTCACCCGCATGCAGGTGACGGCACACAACGATGGGAGCAAGGCGGCTGTTCCAGCCGAGGTTGAGGATGCACGCCAAACCGTCTCTAGGCCGCAGAGGGCCGCGCGGAGGGTGGCCAGCCTCTTGAACGCCAGGAAACGAGCTCATAGGCAACTTGGTAACTATATCCGAAAATGGAACGGCGAGAGCCATCCTCCCGGCAAAGGCGGGTGCGGCTTTTGGTCTCGTACAGCTGCTCTATGGCACCACCGGAAGAACAAGGTGGGAAGGCATGGCGGGAGTGCAGAAGATGCGCTGTGTTGCCGGGACAAAATCTGCTGCTTTCGCCAGGTAGATGCTGGGCACAAATTTTTGCGGGTTGCGGTCGATCACCGGAAACCAGGTCGATTGCACCTGCACCATCAGCCGGTGGCCCTTTAAGGAAGACGTGGTCGTGATCGCGCAGCGGAATCGTGAACTGCGTCGGCTGGTTCGCATCAGCGGTTCGGGATTCTCGTAGCTCTCGTTGATAGCGGCCGCGGCGCACTTCCATCGCGATCGGTAACTGGTAGCCATTGAGTGACTTGGCAATTCGCCCGGAGCCGGTCCGTCTTCGGTTTCCAGGCGTCTTCTGACCGCATCCTCGGGATAGACATCGATCAGCTTCACGACGAAATCGCGTGTCGGTTCCTGAAGTGGATGCATACAGGTTCGGCCGCGAAGGGACCGGTAACGACCAGATCGTGATCCAGGGGGGCGCTCACATAGCTGATGACATCGGGCCGGTGATCGACAAAACGCTGATCGGCCGCCTCCCAAGTCCGCCAGTCCCCGCCGGGATAGGTGGGCGAGATCGGGCGCTGCCGATAGGGAACCGGGATTGGCGGGATCGGAGACATATTGGCGATAGCTTTCTGGCCGTCAGCGGCGGGCGGCTCGAAGGACAGCGTCCCGTCGGCATGCAAGATAGAGGTTGGTCGGCTTCGCTTGCTTTGGGCGGCCAGTCGGTGTAGGTGTGCCAGGTGTTTGAGCCGGATTGGAAGGTGCTGGCCTTCCACGGGACTTCTCGCCTTTGCCGTGAAGGTAATAACGGAAGAACGGCGCCTGAATGTTCTCACGGAACTCGCGCGCGGTGTCGTGCCCACCGAACGAAACTTGGCCGATGCGGTCCGCCGTACGGTGCTTGCCACTGTCCGTGGGACCATGGGCCGGCGACCATGAAGTTGGTTTTCTCCGGATCGTTTTCCTCGGCGTTTCGGAAGATCTGCCACGGGACCCCAGGGATCTTCCTGGTCCCAGAAGCCGGCGACGTTCAGATTAGGTACCGGTGAGCTGTGCAGCTGGTTCACCCACGCTTCTTTCCTCCAGAAGTCGTCATAGTTGGGGTGCTCCACCGTCGTTCCAGTACGGGATGGAGTTCCGTGCATGAACTTGGCGTTGATGTTCGAGTAGGGGCCCAAATCGAGATACCACTGATAGGTGTCATAGACGTCGAAGTCGAAGTGGGTGTTCTCATTCTTGTCGGCCTGCTCCATCACCGCAGTATTCGAAGGAATAACTCTCAGCGAAGCGCGCCGTAGCGATGATCGTCGTCATTCATCCATTGATCGACCGGCGAAGCCTGCTCGCTAACCACTTTCAGCGCCGGATGGGGATGCAGCAGCGTCAGCGCGGCGGTGAGCCCGTTATAAGAGACTCCGTAGATGCCGACATTGCCGTTGTTGTTGGGAACGTTTTTCACCAGCCAGTCGATGGTGTCGTAGGCGTCGGTAGTTTCGTTGGTGCTTTCGGGTCGCTGGGGTCGTACTGCGACGAGATCATGAAGACACCCTCGGATTTAAAGCGGCCGCGCAGGTTTTGAAAGACAAAGATGTAGCCGTCGGCGGCCAGCTCCTTCCAACTGTCGGGTACCCAGTCCGCGCCTGCCGTGGCGGCATTCTTGTCGTACGTCTCCTGGGTGGGAACACCGTACGGAGTGCGGGTCATGAGGATGGGCAATGGCTGGGTCTGATTGGCTTTGCTGATCACGACGGTCTGCAGGTGCACGCCGTCGCGCATGGGCACCATGAATTCCTGGACCCGGTAATTGCTCTTTTGCGGTGTTTGAGCAATAGCGGCGGAGAGGCCCAGCGTGAAGAGAATTGCGGGCAGAGCTGCGCGATGAAAGAGGCGACGGGACATGAGGCTAGGAACCGTATTCCACGCCCTGAACCAGCTCGGTATCGGCAGGGTTGTTGCGCGCCTTGCGCAGCGCTCGTTGATAGAAAAATAAGGCGGCGCCAAAGACGATTACGCATCCGGCGACCAGCTTGGCTTCGAAGATCCAAACGGAGTTGACCTGGCGCGAGGGGATAAAGGCTACTACGATGCCGACAGCGGTCGCCGCCAGGCCAGAGACTGCGTTGGCAGTGAGGTAATACTTGTTGGCATTGAGCTCGCTGTTCTTGCTCCAGGTGTGCTTGAGTAGAGCCAAATACATATAGGTGGACGGTAAGAGCTGCAGGATGACGGCCAGATCGAGCATGGTGAGGTAGGCTTCGCCTACCGAGACGCCGAGGAAGCTGGTCGCGATCAGTAACGATGACAGTACGGCAAAGAGGATCAGGCTGACGTAGGGCGTGTGGTAGCGAGGATGGACGCGGCCGATGATGGGGGGCAGATAGCGGTCCACTCCAGCGACAAAGGGGAGGCGTGCGGCACCGCTGAACCAGGCTGAGGCCGTGCCCAGAATGGCAATGCATTCCAGGAACGCGAGCGGGGCAACGACACCGATCAAGCCAGTGCGCGTGCTCATGACGTTGATGGCCTGAAGAATGCCGGAGAGGACACCGATCTCCTTCTGGGGCATGGCAATGAGCATGGAGAGCGTGGTGCCGAAGTAGATCAACCCGGCGATGACGCCGCCGAGCAGGATGGAGATGGGCAGATTGCGCTTAGGGTCGCGGATTTCATCGCCCATGATGGAGGCAAGATCGAGCCCGACCAGGCTATAGCAGATGGTGCCGAAAGCGGCAAAGAGACGCCAGTCATGGAAGTCAGGATGGAGGTCGGAGACGTGGAGCGCACTGCCGTGATGCCTCAGGGTCAAGAAGGCGAGCAGACAGATCATGGCGGCGCCGCCGATGGTCCCAATTGCGCCGAGATTGCTGATCCATTTGCCCAGCGAAAGACCGCGCACGTTGAGCAGGAGGAGAAAAAGGATGATCAGCAAGGAGGCGATGCCGGTGAAGGCCTGGCTGTCGGCAAGCTTCTGAATCCTGGGTCCGGCGACGTATACGCCAACGCCGACGCAGGAGAGTACGACGGTGGGCAGGTAGACTACGTTCGAAAGCCAATAGCACCAGCCGGCTAGGAATCCATGCTCTTCACCAAAGCTGCGCTTGGCCCAAAGATAGATGCCACCCTCGCCAGGCCATTTCTGCGCCAGCTCGGTAACCGCTGCGCCTTGCGGCCAGAAGAAAGAGGAGAGGGCGATCAGCCAGAGCCAGAGCGTGACCGGACCAGAGGCGGATACCGCGGGGATCAGGTTCAGGTTGGCGACCGCCACCACGAAGAGCAACACCAGATCGCGGCGACCGAGTACGCGATCGAGGCCGGGCTTCTTCTTTCCTGATGGGATGGGTCTCGCCACTGTAATTCCTTCGTTTTATTTTGCTACTTAATTTGTGGAGTTCTTTGGTTGGGCTTACCCCGGATTTCCTGTGCAGCTTGTTGGCTTCGGGGCGCTTCATGCGGCTTTCCTTAATGAAAGCCGCACACGCGGTCCTGTCCAGTGCAGCGTACAGGAAATCCGGGGTCGCCCCATCTTTTTCGGCCCAGGTGCGCCTTGGTCCTAATGACAAACGAGTGGGGGAGGCATGGTAGCCCACTCAAGCCCACGGCACGCCGGGGCAGGCGCCGTACGGCTTGAATGGGGCACCCAGAGCTTTTTTTGCCCGTGTAATTTCTCCCTTGACTTGCCACAGGCGAGTCGACTGCTGGGGATGACAATTCCATTATTACTCTCCGATTTCGTCCGGTGAGAAGCTCAGATTCTTCTAGCTTGCTGCCTTGGTTGCTCGGGCGAAGGTTCTTGGTGACTTGCCGGTCCAGCTCTTGAAAGCGCGAGAGAGCACTGCTGTCTCTGCGTAGCCTACCGTGTGGGCTACGGAAGTGACTGTCGTGGCATGGTTTTTTATCAGCGATTCAGCGATGGAACGGCGCTGTTCGCGGACCAGACGGCGAAAGCTGGTACGCTCCTCGGCGAGACGGCGCTGAAAGGAACGGGGCGGTAGTCCGAGCTCCGCGGCAATGGCCGGAAGGCCGATAGGGCCGTGGCCAATGCGGCGGGCTATGAGATGGTTCACCTGGCGGGAGAAACTTTCCGGTTCCCTGCTTTCGCGGGCTAGATCGTGAAGATGACGCTCCATAAAGGGCAGCATGGAACGATCGGAGGAGACGCCGGCTCGGCACAAGTCCGATGGTCGAATCACCAGGCGATTGAGATTCTGACCGAAGAACACGGGCGCGTGGAAGGCTTGCGCGTATGCCCTCGCGGCGCGGTGGTCCGTACCTGGACGGGCGTGCTCAAAGTGAATTTCGAGTGGCGCCCATTTGTCGCCCAGAAAGTTGCGTATAAGACTGCAGATGGAAGAGATCGAATACTCGGCATCCTGGCGACGGGGGCGCAGCATGGGGTCATCTATCTGGTAGATGTAGTCGGCGGTGATCTTGCCGGGGAGCAGCTCTAGATGTGTTCCACTTTGCCAGACGCTGACATAAGACGATAACTGCTGCAAGGCAGCGCGGAGATCGGCAGATGCCTGGAACATGAACCCCAGCGGACCCAGCAGTTCTGGCTTGAAGTCCTGGCCCAGCCGCAGGCCGAGAAATGGGTCAGCTAGTACGTTTGCGGCTTGCTCAAACAGGGCGACATAACTGGCCAGGGGGATCAGGTGATACGGATCTATGGGATGCGCGAAGGGGAGAGCGTGGCGGCGCAGCAAGGGGACGGTGTCGTGGCCTTGCGCGCTTAATGTTTCGAGGATGGGCGCCAACAGATTCGCCCGGATCATTGGGGACGGCTGCATGATCGAGTACCTCAGAGTTCTGGGTGTTGCGATTGAAGACGGCGCTGCTGCTGCCGTGAAAGCAGTGCGCAGGATAAAGGTGTAGCTGTCCTGGAAGTCGGGCGACTTGAACCAGTCTCATGTACAGGTTGGTCGCGTTTAAAGCAGCACGAGCCCCGCTTTGGCGGCGGGTCTCGCACGTGAGACACCTGGCCCTCGAGATGTATGAGACTTGGTTCTTGGCCGTTGGCGTAAGTTATCAACAAAGTGGCATCGATAGCAATGACAAAAATTGCCGGACGGGGCGAGGATGAAGGAACAGACCAGCATTCGAGGAGATGAGTGGCAGCTTCTGCGCCCGCACTGAAGAAGAACGCCATCGGGATGTGGCAGATTGTGTTTTTCGTGATTGCCGCCGCCGCGCCGCTGACCGGCATGCTGGGGATTATTCCAGTGGCGATCCGGTTGGGCAATGGAGCGGGCGTGCCCGGCGCCTTCGTCGCGGCGGGTTTGATCCTGTTGGTCTTCAGCGTGGGTTATGCGGCGATGAGCCGCCATGTGGTGAACGCGGGCGCCTTCTACGCCTACCTGGCGCAGGGACTAGGACGCAGCTTTGGCGTGGGCGGAGCGTTCGTAGCGATCGTTTCCTACTCCACCATGCAGGTGGGAGTGTATGCGCTGTTTGGACTCTTCGCCACGGTGATTCTGAATCCGCTGCTCTCTCTGCAGGCGCCGTGGTACGCGTATAGCGCGGTGGCTATCGCGCTGGTGCAGTTTCTGGGCATGCGCAAACTCGACCTGAGCGGCTTCCTGCTGGGTTTATTCATTACGCTGGAGATGGGTATCCTGCTGGCCCTCAGCCTGTCTATTGTTTTGCACGGAGGCGGACCCCAGGGGTTTAATTTGCGTCCCTTCGCATGGCGCGAGGTGGTCAGCGGGCATCCGGGCATCGCCATCATGTTCGCACTGGCGTCGTTCGTGGGCTTTGAGGCTACAGCGATCTACGGGGAAGAGAGCAGAAACCCGACGCGAACGGTTCCGCTGGCGACCTATGCCGCGGTTTCGATCATCATGATTTTCTTCGCGTTTGTTACCTGGGCGATTATCAGCTCGTATGGAGTGGATCACGTGGTCGCGGCTGCATTCGCGGACCCGGGAAATTTCTGGTTTGCCAAGAGCGACGAGTATCTTGGCCGCATGGGCACAGGGATTATGCGGGCGTTGCTGCTGAGCAGCATCTTTGCCTGCCTGCTGGCTTTTCATAACACCATCACACGGTACCTATTTGCGCTGGGACGCGAACGTTTGCTGTGGGGATTTCTGGCCCACGTTCATCCGCGATTCGAGTCTCCTTATAAAGCCAGTTATGTGCAGACCGGGAGTGCGGTGGCAGGGGTCGCGGCCTCGGTGATGAGCGGGGCGGATCCACTGACGGTGGTGTTCAGCTGGACTTCTGCGTTTGCCACCATCGGCATCGTAGGGCTGCAGTTCCTGGTGAGCGCGGCGGTGATCGTCTTCTTTCGCCGTAACGGGCTGGATAAGCGGGTTTGGAACACGTTGGTGGCACCCGTGCTGGGTATGGCGGGGCTGGGTTACGCACTGTACCTGCTGATTACGAATCTGCCGGCACTAAGCGGTAGCGATGATGGGTTCGTGCGCAGCTTTCCCTGGATCATGTTGGCCGTGATGGTGCTGGGGATCGGGGTTTCGTTGGGGGTTGCACGGCGCGGTGTGGGAGTACCACTGGCTCCGGTTGCGGATGAGGCTTAGAGGTTGAGGGTCGTGGTATCCCACATCTCGCGAAAAACGAGCGAGATATGGGGCACCCGTCGGGTTTTTGCCGGGACAGAGTTAGAGGTTGATGTTTCGTGGTGTCCAACCCGTCGATTTATTTGCCGGGACAGTGTTTTGAGGGTGAGGTTCGTGATGTCCGACTCTTCGATTTGTTGCCGGGACAGAGTTGAAATTTGATCGCTTGAGATTCGGAGGAGGGTTATGAGCGTTGTTGCGGCTACACCAGCTATGAATGGTTCGCAGATGCCTTTGGGAAATCGTGCGCACCCGCTGGACCCTTTGAGCGCCGAGGAGATCCTTAGGGCTTGCGAGTTGCTGAAGGCGATCAAGAAGCTGGGCGCGGAGCTGCGCTTCGCGATGGTCCATCTACACGAACCACCTAAGGCGGAAGTGCTGGCCTTTAAGGCGGGAGACCCCATAGAGCGGTCGGCGTTTCTCATGGTGTTCGACACTAAGACGGGCGCGACGCACGAGGCAGTGGTCAACCTGACTCGCGGGACGCTGGTTTCGTGGGTGCACCATGTTACTGATGCTCCGCCTTATGGACAGCCGCCGGTACTGGTTGAGGACTTCATGAACTGCGACCAAATCGTAAAGGCGGATGAAGGCTGGCGCAATGCGGTCAAGCGACGCGGGTTGACGGATGAAGATATCAAGCTGGTGCAGGTGGATCCGTTTTCCGCCGGTAACTTCGGCTTCCCGCTCGAAGCAGGCAAGCGGGTGGTAAGGGCGGTGAGTTACTACCGCGAAAGCCTGAAAGACAATGCATACTCCCACCCTATTGAAGGGGTGGTGGCGGTGGTGGACCTGATCGGCAAACGAGTGCTGCAACTGGTCGATGATGACGTGGTGGTGCCGGTTCCCAAGAAGAAACATAACTACGATCCTGAGTCGCTGGGCAAGCCGCGGGAAGATCTGAAGCCGCTGCACATCTCGCAACCGGAGGGACCGAGTTTCTCGGTGGACGGTTGGCAGGTGAAGTGGCAAAAGTGGAGCTTCCGAGTCGGCTTTACCTCGCGCGAGGGCCTGGTGCTGCACCAGCTCGGCTTCGACGATGGGACAGGCGTGCGCCCAGTGGTGTACCGGGCCAGCGTTACGGAGATGGTGGTTCCCTATGGCGACCCCAACACCAGCCATTTCTGGAAGAATGCGTTCGATTGCGGCGAATATGGATTGGGAAAGCTGGCCAACTCGCTCGAACTGGGCTGCGATTGCCTGGGCCTGATCCACTATTTCGATATGCCGATGGTGGACGACTTCGGAGCAGCCACACTGATGAAGAATGCCGTCTGCATGCACGAGGAAGACTACGGCATTCTTTGGAAACACTTTGACTTTCGCACCGGGTTACACCAGGTGCGCCGTTCACGACGGCTGGTGATCAGCTTCTTCGCAACCGTGGGTAACTACGATTACGGCTTCTATTGGTACCTGTACCAGGATGGGACGATCGAGCTGGAGGTGAAGCTGACAGGGATCATCCAGACGGCGGCGATCGCGCCCGGCGCGGATTATCCCTACGGCGGGATGGTGGCCGAAGGGCTGGGCGGGCCGAATCATCAGCACTTTTTCTGCGCGCGGCTGCACATGATGGTCGACGGCGAACACAACAGTGTGACTGAACACGAGTATCACCCGCGGCCGTGGGGGAAAGACAATCCGTACGGCAACGTATTCGACGTCACGGGAAGAACGCTGAGCCGCGAGCTGGACGCTTGCCGCGAGGCCGATGGGCGGACGGGGCGGTTTTGGAAGGTCATCAATCCCAACCGGCGCAATGCGGTGGGCAAACATCCGGGCTACAAATTGGTGGCGCAACCAAGCCCTGTGCTGCTGGCACAAGCGGGCAGCAGCATCGATCGCCGCGGAGGCTTCGCCAGCAGGCACCTGTGGGTAACGCCGTACGCGGAAGAGGAACGCTACGCTACCGGGAATTATCCCAACCAGCACGCAGGGGGCGATGGCCTGCCCGCATGGGTACAGCAGAACCGGCCGATTGAGAATGAGGACATTGTGGTGTGGCATAGCTTTGGTCACAGCCATGTCTGCAAGCCCGAGGACTTTCCCATCATGCCTGTGGAATACGCAGGCTTTATGCTCAAGCCGAACAATTTTTTTGTGGCTAACCCGGCGATGGACTTGCCCGGGGAAGCGAATGGACATAGCGTGCGGCATGGAGGGGCAACAGCTTCCTGCTGCGGTGGTTAGGTGGAGTTGGAATAGACATTGACTTTGCTTGTCTGCTTCGCTATCGTGAGTTCAACCTCGCGATAGCCCTGTCGCTAACTCGCTGTTCCAATACTGAAACCCCAGTAAAGGAACGTGCCTGGACTTACCCTCGCGCAACGTGCCCGCGTGGGCCTGGCATAACTCAAAGCAGTCAGGTTTCCCAGTCTTAACTTCGGCCCGCGGTCTGAAATTGTTTGAGCTTAGGTCCCAACTGTTTATCGTTCCTTCCAACGAGAAGGACGTGGTGTACCTGGCGGGAGAGTTCCCTGCCCCCCTTTTCCGGAGGTTGTTCCGAAGTGTCTTTTTGTCGATCCCTTGTTCTTTTCTCTGCATTTGCATGCCTTAGCACGCTTGTTTTTTCCCTCCCTGCAACAGCGCTCGCCCCCGCCGTTCACCATCCCCTGGATGCCCTGACTCCGGCGGAATATTGGGTGGTTTATAAAGCGATTCGGGCTGCCGGCCACACGGAGGAGAAGATTCTGTTCACCAGCGTGCTGCTACACGAGCCGGACAAGTCTTACGTGCTGGCCTGGACGCCGGGCTCGCCGATCGAGCGCAAGGCAGATGTGGTGCTGTACTACCAGGGCCATTCCTACGGCGCGCTGGTGAATATCTCGACCGCCAAGGTGGAATCGTACGAAGAGTTGAAGGGCTTGCAAGCGCCTTTCACCACTACCGAGGAACAGGAAGTGAACGACGCCATCAAGCACGATCCTCGGATTGTAGACGCGCTGAAGAAGCGCGGCATCACCGACCTGAACCTGGTGACCTGCTATGCGACGCCTGGAGGATATATCGCGTTGCCGGAGCAGGATGGACGCCGCATCGGCTGGGGAGGCTGCGAGTACAACATCGATTCCGAGAATGGGATGGAAGACCGCGAAGTCGGAGGGCTCTTTTTTACCGTCGACATGGCGACCAAGAAAGTTACCCGCTTTACCGACTACGGCGTAGCGCCAATGCCGCCTATCAGTGAAGTTTACGACTCGGATGGCGGGCCCGCCGCGGCCGGGGACTAAGCCCATCGTTATCTCCCAGCCCGAGGGGCCCAGCTTCACGATTAAGGACGGAGAAGTGAGCTGGCAGAATTGGCACTTCCGCTTCCGTCTTGACCCGCGCAGCGGTCCGGTGATCAACATGGCCTCGCTCGATTACCAGGGCAAGCGGCGCTCGGTGCTGTACGAGGGCTCGCTCTCTGAGATGTACGTGCCCTATATGGATCCGGATGAGACGTGGAACTCCCACGTGTTTCTGGACTCCGGCGAATATTTCATGAACACCGGCCTGGGCATCCTGAAGCCACTGCAGAAAGGGACGGACTGCCCGGACTATGCCACCTTCTTCAGCGCAACGTTCTTCCATGAGAATGGGACGCCTTTCGTACGACCCGAAGTGGCGTGCATGTTCGAACGCACGCTGGGCGATCCGTCGTGGCGGCATTGGGAGCAGGATGGGGTCGCCGGCAGACCGGGACGGGAGTTGGTTTTCCGCAGCATCGCGGTGGTGGGCAACTACGACTACATCCTCGACTGGCGCTTCGAGCAGGAAGGCGCGATCACGGTAGCGGTGGGCGCGACCGGTGAGCTGGAAGTGAAGCCGGTAAAAGACAAGATGGATATGATGGCGAAGGATCCCGAAGGCAATCCAGTGGAGTTCGGTCACCTGGTGGCGCCGAACACCGATGGAGTGGATCACGACCACTTCTTCTCCTTCCGCATGGATATTGACGTCGACGGGACGAAGAACAACTTCGAAGTGGACAAGCTGGTGCAGTACAAGCTGCCGGCGTCGAGCCCGCGCAAAACCATTTGGGCGATGGCTCCAAAGACCATCGACAACGAAGGTAAGGCTATGCAGAACATCAGCATAGAACACCCGGCGATGTGGAGGTTCGTCAACCCGGCGGAACACAATGAGCTGGGTTACCCGACCAGCTTCGAGATCATGCCCGGGCTGACAGGGGCTTCGCTTCTGTCTCTGGACGACTGGCCGCAGAAGCGCGCTGGATTCTCGGATCACCAGTTGTGGGTAACTCCCTATGACGCGAAGGAGCGGTATGCAGCCGGCGTTTATGTTTCGGGGAGCAAAGGCACGGACGGTTTGCCGGTTTGGGTGAAACAGAACCGCAGCATCGAGAACACCGATATTGTGGCCTGGTACACCATGGCTTTTCACCATGTGCCGCGGCCGGAAGACTGGCCGCAGATGCCGACGATGTGGCATGACTTCTCCATACGTCCTTTTGATTTTTATTCGAAAAGCCCACTTATGGATTTACCGATGCAACCTTAGAGCGTTCCAGTCGGCATCAGTTAGTTGAGTTCAGATCGCAACTGCCCCGGCGTTAGTTGCAGGTGGGGTGAACTGCAGGTTCCTCGTCCCTCGTCGCTACGCTCGGGATGACAAATCGGGATGACAAATCGGGGGGCGGCGTTTCCAGTTAGCTTTTGCTAGTGGAGTGCAGAGGGTATCTCCGGCGGCGTTGGTTGCGAACGGGAACCGGCAGATCGAGAGCTATTATCCCACTCAAGCCAAAGTACGGCTTGAATGGGCCACCCAGCACTTGTTACCGGGACCGTCTGTAGGTTTGTTGTCTGGACAAATTGAGCTTCCCTGGTTCTCCCGGTGTGTGCGTTTATAACAGCTACGGTTACAAAATTCTGGAGGTGAGCTATGGCTCGTTCCAATGTTTGCAAGTGGCTGCTGTTCATCCTGACAGCCTGCGTGGTTTCGTCCGGCCTACAAGCGATGGGCCAGTCCACCTTCGGATCGATCGTGGGCACGGTGAAGGACCAGTCGGGATCCATGGTGCCGGGAGCTACCGTCACCCTGGTCAACGTGGGCAGCTCCGCCAAGCACACGACGACGAGCAGTGCTTCGGGGAATTACGAGTTTCTTAACCTCGATGCCGGAACCTACCAGGTAAGTATCCAGGCGAACGGCTTCAAGGACCAAGTCTTCGATCACCTGGTATTGCAGGCGCGCGATACGCAGCGCATCGATGCCAACCTGGCCGTGGGTGCAGCTTCACAAACGATTGAGGTGCAAGCCGCCGGCGACGTGATCACCACCGATACGTCGAGCCTGGCTACGACCAAGACGACCCATGAACTGGTGGATCTGCCAGTAGCTGTGTACTCGCGGTCGAATGGATCGACCAGCCCGATATTGACCCTGACCACGGAACCCGGGGTGCAGGTGGACGACAACTCAAACCTGGTGATCGCGGGCACTACGCCGGCGTTGATGTCGTTTACCATCGATGGCATCAGCAGTGTGGACGTGGAGAATAGCGGACCGATCGCCGAACTTTTTCCCTCGTTCAACTCGATCTCCGAGATCCGGGTAAGTGAAACCAACAACAACGCGGAATATAGCGGCGTGGCAGACGTGACGACCACGTCGCGGGCGGGCACCAATGACTACCACGGCGGGGTCTTCGAGAACCTTGAGAACACTGCCCTGATGGCAGGCAATCCTTTCACCGGCAAGCCGTCGCTGCACATGAATAACTTCGGAGGTTTCGCCGGTGGTGCGGTGAGAATACCTCACCTCTACAACGGGCATGACAAGACATTTTTCTTCGGCAGTTATGAGGGTCTGCGGCTACCGCGTGAATTTCCGCTGGTAGAAAGCTTTCCCAGCGTGGACATGCGCAATGGGAACCTATGGAATTATCTGGTGGCTACGCAAGGTACGCCGGCGATCAACAACTATGACGGCACGCCGATTCCCTGCACCGGCCCTTCGAATTGCTCGGTTCCGATATCGCCGGTAGCGGCGAATACCATCAAATACCTGATGCCGCTGCCAAACAGCGGAAGCTCCGACTCTTTCCAGAACAACTATGCCACCAATTTTCCGGCGCCTATTTCGAGCAACCAGTTCGATGTGCGCATCGATCAAACGATTACCTCAAATCAGACAATTTACGGCCGGTACACGTTCAAGAATCGCTCGGTAACCACCGCTCCCACGGTTAACTGCGTGGGCTTCTGCGCTGCCAGCTTGTCGCCATTGCTGGGCGGCGTCGATCAGCCGGAGCAGGATCGCGGATTGACGGTGGCCTACAACTACACCATCAATCCCCAGTTGGTAAACGAGTTTCGCGGCGGCTTCAACTCCATCCGTACCTCGCTCGACGCGGACGTGAACTCGGCAACCCTGATCGGGCAGGTGGGCATCACCGGTATCCCAGACATCGCCACGGTGCCAACGGTTCCCGATATGGAGATTGCCGGGCTACAAAGGACCGGTGGGCTCAATACCACTAATCAACAAAGCAAGATCATCCAGTTGCTGGACGATCTGACGTGGATAAAAGGCAAGAATACTTTCAAATTCGGCGGAGACGTTCGCCGGCTGACCGACCATGACGAGAACGTATTTGGCAATTACCGCGCGGGGCAATACGTCTTCAATCAAACCAGCACGGTGGGGACGACGATTCGCGATCCTTACACCGAGTTTTTGTTGGGGTACCCGGATAATACTACCCTGGCGCAGGTGACGAACCCGGCGATGAACGGCCTGGGTTACTCCTATGCTTTCTTTGGGCAGGACGACTGGAAGGCGACTCCGTACCTGACGATCAATGCAGGTTTCCGGTACGAAATCCACCCTCCCTTGAAGGACACCCACTACAACACCGCCGCCTTCTTGCCGGACTATGACGAGAACGGGATTCACGGTGGAGTGGCGGTGCCAAATGCGCAAGGGCTAACGTACACCAATCCTGGCTTCGCTTCGTCGATTGCGCCGACGCCTATCCTTACGGCAGCGCAAGCCGGACTTCCGGCCAAATTGCGCTACACCTATAAGAGCGACTATGGGCCGCGCATTGGCTTTGCATGGCGGCCGAACCACAACAACAGCACGGTGATCCGCGGCGGCTGGGGACGATTTATCGAATCGCCGCTGGGCTTCTCGCTGGTTTCCGGCTGGGCGGTGAGTGCCAGCTTTGTTCCTCTGTACCAAAATACTTACGATCCGACCGACGGCAGCGGCCAGAACCTCAGCTTCCCTTCGCCTTTTCCAGCGAACTTGGATCAGCCGGGGACGGCAAGCTTCGAATATGCCTTCCCGATTCACTACAAGGATCCTTCGGTACAACAGTGGAATCTGACCTTCGAGCATGACTGGGGCCACGATATCGGGATGCGGTTGTCCTATACCGGGAGCCATGGAATCAACCTGGAAAACTTTAACGACCTGAACCAGGTGCCGGCCAACACCGGCAATGCGGCGCCGCTGGTGTATCCGATCTGGGGCATTATTCAGAGCGTGGTTAACCAGGCGGTCAGCAACTACAACAGCTGGACGGCGGTCATGGAGAAGCGGATGTCCCATGGGCTGCAGTTCCAGGCCAGCTATGTGCTTACCCGGGATCTCTCGGACGCAGGCGGCGCGGTTCCGACCGAATTCGCTCCAGCGGGTGGCAACTGGGTTTCGGACAAGAACAATCCTCGCCTGGACTACGGCAATGTGATGTTCGACCGCCGCCACCGCGTGCTCGCTACGTTCCTGTACCAACTTCCGTTTGGCAAGGGAGCGACTTTCCTGGCCAACAGCAATCGCCTGGTGGATACGCTGGTCGGCGGCTGGCAATTGGGTGGCGTGACGGTCTTCCAGAGCGGAGCATTCCTCACCATGGCACAAGAGTCGGTCGATTCCGCGAATACCGGCATTCTTAACACATTGGGCGAGGCCCGGGCCGATGTGGTTCCCGGGGTCTCTCCTCGCGCCGTGCACGGACTGACGAATTCCGCAGGGCCGGTATTTATCAATCCAGCTGCGTTCACGTTTCCGCCTGCGAACGCCGGGCGGTTCGGAGATAGTTCCGTGGGCAATGTGGTCGGCCCGGGCACGGACGCGGTTTCCCTTTCACTGATCAAGTCGATCAAGATTACGGAACGGTTACAGTTCCAATTCGGCGCGCAAGCGGCCAATGCATTGAATCATCGGAACTTCGATGTGCCGGACACGATTCTGGATGATCAGGCGTTTGGCACGATTTCCGGGTTGCAGAGCGCGGAAGGGGCGGGTCCACGGAATGTGGAGATCACGGGGCGGATCAGCTTCTAGGGTTGGGGTTAGGGTGTTGGTGATGGGCGGCAATCGTAGGGTAGATGCGCGGGACACTGCAGGTCCCTCCCCTCGGCTACGCTCCGGATTTCCGGGATGACAAGGTTGGGGTGGCGCTTCCAGTCG
Organism: uncultured Acidobacteriaceae bacterium; assembly: GCA_963736535.1. Taxonomy (GTDB): domain Bacteria; phylum Acidobacteriota; class Terriglobia; order Terriglobales; family Acidobacteriaceae; genus PALSA-350. Next base: position 750,997 of record CAVTPN010000010.1, read on the forward strand.
GCATCGGCTAGCGAAGCTGACGGGAGCTGCTGGAACGCTGGTTTCACGTGAACTGCGGTGACTGCGGCACCGAGGGAATTTTGCTACGAGGGAGAGGCTGATATTAGCCTCTCCCTTTTTTATTTTGCGTTGGAGATTACGGTGAGGGGTGGTCTGGGCGGAGGGGAGGAAGCACTGCGGGTTTGCCGCGGAGGCGATTGGTCAGAGAGCGGACCCTGCCGACTCCCACGCCAACCCGTTCGGAGGCAAACATGAGGTGGCCGGCGGTGAGGCCGGGCAGAACGCGATGGTGGCCCACGGCAGCCAGCGCCATGGAGGCCACACAGCCGCATTGGGTGCAGTCAGGCTTGCCCCCGAACTGGCAAGGCCCAATGCGCGTTTCGAGGTCCGCGGAGAGAGACATCGTGGTGCGGGCGAAGATACACTCCTCCGGCGATTGGGGCGGATGACGAAGCTCTTCAATCATCTTCCGGTTCATCTGGAACTTGGGATAAAGAGGAAAGAGACGCTCCAGCTCGTCGAGCAGCCGACGGCGCACGGCGGGAGAAATAAGTTCCGGACCCTCAGCACCCTGCTGCGGGGTGAAAAGGCTGACCCAGATTCGCTTCACTTCCGGACGGTCGCTCCAGAATCGTAGAAACTCTTCCATGTATCCGGGACGGTCGGCAATCTGGCCGGTGACCGTGCAGTGGATGGTCACGAAGCTGTCGCGAATGGAGTTGAGTATGCGCTCATAGGTGGCCGGTTTGCGGCGCTCATCATGCTCCGGTTGCAAACCGTCGATCGAAACTACCAGGCTCAGCTTAGAGAGCGCGCTCCAGGCTTTGGCAGCGGACGAAAGGCGCTGGTGACCAGCTGCACGTGAACGCCGCGGCTCTCAAGCTGGGGCAAAAGAACCTCCAGCTCGCGGTAGCGCACCAAGGGGTCGCCACCGACCAGGGAGAGATGGATGGGCCGCTCGCGATCAACGATCGCGAGCAGCCTGCGGACCAAGTCGTCCCCTTTGTAATCAGACAATTGACGCAGCGTGACACCGCTGGTTCCCAAATGCTCAGGCTCGTAGGCGTAACAGCCAGGGCAACGCAGGGGGCACTCGCGCGTGATTTCGATCGAAAGGCTCGGCTTCTGGCCGGCGAGGATGCTGGCCCAGGCGTTCAGCACTTCTGATTTCTTCATGAAGGATCCTCAAGGGATATCAAATGCTGGTTCCAAAACTGTCTCTTTGACGAAGGCTTCCGGGGGCGGTTAGGACTCGACAGTGCAGTCTTCTGATGCAGACAACAAGAAGTTGGAACTCAAGCAAGAGGCTCTCAGCGTGGTTTCATATTTCTTATGATATTCAAGAATGGCCTTCCGGAGTGGAGTTTCGCAGTGCGGAGAGGAGACGCTGGCATTGCCGAGGCTCTGCGGGCGGTTGGACGATGGCTCCGCGTTCTCTGTGAGGGTTGGGCCAGTTGTGCGTTGAGGCGACGATTTCTTCCGAAAAACCAACGGGCTTTCCCGGATTGTGACTCGAGAGGGGCGTGGCGTAATTTGGCGCTATCACCGGGCTGGATTTTGGCGTTTAATTATACTGGGCGAATATGTATATTTTTGGCCGCACGGGTTGCGGCAGGAGCCTGCCCCAAATCAGGCGTACTTGGAGAGAACGATGGGGCCCAAATCCAAGTCGACACTTACGGTTCGCTTGCTCAAACAGCGGCGGGACGAGCTTCTGGGGGAGTTGCGTGCCCTGGCGCCGGATCTGGTGGAGAAGCTGGAACAAACCCTGGATGCGCTGAAAGAGCAGCGACCAGAGCGCGGCGAGTACGACGGACTCGACCGTCCGGCAGTGATCCGCAAATACCTGCTGAAGGTCGGGCGGCCCTCGGAACTGCGAGAGATACGCGATGCGGTGGCGGCGCCGGCAAGCCGATTCGACGGAAGATCGATCTGGGACGGCGGGAAGCGAGAAGTAGAGCAGGGCCGGATGGTGAATATCGCCGACCAGGGCAAGGGCGAGGACTGGGTGCTTTCACTGCCCGAGTGGGAGCAGAACTCGTAGCCAGCCGAACCGTGATCCAGCACAGTCTTGTTTCCCTGCTCGGCCCTATGGGGTGGCCGGCGTCGAGTGCTTCTGGCGATAGCGGATGACCAATAACCTCACGGTCAGGGCAAGTCCTCCTCCAATTACGGTGCTGACGGCGCGGTGGTAGGCGACATCCTTGCCAGGCAGACTGTTCAGCGCAAGCAAACAGACAATGTATGCGGTGAGACAGAGGGTAAAGAGACCGTAGTTCACGTTGTTGAGCGAGTACGAGAACCAGGCGAAGCATAGGGTCAGGAATGCCAGCATGGGCGGCGCCGGGGTCAGGTGGGCAAGAAAGAAGCTGGCAAAGACTGCTCCGGCAAGAGTACCGATGGTGCGGGCAATGGCCCGGCTCGCGGTGTCGCTCAGTCCGGGCCTGAGGACGAGCAGGGCGGTCATGGGTATCCAGTATCCGTTGGCAAAGCCGAAGTGGCGGTAGATTTCTGTACTGACCATGAGCGTGACAGCGAGGCGAATGGCGTAAGGCACTGCGCTGGGAGCGGGATTGCCGCTTCATGAGCGAACGGGCGGCCTGTTCCACGGAGGAACGCAGGGCCTGGTGCTCGGCCTTGATATAGCGGGCGACGGAGAGCAGATCCGTGCGTAGCTCTTGCAGGAGGCGGAGCAGGATGCTCGAGGTAAGGATCTGCAGGGCGCCGCCGGCCATGACCAGGCCCGAACGGACCGCGGCAGCCCGGGGGGAAAAGGGGAAAGCGGAGGCGACGAGAAGAAAGACGATGGACTGCTGCCCTACCCAACTGACGCCCGCCTGACGCAAGGAAAGCATGCCATAGACGAAGCCAGCTGCCCGCGGCGATGAGCACCAGGATGAAGTTGGTGTGGCCGGCCACCATGCCGACGAAGGTGGCAGCGCCGATTCCCAGTGAGACCAGGATCATGGGAAGGAGGCGGGAATCGTCGATATGCTGCTTGGCGCCAAAGCCGACGGTAAAGGCTCCGCCGGCAACGATCAATCCCGCGCCCGGACGTCCCAGCCCGATGCCGAGGATCAGACAGATGGATAGGGGAAGAATAAAGATGAGGTCGGCACGGAAGGACTGCGCTTTCCAATCGAAGACGAGGCTATCGGTGAGGAAAGGGGCGGCGGACGCAGTCGAGCTGTGCTGACATCTCTGAGGCGGCTCTTTCTCAGACGCAACGGCTTCAGCGATATTAGAGCATTTGCCTGGTGCAGAAGCCTCGCATTGCTGGTCCGGTTAACGGCTCAGTTGCCCCCCGGCAGGAACGTCGATAGGATACAAGAGCATTTTGACTTCCTTGCCTTGCTGGAGGCAGGGGATGGTGGAGGAAAAGCGTGCAGAGGTGGGTACGTTTCTGTTGTCTTATTCTCTTGTTGGGTTTGCTGGGCGCGGATCAGGTTGGCGTTGGCACAGGGCCGCTTGAGTGACAAAGATCTGCAGCGGCTGATGCAAAATCTGAAGGATGACGCACGGCCTTTCCGGCAGAACTTCGCCAACGCGCTGAAGAAAAGCACGATCCGCAAGACCAGCAGGAGAAGGATGCCAAGGCGCTGGCGGACACCTTCGCCAAACAGGCAAACACGGCACTCGAGACATTCAAGCACCAGCAGAAGGCGGATCAGGAGGTGATCGAGCTGGTGCATACCGCGGCGCAAATCGATCCGCTGGTCTATAGCCTGCAGCTGAACCCGCAAACCACGTCGCAGTGGGAGAGATTGCGCACAGAGCTGCACCAGATCGCGCAGGCGTATGGCGTACCTGAACCTTACCTTGCGCCACCGCCGGGGAGCGCTTCTGCGGCTCCGAGCACCACGGGAACGTGTCTCAATGCGGTGGGTATCGAGCGGTCACGGCAGCTGGTGAACGAATGCATACAGGTTTCTCCCGCGACTCACCCGCCATGCAATGCGCAGAATGCTTGCTCGCTGATCGTGAATGAGATCAAGCGGGTTGTGCGCTGATTGGCCAGGGCGCTCCGGGGTTCTGCGCGGAGTATCGCTAGAAATGTTCACGCAAGGACATGCTTCGGACGGACGCTTCGTCGTATCGGCGTAACACCCGGCTGCATTGGCAGCGAATGCATGGTGGTAGGCTCAACCCCGGATTTCCTGTGCAGCTTGGTGGCGTCCAGCGAAGTTCATGCGGCTTTCCTAATGAAAGCCGCATACGGGTCCCGTCAACAGTGCCGCGCACAGGAAATCCGGGTCGCTCCCGTGTTTCGGGCCAGACGTTTGCGAACCTGGGTCCTTGTCACGGTTCCTATTGGGATCCTGCGGACGACTAGCTGCGCTGGGGCCGATCTTGACCGCTAAGACGATGCGGTGAATCGCGACTCAGAGGATTGCGGGAGCTGTCGTATCCGACGGTCTCGCGGCAAAACGAGCGAGATCTGGAGCACTCGTCGAGTCTCCTAGAGGCCATAGAATATACGAGCGACTCAGGCTATTGGGGTGGGGCTTTGGGGAGACTTAGCAGGTTGGCGAAGATGCGGTAGGCTCCGGGGACACCTTCGGGCAACTGGCGGTAGAGAGCGTAGGCAATGTAGACGTAGGCGCCCTTGCCGTAACGTGCGTAAAGTAAGCCACCCTTTTGCTCATCCTGGCCGGGGTCTTTGGTCTCGGTCAAAGCCTGATAATGCGAATCCCATGAGTGCATGAAGGAATGACCGCGCTCCTCAACCCAGCCCTGGAAGTCGGCAGTGGTGATTTTATTGGGCCAGGAGAGTAACGGATTCTGCGGCTCCAGTATCTGGACCGGACCATTCTCATCCACCACCTTTTCCGGATCGCCGGTAAGACTGATGGGATAGGGGCCGTAGTTGTGGTCGTACTCGCGGGTGTTGTACTGGACGATGAGCACACCGCCCTGCTTTACGTAGTCGAGCAGGCGGCCGTTGGAGGCGGCAAGCTCAGGACGCGCGGCGTAGGCTCTAATGCCGAGCACGATGACGTCATAGGCCGACAGATTGCCATCGTTGATATCCGCCGCCTGTAACAGGTGGACGGCTACTCCCATGCTTTCGAGAGCCTGGGGAACTTCGTCGCCAGTGCCCATGACGTAGCCCACTTTAAGACCGGGAGCTACCTTGACATCCACACCCACCAATTTGTAGGGGCCAGGCTGGTAGTAGTTGTAAGGGCGCAGGCCGGGGTAGCCGACGGTCTCATATCCTTGCGCGTACTGGCGGCCCTGGTACTCGGCGATGGGAGTGACCGAATAACTGGCGGCCGCGAGGTTCTGTGGCGTGACGGTGAAGGTGAGGGTTTGCTCGTCGCCCTCTTTGTGGGCGGTAAACGGCGACGATTGGGGCGAGGATTGCCAGCCCGCAGGGCAGATCCAGGTGCACGTCGCCGGGAGCCGACGCCTTCACATTGCTGCGCACACGAACGTTGACGAGTCGCAGTCTTATCCTTATCCCCATCAAGCGGAATGATGCCCGCCGTGGCGGTGGCCGCCACGGAGACAGCCGGCGCTATCAGCAGTGGCTGATAGACGCCGCCGCGACCAACCACATGCTGAACGGTTTGCACCGCCTGGGCGGAACGGACGGAAACACCATCGACGGTGAACTCGAGCCAGGCCTCCAACGGATAAGGGGGGAGCGGTTGGTTGAGGCAGTCCACACTGTCAAGGTCGTAATAGGGCTGGGCCACAGTCTTGCGATGGAAACATGCCTTGGTTACCTCGGCGTCAAGGGGCGCCGAGACCTTGAAATCTGCGGCTGAGGCGCTGGTTGGCCTGCAAGCCGCCCAGGGCAGGTGAGGAGGCGGTTATGTGCCAGTCGCCGGTACCGGTGGAGCGCAAGGAGACGTTCTTTATCTGCACGGGAACGTCACTGGCATTGGTGAGGAAGGCAGTGACCCCGAAGGACTGGCCGGGGACGGCGGTGGTGAAGGTATCCTGCGCGTCGACGGCGAAGCCGGTGCGGCCACGATCGGGGTTGGGAGGAGCGACGACGGCGGTGAGCGTGACCCCGAGCGCCTCCACGATGGCGCTGTTGAATTGCGCCTCCTTTACGGAGAGCTCATGCAGGACATTGTATTTTGCCTCGAGCAGAGAGATCGGAGGCGGTTACTTTTTGCATCAGCAACTGCGTTTGTTTCAAACCGGCGGCGAGCAGCGGGACCAGCTTGGCCGGCTGCGACGGGGAGAAGGCGCGGGTGGCCTGGTCGACGGATGGCGGCAATCTGGCGCAGGCCGGCGGTGAGGAAGGGGTGCTGGCCTGGGGCGAGGGAGGCTATGCCGGCGATGGAGGTGTCAATGCCATCGAAATAGGAGCGCTCCGCATCCGAGGTGGGCACGCGCGATCCGTAGCGATGGTAGGGGACGTCAAAGGCTCCTGGGAGGGGGATGCCGGTGCCGCCGTTCTGGGATTTTTGCTGGCCCAGGCCCTCGCGAGCGAGCTGGATATAGGAGCTCGCCGAGTGCGGGGTCATAGGCGCCTTCATGGATGGTGACGTTGGCGGTGGGCACGGCGTTGGTCCATTTGCCGGCAACGTAGTCATAGAAGCGCACCGGGGCCCACTTGCCGGTGGCGTAGTCGTACATGCCCTTGGGGGTAACGGAGAAGGAAGGCACGCGGGCATAGACTTTGAGCGGCGTCCAGGGGAGGAGGCCGGCCTTGATCTGATCGGGAAAGACGGTGGGGTCTCCGGCGGCCTTGAAGACTTCCTGTGCCATTTCGCCGGAGACCTGGTGCTGGCCGTGGCCGTCGGTGATGCCGCCAACGAAGACGGCGGTGAGGACCAGCGGACGATTGAGGCGGACGGCGCGAACGACGTCGTAGAGGACGCGTTCGTGTCCCCAGACGGCGAGGGCTTCCTCGAGGGTCTTGGAGAAGCCGAAATCGGCGACGCGGGTGAAGTACTGATCGACTCCGTAGCGGCGGCCGGCAGCCAAGAGCTCCTGGGTGCGCACCAGCGCGAGCTGATCCCACAGGTCATTGGACATGATGTTCTGCCCACCCTCGCCCCGGTTCAGCGTGAGCAGAGCCACGCGCGCACCCTGGCCACGGGACTCACAGGTGAGCATGCCGCCATCCTCGTCGTCGGGATGGGCGACGATCATCATGATGCTAGCGCGGGTGCCAAGCTTGCGCAGCGACTGCTGGAGCGCGCCGAGCCGCGATCGACCCGCAAAGGCTGATAGTCGGGCGTTGCGGCAATGGCGGTGGGCTTGGGGTCTGGGCCGAAAGAGGGGCCGCGGCGAAGAGCAGGGCGGCGACGAGGGCTTAGGGTCTGGGACGGAGTCCTGCGGCATGTCATAGGCAGTTTGCTAGCTATAGCATATGACAGGATCAAAGTCGCTGACCCTTACCGTATTCTGCGGTGAGAATATTGAAGGCCGAGGTTCGCGGTATCCCTGCCTTTCGTGAATGCGGAGGGACGGGGCGCCCGGTCATTTGCCGAGAGGATGAGCCGGGTGACGAAAGAAGGACGAGGGTCTGGTACGCGGTATCGGCCTGCCGGGCGCGATTTCGCTCAACATGATCAATATGATCGGGGTGGGGCCGTTCGTCACCCTGCCGCTGATCGTGCTGGCGATGCACGGACCACAAGCCATTCTGGGTTGGATCCTGGGAGCGGTGCTGGCGGCATGCGATGGACTGGTGTGGGCGGAGCTGGGCGCGGCCATGCCCAGGGCCGGCGGATCGTACGAGTATCTGCGCACCATCTATGGGCCGCGGACGTACAGGGAGATATCTCTCCTTTCTCTATATCTGGCAACTGAGTTTCAGCGCGCCGCTTTCGATCGCGTCCGGGATGCGTGGGCCTGGCGCAATATGCAGGCTACCTTTGGCCCGCGCTGCGCAAGGTCTATTTTTCCTATCAATTGCCCATCCCGGTTCCGTTTGTACACACGCTACCGCTGTCGATCCTGCTTGGGCCCGGCACCTTAGTGGCAATGCTCTGTTGCGTGATCGCCGCAGCGTTGCTGTATCGCAACATACAGAGCGTAACCCGGTTTTCAGGGTTGCTGTGGTTGGGGGTGATGGGCACGATGCTGGCCGTGATCCTCACCGGGCTGCTGCACTTTCACGCCAGCCTGGCCTTCGACTTCCCCGCCGGCGCGTTTCAGCTCTCGGGTGGATTCTTTACCGGGCTGGGAGCGGCGTTGCTGATTGCGACTTACGATTACTGGGGAGCCTACAACATATGCTTTTTGGGCGCGGAGGTACGCGACCCAGGACGGACGATTCCACGAGCGATTGTGTGGTCGGTGGGGCTGGTGGCGGCGCTGTATCTGCTGCTGAATACCAGCGTGCTGGGGACGATACCGTGGCAGGAACTTATCGGTCAGGCGGGAGCTAATGCGCGGCTCAGTGTGGCGGCGGTGGTGGTACAGCGAGTGTATGGCGCGGCGGCAGGGCGGATCGTCGCGCTGCTGGTGGTGTGGACGGCGTTCTCGTCGGTGTATGCCCTGCTACTGGGCTATTCGCGCGTGCCCTATGCCGCGGCGCTGGATAACAACTACTTCCGCATTTTCGCCCACGTGCACCCCCGCCATCGTATCCCCAACGTCTCTCTGCTGATGCTGGCCGGCGTGTCTATGTTGTTCTGTATGCTGCAGCTAGCGGACTTGGTGGCGGCATTGGTGGTGATACGGATCCTGTTACAGTTTCTGTTGCAACAGGTTGGGGTGATGGTCTTGCGGCGCACGCAGCCGGACCTGGAGCGGCCGTTCAGGATATGGCTCTACCCCTTGCCGCCCCTGGTGGCGATCGCAGGCTTTCTTTACATCTTGTTCTCGCGGCCAAACTTTGCGCGAGAGATATTTTTCGCCATGGTCGTGGTGCTGACCGGAACTGCGACTTATATGATTCGCGCGCACCGGCGGGGAGAATGGCCATTCGCACAACAAGCCAATGCGCGAATGAACCTTAGTGCTTCTCTTTGGCACGCTTCTGCTTAGCCCAGCGAAGCTTCTGCGCAGCGGCGATTCTGGCTCGGCCTTCGGGCGAGATAACCCGCTTGGTGCGCACGGCCCTGGGCTTAGGAGCGGCCAATCCGCTCTTACGCGGACTGCGGGAGACCTTGGGCACGGCGGTTCCGGCGACGAGGTCGCGGGCTTCGGTTAAACGGCTAATTTCGGCATCGATATGGAGGAGTATTTCTTCGATCGTCATCGCCCTTAAGTGTAACTCAACATACGGTCAGAGAGCGCAACAGGGGACGGGGAAAGGATGGACAATTTTCAGGATGCCAACAAATAAGTCAGGAGTGGGCGTCGTCCGGCAGTAGAGGATCGCATTGCCATTCGGCGATCTCAATTCGAACCGGGGGAATATGTAACTCTGTTGGTTGCGGGCACGATCCGGGCCGGTAAGAGGCGCGCCCCTGTGACCACGCGGCGGCAAACCCGGGCACGGGGAGCGAAGACGGCTACAGTTAGCTGCTCACTGAACTGCCTGGAAACAGTAACGTTACGGTCATCGTAGAGCTTGTTGCACTGACCAAATGCGCGGGCCATTTCGCGCAGCGTGCGGCGTGCCGCGCTGCCCCATACATACATATTCAACGTGACGTGCATGCCGTCGTAATAGGCGTCTGCATTTTGCTCATAGAAACTGGCGACGGCACGAAGGCCGGCGATGAATTGCTGACGACGGCGCTGCTCAACGCTCATTGATTCCTCCGTCCTTAAGAACAAGGCCACGGCCAAATTTGTTGTATAACGCCTGGGTCAGTTGGATCGCACGATGCGATTGACAAACGGCGCAGCGACAGGCTGGCTCCCGAGCCAAGCCGTAACGAGGAAGCATTGTGTCAAATAACTGGCCGGGGCTCGCCGACTCCTCTGAAGAGGGCGACTCAAGCTGCATCGGGCCTAGCCTCGAGAAGGCGGAGCATCCAACAGCCTCTTCTGTTCCCTATTCCAGCGATGACGGGCCTGAACCCAACGCGCGCGGGCGGTTTCCCGATTGAAGTCAAGACCGCAGCTCCCACCCACCCGGCAGTCACTTGCGCCGACGCTTGCGAAGGGCGGCTCTGGAGACCATGCGAGGGACCGCTGTTCGGGGGTAAAGACGGCAAGTCCAGCGATGATCTGATCGACGGTACGCGGGGGGGTACCCAGACCCTGCTCCGGAGCAGACGAGGCGGCGGGAACGTTGTCATTCGGAGATGCATGTTTATTCTCCATGATTAGAGGCAAAAGGGGAGAACGCGGAAGGAAGCCCGGACTAACCTCAGAGCCGGCGCTTACTACCTGTGAGCTTGCTGCCAATAGAGCGGGACGTCAAGAGAGGGCGGTCACAATGATGAGGATGCCGGGAGGGTAAACTAAAAGTAACTATAACGGTGTTTTGTTTATTGTTTTTAGGGTTGATACACCGTGCGGGGGGAGTAACTTTGAGTTAACTGCCCCTTCCTCCTCAGGTTTTTTTGACTTGACTATTGCGCACCCCAGCGATGCGTGGCATCTTAGCGTTGCCGGGCTCCCTGCAAGCTGATTGGATCTTCTTCTGCTAGTTTGGGGCGGTTCATGGAGAAGTTGACCGACGCCTGGCGAATGCAGGAGCGGCCGCAAGAAATGACACCAAGTGAGAGGAATCTATGAGGCGGTACGGGCATAGCACGACATTTCCCAGACTTTGAGCGCAGGCAAGACGGACATTTGGATGCCGGTGTACATCGGTGATTACCTTGCCGACACCATGCACCTAAGTACGGAACAGCATGGCGCCTATCTCTTACTTCTCTTCCACCTTTGGCGCCGTGGGATTCTGCAAGACGACGATGTGGTGCTGGCACAGATCACGGGCCTTTCGATAAAGGCATGGGGCATCTGCCGGGCGGTGCTGGCGGAATTTTTCGAAATCCGCGATGGGCACTGGCATCATGGACGCCTGGAACGGGAAAGAAGCCGGACCGCAGCCAAGCAGCAATCCAATGCGAGCCGAGCGAGATTAGCCTCCCATAACCGGTGGAACAAAACTGCACCGGTGCCTGCGTTGCATGTTGCAGAGAGCATTTTCGTTGAGAATGCTTCAAGCAATGCTTCGAGCATTCCTAACGCCATGCTTGGCGATGCCAAATCACAGTCACAACCACAGTTATTAGAAGCATTACGTTCCTCGAGCAGTTTGAGCAAGAAACGGGCTCCTGATGGGCGTCATACGCCCTTTCGCCTGATTCTGGGAGAGTACTGGAGCGCCAAGAATCATGCTTCCCCTGAAATGCCATGGCAGGGACGTGACGCCAAGGCGCTAAGTGACTTTCTGGCGGCGAGCCCCAATCTAACCGAGGCACACTTCCGCAAGATGTTAGACAACCGAGCTAAGTCAGCTGTTGCTCATGGCGACCGCGTGTACCTGTGGATTGCAAACCTGACCCGCTTCCAGGAAGAAATCACCGTTTACAACAAACCGGCATCGGCAGGGGGAGGCAATGCAAGCAGAGCAGAAATCAATCGCAACAGCGTCGTCAGTGCCGTTGACCGAGCGCTGGCCCTGGCTCGAGAGCACACTGATCGAGCTAGGCAAGCTGGCTTTGAGCAGGCAGCTTTCGCTGACCCCGGAATGTCTTTTGCTGATGGCCGAGGATCTGCTCGATGTGCCCTGGCGATACCTGGAAATAGCGATCACGGGATGGAGGCGGGGCACGCTGCGGATGGGCAAACCGGAACAGATGGACCGCTTCCCCACGGTCCGTCAACTGCGGCTGCAAGCCGATCTTCTGCGGCTGGAAGGATCACAGACCAAGGGGAGCGGTTGCGATTTGAGCGGGAGGTGACCGCATCGTGAGCGAGATGAAGAAGGCGGAGAGTAACTCTGAAGAGCAGGAAGTGTACGAGCGGATTTTTGCCGAGGTCAGGAATTCATCCGATCTGCGGTACGCGATTGCACGCGCGGCTCGACAGCTACGCGAGGCGATGGAGAAAGAGGACAACTGCGCGGTCACCGCGGCGCACGTACGCAACCTGGCGGATATCGATCCACAGGCACTGGCTTCGGCTTACGCGCTGGCGGAGAAAACATGCACCTATTGGCCCAGCCCGGGACAGATACGGGAGCTTGCGGGATGGTCGGAAGAAAGCAAGGCTGGGGCCGCGCTCGAATGGGTCTTCAGTTACCTGGAAAAACACGGTTGCGAGGGACGCGCCCAGGGCGGAGGGGTGAGGTTCGGAGACGACGGGACGGGACGGAGAGTGCTGCTGGAAACTGAGGCAACGGTCGCGGCACCGACCCTACCGGCGGAGATAGAAACAGCCCTGGTGTCGTTAGGCAGCGGGTCGACCAAGCAGGGTTTGCGCTATGTGAGTCAACACCCCGTGGTTAAAGGGTGGGACAACTTTTCCGGTGACGCGGCCGCAAGGACCGCAGAGCGCATAGAGGGGCAGTGGGCTCGTTGTTACCTACGCGCGATGCGGAAGAGCCACGGCGAAAGGCATTCTTTACATTCTCCAGCAGTGGGGAGGACTCAATGACCAACGAAATGAGACTGGCCAAGATGGATATCTGCGCGGTGGACACGACTTATCGGCCGGCACAAGCGAAGCAAAGGAACTTAGGCGAAGCGATTTTCCTGGTTGCGCTCCAGGACTACCACAGCCTGGATGACCTGGTGCACAGGAACGCAGAACAGTTTCTTTATCCACAAACGCGCGCGTGGCAGGACCACTATGAGTGGGCGGTCGCTTTGGCGGAAGGGCTGAACCCGGCCTGGCTGCGGGAGGGGCTGGACAGGTTCAAGGCTAAGTGGGACGAGCAACGTTCTGAACGAAAGACACTGGAGACCCAGAAGGAATTGAAGAGGCAGTCGAAATTGGAGAGGAGGAATAGACCCGATGAAGAGCGACACGGTAAACGGATTCATCCTGACGGGCTGCGTGTTCCCGCAAGACATACACGAAGTATTGGCCCTGCTGTTCAGCCGGCGCGCAAGGCGTGCCGTGTCCGGGCTGGTGATGTTGCGCCGAGCTTATGAATATGTGCTGGTGACAGCGACCCTGGAGGGAGTACGGCCAGTGCGAAGGCCGTACTACGAGGGGTATGTGGATGCGCTCGATATTCTGGGCGCCCGGGCGGCGTTGATAGCCCGGACTCTATGAAGAAAACCGACGATGGGGAGAGCGTGGATGAGCGATGAACCGAGCCCGAGTGAGTTTCTTATCTCCAAGATGGAAGGCATGGACGATGTGACCCAGGTTCTGATCGTCACACGTACCGACGAAGGCGAAATCAGCTACGACAGTTGTGGCCAGATCGCCGCGGATACGCTGGGCATGATTGAGTTCGTACGTGTCGCTGCCGCGGAGCACCTTCGCCGTGAATTGTATGACGAGGATGTGGATTGATTGGGTCGTCCCAGTGCGCAGTTGTTACCGGTTAAGTGAAACTGCAGGTCCCCGTTCGACTTCGCTCAGGGCAGGCTCTCGGCTTCGCTCCTAATGACAAACGAATGGGGGAGGCATGGTAGCCCACTCAAGCCCCACGGCACGCCGGGGCAGGCGCCATACGGCTTGAATGGGGCACCCAAAGCTTTTGTTGCCATTGTAATTACTCCCTTGACTTGCCACAGGCAAGTCCGCTCTCCACGGCAAGCCGGGGCAGGCGGGATGACAAGTTGAGGGGGCGTGTCCGGTGGAGATTTGCTAGTGGAGTTCAGAAGGAATTTCCGCCGATTCATTTTTAAAGTGACTGATTGCGGTCTTAACGGTTTCAGCGGGGAGCAAACATGGATGAGACCGAATTGATCGCTGCGGCTCGCTCGGGTGACGAAGACGCGTTCACGGAGCTCTATCAACAGCACCTTGGTCACGTGAAGGCAGTAGGCCGGGCCATCCTTCGCAAGAACGATCTGGATGATATGTGCCAGGATACGTTTCTGTTGGCTTTCACACGGTTGCATAGCTTTGAAGGTAACTCGCAGTTTCGTACGTGGCTTACTCGCATCGCGGTGAACCAATGCCTGATGACTTTGCGCAGGGAACGGCAGACGAGTAACGGAGATTCCATCCTTATACAGGTGGATACGGAGCCACTTGCCGATGACGTTCGCGAGCAATGCATCTTTGCGCGCGCGGATAAACACCTCGAAGGCGTGGCGGCGCGGTTGGACCTGGACAGATTGCTGCGCGTGCTAAAGCCCTTTAAACGGCGGGTTCTGGAGATGGCATACCTCGAAGGCATGCCGGAGCAGGAGATCGCGGAAGTATTGGGGGTGGACCCCGCTTGCGTGAAAAGGACAATCCACCGCGCCAAGCGAAAGGTGCGAAAAATATATGAGAGGGGAACTTTTTAGGGTTATTCCGAATCTATATTGGTGACTCTCACAATCGATTACCCGAATAGATGACAAGCTCTCGTACGCTTGCTTCTAATTGCGCTCCCAGCGCGTGCGACCTTGGGACTAAGCGACGAGACGCCGGCTCCACGCGTTACGGAGGAAGGTATGCCTGCTCAGTCCCCAATCGTTTGCATCCTCAGTGAGGTCGATGCCAGAACTTTTACCTCCGGAGGCATAGCACATAAGTGCTCGAGCAGGCGCCACCACCATTACTCGAAGAGCGAGGCGAATGCGTTGGTGATGGCCGGAGAACTGGTGTGGCTGGGTAAGCATAAGAATGTCGCAACTTTCAAGAATGCACGATCCTGGATCAAGACCTATACCCGTAACGAGTACGGCGAAGTAATCACTTGCGGAATGCAATTAGTGCCAGGCGGCGGGTTTTGACGCGGTTTTTTCGAAATAGACTCTACATGTTGAAAGCCAGAGCTCTGATTCTTATCCTGGGAACGGCCACAGCGTACGGTGGGACTATCACCGGAACACTGCTAGGCCCTTCAGGCCTGCCAATCAAGAACGGCACGCTGACCTTCGGGCTGCAGCAAGCCGGACTGGCCATCGGCACGGGGAGCGTGATCCCGACCACGGCCTCATGCTACACATCCGCGGATGGCTCGGTGGTCGGGATTCCTAACCCGCTCACTTTACCCAATACTTCGATCACCTATGGCTCGGGCACCATGGCGGCCGGGATCTACTACGTGGTATTTACGTTCTACACCAGCGGTAACCTGGAGACGCTGGCCTCACCCGAGCTCAAGGTGCAGCTCACGGGTACCGGCTCGCTGATCATTTCTCCGCCAGCTACGTTTCCCGCGGGCGCTGCCGGCATGCGAGTGTACGTGGGCGCGATCAGCGGGGCGGAGACGGCCCAAGGCAACTCCGCGGGACCCACCGGCACCTTCGTGCAAAATGAGACACCGGTGACCACGGCGGAGACCATTCCCGCAGTCAACGATGTTCCCTGCACGATCGCATTCAACGACACGATCATCCCCTACTCCGGGTATAACGTCTCGCTGCTTTCCTCGAGCGGCAACGCTTACCCCGGCTGGCCACAGGCCTGGCAGCTGAATGGCGGCCTGAGCGGCACGGTTAACATCTCAAACGGCGCCCCGCTGTGGAATGGCACGATCATTTATCCGCAGCCGATTCTGTCACAGCCACTGAATCATGGGCCACAAAGCATTTCGGGACTGGTGAACATGACCGGGTACGACCTGCTCAACCTGGGCGCACTGGGCGTCGGCACCAGCACTCCGGCGTGGCCGGTTGACGTGGAGAACGGCTACATCAACACCAACCTTGGCTACCTGGTCGCTGGGGGAGCGGGCTCGATCGGGCAGTGCCTGGTTTCAAATGGCACCTACTTCGGCCCGGGGAGCTGTGGAACACTGCCTGCGCTCTACTACCAGTATGTACAAACCAACGGCTCGTTGCTGGCGCAGGAGCCTTACCTGAACTTTACGCCGAGGTTTACCCTGGACACCAACGCCGGGGCTACACGCACCGATATCGACCTCGCTACAACAGCGGTAACGCCGGGTTCGTATAGCAACGCGAACCTGACCGTCGATGGTTACGGCAGAGTGACCGCTGCTGCCAATGGCACTGCGATCCCTACCATTCAGGGGTTGATTATCAATTCCGGGATTTGTAACACGGGCAGCACGGCCTTCTCCACATGCAGCATCAGCGCGACTTGGGCAACCGCATTCGCCAATAGTGCGTATGCCCTTACGTGCACGCCGTCCACGCCTACCGGGTTGGCACTCAACACGATTTATTTCAGCGCAAAAACGGCTTCAGGCTTCACGCTCACTCTTCAGAACGCGGATTCAAGTGGGGCAAACGCAATTAGCGCGTCGGAGATCGACTGCATCGGGATGCATCCATAAAGCACCGGTGGCTTTTGCCTCAGGGCTATTGAATGCTGCAAAAATAATGTCCTCATCGCAGGTTGCGCTGCCGAACGCTGGCCGAAGCCGAACTGAGAGGGAAATAGCGCCGCAGGGGCTAAAGCCCTCGTCCTACCGGTCCTTTTCGGCACGACTGAAGTCGTGCCCTGACACAAAGCACTTTTTGAAATTGGCTCGAAACAGACTGACCCGGACATTAGTTTTGCAGTGATCCATAAAGCCCTTTGTTTTTGCTCCCTCGGGGTCCCGGGCTTTAGGCCTGCGTGAGAACTCCGCATTAGATACTGCCGATTGAGACAAGCCGTTCCCATTAGAAAGGTTTCGTGGCGGAGATGGGCCTCGCGACTTCCATACCCAGCAGATACAGATTCGGTCCATACCTACTCATGAAGAAACTGATTGTGCTCCTTCCGATTTTGTTTTGGTGTGCCGGCGTCCAGGCACAGAATATCGAAGGCCAGATCATTGCGTCACAGTATGGCAAGTGGAGGGTTCACCCGCCCGCTGTTCACCGCCAGGAGCAGCAGCCATGGCGCTTAACGTAAACCTGGCGCAGATCAACTCCGCGGCCAAGGGAAACAGCGATCTGCGGGAGACGCTGACCGGCATACATCTGGCGCTGCAGTCTCTTTACGCGCAGACGGGCACGACGCCGTTGACCAAGATAGACGCGAGCGCCGCTCCCTTCACCTCACCCCCGGCGCCTTCTCAGCTCGCGGTCACCGGGGCGAATGGAAGCTTCTCCGTTTCCATCACGACACCGCAGAACGCCACAGGAGCCGCAGCCCCGCGCAACGCAACCAACGCGCCTATTTATCAGGAGATTTCCAGCTCACCGGTAGCCAACTTTGCTTCGGGAGTAACAACATACCCGGTCAGCACCAATACCAGTTATGTCTTGCCTAATCCTGGCGTGACTCTCTACTGGCGGCTGCGATCGAGTTATAACCAACAGAACTGGAGCAGCTATATCGCTCAGCCGGGCGCGATCAGCTCCGGCCTGATGAGCTCGGCGGCGACCGCGACCAACCTCTCCCTCAACCAATCCAACTATGCGACCGTGGACTCGGTCGCCAACGGTAGCACGGCCACGGTACGGGTCTATGGGTCGGGCGGGGTCGGCACTTCGTGGACCTCAATCCTTGGTAACAGTTCTAAAGTAATTGCCTCTGGGACCATCCTGAATGTCGCTTACGCGACCAATGGTTTCGTGGTCTGGGATGGACAGAAGTATCAGCTCAAGCCGCAACTGGCCCAGACCTTTCCTGACACCTGGGTGCCGGTAGGCAAGATATCGGTCATCGCTAACGGAAGCGGCCTGGTGTTGCCGGTGATTCATGCCGTGGTGACCGGCGGCGCCATCGTCGCTTACCAGATCATCAACCCCGGCAACGGACTCACCGCGGCGCCTACGCTGACGATTACGGATAGCTCCGGCAGCGGCGCGACGGCGACGGCCGTGGTGGCGGCCGGCGCAGTCACGCAGGTCACTCCGGGGAGCGCAGGCAGCGGCTACTCCAGCACACCCACGGTGACGGCCTCCGGCGGCGTAAGCGGCGGAGTCACCGGCGGCGGCGGGGCTAGCGGCAACAACGGGGGAAGGCTCTACGCCGATGTATAACCTGCACCAGCAGTATCTGGATATGGCGAGCGGCTTTCATGTGATCGAGCTGCGCGACGAACGAGGCAATCGGCATCTGATACAACTGGCCGTCGGCCACGACTCTTGCCCCGCATGCGGAGCGGTTCACCCCAAAGACAATCTGGACAAGTTGGACCCGGCGGCCGCTGTCGCTCAAATCAACGAGGCGCTGAATACGTCGCAGCGGCAGATGCTGAACTATGCCGGCAAGCACGGCCTCACCGTGAGATGAGGCGCATCACGCTGCGCCAGGCGACCCAGCAAGACTGGCCTGCGATTCAGCGACTCCACCGGGAGCATCAGGCCGCGCAGGGCACCAATTACGAACTTCCCGACCTGTTCGGTCCCGCGATTGCCATCGCGCTGGTGGGAGTGGAAGATCCCGGCACGCACGGGACAGGTGGTGGGGCCATCCGGAACTGTATCTACGTGGAGACGATCGCCGAGTTGCGTTTTGTCGGTTGCGATGCCAAAGCCACGGCGTTCGGACGCCGGGAGATAGAAGGGCTTAGTTACGTGCTGAAGCTCCAGGGCTTTCGCTGGCTGGAGTGCTTCGTACCTCGGCCACTCAAGAAGATGATCCAGAAACCATTGCAGCGGGCGGGCTTTACTTGTGTCGATCGCGAGCTCGCACACTTCGCCAAAGACCTGAGAGGAAAAATATGATCCCGCTCTCCTGCCACGCAGCACCTAGACAGATCCGCGTGTGCGCCTTTCATTAAGGAAAGGCGCATGAAACGTACCGGCACCACCAACTTCCACAGGAGATGGGGATGAGCAGAGGCCAATCCACGCAAGCATTCAACACCGCGTCAAACGAGAACGCTACCGATTTTGGCAACGCGCAGTCGGCCTTCGGCTCGACGGAAAACGCCATCGGCAACTACAACAACCAACTGGCAAAGTTCGTCTCCGGCAACCCTTACACCAAGGGGGGCGAATACGATCAGACCATCAACACCGGCCTGGCCAATGTATCGGACGCGGGCTCGAACTCGCTCCAGGGCGCGCTGCAATCGCAGGCTCTGCGCACGGGACAGAATAGCGCTGCCGATGCGGCTACCGCGGCTGCCGGGGCGCAGCAGAACACCCGCGACCTGTCGAACGACCTGGCCGACAGCGCAGCAAAAGCGCATCTCCGGCGAAGCTGCTTACAACCAGGCCGCTCTGGGCGCGTCGGCCGAGCCGATCAGCGCGAATCAGTCGCTCTACGGTGGTTCTCTCAATGCGGCGGATAGCACTCTGGGTGATGAGACGCAAGCGGCCAGGACGCCCAGCTTCTGGGATGAAGTTGGCAACAGCGTTGCCGGCAATCTCGGCAAGGTAGGAAAACTGTAACCATGATCGAGGACCGGGATTACAACACCGATGCTTTGGGTGAAGAGGAAGCCAGCAGGCTGCTCAAGAAAATTCTGTCCCCGGCTGAGGCGCAGAGCCTGGTGATGCCACCGCCCAACCATGCTCCACAGAGCGGCCCGGGAGAATCGACTCCTCTGACGGGCAACCTGGCCATGCCGCCCTCGCAGGCCACCCCGTCGCGGGCACCGGACTACGAGGCAGTCAAACCCGAGAAGGGGACGTTGGTCCGCCGCGGGCTGGCAGGATACTTCGCAGCCGCACCCGCGCAAGCGCCCGGAACGGCCGACCGAAGCCGCGATCCAAGGTACATAAAGGTTTCCTCGAAGGGACAGGTCGGTTATCTGCCCAAAGCGAATCTTCATGCCGCCATGCAGATCGATGGAAACCTTAAAGTGTTAGATGAGGCGTAACGGAAAATGAACCGGCTAATGCAACAAAGGCCCAACCTTCCAGTCGGGCCTTTATTGCGCAAACAGCGGCTTAGTGGTGTCCCCAGTCATGGTGGTCGTCGTGGTCATGATGGTCCCAATGACCCTCGTGGTAGGCCCAGCCCTGGTCGTAGTGGTCATAGTGAGGGTGGTTCCAGTAGGCTCCCTCAAAAGGGGGCCTTTGCCACACTCCGTGCCTCCACTCATACCGTCCGCCGGTCCAGAACCAATAGCCATCGACCCAGGAATAGCCCGGACCGGGCATAGGACCACGGGCCTCATAGCGCAGCGGTGGCGGCGCACCGCCGATATAAACGCCAACTTGTGCGAATGCGGGAGCCGTAAGTGCTGAAGCCAGTATCAAGCTAGCAATCCATTTGGTTTTCATCGTTCTCTCTCCGTAAACAACGACCTTACATACAGTGCTAACCCGGCCTAAGCGGAGAGGTTTCGGCCCTTCTTTGCGGTTAAGTGCTTACATTTCAGGCAACCCTTTGGTGCATGTACCTATGGCTGCACATCCCCTCGATAGGCTTGGCTTTGAACCCATTGTTCCCCCGGCACGAGGCAACCCTCGCGCGCTGGCCGATCTTGGATTTGAAACAGTGACGCATACCTTTGGCGCGCCTGCCGAGGCGGCAGCACGCAAAACGGCCCGCGACCTGGATTTCCTGTACGCTGCGCTGGACACGACCGCGAGTGCGCCTTTCAGTAAGAAAAGCCGCATGAGGTTCGCCAACGCAACAAGCTCCCCAGGGAATCCGGGGGAGCCCCGATTGCTACCTGGCATCCAGCAAATGATCGTGCGTCCGCAGGCTGTGGGCGCCGAGGAAGCCGCTTCGGGACGCAAGATCGTGCAGCCAACGGATAATCCTGCCATTAACCAGGCACTGGCCACCGACGCAATGCCGGCCTACAAGGCCCGGCTATTGCAGGCGATCAGGCACATCCCCGGCGCCAGGCTGGCGGCGAGCCGCGATGCCAAAAATCCGGCTCGCTTGGCGGAAAAGATTGTGGGCCAGGGCCAACCCGCGGAGACGGTGAGCGACTACGGCGCGGCGCAGATCGCGGTCGCTTCGCTGCAAGCAAAAGATGCGGTCGTGGCCGCGGTAAAACGGCATTTCCGAGTGTTGCGGCAGCAGGACAACTTCGCCTTCGGCGATCCGGAGTATCGCTACCGCAGCTACTCCCTCCAGGTGCAGATGCCCAATGGCTCGTCCGAGGAGCTGCAGATCGTCCCCCAGGAAGTGCTGGAGGCGAATCAGCAGGAGCACCACGACTACAAGCAGGTGCGCAGCGCGGAGCTCGCAGGCAGGAGCGCCGACCGGGCACGGGCGGCGGCAAGGGCCATCAACGATTCCGCTATGGAGCGATTCAACTCCAGAAATGGAGTTAGAGCTTCGACTATGGAACGCGTGGTGAAGGGTCCGGTCGTTAAAGGGGCCAGGGTAAGGTTAGCCGGCGGTGTGCTGGCGAAGGTGGTCTACGTGGATCCGAATATGCGGATCGCGCGCGTGCGCACCGAGGACGGCAGGAACGTTACCGTGCGCCACAAAGATCTAAGCAGCGCCACGGAGAGGCCGTAGGCGTACACATCCAGCGACGGACTTGAGATCAACTTTTGGGCGGGCCACCGAGGCGGGTATCTTCCCCGCGCTTGCGTCCGGGCTCTACTTTGGGCTTGGGTTTCGGTGCCTTCTTGGTTTCGCGCTTGCCTTTGTCTTTGCTTCCCATGGAACCAAATATTACACGAACGGCCTGGCAAAGCGAGATGCCTCCGGGCCGGAGAAGGAGAAAATCATGATCCGCAAACACCCTGTAGGCGCCTTCACCCTAAATAAGGAATCGACGGCAAACGGGCTGAAGATCGATCGCGACCAGATTCTGGCCAAATATTGGGAACTGGCCAACCTCGACCCGGAGGACACCAAAGGAAACATCACCGGGCAACTAAAAGCGCTCGATACCCTCTGCGAAGAGTTGCGCCTGAAACCTGTCGAAACAAATCGCCCGGGCTCACAGGAAATCTATCGGTCGGCATGGATGGCCGGTTCGCCACGAGCAAATTGACCCGTCCACCGGCGCCGTCCATGGAAGGCCTGATGAGAAGCCGTGACCAATCCTTCGCCTGAAGCCTGTGCTTGCCCAGGGAGAATCCCAAGACGGTATGCATCATGACCCAGACCGATGCGGAGGCTCATTATCGCTGGATGCCGGCCACCGCCGCGCAACAGGCTGCGCTCGATTCGGGAGCGGACATCCTGCTCTTCGGGGGATCTGCGGGCTCGCTCAAGACCGAGACCATGTTGATGGACGCGGTGCAGGAGCATGAAAACCCCAACCTGCGCGGCATTGTCTTCCGTTCCTCTTTCGTGGAGATGACGGATATTATCGACAAGACCCGCCGGCTCTACGCGCCCCTGGGCGGCGTGTTCGTGGGTTCTCCTAAATGGACGTGGAGCTTTCCTTCCGGAGCGACGATCCGTTTTGCCTACATGAAGACGGACGACGACGTCTGGAAATACCTGGGTCCGCGCTATTCCTTCATCGGCTTTGATGAGTCGACGCTGCACACAGAAAAGCAGGTACGCAATATTCTGGGCCGGTTGAGCTCAACCGATTCCAGCCTGCGGCTGCGCATGCGGCTCACATCAAACCCCGGCAACGTCGGCGCGGCCTGGCACCAGACCCTCTTTCTGCGCGGCCACTGCCCGGTACACAACGGGCGGGACGCGGCGCAATCCGGCCAGCTCTACCGCGATCGCTGCTGGCCCTCTGATGGCGAGGCCATTCCCTTCTCCGTTGCTTTCATTCCAGGCAAACTCTCCGATCACACTCTACTGGACGCAAATTACTCCAAGCGCCTGCACATGATGTCAGGCGGCGCAGCCGCGGCTATGGAGCAGGGTTGCTGGTGCACACTCGAAGGCGCCTACTTCCCTTTTATGCATGCGGGCATGGTGCGCCCGCTGGCCGAAGCTGGGGTGGAGTGGTGGCACAACCACTTCCTCTCGATCGATTACGGTTATGGCAAATCCTCTTCCTCCGTGGGGCTTTACGTCCGCGGCCCAGCGGAGATGCGCCAGGACATAGCCATCCACGGCATCGATTCACAGCGACTCAAGCAGGAGGATGGCCCGGCGTTTCCCCAAGGCCGTATCCGCAAGATCGGTGAGCTGGTGGTGCCGCACGTGCCGGCATATGAGCTGGCGCAGATGGTGGTCGACGCCTTTATCAAACCAGCCGAGGAAGACGGGCAGCGGCGCCGCATTGTGGCTGCCTACCTCGACCCGGCTAACTTCAAGGAGATTGGTGACGGCCATACCATTGCCGACCAGCTCAACGAAGTTTTCGAGCCCTGGGATATCGTCTGCGAACGCGCCTCGAACGACCGGCTGGGCGGCTGGCAGTTACTCTACCGCATGCTGCGCACGGGCGAGTTCGAGATCACCGACGTATGCCCGCGCAGCTTCGAGGCCCTGCGCACGCGCATGCACGACGATAGCAGGCCGGGAGACATTCGCAAGATAACCGGCGATCCCCTGGATGACGTCGCCGATGAGACGCGTTATGCCTTATACACCTTCATTCAGCAAGCGACGCAGCCGCGGCAGTTGACGCTGCAGTATGCGGTACGCGGGCTGGACGTGGGCTCGGCTGCGATCCGCTGGCAGCAGAAGGAAGAGGAACTCGATCGCCAGGAAGCGCCTATCAGAACCACCGGGCGCATGGGGTTAGGACCGCATCGAGGAAGACGCTTTTAGACTTAGAGAAAACTTGAAATGATTGAGGATATCGCCGATAGTATTGACAGTAGGCTGCGCGGTAAAAAAGCTCTGGTCCGAAGCGGTGAGGTGTGTATGTCAGCAAACTCGCAAAACCGGCTGGAGATGTTGCGGTTGGCGCCACTGGATGCATGGATCGCCCTTTCCGAAGATGAATCAGAGATTATCGCGGTTGCAAGAACTTACTCTGAAGTCGTAGCTCTCAGTCATAAGCACGGCGTACAGGATCCGGTGATCTTAAAGACCCCTCGTGAGTGGGCTCCACTTTCCGTATAGCTCAAGGTGAAACTTCCCTACAGCATCTCCCCGAATAGGCACAGTGGGTTCTTTTACTCGGCGATTCTAAAGGTTAGTTTGGCACTTCCCTTGCCTAACGCTCCCAGGACAGAACGCATTGAGGCACTGATCGACTCAGGGTCGACTCGTTGTCTTTTTCACGCCGACATCGGGCGCTTTTTGGGGCTGGACCTAACGGCCGGGGTCAAAGAAGAAACGCTGGGCATCAGCGGCCTTGACATTGCATATCTGCACGATGTTGTGCTCTATATTCCCTGAGGCGCAGTAATGATCACCGCAGGATTCAAGGAAAATCTTCCACTTGCCGGGCTCTTGGGGATGCAAGGTTTCTTTGAAGATTTCGTGATCACGTTTGACCAAAATGCGCTGGCTTGCGATTTGCAGAGAATAGCGCACGCTTAACCACATGAACTAAGGGTGGCGAGCCATCTCATTCCCGCTCACTCGAAAATCTACAGGTGCGCGCGTCGTAGAGCAGGCGGACAGTACCCAGGGGACCATTGCGCGCCTTGGCAATGATTAACTCCCCCTTTCCCGCCAGCGACGGATCTGCGGGGTTGTAGTATTCCTCGCGATGCAAAAAGAGAACCAGATCCGCATCCTGTTCAATGGCTCCGGATTCGCGCAGGTCGGAGAGGACTGGCCGTTTGTCCACCCGCTTATAGAGCTCGCGGTTCAACTGCGACAGCAGAATCACCGGCACGTTGAGCCGCTTGGCCAGTCCCTTCATAGCCCGGCTGATGGAGGCAACTACCTGCTCGCGGCTTTCCATGCCTTTGCGTTCAGCCGCCATCAATCCCAGGTAGTCGACTACCACCAGGTCAAGTCCAGCGCTCGCTTGCAGCCGCGCCGCCTTGGCCTCAATCGACACCGCACTCTGCGCCGGTTGGTCATCGATATACAACGGCGCGTCGATAATCTCAGCCAGCGCGCGCAAGTAATATTGCTTCTGCACCTGGCTTAGCCAGCCCTGGCGATGCGCTTGTAAGTCCACCTGCCCACGCGCGCAGCACATGCGGTCGATGAGCGCCTTGCTGGGCATCTCCAAACTGAAGAAGGCCACCGTCTTACCGGCCATCGCCACATGCACGGCGATGTTGCCGGCCACCGCAGTCTTGCCGATCGAAGGCCGCGCCCCCAGGATGATCAACTCCTTTGGTTGGAACCCGGCCGTAAGATGGTCCAGACACCAGAAGCCGGAGGCGATGCCGGTAAGCCGCGCGCTCCGTTCAAAGATTTCGTCGATGCGCGGATAGTGACTTTTGACATACTCGCCCACCGAGGTCAAGCCGGAAGTAATCGCCTGCCCGGCAATCCTGCGGAAGGCAGACTCGGCCTCCGCC
This sequence comes from uncultured Acidobacteriaceae bacterium, assembly GCA_963736535.1. GTDB lineage: Bacteria > Acidobacteriota > Terriglobia > Terriglobales > Acidobacteriaceae > PALSA-350. Next base: position 776,109 of record CAVTPN010000010.1, read on the forward strand.
AGAACCTCCTCCGCGGAGCCGGACTGATCGCCGGCCAGCGCTCCTACCCGGTCACTTTCAGAGATGGTTTGGCGCAGAAGAGACTTGTCCTTGACGATGCGCACATATTCTTCGATCGATAGCCGGCGCGGCAACCCCTCGGTAAGGCAGGCGAGATAAGCCACTCCCCCGATCACTGACAGCTCCTTGTGGCGTTGTAACTGCTCGGCGAGAGTTATGATGTCGACGCTCTTGCCCTCGGCTATCAACTCGCCCATACGCAAGAAGACGCGACGATGCGAATCGAGCGAAAAGTCGACGGCCGCGATTCGGCCTGCCGCTTCCTGGTAGTGGCCGTTGTTAAGCAAAATGGCGCCAAGGATCGCCATCTCCGCAGCCACGCTTGCAGGTAAGCCATCGTGGCTGCGGATGGTATGTGCGCTCACTTGTGTGCACCATCCGGCCTGCGCCGAAATAATGCCGGCGCCGCCGGCTGCGAGCGGCGCCAGGCTGCAATCTCCGGTGCATCAAGGGGCAGAAAGCTGACAATTTCCTTGGTCGCGCTGCTATAGAGAAATGCCATTTCCCCGTCCGCGGAATCGAGCACAATCACGGTGCGTGAGTTAGTAAGTTTACGGGCATACTTCACATCCCCCTTCTGCACCCGGCGGACCAGGGTTTGCCTCACCATCTTCCCCACCTCCAGGCCGAACCGCGACCAGGCGCAATCTTTCACCCGTTGGCGCCCGGCCTTTCTGTCCGGGTTGCTGGCATGAACTCCCTGCCTGCGTTCCCGTTCGGCCATTGGCTTTGCGCCGTGTAGCAGACGATCCGCAGTATGTCGTCCAGGCAAACGGATGGGAGGGTCCCGCCTCTTGCACCGGCTCATGCACGGCCTGCGGGGACGCGGCTGCGCATGCCCAGAGCCCTCATGCCGCCCGTGTATCTTCCCTGGACGGCGATCTCACGGCGTTGAACGGCAGCGTAACGCTTGCTCTCGTACACCAGTATGGCCATGGCATTGTCATCCAGCTGGCGCGCCGCCAAACGACGCGCCGCCTTCTCCGATATACCCCAACGCTCTACAATATCCAGGATGGAATGGGCGGAGCGAGGACGTCCGCCGCCATGTCTCCGAAGAGGACTCATAGCTATCTCCAATTTTCTTGGGGGAGAAACCAAGGGCAAAATAAAGGGTCAGCCGGGGAGAAGGGAACCCTTTAAACACATAACTATGTCTGTCATAGTTACGACTTAACTAAGTCCAAGTATGCCTCAACATTGAGCAACGCGCAAGAATCTTGAGCACTATTTATGTCACGCCATAAGTAACAATCCGGGGAGCGATTTGTTCTACTTTGGTTAACGTAACCTTAAGTGTTATCTATTCTGCCCTGTGCAGGTTTCTGAAACTCGAGAAGCTGGTCTTGTTGCGTATCGGAAACACGACTTCCCGGCAGACGGAGAAAGGCGGTGTTAAATCAGTGGTTTGTCGAACTCAATCGACGAAGAAAATAGCACCTGGATAAAATTCACGCCGTTGCGCATAGGCAACGGCTCCGGAGTCAGGTTTCCCTTCTCCATGCAGCACATATTTTACCTCAAGCGCAGTCCTCGGCAGAGTCGGCCTCCGCGAGCAACTGCGCAGTGTCGTTGCGAACGTTTCCGATCGCCTTGTCCACCTTCCAGGCGATCATTTGCTCCGCCGGAAAGGGCCGCATCAGATCCAACGGCGGCTGCGCTCGATTACCTTCACCCAGCCAGCGGGCGTAGTCCTTGCGCTCGATGATGACCGGCATCCGATTGTGCAACGGGGCGACGACCGCATTGGGGTCGGTAGTAATAATCGAGAAGGTTTCCAGCCACTCACCGCTAGCCGGATTCTTCCACCGCTCCCACAAACCAGCGAAGCCATAAGGCTCGCGGCTGGAGAGCGCGATGGCAAACGGCTGCTTGTGTTTTGGGTCCAGCTTCTGCCACTCGTAGAATGCATCCGCGGGCACCAGGCAACGGCGGCGCCGGAAGGCCTCACGAAAGGCCGGGGCGGTAGCCACGGTCTCGGCTTTGGCATTGATGGTGGAGTAGCCGATCTGCGCGTCCTTCGACCAATAAGGAATCAAGCCCCAGCGCATGAGGACGATCTCCCGCATTCCTGTGTCGCGGTTCAGGCGCACAACCGGTTGAAAGGTCTGCGGGGCGACGTTGTAGCTGGCTCCCCACTCCACAGCATCGTCATCTTCCGCACCGAACCATGCGGCGATTTCTCTTCGGGTTGACTTACGCACATAACGGCCGCACATAGCCTCGATGATAGCAACTCGGGCTACAAATGAGTGACCTCTGGTTCCCCCACCAAGGGCGGGTGGGAATGAGAAACACAATTCGGATCTAATGAAGCCCTGGCTCCGAAAGCAGTCTTTCTATGCTTGCTGTTAATGAGGAAAGGCCTCGGCCATGGAACGACCCACGCCGGGCAGTGGACCTTTGCTCAACACCAGCAGGCGAAGAGGCGTTGCGTTCTTCTTCACTTCGCGGCATTCAAGAACGCGAGTGGAAAATTGCTCCAGCCGGGGAAACGGGCGAAAGTTCTTGTTCAGCGTACAAACCAACAAGGTACGTTCATGCAACAACGGAGCAAGGTCGTCCAGGTAGTACTCGAGCGACCAGTGGAAGCCGATACTGTAAAACCCATAGATCAGGTCATAGGGTCCGGGCAATGCAGCGAGCGGCAGCTGTGCTGCGTCGAAGATCTTATAGGAAGCGACTCCGTTGTAGTCCAGCATCGTCTTCAAGAGCGAGAGGTTCCCGCAGAATGAGGAGGTATCCGGCCACTGCGGAGGATGCTCGTAATATTTCTGTTTATATTTGGTGCTGGTGCCGTTGGCATCGTAGAGACTTAACTCGCTGTCTGGTAGAAGTCCCTTCTTGTTGAAAAAGACAACCGATCGGCCAAAGCCTGGACCGATCTCGAGTACGCGTTTCGGCCTGTCCACTTGCGCAAAGAGCGGCAGCAGGGCTTCATACTCCGCTTCCGAGGCGGCGTTGCTTTCCCTTTGCCACAGCACGCGAGAAGCTTCATCGGCCTTGAGCGGCAGGCGGGTGGAAATAAGTCGAATCGCAGCCGCCACTTCTTGTGTAAACGGCGGCGCCAGAAATAGCTGCTCCGCGGAGCTGGCCTTGGAGTCAAGAATGGACCTGCCGCGAAGTCGGTTGAGGGAAGCTTTCATAAACAAGCAGGTACCTTCTTTAGAGCATTCTCGCTTCTACCTTGCATGGGCCAGTGTAGCCGTCCGGGGGCGTGTCGTGCTTTCAGTCACAAGCAGAAGGGCCTATCCCGTCTACTCCGTTTCTGTTCCAAGTTCCACTTAGGAACGCGGTTATCTCTTCCATCACCTTCCGGTGTTAGGCCCGAGGGTATCTCCGCCGGATCGAATTTGATATTCTATCGGGGACGACTTTTTGCGTCCGGAGAATTCCCCTTGAACACGAAAGAGATCTTAGAACACATCAACAGTGAAATTTCACGGCTGCAGCAGGTGAAGGCTTTGTTGCAAGGTACGACCAATGGTCATAGCCGGAGCGCTTCTGCGGGCTCCTTCAATGGTTCAGCAGCGCCTAAGGTCAAAGGCAAGCGCGTACTGAGCCTGGAAGCGCGTAAGAAGATCGCGGCAGCACAACGCAAGCGCTGGGCAAAAGCAAGAAAGGCTCAGGTCTAACGAAGGAATGTTACGGGGCCATTAAGGCGGTTTCACAGTGGCTATGCCTGATCAAAGATCGCGACTGCTGTGAAACCGCTCTAAACAATGGCGCGGGTTTCATCAAGTAACATTACCCTTCCCACCAACACAAATCAGATGTTCCAGCCGCCGTCGATCACGTGCGTTTGCCCGGTGGTGAAGCTGGACTCATCCGATGCCAGATACAGCGCCAACTCGGCGACCTCTTCCGGCCGGCCTAAGCGGCCCATGGGTTGGCGCGCGATAAATTCGCGGCGTACCTCATCCGCATCGCCCTGCGCGGCAATACGCCCATCGAGCGAGGGCGACTGCACCGTGCCCGGGCAAATGGCGTTGCAGCGGATACCCTGACGCACAAAGTCGATGGCAATCGCCTTGGTCAAGCCCACTACCGCCGCCTTGGAACTGGTATAGACAAACCTGTTCGGCACGCCCCGCACGCTCGATGCGATCGAAGCCATATTGACAATGCTTCCCCGGCCCGCACGCAACATGCCGGGCAGAAACGCGCGACAGGTGCGATACATCGAGCGGACATTCAGGTCGAAGGAGAAGTCCCAATCCTCTTCCTTGCAGTCGAGTATGGTTCCATGATGCACGTAGCCGGCACAGTTAAACAAAATGTGAGGCTCCGGCAGCTGGGCTGCGAGTTGTTCAACCTCCGTAGGGTTGCGCACATTGAGCTCGCGGCAAATCATCCGCGGCTGCTCTGCGGCTAGAGTATCGAGCGTCGCGCGATTGATATCCGTGGCCCACACGGTGGCGCCTTCGCGGGCAAAGGCAATCGCCGTCGCCCGTCCAATTCCCTGTCCTGCGGCCGTGACCACAGCGGTCTTTCCAGCCAGTCGTCCACTCATCCCGTTCACCCTGCTCTCTGTAGCGTGCGATGTCAGCCTTCGATTCTAACCTGTGTTTCCGCAGAGACAGCGTAAGTCAATCCAGTGCGGCTTCACTCCTGCGGCAACAACTCCCCTTTTCCTTCGAGTCCCATCGCTACACACAGGGCGGCCACATCGCCGATCGTCTCTCCTAACGCGGCGGGAACAATCTCACAGGCCCGCAACGATTGCGGCAAGGCTTCGCGCTCGATCGTTTTGCGCATGGGCACGAGCAATGTCTCACCCATGCGCCAGGCCAACCCTCCGAGCACAATGCGCTGCGGGTTCAGCACATCGATCAGCATGGCCAGCGCCTGGCCCAGCCGTGTTCCGGAACTGCGTAGAATGCTGAGCGCGACCGCATCTCCCGCTTGCGCCGCGCGGCCCACATCGCGCGCCGTCAACCCGCCCTGAGCCATCTGCGCGTGCAACCCACTGGAGCGGCCACGCTTTTCTGCCTGCGCCAACATGCGCGCGGCCAGTTGCGCAATGCCGCCGCCGCTGGCCCAGCCTTCGATAGACCCCGCCTTGTGGTAGCCCACTGGACCCGTCGGGCTGAGCCGCACGTGACCTATCTCGCCCGCATCCCCATTGGCCCCCAGGTACAAGCTACCGGCGGCGATGATGCCTGCGCCCAGGCCCGTGCCTAGAGTAAGAAAAACCATGTGGTCGGCACCCCTGCCGGCGCCGAATCGATGCTCCGCCACTGCACCCGCATTGGCATCGTTCTCCAGGCGACAGCCGGTGTGGAAGGCCTCCGCCAGCAAGCGACAAATAGGCACATCGACCCAGGTAGAGAGATTGGGGGGAGCGTGGATGATTCCTTTCACCCGATCGAGCGGGCTGCCACAACTTACGCCGATGGCCGCAATGGAATCCCGACCAAGGCCATTCTGCGCCAACAAGCTGTGCGCCGATTCCACGATGCGATCGAGAGCCTGCTGCGGTCCGCGCTCCGCCATGGTCGCAAACTCCACTCGCCCCAGAGTTTCCGGAGGACGCGCAGAGAGCACAACCGCGGTCTTGGTACCACCCACGTCAACGCCGAGATAAATTTTCCGCATATCTAAGTAGAGAGCACTGCATTGGCCGCCTGGTCTTGAATGGCATGGGCGCGGGCCAGGGCGGCGGTTACGTGGTCACAGATATTTTCCTGGCCCACGTGCCGGGCAAACGAAGCCTGTCCCATCAAGCGTGCGGGCAGCTCCCGCGCGCCGCACAGCAGCAAGGTGCGTCCCGAGCGCCGCACCTCGAGAGCCACTCGTTCGAGCGCCTGCAGCCCGGTCGAGTCAATGGCCGTCATATTGCGCAAGCGCAGCACCACGATTGGCGGCAGCGTCGGCAGCTGGCGGCGAATCTCGTCGATCTTCTCCGTGGTAGTCGCATAGGGCGACCACGGACTTAGGCGCCCAGCCGGTTAGCTTCAACATTGCCTAGTTAACTCTACTGGGTCTTGATTCGGTCGCTGACCCTCTTGGCCAGCTTGCCGATCTCGTCCGCCTGTTTCAGGACATCCGCAGCCATGGTGGCTTGATTTCCCTTGTCCACTTCTGCCTTCAAGGCGGTCGCCAGCTTCACCAGGCGGTCGGTGTCATCTAATATTTGCTGCTGATGCTCTTGCCGGAGCCGCTTGAGCTGTCGCTGCTGTATTTCGTGGGTGGCGTAGGGTTCATCACCCGTCGTGTGCTCGCGACTGAACACGCCCTGGGGGTCACTGGGGGTAGATCCGGGGGCCGGGAAAATCACCTGCGCCATCCCCAAGCCGGTCACTACCGCCAACCCGCCAACCAGGATCACGATCCCTACCCACATCCGGCTCTCCGATAGGTCGCTCACTTCACCCTCACTGTCCTTTGCCTTGAAGGGCTTGCCCCGTTCTTTCATTTTTTCCTTGAGGTACTTGCTTAGTCTTTGGATCTCGTCGGCCTTGCGCAGGGCGTCCAACGACAAGGTGTCGCCTCCAGCCTTCTGTACCTCGGTCTTTAACTCCTTCACCAACTGCAACAGCTCGGATGTCTCTTTCTGAAGTTGTTGCTGTTGCACTCGCTCCGCAGGGGTGCCGGAAAGGGCCGCCGCAGGCTGAGTCGGCATCGGCTGATCCGGAGCAGACTGGGTCGCCGCGGGCTGATCTGCGCAGAGTGGTTGGACGAGGTTGTCGGCGTAACTTGCCGGATGTATGACGGAGGCTCATCCGGCGCGGCTTGTGCAGGGTATTTAAGAGGCTCATCCGGCGCGGCTTGTGCAGGGTGATTTGAAGGAGGCTCATCCGGCGGGGCTTGCAGGCGTTCGACGGAGGCTCGTCCGGCGTGGCTTGCCAGGATGATCTGACGGAGGCTCATCCGGCGTGGCTTGCCCAGGATGATCTGACGGAGGCTCGTCCGGCGTGGCTTGCCCAGGATGATCTGACGGAGGCTCGTCCGGCGTGGCTTGCCCAGGATGATCTGACGGAGGCTCGTCCGGCGTGGCTTGCCCAGGATGATCTGACGGAGGCTCATCCGGCGTGGCTTGCCCAGGATGATCTGACGGAGGCTCGTCCGGCGTGGCTTGGTCTGGCTTCGTCTGATCCGTTGCAGGTTCGGCCGCCTGGTCCGGCCGCGCTGCGTGGCTCTCGGCAGAGGACGACTGGCCGGGCGCAACGGCCCCCAAAGAGACCAGCCCAACCCCCATGATGACCGCAACCAGCCACCGCTCGAGTAGCATCATAGGGTGCCAGTGTACGCCACCGTTTTCTCCCTCGTCTCCCTCCTTGACAGGCTCCAGCCTGCACCTTCGTTTCTTCGTGGCCTTAACCAGGAATGGCTCTCCGACGTGAAGGAATTCCTCCACACCGGTCTGCCCAAACTGCTGTTTATCGCCATCTATGCCTGGGCGATGATCCTGCTGGTCAACTTCATCACCAGCCGGGTGATGAAGATCGCCGAGCATCGCGACAGCCTGGGCGCCATCCGCGGCGCCCAGTTGCGCACCCTGGCTACGGTCATCCGCGCCACCGGCATCGGCATCGTCGCCCTCCTCGCCTTTCTGCAGATCATGGAGAATGTTCTCCACTTCAACCTCTCTCCGTTACTGGCCAGCGCGGGAGTGGCGGGGGTGGCCATCGGCCTGGCCGCGCAGACCATTGTGAAGGACGTCCTGAACGGCATCCTGATCCTGATTGAAGACCAGTACAACGTGGGCGACGTGGTCACCCTCGCGGGGATGACCGGCACCGTGGACACCATGACCCTGCGCAAGACCACGGTCCGCGGCTTTGACGGAACCCTCTACATCATTCCCAACAGCCAGATCACCAATGTGGCTAACCAAAGCCGGGACTACTCCATCTCTACGCTGAACGTCTCGGTCGACTTCTCCGCCAATCCCGACCAGGTGATCCCGCTCTTGAAGAAGATTGCGCTGGAAGTCCGCAACGAGCCCGCCTTCAAGGACATTTTTGTCGCCGACCCGCAGGTCTTCGGGGTGGATTCAATCAAGGGAACCGAGGTCATCTATCCCATCCAGATCAGGACCCTGCCGCGCCGGCAATTCGACGCCATGCGCGAAATGCAGCGGCGTATCCGGCTGGCGCTGGAAGAGCACAACATACTGCCGGGCAGCCCCTATCGCGTGCTTAGCGGCACCGGGCAAGCGGCGAAGCCCGAGGCCGAAGTGGCGAAAGCCCCCGACCCCACGATGGCCAAACCCAACGAGACGAATCCCTTTATTGCTGAGTAGCGATGGACACTAGCCGGGCCTTCCGGCGCCTACGAACAACCGGTCGATTCTCGCCACCACGCGCTGGCCGAGACGCCGGTAGCTTTCAAACTGCGATTCCGTGAACCATTGCTCGGCGGTCGAGTCGTGGGGAAAGTCCCGGTGCTGGAGCTTGTAGTTCTGCACGTCGCCCGGAACATCAGGCAGCTCCACGCTACCCTTAACCGGGGCCTCCGCCGGACCGCCATCCGGCTGCGCTTTGCGGGTGAGCGAGGCTTTGATGTAAATCACCTCGCCGTCATCTCCAGGCAGAGTTTCCGGGTAGCGGATGGTTCCCCGCAAGATATGGCCCGGACTTAGCTTAGTTTTCTTGTTGGGCGATAGTCCCGATAAGTCAAGATCGATGGCTACGCCGAAGTCGATGCGGCATTTACGGATGGCCGCGCCGATCCCTTCGTAGCTGTACGTGCCGTCCTCTTCCGCATCGCAGACGACGATGTGGTAGCAGCGCCGCCTTACCAACTCATACAGGCCCATGTTGTCGAAGTGGCCGCCGTCGGTCAGGTACACGTACTTTGAAGTATCGTCGACGCTGCCCAGCAGTTCACTCAACAGCCTGAATGGGGCAAAGGCCGGGGAGGCTGGGGGCACGTCGCCCGCAGCGGCATCGAGCCGCTGGCCTGCGGCCGGGGAACGCCGGGGATTGGGAACCCATAGGCCGAGCCGCACATCGAACATCGTCATCAGGAAGGCGGTCGCAGGCTTGGTGTGGTAGCCCCAGTTCGGGCTGAGCGCTGCCCCGGAGGCCGCCATCGCCGTAGCCACGTTGGGGCCGCCCGGATAAAGCATGGCGGTGGGAACAAAGCCGTTGAAGCGCAGGTTTTTCCGCCATTCTGTCCAGCCCACGGTGTAGCCGCTGTAGAGCGGAGTGAAGGCGAACGAAGCCGCCTTGCGCTCCTGCCATGCCAGGTTCTCGCCGGTGGTGATGTTCATCGCACAGCTGAAAATAGGCATCGGACCAGGGTATCCATGCGCCGGCGTCATCTGGTCCACGCTCAGATCGTTGCTGTCGCGTTCATCGAATCCGGTGATGGGGCTGGGGTTTCTCTTCTTGTTGGAAGCGCCGAGATAACAGCGTGTCAGACGGTTGCGATAAAAGGTGTGCATGGAAAACCGGTTGATATCGAGACGGGCGCCCAGCAAGGTGGAGAAACCGGCGAAGAAGACGATCAGCGCGATCCAGACGCCAAGCTCTCCCAGAGGGAAGGTCTTTGCCGGAATCAGCCGAGTTCCCCACTCCAACCCCCACGAGAGCAGGATTGCCAGCCCGGCGATATACACGTACGGCGCGAGGATCACGATCCACTCCAACGGACCGCTTGCGCCCAGCTGGTCTCCATTGGTCTTGCTGCTCTTGCCGCCCAGAACGCCACCCAGGGTCGTGCCTGCCCAGGTGAGAATCGCCGGCCACTTGATCCATGGCGACTGCCATACGTGGCTTGCCGCTCCCGGCGCCAGCAGCGAACATCCCATGAGAAAGATCCAACCGATTCCAGCAAGCAGGGTGTAGCCGCGTATTCTGGCCAGCCATTCGCCCAGCCAGTCGGGAAAGTTCTTACCGATCATCCCTGAAGCCAACACCATGGTGAACGGCGGCAGCCAGAAGAAGAGCAACGTTCCCAATACCACCTGGATCGAGGTGGAGGAGTCGAGCAATAGCCAGCGGGCGATATCGCGCATCCATACCGAATTCACCGCAGCAGCGTCTGCCATTCCCGCCAGAGCGCCGGCCACCGCAGCCGGCACTCCCAGCAATATCAGCCGCGCCGTCCACCTGGCCTTCCACCAGAAGGAGGCTTGCCACCCTTTCCCGGCGACGGTCTGCGGAGTGGACGCCTTCCGGCGCTCCTGTTCCTGGCGCTCTGTCTCGGAGAGGGCGCCTCCACTAAGAGTTTCCGTCCACACCAGCCCCACCAGCAGGCAAAACAACTTGACGGTGAAGGCGGGAGTGGCGGGATGACTCAAGCTCACGTGGGTCATGCAGAGCCCGAAGAGCAGCATAGGCGCCACTACCAGGACATTCGCCCAGACCACCTGCCACCGGCGAAACTTAGCCCGCAAGCTGTCTCCGCGGCGGTCAGGCAGCTCCTCTTTCCAGGGCAAAGCCCCGGAATATTCCAAACGCAGAAACCTGCCGATGCTCGCACCGCCCAGAAGAAAGAACAGCAAGGCAGCTTTGCTCCAGCCGGCCATGCGCAGGCCGCTGGCAATGGCTTCCCAGCGCGCATACTTCGCGAAAACTTGCCCGAAGGTCTCCGTGGGTGTCGTGGCCAGGCCATCTGCGATTTGCGCCGGCCGGGCTGGGCCGAGGTCCAGCGTGAGCGTCGTTTTCGCTCCTCCCGTCGTGACCGAGGAAACAACGGAACTGTTGGTTGCGGCGGTAGCGCGGTAGGGCTGGAGATGCACATCCGGCGCGAACAGATGGGGCACACAAAGCACGGCCAGAAAGATCGAGATCAGCAGCCCCTGGTTCACCGACACATTGCGTATCCACGAAGCGACGGCGGCCCAGGTATCGCCGGTGAATGCTCCTTTGTGCGGCGTGAGGTAGTTGCTGTATCGGCGCAGCCACTGGATCTGGCTTGGCCAGACAGCCTGAAATGGTCGTCTCGGTTCGCGGTGTGGCAGGGGAACCAGGCGGCTCATCACGTGCTGCCAGGCCGCAAGCTCACGTTGAGGAAGATTGCCTTCTTTGCGTGACGTGGTCTTGCGCTTGAGCCACGCCGTCAGCCAGGAATGAATGTAGCCGCCCCCGGAGACGCTCGACAGGTAGTCCACCTGATCGAGCCAGCCCTTGACTGCCAGCCCCTGCAGGATCCCCAGGTTGAACGTGGCGCTGCGAATGCCTCCGCCAGAGAAACACAAGCCGGTGAGGCGATGCTTCCGCGCCCAATCGTAGATGTCCTCGTTCGGGTCGGTCTCCCGGAACCGGGGCATTTTCCGCTCTGGATCGTGAAGGTCGCGCCGATCCGCAAGCAGCTCGGCCTCCTGCTCCAGCAACCATTTGCTGGGCGTGTACTGCACTATGTAGGCCAGAGACTGCTGCAGTTCCGGATCCGCGGCCAGATCGCTGAGGTCTATTTCCTGGCCCTCTTTAGGCATGCCCTGGCCGGGGCGCAGAAGGGAGAACCGTCGCTGCAGGTGTGACGGCAGCGGCTCAACAGCAAGATGCGCGTTGACGCGCTTGCGCAATCGCGCGATGTAATCGTTATCGTCCTTGCCTGGCTCCATCGGCGGTCCTTGACTGTCTTGTTGATCGTGACCAGAGACGGGTTTGCGTGACAAGGAAAATCTTCGCTTTATTTCTTAATGAACCGCGGAAGAGAGCTCCCGCTGGATTGGTAACCATGTCCGTAACATATGCACCAATACCCCATAGCGTCCGCTGCATGGGGACGTCAGCCAGTCGACCCGACCTAACCCTGCAGCAAAGCCAATAGCTTCTCCGGGCTTGTGGTCGGGGGAAGGCAAGAGGTTCCCCGGCAAACCACGGCGAAGCTGTGCGCCGCCTGGAGGTCCGGAAGCAGGGGCAGCGTTTCGGCCAGCAAGGGCGGCAGCTCTTGCCCCACCTGCGACCGGGTTAAACGGATCACGCTCTTGTTGACCGCGTAGCCCACCGTGCCGGCCGCCTCCAGCTCATCGGCAGCGGAGTCCTCCCCGATCACCACCACCTGCACCGGTGGCAGCAGCAGCCGCTCCAAGGCCAGGCCATAGGTTCCCGCGTAGAGCCCGAAATGGGTCACCACGCCGGCAAAGGCCTCCAGCGTGTCCTCCGCTTTTTCCCGTAGATCGGCCCGCCCATTCAGCGCCTCCAGCCTTAACAGCGCCGCGGCAGCGGCCGGGTTCCCCGCCGGCGTGGGTGAATCCTGCAGCGGCTTGCGCCGCGCCGTCAAGACGCCCAGCAGCTCCGGACCTTTGACCGTGGCGTCGAAAAAACCTCCGTTGGTGGTGTCGTAGAACTGCGCTACCATGCGCTCTGCCAGGTCCAGGGCGGCGCGGTAATATTTCGCTGAGCCGGTTGCCAGCCAGCCATCCAGGCAGGCGTGGGTGAAAAAGGCATAATCGTCCAGCATGCCCGCTACCCATTTGGCCCCGGTCGACGCGCCCCCGGTATAGGAGATCACGTGGGCCAGCCCCCGCTCGGCATGGAGACCCTCACCCAACAGCCGGTCGAGGGTCAACAGCGCAAAGGCCTTTACTTGGGGCAGCCGCAGCACCTGCGCCGCCTCAAAATAAGCCGAGACCGCGAGCGCATTCCAATTGGTATAAACCGTCGTATCGATGAACGGCGTGGGCCGCTTACCGCGCGCCTCATACAGCCGCGCATGGGCTCTCGCCAACAGCGCCTGGGCCTCCGAACGCGTCTTGCCCGCGCGAGCCCCCACCACGTCGAGTGTCTGCTTCACATGCAACACGTTCTTGGCGGGATTATGGTGCATATCCCCCAGGTCGCCGATGTCGTAGTAGGCGGCAGCGATCTCCATCTCTTCCGGCGGGAGCACGGCGGCCGCTTCGGCGCGCGTCCAGGTGAAGTAGTCGCCATCGTCGTCCAGATGGATGTCCGCATCCTGCGAGGCATAGAAGCCGCCCCGCTCACGGTCTGTTAGCCATGTGTCCATCCAGCGGATGATATCTTTGGCCACCCGCGCCGACTCCACTCCCACATAGCTTTGAAAAGCATGCACGTAGTTCTTCAGCAGCTCCGCGTTGTCGTACAGCATCTTTTCAAAGTGCGGCACCACCCAGGCCTCGTCGACGGAGTAGCGATGGAAGCCTCCACCAAGGTGGTCATAGACGCCGCCCAGCGCCATTTTTTCCAGGGTCACCACGGCTGCCTCCCGGGCCGCCTTGTTACCCGTGCGTCCCGAAACGTCGAGCAGCAGATCGATAGCCGAAGGATGGGCAAACTTGGGCTGCGCCCCGAACCCCCCGTGGTGACGATCGAACTTCTCCAGCGCCGAGTCCACCATCTTGTCCACGATGCTCATGCTCAGGCTGCCCGCCCGGCCGGCGAAGTTCTCGTTGTACTCGATCGCTTCGACCACGCTCCCGGCCGATTCCATCACTTCGTCGCGGCGCGTCTTCCAGGCGTCCACCATGCTGCGTAGCACGCGCTCGAAGCCGGGCCGCCCGTAACGGTCGTCGCGGGGAAAATACGTTCCCCCGAAGAACGGCTGGCCCTGGGGAGTCAACACCGCGGTCAGCGGCCATCCGTTCTGCCCGCTTATCGCGGCGACGGCGGCCTGGTAGCGCGAATCCACATCCGGGCGCTCGTCTCGGTCGACCTTGACTGCGACAAAGTTCTGGTTGATGACCGCGGCCAGCCCGGGATCCTCATAGCTCTCACGATCCATCACATGACACCAGTGGCACCAAACCGCTCCGATATCGAGCAGGATGGGCTTATCTTCCCCGGCCGCGCGGGCGAAGGCCTCGGCCCCCCATTCATGCCACTGGACCGGCTGATGCATGGCGGAACGCAGATACGAGGATGAGGCGTCAGCAAGGGCGTTCGTAGGCTCTGTCATCTTTCCCAAGTCTACCTAGCTGCCGGCGTCCCTGTTTTCACCGCCTGTGCAGCTTGATGACTCACTGCTCAAACCTCAGTTTCGATCCGATATATGCATATTTTTACATATCTAAAATATTATCTATATGATATTTATACATAGTCATTAATCATGATTTAGACTAGCTTTAAATAGTCATCCAGAGAGAAGGTTTGCCGTGCGCCAGCAGTTTCGAAGTTTGAGGATCAAGCAACTGGAGCGCGCACAAGCGCCGTTTCGGGCGGCGCGGAACGTGCCCCGGCCGGCGAAGGGTTGGGCGCGGGCAATCCGCGAGGCCGTCGGGGTGTCGGCAGGTGAGCTGAGCCGTGTTTTGGGCACGCATCGTTCCCTTCCGTTGCAGCTGGAAAGAGCGGAAGCCGACGACAGCATAACTTTAAGGAGCTTGCGCAACCTGGCGAGCGCCCTCGATTGCGATCTGGTGTATGCCCTGGTGCCCAGAACGGGCACGATGCAAGACCTGGTGGAGAACCGGGCCCGTGCTCAGGCTACCCGGGCTGTTCTGGCAGTGGAGCATTCCATGGCGCTCGAAGACCAGGCTGCGGGGGGCATCGACCAGGCCATCAAGGCGGAGACCCGGCGTCTGCTCAGCAAGCGCGCCGCGCGATGACTTTGTTCACCACGGGAGACGGCAACACCGCCCTGTCTCCCGAAGAGCAGGCCGGCCTCATTCCTAACCTGACTACCAGGCACGAGCTCAATGAGTGGGAGCGACAAAATGTGCTGGAAGCATACGCGTGGGCACTGGATCCGAGAAGCGTACGCCGGCGGGACTCGCTCTCCGAGTCCTACGTCCGCGGACTCCATCAGCGGATGTTCAACCAGACGTGGACCTGGGCCGGCCGTTACCGAAGCACGGAAAAGAACATCGGCATCCCTCATTATCAAATCCGCGACTCGCTGGCAGGGTTGTTGGGCGACGTTCGCTACTGGCTCGAGAATCGGACGTTCCCGCCCGACGAGATCGCACTCCGATTGCATCATCGCCTGGTCTTGATCCACCCTTTTGCCAACGGCAATGGCCGCCATGCACGACTGATGGCCGATGTCCTGGCCGAGCGCCAGGGACGGCCTGAGTTCTCGTGGGGCAATTCGGCGATTGCGCGGCAGAGCGATTTTCGCCGCGCATACATCGAAGCCTTGCAAGCCGCGGACAGAAATGACATGCAGTTGCTGTTACTCTTCGCGCGCAGCTAGGTTCAGCCGTTGTTTGGCGAGCACCGCATACACCCACATCAGCACCAAGGCGAAGGTAACGAGGAACAAATTGGGCGCGCTGAAGAAGAAGGAAAAAAGAGCCTGCGGATGGCGAAAGTGATACGAGTTCAACAACCCCATGCGGCGGTCGATAGCCAGGGCGGCCAACGCCATAGCTCCCGGAATCAGAAAACGGCGCCAGCGCACGATCCAGCGCGGAGAAGCGAGTAGAAACAGTGGCAGCGCCACGGGCACGAAACCTGCCATCGCCATGAACAGGCTGAAGGCAGCCCAAACCACCAGCCCTTTGGCCAGCGGTGTCCGGCAGCTGGTTGGTCTGGGCATCGACATAGCGCCAGGCGAGGGTAAGCTCAAAGGGGATGGTGACCAGCCAGCCTGCCAACCAGCCCGCAAGAGCAGCCAGCAGTCCGTACTTCAGCCGCGTCGGCCAGGCGAATGTCATCGTCACCCGATCTACAGAGAAAGCGCGAGCCGCTGCGCCACCTCGAAGTACAGGTCTACCGCCGCCAACAGTTCGCGCTTGGCTATCTTCTCAAACGGCGTATGCGCCACATGGATCGAGCCCGGTCCCAGGAGCAGCGGCTCACCCCACTGGGTAAGCGCGGGAATATCGGTGGTGAACGCCGCTACCATGGTGTCCAGCCCCTCCACCTGGCGCATGCGGATGAAGGGAATTTCCAGGGTAAACTCCACCTCGGCGAGGCCTGCAGCCGCCTGTTCCACGGCCTTGCGGGTCTCCTCCGAAGGGCCCACCAACCGGATCAGCACCTGCGCCCCGGCGGCATCGGCAATCACGTTCGGCGCCCGGCCGCCCTCGATGACGCCGATGTTCAGCGTACTCGGGCCCACTCCCTCAACGCTGGGCAGGGGCAAGGTCCGCAGCCGTTCGAGCACCTGCACCAGCTTGTGCACCGCGCTATCGCCCAACTCCGGATAGGCGGAATGGGCCATGGTGCCGTGGGCCCGGATCTCCGCCCGCAGCGCTCCCTTTGAGGCCAACGCCAGCCGGTTGTCGGTAGGCTCGCCGTTGATCAGGAAACGGCTTCCCTTGGGATGCAGATTGGCCGTCCGTGCTCCCGCCGAGTCGCGCTCCTCGCCCACCACGAACAGCAGCGCGGCCGCCACCCCGGCTTCACGCAGCCGTTCGGCGGCCGCCACCTGCGCAGCGATAATGCCCTTGGCGTCGCAGGCGCCCCGGCCGTACAGATAAAGATCGTCCTCGCTGCTGGGGAAAAAGGGAGGAACGGTATCCATGTGCGTGGACAGCACCACATCCGGACGCTCTCCACTGCCTGCATACACGTTGAAGCGTTCGCCGCTGAAGCGGCTGTTTGCCGGTTGGGGCACCGCCGTCCGCTCCACGGCAAAACCCCGCTCGCACAAGAGGGCATCAAGATACGCGCCCACCGCCCCCTCGTTATAGGTCACGGATTCGATATCCACCAGCCGGCGGGTTAGGGCAATGGGATCGAGGGGCTTCATCGTTTTTCAGCATACCTGAGCCGCCCCGCGCTCATCCTTGTAGCGATCCTTAGGATCAAGCGATGAATCAGAACCCCACTTCGCCGGCGTTGCGTTGCTGCGCAGCGTGGACGATCTACGGGGCCCGGCCGGGCGCATCGAAGCGCTGCTCAATATGGGGCGGCCCGATGCCCCCTATGCGGCCCTGGTGTGCCATCCTCACCCGCTCTTCGGCGGAACCATGCACAATAAGGTCGTCTATCACGCCATGAAAGCGTTCCAGGCTTATGGACTGCCGGTGCTGCGCTTCAACTTTCGCGGCGCCGGCTTGAGCGAGGGCACGCACGACCACGGCCGCGGCGAAGTGAGCGATGTGCGCGTCGCGCTCGATTGGCTGCAGCGGGAGTACCAACTGCCTCTGCTCTTTGCCGGCTTCTCCTTCGGCTCCAGCGTTGGCTTGCGCGCCTGCTGTGGGGATCAGCGGGTCAAAGGCATTGCGTCGCTCGGGCTCCCCGTCAAAGCCGGGGGACGCGAGTATCACTACAGCTTTCTCGCCCGCTGTCCCCAGCCCAAGCTCTTTATCAGCGGAGGTGCCGATGAGTATGGGCCCCAGTCAGGGGTGGAAGCCGCGGTGGCCGGCGCAGCGCCCCCAGCCACCCTGGTCATGGTCCCGGGCGCAGATCACTTCTTCGCCGGCAAATTGGAGCAGATGCAGCAGGCATTGAGCGCCTGGCTGGAAACCAACTTTCTGCCCAAGGAGATGGCGCAATGAATGAAGCCACGCTGCGTGCCATGCATGGGGAGGCGCGCAATATCTTTCATCATGCGCTGCGCTCCTCGAGCATTCCCGCGGCCTTCGATCGCCGCTTCCCCACCCCGTTTCCATTCGCCGAATACGACCGCATCTACGCCGTAGCTCTGGGCAAGGCGGCTCTGCCCATGCTGGAGGCGCTGCGCGCCCGCATGCCGCGAGCGCTGGCCGGTGGAGTATGCTGCGGGCCGGTGCTGCCCTCCGACCGGGAGCCTGGAGTGGAGTACTACACCGGCGGCCATCCTTTGCCCAATCAGGATTCCTTCGCCTCCGCCTGCGCTGCGCTGCGGCTGTTGCGGCAGATGGGCGAGCGGGACTTCGTCTTTTTCCTGATGAGCGGCGGCGGCTCCGCCATGTTCGAGCTGCCTCTGGACCCCCGCATCTCGCTCGCAAGAAACGCAGGCCCTCTACCAGGCGCTGGTAGGTTCGGGGGCGACCATCGCTGAGATCAACACCGTGCGCAAGCATTTCTCCGCGGTCAAGGGCGGACGCCTGGCGTCAGCCGCCGGCCACGCCGGGAGGTTCTCGTTGCTGCTATCGGATGTGGCGCCTCGCTATCTGGATGCATTGGCCTCCGGCCCCACACTTCCTGACTCATCCACGGTGGCAGAGTGCCGTGAGATTATCGACCGCTACCATCTGCGCGAGCGCTTCACCCCCGGGGTGCGGGCCTTCTTCGATGATCCCGATCTTCCCGAAACGCCGGCGCTGCCCGCCGCACCCGTCGAGACCTTGCTTTCGAGCGACGACCTGGTCGACGCTGCCCGAACCATGGCCCTGACCTTAGGTTATGAAGCAGTGATCGACAATAGCTGTGACGATTGGGATTACGCTGACGCTGCCCGTTATCTGCTCCATCGTTTTCATCAACTGCGGCGTGACCATCCCAGGCTGTGTCTGCTCTCGGGCGGCGAAGTGACCGTGCGCCTCGGCCGCGAGCACGGCGCTGGTGGCCGCAACCAGCAGTTCGCGCTCGCTTGTGCCCTAGCGCTGGCTGGGCCGGCGTTCCCGGTGGTCGTACTGAGCGCCGGCAGCGACGGCATCGATGGCAACAGCAGCGCCGCAGGCGCCATCGCCGATACGACGACCGTGGGCCGGGCGCACGCTCTGGGCATCGATGCGGCATCCGTCCTTGCTCACTTCGATGCTTACCGCCTCTTCACTACCCTGGGCGACACGCTAGTGACTGGCCCCACGCACAACAACCTGCGCGATCTGCGCATCCTGCTGAGCCGCTAGAGAAACTCAGATCCGATCAATCAACCGCAACTAACCATTTGCGGTCATCCTGATCGTTCCTTCATGGAAGCCCGGTGGGAGCCCCCTGCTTCAGCAGGGGGAGCGACGCTTCAGCGTCGCGGAAAGAATCGCAACTCCATCCATCGGGCTTTAGCCCCGGTTTCTCTTGGCCGGGGTGGAAGATTCCGAAACCCCGCGGCTGAAGCCGGAGGAGAATAATCCTACTCGAGCCGCTCGGCTTGAAAGCCAAGCTCCCCCGCATGAATGCGGGGGCTCCCACCATTGTCCTTTTTTCAAACCTGCGGTTCCAGACAAACTGCGAAGTTACTTGCCCTCGAAAATAAATCTAGTCAAAAGGCGTAAATGGTCCGCCGAGGCGGACCATGGAAGGGTTCAGCCATCTCGCCCGGACTCAATGCGTCTGCTCAAACCCGCGAAAACAAAAACGCCCATATCTGCCATAACGAACCTGGCAGATATGGGCTCTAGGGAGGTGGTTAGTAGGTTAAAACCCAGCCATCGTGGGTCAGCATGAGTGTGGCCTCATCGACTGGCTCGTCCGACATGGACTTGGCTACCATAGGAAATGCATTACGTACCTCATCCTTCTTGGCCCAGCTGGGCGGGTTCTTGAGCACAAAGTGGTATTCCACTTTGGTCAGCGGCTTGCCGTCGTAATCGACCGGCGGAGTAAACGTCTCCACGCTGGTGATCTGGCGGCGCCCGTAGCAGAAGCGTCCAGCCCCTTCGGTCCGGCTGCCTGCGGCGGTCAGTACATAGCGGTTGACGGTATCCGCACCCTCGGCGCTCTGTTCCCTCTCCAGCAGCCCAGCCTCGGCCAGCGCGTCCAGGCGGTGCCGGGTCTCCGCCAACAGCTTGTCATTCACCGACACTTGATAAGGAAAAGGCATCGGCTTGGTGAAAAGACAGTCTTGACTGGCCGAATAATCGTGGTTGAGTGCGTCGGCAAGATTCGCTTTGCTTGCGACCCTGGAATCCGCGCAACCGGCCGCCAGCACCGCACTCGCCGCCGCCAGCATTGCCATCTTCACTACCTTCGTATAGCCCTTCATGGTCTCCCCTCGCGTCACAGCAACTGACTACATGAGTGAGACTAATCGAGATTCAAAAAACCGCCAGCTTACGAAACGTGTAGCGGCGCGAACGAGCGGTGTCACTTAAGCGCCATTACTGGAGCGCATATTGGTAATCACCCCAACTGGTGACGTTCGGGTAACACCTCTACTGTAACCGTAGTAGTGCTAAATATGGGGAACGGGCCTGCTGCTCATGCCCGCATCTTGAACATCCGCATATCATTTTCCAGGTGGTCCTTCGCAACACTGCTGGCCAAGCGAGCCACTGCAGAGTCCCCACGTAGACCGCGCTACCAATGTGCCTCCCAGCTGCTGGCTTCCTGATTGTCCCGGTGACTCGCAGACGGATGCGATAACAGCGGATCGACCGGAACCTCCACACCGGCTGTTGGCCCAAAACAGGCCTTCATGCCGATGAACCGTGAAAAGGGTGGGAGTCCGCCGCAACCGGCTATCGTGAAAGGCTAACCTGTTATTCTTGCGATGGAGTGAAAGGAATGAGCTTGACCGACCACATCCTGAACGCCATCGATGAAGAGATTGCGAAGCTTCGCCAAGTGCGCGCCATCCTCGCGGGCAGCGGCAAACCAACCGGCACGCAAGAATCGTGCCGCTGCTGCCGCCGCCACTGTTACCCATGGCAAGCCCCGCAGAAAATTAAGTGCCAAGGCCCGCAAGGCCATCGCCGACGCGCAGCACAAGCGTTGGGCCAAAGTAAAGAGCCAGAAGAAGGCTGCCGCCTCTGCGTCCGCAGGCAAAAAAGAAACCACCGCAAACTAATCATCTGTGAATTTTCCTGGGGAACGCGCGTGCGTTATCCTCATAACAGAGCACGAAGAAAGTCCGCGTGCGTCTCATGACGCGGCTCGACCGTCTAATCTTTTGATCGTGCCAGGGAATTTTCCGGTTCTCCGCCTCCAGCAGGCGGTTTTTTAGGGGCTGATCGCACGGACGAGTACGGATCAGTTTCCTTGGTTAGCTATGCCATAAACTGTTTGACAGCATCTTCTGCCCGCCTGCCCCGGCGTGCCGTGGGGCGTGCCGTCGCCCGCCCATTGAATCGCCCTTGACCGGCCTTCGCTCGCCGGCAAACCGGCGCGAGTAGAGGCCACTCCTCCCGCCGTCGATAATGCGTACGGGAACCATGGGAGCAACAACAGGAAAGAGGACTCCAGGTTAACTGATGCAAGACGACATTCGCGACACCCGAGACAGGCAAGAGAAACCGGAGCCGCGCGCTACCGAACCGCACATCGGGCCCGAACACCAATTGCCTCCGCCACGTCGCTCCGCGGGAGTTCGCATCCTGGTCTGGCTGGTTGTTCTGCTGGCGTTCGCCCTGCTCTTCTGGTGGGTCCTGCACCACCGCCAAGCCGCAACCGCACCCACCGGCCGGCGAGCCGCTGCCGGGGGAACCGTCACCGTCAGCATTGCCACCGCAAAGCAGGGCGACATCGGGGTTTACCTCGACGCCATCGGCACCGTCACCCCGGTTTATACAGATACCATTGTCAGCCAGGTCACCGGCGTCATCAATCAGGTGCGCTACCGCGAAGGTCAATTGGTGCAACGCGGCCAAGCCCTGATCCAAATCGATCCGCGGCCCTTCCAGGCTAACGTGCTCACCGCCCAGGGAGCTCTCGACCGCGACACCAACCTGCTGGCCCAGGCGGAGATGGACCTGAAACGCTACCAGGACGCCTGGGCGCGGAATGCCATCCCCAAACAGACGCTCGACGATCAGGAGAAGCTCGTCCTGCAGGAGAGAGGAACGGTCAAAGCCGATCAGGGAACTCTACAGTATGACCAGGTACAACTGGCGTTCACCAACATTACCGCGCCCATCACCGGCCGCGTCGGTCTCCGCCTGGTCGATCCGGGCAACCTTGCCACCGCCTCCAGCGGCACGCCTTTGGTGGTCATTACACAATTGCAGCCCATTACCGTGGTCTTCACCATTCCCGAAGACAATGTGAGCCAGCTGCAACAGCAGATGCGCCATGGCAAGCCGCTCGATGTGGATGCGCTGGATCGCTCCGAAACCACCAAACTGGCCAGCGGCAAGCTGGAAAGCACCGACAATCAGATTGACACCACTACCGGAACGTTGAAACTGCGCGCCATCTTCGACAATAAAGACAACGCCCTGTTCCCCAACCAGTTTGTGAATGCCCGCTTGCTGCTGCAGACGCTGCACAATGTGGTCCTGATCCCCTCCTCGGCCATCCAGCACAACGGGGACGTGGCCTTCGTCTTTTTGATTCAAAACGGCGTGGCCCACATTCATAACATCAAGCCCTTAGTCAGTGAGTCCAATACGACGCAGGTGGAAGGACTCAATCCCGGAGACGTGGTCGCCGACAGCAGTTTTGAAAAGCTGCAGGATGGCTCGAAGATCATCATCTCCAAGCAGACGCTTCTTCCTTCCAATAATGAGAGCAATGCCCCGTGAGTCCGTCTCGCCCATTCATTTTGCGGCCGGTCGCGACCTCGTTGCTGATGGCCGCCATCATGCTGGTAGGCATCGTTGCCTACACCCAGCTGCCGGTCTCCGCCCTGCCTGAGGTCGACTACCCGACCATCCAGGTGCTTACCTTCTATCCGGGAGCCAGCCCGGACGTGGTAGCCACCACGGTGACCGCCCCCCTGGAGCGGCAGTTTGGCGAGATGCAGGGCCTGAGCCAGATGACCTCCACCAGCTCTGGCGCCACCTCGGTGGTGGTGCTGCAGTTCAACCTCTCACTCCCCATCGACATCGCGGAAGAAGAGGTGCAATCGGCCATCAACGCCGCCCAGAGCTTCCTGCCCGCGAACCTGCCCGCGCCTCCGATTTACAGCAAAACGAACCCGGCCGACGCGCCCGTGCTGACCCTGGGGATCACCTCCAAATCCATGCCCCTCTCGCAGGTAGAGGACCTGGTCGACACCCGCCTGGCGCCCAAGATTTCGCAGCTGAATGGGGTGGGCCTGGTCAGCATCAGTGGCGGCCAGAAGCCGGCAGTGCGCATTCAGGTGAATCCGGCGCAACTTCAGGGCTATGGCATCGACCTGGAAGCGGTCCGGACGGCGCTGATTTCGGCCAGCGTCAATCAGGCCAAGGGCAACTTTGACGGACCTCGGCAGAATTGGCAGATCGACGCCAACGATCAGTTAATCACCAGCAAAGATTACCGGAATGTCGTGGTCGCCTACCGCAACAATGCGCCGGTCTTTCTGCACGACGTAGCCACGATCGTGGACGGGGTGGAGAACGCGAAACAGGCGGCCTGGATGAACCAAACGCCGGCGGTCATTCTCAACGTGCAGCGGCAGCCCGGCGCCAATACCATCAGCGTGGTCAAAAGCATCCAGTTGCTGATGCCGCAATTGCAGGCCAATCTGCCTACGGGCATCGACGTCACTACGCTTACCGATCTGACCACTGCAATCAAGGCCTCGGTGGCAGACGTGGAATTCGAGTTGATGCTGACCATCGCCCTGGTGGTGATGGTGATCTTTGTTTTCCTGCGCAACCTGTACGCCACCATCATTCCCAGCGTCGCTGTGCCGCTCTCCATCGTCGGCACTTTCGCAGCCATGTATGCGCTCGGCTATAGCCTCGACAACCTGTCGCTGATGGCGTTGACCATCTCCACCGGCTTTGTGGTGGACGATGCCATCGTCATGATCGAGAACATCTCCCGCTACCTGGAAGAAGGCTATACGCCCATGCAGGCCGCGCTGCAGGGCGCGGAGCAAATCGGCTTCACCATTGTTTCGCTGACCGTCTCGCTGATCGCCGTGCTCATTCCCCTGCTCTTCATGGGAGATGTGGTGGGCCGGCTCTTCCGCGAGTTCGCCGTCACCCTGGCCGTCACCATCATCATCTCCGCCGTGGTCTCGCTGACCCTCACGCCGATGATGTGCTCACGCATCCTGAAACATAATCCCGAGGAAAAGCAGGGCCGGTTCTATCGCGCGTCGGAACATGCGTTTGAGAGCATGATTGCGTTCTATGGCCGCACCCTGAAGGTGGTCTTGCGCTACCAGCCGCTCACCCTGCTGGTTGCCTTGGGCACCTTGATCCTTACCATTTTTCTCTACATTGTTATTCCCAAAGGGTTCTTCCCGGTGCAGGACACGGGCGTGATCCAGGGGATCTCGCAGGCGCCCGCATCGATCTCCTTTACCGCCATGACCAAGGCGCAGCAAGAGCTGGCCAAGGTAATCCTTAAAGACCCCGCGGTCGAGAGTCTCTCCTCCTTCATCGGCGCCGATGGCACCAACACCACGCTGAACAGCGGACGCATGTCGATCAACCTGAAACCGCTCGACCAGCGCGATCTCAGCGCCTCAGATGTAATTCGCCGCCTGAACTCGAGCCTGGCGCCGGTGAGCGGCATCCGGCTGTACATGCAACCGGTGCAGAACATCTCCGTCGATGACCGGGTCAGCCGGACGCAATACCAGTACACCCTGGAGGATCCGGACGTAGGCGAGCTGGATCTTTGGGCCGGCCGGTTTGTCGACAAGCTGAAGCAAATGCCGCAACTGGAGGACGTGGCCACCGATCAGCAGACCGGGGGGCTGACCGTCTCCCTGGCCATCGACCGGGTCTCCGCTTCCCGCCTGGGCATCGCTCCTTCCACCGTGGACCAGACCCTCTACGACGCCTTTGGCCAGCGCCAGATCAACACCATGTACACCCAGCTCAACCAGTACCACGTGATCATGGAGGCCCAGCCCAACTTCACCGTCGATCCGGCCAAGCTGAACAAGATGTACATCCAGGGCAACGCCTCCTCGGGTGCCTCCGGAGCGGCCGCCAGCACCTCCTTCTCCGCTTCTGCGTCAGCCACGGCCGGGTCCAATGCAACCACCGACCTCCGCCCTCTATACCCCCTCCTCCGGGGTACTGACGCCGCCCGAGAACGCCCTGGCCAGCAGCACCAGCACGTCGAGCTACGCTAAATACCAATACCAGCTCCACCCCCAGCAATGCCGTTCCCCTGACTGCCTTTGCGCATATTCAGCCCGGCACCGAGTCCCTTTCCATCAACCATCAGGGCCAGTTCCCTTCGGTCACGGTTTCTTTCAATCTGGCGCCGAACGCCTCGCTGGGCGAGGCGATTGACGTGATTCATCAAGCGGAAAAGGAGTTGAGCTTTCCCCCCAGCGTGCAGTCCAGCTTCCAGGGAACCGCTGCCGCTTTTGAGAATTCCCTCTCCAACGAGGCGCTGCTGATTCTCGCCGCCCTGGTCACCGTATACATCGTTCTGGGTGTGCTCTATGAGAGCTTCATCCATCCCATCACCATCCTTTCCACGCTTCCTTCGGCCGGCGTCGGCGCGCTGCTCTCCCTCATTCTTTTCAAACAGAATTTGAGCGTGGTGGCGATCATCGGCATCATCCTGCTGATTGGCATTGTGAAAAAGAACGGCATCATGATGGTCGACTTTGCCCTGGAGGGGGAGCGGCAGCGCGGCCTGAGCTCGACCGACGCCATCTATGAAGCCTGCCTGCTGCGTTTTCGCCCCATCATGATGACCACCATGGCCGCGCTGCTGGGCGGAATCCCCCTGGCCGTGGGTTCGGGCATCGGGTCGGAGCTTCGCCGGCCCCTGGGCATCGCCATGGTGGGGGGTTTGTTATTGAGCCAGGTGCTCACCCTCTACACCACGCCGGTCATCTACATCTTCTTCGACAACCTGGCGCAACGATTCTCGCGCTCGGGCGGAAGGTCTGGCGCAGGTCCCGAGCCGCAGCCGGCAGGTGAAGCATGAGCCTGTCCAGTCCGTTCATTCGACGGCCGGTGGCCACAACCCTGCTGACGGCGGCAATCGCCATTGCCGGGGGCATCGCCTTCAACGTGTTGCCGGTCTCTCCCCTGCCCCAGGTCGACTTTCCCACCATTTCGGTTTCCGCCGGTCTGCCCGGGGCCAGCGCGCAGATCATGGCTTCCTCGGTGGCCACTCCGCTGGAGCGCCAGTTCGGCCACATCGCGGGCGTCACCGAGATGACCTCATCGAGCTCCCTCGGAAGCACCAGCGTGACCCTGCAATTCGACCTCAGCCGCAACATCGACGCCGCTGCGCGCGATGTCGAGGCGGGCATCAATGCGGCCAGAACCTATCTGCCGGCCAACCTGCCGTCCAATCCGAGTTATCGCAAAGTCAACCCGGCCGACTCGCCCATCATGATCATCGGGCTCACCTCGGACAAGTACGACAAAGAAGCCATGTATGACTCCGCCTCGACGATCATGGAGCAGAAGCTCTCGCAGATCCAGGGCGTGGGGCAGGTCAATGTCGGTGGCGCGTCCTATCCGTCCGTGAGGGTCGATGTCAATCCTCCGCAGTTGAATCATTACGGAATCACCATTTCCACGATTCAGAGGCTGCTGAGCCTGCAGAATTCCGACATCGCTCGCGGCCAGATAGCAAACGGCGCGATCACTGCGGACATCATCACCAACGACCAGATTTCGAAAGCGGATGAATACAAGCCCTTGATCGTCGGCTATCACAATGGGCTCGCGGTCCACCTTTCCGACGTGGCCAACGTACAGGATTCGGCGCAGAGCATTCGCACCGCGGGTTACCTGAATGGAATTCCGTCAGTCACCGTGATCATCTTCCGCCAGCCGGGCGCCAATATCATCCAGACCAACGCGCGCATCCGCGCCCAGCTTCCGTTTCTGGCGGCAGTGATGCCCCAGGGGATTAAGACCACGGTCGTTCTGGACCGCACCACCACCATCAAGGCGTCTTTGCATGACGTGGAGTCGTCGCTCATCATCTCCGTCGGCCTGGTGATCCTGGTGGTCTTTCTGTTCTTGCGCAACGGCCGCGCCACGCTGATTCCCAGTGTCGCCGTGCCCGTCTCCCTGATCGGCACCTTCGCCGTGATGTACCTGCTGAACTACAGCCTGGACAATCTTTCCCTGATGGCGCTGACCATCTCCACCGGCTTCGTCGTCGATGACGCCATCGTGGTCATGGAGAATATCTCCCGCTATCTGGAGATAGGTATGCCCCCGGCCGAGGCTGCGCTCAAGGGCGCCCAGGAGATCGGCTTCACCGTACTTACCATGAGCACGTCGCTCATTGCCGTATTCATACCGCTGCTGATGATGGGTGGCATCGTCGGCCGCCTTTTCCGCGAGTTCGCCGTGACCCTGTCCACGGCCATCATCGTTTCCATGGTGATTTCGTTAACCACGACGCCGATGATGTGCGCCCACTTGCTCAAAGCCCATGGCGACCAGAAGCATGGCCGTCTCTATCGCGCCAGTGAACGGTTCTTTGAGGGAATGCTGAACGTCTACCGGCATTCGTTGTTGTGGGTGCTGGACAATTCGGGCTTGATGCTGGTGGTGCTGTTGCTGACCATCGCCCTGAACGTGGTGCTGATCGTCAAGATACCCAAGGGCTTTTTCCCGCAACAGGACACGGGGGCCATGGTGGGCGGGGTGCAAGGACCGCAAGACGCGTCCTTCGGCGGTGATGAACAGTTCCATCAAAGCGCTGGTCGATGTGATTAAGGCGGACCCGGCCGTGGCCAATGTGAACGCCTACATCGGCGGCGGCGGCGGCGGCAGCAATGGCGGCTTTATCTACGCCGCGCTCAAGCCGCTCGATGAGCGCAAAGTGGGCGTTACGGAAATCATCAACCGCTTGCGGCCCAAGATGAACCGGCTGCCCGTGGCCTCGGCCTTCCTGCAGGCCGCGCAGGATCTGCGCATCGGCGGCCGAGGAGGCAATGCTCTTTACCAGTACACCCTGCAGGCGGACAACGTGCAGGATCTGGCCAAATGGGGACCCATCCTGCTGGCGCAAATGAAGAGGCTCCCAGGCCTGCAGGATGTGAATAGCGATCAGCAGAACGGCGGATTAGAAGAGGTGGTGAATTACGACCGGACCACCGCTGCCCGTCTCGGCCAGACCCCCAGCTCTTTGGATTCGGCTCTATACAGTGCCTTTGGCCAGGCCGAAGTGTCGGTGATCTATACCCAGTTGAACCAGTATTACGTGGTGCTCGAGGTGGCGCCCCGGTATTGGCAATCTCCTGCGGGACTCAACTTCATCTACCCCGGAGCTTCCGCCAACAAAGTCATCCCCATCAAGGCGGTCAGCACTTCCAGGTCAGGCACTACGCCCTTGCAGATTTCCCACACCGGTGTCTTCCCGTCGGTGACGGTGTCGTTCAATCTTGCTCCCGGTCTGTCTCTCAGCGATGCCACCCTATTGATTAACCAAATGCAGAACAGGCTCGGGATACCCTCGACCATCCGCGGATTTTTCTCCGGAACCCTGCAGGCCTACCAACAATCTCTCAGCACTGAGCCGATACTGGTCTTCACCGCACTGCTGACGGTGTACATCGTTCTGGGCATCTTGTACGAGAGCCTGGTGCATCCTCTGACCATCATCTCTACTTTGCCTCCGGCCAGCGTCGGCGCCATGTTGGCCCTGCTGGTCTTCAAGAACGACCTCAACGTCATCTCCATCATCGGCATCGTGTTGCTGATCGGCCTGGTGAAGAAAAATGCCATCATGATGATCGACTTTGCCTTGGTGGCCGAGCGCGAACACGGCAAGAGCACCACCGACGCGATCTTTGAGGCCTGCATGTTGCGCTTCCGGCCCATCATGATGACTACGATGGCGGCGCTCTTTGGCGCCTTACCCCTGGCCTTCGGGACGGGCACCGGTTCGGAACTGAGACGGCCGTTGGGTATTACCATTGTTGGTGGCTTGATCGTCAGCCAGATGCTTACGCTCTACACCACACCGGTCATCTATCTGTACATGGACCGCTTGCGGTTGCGAGCCTTAGGGAGACATCACGACACCTTCCAGGTCAACCCTGAAGGAGCTGTTTAGCAGTCGTTTCAACTGTAAGTGTGGTGGAAAGCTTCTATGAAGAAGAAAACGACCCATCGGCGAATCCAAATCAGCTGGCTTACGGCGTGCTTCTTTGCGCGGGCGTGACCGGCTGCCATGTGGGTCCGGCATATCACCCACCCGTGATTCAGCCGCCCCCGGCCTTCAAGGAAGCCCCCCCGGCTACGCCCCCAGCGGACACGGCCCAATCGCAGAACACTGCTGACAACGGAAATTGGACGGTGGCACAACCCGCCGACGCGAAGATTCGCGGCGACTGGTGGGCCGTCTTCAACGATCCCGAGCTGAACGACCTGGAAAGTCAGCTCAACATCGACAACCAAAACCTCAAGCTATACTTCGAGAACTTCATGGAAGCCCGCGCCTTGGTGCGCGAAGCGCGTGCGCAGTACTTTCCCACCATCTCGATTGGCCCGTCTTACAACCGGGCGCGTTCCTCTGGAAACCTTGGCTCCAATGCCAGCGTCGCCAACCCGGGAAAGGAATCGCAGATCTACTCCCTGCCGTTGGATATTTCCTGGACCCCGGATCTCTTCGGCAGAATCCGCAATGAAGTCCGCAATGCGCAATACAACGCGCAGGCGAGCGCCGCAGATCTGGAGAATGAGCGCCTCGTCGAGCAGGCCGACCTGGCAGAATACTTCTTTGAAATACGCGGACAGGACGCCCTGATCCAGATCTACACCCAAACCGTGGCTGCCGACCAAAAGTCGTTGGACTACACGCAAGCACAATACGACACCGGCGTCGGCGATCAGATCTCCGTTGTGGAAGCGCGCGCCACTCTGCAATCGGCCCAGGCGTCCTTGACCAACCTGAGCATTTTACGGGCGCAGTATGAGCACGCAATAGCCGTCTTGATTGGAAAACCGGCCTCGGGCTTCTCCTTGCCCTCGCGTCCGATTTTGACCGCGCCTCCACCCGTTCCCGTCGGTATGCCTTCTCTGCTGCTGCAGCGCCGGCCCGACGTTGCGGCAGCAGAGCGAACCATGGCTGCAGCCAACGCGGAACTGGGCGTTGCCTATACCGCCTTCTTCCCTACCCTTACCCTCTCTGCGGATGGGGGATTTGAGAGCTCTCTCTTTAAGCACATCCTGGATTGGCCCAGCCGCTTCTGGTCGGTGGGTCCATCCTTCTCCCAGCCCATTTACAACGCGGCCCTGAGCGCGGAGCTGCATCAGTATGTCGCGATCTACAACGCGGACGTTGCCAGCTATCGCCAGACGGTGCTGACTGCCTTCCAGCAGGTGGAAGACTATCTCGCGCAGACGCGTATCCTTTCGCAACAGATCCAGCAGCAGCGCGGTGCGGTCGCATCGTCACAAACGGCACTCGATTTGGAGATGGGCAGATATCAGACCGGCATCGATCCCTATCTCGATGTGGTCACGCTGCAAAATACGGTCCTAGGCAACCAGCAGCAGTTGGCCAGTCTGCAGATCGAGCAGATGACGGGCGCGGTACAACTCGTGGAGGCCTTGGGCGGCGGTTGGGATACTACGCAACTACCTACGCCGGCACAAGTGACTGCTTCGCCCAGCAAAGCGGATACCAGGATTCAGCAGTAGAGCGCCTGGAGTGCCTCAACCTGCTCGGCGGATGCCCGCAGCCGCAGAGTGATTCGGTTCTGCGGTGGCGCAAACCCGAGTTCGTACGTGAAGGACTGGCAGCAGGTGCGTTCGAACAAAATGAAGTCGAGCAAGCTGCGGGCGGTTTCCTCAGAGAACACCCACTCCAGTTCCACGCCATCGGGGTGACGGATGAACGCCGTCCGCTTCTGTAACAACGCTTGTATCTCAATCCGCCGTTGTATCCGATCACCCTCCGGCAGCGCGCAAACCAGCGCCATCGGATCCGCCTTCTCCATAAGGTCTTTCCTCCGTGAGAACCAAAGCCTTAAAGTCTGACCTCTGTGGAATCCCACATCTCGCGAAAAACGAGCGAGATATGGGGCACCCGTCATTTGGTGGTTAGGAGAGAGTTGGAGGGAGATCTCTGCATCTTCTTGTGAGGAGACCAATAGGATTAACGGGCCCTGTCCTGACTTCGAATGATGGGTGCCCCATATCTCGCTCGTTTTTCGCGAGATGTGGGATTCCACAGCACTCCACCGGAAGGCGGTTCACGGCCCAATCTTCACCCTCCCTTGTACTCCGGTCTGGTAGTAACGGCAGCTGGACCAAAGCCAATCTTCGGGATTGACCACCAATCCCCGCTTGACCGGATTCGCATGCATGTAATGCAACTTCTCAAAACGCTTGGCGTCGGTGAACACGTTGAAGTCATAGTAGCGTGCCTGCCAGAATGGATGTTGTCCGGCTCGCTTGGCCACCGAAAGCTTCAACGCCTGCAGTCCAACGCGAAGTAACCCCTTGCCCGGTTCACTTAGCAGCAGATGGACATGCTCCGGCATCACCACGTAGCCAACGACTTCAAATTTATAACAATAGGACATTCGCCCCAGCGCCTCCTCGAACAGATCCCGAGCGGCAGCACTCTCCAGATAACCAAGCCGGTGATAGCAACTGAACGTGACAAAATGCAGGTCCCCTTCCTGCTGACGCCGCTCTAACCCCTCAACCATGGCGGCATCTTACAATTGACGCTGAGAGGAGACCCCCATTCCCACTATTTCCCTATCATCCGTCCTCGAAACCAGCACCCTCAAACTGGACGACGTGGCCACCCACGCGCCTGGCCCGCGCGGCCTGCTGCCTATCACCCCGGAAATGCTGCTCACCGCGCCCTCCGGCAATCTCTTCGGCTTAAGCCAGAACGCCGGCATGGGTTGGGAGCCGCAAAAGTTACTGGGCTCGGAAGTCCTCATCCTCAGCACCCACGGAGGCCTCCGTGCCCCCGATGGAACGCCCATCGCCCTCGGCTTTCATACCGGCCACTGGGAACTGGGCGCGCTGGTGGCCGAAGCGGCGATTACCTTGAAAGCCCTCGATGCCATTCCCTTCGCCGGCGCCTGCACCGATCCCTGTGACGGCCGCACCCAGGGCACCACCGGGATGCTCGATTCCCTCCCCTTTCGCAACGATGCGGCCATCGTCTTACGCCGCCTCATGCGTTCCCTGCCTACCAGGATGGGCGTAATCGGCATCGCCACCTGCGACAAAGGACTCCCGGCCATGATGATGGCCCTGGCTTCAGCCGGCCCCCTGCCGACCATCCTGATCCCCGGTGGAGTCACGCTGCTGCCCGAGTCGGGGGAGGATGCAGGCAAGGTACAGACCATCGGCGCGCGCTACGCGCAAAATCAAATCACCCTCGAAACCGCAGCCGAAATGGGCTGCCGCGCCTGCGCCACACCCGGTGGCGGCTGCCAGTTTCTAGGCACAGCCGCCACCGCGCAGGTAATAGGAGAGGCCTTAGGCCTGTCCCTGCCCCACACCGCCCTCGCCCCCTCGGGCGCGCCCATCTGGCTCGACGCCGCCCGCCGTTCTGCCAGCGCCATCCTGCGCCTGCATCAACTCAAATTGGGAACCCGCGACATACTCACCCAGGGATCGCTCGAAAATGCCATGGTCGCGCATGCTGCCTTCGGCGGATCCACCAACCTGCTCCTGCACCTGCCCGCAATTGCCTACTCCGCAGGCCTCAAACGCCCCGTCGCCGCCGACTGGGCCCACATCAACCGGGAAATTCCCCGCCTGGTAGACGCCCTGCCCAACGGCCCGCGCAACTTCGCGACAGTGCAAGTTTTTCTAGCCGGCGGACTCCCCGAAGTCATGCTCCACCTGCGTAGAGCAGGTTTGCTCAACACCCAGGTGAAGACGGTATCCGGTGAGACCCTTGATAGCTGTCTCGACTGGTGGGAGAACAGCCCCCGCCGGCACGAGCTGCGCAAAAACCTCCGCGCCCGCGACGGCATCGATCCCGACGACGTCATCATGGACCCGGATCACGCCCGCTCCAGCGGGCTCACCCCCACGGTCTGTTTCCCCGTAGGCAACCTCGCCCCAGAGGGCTCCGTAGTGAAGAGCACCTCCATCGATCCCTCGCTCATCGATGCCGACGGAGTCTTTCGCCACCTCGGTCCGGCCCGCGTCTTCGTCTCCGAAGAGGCGGCCATCCACGCCATCAAGAACGGCGAGATTCGGGAGCACGACGTCGTGGTGCTGGTATGCTGCGGCCCCGCAGGGGCGGGCATGGAGGAGATCTATCAGATCACCTCCGCTCTCAAGTGGCTCCCCTCAGGTAAGCACGTGGCGCTGCTCACCGACGCCCGCTTCAGCGGCGTCTCTACCGGCGCCTGCATCGGGCACATCTCGCCCGAAGCGCTGGCCGGAGGCGCCATCGGCAAGCTCCAGGACGGCGACCAGATCGAGATCGTCATCGACCGGCAGAAGCTGACCGGCTCCGTCAACCTGGTGGGAAATGCGCAGGAGAACTTCGGCGCGGAAGAAGGCGCACGCCGGCTAGCCGCGCGAGCGTCCCGCGCCGATCTCAAGCCGCATCCCGCGCTTCCCGACGACACCCGGCTGTGGGCAGCCTTGGTGCAGGCCAGCGGAGGGGTCTGGGGCGGATGCGTCTACGACGTCGACG
Organism: uncultured Acidobacteriaceae bacterium; assembly: GCA_963736535.1. Lineage (GTDB taxonomy): Bacteria > Acidobacteriota > Terriglobia > Terriglobales > Acidobacteriaceae > PALSA-350. The sequence goes on from CAVTPN010000010.1 coordinate 809,285, forward strand.
CCATCGTCGCCCGGCTGCAGTCCAGCAATGGGCACAAGTAAAGGACTGTGTCTCAAGTCGGGACAGCCGTGGCTCGCATTCATTCGGCTGTCGCTCGCGCCGATAGCTGTGAAGAGACCAGTCCCCAAATGAGTAGGCCCATGAGTAGCCGCCCAATGCCCCGCGCAGCAATCAAGATCCCGGCCGGCCAATATACTGCGATCATTAAACCCCGGTTGACGCGCACGAGTTCAAGGTCACAACCCGGGGTCATCCTGGTGCTGAAGGCGCCGTCGGCCGAAGAGGCAGACCGGATCTTTTCCTTTCCCTCCTGGAAATTTCTTCGCGAGCATTTGCGGCTCTTTGGATTTGCCACCCCGGAGGAACTGGACCACGCGGATGTGCGCCTATCTACCGGCCACCAGCCTTATATGTTTTCCAGCCGCCGTTGGGAAGTCCCTCTGATTGAGGCCCTCGATCTGAATTGCACCGAAGCCTAGCCATCACCAGAAGATCGGCTCTGGATCTTTGCCAGCCAGGTCGATATTGACTGGCGCAGCGATGAGACGCAAGGTGTTGAAGTCAAAATACCGGTAGAGATCGAGACACATCACCTCTTGCGCGTCATGATAGTCCAGTGGATGCGTGAACAAATCGCCCAAGCTGGCAATCGCGTGGCGCGCCTCGATAGAGGAGTACAGCTCGGGCACGATCGCTGCGGAGACGATAGCGACCGTCTCCCCGCGCGGGCCGTTCGTGACCATGCGCAGCGGCGCAACGGCGCGCTTAGGGTTCACGATTCGGGCGCCCGGCGTTCTACTGCCATCGATCGAGTCCGCCTGCAGCCACTGGGCAATCGCGGCTACCTGCGCCGCGGCCAGCCCCAAGGGCCTTTCTCCAACGGTGTTCAACATCTGCGCAAGACTGGAAAAGTCATCGCCCGTGCCCGGAATGTTCTCGCCCAACAGCAAAGGGTCGAACACCAGGACGCGCTGTCCCCGGTTTACATCGTTGGCTGCCTCGACCAACATGGACGCTCGCCCCGAGTCGGAGATCAGCAGAGTGGTGCCTCCGTTCTGCGGCCTCACCGCGGACTCAAGAAGCACCCCGGGTGCGGATAGCCCGTTGCTGAATTCAAACCGGTACCCGCGGCTCTCCAGGCCTCTCTCGTGTGTTTCACTCACCGGCCATGCATGGGTCACCGTGACGGGAGCAAATCGCACCACCTCGCGCAGTTGCTGCCGCTGCTTCTCCACCCAGGAAGCATCCGCCTGCGCCGGAGGATCGTGATGGATCGACTGGGCCAGCTGACGCGCCAGGCCAACGATCGTGAGATTACTTGCCGGTATGCCGACCGCAAGATCCGCGGCCGTCTGCACCTCGGTATCCGTATCCGCGTCCTCCTTGTCGCTGGCAGGGAGATGAAAGGCGCGGTCGAAGAAGCGGTACGACTGTTCCCGGCTGTCTATCTGATAATTGTGTGTTCCTGGATTCTCATTCTCGTACCACTGCGAGATTTCCCGGACTGCCCATCAAGGCAAAGAAGGGTTGTATATCGGTATAGACGCCCTGTTTGACCACACCTGCCCGAAAGCAGCAGTCGTCCATCGCGTTATAGATCAGCAGAGTTGGCCGCGCCGCGCGCAAAGCCGTTAAGTGAGCGTAGTCGGCAACCGCGCGCATGTCCGCGCCATTCTGCTCCGCATCGCCCGCATACTCCGGGTGTTCGATGGCCGTGGTCAGCGAACTAAACCCCGCCACCGGTACGGCAGGACCAACCCGGGTATCCAGAGAGCTGAGCAACATCGTCTGCCACCCACCACCCGACAGGCCAGTCATGCCGATGCGCGTTCTGTCCACGCGCGGGTCGTCATAGAGGTAATCGAGGCCGCGGCGCATCGCCAGGTAAAACAAGCCGACGCCGTTCGATCCAGCGAGATCGAGCAAACCGATCTGGTCGTGCTGATTGTCTGGACTACTTAACTCGCCCATCCCGATCCATTCCAGGCTGAGCGCCAGGATGCCGCGGCGCGCCTGGTTGATGCACCGCTTCTGCTTGTGTTCCACGGCCTTTCCGCCGGCGCCATGACCGTTGACATCCAGAATCGCGGGCATCTTCCCCGTCATATGCTCGGGTTCATACAACAGCGCAGTGGAGCTAAACCCGGGGACTATTTCATAGCGAAGCTTCACGATGCGATAACCCGGCCGAGCGATCTCCGCCACCTTCTCGAAGTTTGGTTTCGCTTCCACCCACTCCCGCGGCCAGCCATGGTAGATCACCGATAACTCGTGCTCCCGCAGCCGCTCCGCCTCCTTCTGCCAATCCGCGGAACTGCTTATCGCCGGCAGCTCGGGTACGCGCTTGAGCATAAAGTGCCGCAACTCTTCAGCCACCAGTACCGGGCTCTGTAGTGGCTGCTTTAGCAGTGGATCGATCGCGCTACGCGTTGCCTGCGCTGCTGCATGCAACAGGCAAGAGGAGATAAGGACTGCAAATATCGAGATATTTCTCATCGCGCTTCCTCCGTGCACAAGAACAAGAAGAATCCGGGAAAGTGCAAACGCTCTACAAGCGATCACCCGTCGCGGCAGCGACGCGGACGCTGGTCTTCATGGTGTGTTCTCCCCAGGCGCAAGTTCTACAGCAAAGGCGCGAATGTTACTGGCCTCGACACAGGCCATCGTCCGCCACTCGTCGTCTGCCAGGTCCGCCAATGCATGCGCGCCCTCGATCCAGGGATTCCAAACCACGGTGGTGCGGGAGTTTTCCTTGTCCAGCCGAATGCGGCGGCGCAGGATAGGGTCCAGAATCTCAACCGAATGCGTCGTGTCCACGTAGGCGCGATCGGTGGGCGCGATGAAGACAATGTCGCCCTCCTGCCGCTTCTCACGGTTGCCATCGGTGTTGTCCAGATAGGCCACGCCATCGAGCCCGCTTACGCGAACCGCCTCAGCCCCACCCACACGGTAGTAGGTGTGCAGGGCCTCTTCAAAGCGCAGGGGCGCGGATCCGGTGTTGCTCATCACCAGCTCCTGGGCCAGCTCCGCGCCAATGTTCAACCGGTGCACAAGACGGAAATCGTGTGGCCACCAGGCGCGCGTCCCCTCGTCGCTCCAGGTCGAGAAGCTTATCGCCACGGCGTCGCCGTTAAGGGCCACGGAGTCGAGTTGCCACGCCTTGGTACGCACGAATCCATGCGATGGCGCTTTGGGGTCATCCGCCTTATTGCGAAACCAGGGAAAGCAGATCGGTATGCCGCCGCGGATGGCGCGTCCTGGCTCAAACTGGGATTGCGCGCTTAAGAAGATCACCTCTTCGCCGCCCGCCGGACGCCAGGAGGTAAGCTGCGCGCCGTGCAGGTAAATCTCCGCCGTGGCCGCAGGGGTACTCACGCTCACTCGCGGCAAGCCACCCTTGCCGGCGGTGATCTGCGCCACTCCGGCAATGGCGAAGCGTTGGTTCAGTTCCTCGATGCTGGGGGACCCTTGCATAGATACCTCTGCCTTATGGTGACATAAATAGCGAACGCGGCTTGAGACCAGCGACGCGGAACCAAACCAACAGCCCAGTCTTCGTCTGCTAGACTTCTGTCACTTCTAACGGGAGAAGCATGATGGTTTGGCGGCAAAAACTGGCAGCAGCGCTCTGTCTGGTGGTTGGATCTTCGGTTGTCTTCGCGCAAGGGGCCGCCGGCGCCTCGCGTACATTGGTGCGGGCAGGACACCTGCTCGACGTAAAGACCGGCAAGCTGCTTGACGCCCAAACCATCGTGGTCACTGGCGACACCATCTCGTCGGTGGCGGCCAGCTCCTCGGTTGCTGCTCAACCGGGCGACAAGGTGATTGACCTTGGCGATATGACGGTGATGCCCGGTTTGATCGACGTGCACACCCATATCACCGGCGTTCCCAACTTCGACCCCTATTTTGAGTTGACGCAAACCGACGCGAAAGAAGCCATCCAGGGCGTCGTCAATGCCCGCACCACGTTGCTGGCCGGCTTTACCACCATTCGCAACGTCGGCGCAGGCGGCTACACCGATGTCGATCTGCGCGATGCCATCAATCGAGGCGAGGTACCGGGACCGCACATGCAAGTGAGTGGGCCGCCGCTCGGCATCACCGGCGGCCACTGCGACGACAATCTTCTGCCCATCAAATATCACGTAACCGAAGAAGGCGTAGCCGACGGCATTCCCGCCGTGCAGCAGAAGGTGCGGCAGAATATCAAATACGGGGTCGACCTGATCAAGATCTGCGCCACCGGCGGTGTGTTGTCGAAGGGTGACGACACCCAGGCCTCGCAGTACACCATAGAAGAGATGCGCGCCATCGTCGCCGACGCTCACCGGCTAGGCCGCAAAGTGGCTGCACATGCCCATGGCGCCCAAGGCATTCTGTGGGCAACCCAGGCCGGCGTCGACTCGATCGAACATGGCAGCTATATCGACGACGATGGCATCGCCGCGATGAAGAAGAACGGAACTTACCTGGTGCCCACTCTCTACCTGCAGGACTGGCTGACGGAAAAAGGAAACCTGCCGCCGTTCTATAAGCAAAAGATGGCGGATACGATTGTCGTGGCCAAAAAGAATATAAAGCACGCCATCGAGTCCGGGGTAAAGATCGCATTGGGCACCGATGCCGCGGTGTACCCGCACGGGCTGAACGCCCATGAGCTTGACGTATACGTCAACCAGATGGGCATGACTCCGCTCGCAGCGCTGCAGTCCGCGACCGTAAACGCCGCGGATCTGATGGGCTGGAGCGCGAAGACGGGCAGCATCGAGCCCGGCCATTGGGCCGACATCATCGCGGTGAAAGAGAACCCGCTCCAGGACGTGCGGGTCCTGCAGCATGTGAACTTCGTAATGAAAAGCGGCATCGTCTACAAGAGCGAAACAAGCAAAGAGGGAGCCGCATGCCAGTAGACGCGCGCAAGACCATCTCCGACCTTGAAGAGCTTCGCGCGCTGACCGCGGACGATCACGGAGCGCAAAGGATCGCCTGGACTCCCACCTGGCTTAGGGCGCGCGCCTGGTTTCAGAAAAAGTTGGCCGAGTTGCCGGTGGAGCATCATTTGGACGCGGCCGGCAACTCCTGGACGACGCTGCCGGGCGAGTCAGAGCGGACCCTCATCCTTGGCAGCCATCTTGACTCCGTGCCCAACGGCGGCTGGCTGGATGGCGCGCTTGGCGTGCTCGCCAGTTTCGAAGTGCTGCGCGCCCTGGCCGACGACTTCCACGGTAAGCCGCCCATCACCATTCGCCTGGTGGACTGGGCCGACGAGGAGGGCGCGCGCTTTGGCCGCAGCCTCTTCGGGTCGTCGGCATTCGCCGGCACGCACAGCATTCAGGCCGACCGCGGCCGAACCGACCGGGATGGAATCCGCCTCGAAGACGCCCTGCGGCAATGCCAGGTCGACGTCGAACGCATTGGCGATGCGGCCGCCGAACGCGGGCAAGCCGGCGCCTATCTGGAGTTGCATATCGAGCAGGGCCCGGTGCTTGAAGCCATGAAGCTGCCCCTGGGGGTAGTGCTGGGAACCAAGGGGGTTGAGCGCCACGCGATCACCTTTCATGGGCAAGAGGCACATTCCGGATCCACCCCGATGGCAGTGCGCCGGGATGCGCTTGCTGCCGCGGCCAAGCTGGCCCTGGAGATCCGGCCAATCGCCCGCAAACATCCTGACGCCGTAGCCACCATGGGTAGCGTGAAGACCTTCCCCGGCATCGTGACCGCCGTGGTCGGCCGCTGCGAAGCCACCCTGGATATGCGTGATCTGGACGCAGGCGTGCTGGCTTCGATGCTGGCAGAGGCTCGGGCTGCCAGCGAACGATTCGCCGCCGAAGAGGGTTGCACCGTAGAGTGGTCGCGGATCTGGAGCATCGAGCCGATCCCCTTCGACCCGCAGTTGATCGATCTGTGCGACCAGGCGGTGCGGGAGATCGCAGGTAACTCCCACCAGCTGCCTTCCGGCCCGTTGCACGATGCCGCCGAGGTGGCGCGGGCGGGGATTCCGGTGGTGATGATGTTTACCCAGTCCCTGGCCGGTCTGAGCCACAACCCGGCGGAAAACACCAGGATCGAACATCTCCAACTTGCCGTCGAAGCCTTGGATCGTCTGGCCAGAAAAACGATGCAATGGCTGCAAAACCAGGCCTAAGAGGCTGCGGAAACACTCTGTACCGGGAGGGAAATGAACACCGCAGGGGCTTCTAAAGAGGCTGCGTGAGAACTCAGACTTGTCCAAGTTAGCTTTTTCGGCTCTGTCCATCCACCTCCACCCGTGCCAAGGTGAGCCACCGCCCCTCAAATTTGTCATCCCGACCGAAGCGAAGCGCAGCGGAGGGATCTGCAGTTTGCGTTGATGGAAAAACGGAACCCGGAGGCACAATTCACGCACGCACATTCGCTTGTGCCCGAAAGTGAAACTGCAGATCCCTCCGCTGCGCTACCCCGGATTTCCTGTGGAGGTTGGTGGCGTTGGCGAACTTCATGCGGCTTTCTTTAACGGAAAGCCGCACACGTGGACGTTGGTGAGGGCCGCGTAGCAGGAAATCCGGGTTCGCTTCGGTCGGGATGACAAATTTGAGGGGCAGTGGCTCACCTTGGCACGGGTGGAGGCGGATGGACAGAGCCGAAAAAAGCTAATTTGGACAAGTGATCAGCGTGAACGGGCATGGAAGGTCGTTTCACGCAGACCTGGACTATTAGCACGATTAGCCACAGCATGATCCACTGCCATATATGGGCGATAAGCTAGGCAGCCTGCCCAACGTTAGACCTGCCTCCTCTTGACAGCCTAGAGGAACATTTGTAACCTCTAGATTGTCAAGAGGAGAGCGCCTTGCCCGCCAAGGCAGACAAAGCCATGCAGCCCCCTTCAAAACCAAGCGACCTGGTCCAGGGAACCCTGGAGATGCTCATCCTGAAGACTCTGGCTCTTGAGCCCATGCACGGCTATGGCGTAGCTCTTCGCATCGAGCAGATCAGCAACGGCATATTCCGCGTCAATCCCGGCTCTTTGCTTCCGGCGCTCAGCCGGCTGGAGCGCGCAGGCTGCGTGAAGTCCGAGTGGCGCGCTACAGAAAACAATCGCCGCGCCAAGTACTACCTGCTCACCGCCAACGGCCGTAAGGCTCTTATCACGGAAACCGAGCAATGGCAGCGGCAAATGCTTGCCATCTCCCGCATCCTCGAAGCGTAATGCAAAGCTCCCTGCCAGGAGGAACATCATGAATTGGATAACCAGCCTGATGATTGGCCTGAAATCCCTCTTCCAAAAGCAGCGCGTCGAACGGGAACTTGACGAAGAACTGCAGGGCTTCATGGAAGCTTCCGCCGCGCACAAACAGATCGCCGGCATGACTGCCGAGGCCGCGCGTCGCGCCGCGATGGTCGAGATGGGAAGCCGCAACGCGGTCAAGCATCAGGTGTGGTCGTCGCGCTGGGAGTCCGCCCTCGAAGGCCTGCTGCACGATACACGCGTCAGCCTGCGCATGCTCGCCAAGAGCCCCGCATTCACCGCCATCGCCCTCCTGTCGCTGGCCCTCGGCATCGGCGGCAATACAGCCATCTTCACCCTCATCAACCAGGTGATGCTGCGCAATCTTCCGGTGCGGAATCCTGAGCAGCTGGTCACGTTCGGACCCGAGAATGGCGGCGGAGAGGCCGGCGGCATCGACATGGGCGCGTACGGCTTGTTCCCGTGGTATTTTGCCCGCCAGCTCCAGACCGATCCCGGACCGTTCCAGGGCATCGCCTCTTTCTGCAGCTTCTCGAACAAAGTAAGCATTCGTCTGCCCGGCGCCGATGGCGCAGCTGACTCCAATGCGCCCGCCATTCTGGCCCCGGCCAATCTCGTCTCCGGCAACTACTTCAGCGTGCTCGGCGCTCAGCCCTTCATGGGCCGCGCCATCACCACTTCCGACGACGCCACTCCCGGCAGCGGAGCCGTCGTCGTCCTCAGTCATCATTTCTGGCAGCAGTCGCTCTCCTCCGATCCCGCCATCCTGGGCAAGACCATCCGCATCAACGGCACTCCCTTCGACGTCATCGGCGTCATGCCCGAGGCCTTTCACGGCATCAAGCAGGAGTTGGAGCCACCCGACCTGTGGGCGCCTATGACCATGCAGACCGTCGTTCTCAAGCAGCCCTCCATGCTCACACCAGGCGGCGGGATCTATTTCCTTGATGTCTTTGGCCGCCTCAGCCGTCAGGCCGCGGCCAATAAGTCCGCATGGGCGCAAAGCCAGAACTGGCTTGATCAGCAGATTCGCACCGGCATCCGCGCCGAGGAAGGCGCGAAAGTGACACCCGCCCGGCTGCAGGAGATCAATCGCGTCACCGTTCCCTTGATCTCCGCGGCCCGCGGAGCCTCATCGCTCCGCGATCAGTACGGCGACTCGCTAAAGATCCTCATGGGCGTGGTCGTATTGGTGCTGCTCATCGCTTGCGCCAACCTGGCTAATTTCCTGTTGGCCCGCGCCGCCACCCGAAAGCGCGAGATCGCTACTCGCATTGCCCTCGGCTCCAGCCGCGGCACGCATCATCCGCCAGAGCCTGATAGAGACCCTCCTGCTCTCGCTCACCGGCGGAGTGTTGGGACTGGGCATTGCCTTCGCCGCCACGCGTGTGCTCATCGCTTTCGTCAGCCAGGGCAACGCCTATATCGCGATGGACCCCACGCCGGATACGACCGTCATGCTCTTTACGCTGGGCGTCTCTCTGCTCACCGGACTCCTCTTCGGACTCGCCCCGGCCCTGGCCGCAGCGCGTACCGGAGCGGCTGGCAATTTGAACGCCGGCAGCCGCACCGCGCAAAGCAGTGGCGGCAAATCGGCCCGCTTCTGGCCTAAAACGCTGGTTACCGTCCAGGTCATGCTCTCGCTGCTGCTGCTGGTCGGCGCCGGACTGTTTCTTCGCACCCTGCGCAATCTTCAGAACCAGGACTACGGTTTTGAGCGCTCTCACCTCCTGCTCGCCGAACTTCAACGCGCAACTTGCCGGCTACAAACCGAGCCAGACCCCTGGCCTGCACCAGCGTCTTGTGGAACGCCTTTCCGCGCTTCCCGGCGTTCGCTCCGTCGCCCTCTCCGCGACTCCGCCTATCAGCGCTGGGAACTGGTCCTCCAGCATCACCATTCCCGGCTACACGCCCGCGCCTAAGGAGAACAGGGACTCGATACTGAATCGCGTCTCCGGGCAGTACTTCGAGACCGCCGGAATATCGATCGTTGCCGGACGTCCCTTCAACGATGCCGACACCGCCAATAGCCAAAAGGTCGCCGTCATCAACCAGACGCTCGCCAGCCACTTCTTTCCCAAAGGCGACGCTGTCGGGCGGTCTCTCATCATTGACAGCGACGGCGTCAAGGGCCCATGGCAAATTGTTGGCATCGCCCGCGACACCAAATCCGGAAATCCCCGCGATACGGATCCGGCTCGAATGACCTATATCCCGCTGGCCCAGATCGACCCGTTGGTTCCCGCCGATTCCTCCACTCCCGCTGCAGCCGGAGTCGCCAAGCCGACCGCCACCGAGGAAAATCAGGATCGCTTCGCCAGCATGATCCTGGTTCGCACCACCGGCGACCCGGTCCACAGTGTCACCGATCTTCGCGCAGCCGTCGCATCCGTCGATCCCAACCTCCCTCTTCTCAGCATCACAACCATCCACGATCAAATGTCGAACTTCATGACGCACGACGAACTTATCTCCTCACTCACCGGCCTGTTCTCGTTGCTTGCGCTGCTTCTGGCGGCGATTGGACTCTATGGCGTAATGAGCTACAACGTGGTGCGCCGCACCAATGAGATCGGCATTCGCATCGCGCTGGGCGCCCAGACTCCCGCCGTGCAGTGGATGATCCTGAACGAATCGTTGCTGCTGCTCGCCATCGGCGTGGGCCTGGGATTGCCGCTCACCCTGTTGGCAACTAAATCCATCAAAGGCCAGCTCTTCGGCCTGAGCGCCCTGGATCCCATAACGTTCACCGTTGCGCTCATCGTAGTGAGCGTGATGACGCTGTTGGCAGCATGGCTGCCGGCTCGCCGAGCCACCAAAGTTGACCCAATGGTGGCCCTCCGCTGCGATTAGGAAGGCCATCAGGGCACCTCGAACTGGCCGTCGAAGCCTCCACCGGCTGGCCACGAAGACGATCCATGGGTGGATGGCTAGTTGACGAAACAGGGGAACACCCCCCTCCGACCGGGTTGCCTGCCAGGGCAAACGGATGCCCGCCCCGAAAAAGCTGTCACCTTTGACAGTTGTGGCAGCAGAAAGACATTTGCGAACATCTGTTTGAGGAGCCTCCGGGAATATCGCCGGGTCCGTTGGGCAGGGAACGCACATACCTCGTGTTTTTTTGATTTAGCAGCCCTGCAAAGCCGAAATCGATACAGATACAGAGATTGTTCTTCCCCGATAAGGGTCAGTTACGTGTTCCAAGTGTGCTCATTAAAAACCCATGAATACAACCCTTGCCACGCCACCGCCCAACTCCACTCCGACCTGGAATGAGGCGATATCCGGGAGAGCAGTTCCTCCGAAGAACCCGGCGATTTCCTGGGATCAAACCCCGGATTTCGTCCAGCCGAGCTCATGGAGCCTCTCCACTGCCAAGCGATGCTTGGACTTTTCTGTCGCGGCGATTGCGCTTCTCCTTTCCTGGCCCTTGCTGATCCTGATCGCCGCTGCCCTTCTCCTTGAATCCCAGGGCCCGGTGATCTTTCGACAAAGGCGGGTGGGACAGAACGGAATGCTCTTTATCTTGTTTAAATTTAGGACGATGGAGGCCCTGGCCCAACAGGACGGCCCTTCCCTAACCAAGTGCGGAGACCCCAGGATTACCAAGGCTGGGCGCTTTCTCCGCAGGTACAAATTGGATGAACTGCCTCAACTTTTCAATGTCCTGCGCGGCGATATGAGTCTCATCGGCCCGCGTCCTAAGCTTCCCCACCTGGAGTTGATGCGCATGCCGTTTCGGCCGGGTCTGACCGGAGCGGCCACGCTCGCCTTCCGCAACGAAGAAGAGATACTCCAGGACATCCCGGACAACGACCTCGAGTGGTACTACTGCCGTTTCATCAGGCCCTTGAAGATCAAGCTCGATCGGGATTACATGAGCCAGGCTACGTTGGCCAGCGATGTCGCTCTGCTCCGTGAGACCTTGGCCTGCTGCCTCTCCAGGCGCCCCTGTCCCGTGCCGGGCGACCTCCCGTAGATGGTTCGGCTTGTTTGACGCTTCGCGAGGCAACCGCACGCCCCGATTCACAGGTCGGGCAGCTATCGGGCCCTAGAATGTTTCGTTCATCACCTCGGAGCACAACATGAGCCGGGTCCTGGTCATTGGAAATGACGCCCAAGTGAGCCGCGAGATCGGCGACGCGCTCTCCGCCGCCGCCTTTCCCCTGGAGTATGCGGCCGGCCATGCTGACGCCCTGCAGCGCTTGCGTATGCGATCGTTCGGGGTGGTCATTACCAGTCCCGACAGCGCTGTGGATGAAGACCTGGCGCTACTGGACGAAATGCGTGCCATCAGGCCTGGAGTAAAGTGCTTCCTCCTGGCTCATCAGAGCACTCCGGACGAGGTAATCGCTGCCCTGCGTGCGCGAGTGTTCGCATGCTTCACCCCTCCCTTTGACCCGGAAGAGATCGCGCACCTGGCCTGTCACGCAGCGTCCGACAGCGAATGGCGAGACGACATCCAAGTTCTATCGGCTAAGCCCGGCTGGGTATCGGTCCGCGTCAATTGTCGTCTCATCAATGCCGAGCGCCTCTTGACGTTTGCCAAAGAGCTGAATGCTCAACTCCCTGAGGACACGCGGCAGGAAACCATGCAGGGGTTGCGAGAGATATTGCTGAACGCCATGGAGCATGGAGCGGCGTTCAATCCCGAGCAAGTGGTAGAGGTCACCGCCGTGCGCACTGGAAGAGCACTGGTATTCTACGTGCGTGACCCCGGAGCGGGCTTCCGGCGCGAATCGCTAAGCCACGCGGCGATTGCCAATCCGGCAAATGATTCGGCGGCCCACATTGCACAGCGCGAACAAGCAGGAATGCGCGCCGGGGGATTCGGTCTTCTTGTGGCGGGGGGCACCGTGGACGAGTTGATCTATAGTGAGATCGGTAATGAGGTGTTGCTCATTAAATACGTGGACTCAGTCCCCAGCGACGATCCGAAGTTGGGGTCATAGTTCCTGGAAACGGGGTTCCTCGTTCCATCAGCCGCCGCGCATCGCCCGGAAGACGAACCGCGACCGCTGAGATTGGCGCTGCTGCCGGCTTCCCTGCCCACGATCCGCCCCGGCCCGTGTCTTCCATTCTCAAAATCAACAGTTCGCTCAGACCTGTGAACCGAAAAGCTTCCTGGCGTGCGACATCAAAGGCATCCCGATATAGGATTTTATTAATGCATTTGAGACATTTGGCCTTCCTGATGGTCTTGCTGTCTGCGGGATCCTTCTCAATGGCGCAGACCGTCGGGGTGCCTTTAACCCTCCAACAAGCCATTGACCTGGCACGCGCCAAGAATCCGACTCTTCTTTCCGGCCAACAGCATGTCTCCGCCACCAGGGCCAGCGAAGTTACCGCCGGCCTGCGCCAGAACCCAACCTTTACCTTCAGTGGCGAGAACGTAACGCTCCCCGCCAACAACCCTGGCAATCCCTACTATTATTCGGCCAACGTCTCGCGCCTCTTTGAACGGGGGCAAAAGCGGCGTTGGCGTCTCGATGCGGCCCACGCCACCACCGATGTTACGCAAAGCCAATACAAGGATACGGAGCGGCAGACGATCCTTGCCGTGAAACAGGCTTTTACCCAGATGCTGGCCGCCAAGGCCGGCCTGAAAGTGGCCGACGACAATGTGCAGGGCTATCGCAAGACGGTGGAGTTGAGCAAAGTCCGCCTGGACGCCGGGGATGTAAGCCCTACCGACTTTGATCGCATCGACCTGCAACTAGCCGAATTTGAGGCCGACTACGATGCCGCGAATTTGAATCTTGTGCAATCTGGCGATCAATTGAAAATGCTGCTTGGCATCGACACGCCGGCAGCCACATTTGACATTACCGGTACACTCGATCCACCCCAGCTCACGTTGACCTTGGCGGAGGTGGAACAGCGAGCGCTGGCGGAGCGTCCCGATTACCGCGCAGCGCAGCAGTCCCTTCGCCTCGCCGAAGCAAATGTGAAACTGGCGGAAGCGACCGGGACCACCGATCCAACGCTGGGTGGAGAGTATGACCGGTCCGGCACCTACAACTCGGCCGGCTTTGATATCAGCATCCCGCTCCGGATCTTCGATCGTAATCAGGGCGAAAAAGAACGGACCCGTTATGAGGTCCAGTCCAGCCGTTTTGCGGAAATAGCCGCACGCAACCAGGTGGTCAACGACGTAGACCAGGCGTGGGCCGCCTATCAGACCGCGCTGACACAGGCGCGACGCTACAACGGTCACTATCTCGGGGAAGCCTCACGCGTCCGCGACAACCTCGAGTTCAGCTACCGCCATGGAGGCAGCACCCTGCTCGACTACCTCGACGCTCTTCGCGATTATCGTCAGACCAATCTCGACACGTTGAACGCCAACGCGCAGGTCTGGCTTGCAATCCACCAGCTCAGCTATGTCGCCGGATCGGAGATGCTTCCATGAGCCCTGCACGCATGAGCCATGCACTTTGGATCGCTACTCTGCTGTGTCTATCCAACCTTGGCTGCCATGACGAGGCGCCCGCGTCCAGCGGCGCGGACACTTCCCAGAAGAGCCCGATCGAGGTCTCCACCGTTCATCCGCAGGCAGTTACGGATCGCCTCGAGCTCGCCGCGCGGGTTGAACCCGATCCCACCCGCGTGGTCCATATCTACTCTCAGGTCACTGGGCGGCTGGTCGAGTTGTATGTCCGGCCCGGGCAGGACGTGACCAAGGGGCAGACCATCGGCCTTATCCAGAGCAGCGAGATTGCCGAGGCCCGGGCCGATTACGATAAAGCCAAAATCGAGGTAGCACGCTCCGACCACCAGCTCGATCGCGCCAAGCTTCTGCTGCAGCACGAAGTGATGGCCCAACGCGACTACGACGATATAGAAGCCGCGGATCAGGCGGCGCACGCAGAGCTCACCCGCACCATTCAGCGCATTCAGATGCTGGGCTTCTCTCCTGAAGGCTCATCGGACACCGTGGCCCTGCGCGCGCCTATCACCGGCGCGGTACTCGAAATCGGAACGGCCAGCGGTGAAATGCAGCGCTCGCTGGACAACGCCAGTCCCATCGCCACCATCGCTAATCTCGATTCGGTCTGGATATTGGGAGACGTTTTTGAGCGGGACCTGGCCACGGTCCGCTCCGCGCAATCTGTCGATGTGACCCTCCCTGCCTACCCCGGCGAAACGCTGCACGGCAAGATTTCCAACATCTCCGATGCCATGGACCCCACCAGTCGAACGCTCAAGGTGCGCGTGGTCATGCCCAACCCACAGCATCGCCTCAAGCCCGAAATGTTCGCCACTCTCTCCATCGCCCGCACCACGGCGCAGCAATTCATCGTGCCCACAACCGCAGTCGTTCACGAAGGTTCCTCGAGCTACGTCTTCATGCAAACATCCCCGGGGAAGTATGAGCAGCACCAGGTGACCACCGGAACCATCCACGACAAGACGGTGGTGGTGACAGCCGGACTGAAGGACGGCGATCAGATCGTCACCACGGGAGCGGCGCTGCTGCGTGCGCCCTCCGGAGACTGAGCATGAAGGCATTGATCCGAACCTTGCTGGAGTACCGGGCCATTGTGCTCATCGTATTCGTCGTCTCCCTTGAGGTCGGCGTCTACGCGTTTATTAGACTCGACATCGAGGCCTACCCCGACCCTTCCCCTCCCTTGGTAGAGATCATCACCCAGAACCCCTCGTGGTCTGCCGAAGAGATGGAGCAGCAGGTGACCGTCCCGGTGGAAGCGACGCTGAACGGCACCCCGCATCTTGATCAGGTGCGTTCCATCAGCATCTTTGGCCTCAGCGACGTGAAGCTGTACTTCAATTTCAATAGCGACTACTTTCGCGACAAGCAGGAAGTTCTTAACCGCCTGCAAACCCTGGCCTTACCCAATGGCTTACAGCCCCAGCTTTCCCCCTGGTCGCCCATCGGGGAAATCTACCGCTACCAGCTCACCGGGCCCAATTATTCGCTCAATGAGCTCAAGGCCACGCAGGACTTTCTTATCCGCCGCGAGTTGAAACAGGTCCCCGGCATCATCGATATCACCACCTTCGGTGGCACCACGCGTCAGTACCAGGTGGAAGCCGACCCGAACCGGTTGCTGGCGATGAACGTCACCCTGCCGCAGGTGCTCAACGCCATTCAGAACAGCAATGCGAACGCCGGCGGCAACTATCTCACGCTGGGCGATCAAAGCATCAACGTTCGCGCTCTGGGCCTGTTAAAAAATACCGATGACATCGGCTCAGTCGTGGTTGCCGAACGGAACGGCGCCCCGGTGCTGGTGCGCGATATAGGCGAGGTGAAGGAGGGCTTCCAGCCCCGGCTGGGAAAGGTCGGCCGCAACGGCGAGCCGGACGTCGTGCTGGGCATCGTCTTGCTGCAAAAAGAAGAGAAATCACTTGCCCGCGCTGGAGGCTCTGAAAAAGAAAATCCACGAGTTGAACCATGGCGGCCTGCTGCCTCCCGGCATGCACATCAGCACCGTCTATGACCGCACCAACCTCATCAACACCACGACTCGTACCGTCCGGCATGTTGTCTTCACCGGCCTGGCTCTGGTGACGCTGGTGTTGATCACCATGCTGGGCGACTTGCGCATCAGCTTCATCGCCGCGGTGACCATCCCGTTTGCCGTGCTCTTCGCCTTTTCCTTGATGGTGCTCACCGGCCAGTCGGCCAATCTGATCTCTATAGGCGCTATTGACTTCGGCATTCTTGTGGACGCGTCCATCGTGGTGCTGGAAAGCATCTACCGCAAGCTTTCGCGGCGCGCACCGGACGAAAAAAATAGCGAGCTGATTATTGAAGGCGCAAGTAACGCCGCAAAGCCCGTGCTCTTTGCCACCCTCATCATCCTCGTGGCATTCATTCCGCTCTTCACCATGCAGGGGGTTCCGGGCAAGATTTTTGCCCCCATGTCGGTCACCTATGGTTTCGCGCTGATCGGCGCGCTCCTCTTCTCACTCATCTTCGCCCCCGTACTGGCCTACATGGTCGCTCCCGCTCAACCCAACCAGGAGAAACACGAGACCCTTCTCGGCGGCTTCCTGCGCCGCCACTACGACAACGGTCTTCCCCGCGTCCTCAAACATCGCGGAATCACGTGGATTGTGGCCCTGGCAAGCCTGGTGGCCGCCGGCGTACTCTTCACCTTCGTGGGCGGTGAATTCATGCCTCCCCTGGAGGAGGGAAATCTGTGGATCCGCGCAACGTTGCCGCAGGATATCTCTTTCCAGGCGGCCGCAAATATCGCCGACGAGTTGCGGGCACAGATTGGGAAGTCTCCCGAAGTCACCCAGACCGTCTCGCAAATGGGCCGTCCCGATGACGGAACCGATGTCGTGACCTTCAACGACGTGGAAGTCTCGGTCGCGCTCAAGCCGCCCGGCGAGTGGCGCGCGGGCTTGACCAAGGACATGTTGATCGATGAGATGAGCCATCGCCTCTCACAAATCCCGGGCATGGACCTGAATTTTTCCCAGAACATCCAGGACAACGTGGAAGAAGCCATGTCTGGCGTCAAGGGAGAAAACTCACTCAAGCTATTTGGCGACGATTTTGACACGCTGTCGCATATCGCCAACCAGATCTCGCAGGTCATGCAATCCGTAAAGGGCGTCGCCGACGTGGGTGTCTTTCGCGTCGGTGGTCAGCCCAGCCTGCTCATCCGAATCGACCGCGCCAAGGCTGCTCGCTACGGTCTCGCAGCGGCTGACATCAATGCCACCATCCAGGCGGCGGTCGGCGGTGCAGCCCTCACGCAGGTCATTGAGGGCGACCGCAGGTTTGATCTGACCGTCCGCTTTCCAGAACGATTTCGCAATGGCCCCGAGGCCATCCGGGCTATCTTGCTGCCGACTCCGGACGGTAGCAGGCTGCCCATTGGCCAGATTGCCGATGTAGAAACGCGCGATGGCGCTTTCATGATCTATCGCGAGAACGGCCGGCGCTACATCCCCATTAAGTTCAGCGTGCGCGGTCGCGATCTTGCCACCACCATTCAGGACCTGCAGCAGCAATTGATTAACAAGGTCAAGTTGCCGTCAGGCTACAACTACACCTGGGCAGGAGAGTTCGATAGCTTACGCAAAGAACAGCGCCGGCTGGCCTTCATCATCCCGGTGAGTCTGGTTGCGATCCTCGTCCTGCTCTATATCCAGTTCCGAACCTGGAAGGATGCGCTCATCGTGCTGGGCACGCTGCCGTTCGGAGCCATTGGTGGTGTCCTGGCATTGTTCCTCACCCGCACGCCCTTCAGCATTTCCGCCGCGGTTGGGTTCACTTCTCTCACCGGCGTCGCCACTTTGGGGGCGGTTGTTTTTCTGTCAGGCATCCGTCGCGCGCAACACATAGAAGGCTTCGAAGCGGGACTGCATACAGGGTGCAGTGATGAAATGCGGCCGGTGGTCATGGCCTGTATGGCCGCGGGTCTCGGCCTGTGTCCGGCTGCCTTCGCCAACGGGATTGGCGCCCAGGCGCAACAGCCGTTGGCTCGTGTGGTCGTGGGGGGAATGTTCACCACGGTGCTGGCAATCCTGTTTGTGATGCCCCTGCTGATTCGCGGTCTTCGCACCAAGGCGGATCTTGAAACCGAGACAGTGACAGAAGAAAAGCCGTAACCCTTAGCCTAAAGGGGCTACCGACTCACTCAGCTCTCAGAGCTTCTACAGGATTCACCGCCGCCGCACGGCGAGCCGGCAGGTAACTGGCGAGCACCGCGGATGCCGCCAACACCATCAGTACCGCGACGAAAGTAACAGGGTCCAGCGGACTGACCCCAAACAACAGCGACTTCATGAGCCGCATCAATCCGGTTGCCGCGACCACACCGACGGCCACGCCGATTCCCGTCAGGCCCAATGCGGAACGGACGAACATCCACCGGAGCCGGCCCCTTTGCTCTCCCAGCGCCAGGCGGATGCCGATCTCGCGCGTGCGTTGTGACACTGCATACGAGATCACACCGTAGATGCCGATGATCCCCAGCACGAACGCCATCGTACCTGCGATGCCAAGCATGACCAGCGTGAAGGAGGTGCGTGCCAGCGACTGGCTGTAAATCTCCTGCATCGTCTGCACCGACGCCAGCGGCAGGCTCGAATTCACTGACCAAACGGCTTGCTGGATCTCGCTGAGGAAAGTCTCAGTCCCGGCGCGATCGCTTCGCACCGCGAATGTCACCGCGCGTGTGGCATCAAATGTATTGGGCCCATAGATACCCTCCACCATCGAAGGCCAATACACCATAGCGGGCGCCTTCTCCTGAACGCCGTTCACGTGGACGTTCTCCACTACCCCCACCACTTCACGCCACGGCGTGTTCGGAAGGTCGCGCAATCGCTTGCCCAGCGCAGCCGAGGGCGAGCCCCACGATTCGCGGGCAAGATTCTCGGAAATGATCACCACCGGCCTTTGCCCATAAATGTCTGTCCAGGTGAGCTCGCGGCCGGCAACCATTCTTGTCCCCATCGTATGAAAAAAACCGGGGGCGACATATCGGAACAGTCGCAGGGGCGTATCCTCACTTAAATTCTTCCCCTCAATCTGAACAACGTCCCAGTTGGATTGGATTCCTTCCATCGGCATTGCGTCCGCGAACCCCACCGAGGTCACGCCCGGAATCGCTGCCAACTTGTCGACAATGTTGTTTTGCGTGCGGGTAACCAGTTGCGGGTCTGCTATCAGAGAATCTGGGATAGAGATGCGCATGGTCTGCAGATGTTCCGGCTGCGTGAACCCGGGCTCGACATGGCGCAGCGCCTGGAATGTGCGAATCATCAGCATGGCACTCACCAGCAACACCAGAGCCATCGCCACCTGGGCCACCACCAGCAGATCGCGGGAGCGTTGCCGTTCCCGGCTTACGCTCACGGTTCTTCCTGCGCCCCGCAGAGCCGTGGGTACGCGCGCCCCCACATATCTCAGAACCGGAATCGCTCCGAAGAACAGGCCGGATAGGATGGAAAGCGCCAGAGTGAACCAGAGCGACCGGCCATCCAGGGAGATTTCGCCCAGGCGTGGAAGATTCGCCGGACCGATAGCCTCCAGGAGCCGCAGACCCTCATAGGCGATCCCGATTCCGAGCACACCGCCCATGAGTCCGAGGGCCACACTTTCAAGCAGCAGCTCCCACGCGATTCGTCCTCGCCCGGCGCCGAGCGCAGCCCGGATGGCAAGCTCCTGCTGCCGCCCATCCGCTCTCACCAGCAACAGGTTCGCCACATTGGTGCAGGCAATCAGCATCACCACGCCAATGGTGGCCATCACCACCCACAGCACATTGCCAACATTGCCAATGACTTCCTGTTTGAGGGGACGAATCGCGGGCGCGACTTTCCAAACCTTCTCGTAAAAGTGAGAAGGGATACCAGGGACGCCCATCTGCCAGGAGTCCATCCAGATAGGCAGCATTCGCTTCACGTCCGCATTCGCTTGCGTAATGGGAATTCCCGGCTTGAGCCGGGCGATTCCCTGGAAACCGAAACCAGACAGTTGTTGATGGTTGCGGTCAAAGGCGAACGGCGCAATCACATCGAAATCGGCATTCACCAACTGGAACCCCTTCGGCATCACGCCGACGATTTCTCGCGGCTGCGCATCGATCGCAATGCTGCGGCCGATCACGGATCGATCTCCGCCGAAGCGGCGCTGCCAATAGCCGTAGCTGAGCATGACAGCTTTCGCACCATGCGGATCTTGATCAGGCGGCAGGAGCCAGCGGCCAAGCACAGGCGGCACACTCAAAGCCTGCAGCACACCGTCGCTGATCGAGACAGTGTGCACTTCATGCGGTTGGTCGACGCCGGTGACATTGGCCGTGCCTGGGCCCCACACACCGAACGATTGAAACGTCCGATTCTGCTCGGTGAAGGTGAAATACATGGAGGACGAGAGGCGGAGACCATTGGAGAAGTCCGCCAGCCCTGCGGCCCCGGGAGCGATCAGCCGGACGGCTACCAATTGCTCCGCATTCGGATAGGGCAGAGGCCTGAGCAGAATGCTGTTGACTACGCTGAAGACCGCCGCGTTGGCGCCGATTCCTATCGCCAGGGTCAGGATGACCGTGGCTGCGAATCCCGGTGATTTGCGCAGTCTCCGGAATACCAACTTCAAGTCAGTCCCGATCGATTCCACCAAGGGCATCTGCCACACTTCGCGGCTGCGCTCTTCGAGCAGAGTGGCATTTCCGAAAGCGCGGCGCGCCGCTTGTTCCGCCTCTTTCCTGCTCATGCCTTCATTCATCAACTGCTCCGTCCGCTCTTCGAGGTGCAGGCGCATTTCCTCGGCGAGATCGCCATAGACTTTATTGCGACGGAAGATGCCAGGTAGCCAGTTCATGAGAATTTCTCCCTTGTGTAAATCACAGGGCTAGGAGTTGGTCGCCGTAGGCCTGTTAGCTACAGGCATAGAGTAAACAGGTGTTAGGTTTTCGTCAAGAGAGGAGACCGCGAGCGGGCCGGGATCAAGCCGGGGCCAATAATCCTTTACGTACGCCGCATTACCTTTGTTCCGAACGCTGTGGAGAAACTCATCCGGCACTTACTGCAATTCTCTCAGCCACTAGCTAACTCCCCATGAAAGCGCACCTCTCGCCTTGTCATCCCGAGCGTAGCCGAGGGACCTGCGGTGCGCCTTTCCTGAATGCAGCTGTCACAGTGAGTCACTGCCGTAGCACGTGTCGATCATCGCGAGATGCATTCCGAGCCGATCATTCCCTCAGACTGCAAGTGACGTTGGGGATACGGGTAGGGCAAGAATCTCCTTGTAAAATACCCCCGTTTCGTCGTACAAGAGGGCAACGAACCTTTATCCCCCGCCTCAGCAGGTCATCCACTGCTGCACTTACGGTCTTTGTGCCGGAGGATTTTTTTTGTGCCTGCTGCCTTGCGTCGTTTCCTGCCCAGTGTCATCACTTCCCTCATGGTCCTGACCAGCGCCCACGCGCTGGCGGATGGCTGGACCAAACCAACCCCGGAAGAACTGCAGATGACCGCTGAGCCGGCCGCTCCGGGTGCGGCGGCGATCTATCTGTTGCGCGACGAACGGGCAGATGACAAGCTGCACGTCCACATGACCTACGTTCGTCTCAAGGTCCTCACCGAGAAGGGCAAGGAGTACGCTGACCAGGAGATTTCGTACGAGGGAGCGCAATTCAAAATCTTTGGGGTTGAGGGCCGCACGATTCACAGCGACGGCACCGTGATTCCGTTTACCGGAAAACCCTACCAAAAGGTGCTCGAAAAAGGCGAGAAGGAGAAGTACAAAGCCACCGTCTTCACCCTGCCTGACGTTCAAGTCGGCAGCATTCTCGAATACCGCTACGTGTTGAGTTACGAAAGCAATCTGGTCGTCTCTCCGCGCTGGTATCTACAGGGCCCCCTCTACGTACGTAAAGCGCACTTTCAATTCATACCCAGTGACCGGGTTCTCGAAGACGGCCATGGTGGCGTGATGCAGGGCCACGTTGCCTACGCGGCCTATCTACCTCCAGGCCGCTCAGTTGTCTACTCTCCCGCCGGGAAATACTACACCGTCGACGTTGAGAAAATCCCGGCATTTCCGGATGAAGAGTTCATGCCTCCGTTGCACAACTACTCCTTTCGCGCGCTCTTCTACTACACCATCGCCAAGACCGAGGACGAATACTGGGGCAACGAGGGCAAGTACTGGTCAAAAACTGTAGACAGATTTATCGACGCAGACAAGCTCTCCGCCGTAGCGAGCCAGATTGTCAGCCCGGCGGACACACCCGCACAAAAGTTGCTGAAAATTTATGGCGCGGTCATGAAGCTTGAAAACACCAGCTTCACGCGCGAGCATACGGGCTCAGAAGACAAGGCAGAAGGCATTCGAGTCAAGACAGCCACGGATATCTGGGAACAGAAGCGGGGGAATCGGGATGAGCTCACCCGGCTTTTCGTCGGCCTCGCCCGCGCTACTGGATTCAAGGCGTACGTCGGGGTCGTGACCAACCGCGATCGTAATCTTTTCCTGGCCGATTATCTTGACTGGAGCCAGTTGAATGACGATATCGCCATTGTGCAAGTCGACGGCAAAGAACAGTTTTTCGACCCTGGCGAACGTTATGCCGAGTTTGGTGCATTGCACTGGAAGCACACCGGGACCCAGGGAATCCGCCAGACCGATCAAGGCGCGGTGATCTTCGCGACGCCCGTTCCCGGCTACCAGTCGACCAGCCAGGATCCGGAATGCGTTTCTCGAGATCCAGCCCGATGGCAAGGTAACCGGCACCCTTCGTATCAGTCTCACCGGCAACCGGGCCCTGCGCTGGCGTGAGTTTGCCCTGCGCAACGATGAGGATGCGCTTAAAGAGCAATTTGAACAGATGGTGCAGCGGGAGATGCCGCCCGGCATCCAGGTGAAGGTCGATCACTTTCTCGGAGTGACGGATTGGGACCACACTTTGCTGTGCGTCCTGAATGTTACCGGGTCCATGGGCACGACGACCGCAAAGCGCGTCTTCCTCCCCGCTAGCTTCTTCGAGGCGACCAGCCATCCGATCTTCGCGCTGGATAAGAGGACGATGCCGATCGCTCTCGATTATCCCTTAGGCATGCAAGACACAGTGTCGATCAAGCTGCCCGCGGCGTTCGAGATAGAGAGTCTGCCTAAGGACACAGACGTCACCTATCCGCAAAACGCCCTCTACCGGGCTAAATTTACCCGCGAGCCTGGCGTTGTGAAATCCCTGCGCGTGTTCGTCATGGGCAACGTCATGTACAAGACAGAGGAATATCCAGAGCTGAAGGACTTCTACCAAAAGGTCAATGCCAAGGACAAGGAGCCGGCGGTGCTGGAATTCACCCAGGCGGCATCTGCGGCGGGAAGCGCTACAGCGGGAAA
Source organism: uncultured Acidobacteriaceae bacterium (assembly GCA_963736535.1). Taxonomy (GTDB): domain Bacteria; phylum Acidobacteriota; class Terriglobia; order Terriglobales; family Acidobacteriaceae; genus PALSA-350. The sequence goes on from CAVTPN010000010.1 coordinate 832,354, forward strand.
AGCCCAATGAGGCTTCGCCAAAACTGTCCGTTGCTGGCTTTGCTTCTCTACCTTCCCGTCATGGCGCCGCACGCCGCCTTTGCGGCCAATGCTTTTCCTGACTGGGTCGTTCAGGCCGCGGCGACCAAGGTTCCGTCCTACCCGTCAAATACCGGGGCTGTGGTACTGCTCGATGACCGGTTGGTAACTGTGGCGCCCGATGGCCGGGCTACGGAGCGGCTACGGCGGGTGCTTAAGATCCTGCGCCCGCGGGGCCGCGAGTACGCAGAGATAGTTGCCAGCTACTCGAAAGACGAAAAGCTGGATTTCTTTCACGCCTGGAGCATTGGTCCCGACGGCCACCAGTACACCGTCAAGGATCAGGAGGTGCATGACGAGGCACTGGGCGAGTGGGGTATCCTCTACGACGACCTTCGCGCCAAGACGGTTACGCCACCCGGAGCCGATCCGGGCGGGATCATCGCCTACGAGGTCGAGCGTCATGTAGCCACCTACGGCGCCCAGGAGGAAACCTGGGATTTTCAGCGAGACATACCCGGAGTGCACTGGGTTCTCGAAGTCGATCTTCCGCCGAACTGGAACCACTACGTGGCTTGGCTGCACCACGCACCGGTTTCCCCCACCGAGGTAGCGCCCAACCACTGGCGCTGGGAGGTCAATGACGTTCCCGCGATCGATCTCACCGACGTGCCCATGGCCCCTTCGCCCTATGCGCTGGCTGCCCGCATGGTTGTCCACTACTCTGCCAATGCGTTGCCGACCGGTGACCAGCGCTGGACGGAGATCGGCAATTGGTACGACACGCTCGCTTCGAGCCGCACCGAAGCTCCACAGGAAATTGCCGCCAAGTCCCGCGAAGTCGGCGGTGGGGCGGACTTCAAGACTAAGATCCAGGGCGTGGCCGGCTTTATGCAGCGAGAGATCCGTTACGTGGGTATAGAGATCGGTATCGGCGGATTGCAGCCGCATCCGGCGGCCGACGTCTTCAAGTACCGCTATGGCGACTGCAAAGACAAAGCGACGCTACTGATCGCCATGCTGAACGCAGTGGGCGTCCGCGCGACCTGGGTGCTGGTAGACACGCATCGCGGCTTCATCGATCCCGCGCTTCCTTCGATTGAGGGCAATCATGCAATTGCCGCCATCGAGATGCCTGTCGGGCTACAGTGATCCGGAGCTGCGCGCAGTGGTGACCGCACGCACCGGTAAGCATTATCTGATCTTCGACCCCACCGATACCTATACGCCCATTGGCCTGCTGGGTTTCTCATTTGCAGGGCAGCTACGGGATTCTGGTGGCGGGGAATGACAGCCAGGTGATTCAGTTGCCTACGCTCGCGCCCGATGCCGACATCCTGGATCGCACCGCCTCCTTCGCGCTGAACGCAGATGGCACTCTCAAAGGAACAGTCACGGAGACACGTTCTGGTGAAGCGGCTCGCCATTATCGCCGGCTCTACAACGAAGAGGGCGAAAAGCAACAGCATGAAGAAATTGAGACGACGCCTGCAGAGAGACTTCTCCAGCGTCACCGTCGATGCGAATAGCGCGCAGAATGCCCGCGAGATGGGCAAGAGCGTGGTGCTGCAATACTCGCTCACCGCCAATGGATATGGCCAACCGACCGGCGATCTGCTGCTGATCCGTCCCCGGGTTCTGGGCCGCAACGCGCGGCCTTACGATGACAAGCCGCGCACTTACCCCATCGACCTGGGAGAGACCGGAACCTGGCGCGACAGCATCGATGTCGCATTGCCGGCAGACTACGTGGTCGATGATATGCCCGCACCCGTGGACCTGGATGTTGGCTTTGCCAGTTATAAGAGCGACGTAAAGGCCAATGGAAACGTTCTGCATTACTCCCGCGAGTATGTTGTGCGGGCAGCTTGACCTCGCGCCGGAGAAATCCGCAGATGTGAGCAAGCTGATGGGTGTGATCACGGCAGACGAAAACAGTAGCGCCGTGCTCAAGAAGAAGTAAGCTAGGTGGCCGTGGACTCTCCGGGGTTGAGGACTAATGAGATGCCTTCGAACATTCGTTCAAAGCTGGAAATCTCCTGCTCCAGATGGCGCAGGCCGGCGGCCGTGATTTGGTAGGTCCTCACCCGGCGATTGGTGGACGAAACACCCCACTTGGCCTTTACCAGGTTTGCCTTGAGCAGCCGCTGCAGCGCTGGATAGAGCGAGCCCTCCTCCACCTGGAGCAGGTGATTGGATCGCTGCTGGATGTGTTGGACGAGCGCATAGCCATGGGCGGGCTGGCGGCGAAGCGACTCCAGGATCATCATCTCGAGGGCGCCAGGAAACAAATCGCGAGGCGTGGATTTTGCCATAGGCTTTTGGCTACAGGCCTAGAGTAAACAGGTGTGGGAGCCCAGTCAAGCGGCGTCGCCTCCGTCCGGAATAGGGTTGGCTACTTTTGCCTGGTAATGAAAATATGCATCGCGCCCGGAGTGGCAATGTGGTCGGTGACCTGATAGCCCAGCCCCGGTGCGTCTACGCCTTGAAACAGGCGTTCTCCGGAGCCGAGCAGGACTGGCGAAACGGCCAGATGCATCTCGTCGATAAGGCCGGCGCATAGATATTGCCGCATGGCGGCAATCCCACCGCCGAGCCGGACATCCTGTCCCTTCGCAGCATCGACAGCTTGTTCCAGCGCAGACTGAATGCCATCCTTGACAAAGTGGAACGTTGTGCCTCCGCTCATCGTGATCGATGCGCGCGGGTAGTTGGTGAGCACAAAAACAGGAGTGTGATAAGGCGGAGTATCGCCCCACCAGCCCTTCCAGGCGTCGTCCGGCCATGGTCCGCGAACCGGACCAAACATGTTGCGCCCGATGATCCACGCGCCGATACCCTCGAAGCCGCGCACCACGAGGTCGTTATCAATCCCGGTCGCGCCGCCATCCGTTCCGTGCATCTCGTGATGGGCCCGCGTAGCAAACTGCCACCCAAATACCGCCAGGCCGCCGACGCCAACCGGATTGTCACGGTCCTGATTGGGACCGGCGCTGTAACCGTCGACCGATCTAGAAAAGCAATGGACACGAAGCTTGGACATAAAGATTCCTTCGCAGAGGTCTACTTGCCCTGCATGGCCGCTTCCACCTCTTCCGCCGTGTGCGGCAGCTTCTCGGCGAAGTCGATCAGTTTGCCCGAAGCATCGACATAAAAGGTGTCTTCAATGCGAACACCAATCTTCTCTTCAGGAATGTAGATGCCCGGTTCAATAGTAAACACGGAGCCGATCACGAAGGGCTTGTCGTAGTCGTAGGGATCATGCACATCGATGCCCACTGAGTGCCCCAGCGTGTGCAGGAAGTACTTACCCAGAGGCTGCCCATGGATGTCCTTACCGTGGCTGTTGATGTAGTCGAAGGCGACCTTGTCCAGTGTGACCTCAGGCTCCGCGCGATGGTCGATGGAGCCCATCTTTGATTTGCCCGCAACAAAGGCATCGCGCGCGGCCTGTTGCGCACCGAGGACGATATCATAGATCTCTTTCTGGCGGGCGGTGAAGTGCCCATCCACCGGCATGGTTCGGGTCAGGTCGCTGGCGTACATCGAGTACTCGCCGGCGGCATCGATCACCACCACGTCGCCTTTCTCCATCGTCTTGCTGTTCGTGGAGTAGTGAAGAGTAGTCGAATTAATCCCGGAGCCAACGATGGCGGGATAGCTGGCGCGCTCGCATCCCTCGTCCAGCATGGTGGCGACTTCAATGCCCGCGATGGTTCGTTCCCGCACCCCTGGCTTGATGGCTCGCATGCCGGCGAGTTGGGACGCGATCGAGGCATCGGTGGCTTTCTGAATGAGGGTGATCTCCGCAGGACTCTTCACCATGCGCAACTGCTCGGTCAATGAGCGGACATCGTGCGTTGGCGGCGGGTCGTCCGTGCCCAGCACGCTGGCAGTGAAGCCGAGCGTCGCACTGGCAACGCCCATGTCCTGCTGAGTCCAGACTTCTTTCGCACGCCGGATGTCCTGACCCAGGAATTCCGCATAGAAACCGGGCAACGCGGAGAGAGGCATCACCTCATCCACGCCAAGCAACGCGCTCGCGCCTCGGAGTCGCGGCGTCGGTCTTCGGCCCGGTGTATTTTTCGCGGACGGGATTGCGCATAGGGAGAAAGAGTATCTCGCGATACGTGTGCGCCGGGACCACCGTTCCCAGGCGAGTCGTGGTCGCGGGGCCGTCGCCGACCAGAAGGAGCGCACCACCCGGCTCGTTTGAGCCCGTCAGATAAAAGAAATCCTCGTCCTGGCGGTAGTCCTGGTATTCCATCAATGGCTCGTGCGCGGCCACGATCAACGCCGAGCCGCCGTGCAACTCGGCCGCAAGCTTCACGCGGCGCTGGCGGTACTCGGCCATAGGAACAGAATCAAAGGCGTATGCCACCTGTACTGCCATCAGGAGCACCAGTAGGGCCACTTTGCTACGCATCCATCACTCTCCGCAATGATTCTTGAGATGACTTAGGTCTGATCGTACTGGATATGAGCGTGGGACCCTTACTTCGTGCTGTCGGTCCATTCCTGCTCCCCGCGACGGAGCAAGGCTGCGCGGTCTTCCGGCAGAATCCAGCGTTGTTGCACCAGATCGTCCACCGCCTTTTTGTATTGAGCGAGATATTCTTCCCGGCTTGCATAGCGTTCCGCGATGGACTTGCGTGGGTCGCCCGTTTTCAGCCGCTCAGCAGCCGTTTTGGGGAATGGCAAGTAGGAAGCCTCAAAGGAGACGCGCTGATCAGGCGCGCCAATCGAGGGATCACGAAGATTCCAACCCGTGTAAGTGGCTAGCGGCACGGTGATCTCCGGCAGACGGACGCCGTCACGTTCATTGCCGTCGGCATCGACCTGGGGTACGAGCACAGGGAAAGCGGGACCGACCTTCGGCGGCTGGATACTCAGAATTCCCTGCTGCCAGTTGGGCCCGAAATCGAGACGATACGCCTGGTTCGCTTCGTGCGGCCGGTTGACTCCCGGGATCGCGGGCAACGCGTATTTCTCCAACGTCACCAGGTTTCCGTCCGCAATCTTGGGGTAGCTGCTTGCAGGCGGAAGGGTGTCGTCGCGCACCCACGCGTCCATATTGGCGATCATGGAGCGCCAGAAGTATCGGATCGGGAGCGGCGACTGCGGCTGCTGCCCCAGCTCGTCCCCCGTTCCCTTCTCCGGCGGAAAGGGAACGGAGAAATGCTGCAGCCCGGTGAAGTGGTAGATCCTGACCTTGTCCGAGATAGACGCATCCTTCTCTCCATCAGCGCTGATGTGGATCAGGGACGCCACACGTCCCCAGTATTCATACGAAGTGTTGGAGAAAAAGATCCTGGGCACGACCTTGTCGGCGACTGCCTGGTCGAGCAACCCTCCGGTCATTCCTGTAACCGGATCTCTCTCCGGCTCATCGGTGAAGGGAAAAATGTCGGTAGGGAAGAAAATCGACGAGGTGGGCCGCGCGTCACGCGAAGGCTGGGCAAAGCGGTAGTTGAAGCTGCCCCGGCCTGCCCCCGCAACGTGGGCGAGCACTCCATCGAGCGCCATCCGTCCCTCCTCATCCGCATTGAAGCCTTGATAGAGAAAGTCGCGCAAGAAGCGCCCATTCTGCGAGATGCCTTCGCCGTACACCCTCTCCGCCGGAGTAATGGCCTCAGGATCATGCTTGGCATACGAAGCAAAGTCGCGAATCGCCGCCAAGCCGCCCCCGGCCACGACTGGATCGGCGGCCACATAGACGTATTCGTAAATCTTCCCCGGCTGGAAACCGCCATTCAGGTGGATGTACCGGTCGGAGGGAACGAGCTTGCCCTGGACGGTATGCGCAAACTGCCAGTCGGAGCGGGGAATGACGGTGCGCTGCGCCTCGCGCGAGCTCCGCACGGTGAGCACATTACGCGGATCATCCGGCGCAGCCACCGGGTATTCGCTCCCGCCATATACCTGGGTCTGTGAAGTGTCCCAGGGGAATCTCCGGCATCGCTTCCGCGAGCATCACATCCCCGCGCAGCAGGCCGGTGATGATCTTTCCGTCCTCTTTCGCGATCGGGGCAAAGAATCGCAGGGCGTTTGCGCCCGGGGCGTCCCATTGCCATCCCAGGCTCACGACGGTGAAGCCATTGCGCAGTAGCCACGCATCTCCCGCGTCGTGGGCGAGATCCTGATCCCCGCCGTCGACCAGGGAAAGAATGCGCGCATTCCCCCGGTTTGGGACCTCCAGAAGCATCGAGCCATTGCCCTTGTGAGCATCCTTGGGACGGACGGCGACGAAGTCCGCGGAGAACTCAACCTCGCCGTTCTTCAGGTTGACAGCATTGCCCAGATCGACGATGCGCAGGTTGTGCGGATTGGCCACCGAAAGCGAGAAGTAGACACGCCCGGTGATGCGCTCATAGGCTCCCGCTTCGCCGAAAATCTTGCCGTCCAAGACACTGGTGCGGGCAGCCACCTCGACCCGAACCACCCGCGCATGAAGCGGGAGAACACTCAGGAGCAAAGGCACAAGTAACCACCATGCACTGGGTCGCACGCGCATGCGGGAAAGCATAGCATCCGGTTCAAGCTCTCTCCTTACCACCAATGGACGGGCGGGCGGCAGGAAGAAGTCCCCAGGGCAGGTTTCTACTCCAAGTTTGGCCCTCGGATAGTGCATAATGATGGTTTCCAAGCCCGAACGAGCAGCGACGCAGGGAAAGGGTATCGCCAGATGAGTGGCCCAACGTCCTTTTTGCAGCAGGCCCCAGACCATCCGGAAACCTCTGCGCGCTTCGGCGATCTGCATCCGCCCTTCGACCGGCAGGCAGCCATGCCTGAGGCCAATCGATGCCTCTACTGCTTCGATGCGCCTTGCACCACCGCCTGCCCCACCCACATCGACGTTCCCCGCTTCATCAAGAAAATCGCCAGCGGCAATCTCTCCGGCTCCGCGCGCACCATTCTCGACGCCAATATCCTGGGCGCCAGCTGCGCCCGCGCCTGCCCGGTGGATGTCTTGTGCGAAGGCGCCTGCGTGCTGCACCGCTTCAACAAGCAGCCGATCCAAATCGCTCGCTTGCAGCGCTTCGCGATGGATTCGCTCCACGCCAGCGGCGCTCCCCTGCCCTTTACCCCGGCGGCAGACACCGGGCTCTCCGTAGCGCTCATCGGCGCCGGACCGGCCTCGCTCGCCTGCGCAGCCGAACTGCGCCGCCGCGGCATCCGTGCCAACATCTACGACGCCCGCCCACTACCCGGAGGCTTCAACACCTACGGCGTGGCCGAGTATAAGCTGCCCCTCGTCGAAAGCCTGCGCGAAATCGAAATGCTCTCTCAGCTCGGCGTCGAGTTTCACTTCGAGACCATGATCGACGCGCAAGTGCTGGCTGGTCTCGAGCGCGACGCACGATGCTATCTTCCTGGGCATCGGGCTGGGCGCGATCCATCAGCTTGGTATCGCCGGCGAACAACTGCCGGGCGTGACCAACGCCCTTGATCTGATTGCCGGCTACAAGTCCGGAGAGAGCACTGCAGTGCCGCCGCGCGTGGTCGTCGTAGGAGCGGGAAACACCGCCATCGATGCCGCCATCGCTTCTGTCCGGCTCGGCGCCACCGACGTGCACATCGTTTATCGCCGCGGCGAGGAGCAGATGTCCGCCTTCACCTTCGAGTACGAGCACGCCCGGCTCGAGGGCGTGAAGTTCCTGTGGCATGTGCAGCCCACGCGCATCTCGGCGGCGAAGCCGTGGAAGGGATTGAGCTGATCCAACTGGCAGCCACGGGCGATGGGTCGATCGTCCCCGAACCCAGCTCTGAGTTTTCCCTGGCAGCGGATCTGGTCGTCCTGGCCATCGGGCAAGGCACGCAGTCCGACCTGCTTGGGGCACTGGCCAGCGGATCAGCAAAGCTGCAACTCCAACGCGGCCAAATCGTCATCAACCGCGCCACCGGCCAGACCTCGCACCCCAAGTTCTTCTCCGGCGGCGACTGCACCAATGGCGGCCGCGAAGTAGTGGATGCAGTAGCAGACGGAAAACGCGCGGGCATCGGCATCGCCGCGTGGCTGGAGGCCAAACATGCCCGAGCTTAAGCCCACGCTGGCAACCACCTTCTGCGGCATCCAGTGCCTCAATCCCTTCTGGCTCGCCTCCGCTCCGCCGACCAACTGCGGGGAGCAGGTCATGCGCGCCTTCGATGCAGGCTGGGGCGGCGCCGTATGGAAGACCATCGGCGAGCCCATCACCAACGTCAGCTCACGCTACTCCTCCATCGATTGGGAAGGCCGCCGCATGATGGGCTTCAACAACATTGAGCTCATCAGCGACCGCCCCATCGAAGTCAACCTGCAGGAGATCGCCGAAGTCAAGCGGCGCTACCCAAAGCACGTGGTCATCGCCTCGCTCATGGTCGAGAGCAAGCGCGAGGTCTGGCACGACATCGTGCAGCGCGCAGAAGACGCCGGCGCCGACGGCCTGGAGCTCAACTTCGGCTGCCCGCATGGCATGAGCGAGCGCGGCATGGGCTCAGCCGTGGGACAGGTGCCCGAATACTGTCAGCAGATCACCGACTGGGTGAAGGAAAAGGCGCGCACCCCCGTCATCGTGAAGCTCACGCCCAACATCTCCGACATCCGCATGCCCGCGCGCGCGGCCAAGCGCGGCGGAGCCGATGCCCTCTCCGCCATCAACACCATCAACTCCATCACCGGCATCGACCTCAACACCTTCGAACCCCGCCCCAACGTCGATGGCAAGAGCTCGCACGGCGGCTACTGCGGCCCCGCCGTCAAGCCCATCGCGCTCAACATGGTGCAGCAGGTGATGTCCGATCCCGCGGGCGCTCTGCCCCTGTCCGGCATTGGCGGCATCGGCACCTGGCAGGACGCAGCGGAGTTCATCCTGCTCGGTGCGGCACGGTGCAGGTATGCACCGCGGCCATGCACTACGGCTATCGCATCGTCGAAGACATGGCCGACGGCCTGCTCGCCTGGATGGCGGAGAAAGGCTTCGCCACCATCGACGACTTCCGCGGCCGCTCGCTGCCCACGTCACCGAGTGGAAGCACCTCAACCTGAACTACAAGATCGTCGCGCACATCCACGAGGATCTCTGCATCGGCTGCCAGCTTTGCTACACCGCCTGCTGGGACGGCGCCCATCAATGCATCCACCTCGATCGCACTGCGCCCGCACCCGACACAACGCGCACACCGGCCAGGTCACGGCTGAAGCGGCCCGCCGCATCTCCACCACGCCCATCCCCAAGCTGGATGCCGGCGGCCCGGGCCATACCAATGCGGTCACCCCGCTGGAGCGCATTCCGCGCGTGGACGAACACCAGTGCGTCGGTTGCAACCTCTGCTCGCTGGTCTGCCCCGTGGACGACTGCATCACCATGGAGCGCGTCGACAACGGCCTCGCCCCGCAGACCTGGGCGGAGCGCACCGCTGCAGTCGTGCGCAGATGAGGTCGTAAGCAACGCGCTATGGGAACCCTGATCAGAATGGCACCGTCGTCAACGCGGACGGTGAGCTAAGGCCGATGTCCTCAGCGATGGGGAGACGATCAAGCAAGTCGGCCCCAACCTTCCCGCCGCCGGCCACACCGTCGTCGACGCCACCGGCCTGCTCGTGATGCCCGGCGGCATCGACGTGCACACCCATCTGGACATGCCCTTCGGCGGCACCGTATCCGCGGACGACTACCGCACCGGCACCATCGCCGCGGCCGTCGGCGGAACCACCACCGTCATCGACTTCGCCCTGCAGTCCCGGGGCCACACCATGGCCGAGGCTCTGGAAACCTGGCTGGCCAAGACCGACGGCAAAGCCTGCATCGACTACGGCCTGCACATGGCCGTGACCGACCTCGGCCCGGCGACGGCGCGCAGGGCCTGGCCGAGATGGAAATGATGGTGCAAGGGCATCTCCAGCTTCAAGCTCTTCATGGCCTACCCCAACGTCCTGATGATCGACGACGGGCTGATGTACAAGGTGATGCGCAAGGCCGGCCTGCTGAACGCGCTCTGCTGCGTCCATGCCGAGAACGGCAGCGTCATCGACATCGTGGTGTCGCGGATGCTGGCAGAAGGCAAGACCGAGCCCCACTATCATGCGCACACCCGCTCGACCCAGCCGAAGCAGAGGCCACACACCGCGCCATCGCGATTGCGCGAAATGGCCGGCGCCGCGGTCTACATCGTGCACCTCTCCAACGAGGACTGCCCTGCGCGAGTTGAAGCACGCACAACAGCGCGGCCTGCATGCCCTGGCCGAGACCTGTCCGCAGTACCTCGTGCTCTCGATCGAAGACCAGATGCCCGGCAAAAGCTGGGAAGAGGCCAAGTACGTCTTCACCCCTCCCCTGCGCAAGAAGCACCACCAGCCCGCGCTCTGGAAGGCGCTCGAGGATGGCACGCTCTCCGTCGTCTCCACCGACCACTGCCCCTTCCGCTTTGCCGACCAGAAGTCGCTGGGCAAAAATGACTTCACCAAGATCCCCAACGGAGGCCCGGGCATCGAGAACCGCATGCAGATCCTCTGGCACTTCGGTGTGGTCCTGGGCGAGCTCACCCCGCAGAGGTTTGTCGAGCTCTCCTTGCACAGCCCCGGCCCGCATCTTCGGCATGCCGCAAAAGGGTATCATCGCTCCCGGAAAGGACGCGGACATCCTGCTCTGGGACCCCAACGCCGCCTACACCATCTCCGCCGCGACCCAGTGCATGGCCACTTGACTACTCCATGTTCGAAGGCTGGAAGGTGTAAGGCAACGCCCGGCACGTCTTCTCCCGCGGCGAGATGGTAGTAAAAGACGGCAAGTGGATTGGGAAGACCGGCCGCGGGCGGTTCCTCAAGCGCGAAGCCAACGCCGGGGGCTTCGCCTGATGCTCACGCCCAGCGCCACGACAACCCTGACCAGCGGGGACGCGCACCTCTACAACGCTGACCTCGCGCCCACCACCGCCGCCAACCGCACCTGGGGCACTTACAACTACATCGCTCTGTGGTTCTCCATGTCGATGGAGGTCACCACCTACATGCTGGCCTCGTCACTGATCGCCGGCGGCATGAATTGGAAGCAGGCGCTCTTCACCATCCTGATGGGCAACCTGATCGTGCTCATGCCCATGCTGCTGAACGCGCATGCCGGCGCCAAGTATGGAATTCCCTTCCCCGTCTTCGTGCGCGCCAGCTTCGGCGCATTAGGAGCGAATATTCCCGCGATGCTGCGCGCCCTCGTGGCCTGCGGCTGGTTTGGCATTCAGTCCTGGTTGGGCGGCCAGGCGATCGCCGCCATGATCCACGTCGTATGGCCCGCGACAGCCAACATGCCGGTCGTCCTGTGGTCGAGCTTCCTCGGCTTCTGGCTGATCAATATGTTCGTCGTATGGAGCGGCGTGGAGTCGATCCGCTTCCTGCAGAGCTTCTCCGCGCCCTTCATGCTGGTCATGTCGCTCACCCTGCTCTTCTGGATGCTGCATAAGGCAGGCGGCTTTGGCCCCATGCTTTCTGCGCCCAGCCGCTTCCACTCGACCAGCAGCTTTCTCCATTTCTTCTTTCCATCGTTGACGGCGATGGTTGGCTATTGGGCCACGCTCTCGCTGAATATCCCCGACTTCACCCGTTACGCCAAGTCGCAGGACTCGCAGATAGTCGGCCAGGCCCTTGGGCTGCCGATCGCGATGACCCTCTATTCGTTCGTCGGCATCGCATGCACTTCTGCCTCGGAGACCATCTTTGGCGAGCCGATATGGTCCCCCATCACCCTATTGGGACGCTTTCATCAGCCGTTGGTGGCGGTGCTGGCGCTGGTCGCGGTGTTGGTGGCGACGCTCAACGTAAACATCGGCGCCAACGTGGTCTCGCCTTCGAATGATTTCTCCAACCTGGCTCCGCGCCTGATCAGCTTCCGCACCGGCGGCCTCATCACCGGCTTTCTCGGATTGGCCATGATGCCCTGGAAACTGATGAGCACCTTCGGCACTTACATTTTCGGCTGGCTGGTCGGCTACTCCGGCTTGCTCGGCCCGGTAGCCGGCATCATGGTGGCGGACTACTTCCTGATCCGGCACACGCATCTGGATGTCGCCTCCCTCTATCATCGCGGAGGTCCCTACGAGTACTCCCGCGGCTTCAATCCCCGCGCCGTCGCGGCGCTGGTGGTGGGCGTCTTTGTGGCCCTCATCGGCCTCGCGGTGCCGCCTGTTCGCTTTCTGTATGACTACGCCTGGTTCGTCGGCTTCTTTTTATCGGCAACCATCTACTATCTCCTCATGCTGCGATACAAGCCCGTCCTAACGTACCGCCAAGGGTGAGGATGATGCTGAGAACGATCATTGTCTCTGCAGTAGTTGCTATTGTCACCGCCTCAACCTCCGCGGAAGATCGCTCCTACGGCCGCTCCATGGTGGTTACGCCCTACGGCATCGTGGCTACCAGCTATGTGCAGGCCTCCCAGGCCGGCGCAAGAATCCTGGAGCAGGGCGGTTCCGCCATCGATGCCGGTATTGCCGCCAACGCCGTATTGGGCGTCGCCGAACCCATGATGAACGGGATCGGGGGCGACCTGTTCGCTATCTACTGGGAAGCGAAGACAGGTAAGTTATACGGATTGAATGCCAGTGGCTGGGCTCCGAAAGCACTGACCATCGACCACCTGGAAGCGAAAGGCATTCACCAGATGCCCCAGGACGGGATCGATTCCGTCACCGTGCCCGGGGCCGTCGATGGCTGGACCAAGCTTCATGACCGCTTCGGCAAACTTGCGTGGAGCGAGCTGTTTCGACCCGCAATCTTCTACGCCGAGCATGGATATGCAGTACCGGAAGCGCTGCAAGAGTACTGGCAGGAGGCCGTGCCCGGGCTGATGCAGTATCCCGAGAGCCGCCGCGTATTCCTGCCCGATGGTAAAGCGCCGGCCCTGGGCCAGGTCTTTCGCAACCCCGATTTGGCCGGAGCGTTGACCCTCATTGCCAAGGAAGGCGAGAAGGCTTTCTACAAAGGAGAAATCGCGCAGGCGATCCTGAAGACCTCATCCGAGTTAGGCGGCACCATGACCGCCGATGACCTGAGCGAATACTCCGCGGAGTGGGTCGCACCCATTTCCACCAAGTACCGCAATTGGACAGTCTATGAGCTTCCACCCAACGGCGATGGCATGGCCGCCCTCGAGATGCTCAACATCATGGAGCAGTTCAAGCCGTCCCCCGACGGTGCGCTGAGCGTGGCCGAGTTGCACACCCGAATCGAGTCGATGAAGTTAGCCTACGCGGACGTGAAGGCCTACGACGGAGACCCGAGATTTGCATCCATCCCTGTGACAGAACTGATTTCCAAGGCATATGCCGCCAAGCGTGCCGCGCTGATCGATCCCAGTAGGGCGAATTGCGACGTAGCTCCTGGCGCACTGCCGAAAAGCGACACCACCTACCTCTCAGTCGTCGACCGCGAAGGGAATATCCTCTCCCTTATCCAAAGTAATTACGAGGCCTTCGGATCCAATGTGACCGTGAAGGGCATGGGCTTCGCTCTTCAGGATCGCGGCGGCCTCTTCTCTGTAGATCGCAAATCGCCGGATGCGCTGGCCGGCCGCAAACGTCCGTTCCATACCATCATTCCCGCCTTCATGGAGCGCGGCGACCAGCACATCGGCTTCGGCATCATGGGGGGCATGAATCAGCCGCTGGCCCACGCCCAGTTTGTCTCCAACATCGCCGACTATCACATGAACATTCAGGCTGCGATGGAGGAGGCGCGCTTCACTGTAAGTGCACGGCTGGGATGCAACATCCTCATAGAATCGCGCGTGGGACCCCAGGCGATCGCCCAGCTCAGGGCCATGGGGCACGTGTTGCAGGTGCGCAAGGAGTATTCGACCACCATGGGGCGCGGGCAAGCCGTACTCCACGACAGCACCACCAACGTCAACTACGGAGCCTCAGAACCGCGAGCCGATGGAGCTGCCGTGCCCGAAGTAGGCTTTTCAACGCCGCCATCACACTAAACAAGGCTGAGGAGTAGGACGGGTGCCCCAGGTTCGCCTACGCGTACCTGGGCCGAAAATGTTTTTTTCAAATGCTTTCACTAGATTGTTCCCCCGAGCCAAAGAGAAAAAGCGATTGTGGGCTTCGTCCGTCTTTTACGGCCCAGGTACGCGGGTGCGAACCTGGGGCACCCGTCCCTTCCCGGAAACCTCACCAGATCGTGCAGCGCTTGGCCGGAGCCATTGGCTGACCAGTCTTACAGGCAAATGCCCGTTGAAACTCGGGAAGATTCAACACCACTCCATTGGTACGGAACTCCTCCGGCGAGTGCGGATCGGTGCGTATCCGCAATCGCAGGTCCTCCGGGCGAATGTTCTGGCACCAGTGCTGTCCAAACCCGACAAAGAACTGCTGATCGGGAGTCAACCCCCCGTACTCCGCACTCCCCTTCTGTTGCAGATCCACACCGGCCTTCTGTGCACGGTCAAGATACGCGAGAAACGCCAGCTTGAGCCCGCCAAGATCGGCAAGGTTCTCCCCCAGAGTCAGCTTCCCGTTGACGTGCAAATCGTCCACCCCGATAAAGCCGTCGTACTCATTCACCACGCAATCGGCGCGCTCGTTAAATTGCTTTTCGTCCGCCGGTGTCCACCAATCTTCAAAGTTGCCCCTGCCATCAAACTGCCGCCCCTCGTCGTCAAAGCCGTGCGTCAATTCATGACCGATAATGCTGCCCACACCCCCGTAGTTCACCGCATCATCCTGGCTGGAATCAAAAAATGGCGGCTGCAGGATGCCGGCAGGAAAGTTGATGTCGTTCATCTGCGCGCTGTAATAGGCGTCGACCGTGGGCGGGCTCATGCCCCATTCGCCGCGGTCTACCGGCTTACCGATCTTGGCAATGTCGCGCTTCTCTTCAAATGCAGCCGCACGCAAAGCGTTTCCCAACCCATCTCCGCGGGTAACAGTCAGTGCGGAGTAGTCGCGCCACTTATCCGGATACCCAATCTTATTGGCGACCGCATGAAGTTTCTCCTCCGCGCGCGCCTTGGTGGTCGTGCTCATCCAGTCGAGTTGTTCGATATCCCGGCCCATCGCCGCCTCTACATCCTGAGTCAACTCCAGCGTGCGCTGTTTGTCTTTAGGACTAAACCGCTGCGCCACATACACCTGGCCTAATGCCTCTCCTAACGCGTCGTCTGTCTCTGACACACAGCGCTTCCACCTGGGCTTTTGCTCCGGTTGGCCATCCAGCACCCTGCCATAAAAGTCGAACGACTCCTTATCCAGGGCCTGCGGCAAAGCCGTCCCCGGCAGATGGCGGATCAAGGCCCAGCGCAGATAGGTCTTCCATTCATCCAGGCTGGTGCTCGCAAGCAGCTGATTCAAGCCGGCAAAGTAGGCCGGTTCCGCCACGTTCAGCGATTCCACCGGGGGCGCATGCGCGGCGCGCAGAAATGTCGCGAAGCTGAAGGACGGTACGCTACGATCAAATTTCGCCAGGCCCATTTTGTGGTACAGGCTCGCGGGATCGCGCCGCTGCACATTGCTGCGCGAATAGCCGGCAAGCGCCGTCTCCAGCTTCAGCACCGTCTCCGCATCCTTTGCCGCCTGCTGGCGCGTTTCCCCCAGCAATGCAAACATTCGTGTCAGGTGCGCCACATATTGGCCGCGTAGCTCAACAGACTTGTCATCCTTACGCTCGTAGTATCCTTTCTCCGGCAGACCTAAGTCCGCCTGGTCAATGGTCGCAATCTGTTGCGTGGCATCTTTGTAATCCTGCTCGGAACCGAAAGAGAAAAGCGCATTGACGCCGATGCCATCGAGATACGCTGTCAGCTCTGGTAACTGTTCTTTCGATGGAAGCGCAGCGATACGATCCAACAGCGGTTGCACTGGCGTAAGCCCAGCCTGGTCCACAGCTTCCACATTCATGCAGCTGGCATAGTAGTCGCCGATCTTCTGTTCATTGGGCGAGCGTTCCGGGCCGCCCGCCGCGGCTTTCTCCAGAATCGCCTTCAGCACCAACTGGTTCTCATCTTCTAATTCGTTGGATCGCCCATAGGAGGATTCATCCGCTGGAATCGGATTCTGCTTCAGCCATCCGCCGCACGAGTACTGGTAGAAGTTGACGCACGGGTCAACCCTCGTGTCCATGACCTTGGGGTCGAACACATGCAGTGGCTTGGCCGGCACTGCCTGCTGCTGTGGGGAAGCAGGCAGCGCCAGCAGCACCATTCCCATAAAAAGAGCTCGCGCTTCTAAACCCGACATCAACGCCTCACGAGCCCGGATGGTATTCCCGCTCCGTGTGCCCCTTCAATTGGTCCCGATAGAAGTAGACCTCGCGCAAATTCCCCGTGCAGTATCGCTCCACCTGGTCTTTGAAGTGGGGCGACTGCGGATGCCCGCTTTCCCCGCCGGCCGTCACCGCCCGCGCGCGTACCTTATCCCCAAACTCCACCACCGCCACAAAACTATTTCCCTTGGTTCCGTACCATTTCTTCGTTCCCGGGGCCCTGCCTGTTTCCTCCGCCGTATAGGGCCTGGCCCCGAAGGAAGCGAGCGAGCCCCAGCTGGAAGAAGTGAACCCGACCGGCGTGCTCGGCTTGGCATCATCGAAGCGCGGCACGATGTTCCCAGTCAGGCGTTGAAAGCGATTGATTTGCCCCCAAGGTGTCTGCCAGCTCCCGAAATCCGCAGTCAGCTTATCGGAAGCCGTAGCCAGCGCCTTCAAAGCCACATCGCCCGGCACCGATGGCGCGGCGAATTCGTCCTCATTCGACGCGGTATGGGCCCCACTTGAGATTGCAGCCTTGGCAATTTCCTGGCCCCAGAAGACCGCCAGCGAAGTCGCCACCGAATCTACACCCCAGCGTAGATCCCAGCCCTGAAGTACTGCGATCTGACCCGCAAGCGCTGTCTTGGTTTCCGAGTTGGCCGGCAGGTTTGCCCACGCCCGGGTGAGCGCGGAGAGCGGTTTAATAAACCATGGCAGATAACTGTCATAAGCAGCGGCCGTCAGGGAATCCAGGGTAAAGTCCTTCTTGCCCTGCAGCAGACGCATCGCGTGCAAGCCCCGCGCCGATTCCCTGCCCGTTTCTACATACGCCGGGTAATCCTGCTTGCGCAGGCTGCTCTCTCCCGCGCCTGACCAGGGAGAATCGTTCACGTTGAAGACGTAGCCGCTCGCCGGATCCAGCAGATGAGGCGTCTCCTCGACGGTCAGCAGCCCTTGCCACTCCGTTGCCGGGTCGCTCCCATCTACCGGCTTGGTGAAGTCGAACTTTGTGTCCCTGCGGGGAATGAAGTTGCCGTGGAAGTAGGCGATGTGTCCATCCGCATCGGCATAGATGGTGTTGTTGGACGAGTTCGCCTGCAGTTCCATCGTCTGCAGGTAGTCTTTGTACGTTTTCGCCTTGGTCCGCAGATAAGACTGCGTCAGCGCTTTTACCGGCTCCTGCATAAGCCGGATCGCCACCCACTTGCCGTCCTGATCCCGAATCACCGGGCCGTGCTGGGTGTAGTACGCGGTGAACCTCTTCTCCGCCATACCGTGCCCACTGCGGTAGGGCACGGTGATCTGCTTCTCGACTACCGGCCGCTCCCCGTCCCCGTACTTGTAGTAGTAGTGTCCGTCTTTACTCTGCACCGTTTCCAGATACTCATCGACGGCGTCCACTCCGCTCGAGGTATGCATCCAACCCAGCCGATCGTTGAAGCCCTGGTAGATAAAGAACTGGCCCCAGGTCACGGCCCCGTAGGCATCGAGCCCTTCTCCGCTAACCATCTGCAGTTCCGACCGAAAGAAAAACGAAGTATGCGGATTGATCAGCAGCAGCGCATGATGCTGCAACGTGTTCGACGGAGCAATGGCGATCCCGTTCGATCCGCCTGGCTCCTCTTCCGGTTGCTCCTGCAAAGCCGCTACGTGGTTGCGGCCTCCGTAAAACGCTTCCAATTTCTTTAAGTCCACTTGCTCGATATCGCCCCCGATGCTGCCTTCGGTAAATGAAAGCGCCATCCACGGCTCGAAGCGTTGAATCACTCGCGGCTTCACCTGCGGATGTTTCGCGAGATAGAAGTTGACCCCGTCGGCGAAGGCATCCATCAGCTGCCTCAGCCACTCCGGGCTCGCCGCATAATCTTTCTTCAAGACCTCAGGATCGATGAACATCTTCATGCGCAGATCCTGATAAACCTTGCCTTCGCCCTCCGCCTCGGCCAGCCGCCCCATGGCGTTCAGGTAGTTGGTTTCGACCCGGTTGAAGTCGTCTTCAGCCTGCGCGTAGATCATGCCAAAGACGGTATCCGCATCGGTCTTGCCGTAAACATGTGCGATTCCCCAATCGTCCCGGACAATCGTGACGTCCTTTGCCTCCGCAGCCCAACGCGTTATCTCCGCTGGCCGCGCCTGCCGCGAAGGGATACTCTCCGCGTGGCAAACCGTAATCAACGCAACCACCACGATCACCATAAAACACTTTTTCATTCGCTATACCGAAAGCCCCTTCGCTGTCCTTGATTGCAATCGCATCATAAAAATGGTTGCCGCTGCAACCAGGCTGGGGATGACGAGCATGAGCAGCCCGGGCTGATAGGCTCCGGTAAAATCTTTGGCCAGCCCCATGCCCCAGGGGCCAACGAAGCCACCGAGAATTCCGATGGTGTTCATGGCCGCAATGCCAGCGGCAGCGGATCGACCATGGAGAAAACTGGTAGCCAGCGCCAGGATCGGTCCTTGCAAGGCGAAATAACTGATAGACGCAATCGCTAGCGCAGGAACCGCCAGGAGGGGTGCTACCGACAGTCCACCGATCAGATAACACCCGGCCATCAACAGAAAAGGGATGATGACATGAAAGTAGCGTTCCTTGGTGCGGTCAGAATGCATGGCATTGAGAATCATGCTGGGAGCTCCCAGCAGGTTCATCACCGCCACCAGGAAACCGACATCGCGATTGCTGAGAGCGGTGATTGTCTTGAGGATCGCTGGAGCAGAAAAAGTGTAGGCATAGCTGCAGGTAAGCTGGCACAGGAAGACAAGGCTTATCTGCCACACACGGTGATCGAGCAGCGCACGCCCGATATGTAAGCTGTGATGAACGGCGGCGCTACTCTTGCTCAAGTGATGGATAATCCACTCCCGCTCCTCCTCCGTGAGCCACTTGGCTTGAGCGGGACCAGCAGGCAGGTAGATCAGGAAGACGATGCTCAGCAGAATGGCAGGCAGCCCTTCCAGCAGGAACAGCCATTGCCAGCCGGCCAGTCCGGCCTTGCCCTGGAGACCGAGAAGGGGTCCGGCGATAGCCCCGGTGAGCACCGTGGCGAGCGGAAGCGAGACGTAAAAACGGCTTATGGCGCGAGCCCGCATGTGCACCGGGAACCATTGCGAGAGATAGAAAATCACGCCCGGGAAAAACCCAGCCTCTGCCATACCCAGCAGGAAGCGCATGACGTAGAACTGCAGCGGAGTCTTTACGAACATCATGCCCATCGCCAGCAATCCCCATGTGAGCATGATGCGGGCGAACCACCGTCGCGCGCCCACGCGATAGAGCAGCAGGTTCGACGGAATTTCGCACGCGGCATAGCTCACAAAGAACAAGCCGGCGCCAAAGCCATAGACCGACGCGCTGAAGTGCAGGTCGCGGTTCATCTCGAGCGAGGCAAAGCTTATGTTCACGCGATCCATGTACGCGATGCCGTAGCCCAGAGCAAGCACTGGAATCAGCCGCCAACCGGCCTTGCGCAGCGCTACGCGGCCAACCGCATCGTCCATTGGCAGGGACGCGCGGGCGGGCGGCAGCGGCTCGGTGACGGACATGGAGCACCTATGAGACGAGTGAGGAGAGGATACCATCCAGGACCTCATTCGCTCACAGACGACGGGTGTCAGAGAATGAGGGTCCGTCCAGTCCTTATCCCCTTCAACCATCAAGGCGCATCGTAGAATGAACCCCGGAGGGACCGCCAGATGGCAACCGCCACGGAGGCTCATTTGCTCTGGTTCACCGCCGGAGACATCGACGGCTTTTTCGGACTCTTCTTCAGCGGCTTTCCTGATCTTCTGTTGATCGTGGGCCTTGCGCCCGTGTGCGGCTTTCCCCTGAGCTTCGTTTCCAGCCGCATCCTGCCCGGTGCGGCAATCTCCATCCTGGCAGGAAACCTCTTCTACGCCTGGCAGGCACGGCGCCTGGCGCGCAGGGAGGGCCGCAGCAATGTCACCGCGATCCCGTTCGGCATCAACACCCCTACCATCTTCGCCTACGTCTTCCTCATCATGGGCCCCATCTATACCCGGACCCACGATGCAAACCTGGCCTGGCACGCGGGCATCTTTGCCAGCATGGTGAGCGGCATCGTGCAGACCGTGGGAGCCGCATGCACCGATTGGCTGCGCCGCACCACACCGCGCGCCGCGCTGCTCTCCCCGCTGGCCGGCCTGGCGCTGGCTTATCTTTGCCTGGGCTTTGTCTTCGGCGTCTTTCAGCAGCCGGCCATCGCTCTGCTGCCTATGCTCGTCCTCCTTACCCTCTACGGCTCGCACCTCAAACTCCCCTATCGGGTGCCACCGGGTCTCTTTGTCATCGCCCTCGGCGCGCTGTTGGTGGCGGTGCTCCGCTGGCTCCACATCTATACCGTTCCTGTGCCTGCGCTGCCGCCGGTGAAACTCTACCTGCCCCACACGGTGAATATCTTTGCCGTTTTCAATCAGCGTTCCTATTGGCCTTATCTCGCTATCATCATTCCTCTCGCTGCGCTGGATACCCTGGGATCGCTGATGATTCTGGAAAGCGTCAAGGTTGCCGGCGACGACTACGCAACCAAGCCGTCTCTCCTCATGAATGGCCTGGGCACGATGGCCGCGGCTTGCCTGGGGAGTCCCTTTCCCACCACGCTTTACCTAGGCCATGCAGCGCACAAAGCCAACGGCGCGCGCTCAGGTTATTCCGTGCTGAATGGTTTGGTCACACTGCTGCTTTGCACCACGGGAATCCTGCCTGTGGTGCTCCGCTTTGTGCCTTTGGAAGTGGCGGCGCCGGTCATCATCTGGTTCGGCCTGATCACCGTGGCGCAAGCCGTTGTTGAGGTGCCTTCCAATCAGGCCATTGCCGTCATCATCGGACTGATTCCCGCCCTTTCCCAGTGGGCTACTGGCATAGCGGACACGGTCGCGCGCAAAGCGGGTAGCAGCCTCATGGAAGTCGCGCCCCGCATGGGCGGAGACTTGGCGATGGGCGGGCTGATCGCGCTGGGGCAGGGATCGCTCCTGACCTCGATGCTATGGTCCGCGGCGTTGGCGCTCATCGTACAGCGCCGCTTTGTGCCCGCGGCCACCTGGTTGGCGGCAGCCGCGGCTCTCTCCGCAATCGGTATCATCCATGCCTATACGCTCTCGTCCAACGGCGTGGAAAGTCGAATTGGATGGTGGGTGGCGCCCGAGTTCACCCTTGCCTACGCGGCCGGGGCAGCGTTCTTACTAGCCTGCGCGTGGTATGCGCACGCAAGACGAGCAGAATATCTAGATTCGGAAACGTTCGCGGCCACCGAATGAATTGGGAAAGGAAGGAATCATGGAACGTCGCAGTCTACTGAAGACTCTTTCTACCGCCGCTGCTGTGGGCGCAGTCACCAGCCTTGGCGGCGGCCGCACCCTCTCTGCCGAAGCGGCTTCCGGTGTCGTCCAGGCTATGGGAAACGGAGGTCCGCTGGCGCAGGCGAAAGACGCCGCTCGCCGCGGAATGCCGGCGCTGAAAATCACCGACGTCAAGATCATCGCCACGGCACCCTCCGGCTCCAACTGGACCATCGTCAAGGTGGAGACCAGCGAGCCCGGCCTCTACGGCCTGGGCGCGGCCACCCACCAGGAGATTCCGCAGGCCGCGCAGGCCTACATCGAAAAGCGTTTGAAGCCCTTCGTGATTGGCAAGAACTGCGACGAGATCGAAGACATCTGGCAGTCCGCATACCTGCAGGAATACTTCCGTTCGGGGCCGGAAGGCAACGACGCGTTGAGCGGCATCGACGGCGCGCTGTGGGACATCCTGGGTAAACGTCTCGGCGTCCCCGTGTATCAACTGCTCGGCGGCAAGGTGCGCGCCGCTGTGCCGCTGTATGGCCACGCCGCTGCCTTGACCCAAAGTGAGCTGAACGACCAGGTGCAAGCCTACATCG
The DNA here is from genome assembly GCA_963736535.1 of uncultured Acidobacteriaceae bacterium. Taxonomy (GTDB): domain Bacteria; phylum Acidobacteriota; class Terriglobia; order Terriglobales; family Acidobacteriaceae; genus PALSA-350. The sequence continues at coordinate 854,484 of CAVTPN010000010.1, forward strand.
AAAAAGGCTACCAGGTGGTGCGGGTGCAATTGGCGGTTCCCGGATGGTCCGGTTATGGCGTGAGCGGCGCCAAGACCTCCGCCGCCGTGCAGGCGCTGCGGCCAGACGGTGTGACCCCTTCGCCGGTCTTCGATGCGGGGCGCTACCTGAACACCACCATCGGCATGTTCGAGGCCCTACGCGCGAAGTTCGGATTCGATGTCGGGCTGGTGCACGATATTCATGAGCGGCCGGCGCCCAACCAATCGATCGAGTTATGCAGAGCAGTCGAGCAGTACCGGCCCTTCTATATGGAAGATCCGCTCTCTCCTGAAGATGTAGGTTGGTTCCAGATCTTCCGTCAGGAAACCTCGGCGCCGCTGGCCATGGGAGAACTATTTGTCAACCGCAACGAGTGGCTGAGCCTGGTGGCCAACCGGTGGATTGACTTTATCCGCATCCACCAGTCGTCTGTAGGTGGCCTGAATATGTGCCGGAAGGTGGCGCACTGCTGCGAATTCTTCGATGTGCGCACAGCGTGGCATGGGCCGAACAATGTAGATCCAGTCGGTCACTGTTACAATCTCCACCTCAACCTGGTTACCCCCAACTTCGGAATTCAGGAGGAGACGTTATTCGACGAGAAGACGCGCGAGGTGTTTCCTGGCACCCCCGAGATTCGCAAGGGCTACATGTACTCCAACGATAAGCCGGGGTTCGGCATCGACATCGACGAGAAGGCCGCTGCCCGCTATCCCTACACCAGGGATTTTGAGGATCGGGGAAATGACCGCATGCTCGACGGGACGATCGTGAGGCCCTGAAGGTTGCCCACGAAATCCTATTATCTTGGCCCGTGCACCTAAGGTACATAAGTAACACCTGTGTACGGTGACTTAAAAGATGGGTAAAATCCAGCGCGGCCACGCGCTGCGGGCATCTTAGTTTTACATGAAGAGACTATTGCTATTCACTATCATCGCCCTCTTCACGGCTTCTGCTTATGCGCAGCCGTATCACCATCGCCGGTGGCATCATCATCACCACCACTATCACCATCACCACGCTGTGATCGTTGTGCGCTAACTGGTTGGCGATCCGTCTTCAATGGATCTTAGCTGGACCGCTCCCACAGATGAACATAGGTTGGCTCCATCCAGCCGTGACTTAGGATGACCAACCTTCCAGGGCTCAATTCGACAGTTTTGGCACCGTCATGGTGCTCGAACCGGTTGTCGATTGGGAAGCGGTTCCAGCTAATCCCCTGCGCGTCGGCTTGCTTGTAGGCGAAAAGGCGGCTTTCGCTGCGGTACGGTTTAAATGGATCATGCTCGCCGACCACAACCTCCATCTTCCCGTCTCCATCCAGGTCAGCGACTGAAATGGAGTGAGGAGAACGGATCTTGTCGATGATGTGGACGTTGAACATTCGATCCCGCGGACTACCCGTATTTTCCAACCAGCCCACGGGCGAGAAAAAGGCCTTGTGGACGTCATAATCGACGTTTTCCACGGTAAAGAGGATGTCGGGACGCCCGTTGCCATTGATATCCATGATGGCAATGCGGCAAATTGATTTAAGATTCGCGGATTGCAGGTACTCCGGGTCAATCAGCAGGTGCGGTTTGAACTGGCCGTCTCCCAGATTTTCGAGCCAGTATGGCCCGGCCACGATATCCAGCTTTCCATCTCCATCCAGATCGTAGGGAATCATCTCTTCGCCGTAGCGGATATCGGCGACCACGCGTTTCGGCCACGGATGCTGTTTCGGGTCCTGCGGAACTTCAAAGATCTGCGGTGGATTCTTGCCATCGTGATATCCGCAGACCATCGCCGCGCGCCCTCCGGCAACAACGGCGCAATCGTAATCCCGTGGGGCCAGTCTCCGTCGCCGGTGCCAATCACATGCTCTTCCCATGAGTCCCGGCTCAGGTCGATGGGCTTGAGCCACACCATCTCGCTGCTGAGCGCATTGTAAAAATCCTTGCTTCCGGCCTTTTCCTTGATGGCGATCAGTTCCTTCCGCCCATCGTTATCCAGGTCATAGGCAGCAATGATCTGCCCGATGCCGGGAATCGTATGCCGTTCCCAGGTGGGGTTCTTGTACCACCATGCTCCGCAGACAATATCGAGCAGACCGTCGCCATCCACATCGACCGCATGAATATCTATGCCTGTATACGGCTTCTGACGATCAACAAATGTGTGTTTGTACTCTCCGAAAATCGGGGGACTCTTGCGCGGCCGGTACATCTGCACCCAGCCGTCATAAACCCGCGACTTCTTCGTCATGATTTGCGCCGAGTGCCCGAAGATAACGTGCGTGCCGGAACCGTCCAGGTCGGTGTAGACCGCCTCGTGGGTGCCTTCCCCGCGATAGAGCGTCTCGCTATGCCATGACTTGCCGCCGTCCAACGCCGTATACCGTATGAGGCGCGCGTTCCAGTTGTAAGGAGCTTCCCAACCACCCTCATTCATCTCGCAAGCCAGGATCTGCACTTGCTTGGTTTTGCCATCGCGCCAGGCTTTGAGGGAATGGGAAAAATTGAGCGGAGCCTCGATGGAGTGCTGCACCCACGGATGCTTCGGGTCGATGCTGAGCCGGTTCTCAAACCATGCCAGCCGCCCATCGGGATATTCATCTTCCACCAGGACAACGTCCATGCGCCCGTCGCCATTCACATCGATGACCGCGGCACGGCAATACTCACGAAAGTCCGGCGCCAGGGAATGGGTCTTCCAGAGTTCGCCGGAAAATGGGCCCGCGGCAGGCGCGGAAAACCAATAGGGCCCGGAAACAATTTCGTCTTTGCCATCGCCGTTCAGGTCGCCGGTCGCAGTGCCCTCCGCGGCCAGGCCCAATTGAATGGTTTGCTTCTTCCACGCAGTCGTGGGGTCGCGAGGAACCTTATAAGCGAACAATCCCGGATGATCGACATACATCGCATTGGCTACGAGTTCCTGCTCGCCATCTCCGTCCAGATCACCGAAGACAACGTCATGCGGATGTCCTGTAGCTGCATCGTCGAGGATATGTTCTGTCCAGGGATCGTGCAGACTGGCTCCGAACTTGTACCAACAGAGAGCCCACCTGCCGTTGAGTTCCTTTCCTATAACGATCTCTTTGTGTCCGTCGCGGTCGATGTCCTGAAGGGCGAGACCCACATTGAAGGTGCCGAGGGAGATGATGCCTCTCTCGACCGTAGACGGCCTGTACCAGAGGAGGGCGCCATCGGTGGCAATCAATCACTTCGGTCTTACCGTCGCCATCGATATCCCCTGCCCCGGTGCCACCCGCCTCGGTGGAATGGGCAGGAGCAGCATCGAGAATCACTAATTCCCAGGCGTCGCTGCCTCCACTGGGCCCAGCATCCGAAACCGATGAATTCTGCAACGCCGCTTTGCTTTCCGCGCCCTGCATCCCGGGAACCCCCGCGGCCGTAACCGTTCCCGCCAGCAGTTTGCCGAAACTCCGCCTATTCATTCACGTCTCCTCTTCCGCCCCACTTGCTATCTCACCACATCCTCTGAGCCTCGATCGCGGTTTCAAGGCAGACGAATGAAGATCGGCAACACAAAAAAGGGCTACCTCTTGTAGAGGCAGCCCTTTACGGCAAAGTGCCTTAATTAATGGTCATGGTAAAGGTTGTGGAGCCGGTGATGTTCGCATTGCTGCTGTCAGTTGCAGTGACAGTAACGGTATAGGTTCCGGACGGGGTACCACCACCGGTCCCCCCGCCACAACCAAGTCCCGCGCCAATACTGAGGAACACCAGCATCACCAGGGCCACGGGCCATCTCTTTCGGCGGATGCCCGGTATGAGCAGTAGCAAGAGGCAACCCACCGCGCTGCCGCCGGCGACCGCGATCTGGGCAGTTGACGCTTTGCGCACGTTGCCCCCGGTGCCCTTGCGCAGATTGCCGGTAGCAGCGACCGTTGTAATCGTCAGCGTCGTGGTAGCGGTTCCGCCCGCCGTCAACGGAATACTGGAGCTGCCGAACGACCCGCTCACATTGACCGTACTGGGCACCGAGCCGTTCAGAGCAACCGTGCCCGCATACCCTCCGGTAGATGTGATTGTGATCGTCGAGGTCCCGGTGTTGCCTGGTGAGGGGGACGATATGGTCATGTTTGTGGCCGTGACCGTGAGGCCGGGGTTAGTGACGGTCACGGTGGTCGTTCCAGAAGACACCGCGTTGAAGCTATCTCCTCCATAGGTAGCTGTGATGGTATCCGTACCGGCGGCAAAGCCAAGCGACGCCGTGGCGGCGGAAACATTCAAGACTGCGGTCGCGGTATTGCCCGACCCGAGCGTCACTTGCTTGACCGTGCCGATGGTTATTCCTCCGGTAGTGAACGTCACCGGTCCGGTGAGCGTGCCTGCCGTGGATCCGGAGACCGTCGCCGACAGCGTCAGGCTGGCCCCCAACGCGAACGATGTGGGGTTGGCCGTCACCGTGGTGGTGGTCGCCGCTGTTCCCGACGCCGCCACCGTAATCGCAACAGCGGAGCTGCTCGACCCCGTATACGTGGTGTCTCCCGAGGCGTAAGTCGCCGAAACACTGTGGGTACCGGAAGTGGGGAAATCAGTCTTCAACGTGGCGATGTACGGAGCCGACGTGGGGAGGGTCACGGGCGCTTGGGCATCCCCATCCACGTAGAACGTAACCGTGCCGGTGGGCGCTGTGGTCAAAGTGTTCGGAGTCACCGTCGCGGTGAACGTGACCGCCTCATTGATCACCACCGAGGTCCCCGGACTGACGGTCAGGGTCGTTTTGGTGCCGGTTGCCTTTACCAGGGCAGCAAACGCTGTCGCCAGGTTGTTGGCATCGACCGATCCCAGTCCCGTCGCCTGGTCATAGCCGGTAGTGGTCGCGTAGCCAATCACATTATTTGAACCCGAAGTGGCACAATTTGGCGAACTGTTGGTGCAGGGCACCTGGTTGTTCCCGGTTGTGATGTCGTGAAACGCCGATGCGTAAGTGGTCGAGTTTGCGGCCAATGTATAGAGGCTTGGGTTAATGTTTCCCAACCCGCCGCCGCTGGCCAGCTTCTGCTCAATGATCGCCAGCAGGCCGGCAAAGTCCGGGGCAGCAAATGAAGTTCCACCGGCAACCGCGAGGAAGGTCGCGTCGTCCGACTGGTTTGGATCCGATACACGAAAACTATTCGCCTGGCAGCTGGAAACGAAGGTAGTCGGACTTCCAACCGTAGTCACCTGCGTGCAGTAAAGATATGGGTCGTGATAGTTGGCCGCATTCAATGAGATATCCGGCACATCACGATGGCCATCGGCGGGAATGCCGGGCACCCCAGTCTGCCAACTCGGCTTGGTCCACAGCTGACTCGCGCCGCCGCCACCCGCGTCCAGGCCCCCGCCGGCCACGTTGATGGAATACGTGGTATCGTTCCACGCCATCTCAGGAATGTAGGACTTTGCCGAAGTGACCAGGTCGTCTGACACGCCTCCCGTGCCGTTTGAGTTCCAATAGGTTCCGGCGCCTGTTTGCGGTGCGGCGGCTGTACCGTCACCCATGTATTCGCTGCCGCCCAGATCGGTAACATAAACACTGCTTCCCGGATAATCCACCGCCAGCCCGTTGACCGCCGATGTCACTGTATTCGTCGCAGTGCTGCCGTCGCAGTCCGCCGCACCACTGTCTCCAGCGGCGAGTATCACGGTTTGTCCCTGAGTATTTGCCTGCTCCAGGACGGCCTCCGTCGTGGTTATCGTTCCGCTATCATAAGCCGCCTCGCAAGCGCCATAACTCTGGCTGATAATGGGAATGGTGATTCCATTGATTGTGTTCTGGATTACGTACTGAAGCGAAGTCCTGACATCATCAGAATTCACCAGCACGATCGACGCCCCGGTCGCCACGCCCCCTGAGTACTCAAGATCCAGATCCGTTTCCGCCAGATCGCCGGACGCTGCACCAGCAGCAGCAGATGGAGGAGTCGTCCCGGGGACCGTCACCACCGTTGGATTATTGACCGAAAGGCCTGCCGCCGCGCGGAAATCGGTAATGTCGGCCGCAACGATATCTGTTTGACCCACGACCGCAAGGGTAACTCCTTTCCCGGTATCTCCCGCTTGGTACAAGGGGTTGATGTCATAAATAACCGCAAGATCCCCAGGGGTAACGTAGTGAGCTCCGGAAACCCCGGAGGTGAACCGGCTCTTCACCACTTTCGGTTTCAACCGGAAGTCGTTCAGGCCGCGAACGCTGCTCACCGCCCCGCCCAGGGCAGCGGGAATCGAGATCTGCGTCGCGTTGGCAAAATGGGTTTCGCCATTCAAGCTGTAGTTGTGAATCTGCGTCTGGAACGCTCTCTCGACGGATGCGACACTACCGCTGAAGCCAATCGAATTGCCGCTCTCGGCAACCGAAGTGACAGTGAATCCCTCTTGCTGCAGCCACGCGGAAACCCGGGCCAGGTCGGCCGCACTCATGCCAAACTGTTGTCCAAACTGCGCCGGGGTAAGCCACTTGTGATAGCTCGGAGAAGACGGATCCTGCTGTGCCGCCAGCAGCGCCTTAAGGCTCCCTTCCTGTGCGGCGGAGCGCTTGAAGTTGAAGCTCATGCCTTGCAGGACCTTCGCATTGTCAGCCACGCCGATATCAAACTCGGTTTTCGCCAGCGGATGCACGCTTCCAGTCAAAGGCACAGCACTTGCGCTCTCGATGGGCTGAGTGATCCTGTCCTGAAGCACTGTCTGAGCCTGAGCACCTGGGGGGAGGGCACTGAAAGCAAGCATGAATAAAAAAGGGGCAGAGAGAAAAGTGCAGAGTGTACGCAAGGGCCTTCTCCTCGGGGTCGAAGCTCAACCACCTGAGCTCCCAGGTTCGAATCGTGAGGGCGCTCAAGGGAGCCGCCGTTAACCGTTAGACGCGTCAAACCAAAAACGTCATGCGGGAGCTGAAATATTCACCAGGGATAGTGTCTCCCGCGGGCCACCTCGACGCAACTTACCTCCGAGGCCGGTGTATCCGACAAGCATAGACGCAAATCGTACCGGACACGATTACCGCTCGGGCAGATTTTTTCTTCGCAACTTTTCTTATCTTTGGTGTTGATGCCATCACGAGGGCGAACCCGATACCGCCGGTTTGGTTGGCAGCCAGAAGGTAAACGTGGCTCCCTGGTCGCGGTGGCTCACCACGTCGATTCCCCCGCCGTGCGCGCGGAGAATCGCCTTGGCGATGGCCAGGCCCATGCCTGTGCCATGCAACATGCGCTGCCGGCTCCCGCGGTAGAACTTGTCGAAGATGTAGGCCTGCTCGGCGTCATCGATTCCCTGCCCTTGATCGGCGATGCTCACCAGCAGCCGGTCGGCCTCGAGAGCGGCGCCGATATTCACCGGCGAACCCGCGGGAGAGTAGCGCGCCGCATTTTCCAGCAGATGACGCAGCACGCGGCGAATCAATTCCCTGTCCAGCGAGATGGTGGGCATATCCGGGGGCAGCTCTACCATCACCGGGCGCCCGCGCAGCAGCGCATGGCAATCCTCCAGCGCCATGTCGATCACCTCCTGCAGCCGCTGCGGTTTCGGCCGCACCTCGATGCCATCGGTGTCGAGCTGCGCCATTTCCACCGCCTGACCGATCAGACGGTCAAGGCGCGCGCTCTCCTCATCGAGAATGGCGAACATCTCGTGCCGCTGGCTTTCTTCCAGCGAGGGCTGCGACAACAGGCTGGTCGCTGCCGCTCGTATGGCGGTGAGCGGCGTGCGCAGCTCATGGGTCACCGAATCGAGCAACGCGCTGCGCAGGCGTTCTCCCTCACGCGCCGCCTCCACCCGGCTGTAGCGATCGAGAGCCGTCGAACGCTCCAGCGCAATGGCCAGCAGGCCTCCGATAGCGTCATACAATCCGTCTGAGTAGCTGCCGGCTTTAGTCATTTTGGTCTCTCTTGTCATGGCGATCGAACCACTCGCACGCATGCCCAGCACCAGGGGAACGATGCGCACTCCATCGGCCCCCTTTGGCGGTCCATCGGGCAGTCGCGCAGCGGCACGTAACGCCTCGAGCGAGACAAAAGTGCGGCGCGGATCGGAAGAATATGCCGAGTCGCTTTCCGTGAGATACAGGGTAACCGCGTCAAAGCCGAAGATCGAAGCTACGACCAGGGGCGCGTGACTTGCCACGTCGTGCAGGTTCTCTTCCATCAACAACTGGTTGCTGAACTCATAAAGGCGCTCCATTTCGCTGCGCCGGGCTTCGCTCATCGCGGCCTGCCGCCGCTCGCTTTCCGAGATCCTGCTGATGAAAATGGCAGAGGCCAGAAACGAGAGCAGCGCGATCCAATTTTGCGGGTCTGCGATGGTGAAGCTGCCGATGGGAGGAAGAAAAAAATAGTTATACAGCAGGGTGCAGCCGATGGAGAGGCAGACGGAGTAGATCAATCCCCAGCTGAACGCCGCCAATTGCACCATCACCAGGAAGGTGAGGGCCACGGTAGTCTGGTTCACGTGGAGTATTCTGCGATAGATCAGCACCACCAGCAGGGCGGCTGCGGTCATCGCCACATAACGAAAGACGAGCTGCCTGAGCGGGGCCCGCGAGCGAAGCATTTATGGCGATCATATCGTAGTGGCAGAGGATGGAAATGGCAGAACGAGTCCTGGTGATAGATGACGAGGCCCAGATCACGCGCGTACTGCGCACCGCTCTTTCCGCCCAGGGATACGACGTACGAGCAGCCAACGATCCTGAGGAAGCCCTTCGTCTCTTCGAGGAATGGAGTCCGGACCTGATCGTCACCGACCTGATGATGCCGGGCATGAGCGGCGTGGAGTTGTGCCGCCGGGTGCGCAGCAAGGGGGCAACTCCCATCATCGTGCTGTCGGTGCGTGATCAGGAGCGATCCAAGGTCGAGGCGCTCGATGCCGGCGCCGACGACTATGTGACCAAGCCTTTCAGCATTCAGGAGTTGCTGGCCCGGGTCCGTGCGCACTTGCGCCGCGCACCGGAGCGGACGGTGGATGCGCCCCTCGAGAGCGGCGACTTTGTCGTCGATGCCTCTGCCCACACCGCTACCGTATGCGGCAAAAGTCTGCACCTGACTCCGACCGAGTTCGATCTGCTGCTCTACATGGCGCGCAATGCGGGCAAAGCCCTCACCCATCGCGCGTTGCTAACGGCCGTGTGGGGAGGCCAGTCGGCGCACCAGCCGGAGTATCTGCGCGTCTTTATCGGCCAGCTTCGCCGCAAACTCGAAGCCGAAGGTCCGCGGCAGTACATACAGACCGAGCCCTGGGTCGGTTACCGCTTCCTCCCCGAAGGCGTTCCCGAGTAGGACCGCATTGGTTTCAGCGAGGTCATCCGATCTTCCCCCATGGAAGCCCGGTGGGAGCCCCCTGCTTTAGCAGGGGGGAACGACGCTTCAGCGTCGCGGAAAAGGTCGCACTTCCATCATCAGGGCTTTAGCCCTGGCTCCTTGCCTGCAGCCTAAGAAATTCGCACTTTCTCCACCTCGCGCAACGTGGAGAGAAGATTCCGAAACCCCGCGGCTGAAGCCGGAGGAACATAGTCCTACGCGAGCCGCTCAGCTTGAAAGCCGAGCTCCCCCGCATGAATGCGGGGGCTCCCACCATTGCGCTTTTTCCAAGCCGCGGGTCCAAACAAGCTGCGAAGTTCCTCCCTGCCTTTCCCCATCTTTATAAATTCCTTATCTCTCGCTTACACCCTCTTTAGTGCGCCGAAGGTCCACTAGGGAATGGAGCATCGCCATGCAGGATCTACTGATGATTGCGTTCGCCATTGTTTTCTTCGTCGTCGCGCTGCTCTATGTTCGCGGTTGCGAGAAGTTGAGGTAGCCATGTCCCATACCACCCTAATCGTGTTGATCCTTACCGTCGCGACCCTGATCTACCTGGTGATCACGTTGCTGTACCCGGAGAAATTCTAAATATGACCGCCAATGGTTGGCTGCAGTTCGCTGTGTTCTTTGCCGTGCTGCTGCTCCTGATGCGACCCCTGGGCCTTTACATCGCCCGCGTACTCGAAGGAGGAAAGACCTTTCTCGATCCGGTGCTTCGGCCCGTCGAGCGCCTGCTCTACCGCGCCTGCGGCATCAAGGCCGATCAGGAGATGAGTTGGCAACAATACTCCATCGCGATGCTGGTCTTCAGCTTCGTCTCTCTGCTGCTGACCTACATCATCGAACGGGCCCAGGCGTTGCTGCCATGGAATCCGCAGCACCTGGCCGGCGTAGCCCCGGCAACCGCCTTCAACACCGCCGTATCGTTTACCACCAACACGAACTGGCAGGTCTACACGCCCGAGACCACCATGAGCTATTTCACGCAAATGGCTGGCTTGGCGTATCACAACTTTCTCAGCGCGTCCATCGGCATCGCCGTCGCCGTGGCCTTGGTTCGCGGCATCGCGCGCAGGCAATCGGCCACCATCGGCAACTTCTGGGTCGATACCACGCGCATCGTCCTGTGGATCCTGCTGCCCATCTGCCTGGTAATTGCGCCGGTGCTCATCGGCCAGGGAGTGATCCAGAACCTTAAGCCCTATACCACCGTGAACACTTGGCAGCATGGGCAAACGCCCCAGGTCATCGCCCAGGGGCCGGTTGCCTCCCAAGAGGTAATTAAGGAATTGGGCACCAATGGCGGCGGCTTCTTCAACGCCAATAGCGGGCACCCTTTTGAAAATCCCACGCCCTTCAGCAACTTCATTGAAATCGAATTGATCTTTCTCATTCCCGCAGCGCTCACCATCACCTTGGGCAAGATGACTGGCTCTTCGGGGCACGGCTGGGCGGTCTTTGCCGCCATGGCCATACTCTTTTTCGCAGGCTTCGCCGTCTGTTACTGGGCAGAATCGCAACCTCATCCGCTCCTGCATGGAGTAGACCAGAAGACCACGCTGGTCAACTCCGGCGGCAACATGGAAGGCAAGGAGGTACGTTTCGGCATCTCGCAATCGGCGCTCTTCGCCACTATCACCACCGACACCAGTTGCGGCGCCGTCAACTCCTCGCATGACTCCTTTACTCCGCTGGGTGGAATGGTGCCCTTGGTCAACATCATGCTGGGCGAAGTGGTCTTTGGCGGGGTTGGGTCGGGGCTCTATGGAATGCTCATCTTTGTCGTCCTCTCCGTCTTTATCGCCGGCTTGATGGTAGGTAGGACGCCGGAGTATTTAGGCAAGAAAATCGAAAGCTACGACGTCAAGCTGGCGATGCTTTATGTGCTCATCTTTCCCCTATTGATCCTGGTGTTGGCGGCGGTATCGGTGCTCTATCCGAACGCCCTCGCCAGCCTGACCAACAACGGACCGCACGGCTTTTCCGAGATTCTCTATGCGTATGTTTCGACCGCCGGCAACAACGGCTCCGGCTTTGCCGGTCTCAACACCAACACCAACTGGTACAACCTGACCCTCGCCTTCAACATGCTGGCAGGCCGCTTTCTCATGATGGTCCCCATGTTGGCGCTGGCCGGCAACCTGGCGCAGAAGAAAAGTGTTCCACCCTCTTCAGGAACGTTTCCCGTCAACACGACATTGTTCACCGTGCTTCTGGTGAGCGTGGTCCTAATCGTCGGCGCCCTGACATTTTTCCCTGCCCTCAGCCTCGGGCCCATCCTCGAACACCTGCAGCTCCAGGCAGGGAAAACCTTCTAAGGCACCGGAGAACGATATGGCAGAAAAACTAAGTCTCTGGAACCCCGCGATCATGCGTCAGGCGGCGCTGGATTCATTTAAGAAACTCGACCCGCGCCTGATGGTGAAAAACCCGGTCATGCTGGTGGTGGAAATCGGCAGCGTGCTCACCACCATCCTGCTCGTTCAGGGAGTCCTCAGTCATCAGGGCAGCTTTGCCTTCAATCTGCAAATCACCTTGTGGCTGTGGTTCACCGTGCTCTTCGCCAACTTCGCGGAAGCTATGGCGGAGGGCCGCGGCAAAGCCCAGGCCGACACGCTGCGCAAGGCCAAGGGCGAGACCATGGCCGTTCGCCTCAAGAGCGCGTCCAAAGACGCGGCGCGGGAAGAGGTTTCGAGCGCCACCTTGCGCTCGGGCGACATCATTCTTGTCGAGGCCGGCCTGTATATCCCCGGCGACGGAGAAGTGATCGAAGGCGTGGCTTCGGTGGACGAATCGGCCATCACCGGAGAATCCGCGCCGGTGATCCGTGAAGCGGGCGGCGATCGCTCGGCGGTCACTGGAGGAACGAAGGTGCTCTCCGACTGGATCATGGTGAAGATTACTTCCAATCCCGGGGAGACGTTTCTGGACCGCATGATCGCCCTGGTCGAAGGCGCCCAACGGCAGAAGACGCCTAATGAAATCGCCCTCAGCATCCTGCTCTCCGGGCTCACCATCATCTTTGTGCTGGCCGTGGCCACGCTGCAACCCATCGCCGTCTACTCCCAAGCCCCCCAAACCATCTTTGTGCTGGTATCGCTGCTGGTCTGCCTTATTCCCACTACCATCGGAGGTTTGCTCTCCGCCATCGGCATCGCCGGCATGGACCGGCTGGTGCAATACAACGTGCTCGCCATGTCCGGCCGCGCCGTCGAAGCGGCGGGCGACGTCGATACCCTGTTGCTGGATAAGACCGGCACCATCACCCTGGGCAACCGCCAGGCGACCGAGTTTATTCCCGCACCGAATATCAGCCCGGAGCGGTTGGCCGACGCGGCCCAGCTTTCCTCCTTTTCCGACGAGACTCCGGAAGGCCGCTCCATCGTGGTGCTGGCCAAGGAAAACTTCGGCTTGCGCGGCCGCGACCTCACTGCACTGCACGCCGAGTTCGTTCCCTTCAGCGCTCAGACCCGGATGTCCGGAGTCAACTTCGCCGGCCACGTCATCCGCAAAGGCTCCGTCGATGCCATCACGCGTTTTCTTGTAGAGCAAGGATCGAACCTGCCGCAAAAAGTTCGCGAGAGCGTGGAAGAGATCGCGGGCATGGGTGGAACGCCGCTGGTGGTTGCGGAAAACTCCACCGCCCTGGGTGTGATCTACCTCAAAGACATTGTCAAAGGCGGCTTGAAAGAACGGCTGGCCAAGCTGCGCGCCATGGGCATCCGCAGCATCATGATCACCGGAGACAATCCGCTGACTGCGGCCGTGATCGCGCGCGAGGCGGGAGTCGACGACTTTCTGGCCGAAGCCAAACCCAAAGACAAGATGGACCTGATCCGCCGCGAACAGGCCAAGGGAAAATTGGTCGCCATGACCGGGGACGGCACCAACGACGCTCCCGCGCTAGCCCAGGCCGATGTGGGCGTGGCCATGAACTCAGGGACACAGGCCGCCAAGGAAGCCGGCAACATGGTCGACCTGGACTCGAACCCAACCAAGCTGATCGAGATTGTGCAAATCGGCAAGCAACTGCTCATGACCCGCGGCGCGCTCACTACATTTTCCATTGCCAACGACGTGGCCAAGTATTTTGCCATCATCCCGGCCATGTTCGCGGGCGTCTTTCCCGTGCTCGGTCAGCTCAACATCATGCGCCTGAGCACTCCACACTCGGCCATTCTCTCCGCGGTGATCTTCAATGCGCTGATCATCGTCGCCCTGATTCCGTTGGCTCTGCGTGGAGTTGGGTATCAACCCAGGTCGGCGCAGGCACTCTTACGGCGCAACCTGCTGATCTACGGAGTGGGTGGGGTCATCGTCCCCTTCATCGGAATCAAGCTCATCGACATTTGTTTAACCGGGTTGGGCCTGTCCTGATCGGAGTTCTTATGCTGCGCAATGAATTAAAGGTCGCCATCCGCTTTACCGTCCTGACCACGGTACTGCTCGGGATCCTCTATCCGCTGACCGTTACCGTTTTTGGGCATTTCTTTCTCCGCTCGCACGCAGACGGATCGTTGATCGTCACCAACGGCCAGGTGACCGGCTCACCGCTGATAGGCCAGAACTTTACCGGAGACCTGTATTTCCATGGGCGCCCTTCGGCGGCAGGCAACGGCTACGACGCAACCTCTTCCGGAGGCTCCAACCTTGCTTCCTCGAGCCAGAAGCTGGTCACGCGCGTGGACGGTGACATAGCGCACTACGCCGCGGAGAACAAGAACCAGCCGGTGCCCATCGACCTGGTGACCGCCTCCGGCTCAGGTCTTGATCCCGACATCTCACCCGCAGCCGCAATATTTCAGGCGGCCACCGTAGCTAACGCCCGGCACCTGCCGCTGGCAACGGTGCGCGATCTGGTGCAACACCACATACAAGGACGCCAATTCGGTTTCCTGGGAGAAGAGCGAGTAAACGTCCTTCTGCTCAACATGGATCTAGACCGCCTGGCGCACTAAGCGCCTTTACCTCTCTCGCGCTTATGGATTTTAGTCCCCTAACCACGGTCTATGGTTCTGGACGGGTGCCCCTCGATAAGGTCGAAGAAGACGGGGCGATCCGGATTTCCTGTACGCTGCACTGGACGCGACCGCCGGAACCACCAAGCTGCACAGGAAATCCGGGGGAAGCCCCACCAAAGTTTTTTCTAGATCGACTGGCAAGATCCATGGCGGGGCTAGGAAAAGCAATCGAAACATATCATTTTCGGCCCAGGTATCCGGATTTCCTACACGGGGCGCCACCAACACCCGCGTGTGCGGCTTTCATTAAGGAAAGCCGCATGAAGTTCGCCAACGCCAGCAAGCTCGACAGGAAATCCGGAGTACGCTTTGGCGAACCTGGGGCACCCGTCCCGTCCTATTGATTTGTTTTACGGCACACCCTTCGAAGGGAAGACATAGCCCTGGACATCATCACCGCACCCGCCCAACTTAGGTAACTACCGGCCGACAATCTGTTTTTGACACAGCCTCAAAAAGAGGACTATTTTGGGCCATCGTTTTTCCGCGCTCCGACCAGGCCGGTCATGACAGTACCTGACGGATATCGCCGCATCGAAGCGAGCCTCCGCCCGCTGCCCGAAGCACGCCGTGACGCTGAAATTTTCGTAGCGGCTTTACCCGCCCGTCTCTCCCAGCATCCACCCGTCTCCGCTTTAATCCTCGCGGCCGATGCCCTGGCCATTCTTACCGACCTCCATCCCTTTCCGGATGGTAACGGCCGCGTCGCGCGCGCTCTTGCCACCTGGCTCCTGGTCCGCTCCGGCTATCGGCTCAAGCCTGAACTTACCCTCGATGATTTCTTCCGACCCCGTCAACAAGACTGCTTCCGCGCCCTCCGTGATCACGAATCCGATCCCTCGACCTGGCACCGTTTCTTCCAAACCGCCGTCTCGGAAACTTTTATTCTCCCGTCCGGCGAGTCACTTTAGCCCGTACTTATGACGGATTACCCGCAAACACGAGCGCCCCATCCTTGCTGAGCAAAGATGGGGCGGTCAAAACAGGGACGGCTACAGACTAAACGCCGGTCGCTTAAACTGCTTCGCTGTACTGCTCGACGTACTCCTGGGCTTCTTCTGTTTCTGCCGCAGCTTGCTTTTTCGGCGCGGCTTCCTTCTTCGCCGGCGCAGCTGCTTCCGTCAGATCCACATAACCTTGCAGAGTGGCGTTGTCTTCGATCGACAACCGCGTTGCCGAGATGTCTCCGATGAAAACCGCCGAGTGCTTCAGCTCAGCGCGTCCGGCCGCCTTGACACTCCCCTCGACCCGCCCGAAAACCACGAGATCGCCGGCGACGATGTCCGCGTGGATAACGCCGTTGGCTCCCACCGTCAGGCGCTTGCCCGTCAGGGTAATGTTGCCTTCCAATACGCCATCGAGGAAGAAGTCTTCCTCACCCGACACTTCCCCGCGAATGCAAATGCCTTTACCGATCACCGTCCCCGAACTATTCATCTGTGGTGCCCTCCGATTACGCAACTCTATGTCCCACCGGAGGGGCTCGCAATCACCGAAACGTCGCAGATGATGCCGTTTGTGTTACACCCGCTGAGGAAAAGGCTGCCTCCAGCCGGCTGGCCGCGGCATCGATCGCACGGCTTTCTGCTTCCAGCACGCCGCCGACGATCGGCGACTCCTGTTCGGCGGTGCTCCATTGATGCTGGTCCATGGCCTCCCGTACCCCCGCAAGGGTCTTCACCCCATAGCCCGTATAGGCGCCCGGGGCGTAAATCTGGTTCTTGTACCATGGCCTTCCCGGCAGGCCCTCCTGCCGCAGGTTGGTCCGTTCGACCAGCAGCAGTAGGTGGTTGACCGCTTGCAGCGAGGCATCATCCAGCGCCAGACCATGGGCCTGGGCAGCGGTGAAAGCCGTCTGGTAGTGCTTGGCGGCACGGGTGAGCGAGACTACGCCGTTATCCAGGGGGGCGAAATTGAGGTATGGCGGATCGGGCTCCCGCTTGGGTGGATAGGAAGGCTGCTTTGGGTCGGAAATGGCCTCAAAAACCCCCTCGTCAAGCTCCAGATTGCGTTCCTTGATCGTCTCCTGGGTTTTGCTGAGCTGGGTTTTGAGTTCCTTCACATAGCCGGCGATGGTCTCGGCGACCGCCGTGTACTGGTAGGGCAGGAGCTCCGCATCGGCCATCCGCAGGACCGCGGTTCCGGCGGTCTGCGACAGGGCTCGTCCGTACTGAAAATTGGTATCGGAGAAATGCGTGTAGTAGTAAAAATCGTCGTAGATCGAGTGGTAGACGCTGCCCGCGCCCTCTCCGCCAAAACCAAGATCGAGCGATGGAATCGCCAGGTAGTCGATAAACGGAGCGTAGTCCGAGCCATCGCCCAGAGCCTCAATGCTGGTGTCCTTACGATTGCGCAACACCGCCTTGCGATCGGCGTTCTCCGCCGTGGACAACGCCTGTAGCCGGGCCCGCTCCCATATGGTCAGCTTGGTCTCGGGATCGGGAATCTGCCGCGTTATATCATTAATGAAGTGCTCCACGGAATGAGCCCCGTCCACCTCTAGAAACCCGCGATCGGTGTTATCCGAGTTGACGTACAGCACGGCATGGTCGTGCAACTCGGCCGCATGCTGTTCCACCCATTCGGTAGACCCGAGCAGTCCCGGTTCCTCGCCATCCCAGGCGCAATAGAGGATGGTCCGTCGGGGTTTCCAACCTTGCTTGCGCAATTCGCCCAGCGACCGCGCCTCTTCGAGCTCAGCCACCATCCCGGAAAGCGGATCCTCGGCGCCGTTGACCCAGGCATCGTGGTGGTTGCCGCGGATGACCCACTCGTCCGCGGCCTCGTTGCCAGGAATCCTGGCGATGACATCATAGATCGGTTGGATATCCCAGTTGGAGAACATCCTAAGGTGGGCCTTGGAGGTTCCCGGCCCCACGTGGTACGTAATCGGCAAACCACCCCGCCAGGCCTCGGGAACGACCTGCCCGCCTAACGCTGCCAGGAATGGCTGCGCATCGGCATAGGAGATGGGTAGCACCGGAATCTTGGTAATGATGGACGAGTCCTTCAACGCCAGGCGCTTGGCATCCTTGGTCGCCGGAATGCCCGGAGTGAGAGGGTCCCCGGGGTAATTGGTATCGTTCACCCCTCCCCGCTGTACGCTCTCCTTCGGCCGCCCCCCTCCGGTTGGGTATGTGTCCGTATCGCCGTATCCGTCCTGTTGCGGATCTGAATAGAGGATGCAGCCGATAGCGCCATGTTCGGCAGCCACCTTCGGCTTGATGCCGCGCCAGGTCTTGCCGTAGCGTGCGATGACGATGGCGCCCTTCACCGAAACGCCCATACGCGCGAGGTCGTCATAGTCTTCGCGCGTACCGTAGTTCACGTAAACTAGCGGGCCGGTCACGTCGCCATCGATGGAGTAGGCGTTATACGTCGGTAGCTGTTCCGCCTGCTGATTCGAAGTGGGGTCGACCGCGATGGGCGGCTCAGCCAGTGTCGCAGTAAACCTCTGCGGCTCGATCAATTCCAGCTTCCGCTCCTTCGGTGTCGGAAACAGCACATAGAAAGTTTCTATACGGGCGTCGAAACCCCACTCCTGAAACTTGCTCAACAACCACGACGCGTTCTCCTTATCGTAGGGCGACCCTACAGCGTGCGGGCGAGCCGCGAGGTGTTCCATATCGCTGCGCAGGTTTTCCGGCGAAGGAAGGTCGCGAAACTTTGCCTCCAGGGCTAGCTCCGCTGCCGAGCTCTTCGGGGTGTAACCGTCAAGGACAGCCACGGCCGGTACGGTTTGTGCCCCAAGCGAAGGAGCCACGCAACAGCAGACGAGAACGCGGAACCACGGCGATTGGAGCAAACGAATACCTCTGCGAAAAAGAAGTCATTGACGATTCAGGTGGGAGAGCGAAAGCTTTTGCCGGCCCGCCTCGTCGAAGTTCGACGGCGCCAGCCAACGCTCGAAATTCGCCTGGCGCTCTGGCCATTCCGCATCGAGCATGGAAAACCACGCCGTGTCGCGATTGCGGCCCTTGATGATCATGTGTTGGCGAAAGACTCCCTCGAAGGTGAAGCCAAGGCGCAACGCCGCCCGGCGGGAAGGCTGATTCAGCGCGTTGCACTTCCACTCGTAGCGGCGGTAGCCCAGATCATTGAAGGCGTAGCGCGCCATAAGATACATCGCCTCGGTGGCGCCGGGACTCCGCTGCAACGCGGGAGCGAAAATAATATTGCCAACCTCGATCGAGCGATGATCCGGCTCAATCCGCAGGTAAGAGGCCTGGCCGACGGCGAGGCCGGTGGCGTTGTCAATAATCGCCCAAAAAAGCGGATCGGCCGACTTTTCCTTTTTCTCGAAGGCGGCGTCGTAAGCGGCACGGCTGACGAACGGGCCATCGCCCATGTAGCGCCAGAGATCCTCCCGCGCCGGCCCGTGGGTCGCCTCGTAGAGTGCCTCTGCCTGAGATGGCCTGTCGAACGGGCGAAGGGTGACCACGCGTCCGGGAAGCACTACGCGCTGCGGCCGTTGCGCAGGGGAAGGGTCAACCGCGATGCCGATCTCCGTCATGCAACGATAGTAGCAAGAGCGTTTCCAGGGCCGGCAGCCTCACTGCCCCGAGTAGTAGCCCGCGCGCGTCTGCACCGTCTGGTCCTTATCTTTGGTGGTCAGATGGATGGAATGGTAGCCGCTGCTCTGATCCTTAGGCGGCGTGTAACCCAAAACGAATTGCGTGCGCAATTCCTCGGCGATGGCGGCGTAGACGTCGTCCACGCTGTCCTTCTTCTTGACCTCGAAGTATCGGCCCCCGCTCTCCTGCGCAATCCGCTGCAGGATCTTCTTGCCGCTCGGCCCGTTCTGCTGTGAGCCACCTCTGGGGTAACGGCTTCCGCCCGGATAGCCGCCACCGGGATAACCCCCTCCGGGGTAGCGGCGACCGGGATAGCCACCCCCTGGATAGCCACCATTATCATCCGGGCCACTTGAGAATCCGCGATCGTGATCCTCATGCCCACCGTAATAGATGGTGTAGACGACGGTCTCTGACCGCTGCGCCGACTCGATAGCGCTGTTGAGCGTCTCCTGGCTGCCCCGATCCTCTCCATCCGTCAGGACGACGATGGCCTTACGCCCGGTCTGCTTCTTCATCACTTCATCGCAGGCCAGGAAGATCGCGTCGTAGAGCAGCGTGCCCGCCCCGTGCCTCGCCCTGGTCCCCCCGGAGCCCTGGTCACTGCTTGGCGTGCTCTGTACCGAGGACGTGGTGTCGATTTCCCCCACAGCCTTTTCCAGCTTGCCATGATCCGCCGTCAGGTCCTGCAGCAGCTCCACCTCGCGATCGAAGTGAATCACGAACGCCCGGTCAGTAGGACGAGTGATCATTTGATCAAGAAAAGTCCGGCTCGCGGCTCGCTCCTTATCCAGGTTGTCTCGTTCGCTCATGCTGGTGTCAACCAGCAGACCCACAGTCAAAGGAAGATTGGTTTCCTGATTGAAGTAACGGATGGTCTGCGGCTTGCCATCCTCTTCCAGCGCAAAATCGTCTTTGCTGAGGTTGAGCACAATCTTGCCGTGCTTATCGCGGACGGTGACCGGCAGGGTGACCACCTTCACGTCGACCGACAGGGTGGTGGTGGGTGTCGCCGGACTCTGCGCCGCAGGGGGCGTCGAGACCGGCGCCGTCGTGGAGTTCTGGGACTCGAGGGCCGGGACCAGAAGAAGTACGCAGAGCAGCGGAGACTTGCGAAAGAAACTCATGCCAACGTTAGACGGCCGAGCCTCCCCTCTTGTCACGTGGCAAAAGCGGCTTGGCGGCTTGATGTGGTGCCTATTTAGCATCATGCTCCGGCAGGTTCCCAGGGGACCCGCCTACAGAATGGCAAATAAGTCAGCAAGTTGACTCCGGAAGGTGGGTAAGAGGGCGGCGAGGAAGTCCTTGCTTAGGACGCTTTGCTCGTGCATGATAGCGAGATTTGAGGGACAGCCGTCCATGTTATTCCCGGTTCCTGTGTGCGAACCGCCACAGCATGTTTGTTGTAGCCTGCTATTTCGGATTAGGCAAGGAGCGTCCGCTTGAAGCTGCTCGTAAAATTCAACTTTCTGCTGGTCGCGGTCTTCGGTTTAGGCCTGTTCCTGATCGCCTACGAGGCGCAAAGCTTCTTGCAAGACCAGGCGCAGGCCGAAGTGCTTCGCGAGGCCGGCCTAATGGCGGCCAGCGCTTTAGCCACTCGAAACTACACCGAGCATTACATTACGCCGGTGATCGAGAAAACGACGGAGCACACAACCACCTTCCTGCCGCAAGCAATCCCTTTTTTCGCGTCCACCACTACCTTCGAACAAATCCGCCAGACCTATCCGGACTACACCTATAAGGAAGCGGCGTTAAACCCGACCAACCTCCGCGACCGTGCCACGGATTGGGAGGCGGACATCATCAATTATTTCCGCAATTCCCCGAAGGAAACCGAGTTGATCCGGATGCGAGATGCAGCGACCGGCCCAAGCCTCGCGCTGGCTCACCCGATTCGGGTGGAGAGCGGATGCCTCGAGTGCCATAGCCAGCCTTCATCAGCCCCCAAGGCACTCATCAAGCATTACGGAGCGCAAAATGGATTCGGCTGGAACGTGGACGAGGTGGTCGGCGCCCAGATCATATCGATTCCGACCGCCTTACCCATTAAGATGGCACGGCAAGGACTGACTCGGCTCCTCATCAACCTCTCGTTGATTTTCCTGGCAGCGATTCTGCTGATCGATATGGGATTGTATTTCATTGTCATCCGGCCACTACGCAGGATCTCCAGCTCCGCGGATCGCATCAGTAAAGGCGAGATGGATCTGGAACAGGTCCCAGTTCGCGGAAACGACGAAGTAGCGCAGGTCACCCGCTCTTTCTATCGCATGCACACCAGCCTGAAGAAAGCCATGGAACTGCTCAACGGATAAACCGGCGGAGTCATTGCGGGGGCGGCCGGGTGCGTAGGAATTTCTTTCGGTCCGCATCGTCCTCAATCTGCTTTGCCGCTTCCGCATAGAGCCGATCGAGATCGGTATACTGATTCGCCAGCCGGGCCACCACCACCTTCGCGATCGGTCCAATAAAGGATGCCAGGTGGCGCACCAGCTCCTGTACAGGTGGAGCAAACGATCCGGTAGAAGGTTGCTTCGCGCCGCCGGTGGTGATAGGTTGCTTCACCCCGCCGGTAGTGACCGGTTGCCAACCGCCCTGCGGGCTGATCGCAGTGGTAGCTGAAATATCCCTTACCTTCTGGGCACAGAGCGCACCAAGAAATTCCGCGGCGGTAGCGAAGCGGTTTGCCGGCTCCTTTTCGAGTGCCTTGGAGATTGCGTTTGAGAGCGGTACCGGGATGTCCGGCCGCAATTCGGAAAGAGACACAGGGGTCCGGTTGAGGTGGGCCATCATTAAGTCATACGTGGTGGCGCCGGTAAGAGGTGGCTGGCCGGCGATCAGTTCATAAAGGGTCA
Source organism: uncultured Acidobacteriaceae bacterium (assembly GCA_963736535.1). Classification (GTDB taxonomy): domain Bacteria; phylum Acidobacteriota; class Terriglobia; order Terriglobales; family Acidobacteriaceae; genus PALSA-350. The sequence goes on from CAVTPN010000010.1 coordinate 876,241, forward strand.
CGCCGAGGGAGTAGATGTCGGACTGTTGGGTCGCCTTTTCACCGCGGATTTGTTCGGGGGACATATGCAACGGAGAGCCGATCAGGGATCCGGCCATCGTCAGGTCCGTATTACCCGGGGCGATGGCGATGCCGAAATCCAACACCTTCACCAGGCCGGTAAAGGAAACCATGATGTTTGCGGGTTTTATGTCGCGGTGAACCACCCCGCGCGCGTGCGCGTAATCGAGCGCGCCGAGCACTTGCGTGGCAAAATCCATGAGCGTTGGCATCGCAATGCGACCGCGGCGGCTGCGAGACCGCAGGTCCTCCCCCTCCACCAGTTCCATGACCATAACCAGCTGATCTTCAAAGAAGAAGGCGTTATGGAGCCCGGCGATGTTGGGATGATTCAGACTGGCGAGAAGCTGGATCTCCCGGCGGAAACGCTCCTTCATGTCCGGGGTGCCCGTTTGTTCCGGCAACATGACTTTCATGGCTTCGGCGCGCTGCGAGATCAGATGCGTGGCCTCGTAAACGGCGCCCAAGCCGCCCTGGCCCAAAACGCGCACAATCTTGTATTCCCCGACTGTCTGCCCAGCCTGAAACATCATCGGTTTATGATACTGCCGGTTTTCTGTTTCAACAGAACCTGCCTTCTATTGGCAGTAACTTACGGCGTACACTCGAAGCTGCATTCAAGGAGCCGGCTCATGCCTCTACAAGTCTGTATGGGAGCGATGATGCAATGCACCTTCGGAATGGCGCCCAGTTCGCTGGTGGTCCTGCCTACCAATAAGGTCATGACCAATATGGTGCCGGACGCCAACATCATGGACCATATTCCAATGACCAACATCATGCCCTTTGGTATGTGCACATCGCCCGCGAACCCGACCGTCGCCGCAGCAACCGCAGCCGCCCTGGGCGTTCTGACACCGATGCCCTGCATTCCAAACACACCCGCTCCCTGGATCGCTGGAGCACCCACCGTACTGCTGGGAAACTTTCCCACGCTCGACAATGTTTCGCAATTGATGTGTATCTGGGCCGGAGTGATTACATTTACCGATGCCGGTGAAGAAACGGTCCAAGTCCCCTAAAAGTGCCGTGGATTAGAAAGTGGATGTGAATCAGGTCGATTTTCACCGCGAAATAGGTTAGCGTTCATGTTACCGCCGTTTCGCTCACGGACTCACCACCATGACCGAGCTTGCAACGATCACCCTGGCGTTCGCAGCCGCGACCGACATCGGCTGCAGCCGGGCCAATAATGAAGACAGCTTTGGCTACGACAACGACCCTCATCTTTACGTCGTCTGCGATGGAGTGGGCGGCGGCGCGGCTGGAGAGGTGGCCAGCAACACCGCGGTACGTATCCTGATCGAATCCTTTGAAGCCCAATCTCTTGACACACATGGAGCAGCGGAACTCCCGGTAGAGAACCGGCTGCTGTACTCCATTCAGGAGGCGAACCGGGTCGTACGCGAAGCTGCGATAAGCAACCCGGAATTTCAGAATATGGGCTCAACTCTGGTATGCGCTTGCCTGGACGGACCCCGCATGCTGATTGGGAACGTCGGTGACAGCCGCGCCTACCTGGTGCGCGACGGGGCTTGCGTGCAGATTACCCAGGACCACTCCCTGCTCGACGAACAAGTTCGCAGCGGCATGATCACGCCCGAGATGGCCGCTTCCTCAAGCCTGCAATCGGTCATCACGCGAGCCATCGGTGCAGCCGATTCGGTCGAGCCTGATTTCTTTGCCGCTGAACTTCAGCTCCACGATATGCTGCTCCTCGCCACCGATGGCCTCACCCGCTATGTTCAGCCAGAGGAGATTGCGGCGATTGCTTCTCCCCAGGCGGAGCTGCCCGCGATCTGTCAAACCCTGGTTGAGCTTACCAAGCAACGAGGCGGCGCAGACAACATCACCTGCATTGTGCTGCACGCCGTGGAAACACCCTCTGCCGTCGAGTAACAGAAAATCCGTGATCACTTGAGCACGGACGTGACGCAAGGCAGTGCAGCCAGCCCTCCCGGTACCAGCACCTGGGCTCCGGGACCAGAAACTTCGAAGCGGACCACCTGTGCGGTGCCGTCCGGCAGGATGATTGGCCGGCCCGAGACCTGGAGGGGAAATTCCAGCTCTATCCCAGCAGATGTGCGCGTGACATGGGCCGTGTTGACAAGCTGGAAGAGCGCCCAGGTTCCCTGGAACTGCAATGCTTCTGAGGTGTCGTAAGCCAGGGAAGCCTGATGTGCGGTGGCTCCATTCCATTTGAATTGCTGCACAGTGGAACCGGCCGGCATGCGCTGGCCGTCCACTACCAGGGTGGCGTTTTGAATCCCCTTGCTAGGCAGGAAGCGAAGAGTAAAGTTGAATCCCGCGCCCGCCGTGCCGGATGGGTAGAGCGCGGAGGAGATAGCGGCTACCTTGTTGAAGAACGCCGCAAATGCCGGGCCTACGTGTCCCGCCGCGTTGGGAGTTGTAACGTACTGTCCACCCTGCTGTACCAGCCACTGCTTGAGATTCTCGTTGTAGTACGTCCATAACTTGCCTGTGCCCGGAGCAAAGAAACTGTTCACCTCTTCCAGGCTGGCCTGTTCGTTATTCGTCAAATCCCTGGTGACCTGAGACTTGGACAAAGACACAAACGGGAATTTACCCAGCGTGGAGCACATCGCTCCCGGCGGCCCCGGAGGCGGTGGTGTCGCGGCGCACCGGATGGGCGCCTCCAACAGGGAGATCACCGTCTTCTCGGTATGCATCAGCGGATCGACGTTAAAGGCCTGCGCGGTCTGCTGAACCGCCAAGTCCGCGGCCGACACGGCCGAGTTCAGCATGTCACGCGCGGTGTCTGGATTCTGGTTGAACTGGTTCACCGCGTTGGCCAAAGACAACAGCGCATTTACATAGTTGGTATTGCCCGTGCCAATGAAGCGGGCGGTAGCGTTGGGATCCACCAGCACTTGCGCCGGCTGGAAGATGGCCTTGATCTGCGGGTCGGCCACCGCGGTGTTGGAGGAGACAGTGTAAAAAAACTCCAGCATCGGCGACTCCGGGCCCGCGAGCGTATTCAGCTTTTCGGGAGCCTCATGCAGGGATCCACACGGGACCACATGCGCCTCGGTCAGAAAAGCGTGCCACTCCTTGATGAAGTCGGCGGAATACGTTGCCATCAATTGCTTGCTCACGCTCGCGGTGTCGAGCGAACGTGCGGACTGCTCGCCCAGCACCCATGTCTCGCCCTGAAAATATCGGTCCGGGTGACGGACGGCGTCCTGCATAAAGGCGAAGCCGGAGCGAGTGAATTCCCCGGGCACGACATGGGGCTCGACCACTCCGGCTGAGGAGTTGGGGTACTGCCGGTTGAAGTCGATGGCGGGACTAGCTTTCGCCGCCACCGTACGCATGTCCTGATATATGCGCGGCACAGCGCCGAAGTTAGACAGGTAGGTGCGCGCATGTTCCACCGCGGCAGGATCCGGAGGGATGCTGTAAGGGTTTTGGCGAAGAAGTTCGTTGGCGTAAAAATCGATCTGTTGCCGAGCCAGTTGGGATTGCGCCGGATCGATCGCCCGCGATGCGGTCCAATACTGCAGAAAGACCGGAGTGAGAAATTGGGGCGCGCTCTTATCGGGATTGCTGGTGGTTATCAGATAGGCCTTGAGCGGGTTGTACGCCCGCGTGTAATCCGCGCCGGGCGCGGGCGCATTGGGCAAGCTGCGCAGATAGCTGACAAGGTTCGCCTGGGTGGTATTGAGCAGCATGGGGCGAAAGCGGTCGAAGTAGATCCTTCTTGCGTGCGCGGCCAGCTTATCTCCCTGGTAGAGCCCGAAGCGATAGCTCCACGGCGGACCGTTCTGTTGGTAGCCATCCAACTGGACAATCGTAAGACGCAGCTGATCAAGGGCCTGAAGGTCTCCCAGGCTGGGCAGCGAAGAGGACGCAGCAACCGGCAATGCTGCCGCCGCACCGAGCAGCTTTTCTTCCAGGACAAAGTTATTGCGATAAGAAATCAGCAAAAGGCCGGTATAGATGGCAAAAATGAGTGCCAGCGAAGCGAAGAGAATTCTGCGGAAGAGCCGGGCGGGCGCTGTCTGTTGCGTTGCCGACAGGGCGCTCTTGTCCCCCAGGATTATTTCCGGGAAGAGCCGGGGAAGAAATGCCCATTGCGGCGAACGGGTCGAGATCCTCATGGGCTGGGCCGCGGGCCGTTTTGCAGACTGAGCGTCTTGCCTGGCAAAGATGACCGTCGCGCCGACGTCCCGTACGGCAGTCTGAACAGGCGTGGGTGAGGCGCCTGCGACTTGCTCCACCATCTGGGCGCGCAAGCCGGTAAGGTAAAAACCTCGCAGGTAAGGATTAGCGCTCAGTTGGCTGGGCTTGCATAACTCGACCAGATACTGGGTCAGGTTCTTGCGCAGTTTGCCGAATTCGCGCGGGAACTCGTAGACGCCGGGAGCATTTCTCGGCTCACTCTCCCGGTCCAACACTTCTACCCGAAACTCGCCCAGCGCAAAGGTGAGCGAATCCAGCGCACTCCCCAGTTCGCGTCCGGCCTGATCGGCATAAATGCCCGCGGAAATATCCCTCCTGGGAAACGTCGTGCCCAGGACCTGCCGTACTTCTTCGTTGGAGAGATTACGGACGTACTCCGCGAAATGGGGCACGCGGTCCAGTTTGGTAACAATCACGTAGACTGGCAACGCAGCCCCAATCAGCCGGCTGATCTGGCGCAATTGCGCGCCAACTGCGCGGCTGGAGGCCAGCGACGATGTGGGCGCGTCGCCCGCCAGCAACTGCTCCGCGCTCACGCAGACCACCACCGCGCGAGCCGGCGCTACCGACTTGAAGGTGGAGCGATAGGCCCTGGGGCGGGTACGGGCAATCAGCCTGGTGAGCATGTTGATGTTCTGCCGGATCGCCTCACCCACTTCGAGAATGGCCGCCTGCCGAGTGAACCAAAGGTTTAGCAGCGGGGTGGGGGAAACATCGCCCTCCCGCGGCGCGGTGCCGGCGATCAGTTCCGGATCAAGGCCGGAGCGCACGACGGTCGTTGTCTTGGCGGAGCCGGCGTCCCCTAGCAGGTAAAGGAGAGGGAGCCCATCGAGCGATTTCGGCCCCCGTCGTTGCGACGACCGTAGTTTGCGATTGGCGTCATTGAGCAGGACGTCAATTTCATTGGCCCCGTCGCTTCCGGTCCCTTCTTCCTGGCTCTGGCGTTTCTTGGCGCGGAAATGGATGATCAGGATCGCCGCCGCGGCAGCCAACCCAGCCAGCACGATCAGCGATGCAAGCAGAATCAGGGGAGCGCCATGCAGGTGAAGCAGGGCTTCAGCGCCATAAGCCACCAGCACAGCGACTAAAACCACGACAAGGGCGAGCAGATAGATCAACAAATCCTCCAGGCGCGGGTACGAGCTATCCCAGCTGGGATAAGCCGGAGCTTAGAGAAAACAAGAAACCGCCGTAAGCCAGCAGCATCACCAGCAGCAGACAGAACGCGGCGATGCCCAGGGTCCGGCTCCAACGGTCGATTGCCCGGCCGTGCTTTACCTCCGGCGGCGGGCCGTCGGCGCGAAGAAAGAGCATTTGCCCGCGAATGCGTCCGATCTTTTCCCGGATTGGCCGAACAAAGGTCTCGATCTCTCCAACGCCGCCCAAAGCGTAGCGGCCTCTGTAACCGAGCAGAAGGCAGAGGCAGAAGACCTCCAGACAGTCGGCGACCTCCTGCATGTCCGGGCGGCCGAGAAGACTGCGCAGGTTCTCAAAAAATACTTCTCCCATGCGGTTGTGACCGAAGAGCTCCTCCTGCAAGGGTCGCTGCGGCCAGTCCGCGAAGACCGGGCTCTGCAACATCAGCACGCTCTCATCGAGAAACCCGACCACTGCGGAGAACGACAACTGGATCATCTCGTTGGAGTATCCCAGCGCCTTTGCCTGCTCCATTGCGGCTTTCAAAGCCGCACGAATATTGGACCGGAAGGCCTGGGAGTTCTGAACAACCTGCTGCTGTGAACCGAGCCGCAAAATGATGGTAATGGCGTTTTCATAGCAGTAGGCCAGGCTATGGGTGCGCGGCGGGCTATCATTCATGCATGGGTTCCCCGGCGAACTGGGGAGTTCGCTCCAAGCGTTGCGGCGGGGCAACTAACCGCAATGCAAATTAGGGTGAGCATACCTCAACCACGCACGAGGCAGAGAAAAACTTCGGTAGCTTGGAGGAGGCGGACTTCGCTTGCGTTTGGGTTGGGAATTGGTTACGGTTTCGGGGGAAGGAAAGTCGTTCCGATGACTACAAAAGATCCCAAGTCCGGAGCGGAGCCCCCCGGCCCAACGGATCCGCTGAGTGCGACTGGCATTTTTCTAAACGCCTTCCGTACGGAATCGGACCAACCTGAGGAACCGGCGAAAGAGAATCTCGCACAGCCTGCCCCACCCAGCCCGGCAGCGCGCGAAGGAAAGCCTGCTGGACCGGGCGAGTTTACGCAATTGTTTGGGGCTATCAAGCCGGTCTCACCTACACCGGTCCAACCGCCGTTGCCCAGCCCTCCGCGCCAGGAAGCGCATCCACAGGCTGCCGAAGAGGCCACCCGCGTCTTTGTGCGCCAGGCCGCCCCGCCCATGGAGCAACCACCCAAGGCGGCTAGCCCCCCGATTGCTCCCGCCCAGCGGATGAAGGGCTTTTCTTCGCCTGGCCCTTCAGATTTCGCATCGGATGATGGCGGTTTCAGCCAGTTTTTCCGCAAGGCGCCTGCGTCTCCCGCACCCTTGCCCCCGATCCAGCCGCCGGCACAGCCGCCGTCGCCGGCGAGCAGTTCGCCCCCGAGATCGATGGGGGCTACTGACCTTTTTTCCGCACTCCCGGCAGCTGAGGTGCCCAGGATGGATCAAAACCCTGGGCAGCTCTCGCCAGAGGTGGGCAGCGTCACCGCCTGGATACAGAGGTTGTCGGAGGATATTGAGCCGTTATCCAGCGGCACACAGAAATTTGACGCAGTGACGCCGGCGCCAGTCGTGTCATCCGGCCAGGGTGAATATACCCGTATCATTTCCGGCGATTCGATGAAGGCGTCCAAGACTGTTCCGGCCATACCAATTCCTTCACCCCCAATTGTGCAGGCGCCCGCTGTCGAGCTGCCTAAGGTGGCCGCGCCGAAATTGGCTCCCCCCGCAGTTGCCGCTCCCCAGACCAAACTGCAGCAGATGCTGCCCATCCTGCTGGTACTGAATGGCTTCCTGCTTGTCGTTCTGATTGTGTTGGTGGTCTTCGTTCTGCTGCGAAAATAGCTGCTGATCGAGCAGAGCCCCACTTTACGGCTTCGGCCCCTGCCGGACGAATTGCTCGCCTTGTTTATGCACGCGGCACTTCAACCCAGCAGCCCATTTTCCTTCAATTGCAGCTCAGTCCGCTCAATCGCCGGAATCAGGACCACGCCCTGGGTGCGCGCCTTGCCTGCCCATCGGGTAGCCTCGTCTTCGTTGATCTTCAGGTTCATGAGCAGGGCAACCAGGTCATCAAGATTGCTCACCCTCACCGGCTGGGCGTTCAGGCGCCCGGCATAGGGAACGAAGACGACTTCAAAGTGGCCAAGCGCACCTGACGTTCCTGGATTCGCGTTGATCCGGATGGTACCGGTTACCTTTGCCATGATCGTCTCCTTAGTTGGAAGTCAGTCCGTTCTCCACCACTACAAACCCTCGCTCGATGAGCTTGCGGATCATCGCCAGGCACTCGCGCGTCACCGTCTCCATGGGTGCGTTCGCGGTCTCTGCAAATGCCTGAATGGCTTGCTGGGCGGTGCGCGTGCCGTCGCAGGTGGCGAGGAACTCTGCCACCAGGGGCTGCACCGTCCAGTGAAAAGGAAAACCACTCACCAGCCGCAGAGTAAGCGCTTCTGCGTGCCAACGGCCACCAGCCTGGTTACAAACCTGCTCCAGCCGGACATTTGCGGTCAGCCTGGGCCTGATCGCAAGCAGCTTTTCGTCGCTTTCCATCTCCAGCAGCAGGTCGTGAGCAGCGAAGGTAGAAAGAATCAATTCCCCTAAATCTCCCTTTGGAGTTTTCGGCACTTCTTCAATGCGCACCCAGTTCTTCCCCGAGCGGCGCCGCATCACGATCAGGCCGTCGTGGATCGCCTCCACCCCGCGAGTACGGTAGTAATCCATATATCCCTCATACAATTCCTGGTCGCGGCCAGTGTCATGGGTAGTTTCGCGAATGCGGTGCTGCGCGTATTCCTCAGGATACTGGGTCAGGCCTTTCATTACCCAAGCATCGCAGCCCGTTCCCTGGAGCCATTCGGCGATCCGCTCCTCCCAGGGCTCTCCGCTCACCTGCGCCCATTCGCAGAGCATCTGCATATAGCCGCCTTCATTCAAATGCGCAGGCGCTTGCTGAACCAGGCGGCGGCAAAGCTGGTCGAGTTCCATCGAGTTATCGCAAAACAGGTAGTCGCGCTGAGGGGTAATGAAAAAAGGCGGGTTGGAAAGGATCAGATCGAAGCTGCGTCCTGCGACCGGTTCAAACCCATCGCCCATCAGCAGCTGAATGTTTTCGATCCCGTTCAGCTGGGCGTTGAACCTGACAAACGAGGGCACCCTCGGATTGAGGTCGGTAGCGATCACCAGGTCGCTATACTCGGCTGCCCCCAGGCTTAGAATGCCGCTGCCGGTTCCCAGGTCAAGAGTGGCGCGCGAATGACGCCTGACCGCAAAATGGGACAGGAATTTGCTGGTGGGATTCGGCCACAGCACCATTTCTGCGTCACCGCTGGCAATCGATGCCGGATGATCGGACGCCACCAGGAAGCCTTGTACCGGCAGCAGCATGGCTGACGCCTTGAGTATGTCTCCGTCTTGTTTCAGCAAACCTGATTGCAGCAGCAAGCGCACAAGCGCTTCCGGCACGATGCTGGCGGATTCGTCCACTGGCTGGGGACGCCCCAGCCAAAACCAGCGGACCAACGCGCTGAGCAGCGTGACTTCGCGCGTGCGATCAAGCAACCGCGGTTCGTTACGCAAATGCCGTGAAGGTAACTCAGCGGCACCAAGGTACCTCTGGAGGTTTACTTCGCTATAACCAGCTTCTTCGAACCAGCCACGAAGCAACCGGGAATCATCAACAGACAAAGGTGTTAACATGCGCCTTAAACATTAACATCGGTCCAGCGATTGGTAGAGAACTGTTGAGCGCTGCATGTACTTTTCATTTGACCCGTCCATAGCCGCGTGGTATGAACGATAGCGCCGCGGAATTGCGACTCCATCGTCGCATTCTTGGGTCCTGTCCACATATCATCTGTAGCGTAACGATCGTCCACCCTTGATCCCTATCAATAGAAGGAAGCAAATATGGCTAGACAAAGCGCACAGCACAAACTAGATCGTGTGCGGCCTCCCCGCGTGCAGATCACGTACGACGTAGAAGTGGGCGGCGCCATCGAGATCAAGGAACTGCCTTTCGTCGTCGGAGTATTGGGAGATTTCACCGGCAACCCGGAGCAGCCGCTGCCGAAATTAAAAGATCGCAAATTCGTTGAAGTGAATCCGGACAATTTCGACACGGTGCTCGAGGGAATGAAGCCCCACCTTTCCTTCGCCGTCGAAAACAAGCTGAGCGACGACCCCAACGCCCCGCAATTGAAAGTCGACCTCAAATTTCGTAAATTTGACGACTTCGAGCCGGGCAACGTGGCCAAGCAGGTGAAGCCACTCAAGGAAATGCTCGACCTGAGAAGCAGATTGGCAAACCTTCGCAGTTCCTTGCAAGGCAACGATAAGCTCGAAGAATTGCTTCTGGAAGCCGTAGGTAATACCGAGAAGCTGGAAAAGTTGAAAGGCGAAATCGGCGCGAATGAGGGAGGCTCCAATGGCTGAAGCAACGGCCGCTAAACAAGCATCGGCGCCCGCGGTTGCCACCGAAGAATCCAGCCTGCTCGATCAGATCGTTGAGCAGGGCAGGTTTGGCAAGGAGACGGCTTCTCGCGAGCGCGGTAAAGACCTGGTGAAGGAATTCGTGGCCCAAGTGCTCGATGGGTCGATGACCGTCGCCAAAGACGCGGAAATGATGATCAATGCGCGCATCGCGCAAATCGATCACCTGCTCTCGCTGCAGTTAAATGAGATCATGCACCACGCCCAGTTCCAGAAGCTGGAAGGCTCGTGGCGTGGGTTGAAGTACCTCATGGACAACAGCGAGACCGGCGTAGGCCTGAAGATTCGCGTCTTCAACGCCACCAAAAAAGAATTGCTGCGCGACATCGAAAAGGCTCCGGAGTTCGACCAGAGCGCCCTCTTCAAGAAGATTTACGAGGAGGAGTACGGCGTTTTCGGCGGAGCTCCCTTCGGCGCGTTGATTGGCGACTACGAGTTCGGCAAGCATCCTGAAGACATGGCCTTGCTCGAAGGCGTCTCGCATATCGCAGCCCAGGCGCACGCACCGTTTGTCAGCGCCGCGTCCTCTGACCTGCTGAACCTGGAAAGCTACACCCAACTGGACGCTCCTCGCGATCTGGCGAAGATCTTCGACAGCACCGAGTATGCCAAGTGGAAGTCTTTCCGCCAGAGCGAAGACTCCCGCTACGTCGCCCTGACTCTTCCCCGGACTCTGGGCCGTCTTCCTTATGGTGAAGAAACCAAGCCCATCGACGAGTTCAAGTATGAGGAACAGGTAGACGGCACCGATCACTCCAAATACCTCTGGATGAACGCGGCCTACGCGCTGGGGACGAAGATGACACAGTCGTATTCTCTTTACGGCATGTGCGTGGCCATGAGGGGTGTCGAGGGCGGTGGGCTGGTTGAGGGGCTGCCGACGCATAACTTCTCTACCGACGAGGGCGACATTGCGTTGAAGTGCCCGACCGAAGTACCGATCACCGACCGGCGTGAAAAAGAGCTGGCCGATCTGGGCTTTGTGCCTCTGGTTCACTGCAAGGGTACCGACTACGCTGCCTTCTTCAGTGTACAAACCTGCCAGAAAGCCAAGGTCTACGACACCGACTCGGCCAACGCGAACTCTCGCTTGTCTACCCAGCTGCCCTATATCATGGCGGTTTCGCGTTTCGCCCATTACCTGAAGGCCATGATGCGCGATAAGATCGGTAGCTTTATGTCTCGTGAAGAGGCGGAGCGATTCCTGAACCGCTGGATCACGAAATACGTTACCCCGGATGATTCCGCTTCTCCAGCAGCCAAGGCTGAGCGTCCGCTGCGTGAGGCACGAATCGACGTAACGGAGGTTCCGGGCAAGCCGGGTGTCTATCGTGCGGTGGCTTTCCTGCGTCCGCACTTCCAACTGGATGAACTGACCGTTTCTCTACGGCTGGTGGCTGAACTGCCCGCCGCGGTGAAGTAAATTTAGGCGCACCCTATCCTGGACGGAACCCATGGGCCCAAGTTCCTAGTGCCGGTGCCTAACGCAAGACTCTTCAAGGAGAAAAAATGGCAGTCAATGCATATCTCGTTATCGATGGCCGTCCCGGACCCAGCACCAGCAAACAGGGCGCGATCGACATACTTTCCTTTAGCTTTGGCGCAAGCATGACCGCGGTGATCGGCGCTGGTTCATCCGGAGGCGAGGCTCGGGCGGGCCGCGCCAACCTGGGGGACGTGACGATCATGAAGGTGCTCGACAAGACTTCTCCCCTGCTCTTCGACGATTGCGTCACAGGCAATTACCTGACGAAGGTCGACGTGATCTACGACAAGCCGATGGGCGACAACCAGGAGGACTATTTCAAGATTCACATGGAGGATGCGCTGATCACATCCATCCAGCTCTCCGGTTCCAGCGAAAACCCTGTGGAATCCATCAGCTTCGCCTTCAGCAAAGTCAAAGTCAGCTACAACCCTGAAGAGGATGGCTCGCTGAAGGGCTTTATCGACAAGGGCTTCGACGTACTCAAGCTCAAGCCGTGGTAGGTCTTGGGCGAGCAGGCGTACGGTGCCGGTAACCGCCAAGGAGCTGTTCGCGGCAGGCAAGGTGCGGGAGGCGGAAAAGTGGCTTACTGCGCACTTACGCGACCACCCGGCCGACACTGCGCAGCGCGTCTTTCTGTTTGAGCTGCTTTGCTTCTCGGGCGATTACGCCCGTGCAGAAAAGCAGCTCGCCGTTCTGGCCGGAAAAAACGCCGAAGCGGAAACCGGAGCCATCGTCTACTACGCAGCGCTGCATGCGGAGAAGACCCGGCACGAGATCTTTGAGAAGCAGACCTTCCCGGCTACCCCTGCGACGTCCCCTCGAGGCGAGCTCAACGGGAAAGCCTTTACTGAACTGCGCGATGCGGACCCGGATATAGGCTCGCGGCTGGAAATCTTTGCGGCCGGGGCCTATGTCTGGATCCCCTTCGAGCACGTGGCCTCGGTCGAAATGGGGCCCCCGCAACGGCTACGGGACACGCTCTGGGCTCCGGCTCTGGTGCAGGCCGCGCCGTCGTTTCAAGGCATGGACCTGGGAGAAGTGCTGATTCCGGCGATTTATCCCTTCTCCTGGAAACATGCGGACGAAGCAGTCTGGCTGGGGAGAATGACGGATTGGGCGGCTGACGACGAGGGTCGGGAATACCCATCGGGGCAGAAGATTCTGCTGGTCGACGGCGAGGAAGTGCCATTCCTTGAAGTACGGTCGATCCAATTCGCCCAACCTGAAATTGCGCCGTCTGAGCAGTAAAGCTCGTTGTAGTTAGGTTGCCGCCACTATGCCGCTTCGCGAAGATATCCTCACTCCGATTGCCGGTGACAACCCCAGTGGCATCGATCTTCGTTACGACACCAAACTGCTCATATTCGACAAAATACGGGAGGCTCGCCGGCAGGACGACGACCTTGCGCAGGGCGATTGGCAAACCGAACGGAAGACGGCAAACTACCCGCTGGTGATCAAGCTGGCGCAGGACACCCTGGCGACGGTGTCGAAAGATCTTCAGCTGGCCGCGTGGCTCACCGAAGCTCTTCTGGTGACGGAGCATTACGGCGGTCTTTACCGGGGAATCACCTTATGCCACGAATTGCTGACTAATTTCTGGGAAACGGTTTATCCGGTCATCGAGGATGGAGACCGCGAACTCCGTGCCAAGCCGCTCTCCTGGATCGGGTCCTTCCTCGACTTTCCGTTGCGCTCCGCGCCGTTGGTCAGCGAAGGTTACTCGTGGTTCGCATATAAGGATTCTCGTCTCGTCGGGTATGAAGACCAGGCCAAGACCGACAAGGATCGTAAGACCCGGTCCAAGTTGATCCAAGACGGCAAGCTTGCGCCCGAAGTCTTCGATAAAGCATTCGCTGAGACCCCAAAGGCCTTTTATCTCACAGCCGAGAAGGACCTCGATCGCTGCTTGCAGGCGCTTGAGGCTCTGGAGAAGTTTTCCAACGAGAACTTCGAGGACGACTCTCCCTCCTTCACCAAACTCAAGACAGGGCTCACAGACGTCCGGCACATGGTCCACGCATTGCTCACCAAGAAGCGCGAAAAGGAACCGGATCCTGTCGAAGAAGCGCCGCCCGTCGAGGTCCAGCAAGCAGATCCGGCAGCCGACGGCGACACGGCCGCGCCCGCCGCGGCTTTTGCCGCATTGTCAATGTCAGAACCGGCCGATCTGCGCCAGGCGGTCGCCGGCATCGCCGCGGCAGCAGCCTTCCTGCGCAAGCGGGAACCACTCAGCCCTGCTCCCTACCTCATCTTGCGCGGTCTACGCTGGGGTGAGCTGCGCACCGCATCCCGCTTGGGCGACAGCACGTTACTGGAAGCGCCGCCCACCGAGCTGCGCCAGAAAGTGAAGCGGCTGGCGCTGGCCAAGAGGTGGCGCGAGCTGCTCGATGCCTGCGAAGAGGCAATGGCGCTCCCTTGCAGCCGCGCCTGGCTCGACCTGCAGCGGCTTTCTGTCGCCGCCTGCTCTGCCCTGGGAAGCGAATATCAACCAATCGCTAACGCCATACAGTCGGAACTTCGGGCGCTCCTCAATGATCTTCCCGAGTTACTGGAGGCGACTTTACTCGACGACACGCCGGCGGCGAATCCGGAGACCAAGGCGTGGCTGCAGCATTTGCAAGACCCTCCACACTTTGCCGTGGCCCTTGGCGACGATGCCAATGGCTCAACCCCCGCCAGCCTCAACGGAACACCCACCTGGCTCGCGCAGGCAGCGGATGCGTACGTCCTGGCGAAAGAGGCATTGACTGCCGGGCAGGAAGAGAAGGCATTCGCCATCATGCGCGGCGAGATCGCCCGCCAGCGATCGGGGCGGGGGCGCTTTCGCCGCACTATGCAATTAATTGATCTGGCAGTAGCCGCAGGAAAGGATGCCATCGCTCAACCGCTGCTCGACGACGTAACGGCCATGATTGAAAACCACAAACTCGACACCTGGGAAGACCCTGAGCAGGTGGCCACCGATCTAGTGAATCTGATGCGCAACAGCAAGAAGATTCAAGGCAGCTCCAGCGACAAGCAAAAGATGTTCGAACGTATCTGCCGCCTGGACCCGGTTCAGGCACTGAGCGCGGGGTAAGAGATGGCAAGGAATCTCGGTGAAACGACCGTCACTGTCCCGGTGCTCGACCGCCTCATTGATCTCGAGCCCGGGTCGCAAACGGAAAATCCTCCCAGCCGCTCACAATCGGAGCGGTTGCTCAGGCGCGCGGTGCGGCGTGATCTGGAGTGGCTGCTCAACACTCGCAGGATCGCCGAGCTGCCCCACGAAGGCCTGAAGGAGGTCAACCGTTCCGGATACACGTACGGCCTTCCTGATCTCTCCGCGTTGACCATGGCCACCTCCGCCGACCGCAACAAGCTGGTACGGCAGATTGTTGCGGCTATCAATCTCTTCGAGCCGCGGCTGGCAAACGTTCGCGTCGTTTTATCCGAGAATCCCGACACAGCGAAGAGCGAAGTCCGTCTGCGCATTGAGGCCATGCTGCGCATGGACCCGGCGCCTGAACCGATCTCCTTCGATACCGTCATCGAGTTGAAGAGCGGCAATTGCCGCCTCTCCGGGGCTGACGATGCGCGATGACTTGCTGCTTTATTACGAGCGTGAGCTCGACTATCTGCGCAAGTCCGCGGTGCAATTCGCGGAGAAGCACCCCAAGGTTGCATCCCGCCTGGTCCTGGAACCGACAAAATGCGAGGACCCGCATGTGGAGAGGCTGCTGGAGGCATTTGCATTCCTCGCCGCCCGGGTCCATCTCAAAATGGACGATGAGTTTCCCGAGATCACGGAAGCGCTACTCACCGTTGTCTACCCGCAACTGGTTCGTCCTCTGCCTTCCATGTCCGTGGTTGAATTTCAACTTGATCCGGAAAAGGGTAAGCTGAGCAGCGGGCTGAAGATTGAGCGCAACTCGCCGCTCTACTCGAAGCCGGTCAGTGGAGTACCCTGCACCTTTCGCACCTGCTACGACACAGTCTTGTGGCCGCTGACCGTGAGTGCTGCGGAATGGCGTGCGCCCAGCCGATTGCAGCCGGCGGTCAAGGCCAACGACTCCGCCTGGGCTATCCGCCTGGAGCTTCGCTGTGCTCCCGATGTCAGCTTCCATGCCCTTAAGCTGGACCAGTTGCGCTTTTACCTCGATGGCGAGAGCGGCCTGGTGAACGTGCTCTACGAAATTCTTTTCAGCCGCCTCAATCGCATCGTGGTACGCGATCTCTCCGCGGGATCGCGGCTTGCCCCAGTGACGCTGCCTGCCTCGGCCCTGAGCGCCGTGGGCTTTGCCTCGGACCAGGGAATGGTCCCCTATGCACCCTCTTCTTTCGCCGGACATCGCCTGCTCATGGAGTACTTCGCTTTTCCGGAAAAGTTCTTTTTTGTCGATCTCTCCGGTTTGGAATGCATCGCGGCAGCCGGCTTCAAGGATGCCGTGGAAATTATCTTCCTCATCTCCCAGATCGAAGGCGAGGGCCGCGTTCAGCGGCTGGAGCTTGAGCTCTCGAAAAAAACCTTCCGCCTGGGATGCGCTCCGGTGGTGAACCTCTTTCCCCAAGTCGCAGAGCCCATCCAGCTGGATCGGCGGAAGTATGAGTACACCGTCACGCCCGACGTGCGCCGGCCTTACTCCATGGAGGTCTTCGCCGTCGACGAAGTAAACGCAATCAACCCCAGCAACCAGAAGATCACCAGCTATGAGCCGTTTTACTCCCTTCGTCATTCCGCACGGAAAGAGGATCGAGGCTGCTTCTGGCTCGCGCGCCGCCGCGCCTCGGCCCGGCCGAGCGATGAGGGAACGGAGGTTTCGCTCTCGCTGGTCGATCTTTCGAACGCCAATGTCGAGTCTGGCGCCTCGGTGCTTTCTGTACGCACCACCTGCACCAATCGCGACTTGCCTTCCCGTTTGCCTTTCGGTAACCAGGACAGCGACTTTGAGATGGAAGGCACGGCGGCCATGAAGCGCATTGTCGCGCTGCGCAAACCCACGCAGCCAGTGCGGCCTGAACTGGGCAAGAGCACACTGTGGCGTCTGGTTTCCCACCTGTCGCTCAACTACCTCTCGCTGGTCGAGCAGGGCAAAGAGGCCTTGCAGGAGATTCTGCGGCTCTACGATGTGGGGCGCACGGCATATTCGCAAAACGTGATCCAGAGCATTCTGCAAATCCGCAGCCGTCCGCACTTCACGCGGCTGGTCTCGGAGCAGGGAGTGAGCTTCGCCCGCGGCCTGCGCATCGAGATGGAGCTCGACGAGGACCAGTTCACCGGCGGCGGGGCATTTTTGTTTGCCAACGTATTGGAGCGATTCTTCGGCCTCAGCGTTTCGCTGAACAGCTTTACCCAGCTCAGCGTCACGACTCCGCAGAGAAAGGGGGCGCTGCACGAATGGCAACCGAGATCCGGCCGGAAATTGCTAGTTTGAGAAACTCTCCACTGGGCGACGACCTCGCCGAGAACCCGTGTTCGTTTGAATTTTTCCAGGCAGTCACGCTTCTGGAGCGCCTCAGCGCCGGGTTGCGGCCGGTGGGAGGCTTCTCCAATCCCGAGCAGGAAGCCGTGCACTTTCGGGTGAATCCCCGGCTCGGGTTCCCCGCAAGTCAGATTCAGGAGCTGGAGTTTCCTGAGCATGCGGGGCCGGAGATGATGGTGAACTTCATGGGGCTCACCGGACCCATGGGCGCGCTGCCCTACGCCTACAGCGAGTTGATTCTGGAGCGGGCCCGGGCCAAGGATCACGGTCTGGCTGCCTTCTTCGACATTTTCAATCATCGCGCCATCTCGCTCTTTTATCGCGCCTGGCAGAAGCCACGATTTCCGGTGACGTATTCCGCGGGCGCGCGAGATCTCTTCACGCGCTACCTTCTCGACCTGGTCGGCCTGGGAACCGACGGCCTGCGTGATCGCCAGGAAATTGAGGATGAAGCTCTCCTCCACTACATCTCGCTCGTGGCCATGCAGGCGCGCTCAGCGGTGGCTTTGGAGCAAATCATCGAAGACTATTTTGAGGTGCCGGTGGAGATTCAGCAGTTCACCGGCGCCTGGTATGGGCTGGATACAGCGACCCAATGCGCCATGACTGAGTTCGACACGCCCTCTCGACAAGTTGGCGGCGGGGCGGTCGTAGGCGACGCAGTCTGGGACCGGCAGGCTCGCGTGCGTATCCGCCTCGGCCCGCTCAGCATGGAACGGTATTGCGACTTTCTGCCCGAGGGGAGCGCCTACCAGGCCTTGCGCGGGCTGACCCGGTTCTTCAGCAGCCATTGCCTGGAGTTTGAGCTGCAACTGGTGCTCGATCGCACCCAGGCGCCGGGCACAGAGCTCGATTTTGAGGCAAACAATCCGGTGCGGCTCGGCTGGGTGTCATGGCTGGCCACCGCGCCTCTGGGCAGCGATCCTGACGACACGATTCTGACTCTGTAAGGGGGATGGTATGGGACTGAATCTGAAAGCTCTTATCGGCAAGTTAAATGAACCCGCCCGTCTGGCGCTCGAAGGGGCGGCCGGCCTGTGCCTCTCTCGCACCAATTACGACGTCGAGGTGGAACATTACCTCACCAAGCTGCTCGATTCCGCTGCCGGCGATTTCGCCGCCATCATCAAGCATTTTGAAATCGACAAGTCGAGGCTTACGGCTGATCTGGCCCGCAGCATTGACAAGCTGAAGTCCGGCAATGCGCGCACGCCGGCTATCAGCCCTTCGGTGCTCAAGATGCTGACCACGGCGTGGACCATCGGCTCGATCGACTTCAACGCCGGCCAGGTGCGCACCGGTTTCACCATCCTGGCGCTGGTTTCGGACGAGGAACTAGCCCGCCTGGTCAACGATGTGAGCCGCGAGTTCCAAAAGATCAACGCCGACGCGCTGCGCAAAGACCTGCTGGGCATTGTTGCCCTTTCCAACGAGACGACTACCTCGGCTACAACCGCTGCCCCCGGCGATGCCGCAAAACCGGCCGGCGGCAAGACGCCGAACCTGGATCAATACACGGTCGATCTAACCGGCAATGCGCGCAAAGGAAAGATCGATCCCGTACTTGGCCGGGACGCGGAGATCCGCCAGATCGTCGACATCCTCACCCGGCGGCGGCAGAACAACCCCATCCTCACGGGTGAGGCCGGTGTGGGCAAGACCGCGGTGGTTGAGGGCTTCGCCTTGCGGGTGGCCCAGGGCGATGTGCCTCCGCCGCTAAAGAACGTGCATGTAAGGACCCTCGACCTGGCGTTGCTGCAGGCCGGCGCCGGTGTCAAAGGCGAGTTCGAGAATCGGCTCAAGGGTTTGATCGAAGAAGTGAAGGCCTCAGCCACACCCATCATTCTCTTCATCGACGAGGCCCACACCATGATCGGCGCGGGCGGCCAGGCAGGGCAGAACGACGCGGCCAACCTGCTCAAGCCGGCACTGGCCCGGGGAGAACTGCGCACCATCGCGGCGACGACCTGGTCGGAATACAAGAAGTACTTCGAGAAAGATGCAGCGCTCGCCCGGCGCTTTCAAGTAGTCAAAGTGGAGGAGCCCAGCGAACACCAATGCCTCATCATGATGCGCGGCCTGGTGGCTTCCCTGGAAAAGCATCACAACGTGCGCATACTCGACGAGGCGGTTTACGCCAGCGTCCGTCTTTCCCACCGCTATCTCGCCGGCCGCCAGTTGCCCGACAAGGCAGTGAGCATTCTCGATACCGCCTGCGCTCGGTTATCGCTGGGGCAGAACGCCACGCCGCCGGCGTTGGAAGACACGACCCGCCAGATCGATGCCCTTGAAGTGCAAAAGCGAATCCTCGATCGCGAGGCAGTTGTAGGCGCGGATCACCAGGAAAAGCTGGCCGAGATTGAGGCGCAAAGGGAGACGGCCACGACGCCGGCTCAAGGCTCTGCAGGAGCGCTGGGACAAAGAACGCGAGCTGGTGACGAAGATACGCGACCTGCGGGCGAAGCTGGAGGCAGGCCACGCGGCCAATGGGACAGGAGACGCGGCCGCGGCCAATTCGGCTGGGCTCAAGGAGGAGCTGCAGGCCCTGGAAGGCGAGCTTGCCGCACTGCAAGGGGAGACCGGCCTGATCCGCGTCTGCGTGGACGCACAGATTGTGGGCGAGGTGCTCTCCGCCTGGACCGGCATTCCCGCCGGCAAAATGCTCAAGGACGAAATCACCACCGTGCTCTCCCTGCAGGAACACCTGGGCCGGCGGGTCATCGGCCAGCCGCACGCGATGGAGATTATCAGCCAGCGCGTTCAGACCTCGCGGGCATCCCTTGACGACCCCAACAAACCAGTTGGCGTCTTCATGTTGGTCGGTCCCAGCGGTGTGGGTAAAACCGAGACGGCACTTGCGCTCTCTGACCTTCTCTATGGCGGCGAGCACAACCTGATCACCATCAACATGTCCGAGTTCCAGGAGCCGCATACCGTTTCCACCCTGAAAGGCTCGCCTCCGGGCTATGTTGGCTACGGCGAGGGCGGAGTCCTTACGGAAGCGGTGCGCCGCCGGCCCTACTCCGTCGTGTTGCTGGATGAAGTGGAGAAGGCTCATCCCGATGTGCTCGAGCTCTTCTTCCAGGTCTTCGACAAGGGCAACATGGAGGACGGGGAAGGACGTCAGATCGACTTCAAGAACAACATCATTATCCTCACCACCAACGCCTGCACCGATCAGCTGATGAAATTGGTAGCCGATCCGGAAACGGCGCCCAGCCCGCGCGCGCTGGTCGAAACGCTGAAACCGGAGCTCAACAAGATCTTCAAGCCGGCCTTTCTTGGGCGCATGGTCGTGATCCCGTATTACCCGGTGCGCGATGAAGCGTTGAAGCAGATCATCCGGCTGAAGCTAGGCAAGATTCAGCGCCGCATCCTGGAAAACCACAAGATCAAGCTGACCTATGACGATGCCTTCCTGAACGAGGTGGCCAGCCGTTGCACCGAGGTGGAGAGCGGCGCCAGGAACGTTGACAACATCCTCACCAATTCCCTGCTTCCGGATATCTCGCGAAAAATCCTGGGCGGCATGGCCGAAGGCGAGAAGATGAGCGCCATCCATGTAGGCATCGGGGAGAATGGGGAGTTTGTCTATGAGGCGCCCGGCGCGCCGGTTGCTGTAGCAAGCATGGCCTGAGCAGACACCTGAGACGCGAGGATTTGTAGGTATCAAATGCCGCACTATTCGCAACAAGAACGCCTCATTGCCCTCACCACGCCGCTGGGCGAGGACGTATTGCTGTTGGCTGGATTCACCGGCCATGAGGCGATCTCGCGCCTATTCAGTTTTCAGCTTGATCTGCTGTCGGATCAAGGTCCAATCGATTTCGCCCAAATCATCGGCAAGAACGTAACCATCTCGGTGACTCAAGCAGACGATACGCCGCGCTATTTCAACGGCATGGTAAGCCACTTTGCGCAAAGTGGCGCCGATGCTCGCTTTACCCACTTTCAAATGGAAGTTGTTCCCTGGACCTGGATGCTAACCCGGTACGCCGACTGCAAAATCTTTCACAACAAGAAAGTCAACGAAGTGATTGAGCAGGTCTTTAGTGATCGGGGCTTTCAAGACTACACGCTCTTGCTCAACGGCGACTACTCGCCCATGGAGTACTGTGTTCAGTATCGCGAGACGGATTTCAACTTCATCTCCCGTCTTATGGAACAGAACGGCATCTTCTACTTTTACCAGCACGAAAAGGGCAAGCACACCATGGTGATCGCCGACTCGGCTACCGCTCATGAGCCTTGCCCGGGGCAGACGAGCGCTGGATACAACCTGGTGAGCGGCGGCATCGACGAGGCCGACGTCATCAATTCCTGGATCCTCGAGCAGCAACTGCGCAGCGGCAAGTACACGCTGACCGACTATAACTTCACCACCCCTTCGGCCAACCTTACCGCCACCGAGCCGAGCGTCATCGAAGTCGGCGGGAATAGTGGATTTGAGATCTTCGATTATCCCGGCGAATACACCACCCGCGGAGACGGGGCGGGGTTCGCCAAGCTCCGCATGCAGGAAGAGGAGGCCGGTCACCTGGTAGCCAGCGGCTCAAGTGTCTGCCGTGCCTTTACCAGCGGTTATAAATTCAACCTCACTGATCACTATCAGAACACGATGAACGTCTCCTATGTGCTCACGGAAGTCCAGCACATCGCGTCGGCCCACGGCAGCTACAACCTTGGGAGCGCCGGAAGCGGAGACAGCTACTCCAATCACTTCACCTGTATCCCAGAAACCGTCCCTTTTCGCCCTGCGCGTCTTACTCCCAAGCCTTTCGTGCAGGGCCCGCAGACCGCCGTCGTTATCGGCAAGAGTACCTACAAGGATACGAGCGGAGACGATGGCGGAGGAGACGGCGAAGAGATCTGGGTGGACAGCTACGGCAGGGTCATTGTCCTCTTCCCCTGGGACCGCGCCGGCAAGTGCTCCTGCCGGGTGCGCGTTTCGCAGGAGTGGGCCGGACAGGGTTGGGGTGCGATCACCATTCCTCGCGTCGGGCAGGAAGTGCTCGTCAGTTTCCTTGAAGGCGATCCGGACCGGCCGATCATCACCGGCCGCGTCTACAACGCAGAACAGACCGTTCCCTACGACTTGCCCGCCAACCAGACGCGCAGCACTTTCAAGACCCGCAGTTCCGAGGGCGGCGGCACGGACAACTACAACGAGCTCCGCTTTGAAGACAAGACCGGCAGTGAACAGATCTTCCTCCGCGGAGAAAAGGACTTCGACACCCGGCTGAAAAACGATATCCGCGAATGGGTGGGAAACAACCGAAGCCTGATCGTCACCCAGGATCAGATGGAGAAGGCCGGAGGGGACCTTCATTGCCAAGTGACGGGAAACGTCAACCAGAAGGTCGGCCAAAACCTGTCACTGCAGGTAGGTCAGAATTTATATGAGAAATCCGGCATGAACTTCGCTCACGAGGCCGGACAGATCATCCACCTGAAGGCAGGCGCGACCCTCGTACTTGAAGCCGGCGCCGAGTTAACGCTGAAAGTCGGTGGCAACTTCATCGATATCAATCCCGGGGGCGTCACCATTGTGGGAACGATGGTGATGATCAACAGCGGCGGCGCGGCTGGCTCAGGCTGCGGATCGAGCCCCACGAGCCCCAAAGACCCAGACCAGGCGGACGACGGCAGCAAAGGCGGAAAGATGAATTGAGGAAGCAAGCAAAGACTCGTGGAGGGCTCACGCGCATCAACTCACACTTTTCGGATGTATGCTGGTGTCAATCCTGGGATACAAAGTTGATAATCGCCTCCGATGAAGGTGACGTTAGAGCGCTCCCTGGGATGGTTCGGATCATTATAAGCACGCTGCCACTTTGTGAGACCGACGAAACCCCAGACAGCTTTCTCCACCTTCACCTTAAGGATTGCAGACATCGCATTCCCCGGCTCTGTCACGGCGTTACGCGACCGAACAACCTCCTGAAAACGTCCTACACTTCCGTCGATGTTGCGGTGTCTGATTCTCAATTCCTTGAAGCCCGGGACATCTCTGTCCCCTACCCGAAAACCCATCCACGGAAGCCACCACTCAGTGATCGGCTTTTCAGGAGCAGTGGGGTTTATCAAGCCATATTCAGTCCATTTGTACAAGCATGAATCCTCAGGAAACCTTACTAGCTCCGGAATCGGTGTCAGCAGAAACGCGCTACGCTGCTTTTCACACAAATCGAGGAACTGCAGATTTTTATTGAGTTCGCCCTCCATCTGGAGCCTTCCAAATCACGGGTTTCTGGCGAAGCGTACCGGCTTGCCAGTCTACAATGCGTGACCTAATTCGATCAATAGAACCCGCCGTAAGTCTAGAAAATATTTGGTTTTAGATTTGAGATGCGGTCTCGATCCCTTATCCTTATTCGCAGCCTTAGCAAGCGCATAGATTGCCATGAAACAACTGCAACCCGTTCTCTGGACCAAAGGCACCTTCCTGACGCCGCAGCACCTGCAACTGCAGGACCGGTTCCTTGAAGACAGCTTGAACTTCCGGCTGCAGGCGCTCAAGTTCTGCGCCTGGGGCTTCAGCGAAGTCGTGCTCGACCAGGAATTGCTGGCTGACGGGCACTTGGCCGTTTCCCGCGCTTCAGGCATCTTTCCCGACGGGTTGCTCTTCGATATTCCCGGGTCGGATCAGCCGCCGCCCTCCAAGGCCCTGGCGGAGTTCTTCGATCCCGGCGTTCACGACCTGGACATTTATCTCACCGTGCCCGACTACCGGCAGAAAGGGCTGAATGTTTCCCCCGCTGGCCGCTCCGCGGGCTCCCGCTACCTGGCGGAGATCACGACCGTGATCGACGAGAACACCGGCGGCGGAGAAAAGCCGATCCAGATCGCGCGCAAGAACCTGCGCCTGCTGGCAGCCAATGAGACCCGCGAAGGAAGCTCTGCCCTGCGCATCGCCAACGTGGAACGCACCGATGCCGGCGTCTTCCGTCTCAATACCCGCTTTGTTCCCCCATTGCTCGAAGTACGCGCCAGCGAATTCCTGCTTAGCCTGGTCAACGGGCTGCTGGAAATTCTCTCCGCCAAGAGCACTCAGCTCGCCGCCACCCGGCGACAGAAGAACCTTAGCCTGGCCGACTTTACTGCGTCTGACATAGCGAATTTCTGGCTCCTGTATACCGTCAATTCGCATATTCCCGTGCTCAGCCATCTGCTGCAAGGGCAGCGCTGCCATCCGGAAGAGCTCTTCTCCGCGCTCACCGCGCTCGGTGCTTCGCTCACCACCTTTTCCGCGACCATCCGTCCGCGCGATCTTCCGCTCTACGACCATCTTGAGCTGGGCAAGGTCTTCAACGATCTCGATCAGAAATTACGACTTCTGTTGGAAACGGTCGTGCCCACGAATGTCATTTCCCTACCGCTCAAGCATGTGAAGAACACTATCTACGCGGCTGCGATCGACCAGGACAAGTACCTTAACAACACTCGCATGTATCTTGCCATCTCCACCGACACCAGCGACGACGTCGTCATCCGTAAGGTTCCCCAGCTGGTGAAGGTGTGTTCGGCCACTGACATCGAGCGGCTGATCAGCCTGGCTTTGCCCGGAGTTGTACTCAGCCACTTGCCCAGCCCACCCAGTGCGATTCCGATTAAGATGAAGTACCAATACTTCAGTCTGAACCAGTCGGGAGCTGCGTGGGACGCCGTCACCCGCGCGCGTAATGTTGCCGCGCATGTTCCGGGTGATTTTCCAAATCCGCAAATGGAGTTGCTCATCCTGTTGCCGCAGGCGGGTTGAAAGCCAATGAAACTATTGAACAAACCCGTCTGGGCAGAAGGGATGTACCTTGGCCCACACAACTTTCAGGCGCAGAGCCGCTATTTCGAAGACTCATTGAATTTTGTCACCATGAGCCTGTGGCGAGATGCCTATGGCTTCGCCGGAGTGCAGTTCGACGCCGACGCTCTGCGCAACGGCACGCTCGCCATGACCAGCGGGCGCGGTCTGTTTGAAGATGGGCTGGCGTTTGATTTGCCTGGGTCGGATGCCGCTCCGCCGCCGCGTGAGTTCGGCGCGCTGTTTTCCCCGGTGGCCGACCATCTCACGATGCATCTTGCGGTTCCGGTCAGCTTGCAGGAGGGCCGCAATACCAGCCTGGACAATCACGCCCCCGACGCCTCGGTTCGCTATCAGAGCGTGGAGCAACTGCTCCCGGATGAAAATACCGGTCGCGACGAGAAAAAAATTAGGGTCGGGCGCAAGAACCTGCAGCTGCTTGCCGAAAGCGAGTTAACCGACCAGTTTGTGAGCCTGCCGGTGTTGCGCATTGTGCGTACCGGCTCTGGGCGGTTTGAGAGTGATTCTTCTTTCGTGCCGCCCTGCATTACCTTGAGCGCCAGCGGCTCTCTCGCTGCCATGCTCAGCCGCCTTATCGACATCCTCGACGACAAGAGCGCCGCATTTGCCCGCGAGCAGCAACAGCGCCACGGGAAGTTCGAGGCCGGCCTGTCGGCACGCCATGTCGCCCAGTATTGGTTTCTGCACACCTTGAACTCCAGCGTTTCCATGCTGCGGCACTTCCTCTTGTCCAAGCACGTACATCCTCAGGAGCTCTTTCGCGAGATGTCACGACTGGGGGGGCTCTTTGCACCTTCGGCCTCGAAGTGCATCCACGGTCGCTGCCGGCGTATGACCACCGTGATATCGGAACATGTTTCGCCGCTCTGGACGAGCATATCCGGCGCCACCTGGAGATCGTCATGCCCTCCAAGGCGATCACGGTTCCCTTGCATCTGGTGGAGAATTCCATCTACAACGGCGACATCATCGATGAACGCTGCGTCGGGCCTTCGCAATGGCTTTTGGAAATCCGCTCACCTATCGGGGAAGCTGACTTGATTACCCGCGTGCCGCAATTGGTAAAGGTATGCTCGGCGCGGTTTATCGCGCGCCTGGTCGCCGCCGCTGTGCCCGGCCTTACCCTCATGCGGCTGCCCATTCCACCAGCCGCGATCGCCGCCAAAGTGGAGAGCCAATACTTCGTCATCAATCGATCCGGACCGTGCTGGGAGCACATCCTGCAAACTCGCAAAGTTGGAGTCTATGTGCCAGGGGAGATCCCTTCAGCCGAGATGAGCCTGATCGTATTGCTCGACCAAACCGGGTAGTCGAACGCCAAAAATGACCAGGCCGCTTACACTCTTTAGTCAGGAGGATCTCGATGTCCAGCATAGAAAATGTTCCTCTTATCACTGACTCCGCGCGTTCGGATGAGCTTCCCCCCGAGATACGCGAAGTCATTACGAAATTTAAAGCAGATGAGAATAACTGGCGGCTCTATTACGCGGTGAAACTGGGAAAGAAGGCGGCAACGATCACGCTTTCGACCGTGATCAGTCACTTCACGCAAGCGGGTTCCCTCCTCCATGTGCCGGGAATAAAATCCACCAAGACTCACCTCGAGCGATTGAAAGAAATCGGGGGCTTGACCGATCATTGCCTTGACCCCACTGTCTGCGCCGGCGTTCTCGGATATGCCATGACCCAGAAAGAGAGAAAGGTAGACCGCCAAATTGCGCGGTCCGTTCCGGTGGTCGGTACCGGTGTGTCTATCTATGAGAAAGGCAACTGGCTAGTGAAGAAGCTCAAAGGCACAGCGGGAGTCAAGCGGAAGGCGGAAGCGACGTTGCTTGTAGATCACGCAAATGGAGGCTGTGACAAGGCCAGGGCTATCTTCGTTGAAATTGTCTGCGGTGATTACAAATCCAAGAATGCCTGGATCGATGGCCTCACCCTCCTTAAGTCCACCCACGCTGTCGACTACGCGAAGGATAAGCTTGCCGTCTAGGTCAGCACCATAGATTCCGCAGGGCCCGATTACGATCCAGGCCCTTTTGGCAAATACCGGTTGCGGAAGCTAAGCGGTGTGAACATAATCATCTTCAACGGCCCCCTTATGAGTAGAGTTGAAGATCAGTGCGCCGAACTAAGCCGGGCGTTGGGTGAGAAATACGAGGTTATCCGGCGTATCGGCAGTGGCGGAATGGCCGACGTCTTCCTGGCCCGCCACGCAACCCATGGAGCGCTATTTGCCGTCAAGGTCCTGGCGGAAAGGCTGGCGCAAGACGATCGCGTAGTGGCGCGATTTGAAGAAGAGGCGAAACTCGAAGCTCGCCTATCCGGCCACCCCAACATAGTCCCCGTCTATGACATCGGTTCCTCCGATGGACTTCATTACATTGTCATGCCTTACATCCAGGGAGAAGACCTGGCCAGCTTGGTGCGCAGACAAGGGCGATTGCGTCCCGACGACGCGGCGAATATCGTGGCGCAGGTAGCGGAAGCTCTGAGCTGGGCAGAAGACAAAGGTGTGGTCCATCGTGATCTGAAGCCGGCAAACATACGTCTCGACACGTCAGGACGCGCGATCGTGGTTGACTTTGGAATTGCGAAAGCATCGCAGGGCGCCCAAATCACAGACTTGACGCTCCCTGGAGAGGGGCTCGGAACACCCTTCTATATGTCTCCCGAGCAGTTTCTGGGAGACACCTGTGATGCGCGCAGCGACCTGTACTCTCTGGGTGTGGTGTTCTTTGAGCTATTGGCCGGGCAGCGTCCTTTTAGTGGAGACAGCTTCGCTTCTATCCAAAAAGCCCATTTGTCGCCCACGCGCCCCTCCCTGCGATCCTATGATTCCGAGTTGCCCGCGCCCTATGAACCACTGGTTCAGAAGTTGCTCCAGATCGATCCAGCGAGCCGCTTCCAAAGTCCAAAAGATCTCCTGGCTGCTCTATCGCGTCTCGGAGTAAATTCCGGACGCAGTGCGCTGCTGCCTCAGTTTGACCAGGTTGCCAACTCCGAGAAAACCCGGGTGAGTAGCGTGCCCCAACCATCTGCCAGTGTGACCGGCCGCACCAATCGCCGCTGGCACGTGATCACTGCTGTCGGTCTGCTGACCGTCACTCTGCTGGTAGGGATGGCGGCAATACTGGTTCTCAATCGGTCAAAGAAAATTATTTCCGATGCCGCAGGATCCATGGTGCTGGTGCCAGGCGGGGATTTTATTTTCGGAGATGACTCGCCCATGTCGCCCAACCCTCGGAAGAAGATCGCGCTGAAAGGCTTTTATGTGGATCAGACGGAAGTGTCGAATGCACAGTACAAGAAATTTTGTGATGCAACCGGCCATGCGCCCCCAAGCTCCGGTAATTTCCTTGCCCATCCCGACTACCCTGTTGCAGATGTAACTTTTGCAGATGCACAAGCCTTTGCTGCGTGGGCCGGGAAGCGTCTGCCTACAGAAGAGGAGTGGGAAAAGTCGGCTCGCGGAACCGATGGCCGTCCCTACCCCTGGGGCTGGGATCCCTGGACGCAGGACCTGCCTCAGAATCTGCAACCGGTGGATTCATTTAAGGCTCGACAAAGCCCGGCAGGCGCGCTCAATATGTCTGGTAACGTCTACGAATGGACACAGTCACCTTTCCCTGCGGGCGTGCTGGAGTACGCGGACATGGAAAAGCAGCTCGGTAACAGCTTGTTTTCCAGGAAGTGGTACTCCATCAAAGGTGGCAGCTTTTCTCCCAGGAGCGACCCACGCCTGCTGCTTTCGTATATGCGGCGGGGCTTCCCTGAGGATCAACGATCAGCCTTCGTCGGCTTTCGCTGTGTTCGTGACATCCCTGAATCGCCCTTGTGGGGTAAGTTGAAGTCGCTAGTGGCAAAGTAAGGTGGGCCAATGAAGAAGCTGGTTGTTCTGTCCGTCGTAATTGCGTGCTGCGCTCTCACGGCGCAGGCCCAGGAGCCACTTACTCCGCGCGACTCCTTCTGGTCCGCCAGCGACCTGGTGGAGGTAACTCCAAACCCCGCAGCACAGACCGCATCCCAGGTGAAGCCCGCGTCCGAGACGAAGACCAGGCAGACAACTCAGATCGCCGGCCAAGCCACTCCACAAAAGCAAAAGGCGGTACAGGTCGCGGCCAAGGGGTATGGCGCGGAGCCGCATATTGTCAAGTTTACGAAGGCCTCGCAACAGCCGCTTGGACTTCGCTATGCGCTGCTTAAGGTTGGAGAAGGTGGTGAACTTTCCGAAGTATTACCGGAAACCACCTTCCACAGCGGCGATAAGTTGAAGATCAGCTTGATGGCTAATCAGCCGGGCTACATCTACATCATCCAGCAAGGATCAAGTGGCAGTTGGCGTCCCTTGTTCCCCGCACAGGGCGACTTGCCCCAATCCAACCGGGTAGAAGCTGGACGCATATATCAAGTGCCCTCGGGAAAATCGTTCCAGTTCAACCAGCAAACTGGCGAGGAGCGCCTGTTTATATTGTTGAGCCGCCAAGTTGTCTCGGACCTGGATGGAGTCATTTTCACCCTGCGGCAACAGGAGAAGGATCCCGCACCATCCTCCGCCCTGGCTGCGGGCCAGGTGGAAGCTAGTAACAGGATTAGCGACGAACTGGTGCAGAAACTGCAGAGCCGCGATTTGATGGAAGTCGAAGATCCACCGCAGGAAACGAAAGACCCGTCCCTGGGAGAGAACGCTATCTACGTCGTGAGCCAGGGCAAGGGGAATAACGCCGCGTCGCAAGTGTTTGCCAACCTGGTTCTGGATCATCGATGAGATCGCTCCAGCTGATGGTGATCACGGGAGCCGCTGTGCTCAGCTGCAGTGCGCAGCAATCGGGTCAAGACCTTCAAATGCGGATTGTTCTGGAGCAGCAGGCTGGATCTGCATTTCGCGTAGTCAGTCCACAACATGTTTTCAAGACCGGCGACATGATTCGCTTTCGCATACGCTCCTCCTCTGACGGGTTTCTCTACGTAAGCGATCGCGCGGCTTCGGGAAAGTATAGTGAGTTGTTTCCGGCCAATGGAGCCGACAGCGACAACAGGCTCGAGCACGGCAAAGACTACAGGATTCCTGCGGCGAGCCATTCATGGTTTCGCATTGAGAAGCCTGCAGGCTACGAAACAATCTTCTTTACCTTCACTTCTTCACCGTTGCTACGGAGAAACGAGACCGGGCCCACCACCGACTACGTAAAGCCGCTGCCGCAGGCTTTTCCCGCTGAGCTGATTCCTCGTTGCGATGATGCTCTGTTCCGTGCCCGAGGCGAGTGCCTCGATGTAAATGCGGGTCCTGGTGCGGTTCCGGCTGGCGCCCTGGCGGGTTCTGACGCTCTTACGCCGAGAGACGTGACCATCGTTCAGGGACCGGACGTTTCGGTCGTGACACCCGCCACCCCCGGCGACTCGCCGATCATCTACG
Organism: uncultured Acidobacteriaceae bacterium; assembly: GCA_963736535.1. Classification (GTDB taxonomy): domain Bacteria; phylum Acidobacteriota; class Terriglobia; order Terriglobales; family Acidobacteriaceae; genus PALSA-350. Next base: position 906,347 of record CAVTPN010000010.1, read on the forward strand.
AGTTTCGGATTGCCCACCGCTGACCTATGCACGCCCTCACCAAGTCGCTTATCTTTTTCTCGTTAGCAGTCAGTCTACAGTGCTATGGACAAGCTCCGGCGCCCCAACAGCAGAGAGACCTTGATGTCGTTCCCGATCAGCAGCCGAAGCAGAGCGCTCCGCAGATTCCCCGTAGCTACGCGCTTGTCGTCGGCATCTCCAAATACAAGAACCTTCCGGTGAAAGCGCAGTTGCAATACCCCGATCGTGATGCGGCAGATATGTATAGCACCCTCATCAGTGAGAAAGCGGGTCAATTCCCCGCGGAGGGTGTTCATGAGCTGATCAACGAACATGCAACGCTTGCTAATCTGAAACAGGAGCTCGAGACGTGGCTACCGGGCGTAACCGGCCCCAACGATCGGGTATTCATTTATTTTGCCGGCCATGGTTTCATTTCAGGAGGAAAGGCGTACCTGGCGCCCTACGATGTGGACCCCACAAAGGTCGCGTCCACCGCTTATCCCATGGATGAGCTGGGCCAGGTCATAGGCAACCGGATCCACGGCAAATGGAAGGTCCTGTTGACCGACGCCTGCCATAGCGGCGCGATCACTCCCGAGGACGACACCGCTCAGGTAAACAAGAGCCTGTTAGATCTGAACAGCTCCATGTTTTCGCTCACCGCGAGCCGCGATCGTGAGCAGAGCTTCGAGAGTTCACAGTGGGGAGGAGGACACGGAATCTTTACCTACTATGTGATTCAGGGCTTGCAGGGAGAGGCGGATACCTCGGGAGATGGTGTGGTGACCGCCGACGAGCTGGCGGAGTATGTACACACCAATGTGCGGCTGGCGACGCATATGCTGCAAAATCCCACGTCTGACCGTGGCAGCTTCGATCCCAACATGGTACTCGCCTTCAATCCCGGTTCCGGCGGGACAAGGAATTGCGCGGGTGCGGACTGCGCCGGAAAGCTGCGCTATGGAACCTTTGTCATTGAGACCAACATGGATGACGTGGAGGTGTGGCTTGACGGGAAAAGCCTGGGGATTTTCAAAAAGGGCGTTCCGCAGCGCTTCCCAGGCCTTACTCCGGGGCCGCACACGCTAAAAGGCGCGCATCAAGGCTACGAACCGGATGGTCCACGAGAAGAACAAATCTATCCCGGACAGGATACGGCAGTGACGGTCCGCATCCTGATTGCCCAGCGGCGTAACCACGCTGCCCAGGAAATCTTCGACCGCGGACTTGATCGATACAACCGGGGCTTTGCCGCAAACTATAAAGTTGCCGCGGATGACTTTGAACAGGCGCTTGCGATCGACCCTACGTATAGCCAGGCAGCACTTTATCTTGGGCGGACTTATCATGCGCTCTACGAGGAAGACAAAGCCAAAGCTGCTCTGAAGAGAGCGATCGAGATTGATCCGGCATATCTTGAGGCCAGGCTTAGCTACGCTGCTGTCCTGCTCGACACCGGAGAATTAGACGAGGCCATTCGTCAGCTGGACGCAGTGGCCAAGCAAGACCCTTCCAATGGCATGGTTTGGTACCTGCAGTCGCAAGCATTTCTGCGCAAGGGAAGCTACGCGCAGGCGGTGGACTCCGGAAACCAGGCGATCAAGCTCACGCCGGCAAATGCCGAGGCACATCTTTGGCTCGGGGAAGCTTTGCGAAGAAATGGCCAATGCGATCTGGCCACAAGCCAATACGAAAGCTACTTGTCTTTGAGCAACTTCAACAGCGCGCTCGCGGGAAAATTGAATTACTACGTGCTGGGAAGCCTCTTCGGGACCGGCACGAAGAAGCGTGCTACCCAGCAGGATATTTGGCGTGAACTCCGGGCCCAGGCGTATGAGGGAATCTGTGACTGTGATTGGATGCGCAAGAGTTACGACGAAGCGGCAGTCCAGTGCCACAAGGCGCTTTCGCTGGTTCCAGACGATCTTTTCGCCAACTACCGGCTCGGCCTGGTGTTTACCCAACAGTACAACTCCATCGGAGGCCAGGCTCTGCTGCAAGAGGCACGAAAATATTTCGACGCCGTAATCGCCATCAATCCGGATACAGATGAGGCGCAAAGGTCCCGAAAATATGTTGCGAACATCGACTCCGTGCTGGCCCAGACGCAACCACCCCACTAGCGTGTCTCACATTTACTGTTGACGTCGGCTATCTCATTGCCCTAAAGTTCCTTTGCTTATCTCTAAGTCGGAGCCGGGCCCGGCAGTGCTCGGGGTAAGAACACCTGTAACGCTTCCAGCCGACTCTGCCCTATAGAAACAGGACGTGCTTCATGACCAGGTTTCTTGTTGTCATCCTCATCTTATTGCTCTCGGGGCAGACCGGGTTGAATGCCCAGACCCCACCGCCTCCGCAACTGCAGATCACTATCCTCGAGGGGGAGGGGGCTCTTAACAACATCAAGCAGCAAACTGCGCGCGAGCCTATCGTCCAGGTGGAGGATGAAAATCATAGGCCGATCGCGGGCGCGCTGGTCATTTTCTCCCTTCCCCAATCGGGCCCTAGCGGTACCTTCGCCGGCGGGAGCACCGAGTTCGACGGAGTAACGGATGTCAATGGGCATGCGACCGCGACCGGGCTTACTCCTAACAATATCGCCGGCAAGTACCAAATCCAGGTGACGGTCAAATACCACGGCCTGACCGCTCACACTTCTATCAACCAATCCAATTTCATGGGTTCGACCGTAGGCGCCCCTCCCGCGGCAACCCACGCATTTCCGCTTAAAGCCGTACTGATTGTCGGCGCAATTGCGGGTGCGGCGGCGATTGCCGTGGTGGCTTCGCAATCCGGAGGAGGGCCTTCGACCACCATCACTGCTGGTCCGCCCACCGTAACCGCGCCATCGCTGCGGCGCCGGTGAGAGGAAAGAAAGGTCAGCAAATGCGCGGAGGTTTCTGTTTGCTGCGGGCTCGAAACACACGTGGATTCGTGGCATATCTTGCCGTCTTGGTCTGCGTAGGGTGCGGAACGAACACTGCTTCGCGTAGCGCTGGCTCTGGTGCTTCTGCTGGATCAGCAGGTGCTGCGGCCGCCTCCCAGCCAATTCTTGGCTACACCTGGGATTCGAATCGCGCTGGCCTCCGGACTATGCTTGGAGTCCCCGGAGCCGCCGCCCTGAGCGACACCGTTGTAGTCGCAGGACCTTTTACATCCGCAACCTTTTGCCTCCGAAAGAGCTATGTTCTACTCACCCATTCGTCCGGCAGCGTGTATGTCATGTCCTTGCCGAACGGCGAACCATCACTGATCACCTCTCCACTTGCGAACCAGCAAGTGATCGTGAGTCCATCCTGCTCAAAAGCACTGGTATATGCGCGCGGAAGTTCCACCGGGGTTTTGATCAGCGGCCTTCCGTCCACGCCTGTAGCGGAGCCGTTGAATTTCGCGGCTTCGGGTTCCATCGTCGGAGCGGCTATCGGAGACTTAGGCGATGTAGCACTTGCCCTTCTGCACTCCGACGGATCGACAGCGATACAACTCTTATCCTCTTCTGGAACTCTCTCGGCGCCCCTGAGTGTCCTACAAGCCTATGGCGCGATGACTTTTGTGCCTGGAGCCGATACGGTTCTGGCGGCCGATTCCGGCGCTAACAAAGTAGTGATATTGTCGCATCCCTCCAGCAATCCCAGTACTGCTCAGCTTGCATCCGCTACCGACGGGGTGTCACAACCACTAGCGATTGCAAGTTCGGCGGATGGGCATGAAGTGTTTGTAGCCAACGCCATTGGTGTTCCGCTGTTGCGCCTCGATCTTGCTTCAACGTCCGCACCGGCAAAAGTGCCTTGCGCATGCAGACCTTCCGAACTGGTTCCTCTCTCGGGCAATGCGCTCTTCCAGTTGAGCGAACTCTCTTCAGGCACGATCTATGCCTTAGATGGAGCTTCAGCGGTACCCAGGACGCTCTTTATTCCTGCCAGTAGCAGTGTCAGTGTAAGTGGAGCGGCACGATGAAAGCGGTCGCGTCACTTTGTTTGCGGGCGCTCGCTTTGACGGCGACCCTCGCCACTGCGGCGACGCTCACGGCGCAAACGCTTCCGCCCAGCACCGTCTCCATCACGGCGACTCCTTCACCCCTGATTCTTCCCGGAACTCTGACCCTCTCCACGACTGTCAACCAGGTCCCGGTTGTGGGCGGAGTTCCTGCTGGTATGGCAAATTTCTTCTATGACGGCACGAATTCACTTGGCAGCGCGCCGCTCAAGGTCATTCCGTCCTCGCAGGCGTTTCCAGCAACGGCCTCAGCTACGATCCAAACGCCCGATTCGAACCCTGTCGGCATCGCTTCTTTGCTGCGTGCCGGTACTCCGCCAGCCTTGGTAAGCCTGGACGCGTCGAGCGGCGAAGTTACCCTGTACAACTTCACCAGCACGGTCAGCACTCCCACCTTGTATTCCTACACTCCGGGGGCGGCGCAATTTGATGCGATCGGCAGCGGTTTTTTTCTCCAGCCGCAGTCCTCGGGAGTTCAGAGCTTCCTGATCCATGGAAGTAGCCCATCTAATCCGGCTGTCGGAACATACTCTGTATTCGACGGCAGCGTCGTTCCAAATAGTTCGCTGCTCACTCCACCGAAGCAGGTAAGCGCGTCCGGTTGCAATTGTGCATCTGCAGACTATGAGCAGGTTGCCATCGACGATTTCGACGGCGACGGATACTCGGATGTGGCCGCGGTCCTAGAGGAGAATGTCGCTGGAGTCGTATTGAACGTGGGAGCGAGTAACCCCGGAGCCCTCGGTACGTTCATTCAAGCCCCACTACCTCCCACATTTTGCCCGGTGAACATTACGACCGGTCATTTTACGGCGGCAGCCGCGGCGCAACTTGTGGTTGTGGGAACCATTCCAACCGACGGACCGTGCGACGACTTCTCGTCCACCAATCCCAGCACAATCTACCTGTTTGCGCTGAATGCCGCTAAGACTCAACTCACCCTGATCAGTAGCACGACGACGGTGACGGGTGCGAGCAACCCGGCGGCCGCTGACCTCAACCAGGACGGTAAAACGGACCTCATCATCGAAGACAGCCCGCAAAATGGCATCCTGACTGCTTTCGGAAATGGGGACGGGACCTTTGCAGCACAGTCATCACTTATTCCCACCTCAGGATTTCCATCCTTCAACATCAACGTAAGCGATCTTAATGGCGATGGATATCCCGACATAGCATTGATGGTGAGCGATCTGACAACCGAGACGGAAGATCTGTCCATCCTGCTGAATGATGGTACGGGTAATTTCAAGAATGTAACTCAAATGACTGACCTTAGCCCTTACTCGAATGCGCCGGCCAGTGTTGACCTGAATGACGACAATCTGCCCGATCTGGCCTTCCTCTCACAGGCCACGACTTCGCCAATGAGCAACCTTTCCATCCTGGTCAACTATGCAAGCGCGCAGGCAACCCTTACTACCCCGTCGTCCCCTCTTCCCGCCGGGATGCATACGCTTACCGCGTCCTACCCCGGAGGCAATAATTTTGCCGCCGGCACCTCGCCAGGTTTGACGGAACAGGTCAATCAGACCACGCCGATTGTGATTTGGCCCGCCCCTGCCCCTATCGCCTACGGTACGCCTCTCAGCGCCACACAGTTGAGCGCGTCGGCAAATGTTCCTGGTACTTTTGCCTACAGCCCAGCCTTAAACGCCATACTTCCGTTGGGTACTGCAACTCTCACAGCGACATTCACACCAACAGATACTTTTGACTACTCGATAGCCAGCGCGACCCAGTCGCTTATGGTGATTCTGCCGCCGGTCGCAGTCACTGTCTCGGGGCCGTCGACGATAGCGGCTGGCGAGCCCACGACCGTCAACTTAACCGTTAACCCTTTCCCACACGCAGTCACGGTCACCGTGGCCCTTAGCTTTGTTCCGGCGCCACCCAATACCGTGGGCGATGCCATGATTGTCTTTTCCAATAAGATGACTACGTACTCAACGCCATCCATTCCGGCTAACACGCCCGCGACTTCCACTCCCATCACCTTTCAAAGCGGTTCGACCGCTGGCACGATCACGGTCACAACTCACGTCATCGATGACGTCACGAATGCAGATGTCACCCCAGCCGGCCTCGCCCCTGTAGAGGTCACAGTTCCCGCCGCCCCACCCGTCATCACAAGCGGAACCCTGACCCGATCCGCAAGCAGCGTGCAGGTCGCTATCCTGGGTTTGTCCTCTACGCGGGATATGACACAAGCAGATTTTCACTTCACCGCCGTCCCCGGTAAGTCGCTCGGCACCACGGACCTGACAGTGCCTGTGACCTCGGCGTTTCAGGCCTGGTATCAATCGGCGGCCTCCGATGCCGACGGCACTACATTCACCTACACCCAGCCCTTCACCATCAGCGGAGACGCCTCTGACATCCAGAGCGTCATGGTCACGCTGACAAACTCGCAGGGCATCTCTGAGTCCACAACAGTTCAATAGCAACGCCTTACCGTTCTTGTACATCGCTGCCAGGGGGTGTAGTACCCTTAGTGGCAACCATGATCCCGGCAAAAAAGGGCCCTGTTCCGGCTTTGAAAGTCCATGCGGAAATGAGCCCTGGCTCGTTTGGAAACTTCCGATTCGACAAACCGTTCAGAATCGGCCGCCTCAAAGACTGCGAACTTTCGATCGATAACTCCTTCGTCAGCCGTGCCCATGCGGAGGTTGTCTTTGAGAACGGGCTGTGGTCGATCCGCGATCTCGACAGTGCCAATGGACTCTTTCTGCGGGGAGTGCGGGTTCCATCCGTCCCCATTGCCGGACCGACAACCGTGAGACTGGGGGTAGAAGGTCCCGAACTCAAGTTCGAAGTGGAGAAGGTTCAACCAGAGCCGGCAGCCCAGAAAACAATCCGCACCAAAGACCCCGCCCTTGACCACTATATCGATCACTACTTCTCCGATGCCGCCAAAGGTCAACCTGCGGGCGAACACACCATGTTCATCCGCCAGGCCTTCGCACACGTCGAGACCAAGCGAAAGAAGAAGTTCGGGGTAGTCATTGCTGCTCTGATGGCCATCATCCTGGCGGCTGGCCTGTTGGCCTATCGCGAGCATCGGCAGCTTCTGCAGCAAAGAGCGACGGCGGAGGAACTCTTCTATGCCATCAAGACGCAGGATATCGATCTGGCCAATCTCGATCGGGCACTCGCCTCTACCAACAGCCAGGCAGGCATTGCAGAGCTCGACAAGTTTCGCGCGCGGCGACAGGAAATGGAGAAGAGCTACGACAAATACCTGGCTACGCTCGAAATCTATAACCCAAAAATGACCGAGCGGCAGAGGCTGGTCTTGCGCGTGGCGCGGATATTCGGTGAGTGCGAACTGGATATGCCGCGCGACTTCGAGGCCGAAATCAACCGCTACATCGAGAGGTGGAGATCGTCTGGCCGGCTCAAAGCAGCCATCGTGACGGCCCAGCAGAATGGTTACACAGAGACGATTCCTCGCGATCTGCTGGCGCGCGGTCTTCCTCCCCAGTTCTTCTATCTTGCCTTACAGGAGAGTAACTTCAACCCCTATGCAGTAGGGCCGCACACGCGCATGGGTTTCGCAAAAGGAATGTGGCAGTTCATCCCGCTAACCGCCGTCAAGTACAGCTTGCATCTGGGTCCGCTGGTGGACCAACCACGACCTGACCCCGCCGACGAGCGCAACAACCCCAGCAAAGAAACCAAAGCGGCCGCTCTTTATCTTCAGGATCTCTATGGCACGGATGCCCAGGCCTCCGGATTTCTGGTGATGGCTTGCTACAACTGGGGAGAAACCCAGATCTTACCCTTAGTGCGGAGCATGCCCGCGAACCCGAGAGAGCGCAACTTCTGGAAGTTGCTGTCAAAACATCGCGACAAAATACCCCAGGAGACCTACGATTACGTTTTCAACATCGCCTCGGCCGCGGTCATCGGGGAAAATCCCAGGCTCTTTGGGTTCGATTTCGACAATCCGCTCGCCAATATAAAGGCAAACACGAAGGTGCCGCCCGTACCGAGGTTTACTGAAGACAAACCGCAGTTCGCTCTAGCCGGCGCGGTATTGGGCGCTCCGGTGCACACTCATTTATGGGCGTTTCACCGCATCACCGATCTTTGGGGCCCCCGCGCCATCGAACTTTCCTACGGCGGAACCGCTATCGACGCTGGTAATCGTCAGCATCCCTACCGGTGAATCGATCGTGCGAAGAACCTTGCCGCTCGCGGGATCCTTAACCGTACGAAGGACGCGCGTCACCGCAAGCTTGTCTCCAACCCGCAATCCGGCGCTGGAGCCGACGTTAACAATGATCTCTCCCGCGGATGCATCAGCGACCAGGCCGTCAATTGGGGCGGCTGGAGGAGGGGCGTTTACGGGAAGGCTACTGGCATGCTGATCCAATCCTTTCGCTGTATCGTTGACGGACTGCTTCACAGCTTGGCCAAGGATGCTTTGGCTAAAGTTTGTACTGCCCATGTCGAGTACTCCGCTACCGCCCTTCCATCCGGAGTACCCGGCGCCACTGGTGGTCAGTCCTTTACGTTCCGACTCGCCGTGACCAGTCACGGAAGCAAGGATCTCGCCTGTGTTCACATCGACCATCCGTGCTGTCACTTCTACGACCGCTTTTGATTTGCTCATGCCCAAAGAGCCGGCGCCGGCGGTCCAGATACTGCCGCCTCCCCCTCCGCCCCCATAGTGCTTGTCATCCCGGCCGAATTGGGTAACGTCGCCAATGATGATTGTGTCCACGCCGAGCACGGCACCAATCTTAGCGGCAGTGGTTGGGTTCGCCCGATCGCTATTGGAGAAATTTTGTTCTTTGAGAATTTTGTCGAGCGCGCTGCGCTCGATAACACGATAATTGCCCTCGTTTACCAGTTCATTGATCAGTAAGTCGGAGATGCCTTTCCCCACATCCTGGTTCGAACCAAAGATCGCCTCAACACTGGTCAAGACAGTCCCGTATCCAAAGTCAAGCACTGCCACTCTGCGCTTTTCCTGCGCCACGCCAGGCAAAGCGACTAACAAAGCGAAGACAACCGGAAGAACCTTACGCATGATCTTTCTTCTCCTATTTGCCGAGAAAATGTTCCAAAGTTGTGATTTCTTTATCGGCCTTGTCCATATGATTGCGGGCCGCGACGATGTTCCCGTTATGCAAATCGTCGCTTGCCGAGCGTAAATAGCTATTCATACGGGCGTACGCAACCGCCATGTCTTGCCGCAGCCCCAGACCGTCTGCCTCCTGCTGGCGCTTTAGGCCTTCCACGCTCGCAGAAACAGCACTGCCACGGGCATCGAGCCCGGTCATCTGTTCGCGAGCCTGATCCACTTCCTCAGGGGTGGGCCCGGCATTTTCGGATTGCTTTGTACTATCGGTCTGGCTGGCAGTATCTGTTTGCGCGTCCGGATGGTAAGCAGGTCTGGGCAACTTTGAGTTGCCTTCCGTCTTGGTACGAGGCACCGTTCCGCCGCCTGATTTAGCTGGTGTTTGCGGCGGATTACCGGCGGCGTCATCAGGAAGTTCGGGGATCGTAGGGGACGGTGTTACCAGCGGGGCGGCGCCCTCATCGGGAACCGCGCCCACCGGGGCAGTACTTGCTGATGCAGGGCTAGCTGGCGAAGACGCTGCCGGCGATACCTGAACGGTCCGATCTCCTTCGCTTTCGGTGTTCGCGCTGGCGTGGAATAAACGTGGCAGGCCGATGGCAGCACAGGCCAGAACAACCAAAACCGCGAGGGCTCCGACGGTCATCCACGCTCCGCGGTGCCCCGAGGAAGACTGCGCCACAGCCGGGGCAGCGGCAGCCATGCCCTGGCCCGGCTGAGCAGCAACAGCAACCGGTGCAAAAGCAACCTCTTCCGCCTTGGGAGTATTGTTCTGTGCCGCAGCAACCTGACGCAGTGCATTACTGACAGCCTGCGCGTTCTGGAAGCGATTTGCCGGATCCTTCGCCAGAGCGCACAGGATGAGGTCGCTCAGTGCTTGCGGCAACTGCTGATTAAGTTCGACCGGCGGTAGGGGTGCAGCGTTGCACTGCTGATCCAGGATGCCGTAAGCAGAATCTGCCTCGAAGGGCCGACGGCCCGCGAAAAGTTCGTACATCGTAATGCCGACAGAATAGATATCTGAGCGCGCATCGACGGTACCGCCGCGCACCTGCTCGGGAGACATATAGTAGAGCGATCCCATGGTGGTGCCCGGACGCGTGAGATCGTGCTCCAGTTGCGACTTAGCGATGCCGAAGTCCATAAGCTTCACAACGCCATGCGAAGTAACCATGATGTTGGAAGGCTTGATGTCGCGGTGGACTACGCCGCGACCATGCGCGTAGCTCAACGCGGAAAGCACTTGCTGCATATAGTTGATGATCTCGCTCTGGGGGATCGGGCGTTGCTTTGCGCGCTGTTCGAGCGTGTAGCCCTCCACAAACTCCATCATCATCACTAACTGGTTGTCAGCCTGGAACGCCGTATGCAATTGTGCGATGTTCGGGTGATCGAAGCTGGCAAGCATGCGGATCTCAGTGATAAACCGTGTCGCCAGGTCCTGTTCGGCGACCAGGTCAGGAAGTAGCACCTTCATCGCCTCAGTGCGGTCTGAAATCACGTTGCGTACCCGGTAGACCGATCCCATGCCGCCAACTCCCAGCATGCTGACAACCTCGTAGTCACCAACCCGCTGACCCATCTCAAAAGCCACGAGGTCACCTCCGATCGTTCGCCTTCAATATTGTGGCGGCAGGGGTGTCCTTCGTATCACCGGGACCCGCACTACTCGGCCATGAGGGCCAATAAAGCCATCAATACTATAGGCTTGGCAGATTGCGATGAACAAGAACATCGCCTACAACCTTTGCATAAGTCGGCACATAAGTAGTGCCCATGGAACGTATTTATCCAGTTAATAACCTATATGGATACCCAGAGGAGTCCTTTGCCATTAGCTAGTCTTGGCCTGATTTTGCTTTGATGTGTTGAGATTGCTGGACAAGGACAGCTTGAGGGATGGTTGCAAGGAAGGCTTGAAGTGACGCCTGAGATCGTTGGGTTCTGTTCGTTTCAGAGAGTGCTCGTGCTTCGTAATTGACTACCGGCGCGAGCCTCTGCGGAAGCGTAAAACCTTTTTCGCCGCGGCGACTTCTGTCTCCAGAGCGCGTAGCTCGTCCTGGGCTTGCGCAGGGGCAAACTCACGCCATGGAGTCGTCTCCCGCAGAATCGCCTCGGCGACCAGACTGTCGTCCTGGCCAACTAATTCTCGGGCCGCAGCAATGATTGGGGTCGCCTTCTCCCCGTATATCTCCTCACAGCGCTGGCGCAACCGCCTTTTCGTCGCGTCCTGTGAGCTCGGCGTATCTGCTGTCGCGGCTGTGTCGAAGACGGTCTTGAGGTCTGCGATGCCCTGGGCATTTCCAATCTGCGCATAACACCGGCCAGTCAAAAGCGAGAAGTTCGCCTCCGCCTCTTGCAGCTTCCTTGCCAGCCCCAGTAGCTGGTCTACCCGTGGCAGCCGCTTCACCCCAGCCGATTGCTCCTCCAGCAGAAGCACTGCCTCGGTAAACAAATCGATGCGCATCAAGTTCCCGGCGCGTTCCAGCGCGCTCTCAGCACGCTGCTCTACGGCCAGTTGCTTCTGCCTGGCCTCTTCCATTTGCCGGTGCAAAACCGGCTCGTCGATCTGTTGCAGAACCTTGCCGAGAAGTTGCACCGCGCTGCCGTAGTCCTCCTCTTCGATCAAACGCTTCACATGGGTGTAGGCGCGCTCCAGACGTTCCTGGCTAATGCGCTGCGAGGCCGCGGACTTTGCCAGTTCGAGCAGGCCCGTAACCTCGTAGGAAGAGAAACCCTCTGCCTGGCAGCGTTCCAGAATTTTCACCGCTTCAAGGTACAGACGATCATCGATGGCCTGACGAGCCTGCCCCAGCCGCTGGGTCAGCAGACGCTCCCGATTTTGCCTTGCTATGCGCTCGGAGAGTGCAGACTCCAGACCGAACAATTGCTCATTGCCTGGCACGCGAATCAAAGCCGCGCGAATACGTCCGACAGCTTCTTCCGGGGGCAGCTCCGCGGAAGTCCTGGAGACCTCGCGGACGAACAGCTCGTCCTCGAGCTGCTTAATGCGAGGTTCAAGGTTAAGCCTGAGCCGAAGGAGAGAAGGGTCGTTGGGAAACTCCTTGAGTGCTTCCCCTAGCTCCGTTGAGACCGTACGCAATTTGTCCACGGTGGTGGTAATGGCCGCCTTCTCTTCAAGCCTGCGAACCATGACCTTCCGTCTCTCTTCCCCCAGAGCCATGGCAAGTTCATCTTTCGCCCGGAACACCTCTGAATTGTCCGGAGAGATGGACTCGGCTTTGTTCAGCAAAAGCGTAACCTCATCGAACTCACGTGCCGCCAGGCGTTCTTTAACCGAGGCCAATATTGTCCGAATTTCTTCTCGACGCCGCTTCTCGTCGATTTCCTGTTGCAGTGCCCTGCAAAGCGCCAGAATTTGGGAGTTGTCCGGGTCAAGCTGTTGAGCAGAGGCCGCATGACTCTGGGCTCGGGTAAGTTCTCCCACTCTTCGAGCGTATTCGCTCTCTTGCAAAAGATGAGAGACCTTCTCTTGCGTTTGCTTACCCTCAACCACGGCTTTGCGCAGCGCGACCAGCGTCATATTTTCAGGAGTGATCGATAACGCCTCCTCACACAATGCCAGCGCTCGTTGCCAATCTCGCTCACCGGCTGCCTGCTGCGCCAGCCTTGCTAGTTCCTGGACTTTGCGTTCCTTTTCCTGCTGTGTCAAGCGCTGCTCGACGAGCGAGAGGAGACGCTTGCCGGCGACGTGCTGGCCATCCAGGCGCAAGAGCTGGTGTAACGCGCTCTGGGCGCCCATAAAGTCGCGGTTATTGAAGTGCGTTTCCGCCTGTCCCAGCAACTCGGCGATATGGGCACGGGCGATGCCTTCGGCAACCTCGTGCAGATCCATAGCCATATCATCCGCATTCGCATACCGCTCCGCAGGGGACTTGGCCAGAGCACGGGCAACGATCGCATCCAGAGAAGCGGGGCAATCCGCCACCAGCTCGGATGGAGCCGGCGGATCAAAACGCATGATCTGATCCATCACTGCGGGATAATCATCATCGAAGGGCAGCTTCCCGGTGAGCAACAGATAGAGAATTACACCCGCAGAGAAAATGTCGGACCGGCCATCAATCTTCGCTCCCCGAAATCGTTCGGGAGCCATGTAAGGTGGCGTGCCAACCAGAGACCCCGTACTGGTAAGGCCGGTGTCGACCCGCTTCGCATCCCGTGCGATGCCAAAGTCGAGCAGCTTGGCCGTCCCGTCCCGTTGCACAATAACATTCGCCGGCTTTATGTCGCGATGGATGACGCCATTGCGGTGAGCATAAGCCAGCGCCAGGCAAATCTGCTCCACGATACTGAGTGCGAATTCCCGCCGGACGCGCTTTTGCTCTTTGATGGTTTTGTCCAGGGGTTCACCCTCGACGTACTCCATGACGATGTACGGCTCGCCATCCTGATCGCCGGCGTCATAGACGACCACGATGTTGTTATGGCGGAGCGCGCCTGTCTGGCTGGCCTCGCGATAGAACCGCTGCAACATTTCAGAGTTGCCGCTGTAGCCCTCGGTCAACATCTTGATGGCAACAACGCGTCCTAAGCGGGAGTCACGCGCGCGGTAGACAACCCCCATGCCCCCACGTCCGAGAACGTCGAGAACATCGTATTTGCCGACCTTGTCTGGCTTCTGGTTCTTCAAGCGTCTTTCCAGTATTGATCGCTCATCGAGGGTGGTCGCCTCAGTGCGGGCCGGGCGTATCAGGTCTTCGGGGGATCACCGTAAGCTCGAAAGTTATAGTTATCCAACAGGAACTTCTGCGCCCGTCTCCTTTCGGGTGTTTCGTGGCTCTCTGTCGAGCCCAGGTAGAGCATGTACAATTCGGCGGCTCCATCGTTATCCATTTCGGCCGCCTTGTGGTCCGCGGTTTGCAGAATCAGCGCGGGCAGCTTGCTGATATTTTCCTTGGCCTGCGTGAGCAGGCCATCTTGAGCCGAATTTGCCGCCTTTTTCAGGAACGCGGCCTCGTTGGGAACTTCACCCCCATTGCGTATTCCCATGGTGTCGTCGGGCTTCACATTCTCCAGAACGGTAAAGGCCTGTTCCTGGGTCTTGACGATCTTGACGGTCGGAACCAGGACGCTTTCAGCGCTGTCTTGAATGGTGAAACCGAGTTCGACGGTCGCCTTAAGATGATTGATCTGCTCGGTGTAGGTATAGGGCCGCTCAGTCCCTACATCCCGGAACTTCGGCAAAGCGTCGCGTTTGGCACTCGCTTCCATTACCCTTTTCTGCGCCTCGTCAGTCTGCCTCCTTGCATCGGCGATCTTGTTCTTCTTGCCTCCAGCCTCGGCGCCCTCCAAGGCCGCCCGGTCCGTCCCCAAAGTCAGGTTGGCGCTCTCATATTCTCGCTCGGCTGCAGCCCAGGCTTCGTTTATCTGGCCTTCGCCGGATCGGTATTTTGACGTTTTGGTTACCTGTTCAGCGGTATTCGAATTTGAGTATTGCAGCACATCTAAGGTCAGGAGGAAATTCGGCGGCACCTTGGTCTCTTCGCCGGACCGGACCACCTTGATGTTTAGGCCCGAAGAATCCAGACCGGCCGCCACGGAGTCAGCAAGTTGGCCTGGAAAATCAGCCGCGTCCCGCCCTGGAGTCCGGTCATGAAATGCGATCCGGAACGACAACCTGGATCGAAGCTGATGGATCGCATTCGCGCGCGTCTTTTCGTCCTGGACGGCGTTGGCGTTTTCGCGGTTGTACTGCAATGCCTCGTTAAGATATGCCCAACCAACATTGGCGCCGGTTCCCTCCGGCCGTTCGAGGTAGTGCTTGGCTCGCTCCAGATAGTAGTCGCCTAGGTACTGCCCAAGGGCCGTCGTCCGGTCATCATAGCCAGAGTCGTTGGTTAAGGCATAGCAACGGGCCATCAGGCTGTAGGCGTGCTGGATCCCGGCTTCGTCGTCCGGGCCCTTGATCGGATTGTGGGCCCGCTGCAGTTCCTTGGCCGTGTTGGAAGCTGCCGGTACAAATCGATCCTTTAGGGAAGCGAGGCGTTCCGCGACTGCGGCCTGTTTCTTTTGCGATGTTGTTAAGTCGTCGAGAACCTCGTAAGCCAAAACAATGTTCTTGTCTTCTTCCGCTGCCGTACTCCGGGTCATAGCGTTTTGGACGGCTGCCTTATCGGTGCTTTCCTGGGCTTCCTGCTGCGCGGCTGCCAACATCTGCGCGATCTCAGGCGTTGCCTCCACTTTTTGAGCTTTTTGATACGCTTCTACCGCGCCGTCCGGGTCGAATTTGGCAGCGTCCTGCTTGCCCAGGTCAACGTAATAGGCGTAGAGCGCGTTGAGATCATCCTGTATTTTGGAGTATTCCCCGGCAAAAGAGCGAATGGGCTTGATCGCTTCGTACGCCTCGTCGGGCCGCTTTGCCGACAGCTTGTTGGCAAAGTCAACCAGGCGGTGATCCAGCATGGTTCTCTCTTGTATGCAGGCTTGGCTGAGGGAAGCCGTTTCGGGTGACTTAGGCTCCAAACCCAGAGTAACTTTGGAAATTGCCTCCGCAGAAACCAGGTAGCCATACCCACTGCCTTGTTTTGCCAGCGCGTCCCGATACTGCGAGACTTCAGCCAACCCTTTGCTGTTGAGTTCCCTGGTCTCCTGGTGGATTCCCGCAGCCAATGCCGCGGTTTCCGGATTGTCCGGCGTGGTGACCAGGGCCGCGTCTAAAGCAATCTTGGCTGCCTGCAGTTTAGAATAGTCAGGCTGCGTACCCTTGAGGGATGCTTCATAAGCTGCCAGCGCTGTTTGTCCGTCCCGGATAAGAAAAGTCGACAACGCAGCTTTCGCCACGCCAATGTGTGGACCGGAGGGGTATTTGCCCAGGTAACCCTTCCAGCCCTCGATCGTGCCCGACCTTTGCGCCAGGAGAAACTCGGCCAGCTCGGTGTCCAGCGCGTTCAACAGCACGATTTTGACGCCAGGAGCGAGAGGCGGAATGCTGGTCGTTGAGGGGATCGATTTTGCTGCGATCTGGCCTTGTAATTCGGTCTTTTCGGCAAGTTCCGCCGGCGTATCTCCCTCGTCTTTCTCCAGCTTCACCCCGACCGGGACCACACATTCCGGAGCGCCCCCGCGGTTGAGCAGCAACTCTCCATTTTTCGCCCGTTCCAGCGACCAGCCAGCTGAAAGCTCTATCTTGGGGAGTTTTCCGTAGCTATTTTTGTTAATGGTCTGCCCAGAGGTGCAGAGATGCACCTCGTTCTTCGGGGTCAAAACGAAGCCCGTAATCTGGACATACCCCTGCCCACCAGCGGTGGGGTACACCTCGATCGCTGACAATTCCGGCATTTTCGCGAAAACCGGATCTGACACGAGAACCAGGAGCACAGCCGCCACTGCGGAGCGGCAAAATAATAACTTCACCCGAAAATACCTTGACGACGTCATACATCCTCGTCATAGATTTGCTTTACTACATGAGGAGGCTACGACAAAAGGGGATTTATTAGTAGCTAACGGGGGAGCCGACTCAGAAGCTATCACTTCCCCCCTGGTGTTGCAACCAAAGTTCTTGCTGGATCGCGCGCCCCCACCGGCTGTCCGGCCATAAAGGGACGACCTGGAAATACCGATAGATATGCCAAATGGCAGTCAACAGAGCGGGGCTTCCGAAGACCAGTTTGAGTTGGTCCTTCGTATTCAGCAGTCCAGGGGCAGCCACCCGACGGACGGCGCGGCGGATTTGCGTTCGCGGGCGCAGGCGCTGATCAGGGACACACTGATGAGCAGGCTGGAAGTAGACCCTGAGATGGGCGCAAATGGCTATGTCCATACCCGGGGGTTCAGCGACCTGGGGAAGGCGCTGGCGGCTAGCCGCGCCTTGCAGATGGCGTTCGAAGGCTTCCGCAGCGCCATTCCTTCCGGGCGGGCCAGCATCTCGATGGTTCTCGACTCGTCTGCCCCGGGAGAGGCGCTTCCAAGCTATGGAGGCCTTTCGGTAGAGCAGAAGGACGTGCTTGACTCCGCCAGGCCGTCGCAGGTGCTGGTCACCCAGGCCTTTTATGACAGAGTAGCGCAGTACCAGCCTGCCCTGCGATCCTTCCCCCGGCGTGCAGGCGTTTATGAGTTTCTTTGGACCAGCGAGGATCGCCTGAACGAACTGCAGGCCGAAGCAGACTTTATGCCGACGCTGGTAATCGATCCCATCCCCGCCGCAGCTCCAACGAACCCTACTTTCTTCGACCAGCCGATGCCCGCTCGAACTGAAGTACAGCCGGATGAGGGAACATGGAGACCAAGGCAGCAACGTATTTCCGAGCCTGACGATCCAGAATCGGCCCCTGCGCGTTCTCCTGCGCGAATCATCGCCCTGATTAGTGCGGTCGTCGTCTTGATTAGCCTTGGAATTGGTTACCTGGTAATCTCGCACCCTCCCACCGCTCGTCGGCCAGGGGTCGCGGCGCAGATCCCAGCTCCTGTAACGCCCACACCTGCGGCGAACATCCCCCCCACCCCGCAAGACGAATCACAGCCGACTGTCCCTCCGTCTCCTCCACCCGCACCCGGAGACGCCACGAGCCGACCCGCCACTCCGGCACATCCGACACCGGCTGGCGACCGCAGTGCGGTTACACCGCCGTCGGATGGTTCTAAGCCAGCCCGAGTTCACGAGTGCTCGATCGGTGGCCTGATACCGAACTATCTGAGGATTGGCTGAATCCAATAGAATCAGGGGGCAGTTCGAGGCCGCGATCCGGCAATACACCGCGGTGCTCGGTTGTGAGCCTGGTAACCGGGAAGCCCGAGACGGGTTGCAGCGTACGAAGGACGCTGAGCGGCTCAGACACTAGAAATGGCTGCTCGAAACCGTGCTTCTGTAAATTCTCCACATAGCTCGATACAGCCGGGACAGTACTTTGCTGAGGGTTGAGCACCGAACCGCGCTCTTACTTTATCTCCTTTAATTTCGCAAGAAGCATCTGTTCGACGTCCTCGTCGGAGATCTCTCTGAGACCGGCCATGCTGCGAGTGGTTTCCGGCTCCACTTTGTCCTTGCCGACCCCAGCTGGAAAGTCCAGCACCGACCGCTCGATGTACTCGGCGATCGCCTGAATCGTGGGATGCTCGAAAATGAGCGTCGATCGCAGCGGCCGCTCCAGCCCCAGCCCAGCCGTCAGGCGCCCAGCCAGCTCCACGGCCATGAGTGAATCGACGCCTATATCCATGAGTCGTTGGGTGCGACGCGGGGCCTTTGCCGGGCTCAAGCGTAACACCGCAGTCACATGACCTCGGACGAACTCTACCAACTCCTGATTTCGTTCCCCGTCTGTCTGCGCAGCCAAGCGTGCGATCAGGTAACTGGATTCTGATTCTGGCTTTGGATCCGTCGGAGGGCTGGGCGGCCTTTCGATACCGGTTCTGGCAGGAACCGTCTGCGGGGTCGAGCCGCCCGCCAGCCGCGGTCCGCGCGCGAGGAGCACATGGTGCCCCAGGACCTCCGTCGGGGATCCTGTTTTGGGGAAAGTTTCCACGGCGTCGAAGCCACTCGCATTCAGCACCTTGGCCCATGCGTCCGGCTTGAGTAGTGGATGCTGCGGGCGCAGGTCGTCAGCGTGTTTCTGCCAGCCCTCTATCAGGGCTACGGTCACGTCAAACCATGGCAGATGCTCGGTAACCTCGTAGGCGAGCAGAATACCGCCAGAGGTCAGCAACGATTTCACCCGTTCGAGAGTGGACTCCAGGTCACGGGTTGCGTGCAGTACATTCGCTGCGACGATTACGTCGAAGGCGTGTGTCGGCACGCTCTGCTCGCCCGGATCACGGTCAAGATCAAATACTTGATAGCGCACGAACGGATAGTCGCTGAACTTGCGTTCGGCTCGGGCGAGGAACAAATCCGAGAGATCGGTGAACCAGTACTCCGCGTCTACTCCGGAGAGCGCGGGAAGCAACGATGCAGTCGTGCTGCCCGTTCCGGCGCCGACCTCTAGAATTCGCAGTGGGCGTCCATCACGCGCCGCGGCTTGGGCCATCGACTCGAGTGCACTCTGCAAAATCCCGTTGAAGTAACGCGGCAACGCCCAGTTCTGGTACAGGAATTCCGCCGTCTCAAACGAGCCACCGGGAAACAGCGTGTCCAAAGGATTCGATGTTCCGCGCAAAACTGCATCCAACGACGCGCAACAGCGATCGACATAGTGCCAAAGCGCCGGGGCCTGTGCCAGGGCTCTGCGGGCTCGTACCAATGCTGCGCCGAGGTCCGGTTCCCGCAACGCTTCGCGAGACATGTATTCGTTGCCATCCCGAGCCAGAATCCGGCTCATCGCGAGGCGCTCAAGCCAGCGTGAAATCAGATCGCCATACGACCTTCCAATGCCGGCCAGCCGCAAGCTTTCCTCAACCGAATGTCGTTCTCCTCCGCGAAGGAATAGCCCGAAATCGCGCAGCGCCTTGATGATCCGGGCTTCGGTCAAGGCTTCCAAAGCTTCCCACATGACGGCGAATCCGCTGAGGTCCATGTCGATCGGCACATGCTCAGCCTGCCGCGATGCGCGTTCCACCGCTAAGTTCCACACATCGGGTGGCGGCGCGGAGCCGCGAGACTTGCGAGACTTCTGGTCAATCCAGTAGCGTTCGCGCTGGAAGGGATAGGTGGGAAGGGCAAGACGCCGGCGCGGATAGTCGCGGTCGAACGCCTGCCAGTCGATCTTCACTCCCTGCACGTAGAGTGCGCCCACTGCCGACAACAACTCGCCCCACTCTTCCCGGTTGCGGCGCAGCGTGCCCACCCACGTGATCCCCGCGTCCTCTACGCACTGCCTCCCCATCCCGATCAGCACCGGGTGCGGACCCACTTCCACGAATGTCCCGTACCCTTGCTCCACCAGGGACTGCATCCCAGCGGCAAAGCGTACCGGCTCACGAACCTGGCGCCGCCAGTACGCCGCACTGCAGACTTCCTCGCCGGCCATGATGCGCCCGGTCACATTCGATGCCCAAGCCAGCTTTGGCCGCTGATAGGAGATGCTGCCCGCGACCCGCTCAAACTCATCCAGCATGGCTTCCATACGGACGGAGTGGAAGGCATGCGATACTTCCAGACGCTGCCCATCGATGCCCATGGCCGACAACCGCCCCAGCGCAGCCTCCACCGCCTGCTCGTCTCCGGAAATCACCGTGTTGCGCGGGCCATTCAAGGCCGCAATCGAGATCCGATTTCCCCACCCGGCGATCGCCTCGCCGGCCTGCTGCGGGCCCGCAAGAACCGCTGCCATGGCCCCGCCGGAAGGCAGCGCTTGCATCAAGCGCCCTCGGGCCGCAATCAGTTTCAGACCATCCGCGAGGCTGAAGACTCCCGCTACACACGCGGCCACATATTCGCCCACGCTGTGTCCCAGAACCGCTGAAGGTTCGACCCCCCAGCTTTTCCAAAGCTGGTAAAGGGCGTACTCCAGCGAGAACAGCGCCGGTTGCGTATAGACGGTCTGCTGCAACCGAGAGCCAATCGCGTCCGCAGCGAACATGACCTCTAGCAGGGGCTGATCCAGTTGCGGCGCCAGCAGTTCCGCACATTCGTCCAGAGCCTGGCGGAAAGTGGGCTGAGTGTCGTACAACTGACGCCCCATCCCCAGATACTGCGAACCTTGTCCGGTAAATAAAAACGCTAACTCCGGCTCAGCCGCCCCGGTGAATTCTCCGCGGGCAACCGTGCCCGCATCACTGCCCGTCGCGAGGCTCTCAAGCTTGGCGGATAGCTCTTCGACCGACTTCGCGGTGAGGGCGGCGCGTTCGTTCAGGTGAGCCCGTCCTGTGTTCAGGGTGAAGCACAGGTTGGCCACCTCGGTGTCCGCATGCCTGACAAAAAAATCCAGATGGCGCGCAGCCAACTCTCTAAGGGCTTGCTCGCTTTGCGCAGATAGAACCAGGAGATGGCCCGGCCGCTCGATTTCGGCGGCCTGTTCCCGGACTTCGGGCGCCTGGCCCACAATCACGTGGGCGTTCGTTCCGCTGAAACCAAAAGCACTCACACCGGCGACGCGCGGGTGCCCGGTATTCCACTCGATCGCGGCGGTAGGAACGGACAAGGCATAGTCGTCCCACGCGATATGTGGATTCGGCGTTTTGAAGTGAAGGTGAGGTGGAATCTTCCCTCGTTCCACGCACAGGGCTGCCTTGATGAGCCCAGCGACGCCGGCGGCCGCTTCGAGATGGCCGATGTTCGTCTTTACCGAACCGATGATGAGCGAATCGCCGTCGCGGCGGTTTTTGCAAAGCACATTTCCCAGCGCCTGTACTTCTATCGGATCGCCGAGCGATGTTCCGGTGCCATGAGCTTCCACGTAACCTATGTCCGCAGGCTCCAGGCGCGCGCGGTGGAGGGCTTGCCGCATCACCGCCTCTTGCGATGGGCCGTTCGGCGCCGTTAGCCCGCTACTCCGCCCATCCTGATTGCAGGCACTGCCCAGAATCAATGCGACGATGCGATCGCCATCTGCCTCGGCATGCGAAAGACGCTTCAGCACGACGATTCCGCATCCCTCGGCGCGCACAAAGCCGTCAGCAGCCGCGTCAAATGTTTTCGAACGCCCGTCAGGCGCTAACATGTGAGCCTTCGACAGGCTAATCGTATTGTCGACCCACAGAATCGTGTTTACACCACCAGCCAATGCCATTCGGCAATCGCCTGCACGCAAGCTCTGACAAGCCAGGTGCACCGCAACCAGCGAACTGGAGCATGCGGTGTCGACGGACAGGCTTGGTCCCTGCAGACCGAGCACATAGGACAGCCGGCCGGCGGCCACGCTGTGCGAGTTGCCAGTCGCCAGGTATGCGTCGATCCGCTCTAAATCGTCCAGGCCGGTGTGTAACTGCAGATAGTCACTGGTGCCGATTCCCAGAAAGACGCCGGTCGCGCTCCCCGCCAGTTTGTCGAATGGCTGTGCAGCGTTCTCGATCGCCTCCCAGGCAACCTCGAGCGCCAGGCGCTGCTGCGGATCCATGGTCTCCGCCTCGCGCGGCGATACGCCAAACAGGTGTGGATCGAATAGGTCCACCCTGTTTAGGAAGCCGCCCCAACGGCTGCTGACCCGCCCTGGGGCATCGGGATTGGGATCGTACAACGCATCGATATCCCAGCGATCCGCCGGTACCTCGCGAATCGCGTCCACGCCGCTCATCAACAGCTGCCAGAACGCCTCGGGTCCGTCGGCGCCGGGGAAACGGCAACCCAAGCCGATGATGGCGATCGGCTCATCCCGTTCCCGCTCCATTGCTTCGACCTTCGCTTTCAGCCTGCGCTGCTCCAGCAGAGCGCGCTTCACTGGGGACAGGTCGCCTTCCAATGCGGGTCTTTCCGTCATCCGTATACCTCAGTCCTCATTGAGCTCTTCCAGCAGCATGGCCTCTGCCTCCTCGTCGGAGAGTCCTGCGATCTCCGCCAACTCCGCCTGACCGTCGCGCGCCGCAGCCACTTCTATTTCCTCGTCGGCGGGCAGTAGTTCACCGGAGAGGTAGTCTGTGATCGCCTTCACCGACGGGTAATCAAACAGGAGTGTTGCCGGCAAACGCCGTGGCAAGCCCAGCCCGTTGCTCAGCACGTTTCGCAACTCGACCGCGAGCAGCGAGTCGAGTCCGAGTTCCTGCAGGGGGCGGCTTCGATCGGGTGGCCGCGCAGGATCCAGCCCCAGCGCCTTGACTACGCGCTCTTCTACAAACTGGGCAAGCAGCCCGTGGCGCTGGCTCGCCGGTGCTTGCTTAATCCGTTCGAGATGATTCGATGACGTGGTCACCGGCGCAGCCCTTTTCGTGGCCGCCTCTCGTGTCAGTTCTTCGTGGCGTCGGCCACCTGCGAAGCCGGCGAGGCGCTCCGCCTCCAGGCCGTGACCTGACACAGCCGCTGCATAGGCCTGCCAATCCATCCCAAACGCACCCACCTCGGGCTCGCCGCGGTCCAGCAACGTTTCCAACAGGGCTAAACCTTGCTGGGGCGAGATGGCCTGCAAGCCGGTTATCGGCATACGACTCGCCACCTTGCGCTCGGCGGCCGCCCCGATCTGAGCCCACACGCCCCAGTTGATGGCAAGGCCAGGCAGCCCGGAGCTTCGGCGCAGATAAGCCAGAGAGTCCATAAACGCGTTCGCGGCCGCATGGTTGCTCTGACCGGGCGTTCCTAGCATCGACGCCGCGGATGAGAACATCACGAAGAAGTCGAGCGGAAGCGCACTGGTCAGCCGGTGCAGATTCAATGAGCCATACACTTTGGCGGCCATCACCGTCTGGAACCGCGACCACTCCTGGCGGTGCAAAGCGCCATCATCCAGAGTCCCGGCAGCATGGATAATTCCCTTCAATGCCGGCATCTCGAGTGCGGCTTTTGCCAGCACAGCCGAGAGCTCCGTTTCGATCGACACGTCCACCTGGGCCACTGAGATGGTTGCGCCCTTCGCCATCAATCGCGCGATGATTTCGCCAGCGGCGGGCGTCGGGGCATGACGGCCGATCAGCAGCAGATGACGGGCACCGTGCTCTATCATCCACCCGGCAATGAGCAATCCGAGACCACCCAGGCCGCCTGTGATCAGGTAAGTCGCGTCAGAGCGTAGTGCAGGCTCGCCCATTGCGGACATGCGCCAGGCGGTGGGCCGCTGGGTAACGATGATCTTGCCGATGTGCTCGGCGCGTGACATAAGACGGAAAGCTGCGCCTACCTGCTTCCAGTCGAAGACCCGTCGAGGAAGCGGGACCAGTGCGCCGGTATCGAACTCCGCCGCAAGTTCGCGCAGCATTTGACCAAATTCCTCGGGATGGTGGGCACACTCCGCCGCCACGTCCATCACGAAATATTGGGACCGCGGACGCACCGCGTGGAAACGGGCATCGCTCCAGATATCCCGCTTGCCCAGCTCAACGAAGCGCCCACCGTCCGCCAGTGCCCTGATGCTGCACTCCACTCCATCGCCGGCGAGGCTGTTCAAAACGACGTCCACACCCCGTCCGCCGGTGGCTCTCAGGATCTCCTCTTCGAAAGCAGTGGTCCGCGAATCCATCACATGCTTCACCCCGATCGAGGTGAGGTAGCGACGCTTATCGTCGGTTCCGGCAGTGGCAAAAATAACCGAGCCGGTTCTGCGCGCCAGTTGGACGGCAGCCAACCCTACTCCCCCCGCCGCCGAATGGATGAGCACGGTGTCGCCCGAGCCTAATCTCGCCAACGTGCGCAAAGCATAATGTGCGGTAAGGAAGACCCCAGGAATGCTCGCGGCTTCTTCGAAAGATAGCCTTTCGGGTTTTCGCACGGTCATTGCCGCGGCAGCTACCGCGTGGGTGGCAAAGCTATCTGCAACCATTGCCAGCACAGATTGGCCAATGCGCAGCCCCTCGACCCCAGGGCCCAGAGCCGTTATGGTCCCGGCACATTCTCCACCCAAGGGTGCAACCGGGTCGGGATACATTCCCAGGGCCACCAGTAAATCGCGGAAATTGAGGCCGGTTGCGCTGACTTCTATCTCCACTTCACCGTGTCCGGGCAGCGGTCTTGCCGATGCCTGGAACATGAGACTATCGAGCTCTCCGGGTCTCGACAGCACCAGCCTCCGCGGTTGCGCCGGTGCATCGCCGCTTGGCAGGCGATCCAGGCGCCGGCCGTGCCGCTCGCCGCCGCGATAGGCGATTTCCCGCTCGCTATCCGGCGAAAGGAGTTCCTCGTAGAGACGTTCCGCCTCGTCGATCGCGACCGTGAGTGAAAGATCAACCCTGGTGCAGAGGAACTCCGGATGTTCCAGCGCGATTACGCGTCCGAGGCCCAGCATCGTCGCGTTTGCGGGGTTGACCGATCCGCCCGGGTCCGGCTGTGCGCCACGCGTCACTAGCCAGAGCCGCGGGACCTCCGGGCCGAACGATGCGACCATGGCCTTTACCAGATTCAGCACGCTGCGGCACCCGATTTGTTGAGCCTGATCCACACCTTCGGCGGTGAGATCCGTCGGCGTCTCGCGGCCATCGACCGACCAGAGATGAACAATGCCTACACACGCTCCACCGTCGGCGAGCACCGTCCGCATCAACGCGTCATAGTCTTCTTCGCTCGCCGGCGAGATTGCATACTGATCCTCTGCGAGCCTCTCGAATGTCTGTCCGGGACGAACAAACAGGCATTCGTTGCCTGCGGCGTCGAGCCGCGCTGCAGTCTGGATGGCCAAGTCACTTCCGTCGGCAAAAACCAGCCAGCGCGGTCGGTTTCGCCGGGGCGCTAACACTTCCTCTTGCGGTGCCCGCTTCGCCAGGATGACCATTTGTTCGAAAATGGCTCCGTCCTTTTCGGGCGCTGTAGCGACCTCCGCGAACCCGGCGGTTGGCAGCATCGCTCGCCACTGCGCCATGGAAAGCAGTGGGTACGAAGGCCGCAACTCGTGGTCAGTGAACACCCACCAGCCTTCCGTCAGACCGAAGATCAAATCCACCCAACGCTGGCGGCTGATCCCTTCCACCATGACCAGCAACCCGCCAGGCGCTGTCAGTTGAGCGACGTGGTGCATCGTTTGCCGCAGGTCCACCGTCGCGTGCAGTACGTTCGAAGCGACGACGATGTCGAACCGATCGCCGCGGAAACCTTGCTCATCCGGCTCCTCGTCGATATTGAGCAGCCGATACTGCAGGAAGGGATACTCCGCAAACCTGTCCTCGGCGCGTGCCAGGAACAGGGGCGAGACGTCGGTGTAGATATACTCCGTCCGGTCTCGGGGCAACAGCGCCAGCACATGGGCTGTAGTCCCACCTGTACCCGCTCCGATCTCCAGAATGCGTAATTTTCTCGGTGCCGGCGCCATGGCCACAACATCCGCGATGATCCCCGCAATCAGCCCGTTATAGACGCGTGCAAACGGCGCCCGATGATAGATGGCTTCCAGATCGCGCAGCGATCCCGCGGGAAAAAGCAGTTCGATGGGATCCTGGGTACCGCTGAACACGGCGGCCAACGCAGCCCCGCAGCGGGCGGTCATGGAAATCTCCGCCCCGTTCAAGGGCCATTGCTCCATCAGCCGCTCGGCGAGACGGACGGGATCGCTCGACGGCGGAACACGCTGAACCGCCCAGAATGCGCCTTCACGCAAGAGCACGCCGTCTTCTTCGAGCATTTCCAGAGCGCGATGGAACATCTGCCGATGCGCGGGCACGACCTTGAGCTCGTCAGCCAACGTGTCCCAGCG
This sequence comes from uncultured Acidobacteriaceae bacterium, assembly GCA_963736535.1. Lineage (GTDB taxonomy): Bacteria > Acidobacteriota > Terriglobia > Terriglobales > Acidobacteriaceae > PALSA-350. The sequence goes on from CAVTPN010000010.1 coordinate 932,594, forward strand.
ACGCCGCTGACCTGGAGTGAGTTCCCACCCGAGACCCTTGAGTGCGGCTAAAACAAAACCGGCGCACAAGGCATCGAGTTGGGGAGCAAGGATGTCGTAATCCGCCAGGGAATGCTGCTCGCTGAGGTCTTTCCACCGGCTCGCGGCGCGAGCACTCAGGTCCGAGGTGGAAAGATGGATCGGTGTGCGGGTCGCTGCGGCGGCCAGCGCCTTCGCCTGCCACACCGGCCTATATAGAAACTCGTCGAGTGATTTTGCCTGACCCAGTCCGATGTTACCGAAGGCAGCCCGGCGGACCTGCCGCAGAGTCAATCCATGGATGCTGACCAGCAACTTACCGGAACCATCCAACAATTCCACTTCGGCCGAGAAGGAATTGCCGCTTTCCCGCCGGACCCCCGCCCGTGCTGTGCGCAATTCCCGCGTGGGCCCGTGAAAGTGCACCCGCCGAAATCCTACGGGCAGGTATATTGCATCGCCGCCATCCGGCTCTTGCGGCAAACAAGCCAACACGGCTTGTAGTCCCGCGTCGAAAATCGCCGGATGCAACCAATACATGGCGCGGCTCTCCGCTTGGGGAACCGATGCTTCCAGTGGACGGAGCTCGACCTCGCCCATGCCACCACGCGCGCGGAGCCGCGCGATGCCACGGAAGGATTCGCCGTACTCCAGTCCACTCGCTCGCATGCGGCTATAAAACTCTGCCCCCTCCTTCCATTCGCAGTCCTTGAGAAGCGGCAGTTGCGGCTCGGATAGGGCAGCGGCCTCTACCAGCACCGCGCGAGCGACGCCGACTGCGTGGAACCGCCAATGCGACCGTCCATGTTCCGCGTTGTCCAGGCTATGAAATTCGAAGGCGTAAGCGTTGCTCTCCCCGGCGACCGGCGAAAAGATCAGTTGTGCCGTGCGCGTTCCTGCTTCCGGAAAGACAAGCGCCTCTTCGATTGCCATCTCCTCGATTCGGCATTCTCCCTCGTTCCATTGCGCGAGTGCCGCCCGAACCGCCTCGAAATAACCTGTAGCAGGAAATACAGGCGCGCCGAAAATGCGATGATCGTTCAGGTACGCGGGTGTCCAGGCTCCCAGCGCAACCTCATGCACGACATCCGTCAATCGAGGCGAAAGGATTTGTCGCCCGAGCAACGGATGGCCCGTTTGTAGGCCAGGGCTCACTGATTCCGGCGTTGCGTCGGGCCGCTTTGCTTCCGGACTATCAATCCAGTAGCGTTCGCGCTGGAAGGGATAGGTGGGGAGGGCAAGACGCCGGCGCGGGATAGTCGCGGTCGAATGCCTGCCAGTCGATCTTCGCTCCCTGCACGTAGAGTGCACCGACCGCCGACAACAACTCGGCCCACTCCTCCCGGTTGCGCCGCAGCGTGCTTACCCACGTGATCCCCGTGTCCTCTGCACACTGCCTCCCCATCCCGATCAGCACCGGGTGCGGACCCACTTCCACGAATGTCCCGTACCCTTGCTCCACCAGGGACTGCATCCCAGCGGCAAAGCGTACCGGCTCACGAACCTGGCGCCGCCAGTACGCCGCACTGCAGACGTCCTCGCCGGCCACCATCCGCCCGGTCACATTCGATGCCCAAGCCAGCTTTGGCCGCTGATAGGAGATGCTGCCCGCAATCCGCTCAAACTCATCCAGCATCGGTTCCATACGGACGGAGTGGAAGGCATGCGATACCTCCAGACGCTGCCCATCGATGCCCATGGTCGACAACCGTTTCAGCGCAGCCTCCACCGCCTGCTCGTCTCCGGAAATCACGGTGTTGCGCGGACCGTTCAAGGCCGCGATCGAGATCCGGTTTCCCAAGCCTGCAATAGCCTCGCCCACCTGCTGCGGGCCCGCCAGAACCGCTGCCATGGCGCCGCCCGAAGGCAGCGCTTGCATCAAGCGCCCGCGAGCCGCAATCAGTTTCAAACCATCTGCGAGGCTGAAGACTCCCGCGACACACGCGGCCACATATTCGCCCACGCTGTGTCCCAGAACCGCTGAAGGTTCGACCCCCCAGCTTTTCCAAAGCTGGTAAAGGGCGTACTCCAGCGAGAACAGCGCCGGTTGCGTGTAGACGGTCTGCTGCAACCGCGAGCCAATTGCGTCCGCAGCGAACATGACCTCTAACAGGGGCTGATCCAGTTGCGGCGCCAGCAGTTCCGCACATTCGTCCAGGGCCTGGCGGAAAGTGGGCTGCGTGTCGTACAACTGACGCCCCATCCCCACATACTGCGAACCTTGTCCGGTAAATAAGAAGCCAGGCGCGGTGGTTCGTTGGGAGACGCTATTCCGCGCATAACGGACGCCGGCGCCTCACCGCCGGCAAATCCTTCCAGATGCTGCTGCAACTCTGAAATTGTGTTCGCCTTAGCAGCCAGCCTATGGGCGAAGTGCGTCCGGCCGGTATTGGCCGTGAAGCATACATCCTCAATGGCCACGTCCGGGTGCTCAGCCAAATGTGCTGCGTGCCGGCGTGCCGAATCGATGAGCGCCCTCTCGCTCTTGGCCGAGAGCGTTAGCAGATGCATGGGCCGGGCGCTCACTTCCCCGGCGGTTCAACCGCCGGCGCCTCTTCCAGAATCACGTGGGCGTTCGTGCCGCCCATGCCGAAGGAACTCACGCCTGCACGGCGTGACTGCCGGCTTCGGGGCCAGGGCCGTAGCGATGCATTGACCACGAACGGGGTGGAGGCGAAGTCAATCTGGGGGTTGCTTTGTTCGAAATGTAAACTCGCCGGCATGTGCCCGCGCTTTAGCATCAAGGCCGTCTTGATCAGGCCGGCGATGCCCGAGGCCACGTCGAGGTGGCCGATATTCGACTTCACCGAACCGATCGCGCAGTAACCCCTTCTCTGCGTGCCTTGGCGATAAGCTTGCGTGAGTCCCGCAATCTCGATCGGATCACCCTGCCTGGTGCCGGTGCCGTGGGCTTCGACATAGCTGATGGTCTCAGGCCCGACGCCCGCGTTTGCCAGGGCTTCGGCAATCACCGCCGCTTGTCCATTTACGCTCGGCGCGGTAAAACCTGCTTTCAGCGAACCGTCGTTGTTAATCGCCGATCCCCTGATGGTGGCATAAATGTGGTCGCCGTCCCGCAGCGCCGCGGCGAGTGGCTTGAGCAGCACCATGCCTACTCCGCGTCCGAAAACCGTTCCCTGGGCCCTGGCGTCGAATACACGGCAGTGGCCGTCCGGCGACAGGATCATATCTTCTTGAAAACGGTAGCCCTGGTTCTGCGGCAGGTACACGGAGGCTCCGCCTGCCAGTGCCATGTCGCACTCACCCGCGAGCAGACTCTGGCGCGCCATATGTACCGCCACCAGAGAACTGGAACAGGCAGTCTGGATATTCAGGCTGGGACCAGTCAGGTTCAGTTTGTAAGAGATTCGGGTAGCCGGGAAATCGCTGCCATTGCCCAGTACTGCGCGAATATTGTCAGAGGAAAGGATGAACTCACGAAAATCCAACTGACCGCGTGAGGTTGTTCAGTAGGTATGTGCTCGTCGATGCGGCCGCGAATGTGCCGATCGCCCCGTTGCCCGACAAAGGATCATAGCCCGCATCTTCCAACGCCTCCCATGCGGTCTCGAGCAGGAGCCGCTGTTGGGGATCGATGCCCGACGCCTCGCGCGGGCTGTATCCGAAGAAGTCCGCGTCGAACCACTCAACCCCCTCGATCCGGGCAGTCGCTCGTACATAATAGGGATCATCGAGCGCAGCCTCGCTGACACCCGCCTCGCGTAGTTCCTGCTCGCTGAGGGAATGGATCGACTCGACGCCGGCCACAAGGTTGCGCCAGAACCCATCTATATTTCGCGGCCCCTGGAAAGCGGCCCGACATCCCGATAATTGCGACATCCAGATCATTCGCTGGGTCGCTCATTATCTGTTGCCCGCCCATGGTCCTCTCCTACCGATCGATCAAAGCACCAACCGGAGAAGAGTTCGTCCGGCTGCCGTCCTGTTTTTTCGCTCACAAGCTAGAGTAGTTTTCTAACGTCACCTTCACGGTAGCTATTCCAGCCACCGACGTTCGCCTCGTCTGTGTCGCACACCCAACCTCAGGACTAGCGACGTCTCCCGCGCATCATCTCGCGGCGTCGCTCGCCGCGGTTTTTGCTATTACCCAACTCTGACCCGCTCCCCACTTTGTTTGCCCCCGACAGGTAAACCGCCAGCGTGCGCACGGTCGAATACTGAAACGTCTCGGTCATCGAGATCTTGCGCTTTAGCGTCTCCTGCAGCCGCCCATTGGCCTGTCCCATTGCCAGCGAACTGCCTCCGAGATCGAAGAAATTGTCGGTAACGCTCAATTGCTCCACTCTTAACACCTCGCGCCAGATGCCAGCAATGGTGCTTTCGAGTTCGTTTGCCGGGTGCACCGTACCGCCGGCGGCCTGAACCCCTATGCGTGAGAGGACGCGCCCCTTCTTACGGTCAATTTGTCCCGCTACACCGACCATTTCCGGCGATGCTTTTTTCAAATGGCACAGCGTTGGGGCTCCATAGCGATCCTGAATACCCAGCTGCACTCCAGATGGGCGCGAGGTCAGACGGGCAATCGCATTTGAATCTCCGGTTACTAGTCCGGCCAGGGATCGTGCGGGCAACGAGAGATCGTCGGCCAGCCGGCGGACATGCAAGTTGCTTCCGTCGAGGCCCACCAATGTGTGGCCCGGTGCACGCTGCAAGATCGCCAATAATGAAGACAGGCCTTGTCGAGCGGAAATCGCGTAAAAACCCCGTCCCCGGGCCACATCTTTCATGACATAACCGCGGCTCATCCCAACGTCATCCCACAGACTCCATGAGATGCAGTAGGCCTTCAAGTCCGTGGACGCCCGTTGATACTCGGAAAAGCTTTCGAGAAATACGTTTGCCGCAGCGTAAGCGCCGACACCGTAACCGCCCATAAAGCCGTTCACTGACGAAAAAGAAACAAACAACGCGCCGGGCCGCTTCGCGAGTAACTGATGCAAGGCCAAAGTGCCCTTCAGCTTGGGGTGGAGGATTGTACCCAACCCCGACGCGGTCTCCTCTGCCACCGCACTCTCGTGATAAAGGCCAGCCAGATGGAATACCCCAGCCAGTGTTCGACTAAAATGCTTTTCGGCTTGCCAAACCACCTTGCGCAAGCCCTCTGGATCACCCACATCGACCGCGGCGTATAACGTATCGCCTCCGCTATCTGCAGCCAGTGCTTCGAGCGAGCTCAGGGCGTCCGATCGATCGCCGGCATCGAGTGCAAGCTTCGTCCGGCCCACCAGGATGAGGCTCGTTTGAAAGTGCTTGAGGAGATAGCGGGCTAGCTCCAGGCCGATCCCGCCAAGGCCGCCGCTCAGAAGATAGAGACCACCCTTCTCAATCGGCAACGGGCCCGCCGGTTCGGCGAAAAGATCGGCTCGCTGTAATCTTCGTACCCAACGGCGACCTCTGCGATATGCCACCTCCGCGTCGCGATGTTGACCCCTCACTTCGTTCAGGATCAACGCTGCGTTCTCCTCATTTGCCGCAATCGGCAAGTCGAGGTGGCAGCAAGCGAGCATCGGATTCTCCTGCGGGATAGTCTTGAGCAGACCAAGGAGTGGAGCCTTTTCGAAGGCTGGGGCCTCCGGGCCTGCCTGCCCGCTCGCGCCTTCGTCGATGGATTGCAGTCCATTGCTGACGACTGTCAGCCGTACGGCCGGGCGGCCATTTGCAATGCCGATCCGCGGCATCTCTGCCGAGCCCAGCGCTTGGGCCAAACGCAGCACACTCAGCACGCCGGTTTCCTGGGCGCGCTCCAACCCATCCGGTTCACACGGCTGTGCCAGGTGTTCGCAATAGGTCCAGAGATGCACGATCGACCGCGTTTCGAAATCCCTCAGCGCCAACGCCTCAACTGCCCGCCGGTAGTGATCGCTGTTGCCGGGATCGATGGTCAGTCGCTCGCCCTCTTCGGCGAACTCGCTGCCACGCAATACGAGCACACATTTGCCGCCCGCCGCGACAGCCTTTCGCTGTAGGCACTCCGCCAGGCCGAAAGAGTCGGCGAATATCACCATGGGTCCCATCTCGCGCCAGCCGCGCAACTCCGCGCGTCGCCACACCGGCCGAAAAAACCAATCGGGAACTGTGTTAACCGCGCCCATGAGCACTTCGACGCGCCGAATCACCTCCGCGAACTCTCCCTCAGCGAACCTCTTGGCCAATTGCGGGCGCTGGATCTTACCTATGTTTGTTTTTGGTATTGCGTCCCGTTCCACGGGAAGGAGATAGTCCGGACTCACTCCCAGCCGTCGCGAAACGGCGCCCCGGATCGTCCGGATCAGTTCCGGAGACACCGTCTCGCAGCCAGCAACCGGATGAAAGAAAATCGCCAGCCGGTCCGTTTTCGCACCGGAGTCGCGCACTGCGCAAGCGGCGGTGAAGGACGTTTCTATCCCGTCGACTTCCTCCACCAGGCCCTCGATCTCGTGGCACGGATAATTGACACTGTTGATGACGATCACGTCTTTTTCCCGGCCGGTAATGGTCAGCCTGCCCCGCGACAGAAAACCCAGGTCCCCTGTCCTGAACCAACCGTCCGCGGTAAACGACTCGTTGCTCAGGTCCGGCCGGTTGTAGTAGCCGGCCATTACCTGATCGCCCTTCACTTGCAGACTGCCCGTTGCCCCCTCGACGAGAGGCTCATCATTCTGATCCACGATGCGTATGGAAAAGCCCGGGATGGGACGGCCAACTTCGACGAAAGGGTCGTCATCGCTGCTCGATTCCCGCCGGAAGGTCTCGGAATAGATTGTGCCCGACGATGTTTCCGACATGCCCCAAACCGGCCACATGGCTGCCGGCGAAAGACGATAGGGTGCGAGGATCTGCAGGAACCGGCGGGCTGTGCGCGGAACGATCGCCTCGGCGCCGTTTAGCAGGAAGCGCAGGCAACTCAAATCCCAAACGCCTGCGAGGGTGCGCGCCCGTGCGGCGATCTCTTCCGACCGATCGTTCACCAGGCCGAAAGCGAAGTTCGGCGCGAAGGTTACCGTCACGCGATATCGGTCCACCCACTCCGGCCAGATCAGCGGATCTTGTGTCACCAGATGGGTGGCCGCGTGAATCTGTTGACAACCAAGAAACACATCGCGCAGGTGAAAGTAAATGATCCCCGCAACATGATCGAGCGGCATCCAATTCAACGTCACAGCGTCACTGGAAAAACCGTTCATTTGTGCCGAGCCCGCGGACCGTCGAATCAGGTTGCGGTGATTCAGCATGACCGCTTTTGGAACCCCCGTACTGCCGGAGGTAAGCATCACGAGAGCCAAATCGGTCGGCTCACCCGTGTGCCACGCGCCTGACGGGCCGGATGTGGCGAGATCTTCCACACACGCTACCCCCGTCTCCGGAAGATTTAGCGAGCCGAGCGTTACCCGGATACGCGACGCGAGTTCCCGGGTGGTGAGCACCAGGCGGGCGTCCAGGATTTTCCAGGCACTCTGCAACTTGCCCGCCGTACTCTCCATCCCCTCATGCGAGGGCGCCAGCGGCGCCGGCACGAAACCGCCCAAAACGCAGGCCCAAAATGCGGTGAGGAAATCCTCGTGGCGTATGAACTGAAAGATGACTCTGTCGCCGGGGCGCAGGCCGGCCCGGCGCAATCCGCCCAGGAGGCAATCGGCGCGCGCCAGAAGTTCGGGATACGACAGGAACTGCTCCGCGCCGTCGACGATGGTGCACAAGCCGTGATCTGGGTATTCCCGCGCTGCGCGTTGCAAGGTCGCTCCCAGCAGGCGTGGGAGCTGATCGACTCTTTCTAACTCGCCACCGTGGCTGATCGCCAGGGGCCGTTCGGCCGAACCATTTGACCGCGGGTCCTTCTGCTGCTCCGCTGGTTGCTCGACCTCTCGTCTTGCGTTTTCGCCATTCCCGCGTTCCTGCGGTTCGGAAAATAGCTGCGAGTAATGGATAGACGGCAACTGTTCCTGTTCCAGTTCCACCGAAACCATGGCGTCTTCAACGCCCGTAAGGCTTTTCAGGCGATCTTCCCAGCGCCGTGTCAATTCGTCGTCCAGGAGAGGAAGGCAGGCGAGGGCGGCCTCATCGATCTGGCCATCGGCGGTCAACGGGAGTCGCGATACGGCAATCAGATCACATGCAGCGCGGAAATCCGGGTGGCTGCTGTCTGGCCATTCTTTCTCAAGCGAGGCGACCCATTCGTCGACGCAGTCCGGCCGCACGGACCACGCGGGCACTACATAAGCCGCCATCTGCTCGGGCTCAGGATCCTGTCCGGATTCAGCCCGCGCCTGCCGCTGAATAACCTTGCAGTCATGCACAGACTCAAGAGCAAGCAGCCGTCGCTCTAATGAGATAGCTGCGCCAGGCTCGTTAGTCATTTCTCGTCTGTCTTTCTGAACATTCTGTGTTGCATTGACTTATAAAAGGCGGCTCTACTCAAACTCTTCTGGCTGGGCGGGGTTACTTTGAGCACGACGCCGCATTTGGGCGAACGGCAATGACAGGTCGTCGGCACGTGGTACTGGCTCGATGGTCGCGAAATCAGACTGCGTCATGTGGTGAGAGCCCTGGAAAAAGTCCAGGATCGCGGGCTTTCGGCTCGCCAGCGGTTCTCGCAACTCCCTCGTCGGGGCCTTCCTCGGCGCCGAGACGTGGAGTTGGCCGTCGTCTGCCCTGACGAGATCCAGCATTCGCGGATGCGACAAAACATCGACCGTTCTCATGGACAAGCGCACCCTACGGAAGGAATGAGTTAGTCAGCCGGGGGGAGGCAGAAGCAGAAGACGACCAAATTTTTGAGGGCCGGCGTATTCGGACTCAACCTTCAGAACACTTTTCTTTCGCCGGCCCGAATTGACACGCAGCTAATTTTCTTCGACTCAGAGCAACGTTATAGGAAGGACGGTCCCTCCGTCGTCACAAAAACCGCCGCTGCTTGTGCAAAGTAGTAATGCTTTTTTTGGTTACTATGGGAAGATCCGCACAGGCGATTCGTGTCCACGGCCCGCTTTCCCCCCAGATGATCGCTGCCTCTTGCGCTCGACGTCCATGCCGATTTTTCGAACACGCCACAATCATGCAATTTGCCAGTATTCAGCCTCTCAAGGAGCCGGGCTAGAAGGCGACTTGAGCTTCGGCGCCATCGGCCTTCGCAACGTCGGCCGGGGCAGCATGGGCGCCACGATTTGAGAGATAGTCGCGGAGCCGAAGCGACGGCTCTTCGATCAGCTTCGCCATCACGATTCCCAGGACTATGCAAACCGTGTAGTACAGGATGAGTGCTAAGTGCGTCTTCATAATGCGGCGCTTCTGAAGTATGAAAATCAGGGGCAGATGCCACAAATAAATGGAATAAGAGTACCTGCCGATTGCAGCCATGCACCGACCCAAATGACCCAATAATCCTGTCGCCGGTACAGGCACCAAGAGGAACAGACACATCAGAAGACCGAACCCCAGATAGATACAGGTAAAGCCAAAAGTGTATAGAAAGGGGTTTGGTGGTGCGACGACGTCGCCGGGTTGGCCAAAAATAACACAAGGGGATATCAACGCAAACGACAGTAGCGTCAGTATTTTGTAATGCTTCCTCAGGAAAGCCCAGAAACATTCCGTGTGGAACTGGCTCCAGTAACCGAGCAGGACTCCGAACAAAAGCGAGTCGATACGCAGATGGGTTGGAAAAAAGTGAGTGAAATACGAAAACTCGGGGACTAGGAAATGAGTCACGATGCGGGCGCCTAAGACCACAACAGCGACGATCAAACAAACGAGGGGCAGGCTCCGGAACGGATCAGGGGCACCGGGTTTTGCCGAGCGCACCATCACAAACAGAGTCACGGGCAACAGAAAGTAGAAATGCTCCTCCACCGCCAGTGACCAGAAATGGCCAAAGGTACCCATGACGTAACTATCCATGAAGAGAATGTCATGTACGAATGGCCTCAGAAACCATTGATGAGGATGCGAACTCCAAAATCCCCAGACCAGGTAGATGACGCTAACAGCATAGAAGGGAGGCCATATCTTCATTCCACGGCGGAACGCGAATCTTCCGTAGGCAATTCGTCCGGTTCGCTGGTATTCGGAAAACAGCAAGCGGGAAATCAGGAATCCGCTGAGAACAAAAAACAAATCCACCCCAGCCCACCCTGCCCCGATGGCCCAGCCGTTCCACCACACAGTCTTTTGAAAGAAAAAGATATGGGTGGTGAGAACCATGACTATGGCTATCGCGCGGAGGATATCGAGATTGATGTTTCGCCGCATCTGATGTGCTGGCCGGCGTCCGCCAGCCTTGGCCTGGATTACGAAATGAGAATCCGACTAAAGAACGATCTCCTCGTGCTCGGATGGCACTTGCAAAGGGTCCGGCAGCAAATCCTTGATCCGTTTGTGGGGGTTGTGAACGATGGCGTCCAGCAATTTGCAGTAGTCTTCGGCCATGGCCGCGGCTATCCGCGAGTCCAGGACATCGCTATTGAAATTAAGGTATCCCACGAGGCGCCCCCGAATCTCGGCTAGCTGCATGATTACCTCCGGCCGGTTCATGGCGATCATGGATCGGTCGCTCCGGACTTCTTGCAGCGTCATAGCCAAGTGAGGACGAAGAGTGGATAGGCCGAAATCAAGTTCGTAGTCGCCGACCCCCTCAAACAGCACGCCCAAAACACCGGAACGATCGGTGAGAAAGTTAAAGAATGATTGGAAGACCGGGATCCGCTCCAGAGTGCGCGGCGGACGCAGCTTTGTGACCAGCAGCGAAAACGGGTATGCCTGGTGGTCGAGTGCGCCCAGAACGGCATCGCGTGTCCGGTCGAGGTAATCAGCAAACGTGGGGTTGCCGGAAAGGTCCGCGCGTAAGGGCAGTAGATTGATAAACAAGCCAATCATATTTTCCCATCGCGGATCTTCGCGGCCTGAAGCGGAGGTGCCTACGACAACGTCTTCCTGGCCTGTAAAACGGTAAAGCAACACTTGAAACGCAGCTAGCAGGAAGGAATATCCAGTCGCTCGGTGCTCGCGCGCAATGCGCTGCGCATTTGACCAGAGATCCGGATCAAACGTTAGGGAAAGCGCTCGGCCCTGTGCCATCAAAGTCGCCGGCCGGTCGCCCATTGAGGGCAATCGTAGGATTGGCAGTTCGCCGCTCAGCTTCTGTTTCCAGTATTCCCATAACGCTTCGGACCCTGCTCCTTTTACCATTGCCGTCTCCCAATCGACAAAGTCCCGGTACTCCGCTTTGATTGGCTCTAGATCGGCTTCAATTCCGCTGAGTTCGGCCGTATAAAGTTTCCGCAGATCCTCCAAACACACGCGCGCGGACCAATGATCGATGATGATATGGTCCACTTTAAAGAACAGCACATCGTGGTCGGAGCAACGGAAAACAGAGACGCAAAACATGGGCCGATCGAGATCCAGCGGCCGCTGAAAATCCTGAAGGACGGCGTCACTTACTATCTCGTCACGCCACGAACTTGCATCAATAATGGTTACACTGGGGCGGACTTGCGACAGCACGCGCTGCATCGGGGTGCCCGCGTCGTTCTCAAGAAAGACGGTTCGCAGAGCGGAGTGCCGAGCTGTCAATTTGGCGACGGCACGCTCGAACGCGTTCCGTTCGATTCCGGGAGATGCCTTGACGGAAAAGCCGATATTGAAAGCGGCGGACCCGGGCATGATTTTATGCCCGAACCAATGTTCCTGCTGGCCGAATGACAACGGAAATTCGAAGGCCGAATCAGCAATTCGAGCGGCCGCGGCTCGGGTTTTCGGCTCAGGTAATTCAGCTGCAAGCTGACCGGCCAGCTCTTGCAGGCAAGGACCCTTTAGCAAACGAACAGTCGGGATCGCCAGCCCGAACTTGGAGTTTATTCGATTTCTGAACTCGAGCGCCATCAAGGAATCCAGACCGAAATCGGTGATCGGGTACGATGGATCGACAGTCTCGACGGCAACGCCGAGTATCGGCGCGAGTATTTCGGCGAGGCATTGAACCAGTTGCTGTTTGCGTTCACCCGGCGACGATTCGAGGGATGGAAAGGCACGGGGTTGAGACTCGGGCTCAGCAACCCAGCTCCCTGCAGACTGTGCTTGATCTCCCACGGTTGCCGCCGCTTCGCTGAGGAATGGGCGACTTCCGTAAAGTGTCTTATCCGCATCCCAATCGACTGCTGCGATGCATATCTGAGGTGAGTCGGAGAGAAGTGCCTGGCCCATGGCGGTGAGAGCCGAATCGACCGACATGAGTACGATTAGCGACTTGCGCCGCACCTGGGTTATCGAACGTGCGGCCATCCCTGTTTCGGCCCATCCGCCCCAATTGATCGATAGTGCAGTCAGTCCGCTGTTCCTGCGATAGCATGCCAGAGCGTCCAGGAACGCGTTGGCGGCGGCATAGCTCGCCTGCCCGGACGAACCCGTCAGCGACGCCAGCGACGAAAACATAACGAAAAACTCAAGCGACCGGCCCGCAGTAAGCCGGTGCAGGTTCCACGCTCCCGCGATCTTGGGGGTCAGTACCTTCTCCATTCGGTTCGCAGTCTGTTGCGTCAGGACACCGTCATCCAGTACGCCAGCGCAGTGGACAAGCCCGCCAAGATTGGAAATGTCGCGAAAAACCATTTCCATTTGTGCCATGGAGGAGACATCCGCGGCGTACGTCTCCACGCGTACCCCTTCGCGTCGAAGTTTCTCAACCACTACGGTTGCTTCCTCCGATGGAGTCCGTCGCCCCAACAAGGCGAGCTTTCGCGCGCCCCGCCCAGCCATCCATGTCGCAACCTTCAGGCCGAGTCCCCCTAGGCCGCCGGTGACGAGATAAGTCTTATCGGGATGGAAGCGTGGGATTGGGCCAGAGGGCGGAGCGCGGCGCACCAGACGCGCCACATACGCTTGTGCACCGCGGAAAGCGACCTGATCTTCTTGCTGTGAATTCTGCACCGCAGCGAGGATCCCTGCACATCTCTGGCTTACCGTAGCAAGGGGATCGAGGTCCAGAAGACCACCCCAGCAATCCGGGTGCTCAAGGGCAACGGTTCTGCCCAGCCCCCACAGTGGAGCCTGCAGAAGATTCAATCCAGACTGCCCGGCAACGACCGGTTGTGCGGCTGAGGTCACCATCCATAAGCGTGCACCGCTCTGCGCGGCTACTACCACCTTTACCGCCTCCAGTGCCTCAGCAAGTTGTTTGGTTTGGCCGTTCGCGAGATCATCGTGTGAAGCGCTTGCCAGATAAACAACGAAATCGTAAGCCTTGCTGCGTAAATGAGCAGCTATGTCCTCCGGCGAATTGGCAACGATTGCTTGACCGCCACATTCCCCAATTTGGCAAGACAGGTCTGAAGCAAGACCGCTGCTGTCTGAAACAATCAGCCATCGACGGCCTGTGGCTTCAGTCAACGAGCGGGGCTTCCACGTTACGGGTTGCCATGCAATCTCGTAAAACCAGTCAGACGCCATTTGATTGACCGGATCGTCGACTTCATGCGATGTCTGCGTAATTGGATGAGCCGTTTTCGGGTTTAGGCGCTCTGCTGGGCGGGCTGGCAGCCAATGGCGCTGTCGTTGGAACGGGTAGGTGGGCAGAGGCAGGCGGCGTCGGGAGTAGGGTTGATCGAAGGCAGCCCAATTGACCTCCGCGCCGTAGACATACAACTTCGCCAGGCTGTCCAGCATTTGCGGCCACTCTTCGCGTTTGCGTCGTAGCGAGGCCAGCCACAGTAGCTTCGCGGTGCGTCCAGACATTCTTGCCCCAATCCGGTCAGAGTTGAACCCGGCCCAACTTCGAGGAACACCATTGCGCCCGACTCACGCAGGGATTCCATCGCCTGGCGGAACCGTACCGGCTCACTCACCTGACGACGCCAGTAGGCGGCCTGGCTCATCTCGTCGCGAGCGACAGCTCGCCCGGTTACGCTCGAGACCAGACGCAGGCGTGGCGGTTGAAATTGGATCTCTCTCGCCACTGCTTCAAAGGCCTCCTCCATCTCACCCATCTGTGGAGAATGGAAGGCATGGGACACGTTCAGGCGTTGTACGTTGACGCCGGTCTCCTTCAGCCGCTGTTCGGCAATTTGGAGTTCCTGCTCGTAACCGGAAATAACCAGGCTCTCGGGCGCATTGATCGCAGCGATGGTGACCCATTGTTCCAGACCGCGCAAAGCCTCCCGCACGCAGTTCTCGGGTGCCTGGACAGCGGCCATGGCTCCGTGGCCGGCAACCCCTTGCATCAGGCGGCCGCGCCGGGCGATGAGTTTCAATCCGTCGGCCAGCGAGTACACACCGGCAACAGCTGCGGCTACGTATTCGCCCACGCTGTGTCCCAACACAACCGCGGGCTCGATTCCCCAACTCCGCCATAGCACGGCAAGCGCGTATTCGACTGCAAACAAGGCCGGCTGGGTATAGGCGGTCTGCTCCAGTAGATCCGTCGCGGCTCCCCACAGCACCTCAAGCAGCGGGGTCTCAAGCTCCCCGCGCAGCAATTCGGCGCATTGTTCGACGGCAGCGCGAAACACCGGCTGCGTATCGTAAAGCTGCTTGCCCATCCCGGGGAACTGGGCACCTTGTCCAGGAAACAGAAAGACCGGACGTACGCCTTCACGATCATGGACGCGGCGTCCCGGTAGAGCCTGCAGCAAGGCGCCCCGCAGTTGTTCAGCTGAAGAACCAATCACTGCCAAACGGTGCTCGAAGTGGGCGCGGCCGGCGTTGGCGGTGAAGCACACATCGCCCACCGGCTCCGGCATGTGCTCCAGCACCTCGGAATAGCGGCCGCCCAATTCACGCAACGCCGGTTCGGTCCGCGCCGACAAAGCCAAAAGATGCAGCGGCCGCTCGCAGCGCAGATGGGCGAACCGGAGGGGGAGGCGCCTCCTCCACAATCACGTGCGCGTTGGTCCCGCTGAAACCGAACGAACTCACCCCGGCCACGCGCCGCCGCTCGCCTTTGGGCCAGGGCCGTCCCTGCACCGGGATCTCCACCGGCACACCGCCCCAATCGATGTGCGGGTTCAGCTGCTGAAAATGCAGATGCGGCGGAATCTGCTCATGCTGCAGCGCCAGCACCGCCTTGATCAGCCCCGCGATCCCCGCCGCCGCTTCCAGATGGCCCACGTTCGTCTTTACCGAGCCCACCACCAGCGGATTCCCTGCTCTCCGCCCCGCACCCAGCACCGCCGCCAGCGCATGGGCTTCGATCGGATCGCCCAGTGCCGTTCCCGTTCCATGCGCTTCCACATACCCGATCTCTTCCGGCTGCACACCTGCCTGCGCCAGCGCGGCCCGGATCACCGCTTCCTGCGCCATACCGCTGGGCGCCGTGATGCCGCTGCTGCGCCCATCCTGATTCACCGCCGAACCGCGAATCACCGCCAGCATGTGATCACCGTCCGCCTGGGCATCGGAGAGCCGCTTCAGCACCACCATGCCGCAACCCTCGCCGCGCACGAATCCGTCCGCCCGCGACATCGAATGTTTTGCACTGTCCGTCCGACGCCATCATGTGCGCCTTCGAAAGTGCAATCGTGGTTTTGGGTGACAAAATGGCGTTCACCCCGCCGGCTAACGCTTGGCGGCACTCGTCTGCGCGCAAACTCTGGCATGCGAGATGCACCGCTACCAGCGAGGCGGAACACGCTGTATCCACGGCAATGCTGGGTCCCTGCAAACCCAACGCATACGAAATCCTTCCTGCGGCAATGCTCGGTGCGGTACCGCTGGCCAGGTAAGAGTCGATCGTTTCTTCGCCCCTCGCCAGCAGCAGCGTTTGATAGTCGCTGGCACAGATTCCTACGAAGACACCGGTAGCCGTCCCACTGAACTTTCGTGGAGAATGTCCGGCATGCTCCAGTGCCTCCCAGCACACTTCGAGCAACATGCGGTGCTGTGGATCGATGCTATTAGCTTCACGCCCCGCGATGCCGAAAAATGGAGCGTCAAATTCGTCGATCCGGGAAACAAAGCCGCCCCATTTCGAAGCCATCCGTCCAGGCGCATCGATATCGGGGTCATAGTACGCGGTCACGTCCCAACGATCCTCTGGCACCTCGGAGATTGCGTTCCTTCCGCGTTCGAGCAGCCGCCAGAAGTCTTCTGGTCCGCTCTCGGCGCCTGGAAGATGGCAGCCCATGCCAACGACGGCGATCGGCTCGGTCCGGCGTCGTTCCAGTTCTTCGAGTCTGGATTGCTGATCGAGCGCGAGCAGCATCAGCCGCTTAGGCGACAGATCCTGGATTCGCCTTTGCGAATCGCTCATTGCGCGCCTCCGAGTCTTTGGGCCAGTATCGTATCTATTTCTTCATCGGAGAGCTCTTCAATGCTGTCCAGGTCGCTCAACTCACCCTTGACCGGCTCCTCAACTTGCCTTTCTTTCCCGCCAAATAAACGCCCATACAGGAACGCCGCGATATTCTCCACCGCCGGATAGTTGAACAGCAGAGTTGCGGGCAGACTCTGAGCAAACTCAGAAGCGAGCGCGTTGCGAAGTTCGAGAGCCATCAGAGAATCGAGGCCCAATTCCGTCAAGGCTTGCAGCGGGTCGATATGCCGGCCGGGAGGAAGTTCCAAAACGTGAGCGGCGAGCACCTGTACATGATCTTGAATCAGCCCCAGTCGGCTTGATTGCGGAGCGTCGAATAGCTGTTCATAAAGCCTGTTTCCCGGTTCGCGCCCTACATGCGCGGCAGCAACCTCTCGCCCCGCCTGGCTGAGAAATGGGTGGCTTCCGTAAAGTGTCCTATATGCGTTCCAATCGACTGCTGCGATGCATATCTGCGGCGAGTCGGAGAGAAGTGCCTGGCCCATGGCGGTGAGCGCCGAATCCACCGGCATGAGCTTGAGCGGCGACTTGCGCCGCACCTGGGTTACTGAACGAGCGGCCATTCCTGTTTCTGCCCATCCGCCCCAATTGATCGATAGTGCGGTCAGTCCGCTGTTCCTGCGATAACATGCCAGAGCGTCCAGGAATGCGTTAGCGGCGGCATAGCTCGCCTGCCCGGATGAACCAGTCAGCGACGCCGCCGACGAAAACATAACGAAAAACTCAAGCTCTCGGCCCGCAGTGAGCCGGTGCAGGTTCCACGCTCCCGCGATCTTGGGGGTCAGTACCTTCTCCATTCGGTTCGCAGTCTGTTGCGTCAGGACACCGTCATCCAGTACGCCAGCGCAGTGGACAAGCCCGCCAAGATTGGAAATGTCGCGAAAAACCATTTCCATTTGTGCCATGGAGGAGACATCCGCGGCGTACGTCTCCACGCTTACCCCTTCGCGTCGAAGTTTCTCAACCACTGCGGTTGCTTCCTCCGATGGAGTCCGTCGGCCCCAACAACGCGAGCTTTCGCGCGCCCCCGCCAGCCATCCATGTCGCAACCTTCAGGCCAAGTCCCGCCCATGCCGCCAGTGACGAGATAGGTCTTGTCGGGATTGAAGCGTGGGACTGGGCCAGAGGGCTGAGCGCGGCGCACCAAACGCGCCACGTACGCTTGTCCACCGCGGAAAGCGACCTGATCTTCTTGCTGTGAATTCTGGACCGCAGTGATGATCTCTGCACATCTTTGGCGTACCGTTGCAAGGGGATCGAGGTCCAGAAGACCACCCCAGCAATCCGGATGCTCGAGGGCGACGGTTCTGCCCAGCCCCCACAGTGGAGCCTGCACAAGATTCATTCCAGACTCCCCGACCGGTTGTGCGGCTGAGGTCACCATCCATAAGCGTGCACTGCTCTGCGCGGCTACTACTACCTTTACTGCCTCCAGTACCTCAGCAAGTTCTATGGTTTGGCAGTTTGCGGGATCATCGTGTGCAGCGTTTGCCAGATAAACGACGAAATCGTAAGCCTTGCTGTGTAAATGAGCAGCTATGTCCTCCGGCGAATTGGCAACGATTGCTTGACCGCCACATTCCCCAATTTGGTAAGACAGGTCTGAGGCAAGATCGCTACTGTCTGAAATAATCAGCCATCGACGGCCTGTGACTTCACTCAACGAGTGGGGCTTCCACGTTACGAGTTGCCATGCAATCTCGTAAAACCAGTCAGATGCCACTTGATTGACCAGATCGTCGACTTCACGAGGTGTTTGCCTTTTCGGACTGCTGGCTGCTGGCAGCCAATAGCGCTGTCGTTGGAAAGGGTAGGTGGGCAGAGGCAGGCGGCGTCGGTGGTAGGGTTGATCGAAGGCAGCCCAATGGACCTCGGCGCCGTAGACATACAGCTTCGCCAAGCTCTCCAGCATTTGCGGCCACTCTTCGCGTTTGCGTCGTAGCGAGGCCAGCCACAGAGCTTCGGGTGCGTCCAGACATTCTTGCCCCAGTCCGGTCAGAGTTGAACCCGGCCCAACTTCGAGGAACACCATTGCGCCCGACTCACGCAGGGATTCCATCGCCTGGCGGAACCGTACCGGCTCACTCACCTGACGACGCCAGTAGGCGGCCTGGCTCATCTCGTCGCGAGCGACAGCTCGCCCGGTTACGCTCGAGACCAGACGCAGGCGTGGCGGTTGAAATTGGATCTCTCTCGCCACTGCTTCAAAGGCCTCCTCCATCTCACCCATCTGTGGAGAATGGAAGGCATGGGACACGTTCAGGCGTTGTACGTTGACGCCGGTCTCCTTCAGCCGCTGTTCGGCAATTTGGAGTTCCTGCTCGTAACCGGAAATAACCAGGCTCTCGGGCGCATTGATCGCAGCGATAGTGACCCATTGTTCCAGACCGCGCAAAGCCTCCCGCACGCAGTTCTCGGGTGCTTGGACAGCAGCCATGGCTCCGTGGCCGGCAACCCCCTGCATGAGGCGGCCGCGCCGGACGATGAGTTTCAATCCGTCGGCCAGCGAGTACACACCGGCAACAGCTGCGGCTACGTATTCGCCCACGCTGTGCCCCAACACAACCGCGGGCTCAATTCCCCAACTCCGCCATAGCACGGCAAGCGCGTATTCGACTGCAAACAAGGCCGGCTGGGTATAGGCGGTCTGCTCCAGTAGATCCGTCGCGGCTCCCCACAGCACCTCAAGCAGTGGGGTCTCAAGCTCCCCGCGCAGCAATTCGGCGCATTGTTCGACGGCAGCGCGAAACACCGGCTGCGTATCGTAAAGCTGCTTGCCCATCCCGGGGAACTGGGCACCTTGTCCAGGAAACAGAAAGACCGGACGTACGCCTTCACGATCATGGACGCGGCGTCCCGGTAGAGCCTGCAGCAAGGCGCCCCGCAGTTGTTCAGCTGAAGAACCAATCACTGCCAAACGGTGCTCGAAGTGGGCGCGGCCGGCGTTGGCGGTAAAGCACACATCGCCCACCGGCTCCGGCATGTGCTCCAGCACCTCGGAATAGCGGCCGCCCAATTCACGCAACGCCGGTTCGGTCCGCGCCGACAAAGCCAGAAGATGCAGCGGCCGCTCGCAGGCAGATGGGCGAACCGGAGGGGGAGGCGCCTCCTCCACAATCACGTGCGCGTTGGTCCCGCTGAAACCGAACGAACTGACCCCGGCCACGCGCCGCCGCTCGCTTTTGGGCCAGGGCCGTCCCTGCACCGGGATCTCCACCGGCACACCGCCCCAATCGATGTGCGGGTTCAGCTGCTGAAAATGCAGATGCGCCGGAATCTGCTCATGCTGCAGCGCCAGCACCGCCTTGATCAGCCCCGCGATCCCCGCTGCCGCTTCCAGATGGCCCACGTTCGTCTTTACCGAGCCCACCACCAGCGGATTCCCTGCTCCCCGCCCCGCACCCAGCACCGCCGCCAACGCATGGGCTTCGATCGGATCGCCCAGTGCCGTTCCCGTTCCATGCGCTTCCACGTACCCGATCTCTTCCGGCTGCACCCCGGCCTGCGCCAGCGCGGCCCGGATCACCGCTTCCTGCGCCATGCCGCTGGGCGCCGTGATGCCGCTGCTGCGCCCATCCTGATTGACTGCCGAACCTCGGATCACCGCCAGCACGTGATCACCGTCCGCCTGGGCATCACTGAGGCGCTTCAGCACCACCATGCCGCAGCCCTCACCCCGCACGAATCCGTCCGCCCGCGCATCGAATGCTTTGCACCGTCCGTCCGACGCCATCATGTGCGCCTTCGAAAATGCAATCCCGATTTCTGGCGACAGAACTACCGTCACCCCGCCCGCTAAGGCCATGCGGCACTCCTGCATTCGCAGTGACTGGCAGGCTGAATGCAGTGCTACCAGGGAAGACGAGCAGGCGGTGTCGATCGACATATTCGGTCCGTCAAGGCCGAGAATGTATGAGATCCGGCCACCCGCCACACTCCGTGCGACCCCTGAAGCGAAGTACGTATTAAATCGCGTCAGATCACCGTCGCGATAGGTCAGCAGTGCGTATTCGTCGCTCGTCAATCCGACAAAGACACCGGTTCGAGCGGAGGCGAGATCGCGCGGTCCCTGCCCGGCGTTCTCCAGCGCTTCCCAAGCCACTTCCACAAGAAGGCGCTGTTGTGGATCCATGTAAGCCGCTTCACGCGGCGATATTCCAAAAAACTCAGGGTCAAACTCGTCCACCCGGTCGAGAAATCCTCCCCAGCGAGTCGAGAGTTTTCCCGGCGCATCTGGATTGGGGTCGTAGTAGTCATCGACTTTCCAGCGCGATTCCGGAGTCTCGACAACCAGGTCGCGTCCCTCCCTCAGTAGCTTCCAGAAACTAGCGGGATCGTGCGCGCCCGGGAACCGGCATCCCAAACCGATGATGGCGATCGGTTCATTGCGGCTTCGTTCGGATGCGGCGAGGCGCGCCTGCATATCCTCGATGGCGAGGTACGCCTGCTTCAGTAGCGCAAGGTGTGAAGAACCGCTCGGGATCGATTCCGCGGAACTCATTCGTTTGCGTCCTTCATATTCCTCTCCGTGACCGATCCTCAAAGTGCTGCGTGACGACCTGATAGCTGGGAGGACGGAAGTGCGAGATCCGCGGCGATGAGGTCGAGAATTGAGCTACGCGTCTGTACCGGGAAGAAATGGCCCCCTGGAAACACCTCGAGCCGAAATCGGGAGGACGTTTGGTACCGCCAATCCGAGGCTTCGGATTCAGGTGTCATCCAATCCGCAGAACCACAGAGACAGGTTATAGGGAAAAATAAAGGCGACTCTTCGGTGTACTGGTATGTCTCGATTACGGTTAGATCGGCGCGCAAACCTGGCATCAGTAGGGCGCATAGTTCTTGATCTGCGAGTACCTCCTGCGGGATACCTCCATACCGCCGTTGAATCTCTTGAAGAAGATCGTAGTCATCCAACGGATGCAATAAAGAGTGACGCCAGCGTACTTGCGGACCGGAAGAGGCCGCGACAAATAAGTGAACTGGCAAAGGCAGTCCTCTTCGCCTGAGTTCTCTGGCGACTTCGAATGCCACTTTTGCGCCGAGGCTGTGGCCAAACAGCGCGTACGGTCGATCGAGAAATTCCGTCATCGCCCCGGCAATCGAAGAGACGAGCGTCCCCATAGATTGCAAGGGCTTTTCGCGCAGCCTATTTTCCCTTCCTGGCGGTTGAACTAAAGTAACCTCAATTTCCTCGTGGCAATGTTCTGGCCAGCTTCGAAAAGAGCTTGCACCCCCTCCCGCTCGGGGGAAACAAAACAATCGGAAACGAGCACGAGGGCGCGTAATGGGGCGAATGATCCAAGGACGGGCCTCGGGCATAATGCATCACTTTAATGGGGGAGATGGCATTATAACCCAGCCCGCGCGTCCACGGAACCTATCGGACCCTGGCCAAATGATTCGTCGTCCGCGAAACGCCGAACGTGCACTCAGCCCTCGCGACTTAATAGGGCGCGATACCCTGTGAATATCTTTCGATCCCTTTCTGGTTGACGACGGTCACTTGACCGAATATTCTTTTCGGTACCTGAAGTACCGTACCGCTTCCCATCCCCCCTAAGAAATCAGACGGACTAGTCATATCTTTGCAGTAGCCGGTTATGACTGCACAACGGCACTCCATGCGCGAAAAAGCAACGATCGAGTTCCTTTCTTATCTGCGAACACTGGGGGTGCGCCTGGCTGTCAAGGAGGACAAGCTCAGCTGCACGGCGCCAAAGGGTGTGTTGACAACGTCGCTTGCGGAAGAATTGAAGGATCGCAAGACCGAAATCATGCTCCTGCTGGGGCAGAACTCCGGCCGTCAGATTCCCCCGATTGCCCGCCTGGGGCGGTACGAATATGAGCTATCGGCAGCGCAGCGGCAGCTTTGGTTCCTTGACCGCCTTGATCCTGAAAGCTCAGCGTATAACCTCTCGTTCTCGGTGCGTCTGACCGGCACCATTGATTGCGCGCTGTTCGAGAGGGCAATCCGCGAGATTATCAGGCGCCATGAGGTGCTCCGGACCGCGATCGTCGAGGTTGAGGGCGCACCGATCGCTTCGCTGCGGGACGCCGATTGGAGCCTTGATTACCACTCCGTAAGGCATCTGCCGGAGCATGATCAAGATTCCGCAATGCGCAGGATTTTAAGGGAGGAGGGCCGCCGGCGATTTGATCTGGCGGCTCCCCCTCTGCTGCGTGCATGCCTCATCGCCATTGGGGATGATGAGCACGTCCTCGGGGTGACCGTTCATCACATAGCCGCGGACGGGCACTCCATGAAAGTCTTCTTCGAGGAACTGATCGTCTTGTACCAAGCCTTCTCCAGTGGAGCCCCATCGCCCCTTTCCGAACTACCAGTTCAGTACTCCGATTACGCCATCTGGCGCGCTGTGAATTTCGAGCGAGACCCGCTCGAGTCCGAAATCCGTTATTGGAAGGAGAAGTTGCGCGAGCCGCTGCCGGTAACTGAGTTGCCCACTGACCGGCCCCGACCCCAGAAGCCTTCCCCGAACGGCGGCCGGTTGCTTCAGTTTTTGCCACCCGAGACTTTGGAGAGTGTGCGTCGTTTCAGCCAATCAGCAAACACCACTCCTTTTGTCACTCTTCTGGCAGCGTTTTATTTGCTCCTCTTTCGGTACACGCGCCAGAACGACCTGGTTGTTGGGTCGGCTAGTTCGGGCCGGGGGCGGTCCGAGATCGACGGCTTAATTGGACTGTTTATCAACAATCTGGTGTTACGGGTCAGTCTGGAAGATGATCCAACGGTGACAGAGTTGATCGGCCGCGTTCGTGAAACCGTTCATGGCGCATTCGCCAACGAGAACGTTCCTTTAGAACGTTTGGTGGATGCAGTGCAACCGCAACGCGACGCAACTCGTGCTCCCTTGTTTCAAACCATGTTTGTCTATCAGAACCGCGTTTCCTTTTTGCCGGAGCTCCACCATCTCAGGGGCGAAGTAATTCTCTCCGATACGGGCACTTCGCGTTTCGACCTCACAATCGAAGCTACAGAGTGGATTGACAAGCTGGTGCTGACTTGGGAATACAGCACGGACCTGTTTGATGGTTCGACGATTGAGCGATTCCAGCGACACTATCGAACCCAGCTTGAGAGTTTGATTGACAACCCCCTTCAAACTGTTTCCACTCTGCCCTTACTCAGCCCGGAAGAGCGATCGCAACTCGCGCGTTCGGCCACTGTGGAAGCAGACTATCCCAGAGAGCTCTGTTTACACCAATGGATCGAAAAGCAGTGCGCGCTGACTCCAGACGCAGTTGCGATTGCCTTTCAAAACCAGACCCTCACCTACCGGGGTTTGGACCGGCGCAGTAATCAGCTGGCCCGTCATCTCGAGTCATTGGGCGTGGGGCCGGAAGTCCTTGTGGGCGTGCTTCTGGAACGTTCCATCGACATGGTGGTGGCTCCGTTGGCGGTGCTTAACGCTGGAGGTGGGTATATTCCCCTCGACCCGTCGTATCCAAAGGATCGGCTGGCCTTCATGCTCGAGGATTCAGGGGCGGCGGTTCTTATCACGCAAGAATCGCTGCTGCCCAACGTACCAGTTTCGAATGCTCTGACCGTCTGCATCGAGCGCGTGCCGCAGTTCTACGAATCGGAAGCCGTCGAGCCGCCTCGCAGCGCAGTCCACTCGCAGAATTGTGCATACGTTATCTACACCTCCGGTTCCACCGGAACGCCCAAAGGGGTGCAAGTGCCCCATCGTTCGGTGGTCAATTTCTTGGCTTCGATGCAGCGCGAACCCGGGATGGGTGCATTGGATCGCCTGCTTGCCGTGACCACACCCTCTTTCGATATCGCGGGATTGGAGCTTTATCTTCCCCTGGTCAGTGGTGCGCGCGTGGTCATAGCTCCGAAATCTGCAGCCGTCGACGGCAAGGCCCTGGCACGAATGCTCGATGAGGAATGCATTACCGTTATGCAAGCAACGCCCGTAACCTGGCGCCTCCTCTTGGAATCGGGTTGGCAAGGTACTGCAGGGCTCAAGATTTTGTGCGGTGGCGAAGTGCTCGGCCGAGAGCTGGCGAATCGGCTTGTTGAGACCGGCGCCCAGGTTTGGAATCTCTATGGACCAACCGAAACGACCATCTGGTCGGCTCTACACCGGCTCGACTTAGGCGAAGGAGTGGTTCCTATTGGCAGCCCCATTGCCAACACCCAGCTTTATATTCTCGACGATCGCCTTGAGCCGGTTCCCCTGGGTGCGGTGGGGGAATTATTTATAGGCGGCGATGGCGTTGCTCGTGGCTACCTCCACCGACCCGATCTCACCGCCTCGCGTTTCCTCGTCGATCCGTTCTACCCCGGCGGCCGGATGTATCGAACCGGCGATCTGGCGCGAATGCGTGCGTGCGGCGTGATTGAATACCTGGGTCGCATGGATGCGCAGCTCAAGCTACGCGGGTTTCGCATCGAGCTGGGCGAGATTGAAACCATTCTGGAACGGCAACCGGGCGTCAAGCAGGCAGTCGTCGTGGTGCGCGAGGACTCCGGTGACGACCCCCGTCTCACTGCTTATATCGTCGCTATCGAGCACAGGACACTAGCCGCAGATACCCTCCGGGAAGCACTTGCAGAAAAGCTTCCCGATTATATGGTCCCCGTTGCATACGTTTTCCTGAACAAGCTTCCGCTTACACCCAATCGTAAGGTGGATCGAAAGGCTCTACCCGCGGCCACTGCGGATGCTTCCCGTTCCGCAAGATACGTCGCTCCAAGAACGGATTCCGAAAAGCAGGTTGCAGCAATCTGGCAAGTGCTGCTCGAAAACATAAACGTCGGTGTCACTGAAAATTTCTTCGATCTCGGTGGGCATTCACTTCTAGTAGTTCGATTGCAAGCGCGCCTCCGCCAACAATTCGGGTGGGAGCTTCCACTGATTGATTTGTTTCAATATCCGACTGTCGCATCCATCGCCAGACTCATTGACCGGCGGGCGGCGGATGCGCGGATGGCAACTGCCATAAACGGGGATTAAGATGCACGCAACATCTGATCCGGCCATTGCGGTTATCGGAATGGCTGGCCGGTTTCCGGATGCTCCGGATGTCCAGGAATTCTGGCATAATCTGGTGCACGGCCACGAATCTCTTAAGACTTTTTCCGACGCCGAGTTACTGAGTTCCGGAATTCCCCCCGCCCTCATTGCACTCCCTGAATTTGTTCGTAAGGCATCCATCATGGAAGGGGCTGACCTGTTCGATGCCGGTTTCTTCGGATTCAACCCACGAGAAGCGGAACTAATTGACCCGCAGCATCGGGTGCTCCTGGAGTGCGCCTGGGAGGCGATGGAAGATGCCGGGTATGGCGGGGGAAATCAAAAAAACGTAGGCGTGTATGCCGGCGCGGGCATGAACTCCTATGTTGTAAATCTATTATCCCGTCCCGACATCACACAAAGCTCAGGCCATTACCAGTTGATGATTGCCTCCGACAAGGACTTTCTGGCGAGCCGCATTGGCTACAAACTGGACCTTCGCGGCCCCTGCATCACGCTGCAGACCGCCTGCTCCACTTCGTTGGTCGCGGTTCACGTGGCCTGCCAGGCTTTACTCGTACGCGACTGCGACATGGCGCTTGCGGGAGGAGTCTCTCTCCATTTCCCCCAAAAAACGGGGCACCTTTTCCAGGAAGGCATGATCTTTTCGCCGGATGGGCATTGCCGGCCCTTCGACGCCGACGGCCGCGGAATCCACAGTGGGGAAGGTGCGGCGATCGTGGTTCTTAAACGCCTTGAGGACGCCCGTCGCGATGGCGATTCCATACGAGGCGTGATCCTGGGTACGGCAGTCAACAACGACGGTGCCGATAAGATCGGTTATACGGCTCCCAGCATCGATGGACAGGCCAATGTACTTTCAGCGGCGCTTCGCGTTTCCGGAGTCGATGCGGCATCCATCACTTACATCGAAGCCCACGGTACTGCTACCCCGCTTGGCGATACGATCGAGTTCGCAGCCTTGTCCAGAGTCTACGGCGGCTCTGATGTTCCCTGCACGATTGGTGCGGTCAAGAGTAATGTTGGCCACCTCGACGTTGCAGCAGGAGTGGCGGGGCTGATCAAGTCGTTACTCGCGCTGCAGCACCAGAGTATTCCGCCAACGCTTCATTTTCGACGCGGGAACCCGCAGCTGCCGTGGGAGGGCAGTCGCTTCCATATCAACACAGCGACCCAAAATTGGCCCCAGGGGCCAACGCCTCGCAGAGCGGCAGTCAGCTCGTTCGGTATCGGGGGGACCAACGCACACGTTGTTCTCGAACAGGCGCCGCGGGAGGAGGAAGCTCGGACTCTGTGGCCCCAGCAATTGCTGATCGTTTCGGCGGTCACGGCAACCGCATTGGATGCAGCCGTCCGCCGCCTCGCCTCCCATTTGAAACCGAAGTCCGATGCTTGCCTTCCCGATGTTTGCTACACCCTGCAGGTGGGAAGAAAACACTTTCCCCATCGTCGCGCGCTCGTCTGCTCCAACCTTGCACAGCTAAGAGATGCCTTGCAGGAGCCCTTGGCCAAAGAATTTGTAGCCAGCGTGCAGAACTCGGCAAACCGTCCCGTAGCCTTCATGTTTACCGGACAAGGAGCGCAGTACCAGGGAATGGGGCGCGATCTGTATGCCTTTCAACCCACGTTCCGCCACAATCTCGATCTCTGTGCGGATCTGATGCACAAAGAACTCGGCCTGGATTTGCGAGACCTGTTGTACGGATCGCGGCCTGCCGCGGAGTTGAACGAGACCAGGATCGCGCAGCCTGCATTGTTCGCCGTGGAATTTGCCTTGGCGCGGATGTGGATGCAATTCGGCATTACACCCGTCGGCATGATCGGTCATAGCCTGGGAGAATTTGTCGCGGCTTGTCTGGCTGGAGTGTTTACGCTGGAGGATGCCCTGCGGGTGGTTGCGTTCCGCGGCCGGCTCATGCAAAGTATGCCGCGTGGAAGCATGCTTTCCGTAGCTCTCGGCGAGGACGAATTGCTGGCCATGATCGATGGCGCCATCTCCATCGCGGCAGTGAACAGCCGTTCGATTTGCACGGTTTCGGGTTCCGAAGAAGAAATTGCAAAGTTACAGGGTCGTCTCGAAAGTAAGGCAATCGCGTGCAGCCGGATCCACACCTCCCATGCTTTCCACTCAAGCATGATGGAACCCGCAATGTCCCCCTTTCGGGACTTTTTGGGCAGGATGCACTTGCATCCCCCGATGATTCCCTTCATCTCAAACATCACTGGGAACTGGATCACTCCCGAGGACGCGGTCGATCCGGATTATTGGGCCAGGCACCTTCGTGAAAAAGTGCAATTTCGCAGAGGCATCACGGAACTGGCTGGCTCCTCCGACAGCGTATTGCTTGAAGTCGGCCCTGGCCTTATCCTGACCACTCTCGCCCGCGAAGGCGAATTGGGTAGATCCTCCGGTGAGGTCCTCTCATCCTTACCGCACGTCAAAGATGCAAGACCGGCAGCGAGTCATGTCTTGAGTACCTTAGGCGCTCTTTGGCTCAAGGGAGTGGAGATCGATTGGCAAGCCGTCCACCAGGGGGAGTCTCTCCATCGAATCTCGATGCCGACCTACCCGTTCGAACGAAGCCGGTTTTTCGTCGAGCCCGGCGCCCCGGGTACGTTCGATTTCACGTTCTCTCCGTCTTCCGAAAGGCTGGCCTTCGAAGATTGGTTTCACGTGCCTTCCTGGAAGCGTACGGTTTCCCCTGGCGCGGAAGCAACCGCGAAGGGCCTGGGTCCCTGGATCATCTTTGCCGACACGGCAGGTCTTGCTGATGCTTTCGTCCGCACTTTATCGGCGCGCAATGAACCATTCGTCCGAGTGAATGCCGGAAGCACATTTTCCTTCGACGGCAATGCAACGTACATCATCGATCCCGCTTCGATGAAACAATACCGGGACCTTTTAGGCGATCTGATTCGCAGGCGTCTCGCTCCGCGTTCGGTGCTATTCGGTTGGAGTCTGCAGTCGACGAAGGAATCGCTCCACAATCTGATTCGGCTGGCCCAGGCTTTTGGTGAACACGGCTATAGCGAACCGGTCGATTTTGTCATTGTTTCCGCGGGAATGTACAGGGTGCAGGGGGACGAAGACGTGGATCCCGAGTTGGCTCTCCTGCTCGGTCCAAGCAAAACGATTCCCCTTGAATATCCCAACATTAAGTGCCGCGTTGTCGATCTTTGCCTGGCTGACGGTTTTGAAAAGTCAGTCTCACTTCTTTGTGCGGAGCCGGCCACGGCATCCTCCCGCCACGGCGTGGCATACCGGAGAGGCTTTCGATGGGAGCAATACTTTGAAACTGTAAATCTCCCGGCGGCGACCGACCGGATCCGCCCAGGTGGTGTCTACCTCATCACCGGCGGAATGGGCGGCATTGGTCTTACTCTCGCGCGTTATCTCGCTTCATTTCGCACGCGGCTCGCTCTCATAGGGCGCAGCCCTGTTCCCCCTCGGGACGAGTGGCAGTTGTGGCTTGATTCACATTTCGGGGATGATCGCGTGAGCGCCCTTATCCTAGAGTTTCGAGAGTTGGAGGCACTTGGCGCTGAAGTGTTGCCACTTGCCGCCGACGTATCGAATGCCGACGAGATGCGCTCGGCGATCGGCACAGTTCACCAGCAACTCGGGCCTATAGAGGGTATTGTGCATTCGGCTGGGATTGCAGGCGGGGGGTTGATCCAGATCAAAACAACAGAGGCGACTGAGCGCGTGCTCGCGCCAAAAGTCAGGGGAACACAGATCCTTCGTTCTCTCACGCAGGGAGATCCGGTCGACTTCTTTGTAGCATGTTCTTCGATTAACTCCATAGTCGGCATGGTCGGAGGAGTCGATTACACTGCGGCGAATGCATATCTCGATGGGTGTGCCGTCGCGGCTAATGACCAGGGTCCGGCTGCATTCATGTCGATTAATTGGGATGCATGGCAAGAGGTAGGGATGGCAGTTACCACGCAATTGCCCCGGGAAATGCAGGCCGGACGGCTCGCTTCCTTGCAAACGGCGATCCGGCCGAGGGAGGGTGTTGAGGTATTTCGGCGTGTGTTGGCGGCGCGCCTTCCCCAAGTCACGGTTGTAACCCGTGATGTGCTGCGCGGCTCCAACCCAATTCCCAAATCTGCCGATGATCCGTCCGAGCTGCCGGAAGTTCAGGATATTGATGCGGGAGTCTCCAGCGGCTATGCTCGTCCCGACCTGGCCACACCATTCAAGGCGCCTGAGACTGAAGTTGAGGAAACGATTGCGAAGATTTGGCGAGAGGCGCTGGGGCAAAGCCAAGTTGGGCTGGACGACAATTTCTTCGATCTGGGTGGTCACTCGCTGATCGCAACCAGCATCCTGTCTCGCGTGAGGAATGCTTTCAACATAAATTTGCCCCTTCGCGTGATTTTTGAAACACCAACGGTTCGATCCCTCGCGGAGCACGTCGAAACCCTGATCTGGAACATATCGAGCGATCCCGGCGGGGAAGACTCAGGGCAGCGAGAAGAAGTGGAAATTTGATCGGGACGGCCGGCTGCATGGCTCTCGTCAAAGCCCGGCCCATGTGGGTCGAACCTAACAGTGCCACGCGAATCTCACCTAGTAGTGGGTCAGTGTTCCTTCTTTCCTGCCCTTGCGAATTGCCGCGGCGAAGATTGCCAGGCTTACGGGGAGAAGGATCAAGGCAATCACCAACAGCGTCCCGACAGGCCTGGCTACGGACATAATCGAGTCCCCCTTGAGCATCGTCAGTCGCAGCGCGTCGAGTGAGTACCTGATGGGAACCAGAATGGAAAGCTTCTGCATCCAGGCGGGCATAACATCGATTGGAAAATAAGCCCCTCCCAGAATACTGGCGAAGCCGCCGAGCACCCACATAACTGGGTCGCCTTTCTTAAGCCAGACGATTGCGGACGCAGACAAAACGCCAAAAGCTACGAATATCGCCACCGAAACGACTACAACCAGAAGCGTTGCGGGAACATTCATACCGCTCAGGTCGACCCCGAACAATAGCACACTGCCCAGCAATACGAGCAATAACTGCGCCGCCCCAGAAATCAGGCTGTAAAAAGAGGACATCAGAACAATAGTAATGGGTCCAGTCTGGCTACTTAACATCGCTTCCAGACAGCCCGTAACTTGAGCGGTGCGGATTGATTCCGAAAACATTTTCAGCACTAAATCGAAGTAACGGGCGAACGCCACGCCGATGATGACGAAAGGAAAGTACTGACTACCATACCGGCTCAACGAGGCGGTCGCCTTCGGGGCAACGAGATTGCCGATGAAATGGAAAATCACCAGGAGCATGATCGATTCGACGATGCCCATAACAAAAGAGGCTTGGTAGCCGGATTCAATACCGAAATCCCGCCTTACGAAAGCCCAGGCCTTATGGAGAAGAGTTCTCATGATTCCTCTCCGCCAAATTTCGACGATAGTACTGCAGGAGCGTGGTTCCGTTAGCAGTGCAATCCGCGATTGAATCAAATGCCTTCAGGCGCCCACCGTCAACGATCATGACTTTGTTACATAATGTTATGGCTTCCTCTAGCCGGTGAGTCGCGATCAGCAGCGTTCTATGCGAGTTGTGGTAAATCCCAGCCATGATCAAATCGACCATTTCGTCGCACGCTATGGGGTCGAGGGCACGGGTCGGTTCGTCCAGAATAAGTACGTCCGGGTCGGCGATTAGAACTCGGGCCAATGCCAGGCGCTGCTTCATCCCTGAACTATAGCCGGATACCGGCTTGTCGCCTGCTTCCTGCAGACCGACCAGCCCGATCAAATAATGAATGCGATCCCGAAGATGCGCGCCAGAAAGGTTATCCAGCGCGCCAAAAAACTCGAGGTTCTGAATCCCACTTAAACGCCAAAAGAAGCTCCTCTCCTCGTTGAAAACAAACCCAACGGATTTCCGCGCTGCCACATTGTCATGGAGTGTATTGAAACCGTTCACTGAGATTTCTCCGTGCGTCGGAAGCAACAAGCCGCCTATTAGCTTAAGCAATGTAGTCTTACCTGCGCCGTTAGGCCCCATCACGGCAATCCGGTCACCGCACTGGACATTGAGCGTCGCATGCGTTAACGCGGTACATACGCGGCGCGGGCTGAACGGAGAGGTTATCCATTCACGGTACCGCTTAGCGATCGGGAAACGCATCGTCACGTCGCGTACGGAAATGACAGTCGCATCCTCACGATACTGATCTTGGGCAACTGGAACACTCCATGAGTCTAGTCTCGTCACCCGGCAAGGACCTCGGTTCGTTCTGGCTGCGCGCTCGGCTCCGCCAGGGCTTCGTCGATGCACTTGAGAATCACATGCGCGACCTCTTTGCCATGGTGTGTCAGCATCGTGTGGTGATCCCCCGAAATCGTGTGCACGTTTACACCGCCTCGGGCGCCGCCCGTCCATCCAAGATCCTTATCCAAGCGAGGCTGCTCCTCATTCACGATGAGCGTAATGCGTCCGGGATATGGTTCCGGACTGTGGGTGTACAGTAGACGCCGATAAAGAACCATCGATTGGTAGAACCGATCGACCGCTACGACTTGTTCGGGAGCCGCAAGTTTGAACTTGCGACGAACCAGCTCGCCAACGAGTTGGCCTCGTGTTTTTACAGTCGGACGAATAATCTCGCACATTACTTCTATGATGTGGCTGACTCTTTCCCGCAAGAAGAATAGATCGGTGAGAAGAGTCCGCAGCTTGCTCGGCCGCTCTGTATCGATAAAAACCATCAGCCGTACTTCCTCACCTTCTCGCAAAAGCAATTGTGCAAGCTCGAGGGCTGCGATACCGCCAACACAATGGCCGCCCAACAGGTATGGCCCTTTGGGTTGAACGGCGCGTAACTCAGTAAGGAATTCACCAGTCAATTCTTCCACACTGGCGTAATCATCTCTGCCGCCTTCAATCCATCGAGGTCTGAATCCGAAGACCGGCTGGTCCATTCCAAGCGTTGGAATCAGTCGAGACAGCACCAACAACGTATCATCCGGGTTTTGATAACCGGCAACGAAAAATAGGGGGGGGCGCGTACCATTAGGCTGCGCCGGTACCAAACAGTTCCATCTGGGGATCTCGCTCGTGTACTGATAGCGGCGTGTGTTGACATCATAGGTGATGTGGCTAGAGAGGCCTGCAATCGTCGGATCGATAAAAATGCACCGCAAAGGCAGATCCATTCCCAGAGCGGATCGTAACCGCGCTATGAGTCGGGCCGCGGAGAGCGAGTGGCCGCCTAACTCGAAGAAGTTGTCGAGCAGACCCACCTTGTCGAGCCCCAGCACCTCGCGCCAGATCTCGGTCATCACAAATTCGACATGATTTCCCGGTGGTACATAACGGGTTTGCGACAGGTCCTCGTCGAGAGGCGAGGAAGTTACCTGCTCTGGACTGCTCTTGAAACCCGTTAGATCGGTTTTGTGACCGGGCCGGTATTGAAGTGAAAGGAGGGCTCTACGATCCACCTTAAGGTTAGGAGTGAGAGGGAAATCGTCGAGCTGGACAAATGCAGCCGGAACCATGTATTCCGGCAAGAGGGTCAACAACGTCTTGCGTAGAACCTTGCGATCCGGAATGACTCGACCTCTCGCTGTCATATAGGCCGTGAGTCGTTGGTCGCCAGCCCCATCCTCTCGCACCACGACCACTGCTTGCGAAATCTCCGGCTGCCGCTCCAACGCTGTCTCAATTTCACCCAGCTCGATGCGAAACCCCCGAACCTTCACCTGGTGATCTACTCGGCCCAGGTACTCCAACCCTCCGTCTTGTAATCTCCGAGCCAGATCACCGGTTCGATAAAGCCGTTTTCCGGCATCGAGGGGATCAGTCACGAATCGTTCCGCAGTCAGTTCCTTGCGATTCAGGTATCCTCGTGCCAGGCCTGTGCCACCGATGTACAGTTCCCCGGCTACTCCCGGCGGTACCGGCCGGCCGTATTCATCCATTATGTAGACTTGTGTATTGGCGATTGGACGTCCAATGGATACTCGTGCATTATCCGCAGTGACGCGCTGCAACGTAGACCAGATAGTGGTTTCCGTAGGACCGTACAGGTTCCATAATTCCGCCCCTGTTGCCGCCAATTGATCGGCCAGCTCTTGCGTGAGAGCTTCGCCTCCGCAGAGAACCTTCAGCCCTGGTGCACCTCGCCACCCTGCCTCCAGCAGCAGACGCCATGTTACGGGCGTCGCTTGCATAATGGTGATTCCCGAGTCGTCGAGCAACTTGGCCAGAGCAGTACCATCGAACGCCGCGGCACGTGGGGCAATCACGACTTGCGCACCGCTGATCAAAGGTAGATATAGTTCCAGGCCGGCGATATCGAAAGACAAAGTAGTGACGGCCAGCAGCCGATCCGACGGATCGATCCCCGGTTGGCGTTGCATGGACGCTAGGAAATTTACCAGCGAGCGATGACTGATCTCGACACCCTTTGGCTGTCCGGTGGAACCGGAGGTGTATATGACGTAAGCAAGGTCTGCTGCGGTCGTTGAACAGTTGAGGTTTTGGGTATTTTCCTGCTCAAGCATCTGCCGATCGCGATCCAGGCAGATCAAATTCGAGACATTCGCGGGAAGACGATCCAACAGGTGGCTTTCAGTAACCAGAACAGAGGCGGCTGAATCGTCAAGCATAAAAGCCAGCCGGTTACTAGGGTATTCCGGATCTAGCGGAACGTACGCACCACCCGCCTTCCAGACAGCAAGGGGGGCAACTGTAAGATCGGAGGAACGATCCAGGCAGAGGGCGACGAGGCTGTCCGGTCCAACTCCCAGAGCCCGAAGCCGATGGGCTAAGCGATTCGAACGCTCCCTCAGATCCTGAAAGGTCAACTGTTCTTGGCCGCAGACTACGGCGATTGCATCCGGCGTTTCGTTTGTTTGCCGCTCCACCCATTCGTGGGTACAAAGATCCGGATAGGAAGTCCGCGGACCGTTGTACTGTTCAAACCACTCCGTTTCCTGGGCGGCGCTGAGGACCGAAAGCTGCTCGATCGCGGAATCGGGCTGATCGGCCATTTCCGACGCCAAGGTCTCGTAACAACCGGCAAAGCGCGCGATTGTTTCCGGAGTGAACAAATTTGCGTTGTATTCTAGGCAGCCGCCAAATATTCCGTTCGAATTCCACATGTAAAGCGTCATGTCGAGAGTGGTACCACCACCCACCACGTCGTACTCAGACGACCCTGGAGTGTTCTGGAGGATGAACGCAATCTGAAATAGCGGGGACCGAGATAGGTCACGTTCCGTAACCAGTTCGCTCACCAATATCTCGAATGGAACGTCGCCACTATTCAAAGATTCAAGAACAGTGGCTCGAACCCGGCCGAGGAGCTCCCTCGTCGTCACACCTGGTGGGACCTCGGTGCGGAGGACCTGAGTGTTGATGAAGCAACCGATGAGCTGTTCCAGCTCGGACCGAGTGCGCGTCGAAACTGGCGTACCGACCACAATGTCGCTCTGCTTCGTGTACCTGAAGAGCAACGCCTTGAATATTGCCAGGAGCGCCATGAAGGGAGTGGCGCCTTCTTGCCGGGCGAGCACCTTCACCGATTCAGAAGTTGCCTTGCTGAGTTGAAAGCTGTGCGACCCTCCCTCGTAGTCGAAAGACGCGGGACGTGCATGGTTCGGGGGAATATCGAGATATCGGGGCGCACCATTCAGCTTGCTCTTCCAATAATCGATCTGCGGCGAAAAGATTCCGGAAGCCTGCCGGTCACGTTCCCAAAGGGCATAATCGACATATTGGATTGGAAGTTGGGCTGGAACGAAAGCGGGGTCGCGCGAGTATGCCTCATAGAAAGACTTCAGCTCGGCAAACAAAATACCTATCGACCAAGCATCGCTGATGATGTGGTGGACAGTCAGAACGATGTAATAGTCTTGGGCGGCGGCTCGAATAAGAGCGATACGTATCAAGGAGTTTTGCGCTAGGTCAAATTTTCGTTTCCCTAGCTTTTGAACTTCTTCCTCGATAGCCTTGGCCCGTTCGATTGAGCCAAGATGGTCGAAGTTGTAAATCGCCAGTTCCGGAAATAGCTCCTCCCGAAGCACTTGAGCCGGGGAGCCTTCCAGTTCGGGAAAATTCGTCCTGAGGATTTCATGCCTTCTCACAACAGCACGCACCGCGGCCTCGAACATGGTTGCGTCGACCGCTGTGAAAACACGTTGGGCGGCGGTGATATTGTAGGCCGTGCTCTCCGGGTCAAGGCTCTGCAGGAACCAAAAGCGTTCCTGCGCAAAAGATAAAGGCATACTACCGTTTGGGATTGAGTGCCGCGGAATCGCGTCGGACTGAGCTGTCGAGTGACGGAGTGTCCGGATCAAATCCGGCTTCTGGTTAGCGATTCTCCGTTCCAACTCTTTAGTAAGGATGGCTTTTGGGGCATTGCAACGCAGCCGGTCGCCCTCGAGAAAAAGGCGAATATCGAGTGCACGCAGTTCCGAAAGCAGTCGCTCGGCGCTGTCCACTGGCTCACGTTCTCCGGGTCCGAGGGCGTCGAGGGGGAACTCGCTAACGCTTGGTTTCGGTCAATAAGCTGCCTTCAGCTACCAACCCTATGGGTAGAGCTCAAAGACAGGAAAAGAAGACGAATGCTATCCAGTGACACGAGTCCTTGAAGAGGACGCTTGCGAAAGATGTGCTTTTGCATCAAGCGCCGCTCGCAAGTACCGGGCTTACTCATTCGGTCGTTGGCAAGCTTTTTCACGATATCGCGGCCACCGGGATTTGGCAATTGTAATGTGTGCCGAAGCGCTGGTAGGTTGACTCTCAACTCTGATTCTCGGTTGCGCGCTGGGGAGCATACGGACCCGCTCACATTGCAGTACACCGCGGGGCACGATAACATCAAAACGACGATGCGTTCCGTCCACCCTCAGGCGGACGCTGTCCACACCCTATTTGCCCGTCTGGCTGCTCTGCGAAGCGAGAAGCTTCTCTCTAACGGTACGGTGCAAAGGTAGTGACAAAAATGGATACACCGCACCGGAGCACCAAGCGGAGTACCCAACAAGTAGTTGAAAATAAAGCAGCTTTTGAGCGCGGAAGTGGTGAAATTGGCAGACACACCATCTTGAGGGGGTGGCGCCGAGAGGCATGGGGGTTCAAGTCCCCCCTTCCGCACCATTCGATTGAGGTTCAGCTCATGATCTGGTTTGTCGGTACGATTCACGTCATCGTTTGCGTCATCCTGATTGGGGTCGTTCTTCTCCAACAGGGTAAGAGTGCTGATCTCGCCGGAGCCTTTGGCGGCCAGGGTTCGCAGACCGCGTTCGGACCCCGCGGAGCAGCCAACCTGCTGACCAAGGTGACGACCTGGTCGGCAATCATCTTCATGTTTACCTCCATCGGGCTTACGGTTCTGATCCAACGGAGCAGCGGGTCGCGCTCCGTGCTTTCGGGCATCAAGGCCACGCATACCACGCCCGCCAAGCCCGCAGCTCCCGCCAAATAGAGTCTTTAGGAGTTTGGGCTGGCCGACGGATCCTCGCGTCCAGCGGCCCACAGCCACGACCAGCAAGCCCATTCCTAAAAGACGAGGAATCAATACCGCCGCACGGGCCAGCACGCCGCCATATCCCAGCACATTCACATCGACAAAAGGGTAGGGATAAAGCCCGCTCACCGCTCCCCGCGCCAGCACGTAAACCAGGTAGACGCCGGGATAAACCAGCCACGCCTGGGCATCCTTCCAGCGAAGTCCGTGCCCGGGGAGCAAAGATCAGCCAATACAGGACGTAACCAGCCGGAATAACGGCGTGCAGAAGGACGTCGGCAACCCACTGTGCTCCTTGCGGATTCCATAGTTGGCGCAGCAACAACTGGTAGATGATCCCGACGATAGCGATATACACAGCCGTGCCGGCCTGTACCGAAGGGCTCGGAAGAATTGCCCCCATCCGGCCGGCGGGCGAAAGACCGTGGCAGTAAAAACCAGCGCTACCAGCAGATTGGTCAGGATGGTGAAAAAGCTGAAGTAGGTGATCACCGCTCCCAGCATGGCCAGGCCCCGGCGGCGATTGGACGAGAACCAGGTAAAGCTGCAGCACCAGCGCAAACCAACCAACCAAAGCCCCTGCCACCGCGAAAATACGCATGGCCGCATTGTACCCAGCGTTACCCGCCCTCAAGTTAATCCCCTAGAATGACGGCATGATCCTTGAAAGCTTCCCCGTGGGTCCGCTGCACTGCAACTGCACCATCCTGGGCGACGAGGTTACGCACGAAGCCATAGTCGTCGATCCCGGAGACAACATTCCCGAAATTCTCTCCCGGCTTCAGAAACATGGCCTGACCCTGCGCCAGATTCTCATTACTCATGCCCATATCGACCACGTAGGCGGAGCAGCCCTGTTACGAAAGCCACCGGCGCGCCGGTGTTTCTCAACCAGCAGGATCTGGGGCTGTTGGGCATGATGCAGATGCAGGCCGGCTGGCTGGGTGTTCCCACGCCCGAGGTCGCCCCTCCGGATGCCAGCGCCGAAGATGGCTTGGCCATCGGCCTCTCCGCCCTGCCGGCGAGGTACTGCACACCCCAGGGCACACGCCGGGCAGCATCTGTCTTCTCTTCCCCGAGCAGCATCTGCTGCTTGCCGGCGACACGCTGTTTGCCGGGTCGATCGGGAGGACCGATCTTCCCGGAGGCGACGGCCGCCAGATCCTGCGCTCCCTGCGCGACCGCCTGCTGGTTCTGCCCGATAGCACACGCGTGGTGCCCGGACACGGGCCGGAGACCACGATCGGCGAGGAAAGACAATCAAATCCATTCCTTCAGCCAGGATTCCGTATGTGACACATTAAGTCCTCGCAGGGGATGTCCACAAAAGGACCACTCATGGAGCACTTTCACTTCAGAGATCAGCGAATTGCATGACGCCTAAGATGCCTTTACAATGTGATTTATGGATAATTTCGAAGTAGAGAAATGAATGACACGAAAGTATTAGTAACTAGCTTGAGTCCTTCATGTAGCATGTTTTCCTCAAGCTAATGGCCCTAAAATTGCTTCAGGGCACTAGAGAAAATGCGCGGCGATGGCCCCATCCCGCTGAACTCCCCTTCGGGCGTAAGCAGGCTCACCACCAGCCACCCCTGCCCGGAAAAGCCATAGAAGTCGCCAGGATGAACCACAACTCCCCGCTCCAGCAGTAGCTCGAGCGCTGTCTCGTCATCCGGCTGCAGCCCGGGAACCCGCAGCACGGCATACCAACCCGCTTCGACTTCCAGCCGGGTCACCAGCGTCTGGCGAAGCAGGATGGCGTCGAGCGTGGCCAGGTTTGCCTCCAGGCGCTCGCCTGATTTGCCTTGCTGCGCTTCTGCTCGCTGGCTCAGCCAGGCGGGGAGCGCGCACTGGATGGGAGTACTCATGGAAAGAAAGGTGTCGGAGATCACCTCCAGGCGCTGCAAGGCCTCCTTGCTCTTCTGCGAAGCAGGCGATCCAGGCGGCCTTCATCTGGGGTAGCGCGGCCACTTTGCTTAGCCCGCTGAGCACGAAAGTCGGTACGGCATGGCTGCCGGTGGCAAAGCTCTCCCGGCCGTCGTGTCCAGGGGAGCCCGTAGTCAAGAAACACCTCGTCCACGATCAGCGCCAAGCCATGCTCGCGGCACAA
The DNA here is from genome assembly GCA_963736535.1 of uncultured Acidobacteriaceae bacterium. GTDB lineage: Bacteria > Acidobacteriota > Terriglobia > Terriglobales > Acidobacteriaceae > PALSA-350. The sequence goes on from CAVTPN010000010.1 coordinate 971,520, forward strand.
CGCTTCGATCGCGGCCCGGTCGCATGGCGGGTGAAATGACCTGTGGGATTGTTGGGGTGGACGATGACCACGGCCTTGCTGCGGGGGGTGAAGCGGCGGCGGAGTGCCTCCAGGTCAAGATGCCAGCCGTGATCGTAGAAAAGCTCATAGGGAACCAGCCGCACATCATCGAGCTGGGCCAGGAAATCGAAGAGCGGGTAGCCGGGCTGGCCGATCAGCACCTCGTCGCCGGGATCGCAGAGCAGCCGGAAGAGGAAGCTGTAGGCCTCGCTGGTGCTGGTGGTGAGAAAAATCTGTTCCGGATCGACTGCGGCTCCATGGTCACGGTAATAGAGGCTTACGGCCTCGCGCGCCGTGCGCAAGCCCCTTGGATTCGGCTCGTAGTGCAGGGCCGCCGGGTCATTGAGGGGGGCCAGAACTGAGGCTGCATCGTAAGCAAAGCCGCAATGCGTAGGGTTCGAGGCGGTCAGGTCCCATAACGGCGCGCCTTCTGCGCGCAATTGGGCAAGGCGCCGCGCCCACGGAGTTTCCGTCAGATCCCACTGGGTTCGCGCAGACCATGGGAATCGTTTTAGGCCATGGTGACTCACCGGCCTCCCTCTACCACACTGCCTGCATGGTGTAATAGAGCAGAAACAGGAACCGTAACGCTCTAGCGGTAGCATCTCATCTTTGCCCCGAGGAGGGGGCCCGCACGCATGGATCTGCAAGCCGTGATCTTCGACTATGGTGAAGTTCTCTGCGGACCGCCTGACCCTCAGGCCCATCGAAATCTGCTGGCCATCGCCGGGGTGAAGGAGGAGCCTTTCGAAAAGGCCTACTGGGCCCACCGTCTGGATTACGATGCCGATATTTTGAACGGCCAGACCTACTGGCAGACCGTTGCCCGCGACACCGATACCCACTTCACCGCCGAACAGATAGGGCAACTCCTCGAACAGGACGCCCTCATGTGGATGGACCTCAATTCAGCAATGCTCGCCTGGATCCCCAGGATCAAGCAGGCCGGCTTTCGCCTCGGCATCCTGTCAAACATGGGGCATGGAGTGCTTGGATATATGCGACCGCGTTTCCCCTGGCTGGCCCAGTTCGACCACCTTACCTGGTCCTGTGAACTTGGGGTCGTCAAACCCGACCCCGCCATTTACCTCCACACGTTGAAGAAATTGAGCGTCGCCCCGGACCAGGCCCTGTTCATCGACAACCTGCAAAAGAACATCGTCGGCGCCGAGGCGGTAGGGCTGCACGCCGCTCTTTTTCAAAACGTAGAGCAGCTGCAGGAGGATCTCAGCCGGCGCGGGTTTCCCTTGCCTCCTCTGGAGCCGGCGCCGTAGGGCTTGGCTAGGGGAAAGTGAAACTGCAGATCCCCATTCGGCTTCGCTCAGGGCAGGCTGCGTTTACCGCACGCCTGGCTTGGCGGGGAGGGTAAGGCCTACCCGCTCCACAATTTCCAGGTTGAAACCCTGCAGCGCCGGCACATGCGTGGGGGTGTTGGAGAGCAGCCGGATCTTGCGGATCTTCAGATCGGAAAGTATCTGACCGCCCAGTCCGACCTGGCGAAGAATCCGTTGATGCCGGTCCTCCCAACGCTCGCCGACACGTTCCTCCCGATGCAGAAAGAGGCGGTGCGGGGTTACGCTCCGGTCGATGTCGAAACCTTTGCTTGTATTGTGCAGGTAGACCAGAGCACCCCGGCCGGCTTCCGCGATCATCTCCAGCGAACGCTGCACTACCTGGTGGCAGTCGCATAGCGTGGTGCCGAAGACATCTCCCGCCAGGCAGTGCGAGTGTACCCGCACCAGGACCGGTTCCGGATTGACGTCTGAGTTCACGTCGCCTCGCACCAGCGCCAGGTGGCTCTCTCCCCCGTCGACTTCGCTTTCATAGGCAATCATGCGGAAGTCCCCGAAACGAGTGGGCATGATCGATTCCGCCACGCGGAAGATATAGCGCTCGTTCTGCAGGCGGAAGCGGATTAACTCCGCCACCGTGAGCATCTTCAAGCCGGTGCTGATTGCAAAACTCCACCAGGTCGGGCACCCGCGCCATGGTGCCGTCATCGTTCATGATCTCGCAGATCACGCCCGCCGGAATCAGCCCGGCCATACGCGCCAGGTCGACGGAAGCCTCCGTTTGTCCGGCGCGCACCAGCACCCCGCCGCGCCGGGCGCGCAGAGGAAAGACGTGCCCCGGCCGCGCCAGATCGGCCGCCGTCATGCGCGGGTCGATCGCCACCTGGATGGTGTGCGACCGGTCATAGGCCGATATGCCCGTGGTCACGCCTTCCCGGGCCTCAATGCTTTCCGTAAATGCCGTACCGAAACGCGACGAATTCTGTTGCGTCATGGGGCCCAGACGAAGGTAGTCGGCCCGCTCCTCGGTCAGGCTCAGGCAGATGAGCCCTCGCCCATACTTGGACATGAAGTTGATTGCTTCCGGAGTGACAAACTCCGCTGCCAGGGTAAGGTCTCCCTCGTTCTCACGATCCTCGTCGTCCACAACGACGATCATGCGCCCGGCCTTGAACTCCTCCAGGGCACCCGGTACATCGGTAAAGGGCGGCTTTGCCTGCATGACTGTATTGTCCGCCAGATGCATTGCGCTGTCACATCCCTGTGCAGCAGACGCAAAAAACGCCGCCCCTGGCGGCGTTCTCTTTGCATTCCTTCGGACTGATTCCCATTTACAAGGTTGATTCGATCTCAAAACCCCAGGCCTCAAGCAGCGCTTCCGGGATATACTTCGAATTCTTGTTGCGCCTGGCCCACTCGCGCAACCGTGTGGAACGCACATACTGATCGGGAGTCAGTTTGAATTCTTTGACGACCTGCTCAAAAGAAGTGACGGTCGGGACTACCGGGCCTATCGGCTCCGGCTTGCCCCAGTTGGGATTACCACGACGTTTTGCCATTTGATCCGTTATCCTCTAGGGAGATGAACAACAAGCATTGCCCAGCGGCTTTCAATGCTACACAACAGCCCCGCCGGAACATGCCAAAGCTCTTATTTTAAGGATTTTTTCTCCAGAAATCAATAGCAAATTCGTGCTATCTGATTAACTCTGCAACCTATTGGGTCACTAGTGCACTCCAAGTGGATGACTTACTTGTATTGGTGAAAGGTGGATGGTCATGAGTGCAGTCCGTTACTGGGCAGTTTTCTCTCTCGGGGTAGCAGCCGGTGCGGCTGCGGCTCTCATCTATGCTCCGCAGACCGGGGAAAAAACCCGCAAGCAGCTTAAACGCAACCTGCAGGATGCGAGTGATTACATCAAGGACGCCAGCGAAGATATCGGCAAGCACGCCACGCGCGTCTACCAGAGCACAAGGATGTGGTGGGGGACGTAGCCTCCCGAGTGAGTTCGGTCGCCAGCAACGTCAGCTCCGCAGCCAGCAGCATCGCCGACAAGGTCGGGGATCTAGTCTAACGGCTTCTCCGGTCGCCACTCATCCCTTCCACAACCAGTCATTGCAGCGTTTCCTGTCGGAAAGGCTACAATGACCTGTTTCGTATCCGCGGATATTTCAGGCTAGGCAAGTAGCTGCCGCGCCGCGCGATAGCCGGAGCGCAGCGCCCCATGAACGGTACCCCAGTGGCCGCTGGTGTCGGTATGCTCGCCGGCGAAGAAGAGGGTCTGCTTCCACCGGAACGGAGAGCTCGTCCGAAGCGTGGATCGCCCCTCTCGGAACGTAGGTGTAGGCGCCCAGGCTGTGGGGGTCGATCTGCCAGTCATGCAGATGCCAGCGCACCAGATGCTTGCGCACGTCGATGCAGCGAGCTGCCGCAGCATGCAAATGGCCGAGCGTTTCCAGGCCCGGTCTCCGGCAGCTCGTCCATCTTCAGCTTGCTGGCTTTGCGGCCGGCCATCCAGCCGGTCAACATCGAGCTTGGCCTGGGGCTGGTCGTCCACCAGGTAGGGGGAGTGGCCTCCGGAGCGAAGAGAAAGCTCAGGCCCTTCAAGCGCGGCGAACTCTTGACCAAAAGCTGCTGTCAAACTCGTAGACCACGCGCGCGGCCGGTCCCATGGCGAGGCGGTCGGCCGCTTTGAGAATCTCCCCGGTTGCGGTGTAAACGCAACGCTCCTCGCCTGCAGGACACCCAGAGGCAAAGTGAGGATCGCTGGCTTGCCTGGAAGACGCGACCGGCTACGGTTGTCACCTCGACCGACCCGGCTTCCAGTCGATGGATCGCACGGGAGCCGACCGCGAACAACTCGCCGCCTGCGTCGAGGAACCTGCGCAGCAGAAAGCCGGGAACTCGGGCATAGCCTTCAACCACACGGAATAAACGGTCGCCGGAGATTGCGTCCTCCGCCGCCTGTTGTTTCGCCAGCGAGCGAATACTGATGCGGTCCGCATCCGCCGCGTTGAAGCCTTCGACATAGTTCGTCGCCCAGGCCGCGGCCTCGAGGCTCAAGACCGCGTTGAGCTCACGAATTCGTGGAAGCTGAGGTCGGGCGAATTCTGGGACAGCTGCACAGTGGCCAAGCTCCTCAAACAGCTGGTCGACCTCGCGTTGGTCGCCGCAGGGCTCCAGCCGGCCTCGCCCCGCTCCCGGGTAACAGCGGTAATCGCCTTCCAGCTCGAAGCGGGTGAGACCCGCCTCGTCGACCAGGTCGGATCAGCTCCGGAGGCAGACCATGAATGAACTCCGCGCCAAGCTCCACCGGCAGACCGCCATCGGACGGCCGGGACGGTGTGGATCCGTCCTCCACGCGGTCGCGGGCTTCGATCAAGAGCCACTCGCTTCCCGGCTTCCGCCAGGGTCCGGGCGGCGGCCAGCCGGCAACGCCCGCGCCGATCACGATCACCGAGTTCGCTCTGTCGGTGGCATTCATTCACAGCACCTCCCAGGTGAGTGTCTCGGCGCGCGCGCCTTGCGCCGGTACACGGATGCTTGAGCGCCTGGATGGTCAGGGTGCAGCCGGCGCGTAGCGATCCGGGGGTGAAAGCGAAGCTTGCCGTCCCTCGATCTGCATCTTCACCCGAGGCGCCGTTTGTGCCTCGGGTGAGGCTGGATGGGCGAGCGGAAACTCCACTTCCCTGCTGAGCCCGCTCAGCAGGTAGAGCGACACCAGGTCGCAGAAGCCGAGCGCTGCTGTCCATCGGTCCAGATCTTCGGCGCCTTGCGCCGTTCGAGCTGCCTTCGAGCTTTCGCTGGCGTGATTTCTCGGCCTCGGAGAAAACGCTGGTGGTGGGCCTGATCGTGCTGGGCAAGCAGGCTGAAATGGCGGCTGACGATGATCGCTCCTGGCTTCGAGAAGGCTTCGACGGCATCGATCGAGGCGGTCCACGCCTCGGCGGCTTCCCCGGGCGAGATGGCGATAAAGGAAACCGGAGCCGCATTGCGGCCTGCGGCCCCCGGAGCGCAGGCGTTGAATCTGCTGCGCATCGCTCGCAGGCCCAACCGGTATCGTGCATCTGGATGGCGCGCTTGATCTCAGGCGGCAACTCGCCGAAGCTCGCGGCCAGCAGACCAGCGGCCAGTTCTCCGGCGAGCACGGCATGGGCCGGCTGCGGCACCAGAAGGCAGGGCAGGCGCACGTCGCGCTGCGCCGCTTCCACCTGCGCCCAGGCCGACGATGAGCCTGCTGCCGCCTTCCTGTTCGCGCTGTAACCAGCCAATCACCATCGACTCTCTCTCAGGCGTTCGCCATTATCAGGTAATCTGGCGTGTACCCGGATTTCCTGTGGAGCTGGTTGGCGTTGCAACTTCATGCGGTTTCCTCCAGGAAGCTGCACACACGTTACTATCCAGCGCAGCGTACAGGAAATCCGGGAGTTCTCCATGATCCTTAAAGAAGAAGTAGCGGTTGATCTCGCCACCCCCACAGGTCCCATGCGGACCTATATGTTTCGCCCTGCGGCCAAGGGCAAGTATCCCGCGGTGGTGCTGTTTTCCGAGATCTTCCAGGCCACTGGTCCTATCCGTCGCTTTGCCGCCTTCATCGCCGGCCATGGCTACATCGTCGCCGTTCCTGAGGTGTATCACGAGCTGGAACCGGCAGGAACCGTCCTGGCCTACGATCAGGCCGGCTCGGACAAAGGCAATGCCGACAAGTACGGCAAGCCCGTTTCGTCCTACGACAGCGATGCGCGCGCACTGCTCGACTATCTCAAGGGCCTGGAGGATTGCACCGGCCGGCTGGGCGCCATCGGCATCTGCATGGGCGGCCATCTGGCCTTTCGCGCGGCCATGAACCCCGACGTGCTGGCAACGGTGTGTTTCTACGCCACGGATATTCACAGCCATAGCCTGGGCCTGGGCAAGCAGGATGATTCGCTCGGCGCGCGCAGGGGAAATCAAGGGCGAGCTGCTGCACATCTGGGGACGTCAGGATCCGCATGTTCCGCTCGCCGGCCGCAACCTGATCAAGGCGCGGCTGGACGAGGTGGGCGCGAATTTCCAGTGGCTGGAAGTGAACGGCGCGCACGCATTCATGCGCGACGAGGGCTACCGCTATGATCCGGAACTCGCGGCGCTCTGTCTGAATCTGGCGCTGGCCCTGCTGCACCGTAAGATTAGCGCTCTGAGAAGATACTCTGGTGACCGAGCAAGAGCTGAAGCAAATACACCCCAAGGTTCCCGACGACCCATCCAGCGACCTGGGATTCGGCAGGGTCGTCTCGTCGCAGCGTGAGCTTCGCCTGCTCAATCGTGACGGCAGCTTCAATGTGCAGAAACGAGGCCGGGGGCTGCATGCATTTCTGGCCTACTCCAACCTGGTCAGCACCACCTGGAGCCGTTTCTTTCTCTTCGTCGCCGTCGTGTACCTGACGCTCAATGGCTGTTTCGCTTTGGCTCTATGAAGCTTGCGGACCGGACGGCCTGGTCAACACCCTCGATACCGGAATCAACTCTCCTTTTCTAAAAGCCTTCTTCTTCAGCATTCACACCTCGGCGACCATCGGCTACGGAAGTACTGTGCCCGTAGGGTTGGCAACCAATATCCTGGTTGCGCTCGAGTCCGTGGTCAGTCTGCTGGGTCTGGCGGTAGTTACAGGGTTGGTATTTGCGCGTTTTTCCCGGCCGGTCGCCGACATTCTCTTTAGCCAGAATGCGGTGATGTCCTGGATCGGCAATCTTCGCGCCTTCGAGTTCCGCATCATCAACGCGCGCAATAACCAGATCATCGATCTGCATGTCCGGCTTCTGGTTTCGCGCTTTGAGACCGAATGCGAGCGGAACAGCGGTGCGCCGCTACTACCCGCTTAGCCTGGAGCGCGAGAGCGTGGTCTTCTTTCCTCTCTCCTGGACGATCGTTCACACCATCGATAAAGACAGCCCGCTGTTCGGAGTTACGCAAGATGAGTTGTGCGCGAGTGGCGCGGAGTTTCTGATTCTGCTCACCGGGATGGACGAGACCTTTTCCCAGGTCGTCAATGCCCGGTCGTCGTACCGCGCGAACGAAATTATCTGGGACGCAAAGTTTACCGATATTTTTATCTATGACCCCGAAGGCAGAATGGCCGGCATCGACATAAAGCGTTTCCACGATACCGCACGTATTCCCCCAAAACCCTAGTCTCGGCCAGATCTTTACGTCTTGGCTAACGTGTGGCTAGGCCAGTGATGACCCGCGCCCCCGAAGGGCCCGCGACGATCGCTACCGACGCCAAGCCAAGAAATAGGCCGTGCTCGACCACGCCCGTCATGCTCTTGATGGTGCGGCCAACGGCAGCTGGATCCGTGATCTCTCCATAGTGGCAGTCGAAGATGAAGTTGCCCTCGTCGGTGATATAGGGCGATCCGTCGTGACCGGAACGCAGCACCGGGTGCGCCCCTATCTGCTCCAGCTTCTGCTTAACCGGCGACGCCGCAAACGGGATGACCTCGACCGGAAGCGGGAAGCGGCCGAGCCGCTCAACCATCTTGTGTTCATCGGCCACGATGACCAATTGCCGCGATGACGCCGCAACAATCTTTTCGTGCAGCAGCGCACCCCCGCCCCCTTGATCAATGCCAGGCCGGGAGCAACCTCGTCGGCACCGTCAATGGTCACATCGGTAGTAGTCCACTTCATCGAAGCTGGTGAGCGGGATCCTCAGCGAGCGCGCCAGCTCGCCACTGGCTCGCGAGGTGGGGATCCCGCGAATCTTCAATCCGTCGCGCACCAATTGCCCCAGAAACTCGAATGGCAAAGGTTGCGGTCGAACCCGTGCCCAACCCGACCACCATTCCATCTTTGACGTATTCCAGGCTCTTGCGCGCAGCAGCGGCCTTCTCAGTATCCGTTAGCGTCATGATTGGTCACGCAAGTAAAGCTGCTAGGAATTGGCGCGCACTGCCCGCGAGTACATCAGCCGGGTGAAGCCGCTCATCAGCAGGTTAATGCCGACGATCGTGCCCAGCGCCCACACCGCGCTGGCCGGCCAGCTTCGCCAGATCATGACCGCCAGTATCAGGGTGACGATGCCGTCAAACAGAAGCCATCCCGAACCCGGAGCACTCCGGACTTGAAAATACGTCACGATGTGAAAGACGCCCTCGACAAAGAACAGAACCGCCAATGCCAGGGTGAGCGAAACCAGGCTCAACTTGGGGTTTACCAGCAGATAGACACCTGCAATCAGGTATGCGCAGCCGACCAACAGGCGCCAGAAGAAACCTCCGGTCGTGCGCGCCGCAAAGGTACCCGCCAAATGCGCGATGCCGGCCACAATGACCAGCACTGCGACTACGATGGCGATCGCGATGCCTGCCTCGAAGGGCAAGGCCAACGCAAAGAACCCGACAATAATAAGCAGAATGGCCCATCCAACGGGGAACGAAGCGCCTTTTCCTAATACGCTGCCTGGCGAAGTGACCATGGTCTTGGCTCCTTTGTGATTCGATGTTGCCGCAACCAGCATAAGCGTTTCTAGCCGGTCGCGGATACTAATTCGGGCGCTATCAGCAAGGTGGTCGATTCCACGCCGGTCGCCAAGCGGCCGTTGCCCCGTTTCCCTTCTCTTGGTGGCCGGCTAAAGCATTTTCACTTCCGGTGTATACAGGGCAACTGCTCCCGGCGCGGCTTTTCCCCAAGAAAAGCCGCACTTCGCTCAGCCCGACCGTACAGAGTAGAAGTGAAAATGCTCTGGCCACGCGATATCCTGATTTCGATCTGCCGTACGACTCTTGGGCGGCTATATCCAATCTGAAGGAGATCCATGTCGAACGAATTGCGCAGTTTTCTCACGCTCCCTTATGACGAACTCGAAGCGTTGAATGTGAAAGCGAAAGAGCAGCGGAAGAATCGGGTGCCCCAGCACCAGATCCAGGAAGAACGGCTGAAGTACCTCACCGACGAGAAAGGCATCAAGGCCGTCACCGTTCTCTTCAGCGACCTGGAAGGCCGCTTGCACATGCTCGACTACGACAAGAAATTTCTGGTCAAGAGCTGGGACAACCTCACCTTTGACGGCTCCTCGATCCGCGGATTTTCCGCCCAGCGGGAGAGCGACCTGCGGCTGGGAATCGACTGGAGCGCCTTCTACTGGGTGCCGGCTGATTTTTTCGGAGCCGGCAAGGTGGTGGTCTTCGGCGAAGTCATCGACAAAACTGGAGCTGTCTATCCCGCCGATATCCGGAGCGTACTCAAATCCTATGCCCACGAGCAGAACGAGAAGAATGGCTACACTCTCAATGCCGCCAACGAAATCGAAGGCTTCCTTTTTGCAGGCGTAGACGCCGAACGGCGCTACGCTGAGACCGGCAAATTCGAGTACGTCAATACCGGCGGTTACTATCACTCACTTCCCGGTGATCCGTTGCGCACCTTTATCGACACCACAGCCGAGGTGCAGCGCGCCATAGGCTTCGAGAACGAGAAGGATCACCCCGAGGTCGCGCCCTCACAGTTCGAGATCAACTACAGCTACGGCGAGGTGGTTGCCGCCGCCGACCAGATCCAGCTTTACAAACTCATCTGCCGCCAGGTAGCGACCAGCATGGGCTTCTCCGCCTCCTTTCTGCCCAAGCCGGTCATCGGAGTCAACGGCAACGGCATGCATACCAACGTCTCCATCAGCAAAGGCGGCAAGAATCTCTTCTGGGACCCCAAAGGAGAAGAGAAGATCAGCCCCCTGGCATGGTCATTCATCGATCGCATTCTCTCCAGCGCGAATGATATTTGCCTGCTGCTGAACGCCAGCGTGAACGCCTACCGCCGCCTCGACCCGCACTTTGAAGCGCCCAACCAGATCAAGGCGTCTCCCATCGACCGCGGTTCCATGGTGCGCGTCCCCCTGGGCAACGAAAAAAGCTCGCGCGTGGAAGTGCGCTCGGTGGGCCCCGATGCCAATCCCTACATGGCTCTGTATTCCATCTTCCGCACCGGCATCGAAGGCGAGATCTCCAAGATCAAAGACCTGCGCCAGGCCAAGCGTTACCTGCCGGACAATGTCTACACAGCGATCGACGACTTTCGCAAGTCAAAATGGGCCACCACCCTGCTCGGGGCGGATGTGAAGGCCCGCTATGCCGATCTCAAACAAGCCTCCGCCGACCGGTGTCCGCGGCTGCTCGGTAGCCTGATCAAGGTTCCCGAGATCCAATTCCATCACGATGTGTACAACCAGTTCCTGTGGAACCAGTTCTGAGCGGCATCTGGCCAGCGCAGGGCCGGCTAGCCCTGCGCTACACTGAGGCTGATCGGGAGATAGTGCCATCAAGCTGCTAGGCATCGATGTCGGCACGGGAGGGACGCGCGCCCTGCTCATCGACGAAACAGGCGCGGTCGTCGCTTCCGCCATCCACGAACACGAACCCTTCGCTTCGCCGCGGAGCGGGTGGGCAGAACAGGATCCGCAAGATTGGTGGAAGGCCTGCCAGGGCGCCGTTCGCAAGCTGCTGCGGGAGAGTGAAGTCCCCGCCTCGGAGATTGCGTGCGTCGGCCTTAGCGGGCAAATGCACGGTGCCGTGTTATTGGATCGAAACGATGAGGTTCTGCGGCCTGCCCTCATCTGGTGCGACCAGCGCACCGAGGCGGAGTGCCGCTATCTCAACGACGCCATCGGCCCGCGGCGCATCGTGGAGCTCACTTCCAATCCCGCGCTGACCAACTTCACCCTCACCAAGCTGCTCTGGGTGCGGACCAACGAACCCAGTATCTGGCGCAGGTTTCAAAGCTTTCTGCTGCCCAAGGATTACATCCGCCTCCGTCTCACCGGAGTGCGCGCAATTGACGTGGCCGACGCCTCGGGGACTCTGTTGCTCGACGTGGCCCACCGCCGCTGGTCCGACGCAATGCTGGACGCGGTGGGTCTCAGCCCGGACTGCCTCCCGGCTCTTTATGAATCGCAGCAGGTGGTGGGCCAGATAACGGGAGCCGCTGCCGCCAATACCGGTCTGAAGGCCGGCACACCCGTGGTGGCTGGGGCAGGGGACCAGGCTGCGGGCGCAACCGGCATGGGCATCGTCCGTCCCGGTGACGTGAGCGCAACCATCGGCACGTCCGGAGTTGTTTTCGCCGCCTCCGATGCCCCGGTCACCGACCCGCAGGGACGTTTGCACACCTTCTGCCACGCGATACCGGGCCGCTGGCATGTTATGGGGGTAACCCAGGCGGCCGGCCTGTCGCTGCGTTGGTTTCGAGACAACTTCGGCGTAGCCGCTGGCCGCGCACAGCAGGCCGATCCGTATGATCAGCTCAGCGCCGAAGCCGCGCAGGTTCCTGCTGGCGCCGGAGGAGTGCTCTGGGCGCCGTATCTCATGGGCGAACGCACCCCGCATCTGGACCCCAACGCCCACGCCGCCCTGGTAGGCTTGGCCGCCGACCACACCCGCGCCAACATCGTGCGGGCGGTTATGGAGGGCGTTGCCTTCAGCCTCAAAGACACGTTGACCATTTTCAAGGAACTGGGTATCCCCGTGCGGGCCATCCGCGTGGGCGGCGGCGGCGCGCGCTCACCCCTGTGGCGCCAGATTCAGGCAGATGTCTACGGCCAAACGGTGGAGACCGTGCAGGCCGAAGAGGGCGCCGCCTATGGTGCCGCCCTGCTGGCCGGAGTAGGCGTGGGCGTCTGGACTTCGGTCGATGCGGCTTGCGACAAAGTGGTGCATGTGGCCAAGCGCACCGCTCCCGATCGGGATGCGTCCCGTGTGATGCAGGAAACGTACGCCAGCTATCGGCGCCTTTATCCCGCCTTACGGACCATCTTTCCCGGATAAAGCACGTTCGATTCTGCCCCAGCCGGGTTCAGCGAAGTGTGTCTTTTCCTGAGGAAGACGCGTCCAGAGCAGCTGCTTTGTCCCCCCGGAGGTGAACATGCTGTAACCCCTGTTCCCTTTCAAGGTACCGGCCATCCCGCGCAACGGTGCAAAATGTCGGCCACACCGTAGACTTGGAATGTGACCCTGACGCAATCCACCCTGGTCGCCAATCCTGCCCAACCGGCGTCCCTGGGGAAGACGATAGTCACCCGCAGAAACTTTCTCTGGCTGGCCGCCGGCTCTACTGCGGGGATGGCTTTCTACGCCGGCGAAATCTCCCGCCACGAACTTGATATCGTCTACCGCACCATCACCCTTCCCCGCTTACCCGACCCGTTCGCCGGCTTCACCATCGTGCAGATCAGCGATTTTCATTTCCAGGAATATACCGAAGCATCCTTTATGGAGGCTGTCGTTCGCAGGGTGAACGAGGCAAATCCCGATCTCGTTGTGTTGACTGGAGACTTCGTCAGCTCCAAGCCGCTGCCACGGTATTTTGCCGCGAAGATGAGCTACCACTGCGCCGAATTGCTTAGCCATATCGATTGCCCGTTGCGCTATGCGGTTCTGGGCAACCACGACGTCCTGGTGGGCGCCCATGCCGTCACCGACGCTCTACTCACCCACGGTATCCCCGTCCTGACAAACAGTTCTGTGGCCCTGGAGCGCGACGGCCGGCGCCTGTGGCTCGCCGGAACCCAGGATGCTCTCGAGGGACGGCCTAACCTCGGCGCCGCTCTCCCCGCCGGCAGGAACCCGGACCAGGAACCTCTCATCCTGCTGGCGCACGAGCCAGATTTCGCCGACTATGCCGTGGGACGCCAGATCGCTCTGGTTCTCTCCGGACATACCCATGGAGGCCAGATTCGTATCCCGTTCCTGCCTCCGCTCCTTCTTCCAGAGATGGGAACCAAATATGTGGAGGGGCTTTTCCGGCTGCGCGATGGGATGCAACTCCACGTCAATCGCGGCATCGGCGCGGTCAACCTGCCTTTCCGCTTTCGCTGCCCTCCAGAGATTTCAGTCCTTACCCTGCAACCTGGCTCCTGAGACTCCCCGGGACCGTCCCACAACGGTGCTCTCGGTGCATGCCCCAATCTTTTGTCTACCCCTTCGTCCGGCTCTACAACTTACCTGGGTAACGGTCGTGGCCAAAAACGCGCCGCTCTAGCCCCAAATCATCCCCATTTCGGCACAACCTTAGTACCGTTAAGGACATAGCGCGCATATTACCCGACCAAAGTTGTACATATCTGCTGGGACACCCAGCGATCTTCCGGCTATATTCAGAAGCTGAAAGGGGAACACAACCATGGGTATCCAAGCATTTCCAAATTTAGCGGAGCAATCGATGAGGCCGGAGTTGCGCGTAGTGCGCAGAGAGGCATCCATCGTTTCCCTGAATGTTGCTGACGTTTGTGTTGATAATCCGGAGCAGCTCTATCTCGAGGACAAACTGGGATGCGCGCGCGGAATCGTCTTTGCACTCAGTTTCCAGGCAGCGCTCGCAGTGGTCGGCACTCTCTGCTGGAAATTCCTTCTGCACTAGAACATTTGTTCTGCAGGTGCACCCGGGTGAGCGTGAATACGCCTCTTCCCCATGCGTATTCATAGAGCCGGGCGCCATCAGTGGATGCGGCGCCGGTTCCAGGCAGGATTAAGCAGCAGGACCTCCCCCTGCTATGCCGGTTCAATCACCTTCTCCATAACCTCGGCATCGATCTTCCCCCCGTAGTATTTCGCAATTCGCCCCCGAGTGACAAAACCCAGGCTGCGATAAAACTGCTGCGCGGCAGGATTATTCTCGGCGACTTCCAGGCTCAGTACGCCTGCGCCTTCCTGCTTCATTTGCTCTTCCGCGGTTTGCATCAGCAGTGTGCCCAAACCGCGGCGTCGTTCGACGGGGTCGATATCAAGGGTGACGATGTGGCCGGCGGGGCGCCCGTTGGAGCTGACGCGCTCAAAGATAACAAAGCCGGCCAGCTTGTCTTGTGGCTGTTCGGCGATCCAGCAGGAACAATTGGGATGGCTCAGGAAATACTGCAGTTCGGCCCGAGTGTATGCGATCTCGCGCGCAAAACAGACCTGGTCAAGCCGATGCAGCTCGGCCAGGTCCTGCCTTTGAAAGCTGCGCAGGCGAATCATGCCTCAGCATATTATGGGTTCCGGGCAACGGCTGTCTTTGCCGGCGCATTTTGGGGCTCCATGACGACTCCGTTGTACGGCGTTGCGGCCAACAGGCGTCCGCCCGCTGATTGCACGTGCCTGACCTTCCAGCCAGGATCCCAGAACTTAAAGGTCCGGTCCGCCGGATTAACAGCCAGCACCCAACTGGAGGACCAGGAGGTCACGATGACGCGCTTCAGATCCGGGTCGTAAGCGAGCCCACTGATATCAGAAATAGGCGACTGCGACATTTCGGTCCAGCTCTGACCATGGTCCTCGCTATAGAAGACGCCTTCACGGCCACCTAACCATAGGCTGCCGTTGCCGGCGATCGCCACCGACTGGAGCCAGGTCAGCTTCTGCGGCATGGCCAGTGGCTGCCAATTCTTTCCCTCGTCCTGCGACCACGCCAGCGATGTCCGCTGTGCCGCCACGACCATCAATCCATCGGATGCCACCGCGCGATACTCCGGCTTCCCCAGCACCGGGCCACCTTCCCAGGTCGCTCCCTGATCCTTGCTGGCGTAGACCCCGTTCACCGTCGCGGCATACCACGCGCTCCCGGAAGCGTCGACCTGGCTTACCTTCCCGTCAATCCGGCCGCCGGGCACCATCACCGTTGTTTCCACCTTGGCGCGCTTGCCCTTTCGCACCACATAGGACGTCTTCTGCTCACTCTTGACGATCTTTCCGTCTTCCTGCCAGTTCGTACCATCCCAGCGGAAGACACCGGAATTGGTGCCGGCCAGGATAGTGCCGTCCGCAGCCTGCGACAGGCTAAAGACATCCCGTCCCTGAAGCCCATTGCTCTGTTGACTCCAATTCAGGCCATTGTCTTGGGAAACAAAGACTCCGCCGTAGGACTTGTCGTTTACCACCCCGGCATAGACGGTTTGAGGCGACTTCGCATCGACCAGCAGACTGGCAACCTGGCGTTGCGAAAAGCCGGTGTTAGAGGCCTTGAAGCTCATCGCCGCATCTTCGCTCTCCAGCACCCCACCCCGGTCAGTTGCCAACATCACGTGCTGTGGGTTCTTCGGATCCACGTATACGTCATTGACGATCACTTCCGGCGCGGTCATGCGTCGGAACGTAGCACCGCCGTCGGTGGTCTTATACAGGCCTTCGGTGGTACCGGCATAAACCGTGTTGTGGTTGGTTGGATCCAACATCAAAACCCGGGTCCGGCGCGCAGTCATCGGAATGCCCTGAATCTTTTTATAGAGCTCACCGCCAGTATTGCTGCGGTAAATCCCGGAACAGGCACTGGTGTAGACGACGTTCGGCTGAGTGGGATCAATAATGATCGAAAACACGTCTGAGTCCTCGATCAGACCCTGCTTGATGTTGTGCCAGTTCGCGCCGCCGTCGGTGGTCTTCCACGGCAGGTGCCAGGTGCCTGCATACACCGTGCGCGGATCCTTGGGATCGATGGCAATCGACTCCACTTCATGAATATCCATGCTGCCCAAGGGCGAGATCTGGTTCCACTGCACCCCGCCGTCTTCGCTGCGAAAGACGCCTTTCAGCGTGCCCGCAATCAGGATCTTTGGATCCGAAGGCGCTTGGGTGAGAGCGAGGATGGATTGATCCTTCATGGCTTCGACGGTAGTCCAGCTCTTGCCTGCGTCGTGGCTGATAAAGAGGCCACCGCCGGGATGATCCACAATCCAGGCCCCGACCAGCAGCGTCTTGGGATCAGACTGATCCACCACAACGTTGTCCAGAATCAGGTCGTCGCTCTTGGCTAGTTTCGCCAGCCTATGCCAACTCGCGCCGCCATCTTCTGTCTGGTAGACCCAGCTGTTGGTGGTGCCCAGGTAGAGATGCCTGGCAT
This sequence comes from uncultured Acidobacteriaceae bacterium, assembly GCA_963736535.1. Lineage (GTDB taxonomy): Bacteria > Acidobacteriota > Terriglobia > Terriglobales > Acidobacteriaceae > PALSA-350. Next base: position 987,715 of record CAVTPN010000010.1, read on the forward strand.
CGGTAGGGTCCGCGGCGAAACTGCGCGCATCCCCTCCGTCGGGTCCGACTGGGACCCAGGAAGCAGATTGGGCTAGAGCTGGTTGGCTGGGAGAGAGAGCGAGCAGAAGAAGGGAGGAGGAGAGAATACGCCCGATGAATGAAGTCATTGTTTTCTGTTTTGAACTGCCTGAAGTTCGGACAAGCCTTTTGCAGTTTGTCCGGATTCCACCGTGCGCCCGTAGGACCGGCACGGTCAAGCACAATGAAAAGGGTGACCATTACTAACTGGTCACCCTTTTCTGTTTTGGCTGCCTCAGTGCTTACTGCGCTGGGGGAGCTGCTGCTTTCTTCTTATGGCCGCGAGCCGGTGCGGTTCTGGCTTGAACCTTCACCGTGCTCTCGTCCACAGCTGTGGTGCCTTGCACGTCGCTATCGAAGGTCGCGCCGGCAGGTACAAGGTAGTTCTCTACTTCCTTGTTGCCCTGTGTTCCGGTGCGTACCGAGATCCGGGAAGCATCAATGCCCTTCTCCGTCACCAGGTAGTCCTTCGTATTGACAGCTCGCTGAGCAGCCAGCTTGTCAGCTCCCTTCTCGTCGGAAGCCGCCTCGCCAACCAGTACAGCAGTGGCATCAGTTTGTTGTTGCAGGTTCAGAGCGACGTCATCAAGGCAAGCCTTAGCCTCGTTGTCGACGCGAGCCGGGCGGCGCTTGTCACGATCAAAGCTGATCGAGCAAAGCGTCTTGGTCTTGGGAGCCGGCGGTGGCGGAGGAGCTTCGACATTGACCGACGCCGTGCAAGTAGCCGTCTGACCCTTGTCGTCCTGTACCGTCCCGGTAACCGTGATCGTGCCCGCAGGCGCACCGGTCGTGCTCAACGTGGCGGTATTGCCGCTTCCGCTGATCTGCCCGGAGGACGCGCTGAACGTGTAAGTGAGTGGCCGGTTCTGCGGGCTTACGCCCTGAGCCGTAATGGTTGCCGTGCCGCCAGGCTGAACGGTGGTCGGGTTCGCCGAGCAGCTGAGCGTCGGAGGATCGTACTGCTTGATGGTGAAGTTCGCTGTGCAATCTGCGAACTGGCCCACCTTCTGTCCTTCAGAGACGTGGCCGGTCACGGTGTAGTTGCCCGGGTTCAAGCCAGTGGTGTCCACTGCGCCCGTGGTGTTGTCGCCGGTAACCTTGACGCCTTCTCCACCCGTCCAGCTATAGGTTGCTGTTTTCTTCGGGTTCAGATTCGTCGCCGTGCCGGTGACCGTGATGGGGTCGCCAGGGAACGCCGGCGAGGGAGCCGCGGTGCAGGTGTAGGTCACAGGAGGCGGCGGAAGGATGCTGCCCATGTGATAGACCAGCCCGGTGCTCAGGCGCGCCACCTTCAGGTTTGCCCGGCCGCCCGTTGGATACGGAGGCTGAGGCCCGAAGTTGGCATGAAAGTACTCAAAGTCGGCCTGGAAGAGCCGCAGTCCCAAGTGACCACCCAGGAACGGCAGTCCGTAATCCATGCCGCCGCCAACGGTCAGTGCCGGACCGTAGGTGTAAGGCTGATGGTACGGGCCACCCAGTCTTACGTAACCAGCGTCCGCGTGAACGAACGGCGTGATCTCAGCAGTCGGGTAGCGGAAGATCATGCCGAGCTGTCCGGTAGACGCTCCGTCATTGTTTCCGTCCGGATGGTTGGCATATTCAAGCTGCCCACCCACGTAGCGGTTGAAGAAGTAGCTAACACTCCCGATCGCGCCGTAATTGATAGAAGAGTAGTTAACGGGGCCATTGACACCGATGTTGGCGCCCGAGGGAATCGTAACCGAGCCGTGAGGCGCCAGGTACGAGTACCCAAAAAAGATGTCGATTCGCGAAGCTGGAGACTCCGCAGGGGCTACTGGCTTTGAGGCTGTACTGGACGAACCCTGGGCTAAGAGACTCGCGGAACCGAGTCCCAAAGCACTTGCTACAAGCAGAATTCGGCCCAGTGAAGTCAACGGGCGAGAGTGCATGCGTCTATCCTCCGCAACCACTGGAAAGTCAAACAAAACTGGGAAGTCATTCAACAAAACGGTCGAGCCCGATGAACGTGGCTCGGGTCAAACTCGATTTCACGCCACACAATCCAGGACGTGAGATGCAAAACATCCACATCCGGTAATCTACAGCATTTTTCTTATCTAGACTACCTTAATTTTCAACATCTTAACGGTAGCAGCGGGAGGGGAGTTAGCGTCTAGTAACCTCTACCGCCAGCCAGCCTCGTCACCAACTCAGAAAAAAGAACCGCCCAACAAACTTATTACAATTGCACAATTATTGGAAGTTTAATGCGCGTTTTGCGCTTCCCCGTTCTCTCTGAATCTTTTCCTGGAGAAGTGTGATCGCGTACATCAACTGTTCCGGACGCGGTGGGCAGCCCGGCACGTACACATCCACGGGGATAATCTGGTTCACTCCTTGAACCAATGCGTAGTTATTAAAGACCCCGCCGGAGGTAGCGCAAGCACCCATCGAAATCACCCACTTTGGATCCGGCATCTGCTCATAGAGCCGGCGAATGACGGGGGCCATCTTCTGCGATACCCTTCCCGCAATCACCATCAGGTCAGACTGCCGCGGCGAAGGACGAAATACTTCAGCGCCAAAGCGGGCCAGATCGAAACGCGCGCCGCCCATCGACATCATCTCAATAGCGCAGCAGGCCAAGCCAAACGTCATTGGCCAGACGGAACTCTTGCGCACCCAGTTCACCGCAAAATCAAGCGAAGTCATCACCACGCCTTCGGGTTGTTCGTAGCCGAAATTTACTTCGCGGACTTTCTCCCGGTTCTTGCCGCTCGACTCCAAAGCCCCGAAGAAATATTTGTCGCTGCTGGTTCCGCCCATAGGTAACACTATAAGCCATTCATCACAGGATGCAGGATGAGGAATCAGGCAACCGGAATTTCCTGTACGCTGCGCTGGACACGACCGCGTATGCCGTTTTCATTAAGGAAAGCCGCATGAGGTACATCAACGCCACCGAACTTCACAGGAAATCCGGGGTTATGAGAGCGCTCCCGCGCGCCCACAGCTATACTCTTGCTACTCTGGAAAGCAGACTATGCAAAAAATAGAAGCTGTCATTCAGCCGTCAAAGCTCGACGCAGTTAAAGATGCTCTGCTCGCCATCGGCGTCGAGGGCATGACAATCCTTGAAGCACGCGGCCACGGGCGCCAAAAGGGCCACACGGAGTTTTATCGCGGACGCGAGTATACGGTTGATCTTTTGCCCAAGATCAAGATCGAAACCGTGGTACCGGACGAACTGCTGGATAAGGCTGTGCAGGCCATCATCACCGCGACCAGAACGGGAAAGATCGGGGACGGCAAAATCTTCGTCTCCGGGATCGATGAAGCCATCCGCATTCGCAATGGCGAACGAGGCGCGGCTGCGCTTTAAGGTAGTTTCGTCACCAATTCATCGGCCCTTCGGCCTGGAGTTGTCAGCCGGGTTGAGGAGAAGTACTACAAGATTGATTTGGGTACGTTAGCGGACCCGCCTTTGTTGCGTTTTCGGTCGACATGAAACCTGCATTCACGTCTCACCAGCAGCTGCGAGAGCACTACCAGGCAGAGATGGCGGCCATGCGTCAGTCCTTCGATCGCACCGGCAACGGTGTGCTCTGCATCCGCCGCCGCGCCCTGGTTGTCGACTGCCTGCTGGAGCCGCTGTGGCAGTTCGAGAGCGGCTCTGCGCTGCCCGCCGGGCTCGCGCTGGTGGCGGTCGGCGGCTTCGGCCGCAAGGAGCTCTTCCCCTGCTCTGACGTCGATCTTCTCTACCTTTGCGCCGACGAAAAAGTGGAGGATGCGCTGCGCGAGAACGTCCGCGGCTGTAACCAGGCGATGTGGGATCTCGGCCTGCGCGCCAGCCCTATGATCCGCACCCTCAAAGAATGCGATCGCTACGACCCCGACAATATTGAATTCACGCTCTCCCTGCTGGACCGCCGCTTCATCGCCGGAGACCACGGCCTCTACCAATCGTTAACCACGCAAATCCTCCCCGAAGTCGCGCTGCGCGAGTGGAGCGGCATCGTCCATAGACTTGCCGATATCGCCCGCGCGCGCCATCAAAAATACGGCAACACCATCTTCCATCTCGAACCCAATATCAAAGAGTGTCCCGGCGGTCTGCGCGATCACCAACTGGCCCACTGGCTCAACCTGCTGCACTACGTTCGCGAACATAAAGCCTGGCCGACCAGCTTCGGAAACTCCCTGTACGCGGTGCACAACGACGCTGCAGCGGCGTTTGATTTTCTCAGCGCTACGCGCTGCTTTCTCCACTTCCGCAGCGGGCGCGACGACAACAGCCTCGATTGGCATGCGCAGGATGAAGCCGCGGCCCAAAGTATCGGTCTCGAAACCAAAGGCACCTCCGATCCCGCCTACTGGATGCGCACCTATTACCGCCATGCACGCACGGTTCATCGCCGCGCCGTCTTGCTCATGGAGGCTTTGCCGCCGGCACGACAGTCTTTCTACCGCCCCCAGCGGCGCAAGCGCGCTCCGATTGCGGGCACTGACTTCGTGGTCCAGGATGGCCGCGTCGACGTCTCCGAATCTTCGCTGCTCACCGGCCCTGAAGGTATTCTCCGGGTCTTTGCCCTGATCGCGGCGCATGGTTACCGGCTGACACAAAACGCCGAGGACCGCCTTGCCGACGCCCTCCCCGTGCTCGATGTGCACATCCCCGAAGGCCCATTCCTGTGGAACGGGCTGCGCGAGATTCTGCTCGGCCCCCATGCCGCGCATGCGCTGCGCACCATGCACGCGCTGGGCATTCTGGAGCTGCTTATCCCCGAGTTCCACGGCATCGACGCATTGGTCATCCGTGACTCGTATCATCGCTACACGGTCGACGAGCACACCTTTCTGGTCATCGATAACGTGCATGCCCTGCGCCAGCCGCACCTTGCCTGGGAACGGCGCTTTGCCGGCCTGCTCACGGAGATCGACCGCCTCGACCTCTTCTTCCTCGCACTGCTTATGCACGACACGGGCAAGGCTCGCCGCAGCGGCGACCACACGGTGCAGAGCGTGGAGCTGGCCGATAGCCTGCTCGCCCGGCTGGAGCTGGACGCCGAAGAACGCGATCTGGTGAGGCGCCTGATCCGCAATCACCTGGAAATGTCGATGACCTTACGCCGCGACATCTTCGACGCCGAAACCATTCGCGCGTTTGCCGAAAAAGCCGCCTCCCAAACCCACCTCAAAATGCTCTGCCTGATGACCTACGCCGACATCAAAGCGGTCAACCCCGACGCCCTGACCCCGTGGAAGGCGGATAGCCTGTGGCAACTCTATATCGCCACCTCCAACTTCATGGACCGGAGTGTCGACCAGGAGCGCTATCGCGCCGATGTCGACCCCTCGCTGCTCAAGCGGATTCTCACTTTGGCTCCGGAGCGCGCCCCTGAACTGCGTAGTTTCCTGGAAGGCTTTCCTCAACGCTACCTGCACACGCGCATGCCGGAGCAGATTCGTGATCACTTCCAGATGGCTTTGCAGCTATCGCAATCGTCCGCCCAGATCCACCTGCGTAGCCTGCGCCAGTCCTACGAGCTCACGGTCATTACCAGGGATCGACCCCTGCTCTTTGCCGACATGGCTGGTGCGCTCTCCTCCTGGGGCATGAACATTGTTAAGGCCGAGGCGTTCTCCAACGATGCCGGCATTATCGTCGACACCTTTCAATTTTCCGACCCCTTCCGGACGCTGGAGCTCAATCCTTCCGAGGTGGATCGGTTCCGCGAGAGCCTGCGCGACGTGATCTCACTCAAGACTCCCATCGAAGTCCTGCTGCGACGGCGTCAGGCGGTCCGCGCCCCCATCATGGTCAAGGTCGAGACTCGCCTGGAATTCGATAACACCGCTTCCACCCATAGCACCCTGCTGCAGGTCGTCGCCCAGGATGGCCCCGGGCTGCTGCGCCAGATCGCCACCACCCTGGCCGCACACCATTGCAATATCGAGGTGGCCTTGATCGACACCGAGGGGGAGATCGCCATTGACGTCTTTTATCTCACCATCGGTGGCGCCAAACTCGACCCGGCGACGCAGCAGCAACTGCAGGCGGCGCTGTCGCTGGCGGTCGAGGAACTCCGCCCTGCGCATGCCACTTGAAATGCTCTACCATCAGTGAGCGCACCGTGAACCTAGGCCGATCCATCAGGAAATACTTTCGCCTGCGCCGCCATTCGCGGCACCGGCCCGCCTTCGCTCGGGTCAAGGACGAGCTTCGCGCCCGCACCAAAGCCTTTTCTGCCTCCACCACGCTTGATTCGCAGACCGCCAGCTTCATACGCCTCTTCCATTCCATTTGGACCGGTTCCAGCGAACGCGCCTTCAATGTGCGCCTGCTGTGTTGGGTCCGCATGCTGGAGCACGACGATCTGTTGCGCCTGGATTTTCAGGAAGCCTTTCAAGCCATGCTCACCGGGCTCGATTCCGTGGGTCTACTGGCCGAAGCCGGCTTGCCCAAGCACCACCAAATATTTTCCGAAGGGCTCCGGCGGCTCTTCAATCGCGTCCTGCCTTCGGCGATGGACGTGTCGGATAGTTCGCGCCTGCTGATCTCCCTCTTCGCTCATTCCCGCCATGTGGAACGCTTCCTCGATCTGCCCCAACCTCTCTTCGAACGCATACTGATCCTGCTCGCGCCGCCGGCCACGGGCGGCGGGCCGCGTTCGTCGCCTCGCCTGCAGAGCGATTTGCGCCAGGCACTGTGCCTGATCGCCACCCGCACCGCGGGGCGTGGCGTTACCGCTGCCATGCGCGAGCGGGGCGGCCACTGGGAAGTGCAGAACTCGCCTTTCTACAACCTGATCTTCTCCACCCAGGAACTGGTGCGCGCTCCGGACGCCGCCACCGCCGCCCCTTGCTTCGAGCTTTGGAAAACAGCGGTAAGCACTTGCCGTAAGGAACTCGGCCAGGTGCGGCTGGGCATGGAAACCACTGGGGTCAGTGCAGACCTGGTGCTCGACCTGCGGAGTATTGAACTGGCCCTGATGCGCATGCACGGGCTGGCCAGAATTCTTACCTTCGGCGGCGCGGCCCTCCCTGGCGTTGCCGATAGCTCCGCGGCAGCCCGCAATCTGCTGAACCAGCTCATCGAGGGCCGTCTTGAAGACAAGCGCGTTTCTGCTCTGCTCAAGCAGAATCTGAATCTGCTGGCGCGCAAGACCGTGGAGCGCACCGGCCGCAGCGGCGAACACTACATCGCCCACACCCGCAAGGAGTACTGGCAAATGTGGCTGGCCGCGGTGGGTGGCGGACTATTGACCGTACTGACCGCTGCCTTCAAAATGCGCGTCGTCGAGCAGCATTTTCCGCTGTTTGTCGAGGGCTTTTTAACCGGCACCAATTATGCAATCAGCTTTATCCTGCTGCAGGTTTTCGGCCTGGTGCTGGCCACCAAACAGCCTTCCGCCACGGCCGCTACCTTTGCCGGCATTGTCCGCAACAACCCGGGCAACGCCAGCTGGAGCAAGATCTCAGACTTTACCGCACGCATCAGCCGCACCCAGTTAGCGGCGGCCATCGGCAACGTAATCGCCGTCTGCATCGGCGCGGTTGCGCTGGAGCGCCTGTGGCGGGTGATGTTTGCCAAGTCCTACTTGCCCGAGGAGAGTGCCCGGCACGTCTACGAGGCGCTCCATCCTTTTGCCTCCGGGACCATCATCTATGCGGCGGGCACGGGGGTGATCTTATGGGCCGCGGCGCTCATAGGCGGATGGTGCGAAAATTTCGCCGTCTTTCACCGCCTGACCGAAGCCGTCTCTCAGCATCCCTTTGGGCATCGCGTCGGACAGGCAAGCATGGCCCGGCTGGCGAGTTGGATTGAGCTAAATCTTGCCGGCTGGAGCACGAGCATCGCGCTGGGCTATCTGTTGGGATTTGTGCCGGTGATTGCGCGCTTTTTCGGCATACCGTTCGATGTCCGACACGTGACCTTGTCCACCGGTACCCTGGCGCTGGCCGCCGCTCGCTTCGGCACCAGTTCCTTTGGCAAGGATTGGTTTTACTACGCCATGGCCGGCATCGGCGTGACGTTTGTGCTTAACCTCGGCGTCAGCTTTTCCATCGCATCCTTTGTCGCCCTGCGTGCCTATGACGTCAGCCGCCGCGAACAGCTATTGCTGCTGCGCTTTCTGCTCCGCCAAATCGTTCGCTCTCCGCTCAAATTCCTTTATCCAGTGGAGCGGGACAGTCCCCCGGTTTCCGTCCTCACCGCGGTGCCGGAAGAAAAATAGTCGCGCAAAAGCAAAGGGTAGTACCCGTCTTTGGCAAAAACTGGCGAAGAATGGGCCACCGGGCCGGTTCAGAATTGAGTCCCGCGGAAACGGCTGGGAATATCCCAGCACGCAGCGCCGAAACTACATCCAGTCCCGAAGAGCCTGCCCTGAGCTTGTCGAAGGGGACAGCTGAGAGTCAGACTTGTCCAAATTAGCTTTTTTCGGCTCTGTCCATCCGCCTCCACCCGTGCCAAGGTGAGCCACCGCCCCTCAAATTTGTCATCCCGAGGAGCGGACTTGCCTGTGGCAAGTCAAGTGGAGCAATTACACCGGCAACAAAAGCTTTGGGTGCCCCATTCAAGCCGTACTTTGGCTTGAGTGGGCTACCATGCCTCCCCCACTCGTTTGTCATTAGGACCGAAGCGAAGCGCAGCGGAGGGATCTGCAGTTTCACTTTCGGGCACAAGCGAATGTGCGTGGGTGAATTGCTCCGGGTTCCGTTTTTCCATCAACGCAAACTGCAGATCCCTCCGCTGCGCTACCCCGGATTTCCTGTGGAGGTTGGTGGCGTTGGCGAGCTTCATGCGGCTTTCTTTAACGGAAAGCCGCACACGTGGACGTTGGTGAGGGCCGCGTAGCAGGAAATCCGGGTTCGTCGGATGACAAATTCCAGGGGCGGTGGCTCACCTTGGCACGGGTGGAGGCGGATGGACAGAGCCACCACTACAGCAACCAACCCGATTTCCCTTGCCCGCGTTCTTTCCAACGCATTCAGCAAGTTGCGCCGTCCAGAACGCCGTTGTACCGCTAATTTGGCCAGCTCTGACTCTCAGCCGTCCCTTCGGGACTGAAAGCAGTTCCAAAGGCCCCATCTTACTTCGCAATGGAGAAACCGCGCGTTTCGCTTGCAGCTCTACTTGGCAGCCTGCTTCGCGTCGGGCTTATCGTTCAGCGCGTAGATGACCTCGCCTGGCTTGGCGTAGCGGAGAATGACCCGCGCCTCGTGTTCGATAGCGTTCGGATCTGATTGCAGATGATTCACGTGGTCCTGCAGGCGGCCATTCTGCTGTTGCAATTGCAGAATCTCCTTCTGCAGCATTTGGTGCTGATTGCGCTTCTGCTGAAAAGCCGTTAATCCGTTGGCCCCGAATGTCACGTGGTAACCGAGCGCGACGGCGATGACAATGGCGACCGCAGTCGCCATTCGGCGACCCGAGCGGGAAAGATAGGAGGAGATCCTCTCCCTCAAACTCTGCTGCTGGATCTTGTTTTCTGTTTTCACGGTCACCTCGCAATCCGCGAATTTCCTGTGCAGCTTGGTGGCTTCGGCACACTTCATGCGGCTTTCTTTAATGAAAGCCGCACACGCGGTCGTGTCCAGTGCCGAGTACAGGAAATTCGGGTTCGCCTGCTCTATCTTCTCAGTGAACGTTGGTTTTGCCTCATCGCTCAAGGGGAAGTTTTCCCGCTTCGGAGAGAAGGAACCATACTTGGTAAACAGTGCCCACCTGGAGGATCTTCCATGACCGATTTTCAAATCATTCTCACCACCTGCGCCGATCGCGAGCAGGCCGAACGCATCGCCCATCGCCTGCTCGAGCTGCATCTGGCTGCCTGCATCAATATCCTGCCCAGCGTGCAATCGATTTATCGCTGGCAGGGCAGCATCGAATCCTCGGCCGAAGTCCTCATGGTGATCAAGACCCGCTCTGCGCTCAGCAGCGAAGTGCACTCGACCATCGCCGGCCTTCACTCCTACGAAGTTCCTGAGTTCCTGGTGCTCTCCGTCTCCGGCGGTTCAGAACCTTATCTTGCCTGGCTGGAGACAAGTCTGCGGTAGCCCCAGCGGTTTTTTTGTTATGCTTCAAGATGTTCTTGAGCCCGGTTGTCCTCTATGCGGCTTTTGTTCCTGGCTTTCGCAATCAGTTTTTGCGCATTACTTTGGGTGGCCTTTTCGGTCGCCCGGCATATTCGGCGGCACGGAGAGCCCGGCGCCAGTGGCGCGGATGCTTCGATGGAGCCGGATGGTGTTGCCGCTCCTTCCGAATCACGCCGGCCTTGACGGTTAGCGGATGACTCGGTGGACAGCATGAACTCCCGGCGGAGATCCGCCAGGATCGAGTACCCCCCGGCCTGGTTCGAAAGGGAGAGTGGATTATGCAAGAGATCAGCTATAAACCGGACAGCCTTCGCGCATTGGCTGCGCCCCGCATCGCCTGGAACACCTTGATCGCCGTCGTGCTGGCTACCGCCCTGGTAGCGATTTGCGCCCACATCGCCATGCCCCTCGGCTTCACTCCGATTCCGGTCACCATGCAGACCTTCGCCGTGTTGCTGCTCGGGTTGCTCTTCAGTCCCGGGGCGGCGTTCGCATGCCTGGCGCTGTACCTGATGGAAGGCGCCATTGGCTTGCCGGTCTTCAGCCCCCACGGACCCGGTGGCTTGGCCCAACTACTCGGCCCCAGCGGCGGATACCTGCTCTCTTATCCCTTTGCCGCGGCGCTGGCCAGCCTGCTCTATCGCCGCGGCCAACGCCGCTTCCTGGCCGCCATCGTGGCCGCAGGACTTGCCAGCATCGTTATCCTGGTCGCCGGCGCCACCTGGCTTGGCCTTCTCAGCCACTTGCGATTTTCTGTGGTCTTCGCCCAATCGATCGCTCCGTTCCTCCCCGGCGATGCTGTCAAAGTGGTGGCCGCAACCGCCTGCGTCGGCATCCTGAGATCGTTCGGCGATGCTTCACGCAATCGAACTCTTTGAGGTCCTTTACCGGTCGCGGCGATGATCCGTTGCGTCCAAGTACTGCCGATGTAATCCAGAAAGGATGTTGTGACCGCTACTCCTATTTCCCTTCCGCCAGATGTCCCAGCCCGAGATCTCAGGACTTCGCCGGGCACGGTCAAGGAGATCTCTATCGCTCACAGTCCCGACTCCGATGACGCCTTTATGTTCTATGGCCTTGCCACGGGTAAGATCCGCGTACCCGGCTACAAGTTCACCCATACTCTTTGCGATATCGAGACCCTGAATCACAAGGCGATGGACGAGGCTTTTTACGACGTCACCGCAATCTCCTTTCACGCCTATCCCTACGTACAAAGGGACTATGCGCTCATGGCCTGCGGCGGTAGCGTGGGGGAAAATTATGGCCCGATGATTGTGGCCAGCCAGCGCATCGCGGCCGATCAGATCCGTCGCGTGCGCGTGGCCATTCCCGGCACCCTGACCACCGCATACCTGGCATTGAAATTGTTCGCGCCGGAGATTGAAACCGTCACCGTTCCCTTTGACAAAATCATTCCTGAAGTGGTCGCGGGTAATTTTGACGCCGGGCTCATCATCCACGAAGGCCAGCTCACCTACGCTGCCAGCGGATTGCATAAGGTCATCGATCTTGGCCAGTGGTGGCGCGAACAGACCGGGCTTCCCTTGCCGCTTGGAGGCAACGCCATTCGCCGCAGCCTGGGCGAGGACGTCATGCTAACGGTTACCCAGGCCCTGCGCGAGAGCATCCAGCACGCGCTCGACCACCGCGAAGCCGCGCTCGAGTATTCCATGCAGTTTGCCCGCGACCTCGACCCCCAATTGGCAAACCGCTTCGTGAGCATGTACGTGAACGAGCGCACGCTCAACTACGGCGAAGACGGAAAAGAAGCCATTCGTAAGCTTCTTGCCATGGGCCATGAACGCGGCATTATTCCAAACCCAGTGCGCGTCGATTTCGTCGGCTAGACGTCCCTCATCGAGGGGTACCCGTCCGCTTAGCGGTCATCGTCATCATCCTGCTCCCGCCGGCCCTGGGGATGAGCCAGCATCGCCGGCAACGGTTTGTTGCCCATCGCATCCCGCCACAGAATTACATTCAACACCCGGGGATCCGCCCGGTCTTCGTGTGTGAAATCCATGCGGCTCGACGCCTGCGCACCCGGGGCCTTGGGTCCATTCGCCTGGTACAGCAATCCGTTGTCCCGATTGCGATAGTCCGCCTCATAGGGTGGTTGATCACCGGCACCCGCAAACAGCGATGCAATGGGCGGGGCAAAGGCGTCGTTGTTATTCATCGGCGGCAACCCTAACAGCTCTTCCATTGTCCGCACCACGCTCACCGTGGTGTAGAACGTGCTGTCCACCAGGGGCTGTGCCTGGCGGGGCGAGTATTTGCTCACCACCAGAGCCACGCTGCGATGGGCGTCCACGTGGTCTGCTCCGTTCTGAGCATCGTCCTCCAGGATGAAAAACGCTGTGTCTTCCCAATAGGGGCTGTGGGCGATAGCCTCCACCGCCCGTCCCACCGCCAGGTCATTGTCGGCGACCGAAGCCTTGGGCGTCGGCATCCCGGGAGTGGTCCCCGCGGTGTGATCATTGGGTAACCGAAGCTGTATGAACTGCGGCATCGTATCCCGGCCTTGCCCGCGCTCCTGCACCCACTGGCGTAAGTGGGTCAGAAACTCCTCCACCCGCAACTGATCGGGAAAGCTCAGCTCGAAATCAGGATATTTGGGGTCAAAGTGACCCACCAGCTCCGGCTTCGTGGGCACGTTCTGCTTGATCAAGGGAATCGGCCAGGGATAAGGACTCGTGCCGCCACCGTAGTTCTGCGGGATCGCCTCTCCATGCCGGATATCGCCGCGCACACCGCACTGCGCCGGCTCCGGTTCGGGCGTTCCCTGCGTGGGGGATGACCCCTTGGGCGCGCTGTCGGGATTAGCGCAGAACTTGGTCGAAATGAACTCCCCGAAGTGATACAGGCTCTTGCCGTTGCGCGCCAGGTCAGTCCAGATATATCCGCTGCCGGGCTCGTTGACATCCGAAATGCCTTCGCGCAATGGATAGCCGTTTTCCACCACGCCCTCGTAATCGTAGACTCGCTCCTGCCCGCGATAGCTCTGCTGCCACGTCTTCTCCGTGTAATCGCTGGAAATGGCGGCATTGGACCACACGTGCCCGTCACCCGACACTTCTCCTGAATCGTAAAAATTATCCAGCACGCCGAACTGGCGCGCCAGCTTGTGTTCATTCGGCGTAATCTCCTCGCCGTACATGGTGAGCCCGGGCAGCCCGTTTCCTACACCCAGATCGCCCAGGATCTGATCGTAGGTCCGGTTTTCCTTGATGATGTAGATCACATGCCGGATGGGGTTAGTCCCGCCGCGGAAAGCAATCTTCGCTTGCGCGGCCTTCATCATATTCGTCTCGACCACGGTTCGCGTCAGCTCCTCGCGCCGGCTCTCAATTTCCGCCAGATCGATAGCGGCAATCGACCCATGCAGCAGGGTAGCAATGTAGGTGGAGCTACCGCTCATGCGCGTATTCCCAGGGACTCTCGGCTGTGGCATATTATTGGGCCCCGTGCCTTGGCCCTTGGCGGTCGCCACATAGAGCGTATTGCCCTCAACCGCCAGCGCCGTTGGATACCACTCAGTCGGCACAAAACCCGCTGCGCGTATCGGCTGCCCCCCAGTTTCCCGTCCATCGAGGTCGAAGACCGCAACTGCATCGGAGCCCGTGTTGGCGGCAAAGAGCCGCTTGCCGTCCTTCGAGACCGCAACCGCATCCGGCATGGCGCCGAAATACCTCTGCCTTGGCAAGCGCGTGTCATAGAGTGCCTGGAGCTTAAGCTCGTCGCCGCTCACCCGGATTGCGGCCACGGCATCCCGGTTAGCCAGCGCCACGTAGAGAATCTTGTCGTCCGTACTCCAGGCAAAAGCAGCCGGATGGGAACTGGGCGAAGTGGGTTTCTGCGGGGCAAGCAGTACCTGCTTGTTCAGCACCTTGCCGTTATTCAGATCCAGCTCAACGACTGCCGAGCCGTTCCACAGCGCTACAAATGCGCGGCTTCCCGGCCGGTTAACCGTGATTGAGACCGGATAGGTGGAGGGCACGACACTTCCCTGCGACAGGTCGAAGCGCCGGAGCACCTTGCCCGTGGCTCCCTCCATTAGCAGAACATCGTCGGATAGATTGTCCGCCACCAGCAATTCATCGGCCCCGACCGGTCCCTTGCGCACTGCGATGCCCGCAGGCGAAGGAATTGCCGTGCCCGCAGGCAGATTCACGCCGACCCGATTCTGCACCTTGCCCGGCGCCAATTTCTGCAAGGGAACGGGCAGCAGTCTCTCCGGGGTCACTTTGCCGTCGTTGAAGTTGTAAACGGCAATGGCATTGCCGGTCTGGTCTTTATCCTTCCCCTCGGGCGCGGTGAGCGAATCGAAAACCGCATACAAATGCGTGCCATCCTTGCCAAAGGCCAGCCCGGAATACATTGTTTGGGGCAGCCCCATCGCCGTTCTCGGCTCGGGGAAGTCCGTCACCGTACCAGTCTTGATGTCCAGCACAGCAATCGACTGCTGATAGCGCGATTCGAAGGTACCGAAACCGGCGTTCACCACCGCGAGGTACCGCCCGTCGGGGGAGATCGCTGCGGTCATGGGCAGGCTATTCAGGGTTTGCGGAGACCCAGGCGCCGGCTCCTCCAGTTGCTTGCTGGTGGGCAGGGGGATGGTCCGGCTAGTGAGCTGTGCCTGAAGGGCCGGCGACGCAGCCATCAGGGTCATGAAAGCCAGCCCAGCTGCGGCAGACAAAAGTCGTAGAAAGCTTGCCACAATCACCCCACAAGAGCACAGATTCGGATGCAAATCGCCCGGTCATCAGTATGACTAATTGTCATTACAAAACTCTTACGAACGGACGACCGGGCCCCTGTTAGGTTCAAGTCACGGGGCACATCGAAAGGGCCCTCCTCCAGATCATGTCGACCGAACTCATAGAACCCTC
This sequence comes from uncultured Acidobacteriaceae bacterium, assembly GCA_963736535.1. Taxonomy (GTDB): domain Bacteria; phylum Acidobacteriota; class Terriglobia; order Terriglobales; family Acidobacteriaceae; genus PALSA-350. The sequence continues at coordinate 1,002,725 of CAVTPN010000010.1, forward strand.
CTCAACCATATCGTTTGTCCCTGCGGCCGAAGTCTGCGAGGAAAAGACCACTGTGGCTCGGGCCGCGAAAAAACACAGTGATGTGCCGGTTCTTGGCCGCGATACCCAGGCGAATCAAACCAACTGGGTGACCACCGGCTTCATGGTAGCCTTTCATGTGCTCGCCGTGGCCGCTCTCTTCATGTTCACCTGGAAGGGCTTCTTCTGCTTCATCGGGCTGTGGGTGCTCGCCATCAACATGGGCATCGGCATGGGCTACCATCGCCTGCTCACGCATCGCGGCTACCGCACGCCCAAGTGGTTGGAGTATTTCCTGGCCATCTGCGGCACACTGGCGCTGGAAGGCGGACCCATTTTCTGGGTGGCCACCCACCGCGTTCATCACCAGCTTAGCGATCACCAGGGCGACCCCCACACACCCCATGATGGCGGATGGTGGTCCCACGCCGGCTGGATTCTCTCCGGCGACGCCCTGCACCACGAGACCGCACTGATGGCGCGCTACGCACCCGACCTGGCCAAGGATCGCTTCCTGGTCTGGCTCAGCAAATACCATTACGTACCCCTGGTCACGGTGGGGCTTGCCCTGCTCGCCTTTGGTGGGTGGTCTTGCGTGATGTGGGGCATCTTCCTACGCGTGACGCTTGGCCTGCATGCCACCTGGCTGGTCAACTCCGCCACCCATATGTGGGGGTCCAGACGCTTTTCGACACGCGATGAATCGCGCAACAACTGGTGGGTAGCTCTGCTGACTGGCGGCGAAGGCTGGCACAACAATCACCATGCCCATCCCGTTTCCGTCAGGCATGGCCTTACCTGGTGGGAGTTTGATCCAAACTTCTACGGCATCTGGATCCTGCAGAAGCTCGGACTCGCCACCCACGTCAAAGTGGCTCAGTTCGACCCCCATGATCCACGTCCCGCGGGCGTTTCCTAAGCGCCGCGGACCAGCCAGTTGCCAACATGGGCGCGACTTCGGTCGCGCCCTTCCCTTTATACCAACCAGAGGCCGCTATACTTTGCCTAGGGCTTGCCGGGTATGCGCATCACCAGACGCCGGAATGCGATCGTTCTTTCCATCACCCTCGGGGCCTGCCTGGTCGCTCTGGCCATCACCCTCAACGTTGGCTGGATCATCATCAACTGGCGGAGCGTCATCCTGCTCGTGGTTGGCATCCCCTTTTTCCTGCTACTCATCGCCGGGCTGGTTCTCAACACCATATTCCTGGTGAGAGAGGTAAAGCGGAACGAGCGCCATGACAGCTTTCTTAATGCCGTCACCCACGAACTCAAGACACCCATCACCTCCATCCGCCTCTATCTGGAAACCCTGCAGCGCCACGACCTGCCGCAATCAAAGCGGGAGGAGTTCTACGAGATCATGCTCTCCGACAGTGAGCGGCTCCTGGCTACCGTGGAGCAGGTGCTCAAGGCGGGAGAGGTGGGCCAGCGCGTGCGCAACCAGGTCCGGCTTCGCCTGCTGTTCGAAGACGTGGTCCGCGACTGCATTCGCACCACCCTCCAGCGCTACCACCTGCAGGAGTCAACCATTCGATTCGCCGTAGACCCGGGCGCCGAGCAGGTCGCCGTGATGGGCAACCCGGAGGACCTGCGTACCGCGGTCCTCAACGTGCTCGACAACGCGGTCAAGTATTCGCCGGAAGGGCCCCAACTCGAGGTGCATCTCGCGCTCGAAGGCGACGCGTGGATGATGCTCACGGTTTCCGACCACGGCCTGGGCATCGCCGCTCCGCACCTAAAGCGAATCTTCAAGCGCTTCTACCGCGTCCCGGCTCGCAATGTCTTCCGCATCAAGGGCACCGGTCTGGGCCTCTTCCTGGTCCGCTCCATCGCCCGCCAGCACGGGGGCGACGTAGTCGCCGAATCAGAGGGGGAAGGGCGCGGCGCCACCATACGCCTGCAACTACCGCGTGCCCTCTCCGCCACCCCCAAAGAGGCGCTCCAGTGAGCCACCTGGCGAACATCCTGGTGGTCGAAGACGAGAGTCACCTGGCACAGGGCCTGCTCTTTAATCTGCGCGCCGAGGGTTACACCGTACAGCTGGCGGTGGATGGCGAGGCCGCGCTCGAGATGATCGCGGCCGACTCCATCGATGCCGTCATCCTCGACGTCATGCTCCCGGGAAGAGATGGTTTTTCTGTCGCCGCGGAATTGCGAGCGCAACAGAATTTCGTTCCCATCCTCATGCTCACCGCGCGCAGCCGTCCGGAAGACGTGCTCAACGGATTCAGCGCGGGAGCCGACGATTACCTGCCCAAACCGTTCGATCTTTCCATCCTGCTGGCCCGTCTCAACGGTCTGCTTCGCCGCATGGCGTGGCTTCGCCCGGCTTTACCGGCAGAGTCAGCCCAGCCGCCGCGCAGCGGCGGGTCGCCCTCCACCTTCACCTTCGCCGGGCGTACCATCCACTTCGCTTCGCTCCAGCTCACCACCCCGGATAAGGCCATCCGCCTTACCCTGATGGAGGCTGACCTGCTGCGCTACCTGGTCCTCAACCAGGGCCGCATCATCTCCCGCAAGGAGTTGCTGGAGCAGGTCTGGCGGGTGCGCGAGGACACTGACACGCGCGCCATCGACAACTTTATGGTCCGCTTGCGCCGTTATATCGAAGACAATCCAGCCGAACCGGTCTTTCTGGAGACGGTCCGCGGCATTGGTTATCGTTTCCTTCCCCGGGTGCCCGACGACTCGTCCGGCGAGCGCGAAGAGAAACGAAAGTAACACTTTTTCGCCATTGTCAGCTTCTTATGCCACGGGCAGACTCCCAATCAGCAGCATGCTCTCCCTCCTTTGGGTGCGCCGGCAAGGTCGATACATCTTTCCACGTCGAAAGATATCGCCCGGGTGTTACGCGCGGCGGCTTTTCCAAGCGCACCCCTTCTCTCCCCCGACTTTCTTTTGACCAGTGTTGAGTCGGCATCAGCGCTTCTCTTGCCGTGCCCTGATCGCGGAAGAATGCTCTAAACTGTACCCAGAGCATTCTCACTTCTACTCTGCTCAGTCAAGTTCAGTGAAGTGCGGATTTTCTTGAGGAAAAGCCACGTTGGGAGCGGTTGCTCTACATACACCGGAAGTGACAATGCTGTAGTCGATCGGGATCTCGCCTGTGCGTATTTTTACCCGCTACATCTGGAATGAAGTGCTCTCCCACGCCCTCCTCGGGGGCGCGCTCTTCACCTTCATCCTGTTCATGAAGTACCTCGGTCCCCTGCTGGAGATGGCAGCGCGTAACAGTGCCTCGTTGGGCACCGTGGCCAAGATCTTTGTTTTCATGCTCCCCAATATCATGAGCCTCACCATCCCTATGGCCGTGCTCGTCGGGGTGCTGCTCGGCCTCAGCCGGCTCGCCGCCGATAGTGAGGTCACCGCCATGCGGGCGGTGGGCATCGGCGTATGGTTCTTCGTCCGGGTCGTATCAGTGATCGCGATTCTCAGCTGGGGAATCTCGCTGGCCGTTTCGCTCTACATCGCCCCAAAGGCGACCGCGGCCTTCTTGCGGGAGGAAACTTCGCTTACGAATCAACAGGCCTCGTTTGCGGTTGAGCCGCGGGTCTTCTACGAAGACTTCAAGAACTATGTGCTTTACGTGCAAGATATCCGCGCCGGCGCAGGAGCCGCGCGATGGCAGCGCATTTTCCTCGCCGACCTGAGCGACCCGGTCGCACCCAAGGTCACCACGGCGGAGGAGGCCGTGGTCGCCAACGGCGGAGCTCACACCCTCCTGATGCGCCTGCGCAACGGCACCGAGCACGAAGAGGTAAGCACCAACGGCGGTCCCCAATATCAGGTGTCCACCTTTGTCGAATCGGAACTTCCGTTGGCCATCGGCACCCAGGAAGATGCGCACATCGGCACCAACAACACGCCCATTCTTGCCATGGGCAACCGCGTGCTCTACGAGCACACCAAGGGTCCAGGCGGCAGAGGCTACCTGATCGAATTGCATAAGCGTTTCGCCTACCCGGCAGCGTGCCTGGTTTTGATGCTGATCGGTATTCCGCTCGGTATATCGTCGCGGCGTGGCGGCAAGAGCGCCGGGTTTGTGCTGACCATAGCACTGGTTTTCATCTACTACTTCCTCTCCTTAATCGGCGTTTCGCTGGCTCGCGAAGGCAAGGTCCCTGTCTTTGCGGGCGTGTGGGCGGCCAACATACTCTTCGCCTTCTTTGGCCTGCTGCTGCTGCGCCAGATGGCGTCAGGGGGCGGAGCCGGCACTCAATTCGCAGCCATCGTCAGCAAACTAAAGAGCACGCGACTCTTCAGCCCGAGAACCGACCGCAGCACAGGAGAGCGCGACGCATACGACCGGGGACGCTTTCCGCTCATTCTCGATGACTACGTGCTGCGCGAGTTTCTGACCACTTTCGCCATGGTGATGGTCAGTTTCGTTCTGCTGTTGCTGGTCTTTACCTTCTTCGAGCTGCTTGGCGACATCATTCGCAACCGCACCCCACTGGTCACGGTAGGCGAATATCTTATCGACCTTACCCCCAGCATGGTCTACAACATCACGCCTCCGGCAGTGCTGGTTGCGGTGCTGGTCACGTTTGGCGTCCTCACCCGAACCAACGAGTTCACTGCCATGAAGGCTACGGGCATCAGCCTGTACCGGGTGATGGTGCCCATCCTGGTGGTGGCGGCGATGCTGGCCGTCGCCCTCTTCCTTTTCGATGAGTCCTACCTTCCCGCCGCGAACCGCCGGCAGGAGGCGCTGCGCAGCATCATCAAAGGCAGACCGGCCCAGACCTTCCTGCGGCCCGACCGGAAATGGATCTTCGGCCGCCAGGAGCCAGGCAAGCCCGGACGTATTTTCTATTACCAGTTCTTCGATCCGGGACAGGATCGCTTCGCCAATCTCACGGTCTTCGAATTCAACCCGGAGAATTTTTCTCTTTCGCGCCGCATCTTCGCCTCCAGCGTCCACTGGGAACCGCAAATACAGCAATGGGTGTTTGAGCACGGGTGGGAGCGCCGCTTCGATGGCGAAGCGGTCAGTAGCTATAGCCAGTTCAATGTCGAAAGCTTTCCCGAGATCGACGAGCAGCCCCAATATTTCACCAAGCAAGCCCTTCAATCGCAAGAGATGACGTTCGGTGAGCTGCAGCGCTATATCCGCGACCTGGGGCAAAGTGGGTTTGACACCAAGCAGCTCAGCGTTCAGCTCAATCTCAAGATTGCTTATCCGCTGGTCACGCTGGTCATGGCAGTGCTGGCCATTCCTTTCGCCCTGTCTATGGGCAAACGCGGATCCCTCACCGGCATAGCCGCCGCCATCGGCGTAGCGATTGCGTTTTGGGTGCTTCAGGGCGCGTTTGAAGGGCTGGGCAACGTGAACTTCTTGCCTACTCTGCTGGCGGCCTGGGCGCCTGATCTACTCTTCGGCCTCGCCGGAGCTTACCTGCTGTTGCGCACGCCTACCTAAAACGCTGTAGGGCCGCGATTAGAATAAAAGCCAGCATGCTTGCTCCGCTCCGGCCTCTCTTCCCGTACCTGCGCCGCTATTCCCGCGACTTCGTCTGGGGCGGATTATCCGTCGTGATCTCGAACGCCATCTGGATCCTCTTCCCCCAGGTCCTTCGCATTGCCATCGACGATCTCAACCAGGGCGTCACCCGGCAAAAGATCCTGCTTTATGCCGGGCTGCTGGTCCTGATCTCCGCCGCCAAGGGCGTCTTCCTGTTCCTTACCCGCTGGATCATCATCGGCATCTCCCGGGAGATTGAGTTCGATCTGCGCAACGATCTCTTCCGCCACCTGGAGCGGCAACCGGCAGCTTACTTCCAGCAACATCGGACCGGCGACATCATGGCCCGCATGACCAACGACTTGAACGCAGTGCGCATGCTGTTGGGCCCGGCCATCATGTACAGCGCCAACACCGTCCTGTTCTCCGTCGGCGCCTTGTATTTTCTGCTTCGCATCAGCCCCTGGCTAACCCTGGTGGCGCTGGTCCCGTTGCCCCTGGCCAGCATTCTGGTGCAGTCGTTAGGGCGAAAGATCCATGAACGCTTCGAGCGCATCCAGGCGATGTACTCGGAGATTTCAGCACAAGCCCAGGAGAATTTTTCCGGCGCCCGCCTGGTGCGCGCCTTTGCCCAGGAACAAGCCCAGATTGCCGCCTTTGAAAAGTCCAATCGCGAGAATATCCGTCGCGGGCTTCGCCTGGTTCAGCTCATGGGCATGCTCTGGCCCACGCTCGAATTTGTGCTCGGACTCGCCATGGCCATCACCCTGCTTGTCGGCGGCCATGAAGTGCTGTCGCATCGCATCAGCATCGGGGATTTCGTGGCCTTTAACACCTATATGGTCATGCTTACCTGGCCCGTGATCGCCCTTGGTTGGGTAGTAAATCTGTGGCAGCGGGGCACCGCTTCGGTCATCCGCATCGACGAGTTGTTGTCCGACAAGCCCACCATCGACAATGCTGAAGCCGACTCCTCCATGCCCGCCGATCTGACGCTGCGCGGCGAAATCGAGTTTCGCGACCTGAGCTTTTCCTACTCGGGCTCGGACTCGGGCCGCGCGGAAGTACTGCACTCACTGTCGCTCAAAATTCCGGCAGGCAGCAGCCTTGCCATCGTAGGGCCAACTGGCTCAGGCAAATCGACCCTGGTCAACCTGATTCCGCGACTTTACGACGCCGCGCCGGGAAGCGTTCTCATCGACGATCGCCCCATCCGCGATTACCCGCTCGAAGTGTTGCGCGCCAACATTGGCTTCGTTCCCCAGGAAACTTTTCTATTCAGCCAGACGATTCGCGGAAACATCGCCTTTGGCGCTCCCTGGGCGACCGATACCCAGGTGCTGGAAGCCGCTGAGGCGGCGCACATCCGGCGCGAATTTGAAGAATTCCCCGCCGGCCTGGCGACCACCGTCGGTGAGCGCGGCATCACCCTCTCCGGAGGCCAAAAGCAGCGCACCGCGATTGCCCGCGCCGTCATCCGCAACCCCCGTATCTTGATCCTCGACGACGCCCTGTCCAGTGTGGACACCTACACCGAAGAGCAGATCCTGGGTGAACTGCAGCGCGTGATGCGGGGCCGCACCACGCTTTTTATCTCCCATCGCATTTCGACTGTCCGCCATGCCGACCAGATTGCTGTGCTGGTCGACGGCCGCATCGTGGAGCTGGGCACGCATGACGAGTTAATCGCGCGCAACGGCTATTACGCGGATCTGTTCCAAAAGCAGCTCCTGGAAGAAGAACTGGCAGTCGCGCATTAGCGCAGACCGCTAAGCCGGTACCAGCAGAAGACGGGACCTCAGGGGCTAAAGCGCGCTGTGAAGAGAGAAATTACACGGGGCCACAAAAGCTCTGGGTGCCCCATTCAAGCCGCACGACGCCTGCCCCGGCGTGCCGTGGGGCTTGAGTGGGCTACCATGCCTCCCCACTCGTTTGCCATTAGGACCGGTGGAGTCATGGGCCCTCGGCCCACCCAAAGTGATGAAAGTCGGCCGAGAAGGGTACGGGCTTCAGCCCGTACGTCAAGCAAGCTGAACAGACCGGCTTTAGCCGCCGAGGAAAATGTTTTTCGACCGGAGCGAACCCGGATTTCCTGCTACGCGGCCCTCACCAACGTCCACGTGTGCGGCTTTCCGTTAAAGAAAGCCGCATGAAGCTCGCCAACGCCACCAACCTCCACAGGAAATCCGGGGTACCGTAGTGGAGAGCCTGCCCTGAGCGAAGTCGAAGGGGACCTGCGGTTTCGTTCCCCCGTACTAACGCCCACACCGCTGAGGTTAGGCTTTAATCATCCGGACCCCACCGCTAGGGCTTGGTCATTTTCAAATCGGCAACAGTGCCTTCAGTGTTGTGAGCAAAGCGAATCCCGTAGATGCCGTCGGTGGATTTCAGCTTTCCGTCGGCTACCACCAGCGCCTTGTCATAGCTGGCGACGACGGTGCCATTGATCGCGCACTCCACCTTTCCGTCTTTCACCGAAAGCGCGATTTTCTGCTCCACCGGTTCTCCGGGGCCGGCAGCCTTATGCACAGCAGCATTCGCCTCTCCACGGCCGTTCAGCTGAAACGGATCCGGCCCAAAGCCGCGTACGATAAATCTTCCATCGCCATAGGCCGCACAATATAACTCGCTGTGCTGGTCAGTTCCCAGGTCATGGCCGGCGATGAATATGCCGTACGGGTGCGGATGGTTGTTCAGGTTCATGTATTTTGCCTCAGTGAATGTGGCAGATACGGTGTAGTTGCCAGTCGCCGTGTTGGCGGGATTCCAATAGGCTGCCGCCGGGCCCGTTGTGACTTGAAGCGTTTTGCCTGACTCGGTGAGCTTGGTGTCTTTAATGGTTTGTCCGGCCCTCTGCGCTCCGGCGTCGATCTCTCCAACCCACCCCGGCGCCGAGATACCGCCGCCTGCTACGGAGTGAGAAGCATCCTGACCCTGGGCGGCCACCAGCTCAGGGATGAGGAAGGCGATAGCGGCTGTCATCATGAATCCGCGAATGAAACGCATAGGCGTCCTTTCAGGTACGGAAAGTGGACACGCGAAGATTCTAGAGATCTTTCCCGCCGGCCACAAGGGAGGGGGGCCGGGGAGCGTCATCTCGTGCGTGCTTAAGCCTTGGCTAGTTCTGTTTCGACCGCCCGCAACAGCGCCGGGTCATCAGGCGTGGTATTGGGCGCGAAGCGGGCGGTTACTTTGCCGCCGCGGTCCACGATGAATTTCTCGAAATTCCACAGAATTTCAGGCTCGGCGTTCGTCTGGATCCCATAGCGTTTCAAGTCTTCGCTGAATGGAACCTCTGACGTGCTGGTCGCCTTCGGCTGGGCTGCGATCAATTCCTTGTAGAGTGGGTGTTTCCCTTCCCCCACCACGGTAATCTTTTCAAACAAAGGAAAGTCGACGCCAAAGTTGCTGCTGCAAAAACTCTGGATTTCCTCATTACTGCCCGGTTCCTGGCCCTTGAAATCATTGGCGGGAAAACCCGCGACCACCAGGCCACGATCACGATAATCACGATAGAGCTTTTCCAGAGATTCGTATTGCTTCGTGAGTCCGCATTTGGAAGCGACGTTGACGATGAGAAGGACTTTTCCGCGGTACTCGCCGAGGTTGGTGTCTTCGCCGTTGATCCGGCGCACGGGAATCTGATGAATGGGTGTGCTCATCCTCCAATTGTAGTGCCCCTGGAGCGCATCTTTCCGCGTCGCGAGTCGCTCAACATTTCTCCTTGCGCGGCAACCAGACCTACTACAGACTGGGGAGGTACCATTCACAATCTGAACGTCTGGAGACCACCGAATGAGCCTTACCCGACGTGTCTTCCTGGAGCGGGTCGCCCAAATCGGCGGCTATTCCGCAGCCTTCCGGACGATGCAAGCCCTCGGCCTCACGCCCCTCCCCGGTGTTTCTGCGCTGCCCGCAACTCGCCGCAAACTTCGGGCGCGGCAAGAGCGTCGTCATCCTGGGCGCCGGAATTGCGGGGCTGGTCTCTGCCTATGAGCTGTGCAAGGCGGGCTTTACCTGCACCATCCTCGAGGCCCGGAGCCGCCCCGGCGGGCGCAACTGGACGGTGCGCGACGGCACCAAAGTGGAGTTCACCGACGGAACCATCCAGAACTGCAGCTGGTCAGATGGTGGCTATCTCAACGCCGGCCCCGCCCGCATCCCCTCCATTCACACCCACCTGCTCGACTATTGTCAGTTGCTGGGCGTACCCCTTGAGGTCGAGGTCAATGTCTCCCGCTCTGCATTGATGCAGTCTCCGCTGCTCAACTCCGGCAAACCGGTCGAGCAACGCCAGGTCATCCACGATACCCGCGGCTACCTCGCGGAACTCCTCTCCAAGTGCCTGCATGCGGATACTCTCGACGATGCGCTCACCAAGGAAGACACCGCCCTGCTGATGGATTTTCTGGCGGACTTTGGCGATCTCGACGCCGACGGCAAATATGTAGGTTCCATGCGCGCCGGCTTCGTCACGCCGCGTGGCGCCGGGCCGGCCCAGCACGTGCTCCATAAGCCTTTGAAGCTGCACGATCTCCTCGTCGCCGACCTGTCGAAAGGCGAATTCTACGAGGACGAAATTGATTGGCAGGCGACGATGTTCCAGCCGGTGGGCGGCATGGATCGGATCCCGTACGCCTTCGCCCGCGCCTTGAACGCGAGCATGATCCACTTCGACTCCCCGGTCAAGGAGATCACCACCGGCGACGAAAAGGTCACGGTCGCCTACTCCAAAGATGGAACACCGCAGACGCTCACTGCCGATTTCTGCATCTGTACCATGCCGATTTCTGTCCTGGCAAAAACCAAAAATAACTTTTCTCCGGAGACCAACCAGGCGTTTACCGCCATGCCCGTTTCCGCCCTGTACAAGATCGCCTGGGAGTCGCCTCGCTTCTGGGAGAAGGAGAACCGCATCTACGGCGGCATCTCTTTCCTCAAAAATACCGTCGACCTGGTCTGGTATCCGAGCGCGAAGCTCTTTTCTCCTACCGGCGTCCTGGTTGCCGGCTTCAACTCGGAACTCAATGATCTTGGCGGCCTGGGAAAGGGCTTCGGCGACAGCTCAGGGAAACCCACTGCATTCGGCGCCTTGCCCTCCATCGAAGCCAAGCTTGACGCCTCGCGGGCGGCGGTCGAAGCACTTCACCCCGGTCGCTCCAGACTTTTGCAGAAACCCATCTACATCAGCTGGGCCAGGATTCCCTACTCATTAGGCTGTTTCGCCAACAACCGCCTTCCCAGCAGCGCAGCTCCCTACAACCAACTCGAGAAAGCCCAGGGCCGCACTTACTTTGCGGGCGACTACCTATCCCACCTCGTAGGCTGGCAGGAGGGCGCGATATTATCCGCTCACCATGCCATCGAACGCATGGCCGCCCAGATGAAAAGCTGATCGTCGCATCTTACGCACACTCATGCGGTATCCAAAAGCCCCCTTATGACGGTGGTTCAGTGAGCTGCGCTGCTTGAGACTTCTTAAGCAGCATCCGCTTTCTGCGCTTCCGCCTTACGGTTACGGCTTTTAGCCAGAGAGCTGCGATCAAGAGAAAGGGGAGAAGAAAGAATAAGAGACTCCAGCGCCCCAGAAGCGTTGGCGTCACGGGTACATCGGTATCGGTCTCGCCCGTGACCTGCGCGCTGGCCAACAGAATACGAACCCGCCACGTCTCTTCTTTGTCAAAGGGAACGAGAGCTTTGAACTCGACACGGTTGCGAAGCTTTTCGCGCCAGGCATCATAGCGCTGCTCCGGAAGCCTTCCGCTCACCGGCTGAACGATGACCTGAACCCTCATGTCGCTGGGGACGGAAGCCCCCTTCGGCGGATCGATCACGACAAAGAAGCTTCCCGTGCCGACATCGGGGTTGCTCCAGACCGAGACTGTGAGGTTGCCGATTTTGCGATTTTCTATGATGGGATAAGGAGGTCCGATGTGCGCCCAGGCGGGCAAGCTGGCGCAGATGGCCAGCAGGGCCACCACCAGACACGTGGTCCACGGGACTCCGGCTCGGATTCGATACTGAGTCTTGCTCATGGTCCTCGCGACCTGCCCCCGCCTACCCGGCCATCATCGTGGCGCGCATATCCATAGGTTGCTCCAGGAGCCAGATGGAAGCCAGCAGCAGCAACAGGCAAACAGCAGCCCAGGGCGCGAATGCGCGCACGGGGTGCTCCTCGCAGTCCTCCTCCGCCAGATGCCAGGCGACCATAAGTGATCCTGCCATGCCCAGTATCAGAAATCCGAATTGCAAAGGCTCCACCACATACTTTGGAATGCCCACCAGGGTCCAGCGCGGTGGGCCGAGGAAGGACCAGCCTAGATCGGCAAGGGCGCTCTGGGTCACCGGGATGATCGTATAGAGGCCGGTAAAGAAGTGGAATCCATAGTGTGCGAGCCACATGCCGAAGCCGAGTGGTACCAGCGAATAGGTATAGCGGACCATGAGCGGCAGCCAGGCGCGCTTCACGCCCGCCCATGCGCGGGTAATCCACGCGGCAAGACCAAGCAGGAGCGCCGGCTCGAAGATGAGAAAGATGGCAAAGAGCAGGCCCAGGACCGGAGCCTGACTATGGACGTGCATCAAGCGGCCCAGCCAGATCTCCACCACATAGACAGGGCTAACCATGCCGAAGGCATTCATCAGAGCGCCGAAGGTGAAGACGATGGTAAGGGCGGCGATGTCTTTGCGCCGCGAGAAGAAGCCGATGCCCGAGCGGTGGGGATCGGTCATCAGTTCACCGGCCGGAAGGCGACTGCGGATACCAATGTTGTCGTGGGGACAGGCATGCACGCAATCGAGGCAGAACGTACAGTCCATGTTGCCGACCTTGGAGGGTAGAAAAAGGGCAAGCTCGCATCCGCGCTGGAGAATCACGAGATCGGAAGCAGGATCGCGCCGTCCGCGAATGCAGTCCTTGGTGTGGCAGGTGGAACAGACACTCTGTTCGCGTACTTCCACTTCCAGCGGCGAGACCGTGGACGCGACAAAGTTGAATTGGCCAATCGGACAAATGAACTTACAGAAGGTTGCATGCTTGAAGAGGCCGTCAATGAGCAGTATGGCGGCGAAGTAGCCCACGATCACCCACGCCGTCAACCAGGGCGACGACCACAAGCCAAAAAGCTCATAGAAGAAAAGAATGAGTGCAAAGAGCGCGGTGGGGATCCATTTATTGCGGAGCCTGCGGGGCCAGTGAAAGCGCGGATGAATGCAGCGGCGCATCGCGTTGCGCAGCAGCATAAACGGGCATGCCATGCAAAAGAAGTTGCCTCCGAACAGCAGGGCAAGCGTCAGCGCTCCGCGAAAATGGACCCAGGACAGCACAGTGGCCAGATTTTTGGGGGAAAGTGCAGGCCCGAAGAGTCCGTGCAGGACCATGAGGATGCTGACCAGCAGCAGAGGGATCTGCAAGAGCGTGCGGGAGTGACGCCAGCTCAAGAACCGGCCGACGACGGGAACGCGCAGCAGATCGAACGGAGGGATCTCGGCAAAATCGTCTTCCGGAGCAAGGGGCTTGGGGACGCTTGTGGACATCCTGCTCAGTTGGACTGGACGCCTCTCACGTCCACCTGGCGTTCGATCTTTCGACCGCCGGGGAGTTTGATATGCAGCAGCACCACCCAGTCGCCGCCCATATTGAAGCCGATGTGAGCCCGGTAACTGCCGGGCGCCGTTTCTTCCGCCTCGCCAAATACGGGCGCCATGCCGGGATGAGACATATCCGCCTCCACCTCGATGGTAGCGTGGGCGACGGGTTTTCGAGCCGCATCCGCGATTTGGATGGTGACGGTAGCCGGGCCAACGCGGACAGGATACGGGGTGACTTGCTGGTCTACGAAAATCTCCGGCTGCCCTCCGGAGGATCGACGGCAGGCCGTGACAGCCGGCATGACCATGCAAAGAAGAACCAGGAAAACTCTACGCAGCGCAGGGACTGACGCCCAACGGCTACACGGGATACGCCCGGTCATTTGCAGAAACACGTCAAGCGACAACCATCAATCGCCCGGATCACTATGCGCGGGCGGCTGCCGCCTGCAACGCATCATCCTTCTTATGCCAGGAGCAGGTGCAGACTGCGCGCTCGGTTTCTCCCTCCGGGGGAAGTATGTGATAGTACATGGCGATGACCATAGGAATGAAGACGATCGAGTTATAGAAGAGATGGAGTTCGACCCGGGGAAAGAAGAACTGGAGCACGCTGAAGGGCACCGGCTTGCCCATCAGGTTGTGATGGAACGTGGCCTGGGTAATCAGGAGCAGGTGCTCAATATGATGCCAGAACTGGATCCAGAACGCGATCATCCACCAGGTGTAGCTGCGGCCTGTAAATCCCTTACGCAGCACCCAGAGGCAAACCAGCATAACCAGCGCGTAACCATAATGCAGGGTCTCGGACTTGATGAGCCACGGATACCATAGACCCAGGATGCCGTTGGCCTTTGGACGCGGCCAACCCATCACAAAAACCTGGTAAGCCTGGGAAAAGTGCTCCGCCCAATGAGCCAGCACGATCAGCATAAAGAGCTGCAGGGCGCGTTCATGCCACGGACCGTTGAGCTTGTCATACAAGCTCTGACGCGGAGAAGACGCACCGCCTATAGCGGAGAGACTTTGACTGGAAGCCGCCATAAATTGCTCACCTCACCGTGAATTTCAGCGCTTAAATAGAATGAAGAGAAGCGTATGGCATCGCGCTTCCCGATGTCATCCATCTTGCGATCTAGATCGTCCTCAATCTTTAGGTTGATTGCTGGGGGGCGCGCTCCCTCTCCCAGCGGAAAGGTGGATTCACGATGGACGCAGGCCCCGAAGTATGAATAAGTACCAGGAGTTTCGGGACGATGCGCCGGACGCAGTACCGGTTCGCGGGTTCCTTCATGGCCCGATGGATCCAGACAATGATTACCTCGTCTTGACCCACGGTGCGGGTTCGAACTGCAACGCTCCGCTTCTCGTGAACCTGGCAGATGCATTCAGTGCCTCGGGCTGGACCGTCCTTCGCTGCGATCTCGCTTTTCGCCAATTGCGACCGAATGGGCCGCCACGCGGCAGTGCGGAACGTGACCAACAGGGGCTCCGAGCGGCAGTTGCATCCATGCGGCGACGGACGTCGGGGCGTGTCTTCCTGGGCGGTCATTCCTACGGAGGGCGGCAAGCCTCGATGCTGATTGCCGAAGACCCCGGGTTGGTCGATCGCCTGCTGCTGCTCTCCTACCCGCTTCATCCACCGCAACGACCCGCTGAGTTGCGGACGGGGCACTTTCCGCGCCTCCAGGTTCCGGCACTCTTCGTTCATGGCACGCGGGACGGCTTCGGCTCTATCGAGGAAATGACCGCGGCGTTGCAGCTCATTCCGGCACAAACCGAACTGCTTCCGGTCACCAGCGCCGGGCACGAGCTCCTTACCAAGCAGAATCGTGAGCAGCTGCCGAAGGCAGTGGTCGATGCCTTCCAGTCATTTGCATCGACGCCGCGGGTTGACTAAGCCAACCTTCAATGCTTCTCGAAGATGAGGAAGTAATCCTGTCCGTCCGCCTTGGTGAAATCGTAGCGGGCGACCTGGCGGAAGCCGGCGTGCTCGACTTCGTCGCGGAGGATGGACTCTTTGAGCCCATGGTCCCCGCCGTTGCCGTTGCGATCAATGATGCCGAAGCGGGCGCCCGGCTTGAGCGCCGCGCGCAGGTTGGCGAGGACGGGCTGGGGGTGAGCGATCTCATGGTAGACCTTCAGCATGAGCGCGGCATCAAGGGAGTCAGGTGTAAGCTTCGGATCGTCGGGTGTGCCCAGCAGAGGAACGATATTCGCCAGGTGCTCGCGCTGGGCGCGCTGTTGGATGTAGGCGACAGCTTTGGGATTGATATCTTCGGCGATCACGCGGCCATTGACACCGACGCGGCGAGCAGCGCGGACGCTGAACCATCCGCCCCCGGCGCCAATGTCGGCGATGGTGCTCCCGGGTTTCAACTGAAGCAGGTCCATGACGCGCTCGATCTGCAGGCGTTTGTCACGGCCAGGCTCCTCAAAGATGCTGAGGTCGCCGGCGTAAGGTGTGCTGGTGGGGTGCGCCGGGGGAGCCGGCGCCTGCGCCGGAAGCGCTGGCGTGGACAAAAGGAAAACAGCGAAAAGAGTTGCAAGCAGCTTCGAGCGACGAGTCATGGTTTACCCAGGACGCACACCCGAATGCTGTCGGCGGCGTCTTCCTGCAGGTTCAAAATTCTGGAAGAACGGCCGACTGAGACCGCGTAGCCCGTGATCGAGGGACTCTCCCTCAATCGAAGCTTCACCCCAGGGGCAATGCCGTTTTCCTTCAGCAGTCTCAAGGTGCGGGCATTACGGTCGGAGACGCTGTCCACCACGTAGACCCCTTCCTGCACGGCTTCCGTCAGCTGGATCGAGTTCTCTCGCGGCATCGCGCCGTCCATCTCCGGAATGCAATGTCCATGCGGATCGATCTTCGGGTGTCCAAGCTTGGCGGCAATGCGCTCTTCAAAGCGCTCGGAGATGAAATGTTCGAGACGCTCGGCCTCTTCATGCACCTCGTCGATGGGGTAATCGAGTACCTCATAGAGAAAAGTCTCGATCAGCCGGTGGTGGCGCACCACTTCTACTGCGCGCTTCCTCCCCGCGGAGGATAGGAGGACGCCGCGATGCCGCTCGTACTCGACGAGTGGAGGTGAGCCTGCGGCCAGCTTTTGCAGCATATTCGTCACCGACGCGGGGGCGACAGCCAGGGTACGCGCCAGTGCATTGCTGGCCACCCTGTTCTCCTCCGGTCCACCCAAAATCAAAATGGCCTTGAGGTAATTGTCCACCGATTCACTGTTCGGGTTCGGTTGACGGCGCGCCGTCATGGCGGAACCTCCAGTCCCTAATTTGACACGAATCCATTTTAGGCGTACCTAATATTTAGGTTAACCTAAATCAAACCAAACCTTCCCTCGCCAGGGTAGTCCGGAGACCCCCATCATGCTCAGCAAAATCGCCAGGCCGGCCTCAGCCCTTTTGTTGATGTTAACCATGGTTAATATCTGGGCGCAGAGCGGAACCAGCAGCGCCCTCGCCGGAACCGTACTCGACCCAAGCGGCGCGGTGATTCCTGATGCCCAGGTCAAGGCTACCGATGTAAACACTGGCTCCGTCCGCGCCGTCCTGACCAACGCGGAGGGCCGCTTCCTCTTCTCGCAATTAAATCCGGGGACCTACCGAATGGAAGTGCATGCTGAAGGATTCAGCCTCGGCCAGTCGCAGCCCACGATGGTCTCTGTGGGACAAACCGCCTTAGTCAATTTCACCTTGTCTCCGGCGGCCACGTCCCAATCGGTCGAGGTTACGGCGCAATCTGCGTTGATGAGCCTTGAGAACCCCAATACATCGACCACTCTGGACGCGAAGACGATCAAGAGCCTGCCCAATCCGGGGCAGGATCTTACCTATGTTGCGCAGTTCGCGCAGGGCGCTTTGATGAATACGGCGGGATCGTCGAACGATGCCAAGGCCGCCGGTGGTTACGGCAACGTCGAGTTTAATGGACTGCCGGCAACGTCAAACGGTTACATCCTGGACGGATTCGACGCCAACGATCCTTTCCTGGGACTGAACATCGGTCTGTCAACCAACCTCGTCATTGGCCTGGACGCTTTGCAGGAAGCGACCGTAAACACCAACTCCTATGCCGTCGATCAGGGGCGCTACGGCGCCTCGCAGGTCAACTACTTCACCAAGTCGGGATCCAACCGTTTCCATGGAGACCTGTACGAGATATGGAACGGTTCCCTGTTCAATGCCACCGACTACTTTCTTCATGGCAACGATACTCCGGGAAACATTGCCCGGAAGCCGCGGTCAACCGTGAACGAGTTCGGTGTAAGTGTTGGCGGGCCCATCCTGAAGGACAAACTCTTCTTCTTCGGGCATTACGAAGGCATCCGCATTGCCCTTCCCTTGCTCGCCCGCACCACCGTACCGTCGCCCGCTTATCAGCAATATGTGATGGAACAATTGCCCCAGGGTGGGACCGATCCGATCAATGGGACCACGCTGCCGGCGCAACCCGAGGAAGTAGCGTTCTATCAGAAGATGTTCGGGCTCTACAGCAACACCGCAGGCACAGCGACACCCGTTCTCACTTGCCCGTTGGACCAGAACGGAGCGTTGCTGCCGGGCAAGCAAACTCCGGCCAACCTGTTCAATGGCGCGGGATGCGCCAACAAACGCACTCAGTCGTTGAACAATATCGACAGCGAAAATCTCATCGTTATCAAGATGGATCACACCCTCAACGCCAACAACAGCCTATGGTATCGCTTCCAGCAGGACACGGGCTTACAGGCCGCATATACCGATGGCATCAACCCAATGTTCAACGCGTACTCGCCCCAGCCGCAGAGGACCTTTGTACTCGGCTACACTCACCTCTTTACGCCGAATCTGGTCAATCAACTAAACCCCGGCGCCAGTTGGTATTCGAGCCTATTTCTGCCCAACCACTACGCGCAGGTGCTGGACGCCTTCCCTATTGTGCTGGCCGGAGGCAGCTCGAACGCGCCATTCACCACTCTTGGTGGAAACGACGAGACGTATACCCAGGGCCGCAAAGTTACCCAATGGCAGATCAACGACAACCTCATCTGGACCCATGGACGCCATAGCTTCAAGTTCGGAGAGAATTCCCGCAGATTGGACGTGAGTGATTACGATCTGGGCGAAGCGGTTGTGCCCAGCGTGACCTACAACGATCTCGCGCAGTTCACCTACGGTGCTGCCTCCACCGCGACAGCAGGCTTTCCGATCACCCAAAAGGAGCGCATCGCTCTGGGCAACCTCGACATGTACGCCATGGACACCTTCAAGGCCAGCCAGAGATGGACAATAACGGCCGGACTGCGAGTGACCTGGAACACCAATCCGGTCAACCAGCACGGCCTGTTTGCGCGGCCGGCAGGGTCGTTCCTGAACATGAGCCATGAGGTCACTCAGCCCCTGAACCAGGTCATTCAGACCAACGTCCGCAATCTCTTTCCCGGCACTCCGCTTCTGAGCTGGCAGCCGCGTGCTTCGGCCGCCTATCGGCTATCGAATACGTTGGCGGTTCACGCCGGCGGCGGTGTCTTCAACGACATCATCCCGGCGCAGATTGCTGACTTGGGTGCGACCAATGCTCCGTATGCACCGGTATTCGTCGGCGGAATCAACGGACAGGTTGGCGGGATCGGCATCGCACCGGGTGTACCCGATAGCGCAGTCGATGCCACCGTGCGGGCCAACCAATCCTTCCAGAATGTCTTTCGTTCAGGGGATGCTCCGTGTATCGGGCTGCCTGCGGGCGCTCCTACCTGTCCCCTGGCAGTCAACCTGAATACCTTCCCCAGCGGCACACTGAAGACACCGTACTTCTTGCAATGGAGCCTGGGTCTGGAGCACGAGTTAGGAGCGCGCGGTGCGCTGCGCATCGACTATGTCGGCACGCGCGCCGTGCATGAGCCATACCAGGTGCAATTGAATGGATATCAGACGGTGTGCGATGGATGCTTCGCGCCCTTTGCCTATCAGCAGCCGCTCGATCAGCGCTTCGGCAACGTGAACGAATTCCGCACCGATGCGGGCAGCAACTACACCGGCCTGCAAACCAGCGCAACCAAGCAATTTGGCGGCCTCACGCTGCGTGGAAACTACACCTACAGCCATTGTCTCGACGAAGTATCGAATGGCGGTCTGCTTCCCTTCTCCAGTCTCGGCATTCTCTATCCCCTGCCGGGCGACCTGCGTAGGGAATACGGCAACTGCGACTACGATGTACGTCACAACCTCTCTGCCTTTGGCATCTATGAGATTCCCTTTCATTCGAGCAACAGAGGGTTGAGGTACATGCTCAGCGATTGGCAAGTCGCGCAGACTGTATTCCTGCACAGCGGGGTGCCGTTCAGCGTGGTGAGCGCACCGTACACGGCGAACAACGACGGCGTTTTTCAGGGCAGCGGGCCGCAATACGCGAACCGCGTGCCCGGCGTGCCCCTCTATCGCAAGTCTCCCGTCTCCGGGGTAACGCAGAGTGGCAGCCTTCAGTGGCTCAACCCGGACGCCTTTGTCTCCGTTGTCGATCCCAGCACCGGTGCCTGTGCTGGAGGGGATTCCATCGTCACCTGCCAATTTGGAAATTCAGGCCGCAACAACTATCGCGGACCGCATTTCACTTATTCCGAACTCTACGTGACCAGGAAAATCAAGATCACGGAGCACGCCATGTTCCGTTTCGATGCGCAATTCTTCAACCTCTTCAACCACCCCAACTTTTCTCTCCCCACCAATCAAGCGGGTACTCCGGGCAAGCCAGCTACGCAAACAGGTTTTGGCGCGTTGACCAGCACCATTTCCCCTCCGACCGGTTTGCTGGGCGTGGGACTGGGCGGCGACAGCTCACCACGCATGATCGCCTTCCAGGGAAGGATCGAATTCTGATGCCGCGCTGATAACCTCCGCCTCTATCTATCCCTCGGTGAGAGCTGCTGAGGTCATCTCTGCCCTACCCTTTGTCATCCCGAGGAGCGGACTTGCCTGTGGCAAGTCAAGCGAGTAACTACACCGGCGACAGAAGCTTTGGGTGCCCCATTCAAGCCGTACTTTGGCTTGAGTGGGCTACGATGCCTCCCCCACTCGTTTGTCATTAGAACCGGACTTTTTCCGAAGCCTGCCAGCCAGCTTTCAGGGGTTCCCCGCAAAAAACCAAAACTTCCTCATGTTCGTAACCTCTTAGGGCATTCTGTAGTCTCATTTGAGCCGGGTCCCGCGGCCGGTTGGAAAGAACCTGGTAAAGCAAATGTTCCTGTTGCTCTTGGCATATCTCGGTGGCGTCCTTACTATTTTCAGCCCCTGTATTCTGCCCGTGTTGCCGTTCGTTTTTGCGCGTTCCGACCAGCCCTTTCGCAAGAGCGGCTTGCCGCTGCTTGCCGGAATGGCAGTCACCTTTGCCCTCGTCGCCAGCCTCGCGACCGTGGGCGGAGGCTGGGCAGTACGAGCCAATCAGTTCGGCAGGACGGCCGCCCTGGTCGTTTTTGCGGTGTTTGGCCTTACTTTGCTCTTTTCTTCGCTCGCCGAGCGTATCTCCCGTCCTTTGGTCCAACTGGGCAACCGCCTCTCCAGGAGTTCCGATACAAATACGAGCGTCCTGAACTCGTTCCTGCTCGGCATTGGTACTGGATTACTCTGGGCACCCTGCGCCGGGCCGATTCTGGGTCTCATTCTTACCGGAGCGGCCCTGGAAGGTGCCAGCGCCCATACCGCCCTACTCCTTCTGAGCTACGCGGCCGGAGCAGCGACCTCATTGGCGATCGCCCTGCTCGCCGGTGGCCGCGTCTTCTCCGCGATGAAGCGTTCTCTCGGCGCGGAGGAGTGGATTCGCCGCGTTCTCGGGGTTGCCGTTCTGGCCGCTGTGGCCGCGGTTGCCTTCGGATTGGACCGCGGCGTGCTCACCCGTCTTTCCCTGGCTAGCACCTCTGGCCTTGAGCAGCGCCTGGTCGACCGCTTTCATCCCGCCCCAAAGAGGATCGTCGTCAATCAGACCATTGATGTCTCCGACGGCGCTGCGGAGACTGCGCCGGCGGTCCTTCCCGATCTTTCCGGAGCTACCGCCTGGATCAACTCCCAGCCTCTCACCCCGGCGTCGCTTCGCGGCAAAGTGGTTCTGGTCGATTTCTGGACCTATTCCTGCATCAACTGCCTGCGCACGCTGCCCTATATCAGGGCCTGGAACGAGAAATACAAGGACAGCGGCCTGGTGATCATCGGCGTCCATACCCCTGAGTTTCCCTTCGAAAAGGATGAAGCAAACGTCCGCAAGGCAGTTAAGGACCTCGGTATTACCTACCCGGTCGCGATGGATAACGACTACCGCATCTGGCGCGCGTTTAACAATGAGTACTGGCCTGCCGATTACTTTATCGATGCCACGGGGCGCATCCGCTTTCACCACTTTGGTGAGGGCGCGTACCAGGAATCGGAGCAGTGGATTCGGACTCTCCTTGCAGAGGCGAACCATACCCCTCTGCCCCAGAGCGCAACCCAAATAGCTGCCAGCGGCACCGAGGCTGCGTCTGATGCGGACGATGTGCAATCTCCCGAGACCTACATCGGCTACGCCAGAGCGCAAAACTTCGCCTCTCTTGGGGGATTGAACCAGGATGACCCCCAACTCTATCGAACCCCCGCTGAACTCAAACTCAATCAATGGGCATTCGCGGGCAAATGGCAGGACGCGGACCAGGTCGCGACCTCACTTGCCCCAGGGGCCAGTATCTCGTTTCGTTTTCATGCCCGCGACCTGCACCTGGTTTTAGGGCCGGGCCCGGACGGAAAGCCTGTCCGTTTCCGTGTCACCCTCGATGGCCAGGCGCCGGGAGCCGACCATGGCGTGGACACCGATGCGGATGGATACGGCGTAGTTACGGAGAACCGGCTCTACCAACTAGTTCGCCAGCATAGTAGTATTCGTGACCGCACCTTCCGTATAGAGTTTTTGGTTCCGGGAGTGCGGGCGTATTCATTCACCTTTGGCTAGAGAGGTTTGGAAACAAAACCTGTCTAATAAACGCGAGGAATAGATTCATGAGTGACCCACGAGAGTATCGTCAACGCCCTAGCCGCCGTGCATTCCTGATCAGCTCGGCGAGCGCATGCGGGGCGCTCGCACTTTGGTCTCTGCAAGGTCCGAGGGCAGCGTCGGCCGCTGGCGGCGGTTCCAAGACGCCGGGCATGGTGACCATTGTTGAGTTCGGTGCGAACGGCAAGAAGACCGGCAAAGAAGAGCTCGCACGCATCGTCAAGACGGACGCCGAATGGCAGAAACTGTTATCCCCGATTTCTTACCAGGTGGCTCGCCAGGCCGGCACCGAGCGACCCTATACCGGGGATACATGGAATCTGCATGACCGCGGTCTCTACCGCTGTATCTGCTGCGACACGGCTGTCTTCAGTTCAGAGACCAAGTTCGAGTCGGGCACTGGATGGCCCAGCTTCTGGGAGCCGATAGCGCGGGAGAATGTTGTTGAAACGACGGATCGGAGCTTAGGTATGGAGCGCACAGCGGTTTCCTGTAGGTTGTGCGACGCCCACCTGGGCCATGTCTTCGATGACGGCCCTCGCCCAACTGGGCTGCGCTATTGCATGAACTCGGCGGCGATGCATTTCGTGAAGCTGGCTTAAAGCGGTTTCGCAATTATTGTCGCCTGATAAAGGTCGCGAGGTGTGGTTTTCCTTGGGAGAAAACCACGAAAAGGGCGTTCGCTTTGGTCTACACCAATTGCGAAACCGCTATAGCCCCCAGCCAATTGATTCAAGGCTTCGCTTGCGTTCATAATGACGCATGACGAACCCTACATCCTTCATTCCAGCCTCTGAGCTGCTCGCGTCCGACGCGGCCAGCGCTGCCGGCCTTCCCCGGGGATGTACTTTCTCCGAGACGGACTGGCGTGCACTCGCTCCGTTCTGGTATCCGGTCGCCTTCGCGCACGCGGTCACTGACAAGCCCTACGCCGCGCGTCTGCTCGATGAACGGGTGGTGGTCTACCGTCTCTCCGATGGCGCCCTGGCGGCGGCCAGAGACATCTGTTTTCACCGCGGTGTCCCGCTCAGCATGGGCCACGTCGAAGGCGACGAGATCATCTGCAAATACCACGGCCTGCGTTACGATCGCGAAGGAAGATGTACCTGCATCCCCGCTCATCCCAATGGTGTGATTTCGCCCCGGCTGCGCCTGCAGATGTTTCAGGTGCAGGAGCGCTACGGCCTGGTGTGGGTCCGCCTGGTGGACAACGGCCCCCTCGCGCTGCCCGAGATGAAGGAGTGGGATGACCCCGAATACCTGCAAGTGCTGCCCGATAGCGTTGCCATCGAAGCCGCAGCGGGCCGGCAGATCGAGGGATTTCTCGATGTAAGCCACTTCGCGTTCGTCCATCCCGAGAGTTTTGGAGAAGTGGATAATCCCGTGGTGCCGGACTACCGCGTGCAGAAGACCGACCGAGGCTTCGTAGCCGACTACGTCAGCCCGGTAAGCAATTACGCCCACGCCTACAAACATCTCAATCCGCCCGGCTTTCAGTGGCACAGGAGATTTGAGGTCTTTCTGCCCTTCACCGCGAAATTGACAGTAGGATTCCCCGGAGGAGGCCTGCTTCACATCATGAACGCGGCATCGCCCGTATCCGCCCGCAAGACGCGCCTGTTCGTTCCCCTGTGCCGCAACTTCGACAAGGACGCGGCCCTGGAAGAGACGCTCGACTTCAATTACCAGGTGTTTGCAGAAGATATTGCGATTGTCGAACAGCAGTGGCCGGAAGATCTTCCTCTCGATCTGCATGCCGAAGCGCATTTTCCTGCCGATCGCAGCTCCATCACCTATCGCAAGGGTCTGGCGGCGCTTGGCCTGGGACGTAGCTACACCGCATAGTTCATTCTGGAGAAAACGATGACGCAGTTGGAAGAGACGCGCGCCGCAGAACTCCTCGAAGCTCAGTTCAAAGCACAACGGCTATTTGAAGAAATAGACGTGCGCGGTCTGGTCCGCCCTGCCATCACCGAAAGCACGCTGAACGCGGATATCTACGCTCTAGCCAAAGAGATGTACGGGATCACCACTTACTGGCACAAGCGCATCGTGCGCGCCGGCAAGAATACTTTGCTCCCCTATGCGGAAAATCCGCCTGACCTGTTGATTGGCGCCGACGATATCCTGTTCCTCGATCTGGGGCCGGTATTCGAGCACTGGGAAGCCGACTTTGGGCGCACGTTTGTTCTCGGTTCCGACCTGCTGAAGCACAAAATGAAGCAAGACGTGGGGCAAGCATTTGCCCAGGGCAAGCAGTATTTCAACGAAACTCCGGCGATCACCAGCAGCGAGCTCTTCCACTACGCCACATCTCTGGCAAAGAAATTCGGATGGGAATTTGGTGGTCCCATTGCTGGACATCTAATTGGACAGTTCCCCCACGAAAGAATCGCGGACGATAAAGTGTCCCTCTACGTGCATCCTGACAGCCACCTGCCCATGCGTTCCTTCGATGAGAAGGGTGAGAAGCGGCATTGGATCCTGGAGATTCACTTTGTCGACAGAGAACGTCAGATCGGCGGCTTCTACGAGGAACTGCTCACGGTCTAATCACCCGCAGCCGGCCGCTACAATGACCCATGTCCACTGTGAACGAGCACTACGAACGCCTGCTGTCGAAGCATTACACATGGATGTTCGGCACATCTTTCGAAGAGAAAGTGAGCGAACAGAAATCATTCCTTTCCCGAACACTGGAGCCTCTCACAAACCAGCCAAAGGCTGCGCTCGCGGTGGACCTGGGATGCGGACCTGGCTTCCAGACTATAGCCCTCGCGCAGCTTGGCTTTTCTCCGGTAATCGCCATCGACACCAGTGCGGAGCTTCTCGATGAACTACGCTCTCACCTAAACAACCTACCGGTTCAGATAGAGAAAGCAGACCTGCGAGATTTGCCGGCAATTGCGCCGGCAGGACAAGCCACTGTCATTGTGTGCATGGGCGATACGTTGACCCATCTACCCGCCAGGAGTGACGTGAGCGCACTGTTTCACGCAGTGTTCGACGGGCTGCATCCTGGCGGAATGTTGGTGATCACTTATCGCGACCTGACCAACGAACTCCACGGAACCGACCGCTTTATTCCGGTTCGAAGCGATGACGACACGATCATGACGTGTTTCCTTGAGTTCGAGAACTCAGAGTCGGTCATGGTTCACGATCTGGTGCACACCCGTCACGATGCGGGCTGGTCCCTGAACAAGAGCAGCTATCGGAAGCTGCGTTTGGGAATCGACTGGCTTTGTAAGGAACTCGGCGATGCCGGTCTTACCGTGGTCTCTCAAGACTCTTCCGGAAGGCTGCTGGCCGTTGTTGCCGTCAAGCCCCAGGCCGGCGGACTCAAAAGTGCAGCAGGTAGCTGACCTTCACGTAGACCGTCTTGCTGGTATTCAGAAGTGAGGAATAGGTAGGCGGCAAAATCGCGTCATCGGTATTGCAGAGCCCATCGGCTTCCCGGGTGCAGAGGGTGCGGTCCAGGTTTTCGAAGTTCCCGATATAGCCGAAGTAAACCGCCGTGCCCGGATGCGGCTGGTAGGTGACCAGTGCGTCCGCAAAAAGTGTCTTGGAGTTCGCCAGGCTGGTGTACTGCGGATTCGGCAAGGTCGAGACGTACTGGCCGATCAGGTTAAAGGAGAGGGCTTTGGTCATCTGGTAATTCCAGCGCGAGATCAGTTCGTGGTTGTCATAGACCACATCGCCGTTGGCCAGATTCGTGAAGTGCGTGTACACATAACTGTTTTGCAAATCGATGGAACTGGCGGGCTTCACTTCCACATTGAGGTTCGGTGAAGTCACATTGACCGGGCCCGGACCGGCATCGTTTGGCGGCGAGTAGTTGATGACCGTACCCGTATAAACTCCGCCGCCGATCGCCACATAGGGCACGGGAGAACTGTAGAAATTAACTCCGCTGGTGTGGCTGTGATACTCAACATCCTGCGGCAGCGCGGAGTAATCGACCGGACGCAGCCGGTCTTGCCCCAGATCGACATTGGCGGAAATGGTCGTTCGGTATTTGAAGGTGACACTGTAAGCAGGATTGACGTAATAGTCCAGCGGTACGCCGTTATGGTCCCAGATGCGTTCGCTATAGACGCTGGCCCCATGGGAAAGAACCGGCCCCTGCCGGGGACGAAAGGTATAGCTGTAGTAGCCGTTGGGCTCACGCACATCAGGACGTCGAAAGAATCCGGTGTCGGTGACATAACCCGCGGACGTATCGTTGTAGGCAATCCACGCGTTGCGGTGCAGATCGGAATAATTCACCTGCTGGGAATAGGTCTGGCCGCTGCACGTTAAAGTAAGCGCCTCGCATGCCTGTTCGCCCTGCGTGGAGTTGCTGACGTTTTGCGTTGCCGAGGTAACGGTCTGCCCGGTCAAGGTCCAGCGGTTTTCGAGCCGCGCCCGATAGTCAAACCCGCCGACGCGATTGAAAGAATCGAGGTATTCGCGGTCCGCGTAAATGATGCCGACATTCGACAGAGAACCCACGTCGCGATTCAGCCGCCCGGCGTAGAAATGAGCACGGGTGTCGTACTCCGGATCTCCCGGTGGCACCGCCTCTCCGGGGCTTCTGTCATCCACTCCGAGCAGGCCCAGCGCCCACGGGCCAAGTTTCCCGGTGAGACGAGCGCCATACTGCGGTTTAACAATGTTGTTGGTGTAATACAGGCTCACCGGCGTCATGAAGTAGCTGCTGTTTTCGATGAAAAACGGCCGCACTTCCGCGAAATAGGGAGGAAAGCGCTGATTGGGCGTAGCCGGATTGTCCACGCCGACCTGGCTGAAGTCGGGGTTGACCGTGGTGTCGAGCACCAGGCTGTTGTGCAGGATGAACTTCGCGTCCAGCCCGCTGTAACCCTGCACAGCTTTGTCCTGAAAGTACGGGTCGTCAGGATCGACGGTGTCCAATTGCCGCAAGTTGCGGCCGAGCATATAGGGCTCGAATTGAAGGTTCTGGCCGTGCTCGATATCGCTGAAACCATCCGCGGCCATGTCCTGAGTCAGGAGACCAGCGATACGATGCCTGCTCTGCGGCCAGAAAGCCGATTCGTTGGCATGGGAGATGTTGCGCTGCAGAATGATTCCCCAGGTCCGCGTATCGCCGGGAGCAGCCTTGGCGAAGTACAAGCTGGAGAACGGAATGCGCAGCAGCACAACATAGCCGGACTGCGTCCGTCTGCCCCAGGTGTCCCATACGGTATCGAAGGAGTAATCGGTACCATTTTGCTCGCTGTAAAGACCGTCGGCCTGGATGCCGAGCGCATTGCTGCTGAACAAGAAGGCGCGCCGCTGGTCGTTGAAAGTATCGAGCATCACCTGGACAGAATCGTCATCTCCCAGAGAATCGCGCGCCAGCATGTGCCCCCGGATGAGATTCGGCTTTCTATCTTTACAAACAAAGGCTGCGAAGAGGTATTCGCGCGTGTAGCCCAGATAGGCGACGGTAGGCTCGGTGACAGGAGCGCCGTCCTTGGGATAACGCTCCACGAAGTTGCTGATGCGTAGCATGGCCCGTGCCGCTTGCGATCGCACCGGATTGCTAAGAAAGTCGCTCAGAGTAGGCTCACTCTCCAGCCGGGGAATAGTAACGTGGGCCTGCTGGGTGAGCGATGCGTGCGCCGGCGAAGATTCGATTGAGGGCGTGGGCGCCGAGGGCAGAGCACTCACCTTTGAAACCTCAGGCACCGTCCGTGCAAACGCGCAGCAAGCACTGCCTGCCAGAAGGCAGAGCAATAGCGCGGGCACTAGTCGTGAGCAACTGGAATGCATAGTTCGAATCAAGGCTAAGGCAGTAAAATGCAGCAGATTTTAGTGTAATCGATCTTGCCCCCAAAAGCTCGCCCCCACCAGAACCCCATAGGCTCATGAGTGCATACTGCTAGGAGCCGACTTCGATTCTCCAGCAATCCTCGCCGATTGCTCTGAGCAATCTTGCCCTGCCGTCCACGATGGTCAGGAACTCCGCAGTGTCGGGCGACCACGCATCCTCTCCCACGCGAAAGAGCGACGAGCCGATCTCGCTCAATGGAGCGTCCCCCAGCCAAAGGCGGCCCTTACGCACAAAGACGCGCACGTCGTCTCCGCTCCCGCTCCGGTAATGGCCCGCAAGAGCGCTGTATTGGGGCGGCGCAGGAAACTCGCGATCCCCGCGGTACGCTGCGTTGGTGTACCAGTCCGGGCCATAGCCAACCTCCACCACAAGTGCAGGAGGCGGCGCTGCAGCGTCATGATCCGCAGGCCTTGCTGGTTTGCTGGTCACCTGGTCTCTGCCAAACACCAAGCTATAGTCCGAAAACGAACCCTGCACGGTGGAGAGGAACGAATCTCCCAGCCCGCGTTGCAGAAGAATTTCCTCGCCTGCATGCACCAGAAGAAGCCTCGTGCCATCCGCCTTGAAGAGCAACTCTCGCCCGTCACTGCTGCGATAGACGCCCGCGTATTCGCTGGCATTGTTCACTTCCGTCGCATCGGCGAGCGCCGTTGCCGCGGGCAGGGACTTGGCTTCGTGCTCTGCGCGCAGCAACTGAACCGCGTACTGCGTGACCGGCGTGGGCCGGTAACCTTGCATCGCATTGATCGAAGCAAAGGCGGCAACCCCTCCATCCAAATCCACATGGATAGAGGAGGCAAAGCAGTTCATACCGCCGGTGTGACGCAGAATTTTATGGCCGTCCAGAACATCGACGGCAATGCCATAGCCGTAGGAGGCAGTCGGGCTGAATTCCGGAGCCTTGATATACGGCGTCGACATCAACCTAAAACCCTCGGCGGAAACGATGCGCCCGTCCGCTCCCTGGCCGCCGTTGAGCAGGGTGCGTAGATAGCGCGCCATATCTCCGGGCTGCGATGCGATGCTGCCTGCCGGGTTATCGAAGACCTCCGGCGGCCTTGAGACCAGCCGGCCCTGGCGAGGGTAAACCTGGTCATCAAAGAAGGGCTGATATCCGGTGGCGCTGCGCGCGCTGGATTCAATCGTGATCACCGCGGCGGTCGCTGTCATCCCCAACGGCGTAAGGATGCGAGCCTGCAGGCATTGATACCAGGGCTTGCCGTCAAGCCGCTCTATGATCTGGCCGAGGATGGCGAAGCCCAGATTGCAGTAGTGGAAGTGAGCGCCGGGTTCAAATCCTTGCGCGTGCCGGGCGCCCGGATCGCTCTGAAAGATGGAGGAAGCATCCGGAAGACCGGAGGTATGCGTCAGCAGATGATGTGCGGTGATAGGCCCATACGGCATCGTCACCGGAAGCCAGGGCAAGTACTCGAGCACTGGGCGATGAAGATCCACTTTCCCCTCATCTCGCAGCTGGAGCAGGATCAGCGCCGCAAACGACTTGGTAATCGACCCGATCTGGAAGAGATGATCGGGAGTCACCGGAGCCTTCAAGTCGACATTGGCAAAGCCGTAGCCGGCGGTGCGGATGGTCGCTTTGGTATCGGTAAGCGCCTGGGTCATCCCCGGAGCATTCATGGCCCGCATGTAGGCGGCGGTAAACGCATCCAGCTGTTTGTCGACCTCACCCTTTGCCGGTGGCATGGGTATTGGCCCAAGTGCCCAAAGCCTGGGTGAGGCGGTGGAGAGTGCTGTGCCTGCGGCGAGACCGAGAAAAGCGCGTCGATTGATCACGTGAATTCGCGTCAGTCTAGCACGCGCGAGCTCTGCTCTTTGACGGGATGATGCAGGGTACTCTATAAACTTCCAGGCATCGCCCCTGCGGGCCGGCGCCGCGAAGAGGTAACACCGCATGGCGTACATTCTTTCGCTCGATCAGGGAACTACCAGCTCTCGTTCCATTCTCTTCGGCAAAGATGGAAACATCGTCGCCCACGGGCATCGGGAATTCAAGCAGATCTACCCTCAGGGCGGCTGGGTCGAGCATGATCCCTTCGACATCCTGACCTCGCAGATGAGCTCGGTGGTCGAGGTTCTTGGCAAAGCCGGCGTGCGGGCACGCGACCTGGCGGCCATCGGCATCACCAATCAGCGGGAGACGACGATTGTATGGGACCGGGAGACCGGTAAGCCGGTCTACAACGCGATTGTCTGGCAGGATCGACGCACGGCCGAACGATGCCACCAGATGAAGAACGACGGCAGTGAAGAAACCGTTCGCCAAAAAACTGGCTTGTTGATCGACCCATATTTCTCCAGCACCAAGATCGCGTGGATCCTAGAAAACGTCGACGGCGCGAGGCAAAAAGCGGAGGCCGGCAAACTGGCCTTCGGCACTGTCGATAGCTGGTTGATCTGGAACCTGACCAGCGGCAAGAAGCACATCACCGATCGCACCAATGCCTCGCGCACCATGCTCTACAACATCGTCGAGGGCAAATGGGACGCGGATCTGTTGAAGCTATTCCGCATTCCGGAAAGCATGATGCCCGAGGTGGTCTGGTCAAGCGGGAAGATCGGCCCCGTAACCACGTCTCTAGGCCTTGAGACCGGTGAGATCGCAGGCATCGCGGGCGACCAGCAAGCGGCCCTCTTTGGGCAATTATGCATCCACTCCGGCGACGCAAAGAACACTTACGGCACGGGCTGCTTCCTGTTGCAAAACATCGGCGCCCAGTTCGTGCTGTCAGAGAAAAGGCTGATCACCACCCTCATCTGCAGCCTGGATAAGAAATTGGAGTATGCCCTGGAAGGCAGCATCTTCATTGGCGGAGCGGTGGTCCAGTGGCTGCGCGATAGCTTGCAACTGATTCGCCATTCCTCCGAGGTGAATGCGTTGGCGGCCACAGTCGAAGACTCCGATGGAGTCGTGCTGGTGCCCGCATTCGTCGGCCTGGGCGCACCCTACTGGGATCCATACGCGACCGGCCTCTTGATTGGGCTGCGCCGCGGCACCAAGCCCGGCCACATCGCCCGCGCCGCCGAGGAGAGCATCGCTTTCCAGGTCGCGGATGTAATCGAGGCCATGAATGCGGATACAAAGGTTCCGTTCAGAGAGTTGCGCGTCGATGGGGGCGCGGCCGTGGATGATCTGCTCATGCAATTCCAGGCTGATCTCCTCGGCGTGCCCGTCATCCGTCCCGCGGTCAGCGAGACCACCGCGCTCGGTGCGGCTTATCTCGCTGGCCTCGCTGTCGGCTTCTGGAATAACCCGGAAGAAATTCGTAAGCTGCGCGCGGCGGATACACGCTTCGAGCCGAAAGCTGGTCAGAAGAAGATTGCCGAGGGGCGCGACCGCTGGAAGAGAGCGGTCGTGCGGTCAAGAAACTGGCATGAAGGAGATGAGTAGATGAATCGCCCAGCGATGCTGGCCCGCGTTACGGCTCGTTCCGCTCCATGGGACATCGTCGTGATCGGCGGCGGAGCCACTGGCGTCGGTGTCGCCGTCGATGCCGCCAATCGCGGCTTCGCGGTGCTGCTGCTGGAGCGGATGGATTTCGGCTCGGCTACTTCGAGCCGGAGCACCAAGCTGGTGCACGGCGGTGTCCGCTACCTGGAACAAGGAAACGTGTCGCTGGTGATGGAAGCCTTGAAGGAACGCGGCCTGCTGCGTCAGAACGCTCCCCACCTGGTCCATGATCTCGGCTTCGTCGTGCCTAACTATTCCTGGTGGGAAGCGCCTTTCTACGGCATCGGCATGAAGGTCTATGACCTGCTTGCAGGCAAATACGGCTTCGGCAAGTCTCGCCTGCTGTCGCGAGAAGAAACTCTGGAGCAGCTGCCCACCATCCAGACCGAAGGACTACGCGGCGGCGTCATCTACTACGACGGCCAATTTGATGACACGCGTTTGCTGATCCAACTGGCCGCCACGGCTGCCGATCAGGGCGCCGTCTTGCTCAACTATGCGCCGGTGGTCGAGATCACGAGAGGCCCCGATGGCTTTGCCGATGGGGTGGTCGCGGTCGACAGCGAATCTGGCCAGCGTATGAAGATCTCGGCGCATGTGGTGGTGAATGCAGCAGGCATCTTCGCCGACGATGTGCGCCGCCTGGCAGAGCCGGAACTGGCGGGCATGATCGCCCCCAGCCAGGGCATCCACCTGGTCTTCGAGCGTGCGTTTCTCCGCGGCAATACTGCGATCATGGTGCCCCACACCAGCGATGGCCGGGTGTTGTTTGCCATTCCGTGGCATGAGCACACGCTGGTCGGCACCACCGACACACCGATTGAGGAGCCGTCGTACAACCCGCTCCCCTTTGAGGAGGAAATTCAGTTCATCCTCGACACCGCGGCCCAGTACCTCAGCCGCC
Source organism: uncultured Acidobacteriaceae bacterium (assembly GCA_963736535.1). Lineage (GTDB taxonomy): Bacteria > Acidobacteriota > Terriglobia > Terriglobales > Acidobacteriaceae > PALSA-350. The sequence continues at coordinate 1,035,016 of CAVTPN010000010.1, forward strand.
CTCCGCAGCGCAGTGACGTGCTCAGCGTGTATGTCGGCATCCGTCCCTTGGTCAAGGCCAACGGCGCCTCGATGAAGACGTCATCGCTCTCCCGCGACCACACCATCCATGTCGACAACTCCGGGCTACTGACCATCGTCGGAGGCAAATGGACCACCTACCGCCATATGGCTGAGGACTGCGTGAACCACGCGATCACGCTGGGCGAGCTGAATGACGTGCCGAGTGGGACGCATGACCTGAAAATCCATGGCTATAAGCAAGACGTCGACTCGCTCAACAGTCTGGGGGTCTACGGCTCGGATGCTGAGAAAATCCTGGCCTTGGCCGCCGCTGATAAGCGTCTCGGTCAGCGGCTCCATCCCGAACTGCCCTATATCGCCGCCGAAGTGATTTGGGGAGTCCGGGAGGAGATGGCGCGCACCGTGGACGATGTGCTGTCCCGTCGAACGCGGGCGCTGTTCCTGAATGCCAGGGCGGCCATCGAGATGGCTCCCGCCGTGGCCAAGCTCATGGCCGAGGAGTTGGGCACCGGGCAGGATTGGATCGACCAGCAGTTGCAGCAATTCAATGATCTGGCGCGAAAATACCTGTTACCGTGAAGGGCACACAAAAAGACAGGAACTGTTCGTCCGATGAAAAGACAAGATTTTGGCGAGTACCTGGCGGAGGCCCTGGCGGTCTTCATCATCATTGCGTTCGGCGACTCTGTTGCCGCCATGTATACCCTCTACAACCCCAGCCCCTACCTGAACTCGTATTGGGGATTGTGCATCGCATGGGGTCTGGCCGTAACCATGGCCATCTACACCACCGGATCCATCTCCGGCACACATGCTAATCCCGCAGTGACACTGGCGCTGGCGCTCTATCGGAAATTCGCCTGGCGCAAAGTGGTTCCCTATTGCGTGGCCCAGGTGATAGGCGGCGTGCTCGGGGCAGCTCTGGTTTACGTGTTGTACGTGCCGGTGATCGACCACTTCAATCAGGCCGCGCAACTCACGCGTGCGGCCGGCGGCGCAGCTGGAGTCTTCTTTACTCATCCCGGCCTGGCCATCACGCCCATGCATGCCTTCAGCGACGAAATCATACTGACGGCGTTTCTGATCTTCGGCATCTTCGCCATCACCGAGCAATACAACGAGATGGCGCCCCAGGCGAATGCGAGCGCCTTGATGATCGGCCTGCTGGTCGCGTTGATCGGAGCCTCCATGGGCTATCTGGAAGCTTGGGCGCTCAACCCGGCGCGTGATCTTGGCCCGCGTATCTTCTGCTTTCTGGCCGGCTGGGGACCGGCGGCATTTCCTTCGCCGCAAAATTACTGGTGGGTTCCCGATCGCCGGTCCCCTGCTCGGCGGCTGCGTCGGCGGGGCCGCCTACCAGTACATGGTTCGACCCTTTCTTCCGGCGCACCTGCGGGCCCTCGCCGGGGAATCGAAATGAGCAGGATTTCGCGACGGGCCTTCTCGGCCCTCGCCATGGCTGCGCTGGCATCGAGAAGTTTTGCCCAGCCCAAAGAGACCAGCGTCGTACTACTGCTTACCGGCGTGATCACCGATGGAGGCTGGAGCCAGCTTGCCTTTAACGGTCTGAAGGCATTGGGACCCGGGTTTAAGACTGCGTACGCGGAAAACATTGGCCTCGCGCAAATGCAGGAAGTCGCGCGTGGATACTCCGACGACGGTTTCGATCTGGTGCTGGGTCATGGCTTCGAGTTCAGCAGCGCGCTGCTCGACATTGCACCGGATTACCCGCGCCAAAAATTCTTCGTGACCAGCTTTCTGCCTCAACCCGCAGTTCCCTCGAATCTCCTGTTCATCAATTTGGGTTATTTCGGCGCTGCTTATGGAGCGGGCGCCCTGGCGGCTTTGATATCCGATCGCAAGCAGGCGGTTGGTTTTGTCGGCGGGGAGGACGATCCTGACGCAGCAGCGCATCTTGAAGTGCTTTATTGCCGGCGCCCGCAACACCGTGCCCGGGATCCAGGGTCTGGGCATCATTACCGGCGATTACGATAACGCCGCGAAAGGGCGCGAAGCCGCCGCGACGCTGATCGGCAATGGAGCCGATGTGATCTGGCATGCGGCGGACGTGACCGGGCTGGGCGCGATCCAGGGTGCGGTCGCCGGCAAGGCGAAGGTGCTGGGATGCTACTCCGACCAGACAGATTTGGCGCCCAACAACATGGCGACCAGCTTCGAGATGAATCTTGGAGGCATGGTGCAGACCGTTGCTCATGCAACCGCCAATCACTCCTTCACAGGCGGCAAGGAGTGGAAGCCGACCGTGGACTGGATGTGGCTGCTGAAGGCGGGCGCCAGAGGAGACCACAGTCCGCAGCTGGTTTCTCCATCGCAATGGGCTGCGTTTCAAAAAATATGGAGCGATCTTTCTGCAGGTAAGATCGACCTATCCCCCTGGGTTTGAAGGGCACCTAGCAAGCGCAGGTTCTCACGCAGCACTTGCAAGATGCTCAACGCTTCAGCAAGGTGCTCAAACTTTGTCGGCTAAGTCCTTTGTTTCATCAAGATGCTCAAGATGATCAAGATAATTAATTTGAGCATCTTGGCCTATGGGCCGTTAGATGACCCCCCTTTAAAGAGATGTCTGTCATACGTATAGATGCAGTTCACCTGGAGTTCCATCCCCCTTCCGGAAGTTTTTTTTACAGCTTGCGGCGCCACCATTCGCTGAAGTGTCTGCTCGTTCTATGAGGAGAAGCATTTGCCCACATTCGCGATGAGGAAGATCGTCAAGCGATTCCCCGGAGTCGTGGCCAACAACGATGTTGACCTGACCATCGAAGCAGGCGAGATCCACGCTCTGCTGGGGGAGAACGGCGCCGGCAAGAGCACCCTGATGCAGATTCTCTACGGATTCCATTCCATGGATTCCGGATCGATCCTGATCGACGGCGAGCCGGTCGAAATCACCAGCCCTAAAGATGCCATCGCGCTTGGCATCGGCATGGTGCACCAGGAATTCATGCTGGTGCGGCGCTTTTCCGTGGTTGAGAATACCGTGCTCGGTCTGAAAGAAGACGCGGGCCCAATGCTCGACCTGCGTAAGGCTGCGCGGCGGCTGCGCAGCTTGAGCGACCAGCACCATCTGGCCATTGATCCGGACGCGCAGGTGCAGCACCTGCCCATCGGCGTGCAACAGCGGGTTGAGATTCTCAAGTTGCTCTATCGCGACGCCAGGCTGCTGATCCTCGACGAACCCACCGCCGTCCTCACCACGCATGAGAAGGACCAGCTCTTCACGGTGCTGCGTGGCCTGCGCGACCAGGGCCGCTCGATCGTCATTGTGACCCACAAACTTCAGGAGATCCTGGAGCTTGCGGATCGAGTCACGGTGATGCGCGATGGCCGCGTCGTGGGCTCCGTTACTACGCAGGAGACCACTGAGCAGGAGCTGGCCCGCCTCATGGTGGGACGCGACGTAAACCTCCGTGCAAATCGGGTTCCGGTCGAGCGCGGCCGAGCTGTCTTGCGCGTCAACGGGCTTCACGTGCGCGATGATGTGGGACAGGAGAAGGTCCGCGGCGTAAGCCTCGATGTACATGCGGGAGAGATTGTCGGCATCGCCGGGGTCGATGGCAACGGGCAGTCGCAATTGGCCGAGGCGATCATGCATCTGCGGCCGGCTCTTCAGGGACAAGTCTTCCTCGACGAGCGCGAGGTCACCCGGCTGACGGTCGCGCAGCATCGCGCTCTTGGCCTGTCCTATATTCCAGCCGATCGCCGGCATGTGGGCGCGGTCACGGAGATGTCCGTTGCCGACAACGCAATCCTCGGATCGCAACGGCAGCGCACCAGGGGACTGTTTCTGGATCAGGCGCAAAATCCGCGAGTATGCAGAAAGGCTGGTCGCGCGCTTCGGAGTGCGTGCATCCGGTATCGGGGCAATCGCGGGCAAGCTCTCCGGCGGCAACCTGCAGAAGCTGATCCTGGGGCGGGAGATTCTGCAGGATGCAGCCGCAATCGTGGTCGAACAGCCAACGCGAGGACTGGATGTGGGCGCGGTCGAGTCGGTGTGGCTCGAACTGCTGCGCGAACGCGAGCGGGGCAAGGCGATCCTCTTGATCTCCGCGGAGCTGGAAGAGCTGATGAATCTGGCCGACAGGATCGCCGTGATGTTCGAGGGGCGGATCGTCGGCATCCTCGATGCGGCCAGCGTCACCCAGGAAAAGCTGGGCCTTATGATCTCCGGAGTGGCATGAAGCTGATCGAACGACGTCTCACTCCGGCTGACTCGCCGCTCGCCATCACCACTGCCATGGTCCTCGCCGTGCTGGCGGCGATGCTCGTTACCTCGCTGCTCTTTGTTCTCTATGGAGCGAACCCGCTCCGGGCATACTTCGCCCTCTTCCACGAACCATTCGCAACCATGCGCGGCTTTGGCTATACCCTGGTGCGTACCGCGCCGTTAACGTTGATTGCCCTGGGCACCATCGTCAGCTGGCGATCCGGCTTTGGCTACCTGGGCTTCGAAGGATGCTTCGTGATTGGCGCCGCGGCCACCAGCTGGTTGGCCTTGGCAACGGCGCCGGGCGGGGCCGTGGGCCCGCTGCCCTTGGTCGCATTCTTGCCTTTGGTGCTCTTGCTGAGTTTCTCTGCCGGAGCCGTGTGGGCGGGCGTGGTTGCGCTGATCCGAGCGCGGTTTGGGGGCAACGAAGTGCTCATCTCGCTGATGACCAACTACGTCGCCATCCTGATCGTGCAGTACCTGGTATCGGGCCCCATGCGCGCGCCCGGCGGAGTTCCGGAGACCGCGCTGCTGCCGCGCGCTACGTGGCTGCCGTTCATCCTGCATGGGACACGCGCGCATGCCGGCATCCTTCTCGCCCTATTGGCAACTTTGCTGGTGTGGATGCTGCTGCGCAAGACCCTCTGGGCTATGAGCTGATCGTCAGCGGCCTCAGCCCGTCTGCTGCTCGCTATGGCGGCATCAACGTAGGCGTTCGCCTGGTGCTCGCGGCTTTCATGGCCGGCGGCCTGGGTGCTCTGGCCGGCACGGTCGAGGTGCTGGGCGAGCAGCATCGCCTGATGGATGGGATTAGCGGCGGAGTAGGCTTCACCGGCATCATCGTCGCGTTGCTGGCGAAGCTCAACCCGCTGGCGGTTATCCCCGCGGCCGTGCTGTACGGTGGCATGACGGTGGGGGCGAATGCAATGCAGCGCAGGGCGGGTATTCCCTCGTCCATCACTTTCATTCTGCAAAGCCTGATCGTGTTGATGGTGCTGGCGAGCGATATCTTCCGCCGCTACCGGGTGAAGCTGACATGAACTTTCATCGGCTGATGACTTCGGCATTTTTCGTGACCTGGCTCGCCGCCAGCCTCCGGCTCTCCGGGCCGGTGCTGCTGGCTGCGCTGGGAGAGACATTCGCCGAGCGCTCCGGAGTGCTGAATGTGGGTATCGAAGGCACGATTTTGCTCGGTGCACTGGCCAGCTTCCTCACCGATTATGTAACCGGCATGGTATGGATAAGCCTATTGGCGGCGATGCTGACCGGCATCGTCTTCAATCTGCTGCTGGCCTGGATGTACGTCACTGTGCGCGCCAGCCAGGTCGTCGTCGGGCTGGTGTTCAACGTGCTGGCGCTCGGCATTGCCGCTACCGTTTATCGCCGGGCGCTGGGCGAATCTGCCGGCCCGCAGAATGTGGCCATGTTTCCCCCTCTTCATATTCCGTGGTTGAGCGATCTTCCCTTGCTCGGGCCGGTCTTGTTTGGCCAGGCGATTCTGCTTTATCTGACGCTGGGGCTGGTTCTGCTGGCCCACGTGATCTTGTTTCGGACCCGCTTTGGCCTGGCGCTGCGCGCCGCGGGAGAAAATCCTAGCGCTGCGGATGCGGCCGGCATTTCCGTAGCCCGCATGCGTTACATAGGAGTGCTGATCGGCGGCGCTACGGCGGGCATGGCCGGCGCCTATCTGGTGCTGGCGCAGATCGGGCTGTTTCGCGAATCGATTGTTTCCGGGCAGGGATTTATTGCCCTGGGAATCGTCATCTTTGGAAGATGGAATCCGGGAAAGGCGGCACTGGCTGCGCTGGTGTTTGGCGCTTGCGATGCGTTGCAGCTTTCGCTGCAATTGGGAGGAGCAAGTGTTCCGCCGCAACTGTTGGCGTCGTTACCCTACATCGTCACCATTTTGGCGATTTCGGGCTTGTTCGGCGGCAAAGCGATCCAACCGGCCGCGCTGATGGTGCCTTACTCCAAAGATTGAGGAGGGCACCGAGGCGCACTGCAGGTCCCTCCGCTGCGCTGCGCTCCGGTCGGAGGCTGTGACTTTTTCAATTCCCCTTTTAGTCTGCGGCCGGAAAACTCCGAAGAGCATCTGCCAACAAGCATCGCCGGGGTCCTTCGACTTCGCGCCGTAAACCCTCTGTTATCCGATAGACCTGCGAGGCGCTTCGCTCAGGATGACGGTCTTGTGGGAGTTTTAAAAAACCTTCCGGTTGGGTGTGCCAAAAGCTCAAAAATCAAAAAAGTCACAAACTCTCAGGATGACGGTTTTGTGGGAGTTTTGAAAAACGTTCCGGTTGGGTGTGCCGAAAACTCAACACTTAAGAAAGTCACAACCTATCGGGATGACAAAGTGTAAATAGGTGCATAAAGCAAACATTCGTTAGCGGGAGCGCGAGGTTAGCTCCGCAAAGTCGGCTATTGCCTACAGCACCTCTGATTGGTGTAGAGCCCTCAAGCCCATTCTCAGCTCCAAACCAAAAGAACAGCACTCCACTTTGTCATCCCGAGCGTACCCGGATTTCCTACCACGCGGCACTCACCGACGGCCACGTGTGCGGCTTTCCGTAAAGAAAGCCGCATGAAGTTTGCCAACGCCGCCAAGCTCCACAGGAAATCCGGGGGAGCCGAGGGACCTGCGGTGCGCCCTTCCCTCAAACAACTCCCTACAACTCTGTCCATCCATCCCCACTTATACCAAGGCGAGCCACTGCCCTTAAATTTGTCATCCCGCCTGTCCCGGCGTGCCGTGGAAGCGGAGCGAAGCGGCCTGCGGTTTCTTCCTATTTCGGCCACGGCCGCCGCTTGAATTCATCCGTCCCGGCGCGCTGGGTAAGGGCATCGGCGCTGACCTGCGCCTGCCGCCTGACGGCGCTCTCATCCACCGTGCCGACGATCCCATCACGCATCACGAAGCGTCCGTCGATCATCACGGTCGTCACTTCATGACCCAGCGCCGAGTACACCATCGCTGAGACAGGATGATGAATCGGCGTCATAAACGCGTTGTTGTAGTCCAGCACGACAATATCCGCCTTCTTGCCCACCTCGATCGATCCGATCTCGGCTTCCAGGCCAACCGCACGAGCACCACCGATGGTAGCCATCTCCAGCACCTTTTCCGCCGTCATGATGGTTGCATCCTGATGCACGCCCTTCTGCTGCAACGCGGCAAACTTCATCGCCTGAAAGAGACTGTGATTGTTGCTGCTTGCCGGCCCATCGGAAGCCAGGCCCACCGTCACACCGGCCGCCAGCATCTCGGGGATGGGCGCGCAGCCTGACGCCAGATACATATTGCTGCACGGATTATGCGAAACCTTGGTACCGTGCTTGTGGAGAATCTGGATGTCTTCCGTTGTGCAATGCACGCAATGCACAGCGATCACATCGGGCCCGAGAAAACCAATGTCGCTGAGAAACTGCGTGTCGTCCATGCCATAAGTAGCCGCGGCCGTCTCCAGCTCGAAATTGGTTTCCGCCACATGGGTGGTGATGAGCACATGCTCCTCATCGGCCAGCTTTCGAGTCAAGCGGTAGCCCTCCTCATCGACCGCCCAGATCATGTTGGGCGCAAGCCCCACCTGCACCCGTCCTCCAGGCTTGTTGTAGCGCCGTATCTGCTCTTTCGCGTCGGCCAAGGCAACCGGCGGCTTCTCCAGCAGCGCTGCCGGAACGCCATACTGCACACCGTCGGAGATGAAGCCGCGGCAAACAAATCCGCGCATGCCCGTCGCGTCGAACGCATTGACGACGGACGTGATCATGCCCGGCTGCGGGTGGACATACATGAAGTCCACCACCGTGGTCACCCCGGAGCGTATGGACTCAACGCAGCCATGAAGCGCCGCAGCATGGGCGTCCTCGGCCGTAAGGTGGACCGCGCTCGGGCCGGTCATGCAGGTAAACCACTTCTTCAGCACCATGTCGTCGCCCAGTCCCTTGAGCAGGGTCTGGAACAGATGGGTATGGGTATTCACCATCCCCGGCATCACGATGCGCCCGCTGCAGTCCACGATCTCCGCCCCGGGATATTGCTGCTGCAGTTGCTGGCGGCTGCCCACGGCGGCGATGCGATCGTTTTGGACGCAGACGCTGCCGCGCTCCAGGATTTCACGGCGATCGTTCATGGTGATCAACCAGCCATCGGCGAGGATGAAACTCATTCGGCGGAACCTCCGGAAGATGCTTTGTTTGGTTCATCCTAACCGCTATCATCGAATAAGGACCAATGCCGCCACCCTCTCACTCATCCACCGCCGAAGATCTCTACCACGAGGGCCTCGACCGGCTCGCGGAAGGCGATGCGGCAGGAGCCGCGCAGAAGCTCCGTCGATTGCCTCGAAGTGGACCCCGGCATGCTCGATGCCATGCACGGGCTCATCCGCGCGCTGCAGGAGCAGGGTGAGCTCGACGCCGCCATCGCGGTGGCCCAGCGATTGCTCCAACTGGACCCGATGAGGTTCTGGCCCACACCAGCCTCTCCATCCTGTATCAACACAAGGGCATGATCGCCGAGGCGGAAGCCGAGGCCTTGCAGGCCAAGCTGCTGGGCTGGAAGAAACACTTGCAGCAACAGAAGCCGAAGCCATGACCAAACCCGCTGCGGCCCGCAAGCTGCGCAATTTCCACGACCAGCTCATGGCCACCTATGGCCCCCAGCAATGGTGGCCGGCGCAGACCCCACTGGAGGTGATCGTCGGCGCTTACCTCACCCAGAACACCTCCTGGCGGGCAGTGGAACGCTCCATTGCCAACCTGGTCGCGGCACGGGGTGATGCATCTCGAGGGCCTTCGCGCAATTCCAGAAGAAGAGCTGCGTACGCTCATTCGACCTTCGGGATACATGGTGCGGAAGGCCGCGGCCATCAAGGCTTTTGTTGCTTTTCTCGATCGGGAGCACGGCTCCTCACTTGGCCCGGCTCGCCGGGCAACCGACCAGCGTGGTGCGGCGGCAGCTGCTGGCGCTGCCCGGCGTGGGAGAGGAGACCGCCGACGCCATTCTGCTCTACGCGCTGCTCCACCCCGTTCCAGTGGTGGATGAGTATCTGCGCCGCATCGCCGACCGTCACGGGCTGGCTCCCCGGAAACAGAAATACACCGAAGTGCAACAACTGGTGGATGCCGCCTTCGCCCACGACCCGGCGGAATTTCGCTTGCCTCTCTTGAACGAGTTCCACGCGCTGGTGGTCGCCGTGGGCAAGCATCACTGTGGCCCGCAGCCCCGCTGTGAAGGCTGTCCCTTGGCCTCTTTCCACTGATGGCCCGCACCCTTTACGTCGCCAGCACCAACCCCGGCAAGCTGCGAGACTTTGCCGTGGCGGCCGCTGCCCATGACACACCGCATTCTTCCCCTGCCCGGCCTCGACGCAATTGAGCCCCCTGCGGAAGACGCCCCGACCTTCGAAGACATTGCCCGTGAGAAGGCGATCTATTACAGCCGGTTTTTGCCCGGTGAGATCGTATTGGCGGACGACTCCGGACTGGAAGTCGATGCGCTCCAGGGCGCTCCTGGTGTTCGCTCCGCCCGCTACGCCGCCGATGCCGGCTTCCACGCCGATGCCACCACCGATACCAACAACAATCTCTTCCTGCTGCAGGAACTCGCTCGCGTTCCTGATAGCGAGCGCGGCGCTCGCTATCAATGTGTGCTGGCTGCCGCCCGGGATGGCGCCGGTTTGCTGACCGCGCAGGGCACGGTCGAAGGCCGCATCCTCTCCGCTCCTCGAGGCAGTAACGGTTTCGGATACGATCCGCTCTTTTATCTGCCCGCCCGCGCATGCACCATGGCGGAAATGGACGACCAGACCAAGTGGACGCTCAGCCATCGAGGTCAGGCTTTTCGCGCACTACTGGAACTCCTGGCCTGAATCGTCTCCTGGGCCAAATCGGACTAGGCCGTCGCGCACGCCCAAACCTTGACGGTGCTTCTATCGCGCACCAATAATAGAGAGTTGGGTCGGATTCAGTTTCGGCACCTCCTGAGGCATCGGAAAGAAATCAAATGAGCACAATTGCAGCCGTCCCGCGGGACAATCGGGCACCCGGGTTCTGGGCCTCGACCGTCGGCAAGAAGATCGTCATGGCCGTCACGGGCGTCATCCTGTTCGGCTTCGTGATCGCGACACCTGGCGGGCAACCTTCAGGTCTTTGAAGGCCCGGCAGAAACTGAATGCCTATGGCGCCTTTCTGCACAGCATTGGAGAACTGCTCTGGCCGGTGCGCATCATCCTGCTGATTGCATCGCGCTGCACATCATCGCGACCGTGCAACTGGCCCTGCGCAAGAAGCGAGCACGCCCGATCGGGTATTCGCGCAAACAGGCCATCGCCTCCTCCTACGCCTCGAGGACGATGTACTGGTCAGGCCCCATCGTCCTGGCCTTCATCATCTTTCACCTGCTGCACCTGACCGCCGGCTATATCCATCCCGGCGCCGCGTACATTGAGGGCGACGTCTACCACAACGTGGTCTCCGGCTTTCAGGTCTGGTGGGTCTCTCTCTCCTACATCGTCGCCATCAGCCTTTTGGGGCTGCACCTGCGCCACGGCCTGTGGAGCATGTTCCAAACCCTCGGCATCCACCAGCCGAAATACACTGCGGCTTACAAGAAGGCGGCGTTCGTCATCGCGCTGCTGATCGTCCTTGGCTACATCTCCATTCCGATAAGCGTTTTACTGGGGCTGGTGAAATAGATGAATCTTGATTCCAAAGTCACCCACGGGCCCGATCGAGCACGCATGGGAACAGGCTCGTTTCGACGTCAAGCTGGTCAATCCCGCAAATAAGCGGAAACACTCCATCATCGTCGTCGGATCCGGCCTTGCGGGAGCCTCCGCTTCCGCCACCCTGGGCGAGCTTGGCTACAAGGTCCAGTGCTTCTGCTTTCAGGATTCGCCCCGCCGCGCGCACTCCATCGCTGCCCAGGGCGGCATCAACGCGGCCAAGAACTATCAAAACGACGGCGACAGCATCTACCGCCTCTTCTACGACACCATCAAAGGCGGAGACTTCCGCGCCCGCGAGGCCAACGTCTATCGCCTGGCGCAAAACAGCGTCAACATCATCGATCAGTGCGTAGCCCAGGGAGTTCCCTTCGCCCGCGAATACGGCGGCGCGCTCACCAACCGCTCCTTCGGCGGCGCCCAGGTCTCGCGCACCTTCTACGCCCGCGGCCAGACCGGCCAGCAGCTTCTGCTCGGCGCCTACCAGGCGCTCGAACGCCAGATCCATGCCGGCACCGTCACCATGTATGAGCGCACCGAGATGCTCGACCTCATCGTCATCGATGGCAAGGCCCGCGGCATCGTCGCCCGTCACCTGGTGACCGGCGCCATCACCACCCACTTTGCCGACGCCGTCATCCTGGGCACGGGTGGCTACGGCAACGTCTACTATCTCTCCACCAACGCCAAGGGTTCTAACGTGACCGCCATCTGGCGCGCGCACAAGCGGGGAGCGCTCTTTGCCAACCCTTGCTACACCCAGATCCACCCCACGTGCATCCCGGTCTCCGGCGACTATCAATCCAAGCTCACGCTGATGAGCGAATCGCTGCGCAACGACGGCCGCATCTGGGTGCCGCTCAAGAAGGGCGACAAGCGCTCGCCCGACCAGATCCCCGAAGCCGAGCGCGACTATTACCTGGAACGCCGCTATCCCAGCTTCGGCAACCTGGTCCCGCGCGACGTAGCCTCGCGCAACGCCAAGGCTGTCTGCGATGAAGGCCGCGGCGTGGGCGAGACCGGACTCGGTGTCTACCTCGACTTTACCGACGCCATACGGCGCCTGGGCGAGAACACCATCCGCGACCGCTACGACAACCTCTTCGAGATGTACCAGCGCATCACCGACGAGGATCCCTACAAGGTCCCCATGCGCATTTATCCCGCCATCCACTACACCATGGGCGGACTGTGGGTCGACTACAACCTGCAAAGCACCATCCCCGGCCTGTTTGTCATTGGCGAAGCCAACTTCTCCGATCATGGCGCCAACCGCCTGGGAGCCAGCGCGCTGATGCAGGGGCTCTCCGACGGCTACTTCATCGTTCCCTACACCGTGGGCAACTACCTCGCGACCAACAAATTCCCCGCGGTGCTCGATACCGCGCCCGAGGTAAAACAAGCCGTCGCCTGCGTCAAGCAAACCATCGAACTGCTGCTTTCCATCAAAGGCAAGCGCACCGTGGACTCCTTCCACCGCGAGCTGGGCAAGATCGTGTGGGACTACTGCGGCATGTCGCGCACCGCGGAGGGTCTCGAATCGGCCATCGGCCAGATCCGCGCCCTGCAGGAGGAGTACTGGAAGAATGTCAACGTCCCCGGCAGCGGCGAAGATCTGAATCAGAGCCTGGAGAAGGCCGGCCGCGTGGCTGACTTCTTCGAGCTCGCCGAGCTCATGTGCATCGACGCCCTCGACCGCAATGAATCCTGCGGCGGTCACTTCCGCGAGGAGTATCAGACGCCCGAAGGCGAGGCCCAGCGTGACGACGAGCATTACTCCTACGTCGCGGCATGGGATTATCGCGGCCCCGGCAATCCGCCCACGCTGACCAAGGAGCCCTTGGAATTCCACTACGTTCACCCCAGCCAGAGGAGCTACAAGTAAATGAAGCTAACGTTAAAAATCTGGCGCCAGAAGAATCGTAAGGAAGCGGGCAAGTTCGTCAGCTACCCGGTCGACATTGAAAATGCGGAGATGTCGATGCTCGAAGTCATCGACGTGCTCAACGAGAATCTGATCGAAAAGGGCGAAGAGCCGGTGGCCTTCGAGCACGACTGCCGCGAAGGCATCTGCGGCTCTTGCGGCTTCATGATCAATGGCGTCGCGCACGGTCCCATGCCGGCCACCACCGTCTGCCAGTTGACCATGCGCCACTTCAAGGACGGACAAGAACTGGTCATCGAGCCCTGGCGCGCAGCCGCCTTCCCTCTGATCAAGGATCTGGTCGTCGATCGTCGCTCCTTCGACCGCATCATCGCCTCCGGCGGCTACATCTCCGTCTCCACCGGCAACGCGCCCGACGGCAACACCCATCTCATCGGCAAAGACACTCGCTGACCGCGCCATGGACGCCGCCGCCTGCATCGGCTGCGGAGCCTGCGTCGCCGCCTGCCCCAATGCCTCCTCCGCGCTCTTCACCGGAGCCAAGATCGCCCATCTCAGCATCCTGCCCCAGGGCAAGCCCGAACGCGACCGCCGCGCCCTGGGCATGGTCGCGCAGATGAACGCCGAGGCCTTCGGCAGCTGCACCAATATCGGCGAGTGCACCGGCGTCTGCCCCAAAGAGATTCAGCTGGAGGTTATCGCGGTGATGAACCGCGATTATCTGCGCGCCAGCATCAATCGCCGCGACGAACTTGGCACCACCATCCACCCCTTTACCGAGTGGAGCACGGGGGCGAAGTTCAGCTCGACCAATGCAGAAGAGTAGTGGGTCCCCCGGAAATGGCTTACACTAAGCGCGGCTCCCCCATGAAGATTTCGCGCGCCTTTATTCTGTTCGCCGCCACTCTCCCGCTCGCTGCGCAAACCACCTCGAAGACTCCTGCCGTGACCAAAAAGATAGACCCGCTTGCCGTACACAAATCCGCCATCGTCATTGACACCCACGCCGACACCACCCAGCGCATGCTCGACGAGGGTTACGACCTGAGCGAGCCGCTCAAAGGCGGCTACGTCAACTTTGAGTCGGCGCGCGAAGGCAATCTGGGAGCTGAGTTCTTCTCTATCTGGGTAGACCCGGCCGCATACACGGGGCACGACGCGCGGCGCACGCTGGAGTTGATCGACGCCGTCTACCAGCAGGCGGCCAAACATCCGCAGCAGATGCGCATGGCCTTTTCGCCCGAAGATATTATTGCCGCCCACCGCGAGCACAAGCTGGCCGCGCTCATGGGGATTGAGGGTGGCCACTCCATTGAGAACAGCCTCGGCCTGCTGCGCGATTATTACCGGCTCGGCGTGCGCTACATGACGCTCACCTGGAGCAACTCCAATGGTTGGGCCGACTCGTCAGGGGATATGGACGACCCCAAGGTGGCCCACACCAAGGACGGCCTCAGTGACTTTGGCAAGGACGTGGTCTACGAGATGAACCGCCTGGGCATGATGGTGGATATCTCCCACGTCTCCGACAAGACCTTTTACCGCACGCTCATCATCAGCCGCGCTCCGGTGATCGCCTCCCACTCCTCGGCGCGTGCTCTGTGCGACTCGCCGCGCAATATGACGGACGACATGCTGCGCGCCGTCGGCCAGTACGGCGGGGTGGTGATGGTGAACTTCTACTCCAGCTTTCTCAGCAACGAATACCGCCTGGCGGTGAAGGCGCAGCAGCCCGCGATTGACCAGGCCGTTGCTGAGGCTAAAGCGAAGCTTCAGGCAGAAGGCAAGCCTGTCCCCAACGAGCTTGCCGAGCAGATTGCAAAAGTCGTACACGGCAAAGATTCCCCGGCCACCCTTAGCGTGCTCATCGATCACATTGACCACATCGCCAAGATTGCCGGTATCGACCACGTGGGCCTCGGGTCGGACTTTGATGGTATTCCTTCGAGCCCGGAGGGGATGGATTCCGCCGCCGACCTGCCCAAGATCACCCAGGCGCTGATGGCGCGCGGCTACAGCGCAGAGGACATGAACAAGATCCTGGGCGGCAATTTCCTGCGGGTTTTTGCCAAGGTTCAGGAGGTTTCGAAGCAGCTCCAGTCCGAGAGCCGTCCGCGCATTACCGAGAAGCAGCCCTTCGACAAGAAGTAGCTGCCGCCTGTAGTCTGGGAATGGAACTATCAATGAAATTCCTACACCGCTACGTAGTTTTGCTTCTGTTTTCGGCCGTCTTTGCAATCGCTCAGCAGTCCACTCCGACGCAGACGCCCCCGGCCCAGACTCTCCCCCCAGACTCCTTCGAATGAGTTGCCGGATATGCCCACCAGCCAGGTCCCAGCGATGGTGGAGCCCACTGGCCCCACGGCCGTCCTCGATACCAGCATGGGACGTATTACCTGCAGGCTCTTTGACAAGCAGGCGCCTATTACCGTCGCCAACTTTATTGGCTTGGCCCAAGGCACCAAGCCGTGGACGGATCCCGTGAGCAAGGAGAAGATGACCGGCAAGCCGTTTTACAACGGCACGACCTTTCATCGCGTGATTCCCGACTTCATGATTCAGGGCGGCGATCCCACCGCCACGGGAACCGGCGACCCGGGATACATGTTCGAAGATGAATTCGATCCCAACCTCAACTTCGATGTGCCCGGACGTATGGCGATGGCCAATTCCGGCCCACGCACCAACGGATCTCAATTCTTTATCACTGAAGTGCCCACGACGCATCTCAACCAGAAGCACACCATCTTTGGTCAGTGCGACCAGGCCGGCATCTCGGTAGTGTCAGCGATCGCGCGGGTGCAGCGCGACGCAGACGACAAGCCGCTGCAGCCGGTCACTCTCATCAAAGTCACCATCGTGCAGGAGGGTCAGCCCTTGCCGCCTGCCCCCGCGGTGCCTGCCCCTGTAGCGCCTGCGAGCGCTCCTGCGGCGCCCCCAATTCCCAACTAAAACTAAACCAACACCAGGAGTCTTCATGTCCCGTGATCCAGGAACCTATGCCGTCATCAACACCAGTGAAGGTACGATCGTCTGCCGCCTCTTCGAAAAAGACGCGCCCAAGACGGTAGAGAACTTTGTCGAGCTCGCCGAGGGCAAGCGGGAGTGGACCCACCCCATCGGCGGCAAGAAGAGCAACAACAAGCTTTACGACGGCACAATTTTTCACCGCGTGATTCCCGACTTCATGATTCAGGGCGGCGATCCGGCAGGCAACGGCATGGGTGGTCCGGGTTATAAGTTTGCGGACGAGACCAAGGGTTCGCCCCACAGTCTCAATGCGCCGGGCAAGCTGGCCATGGCCAACGCCGGCCCCAATACCAACGGATCGCAGTTTTTTATCACCGTCGCGCCACTCAATGGCTTACGGGTAAGCACACCGTCTTCGGCGAGGTTGTGGAAGGCTACGACGTAGTGGAGAAGATCTCCAAGGTCCCCCGCAATTCACAGGACAAGCCGAACAAGCCGGTCACGATTGAAACCGTGGTCATCGAACGCGTCTAGTGGAGAGTTGCACGTAAAGGTTCGTGGTATCCCACATCTCGCAAAAAACGAGCGAGATGTGGGGCACCCACGGCCCATCCGCACGGAAAGATCCATAAAGATCCACCTCTGTGTCCAGATCAGCTCACGACTTGCAACAACACTCGGGTGCCCCATATCTCGCTTGTTTTTCGCGAGATGTGGGATACCACGAAACTACTCCTGGGGCTTTCGATGACTCACTTCCATGTACGGAGAGATCGGCTCCAGTTGTCTCCCGACCAGTCGATGAGTCGGCGGTTTCGCCTGTTCCTTTAAAACCCGCCAAGCCCATTCGATCCCTTGTTGGAGCATTGCTGCTTCCGACTGCCAAAATGCCCCCGAACCGGCGCTGTTGATAAAAGCCGAGGCATATCTGCAGATGGCGGAGAAATCCGTGCATCTGCCGCGACGTGTAGTGCGCCAGCAGATCCTCCACCGGCTCTCCCTTGCGGACTGCGGCAATGATCGCGGTAGCAAGATAGGCCTGGCGCGCGGCGTTGCCAGTGCCCTCGCCGCAGAGTGGGTCGAACCCGATCGCCGCAGCGCCGCAGGCGAGCCAGCCGTCGCCGCAAAGCGGATCAGCAATACGCGGATACGCGGGAAACTCCGCCGCCGGCCCTTCCAGGGCACCAATCAAGCCGGCAATGATGCGGCTCTGGCCAAGAAGTACGCCGGGCGTCTCGCCGACAGCGATTAAAGTGGCCGCTTCATTCTCTCCGCGGGGGAGCAGGAAGAGCCAACCAGAGTCGACCGACTCGATCCAACACGCGCTTTGATCCACATCTCGATTGAGGACCGCACGCGCCACCGAGGCTGCGCGGGTTCCAAAAGCTTGTTGCTGGAGGCCGCTGGCACCGCTCGATAGAAATTTCCATCCGCCGGCAGAGAGACTGGGCCGGCGCCGGCACCTGCGCCCAAAGACGGGGGAGCAGATCCGTTTCCGAAATCACGAGTGCGGAGTGGGGAAGCGTGATTGGCTCCGCCGACGGCCCCCAAGCCACCACCCGCTTCTGAATCGGATGGCCCATCGAGACCAGGTCCGCCGAGGGAAAGATCCCAGCGAGCAGAGCCACCGTCTGCCTGCTGAGCAACACCGCCCCCAGCTTGGGCCGAACGACCCTCGAGGACGAGAAAGGCTGTCCACTCTCAGAGAACAGTTGCGCGCAGCAAGCCGCGGCGACACCGTCCCCCTCGATATGGACCTCTATCTCCATCGTTCTCATTCTTCCATGAACATCAAAAAAACTTGACACTGGAAGAAAACCGTCACACCATCGACAGATACCGCAACGAACTTCCTCTTCCACGTCGAAGAACATTTCAACGATTGATTCATGGGCCAGAAAAACAAAGCTTAAACGGCCCTTTCCTACCCTCTTTCAAACTGGGCTAGACGAGGAATTGAATCGATGGCTTTTCGCGTTCGCTTTGGGCGTGTCCGTTGGATGCCGGCGCTACCGCTCCTCTTTGCTTCACTCTCCATTCCCGCAGTTTCACAAAAGACGGGTTCGAGTCCCGAGGTAAAAGTCACCACACCGGCGGATAGCCCGGATGCGGCCGGCTTCCCGGTAAAGGATCCGCTTACGTTGAGTAAGTGCGGCGCCTGCCATGCTCCCGATGCCAAGGGAAATATGACCCGCATCTCCTACATCAGGACGACGCCCGAGGGCTGGGAAGAAGCCATCAAGCGCATGGTGCGGCTGAACGGCCTGCAATTGTCGCCGGACGAAGCCCGCAGCATTCTTCGTTACCTGAGCGATCAGCACGGCCTGGCTCCGGAAGAAAATGCGAAGATCGCTTACTTCACCGAGCATCGCATCATCGATGAAAAAATACCCAGTCCCGAGGTAGCGCACGCCTGCGCCGCATGCCATGCTCTCGCCAAACCGCTCTCGTGGCATAGGACTCCCGCCGACTGGCAGTATCTCGAGAACATGCATGTCGCATTCTTTCCCTCGGTGCGCTTCACCGCCTTCGATCATCCACACGATCGAGAGCCCGGCGCCGCTCCTCCCAAGGGCCCAACCCCCGCTGAGCAGGCCCTGGAGTACATCGTTAAGAGCTCGCCACTGCACACCACGGAATGGGCCGAGTGGCAGGCCTCCATGCAGGCTCCCAGGCTTGCAGGGCGCTGGCTGATCTCAGGAAATGAACCGGGCAAAGGCCCCTTCTTCGGCGAGATGACCATTGAACCCAGCGCTACAGGAGATTCCTTCACCACCAAGACAAAGGTGACTTGCGGCGATGGCGATTCGGTGATGGCTTCCTCAGGGAAAGCCCTCGTCTATACGGGATACAACTGGCGCGGACGATCGACAGTAGAGAAGCCTGGGACGGGACCGGAGGCGCCGCAAACAGTGCGCGAAGTGATGGCGCTCTCCAAAGATCAGAACGAATTCACCGGGCGCTGGTTCTGGGGCGAGTATTCGGAATTTGGCATGGATGTGACCATGCGCCGCGCAACTTCGGCTCCCATGCTGATCGGCGTCGATAAGCCTTCGCTCAAGGCCGGCATCACCGACGCGACCATGCGTATCTATGGAGACGCCTTACCGGCCAACCTGACCGTGAGCGATGTGGATCTTGGTCCCGGAGTCAAGGTAACCAAGATCATTGATCAGCAACCTGGCTTCGTGACCGTAAGCGCGAGCGTAAGCCCGGATGCGACGCCCGGCATGCGCATGGTAGCAGTGAAGAGTGCATCTCTTCCCGCCGCCTATGCCGTCTACGATCACATCGACTTCCTGAAAGTGACGCCAACCACATCGATAGCCCACCTGGGAGGCTCGCCGCACCCCAAGGGATATGTTCAGTTCGAGACCGTGGCCTTTAGCAACGGTCCTGACGGAAAGCCCAACACGGACGACGACATCGATCTGGGACCCGTACCTGCTACCTACAAGATGGAGGAGTTTGTGGCCTCCTACGGGGATGATGACACGGACTTCGTCGGCTCGGTCGATGAAAAGACCGGGCTCTTTACGCCGGCCTCCGACGGTCCCGATCCAAAACGCAAGTCGATGCGCAACAACTACGGAGATGTTTGGATCACTGCGACCTACAAGGCCGAGGGCGCTCCTCCGTTAAAGGGGAGAAGCTACCTGGTGGTCGCCGTGCCGCAGTACATCTCCTGGGATCAGCCGGAGGTAGCACAGTGACAATGTACTCATTAGGTGAATTTCATAGGTTCCAAGGCGCGGGGCAGGAGTTTCTCTATCTCGTTGCCAGCGGCGGCATTGTTGCGCTGGACGGAATGACCACGGAGATTCTGCAGAGGCTGGATCAGACCCCACTCAGCCGTGAAGATCTTGTGGCAAGCGTGTGCAGCGATGGTTACGCCGCAAGCGAGGTAGAGGAGTGCATCGACGAGCTGCGCGAGGTAAAGGCGATCCGGAACGGAGAAAAGGAGTACACAAAGTCCGAGCCGCTGCCCGAGGCATTTCCGCTGCAGACGATCGTCTTGAACGTGACCAACCAGTGCAATCTCTCCTGCCAATACTGCTATGAGTTCGGTGAGGACAAGGTCGCGACCCCCGAGGGCAAACCGAAATTCATGGAATGGGAGACAGCGAAGAGTTCTGTCGAGTACCTTTTTGCTGAATCGCAGGGAAGAAAGAGCGTCCACATTACTTTCTTCGGCGGGGAAACGCTGATGAATTTTCCTCTGCTGAAGCGGGTGGTCGAATACTCGCGAGCCAGGGCCGAAGAGTTGAAGGTCAAGCTTGATTTCAGCCTGACCACCAACGCGACCCTGCTCACACCCGCCATCATCGAGTACCTGGCAGAGAATGCCATCGGCGTGACGGTGAGCATGGATGGGCCGAAAGAGATGCAGGACAAGTTTCGCGTCTTCGCCAACGGCCGGGGCAGCTACGACATCATCAAGCCCAAGGTGCAGAACCTTCTGGCGAAGCATAAGACCCGGCCCATTGCCGCCCGCGTCACCATGACCTCGGGGGCGATGGACGTAAGAAAGATCTATCAGCACCTGAAGCATGAACTCGGCTTCTACGAAGTCGGCTTTGCCCCGGTGACCACTTCTCCCAACCGTCTTTACTCCATCAACGAACCGGGAATGGATAGCGTTCTGGAGCAGTTCAGCGAGCTTGCGGATGAGTACCTTGAGTACGCGCTGCGGGGGGAGCACCACGGTTTTTCGAACGTAAGCGATACGCTTTCCGAGTTGCACCAGGGAGTCAACAAATCTCTCCCTTGCGGCGCTGGACTGGGCATGGTTGGTGTCGGTCCATCAGGCGATATCGCGCCCTGCCATCGCTTTGTCGACTCCGACGAACATGTTCTTGGTAACGTGACCACCGGGATGGATAGAGAAAAGCAGAACGCTTTTCTTACCCGGGGAAATATCGATACCAAGTACGACTGCCACGAGTGCTGGGCGAGGCCGCTGTGTGCCGGCGGCTGCCATCACGAGGCATTCGTTCGCTATGGCGATACCGGCCATGCCAACCTCCACTACTGCGATTGGATCCGCACCTGGACCAATAAGTGCCTGGAAGTATATGGCGCCATCGCCGCGCAGAATCCCTCGTTCCTCGATCATTTCACTGAAAGGAAGGCTTCATGAAGCATCTCCGAGCCGTTAATCAAAAGGCGCAGCGTATGGAGCGCCATGCGGAGGCGTTGAAGGAAGACATCGTGGCTTTGCAGGCTCCGGGCTCCGCGCCGAAGGTTCACGTACCCATGGGATGCACCATCATCTTTTCGCCCGGATGGGAGACGGACTCGGCCGGCGGTACGGCCGGACTATGCCAGCCCGTGGAACGCGATATCTACGATTGCTACGCGACCTGCTTCTGGCCGGCCCAGGTTCCTGACCATCTCAACAACTCTCCCGACTGGACCAGCAAGTGCGCTTCCGCCACCAAGGATTGGCGCAACGTAGACATCGTATTTCCGTAGCATCTTCACCTGGAGGAAAAAAACTTCATGCGCGCTGTTTTCGCCTTCTTGGGTCTCTCGCTCTGGGCCGCTGCGAGCTTTGCTGCTTCCGCCCCACCAGCGAGTGCGGGTACCCAGCTGATGTACCTCGGAGTCTGGCCGCACACCGTGCTGGTCATGGATTCGGTACAGGGAAAGATCCTGGATAAGATCGACCTTCCCACCGACATTGTAAGAACCCTGGTTCTCTCGCCGGACAACAAGATCCTGTACGCCTCGACGCTGAAGGACAACTCCATCGTTTCGATTGACCTTGCGACCCACAAGGTTCTCGACACCTTCCCGCTGAACACCTCGAACACCAACTATCGCCTGGGCGGCTTCGCCATCGATCCCACGGGGAAGCTCCTCTACTCGTTCGCTACACCAGTGATCAAGAAAATCGATCACTACGAGATCGATCCGCCGCAGATCATCGAGATCAGTCTTGCAGCGCGCAAGATCACGCGGATCGTGCCTTATCCGAAAGATGAGCCGCCACCGGCCGGCTATCGCAACACCATCCGGGTTTCTCCGGATGGGAAGCTGCTCTATCTCTTCCGCGACAACATCATGGTTTTCAATACCAGCGACTTCAAGTTCGTCAAGAAGATTGAGCTCTCGAAACCAACCGATCCTTCGGCCGACGGCTCGTTTGCCGGCCTGGTGAATGATCCCAATGAGCCGCCGGGCAAAGTCATCGGCATCTTCGATTCCTCCGATCCTTATGTGCATCGCCGGATCTTCGGCATCGCTGAGATCGACCTGGCGAACATGACCTACGATCTGACCCCAGTGGGCCCCTCGGCTGCAGAGATGGAGCCGATGATGCTCACTCCCGACAGGAAGCTGGGCTATACGGTTTCTGTCTATGGGACGCAGGGCGATCGGGTGACGGAGTTCTGGGTCTTTGATATGAAGACCAAGAAGATCATTAACCGCCATCAATTCCTCGGCAGGACCCGTTTGGCCTTTGGCATGACCGCAGATGGCTCCAAGCTGATGATTTATAACGCGGGCTTTGAAATCGAGCTGTACGACGCGAAGACATTGGAGCTGCTGCACACCATCAACCTGGAAGGAGACACTACGTCGAACCTGGTCGTGATGCCTCTCAAGGGGTCCGCATAGAGCGAGCGGATGACAATTCCCTTTGCGCAATATAAGCGAGCTCTCGTCTATGTCATTCCTTACTGGCGTGGGCTGCTTGCGGTTATGCTGCTGGGATTGTTTTCGACAGCCGTCGGCCTGGTACAGCCTTATATCTCGCGACTGTTGATCGATGACGCGCTGCTGCGGCGCAATCTGCACGCGCTCACCATGATTGCGATCGCGATGGTCGTCGTGACCATCGTTGGCTTTGTTCTCAATATTGCTTCCAGTTATTTCTACGTGCGGCTTTCGGCCGAAAGCCTCTTCGATATGCGGCTGGCGGTGTATCGCCACCTGCAGCAGCTATCGCCGCGTTATTTCACCCAGAAGAAGCTGGGCGATATCGTTTCCCGGATCAACAACGATATCGGCGAAGTGCAGCGTGTCTGCTCGGATACGCTGCTCTCGGTTCTCTCCAACTTGTTATTTCTGGTGGGAAGTATTGCGATCATGTCGTGGCTCAACTGGCGCCTGATGCTGGCCAGTATCGCCTTGCTTCCCGTGGGCATCTTCGCCTTGCGACATTACCAGGGGCGATTGACGGTGCAGACCGCGGACCTGCGCCAACGGAGTTCCGATCTGGGCAGCTTTCTCATCGAAAGCCTGCTGGGGATGCGCCTGATCGTCGCCTCGGCGACGGAGAAGTACGAGGCGGAGCGTTTTCGCGAATACAATTCCAGCTTTATCCGCTCCTTGCTTTCCATGCAGGTGCTGTCGTTCCTGGCCAGCGCTATGCCAAGCACGGTGCTCACGCTTTCGACGGCCATCGTCTTTCTCTACGGAGGCAAGCTGGTTATCGCGCAACAGCTGACCGTGGGCGGTCTGGTCGCTTTCATGGCCTACCATCTCAAGCTGCTCTCTCCGGTGCAGAACCTGCTGGGTATCTATACCAACCTGCTCACCGGCGGGGTCTCCCTGGGGCGCGTCTTCGAAGTCATGGATGTACCTGTGGAGGTGAAGGAGGTTGCGGCCCCTGTTCCCTTGCCTTGTGTGAGACATGCGATCACGTTTGAGAGCGTGCGCTTCCAATATGGTCACGATGTCCCGGTGCTACGCGATGTCTCCTTTACCATTCCCGCAGGCCAGATGTGCGCCATCGTCGGAGCCAGCGGCGCAGGCAAGTCGACTCTGGCAGACTTGCTGTTGCGTTTCCACGACGTGGACTCCGGCTCCATCGCCATCGATGGCCAGGATATTCGCGGTCTG
This sequence comes from uncultured Acidobacteriaceae bacterium, assembly GCA_963736535.1. Taxonomy (GTDB): domain Bacteria; phylum Acidobacteriota; class Terriglobia; order Terriglobales; family Acidobacteriaceae; genus PALSA-350. The sequence continues at coordinate 1,058,695 of CAVTPN010000010.1, forward strand.
CGCCTGGAGGATCTGCGGCGGCAGGTCGCGATGGTTGAGCAAACACCTTACTTCTTCCGCGCCAGCATTCGCGAGAACATCGCTTATGGGCGGCCGGAGGCGACGTTGGAGGAGATCCGCAACTGTGCCGCGGCGGCGGCGATCGATACCTTCATTCACTCCTTGCCGAATGGCTACGAGACCATCCTCGGCGAGCGCGGACTCACGCTCTCGGTCGGCGAGCGGCAAAGAATCGCTTTGGCGCGCGCATTGCTCCGCGATCCCAGAATTCTGATCCTGGACGAGCCCACCTCCGCGCTCGATCCTGCTTCGGAAGCCGCAGTCACCAGCGAATGATGAATGTCTTGCGCGGGCGCACCTCGATCCTGATCACCCATCGCATGTCGCTTGCCGAACGGGCTGATATGGTCGTCAACATCGAGCACGGGTGTGTGCTTGAATCGGCGCGGGTCACCGCATGAGTCCGCCGGTACGCATCGGCGTATTGGATAGCGGGGTATGCCGCACGCATCCGCATGTCGGCAAGATCGTCGACGGCATCACGATCACTGCGGATGGAGCGATGGCCGGCTACGAAGATACCCTTGGTCACGGTACTGCCGTGTCCGCAGTGATCCATCATATGAATCCGGAAGCGGATCTGGTCGCAGTCAAGATCTTCGACCGTAAGCTGGCCACCAGCCTGCCGGTGGTCATCCGCGCTATTGACTGGTGCCTGGAGCATGACATTCAGGTCATTAATCTCAGCCTGGGAACCCTCAACCCCGAGCATCGAAGTGCCTTTGAGGGGGCAGTTGCGAGAACCAAGACAGCCGGAGCTGTGATCGTATCCGCACTGGAGATGAGTGGCGCAGCGGCGCTGCCAGGATCGCTGGCAGGGGTCATCGGAGTGATGGAAGCGGATGATTATCAGGTCAACCATCGCTATGGAAAGCTCATTTACACCGCCCCGCCCTTTCCCCGCGACATTCCCGGAGTTCCCAGGGAACGCAACCTTAGGGGCGTGAGCTTCGCGGTTGCGCGTGTTTCGGCGCAGGTCGCAGGGTGGCGCTAAGAAAGGTCCCACTCTTTTCCCACAACAGACCGTCCTTGGATCTTTCCCGGCAACAGAGGACTGGGTGCCCCACATCTCGCTCGTTTTTCGCGAGATGTGGGATACCACGGATGTCGATCTGGAATTCCTTCGTGCATTCGAAAGTTAGGGGTGTAGTGCAGTCGTATCCCACATCTCGCGAAAAACGAGCGAGATGTGGGGCACCCAGTCCTCTGTTGCCGGGAAAGAGTCAGAAGGACGCTTTGTTGCCCGGAAAAGACCTAAGAGGGCGGTGCAATCTCCTCTTCGACCAACTCGCAGATGGTATGCAGCAGGAATTTATGGCCTTCCTGGATGCGAGCGGTGACATTCCCCGCAACTAACAGCTCCACATCGGCCAGCCCCGCACACTTGCCGCCATCGCGGCCCAGGAATGCAATCCTCTTTACGTTCAATTTTTGTGCCGCCACCAGGGCGCGGAAAATATTCTCGCTGTTGCCAGTGGTCGTAAACACCGCCAGGACATCCCCTGGCCTTCCGTACGCCTGCACCTGCCTGGCAAACAAATCGGCGAAGGAGTAGTCGTTGCCAATTGCGGTTAAATCTCCGCCGTGGGTCGCTAAGGAGATCGCTGGATAAGCACGGCGTTCGCGGTCGAAGCGGGCCACGAACTCCGTGGTCAGATGCGATGCATCCGCGGCGCTGCCGCCGTTGCCGCAGGCCAGCAGCTTATGGCCCGAAAGCAAAGCAGCCGCGATCATCTCCGCGGCTGCTTCTATGTTTGACTCCAGGCCGGCCAGTTGCTCCAACACTGCCTTTGCATCGGCAATGTTCGTGCTGACGACCTGGCGGGCGCGTCCCTTCACCTTAGACGCCGATCACGCCGCAAAGCTCTTTCACCGCGTCGGCGCTCTTCTTGAGCGCTGCATCCTCTTCCTTGGTCAGCTTGATCTCGATAATCTGTTCCAGCCCGCGCTCGCCCAACTTGCAAGGGACGCCCACATAGAGCCCATGAATGCCGTACTCGCCTTGAAGATAGGCGGCGCAGGGCACAATCTTCTTCTTGTCTTTGAGGATGGCCTCAACCATCTCGACAGCCGCCGCAGACGGAGCATAGTAAGCGCTGCCCGTCTTCAAATGCTTGACGATCTCAGCCCCGCCGTCGCGCGTCCTCTGCACCAGGCGCTCGACCGTGGCCGCATCCATCAACTCGGTGATCGGAATGCCGGCCACGGTGGAATAGCGCGGCAGCGGCACCATCGTATCTCCGTGGCCGCCGAGCACAAACGCAGTTACATTCTCCACCGAGACCTTCAGCTCTTCTGCAATGAAGGTGCGGAAGCGGGCAGAATCGAGGATGCCGGCCATGCCGATAACCCGTTCGCGATTAAACTTCGAGAGCTTAAAGGCCGCCTGGGCCATGGCGTCGAGTGGATTGGAAACGATGATCAGGATGGCATTCGGCGAGGCAGCCACTACCTTGCCCACCACCTCCGACATGATCTTGTAGTTGGTGTGCAGCAGGTCATCCCGGCTCATCCCCGGCTTGCGGGGAATACCCGCGGTGATCACCACAATGTCGGAGTTCGTTGTGTGCGCGTAGTCATTGGTCCCGATCACGTGCACGTCGCGCTTCTCGATGGGCAGCGCTTCCAGCAAGTCAAGGCCCTTGCCCTGCGGCACGCCCTCCACGACGTCGACCAAGACGATATCAGCCAATTCCTTGGCCGCGATCCAGTGGGCCGAGGTGGCGCCCACATTCCCTGCTCCTACGATGGTTACTTTCTTTCGCATATTTCTCCTAATTCTAACCCATGTTCTCGATGATCCGGGTGGCGAATTCGCTCGTCTTTGCCTTGGTGGCTCCAGGCATCTGCCGCTCGAAGTCGTAAGTGACGTACTTCTGCTGGATGGTCTTCTCGAGAGCGTTCTCAATCAGCTTGGCCGCCTCGTTCCACCCCAGGAACTCGAACAGCATCACGCCGGAAAGCATCACCGACCCTGGATTGATAACGTCCTTGTCTGCGTACTTGGGCGCCGTTCCATGGGTGGCTTCGAAGACCGCGTATCCATCGCCGACGTTGGCCCCCGGCGCGATGCCCAGGCCGCCCACCTGCGCCGCGCACGCGTCAGAAATATAGTCGCCATTCAGATTCGGGCACGCCAGTACACTGTAGTCCTCCGGCCGGATGATCACCTGCTGAAAGATGGAATCGGCGATCCGGTCATTGATCAGCAGCTTCTTCTTCCATTGTCCGTTCCCGTGTGTTTTACCGATGGAATCGATCACGTCCTTCACGCTCTTGTACAGGCCGGCGCGGAAGTCATCGGATCCGAAGGCTATGCCTGGTTCGATCAGCGCGGCATTCTCTTCCACGGTCAGCTTGGGGTTGGCTTCGAGGTTGCCCAGGATCCAGCTCTCCGTCTCGGTCACCGTCTGCTGGCGAAACTCCTCGGTTGCCACCTCGTAACCCCACTCCCGGAAGGCGCCTTCGGTGAATTTCTGAATATTGCCTTTGTGCACAAGGGTCACGGACTTGCGTCCATTCTCGAGCGCGTACTTGATCGCGTACCGCACCAGCCGCTTGGTGCCAAAGATGGAGATCGGCTTGATCCCAACGCCGGAGTCTTCGCGAATTTTCTTCTTGCCGCCCTTGAGCATGTCATTGTTAAGGAAGTCGATCAGCCGCTTGGCGTCCGGCGTGCCCTGCTTGAATTCGATGCCCGCGTACACATCCTCCGTATTCTCGCGGAAGATCACCACATTCAGCTTCTCCGGGTGTTTCACCGGGCTGGGAACTCCCTGGTAATACTTGATCGGCCGCACACAGGAATAGAGATCGAGGATTTGCCGCAAAGCAACGTTGAGCGACCGGATGCCGCCGCCCACCGGGGTGGTAAGAGGTCCCTTGATCGATATCCGCAGATCGCGCGCCGCGTTCACTGAGTCGTCTGGCAGCCAGGTGGAAAACTGCGAAAAAGCCTTCTCGCCGGCGAAGATCTCAAACCACTTCACCGACCGGCGGCCGCCATAGGCCTTCTCCACCGCGGCATCGAAAACCCGTTGGGATGCACGCCAGATATCCCGCCCGGTACCGTCGCCTTCAATGAACGGGATAATGGGATGGTCGGGAATCTTGTACTTGCCATCGGCATATTGAATCGCCTCGCCCCCATGGGGCAAGGAAAGTCCGTTATAGCTTTTTTGCATGGATGCGTTTCTCTCCGAAGACGGATAAGTGGAAGACAGAACGAATAGTCAGGCTAACATCATGCGAATTGCAGTGGCAATCGGCTGCCGCCCTCGGGGCCATTTTCCGCCGCCAGGGAGTAATCTATAGATATGCGTCGTTGGACATTGCCCGGTGTTGCGCTCGCTTTTACTTTCCTGGTGCCCGCCTGGGCACAGCAGTATTCAGCGGACAAACCTATGGGCGCCATGGCGCAATCGGCCCCCGCTTTTCTCAAGAAGGCCGGCATCAACCAGAACCTTAGCCAGCAACTCCCGCTCAGCGATCGTTTTGTCGACTCCAGCGGTACCGAAGTCCCTCTAGCCACCTACTTTCAGCATCGACCTGTCGTGATGGCGCTGGTTTACTACAAATGCCGCATGCTTTGCCCGCAGGTTCTGAGCGGCCTGGCCAAAACCCTGCGCCAGGTGGAGTTCACCCCGGGCAAAGATTACGACGTCGTCATCGCCAGCATCGATCCCGCGGACACACCCACCGACGGCGCGGCCGAAAAGGTACGCTTTCTGGAGTCGCTGGGCAAGCCGGACGCAACCTCGAGTGTGCATTTTTTAACCGGACCGGAAGCCTCGATCACCGACCTCGCCCGCGCCACCGGCTTCAACTACGTGCGGATTCCCGGCCCGGACGGAAAAATGGATCAATTTGCCCACTCCAGCGTCATCATGATCGCCACGCCCGACGGCCGCATGTCGAAGTATCTCTTCGGCATCGACTACCAGCCGCGCGATGTTCGGTTGGCGGTGATTGAGGCCAGCAATCACCACATCGGCTCGTTGAGCGACATGATCCTGCTTTATTGCTGCAATTACAGTCCCAGCGCCGGAAAATACACCGTCTCCATCCTGCGGGTGATGGGACTGGCCGCTATGGGCTCGCTCTTCATGCTGGTGGCGTTGCTGTACGCGCTCTCCCGCAAACCCAAAACCACCGCGTCCCACGCGTAACGGGGAAGAAACTCTTGCCCGGGAGATCTTCCTAACCACGGAGCGACGGGTGCCCCACATCTCGCTCGTTTTTCGCGAGATGTGGGATTCCACGGCTCTTCACGTGCCATTCTTCCCCTACTTGCAGAGGACATTAAGATTCGTGGTCTCCCACATCTCGCGAAAAACGAGCGAGATATGGGGCACCCATCGGTCCGTGACTGGGAGAGAGAGCCGGGAGAGCCGAACCGCTAGTCCGCCACCATCAGTTGGCCGGGAACGATGGGCCGGGTGCGGGGCAACATCCCCAGAGCGGCAGCCGCGCCCACCACGCACAAGCTCAGCACAAAGGCCGCCAGCTTGATCTGGTTGGTCGCCGGTGACCTGGGCAACGTCTTCCACAGCAGCAGCAGGATGGTCTGCGAAATCACCGCGGCCCAGACCGCGCCGTAGAAATATCGCCGCTCGATACCCTCGCCCTTGGTGGAACGCCTAACTCTGGGCAAAACGCCCAAAAGGCCCAGCAGCAGCACGATGGCGCACACCGGAAAATACGCTTCCAGGTAAAGCTGCTTCATTACCCACTTACCCGTCGCGGCGGCAATCACCAGCCCTGCCAGGTTCAATAGGGTAAACGTGATGACCGCGTTCCAGGCGAAGGTGTAGCAGATCTTGCGGTATAGGGGATTAGGTTTGTCTTCGGTAAAGCGAAGGATATAGGGTCGCGGCTCCACGCCGGGAAGCTGGCCGAAGTAGCCCGCGATCGCAGTTCCCACGATCACCAGCAATAGCCACGCCAGGTTGTTTCGGCTGCCCCCGTGGGCAAACAGATCGAAGGTGAGTGGTCCAGGGGCGAGAAAAAACACCCAGATCCAGATCGGCAAGTGGGCGACACGATAGCGCGTCGTGTTGCGCTGGCGCATATTGCGGTTTTCCGCGTATTCCACCTTGATTGGGTAAGCCATCTCAGTTGCTATTGTGCCTGAACGCGCATCTTTTTCAATCACTGCCGGCCCTGCCCGCATCCATTCATCTGTTTGTGTTAGGTTCGTTTTGGAGGATCCAGCATTGGGCAAAAGCATGGTCCCGAAGCGTCTCTTTTTGACCAAGGGCGTCGGGAAGCACAAAGAACGGCTAACCTCTTTCGAATTGGCTCTGCGCGACGCCGGCATCGCGGCCCAGAACCTGGTTCGGGTCTCTTCCATCTTTCCGCCGCAATGCAAGCTCGTTACCCGCAAGGAAGGGCTGAAATACCTGTCGCCCGGCGAGGTCGTCTTTGCCGTGGTGGCGGAAAACTCTACCCGCGAACCGCATCGCCTGGTTGTGTCCAGCATCGGGGTCGCGATTCCGACAGATCGCAACACCTACGGTTACCTGAGCGAACACCACAGCTTCGGCGAGGCCGAAGATCAGGCCGGCGAGTATGCCGAAGAGCTGGCGGCGGAGATGCTCGCCACCACGCTCGACGTGGACTTCGATCCGGATAAGAGCTGGGACGAGAAGAAAGAGATGTACCGCATCTCCAACAAGATCGTGCGGACAGCGAACATTACCCAGTCTGCCATCGGCGACAAGCGCGGCCTGTGGACGACGGTGATCGCCGCGGCCATCCTGATCTTTGAGTAGTCCACTAGAGAAGTGAATATGGCAAGCAAAACAAAATACCGCGTGGGTGCGGTGCAGATGTCCTGCTCGCCCGACCCTGACGCCAATCTCGACAAGGCCGCTGACCGGGTGCGTGAAGCCGCCCGCGGCGGCGCGGATATCGTCTGCCTCCCGGAGCTCTTTCGCGCTCAGTATTTTTGCCAGCGCGAAGATGCCGAGCTCTTCGATCTGGCGGAGCCCATTCCCGGCCCTTCCACGGAGCGGCTCTCTGCCGTCGCGCGAGAGGAAAAAGTAGTGGTGGTTGCTTCCCTCTTCGAGCGCCGGGCGCCGGCCTCTATCACAACACGGTGGCGATGCTGGAGAGTGATGGTTCTCTGTGCGGGATCTATCGCAAGATGCACATCCCCGACGATCCCCTGTACTACGAGAAGTTTTACTTCACGCCCGGCGACCTGGGATTCAAGGCCTTCGATACATCGGTGGGCCAGGTGGGCGCGCTCATCTGCTGGGACCAGTGGTACCCGGAAGCCGCGCGCATCACCGCCCTGCGCGGAGCCAACCTGCTGTTTTATCCCACGGCGATCGGCTGGCATCCGGCCGAAAAGGAAGCCTTCGGCGTGGCGCAGTATGAGGCGTGGCAGACGATCCAGCGATCGCATGCCATCGCCAACGGCGTGTACGTCGCTGCCGTCAACCGCGTGGGGCACGAACAGGGAGACGTCCGCGGCAACCGCGCCCCTGGGGTCGGGCTCGAGTTCTGGGGTGGGTCCTTTATTGCCGATCCCTTTGGCCGCGTGTTGGCCCAGGCGCCGCATGACAGCGAAGCCATCCTGATTGAGGAAGTGGACCTGAAGCACCTCGAGGACACGCGGCGCAACTGGCCGTTTCTGCGTGACCGGCGCATTGATTTCTATCCGCCGATTTCGGCTCGCTTTCTCGACGAGCCGACCAAAACCGGCCATGGCCACTGAATCTGCAACCCCACGCAGCCTGGGCTATCGCATGCCGGCAGAGTGGGAGCCCCATGCCGCAACCTGGCTGGCGTGGCCCCACAATGCGAATGACTGGCCCGGCAGGTTTCACCCGATTCCCTGGGTGTACTGCGACATTGTGCGCCATCTCTCCCGGGTGGAGGACGTGCATCTTCTGGTGGAGGATGCTGCTGCCGAGCAGCGCGCGCGCGGGATGCTGGGACGGGTGGGCGCACACCTCGATCGCGTGCACTTTCACCAGTGGCCCACCAACCGCGTGTGGCTGCGCGATTCCGGCCCGATCTTTATTACCAGGGCCGCGCATGAGGCGCCCGTTGCCATCACCAACTGGCACTTCAATGCCTGGGCCAAGTATCCGGACTGGCAGCTCGATGACCAGCTTCCTTTGAAAGCAGCCGAGCTGCTTGCCCTGCCCAGCTGGACTCCGGTGTTTCCGCTCGACCATCGCGTGGTTCTGGAAGGCGGCAGTATTGACGTGAACGGGCGCGGCACTCTGATCACGACCGAGGAGTGCCTGCTGAGCCCTGTGCAGCAGCGCAATCCGGGCCTTAGCCGCGAGGACCTGGAGCGCGTCTTCCACGACTATCTCGGCATTGACCAGGTGCTGTGGATGGATCGCGGGATCGCTGGGGATGACACGCATGGCCACGTGGACGACATCACACGTTTCGTTAGTCCCGTTACCATCGTCACCGTCACGGAGCCAAATCCCGCCGACGAGAATCACCTGCCTCTGGCGGAGAACCTGGAGCGGCTGCGCGCGGCTCGCGACCCGGAGGGCCGGCCGTTCAACATCGTTGAGCTGCCTATGCCCTCGCCGGTCGTTTTTCAAGGCCAGCGGCTGCCCGCAAGCTACGCCAATTTCTATATCGCGAACGGGCTGGTGCTGGCGCCCACATTCAATGACGCCAACGACCGCAAGGCCCTCAATCTGCTGGCTGACCTCTTTCCCGGCCGCCAGGTGGTAGGGATTCACTGCGGCGATCTGATTTGGGGATTGGGAACGCTGCACTGCATGACGCAGCAGCAGCCAGCGGGCTCATGACAGATGACAGATGCGGAAGCACTCACGCTGGCCCTGGACGAAGCGCGCGCCGCGGGTGATGCGGGCGAGGTCCCAGTGGGCGCGGTTGTGATTGAAAACGGCGTCGTTGTCGGTCGGGGACAGAACCGGGTTCTGCGCGATCTCGACCCGACGGCGCATGCGGAGATCGTCGCGCTGCGAGAGGCCGCACGGGCTGTAGGCAACTATCGCCTGGGCAGCTGCGAGCTTTTTGTCACCTTGGAACCCTGCGCCATGTGTGCCGGGGCGATGATCCATGCCAGGCTTAGCCGGCTCATCTATGCCGCGGCCGATCCTAAGGCGGGTGCGGTCAGCTCAGTGCTTCAGGTCCTGAATCACCCGAGCCTCAACCACCAAATGCTGGTAACAAGCGGCGAACTGGCAGAGGAAAGCGGAGAACTGCTGCGCGAATTCTTCCGCCAGCGTCGACCGTAACGTTACTGAAGGAAGGAAGCCGCCCAAGGTATGATTAAGGAATGCATGTGTTGGTTTATTCCGCTACATGGTGCCGCGACTGCCGCGAGGCCAAACGATTCCTCGACAAACACCAGATCTCTTATACCGAGGTCGATATCGAATCCAGCCCCGGGGCTGCAGAAGAGCTTATCCAGCACGTGGGTAAGCGAGCCATCCCTCAATTTGTAATCGATGGCAAATGGATTCAGCCCTACCGTCCCGGTCGAGGCTTCCTTCACGAAGAGATGGGCGAGCTATTCGGAGTTGGGGGCGCTACCCCACAGACTTCGCTGCACCCCCGCTAGTTGTTTACGAGACCGATGAAACCTCGCCGTCCGGCGGTCCGGGATCATTCAGGATGCTGCGCGCGTCCTCTTCGTCCTTAGGGCTCACCTGGAGTTGCAGACCCCCTAGCCCGGTTCCGTAAAGCATGGCAGTGTTCTCCCCTACCAAAAAGCTGGTAATTCCGGCAGAATCCAGGCGAGTCTTGGCCATATCTGCCTCCAAGGCGTCGCGATAACTTTCAATTGTGATCAGTTCTGGTTCTTCTTCCATAAATCGTCTTCTCCCTACTGGTGAGATGCAGCAACGATAGAATAGTACGTGGCTGATGGAGGCTTTGGTTGATCACTCGTTACACCCGCCCGGCCATGGGCCGGATCTGGAGTGAGGAAAATAAGTACCGCATGTGGCTCGAAGTCGAAGCCACTGCTTCTGAGGCCCTGGCCGAGGCCGGCATCGTACCCCATTCCGCCGCCCGCGCCATCCGCGCCTACGGAGATGTCGACGTCGAACGGATTCAGGAGATCGAGGCTGAGGTGAAGCACGACGTCATCGCGTTCACCACCGCGATGGCGGAGAAGATCGGTCCCGAGTCCCGTTGGCTGCACTACGGTCTCACCTCGAATGACGTGGTCGACACCGCCCAGGCGCTGCAAATCAAAGCCGCCTCAGGCCTCATTCGCCAGGGCATTCTGGCCCTCGCCGCCGTACTCCGGCTGCGCGCCCTCGAGTTCAAGCACACACCTACCATCGGGCGTACTCACGGCATCCATGCCGAGCCCACAACCTTCGGTCTCAAGCTGCTCAACTGGTATGCCGAAATCATGCGCGACCTGGTTCGCTTTGATGCCAGTGCAGAGGATATGAGGGTAGGCAAGCTTTCCGGCGCCGTTGGCACCTTCGGGCATCTCAAACCAGAGCACGAGGAGGCCATCTGCGCCAAGCTCGGGCTGCGTGCGGCGCCAGTGGCTACCCAGGTGATCCAGCGCGATCGCCACGCCGCCTATATCTCTACCCTGGCGGTGCTGGGTTCCACCCTGGATAAGATTGCGGTCGAGATTCGCCACCTGCAACGTACCGAAGTCCGCGAAGCAGAGGAGTTCTTCTCCGAAAAGCAGAAGGGCTCGTCCGCCATGCCGCACAAGCGGAATCCCATCACCTCAGAGCAGATCAGCGGGCTGGCGCGCGTAATGCGCTCCAATGCCCAGGCAGCTCTCGAAAATGTGGCGTTATGGCATGAGCGGGACATCTCCCATTCATCCGTCGAGCGCATCATCTTTCCTGACTCGACCATCCTCGCCGACTACCTGCTGGCCAAGACAACCTCTCTGATCGAGAAGCTGCTGGTCTATCCCCGCCGCATGCTCAAAAACCTGGAGAGCACCGGCGGCCTCATTTTCTCCGGCCAGCTTCTGCTCGATCTGACCGAGGCTGGTATGTCTCGGGAAGAAGGGTACCGGCTGGTGCAGAGGCACGCCATGCATGCCTGGAAAGAAGACCTGGTCTTCCGCGACCTGGTGGCGCGCGATCCCGCGATCAGCAGCCGGCTCCCTCACCTGGAGAAGACGTTTGATCTCCAGCGACAGCTATCCAATGTAGATGCGATCTTCGATCGGGTTCTGACGTGAAGAACTTGACCGTCGCCCTCACCGGAGCCAGCGGATCGATCTTTGGCCAGTACCTTCTGCGTGCGTTGGAGCGTGATGATCGCGTTTCCCACATCCACTTCATCGCATCGGAAAATTCGCTGCGGGTGATGGCAGAGGAACTGCAGCTCAGCGGCCGCAGTGAACTAGTGACAAAACTGCTGGGTAAGCCTTCCGGGAAGGTACACCAACTGGCGGAGAACGATATTGGCGCCGGGCCGGCCAGCGGCAGCTATCCCTCGGATGGCATGATCATCCTGCCTTGCAGCATGGGCACGCTCGCGGGAATTGCGAATGGATTAGCCTCGAACCTGATCGAACGCGCCGCCGACGTAAGCCTGAAAGAACGCCGCCCGCTCATTCTCTGCGTTCGCGAGACGCCCTTCAACAAGATCCACCTGCGCAACATGAGCCTGGCCGCTGACGCAGGCGCGGTCATCTTCCCGGTCATCCCTGCTTTTTACAACCGGCCCATGGACTCAGCCGAGATGGCGGAGCAATTTGTCTGGCGGGTGCTGGCGCACATTGGACTGCCACAACCAGACGCCTATGTCTGGAAAGGCGATCACTGACCTGGGAATACGCTGTCGTTGGTGGAGGTACCCGGGATGTGCCGGACCATCGCCATCCGCGCCGGCTGGGCATTTAGAAAATCCACCACGCTTGGCCCCACCTGGCCAACACACTGCCCCGGCGCCAGATGACCGCAGTTGGCATACACATCCAGTTCCGACTGAAGTATCTCGGCGTGGAGTCGGTAGCCGACTGAGAGAGGGATCAACCGGTCTTGTTCGCCCCAACCAATCAGCACCGGCATCGTCAAAGCCCCCAGTTTTCCATCCACCAGGTCCTCCCCCGTCATCATGGATTGCACGCTGCGCTGGACCACCCACCCGATGTCATCGCCCCGGCGCAGCATAGCCATGGCCAGAAAGCCAGGCAGCGGCCGCGGATGCGGCACCAATAACTCTTCCAGAGCCGCCAGGTCTGTGGGGGATACCGGCTGAAACAGAGCGGGATCAAAGCCCAGCTTAAAGCGCAGGCCTGCGCTATCCAGCAGCACTAACCGCCGGATGCGCTCGGGCTGTTGCAACGCAACCCGCATCGCAATCCATCCACCCATGGACCAACCTGCCAGGTCCACTTGTTGCAGGTGCTGGCTGTCCAGAAACCCCTCGACCATGACTGCCTGGTCCGAAATGGAGTAGCCGCCATCCCTAGGCTGCGCCGAACGTCCATATCCCAACAGATCCACGGCATATACCCGGTGGCCGCCCGCGATGAGCCGCGGTATCAGGTTGGCCCAGTCAAGCGCCCTGCTACCAAGCCCGTGCACCAGCACCAAGGGCCGGCCGGTCCCACCCACCAGGTAGTGCATTTTGTAGCCGTTGACGGTCACAAATTCGCTATGCACACCCTGCAACCGCAACCTCGCGTCGGTCTGCCTGTCCACCAGCCATAACGGATTTCGCCAGGCCAGGAGGCCGAGGCCTAACGCCAGCAGCAGCAGAACAAACGTCAGGCCGCGCCCTGATTTCCGCCTGGAACCGCTCGCCCCTATGATTTGCCGATCAACGCTCATGCTTCGTTTTCCTTATGCTCTGATGGATCACTCGCCAGGCCCAGCCGAAAGGCCTTCTTAATCACCTGTACGGTCAATGGCGCCAGCCGATACTCGCCCTGTTCATGCACTTCCTCGTGCGCCACCCAGCGCGCCTCCTCCGCATCGCTGCCGCCGCGCAGCGTGCCGCCGGTCACCCGGCATAGGAAGTCGACCAGCACATAGTGATAACGAGTTCGCCCCGAGACCTCGTCCTGCGTAATCCGATCGAGGACTTCGACAATGCCAGCCGGCACCACGGTCAGGCCGGTTTCCTCCAGCACCTCTCGAACCACGCCCTGATGCAGGGTCTCCCCCAACTCCAGGGCGCCTCCGGGCAGTGACCATTCCCCCTTGAGCGGCTCATGGCCGCGACGCACCAGCAGAACCTTCCCACCGTCGATCACCACGGCGCCCACGCCCACGATCGGCGCCTCTGGATACTCACGACGCAAAGAATCGCTCCTGCAAAGGGCTTTTGCCCTGGAAAACCCTTCCTTTTAGCCTGGGAGAGAGAGGTTTGTTACAGTCTGGTTAATTCTACTCTGAAAACCTGATCGGTTTGCCATACTCTTCCGCAAAAACGGTGCGTGCCATGTTGAAGCGCTCGCCGTAAAACTTGTCCGGTCCCTTCAAGTGCCCGATGCCCAGCAGGGCTACCACGGAGTAGCTGAGGGGAAGCTTGAGTACCTCATGCACCTTGTCTTCCTCAAAGCCTTCCATGGGCGCAGTGTCATAGCCCAGCACCTCTGCCATCAGCAACATGTGAGTGAAGGCCAGCATGACCTGGCGATTGAGCCACAACGGCATGTTGGGGTGGTTAGACAGGTAGTTGGGAATGGTGACCTTGGCCTGCTCGGCGTAATTTTCCGGCATGCCGCCCAAGCGCCCCAGGCGTATCATTTCGTCCAAATCTCCACTGCGCCACCCGTCTGCATCGCCGCAAGCCACAATCATGACCGAAGCCTCCTCCACCTTGGCTTGGTTGTAGCAGGCCGCGCGCAGCTTCCTCTTTTGATCGGGACTGCGCACCACGATGAATCGCCACGGTTGCAGGTTATACCCGCTTGGCGCCTGCAATCCGGCCTGCAGAATCCTCTGCAGATCGGCATCCGGCATCGGACTCCCATCAAAACTGGGCGATGCTCTTCTCTCGGCAATCGCCCGCGACAAACTCTTTTCCATCTCATATGCCATACAGCGACGTAACCTCGTTAACCCTGCATTTCCAGATGTTCTTTTCGGAAAGCACAGCAGAGATGCGGGTGGCCCATGCTACACGTGTTTCTTCGGCAAAGAAGCAAACCCGTTTCAATGAATGTCGGTCATGGTCAGCTCATTACCGAAGGGACGTTCCGGCGGCGCTTCGGCGAAGACCCACAACCCGTGGAATCCCTCCCGTAGCTCGGGATGCGCTGCAAGCGTAGCCTTCATGACTTCCAGGTTCCGCGCTCGAGTCGCGACCGGATCGCTCACATCCGTCGCCGCATATCGGATCACCACGTCCAGACCGCCCAGCGAGCCATCGGTATGCAAATCGCTGATGGAATACGTTTTACCGTCAGCGGTAACGACCATAGGCTGCGCCCCGGGCAGACCATCCGGCCGGGCGCTGGCCGTTTCCTGATTCAGTTTTTCCAGGTTGGTGCTGGTCAGGAAATCAGCCGGTGTCGCCAGGTAGGCGGCAGTCGTGTAATAGAGATATGCGTTCCATTTCTGGTTTTTTTGGTCAAAAGCGCGCGCCCGGGTCCAGTACCAAAGGCTGTCGTGTCCAGCCACCAGCAGTGGTTTCACAAAGAAGCCGGCCATCTGCCAGTCTCCATTCTTCTGCAACAGAAACGCCATCTGTTGTGGCTGGCGCACCCCCGTCGCATGCACCAGCGCCAGTGCATATCGCCCTTGGGGAAGCTGAGGAATGGTGAAGTCGACGTGCAGCGGAGAACCGGGGATGCCGCAGAAGAACTGGGTGTCCTCGGCCGACGACTTCAAATCGGAAGCGTCCAGACCGTACAGTGCGTCTATCGTTACAGTGGCGCCGGCCAGCAGCGGAGCGGTCTGCTCAATAGTGCTTGCGATGGAATCAAATTGTGCTTTTACCTTGGGGATGGTCAACGCCTGCACCGCGGCAACATTTCCGCTCTGGACGGCGGACGCCAGCGTTTTCGCGGCCTGCACCAGGGTAGCGCGGTCGGCTTCGGCCATCTGCGCCTGGGTGGTGCACGACACAGCAAAGATCCGGCCGGGCGCCAACAGCGTAAAAAGAGTGATCACGAGTGCTAAACGAGGGTGCGAGCGGGCAAGCAGCGACATGCAGGTTAGACCGTTTGATCGAAGCACCGGGGAGCCAAACACGACAGTAACCGCGGCTCGCTCTCCGGTGCGACCACTGCTAGTCTAGTACACAGGCGCTCCAATCTTCGCAGTGGATGGTGTTTCGTCCCGGCGGCCTGAAGTTGGCAGGTAAGTTTGTGGGTGGTTCGAGAGGTATGGGGATGGCGTGCTTGAATCGGCAGTTTGCTCGCGTGGTTACGAGCCGCGGATTGACACTCCTGGTCTCGGTCCTCTTCCTGGCGGCGTCCCATGTGTACGCGCAAAGCGTTCCAGCTCGCCTGCGCGGCGTCCCCGGCCAGCCGGGACCGGCTACACAAGCAGCTACACCGGCCCAACCCGCCGTGGCGCAGCCGCCGCAACCCGCTTCCCCCGTTGACCAGACTGCACCCTCCATGCTGCAGCAGCCGGCGACCGAAGCCCAGATCGTCTTCTCCGGCAACAGTCTATCGATTCGCGCCGAGAATTCCAGCCTGAGCGCCATTCTGCACCAGGTGGCCGGCAAAAGTGGGATGCAGATCGAAGGACTCAGCGGCGACGAGCGGGTCTTTGGCGTCTTCGGCCCGGGAGCGCCCCGCGATGTGCTTGCCGATCTGCTCAACGGAACTGCATACAACGTGGTGCTGCTGGGAGACCTGAGCAACGGCGCTCCGCGAGAACTCCTGCTCACGCCCGCCTCACATGGCGGAACAGCTGCGCCGCCGTCCCCGCAAATGAATTCCGATGAAGCGAGCAACGAAGCGGAAAGCACAGAGGTCCCGCCACCGCCACCGGATGTTCCTCCGCCTGGAACGACGCCGCCCCCCACACCGGGGGTCAAGACGCCGCAGCAGTTGTTCGAGCAGTTGCAGCGTATGCGCGCCCAGCAACAACAGGGGACTCCACCACAAGATCAGCAACAACAACAGCAGCAACCGCCGCAGTAGACATGCACCTCGACAGTTGCGTATCCCACTCAAGCCCCACGGCACGCCGGGGCAGGCAATGGAAGGCTTGAATGGGGCACCCAGCATTTTTGGCTTAAGAAAAAGGGGGGAGAAAATCTGAGCATTAAGGCCGATGAATCCGGCCCTGGGTGTTGATCAATCTAAGAAGCAGAAATGAGATCTCTGCAAGACCGCTTCCACTTCAAACCTGGGCAACGACCCGAGTCTCAGCCTTGGCGCCATTCGCCGGTGACAACCGGGCATGGAAACGCAAAACATCGAACAAGGTTTTACAGCACATGTAGCCCAGCATGACTCCAAGCGCGAGAGCGGCAACGGCCGCACAAAAAACCATCAACATACTTACATCGATTCCCATAATGGCCCTTCAAACCAGAGTTTTTGCTCACCCATCGTGCGTCGTCTGCGCACTTCCGTTATCGATAAGCGTTCATTCGCTCGTATCATCAGTGTGTCATTGTGACAGACAGCAGCCTTACGTTGACCCTCGTTTCTATTGCCGAATAAGATACATGTAGTAGTTACTCGCGCCATGTGCCCTGCGTATTCCTTGCCCGTGGCCCGTATTCACCGTTGCTGCACTTTACTTCCAAAGTTCTAGCTGAGCGTTCATGCCCATTACTCATATCACCGTGCGCGGAGCGCGTCAGCACAATCTGCGCGACATCAACATCCGAATTCCCCGTAATACGCTTACCGTGGTCACCGGCCTCTCCGGATCAGGCAAGTCTTCCCTGGCCTTCGACACCGTCTACGCCGAGGGCCAGCGTCGCTACGTGGAAACTCTCTCCGCCTACGCTCGCCAGTTTCTTGACCAGATCGAGCGCCCTGATGTCGATTCCATCGAAGGTCTCAGCCCGGCCATCTCCATCGAACAAAAGACCACCAGCCGAAGCCCCCGATCCACCGTCGGCACCATTACCGAAATCTATGACTACCTGCGGCTGCTGTTCGCATCGATCGGAGTGCCTCACTGCCCCAAGTGCGGCAAACCGATTTCGCGCCAATCCGCTGAACAAATCGTGGAGCGTATTCTTTCGCTCGCACCTGGAGAACGCGTCATCATCTACGCGCCGATCGTGCGCGGCCGTAAAGGCGAGTTCAAAGACTTGCTCGACGAATTGGATCAGCAAGGCTTTCGTGCTCGCATCGATGGTGAGATGCGCGATCTCGCCGATTCCATACGTCTCGAACGTAACAAGAAACACACCATTGAAGCCGTCATCGATCGCGTCGTCCTAAAACCTGGCGTTGAAAAGCGCCTGGAAATCTCCGTCGCCAAAGCTCTGCAGTTGGCCAACGGCCTCGTTCTCACCGCAGTTTCCGGTAAAGAGGAGCAGCTTTATTCCTCTTCCATGGCATGCCCAGACTGCGGACTCGACATCCCCAAGTTGGAGCCTCGAAGCTTTTCGTTCAATAGCACTTATGGCGCATGCCCCGAGTGCCATGGCTTAGGCAGCATCTATGACTTCGACGCGGCTAAAGTGATTACCGATTGGTCAAAGCCGCTGACCGATGGCGCGCTCGGCCCGGGCGGTGGATCGCAGTATCTAAATCGCCTGCTGCAGTTGGCGGCGCAACGCTACAAGATCGATCTGAGCAAGCCTTTCGAGGAGCTGAGTGAGCGGCATCAGAAGCTGCTGCTCCACGGCCCAGGACGAGACGAGGCGCCGCGCACCGGCTTCCACGGCATCCTCGCCTACTTACGCGACTCGCTTGAGGAGTCCAAGTCGGAAAGCTATCGCGATTGGCTCCTGAACTACATGTCGGCCACTATCTGCCCGGCCTGCCAGGGCAAGCGTTTGCGGCCGGAATCGCTGGCGGTTAAGGTGGGCTCTTTGTCCATTGCCGATTTCACGGCGCTGCCGTTGCGCAGAGCCCTGGAGGCGGCGCGCGGCTTCGAGTTTTCTCGCCGCGAGGCTTTGATTGCCGAGCGGCTTCGCCGCGAAGTGGTGGAGCGGCTTGAGTTTCTCAACTCCGTCGGCCTGAGCTATCTCTCCCTGGATCGCAATGCTGCCAGTCTCTCCGGTGGTGAAGGACAGCGCATTCGCCTGGCCACGCAAATTGGTTCCCGTCTGCGTGGAGTGCTGTACGTGCTCGATGAACCTTCCATCGGTCTGCACCAACGCGACAATCAACGTTTGATAGCGGCCCTCAAGTCGCTGCGTGACCTCGGTAATACGGTCTTAGTGGTAGAGCACGATGAAGACACCATTCGCCATGCCGATTATGTCGTTGACCTAGGCCCGGGAGCAGGCAAACTCGGCGGCCACGTAGTCGCTGCCGGGACCCCGCAGCAGATCATGGAGACTGACATTTCGCTGACCGGCCGCTACCTCTCCGGCGAACTGCAGACCATCAGCCGCGACGCGCCGCGGCCGCTGAAGGGCAACTGGATCACCGTCGAAGGCGCCGGCGGCCACAACCTAAAAAACCTGACCGCGAGCTTTCCGCTTAACGTAATGACCGTAGTAACCGGCGTCTCCGGATCGGGCAAGAGCACCCTGGTCAACGACACTCTCTATCGTGCCCTGGCCCAGGAGCTCTACGGGTCACGCGAAACGCCCGAGCCTTACAAGACCATCCAGGGCTTTAAGAACATCGACAAGGCAGTGCGTATCGACCAGTCCCCCATCGGCCGGACGCCGCGCTCCAATCCGGCCACCTACACCGGCGTCTTTACCGCCATCCGCGATCTCTTCGCCCGCCTGCCGGAGTCGCGGGAACGCGGCTACAAGCCGGGCCGCTTTTCCTTCAACGTCTCCGGCGGCCGCTGCGAGGCCTGCCAGGGCGAAGGCCAGCGCCGCATCGAGATGAACTTTCTGCCCGATGTCTATGTGCTGTGCGAGGTATGCAACGGTCGCCGTTACAATCAGGAAACCCTGGCAGTCAAGTTCAATGGCTACTCCATCGCCGACCTGCTTGAGCTCGCCATAGAAGACGCGCTCCCGGTGCTGGTCGACATTCCCCTGGTGCGGCAGAAGCTGGAGACCCTGGTGGACGTGGGACTCGGCTACATTCATCTCGGCCAGGCCGCAACCACGCTCTCGGGAGGCGAGGCTCAGCGCATGAAGCTGGCCCGCGAATTCTCCAAGCGGCAAACCGGAAAAACCCTCTACCTGCTCGATGAACCCACCACCGGGTTGCACTTCGACGACGTGCGCAGGCTGCTTGAGGTGCTGCACCGCCTGACCGACCTGGGCAACACCGTGATCATCATCGAGCACAACCTGGATGTGATCCGCAGCGGGGACTGGATCCTCGACCTGGGCCCGGAGGGAGGAGAAGATGGCGGCCGTCTCATCGCCAAGGGCACTCCGGCCGAGATAGCTGCTACACTCGGCTCGCATACCGGTGAATTTCTTCGTCGTTATTTTCCAGTGGGTGAGTTGAAGCCCCTCGCGGCGCTCTCCCCGGAAGCCAATGGCAACCACGTTCACGCTCCGCGCAAAGGTGCAGGCCGGGCAAAGAGCTCCGTCCGCAGCAGGAAACCCGCCCTGACCCATGTCGACTGATCCGGAGATTCTGTCGTCTTCCTACAACCCCGCTGGCCCGCTGCCTGAGCCCCCGGCTTCCCCCTCGCCTGACCCGGTTGTAGATCCCGAGCCTTACGCCCGCCCGCGGCGAATCCCTAACTTTGGTCACACCGTCCTGTTCTTCCTGGTGGCCATCATCGTCCTGCTGATCACCAGTGTTTCCGCCTTCGCCCTGGTCATGGGCTTGCACCTGCTGGGACCGGAGACGCCGGATCAGCTGCTGCGCGAGCCGCGCCTGCTTATCCCCAGCATGGCCGCCGGCTACCTCATCGCCGGGGCCATTCTCTGGGCCATTTTTACTTACCTGTGGCAGGAGCCGTTCCCTCAAGCTTTGCACTGGAACTTTTCCGTCGTGCGCCGCCGCTGGGTTTCCCTGCTGGCCGGAGGCGTTGTCCTCAGCCTCGCGGTCCAGTTCCTGTCGAATTTCCTTCCGATTCCCAAGACCCTCCCCATAGACGACTTTTTTCGAACCCCCGCCGACGTTTGGATGGTGGCCCTGTTTGGCACCTTGCTGGCCCCGGTTTGTGAGGAGCTGGCCTTTCGCGGCTTTCTGCTACCCTCGTTAGCCTCCGCCTGGGACTGGTTGCGCGAACTCAAGCGCCCGTCAGACGTACATCCCGCTGCCTCTGACCGGGGAGCGGAATACGATCCCCGTTGGAGCATTGCGGCTTTGCTGTTTTCCTGCACTGTCACCAGCGTCGCCTTCGTTTTGGTCCATGCCGAGCAGCTGGCCCATGCCTGGGCTCCGTTAGCGGTACTGTTTGGTGTCAGCCTGGTGCTCTGCGGAGTCCGGCTGTGGACTCATTCCCTCGCCGCCAGCACGCTCATTCACGCCACTTATAACGGCACCATCTTTACCATCCTGTTTTTCGGCACTGGCGGCTTTCGTCACCTGGATAAAATCACCTAATGACTCTTGCCCATCGCGACGCCCTGCTCAAAATGCTGGCCCGCATCTCTTTCCGCCTGGGAGAGTTCAAGCTCTCTTCCGGAGCCACCAGCGATTACTACATCGATTGCCGCACCACCACCCTCACGGGGGAAGGCGGGCGGCTTACCGGCCTGGCAATGCTCGATCTCATTCGCCAGCACGAGTTGCGGGCGCGTGCAGTGGGCGGTCTCACCCTCGGCGCAGACCCCATTGTCTGCAATGTAGCGGCGGCGAGCGCCTGGCATGCCGTGGATGCTCCCGGGTCGCCGGTCCTGGATGGTTTTCTGGTGCGGAAGGCAGAAAAGACTCACGGTACCGGGCGCCGTATCGAAGGCTTCCAGCAGCGTGACGCGCCCGTGATTATCGTCGATGACGTGTGTACTACGGGCGCGTCCACCATCACCGCGATCGAAGCTGCGCGCGAGGCCGGGATGCGGGTGATCGGGGTCGTATGCCTGGTGGAACGGGAAGAAGCCAAGGGCCGGCCGGCAGTCGAAGCCGCAGCGCAGGGTGCGCCGTTCTATCGGCTATTCAGCGCCGCCGATGTACGCGCGGAACACGTCCGCCATCTGGCGATGTAGGGCAGCTATTTCCCTCCCGGCAGCTTGCGGAAAAAGTCGAAACGGGATGAAGCTGCGTGCCCTCAGCGGCTAAAGCCGAACCGTTTACAACAACTTATTACGGTCATGTGCTGCGCGAGAGCCCGTACCCTTCAAAAATCAGACTTTTTCCGCAAGCTGCTAGGGTTCTCTTCTGCGGTTCTCTCACACAGGGAACGCATGAGGCTTTGGGATTGCCAGCGCTAAACCCGGATTTCCTGTACCCTGCACTGGACGCGACCGCGTATGCGGCTTTCGTTAAGGAAAGCCGCAAGAAGCGCGCCGGAGCAACCAAGCTGCACAGGAAATCCGGGGAAGCGCGTGATTAGAGTCGAGACTCTTTCCAGGAGCGCTAAAGCGCTCCTTCCCCCGCACGCAGTGCTGGGTTCCCCCGGACTGAAGAGGCTGCGGGAAAAACTCTGCAGCGGGCAGGAAAGCAACACCTCAGGGGCTAAAGCCCGATCTATTATCAGCGATGTGCGGCACGACTAAAGTCGTGCCCTGATACAAAGCAAAAACGCGAAACTGAAGGTCGATAAATCATACCCCGGGCTCTAGAAAATGTAGAAACTCCCAGGAGCGCTAAAGCGCTCCTTCCCCCGCATAAATGCGGGGGCTCCCCCGGAACGGTGGCTCCTCCGAGTCCGAGAACCCGGTGTCAAAACCTCCAACTATCCTGCGCAGCAAGAGCCGTCATTGCGAAAAAAGAATGCACTTTGTGAGAGAAAAGAGGGATAAGCCCCCTTCGTCGCTTTTCTGCTGGAAAAAGATTGAGCGAAAAGCGAGAAAAGCGAGAAAAGAGCTCCTCGCTGGTGATTCGTTTCCGTTGGTGTGTCCACGGTTTGCTCTAGTATTGGGTGGCCAACCAGAGGGTAGAGTGCCGGCCGTTGGTTTGCTCTGTGTAGGCGACGAGTGCGCCGATGGCGGCAAGTTGTTCGAGCGCGGCATCGATGCGTTCGCTACTGACGTGGCCGAAGAAGAGACGATTGATCTGGTTCCTGGAGAGGCCGTTGGGGGCGGCTTGGACGGCCTCGCGAATGCGGTCGGCGATGGGGTCTCCGGTGGCCAGGCCGAAGAGGCGGACGGCGCTTCGGTAGCAGTAGGTCCACACGGCGTAGGCTGCTTCGAGGTGGGGGAGGCAGACAATCTCGCTACAGTCGAGGGCGGCATAGAGTGCGCTGAGGCGCAGGACCTGGGCCTCGCCACGGCTGGTGGCTGCGCCCCGCAGGCCGGGATCGCGATAGCTGAGCGACTCATAACAATCTTCCCAAAGCTTCTGGGCCTCCTGGTCGCGACGAAAGAGGATCTCCGGCCGGGCGGTGGCCCAGGCAACGGCGTTCCGCAGTGTCTCGGCGATGGCGGATAGTTCATCCGCGGGCGCGCTGCCGCCGCCGGGGAGGCAGTTGCTGCGCTCGACCCATGTCCAGAGGCAGCGGTTGGCGAAGCCGTTATGGGCCTGGTCACGCTGGAAGGTTTGGGTGAGCTCCCGCTGGGTGATATGCGCGATGAGGCTGAGGTGGGCGCCGGTGGCGCGCTGGTGGTGGTGCATGTCGAGGGTGGGGAGGTTGCCATTATCCCAGGCGCAACGGAGCAGGGGCGAGAGGTGACCGTTGCCGCGCTTGAGGGAGTGGACGACGGTGGCAAACTCCTCTGAGAGGGCGAGGAGACGGCGGTCGGTGGGCGGCTGCTGATCGCGGAGGGCGCGTACGAGGCCGTTGGCGGTGAGGCGCGCGCTGTTGACGCGGGCAGAGAGCCAGGATGGGTCGACTTCGGCGAAGAGGTTGGCGATGAGGTTCCAGCTGGTGCCTTTGCGGGCTTTGCTGGAATCGCCGACGAGGATGACGAAGAGGTTGAGGGCGTGGCGGGTGGATTCGACCATGCAGTGGGGGCCCGGGCCGATGAGATTGCCGAAGGCGGCGAGGCATTGGAGGAGGAGCGCAGCGGGATGGGCTTCGGTGTGGGGCGCGAGGCTGTTGACGATGCGTCCGGCGGGTCCGTGGAGGGCGGCTGTTTCGAGCTCCTGATGGGTGGGTAGTTGAGGTGAGGCTGCGGGCGGAGGGTCTGGCTGCTCGGGTTGCTCTGGAGCGGGTGGGTGGTTGCGGTTTGGCTTTGGGAGGCTTCGCAGTTGGGCCAGGCGGTGTTCTACGTCGGCGAGGGTGGGCCCGTGGGGGGACGGGCTGGTGAGGTCTTCCAAGGTTTGGTTGGGATTGGTTGCCATGAAAGGTCACTCCTTTGGTTGCTTATTGTTTTAGGATCTGTGGTGGTTACGAACTCGTCAGTGGGTTGCTGGATTAACGATCCCACGGGTGGTTTGTGGCGCACAAGGAGCTTTGAAAATAAAGATGAGGAAGAAAGGGGAGTTAACTGGAAGTTACTCCCTGCGGGTGTTGGTAATGCGGTGAACGGGATTGGCTGCGGGGGGCGGTGCGCGCGTTTGACGGGTTCATGCTGCGAAAGACAGCTGGTCGGGATAGAGCTCGATTCGTCAACCTAAGTTATCGAGCACCTGACGCAATGCAGGTGATGCGCTGGAGCAACGTTATTCGTGGCCATTCACCGACTAAAGCATTTTTCGTAATACGGTGGTCTGGTGAGAGCGGTTATGTGCGGCCATTCTGCGACGGAATCGGCTCTCCGGTCTACGCCATTACGAAAAATACTCTAACTGCGGGCGGTCCACGTGCAACGTTCACCGAGCCCCAGGCTATGCAGGGTCTTCCTGGCTTTCGACTTTATAGGCGAGGATAGGAACCCCTGTCCTCGAACCCCTGGTTAAATAGGCTGTCCGCGGTATTCCCCAATCCGTCCCTGAGCGAGGTATTCGGTACGGCCCCGCTCCCGGGAAGTTCTCCCGACCATGACGCCGTCACTTGTCTGGTTAGCGCCGAGAAATGATCGCCGCCAGTTCCCGGTTCGACGCGCCCAGCGCAAATAGTGACTTGACGAGTAGGTCGAGAGACACCGTTGGGTCGCCCGCCTCCATCTTTGCAACTCGCGATTGACTGGATTTGATGGCCTGAGCGAGTCCGATCTGAGTGACTCCATGGGCCTGGCGCCGTGTCTTGAGGCCCTCCGCGAGACTTAGGCGAAGGTTGACGTATGACTCTTCCTCATCGGACATACCGAGGAAATCCTTCGGAGTCCCGATTTTCCAACCCTTTGCATGCAACTTCTTGCGCTTACTTTCCCGCATTCTCGTACTCCTTTAGACGCTCACGGCACGTGGCGATCACGGCTTTGGGCGTGGCTCCGGTCTTTTTGGCGAAGACCTCCAAAATTACAATGGCATCGGTATCAATACGGTAGACCAGACGCCACTGAGTACCGCCGTCATTGATTCGCAGCTCATGGCATCGTGGGCCAATGCTCGGCATCGGGCGAGATTGAGGCATCGACAGCGATTCACCGCGCTGAAGTCGTCGCAGTAGGAACCCGGCTTCAAGGCGCGCCGCCCTGGAAAACGGAGGGGTCTTCACCGCGCCGTGAAGCCATGCCAACGGCCTGTCTTTCGGACTCACTCGCTTGTAGTATATGTCAAATCTGACATATCATGCCACTCAGATCAGGGCACCAGAAATACGTTCTCTCGGTGCCCTGGTTGGAAAAAAGGGGCGCCGCGGTGGTTGGATTGGCACCGGCCGTCGTTGCAACTTGGTTAACAGGCGGAGTGTCCCCCGGTTTCCGTCCGGGCCAGCAAAATATCAGCGCCGGTGAAAGGGTGCCTTGAAAGGGTCTGACGTTCGGCACGATGATCTCTAGAGACCGGCAGTGACAGCGGATACTGCCGGCACTCGATTTTTTACTGCGATCTTTCGCGGTGCGCCATTTCGCCGAACGCAGACTGCTCAACTGTGTCGCCGCGCTAAACTGCTCGGTCGAGAAGGCGACCCACTCGGGCAGTTGACGTTTGGAAAGGCGCCCCGTGGTCCCTGCGGCGGCAAGCTCGAGGATGACAATAGTATAGGTCGGGGACTTTTGTTCGCGCCGTAGACCTCTGTTATCCG
This sequence comes from uncultured Acidobacteriaceae bacterium, assembly GCA_963736535.1. Classification (GTDB taxonomy): domain Bacteria; phylum Acidobacteriota; class Terriglobia; order Terriglobales; family Acidobacteriaceae; genus PALSA-350. The sequence continues at coordinate 1,083,891 of CAVTPN010000010.1, forward strand.
AAAGAACCTGCGAGGCGCTTCGCTCAGGATGACGGCTTTGTGAGGGACGGAAAAACATCTGGTCATCTGCGAAAACACTAAGAGGTCAAAAAGCCACAGGCTCTCAGCGCGGCTGAGAAAAACGAATTAAAGAAGTTGTCAGAGGATTTCAAGCGCAGACACAGGAGGTAGGGGATGGCGAGGATGTTCGAAGATCTTGAAGCGGGCCTTGGAGAAGCCAACGCTTTCATGGATGGGGAAATGGGCTCACCCAGGCGGCGTTCGCTAGAGCCTACGGTCTGAGCCTTGACATGGTGAAGAACTGGGAAACCGGGGAGTGCGGACGGAACCATGAACGAAACCATTTACGGAACCGTGGGCTGCGATTTCACGTATTCCCCTTGAATAGTCACTGGACCTGACGGAGCAGCCAATCCTATAGTTGCGTCCAGTCAGTTTAGGAGTGATCATGTCGACCTTTCTTCAGGATCTCCGTTTTGCGACGCGGCAGCTCTACAAGAATCGCGGGGTCACTCTGACGGCGATTCTCTCGCTGGCCTTAGGCATTGGCGCCACGGTCTCCGTTTTCAGCATTATTTATGCCGTGCTCGTGAATCCTTGGCCCTACCAGGGAGCGGATCGCATCGCCAATATTGCCCTGATGGATAAGTCCGGGAAAGAGACGGACTACTCACTGAACGGTCCGCAGACACGGGAATTGGCGAAAGCGCATTCCCTCGAGTACGTCGTGGCGGTCAATGGCTGGAACCTGACCGTCACCGGCAGTGATGTGCCGGAAGATGTGAATGCGAGGTATTTCACCGGCAACGTGTTTCAGATGCTTGGGGTTCCAGCGATGCTGGGCCGGTACTATGTCCCCTCCGACGCTCCGGACGGCCAAGACCCGCAGCCCGTCGTGGTGTTGAGTTACAAGTTCTGGAAGCATCATTACAATGGCGACCCGTCCGTCGTGGGCAAAACCTTGCAACTGGTGCACAAGCCTTACACCGTGATTGGCGTGATGCCGCCCCGTTTTGGATTTACTGGTCCTGATGTTTATCTGCCGTTAAAACTCTCTGGTGCTGTCAACGAAACTTACGGTACGTTCGTCAAGCTAAAACCCGGAGTCAAGCCGGAAGCCGCTGTGGCAGAACTGCAGACCTATTTCCAGGAATTCGCAAAACAAACACCCGATCACTATCCAAAGCACTACCAGAGGATTGCCATCGAGAACCTGAGCTATTGGGTGACACACCAGATAAGCAAAACCCTCTATCTGCTCTTTGGCGCCGTAGGGCTGCTCCTGGCCATTGGGTGCGGCAACGTCTCCATTCTGCTGCTCGCGCGAGGCACGGCTCGCCAGCATGAGTTTGCCGTGCGCTCTGCCGTGGGGGCCAGCGGGGGCCGCATTGTCCGGCAGCTGCTTACCGAGTCGGTCATTCTTTCTTTCATTGGCGCGGGTCTCGGTGTGTTGCTCGCATACGGGAGCCTCGGGTTCATGATCGACCGGCTCCCGAAGCAATCTTTCCCCAACGAAGCTGACTTTCACATCCATGTGCCCGTGCTGCTGTTCAGCGTCGGGCTCGCGTTGCTCACCGGAATTGTCTTTGGACTCTTTCCGGCGCTTCAGCTAGCGCGGCCGGAAATTGGCCAGATCATGCAATCCAGTACGCGCAAAGTGGCCGGCAGCGTGCGCGGAAAGCGCCTCCACTCTACCCTGATCGCCGGGCAAATCGCCCTGACGTTGCTTTTGCTGACGGCGGCCGGGGTGGCGATCGAAGGCTTCGTTCACATGATGCATGTGGATCTCGGCTACAACCCGCACAACATCATGTCCGTTGGGATTCCGGTTCATCAAAATACCTTCACCACGTGGGCGGAGCGGTCGAATTATTTCACGCAGCTGCGTGACAGGATCGCAACACTGCCGGAGGTTGTTTCCACCGGCATTTCCACCAACGCCACTCCTCCGGACAGCGGATGGGAGCAGCCATTTGAATTGAAGGGCAAGACAGCGTCGGACGACCAGAAAGCAAGCATCAACTTTGTCGATTCGCGCTATTTCAGCACGCTGCAGATTCCGCTGCGGAAGGGCAGATTGTGGGACGAAACAGAATTGCAACACGGCGCTCTGATGGCCGTGGTCAATGAAACATTTGTGAAGCGCTATTACGCCAATAGCGATGTTCTGGCCGGCTCGGTAAAAGTCCCGTCGCTCAAGAGCACGTCGCAGGAAACGTTAGTTGCTCCTGGCAGCGATGGTTGGTTGCAAGTGATTGGAGTGACTGCAGACACCCTCGATGATGGCCTGGACAAGCCCGTAAAACCAGCGATCTATCTGCCCTACAGCGTCAATATGTGGATGTGGTCGCAGATTCTGGTGCGGACCCGGGTCGATCCACGCGGTGTGACCCACAGTGTCAAGCAACAGATTGTCTCGGTGAATCCTGACCAGCAGGCCACCATGTGGGATGATGGCGTGCTGGAAACATGGATCAAGAATCAGCAGGTTGTCGCCAGAGGACGCCTCGTTTCCGTGCTCTTTGCCGCTTTTTCTGTCCTCGCGCTGATCCTGGCGGCCATCGGTCTATACAGCGTCGTTTCCTACTCTGTAGTGCAGCGGACTAACGAGTTCGGTATCCGCATGGCACTCGGTGGGCAGCGGTGGGATGTGCTCAAAATTGTTTTCGCCTCCGCGGGCGTTAGTGTTGTTATTGGTATCGTTGCCGGCCTCGGGTTGAGCTTCGCGCTGAAGCAACTCATTGCTCAGTGGGTGGAGAATGCCTCGACGAACCCTCTCATTCTGTTCGCCGCTTCCCTTTTGCTACTCGGCGTGGCGGCTCTGGCGTGCCTGGTGCCGGCAAGACGAGCGTCTGCAGTCGATCCGATGACGGCGTTACGAAGCGAGTGATTTCCGTGGGTGAGGATGTCTAGATTTTCTGCTCCCGGCGAGGTGTCGTCAGACAGAAGGGCGACCTTCCAAGACGCGATACGGGTCAGACGAAACGATCCCCCGGAATTTCGCGCCGGCACATCGGGAGTTGTTTCGTCGGTCGCACATCTGCGCGCATCCGCTTGGTCCGAACCCCTTCAAGGATGAGTGCTTTGTTGTTTCTGGAGTTGAAATGAACCTGATACGTAGTTGCTGGCGTTCACCAGCGACGGGGAGACGCTAAAGCGCGCGTGAGATGCGGGTCCCTATTCTTCGGCTGCTTTCTTTAGCACCTCGTCGATCCGAGTTTGCCATCCTGGACCGGTGGCCTTGAAGTACTCAAGTACGGCGGGAGAGAGCCGAAGGGACACGAGTTGCTTGGTCGCGGATTTCTGTTTCCCACGCTGTCCGGGGCGCCGGGTGATCGCTGCCGAAAGATAGGCCTTAGTCGCCTTCGCGTCGTTCGGGTCGTAAGGACCGTCCTCCGGCGAGTACGGAATCGGGTCACTGTCTCTGACTGCTTTCACCCGCTTCCAGTCAGTCTGACTCTTGCGCTTGCTCATACACCACTCTCTCCACTCTTGAGGCGACTCGAAACGAGATCACTTGCACGTCCGTTCCGCGCTCGACGTAAATAAGTGTGAGCACCTTACTGTGCGCCGCGACCATCGCAATGTCCTGCTTCCTGGCCTCTCCTTTTCGCGGCGACTGAAAGGTGATCTTTCCAGGATTTTCATAAACCAAATCGGCGTCAGCGAAGTCCAGGCCGTGTTTGTGTAAATTCGTCTTCCGTTTGGCCTCGTCCCAAACGAGCATGAGCTTATTGTAGCTACATCCTGGATTTTTGTGAAAGGTAATAGCTTTGTTGTGGCCGGGAATGGACTAGCCTCTCTCGTGCAATTCTCCAATCGCTCGATCCGCGGGATTTGCACCCGTTTTGCTAAGCCCTGGCTATGGAAATTACGGTACATCTTCCTGACGATCTTGCACCGCACCCGAATCCGGGCGCGAGGCCCTTGAGGCGCTTGTCATCGAAGGGTATCAACTACCTGATTCAGATTCAGTGCGAGCACGTTCTCCCCGGGGTTTACCGCGTCGTGGTCGTTCCCTTGGAGTCATCGAAGAGCTAAGAAGCGACGAAACTCCGTTTGCGGTGAAAGCTCTTCCGCGCTGCTCGTATACCATGGACCAGTCATGCGGGTGGAGGGATATGCCGTGCCACGGTTTGGGCGCTCCGGTGGTCTGGTGGTGGTTCTCGTCTCGTTGCTGAGTTGCCTCAGCGCTACCGTGCGTGCGCAGAGTGGCGCTATGCCGGGGCAGAGTATTTCCGTGGCGAGCGGTCACTTCCCCGTTTACTCCGGATGCGAGCCAAGGAGCGATTGCAGGTGGTCCGGGAAATGATCCGAATCCTGGGGCGCCTATGTACATCTGCCGCGCGCGCGTGCAGGGCAGTTTGACTCCGGGAAAGTGGGTTCAAGGGAATTGCAATGTGCCGTTCGGTGGGTCGGAGCAGATTATGCACTCCTATGATGTGGCTTATGGGAGCGCGCGCTGGGGCGGGTATCGCGGCAGTTTCTACGGGCTGGCTCAAACGGGAAGGGATGTGGATGGGGCCCCTCTGTATTCCTGCCGCGTGAACTATGTGGACGCGAGTGGGAACGGCTACGGGTATCAACCTGGCAAGCTGGTCGCGAATGGAACGTGCAACATTCCGTTTGGAGGGGCGGAGGTGATTGAGCAGCCGCCGTTTGAAGTGCTTTACGCGACTGGGGGTGGCCGGCCTCCCTGGAATCCGGGGTATGCGCCCTATCCTCCGTATCCAACCCCTCCGGCGCAGCAGCCTTATCCGGCTTGCAAGCTGGGTGATCCGGGGGTCGGGCTGGACATGAACACCCAGTGGTGGGTGGGGCCGAACTGCTCTTCGATCGATAGCCAGGGCCGGATTACACAGTTGAAGTATCCGCAGCCTCCGGGATATGCGCCCGCACCCCAAGGGCCTCCGCCTTACAATCCGGGGCCGAGTTCGGTGACATGGCAGCCGGCGCAGAAGCCTTTTGTGCCGGGAGCGGATGCGATCAAGGGAGGGCCGGGGAAGGGTCCGCAGCCTGGTTCGCCGCTCTTTGTTTGCAGGGTGCAGTACAACAACAATCTGTATCCGGGTAAATGGGTGCAGGGCTCATGCCATTTTGCGGACGGACAACATGAGCTGTCGCAGGATACGTATGAGGTGGCGACGGGGCCAGCGGAGTGGCGCGCTTTCGATGGCAATATCGGGGCGATGGTCCCGGGTGGACAGGCCGCGGACGGAACGCAGTTGTATATCTGCCGCAAGGATCTCGGTAAAGACAAGGGACTGCAACCGGGATGGCTGGCGAACGGCAAATGCCATATCCCGTACAACTACGACGACATTAGTTCGCCACCCTTTCAGGCGCTTTACAACGCGTCTGCACCAAATGGGCAGCCGGGTTCGCAGGACCAGCCGTCGAGTGCGCCGAATCAAGGATCGAGTGAGGGGCCGCAGGCTCATGGGGTTTCGATTACGTTTGGCAGCGGCACGGGCGCGACCGCGGGTATGGTGACTGTTACGAATGGAGCGACGGGAACCACGGTAAGTAAGCCGTTGCCACCGAACTCCAGCGCTCAGCAGTGCCTGGAGATGCTGCAGCAGGCGGCGCTTCAGGCCGGCCTGCAGATTCAACAGGCTGATCCGAGTCAGTTGAAGGTGTTCGGAACCAACAACGCGGTACAGGTTTCGCAGGCGGAGACGACTGTCACTCAGTTCTGATCAGTGAGCTGGTGTCTGTCAGGCGACAGTCGTTTTTCATGGCTTTCGATTAGGCACGGCGTTCCCTAACTACGCTGGCGATCTGGACGACCCACTGGAGCTTGAAATAGAAGATCCCGACTTGGGGGAACTGGAGAAACTCCTAGGCCCCGCGAAGTGAGACACGCGCGGCGAGTGGGAGATAGGTATCATCGCCGGCCCTGGAAGGTCACTTCCTCCGCCGGTTTGTTTGAGAGCCGTCTGACCGATTATTCGTCTGTTTCGCACCTCTGTCAGAGGTTATTTCGGCGCGCATCTCCAAAGTTCCAGTCCCGTCTGACGGATAAACCTGACGGATAAACCTCTCGTGGAAATCTCTGCTTGACAGCCGAGGCGGGGTTATCGTTCAATATGTGGTGTCGCCATATATGGACTTCACATCACAAGTCGAATGGAAAAGAGGCAGCGCCGAACTGCTCATTCTTTCGCTGGTTGAAGCCCGCGCCCGCCATGGGTATGAGATCTCAAAACTGATTGAGCAACGTTCGGAAGGCGCGGTGAGCTTCTATGCCGCTTCACTCTATCCGTTGCTATACCGCCTGGAGAAGCGAGGTTGGATTCAGGGTCGATGGGTGGAGAAGAGCGGGCAACGGCGCCGGCGCTATTACCGGCTGACCCCGCAGGGACGGAAGGTGCTGGCCTCGCAGCGACGCGGTTGGCAGGCATTTGTCGAAGCAATCAACCGCATCACGGCGGTTGAAAATGCCTGATTGGAGACGCGAAATTCTCCGCAGACTTGCTCCGCTGAAGCTTACGCCAACGCGGGAAGCGGAAATTGCTGAGGAACTCGCCCAGCACCTCGATGATCGCTATGAGGAGCTTCTCTCCCGGGGCGAAGCGCCAGAATCCGCCCAACCCGCGGCCCTCGACGAACTTCGCGGCGATCTGTTCGCCCGCAGCCTCAGACCCGTCGAAAGAGGCCGTGATCGCGAGCCGATTGCGCCGGGAAAAGCCACCGGCAATTTCCTCTCAGGCGTCCTGCAGGACATCCGTTACGCGTTTCGCACGCTGCTCAAATCTCCGGGATTCACCTCTGTCGCCATTCTTACCCTGGCCCTCGGCATAGGGGCAAACACCGCGATTTTCAGTATGTTGGACTGGCTTGTGCTGCGCCCGATTGCCGGCGTGAAAGACCCGGCCCAGCTTACCTACCTTGGCGTTCAGCAAAGGAATGGCGGCTACGACAACGCCTTCTCCTATCCGAATTTTGAGGATATTCGCAGATCGTCGTCCTCGGTATTCTCTGATGTCTCTGCGATCCAGCCGTTTACCAAGGATGGGTTGAACACCGACGGCAAAAGCATGCAGATGTGGACGACCTACGTCACTGGAAATTATTTCGAGATGCTCGGTGCTCGTCCGGCACTGGGTCGGCTGATCTTGTCAAACGATGCCTCTGGAGGTTCTGGTCTGGTTTTGAGCTATTCCTTTTGGAAGTCGCGTTTCGGCGGTGATCCGAACGTCCTTGGCAGGAGAGCCTCCGTGAATGGATTTCCAGTCACGATCGTGGGAGTTGCACAGCAGGGTTTCCGGGGCGCCCTACCCAGCCTCGACACGCAAGGCTATCTACCACTTGGAATGGCTACAGCCACTTTGGTGGAGAAAAAAGATTTCTTTGCCAATAGGGGGAATGGGGACGACGCAGGCTTGATGGTCGTCGCGAGGTTGAAACCTGGCGTGACCGCGGCGACTGCCCAGCCGGCGCTCAATGTGATTGCCGGGCGCATGGCGCGCCAGTTTCCGAAAACGGACGACTGGAAATCCATCCTCGTTCACAAACTCACTGCTGCGCCTCCCAACGCTGCCGCAGATCCGTCGCAGCCGCTGTTTGTCATCTCCGGCCTCTTTCTCTTCCTTGCCGGAATGGTCTTACTCCTGGCGTGTGTGAATGTGGCCAATCTGCAGCTCGTGCGCGCGAGCGTGCGCAGCCGCGAGATGGCCGTTCGCGCCGCGCTCGGCGCGGGGCGGGGACGTTTGATGCGTCAAATGCTTACGGAAAGCAATCTTCTCGCTCTACTGAGCTGCGCTGGAGGTATTGGGCTCGGGATCGCTGGAAGCCGCGTTCTCAGTTCATTGAATTTGCGCACGGGCCTGCCCATCGCCCTCGACCTCAGCTTCAACTGGCGCGTATTCTCCTACGTCTTTGCTGCCGCGCTGCTTACAGGCGTCGTCGTCGGGTTTGTCCCGGCGATGCAGGCCTCGCGCCGCAATTTGAGCCAAGTCCTGCACGACGGTGGGCGCACTGCAAGCGGCGGGCGGCATCGTCTGCGCAGCATTTTAGTGGTGGGTCAGGTTGCTGCTTCGCTGATGCTGCTTATCGTCGCGGGCCTTTTTGTGCGCAGCTTGCAGAACGTTCGGCATACGAATCTCGGCTTCGATCCGAGCAATGTTCTCAACCTCAGCATGGACCCGCATCAAGCTGGCTATGAGGAGGCGAAGGGCGCGCAGTTCTTCCGAGATTTGACTGAGAGAGTGCGGGTACTGCCCGGCATCCAGTCAGCCAGCATCGCGGGATCGGTGCCGATGGGCCTCGATGGCGATAGCGCTCAACTGAAGATTCCCGGCTACGAGCCTGCCAAGCGTCAGGACGCAATCTTTGCGGGAGACAACGCGGTATCACCTGAATACTTCAAGACGATGGGAATTCCACTCATCGAGGGAAGGGATTTCCACGACTCCGACGAAGCGAATGCGCCGCGCGTCGCCATTGTGAACCAGGCCATGGCCAAGGAATTTTGGCCCGGCAAAGATCCCATCGGGCGGCAATTCCTCATTGTGGACGACCCATCTCACCCGGTGCAAATCATCGGCGTGGTGAGGAACAGCGTTACCAGAGAAATTTCCGAGACGATTCGCCCCTACTTCTACTTGTCTTTCGCTCAGAAATACATGACCCCGGCGACCCTGCAATTGCGCACACAGGGGCCTCCCGAGTCCATGACATCCTCAATTCTGGGCAACATCCGATCCATAGAACCCGGCATGCCAACATTCGACGTTCAGACCATGACGCAGGCGTTGGACTCGCCGTTCGGCTTGATGCTGTTCGAACTGGGCGCGAGCCTTGCGGCGACGCTGGGCACCTTGGGGCTCGTTCTGGCGATCGTCGGCGTGTACGGCGTGGTTTCTTACGCAGCAAGCCAGCGGACACACGAAGTCGGCGTCCGGATGGCGCTGGGCGCGCGGCCAGGGCAAGTCCTTAAGATGATTTTCCGCCAGGGATTTGTCATCGTGGGCACTGGAATCGCCGTCGGCGTGTTTGCTGCGGCGGTGATGACGCGCCTGGTTGGTAGTTTCATCGTGGGCGTATCGTCTCTCGACCCGCTTACTTTCATTAGCGCGTCGCTTTTGCTCGCCGCCATCGCTCTCCTCGCAAGCTACGTCCCCGCCCGCCGCGCTATGCACGTCGATCCAATGGTCGCCCTGAGATACGAGTGAGGCTTTCCGGCCAAAGCCTTTATCCTTTCATCTCACAAACACTCCAGATTGAACGGCGATGTACCTGTCATGAAGGTTGCGCATCCCCGTCCTAGAAGACTCAATACTCGGTCACGCGCTCAACAAGGAAAAACATCTTCATGGCGGGTCGCGGCTCGCATGAAAGCACCTATTGTTCTCGCAGCGTCTTCATTGGATCCATCCGCGCCGCGCGGTAGGCGGGCATACTGCTGGCCACAATGCTGACCAGCAGAAACAGCACTGCCGTGGCTGCAAAGGTCAGTGGATCGGTGGGCCGTATGCCGTGGAGCATGCCCGCCAGGAGCCGCGTCATCACGACCGCAATCACCACACCCGCTGCCACGCCAATCAAGGCCAGCGCCAGGCCGCGCCGCGCAATGAGGCCCAGCACATCCGTTCTCTGCGCGCCCAGCGCCATGCGCAGTCCGATCTCGAGAGTCCTCTGCACCACCATGTACGAGAGCAGGCCATAAAGCCCGATGGTCGCAAGAATCAACGCGATCCCGGCGAAGCAGGCAAACAGAAATGTTTGAAAGCGCGGCTGCGCGACCGACTTTGAAATGTAGTCCTCGAGCGTGGAAACCTGGTAGACCGGCGCGCTCTTGTCCAGGTCGCGCACGGCTGCGCGCAGCGCTCCCTGCAAGGCCAACGGGTCGCCCGCGGTGCGAATGGCGAGATACGGATCCGTGATGACGGCCTGCGCGTAAGGCAGGTAAAGCTGGGGATCGAGACTCGTGGTCAAGCCTCCCTGCCTGACGTCCCCGACGACGCCGACGATCTCGCGAATCGGGTCGTCAGGCGCGCGCAACTGAATGTACTTGCCAAGCGGATTCTGCGCGGTGAAATACTTGCGCGCGAAGGCCTGGTTGATGAGTATGGTGGGCGCTCCCTTTACGCCATCCTGCTCACCCAAGAAGCGGCCCGACACGAGCGGGATGCGCATGGTTTCGAAGTAGCCGGACATGGCCACATTCACAGACTCACTGGGCTCGTCCCCTTTGGCCACGGGCCGGCCCGCGATATTGAAGGCGACGTCGCCATGGTTCGTGCTCATGGGCAGCGGCCAGCCTGCCGAGGCCGATTGCACGCCCGGCAAGGCGGAGAGTCGCTGTACGAGTTGGTGGTAAAACGCATAGCGCTTGTCGTGGTCAGCCCAGTCGAAGGAAGTCCGGACCCTTGCCGTGATCACATGCTTCGGATCAAAGCCGGGATCGACACCGAGGATGTGAATAAAGCTGCGGATCAGCAGCCCGGAGCCCACCAGCAGCACCAGGCCAATCGCCGTCTGCGCGATGACCAGCGCGTTGTGCACGCGATTCTGTCCGCGCCCTCCAGCCACGCTGCGGGAGCCCTCGCGCAGAGCCTGCGCCGCCGCCGAGCGCGCCAGCCGCCATGCCGGAAGCGCTCCGAACAGAAGGCCGGTGATGAGCGAGAGACACAAGTCGAACAGCAGGACCCTACCGTCGATCGACGCGCCTTCAATCCGCGGAACATCCAGCGGCATCAACCGCACGCTCGCATGCAACAGCGCGTAGGCCAGCGCCACGCCGGCCGCGCCGCCCGCGAGGGACAGCGTGACCGACTCCATCAGCAGTTGGCGCATGATGGCCGCGCGGCTCGCTCCAACCGCTGCGCGCAAGGCGAACTCAGCACTTCGCCGCGAGCCGCGCGCCAGCAGCAGGCCGGCGACGTTGGCGCATACAATCAGCAGCACCAGCGTGACGGCGCCAAACAACACGCGCAGCGCGGGCCGGGTATCGCCGGTCATGTGCACGAGCTCAGGCTCAACCAGCGCAGAGTAATACTGCTTGTTGGGATCTGGATATTGCCGGGCCAAGTTGCCCGCGATCACGCTCAGGTCGGCCTTAGCTTGCTCCACCGTAACGCCACGCTTGAGCCGTCCAATCACCTCAAGCGCATCATAGCCGCGCTGGCTCGTTACCGGGTCCTTGCCTTCGGCACCGTCGGCAATCGATTTCCAGAGTGCGGGCGCGGGATTCTCCTGCGGAAATTGAAATCCCTTGGGCATGACGCCGGCAACCGTGTAGTTGTGGTCGTCCATGCGGATCGTCTTACCCGCAATGTCCCTGGCCGAACCAAAGTTCGACTGCCACAGCGCGTAACTCAGCATCACCGAGCGGTTGCCCGGCTTCTCATCCTCCCAGCGAAAATCCCTGCCCAGCATGGGCGCCACGCCCAGCAACTGAAAAAAGTTCGACGAGACCTCCTGCACGTCCAGCAGCTGGGAGTCGCCATCCCCTTGCAGCGTTACCCTGCCGCCCAGATACGACGCAATCCCGCTGAGGGTGTGGTTCTGCGCGCGCCAGTCAAAGTAATCGGGGTAGCTGAGAGACTCCGCGGCCACGCCCGGCAGCGAATGGTCCTGCTGGCTCAACCAGATCAACTGCTCCTGCTCAGGAAAAGGCAGCGGCCGCAGCAGCACCGTATTCACCAAACTGAAGATGGCCGTAGTCGCGCCAATACCCAGAGCGAGGGTTAGAATTGCGGTGAACGCAAAGCCGGGAGATCGCGCCAGGGTTCTGAGGGCGTATTGCAGGTCACGCCGCAGGTTGTCGATTGTCGCATTGGTATTTTGCTGCCAAAGGCACTCTCGGACCTTTTGAGGACTTCCGAGCTTGATCTTAGCCTGGCGACGCGCTTCTTCGGAAGAAAGGCCGCGCGCCAGATTCTCGGCGATTTCCTCAACCAGATAGCCATCGAGTTCTTGTTGCAGTTCGGCGTCCGCCCGTCTGCGGCGAAAGAACCTGAGCCAGCTCATCGAGTGCCTCCATCTGCCATAGCTTCTTCGCCCATGACCAAGCCAATCGCACGGGCCATCTGCCGCCAGCGATTCGTTTCGCGTACAAGTTGCTTTTTGCCCGCAGCGGTTAGCCGGTAAAACTTCGCTTTGCGATTATTCTCGCTGGCGCCCCAGTATGAGGACACCCATCCACGATCCTCCAGTCGATGCAGAGCGGGATACAGCGAGCCCTGTTCAACTTCCAGCACATCCTCCGACGTGCGCTCAATCACTTTGGCGATGGTGTGCCCGTGAGCGTCGGCTGCGACCAGAGTACGCAGCACCATCATGTCGAGCGTCCCCTTCAACATCTCCCCGTCTGACTGGTTCTTCTTCCCCACGGAGAATCCTCCACTCGAACTTCTAGGGAACACCTAGCATACACCACTCGAAGTTCTATGGGAAGAAGAAATCAGATGGCTCCAGCAAACCTGTCGGCCAAGCCCGAAGGTCTCGTCTGTCCTCCACGAAAGCATGACGTTAGCTCGGGGCCAGGAATGCACAGGAGTTATGGAGTTCGGAGTCCACTCTGTCGGCCGACTCCGGGCTATCCTGCGCGATGTGCAACCAAATTTCAAATAAATCTTCTTCGGCTTCCGGCGTGAAAACATAAGCGCTCATTCCAGCGGCTTTTGTGCTCGCCAAGCGCGCTTCCGCTCTTCCATCGGTGCCCGCACTTCCGTCTCCCCGCGCAGCTCATCGCGAGCCGCGAACTCCCAGCCCGCTTCCACCAACTTCGCAACAGTCGTGCGGTTTGTAGCGAGCCAGTCTTCCTACTTATGCAGCAAGCGAACCGCGTGCTCCAGGAAGTCGTCTGCCGAGCGGTAGGCCCCTCGTTGCACATCCTCGAGAATCATGGGCTCTAACTCGGCGGGCAGATGAATCGTCACAGGCGTAGTTTACCTTCTCTCTCGCCCGGCCGCTGGGCAGATAAAAGCCCTCCGAGCTTGCGCTTGGCGGCCTTTTCGTGAATACCGGCCATCACCTAGCTCACACTTACGCGCGCAGTACCATCCCCGGCGCGCCGGGACAGGCGGCCGCACGCGAGGTTTACCTTCCGTGTTCGGGAAGTGCCTTGTTGTTTCTGAAGGTGAAATGAACCGAGCAGGCGGTTGCTGGTGTTCACCAGCGATGGTGCGGAAAATAATGAGAGCCGCAGGGTGTTTTGCAGATTCGGTAAAGATGGGGACGCAAGGGGAAGCTGGGCTGGATGAGCTGTTTGAAACGAAAGGAAGGGCTTCGCCCATCGTTTTCAACCCACGTAGTGCCCCGACTACGCCGGTGCAAACATGGGGCACCCGTCCAGGAGGTGGGGCTTGCGGTGAACTGTACTTTCCTGCGGGCGCACCAACAAAAACAGCGGGGCTAAAGCCCCGCCGTTCGCAAGGTTCCTGGACCAGACAGAGCTGACACTTCAATCGTTTCATATCGGAAAAAAGTGGGTGACAAAAAGTTGGTGACCAGACGGGACGTTTACTTGGTCATCATTGATTGCGGTTGCAAAGATAACGTCCCGCCCTTGTTTAACTCAGTTGGGCGACGGCTTCTCCACGTGGTCGATCACCATGACGTCCGCGTTCGCCTTGGTGCTCTCCAGCTTCAGGCCCAATTGCTCTTGTAATGCTACGTACAGGCTTGGCGGCGCATTCGGATCATCCGTAGCCGGCGGCGGAACATGGGCGCCCATCGCCGCGAATTGTGACTGGTCCGGCGTCCAGTTCAGGTTGAAATCATACCGGTCGGTCAGCCCGGTTTGGTCCACCACCGGTTTGTCCATCACCGCTTCCTGCATACCGTGGCAGAAGTCCTTCATCGTCGAGTTGGTCACCCTCAACTGGCCCAGGCGCCCGAAGATAAAGTTCCCCGGCGTGCTCGGCTTGTCCGAAGTGACAGTCATCTTTGGGCCGCCCTTGGCAAGGGTCAACGCGTAGACCGAAAGCTCGCGCTGCTCGTTATGAAACTTGAGGCCAAACCGCGCCACCAGTGCGTCCCTAATCAGGATCCGCATCTGCTGGATGTTGGGCTGGCCCTCCACATCCGGCACGCCGTCGATGTCGTACTTCTCGTCAAACCATGCCGGCGCATTCGCCATCTGCTTGGTCTGGATCGAGTAGCCGAACGTCACCAAGTCATTCACGGTTGTGTTGATCGTCATCACGTGACGCCCGCGAATCGTAAACAGCTTGCCGGGTCGATTCGGATCGCTCGGTTTGATCGTCACCACATCGAACTTCGGATTGGCATCCGCAGCCATCGGCTTGGGCGGTTCGGGAATCGGCCACGCCGCCTCCTCCGTCGTTCGATCAAGGTTGAGCGCCAGAGGATTTGGTCCTTGTGTCCAGTTGCCCGTGATCGTTTTTCCGTCAGGGCTCATTTTGCCCTCGTACTTGCCCCCAATCCTGTCGATTGAATATGTCAGCACTCCACCATCAAAGCTTGCCTTGTTCGCCACCAGGGGCTGACCTCCCTGATCGATGCTGTAGTCCACCACCTTCAGGTTGCCCTTGTCGTCCTTGGTGATCTTGTTCTCAATACGCAGATCCCGATTCGCCTGTGGAATGTGCAGCGTCCCCTGCCAGATCCCGACAATGTCCGTCGCCGAAGCGGGCGTCGCGGAGCTCTGTCCGGCCGGCGCCGGGGCTGGTGCGGCCTGCGCGTGCGCAACCGGCCCGATAGACATCATTAACAGAGCTGTAAGGATTGCTGCCTCCACAAACCGGAGCTCATGCAGCGGCTTGCCGCTAAAACACACATCGCACTTTGCCCGCTTGCTTGGCATGTCGAAGAATCCTTTTCTGCGCCCTACCGATGATCGCGAAAGACGCCAACCGCCGCTGTCTCCCATTTTCGGAAAGAATACACCGGCAATACGTACACTGCCAGATGATCAAAATAATCTGCGCAGCGTTGGGCTTTCGCGGATCGAGGCGGAAAACTTGGCGGAGTTCTTTGATTCCCGTGCATCCACTGTGAGGCCGCGAGATGGCGACGAGGCGGCCAGCACGAACTCCTCCATCAGAAGCGATGGCCTTCATGAAGCTGGGCGCGCGTGACGGGTTCTCCAGGGCTTAAGTGATACTTGTCTCCGAACTCCCGCATCGCGCGCGCACTGCTTCTGCACGCGCCCCGCTCTCTGAATCGGGCTGCAGAACACCGGATGGGAGGGCTCTTTCAACCAGCGTAAGCACATAATGCTCAAGATCCATGCCGTTTGCCTGGGCCTGGGCTATGAGACCTGCTTCCAATTCCGGCTTCAAATGCAGCGCAAGGGTCATCGAGAGTTCTTCCTTGCCTTCAAGTTTAGGCCGAGTCGCTCTACAGGTCGCAAAAAAGTCGGTTTCTCTGCACCAGTGAGAGATGGAGATTACGGTCAGTGGGGTTTGTGGTTCGGGGGAAGGCGAACAGCGGGTCCCCGTTCGACTTCGCTCAGGGCAGGCCCTCCACTTCGCTTCGCTTCGGTCCCACGGCATGCCGGGGCAGGCGGGATGATCGCGTCTGGAGTTAAGCGAGAATCGCCCCAGTATGGGCGCTGTGCTGTTTCTAGAATCACTGTCGATTGAGTGCGCGCCCATTTATGTTCACCAGCTACGGGAGATTTCTTCAAGAGGAAACAAGGCGTTGCCAGCGCTAAAGCGCAGGATCAGAGTGGAGACTCTTTCCCGGAGCGCTGAAGCGCTCCTTCCCCCGCATAAATGCGGGGGCTCCCACCGCTAATCTGGACAAGTGTGAGCTCTATCGGAGGAGTTCTCACCACGGGGCTGTATGAGGCCCTGATGAGTTTTCACACGGTGTGGCACGGCTGAACAGGTTGCGGAGAAGTCACGAGGGAACGGGGACGAGCTCGTACCCTTCAGAAAGCTCATGTTCATATGCCCCTTCTTGAGGGTAGCCTCAATGATGGCGGCGCAGCCCTATGGCATTATGGATTGGGTCAACCCAATGTAAAATGCCATTTATGGCTACTCACCTCACGATCGATAAGGCCGGGCGAGTCGTGATCCCAAAGGCGGTGCGGGAAGAGCTTCACCTGGAACCAGGCGATTCCCTGGAGATGGAAAGTGCCGGGGAGTCGATCACCCTGCGTCCAGTTCGGGGAATCGGGCCGCTGGTGAAGGAACACGGCGTGTGGGTGTTTCGTACAGGCCAGCCTCTTCCGGCTTCTGCTACGGATCAGCTGCTACAGCAACTTCGCGAGGAACGGGATGTGACCCACCTTGGAAGCGAGGAATGAAGGCTTTTTTCGATACCTCGGCGCTCGTGCCGGTGTTCTACGGAGACCATGTTCACCACCTCGCGAGCTTGCGGCGATTCCTGGCATTCGATCCATCGACAGGATGCTGCGGAGCGCATAGTTTGGTTGAGGTGTACTCCACCTTGACGCGGATGCCGGGGAAATATCGCATCAGTGGTGAGCAGGCGATGCTTTTCCTCGGTGATTTGCGCGAACGCCTTTCCCTGATCACGCTGGATGGAGAAGAGTATTCCCGCGCGCTGCGAGATGCGGCCTCGCTCGGTGTTGTGGGCGGCGCGATTTATGACGCGATGCTCGCCCATTGCGCATTGAAAGCCCGAGCGGAGACGATCTACAGTTGGAACGCACGGCACTACGCGCAGTGCGGACAGGATGTGACTCAGCGTCTGCGAACACCGTAAGCGAGGTTGCCGGCACCCCACGGCTCTCTGGCGTTGTAGCACTGAGACGGGCGTCCTCAAGCTACAACCGAAGTTTCATTAAGAAAGCGGCGCGCGCAGCCCAAGCTCGTCCGCAATTTCGCTCAGCTGCCGGTCTCTGGTCCAAATCGAAATCGACTTATCGAAGAGGGCGCAGCCTATGAGATGAAGATCGGTGAGGCCGACTCCTCTTCTGTACAGCTTCTTGTGGTCGATCAAGCTAAACAGTTCCTCAGGTGCCACGACCGGAGCCTGGGGTAATAGGGCGAGGTCAGCCAGCACCTTTTCCCGGCTGGCCATCGAACCCAAAGCCAACTCCAGGCGGATGTATGGATGTGTCATGATCTGGTCATTCTTTAACAGCGATTGCAGTTTCGCGTCCGCACTTCGCAGATGGTCGATCCAGACCGAGGTATCGACCAGAATCAATCTTGCGTCCTGCGCCGCGGCGCGGCTTCGGCCGCCGGATCGCTTCCTCCGAGAGCCGCCAGCCGCCGGGCAGCTTCGTTGCGGACAAGACGCGTGAGTGCTTCTCTTACGAGAGCGGCCTTCTCCGTGATGCCGGTGTAGTACTCCGCCTGCTTCATCAGCTCATCGTCGAGTGCGATCGTTGTACGCATATGCGCATAATAGCATCATTTTGATGCTTAAAAACGATGACAAGAGTTGATTCAGACGTCAGCCCTGTGGTTCCGTCTTGGGTCTCCGTGAGGACCGGTTTCGGGGTCCCGGGTCTCAGAAGCTTGGGCTTTTTAGCGTGGGCCTTTCAAAGACGAGCGCCTTGTTGTTTCCGAAGTTGAAATGAACCGGGTACACGGTAGGTGGTGTTCACCAGCAATGGGGCAGGGAAATAGAAAAGGCCGCCGGGGTTTCTGGCGGCCTTTTAGTTAATGCCGACAATCCCCTGCGCTCGCACACACTTACGCGTGCAGTACCGTCCCCGGCACTCCGGGGGAGCCGGGCAGGCACGTTGGTACCGGCCCCTCGGAAAGCTCCCACGGCAGGCTCCGCGGCGCGCCGGGGCAGGCGGGGCAGGCTCTCCGGGCCTAGGGGATGGGTTCTCTTCTGCGGTTCACACAGGGAGCTCATGAGGCTTGGCATTGCCAGCGCTAAAGCGCGTGATAAGAGCCGAGACTCTTTCCAGGAGCGCTAAAGCGCTCCTTCCCCCGCATAAATGCGGGGGCTCCCACCGCGCATTTGGACAAGTGTGGCCTCTATCGGAGGAGTTCTCACCACAGGGCTGTGTGAGGCCCTGATCAGTTTTCGCACGGTGGTTTCCGAAGTTGAAATGAACCGGGTCCGCAGTTGCTGGTGTTCACCAGCGAGGGGTAACGGCCGCGGTTTGGGGGGGAAATAGAAAAGGCCGCCATTTCTGGCGGCCCTTTTCGTTAATGCCGCTACCGGACCTGCGAGACCGCGGTGGCGTTCGTCTGCGCCATGTTGGATAGAATCTGCACTTCCACCCGCCGATTCTGCGCCCGTCCAGCGGCCGTTTTGTTGGTCGCTACTTCCAGATCCTTGCCGATCCCGATCAGGTAAAACTTGTGTGGTGGCACATTGAACTTGGCCGCAATATACTGCACCACCGCTTCGGCGCGCCGTTGGCTCAACTGGTAGTTGTAGTCCGCATTGCCTACCGAGTCGGTGCCCCCTGTCACTTCCAGGATGTAGCCCTTGGCCGTGGTCAGCTGCGTCCCAAGGCCATCCAATTGCGCCTTGTCCGCCTTGGTGAGCTCGCTCTTGTCAAAGGCAAAGGTCACCGAGACATCGCCGACCTGCTTGTAATTATCGAGATTGGCCACCACGCTGGCCAGCGAGTCGGCGCGATTGACCGCCTCCTGTGCGCTGCCCTGCGCCTGGGTTGCAGCCGTGGTTGCCGCCGTAGCATTTTGCGTGGCGGTATTCGCTGCCGCCTGCGCTTGCTGGATGCCCGCCTGCGCGCGGTCATTGGTGCTCTGGATCGCACGGTTGTTGGCTGCCGTGGCGTCGTCGAGCTCGTTGGTCTTTTGCACCAGCGGAGTGGTCTGCGAGCGGACGTAATTCTTGGTGGAGCAGCCGGCGGTGACAAACAGTGAGACGGCTCCCAACAGGATAGCTGCTTGCTGCGACGTCTTATCGATTCGGATCATAAAAGGTTCTGCTCCCGTACTTCGCCCATCCAGGTCTTACTAGCACGAACACTGCCAAAAAACCGATCTGGCATTACTAGTTTCGCTGCAATCACTTGCGAACAAAAGTGTACAGCTTGGTGCTCCAAGAATCGAGCAAAGAAGGAAAGTTTTACCTGCCAAGTGCGCAAACTGTCGCCTGAAGTGCATACCGTCTAAACTTTAGTTAGGACACTCCATGGATCTGCACGAAAAGATACGCACCCTGCCTGTTCGGCCGGGGGTGTATTTGTACCGCAATGCTCAGGGCGACGTGATCTATGTCGGCAAAGCCAAGAACCTTCGCTCCAGGGTACGTTCGTACCTGCTCGGGGCAGCCCAGGCCAACGCCAAGACCGGCTCCCTCATGCGCGAAGCCGTGGACATCGATTACATCCTGGTGGAAAACGAACATGAGGCGCTGGCGCTCGAAAACAACCTCATCAAGCAGCGAAAGCCACGCTTCAACATCCTGCTGCGCGACGATAAGACCTACCCCTACGTCAAGCTGACCCTGGCCGACCGCTACCCCAAAGTCTTTGTCACCCGCAGGCTGCGTAAGGACGGAAGCGCGTACTACGGGCCCTTCTTCCCCGGCAACCTGGCGCATCGGGTGGTCGACCTGATCCACCGCAGCTTTCTCTTGCCCAGTTGCAAGGTCGATCTGTCGCGCTACCATCCCCGCCCCTGCCTGCAGTACTACATCAAGCGCTGCCTGGGACCTTGCGTTGAGAACCTGACCACGCCCGAGGACTACCGGCAAGCGGTGCGCGATGCACAGATGTTCCTGGAAGGCCGGCAGACGGAATTGAGCCGCTCGCTTGAAGAGCGCATGGAGGCGGCAGCCGCCTCGCAACTCTTCGAACTCGCCGCCCGGTACCGCGATCTCCTGATCACCATGAGCCAGGTTCAGGAAAGACAGCGCATGGCTACGACGGATGGCGATGATGCAGACGTCTACGGCTACCACCATGAGAACGGTATGCTGGCTGTCAACCTCTTTCATATGCGCGGCGGCAAGATCGTGGACCGCCGCGAATTCTTCTGGGAGGAGCTGCCCGAGTACCCGCCGGAGCTGAACGCCTCCGAACAGCCGGTACAAGAGAACGAGCAAGCTTCGTCGGAGCCGGAAGTGGGTGCTCCTTCGACGGAGACTCAATCCTACGGAGCTGGCTTTGACGCGTCCTTCTTCTTCTCGGCGCTGCTCAAGCAGCTCTATATCGACCAGCAGTATGTGCCCCGGACGGTCTACATTCCTGTCGATTTTGCCGATCGCGATACGCTGGCGGCGCTGCTCAGCGAGCGCGCCCAGCACAAAGTCGAGCTGGCCGTGCCCCGCCGCGGAGAAAAGCGCTCTCTGGTCGATCTCGCGGGACAAAACGCCAAGCAGAGTTTCGACCAGCGCTTCCGCGTCTTGCAACCATCGCGAAAAGTAATCGAGGAATCGCTGCAGGATCTGTTGACCCTTCCCGAGCTGCCGCGGCGCATTGAGTGCTTCGACATCTCCCACATCCAGGGCGCGGAGACAGTCGCCTCCATGGTTGTTTGGGAGGACGGCGCCATGAAGAAATCTGACTACCGTAAATATCAAATCAAGACCGTAGAAGGGGTGGACGACTTCGCATCGATGCGCGAAGTGGTCGGCCGGCGCTATCGCCGGGTGCAGGAGGAAGAGTTAGCCATGCCCAGCCTGATCCTCATCGATGGAGGACTGGGCCAGTTGCATGCCGCCGCCGAAGCTCTGGAACTGCTGGGCATCACCACCCAGCCGCTGGCCTCGATTGCCAAACGAGAGGAGATTATCTACCTCTACGGGCAGGAAGATGAACCCATCGTGCTGGACCGCCGCTCGCCGGTGTTGCACCTGGTACAGAAAATTCGCGATGAGTCGCATCGCTTTGCCGTGACCTACCACCGCAAGCGGCGGGAGATCAGGGATCGCGAGTCCGAACTGCTGTCCATTCCGGGCGTCGGCCCCCAGACGCGCAATCGGCTGGTCGCGCACTTCGGCAGCGTGCGGGGCATACGGGAAGCGAGCCTGCAGGCGCTTGCCTCCGTCGTGGCGCCCCATTTGGCTGCGGCCATCCATGACTACTTCCATCCCGCGGATACGGTCGCGACTCCGCCCGGCCAAGCCGTGTAAGCACGGCGTGCTGTAAACACCAGAAGTGAAAATGCTAGACTCGCCTACCACCGATGAATATTTCCTCCCCACCGGAGCGCAGCGTCGTCTCCTCGGCACCGGACCTTCCGCGCGTGCTCGGCGTTTGGCATGCGACCGCGATCGTGGTTGGCACGATCATCGGCAGCGGCATCTTCCTCGTACCCCAGGAAATGATGCGCGCTGTCGGCTCCAGCAGCTTGGTGTATCTGGCCTGGATCGTCGGTGGGGTGCTCACGCTCTTTGGCGCCATGACCTACGCGGAGCTTGGCGCCATGATGCCACGCGCCGGCGGGGAGTATGTGTTCCTGCGCAACGCCTACGGCGACCTGCCCGCGTTTCTCTACATGTGGACTTGGTTTGCCGTGGCCAAGCCGGCTTCCATCGCCAGCGTCACTACCGGCCTGGCCCGCGTTATGGGCGTCTTCCCCGCCTTCGCCTGGCTCGATGGCGTCGTGCTGCGGACTCCCGTCTTGATCACCTGGTCACAGATCTTCGCCATCTTCGCTTGCTGGCTCATCACCGGGCTCAACTACCTGGGCATCAAGAAGGCGGGTGACTTCCAGCTCTTCTTCACCTGGCTTAAAGTGGTTCTGATTCTCGTCATCACCGGCTTCTGCTTCGCCAGTCCGCGTGGTGGCTTGGCCAATTTCCATACCAGCTTCACGGGCGCCCAAGGCGGACTGGAAGGGTTCATGGTCGCGCTCATCGCGTCGCTATGGGCGTACGACGGCTGGAATGACCTCACCATGGTGGCCGGCGAAGTGAAGCGCCCCGAGCGCAGCCTGCCCATTGCGCTCATCGCCGGCGTGGGGGTCGTCGGCGTGCTCTACATGGCCACCAACGCGGCCATTCAGTACATTCTGCCCGCGGCCCGGATCGCGGACTCCTCGCGCCCAGCGGTCCTCGCTATGTCGGTGGTTTCCGGGCATTGGGGCGCATCCCTGGTCTCGGTTGCCATGGCGCTGAGCATCCTGGTCGGCCTCAACGGAACCACCATGTCTGGCGCCCGTGTGCCCTTTGCCGCAGCGCGCGACCGGCTCTTCCCCGCCCGGATGGCTCACATTCATCCCCGCTTTCAAAGCCCTTCCACCGCGCTTGTGGCCCAGGGGCTATTGAGCACACTGCTGCTGTTGTTGGTGGGACGCTTTCAGCAGCTCTTTGAGCTTGCGATCTTCGCCGAGTGGCTCTTTTATCTGCTGACGGCTACGACCATCTTTGTTTACCGGCGCCGCATTCCCGCGGCAGAGCGGCCCTTCTCGATTTGGGGATATCCGGTGCTGCCGGCGCTCTTCATTCTGGCGGCCGCCGTATTGCTCTACTACTCCTTCGCCAGCAATGTGCGCGGGTCGCTGGTGGGAACGCTTATCATCCTCGCCGGCTTACCGGTGTATTTCTACTTCCGCGCTGCAAAGCCGAAGGGCTGAGCTTGAAGCCCGAGAGCATTTGCGCGGGTAGCGTGAACTGCAGATCCTCAAGACCGTCTGCGCACGATCTCCTCGTAAAGCTGAATGTATTCCTTGGCCGGCTTGGTCCAGGAATAATCGCGCGCCATGCCATTGCGCATCAGCTTCAGCCACTGCTTCTTATCGGCGAACGACGCAAAGGCACGGCGCAGCGCTTGCATCAACTCCTCCGGCCGGTATTCGTTAAAGCGAAAGCCCGTTCCCGTCTCCGCTTCCGCCGACCATTCCTGCACCGTGTCATCGAGGCCGCCCGTGGCCCGCACCACCGGCACCGTACCGTACTTCATGCCATAGATCTGGTTCAGTCCACAAGGCTCAGAGCGCGAAGGCATCAGAATGATGTCCGATCCGGCCTCCACCTTATGAGCCAGCGTTTCGTCATAGGTAATCGCGACTGCGACCTTATGCGGAAACCGTTCCTGCCAGCTACGCAGCAGGTTCTCGTAATAAGGTTCGCCGGTGCCCAGGATCACCAGGAACATGTTCTCCTGCACCAACTGGTCGAATGCCTGCGCCAGCAGGTCGAAACCCTTCTGTGTCGCCAGGCGTGAAACCATGCCCACCACAGGCGTCTCTTCAGGCAGGTTGGAAACGCCGAAGGCATGCAGCATGTCCTTGCGGCAGGCCACCTTTCCCTCCAGCCGCTCCGGGGTGTAATGGGCTGCGATCTTGCTGTCGGTCGCCGGATTCCAAACCTGGTAATCGACGCCGTTCAGAATGCCATGCAGATCCTGCGCCCGGGCGCGCAGTACGCCTTCCAGGCCGTTGCCGTACTCCGGGGTCTGGATCTCTTCGGCGTACTTGCGGCTCACCGTGTTGATCGCATCGGAATAGACAATGCCACCCTTGAGAAAATCGAAGGTGCCGTAAAACTCCGCCCGCTCGACCGTGTACACATCCCAGGGCAACAGTAGCTTTTCCACCGTCTCCCGGGGAAACCACCCCTGGCGGTCTGAGTTATGGATGGTCAACAGGCAGGCAACATTCTTGAGCACCGGATCGAAGTAGTAGACCGTCCGCAGCAGGATCGCGAGCACCCCGGCCGGCCAGCCGTGGATGTGAAAAACATCGGGCACACCCGAGCAGCTTGGTACTGTCCAGCACCGCACGGCAAAACAACCCAAACCGCTCCGCGTTGTCGGCATAGTCGCCGGAGGCCGTCTCATAGAGAAACTCGCGATCGAAGAGCTCAGGGCAGTCGATGAAATAAAACTGCACTCCGTCCGGGGTGCCTCCATTCACTACGCGTCACAAAACGGTTGTAGTACGAAAAGGGAATGGTCAGACTACGAATGGCGATCCGGCGTTCCTTCAGATGCTTTTGCACCTGCCGATAGAGAGGCACGTAGACCGTAACCTGGTGGCCTTGCCGCACCAGTTCCTTAGGCAGCGCGCCTACGACTTCTGCAACTCCGCCCGTCTTAACGTAAGGAACACACTCCGACGCGGCAAAAACAATATGCATCGCCAACACCCCTTTTTCCATGCGGTTTCACGATTACCGTGTCCGGCCCCGCCTCAGCGAAGTGGGGCTTTTCCTGGCAAAAGCCCCGCGCAAAGCATTTTCCCTGGCGAGACCTATCGTGAACCGCTTGTCGCCGACCCGCTTCCGTATGATGCAGAGGAGGAACCGTCGCAATTGCGTAGTCTACCTATGAGAAACGGCGCCAGCAATCACGGCGAGCGCGCCATGCCCGGCCGTAAGCAAGGTCCATCGCGCCATAAGCCCAAGCTGGGCCAGAATTTTCTCGTCAGCCCGAGCGCGCCGCGCGCGATCGTAGACGCTTTGGGTGATTTAAGTCAGGCCACGGTGCTGGAAATTGGCGCAGGCAAAGGGGTCCTTACCAGCCTGCTCGCGCCGCGCGCCAGACGGCTCATCGCGGTCGAACTGGACCCGGCTCTGGCTGCGTCGCTGCAACCCTCCACCGCCGGAAGCTCGATCGAAGTCCTTTGCCAGGACATTCTGAGCGTTGACCTGACTCAGCTGGCTGCCCAACGTGGCGTTCGCCTGCAGGTCATCGGCAACCTGCCGTATTACATCTCTTCCCCGATCCTGATGCATCTCTTCGCCCATAGCGCGGTGATCGACCGAGCGGTGCTCATGGCCCAGCGCGAGGTCGCGGAACGCATCGTGGCGCCGCCCGGCTCGCGCGCCTACGGCCTGCTGTCGGCCATTACGCAGATGTATGCCACGGTCGAAAACCTGTTCACTTTGCCGCCAGAGGCGTTTGCTCCGCCGCCCAAGGTCTACTCCACGGTTTTTCGTCTCACCATGCACTCCCGGTTTGAAGAGTTGGGAGTGGAACAAGCAGGCTTCCTTCGCTTCCTGCGTCAGGTTTTTGCGCTGAAACGCAAGACCCTGGCCAATAATTTGCGCGCCTCTGGATACAGCCCCGCCGCCGTCGACGGGGCTTTCATGCAATGTGCAGTGGATGCGCAGGTGCGGGCCGAGGCGGTGTCGCTGGAGGCGATGGCGTGCCTGTTTCAGCGCCCTCAGCGACGGTCTTGCTCCAACCACCGGCCTTACCGGTGAGCTCCTCCGGAAGGCGCCACATGCGTCGGCGGCGGAGGAGCCGAGTAATGAGGCGCGGGCGGCGGCGAATAGTGCGTGGTGGGCGTCGGCCGGGCCACGTAGGTCGAACGCTGGTTATAGGACTGGCGGCGGCGCAGATAACCCACGTTCGGCCTTTGAGTCTGATGCTTGGGACGCCGGTCTTTGGACTGTACCGGCGGCTCATTCGGCCGCTCCACCGCACGCGGCGGATTGGCGCCCCAGTACGCGCTATTGGACTCGACCGCTGCCCGGTCCGACGGGAGTGCCGGTCAACACTGCGCGTGTTCCCGGCGCCGTGCCCTTCACCGCGGCAAACCCTGCGAACGAACATCGACTCGACCAACCGGCGCAAGCGTGCGCCCGTTGAAATTCAGCGCCTGCTGATGATCTGGCCTCGGCACCGCTCCATTCAATCCCCAGGGGCCTTTGGCAACCGGACCACGGTCGACCACCACCAGCCGCTGGCCGGGAAGCGGATGAACGCCGCCACGGAGGACCGGCCGTATGGGCATGGTCCAGCCAGGAGGATGAGTGCGCACCACAATCACCGGAGACCAGACACGGCCGCAGCCGCCCGGAGCCCATCCCCAACCGAACGGATAATAACCCCAGGCGCCGCAATGGTAAGGCAGCCAGCCCCACGGATAGCTTGAAACCCAGGTGTAGCCGAAGGTCGGATAGTAGGCCCAATAGCCGGCTCCATACGGGTCCCAACCCGGCCCAACGCCGGCCGGAACCCACACATTGCCCGTACCTTCTACCGGATACCAGTTTCCGTCGGCATCCAGATCATTCCAGTTTTCGTTCTGCGGATTGGCGGAGTCATCGCGCACCGGGGTTTGCTGGGAGGCTTCCTGGGCGATCGCCTGATCCCGGTCCTGATTCCAGTTATCCCAGGAATCGCCATTGATTCCCTGTGCCACCGTGTACGGGGCCCCGCTGTTGCTCTGCACCGGAACGGATGCTCTGGTTTTCCGCCACGTCGACACCGGGAATGCCATCTCCCTGTACGTTGGCCGAGCCGCTGATCACAGCGACTTCCCATCCGGCGTCCAGACCCACGCGCAGGATCGAGTTGGCCGTCGGCTGCACAAACAAATTGGCGAATTGCACGCTAAAGGGCGGATGCCCGTCGCCCACATTGAACTCGTAATAGCCCAGACCGGACAACTGCTGCAGCTGGACTTGATCCTGTCCCAGGTGATCGAACTGCAGGGAGCTGTTCGGTGTCAACCGGGCCACGCTGCCGTCGCCGAACTCAACCTCTGCCTGGCCATCTCCGCCGGTCTGCAGACGCGATCCATCCAACACCGGCATGTTCATCACCGCCTGCTGGAAATCGGTTCCCTGCCCGGCAAGCAGCTGCACCGAGCCTTGCACGAAGCTCACGCGGGCCACGTTGGGCGCGCCGGATCCTGGGCCGCCGCACGGCCGGTTCCCAATCCCATCCACAGCAGACAAAGCGCGGCATCGCCAAGGGCCCGGCAACGATTTCTGATTTCCTGGGTGCTGCATCACGGAGCACCTCCATTTCCTGATGGGACTCTACTTCAATCCCCTACTCACTTCAACAGGCTTTCACGCAATAAGTTTCCCCAGCCTGAAATCAACACTTTACCTGCCTCTTGGACGCGGCTGGGCACGATTGGTGAATCGCGCTGCATCGTCAATCGCTTTTTGCCGCCTCCAACAGCGCTCGCGCGCGCCGCTGCACCCGCTGTAACACCGCCTCATCCCCGGCAAGCAGCTCCAAAATCGGAGCGATATTCTCCACCTCAATGGCCCGCCCATCGTGCACCATCTGATCCAGAAATTCCAGTTCTGTATCCAGGCTGAGGCGCCCATGCTCATACTGACGCTGCAACTTGCTGCCTTCATCCAGGGTTACAGCGATGGCTTCAAACTGGTCTGTAAGCTTATCAATCTGAGCGTTTTTGCTCCAGTTGTATGTACAACTTCCCTGGCCTTCCGGACCCTCGTACTCCAACGTCTTGGTGCCCTGGAAAGCGATGTTCTTTGCCCCCGTCATCGCAGGACATGGCGAAGAGTTTGTTCTTGCGCGCGGTCGCAAACATGGCCTCGCGCAACGCTTTCGAGATGTGGATCGGCCGGTCCTGGGGCGTCTGCCGGCATATTTTGCGGGTCATTCGACGCCGGCCCGCCGCCTTCCGAGCGGAAGTGCCCGGCACCGTCCTCGCCCACCGTCAGAACATACTTTGGCGGCTGTAGCTTGGGGTTCTCGTAGGTAAAGAGGATCTGTGCCTGGCCCGCGCTCTGCGCCGTAAGGGCGGCCCGCTGGGTGCAACCACCAAGGGCAACAGTGCCCATGCCATGACTTCGCAGCGGATTCAACCCAAACCTCAAGCGCGGGATTCCGCCTGCAACGAAAGCGTCTGTGCGGTATGCACATGGCATATCGCGATGGCCAGGGCATCGGCAGCATCGGCAGGTTCCGGCGCGCAATCGAGGTTCAGCAGGCGTGCGACCATGAACTGCACCTGCTCTTTCTGCGCCAATCCATAGCCCACCACGGCGGATTTGATGGTGAGCGGAGCATATTCCGCCACCGGCAGACCCTGCATCGCGGCCGCCAGCAAAGCCACTCCACGCACATGTCCCAGTTTCAGCGCAGACTTCGCATTCACGGAGTAGAACACCTCTTCCACCGCCACCACCTCCGGGCGGTGCAGTTCCAGCAGCGCCGAGAGCTCCGCATAAATATAGGCCAGCCGCACGGGTAACGGCTGCTCCTTGGCCAGCTTTAAACCGCCGGCAGCCACCGCGATCAGGCGTGTTTCCCGCGGCCCGTATTGCACGTCCACCACTCCATAGCCGGTGCAATTGGTTCCGCAATCGATGCCGAAGACGCGCATGTGACCGAGTCTATCCCACTGCACTGGACGCCCGTAATAGTCATGTGGGTGCAGAAACTTTACTTGGAAAGGCCTTCGAGCGGCGAGCTGGCGGTCGCGTATAGCTTCCTGGGCATTCGGCCGGAGAGGAACGACTGCCGCCCGGCAAGCACCGCGTGCTGCATCGCCTCGGCCATCAGCACCGGCTTGGCTGCGTGCGCGATGGCGGAGTTGATCAGCACCGCATCCGCTCCCATGTCCATCGCCAGGCACACATCGGAGGCCATGCCCACCCCGGCATCGACAATCAGCGGAACCTCGGTAATCATCTCCCGCAGGATGCGCAGCGTCGCCAGATTCTGCAGACCCATGCCGCTGCCGATGGGCGCGCCCAGCGGCATGACTGCAGCCGCACCCGCATCGATCAACCGGCGCGCGAACACAATGTCATCGGAGGTGTACGGGAGAACGGTAAAACCTTCCTTCACCAGGACCCGGGTTGCTTCCAGGGTTGCCTGCACGTCGGGATAGAGGGTCGCCTGGTCTCCGATGACCTCAATCTTCACCCAGTCAGAGAGCCCCACTTCGCGTCCCAGCCGGGCGGCGCGAATCGCCTCATCCGCGGTATAGCAGCCGGCGGTATTGGGCAGCAGGAAATAGCGCTCGGGATCAATGTAGTCGAGCAGGGATTCCCGGCTGCGGTCCAGGTTCAATCGCCGCACCGCCACCGTGACCATCTCCGCCCCGGAAGCTTCAATAGCCGCCTGCGTCTCTGCGCCGTCCTTGTATTTGCCTGTGCCCACAATCAGCCGGGACTGAAAGGCCTTACCCGCAATCACCAGTGGTTCCATAAATGTAATTGTAAGCCTGCGACCTGCGGAGCGAGCAGATGCGGAGAGAGACTGCAGATCCCTGAGCTGCGCTCGGGCCGAAGATGACAGACTGCGGGAACGCGCCGTAATTCGGCAATCGAGGCGCGAGAAGTTAGATCGGCAGTGGTGAGATGGTCTTCGACGGCTGCCGATCTGATCCCGTGAGTCTGTGCGCCAGGATTGCGACACAAACGTGAAAGGCCCGCGCCAAGTTGGTCGCGGGCCTTTCACCGGTGAAGCTGTTGAGTTTGGCTGAGGCGTCCGCTCTTCTTACGAAGTGGGCCTCGGCGGACGAATTACTTTACCGCCAGGTCTAGAGCGAACGCTCTAAGCCTCAGTCACCTCACGTATAGATCTACAACTACCATCAGAATTTTTCATTCGCTGGATCATCCTCCTTTCCCGTGTAGCCATAAACTAAAACGACCACGGGGCCAAGGTCAAGCTGCAATCTTTGATGGGACGGAACCTCACCAGGAATGCCAATAGCCATGGCGTTCTGTCAATTCGAGATCAACGCCAAAGAGTTCGCGCAGCCTGGCCGCCTGCAGCAATTCCCGCTTTGGTCCATCGGCCACGATACGGCCCGCGCTCATCATGACCACGCGATCGATCTCGGGCAAAATATCCGCCAGGTGGTGGGTCACCATCACCAGCCCTGTTCCGCGCCGCTGCCCGGGCCTACGGCCACCTCGCGCAGGATTTCGCGTAGTTCGCGCTGTGCCGCCAGGTCCAATGCATTGCTCGGTTCGTCCAGCAGCAACATCTCCGGCCGGTGCACCAGTGCCCGCGCGATCATCACCCGGCGCTTCTCGCCTGCCGACATCTCGCCTACCCATCGGTCGCGCAGGTACTCGGCTCCGAGCAAGCCAAGTGCATCCAGCGCGCTGCTGCGCATGCTCTCGGTCACCACTAGATTCGGCCACAAGGTGGAGCTGGAAAAGAAACCACTCACCACGGCATCCAGCCCTCGCGTCACCGCGGTCCGTTCGCCCGGCAACTCTGTGGCCACCACGCCCAGGTGCTTGCGCAGTTCCTGCACTTCCCACCGGTCGCGGCCGTAGACTTTCATCTCCATGCCCGGGCGGACGATGGGATAGCATTCGCAGGTCATGGCCTTGATCAGAGTCGATTTTCCGCAACCGTTCGGGCCCAGAATAGCGATGTGTTCTCCGGCGGCAATCCTGAGGTTGATATCGTGCAGCACTACCTTCTGGCCGCGCGCTACATCCACGTTGCGCATGTTGAGAAACTCAGGAGATTCCTTGGCCCCTTGGTTCTTACCCGCTTCATCCTGCATTCGTAGTGATCCTAACCCGCACCTGGCTTCCTCTCCTGCTGTTGGTGAACGATCATGCGCTCTCTTGATAGAGTAAAGGCCACATGGCTGACACGTCTCCAGTTCCTCACAACACTCCCCTCAGCGACGACCAGGTGCCTCGCGGCTTCTCTTTCGCCGCCGTGCGCGCCGGCATCAAGGCCAGTGGGAATCCTGACCTCGCCTGCGCCGTGGCCGGCCAGCCAGCCACCGCCGCAGCCATGTTCACCAGCAACAAAGTGATCGCCGCGCCGCTGATCGTCGGACAGCGCCACCTGGAGCGCAGTCAACATCAGCTCCGTGTTGTCCTGGTCAATGCCGGCAACGCAAATTGCGCGACCGGCGAGGCCGGCGTGGTTGCCGCGCAGCAATGCTGCGCCAGCGCCGCGGCAATCTTCGGCTGCGATGCGCATTCCGTTTTCCCTTCGTCCACTGGCATCATCGGCGTACCCCTTCCGGTCGACAATCTCACCGCCGCTCTGCCTGCACTGCACGCCGCGCTGGGCTCTACCGCGGCCCACCTGCAACAGATGGCGGGAGCCATCATGACTACCGACACGCGCTCCAAGATTGCCGTGGCAAGTTTTGCGGTGGACGGCGTAACCGTTCGTGTTGCCGGCATTGCCAAGGGCGCGGGCATGATTCATCCGCAACTCCAATCCGCAACTCGAACCGCCCTCCATGCCACCATGCTGGTGTATCTCTTCACCGATGCCGCCCTCGAACCCGCGATTGCTTCCGATCTGCTCCATCACGCCGTCGAGAGTTCGTTCAATCGCATCTCCATCGACGGGGATACCTCCACCAATGACACCGTTCTGCTGCTTGCCAGCGGGGCCAGTGGAGTCGCCATCCGGGGTCACTCCCACGCCACAGCGCGCCCCGTCGACGATCCGCCAACAGCGTCGTTTGCCTCCGCGCTCCAGAGCGTTTGCTTATCGCTCGCCATGCGCATCGTGGAGGATGGCGAAGGCATTCAACACGTGGTCGAGCTGAACATCGGCGGAGCCCTTACCGATGCGGATGCCCTGCGCGTAGCCCGCTCCATTGCCCACTCTCCGCTGGTCAAGACCGCATGGGCGGGTTGCGATCCCAATTGGGGCCGCATACTGGCGGCCATCGGTTATGCAGGAGTGGCCATCGATCCCGCGCTGATCAATATTTCCTTCGGCGCCCTCGAGATCTGCCATGGGGGCTGCCTTTCGCCGCGCTTCGATGAAGCCGCCACACACGAATACTTGAAACAACGGAATCTTACGATTCGTATCGATCTCGGTCTCGGGTCGGGCAAGTGCCGCTTCTGGACCACCGATCTTACCGCGGAGTACGTGCGCATCAACTCGGATTACTCCACATGACAGATCTTCTGCCCGCGAGCATCGAAAGCAGTGCAGACTGCTAGAACTCCTATCGTTTCAGGAACTGCGGGACGCTGGAGACCGCGAAATACACAGGCTTTTTCACATTTCTGTGAAAAAGTCCGGGCGACTTTCCACCGTAACGCCGGCGGTCGACACACCGTTCGGGAGCCGCGTGATTTACAATCAGCCCTTTAAATCGCATTTTGCTAATACAGGGCCCCGATGGGACCAGTTATGTGCGGCCATCCTTTCCACCCCAAGCACGCAAGAAGCGCGTGCCCGGGGGCCCCGGATTTGGCGGAATGGCCGCGTCGAGTTCAGTTTCCTGGTGTACACCATTAGCGAAAATGCTCTAGTTGCCCATCGTCATTCACTCTCGTTAGGAGAAGACCGTAACCATGGCTGGTAAGGTTGTGCAGACGGCAGCGAGTGCGGCCGTCTCCACTGGCGGCTCGCTGATCAGCGACGCCAAGTTGAAGCAGCTTTATGCCACCATGGTCCAATGCCGCGTGCTCACCGAACGTGCGTGCCGGTTACGCGGCCAGCCTCGATCTGCCGCGCTCTACACGGCGTCGATGGGCCAGGAGGCGATTGCGGCCGGGTGTGCCATTGACCTGCGGCCCGAAGACACAATCGCCCTCGCGCCGCACAACTCAATCGCCAGCCTGGTCAAGGGAGTGCCGCTGGACGACGTCGTGTCCCAGGTGTTCGCTCATCGCAATGCGCACGACAAGTTGCCCAACATCATCATGCCTTCCCCCACTCAAGCCGAGCAGCTCAGTCTGGTAACCAGCGTGGCCCGGGCCTACCGGCGGAAGAAGAAAAACAACGTAGTGGTCGCTTTTAGCGATAAGGCCACCACCGCACTCGGCTGCTGGCATGAAGCGCTCGCACTGGCCGCGAACCGCAGCCTGCCCATCATTTTTGTCGTAGAGGACAATCCCTGGACGGATCCGGACAGCTTCAAGGCGAATGACGAGGGGAACGACTCCACCGGAAAGCGCGGGGCTACGGCTTCCCTATCATTACGGTGGATGCCAACGATGTTGTGGCCGTCTACCGCGTAGCCTACGAAAGCGTGGAGCGAGTGCGCCAGGGCGGCGGCCCGGTGTTGGTGGAGGGTAAGCCGTATCGCTTGTACAGTCAGACCAAACGACGCGTAGCGAACTCTGCAACCTGGCAGACCGAGCGCGACCCTCTCACCCGCATGGAGCGCTATCTCAAGACCAAGGGACTCTTCACCACAAGTTGGAAGGACGAGGTGGTGGACGAGTTTTCGCGAAAACTGGACGCCGCCGCCAGGGAGTCAAAGCAGGAATCAAAGAGGCCGGCGCAAAAAGCGCAGAGATCGCCGCGTAACTAGTGTTGTCCCTTACCAACCGACCCGTTATCTTCGCGCTTCTCAGCCCCTGCAAACGATTGACCCCTAGTCCTCGTTTCGTTAGCTTGAAAAGAGGTGAAAGATTCTCGTCGCGTCTCTCGGCCCGGTACTCGCCTCCGCCACAGGTTTTACCCGGCATCAACCGTTTTTGTCTTTGAGGTGTAAGTGGAATTCCTTGCTGTTCTGTGTGTGCTGGTCTTACTGACCCCAGGAATCTCAGCCGCCTCGACCATAGATGCTCCAGACCAGACCCAGGCGAACCAGTCCGAACCGGCCCCGCAGCAAACCCCTCCGCCGGCCGCGGCTCCCGCGCCCGCCTCTGCCGATCAACTTCCCCCTGCGCGCGAGACCATTCACTTTGCGCCCTACGAACCGCTCAAATCGATCGAGGGCATGAGCTCCACCTATATTCCTTTAGACAGCTGGAT
This sequence comes from uncultured Acidobacteriaceae bacterium, assembly GCA_963736535.1. Classification (GTDB taxonomy): domain Bacteria; phylum Acidobacteriota; class Terriglobia; order Terriglobales; family Acidobacteriaceae; genus PALSA-350. The sequence continues at coordinate 1,117,099 of CAVTPN010000010.1, forward strand.
CTACCCGGCGGTGATGCGTCTGTATGGGCTGGGCTTTGTCGACACCGTCTTTCTCGGTATGCGTCCATGGACGCGTCTGAGCGTGGCTCACATGCTGGACCTGAGTTCAGACAGAATCACCGGCAGCACCAGCGACGAAGCCATCGATATTTACACCGCGCTCGAAAGGGACCTGCAGCCCGATATGCGGATCCCTCTCGACCAAAGGTATGGGCGAGTCGGGCTCGACTCGGTGTACCAGGGTTTCATGGGTATAGCCGGCACGCCCTTGCGCGACAGCTTCCATCTCGGTCAGACCGACGTCAACGATTTTGGCCGCCCCTATGCCAGCGGCCTCAACAGCTACAGCGGGTTCAGCACGCGCGGGCACTACGGCATGTTTTCCATTTACTTTCGCGGAGAATTCCAGCATGCCCCGTCATGGGAAGGCTATTCGCTTCCCTTATCAGAGACCCTGGCCAGAATCGACGATTTCGCCACCTTCAGCTCCGTTCCCCTCTACGGAAATACCACCATCCCACTGGGGCCGGTTTCCTCGGTCAACAACTTCACCGTGCTCGAAGGCTATGTTTCCGCTCACGTCATCGGCCACGAAATATCTTTTGGGAAAATGGACAACTGGTACGGGCCGGGCATGGGCGGCGGCATGGCCTGGAGCAACAACGCGGAAAATATCTGGAGTTTCCGCATCGACCGCGTTGAGCCACTCTACATTCCGTACATCTCCCGCATCGCGGGGCTGATCCGATACGACTTCTTCGTGGGACCGCTGAAGGGGCACAATGCCCCGGTGAGCCCCTGGGTCCATGCGGAAAAAATCTCATTCAAGCCCACGCCTGACTTTGAGTTCGGATTTCAACGCACCGTCATCTGGGGAGGCGTGGACCACGCGCCCATCACACTGGGTACCTTCTGGCATAGCTTCTACAGCATCAGCGATACCAACGGATCGGAAAAGTTCTCGCGTAACGATCCCGGCGCGCGCTTCAGTGCCTTCGACTTCTCCTGGCGCCTGCCCTATCTGCGCAAGTGGCTGACCTTCTATTGCGATTCTGAAGTACACGATGACGTCTTCCCCATCACCGCGCCGCGCCATGCCGCCATCCGGCCCGGCCTCTACTTATCCCATTTTCCTGGTGCGCCGAAACTCGACCTGCGCGCCGAAGCTGCCTCCACAGATCCCGACACCGGCCTCAGCACCGGCGGCCAGGACCAGTACATCGAGGTGGTGCAGAGGAACGGATACACCAGCAATGGCCTTCTCATGGGGGATTGGATTGGGCGTGAAAACAAGGGGGGCCAGGCTTGGCTCACTTACCACCTCACGCCCCGTGAATGGCTGCAGGTTTCTTTCCGCAGCGACAAAGCTGCCAAGGACTTCATTCCCGGTGGCACCACGCAAACCGACTTCAGGTTTGATGTCGTCAAGCGACTTACGCCGGACGTTGAGTTGAAAGCCAACGTGCAGTACGAGCAATGGCTGATTCCGCTCTACAAGTCCGGGCGGCAATCCGATACCAGCGCCGCCATCCAACTAACCTGGTATCCGCGTATTGACCGGCGCTTCTAGGCGATGTAGGCGTGAGAACCGAAGAAGAAACCGCAGGTCCCCGTTCGACTTCGCTCAGGGCAGGCTCTCGGCTACGGGATGGACAAAAAATAAAACCAATGGAATCAATATCGATTTGCATCGTTCATTTCACTCTTAACTTGCCCAAGCAAGTCGGCTGCTCGGGATGACAAGGTTTAGGGTGGTTGGCGGCCCTTGGCGTTGGTTATTGGGATGGAGGGTTTTGAGAGTGATTAGAATTTAATAACAGCAGGCTCGAACACAGGTACCCAGCACCGTTCAGTTGTTGCGCAGTGCAACCATCGGGTTGATGCGCGAAGCCCTCCGTGCCGGTATATATCCGGCCAGCAAAGCTACCACCAGCAGCAACAGAATCATGCTCAGGAACGTAGCCTGATCAGTGGCCCGCGTTCCAAACAAGAGCGACGCAATGAGGCTGGCGGTTGCCAAGGACGCGGCCGTTCCGGTCGCAATCCCGATCAGTGCCAGTAACAGTGTCTTTCCGATGACCGCCAACTGCACCCGTCCCTGGCTTGCCCCCAGCGCCATCCGAATGCCGATCTCCTGTGTCCGCTGCGTCACCGAGTATGAGATCACGCCATAAATTCCCAGCGAAGCCAGGATCAATCCAAGCCCGGCAAAGACGCCCACCAACATAACAAAGAAGCGGCGCGGTGAAACCACATGATCTACCAACCGTTGTACCGGACGAAACTCTGTCGCCGGCTGTCCGGGATTGATCTGCCGCAGCACGCTCATTACATTCGAAGCCAGGCTTTCCGGCGGCAACTTAGTGCGTACCACAAGTTGCGCGCCGTCTGGCCCAAACTGCGGCGAGGCTCCAGAGAGGTACATCTGCCAACCCGGTTTGCCTTCGACGCTACTCTCGCGGACATCGGCCACCACTCCGATCACGCGGGCATCCATACCGATCACGTTCGCGATGCGGCCAATCGGGTCTTCGCCGGGCCAAAGCCGGCGTGCGATCGTCTCATTAATAATGACGACGCCTACTTTCTTATCCGTGTCGTCCCAACGAATGTCGCGCCCCTTCACCAGGTGCATTCCAATAGCATTCAGATATCCCGGCGAAACAATATAAACGAAGGTGCCTTCCAGTTCCCCTTTGCGGTAGTCTTTGTAGTCTTTACCCTTTACCAAGATGCCCCAGCTTCGATTCCGGCTCATCGGCAGGTTGTCCGTGATGCCGGCTGTCTCGACTCCGGGAATTGACTCTACCTGGCGCAGAACCTCCTGCCAGAAGACGCTTCGTTTGGCCGGATTGCCGCCATCGTTGTAATCCAGGCTGATGGAAGCAGCCCGGCTAGGCTCGAAGCCGAGATCGACATCGAGGATGCGCAGAAAACTCCGCAACAGGAGTCCAGCGCCCACCAGCAGCACGCAAGCCAGGGCAATCTCCGAAATGATCAGCACCGAGCGCAGCCCATCATGCTTCTTGCCGTCGCTCGCCCCATGGCCGGAATCTTTAAGAGACTCCTGCAAGTTACCGCCGGCAATCCTGAGGCCCGGAACAAGACCGAACAGAACCGCCGCGGCCACGGCAACTACTAGCGTCCAGGCCAGGGAGGCTACATCGATATGCACGCTGCTCAGCAGCGGCAGAGCGATCGATCCCTGGTGGGCGAGATAGATAGTAATGGCGAAAGCAATCCCCAGGCCAAACAAGGCGCCAGCGAACGACAGGATGAGGCTCTCAGTCAACAACTGCCGCAGTAGCCGCCCGCGAGTAGCGCCTAGAGCCGTGCGCATAGCAAACTCCTTGCTGCGCGCCGCCCCGCGCGCCAGCAAAAGATTCGACAGGTTCACGCAGACGATGAGCAGAATCAGGCCCACCGCGCACCACAACACAATCAACGAACGCCGCAGCTTACCCGTCACGTAGTCCTTCAACCCGAACAGGGCGCCGGTGTAGCCGCCGCCATACTCCGGATGCTTGACACTGAAATGAAGAGTAGGAAAGAGCAAATCGGCTTCGGCCTGTGCCTGCGCCAGGCTGACTCCTGGTTTGAGGCGGCCCACCAGGGCCATGGTATTGCCTTCATCCCGGATATCGTCGTAGATCACCGGCCCGTACATATCCACCCTGTAGCCGGGAGAGAAGATGGAGCCAAAGTCAAAACTTTCCGGCAACACGCCGATCACCGTAACCGGCGTTGCATTCACATCAATTACCTGGCCTACGACGCTCCGATCGCCGCCGTATTGCCGCTTCCAAAACGCGTGGCTCAGCAGCACTACAGGGCGGCTGTTGTGCAGACATTCCTCTGCCGTGAAGACCCTTCCCAGCGATGGCTCGACGCCGAGGGTGTGAAAGAAATTGCCTCCGACCATCAAGCCGGTGACCGGCATCGGCTGACCGTGCCCCATGAGCTTGAGGTTGTCGGGTCCGGAGAAAGCGTAGTAACCGGAGATCGATTCGAACGACTTGTTTAGCCGCTGAAATTCCTCCGCGGCATCTGCGGAATAGGTCATGCCGGATTCCCCACCGGTAGCGTCCTTGGTAAGGATCCGGACCAATTCCTGCGGATTGCGCAACGGCAGTGGCCGCAGCAGGATGGTGTTTACCACGCTGAATACGGTAATGTTGGCGCCAATCCCCAACCCCAGGATGACCACCGCAATCACGGTAAAACCGCGGTCGCGGCCCAGGGTGCGAAAGCTGAACCGGAGATCCTGCAGCAGCACATCGAGCCAGGGCAAACCGCGCGCCTCTCGTTGCTGCTCCTTGGCTTGCACCACGCCCCCAAAGCGAATCAATGCCTGCCGCCGCGCCTCTTCCGCAGTCATGCCACGGCGAATATTCTCTTCCACCGCCAACTCAAGATGCGACGCCACCTCCGCATCCAGTTCCCCGTCCCGCTGCGGCTTCTTAAAGAAAGAGCGCAGACGCTGCAATCCTTCGCGAAGGGCGCCCATCACAGCTCCCCTTCGGCCGGCATGGTCAACACACGGCCCATCACCCGCGACAATCTATGCCAATGGGCGGCATCTTCGGCCAGTTGCTTGCGGCCGCTCCGCGTGATCGAGTAGTACTTCGCCTTGCGATTGTTATCGGAGGTGCCCCACTCGGCGGCGATCCATCCCCGCTGCTGCAGCCGTACCAGTGAAGCGTAGATGGTGCCCTGGTTGAGCAGAATCTCATCGCCGCTTACCTGCTCGATGCGCCGGGCAATGCCGTAGCCGTGCATGGACCCCATGGTGACCAGCGTCTGCAAGACCATCAGGTCGAGCGTGCCTTGCAATAGATCTAGTTTCGATTCAGGCATGTGCCACTCCTGTGTGAATGCCACATCAGGATGCCATATTTTCTGTGGCATTGCCACAGGGCAATAAGAGAGAGGCGCAGCGCCTCTGCCTGATAGACTGCTGGCACTGCATTTAGCCTCTCAAACCAGCTGTGCTGCAGAGAACGATGACCATCGCAGAGGGAACACAGTTTGGGCCACACAAAGTCCTCGAGAAGATTGGCTCGGGAGGCATGGGTGAGGTGTACCGTGCGATGGACACGCGCCTGGAGCGCGAAGTCGCGCTCAAGCTGGTTTCAGAGAGCTTTCTCGGGGTAGATTCGGAAGGCAGCCCGTCCCCCAAGGGGACCACTCCGCACTCCCGCGCGCACCTCACCCACGAGCGTTTCCTGCGCGAAGCGCGCTCCGCCGCGACGCTGAGCCATCCCAACATTTGCGCCATCTTCGACACCGGTGAACAGGACGGGCGGCCCTATCTGGTCATGGAGCTGCTGCACGGCGAGACGCTGAAGCAGTATCTGGCAAAGGCAGGACGGCCGTTGCGCCCCGACGAGGTGATTGCCTTCAGCAAGCAGGCGGCATCCGCGCTGGCTGCGGCCCACAGCAAGGGCATCATTCACCGCGATATCAAGCCGGCAAATCTGTTTGTGAACGAAATGGGACGCGACCGGCGCCAGATCAAGATTCTGGATTTTGGACTGGCCAAGAAGCAGGGCGAGGCGGCCTCTGGCGACACACGTCCCTTCACCGTGGATGCGACCGCGACGGGGCAAGCCTCGGCGCTGGATCTGACCAGCCCCGGAAGCACTATTGGAACGGTGGCCTACATGTCTCCGGAACAGGCGAAGGGCCTGCCGCTGGATGCGCGCACAGACCTGTTCAGCCTGGGCACGGTCATCTACGAAACGGCCACCGCACGCAAGCCGTTTGCCGGCGAGAGCACTGCGGAGGTCTTCGTGGCTCTTCTTCGCGAAGACCCACCACCGGTGAGCACGATAAACCCGGCAATGCCGAAGGATCTGGATGGAATTGTCGCCCGGCTCCTGGCCAAGGACAGAGAGAACCGATACCAGAGCGCGGAAGATCTGCTGCAGGACCTGGAGACTCTGGAGAAGGTCGAGGCCATGGAAGGGCGCGCTTCGCGCAGCGCCAGCAGTCGAGTAGCCGCCGCAGTGAGCGGAACGATCCCGGCGGCGACGGCCGTAGCGCAGCCTCCGGCGCGCCCCGCCGGCCGAAAATGGCCGCTTGCTATGGCACTGGCGCTGCTCCTGGTGGCGGCGGGTGGCCTGGCATGGTGGAAGCTGAGGCCGCATGGAGAACCGGCTTCCGGCGGAACGGTGGCGAGCGGCGCTGCTCCCGCGGAAGCAACACCTACACCAAAATTGGTGAAGGACTCGATCGTCCTGGCTGATTTTGTAAACAAGACCCACGATCCGGTATTCGACACCACCTTGAACCGGGCACTGCAGATCGATCTGGAGCAGTCCCCGGTGATCAACATCGTGAGCCAGGAGCACCTGAGGCAAAGCGTAAAGTACCTGGGCCAGCCGGAGGACGCTGCGATAACTCCGAAGATCGCCCGTGAGATCGGCGAGCGCGAGGGCATGAAAGCCATTCTCACCGGAACCATCGCCAGCCTGGGCAAGGAGTATTTGATTACCCTGACTGCGCAGAACACCGCCACCGGAGACGAGATCGCCAGCGAGCAGGCTACGGCTTCGGACAAGGAGCAGGTGCTGGGCGCGCTGGGTACGGCGGCCGCAGCAATGCGGGCCAAGCTGGGTGAGAACCTGGCCAGCATTAAGAAACTGGATACACCCTTCGGTCAGGCAACCACACCCTCGCAGGAGGCGTTTCGCGCCTACGCTCTGGGCGATGAGGCGCACGAGCGAGGGCAGAATATTCCCGAGGCGGAAGGCCACTACCTGCGCGCTCTGGAGCTGGACCCTAACTTTGCCATGGCATATGCGCGGTTGGGCGTCATTTATATCAATTCGGGCCAGAACGCAAAGGCGAGCCAATTCTTTACCAAGGCCTTCACACTGTCCAAGCACGTGAGTGAGGGCGAGCGGTTGTACATAGCCGGGCACTACTACGAGGACGTAACCGGAAACGTGCCCAAGGAAATTGAAACCCTGCAGGAGGCGATTCTTACTTACCCTGGGCAGCTGGACAGTTACGTCAACCTCAACGCGGCGTATGCGAACGTGGGTCAAATTGAGAAGGCTTTGCCACTCGCGCAAAAAGCCGTAGGTATGCAACCCGAAGATGCGATCAGCTCACAGAACCTGGTGGCCAACTATATGGCGCTGGGCCGGATGGCGGAGGCGCGGCGAGAGCTGGAGAGAGCGCGGCGCCTGGGCATGGACACCAGCACAGAGCGTCGCCCAAACCCATCTTTATGCTTATTTCCTGATGGGAGAGCCGCAGGAAGTACAGCGGATTGTGACCAAACGGCGGGACTGCCGGACCAGTTCCTGATAACCCAGAGCCTTGCGCTTACCCAACAGTTCTCCGGAAGATATCGGCAGGCCGCGTCAAGCTTCGCCCAGGCTTTTGAACAGGCTGGCCGTGCCAAAGCTCCCGACGCGCAGGCCGGCGTCCTTCTCATGAACGCGGCCGGCCGCGGACTCGCAGGCTTATGTGACGGCAACCAGGCCGCAGTCGAACGGGCACTGGCGCTGGACAAAAGCAAGCAGACGCAGGAATACGCGTTGCTGGCAGCCGCGATATGTGGCAACGGGGATCTGGCGCTCCCCATAGCGCACGAATTGAGCACCAGGTTTCCTGAGGATACTTTGCTGCAAAATGTCTACGTGCCGCTGACCCAGGCCTTTGTGGCTTTCGCTGCAGGTCAGCAACAACAAGTGGTCGAGTATGCCGCACCCGCGAAGCCATACGACGTAATTTTTCCCGGATCGTATGTGCAGGGCATGGCGTACTTGCAATTGCACGACGCCGGCCATGCGCTAAGTGCCTTTCAGGCGGCGTTGCAATCGCGAGGAGGGTCCTTTTACGGAGAGGCGCCCATACCGCCCAACTACGCACAAGCGCAGCTGGGCCTGGCGCGGGCTTATGCGATGGCCGGAGACAAGGCCAACGCCAAAAAAACCTACGAGGCGTTCTTGTTGACCTGGAAGGACGCGGACCCGGACCTGCCCATGCTGGTGGCGGGAAAGAAGGAATACGCGGCGCTGTGATCTACAACTCCAAATCTGAAATCTTTCTTGGTTCTTCCTCGTGCAGTTCGTGATGCAGCTCATCGACCTTCACCCTTGCTTTATCCAGCATTTTCCTGCCCTCCGCCGTGATCTTGTAGACCCTTCGCCGACGGCCGGTAACGTTCTTTGAGTTCGGAGCGAAGGAGTCCGCCTCGCTCCAATCCATGAAGCAGCGGATAGAGGGTTCCGGGGCCAATGCGATACCCGTGATGCTCCAGCTCCTCCATCATGGCCAGCCCAAAAATGGGCTCGTGAGAGGCGTGTACAAGCACATGGATTCGTATCAGACCGTAGAAAAGTTCCCGCTGATGCGTCGACACATCCAAAAGAATACTCCCGATTCTCCGTCGCATGAAATCATAGTATCGAACTTCGATGATATGATCCCTGCAAGCACAGTATGCGTAAGCCGCTCCACGCTCTTCTTGTGTTTTGCCGCCGCGACGATCCTCAGCGCGCCGACCGCTGTTGCCCAGGTTCCGGGACGAATACGGCTCTGACCTTGGCCCAGGTAATCGAGACCGCAAGAGCGAAGTACCCCGCTATCCAGGCCGCGCTGAGCGCAGCAAAAGGCGGCCCAGGGAGCGGTCGGATGTCGCGCGAACAGCCTACCTGCCCCGGACGGATCTTCTCTGGCAAACAAACCGCGCTACCGCCAACAACATCTACGGCCTTCTCTTGCCGCAAGGAGTGATCCCCAGCATCTCCGGACCTGTCATTGCCTCCGATAACGGCGCGCAGTGCCTGGAGCAGTGGAGGCGGTGCATTGCTGAGCTGGCAACCTTTCGACTTTGGCGCCAGGAGCGCGAAGGTCAAAGCTGCCCGCGAAGGGAGCGAAGCCGCGCGGCAAGCAGCCTCGCTCGACCACACTCGCGGTGACTGCCGAACGCCGGGAGCGCTTTCTTCGACCTTACGGCAGCGCAGCAGCTGGTGGTCGTCGCGCAGGCCAATGTGCGGCGCAACGAAGCCTTCCATCAAGCCGTTCATGTGCTGGTCGACAACACACTTCGCCCGGGTGCGGACGCCTCCCAGGCAGATGCGCAGCTGGCGCTCGCCCATAACCAGCTGATCCAGGCACAGACGCAGAGAGGCAGCTGCGGCGTTCTGCATTGGCGGAGTACTTGCAGGCCCCAGGGGCGCAGCTCGCGATCGATGCGTCTCGGGTGATCGCCTCCCTCCCGCCTCTGACCTTGGTCCAGGCAGCGGCGGTGAACCATCCCGCAGTCCTCGAGGAAAGCGCGCTCGCCCTGCAGCAGGAAGCGCAGAAGCGCGTCCTCGATCGCAGCTACGTTCCCGTCTTCAGCACTCTGGGTGCGATTTCCGGCCGAGGCGCCGGGACAGCCTTGAACCGGTCAAGTTCCCTGGCGGCACCGCGGGACTGGCCCCCGACACCTTCAATTGGGCGGCCGGCGTCCAGGTCACGTTTGCTGGCCTTCGACTACTTCGGTTTACGAGAGCAACAGAAGGTTCAGCAAGCGAACGTCGAAGCGGAACACGCCCGCTATAACCAATCGCTTTCTGACGTTTCCACGGCAATGGAACAAGCTCGTGCAACCCTCGCCGGCGCGCGCCGCATGGCGGCCAACACTCCGATCGAACTAGCCGCTGCGCAAACAAGCGAGCAGCAACAGCAGGCCCGTTATCGTTCCGGATTAGCAACCGTCGTTGACGTTGCCGCCGCCGAAGGGTGTGCTTGCCCAGGCCGAAGCCGACGACGCAATTGCGCGCCTCGGTGTCTGGCGCGCGGAGCTCGGCGTTGCCGCTGCACAGGGCGACTTACAGCCATTTCTAGCAACTGCTGCAAAGCGCGTCGAAGGGGAAATAGCGATCTATGTGGCTCATTCGCGCAGCGCTTCGCCGGCCGATTACGGTTCTCGTTCTGGTGGTCGCGCTCGGCTGCCTTGTCGATTCTGGCGATGATGCGCACGCGCGTCGATATCTTTCCCAATCTCGATCTGCCAGTCATCTATGTGGCGCAGCCGTATGGCGGCATGAGTCCCCAGCAGATGGAAGGGTTCATCTCCTACTACTACGAGTATCACTTCCTCTACATCAACGGCATCGAGAGCGTCGAGGCTAAGTCGATTCAGGGAACAGCTTTGCTCCGGCTCACCTTCCATCCCGGCACCAACATGAGCGAGGCGCTGGCGCAGACAATTTCTTACGTCAACCGCGCCCGCGCTTTCATGCCCCCCGGAACCGTATCGCCGTTCGTCATCCGCTATGACGCCGGCACGCTGCCCGTGGGATATATGGTCTTTTCCAGCCCATCGCGAACTCTGGCCGAGATGCAGGACCTGGCCCTGAATCGCGTGCGTCCCGTCTTTGCCACGCTGCCTGGCGTATCTTCGCCGCCGCCCTTCGGCGGCAACCAACGCACCATCGTCATCAACGTCGATCCGCGAAAGCTGCAGGCGTATGGACTCTCGCCGGAGAATGTCGTGCAGGCGCTGACCTCCGGGAACAGCATCCAGCCCGCGGGCAATGCGGACATCGGCGACCACACATACCTGGTGACCACCGATTCCACCGTGACCCAGATCAATGACCTGCTTGATATTCCGCTGCAGCTGGGGTCGGGAGCCTCGCGTCTACATTCGCGATGTCGGCAGCGTTTCCGATTCCTCCGACCTGCTCGCAGGATATGCGCTGCTGAATGGCAAGCGAACCATCTACATCCCGGTCACCAAGCGGCCCGATGCTTCTACCCTTACCGTGGTCGATGAGGTTCGTCAGAATCTCGCCCGTTTTCAGTCACTGGTTCCAGAAGACATCAAGATCACCTACGAGTTCGACCAGTCGCAATATCGTTCGCGATGCGCTGATGTCTGTGCTTGCGCGAAGGCATCGCTGGGAGCAATCCTCACCGGGCTGACGCTGCTCCTCTTCTTGCGCGACTGGCGCTCATCTGCTGATCGTCGTCATCACCATTCCCTTTCGCTCTGCTCACCGCAGTCGTTGCTGCTCAGGCTTGGCCGGGCAGACCATCAACATCATGACGCTGGGAGGACTTGCGCTCGCGGTCGGCGTCCTGGTGGACGAAGGCACGGTGCTGCTCGAAAACATCCACGTGCATCTGGACAGCGGCGAAAACACGGCGCGCGCGGTCTCATCTGGCCAGCCGCGAGGTGGCCACTCCGCGCTTGCTGGCCATGTTGAGCGTGATGGCGGTGTTCCTTCCGTCGTTTTTCATGACCGGACCGGCGCAGTCGCTCTTTCTGCCTCTGTCACTGGCGGTTGGCTTTGCCATGGGGGCCTCCTATCTCCTCTCCAGCTCGCTGGTCCCGTGCTGGCGAACTGGATGCTGAAGCCGAAGCGTCCACGCGGCAGACAGCGAGAGAAGGCGGTTCGACCGCTTCCGTCATCGCTTGCGAGCATGCCCTCGAACGGGCGATGCGGAGCCCGGGTTTGCTGCTTGGCGCGTACGGAATCATCGCGTTGATGGTGTTGCTGCTGATCACGCCACAGATCGCGCAGGAGATTTTTCCCTCCGCGGCCTCGACCCAGTTTCGTCTGCGCATCGATGCCCCGGACGGAACGCGGGTGCCAGTGACGGAAGACCTGGTGCGGAGGGTACTGGCTACGATTCAGCAGCGTCGCCGGGAGAGAAGAATCTGGATCTGAGCCTTGGGCTACGTCGGCACGCAGGGCTCGTCCTATCCCATCAATGCCGTCTTCCTCTGGACCAGTGGGCCGCAGCAGGCGATCATCAATGTCGGCCTCAAGCCAGCCGCATCCATCCTGAAGTTGGCCGACCTGGAAGAGCACTTGCGGCAGAAGCTGCCGCAACAGTTTCCAGGAGCGCACTTCTCCTTCGATCCGGGCGACCTCGTCAGCCAGATCCTCAGCTTCGGTTCTTCTTCACTGGCTGAGGTGACGATCACCGGTCCGCAATACGCGGACGTGGCCAGCTACGCAGAGCAGGTGAGACAGAAGCTGGCTGGTGTTCCTGCGCTTCGCGATCTGGAGTATGAAGAGCCGCAGCATTACCCACCGTGGACGTTCGCGTAAACCGATGCGATGGCAGGGCAGCTTGGGACAACCGCGGATGATGTCGGCGCGGCCATCGTTTCTTCCACGGCTTCCAGCCGCTTCGTGGCTCCGAGCTACTGGCGTGATCCGGCGTCCGGCGTCAGCTACCAGGTGCAGGTGCAAGTGCCGCAGGCCAAGATGACCTCGCTGGCTGACATTGGAAACATTCCAGTTGGCAGCACGACCGGCGCGCAGCCGCTGGTGAACCAGTTGGCCGCAGCTTCGCTCCACACGGTTCCCGGAGAACTCGACCGGCAAAACGGACTGTGGATGCTTGCGCTTTCCGCCAACTTCGGCACCCGCGATCTTGCGGCTCGCCAACAAGGCCATCGAGCGAGCGCTTGCCGACGCCGGAACGCCGCCGCGCGGGGTGAAGACGGAGATTCGCGGACAGGTGAATGCGCTGGGGCAGATATTCGGCCGAACTGTCGTTGGTCTGGTCGCGGCCATTGGCGTGATTCTGCTGCTGCTCACTGCGAACTTCCAGTCGTTCAAGTCTTGCCCTGGTCGTCCTCTCGACCATTCCGGCGGTCTTGACCGGGTCGATCCTTATGCTGCTCATCACCGGAACAACGCTCAACCTGGAGAGCTTCATGGGGACGATCATGGCGGTTGGGGTCGCGGTGGCGAATGCGATTCTGCTGGTGAGCTTTGCTGAGCAGAGCCGCTTACAGGGCGCAGACTCCGATCAGGCCGCACGCACTGCGGCGGCCGAGCGGCTGCGGCCGGTGCTGATGACCAGCCTGGCGATGATCGCCGGCATGGTCCCGATGGCGCTCGCCTTTGGCCAGGGAAGCGAGGAGACCGCGCCACTGGGCCGCGCGGTGATCGGAGGTTTGCTGGTCGCCACGTTGGCCACATTGTTCTTGCTCCCCATGGTTTTCGCCATCGTTCAGCGCCAAGCCGGCCTCGGCTCACGCTCGCTCGATCCCGAGGATCCGGAGAGCCGATGGTTTGAAGAGCCCTCGGAGGCGGTGCGATGAGAAGGTTGTTCCTGTCGTCTAATCTCTGATGCTTGCTGTCGCTCGGCTGCGACACGTCCCCATCCACCACCGGCGGCGATTCCGCCCCGACAGCGACTCCGCCCAATGCTCCCGCGGCGGTAAGCACGGTGCGGTGTTGTGTCGCGCAATCTGCAAACGACCATCAGCCTGCCGGCGCAACTGATTCCTTATGAATCCGTAGACATTTATCCCAAGGTCACCGGGTTTGTGCAAACCGTGACCGTGGATCGCGGGTCGCGCGTCCGGCAGGGTCAGCTCCTGGTCCGTCTTACTGCTCCCGAACTCAACAGCCAACGGGCGCAGGCAGACGCAGCTGTCCGTACTGCGCAGTCTCAACTGGCTACCGCACAGGCAAAGCTCGCCTCCGATAATGGCACCTATCTGCACATGGAGGCTGCGGCCAAGACCCCTGGAGTGCTAGCCGAAAACGACTTGATGGTGGCCGGCCAGACAGTCTCCGCCGATAAGGGCACGGTGCAAGCAGCAGAGCAAAGTGTCGCGGCGGCGCGCGATGCTGCGCGCAGCGTCAGCCAGATGGAGTCTTACCTCATCATCACCGCGCCCTTCGATGGCGTGGTGACCACACGCAATCTGCATCCCGGCGCGCTGATTGGTCCGGCATCCGGACAGGCAGGAGCTCAGCCCATCCTGCAGATCATTGACGACCGGCGGCTACGGCTGGTCGTGCCTGTGCCTGAAGCCCAGGTAGGGGAGATGAAAGTCGGTACGCCGGTTTCTTTCACAGTTCCGGCTTACCCGGGTCAGAGCTTCAAGGCTCCGATCGAGCGTATCTCTCATGAAGTGGCCGCAAACATCGCGCACCATGCCGGTAGAACTCGATGTTCGGAATAGCGACGGCCGGCTCTCGCCCGGCAGCTTCGCTTCCGTTTCCTGGCCTCTGGAGCGAAGCTATCCCACGCTGTTCGTCCCTGCTTCCGCCGTGACCAGCGACCAGCAGCATACCTTTGTCATCCGGGTCAAAGATGGCAAAGCGGAATGGGTTACGGTGCAAACGGGCCAGACCGTCAACGGAGAGATCGAAGTATTCGGCGACTTGAGGGCTGGGGACCAAGTCGTGAAGATGGCAACAGATGCCATTCATCCGGCGATAGGCTGCA
>CAVTPN010000011.1:0-8386 GCA_963736535.1 uncultured Acidobacteriaceae bacterium
ACATCACCTTGCCCCCTCCCATACCTCGACTCCGGCCTTGCGCGTCTGCTCGGCCAGCAAATCTCGATAGACTTCTTGGTCGCCGTCCTCAAAAAAGATCGCCGCCCGACGATTCCCACGCTTTGTAACGTGATGCGGAAGGCCGACAACCACCATACGCGCCAATCGTCCCACGGGGAAAATTAACTCGAACGGCGGTAACGGGGATAGGTGGTGAGTAGGCCGGGGAATTTCACCCCAGCCCCTCTCAGAACCGTGCGTGAAACTCTCGCCTCACACGGCTCCCATCAGACAAACCCGCCGTTCAACGCGAACGGTAGGTCGCTCATATCGCTCAACGTCATCCTGTCTCCAGTTGTGTCGAACCTATGATTGTCTAACCCGGTCCCTTCGCTCCAACCCCATTACAGGGCCTTCGTCGCTACTACAGACCGGTCCGTCCCAAGCCATCGCATCGGTACTCTCGCCTCGTGGTTTTCTTCCCTTGTGCTTCTCCCTTAGCATCAATGGCCTGGTTCCTGCAGTTCCGCATAGAAGCCTGTGTCGGACTCACGCCCCCTATACGCCGGCTACCACCCGCCCAGTCATCAGGCTTCCGACGGGCTTGTCCCAGAGAACATGATCACCCCTGGTTTTGACAGCTTCTGATACGTAACGACGCGTCCTCGAAGGGTTTGCTTGCGCTCGTCTTTCCGACACTTACCTTGCCCCAGGTCTTGCCCGGGACTTTGACCCGACGCTCACCACCACGGCTCTTTACCGCAGCAGCTCGGGCTGGTTTGAGACCCGCTCCTGAAAGCCGATCCCGAGGGACCTACCCTCATCTTCTACGCAGCTTTACAACACGGATTTATTTCACTCTCTACTCCTCCCGTGCTTCTGCAGCACACATCATGTCCCCCGATCTCCAGGTTTGGTACATTTTCTTTGACCCTTATGAGCTCAACCATCGTCCGCCGATCTAACCCTTCCCTGCGTGCGGCCCTTCGGCTCGCCCTCCTCTTCGCCGCCATCAAGCTCCTCCTGCAGTTCACCCTGACACTCTGGACCCAACACATCGGCTACAGCTACTTCCGCGACGAGTTCTACTACATCGCCTGCGGCCGTCATCTCGCATGGGGCTTCGTCGATCACGGCCCCATCGTCGCCCTGCAAGCACGCCTCGGCGAGCTCCTCTTCGGCGACTCTCTATTCGCCGTCCGCATTCTCTCCGCACTCGCCGGAGCCGCCACCGTTTTCCTCACCGGCCTGCTCGCCTGGGCCCTCGGCGGCCTCCGCCCCGCACAGGCGCTAGCGATGCTCGGCGTCCTCATTGTTCCTGTCTACATCGCCCTCGATGGCTTTCTCTCCATGAACTCCTGCGAGCCCGTCTTCTGGATGCTCTGCGCGCTCGCGCTCATTCGTCTCATCGACGGCGCTCGGCAGCCATTCTGGTGGACCATCTTCAGCCTCTCCGCCGGCATCGGCCTGCTCAACAAACCCTCGATCCTCTTCTTTCTCATCGCCGCCGGCATCGGCCTGCTCCTCACCCAGCAACGCCGCATCCTCTTCACTCGCTGGGCCGCAGTCGGAATCGTATTAATCATCGTCATCGCCCTGCCCTACGGTTTCTGGCAGATTCACAACCACTGGCCCACTCTCGAGTTCCTCCACAACGGCAAGGTCGGAAACAAGAACGTCATCCTCGGCCCTATGGGCTTCTTCCTCGCCCAACTCTTGCAGATGCACCCCACCAACGCTCTGCTCTGGATCACCGGCGTCATCTCTCTTCTGCGCGCACGCTCTATCCCCCACGGCCGCTGGATCGGCTTGACCTTCCTCATCTTCTACGTGCTCATGTTCGTCCTGCACGCCAAGGACTACTATCTCGCCCCCATCTATCCAGTGCTCTTCGCCGCCGGGGCCATCGCCTGGGAGCGCCGCGTCCCTGTAAAAGCCCTCGTCGCCGCAAACCGCGTCTTCGCCTTCCCCATCTTGGAATGCGCGCTCATCCTCACCGGCCTTCTCGTCCTGCCGATGTCCTCTCCCATACTTCGCCCCGCCGCCTGGGTCCGTTACACCACGGCGCTGCACCTGAAGAGCAGCAAGACCGAAACCACCGCCAGCGGTGAGCTCCCGCAGTTCTACGCCGACCGCTTCGGATGGCAGCAACAGGTGGCAATCGTCGCTCGCGCCTTTAACTCCCTTTCACCTGCAGACCAGCGCCGCGTCTGCATCTTCGGCGGCAACTACGGCGAGGCCGGCGCCATCGACTTCTTCAACCGCCGCGATCAGCTCCACCTTCCACCTGCCCTCAGCGCACACAACAACTACTGGCTCTGGGGCATGCATGGCTGCGATCCCGACCTTGTTATCGCTGTCATGGATGACTCTCCGGACGATCTCTCGAAGAAATACGAGTCCGTCACCATCGTCGGCGTGCGCGACACGCCCTACGCCATGCCTTTCGAGCACGGCAACATCTACCTGCTTCGCGGCAGACGCCCCTCCGCGCCCCTCAACTGGGCCGACGGGCGCCATTACTACTGAGCGATACCCAGCTCTTCGCCCGCGAATCCAGTTCGTTATGCGTCGCGTTTGAACTCACCCTGTGCGTTCGTACGCACACGGATTTCCCGTTCAACACCTTGGCTCCGCACATCACAGCGATAAGGTGACCAGACGGAAGTACCCCAACGAAATCGCCGTCGGTCGGATTCTTAGATAGTCGTAAGATAGCCTCACGATGCGCGCATTTGCTTCGGGGGTACTTCCGTCCCGTCCCCTTTATCCAGAAATCCGTTTCCAGGCACATCGTTGTTCAGAGGTCCATTCTCTAAGGCTTTGGTGGGGTTGAGGGCGTTTCGTTCTGCTGCCGATGGAGCAATTGGGCGTTCGGTGTGGGCGCTTCAGGAGCCGCATCGATGGTTTTGCGATCCAGATCGGCCGCGCCAATCCTACCGCCCTTTTCGGTTCCTACAACCACGCGCACGCTTCGCGTCTTGCGTGGAACTGGAATCGTGACCGTCAAACGAGCGATCTGCTGTCCTGGTGGCGTTCGATCCTCTGTGGCCCTCGACAAGGTCACGCTTTCAACCCGGGAAGACAGCGTGGCTTTGAACCGCGTGAGACTCGCTGCCGCCAGAGTTAGTTTTGTCGTGCTCTTTCCGTCGTCGGCAGCCTGCCAGTCGAGGTTCCTGCCGTTCAGGACCACCGTCAGCTCGGCTGTGCGGGAATCCGGGTGCCGCACCACGGCGGCTATTTTCACATCCAATGCGGTGAACGGGACATCCGACCGGGCGGCGTGCGACAAATCGACCATCATCTGATGTCGTGGATCAACCTGTTCGCCCTTGGCAGGCGCAAAATATCCAGTTTTGGTGATGACCTTTAATTTGCGATCGCGCAGAATCACGCGAACCGGCCGGAACTTCCCGTCCGCATCGCCATCGTGCGGCTGGTAAGTCAGCGTGTAGTACTCTGAGCCTAATAGCTGCGACCTTCTGATTTCCGCGTCAACGTCGTTGTTGAAGAACAGCTTGCCTCCGGTTTCATTCACGAACACGCCGAAGTTTACGTCATCCGCAAATGGATCGCCATTACCGAAGTCGACGTTCGCATATCTCTGGCTTCTTGAAATCCCGCTTGAAAAAACTTTTATCCCCGGGTAAAACACAAAGAGGCTGACACGCGCATCGACCAGCATGTTGGTCGTCTCATGCACGTACCGGCGTAGTCGCTCGAGGCCTTCAGGAGTCAGGAACACTGCCAGCGGTTCGTTGACTGGGGGCAAGTTGGGTGCACCCCGTCCTACCCATAGAACATTCTTTCTTCCCGGCACCCCCTGGCTTTGGAGCGCGATCTGCTGCAGGGCGTCGATCGATTGGTTAAAGCGCTCCAAAAGGAAGTCCATGCTGAGGGAACCGTTCATCATCTTGTAGGGCAGCGCGGCCGGGATATGGTCCAGGGCGAACAGCAAGTCTTCTTTGTTGCGCGTGTAGCCCTGTACCACCTCCAGAGAGTCATTGCCAATCACCATCATCTCCGCCGGAGAACTTAACTCCGGCGGCTGCGCTTCAAGATACTTCCGCACCGAATAACGGATGAACGCGAAGTCTTCAAATTGCGAGTTCAACAGATCCAGCACGAGGATGGTCACCGGCGCCTCGCCATCCGGGTTATCGTCTTCGGCAGCCGCCCCCATGGTGTGCACCTGTGGCGCCTCGAAGGAGAAGATGCGCTGCGGCTTCTTGTTTTCGGTGATCGTGAAGTCGTCTTTGCTAAGCCCTTTCACAACCGGGTTACCCTCTTTGTCCAGAACCGACACATCGAGAAAAACCAAGCGCGATGTCACTTGAATGGTCGGGACGTTGGAAGGTCCCGATTGGTTCTTCACCTGGCTTTGCGGCATGGATCTTGAGGCCGGAAATGCAACCAACATCATTGCGCACAATAGGCCCCGAAGAGACGGCATGGAGCACCTCGGGAACAAGGGTATTACTCCAAACCATCCCAGGTAAAGGGTCGCTGCCAGCTGCCATCAAGGCGCTGGTCCTTCAACCAGAGATTCACGGGTGGCCCCGATTTCACCCTTGCTGCCTGGATTTACACAGCGGCCTGCCAGCCCCCGTGAAGTCTCATTTTCGGTAACTTGCCACGATGAAGCCCTGGTAAACAGATGAAGTTACTCAAAATCCCGTTTTCATCCCTTCGCCACCCCCGGGGCGAGTTGATACCAGTAGTGCTTTCGCATACGGGTAGCCCGCAAAATGGCCGATCGGCATCGGCTAAGATGCTAGGAGCGTCCAAATGAAAGCAACGTTTTACAAGCTCAACGAAGGGTGGAATGCTGACCCCAATGCTCCAAGCCCTGCTATCGAAGTTCAGGGCGAAGACATCGTGCTCAAGTTCCTCGTTAATCCATTTCAGTTTCCTGAGTTTGAGAAAGACGAGATCGGTGTCCTTCGCTTTGTCCGATGCCAACAGTACCGTCTGGGCCCTACCAACGACGAGGGCTGGTACTTGGGTCAATGCAGATTTAGCAAACTAGCGCCTGAATGGGGCGAATTCTATATGGTCCAAGGAGACGCTGCGTTGCTGGAGGCACCGGAAGACTGGCAACGCGTTCGCCAACACAGTGGTGCTGGAAGACATTTCTTGTTTTACTTCCGTGACGAAACCTTCGAGTGCGTCGCCGAGCGATGCATGATTGAACCATCTGGGGACAATTCGCTCCAGCGGGCTGGCAAGGTGCTTACCCGGTTGCCGGAATAATTTACCTTTCGCCACGCACGAGTCGCTCGCACTGATTATCGGTAAATTGCCTATGACCGCTCGGTAAACAGGTCAAGTTACCGCAATTCCCCTTTTCACGGGAGGTTCAGATCTTTAAAGGGAAAGACCGAGTCGCTATACACTGTTTCCGG
This sequence comes from uncultured Acidobacteriaceae bacterium, assembly GCA_963736535.1. Classification (GTDB taxonomy): domain Bacteria; phylum Acidobacteriota; class Terriglobia; order Terriglobales; family Acidobacteriaceae; genus PALSA-350. Next base: position 5,406 of record CAVTPN010000011.1, read on the forward strand.
CTTAGATCTATCTGTGACAATGCATCATGTCTGAAAGCGCCGCTAAATTACCGGTCGAAGTCGAGAAGGAGGCGGGCCCGCTTTTGGCCGAGCTTCGGGCAGCAGGTTGGCAGGTCTCTGCCTCAGAATACGACGCTTCCGCATTTGGCAACTGGTCAATAAGTTTGCAACGAGACGGCGTCGTGATGCGGTTGCTTAAGGATCGCTCGCAGTATATGGTCGACGGCCTTCCCGCAGAAGCGCTGAAGGCAGCGGGGCTTTGGCGGGCATTAGACAGTCTAGACGAGTTGCAGATAGCCGTGATCAGATGGGCCAGTCGCTCCCTAAACTCGTAAATCTTCAGCGAGCGGTGTCTGGAAGGTACCTGCAAAGTCGCATTATCGGTAAGTTGCATGATGATCGCCTGGTAAACAGATGAAGTTACTCAAAACCCCGTTTTTCAGGAACTCTGTTTTGGCAGTCGGAAAACACTGCGGCGTTTCAAGTAAGCCGCTCGCGCGGCGGACGCTGCGCGTGCCGACAATCAGACATTTTCTTATGCGAAGAACCTTCGTTCCTGGAGCATAATGGGGGCATTGTGACCTGCTGCTTCTCTCAACGATACCGTTCCCAGGCAGTCGTGAAGCGGTCAAACAGCAAAAGTACGATTGAATTCCCATAGCAAACCGCGTCCGCCCCAAACGCGAGCGACCCACTTAAAGGGCTCTATCGAAACTGCCCACCAGAGATACTCGGGCTAGCCGCTTTCGGCCTGGGGCAGTCACGATAGAGTCCTAACGTTTACGGGTACTAATCCGGACTCGCAGCAAATTCGCGCACGTCAATGAGTCTTTGCCCTGGAGTTCCAATCGAAAGCGGGGACCGCTATTCCCATGCGAAGTGCAGTCAATGGTTCGACGCTCGCAGCGCGACGTGCAGGCAGCGCACTCAACGCTTGCCACTCCCATAACGGCGAGCAGGTAATTTGCTCCGAGTCTAGCGGCTTCACGCCACTTTGCGAGTATACGGAAGAGAAAATCCTGCCTCTCCCCAACGGTGGCGACAAAACCCGGTGACAGGAAGCTGTGAGAAATTGGCTAAATGCACCACTAAGGAACTGCTGCCGACGGGCCAATGTGGCTAGACTGCAAGGGTGGACATCCGGCCGCTTTCTCCTCGCCTGGCATCGAAACTTTGTCCTGCTTTTCCGTCCTGCTTTTCCGAAACGCACAGTCTTCGCAGCTCTCAGTGAAAGACACTTGGACCGTTCGCGGGCGACATAACGACAAGTGGAGCCCCATTGTTTATATAACCCATCGGATTGGATGTGAAGATTGGATTGGAGTATTGAGAAAGAGTTGGCGGAATTATTAGGCTGAGGAATGACAATGACCGGCGGGAGCGGAGGGAAATAAGGATTGACCGGCGGCGGAGCCTGAAAAACCGGCGCCGGCGGAACAAAAACAGGCGAGGGCGAAGGCGGCAGAGGCATTGGCGGCCGCGATACAGGGGGCGGGGGCGGGATAAACCGAGGAGCCATTTGCGCCGCTTGCATGAACTGGAACGCCGCCTGCTGTTGGGCTTGGGCCTGAGACGCTGCCTGTGCTGCTGCCGCCTGCTGTTGGGCTTGCGCCTGAGACGCTGCCTGTGCTGCTCCCGCTTGCTGCCCAGCCCAGGCAGCGGCCTGTCCACCCGCAAGGACGACGGGCGGCGGCGGATAGCCGCTTGCATGGACAGGAGGAGGCAGCGGGTAGCTCTTAACTTCCACGGGTCCGGTCTTGTTCTTGTCACGCATTGCAGGAGGCAATGGATATTTACGATCGCTCTCCACAGCGCCAGCCGCACTGTTCCATTTGAGATCAGACGGCCCGAATAGATTAATTCGTACTCGCCCGAACGCGGCAAGATGTCCCATCCATTCGCGCTCGAATGCTTTCCCTCGTTCAGAAATTGACCCGTTACGGTTCCCAGGACGCCGCGCGCGAGCGGTTCCGTCGCCTTTCCATACTCTGACTGTCCGAACGGTGTTTCGGAAGATATTGCTCTGGGATCCGCCCAATCGGACCATCGAACACTTGCTGCATCGAACCGCCCGCGAGATATTGTTCAAGATATATGTTTCCGAATTGAATCGTAAGTAATCAGCGATACGATGCTGTTGTCTGGTACGTTGGCGGGGATATCACCCAAGAGCCAAGACCTGCCCGCGTTAGCGCTCTTATCTGACTTCACCGATCCCAAAGCCGTCTGGAAGGGCACTTCTGGGACACTTTGTATCCGCGGCTTCCCCACCGCCGCCCCGGGCACGTACGGGACCTTGGCCCAAGCCGCGTCACTCGCAGAGCCGCGGCCGGCTACAGAGCCAGAAGCTGCGGACATGACTGTGACAGCGGATTCGAAGAAGATAGCCCCCGCAGCAAGTTTGGCTGGGTCAACGACAAAACCAAACTTACTCCCCAACATATCGCTCACGAGAAGCGCGCCGAGAATCCAAGTCGCCGCCAACGGATCCGCTGCTGCAGCTTGCCAAACATTTATCCATGGATCAGGTCTCGCCGCCCCCTTGGCTGTGTCCATAGTGTCAAGAAAGGGCGTATTGCGATAAGAATCCCATTTAGCGTGTGCTGCGTCAAAGGCGCGCAGATACCCGTCGGGCTTAACCCAGCTCCCGCGATAGCCGTACCGTTGCAGGAAAAGCTCTACGATGTCCTCGTTGGCCTTAAGGAACGAGGCCAACTTGGACGGATTCTCGGTCCTCATTTGCGCCAGCGCACGCATGACCGCATTCAACTCGGGCGAGAGTGTAACATTCGGTTGAAAGCCCGTCGCGTTGTCTCGATCCGACATGACACTCTCCCCCCTGGTAGCCTCAAACTAATGAACAAACTGCACGCGTGGCGCAAAAATCTCAGCATCGTCCATCCCTGGCCGGACGCGCGCTCTGATGTTCGCCAACACCCCACCGCAGGCATCAGCAATACGATGAGTCAGGCCAGCATAAC
>CAVTPN010000012.1:0-186282 GCA_963736535.1 uncultured Acidobacteriaceae bacterium
CGTAAAGACGCCCAAACACAGTTAGCCGCCGCGAAGGCCCAACACTTCGACGTTCAGATGCAGCAGTCGATCGCTCAAGCCCAACTAGCATTGACGTAGGGACAGCAATGGCAATCCCGTCTTTCCCGAACTTGCAATCCAGTACCCCCAACGCGCTTTCTCATCACTGGGCTCCACGCTCGTCGCCAACTCGAAAGTTGCCCAAACGACGATCTTCTTCCGATCAAAGAGTTTCGTAACAGGCTCGGAACGGCCCCGCCGCGTCCGCAAGGCCGCGTGTCCAGTCCCGACTGCATCTCTTCCAACGATCCGCCTACGCAAAAAGCAAAGAAGCAGTTCTAAGGATGTTAGGGAGGTTCGTCGGTTGCGTCGGCGGCTTCGAACGTCTCCGCGGTGGAATCACCAATGTTGGCACACAATCAGCACACTTTCGTTTCGTGATTCGCCCAAATCTCCGCTGCAAATCGGCGTCATTCTGCCGAAATGTCATTGATGAACGCAAATCAGTGTCCGGAAAGACGTTTTCCGGACAAGTGACTTCTCGTTCAACTGTTCAGAACAGGCGGCATCCACTCATCGACGCTGGCTTTTCGTTCAGTTCGATTGTCGTTAGTATCCGGGCTGATCACTGACATGACGCTCAGCTTGTAAATGCATCGAAAATGGAATCTCTGCGGGGCCTTTCCTTCCCCGCAGCGCCCCTCCCTAACAAGCCGCTAGGGGACCAGCCCCCACGCGCCCGCAAGCCGCGTCCCCAATCTTCCGCGCTGCGCTTGTGCAGACCTCCGCTTCGCTTCGCCCTTTCCACTTCCGCTGTCGCTCTCGTTCCAAGGGTGGGGATACCCCTCAGCTTGCGCTTGCTACCCCCCGCCTTCGCCAGGAGGCGTTCGGCATGTATGTCACATGCCACTGCACAAAAAAGCAACAGCCAATACAGGGAGGAAGCAACGATGAGCAAGAAAGCAACCACTACCGCTAAAGCCAACATTTACCAGATCGTCACGGAACGCATCATCGCAAGCCTCAGGACCGGCATAATTCCGTGGGAAAAACCATGGCAGGCTCCGCACTTTAGCGGTAGCCCATTCCCCCGCAACTTCCTCACAGGCAAGCCGTATCGAGGTGTCAACGTGTTTCTACTTTGGGCCAGCCCCTACAGCTACCCATTCTGGCTCACCTTTAAACAAGCGAAGGAGTTGAAAGGTTCCGTGAGAAAGGGCGAGAAAGGCACGCAAATTGTCTTCTACAAACAGCTCCGTGATCCCAGGAAGAATGCGAATGCAAAAGATGAGGAGAAGGAGCAAGCCCCCTTCGTGCTCTGCTACTACACGGTTTTCAACGTGGAACAGTGCGACGGCCTCATACTCCCTGAGATCGAGGAGCCGACCGCTAAAGGCGAGATCGAGACCGACGAAAACTGCGAATCCATTGTGACCGGATGGGCCAACCGTCCAGCTCTTCATCTGACGAGCGAAACTGAACACCGCGCCTACTATCGCCCGGGCACCGATTCTGTTCACATGCCCGCCCGTTCGCGCTTCGTTGACACTCCCCACTATTACAGCACCCTATTTCATGAATTAGTCCACAGCACAGGCCACGGAAGCCGCCTGAATCGCACCTTTGGCGCTCACTTCGGTGATGAACTCTACAGCAAAGAGGAGCTGGTTGCGGAGATGGGAGCCGCCTACCTTTGCGCCATTGCCGGCATTGCCAACGACCACACCGACCGCAACACCACGGCTTACATTCAAAGCTGGATCTCCCGGCTTGAGGAGGATAACCGGCTGATCGTCCATGCAGCCGCAAATGCACAGAAGGCCGTCGATTTGATCGTCGGAACAACCTTCGAGGAGGAAATTACAGAGGAAACCGGGGAGGCTGTCGCTAGCGGCTTCTCTTCCGTCGAGTCGCTAGTAGCCTAATTCTCACGATCGCGCCTGAAAACACACTCAGCCGCGGTCGCTTCCGTTTCAAAGAACCCAGACAGTCATTCGCGACGACTACTCGGAGCCAAGATATCGCTGTGTGGTCTGGATGGATGAGTGACCGAGCAGGGACTTGATCTGGCCGTGGAGTATTGTTTTGGGATAATTCGGCGTAAGCGTTCACCCAGTAAGCTGGTCTGTGAATCTCAGCAGGACCGAGAGAATTCGAGGCAGCCGTTCGGGCTGCAACGGCCATCTCGACATCCGAACCCGTTCGGCTAACCTCTCCACGAAATCCGGCTGAGCGAGAATGTCACGAACCTTCGCAAGCGTACCAGGGCTGCAGAGTTGACGGGCATCGAAGCCGAGAAGGGCTGCTCCAGCAAACTCTATATCGTGGTCTGCCGCCTCCAAGAACTGAATTTCCTCGCCGTACAGCCGGTCGAAGTTTCCTGCGTCCGCATAGCTGGAGATCACGCGGTATAGATCGAGAGCGTCTTTGTCATTCGTTTGCCGGTCGTGCCAGGCAAAGAGCTTCAGCACAGCAATCCCGGCGAGCGATGCGACAGGAATAGTGAGATCGGCATCCACTTGCACGTGAACTGCTGCCGCAATGGCATCCTCAAATCCGACGACCCCCATGACAGTTTCTCTGTCCGGCGGCCAATGAATTACGTCGGCTTCGGCAACGCCGCCAAAGGGGATCAGGTCAACGGGAATTTCATCCTTCACAGAAGGTGCCTTTAGATAGACGCGATGTTCCATCTTTCCTTCTCTAAAGTGGCCGCTCGCAAGCAGGGCCGCCCGTAGCTCGCGAAACCTCTCCCACGAATCCATCGCCACGGCGAAATCGACATCCGCCGTCGCACGGGTAACCGGAATCCCGAAGACATGAAAGAGAAGCAGATCACGGGCCGTCGCGCCCACGACGATGTAAGGAAGCTCCAGTTCGGCAGCCACACGGTTCACGACGGAAAGAATGTGGAGCGTCACCGGATCAACCGGCCGACTCTTATCGACCGTGTATGGGTTCAAGAAACTGTTCATAGATCAGGCGTGCTGTTTCAAGATTGCGCCCGTCTTCAGTGGCCATCAGATCCGCATAGGCCAAGAGGGGTGGGACAACATCCGCATACTTCTCATCAGCAGGAAGATTCCAGAATGCCTGCAACACCTCAGTATTTCCGTTTGGGTCCAGCCGCATTCTGGCTTGCGTGAGAAGAGCTTTCTGCTCTCCCTCAAGGTAGACCGTAAAGCGCTCGGGTTTGAGGTAGCCAGTCAAGCGTTGGCCGGCGACTTCTCCACCCCAGTAGCCATGATGAACTCGGAGGTCGAGAGCCAGCAGACGATCCCTGTCGGCCTGATATCGACCGCGGAGCAATTTGGGACGGAGAGTGTCAGGAAAACGCGTTACCCATTCCTCTATGAGCTTTTGTGTGTTCGTTAGCGTCTTGTTTTCTCTTTGCACGAGAAAGCCACGCGCCTGGAGGTCGCCCACGACCGGTCCCACAGCTCCGAGAGCAACACCGGCAGCCCGGGCCAGGTCACGGTAGGTTGCTTCGGCCAGAGTCGGTCGGCAGAGCATCACAAAGACGATCTTCATGCCGGCAGGGGTGAAAGCCCTATATCGGATATCGTCCTGAACATCCGCCGGGCGTGGCTCACCGGTTACGTAGACCGTCAGGCCCGGAGCTTCGAGGTATGCATTTCCTGCCGTATCAAGGAAGGGGAGGTGCAATGCCCGACAATGCTCTGCCAGAGCACGAGTGATGTAAGGAGCGACGAGAAGAGGTTGGACTCCCCGTTTGGCGCAGGCAAGCTGATCTTTGACCAGGCTAATTGTGGCGAAATGACGTACGTTCTTGACCTCAGCGACGAACGGATATGCCCGGTTTGCTGTTTTGATCTCGATCAGCGCATCGCCACAGGCGGGATGATGAGGTTCAGCTTCAGTGATCCGCCCATGAAGGCCAGCCGTCCGAGGGAGGGCAGCCAGGGCTTTTTCCAGAATCTCGGTTTCGCGGATTGCCAGAGGCGTGCGCATAGGGAATTCTGCCCGTGTACAGAAGATAGCATCGTTCATGATTCATGAACAACAATGTTTTATGAACAGAATCTGCGCGTAATTACTCGTCGCCCAGCAACAGCTAACGATTTGAGCCCGAGAGAACAACCCCACTTTAGCCCCACAGTAAGAGTTTCTTCCGCTTTCCTTGCGGGTCTCAGGGCGCCAACCGCTCCCGCTAAGTCGTTGAAACTACGTTAAAAATCAAATTTGGGAGCAGAGGGTCGGGGGTTCGAATCCCTCCGCCCCGACCATTAGAGCATTTTTGCTAATGGTGTTGACCAGAAAACCAAACTCAACGCGGCCATTCCGCCGAAGAATGGCCGTACAAAGCTGATCCCACCGGGCCACAGTATTAGCAAAAAATGCATTAGAATCAATCACTTATTGCATTCGCGCATCCTCTTGAAAAACAGACCGTAGCCGGTGTTGCCGTTTTCAGTGCAAACGGGAGCATTCAATCTGCTAGTGCGCAGCGCCGGGAGCTCTTTCGGCATCTGGAGACGCGAGAAATCCTCATCACTGCATCTTGGCTGGGATGAGATGCTGGCTTGTTGATTCAAGCCCGTTGTACCCAGTTATTGGACTACCAACGCAATGCTTACCGCGTGCTGCGGCCCACCTGCGCTGTCGGAGGCGTTCACCGAAATTGTATAGGAACCTGCAGGGTAGTAGCGGGGGTGGAGGGAGAACTGTTGCCGCCGCCACAACCCAACACTGACAGGGATATGGAGGCCAACAACAATCCCCAGCTGAGCAGGCGCAAGTGACGGTTCCAGCGCTCGATCTTCCTGGGAGCAAAAGCGAGACCCATAACTCCGGCGAGGGCGAGTCCACCTGCGGGGATCCATGGAGGGAGCGACGGGCTGGACCGCTCTCATGGTTGAGCATGGCTGTAGCAGCCGCCGTGGTGACAGTCAGCGTGCTGGAGACGGGGGAACCACCCGACGGCGTCACGCTTGCGGAGTAAATACAGCAGGCTGCCATACTCGGTAACGTTCCACAGGAGAATTTCACCGTGCCCGCGTAGCCGCCACCGGGGTTACCGTGAAGGTAAAGGTGGCAGTCTGCCCCGGAGTGACGGATGCGGATGTGGGCGTAGCGGCAATCGTAAAATCAGGTGCGGCGATCACGATGGTTACGGCGCTGGAAGTGCTGGCCGCGTTATTCTGGTCTCCCTGGTAGGTTGCAGTGATCGTGTAGCTGCCGGCAGCGGCAAACGACGTTTGCAACGTGGCCACACCATTTGTAAGCAGTTGCTGTTCCCAAGCTGGTTGTGCCCGCCGCGAAGGAGACCGAACCGGTCGGACTGTCTCCGCTCACACGTTGCCTTCAACGTGATCTGTCCATTCACATTTCCCGCGCTGGGCGTTGCCTGCAGCGTGGTGGTGCTGGTCGCTGGCGCTATCGTGATGCCGACAGCAGAAGAAGTACTCGCCGTATTGTTGCTGTCTCCTTCATAAGTGGCCGTGACCGAATAGCTGCCGGCATTGCGCAAAGGATGTCGCTAGCGTTGCGATCCCATTGACAATAACTTCTGTCCCCAGGCTATTGCCATTGGCAGTAAACGAGACCGAGCCCGTCGGATTAGTCCCGAAAACCGATGCTGTTAGGGTAATTGCGGCGCCTGGAGCGGCTGTTGCCAAGGAAGTCTGCAGGGCGGTTTACTGGTGAGGGGCGCGGGCTTAGCGGGCGCCGGATTGGTCTGGTTTAACAACGAAACAAGATACGCGCCGCCATTCTCCTGAGGGAGCCCAACTAAGACATCTAGCTTGTTGTCATTGGGTAGAGCTGGGGCCTGATTGTTGAGCCGGGTTGGCATCGTCGTAGCAGGGGCCGACTGCGACGAGTGCTGATGAAGTAGGTATTCGTATCCGCGGTGAAGTTACCGTGTCCGTCTCCGAGGAAAACCCCGAGATCAGGACCGTTAATTCCGTCCTCGCCAACAAGTAGATCTGGATTGCCATCCCCGTTCACATCTCCCGCAGCAATAGAGTACTGATACTGTGTAGGGTGCCAACGGCACTGTGAAGAGGGGCGTGGCCTGGAAGGTGCCATCTCCGTTCCCGGCGTAGATCGCACTACCGTGACTGGGCCCGCCAACTTTGCCCCGATCGAGACCACGTCCAGGATTCCGTCCCCGTTGAGGTCGGCAAGGGCGACGCACTGCACTTCCAGCAGGAATGGTGAGGGGAAGCTCCTTGAATGTTCCGTCACCGTTCCCCAGAAAGACAACGCTGCCCGAAATAAAGTCCAGTTTCTCTATCGTTATTCAGGTCGCCAACGAGCGGCACTGGATTATTCCCACCTTGTACATTGAGGTCGATGGGGCTGCCAAACGTCCCATCCCCATGCCCAGGCAAAAACAAAAGTCCCGTCGGAGTACAGTTGTAGGGAAGAATGATGTCGAGATTTCCGTCGGAATTAAAATCACCGGTTACTCCTGCGCCTGCTCCGCTGACTCCCAGAGCGAGCGCTGTTCCCTTAGCCTGGAACCGCCCGTCACCACTTCCGAGATACGAGAGCAGTTGGGCATCTGGAGCCACACAAGTCAACGCGTTGGGACCAACGGATCCAGGTTGAATCGCAAGGGCGTCGGTCTTCCCGTCCCCATTGAAGTCTCCGGTCATGAGGAGATACCCGGTTTGCGCGGTGGGGACCGGGGTCGTTTGGTTCAGGATCGCGAAGCTACCATCTCCTCTGCCGAGTGCCGTGCCAAAGTAGTTCCCTCCCTGAGCCGAAGAAATACCATGTCAGCGATGCCATCGTTGTTCACGTCAGCGACTGGACCGGAGACTGGCGTACCCGGCTGGGCCTGAAAAGTGCTGCCTCCATTGCCCAGCAAGATCAAGACGCCAGGAGCCGGGCTCGGGACGATCAAATCCTGATTCCCATCTCCATTAACATCCGCAAACAAATATCCTGCCCCACCAGGCGCCCCATTTGCTGGAGCGGAGACGGCATAGGTACCGGTGGGCGTAAAACCACCCTTGCCATCTCCATGGAAGACATTCATGACATTGGCATACACCACGAGATCCAGATTGCCGTCGTTGGTGAGAGCAACCGCGGCCATCGGCAGCGGCAAACCACCAGGGAGCGGGGTGGCGGCCACTGGGTAGCGCCGCGCCCTGGCTGAAGCTTTCACTGTTGCTCCCCAGCAGAATCTGCACCGAAGTAAGAACGCCATTAGCTGTGGGCGCCAGCAGCAAGGCAAGATCCGTAACGCCATCACCATTAAAGTCGCCAGACGTGAAGCCGTAAAAGGGAGCTTACCGATTGTGTCTTTGGCGCGTTCAGCGTGCCGTCCCCATTGCCGTAGAGAATCGGAAAACGCATTAAATGCAAACTGGATATCCACGCCAGTAGGGAGGATAGCTGTCACTAGGTCCTGTTTGCCGTCTCCATTAAAGTCGCCGCCCGAGAGGCCAGTCGCACCACTGGGGGCCGCATACAGCGTGGGAGTTGCGAACACCCCGGGCGCCGTGGCGCCCTGGTTCAGAAAGACAGCTACTTGCGGAGGGGCGTTCGCGATGGGGATAAGGGCGGCGATATCGAGATACCCATCGCCATTCAAATCCGCGAACACTGGCGTTGTCGTCGAATATTGGCCGAAATATGCAGGAGGCTGGAAAGTGCCGTCTCCGTTCCCCAGCTGGATAGTCAGAAAGCCATTGCAGGAATAAACAAGGTCCAGCTTTTTATCATTGTTCACATCCGCAAAGCTGGGCTGGCCCGCACCGGCAACACAAAGAGGCGTGGTCACGGTAGTCGGCGCGCTGCTGCCGAAGTTCAGCTGGATCCCTACAGATGATGGAGCGTTGCTGGTGGTTAAGTATAGGCCAGATCCGGCTTCCCATCGCCGTTGAAGTCGCCGATAAAGAAGGGATTGGAACCGGCGGGGAGGGCGATAGCGCTTGCGACCGGAAAAATTGCCTGAGGAACTTTGCGCGTTGGCGGACCTGCCACAACTAAAAAGGACGATGAAGGCGACGGAAAGACAGGCAGTCCAAAGAGCATTTCTGAGCAAGGCAAAGGTGTTCATAACAAGGGTCCCAAACTGCGATGTTTCATTACTTGTGCGAGGTAAGTGTGCACGAGCGGCCCAGCAAAAGGCAACCAATATCTGGGGATCGGCCAAACCAGAGGTTTGGTGTTTTCCAGGCTGTCCTGACCTGCTTGCCCGTTTCGCGTATGCAACTTGAGAACACCACCCCTTCCACCATGCTTGTAAGCGTGCCATTTTAATTTTTCCTTCCATCGTTTTTTCAGTTCCTGACGCTGCGGTTTGGTTCAGACGGAGCGTGATTCGGTTCGTTCTTGACGAGTGCAAACCGTCCTTCTCCTGAAGGGAACTCTGATACGAAGGAATGACAAGCTGGTGACAAATCGGCCTCTCGATCTCTCTTACACTCCTTGCGATGGAACATAACTTATTGAGAAACACATTGAGAGTTAACGGTATGAACGCAGGTTTCCTACGACAGCATCTTGCCGTAGCGGCGATGTTTTTTCTTCTGCTCGCGAGCACAGCCATTGGCCAGACGCCTGGGACAGGCGCGATCTCGGGTGTGGTGTACGACCCTTCCAATCGCGTCGTCGAAAATGCCACCGTACTCGTGGTGAACGAGGCGACGCATGTTTCGCGGTCGGTCAAGACGACCTCCGAGGGTTTCTTTCGCGTGCCATTGCTGTTGCCCGGGGAGTACACGGTCTACAGTAAATGCGGACGGGTTTGCGCGAGAACACCTCGCACTCGATCACCGTAACGGTGAGCGAGACGAGTTCGATAAACGTCACCCTGGCTGTATCCGGAGGAGCGGCGACCGTGCAGGTCCAGTCGGACGCGGAGATTGCTCAGTTGGAAAGCTCGACCCTGGGCCTTGTGATTGATCAGGCCGCGATCGAAACGCTGCCGTTGTCGAACCGCAACTATACCCAGATACTGGGCCTTGCGCCGGGCGTAGTGGTAGATCTGCCGAACGCGGCGCAGCTGGGACGCGGAACCCAGAACGTGGCGTCGGATGGCGCCACCCCGACGGCGAATAATCTCCAGTTCAACGGTATCGACGCGAACAATCTCTACGAGAATTCAGCGTCTAACGCCGAAAGCGCCATCGTGGGGACGGCGATTCCGGCTCCAGATACAATCCAGGAGTTCCGGATACAGACGGCGAACTTCGATGCGGCATATGGGCGCGGGACTGGAGCAAATGTTGATCTGGTAAGCAAAAGCGGAACAAACCAGTTTCACGGAAGCGCCTGGGAGTTTGTGCGCAACAATATCTTCAATGCGAACGACTTCTTTTCCAAGCTCAACGGCCAGCCGCGCCCGGATCTGAAGCAGAACCAGTTTGGTGCGGCGGTGGGCGGGCCGATCTTGAAGGAGAAAACGTTCTTCTTTGTGTCCTACCAGGGGCTGACCGAGGTGAACGGCTTGGGTGATGAGCAGAATCCCATCCTGCCTTTGCTGACCTCTGACCGCTCGGCGGCCGACTCTGGGTGCCCAGTTCTGCCCGGCACAGCACCTGAACGACAAGGGCCAGCCGGCGACTGGTTATCTGACCCAGGCTGGCGGAACGCAAGTGGCGTGCGATGGATCGAACATCAATCCGGTTGCGCTCGCGATCCTGAACACGAAGTTGCCAATGGGCAGTTCGCCGTGCCGAGCCCGCAAACGCCCATTCCAAACAGCGGTCCGGACCCTTCGGACCAGTTCCCGGTGGGCCAGTCGACATACGCGATTCCAGCGCACTACCGCGAAGACCAGTTCACCGTGGATCTCGATCAGAATTTGAAGGAGAGGAACCTACTCTCCGGAAGCTTCTTTTACTCGCGCGCTCCCACGACTGAGCCCTTTTCGCCGAATGGCGCGGCAAACGTTCCGGGCTGGGGTACCGACGCTCTGGACCGGAACACGATGTTTGTACTGGCGGATACGCAGACGTTCCGATCGAACCTCGTGAACGTCGCCCGCTTCGGCTATATGCGATTTGATGGACTTTCCCAAGTGCAGAATCCGATCAGCGCGCAGTCGATTGGCATTGGTACGCCGACCGGCGCAGTCGGGCCGACGCTAAGCGCCCCAGGAATATCGGTCGGGGGATTCACGATCGGGGATGCAGGCACGCCCTCGGAATGGCAGGTGACCAACTCCTTCATCTACCAGGACACCGTCTCGCTCACCAAGGGCAGGCAAAGCGCGCGGTTTGGGATCGAGTTCAAGCGGCACAGGTGGATGTGGACTCGCCTAACGAGACCGACGGATTGCTGCAAGTTCCCAGCGTTTAATGACTTCCTTCTCGGGCAAAGTGCTGCGCAGAACGGCAGCCCGACCGGCAGCAGCAATGTGGGAACTACCCAGTCTGGAGGCGGTATCTTCCGCAGGAACATACGGTTCACCGACTTTGCGATTTTTGCGCAAGACGACATTAAGCTACTGCCGCAACTGACGATCAATGTCGGGTTGCGTTACGAAATCTTTGGCGCACCAACTGAGACCGGCGGACGGCTGGCAAATTTCGACGCGGATATCGCGACCCAGGGACCAGTTCCAGACACGGGAACCTTCAACGGGTATACCGTGCCGTCGAATTTTCAGGCCACCATTCCTGCCGGCGTTGTTAAGAACTCTTATGCCGAGTCTATGGAAGACTCCGCACGGCGACGTTTCCCCGCGGCTCGGCTTTGCATGGCAGCTAACGCAAAAGCCAGTGATCGTGATGCGGGGCGGCTTTGGCGTGTACTACGACCAGCATTCAGCCGGCATCGTGGAGTCAGGGTTGTCGCAGCCTCCGTACTCGACGGGGAATTTCATACAGGGAGCTGCCAACGGACGCGCGACCTTGCAGTCCCCCTATGTTCCCCTGGTCCTGCCCAATTCGAGTTATCCCATATTCGTATCGCGGAGTTCGACCTCGCCTCTTCCATTCACCCAGGGGACCGACCCGAACATCACGGACGCTCAGACTCTGGAGTACAACCTGAACTTTCAATATGCACCGGGGCGCGACTACCTGATCCAGGTGGGCTACGTAGGGACGCGCTCGGTCCATCGGCCAGGGCAGTTCGAGTTTAATCAGTCGCTGCTGGCAAGCCCGCGGGAATCCGATTAACGGCGAGACGACGAACTCGGTCAACAACGTGACCGCCCGGCAGCCTTATCAGGGCGTCCCCCAGGGCTCGCTCTTCGCCAGGTCGATCTTCACAGGGAACTACAATGCGCTGCAAACCAGTATTACAAAGCGCATGTCACATGGGTTCCAGCTTCTGGGAAGCTATGTATGGTCGAAGAACCTGGACGAGCTCAACGGAGAAGGCGGGGACGATACCTTCGAGACCCAGATTCCACTCAACGACCAGCGCAACGTGAGGTTGTCGTCGTACGGTCTGGCGGGTGACGACCGCGACCAGCGAGCGGTAGTGGCCTTCGTCTGGTCATCTCCGAAGTTCGACTCGATGCCAACACTCCCACGCCGGATATTGAAGGACTGGCAGTTCTCTGGCATCGGCGTGATTCAGTCGGGTGCCGCAATGAGTATATTTGACGGCAACGCAGGCTCGGTATACGGAAACTTCAACAACCGGGCGCAGGCCACGGGAAGCAATCCATTGACGCATGGGTCTCTTTTCTCCCGTGTAGTCGGCGTGGGCCGATACCTCGATGCGACCGCGTTCACTCGGGCTCCCGAGGCGCCGTATGGGACCAGTCTCGCCGACCAGGATTTCGGCATCAGCAGCGTGGGCCTCGTCCGCGGGCCGGGTCAACACAACCTCGATTTGGCGGTGGATCGATCGTTCCGAGTGACGGAGTCCAGCAGCTTCCAATTCCGGACCGAGTTCTTCAACCTGACGAATACTCCGCAGTTCTCAAATCCCAATACGAACCTCGGCTACGGAGATCCGACGCTTCCCAATCCGACGGCGAGCGCATCGTTTGGCAGCATTACAAGTACAGCCACGAACCCGCGCATTATCCAGTTTGCAGCCAAGTACCTGTTCTAGTCAGGGCAGGCTATGCGGGACCAGTCCCGCATAGCCTGCCCTGAGCTCGTCGAAGGGGACGTCTGAGTAGCACAGCACGGACCCGGATTTCCTGTATAGTTCGATGGAATCGCGGAGCCTCATGCGGCTGAGCCACCAAGCTGCACAGGAAATCCGGGGTTAGCCCCCACAAGCGCGTTTGCTGAATCCGCAAATCGGGTTCTAATAGCAAAGCATTGCATCCGGCTCTATCCGCCCTGCTATGACACAGACTCCGAAGGGACGACTGGAAATCAGACTTGTCCAAATTAGCTTTTTTCGGCTCTGTCCATCCGCCTCCACCCGTGCCAAGGTGAGCCACCGCCCCTCAAATTTGTCATCCCGAGCAGCGGACTTACCTGTGGCAAGTCAAGGGAACAATTACACCGGCAACAAAAGCTTTGGGTGCCCCATTCAAGCCGTATTTTGGCTTGAGTGGGCTACCATGCCTCCCCCAATCGTTTGTCATCCCTCCGCTGCGCTTCGCTTCGGTCGGGATGACAAATTTGAGGGGCGGTGGCTCACCTTGGCACGGGTGGAGGTGGATGGACAGAGCCGCCACTACAGCAACCAACCCAATTTTGCTTGCCCGCGTTCTCTCCAACGAATTCAGCAAGTTGCGCCGTCCCAGAATGCCGTTGTACCGCTAATTTGGACAGCTCTGACTGAAAATTACCCAGGACGGTACCCGGATTTCCTGTGCAGCTCGGTGGAACCAAGGAGCCTCGTGCGGTCCCGGCTAGCCGGGACCGCATACGCAGAACTGTTAGAGTAGCGTGCAGGAAATCCGGGTCGTTCCTGGGATACTCTCGATCACTCTCAGGCGTCCATGCAGAACTGAGTTTCAAGTCGGAGGGGGAGAGAATCCCGGAATCAATGAATACAAGAACCCGCACTGTCGCTTTAGCCTTCGCCATTGCGTCGCTGACGAGCGCGTATGCACAGGCATCTGGTCCGGACGAACAGAGGCGTGCATGGCAGTCAGGAGTAAATCCTCCTATTCATTCCTCGGGGGAGCACCAGCACTCGCATCCAACAGAAGGCCCATTAGGAGATGACCTGCCAGCCGTACCGATCCAGCCGTTGGCGCAACAAGCGCGGCGCCTGCAGGCGGCACTCGAATTTCTGGGCCAGCCGTTTCTGAAGACCACACAGGACGCGATCAACAAGGCGCTTTCTGAACATGACGATCAAGCGGCCGCAAACTCCTTGCAGTTAGCGTTGGACCCTTTTGTGCTCGCAATGGTCGACATCAACGCAGAAAGCCGGGTCAAAGTACAGCGTGGTCCCGCGGATGCTGCTCTTATCCAGGGTGGGTCGCGCTTTTTCCTGGTAAAGGTCATCAATCGGGCTGGGGTCACGTCACCCCTTTTCGCAGCCAGCCCAAATAGCGGGGACGTCTATGTTCGTTCGACGGGAAATCCCTCTCCACCAATGTCGTTAACCGAGAGTGACGTGCGCGATCGCTGGGCAAATATCTCCATTGTCAAAACTCCTCCGATGCAGAAGCAGCTCTCCGGCCTTCCCGTGGAATATCAGCTTTTGGAGGTGTACAGCCGCGACGCAGGCCAGCGGTCGGCTGAAATCAGCTTCAATGTGGGGCAAGGCACACAGGACATAGGCTTTCGCAACGACATTGTGGTCCTCTTTCACGCCCAACCGGAGCACCAGATCAAACTACACATCGTTGACGAAACGGGCCGTCCGACCATGGCGTCGTTAACCATCCGTGACCGCTACAATCGCGTGTACCCCAACCCCTCGAAACGCCTGGCGCCGGATTTCTTTTTTCAGCCTCAAATCTATCGTTCCGACGGTGAGTCGATTTCTTTGCCTCCTGGTGACTACACCATCTCAAGTACTGGTGGTCCGGAGTACCGCGCGCAAGTGACGGAGGTTTCCGTCGATTCCGAGAAACCTCAAGAGCTCAGCTTCAAGTTAGATCGCTGGGTGGATCCATCGGAATTTGGATGGTATTCGGGGGATAGCCACGTCCATGCCGCCGGATGCTCTCACTATCAGAACCCGGCCGAGGGCGTCCTGCCGAAAGATATGATGAGGCAGATACAAGGGGAGAAACTCAACATTGGCGCGGTTCTTACCTGGGGACCAGACTACTACTACCAGAAGCAGTTCTTTTCCGGTCACGACGATCCGTTGTCGCAAAGCAAGTCCAGAATGCACTATGACCTGGAGGTTTCTGGATTCCCATCCAGCCACGCCGGCCATCTCGTTCTGTTGGGACTTAAGAACCAGGACTATCCGAATACAAAAAAGATAGAAGACTGGCCCACGTGGGATATGCCGATTCTCAAATGGGCTAAGGGCCAGGATGCGGTGGTCGGTTTCGCGCATTCAGGATGGGGCCTGGAGGTTGCCGATGACCAGGTACCCAGCTTTCAGATGCCCGCTTTCGACGGTATCGGGGCGAACGAATACATCGTAGATGTGACCGAACCCAATGCGGTGGACTTTATTTCAGCCGGCGACACTCCGGATGTCTGGGAGCTCAGCATCTGGTATCACACCTTGAACGTTGGATTCCGCACCAAAATCGCCGGGGAAACTGACTTTCCTTGTATCGACGATGCGCGTGTAGGGGAAGCCCGAAGTTATGTAAAGGGGGATGGGCCCTTGTCCTACGAGAACTGGATCGACGGAATAAGGTCGGGACGCAGTTATGTGTCGGAAGGCCGGGCTCATCTGATGGACTATACGGTCGATGGCATTGGGGTAGGCACGCACTCGAGCGAGGTAGACTTATCATCCGCGGGAACCGTTCACGCTTCGGTTCGCGTTGCCGCTCTGCTCGATGTTGTGCCGAATCCGGATATCAAGACACTGTCGTATGACAAGAAGCCCTATTGGGCAATTGAACGGGCCCGGCTTGGGAACTCACGGGAGGTGCCGCTCGAACTCATCGTCAACGGCAAGGTGGTCGCGCAAAAGAAGATCCTCGCAGATGGAAATATCCGCAGTGTCTCCTTCGACGTGCCGATTGCCGAGAGCAGTTGGGTCACCATGCGAATATTGCCGGCGGCGCATACGAATCCCATATTCGTCATCGTGGGCAAGAAGCCGATTTGTGCGTCGCGCGCGAGCGCCCAATGGGATCTGGATGCCGTGCATCAGTTGTGGACACAGAAGGCGCCGCGAATTTCAGCGGCCGAGCAAGGGGCCGCGCGTGCGGCATACGATCACGCCGAGGAAGTCTACAAGAACCTGGTCACCGCGTGTACGAAGCAGTAGCAGGCGGTATGGAAAAGGTGAATCAGTGGCTTCCGGATTGACCGTCACTCGAATAGCCGCGCTTGTCGCGGCTTTCGTGTGCCTGAAACTCCGGAACCGCGTTTGTCGCGTTTTTTGTTTTGTCCACGGCACACCCACATGGGACAGGCCCTGATTCGGCCACCGTTTAGTCCTCGATCACAGGAGAGAAATCTATGTCCGTAGAGACCTGGGGGATGATTGGAGCGGGAATTGCCGCGCTGCTAGCTGGACTCTTTCTTGTCCGGGCGCGGTTCGCGGCAGCTTCGGGCGCCGGCAAGGTTCTGGTGCTTGGGCCCGTCTTTGAAGCCGTCGCGCTGGCGATCTTTGCCGCAGAACATTTTCTGGCAGCGCGCGATCTCTCAGGCATCGTGCCGCGCTGGATGCCGGGAGCCCTGTTCTGGACCTATTTCGTGGGTGCGGCTCTGCTGGCTGCGGCCATCAGCTTCATTGCGTGGCGGTATGTGCGCTGGTCGGCGTCCTTGCTCGCACTGCTATTCCTCATCATCGTCGCCACAGTCGACCTGCCCAACCTGCCGAAGCACGCACATGAGCGGCTGTTCTGGACGCTCACGGTACGCGAAACGGCCTTCGCCGGGGGAGCGATGGTGCTGGCCGGCAGCCTATGGCCACGCGGGAGATCGGCAGGCACCACGCTCATCGTCTTGGGCCGGTTATTTGTCGCGTGTACGTTCGTCTTCTATGCGATCGAGCACTTTCTCTTCCCCCGATTCGTGCCCGGTGTTCCCTTGGAAAAAATGACGCCGGCTTGGGTGCCGGCGCCGACGCTGCTTGCCTACATCGTCGGCGCAACCTTGCTCGTCGCAGGCGTTGGGCTGATGATTCGCCGCACTCGCCGCATTGCCGCGGCCAGTGCGGGCATAGTGCTTCTGCTACTCACGATCTTCTTCTACGTTCCCATCCTTGCGGCGGAGATCCGCTCTCCCCTTGCGGTGGAAGGGGTCAACTATGTGGGCGATACCTTACTGTTCGCAGCGACGGCTCTGTTGGCGGGCTTCGGCGCGGACTAACCGACAGGGGACTGCATAACGAATGCCTCTTGCAGCGAACTCGAAACTCGGTCCTTACGACATCAAGTCAATACTCGGGGTTGGCGGTATGGGCGAGGTTTACCGTGCCCGCGACAGCCGCCTCAATCGCGATGTCGCAATCAAGGTCCTGCGCGAAGAAGGTGCCTCGACCGAACTCCGAACCCGTTTTGAGCGCGAAGCCCGCGCCGTCGCGGCCCTCAACCATCCCAATATCATCGCCGTCTACGATTTTGGCATCGAGGCCGGCCAGCAATACATCGTCAGCGAACTCCTTGAGGGAGAGTCGCTGCGCTCTTTGCTGCCCGGCTCGCCGCTTAAGGCCAAGCCCATCCCAGTTCGCAAACTGATCGAGATCGCCGCACAGGTTGCCGACGGGCTTGCCGCCGCACACAGCGCCGGTATCGTCCACCGAGACCTGAAGCCGGAAAACATCATGCTGGCGAAAGACGGTCGTGCAAAGATCCTTGACTTCGGCCTTGCCCGGCAGACGCGGACCGCCAGTTCACCGCCTGCGCCCTCGAGTCTGGGCGAGACCCTCGTTCCGGACGCGAGTACCCAGAACCTCACCAGCGCTGGCGCCATCCTGGGCACCGCCAACTACATGAGTCCGGAGCAGGCGCTCGGGCATGAAACCGATTACCGCTCCGATCTGTTTTCCTTCGGTTTGATTCTCTATGAACTCGCCTCGGGCAAACAGGCGTTTGCCAAAGCGAGCACCATCGAGACCATGGCCGCCATCGTCCGCGAAGAACCGCCGTCCATAGACGAGAAGCTGCCCCCGCCACTGCGCTGGATCATCGACCGCTGCCTCGCCAAAGAGCCGGAGCAGCGCTACGAGTCAACCCGCGATCTTTACCGGGATCTGCGCAATCTCGGCGACCATTTTTCAGAGGCATATAGCAGTGGTGCACTCGCGCCGGTCGTGGCTCGGCAGACCAACGCGCGCAGATGGAAAATTCCCGCCGTTGTCGGCAGCTGCTTGATCTTTGGCGCACTCTTCGGGTATTTGCTCAGACGCACCGGCCAAAATATTGGGAACTACCGTTACACGCCATTTGCCAGCCAGGCGATTGGCCCGATCTGGTCTCCGGATGGCAAGGCGGTTGCGTATGCGGGCAAGGCAAACGACATCTATCAGGTTTTTCTGCGCTATCTCAATTCGCCGGTGGCAGTCCAGCTGACGCACGAGCAGCATTTCGTTCAGCCAGTGGGGTGGTCGAGCGACAGGAGCCACATTATTGTGGCTGAGTCCATCGACATGAGCAACGACGCAGAGCACTCCAAGCTTTACTCGGTAGCGACCGTAGGTGGAGCGCTAGAGTTCATCATGGATGCGGATTGTAATAACTGTGACCTTTCGCGAGACGGAAAGGCGTATGCAGGGATCGCGAAAGATCCGGACGGCTACTTATGGGGTTGCGGTATCCGATCCCCTCGGCTCGCCGCTACGGTATTACAAGCCCGCCCCGTTTGCGAGCAAGGATCTCTATAACGATCCGGAAACAGCTTTCTCGCCGGACGGAAAAAGTATCCTGTTGTTCCGCACTGGGAACAACAATAGGGACGAAGCCTGGCTTCTTCCCTATCCTGCCGGAAGTGGCGCCCCTAAACAAATCCTCAAGAAGCTGCCGACCCACCAGGGCACACCGACTTTTCAGTGGATGCCGGATAGCCGGCACATTGTGGTCGCGCTCGCCAGCGATCAGAATGCCCCGACCCACTTGTGGATAGCCGATGTCGAATCCAATGACCTCACGCCGCTAACGACCGGCACTGCGAATGAGTCTTATCCCGCTGTATCTCCGAATGGCCAGAGCATCCTGTATCGGCAAAGTGATACCCAATACAATGTGACTTCGGCTTCACTGGCCGATGGCTCGACAAAGACATTCATCACTACTGGCCGTTCAGAGAGCATGGCCGCCTGGTCAGCAAACCCATCGAAATTAGCATGGGTGACAAATCGAAGCGGCCTATTCGAGATATGGGTTCGATCGCCAGATGGATCCGACCGCCCTGCGATAACGACGGCAGACTTTCCCGCCGGAACCAACAGATGGTTCATGAACCCCTCCCTGTCCCCGGACGGCGATCGACTGGTCTATGTCAGGATTGATCAGGCCGGGGTCCAGCGGCTATGGATATCATCGCTTTCCGGTGGAGCGCCCGTCCGGCTTACAAACGCCGAGCCTAGCTCAGAAGACGGTGGCTCCTGGTCGCCGGACGGCAGTCGGTTCGTTTATGTGCAAGTTCAAGCAGGCAAGGTTTCACTCATGCTGGTCAAGACAAGCGGAGGCGCTTCCCCGGTCACGCTTCAGGCAAAGTGCGGAGACAGATCTCCCCGATTGGTCGCCTGCGGGCAATGGGATTACCTTCAACGATAAGAAAGGCTGGAACCTGATTTCGCCCGACGGCAAGACCACAAAGTTTCTCGGGAAGATTGATTCTGCTTACCTCGCGTTTTCCAGGGACGGTAAGCTGCTTTACGGCATTCAGACCGGAGATACCGAAGCCGACAAGGATCGTGCGACGCTCTTTTCCCTCGACCCCATAACTCTAAAGCAGACGGTCATCAAGGAGTTAGGTAAGGATGACATTCCCAGAGAGAACTTCGGCCCCAGCATCCGCTTCAGCTTGGCGCCCGACGGCAAGAGCTTTGTCTACACCACCGCCAAATATCGAAATGATCTCTGGATGCTTCAAGGCTACCAACAGCCCGGCTGGCTGGACCGGATTGCCAGGTAGCACGATTGGGACCGGGCCTACCTAAGGCCTATAAAAAATCTCGTGTTCGTTCCGTCATCCGTCCACCGGCCGGTCCTCACGTTGTTGGAAGCTCGCGATCCCCTGCACTCTATCGTCTGTTCTCCAAGTCGTTTGGGAACCCGATCTCGCGAACGAGTTCAGGATAGCGTGAATCCATGCGAATCGAGTCAAAGTCCGGATCTACGCGGATCTGCAACAGTCCGGGTTCGTGCGTTTGCAATCCCTGGAACAAAGTCTCAAAGGTTTTCTCTTTCATGTCTGCCGCTACGTACGCGTTTGCTAACTCCCAAAGGTCCGGATGAGGAAGCGCCAGGTTAGCATTTAATTGCTTCCTGGCTAAGAACAAACTCGCCGCCTTATACCCGCGCTGCCGGTACTCCTGCGCATAGGCCGCTGCCAAGTCAGGCTGCCCTTCTAAGACCAGCGCTTTGCCGCATTCGGCGACAGACTCAGCGAAAAAACTCAAACGTCCCAGGCCGTTGCAAAGGCCCACGTGCCCCCCCAGATTGTTAGGGTCACTGCCAAGTGTATGGCGCGCTGAGGCCACGAAACTCTGGTAGTCGCGCGCAAAATACTGTTCGGATACGAGCTGTTCTTTCAGGTCCTCGCGATAGGGATCCATCGCAAGCGCCTGCTTGCGATGGATCAAATCCTCTGCGATGTTGCCCGCGATCCGGAGATATAGGGCGAATACGGCATGAGCCTCAGGCGAGCTGGGATTCAACTGCAGGGCGCGCAACGCGTGTTCACGTGCGGCGCGCCAATCCCAATCGTGCATCAGCTTGATTCGGGCAATGGCAATGTGCGCTTCCTCACTGTCGCCGTCCAACGACATTGCCTTGGTCGCATTCTGCTCAGCCAGCCGCCAGGCCTGTTCGGAACCTTCGTCATCTCGAACCGCGCGGAAACAATAGAAGTCAGCCAGACCCGCGTATGCGGGAGCATAGGAAGGATCCAGCGCGATGGTGCGCTCGAAATACCCCAAAGCCGCTTCACGACTATCGAGGCGGTTCAGCTCGAAGCGGCCGCGCAGGTACGCTTCCACAACCTCAGGGCCGGTGGGCATGCGCTTGGCGCGGCCGAGGACCTGAATCAGTAACTTGCCGCCGATTCGTTGCGCAATCTCAGACTGCAGCGACAGCACATCGCCGATGCTTCGGTCGAAAGAGTCCGTCCATAGCGTCGCGCCGTCGGCCACTCGAAGCAGTCGTACTGAAATGCGTGCCTTCTCGTGATCACGCCTAACGCTGCCCTCCAACACGTACTGCACTCCCAGATCGTGGCCCAGCTGCAGCAAAGGCTGCTGACGATTCTTGTAGTACATGACGGAGGTACGCCCGATCACTCCCAGCTGTTCAGGGTCCAGATTGCCCACCTGGGTAATCATCTCTTCCGTCAGTCCGTCGCTGAAGTAATCCTGGCCCCCATCTCCCGTAAGGTTCTCGAATGGGAGAACGGCGAGCATGAATCTTCCCATCGCTGGCTCGCGAAGGCTTTTGTGGACACGAGCCCAATAGAGCCAGCTGGCGGCAATCACCAGAACAAGCACAGCCCCTCCCGCCAAGACCGGCCAGCGGCGGGCTTTCGGCTCGCCGATCGCGGGTTCGAGGGCAACGGGCTCTGCCTCCGCAGCAACCGGTTGCTGCTCCAAATGAACCTTAAGGTCGTCCTCGACGACAGATACGACAACAGATGCAATGAGGCGATATCCCTGGCCGGTGATCGTCTGGATGAAGTGTGGTTCTTCCGGATTGTCCCCCAGGGCTTGACGGAGTTTACGGATGGCTACATTGAGGCTGTTGTCGGCATCGAGGGATACGCCCTTACCCCAGATCCGCTCCGCTAACTGATCGCGGCTGACGATCTGCCCCTTCTGCTCAATCAAGGCAGCCAAAGCTTCCAGGGGGACCCGCTGCAGTTTGAGCACGCAACCGGCCCGGCGCAACCTGCGGAAGCGCGGTTCAAACTCGAAATCATCCCCTATGCGGACCGCGCCTTCGCCTTTGCCTGGCTCTGATATCACTGGCTTCTCCCCGGGGGGGCAGTTGCCAATTGTAACCCGCGCCCTGTACTCCGCCGTATCCCCCATGCTTTCCAGCGCTTGACGGAGGACATAAGAATTAAGGCGGGGACAGGTGCGCGTCTATTGCCAGCCGGCACTTCTCCGCGTCAGCTTACACACGTTGTGAGGTTACGGGCCCGTGCCTGTTTCAAACGCCAGACTCCGGCGCAAGAAACGCTCGGTTTCCCGGGAGGAGAGCAAGATGAAATCAGCAAAACTGACGTGGATGACTGCAGCAATATTCCTGACAGTGCTGGCTGCGCACGCACAACTACTGGCGGCGCCTAAGGCTCGTTACACGGTCAAAGACCTCGGCACACTGGGTGGGACGTTTGCTTTTGCCGGCGGCATCAGCGACAGTGGGTGGATTGAGGGCTATTCCTCGCTGCCTGGTGATAACGACACCCACGCCTTTCTTTGGCGCAATGGGGTGATGACCGACCTCGGTACTCTGGGTGGTCCGAATAGTTTTTCGGACTTTCGCCCAAACGACTTTGGGGACGGTGGGGGCTCCTCAGATAGGTCGACTCCGGACCCCAACGGAGAAGATTACTGCGGCTTCGGTACCCAACTGATCTGTCGCGCATTTTATTGGCACCACGGCGCCATGACCGCGCAGCCCACACTCGGGGGCAATAACAGCGCCGGCTTTGGAACCAATGACCTGGGTGATCTCGCTGGGAGCGCGGAAAATAAAATCCAGGAGCCGACCTGCGCCGGCACCGGCCAGGTTCTGCAATATAGACCTGTCCTGTGGAGACAAGGCCGTGTCTACGAACTGCCAACGTTGGGCCGTGACCCAGTCGGCGTAGCGTACGCAATCAATGACTGGGGTGAAGCTGTTGGCCAGACGGGGCCTTGCGGAACCGAGGCCTTCGGAGGCACGGGTCATGCGGTGCTCTGGGTGAACGGCAAGCCCCTCAACCTTGGCAGCCTCGGCGGCACCACGAACAACGCACCTCAGGACCTCAACAACCTGGGCCAGGTGGTTGGATTCTCTGGCCTGTCCGGGGATGCGACCTTTCATGCCTTCCTATGGGAGAGAGGCGTGATGAAAGACCTCGGCACGCTTCCCGGGGACGTTCACAGCGTAGCCGAAAGCATTAACAGTACTGGCGAGATCGTGGGAAGGTCTTCTGATGCCTCGTTCAACGGCCGCGGCGTGGTGTGGCAGAACGGCGTGATCACCGACCTCAACACGCTCATTCCCGCGAATTCCGGTCTATACATCACGGAAGGCACCTCGAACAATGACTTGGGGCAGATCGTCGGCACTGCCATGCAGATCAGCACCGGCGAAATGCACGCGTTCCTGGCGACCCCGAGGTATAACCTCGACGGCGGCGACATCGCGGCCAGCGACCATGTCGAAAGGCCAAACCTCGCGCTGTCTGAAAAAGCCCGTAGGCTGCTGCAGCAGGGGCGGAAACGGGCGACCATGCCATGGTGACGGCACGGTAATAAGCCTGACATTGCAGGCCCTTGCATCCCCGTGTTATCAGGAGCAGCTTGGCAACGTTTGGTGAAGGAGGAGCTTTCATGACATGTTCAGCGACCTTTTTGCACTATATCGGGTGAGAGAGGAGATTCCATGACACGCTTGGAGATCATTCTTGCTCTTGCGGTCACCGTTCTTTTCTGCGGGTGTGCAGGGGCACCAGCACCGCCACCAGGAAGTCCGGCACAGGCAGTTCCCACAGCACCCCAGACCCCGACAGTTTTTAGTAATTGGCAATTCACCGCGTCGTCCACCGCCCCCGGAAAGCCTCCCCTTACGTTTTCGGGCAGTATCGGCCGGGCCGGCACTGCGGGCACCGCGGTCAGCGGCGCGCTCCATATCGACGGTTCCGATTGTTTCGACCGATTAGCCACCTTACTCTTGACGGGTACTGTGACCGCGGAGGGTACATCTTTGACCTCCGCGGCCATTGACGGACAGGTCGTCACTTTCACCGGGAATTTCGCCGACTTCACCTTCAACGGGACATACAAAATCAACGGTGGATGTGCCGCGGGCTACCAGGGAAAGCTCACCGGGATCAACGTTTGGAATATCGGTAACAACCTGAGCGGCACCTTCACCAATTCCGCCCAAAAGACTTTCAACATAGTGGGCAAAATCGCTCAGAGCAGCAGCGCAAGCTCCGATGGCAGCTTTGGAATTACCGGAACCACCACTTTCAACACGCCTTGCTTGAACGCTGGAACCATCCAGCCAGGAACATTTCCCTCCGGCAGTTTCATTCTCGGCATGTCTGTGAGCCTCGAAGCTGAGACCAGCAAGGGCATGCTCACTTTTCTCGGGACCCTGAACGATGATGGAAGCGGTCGGATAACCGGGAACTACATCGTCTCCGGTGGTGGCTGTGACGATAGCGGTACCGCTGTCCTGCAAGTCGCAGGTGCATGGGATTATTGAGGCAAGCTGCAATCCGGGCAGGCTTGCGCAGTTGTTTTGTGGCGCTCATGTGCAATCGCACCTTGCGCCTGCCGTTCGAGCAAACGCGGCAAATTGTCATATGGAGGGCTGTTATCGCCGCCGGCAATCATGAATGAACTCGTATGGGCCATTTGGATTTGGACAGCGGCGCGTACCTGAGTTTTCTTTCGATTCCATCGTCCGTGGTCCTGAATTTCGTAGTGTCTTGATGGGGAGATGATCTGTGCCGTCCGGCTCGCAATCATTCGGTTCCGGCTCCTAATCGATGGGAGCCAGCAAGCAGCCGGGGCGAGCTCAGGAAGCGTGCAGACCCAATCCGCCTATACACTCGTAGTGCAATAATGGGCTCCTTAACCAACAGCGAAGCCGACAAGCGGGGAGCGGAAGACAAACCCGGAATTCTCGAAAGGATACGGCCTGGGCGCCCAGGGGCTTAAACAAGCCTGCGATATACGTACCTTCCTCGGCCCGGACCGTTACCTGGTTGGACTACCTAAGCAACGATCGAATTGTCTGTAGACACTGAGCGGTCACTTTGTGGCGGGAGAGCAGACATGCGCGCAGGCTCAACCCCAAATACGAGCCATTCAGGATCCTCCGACGCAATAAGCATTGCCTGAGCAGCCGACTTGGCTCTGAGGTAGTAGCGCTTCGTGTGCGGATATAGAGAGTTCAACGAGTGCTGGGGCCGAAGGACCACACAATAAGCGTGCATGGGTTCTCCTAGCGGTTTTGAGATGACGTGCCCCGGGGGAATAGCACAACAATTGTAGCAGCCATCTGTCCATATTTCCCGTGCCGGACTGTCGTTGTTTAAGGACGCAGGCGCGCAGGGATCGCTGACAGTTCAAGCTTCCGGACAAGTAGCCCTTCGCCAGTCGAAATGGCGTTCCTGGGAAACGGGATTTGCAGAACTTGCATGCGGATGCCGGTCCGGGTTGCGGAACTCACCGATGACCCAACTTTTCAGCCACGACTATGCAGGATAACCTCCGGGTAGTCCCTGATCCGTCCACGACTTGCGCGGTTCGCTCTGCACCGCGCGACCTATCGTCATCCTGCCTGCCCCGGCCTGCCGTGGGAGCGAAGCGCCTCGCAGATCTATCGCTTAACAAAGGGTTTTTGGCGCGCAGTCGAAGAGCCTGTCCCGAGCGTAGCCGAGGGGACCTCGAGGATGCTTGTTGGCCGACGCTCTTCAGAGCTTTCCGGCCACCAAAACCTGAAAGAAATCAAAAAACTCACAACCTCGGAGCACAGCGGTCTTCACGTTACTCTAACAACACGGTGAGAAAAGAAAGAGTATGCGGACCCGACGTGACTTTCTCAAACTTGCAGCGATGGTGTCCGGCGCGGCCGGAATCTCCGAACTGATTCCGGAATCAATCCAGCGCGCGTACGCAATTGAACCGGCCCCGGCTCGACTTACCTTGACGCGGAACATATCGTGATCCTGATGCAGGAGAACCGTTCGTTCGACCACGCGTTTGGCACTCTTCGAGGTGTGCGCGGATTCAACGACCCGCGCGCGATTCGGCTGGTGAACGGCAACTCTGTCTTTGTGCAGACCGATGCATCGGGCAACTCCTACGCCCCGTGGCGGCTGGACATCCAGGACACGCGCGTCACCTGGATGGGCGATCTGCCGCATTCCCGCGACAGCCAGGTCGATGCCTGGAATGAAGGCCGCCATGATGGATGGCTGGAGGCCAAGCGTTCCGAAACGAAGGAATACGCGCACCTGCCGCTGACCATGGGCCACTACACTCGAGAAGATTTGCCGTTCTATTACGCCCTGGCGGACGCATTCACAGTTTGCGATCAGAATTACTGTTCCGTGATGACCAGCACTTCGCCCAACCGCAGCTACTTCTGGACCGGGACCATCCGCGACCAGCAGCGCGTGGATTCGAAGGTCTATATGCGCAATGAGGAAATTGACTACGGCGGGATGAGTTGGAAGACCTTTCCAGAGCGGCTGCAGGATGCTGGAATCAGCTGGAAGTCCTACCAGAACGAGCTGACTCGCTCTGGGCTTGCCGGCGAAGAGGACGCATGGCTCTCGAATTTCGGGGACAACATCCTGGAATGCTTCTCCGCCTACAATGTCGAGGCATATCCGGGATATATTCCAGCCGCGAGAGCGATGGATTTCCGAGCTTTCGGCCCATGCGGCGAAGCTCGAATCGGAGATCTCTGCAGAAGAAGATCCTGCGGCAGTGGCTAAGCTTCACGCGCGGCTGGTCGAGATGCGAAGCCAGATCGAAGCGCTTAAGGCGTCGGTGGCCAAAGGCGGCGAAGCGAGATACAGCCAGCTCTCTGAGCAGCAGAAAGCATTGCATCATGCGGCATTCGTCACCAATGCCGGCGATCCTGACTACCACGCGCTCGATTCTCTGTCTTTTGAATCCGAAGGCAAATCGCAGAGCATGAAGGTTCCCGCGGGCGACATCTTCTATCAGTTCCGCAAGGATGTGAACGAAGGCAAGCTGCCCACCATTTCGTGGCTGTCGGCTCCCGAGAAATTCTCCGATCATCCAACCTCGGCTTGGTACGGAGCCTGGTACATCTCCGAGGTGATGGACATCCTGACCAAGAATCCCGAGGTTTGGAAGAAGACAATCTTCATCCTCACCTACGACGAGAACGACGGCTACTTCGATCATGCCCCGTCTTTCGTCGCGGCCGACCCGAAGCGCCCTGAAACCGGCGGAGCGTCTGCCGGCGTTGATACCGGTCTCGAGTACAGCTACAAGGAAGATGAATTGCGCCAAGGCGTGACGAAGAACGAGGCGCGGTCCGGCCCAATGGGCATGGGATTTCGTGTGCCCATGATCATTGCTTCACCGTGGAGCCGCGGCGGATGGGTAAACTCCCAACACTTCGATCACACCTCTACGCTGATGTTCCTCGAACGATTCATTCAGGAGAAGTACGGCAAGACTATATGCGAAGAGAACATCAGCGCTTGGCGGCGAGCGATCTCCGGGGACCTCACTTCGGTCTTTCGCCCTTATGATCCTAAAGAAGCCGCGCTTGATTTTCTCAACCGGAACAAGTTTGTCGTGAGTATCGAGAAAGCTCGCTACAAAGAGATCCCATCGAACTACAGAAAACTCACCGCCGGCCAGATCGAACAGATCAACCGCGTCTCCGCGCCATTCTGCGCTGATGCCCCATCAGGAACAAGGCATCCGCCCTGCATGCGCACTTCCGTACGAGCTCTATGCGGATGGGAATCTCGGTGCAGACGGCAAATATTATGAAATCCGCCTCAGCGCCGGGAATCAGGTGCATGGAGCGAGGGCTGCCGGCGCCCCTTTTAACGTCTATCTCCGGAACACAAAAGAAGGGAGCGCCGCCGGAGGTGGAATGATGGCTGCCACATACGCAGTCAAGCCAGGTGACAGCCTGACGCGCCAATATCCGTTCGCCATGTTCGCCGATGCGGGTTATGCGATTGAAGTGCACGGTCCGAACGGCTTCTACCGATCCTTTACCGGCCGCGCAGATTCACGCCATATCGAGGTGCGGACGGCCTACGAGCACAGCGGGAAAGATTTGACGGGAAACGTGCTGGTGCGTCTGCGCAACGCAGCCGACAAACCTGTCAGCGTCGAGATCAGGGACAATGCGTACAAGACAAAGTCTGTGATCCAGAAGAATCGAACCCCTCCAGGAAATATCAGTTGTTCTGCGTCTCGAACAGAGTCACGGCTGGTATGACTATACGGTTAAGGCAAGTGGCTCTGACGCGGAAGCGCGCTTTGCCGGCCGGGTGGAGACTGGAAGGGCAAGCTTTAGTGACCCCTTCATGGGAGGGATTGTGTAGTGGTTCTGTGCGTACGCACCGCGATAGTTTCAAAATGATGTCCCATAGGCGACTCTGCGTCAGCAGGACCTTGGCAAGAACTAAGGAGTTGACGATTGCGAAGGCGTGCTCCGGATAATTCAAGTGATACTCCGACAGGACGATGCTTTTGTGGAGAGACAGCAATTCAAAGATCACCCAAACATATCCGAGAATTATCACCAACCTGCTGAACTCGTCGGTGACTTTTTCCGGCAGATGCCGTTGGTGTCCGCTTGGCGTGGTTGGCTCCGTCATATCAGGACTCTTCGAATGCTCGTGCCGGCATAAATTGAATTTTGTTACACAGAGGCCCTAAAGCTATCCAGATAGCCCGTCAGGGATGATCAAAATGATTGTTCTACCAGAAAGAAATATCGAGTACTGTCACTTGCGACAGTACCCCGACAATAGAGGTGGAAGGCGGGAGATGGGTCATTGAACCCTGCGTTGATATGGGTCCGAAAAGTGACTTGGCGGCCGCCAACTGAAACCGGAAAGCGAGTTCTATCATCGGTCATGGGTTAGCAGTGGATCATCGAGTGCATCCCTCGACGCAACCTTGAGTTGGCCAGCGTCCTCATCCACCAGCGGCACGACCGCGAGGATCTTTGTTCCCTTTCCGGCCTGCGACTCGATCGAGAGCGTTCCGTGCACCAGATGTACCCGTTCCTGCATGCTAACCAGCCCCAATCCACGATTCCTCTTCGCCGCCTCCACGTCAAAGCCTACGCCTGCGTCGGAGACGACGAGTTGAACGCAATCCTCCATGCCAAGCAACTGCACAGTGAATTGGTTCGTCCCGCTGTATTTCACAGCGTTATGCAGGGCTTCCTGTGCGACCCGGAAAAAGCACAGCGAAATGTCCTGGGGCAATTCGCGAGGAACCTTCGCATCCGTGACCTTGATGCTGACTTCGTGTTGCCTGGAAAACTCGTCGCAGAACCCCTTGATGGCGGTCACCACACCCAGGTAGTCGAGTTTCGACGAGTGCAGTTGGTGTGACAACGATTGCACGTCACCCGCGATTTCACAGCAATGCTTCTGGATTTCCTGCAGGCGCTGTTTCGTGGTCTCCGCCGACACATCTGCGCTGCGATTTGCCAGGGAAATCTCCATCGCCAGAAGCGCCAACCGCTGGCAGATGTCGTCATGCAGATCTCTCGCGATCCGGCCGCGCTCCTTTTCCTGCGCTTCGATCAGTTGACCGCTCACTTTTTCCAGCGCCTGCTGGGCAAGCTTCTGGTCTGTCGTATCGGTCCCCGAGCCGATGAACCCGGCAAACGAACCATCCCCGTTCATCCTCGGAGCTGCAACATCCAGCATCCAACGGTAGACCCCGTCACTTCGACGAAGGCGATACTCCATGGAAAACCGCTCATGGGTCTTCAATGCCTGGGAGACCGTATCCAGAAGGTTCTTCAGATCATCCGGATGGATATACTCGGCCCAACTGTCGCTGTGGGCTGCATTCGGGTCCAGGCCGGTGAATGCAAGCCGGCTTTCATTTAGATACGTGATCTTCCCTTGCGCATCACACATCCAGACCAGGGAAGGCGCGGTGTCCACCATCACCCGGAACCGTTTCTCGCTCTCGCGAACGACGGCTTCCGCCTTCCGTTTACGCGCTCGCTGCCACAGTAAAGCGAGAATCAAAAGTGCCTGGGCGACGATCAGCACAAGGGCAGGAAAGAGATACTTGCGGCCGCGCTCCCACAGCGTGGGATCACGATTATAGAACTGTGTGTCCTTGGGAAGTGCCGACACCGGGATATTCCACCGGTGAAGCTGTCTCCAGTCCGCCAGGGTCTGGGTTCCCGAGGGGTGAACAACGGGAATGTGATCTACCTGCTCACCGGAGAGAATCCGCGCCGCAAGGGTAACGGCTAATGTGATCACTTCGTCTCTACCGCTCGATTCAATGCCTGCAATTGCGCCGTGTCCCACACATTGATAGGGAAAGATGCAATAAGTCGGGAGACGTTGTCCGATCTGCGAAAGGACATCCCACACTCCAATCGCAGGATGAATGGATTCCCGTGGCTGAAGTTCAAAAAAGACGATGGTTTTTGGCGGCAGCTGATCCACCTTTTGCAGGATCTGATCTGTCGGAAGATCAACCAGGTCAATTTCCTTTACCTTATTTCGATGCTGGAGAAGTTCGGAATGGAGTTTTCCCAACCAGAACGTTTCTATATCCGATTTACCGGTGATGATCGCCATCGTGCCGGTATCCGGATGAAGACGAAGCGCGAGGTCGATCACGGCCCTGACATCCTGAGTCTCAGTCACCCCGGTGATTCCGGGCCATGTCCGGCCCGCTATATTGCGAGTCTCCATAGAAAAGTAGACGATCGGCACGCCAGGAAACAATTCGTTGCGATGTCTCAGAACCAAATCGAGCGACGGATAACCCGACAACATTACGAGATCCAGCTTGCGGCCACGATAGGTGTTTCGAAGAGAATCGGTCAGGTTTTGTTGGTAATCCTTGTCTTCGACGCGCGTCGCCTCCATGTGCTCGATATAGAAGTTGACCTGCCCTGGAACGCGGGCCCGCAATAAGGATTCGATTTGATCAACGTAAGCGGGATCTACCACGGGCGCAGGATAGTGAAAGAGAATGAGGACGTTCTTCGCATCTGGCTGTGCGATTGCGATTGAATTTAGAGCGAACAAAGGAATGCAGATGATCGCAGGCCATATCCTCGCAAAAAGCCGCCGCCCGCCAATCCAGTTCGACAGATCATCCAGCACTTTGATTCGCCTCTCATTCATAGGCCTTTCAGATTGTACCCAAGAGCCGTTTTGGCATGTCAAGCCAGCCAAATCAGGCTTCTGACAGGCAGATAGCGGCCATTTGGGTGCCATCCCAGCCGTTGTCGAGTTTGTGCACTGGAAGCTGGAACGTCGCCGGGATAAGGAAATCTCTGCCGTGTCGGTCTCGCCTGATGGCCGTTGGATACTCTCTTCACAATCCGGCGATATCACCGGCGACATGATGCTCGTCGATCACTTTCACTAGCAGATCTCCATTCAATGTGACGTCCGTTCTTTTACAGTCTTTGCTTTCAAGATCTCTGGCCAATGGGGCCGCCGCGCCCATCGGATCGGTTGAGCTGCGACGAGCTCGTGGGAGAAATGGGGATCATCGAGCTACGAAGAAGATGACGCTCCACGGCGTCGAAGAGCTCATCCGGCTGAATGGGCTTCGACAGATACCCGTCCATCCCCGCCGCCAGGCAGCGTGCCTCATCTCCTTTCATCGCATGAGCGGTCATGGCGATGATTGGGAGATGAAACCGGGTTACCTCGCTCTCGGTCGCGAATGATGGCGGTGCACTCGAAACCGTCCATCTCCGGCATCTGGACGTCCATGAGCACAGCAGCCGAACCCGACACGCGCTGCTTCATCCAGAATCGCGAGCGCCTCCCGCCCGTTGTTCGCCACCACGACGGTGTGCCCGCGCTTCTCGAGCAGACGCCTGGCCAACATCTGGTTGACGTTGTTGTCCTCAACGAGCAGAATGCGCCCGGTTTGGCGCGCTCTCCCGCAGCGAGTGGCGCGTGACCAACGCCGGCCGAATCTCGTTCAGCAGACTGGCCACTCAATGCCAACAGGATCGCGCCGCGCAGTTCCGAGCGCTTGATCGGTTTGGGGAGGTAGGCGGCGACGCCCAACTCCCGGCACCGGGCGGCATCACCCGGTTGGCCGGCCGAGGTGAGCATCACGACGGTTGCGCCTGCGATGGCCGGATCCTTCTTGATGGCCTCTGCCAGGGTAAAGCCATCCACATCGGGCATCTGAACATCGGTCAGCACGAGATGGAAGGGCCTTCCTGATTCCTGCGCCGCGCGCAGCGCGGCGAGCGCTTCGGGCGCGCTTGCCGCCAGCGTGGGGACCATGCGCCAGCCGATGAGCATCTCTTCGAGCAGGCGCCGGTTCGTGGCGTTGTCGTCGACGACGAGGACCGGACAGGTCTCGCAGATCGACCGCGTCCGGCACACCGGCATGTTGGCGGCGGCCTCCTGCGCCAACGCGAAACTCGCCGTGAAATGGAAGGTGCTTCCCCTCGCCGGCTTCACTCTCGACCCAGAGGCGCCCGCCCATCAGCTGCACTAGCTGTGAGGAGATGGTCAGGCCAAGTCCGGTGCCGCCATAGCGTGCGCGTCGACGAGCCGTCGGCCTGCGTGAAGGCCTCGAAGATGCTTTCTTGACGGTCCAGCGGGATGCCGACGCCCGTGTCCCTGACCGAGAAGTGCAGCACGACGTCCTGTGGCGTCGCCGCCTCCGTCGTCACGCGAAGCACGACCTCGCCCTGGTGGGTAAACTTGATGGCATTCCCGAGCAGATTGACGAGAATCTGGCGCAGCCGTCCGGGTCGCCTCGCAACGTGTGCGGGACGGCCGCATCGACATCCACGATCAATTCGAGGCCCTTCTGGTGAGCCCTCAACGCCACCGTGTTCGCCATGTCTCCGATGGCATCGCGGGGATTGAAGTCGATCGGGTCGAGCTCGAACTTGCCCGCCTCCATCCTGGAGAAGTCCAGGATGTCGTTGATGACGGTCAGCAGCGCATCGGCGGACGATTTGACGATCCGCAAGTATTCCCGCTGTTCGGACGTGAGCTCGGTGTCCAGCACGAGATCGGTCATCCCGATGACACCGTTCATCGGCGTCCGGATCTCGTGGCTCATGTTCGCCAGGAACTCGCTCTTTGCCCGGTTCGCGGCCTCGGCGGCGTCCTTGGCTGTCCGCAAACTCTCCTCGCTCTTGCGCAGCGCCTGCTCGCTCTCCCAACGCGCGGTGGCGTCGCGGATGACCATCCAGCCGGCAAGCCCCAACACCAGGATCGCGCCGAAGATACCCAGCCTCATTGCCAATGCGACCCGGTCGAAGTCGCGATCTGCGATCACTTGTCGTGCGGCCAGCAGACGATTTTCTTCATCCCGCATTTCGTGGAGAAGGTTGCGAATATCCTCCGACAACTGGATGTCGTTGCCGTCCGCAACCCGTGCAGATGCGGCGTGTTCACCGAGGTCGCGACGCAGCCGAACGATTTCCCCGGCGAACTGAATCTGTCGGTCAATGAGCGTCGTCAGCCTTGCGATGCGGCGTCGCTGACTTTGATTGTCCGCCGTCACCGTCGCGAGCGCCGCCAGCGCTGCGGGCGCCTTTGCTAAGCCATCCTCGTAGGGGACAAGAAACCTGGTGTCGCCTGCGAGTGCGAATCCTCGATACCCGGCCTCGATGTCCTGCGTGGCCGAGAGCAGTTCCGCAGACCTTTCCAGGACCTTGTGGGTGTGCTGGAGCCAGGCAGTGCCGGCGCTCGACGTGACGACAGCTCGGTACGATAGAACGCTAAGAGCGATCAGCATTGCGATCGGGACACCGAATCCGAATCGCAGCCCCCGATTGAGACTGGCGTTCTTCAAGTCGTCCTCATGATTTGTGACTCGAGATCGCGTCGGCAGTGGGCGCCCGAGGGGCCCGGAAATACCCGTGATAACGGCTGAGGCTGCCGAATTTCCTGACCCCAATCAACCCGCAAAATAGTTACACTCTTGCTGCTGTCAACTTCGAAAATGTGAAGCATAAGCAGCATAACTGTGTTGTGCGGGAGTAATCACGTCTCAAGTTTTCGGCCCAGGGGATGGAGGTACTTGAAGTGTCCGAATCATGGTCGGATCGTGCTACTAGTCGATTACCTTAACGGGTGCGGCTCGCGCACGGAATGGTTCCCCAGCGAAAGTGCCCAGTCACCGGCGAGTGGCGGAAGCTTTGTTGCGCACGCGCGATCCAGCGCGTCCTTGCGAAATCAAGTGTCGGTGAGGAAAAGAGAGTCCCAAGGCAGAAAAAAAAGCAAGTAATGCAGGTACAAAGCCGAGTGAGTTGCTGCGGCGAATCGTCCGGCAGATTGAATCAACCGGTGAGCCGGACAAACCCGAGCGCAAGCAAATATATCCGCAACCCGCAAAATTCGCCAGTGGAAATCTGGGAGTCAGGAGTGTCCGTAAATGAGCACTCGCAGATCGTCACTGCGAAGCGGGGATTCAGCGGCGAAATGATCCCATCGGCGTAATGCGTTCCAGTAAAAACATGCACCGCAAATGCAACATCGAGTCAGCTGGAAGGAATCGTGACTGTGGAAGGAAGGCTGAGGTTACCCGGCTCCAGCGATTTTCACGTCGCCGGCATTTGGATTGTGGATTTTGTTCCAGGTCAACGGAATCGGGTTCGCCCGCATCAAATTAAGCGGAATGGACGAACCCTCTCATTCCAGGCCGGGCGTTCGGGGGAACGCCTGGCCTATTGTGCTCGGGGTCTGGTTGACAAAGTGCCAGCTTCTACGCTCTGCTCCGCCTCTGCGGCGAGCATGGCCGCTACCTTGGCGCGGCGAATTCGCTCCCGTAGCTGTGCCGTCACGGATCGATGACAACGCAGGCAAAGGGTGCGGATGTTGTCCAGGTCGCATTCCCCGCCGCCTTCCGTTACCGGCAAAATATGATCGGCATCCCACAGACTCTTGCGCATGCGCGTGTTGAGTCCCCAGTGCCGCATCAGGGTTAGGCGCGCATCACCGCGCGCTCGCTTCAACTTGACGTGCTCCCTGATTGTGTTCAGACCGCAATGGGCGCAAACACCGCCGTCACGCTTCAAGATCTGCTCACGTAAATACCCTGGTTGAGAGCGCAACTTCCATTCGTGGACGCAGTATTCCGAGCAGAAGGTAAAGCGGCGCGCCGGCACTTCGAGCGAGCACCACCGGCACAGACCACGCCCATTGGGACCGCGCGGAATATTCTTCCGGTTGACCCAACCTCCGGGCATCGTTCGAGTAGTGCTCATATGCTTTTTTAAATGCGCGAGCACGTTGGGCGTAAGTGCCTCCGCAGGCGACTCCGGATTTCCTGCACGGGGCGTCAGCAAGACCCGCATGAAGTTCGCCAACGCCAGCAGGCTCGACAGGAAATCCGGACCCGGCGGATTCTATAATTTCGAGAAGAGGTTGGAGAATCGGATATGCATGCAGCCCTGGTAGAAGATTTCAGCGCTCCGCCTCGCTATCGCGAGATCCCTCCACCGGTGCCGAACCAGGGAGAACTTCTGCTCAAGGTTCGAGCCGCCGCCCTCAGCAACCTCGTACGTGGTCAAGCGAGCGGATCGCATTACAGCAGCGGCACGACGCTTCCGTTCACTCCGGGAAACGATGGGGTCGGCGTCGCTGCAGACGGTGCACGCTTCTACTTTATTTCTCCCCGCGCGCCGTTCGGTTCCATGGCCGAATACACCGTGGTTTCCCCGTCCAGGACCATTCCGCT
This sequence comes from uncultured Acidobacteriaceae bacterium, assembly GCA_963736535.1. GTDB lineage: Bacteria > Acidobacteriota > Terriglobia > Terriglobales > Acidobacteriaceae > PALSA-350. Next base: position 34,774 of record CAVTPN010000012.1, read on the forward strand.
GGCTGCGAATATGGATGACGCCGTTGCGGCCGCACTCGGCAATCCTGGGCTCGCGACCTGGGGTTCCCTGCTCGGCAGAGCGAAGCTTCAGCCGGGAGAAGGGGTGATGATCAACGGGGCTACCGGCATCGCCGGTAAGCAGGCTATCCAGGTGGCGAAATATTTGGGTGCAGCGAAGATCATCGCTACCGGCCGCAATCCAGAAGCGCTGGCGGGATTGGAAGCTCTGGGTGCGAACGAGACCATCTCATTGAGCCAGCCGCAAGAGGATCTCCTGCGGAGTTTCCGCTCGGCATTGCGGGACGTGCAGGTTGTTCTCGACTTTCTCTGGGGACCCTCCGCGGAAGCGATCTTAGCCGCCGCGGCCGGCCATGGATCTCCGGAAGGCGAGCCCCGCATCCGTTTTGTCCAGATAGGCTCGATCAGCGGAAACACCATGACACTGCCTGCCCAGCTGCTGCGCAGCTCCGGCGTAGAACTGCTGGGCAGCGGCCTGGGCAGCCTCTCCTCACAAGCCATCCTGCAATCGCTAAGCACGATGTTTGCCGCCGCATCCAAGGTGCGGTTCGCGATAGACATTGAGCCGGTGCCCTTGAGCAAGGTGGAAGAAGCCTGGACTCGCAAGGACGAGGAACGCAGAATCGTGTTTATACCTTAGTCGGGGTTCTCTGGCGCGCCACAGGTTCTTCCACCGGGAATGGTCCGTCGCTGAAAACTTCGGCATGATAGCCCTTCGATCCCGCCAGCTGCGCGAGAGGGCTGCGCATGTTATCGCTTTTTTCAGCCGATCGATGATGGAGTTCATGATGGTGTCGTTTCATTTCGCCAGCTGCGAAAAGCCTCTTTTCATTCTAGAACCCTTAGGAGTAGAATTCGGCGCCTCACCGGGACGCCCGGTTCCATGAGCCTCTCCCGGTCCACTGTGGTCGCAAACGTGATCGATCGCCCCGGAGGCGGACTATGAGGCGGACTATGAAGATGCGCGAAAAGCAAGTTGTCCTGGCGGCACTGGCCATGGCCCTTTCCATGGTTGTTAGCGGATGTGAGCGCCATCAGAAATCTGAACACTACTTTCTTATCGCCACCAACATCAATCTAAGTTACTGGCAGTCGGCTCACGAAGGATTCACCCGGGCCGCCGCGCAATATGGCGTGACGGAAGATATGCGCGGGCCCGATACTTTCAATCCTGCTATCGAAGTGGATGAGTTTCGCGCTGCGGTTGCCAGAAAGCCCGCGGGCATTCTGGTCTCCGTCTCCGATCCCAAATTGATGGGGCCCGAGATCAACAAGGCGATGGATGCCGGAATTCCCGTCATTACCATCGACTCCGATGCTCCAGACAGCCAGCGGCTCTACTTCATCGGCACCAACAACCTCGAGGCGGGACGGTTAGGTGGCCAATTCGTGGCCACCCAGTTGAACGGCAAAGGGAATGCTGTCTTCTTCTCCATGCCGGGGCAGCCCAATCTTGAGGAGCGGCTCAAAGGGTACAAGGATGTATTTGCCAACTATCCCGGAATCAAGATTGTCGAGGTCTTTGACATCAAGGGAGAGTCCACCGCGGCGATGGATAAGGCGCAGGAATACCTGGCGCGGACAGGGGCGGCGAAAATAAATGCGTACATATGTCTGGAAGCTTCAGCAGGCAAGGATGTAGGCGAAGCCTTCAAACGCACCAAGCCGCAAGACGCCATGCTCATGGCCATGGATGTCGACCAGGCGACGCTTGAGCTGGTCAAAGAAGGCACCATCCAGGCCACCATTTCCCAGAAGCCTTTTACCATGGCTTTCCTTGGTCTCAAGGCTCTGGATGATCTCCATCATTACCCGCTCAAGCCCCTGGCTCGGGACTACGGGTCGGATGCACAATCGCCCATCCCGGCTTTCGTCGACACCGGTGTGTCCCTGGTCGATAAAAGCAATGTCGACAAGTTCCTCTCTCCGTCGGCGCAGAAGCCTTAGATCCTTTTGAACGCGGGCAGAACTCTACGGGTTTCGGAAAAACACATTTTCTGAAGGGTACGGCCTACCTCGCCGCAGCGAGCATCAGGCCGCTGAAGGGTACGGCCTTCAGGCGTACGTTGGAGTTTCTACATTTTCTAGAGCCCGGGGCATGATTTATCGACCTTCAGTTTCGCGTTTTTGCTTTGTATCAGGGCACGACTTTACAGCTTGCGGAAAAACTCATTTTCCTGAAGGGTACGGCCTTCAGGCCGTACATAACCTCTGTTAAATCAATCCGGCTTTAGCCGCCGAGGGGACGATTTCTTCCTGGAACCACGTTTTTCCGCAAGCTGTTTAGTCGTGCCGCACATCGCTGATAATAGATCGGGCTTTAGCCCCTGAGGTGTTACTTTCCTGCCCGCTGCAGAGTTTTCCGCAGCCTCTTCAGTCCGGGGGAACCCAGCACCGCCTGCTGGGCCGGTACGGCCTTCAGGCCGTACGTTGGAGTTTCTACATTTTCTCGAGCCCGGGGTATGATTTATCGACCTTCAGTTTCGCGTTTTTGCTTTGTATCAGGGCACGACTTTAGTCGTGCCGCACATCGCTGATAATAGATCGGGCTTTAGCCCCTGAGGTGTTGCTTTCCTGCCCGCTGCAGAGTTTTTCCGCAGCCTCTTCAGTCCGGGGGAACCCAGCACCGCGCGCTGGGCCGGTACGGCCTTCAGGCCGTACGTTGGAGTTTCTACATTTTCTCGAGCCCGGGGTACGATTTATCGACCTTCAGTTTCGCGTTTTTGCTTTGTATCAGGGCACGACTTTAGTCGTGCCGCACATCGCTGATAATAGATCGGGCTTTAGCCCCTGAGGTGTTGCTTTCCTGCCCGCTGCAGAGTTTTTCCGCAGCCTCTTCAGTCCGGGGGAACCCAGCACCGCGCGCTGGGCCGGTACGGCCTTCAGGCTGTACGTAAATGCTTTGCAATGAATTCGGCTTTAGCCGCTGAGGGATATTGCGAGTAACGTCTTGCGAGTAACGCTTCCTTCTGTCTTTTCTTGAGCAGCCCTCGGTACTGCCTGCGGAAAAAACCCAAAAGTTATGTCGCTCCGGGCATCGGTAATTCCTCTTTAAGGGGATAACGCCCGCCGTTCAAAGCCGCTATAGCTAGCTATACACCTTGGACGCGGAGACGAGAGCACCAACATGCGAGGAATGGCGCTGCGATTACTGCGACGTTCCCGTTACCTTCGCACCCAAACCCCCCTTGGTGACGGCGCCTCTACAGGTTCCAAAAAACTGCTGCGTAGCGGTTTCGTACACAACGTAATCGCGCTCTACGGTGTACAGGCGTGCACCTACGCATTGCCTCTGCTCACGTTTCCATATCTCGCGCATGTACTGGGTCCATCCGGGTGGGGCGTTGTCGTCTTTGCCCAGGCCATCGGTGATGTGATCGCGAGTGTCGTCGAGTATGGCTTCGACATCTCTGCCTCGCGCGAGACTTCGCGGCAACGCAACGACCCCAAACGCCTCTCCGCGCTGATCTCCGGAGTCTTGGGCGCCAAGTCTCTGCTGGCCATCGTGTGCATCGCGGGAGCGATATTTTCCCGGCGATTTACCCACCACGTGGCTCCGTCCCTCGCTTTGTTTTGGGCAAGTACCATCTGGGGCGTTTGCCAGGGCATCAATATGTTGTGGTTCTTCCAGGGTCTGGAGCGCATGCGTCTGGCCAGCGCTCTGGAAATAGGCGGCAAGGTTCTGGCCACCCTGAGCATCTTCGTGCTGGTTCATAAGCCCGACGATGGATGGAAGGTGATGGCGGCCCAGTGTGTCGGTTGCGTTGTGGCGCACGGCGTCACCGTCGTCCTCGCCTATCGTGAAGTGGGCTTTGAGTGGCCGACCCCTGCTTCTGTGTGGAACGCCCTTCGGCTGGGAGGGTCGATGTTCCTTTTCCGCGCGGTGCAAAGCCTCTCCGGTTCGGTCAACCGGCTGGTCTTGGGATCGGTGGCGCCGGTAGCAATGCTGGGTGAGTATGCCGGCGCGGAACGAATCACGCGCGTCTTTCAGCAGGGAATGTGGCCGGTGAACCAGGCGCTTTACCCCAAACTGACCCAACAGGCGCAAAGCGATCCCAGGCGCGCCATGCAGACGGTAAGGCTGAGCCTGCTTCTCTTGGGCGGCCTGGGGATGGCCTTTGGCTTGGCTATTTTTATGGGTGCTCCGATGCTTGTGCATTTTGTCCTGGGCCCAGCCTTTCAAAACTCTGTGCCCGTGTTGCGCGTCTTCGCCCTTTGGATTCCGTTGACCGCGCTGTGCACCGTGATCATCTTCCAGTTGCTGTTGCCCAATCACCTGGACAATCAATTCAACATCGTCAACTTCACTGCCGGCTTGGTAGGCATTGCCGCCGCCTTCCTGCTGGCGCCCAGGTTCAGTGCGGTAGGGATCGCCTGGTCGGCCGTCGCCGCCCAGTTCTACACCCTGGTTGCCATGTGCATTGTGTTAGGACGAGCCGGGTTGAATCCTTTTGCGCCGGCCAGCCCCGCAGCGGTTCGCCGTGTCCGTTCTTCGCGACTAATGCCCGTTCTGGCTCCTGCCGGTGGAAACCAGGGCATGAAGCTGCGCCTGCGAGAAAAGCTGGCTGCTGCCGAGGCTCAATATCCCGAGCCGGCGGTGATCACCATCCCTGCCCCCGTTCCCGCCCCCCGGCCAATGATTGCAAAGCGATAAACAGGGATAACGCATCGTGCATAAGAGGAAGTAATAATCTGCCGTTACCCGGCGTCTCAAATCAAGTCGGCCCGAGAGCAGCCGATATTCCTCATATCGGCGCGGCATAGAACAGCGACGGTTGTCTGCCGGGGATGAGTGTTCCCCGGGAAACCTCCACCTGCAATTACATTTCTCCGACATCGTGAGCAGCCCTGGGACTGGCTTTGCTGGCGCTTTTTCAGCGTTTCGCTCAGCGCCTCGCTCAGATTTGCCGGTTATGCCCGCCTTGCGAGGAACTGACGATGAATCTGCCGCGACGCTCTCATGAAATTCGCCCCCGAAACTCGCCCCTTACCAGCCCCCTGACGAATTTCAGCCCCAGGAAACTGCTGCGCAACGGCTTCGTCCACAATGTGATCGCCCTCTATGGGGTGCAGGTCTGCACCTACGCTCTACCCCTGCTCACCTTCCCTTATCTCGCGCGCGTGCTGGGTCCGTCCGGATGGGGTGTCGTGGTCTTTGCCCAGGCGATCGGTGTTGTGATTGCCAGCGTCGTCGAGTACGGCTTCGATATCTCCGCCTCGCGCGAGACCTCGCTCCAGCGCGACAACCCCAAACGGCTCTCCGCGCTGATCTCCGGAGTCTTGGGCGCCAAGTCTCTGCTGGCCATTGTGTGCATCGCCGGGGCCATGTTTTCCCGCCGCTTTACCCACCATATTGCTCCATCCATGGCCTTGTTTTGGTCGAGCACGATTTGGGGCGTCTGCCAGGGTATCAATATGTTGTGGTTCTTTCAGGGTCTCGAGCGCATGCGTCTGGCCAGCGCCCTGGAAATAGGCGGCAAGGTTCTGGCCACCCTGAGCATCTTTGTGCTGGTTCATAAGCCCGACGACGGATGGAAGGTGATGGCGGCCCAGTGTGTCGGCTGCGTAGTGGCGCACGGCGTCACCGTCGTCCTCGCCTATCGCGAAGTGGGTTTTGTGTGGCCAACCCCTGCTTCCATGTGGAGTGCCCTTCGGCTGGGTGGATCGATGTTCCTGTTTCGCGTCGTGCAAGGCCTTTCTGGCTCGGTCAATCGCTTGATACTTGGTTCTGTCGCGCCGGTAGCAGTGCTGGGTGAATATGCCGGCGCCGAACGGATCACGCGCGTCTTCCAGCAAGGACTATGGCCGGTGAACCAGGCGCTTTACCCCAAACTGACGCAACAGGCACAGAACGATCCCAACCGTGCTATGCAGACGGTAAGGCTGAGCCTGCTTCTCTTGGGTGGCCTTGGGATGGCTCTCGGCCTCTTTATCTTTTTGTGCGCTCCGATGCTTGTGCATTTCGTCCTGGGCCCGGCCTTCCAGGATTCTGTGCCCGTGTTGCGGGTCTTCGCCCTCTGGATCCCGTTGACCGCGGTGTGCACCGTGGTCACATTCCAGTTGCTCTTGCCCAATCATCTGGACAATCAATTCAACATCGTAAATTTCACCGCCGGGTTGGTAGGCATTCTGGTCGCCTTCCTATTGGCGCCCAGGTTCAGTGCGGTGGGCATCGGCTGGGCGGCCGTCGTCTCCCAGGTGTACACCGTGGTTGCCTTCGCCATCGTATTAGGGCGAGCCGGCTTGAATCCTTTTGCGCAGGCCACCCCCGTACCGCTGCACCCCTCCAGATCCGCGTCTCTGCTCGCCTTGTGGGCTGCTGCCCGGGGCAAGGGCCCGACCTCACACGGACCTGGGGACGCCCCCAGGATTCCGTATGCAGAGGGACAGCGAATCTCGTAACGCAAAAGGGTCGCTGAACCGAGGCATTCCGCTTTCGGGGGATGACGCACACTCAAAAAACTGTCTATAGCTTGGTATGACTTCGCGGTGAGAAGAGGCCCAGCAGACTATGGACTTAGGATACGGAAAAGGAAGATTGGTGCCGACAGGCAAGCGCGCGCCGGTCATTTATGTAAGCTACAAAATCAGCCACCAGCTGGTGGAAACGACCAATTCCAATGGCTCCTTCTTGAGACTGAAAGCAATCGTTCACTCCATGGAGGCTGAAGTCGGCCAGCACATTGGCCTGGGTGACTACGACCTGATCGTCGGCGACGAAGTCGTCCGCTTGAAGCATGTCGCCGGCGATCCCGCATGGCTCATACTTTCCTCCGATGCGTCCGCGATCTGCGTCTAAAGCAGGCTACACTCCGATCGCGCAGGCTGCGGCACCCCTTAAACAGGCTGCGGAAAAACTCACTGGACGAAGGCCACACCGGCAACCAAAGCTTTGGGTGGCCCATTTGCCCCGATTTCCTGCGGAGGCTTGTGGGTGGCGAGTTACACCGGCAACCAAAGCTTGGGTGGCCCATTCAAGCCGTACTTTGGCTTGAGTGGGCTAGGATGCTCCTTAATCCTTTTGCCCTTAGCGGTTAGGGACCTGCCGTTCTGTCGGCTGGAACGCCATTTGCTTTGTATCAGGACCGGGCTTTCAGCCCGGGCACTTAACGGGCAAATTACCACGGCCTTGAGGTATGCCATTTCCAATGGGGTGGTAGGATCTGGCTGAAACGACACCCAGAGCACAGCCTCACAGGTTGCGGAAAACCCACATTCTTCTGAAGGGTACGGCCTTCAGGCCGTACGTTAATGCTTTGCAACCAATTCGGCTTTAGCCTCTGAGGGATGATTCCCCGCGAAGTAGCACCTTTTCCGGAAGCTCTTTAGCCGGACCGCACCGGATTCCACGGATGAGGGCCCCAGGGAGAACCCACCAAATGACCGAATGGAACGCATCCGAGTATGCACGGATCTCCGCGCTCCAGGCAACCATGGCCGAAGAGGTCCTTTTGTTGCTCGACCTCAAAGGCACCGAACGCATTCTCGATATCGGTTGTGGAAACGGCAAGACCACCGCAGAGATTGCGGCGCGCGTTCCCGCGGGTGCGGTCGTCGGTGTCGATGCCTCAAGCCGCATGATTGCCTTCGCGGCGGAGAACGGCAACCCGGAGCTTCACCCCAATCTTCGGTTTGCCGTCGCCGATGTGCGGCGTTTGCCGTACCACCACGAATTCGATCTCGTGGTCTCGTTTAACGCGCTGCACTGGGTTCCGGAGCAGAACCAGGCACTCCAATCGATTCACTCCGCCGTCAAGCCAGACGGCCAGGTACAACTGCGGATGGTGCCGAAAGGTGAGCGGAAAAGTCTCGAAGACACCATCGAAGAAACCCGCCTCTCCGCACCCTGGATCAGCTACTTCGATAGCTTTCACGATCCCTATCTTCACCTCACGGTGGAGCAATACGTGGAATTGGCTGAGCGGAACGGCTTTCAGGTTTGCCGCACCCATAGCCAGGCCAAGGCTTGGGATTTTCAATCGCGTGCCGCCTTTTTGGCCTTCGGCTCGGTGACCTTTGTTGAGTGGACGCAGCATCTTCCCGAAGCCGAGCGTCTTGCCTTCGTTGCGGATGTCCTCGATCGCTACCAACCAATAGCCGCGGATGCACCCGGAGAGGAGAATCTCTTTCGCTTCTATCAGATGGACATCACGCTCTCGCCCCGCTAAGGTAGTTTCGCAATTGGTGTAGACCGAACCCGGATTTCCTGTAGGTGTTGTTGGAACTACCGAGCTGCATGCGACTTTCCGCGAAGAAAGTCGCACATCGTTGTTCTCGGCCAGTGCTGCGCTGCAGGAAATCCGGGAAGCGATAGGCCCTTTCGTGGTTTTCTCCCAAGGAAAACCACACCTCGCAATCTTTATCAATCCACAGTAATTGCGAAACTGCCATAAGACCCAGGTCTCAAGTGCTTCTGGCGTCCGCGCCCAAGTGACTATTTATAAGGTAAACAAGGCCCTCGCCTTCTATGAGCAGAAGGTGCTAACATCCGTGTCGTTACCTGGCGCTGCAGGAAGCCAGTCGGAAAAGCTCCCTTTCCGAGTTAACCGAAGACAACTAAAAGTCCCCTGCCGGAATTGAGAGGAGGCGGACATGCGAACCACTTCTGGAATCAGCACCGCGGCTCTAATAGCATGGATGGTGATTGGAATATCCTCCAGGGCGCAAGAGCCCAACGCGCCTGCGGCTACACCGGCCAGCGACAACGCCAGCGAAACCATTACCAACACCAACCCCGTCCCCGACAACGCAAGTTCGCAACCTTCCCCTACCGTCTCCGCCCACTCCAAAATACGCATCGTCCGCCTCAGCGAGGTCAAGGGCGAAGTGCAACTCGACCGTCAAACCGGCAAAGGGTTTGAAACTGCTATGTCAAACCTCCCGGTGATCGAGGGAGAGAGGCTCAAGACAGGCAACGGTATCGCGGAAATCGAGTTCGAAGACAACAGCACCGTGCGCGTGGCCCCGAACTCCCTGGTTGAGTTTCCCCGCCTCGAACTTCTTCCCTCCGGCGCCAAGGCATCTGCTATCAATGTGGTGCAGGGCATGGTCTACGTGAGCCTGTTAAACACCAAAGGCAACGAGTTCACCGTGAACGTCGGTCAGAACAAGATCAACCTGCCGCCCGACAGCCATATTCGCCTGCAGCTGACGTCGGACCAGGCGAGCCTGGCGGTCTTGCACGGGGATGCGACGATGGTGGAACCCTCGGGCACCAGCACTGTCGGCAAAGATAAGACCATGACCTTTGCCTTGGCAGGTCAAACCCCAGCCGTCGTCGCCAAGAACGTGACCCAGGAATCGTTAGATTCCTGGGACAAAAACGCAGTGCAGTACCACAAGAGCTTTGCCAACGCGACCTCGTATGGAAACTCACCCTACTCCTACGGCATCAACGATATGAATTACTACGGGAGTTTCTCCTCCGGGTGTGGCGGCTCCATGTGGCGGCCATATTTTGCCAGTGCGAGCTGGGATCCATACGGCAGCGGCGCATGGGCCTACTATCCCAGCGCAGGCTATTCCTGGGTTTCTCCCTATCCCTGGGGCTGGACTCCCTACCACTACGGCAGCTGGTCTTTCTGTCAGGGTATCGGTTGGGGTTGGATGCCGGGCGGCATGTGGATGGGGCTGGCCAACAATTCCTTCATCACTAATCCCGCCAACTCCGCTTCCGGCGGCGGCTCGCTCACTCCCGCGTCCTCATCCACCCATCCGTCCCCCGGCAGCAGCTCAACCAACTCTTGTACCTGTGAATCTGAAAGGCGATCCCAGCTTCGACTCTTGGCGAGCACGACACCTTTGTCTTCCGCAAGGACTCCGCTGGCTTCGGTGTGCCACGTGGCACTCTGGGCAAACTCAACAGTTTCTCCAACCAGGCGTCCCAGCACGGAGCGGCGACCACGAATATCTATTACGGCGGCGCCCAGCGCGGAGAGTCGGGAGCCCAGCACGGGTCGGTCGAGCCCAGTGGCGGAGTAAGAAGCTCGGGACCAGCCCGGTCGGTCGGCTCAGCCTCCAGCTCGGCGTCGAGCCCGTCCTACTCCAGCGGCATGCAAAGTGCATCTGGGATGGGCGGCTCACATGCAGCCGGCGCGGCCGGTGGAGGAGCTCCTGGCGGAGGCAGACACTAGCCCGGTCTGCGACAAGCATCTCAACAAAGACCGCCGGGGGCTGGGCGCCGAATGAAGCGCGGTGGCGAGTGAAGGCGGAGATTACACGGGCAACAAAAGCTTTGGGTGCCCCATTCAAGCCGTAGTTTGGCTTGAGTGGGCTACCATGCCTCCCCCACTCGTTTGTCATCGAAGCGAACCCGGAGTTCCTGCTACGCCCCACCCGTCAACGGCCACGTGTTCCACTGTCCGTACCGCGAGCCTGCAACGTCCAAGTAATCCCAATCCCCATCGCTTCGCTTACGGAACCTCCGCGACAAATGTGGAGGCGGGCAGCGGCACGCCATTGTAGAGATTGGCATCGGTGAAGGTCGGCCACGCATAACGAACTTGCGCTGGCTCTGGAATCTCAGGCGAAGAGACCACCACCGACGTCCCCTCCACGGAAGCAGTAGCGGGAACAAAGTGCCCATCGGCGCCGGCCACCTCAAAGCCCACTACGGCAGCGCCGCTGCTGTGTAGGCCTTCCGCATGATCGAACCATACTCGTAGAGACCCGGCTTCCCGCGTGGTCTGGCGATAGAGCGGGCCATTGAATGCGAGCGTGGGCTCTCCGTAAGCCAGGGCGCGCGCAGCCAGGGCAAGGCGTGCGCCCACCGTTTGCTTGTCCGGCGGATGCACATTATCGCGCTGCCCAATGTCGAGGGTGACGGCCATACCAGTGTTAGCCACATCGAGGGCCCGCCGCTGGCTATCGCGAATCAATCCCCAGTTTTCTTGCGGCGACTCGAAGCTCGAGATCTGGACAAAGAGGAAGGGCAGATTTCCCTGGTGCCACTGCCGTCGCCAATCGGCGATGAGCGTGGGCAGCAGTTTCGCGTACAGGCCCGCGCGATCGGGAGCGCTGTCGGTCTCGCCCTGGTACCAGAGGAACCCCTTGATGGTGTAGGGGGTGAAGGGCGCAACCATCCCGTTATACAGCGCCGCGGGAATCCACGAAGCCGGGTCGGGGTGCCAGGGATGTGAGGGTGCGGGCTGGTGATGGGCGGCAGCCTCAGCGTCGGCGGCCTTCTCGGCCGACTCTATCTGTTCCAGGTGCGTCTGCATGTCGGCGAAGTGGGCTCGCGCGGCGAAGGCGGGCATCAGCGAAGCGTCGGCGGAGAGTGTGTCGAGACTGATCCAGGAATCGATGGGCGTGCCTCCCCATGACGAGTCGATCACACCGATAGGGATGTGTTCTCGCCGGCTGATCTCGCGGGCGAAGAAGTAGGCCACTGCGGAAAAGTCTTTCGCCGTGGCCGGGGTGCAGGGTTGCCACGCGGCGGAGATGCCGGCCACCGGAGAAGCCGAAGATTTGTGCTCCATAAGCAGCAGCCGGACCTGGGGCAGGTCGGCCTGGGCGATCTCCTGATCGGCGTTGGTGATGTGAGCCGACGGAGGAAATCCGCCAAGCGGCATTTCCATGTTTGACTGCCCGGAGGCAAACCACACATCGCCCACCAGCAGGTCCGACCGGGTAAGTTCTGTGCTGCCGCGGACGGTGAGGGTGAAAGGGCCGCCGGCTGTCTCCGGCATGAGCCAGGCCTCCCACAGGCCCAGCCGGCTCGCGGTTGTCGCGACGGACTGGCCGTGGAAGGTGATGGTGATCTTCTCCGCCGGGGAGGCCTCGCCCCACAGATGGATGGGGGCGTCGCGCTGCAGGACTGCATGGTCGGTAATCACGCTGGCCAGCCGGACTTCCGCCCGCATGGGTATAACGAACAGGCAGGGGAAGAGGACGAGGGTAAAGAACCTAAGCTTCATCGTGCGTAGCTCCTGAGATACACAGACTTCGATTGTCCGCTATGCAAGGTCTATCTCTGAAATAAGTCCAGCGCATGACAACTTGTATTGTGCAGAATGCCTCTTATTGGTCTAGGATAGGGCGGTATCTGAGTGTCCTTGCTTCTCCCCCGGGAATTTCATTCCACTGCAGGATAAAGGAAGGAACTATGTTTGCATTCATTTGGTGGATCATCGTAGGTCTTATTGCCGGTTGGCTCACAGGAAAGATCATGAGTGGTGGAGGGTATGGCCCTCTCATGGATATCGTTATCGGCATCCTGGGAGCATTGGCAGGTGGCTTCATTATGTCGCACCTGGGATTTGCTGGGTCTGGCGGCCTCATCTACACCATCATCGTCGCCGTCATCGGGGCCGTGATACTTACCCTGTTGCTCCGCCTGGTCACGCGCGGACGTGTTCGACAGATCTGAGTTACGGGCCATCCATTAACCGGAAAAGGCGAAAGAGAAACAACGAGCCTGTTCCCTGTGGAGCAGGCTCGTTGCGTTTGTCTCTCAAACTATGGGAACCCGCTGTCTGTTCTTCTCTACGGACTATATGGGTAAGCCGTCAAGCGCGACATCGCTTCTTTCAGGTCATCACGGCCGACAACGGGAGACGCGGAATCATCGAGATGGAGCTTTTCTCTCAGGGCGCGGAGATTCTCTCTCTCCTTGCGCTCTTCGTCGGAATAAAATCTTGCCTTCTCGAATTCATGGTTTGCGACGGCATTTTCAAGCCGCTTGACGATCAGGCTGACACGCTTTTGGGCATCCGCAACCTGCAGAGGAGGTGCAACTTGACGCAGCCTTGCCAGCGATCCGGCTGCATCAAGCAGTTCTATCGCTTTTCCTGGAAGTAGACTTCCCGGGAGATAACTGGCAGCGGACTGCGCGGCAAATTCCAAGGCCTCATCCGCATAGGTCACCCCATAGAACTTCTCGAGCTGGCTCTTGCGAGCCATCAGCACTCTGAGAGTATCTCCCTCATCGAGCGGACGGACATGAACGGTGCGGGAACACGCTCCAAACCACGGAATCGCTTGCGTCGCCTCCGCGCCCCCTGCCGTATGGAAGGTGCCTATGCACTGTATCCCTCCATACAACAGCACATGCCTCAGGATTCCGCCTCCATCCGTCGCTGTGGATTTGGAAGTCGACCCCATGAAGTCCTGTAACTCATCGATGAATAGGATGACTTCGGGTGGATTCACCCGCGCACTCACCCATTTCGTCAACTCTTCGAATCTCTGTCGATCCTTCATCCAGCCGGCGATAACTCCCGGCTCGAAGACCAATATCCGCTTTTCCGCCAGGAACGGGGGAACCCCGCCATCTGCGATGCGCTGCGCCAGACCCTCGACGATTGCGGTTTTCCCTGCGCCGCGCTCGCCCATGAGAATCGGATTCCTCTTATGGCGGCTGCAAAGAATCTCGATGACGCTATCGAGTTCCAGATCGCGGCCAACCACTGGTTCGAGTTGCCCGTCCATCGCTGCTTGCGTGAGATCCTTGAATGATTCAATGAGCGGAGTGGATTCGACCGGGTTTCGCGACGGCGAGTGATGAGGTGTTCGCGCTAATTCATCGCGAATGATGCCGTGTCGCAGACCACGGTCCCTCAATATCTCTGTGGCGAAGCATTCTTCTTCCCGCAAAAGACCTAGTAGCAAGTGCTCGGTACCGATATGTTTATGGCCCAGCTGCTCCGCCTCCTCGGCGGCGAATGCCAGCACTCGCTTGCACTCGTCCGAAAGCGGCAGGTCCACACTGGTTGGGACCGATTCGCGGACAGTTGTGTGGGCTTCGATCTGCTTACGGATGGATTCCACCGACGCATGGGAGCGAAGGAAGCGGTTGGTTAATGCCTTGTCCTCGCGCAACATGCCCAGCAGCAGATGCTCTGTCTCGATATAGGGTGAGCCGAATTGGCTAGCCTCGTACCTGGCGAAGAAGATCACGCGGCGCGCTTTCTCCGTGTACCTTTCAAACATCTTTGGAACGCTCCTCTCCTGGATTCGCTATTGGATTCGCTATTCCACTTGCCAAGCTGGGTCGATTCTAGTCCCCTGAGGGCACCGATGTTCGATAGAATGGCGAGCCTACTCCCTGTGGAGCAGGCTCGAAGTGTATCCGGGTTTTCGACCGCGCAGTACCTGGAGATGGCGGCGCTCCGCATCAACGAACCTGCTTTCCGTGGCGCAGCCTTTAGCCTCCCCTACTCTCTGCAGACTTCGTGATCGGAGGGGACGATAATCACTGCCTCTAAGCGGCTCACATGCCGTATGATTCTCGATTTGCGCACTTAAGTTAGGTTTCCCTGATGACTGGTCCTCATCTCATTCAGCGCCGTTATCGAGGTTGCACTTAAAGAGGCCGGGAAATATTGATGAGCAAGAATCATATGAGTTCTGGATTAGATGTACTGCACCCCAAAGTTGAGACACTGAAGCCCGGACCCTGGAATTCTACAAATTTCGGAGCTGCGAGTTGACCGGCGGAAGAAATTTACCGTGTTAGATCAACGCCAGGTTAGGCTGTGCCAGCCTCGGACTTTCAGTCCGGGGAAGCGGGTTTTCAAACCCGCGAGAAGGCTCGGGGATATCAAGTCATGGCTTTAGCCATGGTGGCGGGGGCGTCAATTCCATCGCAAGGACTGTTTCTGGTCTGGGATTGCGATACCACTGCACGCCGTTCGATATCCATCCGGTCATAACCAGATCCCCGTACCAACGGGTACGAACGTGGGCTGATGAGGGCTTTACAGCTTGCGGAAAAACTCGCTCAATGAAGCGAGATGGCATTACATGCTGCGGAAAAACTCCTGTTTTTTGTCAGGGCACGGCTTTAGCCGGCCGTCCCAATGCCACTCATGAGGGCTTTAGCCCCTGGTTTTTTTGCAGGGTACGGCCTTCAATCCGTACCTAAGCAATTGCAAGCAACTCCGGCTTTAGAAGGCCGCTGAGGGAACTCGTCTCATCCCCCTCCCGATTCTTCCGCAGCCTCTAAAGTCGGGCCCTGATACAAAGCATGGGTTTTTCCGCAAGCTGTGAAGTCATGCCCTTGGTCGCCGTAGTTCCACTACCCTTCTTCCACATCTTTTTTTCCCAGGACTCTGGACGGTAAACCCGAGCTGTAATAGTGTCCTAACCAAGACTGCGATAATTTTGCTCATCAAAACACCGCTCTCCTAGATAGCTATGGGGGCGGGAAAAAATAAAATTTGAGCCCCTTCGTAAAACAAAGGACTTAGCCGCCACCTCGACGGAAACCAAAGACGGGAACATTGCCTTCCTGAAACCAAACCGCAACCCAGGGCCGCCGCCCCTGGCACGCCCCAAGGGGCGGACCGATCGATCTTTCTCAACTCAATTAATGCTTCCGGCCGGATTCGCCTTGCCGGTGCCGGCCCGGCCATCGGCAAGATCACGCTGCGCCCCGGCTTTGCTGTCCGGTCGGGATGACAAAGGGCAGGCCACTGATGTCGGTTGAGTACATGTTTTGTATCAGTGCACGACTTTACAGGTTGCGGAAAAATCAATGCTTTGTGTCAGGGCACGACTTTACAGCCTGCGGAAAAACTCATTTTTCTGAAGGGTACGGCCTTTCAGGCCGTACGTAAATGCTTTGCCATGAATCCGGCTTTAGCCGCCGAGGGACAATTCCCCCTTGAAGCAGCACTTTTTCCGCAAGCTGTTTAGTCGGGCCGTAAGTGCCTGAAAGAGAATTGGGCTTCAGCCCCTGCGGTACGCTTTTTGCTCTGCAGGGTGTGGGAGGCCTAACGCAAGGATGGGTGGCCCATTGCCCCGATTTCCTGCGGAGGCTTGTGGCGTTGATACACCCCATGCGCCTTTCCTTAATGAAAGGCGCACACGCCGACCTCTCTAGCACAGGGTGGCAGGAAATCGGGGTCAAGCCGTCCGGCGCCCGCCCCGGCGTGCCGTGGGGCTTGAGTGGGTGTAAGCTTCAGCCCGTAAACGCGTGCTTTGTATCAGGGCACGGCTTTTAGCCGTGCCGCACCAACGTGGGCTGATGAGGGCTTTAGCCCCTGCGGTGTTCCTCTCCCGTCCCCTACAGAGTTTTTCCGCAGCCTCTTAAGGCGCATAGGGCGCTTTTGGCGCACACGTTCTCCGTGCCGCCACTCCCGGGGGAACACGGCGAGATGGCTTTGCACGCTCATCGGTACTGGAAACAAGGCAAACCGTGGTAATCGCGAAGTAACTTATCACGCTTATCGCGCTTTTCCCGCTATTTTTTTTAGGCGATTCGCTGCTGGAACCGCGCACCTCTAATTGCCGAGTCGGGTCGCGGCGGCACATCGTACGGCGTAACCCCGGTACTGCGCTGCTAGAATCGTCTCCGGGTCAAGGGAGGGAACACTGCGGTTACGTGTGAGCAGGCGATCTTTGTGCGCCGGCGCAACGCGAACAGCAACAGGAAACGAGACCTTTGGCATGCACGCACTTTGGCAAGGCGATAAGAAATTCTCATTAGCAGCTGTTGTCCTGCTGTTGTCCTTGGTCGTCCCTGGCGCCGCCCAAAGGCCTGATGGCGCCATCGCCTATGGCCCCTACAACGCCGTATTTCTGGAAGTGGGCACGGGTTTATCGAAGCCGCTGGCTGCCAACGATGTGCTGCTCGATCCTGGGGCGCAGTGGTCGATTTACGGCTGGGTGCGCGTGGCCACGCCGATGGTAGGCAATACGGTCATCGCGGTCGTGGGCAATCCCAATTTTGCCGGCTCGCGGTCTTTGGGCACCAACGATGGCAAGCTGGCGCTGTATGCCGGACGCGATGCCGTAGTCCGGTCGGATGTGACGCTCGCCCCGGGATCATGGCATCTGGTGGCCGCCACATTTTCAGATCAGGAAACGCACCTCTACGCCGACGGCGCAGAAGTGGGCCATGGGCCGGTCGCCGATGTAGCGCTGGCTCCTTTGCTGAACCTGGCCCCGACGGCCTCGTCCATCAGCAACGCCCAACACTTTGGCGGCGAGTTGGTCGGCCTTACGCTCATGCGCCGCGCACTGGCAGCCAGCGAGTTACCGCGGTTGTATCAAAACCCACCGGACTTCAACCTGGTGGAATTTGAGGACGGTTCGATCAAGTGGCCCGTGCAAACCCGTGGTCAGGCAGGGATGACAGCACCGCAGGATCCCTCGACCGTGCCCCATAGCAACGCTCCTCTCCAGGCGCCCGTGGCCCAGCCGATCGTGCCCCTGACCGAGGCCCTGACCCCAGGCGAAGCAGGGCAATGGATCCTGCGCCAGGGATGGAGGTTGCAGGCCGCGCCCAAAGTAAACGCCGCGGCGGAGGTGGTTTCCAGCAGCTCGTATGATGCCGGCGAGTGGATGCAGGCCGTCGTGCCCGGAACGGTGCTGACCACGATGGTCGCCCGAGGAATCTACCCCGATCCTGACTACGGTCTGAACAATCTGGCCATACCGGAATCACTGAACAAGCAGGACTACTGGTATCGCAAGGAGTTCCCCACCCCTGCCATCAAAGACCGGCAGAACCTGACCTTGACCTTTGAGGGCATCAACTACTCTGCATCCGTGTGGCTGAATGGCAAACACCTGGGAGAGATTCGGGGCGCGTTTATACGCGGCAGCTTCGACGTGACTGCTCTGATTAAGAAGAGCGGCATGAACGTGCTTGCCGTCCGCATCTCTCCCCCTCCGCATCCCGGAATCCCGCAGGAGCAGTCGATCAAAGGCGGGCCGGGAGAAAACGGCGGCATCATGGTGCTCGATGGGCCAACCTTTGCCGCCACCGAGGGTTGGGACTGGATTCCCGGCGTGCGCGATCGCAACTCCGGCATCTGGCAGGAGGTAACGCTGACCGCCTCGGGCCCAGTGCGCGTGGGAGATGTGCAGGTGATCACCACTCTGCCCCAACACGATGGCAGCGAGGCAGACGTAGAAATTGACGTGCCCCTCACCAGCCGGTCGAAGTCGCCCGTGCGGGGCGACGTGCATGTTTCTTTTGACAACGTGAATGTAACCAAACAAGTTACCGTAAGCGGAGACGAAGTCGAGGTTCGTCTTGCCCCGGCCGACTACGCGCAGTTGAAGGTCAAGCAGCCCAGGCTATGGTGGCCGAACGGATATGGCGACCCTACCCTTCACACCATGAAGGTCTGGTTCGCAGTCGGTGGCAGAACACTCTCGGAAAAGCAGGTGCGGTTTGGCATCCGGGAGATCACCTACGAGCTTTCGCTCCTGGATGCACAGGGAAACCTGAAGCGGGTTGAATTCTCCCCTTCAGTGACCAGGGGTGAGAAAGTAGTGGGCCAGTCGCACCAGGCGCTGCGTCAGACATCGCTGGGTTGGGTAGCCTCGCTCTATCCTGGTGCGGAGAACTCCCCCTCACTGCGCGCATTAACCGACCTGAAAACGGCTCCTTACCTGGTGATCCGCGTGAACGGGGTACGCATTGCCTGCAAGGGCGGCAACTGGGGCATGGACGATTATCGTAAGCGCGTCTCGCGGGAACATCTCGAACCCTTCTTCCGGCTGCATCGGGACGCACACTTGAACATGATCCGAAACTGGATGGGTCAGGATACAGAAGAGATCTTCTACGATCTGGCTGACGAGTACGGCCTGTTGGTTTGGAACGACTTCTGGGACTCGACACAAAACTACAACCTCGAGCCGGCAGACCCTGCTCTGTTCCTGGCCAATGCAAAGGATACGATTCTGCGCTTTCGCAATCATCCATCGATCGCCGTCTGGTGCGGGCGCAACGAAGGCGTTCCGCCTCCGATCATCAACGAAGGATTGGAGAAGCTGATCAGAGAAGTGGATGGCACGCGTTACTACTCGGCCAGTTCCAACCAGGTGAATCTGCAGAACAGCGGCCCCTACAGTTACAAGCCCCCTTCGAAGTTCTTCACCACGCTGGACCGGGGATTCTCCGTGGAAGTGGGCACGCCTTCGATGTCGACTCTGGAATCGTTCCAACACACCATCCCACCCGCCGACCAGTGGCCCGTCAGCGATGCCTGGGCTTACCACGATTGGCATCAGAGCGGGAATGGAGACGTCGGTCCGTTCATGCAGGAGATAGCCACGGAGTTTGGTGAGCCGGCCAGTCTCCAGGATTTTGAGCGCAAGGCGCAGATGTTGAACTATGTCGATCATCGCGCCATCTTCGAGGGTTTCAACGCCCACCTGTGGGCGCCGAATAGCGGGCGACTGCTGTGGATGACGCAGCCGGCATGGCCGAGCACCATGTGGCAGATTTTCAGCTCAGACTATGACACCCAAGCCTCCTTCTACGGGGTTAAGAAGGCCGCCGAGCCGGTCCATGTGCAAATGAATCTACCCGACCTCCATGCGGCGATTGTCAACAACACAGAAAAGGCAATTGCGGGCGCGACTCTCCAGGTGCACGCGGTCCGCGGCGACGGTACCACGGTCTTTGATCATCAAGAGGCGGTCACGGCGCCTGCGGAGGCGGTCACCCCCTCATACCTGGTCGATGTTGGCCTGGCCAGCGCGAAGGATGTGGTGTTCGTGGAGATGGAGTTGAAAGATGCGCAAGGTGCGCAGCTTGCGCAGAACTTCTACTGGTATGCTGCAGACAGCGAAACCTATCGTGGGATGAACAACCTGCCGCAGGTAGCTGTCACCGCCAGGGCGGTCGCTGAAACGAATGCAGGGGGTGACGCTCGCATCGCGGTGGCGTTGGAGAACACGGGCGCGGCGGTTGCGGTAGCAGCCAAGCTGACCCTGTTGCGGGCAAGCGACGGAGAGCGGATCTTGCCCGCATACTACTCCGACAACTACCTGTCGCTGCTACCGGGAGAAAAGCGCGTGGTGGAGATCGATTATCCGCAGGCGCAGGCAAGTGCCGCAACCATCGCCCTTCGAGGCTGGAACGTAGTGCCGGCGAAAGTGGAAGTCCAGGCAAGATAAGTCTGACCCCTGGCCACACTCCCAATCTACTTGCGCCGCCGCTTGGACAGACTTAATCTAGTCAGGCCAGCATCGCTGAATCGGAGCGTAAACCAGCATGCATCGTGCTCTTATCGTCGCAACCCGTCTCGCCTTTGCAGTCCTGATTCCCGTTGCCACGGCGCAGACGCGGGGCGTTTTCGTTACCCCGATCCCCAACGTACCGTTGCTCGCCGTAGTGAACACAGAGAGCACTAAAATCCTCAAGGACGGAACCACGTTAAACCAGAAAACGCTGAGTGCCATTGCGCGAGACGGGCACGGACGAATCTTTAATGAACGCCGCCCGCTCATCCCGGCGTCGGAAACGGCGACGCCTCCCATCCTCTCCATCCATATCTACGACCCACAGACCAGGACCAATACATTCATCGATCCGCAGAATCATGTTGCCTGGCAGAGCACGCTCAACCGGCCGCCATCGTCCGTGCCGCCTGAAGTGGGCTCGATCCCACTAGTCGGCAGCTCTCCGCCCAGCCAATACATCAAAGAGGAAGACCTGGGCACGCGAAGGATGGAGGGCATGGATGTTCACGGCATCCGCGATACCCAGACCATCCCGGCGGAAACGAACGGCGGCAAAGAAATTACGGTAGTCGACGAGTACTGGTACTCCGAAGACCTGCGCCTGAACATGCTCGCCATCCACAAAGATCCGCGCACCGGAGAGCAAACGACAACCGTAACTCAGCTCGACCGCGGCGAGCCGGATCCCGCCATCTTCGAGATTCCGTCAGGCTACAAGGTCATCCAGCGCGGGGGCCAGTAGCCGCAAGGGAATGGAGCACGCCATCCCATCGCGAACCGCGCTCAGCGTGGCCCTGCGCCGTGCGGCTCACCAGATTCACGACTCGCCCATTGTGTTTGACGATCCTATGGCGGTCGCGGTCCTTGGTGCGACCTACGCTGAGGAACTGCGGCGAACTCCGGTGCGGCTCGACCGTCCCTTCTCCATCGCGCTTCGCGCGTTTCTTGTCGCCCGCAGTCGTTATGCCGAAGACAACCTGGGGAAGGCGGTCGAGGGTGGCGTCGAACAATACGTCTTGTTGGGCGCCGGACTCGACACCTTCGCCTACCGCAACCCCTATCCACAGCTTCGCGTCTTTGAGGTAGACCACCCTGCCACCCAACAGTGGAAGCGCGAGCTCTTGCAGCGCAACCGCATCCCCATTCCAGAAAGCGTCATCTACACGCCGGTCGATTTTGAACGCCAGTCACTCTCGGACCAGCTGCGTGACGCCGGTTTCAACCACAGCGCCCCGGCCTTCTTCGCCTGGCTGGGTGTCGTTCCCTACCTCACTCTGGAAGCCTTCCGCGGAACTCTCGGCTTCATCTCCGAGCAGCCTTCCGGAAGCGGCCTGACCTTGGACTACGGACAGCCGCGCGCCGCACTCCCACTACTCGAACGGCTCGCGCACGACTCGCTTGCCTCCAGGGTCGAAAAAGCAGGCGAGCCCTTCCGGCTCTTCTTTACGCCGGTTGAAATTGCTGCCGAGTTCTCACGCTTCCACGGCCTTGAGGACCTTGGCGCCCCAGAGATCAACGCGCGTTATTTTGGTGGACGTAGCGATCAGCTCGCGGTCCGCGGAACCGCCGGCCGTCTTTTCAGTGCGTGGCTGTAGGCAGCAGCTCTTTCCGTCCCCGGTACGGCTGCCAAGGGTAAACGCTGCTCTCCCCCTTGTCATCCCGACCGGAGCGGAGGGACCTGCGGTTCTTATCCGTCTATCGGATAGGAGCAAGTCGGAACCGTTGCGGTTGTAAATTCCACCCATCGAGCTTGATCTCCACTTCTTCCTTCGCATCGGCCAGCCCGCTAACCGTCAATGCTCTCGCATCCCCGGGCATGAGAGAGATGAAGTTATCGTTCCAGAAAATCGGAGCGATCTCCTCATCCGTGCCCGCCTTGACCGCGCGGAGATGCAGAAAAAAGGCGACCGAGCGTCCGCTGTTCTTCAGATCCACGGTGACTTCGCCGTGATTCTTGTCTCTCCGCGCAGACCACTGGACCGACGCCCTGGACAAGCTCGAGAGGTCGCGCATGTCAGCGTAGCTGAGAGCAGGCGTGTTCACGTAGGTGGTCTTGGCCCAGTCAAGCTGTGCCAGCTTGGCCGGGACCCAGTAAAAGTTCTGGCTCACCATCCTTCCTTGGGCGTCGCGAAGCTCAAGCTTAAGGAAAGAGGTACTGCTTTGCGCAGGAACAGCGAATGCCATGGCGACTCCATCAGCGGTCACGTTCAATGAGGATTCGTGCGCAAATCGTTCCTTGCCGGCTAGATCGAGCATCGTGGCATGAACGCGCAGACCCTGATAAGCCGCAAGAGTGGAGTTGACCACCACTATGTTGCGATCGTCGAAACGGTACTGGACATGCAACGGCTCATTCGCTTTCCGTGTGCCGAAGTATCCGCCCCCGGGAACCAGGTAGTAGTCATACAGGTGCCAGTAAAACGAAGGCCACGCGTTGTTGAGCATCCACTGGATCACTCCGGTCGACCGGTATTTGTTAGCGCCATAGGCCTCAAACATGGCCCGCTCACCGTCATAAGCCATGACCTGCGCTTTCAGCGTGTAGTTCTCCAGGCTGGTGGCCGGCCCGTAGGTGGCCGCCATGGCAGCGTTGAAACGCGTGTACTGTGCAAACTTGCCTAACGCAGCGTGATAATTCCACTGCTCATCGATCGGCCACCAGCTCTTCCGCGGCAGCGTGCGCCGGATGCTCGCCACGGCCGGCACAGCGGCCCCCGGACCCGTCTCGGTGTTGAAGCCGAATGCGCCGCCCTCGCGGTCTTTGTCGAGGTACCAGTATTCCGGCGGAACGTAATCATAGGGCCCGGTCATCTTCACACCGCTGGGCCCGGTGATCTTCGATGTTCGGTCAGCCGCGTTGTTCAGGATGGGGTTCGGCCAGTCGCGCTCCTTCAGCACGGCAAGGTAGTCCTTCTCCACTTGCGGCGCTGGGATTTCGTCACTGCCATTGAGCCATACAAACACACTGGGATGCCCGCGAAGCCGGCTGATCTGGCTGTAAAGGGAAGCGTTGGCGATCTCATGGTCCTTCGCCGTCCACTTGTCCCAATGCTGCCAGAAATCGCAGCATTGCCAACCCGGCATGATGAGGATCCCCATCTCATCCGCCAAGTCGAACATATCCTCGCTGCCCAGCTTGCCTTCCAGCCGGATCGTGTTCAGGTTCATGTGCTTCACGTAGGCCAGCTCCTGGCGCAGCCGCTCCCGGGGCTCACGATAGAACAGGTCCGGATCCCATCCGCCGCCGCGAATGAGAATGTTACGGTGATTGATACGAAACTGCAGAAAGCCCTTCTCGTTGAGCGACGCCTGCACCTCGCGGATCCCGAACCGGATGCTCCTGGCATCCGACTCGGCGCCGTTCACATCGACCGCTAGTCGTCAACCGCTCGAGATGAGGTTCACCATATTGGTAGGGCCACCACACTGCCGGATTCTTGATCCGCAGCTGCTTAAAACCAGCCGCATCGAAGGAGACGGCCCGCGCCTCCTTCGATGCCAGCGTAAGTTGCTGTTGAAGGCGGATCGATCCAATGGCAGCGGTTACCGTAGCCTTGACCGGATGTTCCGCATGATTGGCGACGTCTGCCACCAGGCGCAGCTCGGCCTCGGTCAGATCATCCTTCAGGAAATGCGTGGACACCGAAGGGTTTCTGACGGTCACGGCTCCGGTCGTGTCCAGGGAAACTCCACGCCATAGTCCAAGGCTCTTATCGGCTGGCGCCGGATTCCAATCCAGAAAGTCGATGCCGAGGTCGTGCTCAGTCTGCGCGAAGACCTCGACCGCCAGCACATTCTTCTGGCCGCGAGCGAGGTACCCGGAGGCATCGAAATCGTATGACCGAAAGGCGCCGGCAACCTGGTCGCTGCCCGCCACCTGCTTTCCGTTCAGCCAGATGTTCGCGCGGTAGTTAATGCCATCGAAGTGCAGCCAAGTGGTTCTTCCGGGCGCAGCCGGCGAAGCGAACTCCGTGCGATACCACCAGGAGCAGCGATACGGACTTTTGTCGCTCATTGGCAGGTAGCCGAAGATCTTCCCTACGGGGTAATCCGTGCCGGGGATCTTGCGCAGGTTCATCCCGAAGAATGGATCGGGGAAAACTCCGGCCGCTACTTGCGAGCCAAGCACCGTGCCCGGGACGGTCGCATCGATCCAGCCGGCGGTTCGAAATTCGGGCAGTGAGATGCGGTCGCCTGAAGACTTGGCTACGCAGCCGGATTGCAGCTTCCAGCCTGTGCGCAGCGGAACCGGAGCAGAGGATGCCCACAAGTGAGCACATAGAACCGAAAGCAGGACCAGAAGCAGAAGCCGCCGCGTGAGCGCTCCTGCCACTACTCATACTTCAGGGACTCGACCGGATCCAGCTGAGCGGCGCGAGTGGCGGGAAGAGTGCCGAAGACGACGCCCACTATGGTCGCCGCCGCCAGCGCGATGATCGCGGAGAGCCCTGAGATAGGAATGCGGTACGAGGTGAAGAGCCGGACGGAATAGGGAACCGCCAGGCCAAGAATCGTCCCGATGACGCCGCCGCTCAGCGAAATGAAGACTGCTTCGATCAGGAACTGTAGCTTGATTTCGCGGTAGGTTGCTCCCAGCGCCTTACGAATGCCGATCTCCCGGATCCGTGACCGCACATTCGCCAGCATGATGTTCATGATGCCGATACCGCCCACCGCCAGCGTGATCGACGATACCAGCAGCAGGACCAGGGTCAGGGCATTGGCAATCGCGGCTGCCGTGCTTAGCAATTCGGTGAGCGTCTGCGCCGTATAGACCGAGGTGCGCTGGTGTCGGGACTGGATGACGCTCAGAATCTGCTTGGTGGCCAGCTCAACATCGCCGGAATCCCGGACGGAAAAGAAAATCATCTTTATGTCATCGGTGCCCGTAAAGTAGCGCGCGACGGAGTAAGGAATCAGAATGGTCTGATCCGCAACCTCGGTCTCTCCCAGGGTATCCACTGCTTCTTTGAAAGTACCGATCACGGTGAACGGGATGCCCTTGATCTCAAACGAACCATTCACGGCTGCGGTGGTGCCAAACTTTTGCCGTGCAAAGGCCTCGGTCACCACGGCGACCTTGGCGTGACCGGCATCGTCCTCCTCGTCAAAGAAGCGCCCGTTGATCAGGACCAGGTTGCGTACCTGCCGGTATTGGGGGGCGACGCCCAGTACCAGAATGTCTTTCACCACGCCATTGCCGAAGCTGATGCGATCATGCATCTGCAGCATGGGCGAGGAGTAGGCCACGGCCGGCACTTGCTCAAGGACAGCCGTTTCATCGTCGCGTTTCAGGTAGTCGTTGCGGAAATCGTGTTGCGCGTTTGATCCCGGTCCGCCGCCGGAATACTCCACTTCCACCATGTTGGTCCCGATGGCCTGGATCAAACGGAGGATGTACTGTTTGCCGGTCAAGCCAATGGTAAAGACCAGAATGAGCGAGGCCGACCCGATGACCATACCCAGCGAGGTGAGCATGACGCGCACTTTGTTAGTGCGAAAGCTGTCGATGGCCAGGCTCACGATCTCGCTCAGCACCATCGTTCGCTTGGCGCTGGCGAGCGTGCGTTCGAAGGACCTGCGGCTGGCGGTGCGGGCGGCTGTCATTTGGCTAGAACGATGCTAGACCCTTCTGTCGAAAGACGCGCGGCTGGAGGCATGGCCCAAACTCGACCGCTGGCTCAGGCTCGTTCTTTAGGCGATTTCACCCGGTATGCGGTATACGCAGAGGATGTGCGTGCTCTGCGCCACGCGCTGGAAACGGCGCAAGAAAGGGATCCTGCAAAACGTGGCCGGCGGGACTATGAAGCAACGCCAGTTCCTCTGTCTTTTAAGATCGGCCGCCAATAGAGATCAGGCTGTAGGCGGCTGCCGGGCAAACGTCGTATCATTGAAAGTGTTGCTGCTCTCGCGGAGGGATGTGTGAGCGGTTGAAACAGGCGGTCTTGAAAACCGCTTTACCCGAAAGGGTAACGGGGGTTCGAATCCCTCTCCCTCCGCCATACAGTTTGGCCGGCCGTCAGATGACTGCGCGGAAGGCGTTCGCTACGCTCCCGCGTGCTGCCCTCACTGCAACCGCGACCGTTTCCCCTGCGGCCATAGTGTGCGCGAGCGCCGATTTCTTCCGTGTTCCCCGGTGCTTAAAAGCGACCGTCTCAATCCCCCCGCCGAAAAGTGTGTGCTTCTCTTCCAGACGATCCAGCGCAGCGTTTAACTCCGAGACAACGGCCTCGGCCTCATCGGCGACCACGACCAATTCGACATTGATCTTTTTGTATAGCATCCAAATACCTCCAGGCTTCAATCTTATGCCTGCCCGGCTGCAAAGCCCAGCTCGGTTTTCCAGGCGAGTCAAAATCTTCAAATTGCACTGGCACCCCCCTTCTCTCTAGGCCGGCTGTCGACGACGGTTTCGTTCACGTATACACTGTATACGTGAACATGAAATCGACCTCGGAAAAGATTGCTGAAGCAGCCCGGAAGCTATTGAACAAGGAGGGTGAAGACGCCGTGACGATGCGGCGCGTCGCTGCCATGGTCGGCATCACGCCTATGGCGGTCTACCGCCATTATTCCGATCGCGCTGGGCTCCTCAACGCTCTGGCAGATACGGGGTTTGAAGAGCTAGCGGCCGTCTGGCTGCCGGCTTTTCCGGCGATATCATGAAACGGCTCACAAAGGTGTCGACATCTTCCTGGAGCTCGCCTCCGAATCCACGGCTGTTTGAACTCATGTTCCTCAATCGCGCGAAGGAGCTCGTCAATATCCCCGCGACTTTAAGGCCCGCCGCTCGCCGACTGCCAACGTGGGGCTGCACTGATACAGCAGGGCATGGAAAGCGGCTTTTTTCGCAAGGATGATGCGTGGGAGATCACCTTCGAGACGGTGCTCTGCTGCAAGGTCTCATCATGCTTTATCTGGGCGGACGCATGGGCATGTCATCGGCCGCGCTTTCGAGTCTTCTGTCACCGGTCCCTAGCGAGGTATATCAATGGCATTCGCAGTTAACTACAAGCGCGCCATCACGGTTCAATTGCCATGGCGTGCACGTCGACGCTGGTCTGGTTTGGCAATGGCCTCAACCCCGCGTGGCCGCTGCTCTGGTTCGCGCCGCTACCCATCTTCTTTTCGCGCTGCGTAGTTCCTGGCGTACCGCCCTACTCACCACAGCTCTTTCCTTTCTGGCCGGCTGTTTCAATATGTGGCATTATTTCCGCTGCTGCAAACGCCGTTTTCCGTATGGTTGGCGGTATTCTCTATAGCCGCGCTCATTTTCGCTCTGGCGGTGTTACTCTTCCGTGCGCTGGTACTTGCGCGGCGCTCCTTGCAGCGCATTCTGGATTCCCGGCGGCATGGGTCATGCTGCGAATACTTGCGGAATCTCATGAGCCGCACGGGACAGCGGGCTGTCTCGCCTACTCGCAGCTGAATTTCCTGCTATTCCTTGAACTCGCTTCCATCACCGGTCCTTGGGGCATGACCTTTGTGCTGTTCCTGTTTCCTGCTGCGCTTGCCATCGGCATTCATCTGCGGAAGACGGCGCCTAAACAGGCCAGGCGCATCCTGGGCCGCGACCCTCAGCGTCATCGTTCTCGTGCTGGCCTTCGGCGCGCTTCGTCTCGCACAGCCTCGCCCGCACCAGGAAGTTAGAGGTGGGACTCATCGCCTCCGACCAGCGAGTCAACGCCAACGTGACGGCGGAGGGCGCAGACACGGAACGATTGATTCGGAACTATGCTCGAAGCAGAGCAACTCGCCGCCCGTGGAGCTCAAATCATTGTGCTTCCGGAAAAACTCGGCGTTGTCTTGGAATCCGAGAACAAGGCTGCCGGACTCTATCTTCCAATCTTTGGCCGACAGGACCGAAGTCACGATTGTTGTCGGTGAGGTTCACGTGTCCGCTCCGGTGAAATACAACCAGGCGAGTGTCTATACGCCGGATCGCCGGTGCTGACCTACGATAAACATCACATGCTGCCGCCCTTTGAGAGCAGTCTGAAACCGGGCACCACTCTCACACTTCTGCCGAAGACCTCTGAAACCTGGGGAGTACCGATATGCAAAGACATGGATTTTACCCCGCTCTCCCGTCAGTATGGTCAGGCGGGCGTGGGACTGATGCTTGTGCCCGCCTGGGACTTCAACCTGGATCGTGGTGGCACGGCCACATTGCGGTGATGCGTGGCGTGGAAGACGGCTTCAGCATTGTGCGCGCTGCAAAGGACGGCTACTTGACAGTGAGCGATGATCGCGGGCGCATACTGGCGGAAACCCGAAGTGACTCCGCGCCCTTCGCTACATTGCTCGCCGAAGTTCCGGTAGTACACAACGCCACTCTCTATCTCCTGTTGGGCGACTGGTTTGCCTGGTTGACGATAGCGATATTAGGCTTTACGCTTTTGCAACTCGTCTGGTCGCATCCCGGAAACGGTCTTCCATCTCCGCCGTCTATTGCATAGGGGAGAGGCTACTAACCTTAACGACTGGCATCTGCGGTCGCCTGCTGGATACTCGGTGACCTTGCGGTCGACGCGAGGGTGAATCGCCGTTGCCCCGCCTGTGTCGTTGATGACATTGGTGATTTCGCCGAGGTCGCCCGAGGCAGACAGTGATCATGTCGTGGAACCTCACGTTCGGGTTCCTCGGGGATCTCAATGGCCCGGCTCAGCACCACGCCGGGGTGCTGAAAGACACTGTAGATGCCAAGGCCCCAGGCTTCATGGGTGGTCACAGAGTCGGCGACTTTGTAGGATGCCCAGCCGTTCACGCCTGGTGCGCTCCAATAGCTCGCCTGATCCGGAGGATCGTAAGGAATCTCGGATTGATAGAAGTAAGTTCGGCCGCCGTTGCCGTTCCAGAGGACCTGGAACTGCTGATGATGTTCGACCAACAGACCATAGATCGTCACGCCATTGCCATTCACCACCAGCCCGTTGGCGCTGGTGTTGAGGTTCCAGCCAACGCCGGAACCATGATCTGCGCGCCATATCCAGGTGTGATCGACGATCGTGTCATTGCTGTTGATCTCCAGGTTGACCAGTGTGCGGCCAACCGCGGCGCCGCCTACCCGGAAAAAGACATCGTGAAGAGAGATGGGATTCTTCGCATGGCTGGCGCTGCTTCCATCCGGTCCCACCTGGAGCAGGACCGGCGATTGAATCGGTCCCGCGTCGAACAGCAGACCGGCAATGATGATGCCGTCCGCATCCGCAGTCGTCATGGCAGCGTGCCATGGATCGGACGCAGCGTGGCAAAGCCGAATCCCAGCACTACCGTGTTGGGGCGGGTGACGCGAATGGGAGCGGTCAGATCGTAAATCCCGGGCGTGAAGAGCAGATTCTTGCCACTGCGCAAGCTGCGCATTGATGCTCTCCGCGGTGTCGACGCCGGCCCGGGCGATATAGAACCGGCTGATAGGGATGGATTTACCTGGAGTTTCGCCGCCCTGCCAGGTGATGCCCGTACTGTTGGTGTGCAGCGACGGAACGCGTACGCTGAAATCTCCCGCCTTGTCCACTTGGAGAAATGGCTTCTCGCGGACGATCGGAGTTGCGGCGACTTCGGTATAGGGCGGTGACGGCCACTCACCCGCAGGCGGATGAACGACGCCGACGAAGACCATGTTCCAGTTCGAGCCCGGTCCAGCTACCCCACTCGCAGTTCCTCGAGATCCATTGCTGCTGGGTTCCGGAATCAACATTGCCGTCCACCAGGTCATCTGACATCCAGCCCCCGCTCGCCCAGCCGCGATGTTGATGGAGAACCAGGTTTCCCGCAACATGCATGCGGCGCAAAGGAACGGCCTGCGAAACCGCCCACTGCATGGTGCCGCCCGCGGGCGTGACCGAAAAACCTTCCGCCGCTCTCCAGAAGGTAGTGGTGGCATTGTTGTTCGGCAGGCTGGCGTCGACGTGCACGTTTCCGCGATGCGCGTGTCGTCGGGCGAAGCGCCAAGCCCCATCACCTCCGTGTAGTACCCCACTGGAACGTCCACATGGTAGTTGCCCGGCAGAAACAACAGAGCATTGCGTTGAGGTCCAAACTCGTTGTGCTGCTGTATGGCGTAAACTCCGTCGATCGCCTTCTGGATGGCCGCCGCCGGCATGGATGGATTAAAGATCAGAACATTAGGGCCGAAATCCGGGCTCGCCGCGCGAGCCGCCACAGCCGGGCACGAAACGCAGACGAGCAGGGCTAAAGCGATGCTCAACGGCCCAGCGAGAACGCTGGTTCGGCTCCCGACCGGATGCAGGCGGCGGTCCGTCTTCCCGCTGTACGCTCACCAGACATAAGTTCCTACGGATTCTGCAGGAGGGTCGTGCGTAAATACTCTGCCGTGATATCGGACGTTCACGGTCTTGGGAAAATTGCTTGTATTCGACATGACCAGCACGATTTTTCCATCAGCAGTACGAAAGGCGACATCTGCCAATTGTTCCATATCATTTGACCCGATCCGGACAGAACCAGGAGGCACAAACTTGGAGACGTGTGCAACGGTGTAATAGGCGAGGTTGCGATCTACCTTGTTGCCGTCGAGGGTAATCGCACCCTGGCATCCCGTGCATCCGCCGTCGTTGGTATGCGGCCCGTTATTCGGGTCGGCGGCAAGATTCCACAGGAGCGCGTTTCGGCTCCAATTCCGGGTTGGGCCAACGATGACCCAACCAACGGCCGCAGCGATGCCGAGCGGTTCGCTCGGAGGCCCGGTCACCGATTGCTCCGTAAGGTATAAATTCTTGTTCGGGTATTCATCATGCACTTTGGTCAACGTGGAGACGTCGCCGCCGTACAAGTGAAAGGCAGTGCCATCGACATACTTGCAGGCGTCGGGGTCTGCCAGGATCGATAGAGGATACGAGGGGACGTCCGCATTATGGTCGTAGAGAAGTATCTTGGTCGTGATTCCGGCCTTCTGAAAGGCAGGCCCTAAGTACTTCGCGATAAATGTAGCTTCTTCTGCGGCGAACATCACCATGCTCGGCGTATTTTTCGGGTTCAGGGGTTCGTTCTGAACCGTGATGGCGTCGATGGTGATCGCCTTCGGCTTTCATCCCTTCGATGTATTTCACAAAATACTCTGCATACGCCCCATAAAACTCGGGTTTCAGACTGCCGCCCTTCGGTTTGTCATTCGTTTTCATCCATGGCGGAGCGGACCAGGGCGAGCCAAGTATCTGGATATGGGGGTTGATAGCGAGAATTTCTTTAAGGACGGGGATCACGTCCTCCCGATCAGGGCCAAGGCTAAACTTGGCCAACTCTACATCTGTTCCGCCCTCCGGCAGATCATCGTAGGAATATACGCGGGCATTCATGTCCGAGGATGCGATGGTCACTCTCAGGTAGCTGACGCGGATACCCTCCCCGGAGGTCGCGAAGAGTTCTTTCAGGAGTGCGGCCCTCTGAGCGGGCTCCATACGCATGAGAAGTTGCGCACTTCCGCCGGTCAGGGCGAAACCGAAACCGTCGATAGTCTGATATTGCTGGCCATCGTTCACTTCGACCGTGGGAGCCGTATCGCTGGATCCAGAAAAGTGTAGAGGAGCTTTCTGGAGGGTCAGCAATTGGGATCGATCCGGAGTCGTCAACCAAAGTCGAACCTCCCCTGGCTCTTGCGCGTTCGCGGATATTGCCGGCCACGATAGGAGCACCCACAACAGCAACAAGACGATTCTCGGATTCATAAAGCCTCCTCTTTCCCTATGTCGATTACCCTGCGGTATCTGCACAGCCAAAGCTTTGAGACAAACGGTTGTTTTAGAAGTGCGATAGCATTCCCGCGAACGATGAAAACAGCGCGCAGCTTTGTTTGTCAAGGCATGTGACGGTCTTTGCCGAAGGCCCATAGGCTTGGAATCGCCTGCTGGCCATCTGCGCCCTCGCCGTGGCTTTTTCGGGTCTTTTTTCTTTACGACACGGTCGCCAATCAAGCAAAGCGTCGGTTTCTGCCCTCCGGTAGCTGACAAGCCGCCCGGAAGCAAGAGGGTCGACCACCGCGCCCGTCCCCTTCAAAGGCGACCTGTTCGAAGCTTCTTTAACCGCAAAAATCTCTCCTAACCGCACCCGGCAGACTGCTGTCTAATGTTGCGCATGGACAGGGACGACCAGGCCGCGATTCAGGCAGTTCTTGCCGGAGACAAAGAGGCCTATGGAGCATTGGTCGTGCGTTATAGCGGGAGACTTTTCCGGGTGGCATTCCGCATCACCGGCAACGAGGCTGACGCGGAAGACGTGGTACAGGAGGCGTTGCTGCGCGGGTATCGAAAGCTGGAGAGTTTTGAGTCCCGGTCGGATTTCGGCACATGGATTTATCGAATTGCGGTGCGTTGCGCGTTGGACAAAATTGGCGGCAGCAAGGTGGATGAAAGCAGCCGGATCGCCGAGACAACGGATCGGGAGCAAGACGGAGTGCAGATTGCGGACCAGGAGGCAGGTCCTGAACGCCTGTTGTTGAGCGGAGAAATCCGAGCCATGCAGCAGATTGCGATGCACGGCCTGTCGCCGACAGAACGAACGGCCTTCATGCTGCGGCACTTGGAAGATCGCACTACGGAAGAGATCGCCACCGCGATGGGTATTCCGCCCAACGCCGCCAAGCAATCGGTATTTCGCGCCGTACAAAAGCTGCGGCGCCGGCTAGCCACATTAAGGGTAAAGATATGAAGCATCTGAGTGAAGAAGAACTGATCGCGCAGGCCTACGGCGAGGGCGACAAGGCTGCGGCGGAGTGGCACCTTGAGGGATGCGCGGAGTGCTCGAAGGCCTACGCTGCGCTCGAGAGCGACCTCGCCGAGATGAAATTTGCAGAACCACCGGAGCGCGATGCCTTCTACGGCGAGAGGGTATGGGCATCTCTTTCCGGCTCGTTGCGTGCCTATGAATCGCGAAAGTGGAAGTGGCTACGCGGCGGACTGTGGAGAGGTTTGAGTTATGCCGCCGCCTGCGCTTTGCTGGTGGCGTTCGCCTTCATCGGCGGCCGGTTATGGGAGCGCAAGCAGGCGCAGAACACTGCCGAAATCAACTCTCAGCAGAAGCAACAACAGGTTGCGCACTGTTCCGCAGCCCGAGCGCGTCGTCGTCGTGGTTCTTAGCGATCATCTGGACCGCTCGGAGCGGCTGCTGGTGGAACTAAAACATGCCGATGCCGGGAGCACCGAGATGGTTTCTCCGCTGCGCGATGAAGCGCGGAGTCTGTTGGCTGCGAATCGTATCTGCCGGCAGAATGCCAGGCAGCAGCGACGATCCTGAGCTGGCCACGGCGCTCGATCGCCTGGATCATCTGCTGGACGAGCTTGCCAACCAACCCGGAGGCTTGAACATGGCAACGCTCGCCCGGCTGCAAAACGAAACCAACGCGGACGGCCTGCTCTTTGAGGTGCGTGTGCTGCGTTCGCGATTGCCGGGCAACAGCCGGCCGCAGCCGGCCGTACGAAAGGGGGCACGATATGAGGAGTGCGCTTGTTTTTCATTCCGCGCTGTGGGGGGCATTGGTCGTTTACGCCCGTAGCCGGCCTCGCTCAGTGCCGGAAGAGTTTTCAGCAGCGCAGCGCCGGCTGCATAGAGCGCCGCAGCCGCGTACAGTGCACAGGAAACGGTTTGTACGCGGACGGGACGCGGGCCATCAACGAAGGGCGCTGGCCGGATGCGGAAGCAATTTTCACCAAGGTCGTCAGCGCAACATGGCGAGCACTCCGATGGGGCCCTCTACTGGAAGGCATACGCTCAGAACAAGCTAGGGCAGGTGAAAGCTGCACTCGAAACCTGCGCCGAACTGGGCCGCGACTTTTCTACCAGCAATTGGGTCCATGAGTGCGGGGCGCTGGAGATCGAGATTCACGCCACGGACCGGGAAACCCGTTGAGCCCAAGGTTTGGAGCGACGATGACCTGAAACTACTGGCACTCGCTTCGCTGATGCAGAAGGATGAACCGCGGGCCCTGGCGCAGCTTCAGGAAATTCTCAATGGCGACGCCAGTGAACAGCTGAAGAAGAAAGCCATGTTCATCCTGGGACAGCATTATTCGGATGCCACCTATGCGCAAATCGTCCGCATCAGTTATGTCGAGGGCGAT
Organism: uncultured Acidobacteriaceae bacterium; assembly: GCA_963736535.1. GTDB lineage: Bacteria > Acidobacteriota > Terriglobia > Terriglobales > Acidobacteriaceae > PALSA-350. The sequence continues at coordinate 68,793 of CAVTPN010000012.1, forward strand.
GTACGCATTGCGCGAGGCGAGCAGAACGAAAAGCCTGCCGGCGAAGCATGGGAGCAGGCAGTTGCCGATCTGCCGCTGGAAACCGGCTTTAGCCTGGTGACCGGCAACGGGCGCGCGGAGATCGAGCTTGAAGACGCTTCCACAATCTATCTGGGAGAGAACTCGGTTCTCACCTTCAACGACCTGCATACCACCAGCGGCATTCCCTACACCGAGGTCGCGCTGCTTTCGGGCACGCTGTCGCTCGCCATCAAGCCATACATCTACGGTGAAACTGTTTGTTTTGACGACGCCGACGGATAACTTCGCCGTGAGCTATCCGCGCGGGCCTTCGCTCGAATCAACAGCTATATCGACGCCACGACGGTCACGTCGCAGGAGTCCGAAGGCCTTCATTTTCCCGAACTAGGAGGGAAAGCAACTCGGCAAGGGCCAGATGATGACCTTACGCGAAGGCCGCCTTATCGGAAGCTACGGGCCCCGACGACTCTGGTGCATTTGCCGAGTGTGACAAGTGGGTAGCGGACCGGGTTGCACAGCGAACGGCGGCCATGGCCGACGTGATGAAGGCTGCCGGACTGACTTCGCCGCTTCCCGGCCTGGCAGACATGCAGGGGCAGGGCACATTCTTCGCATGCGCCCCTTATGGGACATGCTGGGAGCCGGCCACCTCCGATGACCAGCAGCAATCAGCCGACAAACTTTCCAAATCCGGCCCGTCTTCCGCTGCAGGCTGGGGGCAGCCGGCACATGTGATGCAGGCGAACTTCGTCAACTCCCCCAGGTTTGGCGCAGCGCAGTTAATGCCAATGGGCTCGCCGGCGCCCTTTGATACGTGGTATATGGGGTGCCTTCTCTCCTTGTTTTCCGTCAGCCGTTCGTTACCGGGTGCAAAAGGATCCGATTACCGGCAAGGCAAGGGTGGTCGAGTTCGGGGATCGGAGGGAACGCAGTCCCCATGGGGCTGGGCCGTGTGTCACGCCGGGGGCTGGATTTACAGGCGGCATCACTATGTCTGGTGTGCAAGCGTCAAGAGACACCATCTTGAGCCGGTTCGCTGGGTCAAGAGCGAGCATAAGGTGGGCTTTGTCCCCATCCATCCCTACGACGTCAAAGGCCGGCCTCCGATCAACCGAAAGGAAGAAGTCTTCGCGGTGAACAACAAGAATGGCTTGTCGCTGGAACGGGTCAAATTCGATCCCGGCCACACGATTGATGTTCTCAAGTCGCCACCGCGAGAGTTTCGCAATGCCTATCTCCGTCCGCTGGCACGGGCTGATGCTCCGCGTATGGAAGCTCACGCGATGAAAGAACCGCTTCCCGGGAACAAGGGTACGCTGTCAAGGCAGTGAGTGTTCCGCTTCGATTTGACTCCAAATCGCAAACCTTCATGATGTCCAAAGAAGTGATGCACGGAGGCAAGAGCGTGACGGTCTCCACACCTATCTCGAACCGTGCCGGCACTCTGCAGGCGCGGGGTGGCAGCTTTGCTGGTGGACACGGTGTTTCAGTGGCGGGAGCGGTTCGCACGGCGGCGCTGGAAGTGGGAGCTCAGGCGGCGGCTCCCACGGCGGCGGCGGAGGTGGAAGCTCTGGTGGTGGTTCCCACGGAGGCGGCGGAAGCTCCGGTTCCGCCGGTTCAAGCGGCGGCAGTTCCGCGGGCGGTGGGGGTGGTCATCGCTAGATGCAAAAATAGGTTGCAAATGGAGTCCTGCCTGTGATGGGGTAAAGTCATTAATAGTTACCTTCTTATGGCTGATGAGGACTTTGTTACTCCTTCGCCATGCGAACGGCGAAGGAGCGACTACTTACGACACCGGCCGTTGCGGCAGATGTTGCTTCTTCTGCTGGCGTTGAGCACTTGCTCTGTCTGCAGTGTCGGCCACCGTTCCGCTGTCGGAATATCAAAAGCAGGAGTGGCAGGTAGAGGATGGCTTGCCGCAGAGCGAATTGCGCGCAATTGCCCAGGTACCCGGCGGCCGGTTGTTGATCGCGACCTACGGCGGAGTGGCGTCGTTTGATGGTCTGCGCTTTAGCCCAATCCGCGTAGACGCAACCGACCCGGCCGCCAGCGAGGCCGTGAACTCACTGCTGGTAAGTCGCCGCGGCGACCTCTGGATCGGCACAGACGACCGGGGAATTATCCGTCAGACCGCGGGCACAGCAATCAACGTCAGCGAGCAGGCAGGGTTCTATCAGGAGCGTATTCGCGGCCTGTTCGAGGACTCGACTGGCACTATCTGGGCGGCTACCCACGATGGAATAGAGCGAATCACTGTCCATGGCGGAACACAATCTGTCGAACTGCTTGCCAATCTCGGCCCAGTCTCGGGCGACATTACCACGCCGTTCGCCGAAGATGGGCGCGGTGGCATCTTTGTGCTCACGTCTGACGGGGTGTTTCACCTCACGGCGCGGGGCGTGCATACACATGTTCTGGAACACCATGAGCTGCACCACAAGGTAACTGGGGATGCGGTTGCGATCTACTACGACCGCCACGGAGTGCTGTGGGTCGGCTTGCGCGATGGGCTGGTGCGTCTGACACCCTCCGTAGGAAAGGCGACTCGCACCGCAGGCGACGAATATACGCAAGAAGTAGTGGCAGGATTCAGGAACGAGGTCACTGCGCTGGTTGGCGACGACCAGGGGAATATGTGGGTCGGTACCAACAACCAGGGGCTTTGCCGGGTCTCGGGCTCGAGGTTTTCCTGCTGGACAACGAAGGATGGCCTGGCCGGCGACAGTGTGCGCTCGCTCTATGAAGACGATGAGCACAACCTTTGGGTTGGCCTCTCCAGCGGTGGACTGGCCCGATGGCGCGTAGCGGCACTGATTCCCTTGCGAGATGAGCCGCGAGAAATGCGAGAGGTGCAGCCCGCCGCCATCCTTGAGGACCACAGCGGAAATTTATGGATTGGGACCTGGGGCAAAGGATTGTTCCGGCTTAAGCAGGGAAGGTTCCTACACGAGTCTCTGCCGGGAAACTCCGCTGCGATTCGCACGCTGGAGGAAGATGCCGCCGGTAATGTGTGGATAGGCACCTGGTTCAACGGGCTATTCCGCTACAACGGGGCTGGCTTTCAGCACTTCCTCCTGGGGCGCGAGTCGCTCACCGACGCCGTGAGTGCCCTGCTAAGCGACAAACATGGTGGCTTCTGGGTGGGTACCTACACCGGATTGCTGCACTACGCGGATGGGGTTCCCGCAAAGGACAAAGGCATACTCCTGCTGAAAGACAAACTCATCACCTGCCTGGCGCAGAGTGACGATGGGGCCATTTTGGTGGGCACGTCGGCGGGGCTCTATCGCGTGCGGGGTGATGAGGTCCGCATGGTGGAAGGGCTTTCTCATCCCTACGTGTTGTCCATCTCCATCGACAATGCGAGAAACGTGTGGGTGGGCACCAAGGGTGGAGGACTCGACTGGCTAAAGGGCGACCATGCCTTTCACCTGAATACGCTCAACGGCATGGTGGGCTACACGATTTTTTCTGTGCTCGATGACGGCCAGGGATTTCTGTGGATGGGCACTTCGCGCGGGGTCGTCCGCGTGCAACGACAGCAACTGGAAGAACTGGCGCAACAGAAGCGGAAGAGGTTGGATTACGTCCTGCTGGGCAAGGCTGACGGCATGCCGAGCAGCGAGTGTCTTGGCGTAGCTCAGCCACACTCTACCCGAACCAAGGATGGCAGCCTGTGGTTTGCCACCGCCAAAGGTCTGGTTCATACCGATCCTGAAGGGGCGGTGCTTCCGGCCGCTCACCCGGCCCAGTTGACCGGGGCATTGTTGGGCGATATCAGCGTGGATACGACTGACAAACTGGAGCTGTCTCCGGGCCTCGAAGATCTGGTCTTTCAGTTCAATTCGCAAAATCTGGCGAATCCCGCGCAAATGGAGTTCCGCTACAAGCTTGATGGGTATGACCGCGACTGGACAGTAACCCGGTCCAGGGCTGCACATTATCGCAAACTTCCGCCCGGTCATTACCATTTCCTGGTGGATGCGCGCAATGCCGGCTCGGCGTGGAACGACAAGATAGCGAGCACCGCGGTTCATCAGCAGCCGTATTTCTATCAGGCCTGGTGGTTTTACGCTCTCCTGTGTGTCCTCGCGGCGGCCGCCGCTGTGCGCTTGTTTCGTTGGAGGCTGGCTCGTGCAAAAGGAGAGCTTGGCGTGGTACTCGAGGAGCGCAATCGAATCGCGCGCGAGTGGCACGACACGCTGATGGCCGGCTTTGCCGCTATCTCGTGGCAGATGGAGACAACGGCGCGTCTGCTTGGAAGCGAGACGAGTCCTGCAGCGAAGGCGTGTGAACTGGCCAGAAACATGGTTCGCCACTGCCAGACCGAGGCCCGCCGCATCCTTTGGGATTTACGAGAGAATCAAGAAGCGACGGGGCCGCTCTCGAGTGCGTTGTCGAACGCATTGACGCCATTGAGCGCCAAAGAGGGTGTCGACATGCGGTTGCAGGTGGAAGGCCAGGAGGTGGCGCTGGCTCCCGGTTGCGTCCATCATCTCGTCTGCATCGGGCAGGAGGCGGTGACCAATGCTCTCCGTCACGCTTTGCCGAACATCATCTCCGTCCACTTGCAATACCACGCGGACTGGCTAAGTTTATCTGTCAAGGACGATGGATGCGGTTTTCGAGCGTCGGACAAACTCGCCGCGCTTGCACGGCCATTTCGGCATTCCGGTTATGGAGGAACGCGCTCGCAAGCTGGGTGGAAGCCTTCGCGTAGAGACATCGGCCGGCAACGGCACCGAGATACTGGTCCACGTGCCCTTTCAAATGCAACTGCAGGGAGGATGACACAATTGGCTATCCGGGTGCTTCTGATCGAAGATCACTTCCTTGCGCGCATGGCGTTGCGCTCCGTCCTCAGCGGGCACAGCGACATCGTGATTGTGGGCGAGGCAAGCGACGGAGCCGGCGGCATCGAGCTTTACCGGCAATGCACTCCTGACGTTACTGTTATGGATCTCCGCTTGCCGGGCATGAACGGGTTCGATGCCATAGCAGCTATTCGTAAGCTATCGCAAGACGGCGAAGATTGTCAGTACTCAGCAACTACGAAGGTAGCGAGGATATCTATCGCGCCATCCGCAACGGCGCCATGGCCTATCTGACCAAGAATGCGAGTGGAGAGGAGTTAGTTGAGGCCATCGTCGCTGTGCATCGGGGCATGCGCTATCTGCCGCCCATGGCGCGCGACCGCCTGGCAGAGCGGACCTCTCTGGTCGAGTTAACTCCTCGCGAGCATGAAGTACTTACCTGCATCACCCGCGGGCAAAGCAATCGTGACATCGCCGAGCACCTGCATATAGCCGAGAAGACCGTGCGCATCCACGTGAGCAGCGTACTCGACAAAATGTGCGTTCGCGATCGTACGCAGGCCGCAATCTACGCCATCCAACGTGGGCTGGTGCATTTGGAGTAGAGCCCGTCGCCGTGCCAGATCTCCACTCGACCCGGTCGCCGAATCGTGAGATCGGCAAGTTCTCCCGAGATACGGACGATTTATCTCGCGGACATGGCAACAGCCTCATGACAGTGGCGCTCCTGTAGTGAGATGCTTACTAATCTTAGTTGCCACAAGACTCGACTCTATTGGGAACAAGCTCCGATCGGCATCTAGTTTTTGGTCAGACGTGGTGGCGTCATGCATGCCGTTCTTTTCTAGCGCAGGTCACTTACCCTCTCCCTCTAAGTATTCGGAGAGCTGGGAGCTTACGTACAACGATCGTCCGTTCGGTTGATAGGTAGGCCAGTTCGTTTGACATACTCGCGGCGCGAAGTTACAAGCGCTGCATAGATCATAAGTTTCCCACCGGCCGCAGGTTCATTTGCGTCCCAACCTGAAGGGAGCTCAAGAGAATGAAACGTCTGTTTGTCCTCTGTACAGTGCTGATAGCAGTCATAGGTATCGTAGCTTTTGCTACTTCGATGCAGGCTCAAGTTGCAAATAATACCGCGCTGGTGGGAACCGTGCTGGATTCGTCCGGCAGCGCGGTTGCCGGGGCCAAGGTGACGGCAGTTGAAGAATCGACGGGAGTGGTTTATCCAGGCACAACCAACGCCCAGGGCTACTATTCGATCAAGTTCATTCCTCCGGGCACATACGACATCACGGTCGAGCAGACAAGCTTTACCAAGTTGACCAAGACAGGCACCATCGTGCCCATTGATCAGGCGGTACGCACGGACTTCTCCCTCAAGGTCGGGTCTGAGACGCAATCGGTTACCGTCTCGGCATCCACCCCGCCGATTCCGACAGACGACGCAACGCTGGGCGAAACCTTCGATACCAAGACAGTGCAGGATTTGCCGCTGATGGGGCACAACGCACTGGAGATTGCTGCGACCGCGTCCAACGTCACCATCGGACCCTCGTCGGCTACAACGGCGTGCCGCCGGGAGAGGACTTTATCGGCGCCGGCCAACGCGAGATTCAGAGCAGCATGACGCTCGACGGTGTTTCGATCATGAATAACCTGATCACCACTGGCGCCGGCCCGGCCAAGCTCAGACATGATCTCCGAAGTGCAGATGCAAAGCGGGAATTACCCTGCGCAATATGGTTCTTATCTGGGGCTACACGTCAACCTGGTCAGCAAATCGGGAACCAACGATCTGCACGGCGCAGTCTACGACTACATTCAGAACACGGCCCTGGATGCGCATGATTTCTTCGATGCACCAGGCAGTCCTAAGCTGATTAACCATTACAACCAATATGGATTCGATCTGGGCGGCCCGGTCTATATTCCGAAACTTTACAACGGCCGGAACAAAACCTTCTTCTTCGCTTCCTGGGAGAAGCTCAACCAGGTATCCCAGTCGACCGGTATTGCTTCGACGCTTACCGCGGCAGAGAGGGCGGGAGATTTCTCCGCAGTCGGTGTACCGATTACCGACCCGACCACCGGCCTTCCCTATCCTAACAACCAGATTCCAGCTTCCGAATTGAATAGTCCATCGGGCATGATCTCGCAGAAGCTGGAGGCATACATGACCCTGCCCAATCTCAGCGGGGTGCAAAATAATCTGCAAAACAGTTTCCCTAACAACCTCATGATTACCCAGACCCTGGACCGCGTCGACGAAAACATAGGCGACAAGAACCGGCTCTATTTCCGTTATCACTGGCAGGACATTACTGTCGTTGGCGGCTCTAACTTTCCCACCAACGGCTCTTACGGACCGACAGACTCGCGCAACTACGCCATTGGTTATACACACGTCCTCAAGCCGAACCTGGTGAACGATTTCCGCATCGGCTTGAATACCGTTCTCTCCAACAACCTTGATTATTTTGCTGTCTACGGGCCAAAGGATGCCGGGACTGCGCTCGGCATCCCGGGCTTCAATTCCGACACCATGTACGGCAACCCAGGGATACCATCGTTCTATGTCGACGTCCTGGGCAACAACAACGGCCCAACGCTGGGGAACACAGGCGCCAACTGGTATCAAGACGATCGAACGATCGACGGTTACGAAGAGTTAAGCTACACCCGCGGCCGCCACAATATCATGGCCGGCGCCGAGCTGCGAAAGCTCACCATCGGCCGCGAAGCGGCGAACGACGCGCGCGGCATCTTTAACTTCAATGGAACCCCTGGCAGCGCAGATGCGGGCTATACAAGTACAGGCTATGGCGCGGCCGATTTTGTTTTGGGCCTGGCTCAGTCGTCCACCACTCCGGTTTTCCCCACCAAGGGATCGATCGGCGAATGGCGGGATGGGTTCTTCGTGCTGGACAACTGGCAGGTAATGCCAAAGCTCACGTTGAATTATGGCCTGCGCTACGAGCTGCCGACCGTGCCTTACAGCTTGAACGGCTACACCCGAATTTTGAATGCGGACGATACAGCTCTGATCCCGGCAACTACCGCAACTACGCCAGGGACCTTCAAACCAACACCCGGCTTCAAGTTCATCGATCCGACGCACAACGATTGGGCGCCTCGGCTCGGCTTTGCGTATCGCGCCACGGAGACGACCGTAATCCGGGGCGGCTTTGGCATCTACTGGAATGCCAACCAGCTGAATACCTACACCCTGACAACACAAAATTATCCGCTTTCCGCCTCGGTCGCCTACAACGGTCAGTCGACCAACCTTTTGACTTTCACCAATCCCACTCCGGGCGCCGGCGCAGGTTCTCCCGTAGCGGGCATTCCCGGGACCTACGTGAATGCGGTCACGATGGGCCCACACTTGCCGACCCAGGAGCTCTATCAGTGGAATCTGTCCTGGGGACAGGAGTTGTGGAAAGGAGCCGGCGCCGAGTTGCAGTACCTCGGGTCTCATGCGATCCATCTTGATCGTGACTTCTATAACAACTCGCCCCAGCCCGGCGGCCCTGTGGGAGACATCAATGGCCGCCGCCCGAACCAGCTCTTCGGCAGGATCCGCACCATCCAGAATGACGAATATTCTCACTACAACGGTTTCACTGCGATTCTTCGCCAGCGTGCTGACCCATGGGCTGTCCGGCCAGGCAAGCTACACCTGGTCGCATGATCTGGATATCTCGGATAACTCAAACAACGGCGGCACCACGATGGATCAGTACAACATCAACCTCGACTATGCGAGCTCGAACTGGGATATACGCAACCGTTTTGTCGGCGATTGCTACATATGACCTGCCCAAGTTCGCGGGCTCCGGCTGCTCTCATGCAGAAACACATTGGGCGGCTGGCAGCTAAACGCGATCGTGACCCTGCAGACCGGGCATACCCTATAACGTCTACCTTGACAACGATCAGGCCAACGTCAGCCAGCCGAATGGAAACGTGCAACGGCCCGATTGGGTGCATCTGCCCTCTGCCAGATGCACCACCAAGTTTTACATCAATAACCCGAGCTGCTTCCTGCATCGATGGTTCGGCATTTACTTATCCGGCGCCAGTTTACTTTTGGCAACGGAAGACGAAATCCGCTGTATGGTCCTGGTTTTGAAAATGTGAATGCATCGATCTTCAAGGACTTCGGAATTTGGGAGAGGTTAAAATTCCAATTCCGCGCCGAGGCGCAGAACGTCTTCAATCATCCCAATCTGTCCAACCCGAACTCGGACATGCAGGGTGGTTGGGACCCGGCTGATCCTACGACATGGGGTGATTTCGGCAGCGTGACCTGCACCCAAAAAAACAGCTCCGGCACCAGCGGACGCGATGCTCAGCTGGCAGGAAAGATAGTTTTCTAACCAGCCGGCTCAGGTTGCCTCCACACAGCCGCTGGAAATACAGCGGCTGTGCCTTTGTAGTGCCTGTATTGGGGATACCTTATCGTGGATTTCTTCTTGCTGTTCGAAACAAAGTAACCATGCCGTGCCAGCACGTTTACTGAAGGTTTTCTTGTTGATTGTCCTTTTGCCTTCTCGGTGCTTCATGCTCAACCGTCCTATGACCTTGTGCTCAAGGGCGGCCACGTCATCGACCCCAAGAACGGGATCGACGGCATTCGCGACGTAGCAATCAAGGACCACAAGATCGCCGAGGTCGCCGAGCATATTCAAGCCGGCGCCGGTGCGAAGGTGGTCGATGTCGCTGGCCTCTATGTGACACCTGGCCTGGTAGATATCCACGTACATGTTACGCGGGCACAGGCGAGCGCCACTCCTACGCAGGAGACCACGGTGTATACCCCGATGGATTTACCCTGCGCAGCGGAGTGACTACAGCGGTGGATGCGGGGAGTTCCGGCTGGAAGAAATTTCCCGGATTTCAAGGATCAAGTGATCGATCGCTCGATCACCCGCATCCTCGCTTTCATCAATATTGTCGGCAGCGGCATGCGCGCCGGCAAGTATGAACAGAACCTGGAAGACATGGATCCTCAGGCAACCGCGGCCCAGGCGCTGAAATATCCGCAGGTGATCGTGGGGATCAAGACGGCTCACTATGACGGTCCGGAATGGATTCCAGTGGAGCATGCGGTGCAAGCTGGGACAATCGCCAACCTCCCCGTCATGGTCGACTTCGGAACCTTCCGCCCGCAGCGGCCCTATGAAGAGTTGGTGTCGAACAAACTGCGCCCCGGCGACATCTCTACCCACATGTACCTGGACGATATCCCAATGCTGGATGTCAACGGCAAAGTCCGGCCGTATCTCTTCGCGGCAAGGAAGCGCGGCGTCATTTTTGACGTTGGTCACGGCGGTGGCAGTTTTCTGTTCCGCCAGGCCGAGCCCGCCGTGCGGCAAGGCTTTGTCCCGGATTCAATTTCGACCGATCTGCATAACGACAGCATGAATTCGGGCATGAAAGACATGCTGAATGTGATGTCGAAGTTTCTCAACCTGGGTGTTTCGCTCGAAGACGTAATCCGGATGTCCACCTCCAATCCGGCGCACGAGATTAAGCACGACGAGCTAGGCAATCTTTCCGTGGGTTCGGACGCGGATGTTGCTGTGCTGCATTTGGAGAAAGGTCATTTTGGGTTTGTAGATACTAACGGCGCACGCATGGAAGGCAGTGAGAAGCTGGTTTGCGAGCTGACCGTGCGTGACGGACGGGTGGTGTGGGACCTCAATGGCATTACGCGCGAAGACTGGACCGACCTGGGTCAGTATCTGCGCAGGGATCGCCGGTCTGGGATGGCACGATTATCGACCCATAGTGCCGAATCCCAGCGAACGTCCCTTGCAAGTCAGTCATAGAGGGACGGAACCAACGCCGCCCAACCATCCATACAATCGCTAGTCGCAACGGAGCGTCTGTACGGGATCGACGTTCGCGGCTCTCCTTGCCGGCAGAAGGCAGGAGAGTGTGGCGCAAATCAGAAGAAGCAGCGTAACCCCGGCGAGCATCCACGGAGCGGAGATGCTGGCTGGAGTCCAGTGCCGCAGCGCCCTTTCCAGAGAGAGATTCAACAGAAGACCAATGACTATGCCGCCGGCCACGGTTGCGAGGGTGGCTCTGACGACGATCCACACGATGTGTGATCGTTGCGCACCGAGTGCCATGCGAATGCCGAGTTCATTCATACGTCGTGCGATGGCGAAGCTGACCGTACTGGCGAGGCCGACTAAAAACAGGGCGAGGGCGAGACAAGCAAAGAAGCTGAAGAGGATGGAGAAGAGGCGTTGCTGCGCCCATATCGGTTGGTGCTGAAGTCTCTCTTCGAGGTCGTCGGTCTCCGTCTCCGCCCGCTGTTCCGGGTCGACGGAATGCAACGCGATTCGTACAGCCTTGAGCGATGCGAGCGGTGAATTGGCTGTGCGGATGAAAAGAGCAGTGTGATCCCACATAAAGGTTGTGTAAGGAACAAAGATGGCTGGAGCAGTAGGCTGATCGAGCCCATTATTTTTTGAGTCGGCGACGACACCGATAATCTGACGCCAATCGCCGCTCTGAGGAGAGGCCGCGGAGAGAGGTGTTCCATCGTCTTTGAGCGAGGGAATGCGGATCTGATGGCCGATCGCGTCTCCCCTCGGCCAATCGCGCTGGGCAAGTGTTTGATTGATGACGGCAACGAAATCTCCGTGCTGATTTTCTGTCTGGTTCCATACTCTGCCGCGGAGCATAGGTATTTTGAGCGTAGCGAAGTACTCGGAACCGACCAGGAAGAAGACTGCGTGCTGTTCCTGCTGTGATTGCCCGCCCAGGATTTCAAACGGGGTGTACATTCCGCCCTCGCTGAACGGGAGAGAGGGCGGAATTCCACTCGACGTTACCGCGACGGAGACGACACCGGGGACGGCAGCAACACGTTCGCGAAGCTGGTCGACGTAGGTTGCGCGTTCCACCTGGTTTTTCCTGGTATCTCGCTTAAGCGGGATACCAACGGCAACCACGTTGTGGGGATCGTACCCTAGCCTGGTCGACGTAAGTTTCATGAAGCCTGCAATTGCGGCTCCCGCAGAGCCGAGCAGGACGAATGTCAGAGCGATTTGGCCACCGATGAGGATGTTGAGTGTCCGTTTCCGGGTACTACCGCCGGCGTTCCGAGCAGTGTTCTGGATGACTTGCGAGACGTTTGGCCGCGCAAGGTGCAGAGCTGGTGAGAGACCGAAGAGCAGACCGGTGAGCAGTGCAAGCCCGATCGAAAAGGCCAGGATAGGGAGATTTATGGTGATGGCAGCTTCCTGGGGAAATGCATCCGGCATAAGCCGGAGGGGAAGCTTCGCAAGCCAGAGGGAGGCGGCAACGCCGATCGCGGCCCCGGCAAAGGAGATGGCGAGCGATTCGATGAGCAACTGCCGCACAATGCGGAATCTGCTGGCTCCGATGGCGCTACGAATCGCGAACTCGTGCTGACGAGATTCTCCACGCGCAAAAAGCAGGATGGAACAGTTGGCGCAGCCGATGAGAAGCAGAAAGATAACTGCGGCAAAAAGTAATACCAGGGTACGTCCCGAGCGATGCACATATGGCTCGATAATCGGCTGAACGCTGACATGGAAGAGGGCGGGAAAGTGCTTTGGTGTCTCCTGTTTGAACTGATTGAGGAAAGACTGGAACTCTGCGTTTGCGGCTGAGAGGCTCACACCGGGTTTGAGCTTGATCAAGGGAAACAGGAAAGAAATTCGAGTTGCAGTCCAGGGTATGTAGACGTCGGCAGTGCCGACGGTGTTGGTGAAGCTGAATCGCCGGGGCATGACTCCGACGATGGTGTAATTCTGATGATTCAGCTGTAGAACGTGTCCGACAATCTTTGGATCGCTATCGTATTTACGCTGCCAGAATTTGTAATTGAGGACAACGACATTGGATGGCGGCACGCCATTTGTCACGTCAAAAGGCTGAATGCCTCGGCCAAGCTTTGCCGGCACACCGAAAAAACTGGATGCATTGCTGGTTACGTAGGCCACGCGGACATCTTCAGGAAGATCGTCGCCTGTCGCTGTAAGTCCACCGAGCATGAAGCCGAGGACGCTGTCGATAGAACTTAGCTTGGCGAAAGCTGTCAAATTGAGATGGGTCGAGGGCAAACCATGTCGGCGTCTCAGGGTTTGCCTCGTTGATGACCGCTGGATTCACAATGCGGTCAGCGCCGGCATAGGGAAATGGATGGAGAAGTGCGCTATAGATGACGCTGAAGATGGCCGTCGTAGCGCCTATTCCAAGAGCAAGCGAAAGAACCGCAACCAATGAGACACCTGCGTTCTTGTAGAGGGAGCGAAGACCGTAGCGAATATCTCCGCCGATTTCATGCAGCGGTTGCAAACCGATGGCGGAGCGGTACTTTTCCTTCTGCACGTCGACGCGACCGAACTCTACCCTTGCCCTCCGTCCGGCCTCTTGCGGTGGGATGCCGGTTTCGATGAGTTGTTGGGCGTGGGCATCGATATGAAATTGCAACTCCGCTTCGATATCTTTGTCGATGCGCGAGCGATGAAACAATGCGTTCCACCAGGACCGAAGCTGGGCAAAGAGGATCATATTTGCTCCGGCGTTGCGTTGAGGATGGTGTCGACGACATCGGTCATCTGCGACCACTTGGCCGTCTCAGCTTTGAGTTGGCGGCTGCCTGCAGGCGTGAGGCGATAAAACTTCGCGCGGCGATTGTTTTCAGACTCTCCCCACTCGCCTTGAATCCATCCCTTATGCTCGATTCGATAGAGAGCGATATAGAAGGAGCCTTGAGGGATCTCAAGTCGTTCTCCAGAGATCTGCTGGATGCGCAGCAGAATGCCGTAGCCGTGAAGTGGGCCCAATGAGACGGCCTTCAGAATCAATATTTCGAGTGTTCCCTGGAGAAGGTCGACCTGCTTGCCCATTGCGGCACTCTCCTATTTAAGATAGGAGAGTACACTTTGCCCTTCTGAACCGTCAAGAAATCCTGGAGAGGTTTTCTCGAAAGCCGGTGGCGCACTCTAAGGAGCGCTTATATGGGTCGAAGGAGAGAGGGGACCTATCTCGGTGTTCTTATTATCGCCGGCTCGCTCACTTCGTTGGTTGCGGAATATTTGCTGTGCCAATGGCCTGCCGCTCACTCTCTCTCGCTGGCAGGGGCCTTCCTTGCGGCCCTTACTTACGTCTCCGCCGCTGTCCTGGCAGGCTTAGCGGCCACCTGGCTTTTCTGGGCCCCCGCCCGGATGAACCCTTCATCATCCTTGAGCCTCTTCGCGCTCAGCAGCGCAGTCGGTTGGATCTGGATACCTTCCGTTGTGCTGCTGTCCCGGCAACGCTCAATCGGCGCAGCTCTGGTAGGGGCAATGGGGGCCGCGCTTATGGCGATTGGTCTGCGAAAAATTCTGACGCCGGATGCCGCCACTCTTCATCGGGCTGGCTGGAAAACGGAGGGCCGGGAGTTGTTCACACAATCCCTTCTGACGCCTTCCCGGGAGGGACATGCCTTCTTCATTGCGCTCTGCATTTACGGCGGGTTCTTCGCCCTGCACAAACACTCGATCCTTACCGCTAGTATCCTGCTGGCTCTATGCACCTTCCTACTGGCGTGGAAATTAACTCTTGCGAGTGAATGGCCGCCGGAAAATAAGGGGAGCCAGCTGCATCCCGCGCTGCGACTGGCTCGAGAAGGATTGACAGCCGTCTTGCTCACGACGGCAGTGCTGCTTCTGGGTTTTCAACGCGGAATTTATTCGAACGCCATGAGCGCTGCGTCTGCTCCAGACCGTAGCTCCGTTAGCAGAGTTCCGCAAGAGAAAAGCCGGCCCGGGAATTCCGCCGCCGCGATCTCAGGATACGAAAGCATCATCCTCTGGCCAGTTCCCGAGAAGAAGAAATTGCTCGCTCCGACGTCATCCGGGACTTCGTCTCAAGTAGTTCGAATGACCAAGCCGATGGTGATTCGTTTCGATGGGCCTTACTGGTATTTCCGGCCTCCGCGCAACAGCCCGGGATCGAGGGCGCACGTGGTCCACGGGACGCCGTTGGCAGTTAATATTCACTCCACCGACTTCGTTCCACTGCTCATGGAAGCGCGCCAGAGCCTTGGCGCTGCCATCCCGTTGACCTATTGTCGAGAAATTCAGGTGACCATCGAGAACCACGACAACATCCCGGGCAGGATTGCTCTTGGGGTCTTGCTTACCGACTCAACCTCCATCGGAAAGCCGACGCTCTACCTGGATCAGCAGCCTGTGATTTCGACGGAACCAGGCCACTTTTCTGTGAAGTCCTCGCCGGTCCAGGAGGTGCTCCGGTTTCCAGTTCCGAATCACGCAAGGATTGATAGGTTTGATGAGATGACCGTCATTTTCTTTCCCGATACAGAACGCGCGAAGACGGGAGCCAGGATTGCAATTCAAGAGTTCGAGCTGCTTCCACGCTAGGCAGCGATCTATGGCATCTGCGGAGAGCTGGTGCGCAGCATTTTTGCGGTCCACGCTGCACCAGGCAGGCCACAGGAGGACAGAGCCTTCCATTCTTTTTCCAGGTCGTACTCGACCCTCTGGATGGACGGGCTGTTCCCTTCGAACAGCAAATAGGAAGCACGGGGGTCACCGTCGTAAGGAAGCCCAACGCTTCCGGTATTGATGAGAAGTCGGGGATGCCCGGCGATGTGGCGAATAAAAGGGCGATGAGTATGCCCAAAGACGACGATCGGCCTGTCGAGTGGGCCATAGATGGTGTTGAGCTCAGCCTCGCTGGCCTCGTCAGCAGGTGCTCGCCAGCAGCTCTCAGGAGTCGCATGGACCAGTGCGAAAGCATCTTGCGTGCTTACCAGCGGCTGTTCGCGCAGCCACGCCAATCTCTCCTCTCCTAGAACCGAACGGCTAACCGACGCTATCTCTCGGATGGCCGTCCACAGAGCCGGCGGAGCGGAAGACTGGTTTGCAAAATCTTCCAAGGAATCAGGCCGGACAAGCATTTCATCGGTATTGCCCATCACCCCGTGCCAGCCGAGGTGACGAATCCGATCGACCACCTCGATCGGGCTGGATCCGGGGTCGGCTAAATCGCCTCCGTGAAGCACCAAGTCGGGAGATGTTTGCTTGATATGCGCAAGCACCGCCTCAAATGCGGTGAGATTCCCATGAATGTCGGATAGGACGGCAATCCGCAAGGCGCTCCCTCAGTGACCACGGTTTTACCATTTTAGTCGCGGTAGTCGGCTACACAGATCTTGCGGGAGGCCGTTGGCCGCCGTCCCAGTGGTACTCTTGGCTCTGGCATCCACCTCCAGATCGGTCGCCGGCAAAAAGCCGTGGACAAAATCATGTGCAAAGTCGTCTCATTTGGTGGAATGAAAATCAACCTCAAGTCAACATGCCGGCTCTCGGCGGCCTTGTTACTGACCGGTGCGATTGCAGCAAACGCCCAGTCACCTACGCCCACCGCTGCCGGGGAGCCCCACACACCTGCAAAGGTCAATGACAGCTTTCGTCCCCGAGGCCGGCACCTGATCTACGTAGTTCTGCCCGGTTCGCTGGAGCGGGCCGGCTGGCTCAATGGCGTTGGCATCGTGGTGCTCGATGCCAACGACAATTACCGCTTCGTCAAACGCATTCCAACCTGGGAATATGCCGGCAGCATGAGCCCAGAGCAGGTCTCCGGAGTGGCCGCCAGCCCGGTCACGAACCTGATCTATGTCGCGGCGCGCGGCCGGTTGGGTGCGATCGACCTGGGCACCGACAAGATGGTCTGGTCGGTAACGTTGGACGGTAAATGTTGCGAGCGTCCCCAGGTTACCCCGGATGGCAAGATCGTGGTGGTTGGAGGCGACCTGCAGGACTATTGGTACGAAGTCGACGCCAGGACCGGCAGGCTGATCGGCAAACTCGAAGCGCCGGAAAGCCCTAATTCGCACAATCTGAACCTGAGCGCGGATGGCAAGACGGCCTTCATGTCGCCCAACAACAAGGTGCTCACGATTTCCGACGTCAAGTCGCGCAAGGTCATCAAGACCATCCGCTTTCCCGATAACGTGCGCGTCTTCGTGGTCAACAAGGATTCGACCAGGATCTACGCCAACAACAATAATTTCCTGGGCTTTTTGATTGCTGACGTCGCGACCGGGCAGGTCATCAAGTCAGTCGAGGTGACCAGCGTGGACTGGAAATCGAAATGGAACGCGAACCCGCGTCCGCACATCCCCCATGGCTGCCCCAGCCACGGCATCGCGTTGACCCCGGATGAAAAAGAGATCTGGCTCGCTGACGGCATCTTCAAGAAGATTCATATTTTCTCCAATACCGATGATCCAAAGGAAATCGACACCATCGACACCCCGGCTGGCACCTACTGGATGACCTTCGGCCTGGATGGCAAGTATGCCTATGCCTCTTCGGGCGACATCATCGAGGTGAGCACGCACAAGATCGTTGGCCAGATGCAGGACGAATACGGACACACCATGTACAGCGAAAAGCTTCTGGACATGACCTTCGACAATGGCCACGTCCAGCGGGTCTCGAACCAGTTCGCCAATGGTTTCGGCGATTACCAGACTGCGGAACAGCTGGGTGTCGGTCCGCATGTCACGCCGATGCCGGGCAGCGCACCCATCACGCTTACGGGTGTGACCCCAGTCCATGCAGTCCCTACAAAGTAATTCAACCATGGCATTCGTCTTGAAAACGACTTTGCCTGCGTGGGTAAGCCGGGTCCTGCTTGTGGCAGCCCTGTTAGCCACGGCCCGTGGCGCCGAGGTTGCGTCTCCGAATCCCCGCCTGGTGCGGGAAGGCCAATCGCTCAAAGCGGTCTGCGCCAAGTGCCACAATCTGCAAATCGTCATGGACACGCCCATGAGCTATGACGACTGGCACGACACCGTGCAGAAGATGGTGGATCAGGGGGCCAGCGGCACCGACGAGCAGTTCGATGACATCATGGACTATCTCCACCGCACCATGACCACGATCAACGTGAACACGGCCCCCGCGGACGAGCTGGAGATCGTGTTGAATGTGCCGGAAACAACCGCGCAGGCAATCACTGCGCGGCGGAGCACGCAGAAATTCACCGGCCTGACCGACCTGAAAACCATTCCCGGCGTTAACGCGTCCACAGTGGATGCGAAAGCCCGGTTGATTTTCTTCAAGTGAATCGGCATTGGCACGGTGGAGAGGGAGAAACGATGAAAGGAATGTCCGGTCTGGATCGCAGGCAATTTCTTGGGGCTCTCTCGTTAGGAGCGGCCGCGTTAGCCGTCCCACACGTTATGCGTGCACAGACGGCAGCGCGGCGGCTGGCAGGCGTATTCCCGATTGGGTTTACCCCGGTGAACGCGCAGAATGAGGTGGATTTTGACGGCTTGGCGGCGCAGGTGCAGTTTTGCCGGCGAGGCGGCGTGCATGGCCTGGCGTGGCCACAGATTGCCAGTGGATGGACGACGCTGACCGAAGAAGAGAGGATGCACGGCGCGGAGACCATCCTCTCCGCTGCCCGCGGCGGCACCACGGCGATCGTGATCGGCGTGCAGAGTCGTACCGCAGATTTCAAGGAAACTGAACGCTATGTCCGGCAGGCGGAGAAGCTTGGTGCGGACGCCATCATTTGTATCGCTCCGCCTGGCGTGACGGCGCCCTCCGAATTGCTACTCTTCTACCAGCGGCTCGGCAAGGTGACCTCCCTGCCGCTGTTTGCGCAGACCGGCGGCGACTTCAGCGTCGAGTTGGTGGTTGAGATGTTCAACACCATACCCACCTTTCGCTACGTGAAAGATGAAGCGGGCGATCCTCTGGTGCGAGTGACGGAAATCAGAAGACGCACCAACGACCAACTCAATTGCTTCTCCGGCAAGGGAGTCACCACCATGATCACAGAGATGGAACGGGGCTTCGTCGGCCATTGCCCGTTCGTGAGCCTTGCGGATCTCTATGCTTCCGCCTACGACTCCTATCACGCGGGTAAGGTCCGCGACGCATTCGATCAATTCGGACGCATCGAGGCGGCCAGCTCCATGTTTCCTCAAAGCGACGTCGGCGTGTTGATTGCCCGGCGTGTGTTCCGCCCAGGCACAACCACGCGCGTTGCTCCGCCGGCACCCGGTGCTGATTCCAGTCGCAAGGTCGCAAGTCCCGATGAAATCAGGCGCGACCTGGACACTTACTTGAAGCCATACCTCCGGGCATAGCCCCGCCACTCCGGGTGACACAGCGAATATGATGGGTCCATCCTCGAACCAAATGGATGAACATGCTGACATCAATTGAAGGGCGCTCGGTTATCGTGACCGGGGCAAGCAAGGGAATCGGGAAGGGCATAGCGCGCGTCTTTGCCAGCAAGGGGGCCCGTGTTCTCATTGCCTCACGGGACCTTTCTCAGGCCGAAGCAGCCGCTGCGGAAATCAGAACCGGCGGGGGGATCGTGAGCGCTGTAGCCGCGGACGTTTCCCAGGTGGAAGACAACGTCCGCATGGCGCAAACCGCAATCGAACGCCATGGCGGCATCGACATCCTCTGTTGCAACGCTGGAATTTTTCCATCCGCGCCACTCTTCGATCTGAGCGCGGCCGATTGGGATCACGTCATGAATGTCAACCTCAAGGGGACCTTTCTGTCCGTCCAAGCGTGCCTGCCCGGGCTCAACGCTCGGGGCAAGGGGCGCATCGTGGTTACTTCTTCCATCACCGGTCCTATCACCGGCAATGCCGGCTGGAGCCATTACGCAGCCAGCAAGGCGGGGCAACTCGGCTTCATACGGACCGCGGCCATTGAGCTCGCTCCCCACAACATCACGGTCAATGCTGTGCTTCCCGGTAATATTCTTACCGAAGGCCTGAAGGACTTGGGGCCTGAATACATGGCTAGGATGACTGCAGCAATTCCCGCGCGCAGACTTGGATCCGTCGAAGAGGTCGCCTACGCTGCGCTCTTCCTTGCGAGTGATGAAGCCGCCTATATCACCGGGCAAACGATCGTGGTGGATGGGGGACAAGTGCTTCCTGAGTCTCAGAGCGCACTCGAAGATCTGTACTAGACGAGGGATGGATGGCGCGACTTAGTTTGAAGACAGCAACGACGAAGTGATGGCCACGGCTTATCTGGCACGTGAAATATATGACCATCACAAACGAGTGGCAGTGGTATACCAAATCTCTTGTGCCTTCTGCTGTTACCGATGATGTGTTTACAGGCGTAGTGCCTGAGGTCTCTGCCTACAGATACCAGGGAATGTTTACCACCACGATGCGTTGATTACCGCGCACCAGGAGCAATATTTTCAGCAACTGGACCCGTTGATTGTGCAGCAGATTTTCCCACCAGTGCCGCACCACCAGTTCCGGCAGCAGAACCGCAACTTTCCTCCCCGGGTTTTCCGACTCCAACTGCAGGATGTAATCCATCAGCGGCGCGATGACGAAGCGATAGTTTGAAGGGATGGTCACCAACTCCGGGTCTGGTATGCCTCGCTCGCGAATGGGAACCAGTATTTTTTCATCCCATTCCTGGTCAATTCCGTGGGCCTCATCCTCGGAATGAACATGGACGACCTTGATATCTTTTGAAAGCAGCAGGCCAAACCTCAAGGCCTTTTCTGATATTCGGTTCCATCCTGCCATGGGAATGACAACCAGGGGCGATTCAAGATTGGCCAGGTTGAGCCGATCCATGTCCCTCATTTCATCCTGAATGCGCGTGTAGTGCTTCTTGACCGAATACATGAGCAGAATCAATATCGGAACCAGCAGCGCGGTTACCCACGCTCCTGATCTGAACTTCGAGGCCAGCACCACACACGTTGTGAGCCCTGTCGCAGCAGCCCCGGTCCCATTCACCAACATGTGCCAGGTGCGGCCTTTGTGCTCGCCTTCCTGCCTCTTCCAGTGCATGACCATGCCCGCCTGCGACAGCGTGAAAGCCAAAAACGCTCCGATCGCATACAGCGGAATCAGTCTGTCCGTTACCCCCTTGAACAGGATCAAAATCACTGCCGTCAGACCGGTCAGCGCGTAGATACCGTGCGAGAACAGGAGGCGCCGTCCTCTCAGGACGAAGACGTGCGGGAGGTAGTCGTGCAGGGCGATCGCCCGGGTCAGTCGGGGGAAATCCGCAAAAGCCGTGTTGGCGCTCAGCGCCAGCGCCAGCAGCACGCTTCCCATGGTGAGGAAATAGAACCATCCGCGTCCAAAAACAGCCGTCACGAGCAGGCTGAGAAGACTCTGAAACCCCGCCCGGTCAGGGTCCATGGCCATAATTTGATAGTGCTTGGTCAGCCATGCCGTGCCGTACAGCAGCACGATCAAAATGCCGATGATGACCGTGAGTGCGTACTGCGCGTTCCTGGAGCGTGGCTCCCGGAAGGCCATCACGCCATTGGAGACCGCCTCCACGCCAGTCATGGCCGCGCAACCGCTGGAGAAGGCCTTCAGCAACATCCACAAGCCCAGGTACTGGACCGTCTGCGGCAATGGGGCGGGCATTGCAGTCACTGGAAGTGGGTGGCCCCCAGCTGCGATGGTCTTGTAAACGCCCACCGCGATCAGGGTCATCAATGTACCGATAAACAGAAATGTCGGCACGATGAATGCGGTGCCGGTGTCCTTTACCCCGCGCAGATTCACCATCGCCAGGATGGCCAGGATCAGCAGGCAAAGCGCCAGCGTGTGGGGTTGAAACCTGGGCATTGCCGAAGTCAACGCAGTCACGCCGGCCGAGATCCCCACCGCCGCGGTAAGGATGTAATCGATCATCAGCGCCGCCGCGGCAAGCAGCCCGGCTCGTTCGCCCAGGTTCTCTGTCGCCACGGTATAGCTGCCACCGCCGTTGGGGTAGGCGGCAATGGTCTGGCGATAGCTGAAAAAAACGATGACCAACAGGATCAGGATGCAGGTGATGATCGGTAGCAGGTACTGGGTTCCGACTATGCCTAAAGGGATCAACAGCGCCAGCGCGGCCTCCGGACCATACGCCGCGCTGGTTAAGGCGTCGAGCCCGAAGATAGGGATGCCGGCTCCCACTCCAATCTGTTCGGCACGTTCTTCACTCGTCGCCAGCGGTTTGCCAAAAATCCTGTCCTGAATCGCCATGTCGATGTAGATACTACACCTGTCAAGTGTTCTTCCTGGCAGGCGTGGGTCCATCCTGTAACATTTGGAATCGACCACCGGTCGGATCGATTTGACCGAATCGGCAGTTTTCCAGGCAGGGAGGTTTTGTGCGGCGTCGGGAATTTCTGGAGATCGCAACAGCAACTTTGGCGGCCAGTGGCCGAGGGGAAACTCTGAGCGGGGCTGCGGAGCAGGTGGTCACCGAGCGATCCAGCGCCGGCCAGCCTCATCGGGGCAAGGTCCTGGCGCTGGTTGTGCCTCATCTGGATGATGGCCCGATCTTCGCCGGCGGCACGCTGGCTAAGCTACTGAGCGAAGGCTATACCGGCTATTTTATTCGCACCAGTAACGACGAAAAGGATTCTTACCACCTGTCGCTGGGGGAGACAGTGCTGGCCAATGAGCGTGACACGGCGCGACTGGTCAACACCCTTGGCTTCAAGAAGTCCTACGACCTGAGCTATCGCAATCATCGCCTCGACGATGTATCGAGAACGGAACTTCGTGGCCGTTTGATCTTTCTGTTCCGCTTACTCAAAGTGGATACAGTTTTCAGTTATGACCCGTGGGGTCACTACGAGGAAAATCCAGACCATTACGTGACCGCTCAAGCCGTGGAGGCGGCTTGCTGGATGGCCGGCGGCCTGCTCGATTTTCCCGAGCAGTTCGACGCCGGCCTGAAACCGCACTCAGTCTCTGAGAAGTACTACTTTGCCCGCGGCCCCCAGCTAGTAAACCGCGTGGTCGATATTGGAGCTTTCCTTCCGCAGAAGATCGCAGCCATCGAAGCCTGCGAGACCATGATCGTGCACATGGTGAAGGATCTTGTAGACAGTCTCGCGCAGCGGGGTTTGCGTGTTCCCGCCTTGAGCGGCAACCTCGATACGGCGACAAAAGAGTTCATTCAAGCGGCGTTTGTCGCCCGCGATCACACCACCGGCGGAAAGTACGGGCTGCAATATGCCGAGGAGTTCCACTACATCGGCCCCGATGCGTCATTGGACGAATATATCTCACGCAATGCGCAACGCATTTCGTAGTCCCAACGGCAGACCGCAACCTTCGACGCCAAAAGCTACATAGACTTTCCGTTTTACGGCGACGAAGTGAGCCATGTGAAGCTGGATCAGGTCACGACATCTGCTTAGCGCTTCGGTCAAGACCGGGAGGACATCAGGCTAGAGATCCCCTGGGTTCAAATGCTAAGGCCTAGCACTCGGGAAACCTCTCCTTCGTCCTGCGCAACGCTTCGATTTACCCGCTCCCGCCGTATTCGCCACTGAACGTAGCGCAACGCAAAGTGCGCAGCGATGATGAGAAGTGCCGTGGCGATCAGGTGGCCCGCACTTACTTCGATCCACCATTCATAGTTCACGGTTGCAATTACCAAACAAGGGAAAAAGACAATGTAGCGCAGGAGGATGAAACCCAGGTCTGTGTTGCGGGGCACCCGCGCTTCGGTAAATGGGATGGTCGCTGTCTGGAGCGAAAAAGCATCGGTCAGCAAAAGACAAATGCCCGCAGCCACCAGGACTTGGGTAACCAGTTCCCTCGGAGCGCGCAGTTCGGGGTAGGAGATGAGTTGCAAAACGGCAACTGCGCCGAGGGTCATGGTCATTGCCCAAAGCAACACCCAAAGTTTGGTAGCGGCCAGGTGATCCGATGAGGCCTTGCCGTGGATCAGCCGGAAGACCCAACTTCCTGCCGGATCGGCGGGAGAGAGGAGCGAGGTGCACAGTCCAGCAACGATCCAGAAGGCAAGCGTCGGGACTGCCAGGCGAACCCCGCTCGACGAGATAGCGATCCTGATATGGCCGCCCTCTACTCGTAAGACGACGACCCACACACCTGCCAGCGCGATGCCCACCCCCGCGTACATCGCAAGGTAAAGGCGGTGGCGTTGTGAGCGAAACAATGTCTGGCTTATGAAGTGATAGACGGCGCGCCGCGGTGGAGTCCGTACCAGCGTCGCATGCAGGATGCGGTTGACAGGCCGCACGAGCAAGCCTCTTGATATTGGGCGCGATGGAGCCCTCCACTGCTTGACGCGTGCAGCGCGCGTATGCGAGCGGATACGTGATGACTGCGAGCGCCATCAGCCAGCCTGTTGCCCGGTAGCCGGTATGGGCGAGCTGGGTGAATGCCGGCAAGGCGGATGGACCTGCCACTATAGATTCGTAGACGCCCAGGAACCAGAACGGAGGAAACCAGCGCACGGCTGTGCTCTCCCGACTGGATCAATGCTTCCAGAGACCGCGAAAAAACCGGGAACAGAAATAAGACGCTCGAGAGCACCATCAAGACAAGACTTTGGAGAAACGAAGAGATCGCGCGAAAGAGCCGTGCACCCAGGAGACTAATGAGCGATCCCTGCAAAGCCAACACCAGGGAGGCAGAACAAAGGCCGGCGGATGTCACAGCAACGAAGTGAGCGGCGTACGCTCGCGGCAAATCGGACGGCTCCGTGGCGGCGGGAAAGAGGATGACTCCCAGTGAGCTTGTGCCGATCAGAAAAAGCCCCAAAAAAGTTAAGACGGCAGCGACTCTTGCCAGAAGAAGTCTTCGCTCCGCAATAGGCAAGACCGAAAGGACGAAGACATCCAATACATTTGGAACCAGAAGATCCCATTCAAATACAGTGATTGCGCCCATGACAACCCAGGAGTACATCACGAAGCCGTAATGGTCTGCGACTCGGCCCCAGAAGGGTGGAATGGGAGGCTCGCGGCGCGAAGGCATGATAGGCAGGGAAGAGAAAGATTGTGGCCACCAGGGTCGGAAGTGCAATGGCCCAGGCAACCGTCATGATGAGCGGCAATGTCTCCCCGTCCACGGAAACAATCTCGTTGTTGAAAAATCGGTCAAGGAGATGTCGAACCAGAAGCTTGAACTGCTTCTGTCCTGCCGACGAGAGTAAGGAGTCATCCGCTTGCCAGATCGACAAACGGGATCGGCTATGCATCGCCAACCCTCATGACTTCGACCAGTTCCCGGGCCAATACTCGAGTGTCTTCCTGCTGCACCAGCTGCGCAAAGACATCCTGCAAGTTGGCTAGCTGCATGACTTTCGCAAGCTCAGCGGGGGCAGCGTCGGCCAATATCTTGCCTTTCGCAATCACGATCACCCGGTCGCAGACCTGCTCTACCACTTCGAGAACATGTGAGATGTACAGAATTGCCTTGCCCTTTGCCGCAAGTTCCTGCAGTAGGTCCTTGAAGAGTCGTGCGGAGACGACATCCAGTCCGGAGAGAGGCTCGTCGAATACCAGTAATTTAGGGTCGTGCATCAAGGCGGCAGCAATCAGGACACGCTGCTTCATGCCTTTTGAGTAAAAAGAAATGGGCGAGTATCGCCAGGATTCCAACCCAAGCAGTTTCAACATCTGGGTAGCTTTGCGCTCGATGTTGCTCTCGCCCAGGCCGCGTAGCCTGCCCACCAGCTGCAGGTATTCCAAACCGGATAGATAGGTGTAGACGTGCGCTTCTTCGGGAACATAGCCTAAGGTGCTGCGAAAACTGACCATATGGTCACGGATATCCTTGCCTTCGAACAGGACGCTTCCCTCGTTCGGTTGAAGTAGGCCGGTAATAATCTTGACCGTTGTCGACTTTCCCGATCCGTTGGGTCCCACGTATCCGACAATCTCACCGGGCCGGATACGAAAGTTGATGTCCTCGATCGACGCGATACCCCGATATCGCTTGCAAAGATGGTTCACCTCGAGCACAGGCGCACTCCGATCTCCTACCTATGTAGCAAGCTACCTATTCCATTGTCAAGTAGTGTTCTACATAGATATAATCCACGGATGGCAGGTGAACCCAAACTCTCGCACACTGCTGCGATGATTCTGCAAGCGATTCATGCCGGTCATATTTATGGCTTTAGCGTGATGGAGGTAACGGGTCTTCCCAGCGGAACCGTATACCCCGCGATGCGCCGACTGGAGCGGGACGGACTGATTGTCTCTCGCTGGGAGCGTCAGTCGATCGCGGATGCAGAGCAAAGACCGTTGCGCAAGTACTACAAGCTCACCCGGAATGGGCGAACGATCCTTGACATAGCATCCAAGCGCTACCCGCTCCTCACCAAGCTGATCCCATCTCCCGAGGTCGAGAACGCATGAGAGTGCGAGGGCTGGCCCATTCACTCTTCGTCTGCACCGGCATGCTAAAGATGGCAGCAATCCTCGTGCCCAGGGCAGCCCGTGCGGAGTGGCTCGAAGAATGGCGCGCAGAACTCTGGCACGTTTCGCACATCTGCAATCAGAACGATGGGCCCGCCGCGTTGCACCACAAAGAGGAAATAACCGCGTTTAGTCTCGGCGCTTTCAAAGACGCGCTCTGGCTGAGGAGAAACCATGCCACTCCGGCGCCCCCCCGGATTTCCTGTAGAGGTTGGTGGCGTTGGCGAGCTTCATGCGGCTTTCTTTACGGAAAGCCGCACACGCGGCCATATCCAGCGCGGAGTAGCAGGAAATCCGGGTCGCGCCAGTGGTTCAGGCCGGGGATGCCTTCGCGCTGCATCCTGATTTTTACCGTCCTGGCAGCCGCAAGCTTGCTGATTGCCTATGACTGCCCCAGCGTTTGGAAGGTGGTGCGACCGAACCCGTATCGGGATGCGAGCGACCTGGTGATGGTTTCACGCGGTGGCTTCGAGAGCGCATCCTACCCAACCGTAGAATTCTCAGACTATGAAGCGTGGAGCCGGAACTCAGGACACTTGTTTACCGGTCTTGCCTTCTATCGTTTAGCTACGAAGCGACTCACCATTGGGACGGACTCCTCAACTGAGCTCCCGATCGCCCGTGCAAGCTCAAATCTTTTCGAGCTGTTGGGGGTTCCCATGTCATATGAAGTTCGAGGCATGGCTGACTACCCCGCAAGACTGGTACTCAGCCGGAGTGCGTGGCTCAAGTACTTCCACGGGGATGCTCACGTCTTCGGTCACATGCTGCAGGTGGATGGGCAGCAGACGATGATTGCAGGGGTGATCCAGGACGAGGATTGGCGGCTTCCGGGCCAGACGGATCTCTGGCTACTGGAGGATGACCGGCGTCTTTCCACCTTGCAGCCTGACACTGAGGGATACGTACTCGGCCACGCTTCGCCGTCGGTATTCAGGTCTGGGCCAGACGGCCGGCGTCAAATGTATGTTGCTCGAAAGGACGGCGGCCATGACTGGTTCGTCTGCGAGTCCCTCGCCGAACGCATGCGGGAGCCATGGTCGATCTTTTCATTTGCCCTGCTTCTGGCTTGCCTGGCCCTGCCAGCGACCACGTCTCTGCCGCTGGGAGAATACCCGGCCCATAGCAACCATGTTCCTTGGACCACACGAGTCCGCCGCTGGGTTTTCCTGTCCGCCAAGTTCATTCTGATCGTGCCCATCGTTTACTTTGGGTCGCTCGACCTCGCGTACTCGAGTTGCTCCATGTCTGTTGACACCTCAGAACTCCTTGAGGTGTTCAGCTCATTCTGGGCGTTGCTTCTCGCGTTCCGCTGGGCTTTGCGTGATCAACGAAGGCGGTGTCCTGTCTGCCTGTGCACCTTGACCAATCCGGCGCGCGTCGGGCAATTCTCAAGAAACTTCCTCGCCTGGAATGGGACTGAGCTTGTCTGTTTGAGCGGTCACGGCTTGCTGCACGTGCCTGATATACCGACAAGCTGGTTCAGCAGCCAAAGATGGCTTTACCTGGATCCTTCCTGGAGCGCTTTGTTCCCGGTAGGTACCTGACGGCTAACTAGGCCTTGCGGGTGAGCGCCTCGCGGATGCGGCGGCCGACGATCGCATCTTCGCCCGGCTGCAGCATCCAGACCCCGACCACGAGGGTGTTTGCGTTCGAGGGAATACCTTGGTTCGCTGGTTGTCCGCTATTGGGGTTCAGTTCGATGGAGGGCTTGCCTTCGCGCAGCGCGGTCAAAACCTCTTCTGTCGTTACACCTCTCACCGAAGGATCGAAGCGTATGAGCACATGCGGGACATGGTTCGCGATCCTGGGAACGACCGTCTCGGTGGTAACGGAGGGTATCCCCTTGACCGCCGCGATGATCAGGTCAGCGCGTTTTTGATAATCCCCTTGCATGGATTCCTCTGTATGCGAGAGAACCCAGTCGACGGCTGCCACCATGCCAACGATCTGCTCCTTGGCCACTTTCATGCCGCGGCCCACACCCTCCTCGGGGTTATTGTTCTGCTGCGCCAGATCGGTGAGATGCTTCTTGCCCAGCAGCAGACCTGCGTTCTGCGGACCACGCATGCCCTTGCCTCCGGAAAAGGAAACCAGATCGAAGCCCATACCGGTGTACTTCCATAGGTTGGAAATCGGAGGCATATCCGCCGCTGCGTCGTTGTGGCAGGGGATATTGTGCTCGTGCGCAACACGGAGCCATTCCTCGCGGCCGATCTGCGCCGTGCCGGCCTCGCCGTCTTCCTCTTCCGCCGCGTTGAAGAAATTGGTCATGATGGCATTGCCGGCAGCGCAGGCGCGCTTGTAGTCGTCAAGAGTGACCACCTCCGTCACCCGGGCGCCGCAGAGAAACATCGCGTGATCGTAACCGTAGCGGTGCGCACGCTGCACGATCACCTGGTTCTTCAGGCCATCGATGGCTTGCGGCATGGCCATGGGCGAGATGTTGTTGGCAGCCTGCAGGCAAGCGGCGGTGGCGAGGGTAATCGCTCCTGCCGCACCTGAGGTCACCACTGCGCCCTCGCACTTCAATCGCTGCGCTATGTACTCGCCCGACTTCGTTTGCAAGTCACGCAGGCGCACCGGGTGGAGAGCCGCCTTCTGGACCGCAGCCAATACTACCGGCGGCATGCAGGCCGCGGTCAGAGTGGTATAGGTGCCGGCCGCATTAATGATCTTCGGCACGCCCAACTTGTCGTAATAGTCTTCCCCGTCCACTTCTTCTTTCGCCGGGGAGGCGAAAGATCTGGCGACGCCAAAGCTGGCCGCGAGCCCACCGGTCCAGCGAAAAAAGCGTCGACGGGAAAAGCGGTTGTCTGTGAGTCCGGTTGTTTTTGACATAGGAAGATGGCCTACTTCTTCGCAAACCAGTGCGAATCGATCTTGGGGGAGTCTACGCGGAGTACCAACCGCTTCAGCCTCGGGCCTGCGTGCCCACAACTGCCCCGTAGCTCCAGTCTACGGCTAACTGCGCGGGTAACGCACGAGTAAGGGGCCCGAGCGGCTTACGAGGACATCTGCTTCGACCACGTTATAACGTCCGAGACCGATGGTGTCTCTAAAGATCCCTGAAACCGGGACCTGGTGGATGCGCGTGAGTTCAAAGCTGTGGTGGCGCAGAGACACGGAGTGAACCCCTCCCGTCGCGTTCATCATACGCAGCCGGTATCGCCGGCCCTTTTGCAGAAACAGGGTTTCCGTCGCGCGGAGGTTGTCCATCGATGATCCATTGATAGGCGCCGCTCGTCCTTTGTTCCAACAACATTTCAATCATCTGATCGGGTTCAACGGCCGGCTGGTGGTTGGCGCCGAATCCCGCCTGCAATGCGTCCATCGCACCCGGAGGCGGCTCGCCCACCGCTAACGACAGCACGTCTGCGGGCCGTGAGATTTGCGG
This sequence comes from uncultured Acidobacteriaceae bacterium, assembly GCA_963736535.1. Taxonomy (GTDB): domain Bacteria; phylum Acidobacteriota; class Terriglobia; order Terriglobales; family Acidobacteriaceae; genus PALSA-350. The sequence continues at coordinate 98,292 of CAVTPN010000012.1, forward strand.
CGGAAAAGACAGAGCCGAGGAGTACTGGACCACCGCTCCGGCAGCGGCACCCGCGGCCAGTTGAAGGAACCGTCTGCGCTTCATCGTCTACCCTCGAAAGTGGAAATTGGCCTATCCGGTTATCGATTCCGTGTGAAACTTTGTAACGAAACGTTCTATAGTACAGTGGTCGAAGTGTAGCACCGCAGCTCGCTCGGAGGGCACAACCAGTGGAATTTCCGCCGCAAAAACCGCAGGGCTCGCCAGCTGATCGTGCACTGGGTATGGATGCGGAGATTGCCCGCGCAGATTTCCTCGACGGGCGTCCGTTCGCCGGCCCCGCGGGCGCACCAGCCATGATGGCCAAGGAGGACTGGGACGGTTACGGCGGCGTAGGAGATTACGCCACAGCGAACGGGAATACCCATGCCGTAATGACCGCGGGCCACGGCATTCGCGATGCGCTGTACACCGGCCAGCTCAAAAACGCGCAAGCGACCGGAGAGACCTTCGATTGCGTGGTGGTCGGCGGAGGCATCAGCGGTTTGGCCGCCGCTCATCTTTATTCCGAAAAGACCGGGCGGTCGAAACGCTGCCTGGTGCTGGAAGACCACTCGATCTTCGGCGGGGAAGCCCGCCGTAATGAATTTATGGTGGATGGGCACCGGCTGATGGCAGGCCAGGGCTCGGCCACGTACTTTCCTTCCCTTCCGGCTTCGCTCACGCAAAGGTTTTACGAATCGATCGGCTTTGACGGTAAACCGTTGGAATACCAGAAATGGGGCGGAGGCCAGCCTGAGCTGGATGTAAACACCCTTCCTTATGCCCGGGGCAGCAAGAATTCCGGAATGTTTTTTGGAGCGCGCTTCGGCCATCCCGAGGGGTTTTGGCTCTTCGATCCATGGGGCAAAAAGCTCGCGGGCGCGCCCGTCCCCGAGGCGACACAGGCAACAGCTGCTCAGGGCGCGCGCAGGCAATCAAACATTTGTTCCACCCAAGGTCGACGGCGACGAGATTTCGCGGGCTCTCGACCGCATCACCCTTGAAGAGCACCTGATGCAGCGCGACGGCCTGACCCGCGAATTTATCCGGACCTATATGCCGGTTGCGGCAGATTGGGCGGGCTCCTCAGCGGACGAGAACACCGCCTACGCGTATTACGCTCCAGAGGTACTTTTCCCCTGGAAGAACGAAGTCGGCGAGCAGATATTCCCCGGGGGGAACACCGGCATTGCGCGCTTTATCGTGAAAGCCATGATCCCGGAGGCGATGCCTGGCCCCAATACATTGGCCGGCATGTGCCTGGGACCGGTGGACTTTACCAAGCTTGATCGCGAAGGTCAGCCGGTACGCATACGGTTGGGTGCTACGGTGGCGGATGTGCGGCACGAGGGTGACGGCGTCCGGGTTAGCTACGCGGTGGATGGCAGGCTGCATACCGTACACGCACGATCGGTGGTGATGTCCGCGGGCTGGACAACGGCGAGAACCATCTCCGATCTGCCGGAAAACTATCGCGCTGCCTACCAGCAGTTCTACCGCATGCCTTGCGCCGTCATCAACGTCGCTATACGCAACTGGCGCTTCATGGCGAAGATGGGGATCACGGAATGCCAGTGTTTCGAAGGGGTCTACCCCTGGCTTGCGGTCCGCAAAGTCGCCGTATTTGGTGACGTTCCGCCCACGGTCACACCCGACGATCCAACCGTGCTCCGCATGAAAATCACGTTTACCGAGCCGGGGGTTCCGCTGCCGCAGCAGTGCACGCGGGGAAGGATGCGCCTGCTGAGCATACCCTACTCGGAATATGAGCGGCAGATTCGAGAGCAAATGACGCTGATGTTTGCGCGCAGCGGCTTTGATGCGCGGCGGGATATCGCCGGCATCATCGTGAATCGTTGGGGCCATGCTTATCTCTGCGGCCAGCCAGGCTTCTTCTTTGGATCTGAGGGCAAGATCGCTCCCCGCGAGGTGATGAGGCGCGCTCCTTTCGGCAAAATCGCCTTCGCCAATTCCGATCTCTCCGGAATCATGGACCATCGCGCTTCCATCGCCGAATCGGATCGTGCCGTGAACCAGCTGTTGGCTTAGCGAGGGTTTGTGCGTAACGGGGAAGAAACAGCAGGTCCCTCCACTACGCTTCGCTCCGGTCGGGGTGACAATTTCGTGGCAAGGTCAAGTATTTCTCGCTAAAGCTTTTGCGGGCACCACAGAATTGTCATCCCGACCGGAGCTTACTCGGATTTCCTGCCACGCGGCATTCGCCAACGACCACGTGTGCGGCTTTCCGTAGAGAAAGCCGCAAGAAGTTTGCCAAGGCCACCCAGCTCGACAGGAAATCCGGGTCAGCGTAGTGGAGGGACCTGCTGTTTCTTTCCCCGTTACGCACACGCTTCCTAACTCCTATCGTGTAGGGTTACGGGTGCAGATCTGTCGGCAAAGTTGACGAACTGGCGCGGCTTATGAAACAAACATTAGAAACTGGAAAGACGGAGTAGACCTTGTCTAGTCGGCGCATCGGCATCATCATGCATGGCATCACCGGAAGGATGGGCTACAACCAGCACCTGGTCCGTTCGATCGTGGCTATCAGGGACCAGGGCGGAGTGACGCTATCCAATGGCGACCGGGCCATGCCCGACCCGATACTCGTAGGCCGCAACCTGGAGAAGGTCTCCAGCCTGGCCGAGCGCCATGGCATCCAGCGGGTCGCGAAAGATCTGGATTCCGCGCTCGCCAATCCCGAGGACACCATCTTCTTCGACGCCGGCTCGACCCAGATGCGTGTTCCTCTGCTGGCCCGCGCGATCGAGGCCGGAAAGCACGTTTACTGCGAGAAGCCGCTCTCAGAAACGCTGCAGGAGTCGCTTTCCCTGGTGCGCCTGGCCCGCAAGCACGGCGTGAAGAGTGGAGTGGTGCAGGACAAGCTCTATCTGCCGGGTCTGCGCAAGCTCCGCATGCTGAAGGACGCAGGTTTCTTCGGTCGCCTCCTCTCCGTGCGCGGCGAGTTTGGCTATTGGGTGTTTGAGGGCGACCTGCAGCCCACGCAGCGGCCCTCATGGAATTACCGCAAAGCAGATGGAGGCGGGCATCATTCTGGACATGTTGCCCCATTGGCGCTATGTGCTGGACAATCTATTCGGCGCGGTGCAGTCCGTCAGTTGTATAGGCGCGACCCATATCACGCAACGCGTCGATGAGAGTGGGGCAGTATATAAGGCGGATGCCGACGACGCGGCCTATGCCACCTTTCAGCTCGCGGGCGGCGTGATCGCGCATATCAATTCGTCCTGGGCGGTGCGGGTACGCCGGGATGACCTAGTGACCTTCCAGGTTGACGGAACGCATGGATCCGCGGTAGCCGGCTTGAGCCGGTGCTACACCCAGCATCGTGTAAACACCCCGCGGCCGGTATGGAATCCCGACGTCCCACAGACGATGAAGTTCACCGAGCAGTGGGACGAGGTGCCCGACACCCAGGTCTATGAGAACGGCTTTAAGCTCCAGTGGGAGGACTTTATCCGTCACGTGGTGGAGAACAAGCCCTGGAGTTTTGACCTGCTTGAAGGCGCGAAGGGCGTACAGTTGGCCGAGCTTGGCTTGAAAAGCTGGGCCGAGCGTCGCTGGGTCGATGTGCCGTCATTATCCCCGGACACAACAGACGGGATTGTGTGAGCAGCGTGAGCATCCACGATCGGTCCATCAATGATCTGTCCATCAATCTGGCCACCGTGCGCCAGCAGTACACGATGGGTCAGGCGGTGGATGCTTGCCTGGCCCAGGGCATTACGGCGATTGCGCCGTGGCGCGACCAGGTGCAGTTGACGGGCCTCGCGGAAGCAGCCGAAATTGTTCGCTCCAACAAGCTTCGGGTGACCGGGCTTTGTCGCGGCGGTATGTTTCCCGCCGCAGATAAGGCAGGCTTGGCCGCCGCCATCGATGACAACAAGCGCGCGATCGACGAGGCGGTTGCCCTGCAAGCCGATTGCCTGGTGCTGGTGGTGGGAGGATTGCCAGGGGATTCGCACGACATCGGCGCCGCACGCGAGATGGTGGCCGACGGTATAGCCGCAATCCTGCCCCATGCGCGCGACAGCCGCATGCCCTTGGCGATCGAACCCCTGCATCCCATGTATGCCGCTGACCGCTCTTGCATCAACACCCTGGAACAGGCGCTCGATCTTTGTGATTTGCTGGGTGACGGCGTGGGTGTCGCGATTGATGTCTACCATGTCTGGTGGGATCCGAAGCTGGATGAGCAGATCATGCGGGCGGGCGCCGGTGGGCGCATTCTGGCTCACCACATTTGCGATTGGCTGGTGCCGACGCACGATCTTCTGCTGGACCGCGGGATGATGGGCGACGGAGTGATCGATCTGCGATCGATTCGTTCTCTGATGGAAAGCGCCGGATACCACGGGCCGCAGGAGGTTGAGATCTTCTCCGCGCAAAACTGGTGGAAGCGCCCGGGCGAAGAAGTGCTCGCTACCTGTGTTGATCGTTTTCTCAGCACGTGTGCTTAGTGTGAACAGTCGTTTTACGAAGAGGTCTTATGTCATTCGAATCGAGAAACCCAACTACCGGAGAGCTGCTGAACACCTATCCGGAGCATAGCGCCCACGAGGTTGAACTGCGTTTGCAGAGCGCCTGGGACGGATGGAAACACTGGTCGCGCACGCCTCTCTCAGAGCGGACAGCCTTTCTCATTCGCCTTGCGGCTCTGCTGGAAAGCCGCGTGGAAGAGTACGCGCGGCTGATCACGCTCGAGATGGGCAAGCCCATCGGTGAGGCGCGCGGCGAGGTGAAAAAGGCAGCCTTCGGCGCGGCTCATTTTGCCCAGGAGGGCGCCGCGTATATCCAGCCCGAACCCATTCCAGGAACGCCAGGCCGCGTCGTCTACGAATCGCTGGGTCCGATCCTCGCCATCATGCCCTGGAATCTTCCCTTCTGGCAGGTGTTGCGCTTCTTCATCCCGACTGCGCTGGTGGGAAACACTGTGGTGGTGAAGCACGCTGAGACCGTGCAGGGCTGCGCGCTTGCGCTCGAGCGCCTGGTGAAGGATGCCGATGGCCCTGAAGGGCTCTACGTCAATCTCTCTGTGCAGCGTGGCGCGGTGCCGGCTATGATCGCGGATCCACGCATACGTGCAGTGACGGTGACGGGTAGCGTTGCGGCCGGGCGGGCCGTGGCGCAGCAAGCCGGCCTCCACGGCAAGAAGGTGGTGTTGGAACTCGGCGGCTCCGATCCCTTCATCGTGCTTGAGGATGCTGATATTGCAAAGGCAGTGCAGCTGGGCGTGACCTCGCGCTACTCCAACAATGCGCAGAGTTGCATTGCGGCCAAGCGCTTTTTCATTGCCGAGCCGGTCGCGGATGCTTTCATTAAAGCCTTCGTCCAGCAGGCGTCCGCGCTCAAAGTCGGCGACCCGCTTTTACCGGACACAAAACTGGGTCCCCAGGCTCGAGAGGACTTGCGAGCGACCACGGAGCGCCAGGTTTCCGAAGCAAAGGCAGCCGGCGCGCGCGTGCTCACCGGCGGTAAGTCCCTTGATGGACCGGGTTATTTCTATCCTCCGACGGTGCTCGTCGATCTGCCGCACGACGCGCCGGTTGCGCGGGAAGAATTCTTTGGCCCAGTCGCGCTCTTCTTCACTTTCAAGACCGACGAAGAGGCGATCCGGTTGGCGAATGACACGGAGTTCGGCTTAGGCGCGGCGGTGTGCAGTAAGGATGCAGCTCATGCCAATGCCGTGGCGGCGCAGATTGAGGCCGGCGCGGTATTCATTAACGACTTTGTCCGTTCGGACCCGCGAGCACCCTTTGGCGGTGTCAAGGGTTCCGGCGTTGGCCGGGAATTGGGGGCGCTCGGCGCTCGAGAGCTTACCAACGCGAAGCTCATTTGGGAACCAGTCTGATCGGGAGGAGTCTTGATAAAGAAAGTGTGGCTGCAGGCGGTCGTGTGTTCCTTCCTGGTCGCGTGGGCATCGGCGGCATTCGCCGCCAGCGGGATACCGAAGACCGCGTGGAGCCGCCCCATCGGCCTTCCGCTTGAGTCTCCCGGGGTAGCTAAGAATGGGACTGATATGGACGACGGCTATTGGCAGGGAGCGCCGGTCGGCGGTATGGGTGCAGGAACGTTCTCGCGCACCTACCGCGGCGACTTCGCGCGCTGGCACATCAAGGCTGGCGCACACAAGTATGAACCCGTTTATGTGAATGAATTCGCGATGTACCAGAAGTCGGAGGGCGATCCGCAGGGGACCGCGCAGGTCCTGATGACCGGCCATCCGACTAAGGGCGAATTGGCAAGCTGGGCCTGGGATTATCCCGTGGGAGCAGGAGAGTACTCCGCCCTGTATCCAAAGTCCTGGTACGACTATCAGTGGAAGAAGTTTCCCGCTCACGTAGTGCTGGAGCAATTTTCTCCCGTGCTCCCCGACAATTATCGTGAATCCAGCTATCCGGTAGCAGTTTACCGGTGGCATGCGGACAATCCGACCGGCCATGCGGTCACCGTCTCTGTGCTTCTTTCCTGGGCAAACATGGGCGGATGGTTTCGCACCTTTACGCATGACTTCAACGGCACGCCCAACCAGGGCAACTACAACCAGTTTGTCCATGAAGCGGCAGGGTCGGCCGGCACCATGAAGGGCATCGTCTTCGACCGCGGCCGTGACGATAAAGAACTGAACGAGTGGGACGGTCAGTTTGCGATTGCGGCCCTCGAAACCCCGGGAGTGGAAGTCACCTATCAGACGACTTTTCTCGCGCAGGGAGACGGCAAGGCCGTCTGGGCGCCTTTCGCTAAAGACGGACGGCTCGCCAATAGCGATACCTCCTGGGTCAGCGACAGCGAAAAACTGGCCGGCGCCATTGCGCTGCGCTTTACCCTGCAGCCGGGAGAGAAAAAGATTATCCCGATGGTGATCTCGTGGGACCTTCCCGTGGTGCAATTCGGACAGGGACGCAAGTGGAACCGGCGCTACACGGATTTCTATGGCACGACGGGCACCAATGCATGGGCGATCGCGCGCGACGGGCTGCTGAATGCCGCGCGATGGAGCGATGCCATCGACACTTGGCAGGCGCCCTATGTAAACGACGAAAGCAAACCACTCTGGTATCGCGGCATGCTCTTCAACGAGCTTTACACACTCGCCGATGGCGGAACTTTCTGGGGCAGGCAGGTGGGCACAGACAAGAAGCTTCCCGCATCGTTTGCCTTGCTGGAGTGTTTTGACTACGCCTATTACGGCACGTTGGATGTTCGCTTTTATGCCTCGCTGCCCTTGCTGAAGTTTTGGCCAGACATAGACAAGCAGGTCCTGCGGGAGTTTGCGGACACCGTGCCGCGGGAGTGGCCAGAAAAGGGTCTGTGGGTTTGGAAAACCGAGCAGACTGGGGAGCCCGTTCTGCACAAGCGGAAAAAGAAAGGCGCGGTGCCTCACGACCTTGGCGTGCCCGAAGGAGATCCCTTTGTCGCCGTCAATCAGCCCGGCTGGCAGGATACCAACGACTGGAAAGACCTCAACTCAAAGTTTGTCCTGATGATCTACCGCGACTACGTCTTTACCGGACGAAAGGACACGGCATTTCTGCGCGAGACCTGGCCGGCCGTGAAAGAAGCCATCACCTATTTGCGCCAGTTCGACCACGGCGGTGGAATACCCGAGAACAGCGGCTATCCTGATCAGACCTACGACTCATGGGTCGTGCGTGGGGTGAGCGCTTACTCCGGCGGCCTGTGGCTTGCGGCCCTGCGTGCAGGCGAAGAGACTGCGGTCATTCTGGGCGACAAGGTCAAGGCGGAGGAGTACCGTCAGCTTTTTCAGAAGGCCCGGCAGACCTACATCAGCAAGCTCTGGAACGGGGAGTATTTCCGCTACGACACGGAGAGTGAAAACCAGAATGCCATCCAGGCAGACCAGCTAGCCGGCCAGTGGTATGCCAACATGCTTGGCCTGGGAGACCTGGTTCCACACGAAATGCAGTTATCCGCGGCAAAGAAGATCTTCGACTACAACGTCATGAAATTTGCCGGCGGCCAGATGGGCGCCGCAAATGGCATGGCTGCGGACGGTTCGATCATCGACAACGAACAGGCAAGGGAAGTGTGGGCGGGAACAACGTTAGGCTTTGCGGCATTGCTCTTGAGCGAAGGTATGAACGACCAGGCTTATAAGACGGCCTGGGGCCTTTACCACATCATTTATGAGAGGAAAGGTTATTGGTTCCGTACGCCCGAAGCCTGGGACATCACGGGAAACTTTCGCGCCTCCATGTACATGCGGCCGGCAGGTGTTTGGGCGATGGAGATGGCCCAGCCTCCAGTGAAACCTTAGCCTACTTATAGGCGTGGATCAACTCCACGCTCACGCCGCCAATGGAGTCGGTATCCATGTAGTCGTACTGGCCAGAGTCCTTCTTGCCTACATCCCCCCAGGCTCCGGATTGCCATACGTGGTAGCCGAGCTTTTCATACTCGGCCACTGCTTGATTCAAGTCGTCCACCGGCACGCCCAGATGCTGAATGCCCTCCGTGTGCTTTTTGAGGAAGTCGGCATAGATGTTCGGGGGCGTTGCGGGTGCGCTGATCCATTCATAAGTGAACTGGTCGTAATTCTGGTAGCCGACTTCAAACGCAAACCAGAGTGGTTTGTCCCGGTAGGTAGAATCCTGCCGCGGAGTCGCATGCTCCATGCGAAAGGCGGGAAAGCCCAGCTTCTGCCAGTAGGCCGAGACGGGCTCTAATTCCCGGACCACCGGCGCGAGGTGGGAAACCTTTCCCGGCGGCCCCGGAGCAGGCGCGCCCCCGGGCCAGTAAACCAGTCCCAGGACAAACTTACCCTGCGGCTCGGTGTCGAAGTAGGTGTAGGTCACTCGCTTGCCATCCCGGTCGAGGCTCAGTTGCTGCAGTACGCCGACGCCGAGACCCCGCATGCGTTTGATTTCCTTCTCCATCTCCGCCTGGGACTTCACCTCGTGCACGATGGAGAAGATCCCATCGCCATGCTTGCCCAGGAAAGCGTTCCAGGCATTCAGCTGCCCTTCTGCCGGCTGAATCATGTTCACGGTCAGGTTTCCCAGGTGGCCGGTGATCTCCCAGGCCCACATCTTCACCGGCTTGCCGTGGTCTTTGCCGGTCAGCACGACATCCGGGTATTCCTGAATGTCAGACAGGCCGAGCGCGATCCAACCCTGTTTGGCGAGGTCGACATTCTGCACCAGCCAGGTCACGCTGTTTACTGACTTGTAGAAGGCGGGCATTTCCCCGTAGGCAGTGCCTGCCAGCGCGCAAAAAACAGTGAGATAGCGCAAGAGCTTCATTCCGTCCTTCAATCAAAAAAAGATTGCCGGGCGGAGTGCGTCCGGTCCATACTTGATGCGCACATACTAATGAATCGTTCTTAATTAATCAAACGGTATGGAGTCGGCATGAAGCGGGCACTGGCAATAGGGGCGTGGCAGCTTTCGACCGCGGCATGCCTGCTGGGGCAAATGGCCGGCATGGCGAGCCACCCGCCAGATCCGGCTGCCAAGATTCCCGTCACCCATCCATCGAACGTAACCTTCTCCAAGGATGTGGCACCCATTCTGCAGCAGCGCTGCCAGGGCTGTCATCGCCCGGGAGAAGGCACCCCCTTCTCCATGCTGACCTATGAGGATACGCGCCCCTGGGCGCTGGCGATGAAGCAAATGGTGGTCACCCGGGCCATGCCGCCATGGTTTGAGGATGGGCACACCGAGAAGTTTGAGAACAACCGCTCGCTGACCCAGACGCAGATCGATACCATCGCCGCCTGGGCGGATGCGGGTGCGCCCAAGGGCGACCCCAAAGATCTGCCGCCGCCGCTCGACTTCGTTACCGGTTGGACCATTCCCAAGCCAGACAAAGTCTTCCAACTGCCTCGGCCGTTTCCCATTCCCGCCACCGGCATCCTGGAATACCAGTACGTGATTTTGCCCACAGGCTTTACCAAGGACACTTGGGTTCAGGATGTGGAGGCCGCGCCGAGCGAACGCTCCGTCGTGCACCATATCGTCGCTTATGTTCGTAAACCGGGATCGAACTATTTCAAGGGGCAACCGGAAGAACAATTCTTTGAGGCTCCGCCCGCCAAGACAGGGGAAAAGGCTCCCCAAGATGACGTGCCCAATGACTGGCTGGTCGGTTACGCTCCCGGCCAGCCGCCGGACATGTTTGAGCCCGGCCAGGCAAAACTGATTCCAGCCGGCTCAGACATTGTGCTGGAAGTGCACTACATGCCCGAAGGGAAAGCCACGACAGACCAGGCGAACGTAGGGCTGGTGCTGGCCAAAGAGCCCCCAAAAGATCGCGTCATGACGTTGTCCACGGGCAATGAGAAATTCAAGATTCCCCCGGGAGATCCCGACTACCGCGTGGATGCCTCCTTTACCATGCGCCGTGAAGTGACCCTGTTGGGTATGCATCCCCACATGCATATGCGGGGCAAAGATATGTCGTACCGGCTGGTATTTCCCAACGGCGAGACACGCGCCATCCTCAACGTGCCCCACTACAACTGGCGCTGGCAGCTGTGGTACAACCTGGCAAATCCGATCGTGCTCCCTGCGGGCACCAGGATCGAGTGCACGGCTCACTACGATAACTCGGCCAAAAACCCCGAAAACCCCGATCCCACCAAGACAGTTACCTGGGGACAGCAAAGCTCCGATGAGATGATGGTTTGCTTTTTCAACGTAGCTTTTCCGGCCGCTACGCCGGCCAAAGAACTACTGCCGCTTCCCACAACCGAAACCGCTTCACGTACCCAGTAAAAAGACACTTCCCGCCTATGATCACGCGCAGAACCTTCGTCAAGACCACGGCTGTATGTCTTGCTGCGAACACCTTGCCTCTTTACGCGCTTGCGCCGTTGACGATCGGCATCGGCACCTTCAGCTATCACGCGCTCTCCTTCGACGACATGATGGCGCAGTTGGAGATTCTGCTGCCCACCAATGGTCTGCACAACCAACAGATCGAGATGTCCCGCGGCGAGTTTATGGTGATGAGCCACCCCAGCGACGAACTGGTCCGAACCTCGCGAGAAAAGCTCGACAAGGCCGGCATTCGCTGTGTCTCCTACTATGCGGCCACACTCAAAAATGAGCAGGACGTAGCCAGTGCAGTCCGCTTCGCGCAGCTGCTGGGGGCGCACAACATCACCGGCGACGCAACCGGCGGTGACTTGCTCAAGCATATCGATCGCAGCGTCACCGAGGCCGGGCTCACCTTCTCCATCCACAACCATTTCTTCCCCGGCGTAAAGTTTCCCTACGAAAGCCCGGAAGACGTGCTGAATGCGCTTGCAGGCCTTTCGGCAAACTGCGGAGCCACGGCCGATACAGGCCACTTCGCAGCCTGCGGATACGACCCAGTGGACGCGGTTCGCAAACTGGCGCCGCGTTTGAACCTGGTCCATCTTAAGGATGTCAAGGCGGTTGGCAATGGGGAAAACGTGCTGCTTGGAAGCGGGATCGCCAAAATCCCCGAAGTCGAAGCGGAATTGCACCGGCAGAACTTCCGCCATCTGGTCGCCATCGAGTACGAGAAGGAAGGGGACGACGATGTCAGGGACGACATGCGCACCAACGTCGCGTTTGCCTGGAAATATGGTTTCTCCGGAGCCTAGTAGAGGAGTGAGTTATGTCAACGATTTCTGGACTTAAGAGTAGGGCAATCTGGAGCTTGCTTGCTCTGCTGGTTTTGCCACTCACGTGTTTTGCCGCGGAGCATCCGATCCTGCCCTTAGGTTCGCCCGCACCGGACTTCGCATTGCCCGGTGTCGATGGAAAGATCCACAAGCTGAGCGACTACGCGTCCAGCAAGCTTCTGGTCGTGGTATTTACTTGCGACCACTGTCCCAACGCGCAAATGTACGAGGGCCGGGTCACCCAGCTCTATAACGACTACAAAGACAAAGGTGTGGCCGTCGTAGCCATCAGCCCCAACGATCCCAAGGCCATCCGCATCGACGAACTCGATTCTTCTGACGTGAGCGACACCCTGGAGGAGATGAAGATCAGGGTGGCGTACAAGCATCTACAGTATCCCTATCTTTACGACGGAGAGACCGAGAGTGTTTCCCAGGCCTACGGCCCGCAAGCTTCGCCGCACATCTTCATCTTCGACCAGCATCGAAAGCTGCGCTATGAGGGAGCTATTGATGACAGCTACCGCGTTGAGTTCGTCAAGAGGCACTATGCGCTGGACGCGATCGATGCGCTGCTGGCGGACAAGGAGGTAGCGGTCAAACACACGGGGGCTTTCGGCTGCTCGACCAAGTGGAGCGATAAAGAGGCGGCCAACGTGGCCTTTATGGAAAAGCTGAATGCGCAGCCTATTTCGCTTGAGATGGTCTCAGCGGATGCGCTCAAGTCTCTGCATACGAATGCGGACGGCAATGTCAGGCTCATTCAGTTCTGGTCGACAAAATGCAGTGCCTGCCTGCAGGAGTTCGCGGGTATCCAGGACCTCTACAGGATGTACAGCGATCGCAACTTTGAACTGGTGGTCGTATCGATGGACAAGCCGGGTGAAAAGCCGGCGGTTACGCAGTGGTTGAACAAGACGCACGCCACCAGCCGCAACCTCCTCTTCGACTCAGACAACACCGCCGCATTGCAGAAGGTATTCGACCCTAAGTGGGAGTCCGGCCCCGACGTTCCTTACACGATTCTGCTCGACGCTGACGGCAACGTCCTGTATCAAACCGCCGCGCCGGTCGACACACTTAAACTCCGCCGCACGATTCTTGCCAATCTGCCTTCGGCGTATATCGGCCTAAACAATTACTGGCTGCAAAAATGAGGTGCTTTTTCCGCACAGGAATAGCTATTTTCGCCACCACCATCGCGCCACTCAGGTCGGTCGCACAGACGGCGATAGCGACTGTCTCGGTGGGCAACACTCCGATAGCCGTGGCGGCAAACCCGGTAACCCACAGGGTTTACGTGGTGAACCACGGCAGCAGCTCAGTGACTATCATCGACGGAACCACACACGTGAGCTCAACCGTAAATGTGGAAGATCGCCCCGAGGCCGTCGCGGTCAATTCAGTAACCAACAAGATTTACGTTACCAACGCGGGCGCCGATTCGGTCTCGGTGATCGACGGAGTCACCAATGCGGTCAGTGCAACCGTGCGCGTGGGGAGCTATCCTCAGGCGCTTGCAGTAAATACAGCCACCAACAAGATCTACGCGGCCAACAATTTCGGTCACAGCGTGACGGTCATCGATGGGGCCACCAACGCAACCACTACCATCCAGGTGGGCCAGGGCCCCCGCGGCATTGTCCTCGATCCCGCAACCAACAAGGTATATACGGTCAATTACGGGAGCCAGGATGTAACCGTCATCGATGCAGCGACTGGGGCTACGACGGCCGTACCAGCCGGAAAACATCCCTGGGCGATCGCAGTGGATACCAAGGCGAACAAAATCTACGCGGTAAACGAGGACAGCGCCAGCGTGACAATCATCCAGGGGGCAACCAATGCCACGACGACGGTGGACGTGGGCCCTATTCCTTTCGCAGTGGAAGTAAATCCCGCAACAAAGAAGGCCTACGTTCTGAGCTATGGCAACGACAGGATGGCTGTGATCGATGAGACTACCGATTCCGTAAGCAAGACCCTCAGTTTGGGGACGCATCCGCAGGCTCTCGCGATCGATGAGCAAAGCGATCAGATCTATGTGGCGAACCAGCGCACAGCCAGCGTGACGGTGATCGACGGCAAGTCGAATGTTCCGGCCGTGAAGGTGGATGTGGGCGCGATTCCGTATGCCTTCGGTATCGATCCGGCGGCTCATATGGTCTACGTCACCAATTTCAGCAGCAACAACGTTACGGTGATTAGAGGTGTGGCTACGCGATGATCGGATTAAAGAACTTGTCTTTGAAGTCGCTCGCGTTTTTCTTGGTTGTGATCGCAGCCATCACGGCGCATGCTCTGGACACTCCCAACCACCCGGTCAAGTTCCGCGTAGTGGCGATCGCCGAATCCGGGAACACGCCACACAATGAGTTCGTGGCCGCTGCCAAAGTGTGGTTGCAGCAGTTGGCCGACGAGAATGACTTTGCCGTCGACTACATCACCAACACCGATCCTATCAACGACGCCTTTCTGGCGAAGTACAAGCTTTTTATTCAGCTCAACTATCCTCCATATCGCTGGACGCCAGTGGCCAAGAAAGCCTTCGAGCGCTACATCACACGTGGCACAGGCGGCTGGATTGGCTTTCACCATGCCATGCTCCTGGGGGATTTTGATGGATACCCGATGTGGCCATGGTGGTCGCATTTCATGGGAGATATCCGGTACACCAGCTACATCGCCCAGTTCGCTACGGCGACCGTGAAAGTGGATGATCCTAATCATCCGGCAACCAAAGGGCTGCCCTCCTCCTTTGTTGTGCAGCAGGAGGAGTGGTACACCTGGAGCAAGTCCAATCGTTCGACCGTTCATGTTCTGGCCAGTGTCGACGAGTCGACCTACGACCCCAAGAGCATGATCACCATGGGAGACCATCCCGTTGTTTGGACCAACGAACATGTCAAAGCCAGGAACATCTACATCTTCATGGGGCATCACCCGGACTTGTTTCAGAACAAAGACTTCACGCAGCTTTTCCGGAACGCGATCTTCTGGGGTGCGGGCCAGTGAAAAGATATTTCGTCGCGCTGACCCTGTGCTTTGCCATAGCTTTGGCAAGTGGCAGCGCCCAAGAGGCCAAGATCTCTCAGCCAAAGGTATTGATCTTCTATTCCCTGAACGTAGAAAACGATCACGTTCTCTTCGCGCTAGATGCTCTGCGGTTCTTCGCGACGTTGGCCCAGAGAGGCAACTTCGCGCTGGAAGCAACGACCAATTGGGAAGATCTGAATGATAAAAATCTGAAGTCCTACCAGCTGGTGGTGTGGCTCAACGAGTTTCCCCATAACCAGGCGGAGCGAGAGGCATTTGAGAGATACATGAAGCGCGGCGGCGCCTGGCTTGGCTTTCACGTATCCGCTTACAACGACAAGACCACCAAGTGGCCATGGTTTATGACGTTCATTGGTGGAGGCGTCTTTGACAACAACAGCTGGCCGCCCTTGCCGGCAAAACTGATCGTGGACGACCGGGCCAGTCCCGTTACCCGCAATCTGCCGGAAACGTTTGTCTCGCCTACGAATGAGTGGTATCGCTGGAAGCCCAGTCCTCGTCTTGATAGCCATATCCATGTGCTGCTCACGCTAGACCCTGCAAACTACCCATTGGGCATCAAGAGCCTGTTGACGGACGGAGATATTCCGGTAGTTTGGACGAACACGCAGTACAAGATGCTCTACATGAATATGGGCCATGGGGACAAGATCTTTACCAGCCCGTTGCAGAACACCCTCATTGAAAATGCAACCAAATGGCTGCTGGGCAAAAACTAACTTCTGGGATGCGGCACTCGCACCTGTGCCATAGGAGGAATCATGGGCCTGCGGCCCACCCAAGGGGATGAAAATCGCGGAAAACCCCCGCTCTGTCCATCCCCTATATTGGCTGTGAGGTGAGCGCTAACCTCCCCTTTGTCATCCCGAGCGAAGTCGAGGGACCTGCGGTGCGCCTCTCCTCCACGCAAATGCCGGGTGTGGGGCACGCGTCCGTGGTTAGGACATAGTTTGGAGTCGATAATGAACCGGATTCTTGCCGCTGTTTTTCGCCGTAGCAACGGCGGCATCAGCTGTCCTGCATGCTCGAGCCGTGCAAGAGCAATCCGTTGCCGCGCCAATCCGACTGGCCCGTGTACGGTGGCCAATCTGAAGGTGACCACTACTCCCCGCTATCGCAAATCAATCGAGGCAACGTACAGAAGCTCAAAGAGGCCTGGAAGTTCGATGCGGCCGAAGAGGGCGGCCTGGAAACAAGCCCGATCATTGTCGGGAGGACCCTCTTCGCCTACACCGCCTCGCAAAAGGTCATAGCGCTCGAAGCCTCTACCGGTAAGCTTCTCTGGAAATTTGATTCCGGCGTGCCCAGCAAACAACCGTCCCGCGGTCTCGCCTACTGGACTGACGGCCAACATGGTCGAATCTTAGCCGGCGTAACGCATTACCTCTACGCACTCGATGCACAAACAGGCAAAGCCATTCCCACGTTTGGCGAGCAGGGAAGGATCGATCTGCGCAAGGGTCTACGGGGAGACTACCTTTCTCAGTCCGTCGACCTCACCAGCCCCGGCATCGTTTACCAGGATTTGATCATCCTCGGCGGCCGGAATCCCGAGACCTATCCTTCTCCTCCCGGCGACATTCGCGCCTTCGATGTGCGTACGGGCGCTCTTCGTTGGAGCTTTTCACACCATCCCACATCCCGATGAATTCGGCTACGCTACGTGGCCCCCGGATGCCTGGAAGACCGCAGGCGCGGCCAACAACTGGGCCGGGATGGCGCTCGACGAAAAGCGCGGTATCGTCTACATTCCCACCGGCTCCGCGGTCTTTGATTTCTACGGAGCAGATCGGGTGGGCGACGACCTCTTCGCGGACACCCTGCTCGCTCTCGATGCCAAGACCGGCAAGCGCCTTTGGCACTTTCAAGGGGTGCACCACGACATCTGGGATCGCGACTTTCCCTCGCCTCCTGCGCTGCTCACGGTAAGACACAACGGCCACTGCGTCGATGCGGTCGCACAAACAACCAAGCAGGGATTTCTCTATCTCTTCGATCGCACTACAGGCAAGCCACTATTCCCCATCGAGGAACGGCCTTACCCTGCGAGTCAAGTTCCCGGGAGAAGTGACTGCGCCCACCCAGCCTTCACCCATGATGCCGGCGCCCTTCACCCGGCAGATGCTTACCCAGGATTTGCTCACCACGCGCACCCCGGAAGCGCACGAAAAGGCAGTAAAGGAGTTCGCTACATTTCGCAGTGGCGGTCAGTTTCTGCCCATCGGCCTGGATCAGGAGACCGTCGTCTTTCCTTGTTTTCTCGGCGGCGCCGAATGGGGAGGGCCGGCAGTGGATCGCACCCGCGGCGTGATCTACGTAAACGCGAACGAGGCGGCATGCGTTCTAGGCCTGACCGAGAATCATCCGACCGCCAGCACCGGCGAGAGAATCTACCACAACCAATGCAGTGTTTGTCACGGCAAAGATCTCTCCGGTTCGCCCCCCAACTATCCTTCCCTGGTCGACGTGGATAAGCGGCTTTCGCCCGAACAGATGGAAGCCAGGATCTCGCAGGGCGGCGGCCGTATGCCGTCCTTTCCCAACCTTCGCGACGAGCACTTGCGCGCCCTCGTCCAGTTTCTGACCAAACAAGCTCCGCAGGAGGCTGCAGCGGATCCGGACAAGGGAGCGATCTACTCCAGCGCCGCCGACGGCACGACGATGAGGTACGAAGTCACGGGATCGCGAGATTTTATCGATGCTGAAGGCTACCCCGCGATCACTCCGCCCTGGGGAACACTCAACGCAATCGACCTGAACACGGGCCGCTATCTCTGGAAGATTCCACTGGGGGAATATCCGGCACTCGCCGCCAAGGGCATGACCAACACCGGTTCAGAGAATTATGGCGGCCCGATCCTGACCGCAGGAGATCTTTTGTTCATCGCTGCTACCGTCTACGACAAGAAATTCAGAGCCTTCGACAGCCGGACCGGTAAGCTGCTTTGGGAAACCGTCTTGCCCTTTGCGGGAACGGCAACGCCTGCTACCTACATGATCGATGGCCGGCAGTATGTGGTGATCGCGAGCGGTGGGGGTAAAAATCCAAAGGCGCCTTCGGGCAGCACGTACGTCGCCTTTACTTTGCCCTGAGCACGCAATCAGCTCAACGGCTGTGGGAGCAAAACGGAGGGGATCATCTCCAGTGCGATGGCAATGGCTCCCCAGACGACGGATGTGTTCCCAAGCTTACCGACGCCGATCTTGGTGACCGCGAACTCGCTCTCCTGAAGCTGCTTTTGTACCGCACTGATAAGTGCGGGGTGGCTGCCCACTTCTCCCTCCAACAAAATAAGGCCGGGATTCAAAATGAGCGAGAGGTTCACGATGATGTCCGCCACGATGCTGGCCCGGTGCTGGACGATCTTTTCCGCGCGAGCATCCCCGGCTTGGGCCAGATCGAGGACTGCCAACGCGTCCATCTTCTCCAGCTCCGCGGCATCCTGGCCGGGCTTCTTTTTTACCTCTTGCCAGCTCTCGAGAATTCCGGAGCTGGTCAGCAACGTATCGAGCTCACCAAACTCATAAAGGGTGGGGCGTTTGCGCGACGTATTGGGTAGACGGAGGTAGGCGATTTCACCCGCGGACCATTGCGATCCATGGTAGATCTGGCCGCCCAGAACGATTCCGGCGCCCACATTCGGGCCGATGTGAATCAGAATGAAGGTCTCTTCTGCCTGCGCAGCCCCGCAGTATCGTTCGCCCTGAGCGGCCAGGTTGGTATCGTTTTCAATAATCACCAGGCACTCCACGATTCTATTCAGCTTGGCGCGTAGCGGAACGGAACGCCAGTTTTCCAGGGTGCTGATCGACAGCACGACCCCCTCATCTACGTTGGTGATGGCCGGCACACCCACCACCAGTGCGAGCAACTGCTCCCGCTTTTTACGGTGCTTGCGCAGCAGCCGCCGCACTTCTTCCCCTATGTAGATGCAAATGGCGTCAGGGGTTGTTTTCCGGTTTGCCAGCGGGATGATCTGGGCGTCGAGTTCACGCCCATTCAGGTCCGTAAGCAGAAATGAAAGGCTGTCAGCGGTAATCTTCACGGCGAGCACGCAACCACGCTCCGCCTTGAACGAAATCATGTCCGGAGGCCGGCCTCCGTTAGACTCACCCTCGCCCAGAGGTTTGATCAGGTCGGCCGATAACAGATCGCCCACCACGTTGGTGATGGTCGGGGCGCTCAGCCCGGAAGCGCGTACCAGGTCCGCCTTGGAACACGAACCCGTCTCGCGCAGGAGCTTCAGGACGCGAAGCGCGTTGGTATGGCGAAGAAGTGAGGGCCTGCCGACCGGAATACTTTCGTTCTTCAAAGAAAACCGACTTAGAAATATGGGAGAAAATTACAGCGTTTTGGGTCCAGGGGGCTTAAAAAGCGGGCAAGCGGCCTCTCCGTTGCCCAAAACTTAACCACCCTTTATACCACCTGGGCAAAATCGGACGCTGTCACCTTCTTGCCCGATCATTCTAACTAAAGATTATGAAGTGTGCTACGATTTGGATTCGCGCCGGCGGCCCCACTCTGGGAGGACATGACCAAGAAATGATGAGCGCCAAGACTTCTCTCTACAGCCTGCTCGCGTTTTCCACCCTAACAGCATCGCTCTATGCCCAAGGCAGGGTGCCGCACCATCCGTTGGATGCTCTCACCACGGACGAATACTGGACCGTCCACGATGTTCTTGAGCAGAGCGGCCATCTGAGTGATAAAACGCTCTTCTCCAGCGTCCTGCTGCACGAGCCGGCCAAAGACAAGGTACTCACCTGGAAAGAGGGAGATCCCATCCCTCGCGAAGCGGATGTCATCCTCGAGGACCAGGGCAAGACCATCGAAGCCCGGGTCGACATCGCGGCACACAAGCTCGAGTCCTGGAATCAGGTTCCCGGCGTTCAGGCCCCCATTACCGAGTCGGAGCTCGACACCATGAATGACGTGGTCAAGAAGGACCCCCGCGTCATCGCGGCGCTCAAGCGCCACGGGGTCACCGATCTTTCGGGTGTGCGCTGTGAGCCTATTCCGATCACGTGGATGATCTTTCCCGAGCAGGCGAGCGGCCGGATCGGTTTTGGCGATTGCACCGATTCGCACGGCGTTTATCATCCCTGGGGGCGGGCGATCGAAGGCGTGTATATCCTCGCCGACCTCACCAGCGAGAAGGTCCTCAAGGTAATCGACAACGATCCCGTGCCTATGTCGCCGGGAGACATCAACTACGAGGAGGGAGAGGCTACGCCGCGCGCGGGGACCAAGCCTTTGGTTGTGACCCAGCCCCTCGGCCCCAGCTATACGATCGACAAAGGTGAAGTCGTTTGGCAGAACTGGCACTTTCGCTTTCGGCTGGATCCTCGTGTCGGTCCGGTGATCAACCTGGTGCGCTACCAGGATGGGGACCGGCTGCGTTCTGTTATGTACGAGGGCTCGCTCTCAGAGATGTATGTGCCCTACATGGATTCCGATCCGGGCTGGGACTCCCGAGCCTTTGTCGACGCCGGGGAGTTTCTTCTTGGCGGCCTGATTAAGCCCGTCGGGCCAGACGATTGCCCTGCCCAAGCGCAGTACTTTACCGGCCTGGTGCCTTCCGATGCGGGCGCTCCGATTCTGAAGCCACAACTGGCATGCCTTTTCGAGCACGCCAGCGACGGTCCGGCATGGAGGCACCTGGAAGGGAACGTGATCAGCGCCCGCCCCAGCCGTGAGCTGGTGCTGCGCACCGCCGCGGTCGCGGGAAATTATGACTACCTGCTCGATTGGATATTCCAGCAGGATGGAACCATCCGGGTTGCGGTGGGTGCGACCGGGATCGTCGAGACCAAAGGCGTGAAGGAGCAGATGGTAGCGCACTCTATGGGCGAGGAGCCCGGCAAACTGGAGCACGGCACACTGGTGGCGCCCAACCTGGTGGCCGTCAATCACGATCATTATTTTTCCTACCGGCTCGATCTTGACGTCGACGGCACCGCCAACAGCTTTATGATCGACCGCCTGGTGCAGGAACCCCTTTCCGGCCATTCGCGCAAGATCATCTGGGCGGCCCAGTCCTCTATTGCACACACAGAAAAGGACGCCATCCTTGACCTCGATCTGCGTCATCCGGCCATGTGGCACTTCATCAACCCGGCGCAGCACGACGCGCGCGGCTACCCTACCGGATGGGAGATCATGCCCGGCGCCACGGCGGTCTCGAGCATCCCGCTCGACGACCCGGCGCAGCGCGTAGGCGCTTTTTCAGGGCATCAAATGTGGGTTACGCCTTACCGCCCGGACGAACGCTATGCTGCGGGTACTTATGTCACCAACAACGAGGGACTTCGCGGGCTACCCGAATGGACCAAGGCGAATCGTTCCATCGAGAACACCGATATTGTCGGTTGGTACACGCTGGGCTTCCACCACGTTGTCAGGCTGGAAGACTGGCCGGTCATGCCGACGCTCTGGCACGATTTCCTGATTCGCCCGGTCAACTTCTTCGATCAGAACCCCACCCTTACCCTGCCGCACGAACCATAGGACGGCAGCAAAAAACCGCAGGTCCCTTCACTCGGCTACGCTTCGAGGAGCCCGCTCGCCTGTGGCAAGTTAAGGGAGCAATTACACGGGCAACAAAAGCTTTGGGTGCCCCATTTGCCCCGATTTCCTGCGGAGGCTTGTGGCGTTGATACACCCCATGCGCCTTTCCTTAACGAAAGGCGCACACGCGGACCTCTCTAGCACAGCGTGGCAGGAAATCGGGGTCAAGCCGTCCTTTGGCTTGAGTGGGCTACCATGCCTCCCCCACCCGTTTGTCATCCTGACCGGAGCGACCTGTCCCGGCGTGCCGTGGAAGCGTAGCGGAGGGACCTGCGGTTAAATCTGCATTTCTAGTTGATATTCTGGTTCGCAAATGAGCGCGGTAGGAAACGATACCCGCAGACCTACTGCTCCATAACACCGTACTGGAATCGTGGAGTAAGCCGGCATCCAGTACGCTCGACCATCGCCAGCGTCAGTGCTTGCGGGACCAGCAGGGATGTGATGCCCTCCCAGGGTTCCGGAACAGCGTCGATCTTCACCGGAAACAATTTCTCCGTGGCGCCGTGCTCTTCGCTCGAAACCAGCACCACCCTACCCCCACGACGGTTACATTCCTGCGCCAGCTTGACGCCGAGTTCGGCGGCACGGCCAAGGGCGAAGATGATGGCGACGTGCGATGCGTCCACGTCAAGATTGGGCCCGTGCTTAAAGCCGGCGCCAGTGTGCGCAGCGGCGCGATGGCCGCTCATTTCGCGGATGCAGAGCGCGCTCATGAAGGCGCCGCCATAGGCCGCGCCGCGGCCTATGATTTCGGTATTCGCCGCGCCCCGGCAGAATCTTTCCAGATCGCCGCGCATAGCGAAGATAGGGCCCCAGATGAGCCGAGAAAACCTCGGCCGCGCGCTCGGCCTCCTGCTGCCATGGCCGGCCCACGATTTCAGAGGCCAGGATGATGGCGGCTGCCGTAGCGTTGGTGTAGGTCTTAGTGGCGTTGCCGTATTCCGGTCCTGCCAGGATGGGGAGCTTATTCTGCGCCAGATGCCAGCAGGTGCTCGCGGGGTTGTTACAGATTAGCCCTAGCGCCCGGTTCCCCCCTCGCTTGAAAAGTTCCACTAGCTCCGCACTCTCCCCGGAGGTAGTAAGCAGGATCGAGAGCGCCGCGTCATCCCACACCGAAGACGCATAATGCAGCCATTCTCCGGCATCGACCGAAAATGCGGGGCGCCCGTGCGACTGCAGCAGAACCGATCCGCTGATGGAGGAACAATAAGAAGCGCCCATGCCGATAAACAGCACAGGGCCCTTTTTCGAAGCCAGTTCACGAAACTTCTTGAGCTCCGCCTGAATAGCGGAATCGCCGGCGTATGCTCCGAGCAGCTTGCGAAGCCGTTCCGGTTGTTCCCTGCACTCGATTTCCAGAATTTGGGTTCCCGTCGCGGCGAGCAATTCCTTAGCCGGCTCAATGCCGGCAATCCAGCGCGGTGCTTCCGTTTTGCTTTCTGCCATGACACCTTCCTCGGACCAGAGAAACCTCGGACTTTGTTAGAAAAGATTCGTTAAAAAGAGGGGCAAATACCCGTGGTTAAAGGTTATCATTCGGCATAGGTGAAACGTATTGAACGACCCATCCATTAGCCAGCCGTACGTGAATCAGGCCTTCATCCGGAGGGTCTCTTTCATCGCTGGATTGGGAGGTATTCTTTACGGCTTTGACATGGGTGTCATCGCCGCCGCCTTGATCTTCGTGCGCGACTCGTTCCATCTTTCAACCATGATGCAGGAGGTCCTGGTGATTGCGGTGCTGGTCGGGGTGATGATCGGCGCGCTGGTGGGCGGTACCGTCGCCGACCGTATCGGCAGACGCCAAACGCTGGTCTGGGGAGCAATCCTTTTCATCGCCGGGTCTATCCTTGCGCCGTTATCCCCCAACGTCTACGTGCTGTTCATCGCCCGCGCACTGCTCGGCGTGGCCGTGGGCTTTACTTCGGTTACGGCGCCCGTATATGTCTCCGAGCTTGCTCCCCCAAAAACACGAGGGATGCTCATCGGCTTATACCAATTTGCCCTCACCTCAGGGATTGCCTTGGCCGACCTGGTGGGGTACTGGTTTGCCGGACCGCAGGGATGGAGGCTGATGTTTGCTTTCGGACTGCTTCCCGCGTTGCTTTTTCTCTTCATGGTTCTTACGGTGCCGGAGAGTCCTCGTTGGCTATATGCGCAGAACAGATTGGCTGAAGCCGAATCCGTACTCAAGTCCTATACAGATGAGGCGGGCGCGAGACTCCTATTGGAAGACATTCGCGTCAGCCTGTTGACGAAAATGGAGCGTCGATGGAGCGCGCTCTGGAGTCCCGCGGTGCGCGGCTCGCTCTTCATCGCTGTCGGCTTTATGCTGCTCACGCCGGCTACCGGTATCAACGCCGTCCTCTATTACGGCCCGCAGATATTCTCGCTTGCCGGGATCAGTTCTGATAAGAGCGCAATCTTCGCCACGTTTCTGGTTGCCGTTACCAATGTGCTCGCTACCGTGATCGCCCTGGTGCTGGTGGACCGTGTAGGCCGGAAGCCCCTTCTCTATGCCGGCATCGGCGGCATGACGGTCGCGCTCTTTGTACTTGCTATTTGCTTTCACGATCAGGCAGCCCTGGGGAAGTCGCTGGGTATCATCGCCACCGCCTGCCTGATGTCTTTCATCGCGTGTTACGCGTTCAGTATCGGCCCGATCGCATGGATACTGGTCTCTGAAGTATTTCCACTGCGCGTGCGCGGCCGGGGCGTTGCCGCCGCCACACTGAGTTTCGGCACATCAAATTTTTTGGTTTCACTTACGTTCCTGTCTCTCATTAAAGCCGCGGGCACTTCGATGACCTTCATAATCTTCGGAGCGTTTTGCATTCTGACCCTCGTCTTTGTGCGCTTCATTATTCCTGAGACCGCAGGGCGTGAGTTAGAAAGTATCAGCGCGCGGCAGTCCGTAGTCGCGCCGTAACAGATTAAGGCAGGCCCGGCAGTGTATTCATCCGTACCCGAGGTTATTGAGTCGATGTTGCAACAAGAACCCTCCAGCGTCAATGGGAGTCCGCAGGAGATATTAATGGCGCCAGAGACGGGCTATGTCGTAGGCGCCGATATCGGAGGCACCAGCCTGCGTCTCGCTCTTGCCGGCATGAATGGCGAGGTCCTGGCTAAGTGGAAGGTCTCCACTGCGGGCATTCGTGATCCCGAAGTAGTCGTACGTCTGATTCACGAAGGCGTGGAAGAGCTTCTACAACAGAAGGGTTTATCGCGCAGCTTGCTGCGCGCCGTCGCGGCTGGGGCGCCAGGCGTCACGGATGTGGATGAGGGTGTCGTGCTTGCCACGTCCTATCTCATGGGCTGGCGAGACGTTCCTCTGCGCGCGTTGCTGGAGGCCACGCTCAGTGTGCCGGCGGCGGTGGAGAACGATGTGAATACGGCCGCGATTGCGGAGAGTAAGATCGGCGTCGCCCAAGGAATTCGAGACTTTGTCTTTCTCGCCATCGGCACTGGCATCGGCGCCGGCATCGTGCTCAACGGGAAGCTATTTCATGGCATGAATTGGTCTGCCGGAGAGATCGGCTACATGCTTGTCCCCGGAATATCGGTGAAGCCGGTGGAAATTGGGGAACCGGGGGCTCTCGAGAGCATCGTGGGAGGCGAGGGCATCAAGGCGCAATGGCAGAGTCTCTGGCGTGAAGAGCATACCGAGCTTCCAAGGGATCTGGTCGCTACCCAGATTTTTGACCATGCGCTGGCAGGGGAAGCCTTAGCCCAGACCGTTCTCCAAAGATCCGCACAGACGCTTGCCTATGCCATCTACAACCTGGCGGTCGTACTCAACTGCCCACTGTTTGTGTTGGGCGGCAGCGTGGGCATGCACCCCGCCTTGTGGAAGCTAACCCAGGAGATTCTCATTCAGCGGGATAAGCGAGTGCAGCCCAGGGTGCTGCGCAGCACTCTGGGCCCCGACGCGCAGGTAAACGGAGCCATTCACCTGGCGATCGATACCGCAGCGTCACGCTTGCTTTCCAGCTGAACAGCATGCCCCTTGGTCGCCGTAGTTCCCCTACCCTTCATCCACATCTTTTTTTCCCGGGACTCTGGACGGTAAACCCGAGTTGTAATACTGTCCTAACCAGGACTCCGATGATTCTGCTCATCAAAAGGTCGCTCTCCTAGATAGCTATGGGGGCGGGAAAAAATAAAATTTGAGCCCCTTCGTAAAACAAAGGACTTAGCCGCCACCTCGACGGAAACCAAAGACGGGAACATTGCATTCCTGAAACCAAACCGCAACCTGGGGCCGCCGCCCCTGGCACGCCCCAAGGGGCGGATCGATCGATCTTTCTCAACTCAATTCAATTCTTCCGGCAAGACCACGCTACGCCCAACTTTGCCGTCCGTCGGGATGGCAAAGGGCAGGCCACTAATGTCGGTTGAGAACATGTTTTGTATCAGGGCACGGCTTTCAGCCGTGCCGCAACCGGCAGAACTGATGAGGGCTTTGCAGGCTGCGGAAAAACTCATGCTTTGTGTCAGGGCACGACTTTAGTCGGGCCGTAAACGATTACGAATATGACGGGCTTTAGCCCCTGAGGTACGCTCTGGACGCGGGGCACGACTCAAAGCCGTGTCCCGCGGGTCGCGCGCTCTCGAACTGCAAACCCAGTTTTAGTTGTTCTTCCAGTATTGATTGAAACCTTTGTAGTCTGACGGCAGGTTGGCCAAAATGATGCGCTTGAGCTCAAGCATATCTGCTGAGCCCAATTGCTTGTAAAGCACTTTGCCGTCTCCCGAAAGGAGAATGGTATAAGGAACGGCAGAGTCCCACTTAGGGTCAAACGCGGTTTGCAAGCTAGCGGTATCTTGCGAATCAAAGAGATAATTCCGGCTGGTCGCGTGCTTCTTCTGGAGTAAACGCAAAACGCTTGGCTGCTCGTCCGGCATATTTGCCGACACCGTTACCACGGAATAATCGCGCGCGCCATACATGCGCAGAGTATCTTGCAAATCGGCGAACTCCACGATGCACGAGCCACACCAGGTCGCCCAGAAGTCGACCAGCATCATCTGATGGGTAGGGTTGCTGCGCAGCTTTGCTAGCTCCGCCTTCGATATCATCTCGACAGTAACCGGCTGGTCGTTAATCTTTTCGAGCGCTGCCTGTCTCCCGGCTGCTTTCTCGCTCCACTTGGTGGAGCATCCAAAGACGCCGGTGTGTTTCACCGCTACTTCCTTGTGGGCAAGCAGAGCATCGATTGCATTGCGCGCGTCCTGAGTCTTGACCAGCTCCGTTCGGTAACTGTTATCGATACGGCCTTCATAGCGAAGATGCCTTTGCTGATCGAAGATGAAAGCGTGCGGGGTAGCCTGCGGTCCATAGGCGCGCGTCACTTTTTGCGTGTCGCCGTCATAAAGGTACGGATACGTGAGGTGCTTGTACTGCACGCGGATCTTCATCTCCGGCAAAGTGTCGCTCACGTCGGACGAGTCCAGTTCATCGATGCGGATGGCTTGCGGATCGTTACCCTGGATTGCGACTACGGCTACACCCTTATCCTTGTAGTCTGTCGCCAACTGCTGGATGCGCTTCTCGTACATCTGCGCGATGGGGCAATGATTGCAGGTAAAAACCACCACGAGGATCGGGCTGGACGCATAATCGCTCAGCTTGTGTATCTGACCATCCACACCGGGAAGCGCGAAATCGGGCGCTGGAGAACCGAGCGCAAGAGTCGGATGAACCTCCTCTGCCGAAGCCATTCCAAGCGTCATCAATAACACGGCGAGCAGCTTCCACATGGTTGTCTACCTCCCTGTTTCCTGAATAGTGTAGCGCTACTTGCAGGCCATATCGGCGGCCGGCGCAGGCTGCGGGGTGATGTCAGCAGAATCCAATCCCATCGCCCACTTGATTGCCTCGGTGTACATCTTTTGCAGCCGGGGATCATCCCAATTGTCTTTCGGGTGCCCAAGGGTCGAGTAGTAGACGCGACCCTTGCCGTAAGACTTTGCCCAGGTAACCGCAAAATCGTGATCCTGCCGATGCACCTTGGGGTTCTTAAGGTCCAGCTTGCAGGGATCGAGGCGCATCAGTACATGGACCTTATCCCGAGAGAAGTCCTTTACCTGGTAAATCTCGTCGTGAAGGACAAACTCGTGTGGCCATTGCTGCATGCCAGGAAAGGCCGGGTCTTCGACAATGATCGGTGCATCGAAGGTCAGCCACGGATGCTCATCGAAATCCCCCCCGAGCATGTCGACAAACTCCGGCCACTTGACCCAGGTGATTGCGGCGCTGTGCACCCCTACCAATCCTTTCCCATCGTCATGGATAAAGGAGAGGAAGTCGGCTTTTTGTTGCGCGTCCATTTCCAGATCACCGCCGGTGAACATCAGGATCGCGTCAAAATCATTGAGATTCTTGGCGTTGAACTCAAGTTTCTTCTTGGTGAGAGCTTCCGTGTCGGTGCGGATGGTTGTATCCCACAGGCCGGTCTGCTCGCCGAGATGCTCGATAACTGCCATGGCATGAGAGACCGCCTCGTGGCGATATCCCTTTTCCTCGCCCAGGACAAGCAGGTGCTTCTTAGCGGGCGCCTGTGCAAACGCCGCATTACACAGCAACACAGAAGCGATAAACCACGCCAGACCGGTCATCTTCACAAAAATAACCCTCTCACAAAACAATTCGCAGGCACCCGGTTGTAGCCGGGAGCCTGCGTAATTTGCTGAAACATCCTTGCCAGCGGCGGGTCAGAAGATGATCTTGCCACTTATCTGACCGATGCGAGCGGACGCAGTGTTAGTAGCTTGACCGAACTGGCCACTGTTCGCATTGCCAATCACGTCTGTAAAGTTGGCGTGGTTGAAGACGTTAAACATCTCGAGGCGCAGGTTGAGAGCCGTTCTCTCGGTAATTTTCGTGTCTTTCTCTATACCCATGTCAGTGTTGATGGTTCCCGGCCCATGGAAGAGGAACTGCTTCGCGGTGCCGGATACGCCACAAACTTCAAAGCCACAGTTGAGGCCACTGGCGAACGCCGAGGTGTTGAAATAGTCATGTCCAGGGAGGCGTGGATTCAATTTCTGCAGGGGAGCCACCTGGTTCGGATAGTCGAGGTTGATGTTGGTCAGAGCGGCATCTCCGCTACTCTGCAGGCTGACGGGGAAGCCGGTGTTGAAACGGCTGATGCCTGTGAGTTGCCATCCGTTAGTGTACCGGTGGGACCCAAAGAAGTGGGCAAAGGGGAGATACCAGGTATAGCTGGCCACAAAGTTATGGCGCATGTCCCAGGACGATTGGCCATAAGCACGGTTGGGATCGCGAGGGTCCCACAGTGCGCCCACGTCATCCAACGATTTGGAGTAAGTGTAGGAAAGCAGGTAAGTGACGTCGCGAGCGCGGCGTTCCGCTGAGATCTGTAGCGAGTTGTAGCTGGAATTTCCTGAGTTCTGCACGTACTCTGACTCGGCGAAGGCCGTAACCGGACCCCCGGCAGAATTATGATAATTCGGACTGATGGTCTGGTTGTCGATCGGTCCCACCAAGGTGCCGTAAATGGTCTGGCCATTTTGCGTATAGACGCCAGGCTCGCCATATGGCCCGCACCCCGCTAGCGACAAGCAGAGCGACGAATCGCCGTAGAGCAAGGGTACGTCATGCTCGATGTGGTGCGCTAGCGTTCCCACGTAGGCCACGGTCAGCACGGTCGCCTTGTCCAACTGACGCTGGATAGAAAGGTTGAAGTGCTGGGCGGTGTCGGTCTTGTTATTGTTGTAGTAGCCAGGCACATAGAGAGGCATGAGGTTGCCAAACTCGAAGTTGGGGAATGGTCCTGGACCCGATGGGAAGGTAAAGGGGAAGTGCTCGCCTTGCGAGACACCATTCGCACGGGTGATGTAAGGACTTCCGAGTTCGACCGGTTGTGGCGAATCCCAGTAGAGGCCCCACGGGGCATCGCCGAGAATACCGAAGTTGCCATTATCGGCGACACCGAGGTAGTAGAGACCGAAGGCCGCACGAATGCTGGTCTTGCCCGCAGCGCCCCACAGACCGCCCGAAGGAGCGTAGGCGATACCGAGGCGTGGCCCAAAGTTGCGCCACCGGGTGGGAGAAATGGTGCTTGGAACTCCCGGATCACCCGGAACCAGGTTGCCCGGGGGCGAGTTGGGAAACTTGACGGATTGTACTCCCGGTACTGGAGTCGTCAGGCGGCCATAGACGTCGCTCCAGGGCCGGGCGACATCCCAGCGGAAGCCGGCGTTAATGGTGAGATTGGGCGCCGCCTTCCAGGAATCCTCAATGAAGAGGCCGCCGTAACGGCTGCGATTGTCGAGCAATTGGATGGAGCATTGGATGAAAGAGGCCGGAGCGCCGATGAAGTAGTCAGAAACATCAGCTCCTGTCTCGATGCCGTTAAAGTTGAAATATCCGTTGGGTCCGCAAGTGTTTCGGGCATTCAGCTGGTAGTACCGGAAGTCGCCGCCAAAGCTGAGCGAGTGATTGCCGATCGTCCTGCTGACATTGTCGCTAACGCCGTAATTAGTTTCAGGCTGATAGAGATTCAACCAGTTGTTGCCGACGGCAAAGCTGTTGAAGAAGAAGGTCGGCACGGACGATGGGTACCCTGGAGGCCCGGAGTTGACCAGCCCGCCGGTCGCGCCATTGGTATTGAAGCCGTAGTCGGAGTAAGAGGTAATCGTCGAAGCAGAAGAAGGTTGTGCCGTGTGAACGGCAGAGCGGAAAAACTGGATGCGGGCAACGTTGACCGTGGTTGCCCCGATAGTTTTCGTGTTACTCATCACGAACAACTGGTTGCGCGACGGCTCAGTGACTGGAGAGCCGGGCAGGGTCGGCAGCCCCGGGTTCGTGGTGGCCTGGGGATAGACGGGATTAATCGCCGTCGCATCGTCGTAGTGATAGTAGAACGACCAGTCCCCGGTTTTTTGATTCACGAAGTCAATCCGCTCGGCCATGTTGGTATCGACGATGGTTCCCACGTGGCTCGAGTCCTCGTAGTTGAAGCCGCCAGGCTGATTTGCCATGGGTATGCGTGGCAAGGTCAACTGGGACACGGGGTCGATATAGCCGGAAATGTTGCGGCCGGGTACGGTATTGCCGTTGCTGTCGGTGGTCATCACCGCCGTGCCGAGTTGGTTATAGATCGTTGGGGTGCAGGCCGGAGGCTGGCATACTCCGCCCGCACCGTTGATCACTCCGCCGCCTCGAGCCTGGAGCGTTGCGGCCCAGGCATCACCCTGAACGGGGGTGTCAAGTATGGCATCGGAGAAGATACCGTTGCGCTCATCATTGCTGAGAACTTGTACCAGCCCGGTGCTGGCTCCCGCGTTTTGACGAGTTTGCTGGAAATCGGTGAAGCTGAAAAGCTTATCCTTCAAGATCGGACCACCGAGAACACCACCATACTGATGGCGCTTCAGCTCTGCCTTGGTGGTGTCGAAGTAGTTGATCGCATCCATCTTCTGGTTGCGGTAAAACTCGAAGAGAGTTCCGTGAAAGCTGTTGGTTCCGGACTTAGTCACCGTGTTCATCACTGCGCCGGTGAACTTGCCATATTCAGCACTGAAACTGTTGGTGATCAGGCGAAACTCAGCCACTGAGTCGGCGTCAGGAATCATACCGGCGCCCATATTTTTGGTCTCGTTGACCTCAGCACCATTTACCAGGAAGGCATTGGCCCACTCCGGTTGGCCATCCGTGGAGACATTCCCGGACGAGCCGTAAAGTCCGGAGGCGGGCGCACGATCGTTATAAGTGCTGACCGTATTCGAAGGAGCAACCCCGGGCTGAAGTGCGAGCAAATCGAGGTACGAACGGCCGTTGAGCGGCATGGCCAGAATCTGCGTAGACGTGATCGTAGTACCCATCGAGGTAGTGGTCGTATCAACCTGCACTGCGCTTGCGTCAACAGAGACGGTCTGACTAACGTTACCTATCTTAAGAACGAAGTCGAATTTCAACGCATCGTTGACGTTGAGATTGATATTCTCAACCACCCCATTCTCGAAACCGGCGTCGGAAGCGGTCAGGCGGTAAGTTCCAGGAGGCAACGCGAGAATGGTGTACTGGCCCGATCCATCTGTAGTTGCCGTGCGGGTATAGCCTGTGGAAGCCTGGGTCACTGTCAAGGTCGCGTTCGGAAGTGCACCTCCAGAGCCGTCACGGACATAACCGAGGATGGATCCTGTCACATCTGCCCGCAGGGGAGCGGCGCCGACCAGCAAGAGCAAACAAAGACAAAGGGAACGGCCAGTCAGCACGGCGGGGGAAGGGCCAACGAATAACTTCTTCAGCTCTCGGAGAAATTGCATTTCTAACCTCGCAGAGTCGCAGGAGTCTGGGGCCGGCAGGCGCGCTTTCGCGGCCTGTGTTTACTTTGTAAAGTTCCATAAGGATGTAGGAAGACCGAGCGTAATGCAACTACTTTTTTACAGGCTTTTCAAAATAGCTCTGTCCTTCCCGGCTTCAGGTGATCGACGAATGGAAGGTAATTGGGCGGCCGCCGCCCTTAGGTTAAGGGCGGTTTCTGATTGCCGGGGGCCTGGGAAAGACCTTGCCAATTCCAAAAAAGAGATTTACATAATAACGAACTATTACTAAGTGTATCTTGCCCCGTTTATTGCCAAGCCGCTGCCGTCCCTTTCGCCCGTCTGAACCCAGGGCCTCAAGAGTGCGCCTGTTCCAGCTGCTGGCCGTTGTCGGACTTATCGTTTCCCAGTGCAGCGGACCACTTTCGGCACAAAACACAGACTGGCAGCGCGCCGTATCCTGGATGGGGAAGAACCCTCTGGAGCAGGAAAACGTCAAGCGCGGAGCCGCAGTTTTCCAGCAATCGTGCGCCTTCTGCCATGGCAAGAATGCGGACGGCGGCTCGGAGGCTCCTAACCTGATCCGCTCCCTGCTGGTTCGTCATGACAAGAATGGAGACCTGATCGGACCGGTCATTGAGGAAGGCAGGCCTGACCGCGGGATGCCCGCAATCCGCCTGCCGGCCAATCAGTCGGCGGATGTAGTGGCTTATCTGCATGCGCTGCTTTCACTCTCCGACAGCGCAGGCGATTCCGGCCCCTCCAGTAATTACGCGCTTAAGCTCTTGCTCACAGGGAACGCCGAACAAGGTAAGGAATTTTTCAATGGCAAGGGCGGTTGTGCCGGTTGCCACTCCCCCCAGGGTGACCTGGCTCACATTGCGGCTAAGTATCCGCCGATCAATCTCCAGGCGCGATTTCTCTATCCAGTGGGAGCACCGTCGGTGGCCACAATCACGCTGTCCTCCGGCGCCGTGGTTACCGGAAACCTGGTGCATCTCGACGCGTTCTCGGTATCCATCGTAGGTTCTGACGGTTGGTATCGCTCATGGCCGGTGTCCAAGGTGAAGGTGAGCGTAAACGACCCGCTGGCAAAGCATCATGAGCTGATCTATCAATACTCCAACGCCGATTTACACAACGTCTTCGCCTACCTGGAGAGCCTGAAGTGAGACTGCTGTTAATGATGATCCTGGCGGCAGCCAACCTGTATGGCCAGGGTCTGGAGCCGCAGAAATTACTCCAGCCACCGGTCGACACCTGGCCTACCTACAACGGCGATTACACCGGCCGAAGATACAGCTCGCTCGACCTCATCAATAAGTCGAATGTGCATGCTCTAACGCTTGCGTGGGCGTTTCAGACACATTCTGTGAGCGTCAAGTCAACCCCACTTGAGGTCAATGGAATTCTGTACTTCTCAGTCCCCGACCAAGTATGGGCCATGGATGCCATCACCGGCCGTCAAGTTTGGCATTTTAGCCGCCCCTCCCAGGGAGACCATCTCGGATCGAGGGGTCTTGGGATGTATAAGGACAGGCTATTCTTCGGGACCCCTGACGCCCATGTTCTCTGTCTGGATGCGCGCACTGGCAAGCAGCTTTGGGATTTGGTGGTGGCCGACGTGACCATTGGCTACTACATAAGCGCCGCGCCGCTCGTGGTTGGGGATCAGGTGATCGTTGGCACATCGGGAGACTCGGCAGACGTCCCGCACTTCCTGCTCTCGCTCGACCCTGCCACTGGAAAAGTGAACTGGCGCTGGAACGCGGTGCCCAAGCCCGGCGAACCCGGATCGGAGACCTGGCCGGATGCGGACAGCATGAGTCATGGCGGCGGCTCCATCTGGGGTGCTCCGACTTATGATCCCGAGCTGAATTTGATCTACGTGGGCACGGGAAACCCCCATCCTACCTTGGCCGGTGGGGTGCGCAAGGGGGACGATCTTTTCACCTGTTCGATCGTGGCCATCCACGCGGACACCGGCAAGCTTGCCTGGTACTTTCAGCCCTCCCCGCACGACACGCATGACTGGGACGCGATCGAAACTCCGGTGCTGGTGGATGGTGATTTCCATGGGGCGAAGCGCAAGATGTTATTGCAGGCGAGCCGCAACGGCTACTTCTTCGTCCTGGACCGGGAGACCGGCAAGAGCCTGCTGACCACGCCGTTTGTCGACACCGACTGGGCCTCGCATATCGACGCGCTGGGCCGTCCCATCCCAGCGCCGGAAAAGGAGCCTCAGCGCGATGGGGTTCTGGTGCGTGCAAATATGGATGGCGCCACCAACTGGATGGCCCCCAGCTTCGATCCCCAGACCAGGCTCTTTTATGTCAATGCGCAGACCGCCTGGAGTCTGTGGTATCTCATGTTGAATGAGGACAATAAGCCTGATGGTCACCAGGGTGGCACGTTGCATGACTTGTGGTCTTACTCGCAGCTGAAGGCGCTGGATTACGAAACCGGGAAGACCATCTGGAAGCGAGAACTCGGATCCGGACATAGCTTCACCGGCGTGCTCACCACGGCCGGCCATCTTCTCTTCTCCGGCGATACATCCGGCAACATCTTTGCCCTCGATCCGGCGGATGGCAGTACGCTCTGGCATGTATACGCCGGCGGAACCATGAATAGCTCGCCTATGACCTACCAGATTGAGGGTCAGCAGTATCTGATCACGGCGATCGACAGCGTGGTCTATGCCTGGACGTTGCCGCCCGGGCACTAGCCCAGGGCTAGTCTGCGTGCCCCAACTGGCGCCGGCGGACGAAAGTCTCCGGCGTGCCATCAGCAGGATTTACAAAGATGATGTCCTTCGGGTCGCGTCTCGGCGTGTCGATGGCAAGGAAGACGACCGGCCCCTCAAGGATAGCGGGCAGAGCATGAACAATACGGCGCTTGAAGAAGAGCAAGTCGCCAGGAGCGAACTCTGCTCCGTTCGAGGCATCGCCCATCCAGAAGGTGCCTCGTCCCGAGAGAACATAGAGATACTCGTCGGAGCCGGCATGATAATGCGGCGGTGTCTCCCGGTAAACGCGGAACACACGGGCGCTCGCGGCCTCCTCGTCAGTGAGGTACGTATCCAGTAACAGCGTCTCCGCGCTCTCTGGAAAGGATCGGGCGACTTCATTCACATGGAACCGCTGGAAGCTCTGTTTCTCCCCCATGTAGGTCCTCCACTGTCAGCTTTCATTTCATTCGACCAACGCGAAACTCTGGCGGAGCACCGCCTTTGCCGCGTCAAGCATGGCGGCGCGAACGAGCACGTAATCCGTATCGAACGTGGAGAGCGCCAGGATGCTGATGCCGGCCTCCGCAAGGGGATTGAGGATGCCCGCAAGAACGCCCACCGCTGAAAACTCCAGCTTCCCTTCGATCGTGAAAGCCCTCCAGCCGGCCGCGCACTCGACCGTCGAGGGCACCGTCCCAGACGGACAAACGATAGACAGCTCATGCGCGGTGCGAGTTACAGACACCAGGGGGCCAGAGCTAAAGCTGAGCCACAAAGGAATCGCAGCGTCCGGCGGGAGCCGCAAGATTGCGAATTCACCGTCAAGCAGTCTAAGCACCCGGTGTTCACCGCGGAGCAAAGGCGCTACCTCGGGGGAGCGGCGGGCGCTGGAGCTGGCCTCGCAGCCGGGGCCCCGGGATTACTGACCGCGTTGGCGTTCCCTGGTCCACCCACTTGTTGCACCACGGGCAACCTCTGGTCGACTGGCGGCAGAGGAGGAAAAGCAGCATGTGGCTCTGCCTGGTACCAATAGGCAACAGAGTAGTAATTATCTGACCGATGATTGGCGTGTCCGTGCTCGATCGTGGCCTTGAAAGACCGCCGGAAAGGGATGGGAGCGTCGAGATGAAAACGGTAGACGCTGGATCGGCTGCCCGCCAGTTCCGGGCCTACCACCGGCGCCCCGTAGAGCTGATACGAGAACGGCTTGCCCCCGAAATCCCACGCGCCCAGGAAGTAGTCTTCCGAGCCGGTGCCGGAGATCGCCGGGGTCGCGTCATCATCAACAAAGAACATGTCGTCGCCTTCACCCCACCAGCCGTCCTGGTTTTGCATAACGGACATGACGACACCGACAAACTGGCCGCTCCCTTTCGCCTCCATCCACACATAGTTATCCTGGCCATTCAGGTTCCGCTTGTCATCCACCAGCGGATCGCCGTTGGTGGTCCAGCTGTTGGTCCATCCGTGGTTGGGCTGTGCCTGGCGATATTGGGCGTGAAAATACAGGGTGCCGGGGGCCAGTGGATGCGAGTCTGTCTGGTAATCGATGTTGTAATACAGGCTGCCGATCGGCTGCTTGCCCTCGTTCGAAATTGTGACCTTGGCGTGCCGCTGGAAGGGCATGGGGAAAAAGCTGTTAAGGCTGTTTTCGCTTCCCACGGATAGCAACTCAGACTGCCAGGAGTAGTAGTCTCCCAGGCCCAATCCGAAGAAGTCACCGATCGGTGCTTCCACGCTGGGCGTTGCCTCGCCATCCCAATAGATGCGCAGCACGATGCGCTTGAGGTGGTAGGGCTCATCGCTCGAGATGGTAAACCAAAGATGTGAAATGTTGCCCGGGCCATCCGTGTCCAACAGGGTCAGCGAAGCACCGGGCTCAACCCTGCGGGCATCCGCATTGGCGCCAGTGGGGTCCGAACTCGAAGCCCGGTGGGAAGTGTAAGTCTGTAGGCGAGTCAGATCCGGTTGCCACCCAGCGTTCTGATCTTGAGCCACGAGCGATAGACTCGTCGCCAGAAATACAAACCCGAAAAATCGCCTCACTATAGCTTCCTCATTCTGAAATCCCGCGACGGCGTCCGTTGCTCTGCGATTCCCCCAAAAGAGAGAAATCGGCGGCAGGCGCTTATCTATCAAAATCTTACCGTGAGGTCAGCTTCCCAGGGCAATTATGTGTTGCAGGATTACCTCTCCCGTCCGGGCATCCGCGCTGTTAAAGCGGAAGGAGCGGGCGCTCTTCTCGAAGCGCAGATTTCTTACTTCCTCGATTTTTCTCAGGATGGTCAGTTTCCCATCACGCTCGAGAGCCGCATCGACTGCACCGGGCTTGCCCGCAAACAGGCTGTAAGCGGGGGTACCAATGATTGCAGCCTCGCGGGCCATGGTGCCGCCTCCACTCAAAACGGCGTCGGAATGCGCCATTAGGCTGAGGGCGTCCACCGCTTTGTCGGAAACCCGGAAGGGAGCCGAGCGCATTCCGTAGGAACTTTTTAGCCTTTCTCCCTGTTCCTGGGTTCGGGGCAGCACAACGACTTGCGCATCCCGATCCCCGCGCAGACGCTCCACCAGCGCCCGGAAGAGAACCTCGGAAAAGGGATCCTGGTAGTGAGCCCAGGTAGCGGGAGGACGGACGGTGATAATCAGCCGGCCGGGATCCAGTTCAAGCTCATCCATCACCCCGGGCGAGTTATGCCAGCCGCTCAGATAGACGTTTTCCTTGAAACCCGGATAACGGATCACCTTTTTCATGTTTACGTGCCGGCGCTCCAGGGTGACGGCGGGAATCGTCTCCGGCAAGAGAAGTTTCGTCGCCATTCTCGAAAAGACCTCCGAGTCAACGAATTCGTAGTCGAAAATGGTCATAACCGGAATGCGCAAGAGCCATGAGGCCAGCACCTGGGCTCGGGAGCCGTGGTTCACCGCTATGGCGGGACGGTTCTTGCGCCCGTACAAAGCAAGCCGCAACGCTCGGACTACCGTGGCGAACGCCCGGGTCACAAAGAAATGAGGGGTGCGGTGCCGGCCGATGACCACGCAGTGCAGCCCATGCGACTCCGTAATCTCTTCTACCTGGCCGAAGCGCCTGGCGGTCAGCAGGACTTCATAGCCGGCCTCTTCGAGTCTCCCGATGAGAGGGGGAAAGAAGTGGGCGTGGGGCGAGTTATCGAGATCGATCCAGATGCGCATTTTGCTTCCCGGAGAATCATAATCCAACCGGTCCTGACAAACCTGCCTGGTTTCGATCCACGTGCGCAGCGCTTCAATCGCCTGAGTCAGGCTGGACGACTCGCTTAAGGCGCTCTGCGTCACAGAGGCACAGGTTCCGCGGCATAGACCAGATCGCGTTGCCAGGCCTGCTTGAGAATACGGACGATCCTCGAAGCCGTCTGCCCATCCCACAGAGGAGGGCGCACAAGGGCAGATCCTTCCAAGCCGCCGTTCTCGAGGACATTGAGGGCGCTGTCCAGTAAGCGGCGAGGGTCGCGTCCAACCAATCTGTTGGTACCCATGGAGACGGTGACCGGCCGTTCCGTGTTGTTGCGATACGTCAGGCATGGCACCCCGAGGAAGGTCGTCTCCTCCTGCACGCCACCAGAATCCGTAATGACCATGACAGCATGCTGGATGAGGTCGAGAAAATCCAGATAGGAAGCGGGGGGCATCATCCATAGGCCCGGCCCAGCGATTTCTCTCCCATTCCACGTTCTCACTGCTCGGAGTCCGTCCCTCTCCCGTGCCGCTTCAATGTTCCGTGCCGTTCTCGGATGCGCCGGGAAAATTACGGGAATACGCTGTGCAACCTGGGCGATGGCGTCGAGCGTACGCATCAATTGACCTTTGTCATCCACGTTGCATGGACGATGCAGGGTGAGCACGGCGTAGGCTTGCGCGTTCAGGCCCAACGCCGAGCGCAACGAGGATCCTCGTGACTTTTCCATGGCGTTCACCAGGGAATCAATCATTAGATTCCCCACGAAGAAGACCTTGGCAGGGTCGACTCCCTCGTTCGACAGATTCTGGTTGGCGCTCTCTTCCGTGGTAAAGAGGAGGTCTGACAGCGCATCGGTGAGGATGCGGTTAATCTCCTCAGGCATAGTCCGGTCAAAGCTACGCAATCCCGCTTCGACATGCGCGACACGGATTCTCTCTTTGGCCGCAACCAACGCACAGGCGATGGTGGAGTTCACATCGCCTGCAACCAGCACCATATCTGGGCGATCGTGCTCGATAAGCTCGCCAAACTTGCGCATGATCTCTGCGGTTTGCGCGTAGTGCTTGCCTGATCCGACTTCCAGGTTGTAGTCAGGAGGCTGGAGGGGCAGCTCATCGAAAAAAACCTGCGACATGCTGTAGTCGTAGTGCTGGCCGGTATGCACCAGGACCGGCTCGACTTCCTTGTGCAGGCGCAACTCGGCCATCAGCGGAGCGATCTTCATCATGTTCGGCCGGGCGCCGACGATGCTCATGATTCTCAAGCGGTTGTTGCCCATCCCGTCCTTTGCTCTGATCGCAGAGCTGCTCCGACCGTCGAAAACGACCCTATGTCTTGCGTGAGATTAAGTGTACCCAGAGATGCCAACCTAGAACACCCGCAAGCGGTGTGAGGAGAGATACAGGGAGAGGGGGAGCGTGCATATGATCCTGATAACTCTTCTCCAGCGCGAACCCAGGAAAGTCCTTTTCTACAGCAGATAGGTCGTAAACCTTACTGTACGGGTTGGATGGGCCGTCTGTATTGGCATGAATGAAATTGGACATCTTGAGGTACCTCCATAGCCCCATCTTTTTCGCGTTTTCAAGGTGGCCTGCGACGATCCCAGTCCCCTGTGCTCTACCCAGGTAGAGAACGGCGATACCTAGACGGCGCAAGAGCGAGATGGACAATAGATAATTGAGTGAGCGGCGAGCGTACAGCATCACGATCAGGTGTCCACCCGGCTTGAGCACACGGGCAATTTCTTTTTGCACCCCTATTACGTCAGGGATATGGTGAAGGACACCATGAGAAAACACGATGTCAAAGCTGTCGTTACGAAACGGCATCGAAAGAGCGTTGCCAAGCTCGAGCCGCTCGTAAGGGAGCCTGCGGAGGCGTAACCTCGTGGAAACCCGGCTTATGGATTCGGGCGACAAGTCGAGGCCAGACCATATGGCTCCTCGACGTATCATCTGCTCGGAATCAGCGCCTTGTCCTAAACCAATTTCAAGAACGCGCTTGCCCTTAAAATCGATCGCATCCAAGCGACGCAAAATGTGGGCTTCCAGGTGGTAGCGAAAGGCATCATAGCGTTGAAAAAATGCCTCGTGATCCGCGCTCAGACTCTCGACCTGGCTTTCACCGCATGGGTGAGCGTCCCAGAATTCGCGGATTACCTGCTCAGTCACCTCGTCCATAGCGGATCCTGCTGTTAGGGTATAAGGTTGGTGCCTTCCGATGTGCGGAATTTCCGGCGTACTGGCGTTCAAAAACAGTAACTTTGAGGTGACGACGGAATTCCTTGTCCGCATGCGGGAGACGATGGTTCATCGTGGCCCGGACGGCGCTGGCTTATGGATTTCGCCGGACCGCCGCGTGGGTCTTGCACATCGGCGGCTTTCCATCATTGATCTTTCTACGGCCGCTGCCCAGCCCATGAGCAATGGGGAGGGATTGCTGCAGATCGTCTTCAACGGTGAGATTTATAACCATGCGGCGATCAGGCGGGAGCTCGAAGAAAACGGCCACCGCCATTGGAAAACCGACCATTCGGACACCGAGGTGATCCTGCACGCCTTTGAAGAATGGGGCATTGCATGTCTGCAGAAATTTCGCGGCATGTTCGCCATCGCCCTCTGGGATGCAAGGGCCCGCCGCCTCTGGCTCATTCGCGACCGCATCGGGATCAAGCCCCTCTATTACAGCATTCATCATGGACGGATCACCTTCGCATCGGAAATCAAAGCGCTGCTTCAGGATTCTGACCAGGTTCGTGCGGTGAACGAAGAAGCTCTGTTTCATTATCTCTCCTTCCTAACCACCCCCGCGCCCGACACGCTGTTTGCAGGCATCCATAAACTCCCGCCTGGCTCGTTCCTGACCGTGGACCCAAACGGGCAGCGTCGCGAGGAACGATACTGGGACGTTCTTGATCACACGACGCCCCTAATTGGCGTTTCAGAAGAGGAGATTGCTGAGCGCCTGCTAGTGGAACTGCGCACCAGTGTGGCTCTTCGTACCGTAAGTGATGTTCCGGTGGGAGTATTTCTCTCCGGCGGAATTGACTCCAGCACCAACGCAGCACTTTTTTCCGAGGGTGCGGGAGGCAAGGTGAACACATTTTCCGTCGGCTACGACCAGGACTACCGCGGTTGTGAAAGTGAATTGCCGAGAGCCAGAGAGTTCGCATCGCACATCCGTGCGATTCACCATGAGCGGGTTCTCACCCAGGCTGACTTTCTCGACTTTCTGCCACAGTTGATTCACCTGCAGGATGAGCCCATCGCCGATCCCGTCTGCATGCCCGTTTATTTCCTCTCCAAACTGGCGCGCGACAACGGTGTAGTGGTTGCTCAGGCGGGGGAAGGCTCCGATGAACTGTTTTGGGGCTATCGGCATTGGAAACAGATCCTGCATTTAATACGTTGGAATGACTATCCCGTTCCGCGCGTAGCGAAGAAACTTGGCCTTCTAGCCCTTAGCGCGCTAGGCCGGTCTCACACCGCGTCGTACGAGCTACTTTGGCGTGCGACCGCCGGATTTCCGATATTTTGGGGTGGTGTGGATGCCTTCTCGCAGAGCGCCAAACTGGACGTGCTTTCACCGCGTCTAAGGAGTCGTTTTAGGAACGAGACTTCCTGGCAGGCGATACGACCGATCCATGAGAGATTCGTGCAGAACGCCTGGGAGAAAACTCCGGTGAAGTGGATGACCTACGTGGACCTGAACCTGCGTCTTCCGGAACTGCTTCTCATGCGCCTGGACAAAATGGGGATGGGCGCAAGCCTTGAGACGCGGGTTCCTTTTCTCGATCACAAATTCGTGCAGCTGGCGATGAGTATCCCGGAGAAAGTCATCACCCGCGGAAACGAATCGAAGCACATCCTGAAGAAGGCGGTTCGGGGCGTCATTCCTGACGCTATCATCGATCGCCGAAAGCAGGGGTTTGGTGTGCCGATTCACCAATGGTGTCTAGGACCATTGGGCGAATTTGCCCAGCGCGAACTTTCTGAGTTTTGTGATAGAACCGACTTTCTGGACAAACCTGCGGTGATGAACCTGATCCGCTCCGGGCGGGGACCGCATGCCTGGTTCCTGCTGAACTTCGCCCTCTGGTGGAAGGAATTCATCCAGGGCGAGAGCCCCTCCATGACGCACCCAACGGAAGCGGTGGCTGCTACTCAGCAGTTTCAATAAGCCAATGGAATCTCTATGCGGAATGCATTACTTGCACTGTCGCTCCTAATCACGGTGTGCGTGGCAACGCTCACGCTTTGGATTCCAGCATATTGGCCTGTCGCGCTCTTCGAGATATCCGTGTTCCTGATTGCTGGCATAGCGCTTGTCTTAAGAAGAACGCCTCCGAGTGGGAATTATTACCCGTTGTTCGCTTTGAGTTTCATCGTTCTGTGGGGGTGTCTTCAATTGATCACCACCTCAACCGTGAATCGCTTTGCGACTGAGCGCGCAATCTTGCAGTGGATGACATGGGCCGCGGTGTATTATGCAGGCGCTTCTCTCCTAAAGGACGGAAACCTGGCCCAACTGGTCCGCCTTGTTATCGTCTGGTTTGGCTTTGCCGTTTCAGTAGAAGCGATCCTTCAGGCATATATGTCTCCCGGAAAGGTATTTGGTGTATTCCATGCCGGCTATCATGATTTCGTGATGGGGCCTATTGTCTATCACACCCACTTTGCAGTATTCATCGAGGCAATTCTCCCCATTGCACTCTTCCTTGCGCTTAACGAGGCCAAAAGGTCGTATGCTTTTCTCCTCGCTTCGGCGGTATTGCTTAC
Source organism: uncultured Acidobacteriaceae bacterium (assembly GCA_963736535.1). GTDB lineage: Bacteria > Acidobacteriota > Terriglobia > Terriglobales > Acidobacteriaceae > PALSA-350. The sequence goes on from CAVTPN010000012.1 coordinate 140,592, forward strand.
CGCTGTTGTAGTCAGTGCCTCACGCGGAGGGATGGTGATCGGTTGCGTCGAGGTGCTTGCGGTATTGGTCCTGTCGCACTTGCAGAAGCCTGGGGCTGGCCGGAAAATTCGCTTCGTCGCCGTGGCCCTGCTGGGTGTTACCGCTATTCTGACGTTGATCGCAGGATTTGCAACTGCATCAGAGCGGTTTTATACCGAGACCTTCACCGCGGGGCGCCTGCAGTTCGCCATTTCTACCCTGCATATGATCGCGGCGCATCCGTGGCTTGGCTGGGGTTTGGGGTGTTGGCCGGCGGTATATCCCGCCTTCGCAACATTAGACCCCGGAGCAATCGTCAACCAGGCACATTGCGACTGGTTGCAGTGGACCGCCGAAGGGGGGGTGCCAGTCGGGCTAGCCATGCTTTCTCTCGCTCTTTGGGCAATACGGCCAGCGCTTCGGTCCATCTGGGGAGTCGGCGTGATCGCCATCCTGGTCCATGGCGCGTTCGACTACCCATTTTCGCGTCCGGCAATTGGCGCGTGGCCTATTCTGATTCTTTCTATGGCTGTGGCCGCTCAATCCGGGACTAATCCTGAACGTCTAACCCAAGGAGAATCTATTCAGGGCTAACAGTCGATGACTTTCCACCACCCAAACCCAGAGCAACTCCAACGACGGCTCCAGCCGCAAGGGCCACGATGACTATGATCTTCGTCCTGTCGTTGTGTTGGGGCAGGGGTGGAACTACGGGGACGTTGTCAGGCTCTGTAGGAGCCTTCGCTTCCGGATTGGCGCCAACTTCTGGCCCCGCACCGTTTGCAGGAACGGTGTCACCGGAAGGCGTCGGGGCACCGGCCGCGGGAGTGTTTGCGGTTGGAGCCCCACCGCGTATTTCGCTGATAGGCATCTGGTGAATGTCAGACACTGACACCACCTTGGAGGCCCCCTCCGCGGGTGTTGCGTCAAAAATACTGCCTGTGGCCTCAACCGATGCCCCAACCAGATCATCGAGCCCTGTCCCTTGGAGTTCATAGGTGACGTTCGTCGCTAAATCTGTGAGCAAATAGTGCCCATAGCGCCCAGGATGGTCCTTACGAAGAATGCCATGCAGCGTTAGCTGGGCACCTGTCGCCGGTAAGGATTGTCCTGAAGCTGGGGATGGCGGATTTTGCGGCAATGGCGCGGGTGACGAATTCTGCGGCGCAACCTGGATAGCAAAGCTTAGAGCCTTCCCCGGCTCCAGTCGAGCCACCAGGGTGCCTGTAGGAGTGCGGACCTCAGCCACCCCGCCCCGAGCAGCCACCTCCAAATGAGAACTGTCTTTTAGCCCAACGACAACAGCGCCTTGCGGAGATAAAGAAGATACCTTCAGCCCATCCGCAACCAGTGCATATCCGTGGTTGCCGCGTTGGATGGCGGCGCCACGTTCCAGAACCGCATGCTCGCGGTAGACCCTGACTGTGGAGCCAGGCTGCAGGAGTAGATTGGAACCCCCGGGAAACATAAGGTCGGATGCCAGCTCTCCTGCCTGGACGACACTCCCTTGAAACAGAGTAGAGTTGCCGTGCACGACCGCCCCATCAACCTGCGCCTGCCCGCTTGTCACGACAAAACCTATGCTCGATGGGGAAGCAGCCAGACTGACCAGGCAGCTGCAGGTGAACAGTGAGACGGCGGACTGTAGTTTGACGAGCATTCTTGCCTCTAAGGCGCAGTCACCCAACGCGCACAAGTTTATCCTTTGGGAGGAGAGGTTCGCAACGGAATTGCGATGCCTGGCTCAGGGATATGACCTGATCTGTGCCGTTGCCCTTGGCCGGAGCTCTTGTGGTGGCTAGGGCGGCGCCTCATCCCGGCGTCTCACCAAATACTGCATATTGTCCTCCCAAGGGAACGCGACAAAGCCAATTCTCCACCCTGGTCATCTTTGCTCCGGCGGCTTCGGGCAGGAAAAGGAAGTAGCGTATCGAAACCCGAAGGAATCCAGCTACTCTCAGCAGTTCGACGGATTCAGATGGGCGCAGAAGAATCGCGTTCACATCAATCGGGCTTCTCCGAACTATTGCCCGAGTTACGGGGTTCCATGGGTTGTGCTCAAACATTATGAACAACCCGCCTGGCCTGAGTATGTCAAGGGCGCTTCGCGTCAGCTTCAGCCTCTCTGACAAAGCCACGTGATGATACACACACGCGGCCGTGACCAAGTCAAAACTCTGGGCGTCGAAAGGAATACTGTCGGCTCGTTTCTGCTCGCGCACCGTGATCCCTTCGCAGTATTTTAAAGAGGCAGGGGATACGTCGCAGCCATACGCTGACTCAAATTCGGCCCTGCCCATTCGTAGCAGGTCTCCTCGGCCACAACCCAAGTCGAGCCAGCGAAGGTCGCGTGCTAATTTGCCGGTTGCAGCCAAGTGCGTTCGTAGCACCTCAAGCTTTCGCCGATGAAAGAATTCAGTTGAATTCGCGAAGCGGCTTCTTAGTGGATCCGCCAACATCTGCTCATAACCGTCCGCCAGTCCATCGAATTCGGCCTTCTGATTTTTCATGACATTGATCAGCTCAAGAAAGCGCGCTCGAGTCTTCATAACCTGTTCCGGCGACCGGTTCGCCGGCGATCTTCATGTTCCTACTTCTGACCGGATCGATGATGTATAGAGGCCGCCCCTTGACCTCCTCGAAGACTTTAGCGACATACTCTCCCACCATACCCATGCCGATAAGATTGAAGCTTCCGATGAGGCACAAAGTAAACATAAGAGATGTCCAGCCGCGAACCACGTAATAATGTAGGAGCAGACTGCCAACCGCATAGATGCCGATGGCGCCGGCTGCGGCGGCCACGATGATCCCCAAGCCAAACACAATGCGCAAGGGCATCGGCGAAAACGACAATGCACCTGTCCACGCCAGCCAGAGCATACGGCCCAGGCCATACTTCGTCTTACCAGCCACCCGCTTCGGCCGTTCGAAACGAACAGCGGTTTGCGGGAAACCCACCCATGCAACCATCCCACGAATGAAACGATGCGTTTCCCTCATAGAGCGCAGCGCCTGGAGGCAAGGAGCTGAGATCAATCGAAAATCACCCGTATCCGGAGGCAGGTTCCGGCATCCGCTGAGATTCATCAGCCGATAGTAGAGCCATGCAGTGCTGCGCTTCGCAAGGCTTTCCCCTTTACGGGATTCGCGCTGCGCGTAGACAACGTCATACCCTCGTCGATACTCGGCGATCATTTGGAGAATGACCTCTGGAGGGTCCTGAAGGTCGGCATCCATCAGCACTGCGGCATCACCTCGGACATGGTCCAGCCCCGCTGTCGAAGCCACTTGGTGGCCAAAATTTCGGGAGAGCGAAAGCACTGTTATGTTTGTTGGATGGCACGCAGCCCATTCCTGCAAATCACTCAGTGTGCCATCCTCACTTCCATCATTCACCAGAACCAACTCGGCGGGGCACGGCAGTTCGGGCAGAAACTCAGTCAGCCGCTTCCTCAGGTGGGGAACAGCCGCCTCCTCATTATAGAAAGGGATGATGAGCGAAAGGAGACGCGGAGCTGGTCTCAATTCTATTTCTGATCCCGAATTAGGTAAGCGCGCGGAATTCATTGCAGATTACCTTCTTACACGATTCTCTATATATAACCCCCGGCCCACTAAGCACCTTATCGCTGAGCCGATTGTGTTTTGTTCCACGTTGAGTGAAAGTGCTCTGCACACCTTGAGGGAAGAGTATAGGAACGTCAGGCATACGAACGTAAGCAGATAGGGAGGTTTCGGAATCACAAGGATTACGTTCATTGCGCTCAGCCCCATAGCCATAACAAAGGCAGCATCCATCCAGAGGACTTCACTGTCGGAAAAGAGAAGCCGTCTCGAGGGAAACAACAAGATCAACGCCAGGAAAACCATGATTCCCGTTTTGGCCGCGAGGTTCTCGATCAGCAACGCAGGTCTGTGTCTCGCTATGTTCAACACTTCATGTCTCAAGATGAGCTCATATTTGTCGGATGTATAAGCAGCAGCCGGATCAATTGACCGTACCTTATCCATGGCAACGGCGTCGTTGTACTCAGGCACTTGAGAGTTAGGAACAAATGCAAGGCCAATATAGATAGAGTGCCATAACGGATGACTATTAACCATGGGTGCCGGTTCACCATGGCTCGCCAGGACGCTGTCTCGGCGCGCGATCAGATGCCTCTCAATAAGAATACATGGGACACACGCAAGGAAGATGAGCAGCAATGGTAAGAACGCTTTTCTCACACGATAGCGTCCAATGAACAGCGTGATGAGGAATACCATGCAAATGAGGGTTGTACCGGTGCGTACCAAAGAACACCACGAGCATGAAAATGCGAGCAGAGCAGCACTCACTGTGAGCGCGATGGATTTACGAGTAAGCGAGAAATGCAAAACCCACGGAATACCTGCTAAGAGCGGGGAGATCTGAAAGATGTAGACGTCGGCCACTTTCGCCTCCGCCAGCCCCAGGCAAAGAAATACAAGGGCTCCAACCCAACGCACCTTCTTGTCGGGAAACAAGCGCCAAAAGCCGGCATAACCGGTCAGAATTCCTAAGAAGATGACTGAGAGGACAGTAAGGTCAAACGCATCTGCTAGAGACATTCCCGTAAAGAGTGAAACGGTGGGAATCAGCTGGGCAAGGCCGGGATCATCAGTGATCCCGGCCTGGACGTATTTGTATCCATTGAAGGCTACGGTCGTCGTCCCGGTGCAATTGTAGCCTCGGGCGGCCTGGACAATCGCAACGTAACGGCTCGTCATCAGTCTAAAGCGAGTCGGTGGCCTCTGTCTCATAAGAGAGGCATCGCTGTCGTGTACCTGATTTGAAAAGCCGCAGGTATGCAGGTTAGGCCCCTCCGGGCGATTGTAGGTTAAACCCCAGCTTGTAGCGCCAGCGAGAACCATCAGGACAAAGGAGGCGAGCTTCGCCATACTATGGGTGCGCCGGCCCATAGTCGACGCGGCACGCGTAATTGCTCGTAACCCCTTCCCACGCGATTCTGCCTTCATAGCGGCCGCCATTTTATAAAACCTGGACGGAAAACTTCGGCTCCGGACGAGCCAGGATCGTAAACTCCTGTTCGCGTGCCACTCTCATCTGCAGTTGATAAAGTATGCCGAGAATAAAGATATAGAGCAGATTGATGTCAGCAAAGTAAACGGTGGCAAAGTCGAAGCCGATTAGTAGGTAGACGAGAAGGCAGTAAAGAAATGCCAACCAGCCGGGCGGATAGGCTTTGCGGATTAACCACATCGCACGCACCAGAAAAACCTGAGCTGAAACATAAAGGCACAAGCCGACGATGCCCTCTTCCGAAAGGACGGTCATCAGCACGTTGTGCGGAACGTTCATCGATTCGATACCCTTCCAGCTAGCCATATAACGCGGGTCGCGAACGGCGACATCGTGATATAAACCGAAACCGACGCCGAAGAACGGATACTCACGAACCACTCGCAGCGTCTCCACATGCTGGACGACCCGTTGGTAGAAGTTGGCTTGGCTGGCAACTCGATCATCGTAAAGCTGGGGATCGAGCAGCTTTGCCGCAATTCCTCCTAGCAGGATGATCGCCAGAATCGTTCCCCATATTCGGCGCGGAATCAATCGGTTTCTCGAACACGAGTCGATGACGGCGATCGGTACCAGCGCAAATACCAGACCCCGGTTTAACGGAATCAGCGCTGCCACGAACGACGCGATAGCGCCGGTCATATGGAGTGCCGCTCGCCAGAGGTTGACTCTTTGCGGCATAAGCCGCCGAAGATAAATAATGAGGAAAAATGAAAGTATGGCGACCATGGACAGAACTACATGCAGTTCGAAAGGCCCATCGGCTCGCCTGACGTGGGTCGCGGTAAATTCCGGAGATGATCCGTTCCACGGAAACAGGTCCCGCCCCGTCATCAATTCAATGAAGCCGCTTGTGCAGAGGCCAATACCGAGAACACACGCACATAGGTGCAGCTTCTGAAGGTCTCTGAGCAATGGGAAGTAGCGAATCGCATAGAGACCAAACAGGGCAGGCATCACCATGCCGTCTACCAACAAGCGATAAGGGGAAAGTACTTCAGACGGAGCGTGACCTGCAAGAGAGAGAAAACAGACCAGTAGATAGAGACCCCAAAAATAGGCGCTGATACGCACGTCGCGCGCCAGGGGGCCAGCGACGGCTGGCCGCGAGAAGGCAAGCATCTCAATTACCAAGAGTATGATGAGGGCGCGGTCGACGGTGAAGATGGAACGCTCTACGGGATAAGACAAGAGGTAGTAGCAGTATGGGTATACTGCCACCCACATGACAACGACGTAATGGAATTGGCCTCGTGCGAAGCTGATCGCAATCCAGATCAGCGCAGTCCATATTGCCATGATGGCGATGCCTACTTTCGTAGGCGCCATTGGTAGCACGATCCCGATCGGTATCAAAGAAAGTAAGCCGAGCACCCCGTACAGCGCACGCGACGTCCCGCGCGGTCCAACATCCATCGACACCCTGGACATTTGCATAGACATATATATTCGCAGGAAAGTAAGGAATGGTTCAGCCCAAAGACACCGTCCTTTGAGTCCTGACCGCCTCCTCAATCGCGAAGGTCGCCTCTGTCACTTCGATTAGCTCTTCAAAGGGAATAGGGGCATCTTTCCCTCGCTCCATCGCTTCGAGGGTCAGCTTCAGTTGTCGACGGTGGCCCTTGTCCCCGCCCCCTCTGAATGTCTCCGTCTTGCGGTTGCGGGAGAGAGAGAGAGTCTTGAAATCATCAATGCGCGCGATACCCCCTTCGCAGAATACCTCGAAGTATTCCTTCGCAACCGCACGATCCCCGTTTGCGAGATACAGCAAATTCGCCAGGGAACCGTCTTGAAAGGAGATGGTAATTGCCACGTTATCGCGGTTGTAACGTCCCGCGTCCGGCAGAGCCGCGGCAGTGATCGTCTGCATTGGACAACGTACAACAGCTCGCGCCCAGTCGACAAAATGACAAAGCTCGCCGACGATCCGGCCGCCATTTTCCGGGTCCTGAATCCAGCTGGTACGAGGGACGAACCCACCGTTGCAACGGACATGCACCAGCATCGGATCGCTGCGGCGACCAAAGAAATTCATCAGCCTTTCTGTGACAGGCGAGAAACGGCGATTGAATCCCACCATGAGAAAAGGGAGTCCGTTTTCTGCCAATCTTTTTGCATACGCCTTGCGCACCGTTTCTAACTGCTCTCGGTTTACGGCAAGCGGTTTCTCGACAAACACGGCTTTTCCCTGCTCCAGCGCGCTCTTAGCATAAGCGGCGTGGCTGTCGTGCCGAGTGAGGATGAATGCCGCGTCCACGTTGGGATTGCAAAGCAGTGCGGAAGGCGATTCGGCAATGTTGAAACCAAACCCTGTCCTTACAGATTCGGCAGTCGCGCCAGAACTGCTGGCGACAGACTCCAGGATTAGCCCCGCGGAGGAGCGGAGATAGGGGAAGATAACGCTGCGTGCAAATCCTCCCGCACCCATACATCCCACACGCAGCTTGGCCCCCGCCACCGGTGGTGCAGAACGCGACGAAACGCGTGCCTTTTCAGGGACTCGGAAATTGGTAGGAGCGCCATAATCGATAATCCCGGTGTAAGCGCCGGCTTGTAACGCTCTATAGGCAGTTCCACCCTCTTCCACCGGAAAGCGATGGGCGAGCAACGGTTCGATGTGAAGGGCCTCGGAAGACAAAAGATCCAGAAAAGCCTCCATATTTCGCTTCTCCGTCCAGCGCACAAAGCCGATCGGATAATCCTGACCGCCTTCTTCGTATTGAGGATCATAGCGGCCTGGACCATAGGAGCGAGACATGAACAACGAGATCTCTTTCATATACATGTTGGGTCGCGAGACACCCATCCCGACGTCTCCAATTACGGCGATGCGGCCGCGATCCCTCAGCAGCCTTGCCGCCAGTTCAAGCGGCTCAGCCGATTTGGTAGCGGCTGTGATGAGCGCCGCATCCACTCCATAACGCGAGAAGGCGGCGACCGCGCTTTCCATTCCAGGATCGTTGGTACTCAACCCGAGGTGCGCACCAAGCGAGGTGGCTCTTTCCGCACGCTCGCTGGAGAGATCAATTGCGATCACTCTGCAGCCCGCGGCCCGTAGGATCTGGATCGCCAGAACGCCTACCAGGCCAACTCCGATCACCGCTACCGTCTCCCCGAAGGTAATGCTCGCTTGGCGCACGCCTTGCATAGCAATCGCGCCAATCGTCGTCAGCGATGCAGCTTCCAGACTGATGTTATCGGGAACGCGCACAGCGAGGTTCGAGGGCACGAAGTTGACCTCGCAGTGGTTGGCATATTCGCCTCCTCCGCATGCGACCCGGTCTCCCGGCTTGAAGTCGGTGACACCCGCAGCCACCTCTAGAACATACCCTGAACAGGAGTTGCCGAGCGTAGCCAGTGTGTCCAGACGGGCCTGTACTTTTTGATGGGCAGCTTTCATGCCGTTGGATTGCGCAAACTGGAGCACCTGCTTGACCAAATCGGGGCGAGCCAGCGCTTTGCCGAGCAGAGACTGCCGGCCATAGTCCAGCTTCACTTTCTCTGTGCCGGCGCTGATCGCGGAGAATGCCGTGCGCACGAGAAGCCCTCCTCGCTGAAGCTCTGGCACCGGCACATCATAGGTAGCAATTTTCCCGGACTTCATATCTTCAAGTAGAGCGCGCATCATGCCCCCATCCATTCCGCGAATGGTCGAAGGAGCCTGCGGCGAAGACCCGCTATCTGTTTTCCATGTAGACTCAATGGCCCTCCAGGACGGTTGCCGCGAGGTGCCCTCCGGCGTTCGTGGCTTGATAGGTGTACCGCCGCCCGCGCAGCAGGGAATGGATCAGTACTGCGAGCTGGCGCGCTCTCACATCCCAGGTGCCGTCTCTCACAACCGCTTGCCGTTGCGCCACAAGCGCCGGAGAGTCCTCTGCCAGCGCCGCTTCGACCTGCGCGATAAACTCCTGCGTGCCGCGGTAGAACCGCAGGCCGGGCGTCTGCAGGTATTCGTAAAGCGGCGCCATCACCACCGGTTTTCCTGTAGCCAGATATTCGCGCACCTTGATCGCGCTTCCGTAGCTGGTGAAGATGTTGTTCTCCCGCCAAGGCAGAACGCACACGTCGAACTGCACGAATGTAGCCCGGCAAGTCACGATACGGTTTCGATCCCAGGAAATGGATGTTAGGAGCTGAGATCCGCACCAGGTTTGACTTGAGGCCGAGCAGCACCCAGTGCCAGTTGGGCCGCAAACGGGCAACCTCCGCCATCAGCTCGGTGTCCATCACGTAATCCATCGTGCCGAAGTAACCCAAAATCGGATGCGGGATACCGTCAAGCTCCGGAGCGGGCTCTACTTTCAATTGGAAAAATGATCAAAATCGACTGCCTGCTCGAGAAAAAATCGATGGGGCTCGGTCGCCTCGAGAAATAGCTTGCGGCCCGAATACAAGACCACGTCGGCCGCATCTTTCAGCTGACGGTCGTATCTGCGAATCACTTGTGCCGACAAGGCGCTGTCTTCGTTGGCATCGTATTTGTCGGATACCTGATAAAGAAGCAGCTTCTCGCCCAGACGGCCTGCCATCTCCGCCGCCGTAGGGATCGCGACCCAAAGGATCGGACGTGAAATATGAAGCAGCAACATGGCCAGACGCAGTTGCGCGACCAACAGGACTCGGTTGAGCCACCGGCCCGGTCCTCGACCCGTAAAGCGGCAGGTTCACCGGCGTCATCACCCACAGACCCTCAGGAACCTTGCGCAACCAGCGGGTGTAGCTCCTGAGTTTCCGTTTGATCTTGAGGAAAAAATCCGGGTTCGCCATGGAAGGAAGCCCCATGCTGATGGAATTGACAAAGAGGACCTTGTTCCGCAGCGCATAGCGCTTGAGCAGATGATTCTTGGAGTGAGGATGGTGGTACCACCAGTCCTCGCCCGCGAAGCAGACGATGCTCTCACCCTCAAGCGCATTCTTGTCTTTGGCTTCCACTATCAATCCCATTCCACTCTGGTCTGCACTCTAGCAGGGAGGCCCGCCGTGGTTTGAATCTGGATACAATTCGCTGGCAACTCAGCGCCGTATTCCCGCGAGATCTGCGCCGGCAGGATGATCAGCGCGAGGGGATTCTCGGCCTCACATTGAAGAGACAGCCGGCGAGGTCCCGCGATGAGGCAGCTGACCGTCTCTCCAGTCATCATCTCAGAAGAAGCACGCCATTCGGGACCCAGGATATACCGCAGCTCCAATAAATGCTTCTCCGCCCCACTCACCTCATCGAGTATCGTCAATGAGCGCTTGAACAGTTGTACCGTCCTTTGATGTTCGATGCCAATTCTGGCATAGCCCTGGTGCGATGCTCGCACAGCCGTCTCGCCGTTTTCCAATATCGCAATCCGCGACACAACGGCTTCATTGCCGCACAGAAAAAGCAGCCCAGGGTCGGCGGGAACGATATTCTGGTCCGCTCCATCAACTACCAAAGTATTGTGCGCCCTGGTGGAGCGATCGAGGTTCCGAAGCTCAGCCGAACGGGTGTAGCATCGGCTGCCGCTATCGCAGAAAACTTCCTCAAGGCCCAGGCGAAACACAATGGACAATTTGTCGCAATGGGTATGACTGCCTAGCCCGCGAAGTCCATTCGGCATCGCGCAAAAGATCACTGACGCTTCGCCTGAGCGGAGCACCGCAATTCCAGAGTCGGGCATGACCGAGACTGGCTTCTGCTCCAGCTTGCCGGCGTGGGCGCCGGTCGCAGGCCCAAACCATACCGCGTCCTCCACCTCGCCTCCTATCGGGAGCTGGAGCAGATAAGATGCCAGGCCACAGAGGGATCCAACGCGCAGGGAATGCCTTTCTGTGGCCGGGAGCATCGTTTGAGCAATATCGTCAGCGAGCAACTCGACCCTGCCGTTATCGCAATCCCCGAGGTGTGGCAGCTTCCAGGCGTCATCCGCCAGAGAAGCGATCCATTCGAACATCTGTCGCAAGCGCCCCGCGAACTCCGCTGCCATCACGCATGCGCTTCGTTGCTGCACCACGAATGAATGGAGAAACATCTGCCCCACCAGAACGTGATAACCGGTGGAAGCCTCGCAATCGCCTCCGTCTGCGTACGTCTGAAGCAGAATCTCCCGTTGTACGGCGTTTGCATATGTTCGCAGCCGCCGATCCATGCGGGGGCCATGGAGATATGCAGACAAGGTCGTTAGCCCGACGATGTTGCTCAGGTAATGATTGCTGCGCCGCAAAAAAGAAAACTCACTATAGGCTTCGATGAAACGAAGATGCTGCCAGAGCGAAGCGGTTATCTGATCGAGCCAGGGTTTTTCCTCGGCGGTAAACGGCCATAACAGCTCCATGGTGAGGCAGAGACTGGTTCCCCGTAGCGCTGCTTCCATCGCCACCGTCCAATTCACTCCCTTCCCCAGCGGATTGCGCGCGATCCAGTCTGTCAGCAAAGACCGGAGAGCCTCACGGTATTTGCTATCGCCGGTCAGCACGTAGGCTTTAGCTACCACTGGGGCGAATTGCAGACGCGAGAGCTCCCAGGGAGCCTTCACATCCGATCCGTCGTGGCGCACGATTTGTATTTTTCCAGAGGCTTCGACCGGCCAGCTTTTTCCGGAAACCCAGTCAAGCTGCCAGTCGGGCTTCACCCCGAGATTGGCGGCGCCATACCCCAGCAGCGGATACTCTCCACGGAGAATTGCGTCAGCATAAGCGAGAATAGCCTCGTGGGAGCGCTCAGAGACAAGGTCCTTGTGCAGCCGGTAATAACCGATAGGACGGAAAGTGACCGGACAATCGCCGCCTTGCCCTGTGATCCGGAAAATCGATCTACGAATGGACCGGACACCACGCCATGCCGCCTCTGCTAACAGGGCAGAGCAGGGGTTCTCGGCGTATTGCGCTGGCAATCGTGCGCAGCTTCACCCCGGATTCCCTGTCGAGCGTGGGAGTGTCAGCGAACTGCCGCTGCGATCGAGGCTCTCGGCTGTTTGCGAGGGCATGTCGCTTAAGGCCCACGAGACGTTCCGCGCCCAGCTGTGCCGTTCGACTGCGGCACGCCGCGCCGCGGCGCCAAGTGCTTCGCGTTTCGCCGGGTCCAGGGCAAGTCGCAGAATTGCCTCCGCAAGCTCTTCGACATTGCCCGGGGTTACCAGCCATGCGGTCCGGTCATGCTCCAGAACTTCGGCGAGTTGCTCCAGCCGGCTGGCGACGATGCTCTTGCCCATCGCCATATATTCAAAGAGCTTGGTAGGCGACCCGAAGAATCGGCTTCCGTCCGGCATTGGAATATGCGGTGAAACCAGAATGTCCGAGGCATCAAGGTATTCGGCCACCTTATCGCTGGGCAGCGATCCGGTAAATATCACCGCTCCCGTCTTCTCGAACGCTGCCAGGACGGAACGCATTTCTCCATGGAGCAAGCCATCGCCCATCAGAACAAAGCGCAGGCGGCAACCGCGACGGCTGCTCAACAGGTGGACGATGGCCTGCTGTAGGATCTCTATTCCGTGCCATAGGCTGAACGATCCGGCAAAGCCGATCAGCACCTCGTCGGGCTCTACATGAAGCGCTCTGCGTCCTGATTCTCTCCCCCGTCCAGGATAAAAGTAGTCCGGATCAACGGCATTCGGATTCACCCGAATGCGATCGGCCCGAATACCTCTTCCCGCCAACTCTGCTCTGAGGGCTTCGGAAACCACAATGATCCTGGCCGCGCAGAGCAAAGTCACTTCTTCGCACAACCTGATCAAACCCCGAAAAGGGGTTGGGTCCCAGTGATCTGCGATCCACCCTTGCGGACCGTTGTATTCAAGAATCAATGGAACCTGTAAACGTCTCGAGAGCAGCGCTCCGGCAATCGCAAAACGGCAATGCCGTTGATAGAAAACCCCCGGAGTGGCCGATAAGAGATGTTCCTGCACTCCCCGGGCAAAGACCAGATTGTAGGCCAGCATGGGGGCTTCCCAGAAAAAGTAAGAACGGCTTGGCGGAGCTACGATCTCGTTTTCGAAAGCATCTTGCGCTAGCGCAGTGCCGCTAAAGACGCGGCAGGTTCTCGCGGTGCTCTTAACGCCGTACAGGAAACCGCGAATGTGACTGATGGCCCCACCGCTTGATCCCATCGTCTCCGGACTGGGAATCAGATATGCGATCTTGGGCTCACCGTTGCCTATGCCGGCGGGAACAGGTGCAGCCCGCATAGCGCTGAGCTTGAGATAACACCACCAAAAGATCAGAGTCTTCAGATCAACCAGGATGCTGAACAGAACTTCGGGAGCCGACCGCAGGATATCGACGGTTCGCATCGTTTTCCATTGGCCGCCGCTATCGCATAGCACAGTCTCCCGGCACCGGTGCAGGAAATGCACGCATTCAAGGATCCGTCTGTACTTCAATTCGTCGAGGGATCGAAAGTAAAAGATGATTGCCGTGCCGCGAATGCCGCGAAGCAAACGAATCCGCTCCGGGAAGCTGCTCTCTCGCAACCTGCGATACGGGAATACCACGATCTCGATCCCCGGATAACGGCTGCTCGCCAGTTCGCGTGCGTGGTCCGCGTCTCCCGACCAGACACACAGATGGGCGATCTGACTCTTTGCCATCGGTCTTGCACCCCCGAGATTGTGCTGGTGGTTGGAAAGGGCGCCGACTTGTTCTTGGGAGGCGAGCACTAGCGATCGCGAGTCGTGTAGTGACTGTAATAGCGCGGACTGTAGTAGTAATATTGCGAACTCATGTCCGCCCGGACCCCATTGAGAACGATGCCAATGATATTTGCGCGTACTCGTTTGAGTTGTTCCACCACGCTGGCTACCGCGCTGCGATTCGTGCGCCCGGCGCGGGCAACGATAATCACGCTGTCGGCGAGCGCAGCAATCTCCAGGGGTTCGGCGAAGCCCAGTAGCGGAGGCGAATCGATGACCACCAGGTCGTACTCACGCTCGGCCTCGTCCAGAATTGACCGCAGCACAATCCCGATCCGGTCTGCGACCCTTCGCGAGGAGGGACCAGCCGACAGAACATCCAGATCCGGGTAGGCGTACGGAGTCTGGACAGCTTCTTTCCAATGCATGGTGCCATTGACCACATCGGAAAGACCGCGGTCGTTGGAAACTCCCAGCTTGATGACCGGCCGGCGCATGTCGCCGTCAATCAAAAGCGTCCTGCGTTGTTGCTGGCTGTGAGCCGCGGCCAGGTAAAGCGCGATCGTCGACTTGCCTTCCGCAGGTGAGGCGGAGGTTACCAGGATGCTCCTGGGGTGGTGCTCCAATCCGGCGGAGAGCAAAATAGAGCTGCGCAAAGTACGAATGGCCTCATCAAAGGCTGCGTTCGGCGTCGCCAGCGTATCTTTGGCAGAGATTCCGTTAAACTTGGCGTCCGGATCCACGGGCAGTTCCTGCATGGGCAACGTCCCCATCGTAAATTTGCCCACGGGCAGCGAAGGAAGCAGAGGAACGCGCAGTTCACGCTGCAGATGCTCGCTGTCCACAACCGTCGTGTCCAGGGCATCCATAAGAAAGATGATGCTCAGGCCGATGATGGCGGAGCCCAATAACGCCAGCAAGGTGTTAAGGGTCGTCTTGGGAAATGACGGATAAAGCGCAGGACGAGCGACATCCGCCAGCCGGATGGAACTGCTTTCGAAGCTGGCGTTAATGCCGGCTTCGCGAATCTTGCGGATCAGCTCTTCGTAAAGCGCCTTGTCGGTATCCGCTTCCTGCTTGAGAGCCTTGTATTCAAAGGACCGCGCATTCATCTGGTCAAATTCAGCCTTGGCCTGGGTCATGTCCTGGCGTAAAAGGCTTTCCCGATTCACCGCCTGCTGGTAATCGATGCCCACCCTTTGCACGATCCGCCGACGTAGAACGTCGATCTCCCATTGCAATTCGCTCACCTGGCTGGCTGCCTTCTTGTAGACCGGATGGGATGAGCCAAACTGGGTCTGAATCTCCGCGAACTTCTCTGTAGACTCGTTCAGTTTTGCCTCCAGGGCGCGCAACTGCTCCCCCTGGTCAGACGCTTCTGCTGCCGGCAACGAGCCGCCTTTCACCGCGTTATAGGCGGCTTCCTTACTTGCTCGATCCACCTCAGCCGCCGTGAGGTCGTTATCGAGATGCAGCAGCCGGGCGGAAAAAACATTGGTCTTTTCCTCGGGATTGATCACGTCGAGATCTTTCTCGAGATTGGCCAGTGCCCCCGCGGACCGCTCCATTTGGGCCTTCAATTCTTCCAGCTGCTTTTCCATATAGCCCGTCATCTGCGAAGCTGCCTGAAAGCGAATGTCGTACGTATGACGTATGTAGCTGCGGGCAATTTCGTTGACCACGTCTGCAGAGAGCTGCGGATCCGGAGACCGGTAACTGATCAGAAGTAGAAAAGTATGCAGCGGACGCGTGACTTTCAAGGCGGGCAGCTCAATCGGCGCGTCCTTAAGGCGCGAAGAGAGCAGCTTATCGTTCCCGAGCTTGCGTAGAGCCGGGGTCATGAGATGGTACTTCTCGACTACCGGACGCAGAACGGCGTCCGACTGCACGATTTGCTCCTGGGTAGTGAGATAGTTCTCCACATCCGCCGAGTTGACTGCGGTCGTGCTCTCAGCGCCAAGCACCGCGGCCGGAGTCTGCCGGTCGATATCAATGACCGCGGTCGACTCATACAGAGGTGTCAATCGCTTGGAAACAATTACTGTGGCAATCACCGAAAAAACTATGAATGCAACCAGCTTCCAGCGGTGACGCTTAACCACCCAAAGATATTGAGAAAGCGAGGGGCCGTTGAGCGGACGCCTCCTTTTCGATCAAAGGGAGAACAACACGAGGCGAGATCGGCCTGCGCTCCAAACCGTTTGCGCTCTCGTCTGCTCTCTCAATTGGAATCGCAATCTCTTCTTTACGCATGGTGGCCGGTCTCAGTGCCAGATAATGTAGTCGGTAGCGGTTGCGGTTCCTAGCCCGGCGATCCGGTCTAAGGTTTCTGCCGTGAGACGTTTTCCGTTGTTATCCGGGATGTAAAGTATGTCGTTCGCCTCCAAGGGCACATCCGGAGATTTGCGCTTCATGATCTGCGCCAATGGGACGGGCACTTCCGTTCTGGTGCCGCTTGGCGACCTGCGGTACACATAGGCCATCTTGGCAGAGTAGGGGGTCAGGCCCTCTGAGAGAGCCAGCAGCTGCAGAATCGTAGTCTCTTCATCATTTCTTACCGGGTACGCTCCGGGTTTCTTGACGTTGCCCACCACGTAGATCTTGAGCGCCTCGGGAACCAGCACTTCTTCGCCGCCGTGCAGCATCACGTTGAGCGCGGGATCGGCGTTGTCGATCAATTTCCGCACGGGTATCGTCTGCGTGATCCGGGCAGGCTTTCCCCCCTGCATGACTTCCTTGCTGACAACAATATCGGAGCCGGCATCTTCTCTCATCCCTCCTGCCCGCGCGATCGCATCCAGCAGCGGAATGGGCCGCGTCGCCTGAAAGACCAGGGGGTTCTTGACCGCCCCCACTACGTTGACCGGCCGGCTCTGATACTCGACGATGGTCACGGTGACAATGGGATCGACCAGCACATTTCCCTTGATCAACGATTTGGCAATCGCCGATTCGAGCTGAGAAGGAACCATGCCCCGCACCTGGATCGGGTCTTTAAGCATCGGCAAGCGGATATTGCCATCGGCATCCACACGCACCGTGCGCGTCAGCTCCGGGGAATCGTAGACAGAGAGCGCCAGCAGATCGTCGGGCCCAACTGGCTGGGTGGGTAAATTGGAGTAGGCGTAATCGAAATTCGAAACCGGGGAAATGGCCCGCTCCGATTGCTGCGCGTAAACGGTTCCGGCCAGTGCACTCAAGCACACACCGTGGCAGCACACCCTTATTAGGCACGCGCGAATGCGCGCCACAGGGCGATCCCCATAGCGTGGGGAATCACCTGCCTGTGGAAACGCAAAATGGATTGCGGCAATTTTCAGCTGCGTCATGACGGATGCTGAAGAACGTTTAATCCAGTCTTTGGCGGGCCGCTGGCAAGTTGCCGGCACCGGTTGGCGCTGTTATACGCCTCACGGTCCCGAATGTCATCTCGCGGTCCGCCTGCCAGATCGACGATCAATCACCCTCCACCCGCTGTTTCTTGAGTGTAGTCTCAGAAGGCTGGAGAATCAGCCCCGGAAGTGGAGATTTTCTGCCCCGGGCAGTGCTCAGCAGTAGTCAAGGAGAGGCGGACTTCTGTGAGCGCAAGCTTTCCCTCCACCCGCACCGTGCCCGGCTGCCGTTGGTAAAGCAGCGATAAACGCGCAAACGCCGCCCCATCCGGGGCCGTAAAGCAGGCGTACGCCACCCCTCCCTGGTCTGCGGAAAGACTCCCCGTCCTGGCCAGCACGGCGCCCGATCGATCGTCCGTCACCGACCATTCAAGTCCGCTGCCTGGAGCAATGCCGGTGGTCGCATAATGAACGGCCAGGGCATAATCCTTTCGCGCTTGCACTGGAGCGGTCTGGTCCATGAGCAGAAAACCATCCGGCTCGTCCCCGGAAAATTCGAAACCAAGTGCATTTGGACCAGTGTTCAGAAAAGAACTCACCCCCTCGACCGTCTTGAGGTGCCAGTCGAAGCCTCGGGAAATGGGGGATTTGCCAAATCGGCCGTTGGTGACTGCGTCTGCGGAGTCCGCCGCAAGCGGGGGGTAGGCTAGCTGACCACGGGCTGCAAGCCCATTCCACAAGGATAACGCCAGGTCGGGACGCTTGTTCGCGATCAGCCAATCGCACACCCCCAGCAGGGTTCGCGTGTTGTCCTCACTGTTGCCCGCCAGCAGATGCGACGCAGCTTCCGTCACCCCTTTTGCGTCCCCTTGAGCCATTAGAAAATTTACGAATTGGACGGCGATGAGCGGCCTTCTTATCTGCAGGCGGCTCGCAATCTCTCCCGCATTCGGACTAACGTACCAGGCCAGGCGGAATAAGGGCGCAGCGTCGTCCGGATCCATCGTGGCGGCCTTCTGGGCCCAGTACCAGAAACGTGCCGTGTTCTCCCGGCGAAAATAGAAGTTGGCCAGCGACCAGCTGGGAAGAAAGGTGGCATCCACGCGCGCGGCTTGTAGCAGAGCCTCTTCGGCCCCTGGTAGGTCATCCCCAGCCTCGGACAAAAGTGCCAGTTGGATCCAACTGGACGCATCATAGCGATTGAGTCGTACCGCCCGCTGCAGCAGCGATTTCGCCGATGCCGGATCGAGGGCATAGATCTCATCGGCCAGTTGCGCCGGATATGCGCCATCCACCGGCATCCACCGCATGGCTAAGCGAGTACTGTCGGGCTGATTCCGGCGGGCCAACAGGTCAGCCACCCCGAAGCGCACGTTCCAGACAATACCCAGAGCCAGCGCCGCCAGACAGCTGGTCTTGATCGCGAGTACGCCGAGTCGTTTCAGGGGGAACACCCCGGATTTCCTGTGAAGTTTGGTGGCGTTGGCGAAGTTCATGCGGCTTTCCTTAATGAAAGCCGCACACGCGACCGTGTCCAGCGCAGCGTACAGGAAATCCGGGAACACGCCGCCCAGCCTGGTTTCATTTGCTTAGCTTGTCAATTTGCCGATCGAGTTCGGAGATGGCGTCAAATGGTTTCGCAAACAGGTTTTCCCAAACGATATGCTGCGTTCCGGCGGCGCTGTCCAGGTTAATCACGCTAGCCGCGATCAAATCCTTATTGAGCGGAAGGTACACCGCTGCCAGGCATTTTGTATATTTTGGCGAATAGAAAACGGAATACACCCGGGTTTCTTTCACCACCGCGGTAAAGGTCCTGCCGACTCTTGCGGTTTGAGCATCGCAATCGGCCTGCGCCTTGCGCGCCAGAGTCTTCGTCGTCGCCTTCTGTTGTACCGACTGCCCGTCTGCACCAACCCCATGTGCACAAATCCCAAATAAGAGTGCCGCCGTGATCAAGCGCGTGCGCATACTATGCAACCTCTCCTGAAAGGCATCCAGGGAACATCCCCATATCATACCGATCGGCCTTTTCTGGTGGTTTAGATCGCGGCGGCTTGTGGCTCGAGGAAGGGGTGGTTCTCACGGCGAATCAGCAGGCCGAGAAGGATCCAGTTGCCGGCGGCCAGGCTGCCGTCCGTTACCAGGCTCGACCAGGCCGCTCCGTGCCAGGAGTAAGCGGGGATGAGCCAGAGGTTGAGGCCGAAGTTGAGCGCAGCCGCGCTGAGCTGCGCGGCGGTGCGGTAGCGCTGGTAGCCGGCGCCGGTGAGCGTGTCTCCGGCTCCGAGGTGGAGGCTGCGGAAGACCGGCAGCAGGCACAGCCATTGCAGCGCGGAGACGCTATTGGCGAAGCTGCGGCCCACCACGTGAGGAATGATCGGCGCGGTGAGAAACATGACGGCGGCGGCCAGCAGGCCAAAGGGCAAGGTCTTGCCCAGCAGTTTGCCCGTGAACGCAATCGAGCCTCGTGCGCCGTTCTTGCCCATCTGGCAAAAGCGCGGGAAGGCGGCCGACTGGAGCGCGCGGATGGGCGTGCAGCTCATGTCGATGACCCGATAGGCCATGCTGTAAGTCCCCGCCGCGGCAAGCATGCCGTAGCGGCTGAGCATGGTCTTATCGATGTCGTTATAAATCGAAGTGGTACTGGCGGCAACGGAGAAGCCGATGCCCTCCAGCGCTCGCCCACGCAGCAGGCGAAGGTCGATCTTGGGCCAGCCGAGGCGGGTGGTTACCAGAACCAGAGCCAACGCCGCAGAGAGGCAAGAGACGAAGAGCGAAGCGATCGCCCACTGGCGCACGGTCGCATGGTGAAGAACGAACACCATGCTGGCAGCGGTCACCAGCCGCGCGATGTTGGTGAGCGAGGTGAGCGTGGCCGTAAGCTTGAGCTGTTCAAAGGCCTGGAACGCCTGGCCGGCGCCCTCAGCGATCCGCGCGCAGCTGGAAGCATACGCAACCCAGAACGCGTCGGTGATGGGAGAAGTGCAGAAACCGGGAACCTACGAGATCGACACCCCCCACAAAGTCGTGGACGTCCTTGCCATGGCCGGCGGACTGACCTACATTGCCGATCGGCACATAACGATCCAACGCTTCGGCCCTTCCAAAGAAAAGGTCGAATACTACTATTCGAATACGGGCGAAACAGCCTTGTCTGACGATCCTATGATCTACCCCGGCGATTCGGTGGTCGTGTCCAAGGTCGCAGTGGTGTATGTGCTGGGCGATGTCTTGAGACCGGGCGGCTATCCGATAAGCACCAACAACTCGAAAATAACGGTGTTGCAGGCCATCGCGCTCGCCGGCTACGCCAACCATACGGCTGCCGTGGGCAAGTCGAAGCTGGTGCGCGAGACTCCCCACGGAGTGCAGGAAATTAACTTACCCGTGGGCGCGATGCAGAAGGGCAAGATGCCGGATGTTGCGTTGCTGCCGGACGATGTGGTCTATGTCCCGTTCAGCTTCGTGCGCAACCTTGAAGTGAATGGCCAGGGGATTCTCGCTTCTGCTACTTCCGCTGCAATATACATCCACTAAGGCAGTTTCGCAATTACTGTGGACTGACAAAGATCGCGAGGTGTGGTCCCGGCGCGCCGGGACCACGAAAGGGCCTCTCGCTTCGGTCTACACCAATTGCGAAACTGCCCTAATGGATTCGATCCTTCTTCCTCATCAGGAGTCTGTCTTGGCAACTGCCCAACGGTTCGGTCGAATCACCGTCAGAGATGACCCGGGAAGAAGGGAAAGTGCGGCCGCAGAGCCCGCAGACATCTGGAGGCGTGCTTCGACCTGGGGCCTATTGCTGCTGCTCCTCTATTTTGCTCTCGCCGGCGTCTCCCCGTTTATCAACGAGCCTGTTTCCACTCGCATCGTCGCCACCGGCTCCGCGGGTGGGGTGTTTTTCGATCGCATCACCAAGCTCTTGAGCATTTTGGCTTGCATGATCTTTGCCCTTCAGCGGCATCAGTCCGTTCGCCGTTTGTGTATGCATTCCAAGCTGGTGACCGGCTTTCCTATCTTCGCGCTGCTGTTGGCTCCTTTATCGCAGCAGCCAACACGGACCATCAGCTCCGGCACTTTGCTTCTGGGTGGCATTCTTCTCGTGTACTACATTATGTCCCGGTATACAGTCGACCAGGTACTTGAGCTTTTCCTGGTTCTCGGCACAGGAACGATGGCAGCCAGCATTGTTTTTGCGCTTGTCCTTCCGCAATATGGCCTTGATCTGCTGGGTGGGCACGATACTGCATGGAAGGGTATCTTCATGGCAAAGAATTACCTCGGCAACCTGGCGCTGTTCTTTCTGACCGTGGCGGTGTCTTATCGCGGGCGTACCTCTCTTCTTCGTTCCGTCCGGGTGGCACAAATCATCTTCTGCCTGACCGCAATCGCCTTTTCGCGGGCAGCGACGGCGTACATGCTGACCGTAATCTATATTGGCTATCTCATCACCATGAAGACGCTGCGCGGTCTGCGCAAGCAGGACTATTTTGTCCTCTGCGTCCTGCTGCTGGTCGCTTTCTCCACTGCCACCGCGGTGATCGTCTTTTTTCCGGATTTCCTGTTCAGCTTGTTGGGGAAAGATGTGACCCTGACCGGGCGTACAGAAATATGGAGCGCGGTGATCGATTCAATCGCCAAGCGGCCGCTGCTGGGCTATGGCTACGACGCCTTCTGGCTCGGCCTTGAAGGCGAATCCTATCGCATCATTCTCACTGTCTCGTGGGCTCTGGCACAGGCGCAGAACGGGTTTCTTGACGTCATGCTCGAAACCGGCGCCGCGGGGCTGGCCATGGTACTGCTGATCGTTGGCTTCGCGTTTCGCGATGCTCTCGCTTGCCTCCTCCGCTCTCGCGACGAGGCCCAGCTTCGGGCCGTAGAATGGTATCTCGCCATCGCGATTCTCACCGTCCTATATAACCTGGACGAAAGCTTCCTTTTTTCGGCCAAGCATCTTGGCTCCATGATCTTTCTCCTGGCCTGCGTGGGGCTCAAGAGGGAGTGGATGCGTCTGCGGTCTTCGTCCGCGCACCAGTCCGCATCGTGAGCCGTACTGCTGCCGCTCTTCCACCGATAGGCCGGTAATGCGCCTCTCACTCGTGCATTCCACTTCGGGAAACGGCGCTACCCGGCCCATACAAATAGTCAGCCAAAGTCGACGACGTGGTTCTCGCCCCACGTATAGTTTTACTTAAAGGTGACCGCTTAGATCTATGTCTACGCCCCGCCCAAAGGACTCAACCTACCTTCCTACATTGGATGGTTGGCGGGCGCTCTCTATTGGATTAGTCCTGATGAGTCATTCCCAGGTATCGTGTACTATTCCTGTCCTGGGAGCACTGCTCCGCTCGCTGAGCAGCCTTGGCGAGGCGGGCGTAGAGTTATTCTTTGGCATCAGCGGGCTGTTGATCTGTTCCCGGCTCCTTGAAGAGGAGTCAAGGTGCGGGCAGATCAGTGTGAAGGGTTTTTACGTCCGCCGCTTCTTTCGTATTCTCCCCGCGGCCCTCTTCTATCTCCTGGTCATTGCCATCCTTGCGGCGTTTCATGCGATCCCACTCTCGGCGATGGATTGGTTCGGGTCGCTTTTCTTTTTCCGCAACTACCTGATGCTGGTTGAATACCTGCACCATAGTCCCTTGGCGATGCATTGGTACACGGGCCACTTCTGGTCGTTGTCGGTAGAGGAGCATTTCTATCTGGTTCTTCCAGCCATACTCGTTGGCTTCAAGAAACTGCGGCTGTGGGTTCTTGGGGGCTTGGCCTTAGCCGTCGCGTTCTGGCGATCCATCCTCGCGCACCTCATACATAGCAATCATCAATTCGTGTTTCGCACGGATACCCACGTAGACGCACTTCTTATCCCGGCGATGATTGCCTTGGTGCTCTATCCTTTGGCGCGCAATAAGGTGGCGAAGCGCTACCTTCCCGCCTGGTCTCTCCCGGTGTTTGTAGGGATGGAACTATGTCTTTTCACTCTCAGAATTCCATTCTCCTTCACTTTAAGGGCGATCCTTACTCCGTTACTCATACTTTCCGCCGTGCTGCATCCTAATGCGATGGTGGGCCGCATTTTGGAATCCAAACCGCTACGCTGGATAGGGTGGATATCCTACAGTCTTTATCTGTGGCAGCAGCTTTTTTTTGGCGCCAACTTTGCCGGTAGCCCACCAGGCATTGCCGTACTGCGCGCATGGCCGGTCAACCTGGTGGCTCTTATGGTGTGTGCTACCTTCAGCTACTATGCCGTGGAAAGGCCGTTTGTGAGATTGGGCCATAAGCTTGTCCCTGGTCCTACGAAGCGCGCCGCGCCCGGGAAGGGCGCTCCCAACCCCGCGCCTTCTCTGAGTCCAGCCTATGCTGGACTCGCCTGCGCCCCGATGCTTCGCAGTGTTTACGAAGAACAGGATCAGCAGAGCGCCCGAGCAGGGCCTCTGTAGCATGTTCACCTGGCAGCCAACGTTTATTGGCCGAGCGCAGCTTCGATGGCAGCTATAACCTGGGGCGAGTCGGGAGTGACGGCCGGTTCGAAGCGTTCCACCGGCTTGCCGTTCCGGTCGAACAGAAACTTGGTAAAGTTCCACTTGATGTCGCCGCCGATTTGCGGGTTCACTGACTTATCTGTCAAGAAGCTGTAGAGCGGCGCCTTATCTTCACCCAGCACACTGACCTTGGCCATCATAGGAAAAGTCACGTCGTACTTGTTGTGGCAAAACGTTTTGATCTCTGCATTGGTGCCCGGCTCCTGCGACGCGAAGTTATTGGCTGGAATGCCGACAATCACCAAACCGCGGTCCTTGTACTTTTTATAGAGTGATTCCAGGCCGGCGTACTGCGGAGTGTAGCCGCATTTGCTGGCGACGTTCACCAGCAGAAGAACCTTACCCCGGTAACTCCCCAGGCTGACCGGCGGGCCATCGATGGACTTCAAGGTAAAGTTGTAAACGCTCTTCGCCGGTATGGCCATGCAGACCCCGGCGGCCAGTAACGTGACAATAAGGGCTAACTTGCGCACAGACTCCTCCCGATATCCCCGATAATACAGCACCAGCTTTAATCGATTGTCAATCGATTGTCATTAAACGTCGCAAAGGTTGACGGCCTGCAGCAGTGAGGCGCGGGGATCGCCGGTAGGGACGAACTCATGCGCGACATATCCTTTGTAGCCCGATTCCACGATCCCGCGCATCACGCCATCCCATTGCACCTCCTGCTTATCGTTCAGCTCATGGCGCCCCGGGACACCGCCGGTGTGGAAGTGGCCCAGCCATTGAATATTTGCCTGGATGGTCGCGATCAAATCGCCCTCCATAATCTGCATGTGGTAAATGTCGTAGAGCAGCTTCACATGGGGGGAATTTACTTCCTTCATCACCGCCACGCCCCAGGCGGTGTGGTCCGCCATGTAATCCTTATGGTTGACCTTGCTATTCAAAAGCTCCAGACAAAGGACTACGTTATTGTCCTCCGCAATTTTCTTCACCCGGTTCAACCCCAGAATTACATTCTTAGCGCCCTCTTCATCGGACATTCCGTGGCGATTTCCAGAAAACGTAATGACGTTGGGCACGCCCGCCTTTGCCGCCAGCGGGACGTTCTTACGCAGTCCCGCCTCGATCTTGTCGTGATTGGCAACTACGTTGAGGGCATCAGGAATCGTTCCCGCGTCGACGTAGCCCATGGTACAGATCAGTCCATACTTCTTAGGTGTTTCAAAATCCGCCGGTTCCAGAAGGTCGACTCCCTTCAATCCGATCTGCGCCCCGTAGACGCACAATTCGTCCAGGCTCATCTTCGGATAGCACCACCGGCTCACTGACTGCCGGATGTTGCCCTTCCGTTGGATCGGACCTTCGGCCGGAGCCGCGGCTTTCTCCTGAGCCCAGGAAATAGAGGAACTGGAAGCGAGTGCCGTGCCGGCGATGGTGGTTTTAAGCATCTTGCGACGGGAGATAGAAGACATAGGGACACGCCTTTCGAACCTGGTGAGTGCACGCACGTATTTAATCATCTTTTGCTTCGACCGCACCAAAGTGCGTTCACCGCACAGCCCGGATGTACAATTTCAGCGGGACGCACACATGAATGAGCAAGCAATCCCATGCACACACTTCTACGCGTCACCGTACTCCTCTCACTCCTTTCTTCTCCGCTTGTGGCCCAGGTAGCCGTCTTCTGGCAGCCTGGATTCCCGACCGTATCCAGCCAACCGCTCGATCGCTCCACCCTCTCAGCGGCGCTCAATGATCTGCGGCCCGCCTTCCATCTCTCCTTTTTGGATCTGCAGGCCCTGCAGTCTCCCGGAGCCCTCGCCAACACCGAGCTCCTGGTGCTTCCTTACGGCTCTGCTGTTCCCACCGATGCCTGGAAGGCGATCGAAACGTACCTCCAGCACGGCGGAAATCTTCTCGTCCTCGGCGGGCAGCCATTGCGCGTACCAGTCACGCAGGCCGACGGAACCTTTGTCCAGGGCCGTCCGCAGGATACCTACGCCCGGGCTCTCGATTTGCGCCATACTTACGAAGTGCCCGTACCGGGGGATGCTCATTTCGCCTGGAAGCCGGGCTACTCATTTGCAACAACGCCCAAGGTGCAGGCAGAGAAGTTCTTCACCGTGGAGGGCCATCTCAACGGCCTTGGCTACATGGTCGACGCCGCCGGATTGCTGGTAGCAGCACCCGTCATCGTTATCGACCACCCACCGGGCGGTGTGATGGCCGGGAGCCGCATCGTTTGCCTGGACTTTCAGCCCGCATCCGGATACTGGGAAAGTCAGGATGGCATGGCGCTCATTCGCCAGTCTGCCGGTTATGCGCGCCAGGGCTCCACCAGCCTCTCGGTGGAGACGCTGTACTCTGTCCTCCGCCCGAACGAGCCTCCTCAGATCACCGTGCATCTGCTCCAGCAATCCCCAGCAAACGGCGATGTAGCGTGTGGAGCTCTTATCCGCGGATAAAGTCCTCGCTGCCGCTACGTTGACCGTTGAGAACGGCCAGATCGCCGACCTTCCGGCGCCCTTTCGTATGCCGCTTCCCGCCGGCTTCTACAAGCTCCGCGCCACCTATCGTCAGCAAGGGAGCTTTCGTGAGTTCTACGAAAATGGTTTCTGGGTCGCGGAACGCAGTTCTCTGGAGCAAGGCGAAGCCCTGGGAGTCAATGGCGATTTCCTCACACGCGGCGGAACGCCTTTCTTTCCCGTTGGCACCAATTACTTCACCACCGAAGAGAATGGCTGGGACTTCTCCGGTCCCCGCAATGCTGCGGTGTGGGAGAAGGATTTTGCCGAGATGGCCGCAGCACGGAGTCACCTTCGTCCGCACCGGCGTCTGGATGAAGAATGCCAAATTCATCGAGCCTGCAACAGGAGAGCCGAACGAACGCTTCCTACGCAACCTGGAGGCTTTTCTCATCTGTGCTCATCACCACGGCATCTCCGTTAACTTCACCTTCTTCGCTTTTGCTCCGGTTTCCGGCGCAACTGCCCAACCGGCCGACGCTCCGCAGAAGAACCCCTATCTCGATGAAGATGCTTTGCATGCCCAGAAGGCCTACGTAGGTGCCGTGGTGAAGAGGTTCGCTACAGTTCCATGGCTCTGCTGGGACCTTATCAATGAGCCGAGCTTCTCCAATCCCCTGCAGATATTCAAAGGAAACGTACCCAACGGAGATGCGGCGGAAGTAAACGCTTGGCATGCGTGGCTGCGAGATCGGTACAAAGACCTGCGAGCCCTGGGGGACGCATGGGCCCAGATGCCGGAGCAGCTCGGCAGCTTTGACAGCATCCCGCTGCCCAGTGTCGCGGACCTTATCTATGAGCGTTATGGAAATCCACGCCAGGTGCGCGCCGTCGACTACAACCTGTTCGCGCAGGATATGTTCAGCCGCTGGGTGCAATCCATGGTTGCCGTGATTCGCCAATCTGGCAGCAGCCAGCTCATCGACGTCGGGCAGGATGAAGGCGGCGTCACCAATCGCGTGCTGAATCAGTTCTATGGGTCGGCTGGTGTTTCCTTCACCACCAATCACACCTATTGGCAAGACGATGCTCTCTTATGGGATTCGATCGTGGCCAAACGCCCGGGCATGCCGAACATTACCGGTGAGACCGGTTATCAACCCGTCTGGGCCCCCGATGGAACATGGCGCTACGACGAGCTCACCGGGCTGCCGCTCACCGAACGAAAGTGGGCCCTGGGCTTCGCCGCCGGCAGTTCCGGAGCCATGCAGTGGGATTGGGCCCGCGAGGTCGACTTCGGCATGCAGCGCAGCGATGGCTCGGCCAAGCTCTGGGAGCCCATGATGCAAAAATTGGGAGAGTTCGCTGAGCGCGCGGCGCCGTATGCAACCGACTTCATCAAGCCGGATATCGCCCTCATCCTGCCTCAGTCCTTGCAGCTCTCCGTCTCCAACGCGTTGGCGATCGAGGCGCAGCAGAATGCTGTTCGGGCGCTCTATTACTATGCGCGTGGAGAAGCTTACGCAGTAGGCGAGTACCAGATTGCATCCCTCGGGTCGCCCAAGCTTATTATCTTGCCCTCGTCGTTTGCGCTGACTGAAACTGCCTGGCAGGCAATCGTAGCCCGAGTGAAAGCCGGAGCCATATTACTCGTGACCGGACCATTCGATGGAGACGCACACTTCCACCCGACGGGAAGGCAGGATCAGGCTCGGCCTGGGTTACGTAGATGCTCCACTTACTCTGCATAGCAACCGGTTTAAGTGGCCCGGTGGTGAAGAGGAACTTACCTTTGCGGGCAACAAGACCACGATCCTGAGCCGCGCAGAAATGTCCGGAGACAAGGATTGGGCCGAGCAGCCTCTGGGAAAAGGGAGAATCCTGTTCGCCGCTCTACCCGTCGAGCTCAACCAAAATCTGCAGGCCGTTGGAGATATTTATCGCTATGCGATGAAGGCGGCGAACATTTCACCAACCTACACCACGACCTTGACCGATCCGGGTATGTTGATCTGTCCCACCCGCCTGCCCAAAGCTACCCTTTATGTACTAACATCCGAATCCAACCAGAAGGCGCTCTCCTTCCACGATGAGCGCAGCGGCAAAGACTTCTCCGGCCAACTTGAAAGTGGGCGCGCAGCTCTGCTGTTGATCAGCGATGAAGGGAAGCTGATTACCAGCTACAACTGGGCGGAAAATTAGCACCTGCGGTTCTCTCAACCGGCAACCAAAGCTCTGGGTGCCCCATTCAAGCCTTCTGTTGGCTTGAGTGGGCTACCATGCCTGCGCAAAGCATTTGTCATTACGAGCGGAGTGGAGGGACCGGCGGTTCCCTTTCGGCCTCGTAGACGCCTTACCCTGGAGGAACAGCCGTGGGATAGAGGTCCGTGAGCGGCTTTGTCTGCTGCTCCATGAGTTCAGGACGAGGCAA
The DNA here is from genome assembly GCA_963736535.1 of uncultured Acidobacteriaceae bacterium. GTDB lineage: Bacteria > Acidobacteriota > Terriglobia > Terriglobales > Acidobacteriaceae > PALSA-350. The sequence continues at coordinate 168,989 of CAVTPN010000012.1, forward strand.
AGGCTTGCGTGGGATCATCTGTTCGCGCATGGCGGCGTTATAGACGAAGATCGCTTCCACTACAGCGATCTGCTTCAGGTCCGTTGGCTGCAGGTGCTCATACGTGTCCATGTCGGAATGGTGGGTGCGTGTCTCGTAGTCCATCGGATCCTGGATGAACTGGAAGCCAGGGATGCCGACAGCATCAAACGATAAGTGGTCGGTGCCACCGGTGTCCCGATTGCTTACTGTAGTTACACCCAAATCCTTCAACGGAGCCATCCATTGCGCAAAGATGGAATCCACCGCGGCATTGCCCTGGGTATAGACGCCGCGAATTCGGCCTGTTCCGTTGTCGACGTTGAAATAAGCCGAGATAAGTTTTTGCTCGGGTTTTAGTGTAAGCGGCCCCGCGGGCTTCCTGAAATACTCCGAGAGCAACATCTGGTCCGGAGCCGTAGAGCGGGGGAAGCTGCCGAAATGTTGGGTTACATATCCTCGGCTGCCGAAGAGTCCTCCCTCTTCACCGGTCCATAATGCAATACGGATGGTCCGCCGCGGCTTAACCTTGAGCGCATTCAGAATGCGCATCACCTCCATGGCAACGACCGAGCCTGCCCCGTTATCCGTGGCGCCGGTACCGGAGATCCAGCTATCCAGGTGGCCGCCGACCATCACCACCTCCTCCTTGAGCGCAGGGTCGGTTCCCGGAATTTCCGCGACCGTGTCGAAGCCATGCTCGTGGTCTCCAGTGAACTTGGTTTCCACGTCCATCTCGATCGAAACCGGAACGTGGTTTTCGAGCAAACGAAACACTCGGCCGTAGCTCTCAATCTGTGCCACCACTACGGGAAATGGGACTGCCGTGTCTCTGTGGTAAGCCGTGCGGCTGAGTGCGGCCCCGTTGTCGTCGAAGATGATCCCGGTGCCTCCCCCGTTCTGTCCGTCGCGGCTGGGTACGATCACGGCAACGACCTTCTCCTCGGCCAGGAAGGGAACGAGCTCACTGAGAAGCTTGTTGCGTTTGACCGAGCGCTCCATGCGCGCCTGCGTCTCCGCTTGCTCGCTTTCCAGCGGAAGCGACTCGAGTTCCTTGAGGTCCTTGTCGCTGTAGCGCTCAAAGAAGGGCTTGTCCGGTACCGGTACATCGCGCATTGCGCCGAGCAAGACAATCTTGCCCGAAAGCTTTCCCTTGTATTTGGCCATGTCGCCCGCCTCGTTGACCACGACCGAGACAGCCTGCGCGGTCACGGGCCCGTTGGTGGAGGGCGACCACGGAGTGGCTTGGGCCACAAAGACAGCCGTATCCGGTTCTGTCATGCGAACCCAGGTGTTGAGCTGCTGCCAGCCCATGCCAAACTCACCCCAGTCCTCCAGGTGCGCGTTGGCACAGCCCATCTTCGTGAGCTGGTCTCGCGTCCACGCGTTGGCCTTGGCCATGTTGGGCGAACCAGTCAGCCGAGGTCCGATCCCGTCGATCAGGCCTCCGGCGTAGTCCATCACATGAGAGTGCTGCAGTCCCTCCTCGCGGATGGCGTTGTACGCATTCAGGTCGATCGACTCGGTTGTGGGCTGCTGCACGTCGGCTGCGTGGGAGCCCAAGGCCGCGAGCACGACGGCTGCGGCGAAGACCAGGGTATTTCTCAGAACCACGAAGATTGCCTCCTAATTTGCATGCACGCTCTCTTCCGGTAGCAATTCATAGCTCACGAAAGCAAGCTTCTTGCTATCGGGTGACCACGAGGGAACGTTAATCGTTCCCTGGCCGCCAAAAAGCTTGGCCAGCACGTGCACCTTCTTATCGTCCATCGACATCAGGTTGAGCGCCACGTCTTTTTGCGCTGGATGGCCGCTCACGTCCTTTTCATAAGAAAGGAAGACCATCCATTTCCCATCCGGAGATATGTGCGGGAACCAGTCGTTGGTCTCATCGGATAGCACCTGTTCCTGCCCGCTTCCATCCGAATTCATGCGCCATATCTGCATCAGCCCAGTGCGCTCTGAGTTGAAGTAAATGTATGCTCCATCCGGGCTGTACTCCGGGCCATCGTCCAGGCCCTTGGCCGTGGTCAGCCTGGTCTCCTGTCCGCCGCTGACGGGAATGGTGTAGATATCGAAGTCCTCATTACGCTGGCCGGCGAAGGCCAACGTTTTCCCGTCGGGCGACCATCCATGCCAATAAGAGGGCGAATACTGAGTGATCGGCCGGGGCGTTCCACCATTGATCGGCACGACGTAAATCGACGAGCCGTGAGTGCTTTCTGACTGGCAGCTGATGGCCATCGATTGGCCGTCGTGAGAAATGCCGTGATCGTTGTTGCAACGGTTTTGCGGATCGGTGTTGATGGCCGCCGGTTCGTTTCCATTCAACTCTAGGCGATGCAGTTTGCCCTCGCTGTTGAAGAGAAAAAACGAGCCGTCGCGCGACCAGTTTGGGGCTTCAAAGTGGATGGGCGCCACGTAGGCCACGCGGCGGTCGGTTGAGGCTACTGTGATGGTCTCGAGCACGCTATATAGGATCGGCTTCCCAGTTGCCGGCGGAAGCGAAACCAGCTTGACATTGGAAAAGATCGCCTTCTCGACTACGTCCTTATCGTGCGCACAAACACCGATGCCGATATAGAACGGCCCCGTGAGAGCCAGTTTCGTCGAGGCCCCGCTGACCTGCAACTTGCCGTCGCTTCCCGAGACGAAGGCATAGAAATAGTCGCCACGCTTTTCTATGCGCACCGTTCGTGGCGCGGAGATGTTGGACTCCACCTCGTGCGTATTGGCGCCCGGCGCATCCCGGAATTGCAGCGAGGTAAGGCCGTCTCCGTGCCTGGCCAGGTCCACCGCAGGCGAGTTTGCATCCAGGCTTTGCCGGATCATCAGCACGGCTTTTCGATGATTGTTGCCGGTGGTCCCAACGAAGGCGATGTCCGCGGTGAGCGACACATCGCCCGAGACCTTGGTCCAAAGGTAGTGAAAGTCGTCCTCGCCGAACCACATGTTTGCGCCGCTGCCGCTGATCGTGTAGGTCTGCTGGGTTGGGTCATACTCGACGGATCCCGGGTGCAAAACGGTGCCCACATCTTGATGTTCTTGAAATATGCCGAAAGATGCGGTAGCGGGTCGCGCGGAGGGTGCAACCAGCGCGAGCACGGCCACGCACCATAAGGCGCAAATCCGCCGATGAAGGGAAATATGCATGTTCGTGGCCTCACATCCATTTTGGCTGCGGTGTACGCTACAGGAAAAGTTCGGTCTGAGAACGTTATCATGAAAATGGCTGTTAGAGCAGGTGGAGACCGCATGACGAGCGAGAAGAAAAGACTGCACCGTGGGGAGACACACAACCCCTTAGCCGGCCCCGTGAGCCGCCGCTCATTCCTCTGTCGCTCGGCGCTGTCGGCGTCGCTGCGCCCGCCGTCCCCATAGTAGCGGGGGCGCAAACTGCGCCGCCCATGGCGCCCACCGCTACCGTAGCCGCCGCCGAAACGATCGAGGGCGTCATCCTGCGTGTCAACGGCAAGCAGCTTGACCGCCGACTCACCGGAGATCGACGTCACCTTCCTGGACCACCCCGATAAGGTAATCAATCCTCTGCGCGCGCGCGGGGCGTGGGAGAGATTGGCCTGGCCGGCATTGCACCAGCCATCACCAATGCCGTTTATCACGCCACCGACGTGCGCGTGCGCAAACTCCCGGTGCGCATCGAAGACCTGCTTTCTCCCGCCCATAACTCCCTCGCCTGAAACGTACAGAGCTTGCAATGCACCCAGGGCGAAAGTTGGATCGCCTCATGGACGCGCGTCTCCATGACACAAAGAGGTCGATCCTCCGGCGATACAGCACATCTGTAACAGTACGTGGCCAAACTGCACAATACACCGTAAGGGATTGCAGCCAAGGCCTGGATGCTCTGCTACTATGGTCGACTCAAAGGCCATTTGTCCGGGATAGCCAGGAGGAATCTCCTTGATCCAGACGAAGGTAGGACCAGAGAGCGCTCCAGGTAATTCGACTCCTCGGCTCCGCGAGATGTTGATCCGGGTGCTGCGAGCCGAAGGAGAAGGCCGTCCAGCGCGCACCGTAGAGCTCTTTGGCTGGCTGGACATGTCCTTGGGCCTCATCATCCTTGTCGCACCCTTCTTTGTAGAGTCCTTGTTGCAATTGCCGCCACTCAACCCACAGGGGTCTAATTATCTTCGGCTAGTGGGCCTGCTGGTCTCAGGGCTGGGATTGCTTTACGTGGTAAGCGGACGCCTGAACGCACAGGGATTCGTCTTTGCTTCCATGATCGATCGACCCATGGTGCCTTTGGTCATGGCCGTCCTCTGGTACCGGAATATCATTCCAGGCCCTTTGGCGCTTGCCTTCGCAATCTCCGATTTCGGCGGCTTCCTGTGGACCCTGTCTGCCTGGAAGGCCGAAGAAGGTCGCGCCAGCCGGAACGCTGAACCCATGGGCGCCGGCATAGCCTCCGATGTCTTCGGGTTCACCAGCGGGGTGGTGCGAAATGCACGTACGTTTCATCCCGATGGCAGGGTGTTTCGCGGGACGGTGCGCTCGCTGCAACCTCAGGACGCCGGTCTCGCGAAAGCCGCCGGGCAGCTCGCAGGCAGCGCCACCCTGATGCGATTCGGCATGGGATTAATGAAGAGGGGCATGCCGAATTGGCTTGCAAACCTGGTTCCCGACGCTCCCAGCATCTCGGCGCGGTTCTTCTCGCCGTCGGGGGACGAGATCCCGCTTCAACGCCGCCCTGGGGAGGACCTCGACCTGCTTTGCACCGCGGGTGGCAACCGGCTTTGGAAGCTGGTTCTGAATCTGGCGACGGGTGGCAGAAGCCTCGGCCTCCGCCGCTTCGACTACTTCCGCAACGTCTACTATGGCGACGTGCCCTACCGTGTCGACACAACCGATCTGGAGGTGTGGCTTCGCTTTGTGCCGGATCAGGACGCGATCCATCTTGGAGGTTCGCCCAGCGATACTTCAGGTCGTGAAGAGGGCCTCACTAGGGCGGTAGCTGGGCACGCGACCATTCGCATCGAGGCCCAGCGCGTCGGTGATGCCCGTCAACCATTTATTCCCATCGCAGCGATTCGCTTTGAGAATGAAATTGCTCTCGATCAGGAAGCGCTCCATTTCGAACCCATAGCCGGTCGCGGTTTCACGCCTCACGGTTACCTCACCGAACTGCGCAGGTTCGTCTATCCCGCGAGCGTGCAGAGCCGCCCTCGCACCACGCTTGAACGCGAGCAACGCGAGAGCGACAGCCCCATCGTTCGCATCGACCGGTACCTCAGCCAGGATCCCCCCACTCCTCTTGAAGGAGGACCCTCTTCGATGAACACCTCGCCAGACCAGGTTTCCGCCTCGCGCACCCTTCGCCGGCTCAGAATCGTCGGCTTCGCGGTGCTCGCGATCTTCCTACTCGCCGGTCTCTACCTTGCAATCCGGTTTACTCGCGACCAGCCAGTGGAGTATGCCGATGATGTTCTCCACTTCGAATACGGATCCACCGGCGGGGAGCGCACCATGGGAATCCCTTACTGGTTCTGGGTAGCCCTGCCCGAGATTTTCTCCGACGACTTGCCTGACCATAAGGCCGGGCGCGGATATAAGTCTTTCGGGATGGTCTATGAGGAGGGAAAAGATCCGCGCTACGATCTACCGCTGGGAGTATCCAGGCGCAATGTCCGCGGCATCGACGTCGTTTATCTCAACTGCGCAATCTGCCACATAGGCACAGTTCGCGACACCCCCGGTGGCAAGCCCAGGGTCGTGCCGGGCATGCCCGCTCAGCAACTCAACCTCGGCGCTTTCGAGCACTTTTTGACATCGATTCCGCTCGATCAGAGGTTCACACCGCAGCGCATTCTCGACCAGATTGACGCCATGCAGAACGACCCGCATCGGCTTATCCCGAAACCCGACTTCATCAATCGCCTCATCTTCCGTTACTATGCCGCGTACCTCATGCGGGAAAAGATGCTCATGCTGAATCAGCGCCTCAGCTTCATCCATGCCGACACCTGGGGCCCGGGCCGCGTCGACACCTTCAACGCCCCAAAGGCGCTTCTAAATTTCAACATGACCCATGCCGACCCCAGGGAGTTGATGGGGAATGCCGACTTTCCCTCTATCTGGAACCAAGGCCCACGAAAAGGAATGCAGCTTCATTGGGATGGAAATAATACATCAGTGGATGAACGCAATCTCTCCGCGGCCTTCGGTACCGGAGCCTACCCGCCCACGTTGGATGCCAGGCTCGTTCTGCGCACGCGGAACTGGCTGCTGACCGCCAAGCCCCTTGTATATCCGTACGCGATCGATTCACAACTCGCCCAGCAGGGAGCACCACTTTATGCGCAATACTGTGCCACCTGTCACGGGACAGGCGATGCTCCGTTCCGCAGTTCTCATCCCCGAGATGATGAGTTAGTAGGTACCGTAGTGCCAATTGGCAAGATAGGGACTGACCGGCACCGCCTCGACTCCTATACCTATCTGGTCGCTGCGAACCAAAGTACTCTCTACGCCGGATATGAGAAGGACTGGGGGTTCAATAAGCCTTATCCGCAGCGTTTTTCGCACTTCCATAAGACCTCGGGCTACGCCAATATGCCACTCGACGGGATATGGCTGCGCGCCCCCTATCTCCATAACGGTTCGGTGCCCAATCTGCGTGAATTGCTAGAACCCTCAACGATGCGAAGCCAGACCTTTTTCCGCGGCAATGACGTTTACGACCCTCAGAACGTCGGATTCATTTCAAATGTTGCGGCCGAGGGTGACTCTCAGTTCTTCAAATTTGATACAGCCATGTGCGGAAACGGCAATCAAGGCCACGAGGGGCCGGAGTATGGCACGAATCTCTCCGATGCAGAGAAGCGTGCTCTGATCGAGTACCTTAAGACCTTCTGATCGGTCGGACGAGGAGCTGTGATGAACAACAGCAGCACCACAAAGAAAAGCATTCTGATTGTGATTGCCGTTCTTTTGCTAGCCGCCGCCGCCGTGTTCGGTGTCTGGTACAAAATGTATCGCGTCCTGCCCCAGCCGGGATGGATCACCGCCGATAAGCGTTACGACTTCCTGTACGGTTCGGTGGGGGCCGAAGGCACGGCCGGTATCCCTTACTGGATATGGCTTTCTCTGCCGCGTATTTTCCCCGAGTATCTGCCCGGGGAAGGAGGCTATGCCTCCCTCGGTTTTTCATGGGAGGAGACGAAAGAAATGCCGGCAGGCTTTGCCAAGCAAACCGTCGGCTACGTCCGCGTCGCGGGGAATTGCGCCATCTGCCACGCCTATTCCCGCTCCAACGGGCCGGATGCGGCGCCCACGGTCTTCGCCGCGGGCCCCGGCCACACGGCGGAGGTCCAGAGCTTGCTGGTGTTCTACCAACGGTGCGCACAGGACCCGCGCTTCAACGCCGACAATATCCTGGACGAAGTTTCGATGGCGACCAAGCTCTCTTTCCTGGACGGCTTGATCTATCGCTATATCCTGATCCCGAATACCCGCAAGCGGTTTCTCCAGAAGGACCGGGTCATACTCGATCAAGCGCTCTGGCGCCACGCCCAGGAACCGGCTGCAACCGCCGCTTTCCGGCAAAAGATGCGTGATCTCGAATCGGACCTCAAAGGTCCCGAGAAAGACGAGTTGGGAAAGTATCTGACCAGCTTCCGATGACGGGACCCATTCATGACCGGAACTGAAAATCGAGTGCCCGATTGCGAATTCATTGTCGTCGGATCCGGGGCCGGCGGCGGCACCGTTGCCGCACGACTGGCGGAGGCCGGCCGCACCGTGGTTTTGCTTGAAGCCGGTGGAGACCCGCGCGAACTGGCTGGAGACGACCCCGTCCAACCTGGGACAAATTGTCTTCCCGACGACTATGACGTGCCCGCATTCCACGCTCTTTCCTCGGAAAATTCCGCCATGAAATGGGACTTTTTCGTGCGCCACTACGCTGATGAAGCACAGCAACGGCGGGACCCCCTGTATCAGCCGGAACGAGGTGGAGTCCTGTATCCACGTGGCGGCACACTGGGCGGATGCACTGCGCACAATGCGATGATCCTGGTCTATCCCCAGAACGCGGACTGGGACTACATTGCACAGCTTACCGGTGATGCAAGCTGGCGCGCCGACAACATGCGCGCCTTCTTCGAACGGATCGAACATTGCGCACACCGCCCGTTCTATCGTTGGCTGGCCAAGCTTGGGATCAACCCGACTCGTCACGGCTGGAGCGGCTGGCTTGCGACGGAACGTGCTGTGGATATACGCCTGCTGGCTAACCAGGCACTCGCGAAGACCGTCATCGGCGCCGCCTGGAAGGCCTTCAACGAAGACGGACGACACCTGGATCGAATCCGATGGTTCCTGGAGAGCGGGCTTGACCCCAACGACTGGCGCCTGGTTCGCGATAACTCCACCGGCATCCGCTACCTTCCCCTCACCACGCACGGCCATGCACGCAACGGAACCAGGGAGCGCTTGCTCGATGTTGCCAAGCGCTTTCCTGGCAACTTGAAGATTGTGCTGAACGCCCTTGCATCGCGAGTCATCCTGGATAGCAACAACTGCGCAGTTGGGGTTGAATATCTCCGCGGTGACCGGCTCTATCGCGCACACGCAAACCCGAGTGGTGAAGCCGGTTCCCCTGCTTCCGTCTATTGTTCACGTGAAGTCATTCTCGCGGGTGGAGCTTTCAATACCCCGCAGCTCCTGATGCTTTCCGGCATTGGACCTCGTCATCATTTGGAGCATCACCAGATCGAGGTGCGCGCCGATCTCCAGGGTGTCGGCAGGAACCTGCAGGATCGCTACGAGATCAGTGTGGTGAACCGGATGAAGTTCAAAGCCTGGAAGGCGTTCAAGGGGGCGCGCTTCACTTCCGGCGATCCACAATACCGCGAATGGAAAAAAGCCAAGCGCGGCATCTATTCGACCAATGGCTCAGTGCTCACCGTATTTCGCCGGTCCCCTGTAGCCGAAGAATTGCCAGACTTGTTCTGTATGTCGCTTCTGAACCGGTTTTCGGGGTATTACCCTTCTTACTCGCGAGTGATTGCCGAAGAGTCGAACTATCTCACCTGGGTAGTTCTCAAGGCCCACACGCGCAATCGCACCGGCGAGGTTAGGCTGCTCTCGAAAGATCCTCGCGACACACCCGAAGTCAACTTCAACTATTTCGGCGAAGGTGCTGAAGAAGACCTCGCGGCCGTGGTCGACGGTATCCGTTTTGTGCGCGGTCTCAGCACCAAGCTGAAGAGGCAGGGCCTGATCGAGCAGGAGGAGTTACCCGGTGAGCACCTCGAAACGGATGAGCAGCTGAAAGAATATATTCGGTCCAACGCGTGGGGTCATCACGCCTCGTGTAGCTGCGCCATCGGAGCGCTCGAGCAGGATGGAGTTCTAGACAGCAATTTCCGGGTGCATAAGACCCATGCCTTGCGTGTGGTCGACGCCTCCGTCTTCCCCCGCATTCCAGGATTTTTTATCGCCTGCCCGACGTACATGATCGGCGAAAAGGCGGCAGAAGTCATACTGGCCGATTGCGGCAAATAGAGATCGTTTCAACAGGCGCGGTCTTAATTTCGGGAAATCTCGAAGGCCAAGGTTGCATGCTCTGTAATAGAATTGCGGCTCGATTCACTATGACTGTTACATCGTCTTGTGAGGAGGAAGCATGCCATTCGACGTCCCACAGTTGCTCAAAATGAGCCAGCAGGAGCTCGATGACCTCTTCAAAGCCAGCCCCGCGGGACCGATTCCCGATGGACCAGCCAAAGGCACCGCGATCGTCGCCCCGGGCACCGTTTGGAGCCCCGAAATAGCCGAGTTCATTAGCTACTTCATTTGGGAGGGTAAGACGTTTGACGCGGCGCATGGCGTCCTCACCAACCGGCTGCTTTCCTTCGGACTCAACGCTATCGTAGCCGAAGTCTACAAAGATAAAAGCTGGCTCGACGGCCAGGAGTGTATCGTCCTCGATTACTCCAAAACCTCGCTTGTGGCGAAATGGATCCGCGACGAAATACGCCTCATTCAGCCCGGCTTATATCTCGGCAAAGTCTACTGGTCAGACAAGAGATTGATCGATTTCTGCCTCCAATTTCCCTCATGACCGTGAGTTCCTCGTTGGTGTTCAGGAGGAGGTATGAAAAAGCTTCTCGGGTTGATTGCCGCGATCATTTTGCTCGTGGCGGCCGTGGCACTCTTCCATTGGCTGCAACGTCCAAGAAGCGGCCACGTCAAGGATGAGGCTCTTCTTGCCGGAGTCAAAGCGGCCGACCTCAAGGCCGCGGGTACAGACGATCTGGGTAGGGACTATTTCCGCGACATGGATGGTGGTATAGCCCTAAGCCCGGACGAGATCAAGGGCCGTGTTACCTGGCTGGTCTGGACTGCCGGCAACGATCGCCTCTGGAACCAACTCTCCGTTACCAGCTTCGGAGTACTTGATTTTCTCAAGACCATCTCCTCCCAACCCAACCTGAAGGCGAACCGTGAGAATCGTTGGGACTACCTCGGCTTGGTCAACGAGCCATGCTTCGTCCAGGCCACTGAACCCGACCCTGAACGCTATGGACTCTGGCTCGACAAACGCGATACCAAGCAACCCGGTTGCGACAAAGATCCATTTGAGGACGAGAGCAAGTATCCGGGCATCAAGATCGGCGCTCGAGGGAAGAATATCCCCGCCGGCTCTTACTATGGCTATGCGACAGGAATTGTGGGCTTACGTCTTTTCCCGAATCCCGACTTCGACCAGGCAGCCGAAAAGAAGTGGGACGCCGTTCGCTACTACACCGACCCCAGCTATTACGAGTCCAAGGACCTCATCAGACCGTACCGAGTTGGCATGTCGTGTGCCTTTTGCCATGTTGGCCCCAATCCACTCAAGCCGCCTGACGACCGCAACCATCCCAAGTGGGAAAATCTCAGCTCCAATGTAGGCGCGCAATATTTCTGGATCGACCGCATCTTCGATTGGAACAGCGATCAGCAGAACTTCATTCACCAGCTCTTTCAAACCTCCAGGCCGGGCACTCTCGATACCTCCCTCGTCTCTTCAGACAGCATCAACAACCCTCGCACCATGAACGCCGTGTATCTCCTGGGGCCGCGTCTCGAAGAGGCCAAGCGCTGGGGCAAAGAGACGCTGACCGGCGGCAATCTCGACAATCGCCAGTTCAACGACTTCATCAAAACCGGGCCACTTACCGAGTACTACAAGGCGCCGGACAACGTATTAACCCCGCGCGTGTTGAAGGATGGTTCTGACTCGGTGGGTGCTCTCGGAGCATTGAACCGCGTCTATCTGAATATCGGCACCTTCAGCGAGGAATGGCTGCTCCACTTCAATCCATTGGTCGGCGGCAAGACGATCACCCCCATCGAAATCAAAGTAGCCCGCGAGAATTCTTCTTACTTCGCAGCGACCGAGAACCAGACGCCCGCCATGGCTGAGTTCTTTCTTAAGAGCACAGGTCAACACCACCTGAAGGACGCCCAGAACCACGCTGGCGATCAATACCTTAAGGCCAGTGAAGCGACCTTGCATCAAGGCAAGATCGTCTTCGCAGAAAACTGCGCCCGTTGCCACTCCAGCAAGCAACCACAACCTGCACCGGGTCTCGATCCCAACGGATGTGCGGGCAAAGACTATATGTCCTGCTTTGGCAAGTACTGGGAGTGGACCAAGACCTCCGACTTCAAGGACAAGATGCGGCCGATCGTTCTGGCCGACGATTTTCTCCAGGATAACTTCCTGTCGGCGGAGATCCGTGTGCCGGTTACGCTTCTTCACACCAACGCCTGCAGTCCGCTCGCCACCAACGCACTCGGCGGCAACATCTGGGACAACTTCTCTTCGCAGAGCTACAAGGATCTCCCGTCCGTCGGTGATATCACGTGGTATGATCCCGTCACCGGCGCGCCCAACAAGTACACTATGCCTGCCGGCGGACGCGGATATACGCGGCCACCCTCTTTGATCAGCCTTTGGTCTACGGCGCCCTATCTGCTCAACAACTCCGTCGGTACATTTGAAGTCGATCCCTCCGTCGACGGCAGAATGCGCTCCTTCCAGGCCTCTATCGAGCAGATGCTTTGGCCGGAAAAGCGCGTCAAAGACGCCTTCCTGGGCGACAAGGTTCCTGGCGCCATCGACCGCACCACAACCCGCAGCTACATCCACATATCGTCCGGTTATCTTCCCAACTTCCTGCAGTCCTTTTACGGTCTGGGACAGGAGCTTGCTCCCTGGATCTTTGGCCAGGGGGGAATTCAACTCGGTCCGATCCCGGCCGGTACTCCGGTTGGTCTTCTGTCGAATCTCAATCCATTGCCCGAGGATCCAGCGCAGAAAGAGGCACATGATAAGCAACTGCTGCAGTTGGTTGTTGACCTCAATGGCGATCTCAAGAGCCTGGGCAGGTACCCCACCGACGCGCAGGCGGCCACGGTCTTCTTAAAACAGGAAAAGCAGCTTCTCGAACTCAGTAAGTGCCCCGATCTGGTAGTCAACCGAGGCCATTACTTCGGCACGGACTATATCGAGCCGGGCGAAACCAGAGAACAGGCGCTACGCGAACGCGGTCCTGGCCTGAACGATAGCGACAAGCGTGCCTTGATTGAGTTCCTAAAAACCTTCTAAGCTAGAGTCTCAACACAACGCCGACACCCGGAAATCGACGTCACCTTCTTGAAGAGCCCGACAAGGTGTTCAACGCTTTGTGGAGGTGGCTGCGATTCGAGAGGTTCTTTTCTATGCGCAAGCGCCTGTTTATTCTTGCCGCCCTGGTGGCAGCTTCCACGACTCTGTCCGCACAAACGACCCCCGCTTGGCCACCCTCTCCCGATCATCTGACCATGCCGTTATGGCCCAACGGAGCGCCAGGAGCCCAGCCGAGTGCGGGGCCGGAAGGCGACATGACGACTGCCAAAGATGGTAGCCCCGGCGGCAAGCCGGTCATCCGTATCGGCAATGTTTCCAATCCCACGCTAACGCTCTACACGCCCAAAGGAACAAACACCGGCGCCGCCGTGGTTGTATTTCCTGGAGGTGGCTACCGTATCCTCGCCATTGACATCGAAGGGACCGAAGTATGCGACTGGCTCAATTCGGCCGGCATCAGCTGCATCCTGGTTAAGTACCGTGTGCCCGAGCCGGGCCCATATCCCAAATCTTCGGCGCCGCTACAAGATGCTCAGCGCGCCCTCGGCATCGTGCGCTCTCACGCAGCCGAGTGGCACATTGATCCAAACCGCGTTGGTGTTCTGGGCTTCTCCGCCGGCGCCCACCTTGCCGCTGCCTTGAGTACTCACTTCGACCAGAGACTTTACGATCCACTGGACGCTGCTGACAAGCTTAGCTGTCGTCCCGATTTTGCGGTCATCGTCTATCCCGGCTATCTTGCCCTTGCGGACCAGAACTACGCGCCCAATCCCGACATTCATCCCACCGATCAAACTCCGCCCACATTCCTGGTGCAAGCTGAGGACGATCCAGTCCATGTAGAAAACGCCGTCGTCTATTTCCTCGCGCTGAAGAATGCCAAGGTTCCTGCCGAGCTGCACATCTATGCTCAGGGCGGCCATGGGTACGGCCTGCGCCGTACCGCACTCCCCGTGACTACATGGCCCCAGACCGCGGAACTTTGGCTGCACACGATTCACATTTTGTTCGATTCTGCCGTCTCTAACTCCGCGGCCAAGTGAGCACGATGCCCATCAAGAAAGCCTTTGCGGTGTTTTCTCTGTTCTTTCTCCCTATGGCGGTTGGCGGGGCGCAAAATCCTCCGCAGCCGATCCTGCCCGGCGGCGTCGTGGTCACCCTTTATCCGCCAGGCTCGCCTTTCCTCAACAAGGACCGGGTGGGCGAGGCCGAGCAGTACAACATGAGCCAATCCGTGCCGGGGCGAATCAACAGCATCGTCAACATACACAACCCATCGATCGAAGTGCACACCGTCGATCACGGACTGAATACCGGCGCCGCCGTGATCCTGGTGCCGGGCGGAGGCCACAACACGTTGAACGTGGGCTCGGAAGGGGCGGATTTCGTTCCCTTCTTCTATAACTACGGGGTCAACACCATCATCCTGCGGAGCCGCCTGCGCCGCGACGGATACAACCCCAGAACCGATGAGGTGTACGATGCCCAGCAAGCCATCCGCATGGTGCGCGCGCACGCCAAGGAATGGAATATCGACCCCCACAAGATCGGCATCATGGGCTTTTCCGCGGGCGCGGAATTGGCCACCGCCGCGGCGGTGCTTTACGACGACTTTGACAAGAAGAACAGCGATCCGGGAGATCCTCTGGCAGGCATTTCTTCGCGCCCGGATTTTGTTGGCGTCATCTATCCCGGCCCCACACCCTTCGCCCGTAATCGCGTTGCCCCGCCGATCCCACGGAACGTGCCTCCGTCGTTCATCGCCTCTGCCGGCTCCGATGACCAGGTGCATGCCATCTGGGCCGACGAATACTTTGCCGCCATGCTGGCGCTCCGCGTGCCAAATCTCGAGATGCACATCTATGCCAATGGCCGCCACCCCGGCGACCTGCTACGCGACGGCAGCCACATGACCGGCGGCCTGACCGACCGCAACGGAACACCTTTCGGCACCTGGCAATTCCGCTTCATCGATTGGTTTCGCGATCTCGGCTTTTTGCAGAAGCCGGACGTCGAAACCAAGGCAGCTAAGGACATCGCCTTCTATCTGAGCCAACCTGTGGCCGCAGGAGTCCCACCCAACGGGACCGCTCCCCCAGCTCCCCGCCAACCCTAGCAGGGTGTGGGGTGGAAGGATCTGGCTGAAACGACATTGGTTTTGTATCAGGGCATGGCTTTAGCCGTGCCGCCACAACCCCACGCCGGAGAGGGCTTTAGCCCCTGCGGGACACACCTCCCTCCGTCTTCCGACTTTTCCCGCAGCCGGCTAGTTAAGTGGTGTGGACAAGTGTCCGCTGATGGACATCGAACTGGGTTTGTGGACAGTTCGCGCTGTGCATGGTTTGCAAGTTGAAGAAACGCCGAATGGATGCCAGCCAAGGCTTTGGTCACTCGCGTGCTTTCTAGAGCAGGGAGCGTTTACGTCTTTTTCCGAATAGGCGGATGGAATTAGAGGTGATGAAGATGTTGCGAAAGTCTTGCGCTCAGTCTGATTGCATACTCGATTCTGTTGCTCCAGGGGAAATCGCCATCGTCATCGATCGAGGCTCCCGCTGGAAGCGCGTTGCTGTTTGAAGCTGCAGGACAAGGCTCGCAAGTCTATACCTGTACCGACGGGCATTGTCCCTCAAGGCTCCCGACGCTAAACTTCTGGACCAACACGGCAAAGTGATCGGCACCCACTTTGCTGGTCCAACCTGGAGGCTCGAGGATGGAAGCGAAATAAAGGGCAAAGCCATTGCCAGTCGGCCTGCGGGAGATTCCTCCTCCGTCCCGTGGTTGCTGATACAAGCCGTTCCTGGAAGCGGCAGTGGCAAACTGGCGAACGTGCTTTACATCCACCCGACCGAAACGCATGGGGGTGCTGCTCCTGCTAAAGCATGTGACAGCGGCGAAGAGCGGGTTCCGTACACGGCAAAATACAGTTTATACCGGCAAATGAATTAATCTACGTCTTCCCAACCTGGGAAGGCGAGGCCCATGGCAAAGATTCATCACACTGCAGCCCAGGGCTTTGCGGCGGGTGCGGCCAACTACGTTGCGGGCCGTCGGAATATCCGCCTGAAATCGAAGTATGGTTGACCGGCGAACTAGGGCTTGACAGCAGCAAGACCGTTCTCGATTTAGGCGCAGGCACAGGGAAGTTCTCGCGCAGTCTTCTGACCACGGGAGCGAAGGTGATCGCCGTGGAACCCGTACCGGCGATGCTGAAACAACTGGTATCCCAGTATCCCGAAGTTGAACCCAGGAGCGGCTCAGCCGAAGCCATCCCGCTGGGTGATGCATCGGTGGACGCGGTGGTCTGCGCGCAATGCTTTCACTGGTTTGCTACGCCCGAAGCGCTTCATGAGATCCATCGCGTGCTCAGGCCGGGTGCTCTGGGTCTGGTCGGAACGTCCGCGACAATAACGTCAAATGGGTCGCAGCCCTTACCCGGATCATGAAGCGCTTTGAGGGCGATGCTCCCCGCTACCACAGCCAGAAATGGCGAGCCCAGTTTCCCGCGGACGGGTTTGGTCCCCTCCGCGAGCAGCGATTTCCCAACCTGCATACCGGCGATCCCGAGCGGGTGATTGTCGACCGGATCATGTCGGTTAGCTTCATGGCGGCACTCCCGCCTGCCGAACAGGAGCGTGTCAAGGCTGAGCTCCGGAAAATCATTAGCACCTCACCGGAACTGGCCGGAAAGGCCAAGGTGACCTTCCCCTACGAAACGCTGGCTGTCGTTTGTAACAAGCGGTTGTATACATCCGGGGGAGAAATGCACTAAGCTTCTCCGCGAAACGGAGGGCGTGATGTTCGAGGCCAACAAACGTCTAGTGAGGCGCTGGTTCGAGCAAGTCTGGAACCAAAAAAGTGAAGCAGCCATTGATGAAATGTTTAGCCCCCAAGGCAAGTCTCACGGCTTTCCGGAAGCGGATTGGTGCTTGTGGGCCCCGAAGGCTTTAAGGCCGTGCACCGTACCTTTTGCGGCGCTTTTCCCGACGTGCACGTTGACGTGGAGGAGATAGTCACCGAGGGTGATCGGGTCGCCGTTCGCTGGCGAGTCTCCATGACCCATCTTGGCGATCACTTCGGCTTTCCCGCCAGCGGCAAGAAGGAGACACTCGTGGGGTCGACCTTCGTGATCGTCGAAGGCAACCAGATCACCGAAGGTTGGAACTATATGGACATTCAAGCGCTGATGCAGAAACTTCAGGCTGCCTGAGGGCGTGTCTACCCTGGCTGAACTCAATAGAAACTGGACGAGTGCCCCACCGCAAGGCGGGGCAGGCGAGCCGAATGTATGGCACCGCCTTTCCATCCGACTTAACAATCCGGGAACCTGGACACACGCTGTGCCGTAAGTAAGCGATGAGAGCGAATCCGCGTCACACGGAGAAAGCACCATGGCGGCACTGCGGCAAAATTTGATCTATAGCTTTCGGCGTCTCTCCCGGTCGCCCGGATTGGCATTCGCCGTCATCCTCTCCGTTGGACTGGGCATTGCTGGCAACTCCACCATCTTTTCCGTGGTCAGCCGCTTCGTGCTCCGCCCCGCGCCGGTCGGCGATCCCGGCACGCTGATGGCTCTCCATCCACGTACCAGGGCGATCGTTGTTGCAATAGCTTTCCCTGGCCGGTCTACACCGATGTT
>CAVTPN010000013.1:0-10295 GCA_963736535.1 uncultured Acidobacteriaceae bacterium
CTTCGGGGGTTGGAAACGAGGGACTATAAATATTTGCTTGATTTTAGTTAAGTGCCACTTTACATTAAACTCGCCGAATGGGATTTTGGTCAACACCACCCGTGACCCATAGGCGACTTCCGCTTAGTGAATTGGGATCCTAAGCCAAAGCTCGTGCGCGTACTCCAAGAGCGGCAAAGCGCTCTCCTCGGGGTCCTCGCAGGCGTCCTCGCGTTCTTATTCTGCTGGGCCGACGCGTCGCTGCCTGGAGTAAGTCTATGACGGAATTCCGAGGGCTCCCGCGTCTGCGTAGAGTTTGAGAGCCCGTACGTCGGGGATTGTCACTTCGTGGCCTTCCGCAGTTATCAATCCATCGTGCTTCAGCCGGCCAAAAGCACGCGCGACTACATCTCTTACCGAACCTATGCGAATAGCAATTTCATGGTGGGACAAAGGGAGGTGAAATGCAACTCGATCCCGCATAGGCGTGCCAGCGTTTTGCGCTTTCGTTAACAGAAAAAGCGCGAGTCTTTGTCCGACTTCATGGAAGCACAAACTTTCCACCAGTTGCGCGTGCTTCCTCACTCGCTGCGCCATCAACTTCAGGGCTTGCAGCGCTAAAGTCGGGTACTTCTTGCAGAAATCGTGCACATCGTGTTTATCGATAAAGAGCACGTCCACATCGACTTCCGATATTGCGGATGCGGCGTACGGGCCGCCATCGAACACGGCAACTTCAGCAACTACAGAACCGGCAGTATCTATATGCATCACTTGTTCTCTGCCCTCTGCGTTCTGCTGGAAGACCCGTATCTGGCCATTCACAACCACAAAAAGCCCTTTTGCCTGTTCCCCCGAGAGAAATAGCATCTCCCCCTTCTTGAAGTTAAGCTCCGCGGCTCGCTGTGCAATATCCGCAAGCTCCTCCGCAGTCAGGCACCCGAACAGTTCTGTATGTTGGAGGGTCGTGATTCTGCTCCTCTTCATCGCGTTCTCCACAAACGAATGTCTCGACTATGACCCAGGTCATAGCATACCGCTGATCCATCGGCCAGAATCAACAATCGAAGTATCGCCGCCAAGTACTACGAGATCTTGACGGCCCGGGTCCATGATTCCACTGAGGTGATGATGGTACTTTAAGATCGGTTCCGACATGGAACGCCAGATGCTGTACGCATGGAGGACCGGAAACCCCGCAGGCACTGGTTGGAACAAAGGCTAATTTGGTCGAATTTGGGTTTGTTGGCAGCACATCAAGCTCAGCTAGACATCTTCCACGTTCGAATTCGGCCTATCGTCGCAACACTTTGGATGTCGTGGTAGTTGGGTAGTCCAAATGACTCCTGAGATCGATCGATGGGGTCTAAGGGCGCGACCTCGATAATTCTACGGAGGACAATGTGATGGAGACCGCAATGGTCTTGACGCCCTCCGAACTCCTGGTGCTACCGAAGAAGAGCTATCTGAACAGCGAAAATGGGCTCAAATCGTGGCTCCTGACGCAGGATCACAAACGCATTGCCCTCCTCTATATGTTCACGACAAGTTTTTCTTTATCGGTGGTACAGCGGCCTCACTCATTCGACTAGAACTCTCACGCCGGCTGGCGATCTCGTGGCCTCCGATACCTACAACAAACTGTTCTCGATCCACGGCATCATCATGGTCTTCTTCTTTCTGGTGCCGGTAGCGCCTGCGGTCCTGGGCAACTTTCTTATACCGCTCATGATTGGCGCCAAGGATGTTGCCTTTCCGAAGATCAATCTCTTAAGCTGGTACCTGTTTGTCATAGGCGGCTGCGTCGAGCTGTATATGATGATCTACGGCGGCGTGGATACAGGGTGGACATTTACAACGCCGCTCAGTACGCATTACGTCAACACAAATGTAATTTCCGCAGCGATGGGAATTTTTATTGCTGGCTTTTCGTCCATATTGACTGGGCTCAACTTCATCGTCACCATTCACCGGTTGCGTGCCCCTGGCATGACATGGTTTCGGCTTCCGTTGTTCATTTGGTCTTACTATGCGACGTCCATCATCTTCGTCCTCGCTACACCGGTAATTGCCATATCGATGGTGCTTCTCGTGCTGGAACGGGTCATCGGGATAGGCGTTTTCGATCCCAGGCATGGGCGGGATCCGCTTCTCTTCCAACATCTGTTCTGGTTCTATTCCCATCCTGCTGTATACGTCATGATCCTGCCCGGCATGGGGATCATCTCGGAAGTGATTGCATGTTTCTGCAGAAAACGGGTATTCGGCTACACCGCGGTGGCATTTTCATCCGTCGCATTGCGGTCTTAGCTTTTTTGTCTGGGCCCACCACATGTTCATCATGGGAATCTCGAATTATTCCGCGCTCGTTTTCTCCATCATGAGCATGTTGGTCGCTGTGCCCTCTGCCATCAAAGTCTTCAACTGGTCAGCAACCATGTACAAGGGCTCGATCACTTTCGATACGCCCATGCTCTATGCGCTGGGCTTTCTCGGCCTCTTCACAATCGGTGGATGACCGGAATCTTCCTTGCTTCGCTCGGCATGGACATTCACTTAACCGAAACGTACTTTATCGTGGCCCACTTCCATTACGTAATGGTCGGCGGCATGGTAAGCGCTTATATGGCAGGCTTGCATTTTTGGTGGCCGAAAATTACCGGACGGAGGTACCCGGAATCATTGGGGAGGTTGGCCGCCGTGATTCTCTTTATCGGGTTCAATCTCACATTCTTCCCGCAGTTCATCCTTGGTTATCTTGGGATGCCTCGACGCTATCATGCGTATCCCCCGGAATTCCAGGTGTTGAACGTCCTCTCAACTGCCGGCGCCTCGATTCTTGCCATCGGCTATTTACTCCCAGCTGCTTATTTCCTCTGGTCGTTGAAGTATGGGAAGATCGCGGGAGAGAATCCATGGCGCGCGACCGGATTGGAGTGGACGGTCCAGTCGCCTCCCCTTACCGAGAATTTTCTTGAAGTCCCCCTGGTCACGGAAGAAGCCTACGACTATGACAAGGTCGGCGATCGGGTAGAAGTGATGGGTTGAATCCGTCCTCGCAGAACGAATCGCTACCAACCGCCGCACACCGAAGGCCCTCAATGAATCCAGAAACGCGCATCACCGAAACGAGATCTCGAACCTCGTCGAGCGATTCTATGCAAAGGTCCGCGTGGACCCGGACATCGGCCCTGTCTTCAACGATGCGGTACAGAATTGGGACGCCCATTTGGCTCTCCTGAAAGACTTCGGGTCTACGGTGCTGCTGACCACGGGACGATATAAAGGCAATCCACTTCTTGCACATTTCCCCTTGCCGATCGAGGAGAGATATTTTGCCCGTTGGCTGAAGCTGTTCTCAGAGACAGCAAACGAGGTCATGCCGGCCTCGCACGCTGCGATGGTTACGCACAAGGCGGATCTTATCGCGAGGAACATGAAACGAGTGCTCGCATCGCGGTGATGACCCGCTTCTCTTGCCTGACTCGGAGGACGGCATCGAACGCAAGATAGAGGAAAGAGATCAGAGATATGGCGACCGAAGGCTTTGCCAATGACGGCACGATAGCGAAGAGCTTGATGCAATTCGACCTTGCCAAGGAGATGATGCACTCCGAACAGAAGAGACCATGGCCCATGGGCCGCTATGCCAGGACGTTGTTAAAAACGCCGGACTTCAGGATGGTGCTCGTCTCGATGGATAAGGGCTGCATCTTGAAAGAACATCATGCAGATGGCAGTATTTCTCTCCAGGTGTTGAAGGGTTCCATACGCTTTACTGCTCAAGGAGACGATCACTGTATCCAGGCAAACAGCGTCTTGACGCTGGGCCCTTCGATCAAACACGAGGTGGAAGCGCTTGAGGAAGCAGCCTTTCTACTCACGATCGCCTGGCCGAGTCACCAGAGCTAGTGCTTCATTAATAGGCGCGAGTACTGCCCAGCCACAAATGACGGGTACCAAAAGTAACCTCCGAAACGATAACCGGCGACTGAAGAAAGAGTCTCGACGGCCAACTCCGAGCGCGATATCCTGTTGGCAGTTGATTTCGGCAGGGGCGGCTTCTCGGCAGCAGTTCCCTGGCCGGCAGTTTCCGGTAGCTTACGGACTAAGCGCGAGCGAAGGACAGCTTTACCGCTGTCCGGTGTCACACCCGATCCCCGTCCAAAAATAAGGTCGTCCAAGCATCCCGCCGCGGCGGGATTTTTATTTCCCTGTCTCAAACTTTAGGAGCCACTATGCCCAAAAATGAAGTCAGCGATCCCATCACCGGTCAGGAGATAGCCTTTGCCCTCCTGGTCCTCTCTGCCGCCATGACCGACCGTCGTGCCGCCGAAGCTGTCGGCCTCCACCCCGACTCCGCCGCCTCCACCAAAGCCAAACCCAGTGTCCGCGCCTACATGCTCGAGCACCCAGCCGCCGTCCAGCAACCACTCGTCCAGCAAGACGCCGTGGAGCCACTGCCCCGCCTCAGCCCGGACCGCGAGCAAGTACTGGCGCGCCTCTGGGAACTCGCCGACCTCAGCCCCGAAATGACACGCGGCAGCATTACCGGACAGGTCAAGGCCATTTCCATGATCGTGGCCATGCAAAACTTCATCCCCGACCGTCGCGCCCTCTCTTCAGAAAAGAAATCCACCCCTGCCCAACAGGAAAATGGGCCTGCCGTCCCCAAGCTCGCACCCGGCTTCGCGACAGAGGCGCCTCCGAACCCTAACCCAAGCCATTCCACCTTCGCCAAGCCCTTTTCCCCATCGGAAGCACCCCCGCTTTATGTCCCGCCGTTCAGTTCTATTCCAGGCCTGGGAGTTCCTTCGTCAATAAAGAACCTCCTTGTCCGCCCCCGTTAAGCTGCTAATCCGCAAAAAGGATCGAAAAATATCGAATTTTATAAATAACCGAACAGCCTGCGGGTTAGTTCGCACATTTCTGCAAGGGCTTCCTTGCCTCTCCTGGTCTCTGTTCGTCGCAGCCCGACGTACCCTCAATCATTTGCGGCGACGAAGGGCACGACTTCAGCCGTTCGCACAACAAAGCAGGGTTTTCCGCAGCCTATGAGCCCGCACCCTTCAAGGAAACCTAGCTCAGGGGTTAAGCAGGCTGCGGAAAAACTCTGGCTCTTGAAGGGTACGGGCTTAAAGCCCCGGCGTGAGAACTCCACTGACAAAACTCAGTCCCGTAGGGGACGGCTGAAAGTCAGACTTGTCCAAATTAGCTTTTTTCGGCTCTGTCCATCCACCTCCACCCGTGCCAAGGTGAGCCACCGCTCCTTAAATCTGTCATCCCGAGCGAAGCCGTGGAGGGACCTGTGGTGCGCCTTTCGTCCGCAACCACTTCTCAAAACTCTCCATCCCAATAACCAACGCCGAGGGCCGCCAACCTCCCTAAACCTTGTCATCCCGAGCGAAGCCGAGGGACCTGTGGTGCGCCTTTCGGCCGCAACCACTCTCAAAAACCCTCCATCCCAATAACCAACGCCAACGGCCGCCAACCTCCCTAAACCTTGTCATCCCGAGCGAAGCCGAGGGACCTGTGGTGCGCCTTTCGGCCGCAACCACTCTCAACACCCTCCATCCCAATAACCAACGCCGAGGGCCGCCAACCACCCTAAACCTTGTCATCCCGAGCGAAGCCGAGGGACCTGTGGTGCGCCTTTCGGCCGCAACCACTCTCAACACCCTCCATCCCAATAACCAACGCCGAGGGCCGCCAACCACCCTAAACCTTGTCATCCCGAGCGACGCGCCTCGCAGATCTATCGCTTAACAAAGGGTTCTTGGCGCGCAGTCGAAGAGCCTGTCCCGAGCGCGGTCGAGGGAACCCCGAGGATGCTTGTTAGCCGAAGCTCTTCAGAGCTTTCCGGCCACCAAAACCTGAAAGAAATCAAGAAAGTCACAACCTCCGACCGGAGCGCAGCGGAGCGAGGGACCTGCAGTTTCACTTTCGGGCACAAGCGAATGTGCGTGGGTGAATTGCCTCCGGGTTCCGTTTTTCCATAACGCAAACTGCAGATCCCTCCGCTGCGCTACCCCGGATTTCCTGTGGAGTTTGGTGGCGTTGGCGAGCTTCATGCGGTCCCGGCTGGCCGGGACCGCACACGTGGCCGTTGGTGAGGGCCGCGTAGCAGGAAATCCGGGTTCGCTTCGGTCGGGATGACAAATTTGAGGGACGGTGGCTCACCTTGGCACGGGCGGAGGCGGATGGACAGAGCCGCCACTACAGCAACCGACCCGATTTTGCTTGCCCGCGTTCTCTCCAACGCATTCAGCAAGTTGCCCCGTCCAGAACGCCCTTGTACCGCTCATTTGGACAGCTCTGGCTGAAAGTAGTCCAGGGGTAGACATGAGAGCTAGGAACAGTCCCGCCAGAGCCTGCTCTAAGCTTGTCGAAGGGGACGGCTGAGAATATCCCAGGGCACCGTCCTGGACACAGCCGCTGAGGGAAACATTTCCATCCCTCTTCCGACTTTTGCCGCAGGCTCTTCAGCCCGGAACTCGCAGTTTCTGCATTTCCACAGCAGGCGGCAAGCGGCGCACCCTAGGCACCATATTTTTGTAGCAGCCTACAGCGTGATCCGTGCCAATACGGCAAGATATCTTCCGCCGCCCAACTCGTAGCTCAGAAATATGTAGAAACTCTAGGTGCGGGCACTTCCAAGGAAGTGCCCGCAGGATCCACCGATGATCTCACCTGCATACGCACGACAACCGGCTCAGGTGTCTTCTCTCTTAGCTGCACGCAACCTTGTGCGCCAGCGGAAGCGCCGGCGCACAAGAAGCTGGGGCACGGCGGGAAGGACTTTTTGCGCGGGTCGGCGGAGCCGGCAAAAATGCGTTTCCATTTATGGGCAGCCGCTACGATCGTGTGGTTCTCGGCGTGTTCGCACGGCTTAGGGGATCGGGTCCCGGCCAGCCACAGCTGCTGTGACGGTTTGGTCACCCGCAATTCAGCTCTGGCATCGTCTCAACCGCCAGAGTAACCCGCATATCAGGTCCTGGGCATCCATATCCAATAAGTGAGCTGCATATCTCAATGAGCGGAAAGGTCGTCGTGGCGTTCCTGGTGGAGAAGGACAGACCCAAGCGTCTTGCGAGCTCGACGCGCCGGCGGTTCACGCACAGGTCTAAGCTCTAGAATCGCTGCCCGAAGTAAGTGGCACGAAAGCATGGATCGTTGTACCGCGCTTGAGTTGGGATTCAATCGAGAGCGTGCCGTTCAGGATCTTCAGCCGCTCATCCATACTGATTAGACCAAGCCCCCGGCCTGCTTTTGCCGCCTCGCTGTCAAAACCAGATCCAAAGTCTCTCACCGTGAGATGAACCTCCGTCGGCGTTCCCCACGAACGCACTTCGAAGTGCTGTACTCCGCTATGCTTTGCGGAATTGTGGAGAGCTTCTTGCAGCACGCGGAAGAAGCAAAGAGAAATGTCATAGGACAAGGAGCTGGGTAAATCATGGGTTTCGAAGTGGATCTCCACTTTTTGCTGCTCACCGAATTCTTCGCAGAAGCCTCTCATGGCGGTGGCCAGGCCCAGATATTCCAGTTTCGATGAGTGCAACCTGTGCGATAAGGTTTGGATATCGGTTGCTATCTCTGAAGTCTGATTCCTCAGCGCTTCGACACGGCTGCGAATGTCAGGCAAATTTGTGGGGCTTTGATGGAGTTGTGCCAGATTGACAGCCAATAGCGCGAGACGCTGACCAATGTCGTCGTGGAGCTCCCTCGCGATCCGTGTACGTTCCTGCTCCTGTGCCTCAATCATCCTGCGGCTCACGTTTGCGAGGGCCGTTTCCGCCAGCTTACGATCGGTAAGATCGACGCAGGTTCCGATATAACCGACAAAAGAGCGTTCCTGGCTGAACCTCGGCACTCCGATGTCGAAAACCCATCGATATTCTCCGTCGTGTCGCCGAAGCCGGTACTCCATTCTGAACTCCTCACGGCGATCAAAGGCCTGTGTGTAGGTGTCCATGCATCTCCGCAAATCCTCGACATGAACTCCCTCCGCCCAGCCGTCCCCAAGTTCGAGGTCAATGGGTCGGCCGGTGAAGTTCAACCAGCCTTCATTAAAAAAGTTGCATTTCTTGTCTGATCCTGACATCCAGATCAGCACCGGCGCAGTATCGGCCACCAACCGAAAGCGCTGTTCGCTCTCGCGCAGTACACTTTCTGATCTCTTCAGTTCAGTATTGCTGGCAAGCAACGCTTGCGTACTTTGCTTTCTCTTCAACCAGTTCGAGAATATCTCTCCTATCATTTTGAGCTGCTTTACAAGGTCCTCAGTCCACACCACGTGTCGCTTCGTGCTGGCAAATGATATGAAGCCAAGGATTGCGCCGCCCGCGCTCAGCGGTACCGTTGCTACCGACAGTATGTCAGCGTTCCGGAGATAGTGTATTTCGGAGGATGCCTCCTGGGGCAGCGCATTCAAGTCCGAGACAAGCACCATTTCCCCACGTAAGAGGCGGTTCATCCACCAAGGAAACTGGTGCGCCCTTCCGAATACAGGAGCTGGGGGCCCTGCTTCTCTCACCGTGGAGAAGGCCCCTATCAATTTTGTCCCCGCTGGAGAAAGCTCCTGGAGCATAGCGCGGTCTAATCTGAGGAATGAGGCAATTCGACCGAGGCTCGTCTCCATAGATTGCTCGACTTGCTCCTCGGGCAGGTCGACGAAGGTGGTCGAGAGATTCGAGAGCAGCTCTTCAAAGGTCAAACGCTCGACCAGGGACTGCTCGACCTGTCGCCTTCTTGCTCTTTGCCACAACAACGCAAAGACCAGCAGGGTCTCTGCAAAGACCAAAAAGATAGCGCCGATAATGTATTTTCGATAGTTGTCCCAGGCGCTCGGTACACGGTTCAACATGATACTGCCGGCGGAACACGGTTTTCATTCAATCCCCAGCGTTGCAATGCTCGCCAATCGAACATATAGACGTTGGTGTCGTTGACAATGGGTATGTTCTGTGCCTTTTCCCCTTTAAGAATCCTAACGGCGAGAGAGCCAGCAACCCGGCCTTCGTCGCCATAAGGAGTCACGTAGCCGCCCACCGTACCCTGGCCAATAAACGTATCCTCCATGACAAAGACCGGTGCATTTGCGGCGCCGACAACCATCGGCAGAGACTGAGTTTCGTCAATGTAATGCGTTCCAGCAGCATCTTGCGAGATCGCGGTATAGAAGACGATCGAATGTCGGGAAGCCGCCTCAGCCGCTCGAGGAGCGCGGGCATCTCCAGTTGCTGAGATAGGTGAACTCCAGCTTGGATTCGTAACTGTGCAGTTGCTCTTTGACTATGGCCTCAAGGCGCCTGTCGTACCAAAGCACGCCACCACCGACCACAACAATATGCCTGGCGCCAGGTTCGAGTTGCAGCGCCGCCTCGAGGGTCTTTGCTGCGTTGATCGTTCGCCACGCCCCCGTAAAACGGGAGTCGAGCTTCAGGTTGTCTAGTTGTTCTTCGGTGCTCGCCAAAATACGACCGGAGTATTCGGGCCAAATTCTTCGTGTGACTCGGCCATGAACCTGATCGGAGATGTTCCAACGGCGATGACTACATCTGGCTTGCGATCTCCATATCTGCGGATAAACCCCTGACGGACTTCCATGCGGGAAGCCGGGTCGGAAAACAGGATTACTTGCAACGTCTCCACATACAATTCAATCTGGTAAGGCGAATTTTCCAGAGCCGCACGGATCTCGCGATCCACGAGAACGG
Organism: uncultured Acidobacteriaceae bacterium; assembly: GCA_963736535.1. Lineage (GTDB taxonomy): Bacteria > Acidobacteriota > Terriglobia > Terriglobales > Acidobacteriaceae > PALSA-350. The sequence goes on from CAVTPN010000013.1 coordinate 9,696, forward strand.
AAGCGGGCGACGAGGGGCCCAGTGAATAGAAAATAAGAACGCGCCGGACTTCTCGGCCGGTGCTGCAGCAATCGACTGCGATAGCAGACGGTCGGCCGCCAGGAGAAGACAAGCTCGCCAGCCCCCAGTTTCCCTGTTGCCGATAGCCGTTTCGCTCGGGAGGACGATCGCTAAGGCCCCTGCGGATTCGGCAGCGAATCACGGCAATTTCTTCGAGCGGCCAACGGATCGCCTGAAACTGGGTCATCACCGCCACCGTTTTGCTAAGAACGTGGCGACTCGATGGCGTAACAGCGACTTAGCTTCAAGCCCGAGGGAATTCACTCCAGGGACGAGTTCCCAACCCACAGTGCCAGACCGGTTAGCTTTTGGTGGATCATGTCGAACTCTTAATGCCCCACACGACGGATCAGGATCATCGATTCGTGAACCGCCCCAGACAGTGAAGGAAAAGTTCGCGGCCGCCGGGCAGCTGGCGGCGCATGAAGACTCCCCTGGCAAAGTTTTGCTGACCCATGCAGGATCAGAGAGCCACCCAGCAAGATGGGGCTGAAGTGCTAAAGCAATACGATCAGTCAGCGACACTGCCGGTCTCAGGTG
>CAVTPN010000014.1:0-402738 GCA_963736535.1 uncultured Acidobacteriaceae bacterium
GGTCTGCGAGGGCGGCTCTCTTTTTGCATCGCATTTGGGCTCGCGAGGCTGCCCGCCATGTTAAGGGCGGCAGAATCCGCTAATCGAAGAGTGCATTACCAAGGGTCAGCGGTTCCTTATAGCGGCCGCTTGGAGCAGCCGACTGTCACAATACTTTTCCGGTTGATCAGATTGAGCACCCCTTGGAGTTCGGAACCGCGTGCGACTGCACCGGATTCTCGCAGGGACTGCCTGCATCTGGTGCCTACTGGCGGTTGCTGCCGAGTGCACACAATCAATGAGTTTCCGGATAAGTACCTTGGCAATCGTGTGCCCATCGAGAAAGCTGTACGAAAGAAACTGCACCTCGTTTCTCGCTGAACTGCTTCTTGCCACTCAAAGTGAGAACATACGTCAGGCGCCGTGAGCTGGCCACACGTTGAACCGTGGTGCAAAACCATAGTTCTCTGCGCAGTTCACGAGAACGTGCTGATTAAGCGGAAGGGGGCGGGGCCAAGATCCGGGGTCGTAACATTTGTCGTAACATTTGGAAGCTTTTTCGCCGGTTTTCCTATATTTTCAGTGGAAGCCACGCAGTGTCATCTGCACAGTGGCACGGTGGGTAGACTACTGAAAAGAAAGGGCAAGACAGGCAGACTCTGAGCAACGCCGGAACAAGGAGGAATGGTAGGACAGCTGCCTCTGGAACAGCATATCGGGGTTCGAATCCTGGCTGTCAGCGTTAAGGGAAAAGGGCGCACCACCAGCAGATCGCAGTTAGGGATCTGTTGCATCAGACCTACACCCTTTCGCGCCGACTGGTCCCTCGATGTCTACTGAGGGTTGGTACTGGCATCACAACTGCGACCGCAAGTCGCTGACCGAAAGATGCGCTGTATTCATCATCTAGGGTCTAGGAGTCGGGCTGCCCGCACAAGAGGAGAGTGGTCAGATCGTCTCGCCACCATTGAGTGCCGGGGTATCCACAGTCAAACTGCACTCTCTTCGAGCGAGATTCCAGGGGCTTGGAGCCGGGGGGGCAGGGAACTGGCCGTGATGAACCCATTGGGCCGAGAATGTGCTGCAGGGGCCGACGATCTATTTGCTACAATTCAAGTACGGGACATGGACAGATGTTCTGGGTAGGGATCACCTGCAGCATCGGCATTGATGGCAGATTTTCGTGCTGTCCATGCTGTCCATTAATCACGGAATTCGGTTAGATTCCGTGGAAATGGTGGAAGCAGGAGAAAGAGTAGACAGCAAGGAAAGACAGCAAAATGTTGGACTTGCGGTAAGCCTATGAAAACAAAAAGGGGACGTAGCTCAGTTGGTTAGAGCGCTGCCCTGTCACGGCAGAGGTCGCGGGTTCGAGCCCCGTCGTCCCCGCCATACATTCCAAAGAACTTACGGAATATATGGGACCTGAGTGACAAGCAAATTAGGGTCCGATAAAGGTCCATTACGCTCCAACGCGAGCTTTCTGCGGGTCCATCTCACCCGCGTTCTGACCCACGCCAGGAATGATCATCCTTACAACCTTGCTTTGTGCGACGCCCTTATGGAAACCCACTGCCTGCGTATAGGCGTCCCGTCTTCACATCTTCGCCATTGGCTTTGAGCAGTGTCCCAGAGGAGATCTTTTCTCCTAGGGCAGAATCACCAACTCGGGCTTGCTGCCTCCACTCATACCGAAAACAGCCCCAGAGTAAAATGCTCCTGCGTCATACTTGTAGCAACCGGGGTTCTGTGCCTTCACGGTGATCGGCTTGCTTCCGCCGCCGATAATGGGGTCATCTGGAGTGAACGGCGAATCCGTCCCGAATGAAATCGAGAACCCGGTGTTCTTATTAGAGGTCATCCAGACGACCGTGGTGCCTGCTCTTACGCAGAAGAACTGATTGCCCTTCGCGTCCGGAATCCCCGGCTTGACGCTTGCGCCAGCCCCGGATTTCTGGATGTCGATCGTGCACGGCGCGGATGAGGATCCGCATGTGTTGCCGGTGTTGCACATGTCCGCCGGTTTCGGTTCGTCGCAGATATACTTGCTCTTCGCATTGGCTAATGTGCTGCCCAATATCATGACAGCCGTCACCAGCGCCGCACTGCACGAGCGCAGTTGCATTCTCATGGTCAATACCTCACAGGAATTGTGAACCGGCCCTTTTCAATGGAACCCGTCAAGCTGGATGGAGCTATTTCTCCTTATCTCCGCCCGGCCAAACGATGATGTTGTTAAGCTTCCAGGGGTTCATGCTCAGACTCCCTGCGGCTCACCCCGCCTTGTTCTGTTGCGCGAAGTTAGATCACCTGGACAAACACGGTCTACTCCTTGGAACCAGCACCGTTCCAATCGATGATGTTGGTCAGCTTCCATGGGTTTTTACGGAGCTCGAATTGAAGCTGGCCCTCTTTGTTGATGATCAGCTGGGCGGCGGGATAAAGAACGCCGGAACTCTTGCTCTTGTCGGAATCATTTAAGTCGAATTCGCCGGCAGTCAAATTGTAGGCCATGCTTGGGCCGGCGTTATAGGCTTCCCCAAATCGGATCTGGCGGTTGGCGGCGAAGCGAATTTTGCGGCCGGTTGGGGAGGGGATCAGGGCAATATAACTCAGGTCGTAGCCAAGTGTGCCGGGGATGGCGATGCGGCCCACAGCCTTCATCTTACTCAGCGCGTCGGTCAAACCCTTACTCTGGCCCTGCTTAAAGGCATCGACGAGGACTTGCCTGTCTTGCGGCGAAGAGTACTGGTAAATGGTCACCTTCACGCTGACATTCTTACCCAGTTGCGTGCTGGTACCCATCGCGGTGGCGTCAATTGTCTCTGTTTTCTTGTCATCGGCAGAAATGGCCGGCATAGCCCCTGCCAAGAGTAGTGCGACTAGAAGACCGCTGTAACCGGCCTTCCGGGCGGTAGAGCGTCGGATCTTGCCGTCTGTCATGTTCTTATCCCTTTCGAAAACAATTTACATCGGGGCTACGAGGCGTCTCGTGCGTGCCATGTTACTTCCCCAACGATCATTAGAGGCTGCCCTAAATAAGCGCGGTGACAAGTATTATGCAATCTCCACGCTTTGCTGGACACTAGCAAAAATGCGAGGGGCGAAATATGAAGTCTAACCTCATCAGCTCCCTAACAGGCTGCGGAAGAACTCATGTTTTGTGTCAGGGCACGACTTTACAGGTTGCGGAAAAACTCTGGTTTTTGAAGGGTACGGGCTTCAGACCGTACATAAATGCTTGAAAACACGACCGGCTTTTAGCCGCTGAGGGCTAATCCCCCCTCGAAGCAGCACTTTTTCCGCAAGCTGTTTAGTCGGGCCGTAAACGATTACGAATATGACAGGCTAAATAGCCCCTGAGGTATTCCTTTCCGTCTCGGTGCGGACTTTTTCCGCAGCCTCCTAAGTACGTTAATTGTTGCGACAGAAATGAGACGGTAAACTCCATCGAAGTTCCGTAAGCCTCTAAATGACCTCCGCCGTTATATCGCAGCCCGTTTGTCGCGAAGTTTAGGGAGAAGTTTAGGGGACAGATAGCTCAACCCCCATTCGGAAATGCGTTCCAGTGCGAGGAGATACGTGGGCATCTTATCTGGGGACAAGACCTGGGAACAGGATTCCTATCCCTCAGAGATTATTGTACCCCCAAGGAAATCGGCCGTTTGGGGGGATTTCGTCCCGCATCTTTCTGCATCTTTTGAGATAGCCTCACGATGCGCGCATTTGCTTCGGGGGTACTTCCGTCTTATCTCATCGTCACCTTATCTCATCCGATTAGGGAAGGTTTGCTCGTCATTCGGCCGGAATGCGAACTTCCCCCCTCGGAGGCGAAGATAACGCCGTATTGGGCAGCAACTCGATAGTCCGGGTGAAAAGTCACACTCACCGGTATGGGCGCTCGTCGCACACATACACCGGAAGAAAGCATGATGCTGACACGACGCAAGACCGCAGGGAGATGTACGTTTGAATGGCCATGTGCGGTCACGGACAAGAGTGCCCGCGTGGCCGACGCCTGGATCTAACCCATCTCACTTGGTTGCGTTCTGCAGGCCGGCCGTCCAGTTCGTCATGATTGTAAGGGGCGCCGTCTGTTCTTTCGCTGTCCGGGTCGTCACGAGAAAGCGATTTCCGTCGCGGCTGACATCGTAGTCGCTCATTGGAAGCTCGATACGAAATAGCCGTTGGGAAGAAAGTACATGAAATTCGCTTGCCGACTCTCGCACACGCGCTGACACAATCGTCAGATCGTCAGCGAGATAAAAGAGTTCCTGTCCGTCACCGCGCCAGCGTGGGTCCGATCCGCCAGCCGAGGATACGGCGATTCGTGCGCCGGGCCCCGGAAGTGCCGTCACGTATAACTGCCCACTTGTCTCATCGTAGTACGCCAGCCAATGTCCATCAGGCGAGAATTTTCCTGAACTGGCGTTGTCAATCATGACCAGTTGCTTCGACGGATCTTCCGCGCGGATAACAATGACGGAGTCATGCCAATTAGCAGGCCCCATAAACCTGGTCAAATCCAAGCTTAGATACCTGCCATCTTTCGACCAGTCCGACGCACCAATCACCGCATCATAGGGCTGGCCCACTTGCCTCTCCTCTCCCGAACCATCCGCTGCGCGCGTAAGCAGCGCCGTGCGCTTTCCCAACAGATTTCGGTACAGGAGATGCTTGCCGTCCGGCGACCAGACTGGCCCTAATAGCGGAGGACCTGATTCATTGGGATCTAGTGGGACTCTCGTTCCTCGATCGACATCATAGATCCAGATCTTCTCGCTTGCATTTGGAGGCTTGATGCCTACCGCCACGCGCTTCCCGTCGGGCGAGATCGAAGGCAAAATATATTGCCCAGGCTCCCCCAACGTGGCCAGCGCCTTTCCGCCGCGATCCACCCAGGTCAACTCGCTGTTGCCAGTCCCGGCCGGCGCATATACCAACACCCCATTGTCTGAGACGCTGAACGCGCCTGCTTGCACAAATCTGTCATATTGAATGTTGCGTGCGATGGGTATGGCAAGCCCGCTTAATTCCAAGCGTTGCGGATCAAATTTCTCTGCAAACAAATCCCCATCGCGGCTGAAAAGCAGGTATCCCGAGGCATACTGAACGTTGGTCGAATCCAGCGGCAGTCGCCGTGCTTTGTCGCCGTTCAGCGAGCCGACCCAAACAGTGTTCTGATGAGTCTCGGGAGTCGCGTATCTCCACTCGAGATAAACAAAATGAATGCCGTCGGGAAGAAACACCGGCCAGTGATGCCCGAGCGCGTCGCTTGCCAACGGAACACCGTTAATCCGTTCCGGCGTGCCGCCGTTTTCCGGAACCTGCTTTAACACGTCGCCAAAAGTCGAGAACACAATCACCCCCCGCGGCGACCAGGAGGCGCCAAAACTGAGGTTGCCGGCGGGGCAGATATCCGTCACGGCGCCGCCGGAGACGTCCACCTTTTTCAATTTTTCGCCAGCGAAGAACCCGATGTAACGGCTGTCTGGCGACCAAAATGGATAAGCAAGGTCGTCTGATCCTGCGATCGGCTGTGCGTCGCCCTTGTCGACATGACGCAGCCACAGCTGCGAATGCCCGTCGCGCATCGCAACCAGGGCAAGGAACCTGCCATCGGGAGAAATCGTGCCCGGTTGGTTGAGGTGCGCCCAGAAACCGTCACCGGGCGGCGGCAGTATCGATCCTTGGACGCTGAGCTCAGGTTTTTCCGCCCGTCGTAAGGGCAGGAGCCCAAGTACCGCTGCCAGCAACGCCACCTCCCCTGCAATTCGCAACCACGATCCCCATGCTCGGCCGGTTGGCGCCGGAACTGCCGGAAATCGAGGACCGCTTGCGGAGCTTCCGGTATCGGAGAGCGAGCCCAGGGCAAACGTCACATCTCGCGATGACTGGAACCGTTCGTCCGGATTCTTCTCGAGGCAATGCCGCACGATGCGATCGAGGGCTGGAGGAACATTCCGGTTTACTTCCACACACTCCGGAGGATCATGCTTCAGAATGGCGCTCATGGCTTCGACCGAAGTGTCGCCTTCGAACGCCCGCTTGCCGGACAGCATCTCGTAGAGAATCGCGCCGAAGCTGAACAAGTCCGACCGATGGTCCGCCACCTGGGCTCGCACCTGCTCCGGCGACATGTAGCCTGCTGTGCCCATGACCACTCCGGCTTGGGTTTGCGAAGGAAGCGTCACATCGTCGAAATGGACTTCCTCCGTTCGCGACAGCTTGGCTAATCCGAAGTCGAGAATCTTCACCCGCCCGTCGCGCGTCACAAAAATGTTTTCCGGCTTCAGGTCGCGATGAACAATCCCTTTCTCATGCGCCGTCGTTAGCCCGCGCCCAATCTGCTCCGCATATTCGGTAGCCTTGCGCACCGGCAGGGCCCCCGCACCCAAGCGGACGCGCAGAGTCTCGCCCTCCAGAAATTCCGTGACGATGTAAGGCGAGCCTTCGTGCTCGCCAAAATCATGAATCGCCAAAATGTTGGGATGATTCAGCGCCGCAATAGCCTGCGCCTCCTGCTGGAACCGCCACATCCGCTCCGGATCGCGCGCAAACGCGGCCGGCAAAATCTTCACCGCCACGTCACGATTCAGCCGCGTATCCCGCGCCCGGTACACTTCGCCCATGCCGCCCGCGCCTGCCGGTGCAACGACCTCGTACGGACCGAGTTTGGTGCCCGAGGTGAGCGTCATCTGTGCGGGCAATTATAGCCTGTGCAGCTTCGGCCATGATCGCACCGATTCTGGAAGGTTAGTTGGCAAACAAGAATTAGAATTCCGCTCTTTCCGGCGGCGTAGGTCTTCACGGCTCACACAGTTAGTATCAAGTTGCTAAGAAGCGAACTCCGTATTCGAAAAGGTACTGAATTGTCCCCAGAAAATGTGCTACGCTCCATCGCTTGCCACCACTGCACAAGACCGCATGTCCATTGACTCCAGCGAGGTATAGCACTATGTCACTGCTCTCTGCCGAGCAATTTCGAGAACATTGCCAAAGCTGGGACGAGTTTCGGGGACGGATAGCTTAACCCCCATCGCGCAGCATACGAGTTAACCCATTTTGAGCCGGCAACCTATCGTTTGATACGGTGGGTTGGACCGTAAAAAAAGCGCCCTTGGTGAGGGCGCTGTTGGAGAGTCAGAGTGGAAACGATTACTCCCACACAATAGGTTGCAAGCCCAGGCCGTGTCTTGGACCCACAGTAGGAACTTGCGCTCAAACTTTGGAGGGAGAAGGAGAGTGCTCCTCGCCAAACGAACTCTTGTGTGGACCTCATGTTAAAGAGGAGTTTAGGCGGTAGCCCGGTTCCTCCCACCGCTTCATCAAGGTTTATCTGACTCGACACCTGACCCACGGCGCGATGCTTCTGGCCTGCTTGTACGGTATTTCAAGGGGCACTGGGCCTTTCGCAGCAGCACGCTTTCGAGCAATTGAGCTCGGCACCTTGGTTGCTGTGGCATGTGAGACTTTGACGCTTCGTGGACGGGACATTCACCATCAGTGAGAGTTCGTGGACAAGTTCGCGGGACACGAAGAGTACTCCAACAAAAGAACCATGGCAGACGGGAGCAGCAACCCGCATCTGCCAAAGTCTCCGATAAGCACCGTGGGACAGACCACACCCATCTCTCCGAGTTCCACCCCCGCTTTTCCACATCTTTTTCTGCTTTCGGCCATGGACCCCAAAGCTGCGCCGTAATACCGTCGTAGCTAGTAGTCCTCGATCAATCCTGACCGTCTTCACCCGCTTACCCATGGAAGAATACATGCACTCAAAGAAAGTAATCACTGCAAACGCCCAGCCATCCATCAGTCCCCTAGATCATCTAGGGGGGAGGGAAAAATAAAAATTTGAGCACCTTGGTAAAACAAAACAATCCGGCGAAGATCTCTTCGCAAACTTCAACCGCCGCTTCTCAGATGGTTTGGCAGCGATCGTCGAGGGCTTCGCGCGGAAATTACAAGAAACAAATCATTTTGTCGAATCGGATTCATCGAAAAGCCATTACCGCTAAGCCAAGGAGATCAACATGACGATGTCCATGCGCTCGTGCCCCCCTAATCCAAATGTCTTTGTCACGGTGCTCGAGAACACGATGCTCCGCGTCCGCACGGATCACCCTCTGAGTAGTCGGTACTCCAAAAGCGGACAGCCGGTTCTCTTTACATTGAGCGAAGACGTAATTGTGGACAACATGCTGGTCATACCCGAGGTGCGACCATCCATGGTGGAGTTGTCGGAGCTAAACAGGCCCTTTTGTCTGCCCAAATGCGGCAAAGAAGGACCGCTGAACGTCGAAATCCATGAGGTGAAGTAGTGGAGAAATGTCGAGTTCATGATCTTCCTCGTAGCCGATAACGATTGGCCCACTAAGTAGCCAGGACGCCTATTTCTTCTTCTTCTTCGCCGCCCCGACGAACGGTTTCTTGGCGGCCTGAGCCATCCACGAAAGCACCTGGTCTTCGTCGAGCTCGTCCATGGCGGTCAACTCGACGCCGCGGGTGGCCTTGCCCATTCCGATCGGTGTCACTGGAGGTTCTGGTTGCAGCTCGTTCCCTCGGATGAACATCAGCTTCAGGTGACCGACGAAGGCGCCGGAAGTGAAGCACCACCCATTGGGAACGCCATAGTAAGCCATTCCCCATTTCACCGCGCGTTTGAGGTTCGGCAGTGCCTTGGCGGCCAAGGCATCGACATGTGTGGCGATGCTCTTCTGCGGTTCGGGAAGGCTCTCGATATAAGCAAATACCGGCTTGTCGCCTTCGGCCGCTTTCGCGGGACTCGCCTTGCCGGTCATCGCTACCAGAAGCTCGGCACTTTTTGCCTGCGGCGTTCTCGTGTTCTTTTTTTCTGTCATGGCTCGACCAATCTAATTCGTGATGCAGCATCTGAACGGTCAGACAACGAGAGGCCCGGCTTAACCGGGCCTCCGCCGCCATCCTTACTTCGCTTGCGCTAGCTCCGCGACAACAATCGCAACCTTATCGAGTATCTGCTTCCATCCCTCGACCTGCCCGCTCTTTGTCGCTTCCTCCATGGGCTCATTGCCAATGAACGTGAGCTTCGTCTGGCCGTTTCCAAGATCCTCGAATAGGGTCACGTCGTGCACATCGTCGATGGCCGTATGTTCTATTCCATAGTGCTTAGGCTCGACCTTGTTTCCCTCCGCGTCTGCGAAGTACATGGAGGAGACGATCTTCTCGTAGGGAACAATCTCGTGGTATTCCCCGGCGTTCCAGAACTCCTGTCCATCCGGCGATCTCATGCAGCAGAGGAACTTTCCTCCTACACGAAAATCCATCTTGCAGACCGGGGCAGTAAAGCCCCTCGGCCCCCACCACAGCATCACGTACTTCGGATCGGTCCACGCCTTCCAAACCAATTCGCGTGGGGCATCGAAAACTCGTGTGATCGTCATCCGCCCTTTTTCGCTAACCATGCTTTTTCCCATTTCCAACCTCCATTTTCATCTGCTGTACAACCACATCCAGCTTGTCGAAACTCTCTTCCCAGAATCGGCGATAGCTCATCGCCCACTCGCTGACTGTCTTGATCGCCTGCGGCCTAAGCGTGCACACACTCTCGCGTCCACGCTTTGTCTTGGCCACAATCCTTGCTCGCACCAGGTAGGCAAGATGTTTCGAAATCATCTGCTGTGAGAGCGAAAACGGCTCCGTCAGTCCGCGCACCGAGGCGGGCCCGTGGGACAGCCGTTCGATCATTGCCCGCCGGGTTGGATCAGACAGAGCTGCGAATGTTGTATCTAGCGAATTCACAACCCAATGGTAGTGGATTATGGCTGAAGGTCAAGTCGAAAATTTGCAGCCCTTAGTGTGTTTGGTTGCACTTTGTGAATCGATCAATCCAGGATCAATCCAGGACGATCAATCCAGGATCAATCCAGGACGATCAATCCAGGATCAATCCAGGACGGATCAATCCAGGACGGATCAATCCAGGACGATCAATCCAGGACAGACGGAAATGACCCTAATGAAATCGCGGCCTGTTACTAGAACCGAGGTAGAGTGCTTCCGTTAAGCTCACTGGTTTCCAATCGCGGTGAGATTGGGATAGACAGCACAGGGGTCCACTCCACTTTCGCCTGCTTTCGTGCTTTGTTATTGGTAAGCGGTGCTAGGCGCGGATCGTGAAGATAGGGTCTGCAGCCCTGCAGCTCAGGCTGGGGATGGAAGCTACTAACTGCTCAGCAAAAATCCGCTTTCGTCAAAGTGCCAGGTCCGTCTTCCTCGAAACTCTGTCCACGAAACTCTTGGAGTGTATACTTGCCCGCACGAAATCCGGGGAGGCGAGATGTTAAGCGAGGCGCAAGTTGCCGCACTAAAGACCGATCTGCGGGGGCCGGTCATCCTGCCGGGCGATCCGCAATATGAGGAGGCACGGAGGGTGTTCAACGCGATGATCGACCGCAGGCCCGCCGCGATTGTGCGCTGTACGGGAGCCGCCGATGTGATGGAGTGCGTGAAGTTTGCCAGAGAACACGGAGTGGGCGTGGCGGTGCGCAGTGGCGGCCATGGAGTCGCCGGGTTGGCGGTTTGCGACGACGGTCTGGTGATCGATCTCTCCAGAATGAAAACAGTGCATGTGGATCCGAGGCGGGGCGTGGTGCGGAGCGATCCGGGAGTAACGCTGGCGGAGTTCGATCGCGAGACGCAGGCGTTTGGGCTGGCGACCCCGATGGGCACCATCTCGATGACGGGGATTACAGGATTGACGCTGGGCGGCGGCCTGGGCTGGTTGATGGGAAAGCACGGACTCGCGTGCGACAACCTGATTTCAGCCGACGTGGTGACTGCGGATGGGCGAATGGTGACCGCAAGCGAGGAGGAAAATGAGGATCTGCTCTGGGCTCTGCGAGGAGGGGGCGGGAATTTTGGCGTAGTGACTTCGCTGGAATACCGGCTGCATGCATTGGGGCCGGTATATGCCGGGCTCCTGGCGTATCCGGTGAGTGAGTGCGTGGCGGTGCTGGAGAATTTGCGAGATTTTGCCAAGCAGCGGCCCGATGAACTGGGACTGATGGGAGCGGTGATGACGTTGCAGGGTGGCCCGACGGTGTGCGCCGTAGCCGCCTGCTACAGCGGCGATGTGAATGAGGGCGAAAGGGTGCTGAAGCCATTGCGGGCATTCGGCAACCCCCTCGTGGATCAGTTCCAGGCAATGCCGTACCGCGTGTTTCAGACCGTGATGGACTGGTGGGCGGAGCCGGGAAAGCACCATTACTGGCGCTCGGGGTTCCTCAACGAACTGCCGCAAGGCGCACTGGAGGTGATGGCGAGGTTCGGTTCGGAAATGCCGAGTAAGCGCTGCGGGTTTGGATTGGAGTTTCACCACGGAGCTGCCGCGAGGGTTCCCGTGGACGCGACGGCCTACCCGCACCGGAAGGCGCCATTCAACTTATTGCTGCTCGGCAGTTGGGACCAGGCTTCGGAGACTGAGCAAGGACTGCGCTGGGTCAACGCGTTCTGGGAAGGCATCAAGCCGTATTTGGGAAATCAAGTGTACGTCAATTACATGGGCATCGGAGAGGCAGACCGCGTGCGCAGCGCGTACGGGGATAATTACGAGCGGCTGGCGGCGGTAAAGAGCAAGTACGATCCGTCAGATTTTTTCCGGAACAATCAGAATATTGCGGCGAAGGCGGTATAAAGAAACCAGGACAGAGAAACCGTCCCAGACGGAAGTGACCCTAAGACGAAAAAGCAGCGAAAAAGTCCCAGACCCTTTGGGACCTTTCATAACGCGACAGTGCCCTCCCGGCTGCTGGTTTCTGCGCCATTCACCTCACGTCATCTATCCTGCAAGACGACAGCTCTAAACCGGACCTTTCCATCGGCAAGTCGCACCATAACATCGTTGAGTTCATCAAACGGGTAAGTCTCCAATGCCGGCTTAACCTTCCCCTCGGCAACGAGCTTCAAGATGTCGACGAGGTCCGCCGGGTCATTGTGCACAGACCCGATGACGGAGGTCTGTTTAAACAGCATAGGGACTGGATCGACTTCAATCGGCTCGGCGCTTACGGCGGTCGTAACCAGTCTGCCTTCCGGCCGTAGTCCCTGGAACGCCTGGCTGTTTTGTCTCATGGAAGGTGAGAAGGAGAGGATGATGTCGACCCCGCCCATCGAAAAAACAAATGCGAAACGCAAAAGGAGGGAAGAACATGGCGGATCCGACGTATGAGGTCCATGCCAACGACGCCGCCAGTAAGGCGAGCGTGACGCAGTTCAACATCGACCGTACCCATCCGGGCCGGTGGACGGTCACGTTCAGCAACCCGCCGATCAACATGTTTGTTCCCACAACGATCGTCGAATTGGGAGCGCTAATGACCGACCTCGAGGCGGACCCGTCCGTGAAGGTCGTAGTGTTCCAGTCGGCGAATCCCGATTTTTTCGTCGCCCATCTCGACGTAGCCAAAGCCGCTGAACGGCCGGAGGTGCTGGGCCTTTGGCGCGAATTTGTGCTGCGCCTTTCGTCCACGCCGGTCGTGAGCCTCGCGAAGATTCGCGGCCGCACGCGGGGCATCGGGAACGAGTTCGTGCTGGCCTGCGACATGCGCTTCGCCAGCCGGCAAAACGCCCTGTTCGGCAACCCCGAGGTCGGCGTCGGACTGGTCCCGGGCGGCGGAGCGATGGAATGGCTTCCGCGTTTGGTGGGCCGCTCGCGCGCACTTGAGATCGTGCTCAGCGGTGACGACTTCGACGCTGATATCGCCGAGCGCTATGGCTGGGTAAACCGCACGCTGGACGACGGCGGCCTCGATTCCTTTGTCGAGACGCTCGTCCGGCGTCTGGCCTCGTTCGACCATGAAACGCTGGCCGCGGCGAAGGCCCAGGTCAATCGGTTCGGGACGCCGACAGCTACCGAGCTTCAGTCGAGCATCGACTTGTTCTTCCCACTGCTGGCGTTGCCAGGTGCGCAAGCGCGCCGTGCGAAGGTTCGTGCTATGGGTTACCGCGTTCGGAGCGACTTCGAATTGAACTTCGGCCGGTACCTCCCTTCGTTCGGCCGGGCGGACGACGATGCCACGGGACAGGAGAGGCAGACATGAAACCCTGGAAAGCAGTTTCGTTGATTCTGTTGGCTCTTGCGGTTACAGCCGCGGGATACGGGTTGATTCTCGTGCGACGAGGCTTCAGCGCACTTGCGACACCATCAGCGATTGAGGAGCTCGCCGCCACAACGGCACGCAAATTGGCCGTGCCATCCGCGTATCGCCAACTTCGCAATCCCATCGTGCCTTCAACGGAGAACATTCAGGGAGGCATGGAGCATTTCTCCTATCATTGCGCCGCGTGTCATTCGGATGACGGAGGGGGCCGCACGGTATTCGCCAAGGGCCTCTATCCGAAACCGCCCGACTTGCGCGCAGCCGGGACGCAGAACAAGAGCGATGGTGAACTCTATTACACAATTGACAATGGAGTTCGTTTGAGCGGCATGCCAGCCTTTAGCGGAACGCACACTGCCGCGCAAACCTGGCGCCTGGTTTTGTTCATCCGGTACTTGCCTCAGATCACGGCCGAGGAACTCAATGAAATGAAGAGGCTGGACCCGAAGAGTGAAGCGGACCCAGCGCATTTTTGAAGGGCGGGGAACCGCGCCAGCCGCAACTGTTTTCAGAAGAGCTTCGCGGCGGGCTCGAGATCAATGCGGTAGTGCGGGGCATGGGTTAGTCCGAAGGTTGTTATGCTTGAAAGAGCGGAAAACGTTAATGGATACGGAAACTGACCACTGCATTCAACTCGCTAGTGGCGTTCTCATCCTGGCTGAAAAAGAGCTATCGGCCTTCATCCGCGCTGTAGATAAGTTGTTCGGCGCTGAGCAGGCGCGCCAATCGGCGCTCGACTGGATCGAGGAACTGGGACGTATGGATTGGCCGTCTGGGGAATCGATTCCAAATTGGCGTCGGGCCACGGTCGGCGCAAGTGGTCGGCTTGGCGCTTTGTTGTCTGACAGTAAACATCGCGACACTCTAACGCTGAGACCAGTGTGTTCGAGACCACATAGACACGTTAGCGAGGAGATTGGTTGCATGAGCGCGATACCTTGCGCCACACTTTGGCGTCCGCGTTCACGGTAGCGTAAGCCGCGTCACAGGCAGAGCAGTGAGGCTGCCCTAAGCCTCAAGACGCGGGCGCTCGATGGAATACAAGCTTTTGCTTATTCACTTTGCCATCTTTGGACGTGTCTGTTATTTCATCTATGAAGGTATTGCCGTCCGCCGATAGTTGGCCGCGAGCATCAAATGACGACCCATCGGTAGAATCTTCTGTCTCGACCTGACCCACGGCGCGATGCTTCTGGCCTGCTTGTACGGTATTTCAAGGGGCACTGCGGCCTTTCGCAGCAGCACGCTCTTTCGAGCAATTGAGCTCGGCACCTTGGTTGCTGTGGCATGTGAGACTTTGACGCTTCGTGGACGGGACATTCACCATCAGCGAGAGTTCGTGGACAAGTTCGCGGGACACGAAGGGTACTCCAACAAAAGAACCATGGCAGACGGGAGCAGCGACCCGCATCTGCCAAAGTCTCCGATAAGCACCGTGGGACAGACCACACCCATCTCTCCGAGTTCCATCCCCGCTTTTCTACATCTTTTTCTGCTTTCGGCCATGGACCCCAAAGCTGCGCCGTAATACCGTCGTAGCTAGTAGTCCTCGATCAATCCTGACCGTCTTCACCCGCTTACCCATGGAAGAATACATGCACTCAAAGAAAGTAATCACTGCAAACGCCCAGCCATCTATCAGCCCCACGATTACGAATATGACGGGCTTCGATGGGTGCCAGCAAACAGCCATCAGGCCGAACAATACGCCAACGGAAAACGATCTTCATATCGTTCATTTCCGTATCCCACTGCCGGGATGGTGGAAACGGCAGACACCACTCCATGAGTGTCTTCCGAGGTTTGGCTCGGGTTTAAGCCTATCGCCGTGTCTACGATCTCTCCCCGGTCGCGGTGGGCTGCTGCGATGTGGATTCAGACCGGTAAAGCTGCTGTGCCTGGAGAATGTGTTCACGCATCGCATTCCGCGCTTCTTGCGGATTGCGAGCCCGGATCGCTCGAAAGATTCTCTGGTGCATATCGGCTCCAGCCCTCAATTCGGCGGCGGCAGTCAGCGTCTGCATGCGCCGCTCATAGTGCATGGAGGAAACCATTCCAGTAAGTGTCGCCAGAATCGGATTCCCCGAGGCAGCCGCCAAGGCCCGGTGAAAACGAATGTCGTGGAGCAAAAATTGCGGAGGGTCATCCAGGGTTGCGAATGAATTAGCCAACTCCTCTGCCATGGTGGCCAGGTGTTCTGGGGTAGCCCGCTCGGCAGCCAATCCCGCCATCAGTTCCTCTAAATGTCGCCTGGCCTCAAAAATCTCATCTTGTGTAAAGCCGTGTAACGCAGCCAGCAGTTCCAAGGCCTCGCTCCCCAGAGAAGAGGGGGCGCTGCTCAAGTACGTGCCAGAGCCGTGTTTCGCCTGCAAGATACCCATGGCAATCAGAGAACGCAAACCGGCTCGTACCGACGTGCGATTGATCCCGAGTTGTTTGGCCAGCTCCCGTTCGGCAAGAAGACGATCTCCAGGTCGCAATAAACCGCGCTTTATCGAATCGTACACATGCATCACAACCTGCTCGGGAGCCACCGCCGCATCTGCAAAGTCCTTCAGCATTGGTTTTCCTCATTGCTAACAGGTTCGACCTCTTTGCTTCGGCAAGGGTCGAACACCACTCATTGTAGTTCCTACGAGGTTAACCCAAAACAGTGGCGATCTGTCCGGTAAATCGCACATATAAAACGGTATGCTGCCCTAAACATTAATCTTGACAAGCATTACAGTATCAATTCTACTGCGGACGTTGGGTCAATGTGGTTCAACCACTTTGTCCTTTCACCGGGATTAGACTCGCAAAAGCTACGTTGGAACCTAAGCGGCACACGGCTTGCGACGCACCGTCGCCGGGCGATGGCCCCGTCCCCGCCCACGCGTGCCTACGTGCCAAGGGGTAGAGCAGGGAAACGTCATTTCGGAGGCAAGGGATGTTTGGAATTCGCGGAAGCAATACTTTCTTCGGTTATCGCTTCAGGGTTATTTCCCTGTGGTCGCCTCCACATCTCCTCCAGCGCGCGCTTGTCGCCGCGATAGGCATGGCTTTGATGACTGCGCTCTTGTCTCCGTTGGGGCTGCATGCGCAATCAAGTTCGGCCACAATCAGCGGGACGGTCACGGATGAGACCGGCGCGGTGATCCAAGACGCCAAGATTCTACTCGTCAACGAGGCGACCAACGCGGGACAAACCACGATCAGCGGGGCCGCCGGCAATTTCAGGATTATCAATATACCGCCCGGAAGCTATTCGATCATGGTCACTAAAAGCGGCTTCTCGGGCGTGCAGCAAACCCATCTGACCTTATTGGTGAACCAGACCGCGACGCTTGCTTTTCAACTTTCGATTGGCAAGACGCAACAGACCGTTTCCGTCTCGGCAGCCGTTTCGACGGTTGACTCGTCCACCGCCGAGCTCGGCACCGTCATTACCAGCAAGTCCGTCACCGATCTTCCCTTGAACGGGCGTAACTTCACCCAGCTCCTTACACTGACTCCCGGCGTAAGCCCGATCAGCGTGGCACAAAACGCGGGCGGTGGAGGCGGATGGGCTGGCCAGGCGATCGGTTCTTTTACCTTCCCCGCCGTGAACGGGCAGAGAAACCGCAGCAACATGTTTTATATGGATGGTATGAACGACCTGGCCTTTCTCGGCAATTACAACTACCCGCCGATCGTAGACGATATCCAGGAGTTCAAAGTGCAATCCCATAATGACTTGGCAGAATTTGGCCAGGTATCGGGCGGCATCGTGAATGTGGTGACAAAAAGCGGCAGCAACGCCTTTCATGGTTCGGTATGGGAGTTTCTGAGAAACTCCGCCCTCGACGCGCGCAACTATTTTCTGCCCACGGTGAACCCGCTGCGTCAGAATCAATTCGGTGCAACGACCGGAGGCCCGGTGTGGATTCCCCATCTTTACCAGGGGAAGGACAAGACCTTCTTCTTCTTTGCCTATGAGGGATTCCGGCAAAGTGAGGCCGCGCAATCTCTTGTGTTGGTGCCCACAACGGCTCAGCTGAATGGCGACTTCAGCGCTTTGCTCTCACAGGGCATACAGCTCTACAATCCGTATTCCACCCGGCCTGATCCGGCCAACCCAGGTGAGTTTTTGCGAGACGCCTACCCGGGCGACATCATCACCAACATTTCTCCCCAAGCCGCTCTCTACGCGAAGGTGTTTCCCGCTCCCAACCCTGCGGTCAACGTTCCCGGCGCTAACTTATACGATACGACGCCCACACGCACCAACTCCGACAGCTATTCCGGCCGCCTCGACCAAAACTTTGGCACCCACGACTCCCTCTTCGGAAGAGTCTCCTATATCAATGAGCCCGTCACGAGTTCCGGTGGTTATCCCGGCGTTCTTGATTCCATAGCCATCTATGGTTGGAACGACGTGGTGCATTGGTCTCACGTGTTCGGGCCAACCTCCATTTTCGATTTCACCTTCGGACGCAGCCTGGGCAACGATACGGTTGCCATCAACTTTTTGAACGTGCCCGCGGACTTTGGCACTTCGCTGATCAATGCCGGCTTTTCAAGCCAGTATCTTGCGAACTTCTCCACCACCCCCAGCACCCTGATTCCCATTGTGGGCATCGCCGGCTATGCATCCTCGGGCGGTTCGGGTACCAATCAAATTCAGAACACGCAGCTCTCCAACACCTATCAGTACGGAGCAAACTTCACCAAAATTCTCAATAAACATACCCTCAAAGCCGGAGCTATCTTCAGCACGAACAACTGGGTTGGGGGTGTCTTCGGGGCCAGCGAGAGTACCAGTTCGTTCCAGACCTCTAACCTTCAGAATCCGGCCGGTCCAAGCGGTAAGGGTACAGGGGACGCGCTTGCTTCGTTCTTAGTTGGCGTTCCCACCAGCAGTAATCGCAACAACGCAGTCGAAGAAGAACACAATGGATGGATTGACGGTGCCTACGTACAAGACCAGTTCAAGGTGACGCCGCGCCTGACCGTGAATGCCGGCATACGCTACGATGTGGCGATCTGGCCGGTGTATGGAAGGCTAAGCAATAAAACCGGCTTTGTCGGGAACATGAATTTAGGTAATGGCACTTACATGATCAGTGCTGTGCCGCCCGCGTGCACCCCGACGTTGGGGGCTCCGTGCATACCCGGAGGAACCCTTCCGGACAAGGTGATTCTCACCCCGAATAGCAACCATTCACTCCATAACACCGATACCGGTAATTGGCAGCCGAGGCTGGGGGTTGCTTACCAACCACTTCAAAGGACCGCGATCAGGGCGGGCTACAGCCGCTTCTTTGATGAGTGGAGTGGCACCGCGGAGACGGCGCAGGGGCCGGGAGGCAACTGGCCTTCGGTGGCGGCGCTTAATATCTATAGTCAAAACCCAAATGTGCCTACCGCCAATATCGCTGATCCGCTCAGCTTGGGCTCGGGAGCGGTGTTTTATCCGGCTGCCACACCCTTCCAGGAGGCAGCCTACTATTTCAACCCAAGCCTCAAAACGCCCTATACCGATCAGTGGAATGTCGGCGTCGACCAGCAGTTCGGATCGAACACCACACTCTCGCTCGTCTATGCCGGGTCGCACAGTGGCCGGTTGAACATGGGGGGGCAGGCCAATACCGCCACCTATCCTGCCCCCGGCGATGCCGATCAGGTGGCGAGCCGCAGGGAGTATCCATACATTACCTCGACCAATTATTACGACAGCACCGGCAACAGCAACTACAACGCGCTGTTGGCAACATTGAACCGCACCACCAGCAACGGACTCACTTATCTAATCTCTTACACATGGTCGAAGTCGATCGACCTGGCGTGTTCGGGTAACTATGGTGTGGAGGGCTGCCTGTTACAGAACTTCTACGATCCGCGAGCAGACCGCAGCGTATCGGGATTCGATCTTACCAATATCTTTTCCGCGAACGTCGTGTATGAGCTGCCCTTTGGCTTTGGAAAGCCCTTCTCTTCAAACAATGCTGCTGTCAACTACCTCATTGGCGGCTGGCAGATCAACGGCATCACCACGCTGACCTCCGGAACCCCTTATAGCATCACTGCAAACGGCGACCTCGCCAATACGGGAAACACGTTTGTGCAAGCCGATAAAATCGCTAATCCAGTCCCGGCAAATCGCAGCGCCGCGGAATGGATCAACCCGGCAGCGTTTACCACGCCTCCCGCATACACCTTCGGTACTTTCGGCCGCAACGCGCTACGTTCTGATTGGTACAAGAATGTAGATGTGTCCGTCTTCAGGCAATTTCCTGTTAAGGAATCAGCATCCTTTGAGTTTCGGCTGGAAGCGTTTAACGTGCTGAACGATGTTGTTTTCGCCGCCCCCAATTCGGTCGTGAATGCGCCGGCGTTCGGCTCGGTCACTTCGATAGCCAACACCCCCAGACAGTTGCAGGCAGCCTTGAAGTTCCGTTTTTAGCCGCTGCAGATATTCGTACAGGAAACCAAAAGGTATATGCCAACAATAAAAACGTTGACGGAGGGTGCGCGCCTCCTGGGGGGTGCCGCGCTCCTGATGTTGATTGCGGGGACGCTCCATGGACAGGACGGAGTGCAGCAGTTTGCAAACTTGGGAAGGTGCCAACTTGACAGCGGCCAGTCGATCGAAGATTGCAGGGTAGGGTACCGTACCTTCGGGCGGCTGAATGCAAACCGCGATAACGCTGTCCTCTATCTCACCTGGTATGGAGGGACGAGCGCCAACCTTAAGGAATTTTTTGGACCGGACAAGATGGTGGACACGGCCCGGTTCTACGGCATAGCGATCGACGCGTTAGGAAATGGCGTGTCTTCCTCGCCTTCGAATAGCACGCAGCAGCACGGCGTGGCCTTTCCGGAGTTCACCATTCGCGATATGGTGCACGCCGAATACCGGCTAGTGACGGAGATACTCCATCTACAGAAGGCGCACGCGATTTTAGGCATGTCGATGGGCGGAATCCAGACTTTCAGCTGGGCAGTCACCCTATCCGTCGTTCTTCGATCTCGCAGTGCCGCTGGTTGGCTCGCCGCAACTCACAAGCTATGACTTACTGAGCATGCAGGCTACCCTGGATGCGATTCAGTTGGACTGCCTATCAGAACGGCAAGTATACGAAGGAGCCGCCGCTGGCTTTAGCGAATGAGCTGGGGGTGCTTTTGTTAACCACGCCCACGTATCGCGTAGAGCATACGGCGCGGGCTCAATATGCCGACTTTCTGGCAGCTTCGCGGACGGAGATCATCCCGATGCGAATGACCGTGTTTGGCAGCTGCGCGCTGTCATGACACAGGATGTGCTCAAGGGCCGGCCTATGGCCGATGTGGTCAAAAAGTACTGGCGCAAAATTTTTCATCGTCTCGTCTGCACAAGATCACATGGTGAATCCAGCGCCTGCACTTGCATGGGCAGAAGCCGCCGGCGCACCCACTTACCTATCCCATGCGAACTGCGGTCATTTCATCTACTTCGGCTGCGACCGGGAGGAGATTGTGGAGGCGGTGCGCACCTTTTTAGGGGGGAAGTGAGCCATAGGCTTATGGCATCGGGGCTCTTTGTCTCTATAAAGTCGCCGAAAGATTTTCAGTAATGAGTCCCTTTATCTCTCCCAACCGATCGGCCGGTACTCACACACGCTCTTCAGTCCCTGAGGCGCCTGCCCAGTCCCGAATGTTTCCGCATCTCGCTTAGCCCAGAGGTCTAGTTTCGCCACAATCATAGAATTTCTAAGCAGCCTATTAACTTGCCGCAACAGAAACCCTGGCGGCCAGCAAAACGGGAGCGAACCATAGCGACATCCGTAACCTAGAGCGCAAACTGCCAGGTCAGCAGCGATAACACTCCCACCGCCAGAGCGGGCTCTGCGGGGCGCGGAAAGCTACGCATGCCATATTCTTCTTGACACCTCGTTTTTCACTTGTTTACTCTATGCCTGTAGCAAACATTGCCTATGACAGACAACCCTGCTCGCGATTTATTTCCCGGAGCACTCGAAATGATGATTCTCGAGTCGTTGCGCCGGCAGCCCTCCCACGGATACGCGTTGGTGCAGCACATCCAACAGCGATCCAATAACCTGCTTCAGGTGGAGGAAGGCTCGCTCTATCCGGCGCTGCAGCGGCTGCTGAAAGCCAAACTGGTGAAGGCCGAGTGGGGTGTCTTCGCCGACCAATCGCCGCGTGAGAACCTACCAGATCACCGCTTCCGGGCTGCGCCACTTGGAGCAGCAGATTTCCAGTTTCGAACGCATGTTTGAAGGCATTGCATTGGTCCTGAATCCAAGCAAGGCCACAACCAACTGACGAGTCAGCCAATGGGAGGTCCCGATGAACTGGATCCCGAACATCTTCCGCCGCGGCAAGCCGTATGACGATCTAAGCGAGGAAATCCGCCTGCACATTGAAGAGCGCGCGGAGCAGTTGTTGCGCGAAGGCATGAGTGCGGAGGAAGCGCAACGCAAGGCGCGCGTAGCCTTTGGGAATCGCACTGCGGTGGAAGAGCGCAGCCGCGAGGTGTGGCAGTGGCCGACGCTGGAATCGATCTCGGCCGATGTGCGATTCGCACTGCGCCAACTCCGCAAGTCTCCCGGATTCACCATCGCCGCCGTGTCGACGCTGGCATTAGCCATTGGCGCCAACGCCGTGGTCTTCGGCGTATTGAACGCGCTCATCCTGCGTCCGCTGAATGTGCCTCAGGCGGAGAGCCTTTTCGTAGTCCAGCATGGGAGCGGCGTCGGGTCCCACTCCTATCCCGATTATCTCGATCTTCGCCGGCGCAATCGCAGCTTCGACGATGTGGCTGCTTGGGCCATCTCTCAGGCAGGGCTGGACACGGGCAACGATCCATCCAACGTCTGGGAATGCGAAACCAGCGGAAACTACTTCGACGCATTGCGAATGCAGCCTTATGTCGGCCGTTTCTTCCACGCTTCCGATGAGCATGGCCCAAACAGCGCGCCCTATGTCGTGCTCTCCTACGCATATTGGCACAGCCATTTTCAGGATGATCGCGGCGTGGTGGGCCGCGTCGTTCGGCTAAACAAGCATCCAATCACCATCCTTGGCGTGGCGCCTCCAGGGTTCCAGGGAACCGTCTTGTTTTTCGCTTCGGATATCTTCGTGCCTATCGTGAACCATGAGCAGTTATCCGGCGAGAAGATCTTGAACGCGCGCGAGGACCATTGGATGTTTGAGCTGGTGGGACATCTGAAGCCGGGAGTCACTCCGGCGCAGGCCACTGCCGATCTGAACTCCGTGGATGCGTATCTCAAAAGAAGCTATCCCAAAGAAGAAGGTAATGATTCTTATACGCTGGCGCGGCCTGGTCTTCATGGCGACTATTTGGGCCGCCCAATGCGGGCTTTTCTCGCCGGATTGATGCTGCTTTCGGGTTTGATACTGTTGGCGGCCTGTGCCAACCTGGGCAGCCTGTTTGCCGCGCGGGCCGCCGACCGTTCTCGCGAAGTGGCCTTGCGCCTGGCTCTTGGTTCGAGCCGTAATCGCATTTTGCGCCAGCTGTTCACCGAATCCGTGCTGCTTTCGCTCGCCGGAGGCGTAGCGGGACTCACGGCGAGCATTCTGCTCTTGCGCCGGTTGAGCGAGTGGCGGCCATTTCCGCAATTCCCCCTCCATATGCCGGTAAGTCCGGATGCTAACGTTTATTTGCTGGCTTTGGTCTTGGCGTTGGTCAGCGGAGTTCTTTTCGGAATTGTTCCCGTGCGCCAGATTCTCCGGGCCAATCCGTACCAGATCGTCAAAGCGGGATCGACAGGCGCGTTCGGGCGCCGAATTACCGTGCGAGACGTATTGCTTGTCGTCCAAATTGCGATCTGTGTCGTGCTGGTCACTTCATCGATGGTTGCTGTGCGTGGACTGATGCGCTCCATGCACAGCAACTTCGGTTTTGAGCCCCGGAACACGATTTTGGCAGATACCGATCTGAGGACTGCAGGGTACAGCGGCCAAGCAGTACCCGCAATGCAACGGCGCATGATCGATGCCATACAAGCGATTCCTGGCGTAGATTCCGTAGGATCGGTGCAATATCCGCCGTTAGAAATTCCCGGTAGTTGGCAGGCGGCTGTCTATACCGGCACAACCGAGGATCTGAGCCCATCGAATGCCGTGGCCGACCCTTCTATGTACAACATATCTCCGGACTACTTCCGCGCATCCGGGACATCGTTGTTGGCGGGCAGAGCCTTCTCATGGCATGACGACGCAAACGCTCCGCGTGTAGCAGTGGTGAACCGGGAGTTCGCAAGCAAGATACTGGGATCCGTACCGGATGCTGTCGGCCGGTATTTCAAGCTGCGGGATGGCACGCGCGTGCGGGTGGTGGGTCTGGTCGAAGACGGAAAATACGTGAAGCTCACCGAAGACCAGCAGCCCGCGATGTTCTTCCCTCTCCTGCAATCGCCGGCTAGTTGGATATGGCTGGTGGTGCGGTCGAGCCGCGACCCGCAGCAACTTGCCGCGGCCATGAGAAGTGTGCTCCGGGACATCGACCCTGGGATGGTTATGGCGATTCGACCGTGGAGCACAGAACTGGGGGGAACTTTGTTCCCCTCGCGCATGGCGACAGTGTCGCTTGGTGTGCTGGGCGTGATGGGCGCGATGCTTTCGATCACGGGCATCTTCGGAATGGCTGCCTACTCGGTGAGCAAGCGGCTGCGGGAGTTGGGAATTCGCGTGGCTCTCGGCGCGCAACGCAAGGAAGTGTTGCAGGCCGCGCTGGGACGTGCGTTCAAACTGTTGGCGATTGGTTCGGGGATTGGATTGGTTCTGGGTCTGCTTGCGACGAAGGTGTTGGCTTTCATTGTGTATCAGGCCACGCCGCGCGATCCGCTGGTGCTGGCTGGTGTGGTTCTGGCAATGGCTGCGCTCGGATTGCTGGCCACGTGGATTCCGGCGCAGCGTGCGCTATCCGTCAATCCCCTGATCCTGCTGCGCGAGGAGTGAGTCACTCCATGGGGGGAGAAGGGACGGGGGGGAGAAGGGACAGCATACCTATTGCGGCAAATCCTGGGGGATAGGCATCGTGTCCCCAACTCCCTTCCCTCCGCAACTCCCTCCTCGCTAGAGATCGAGTACGATCCATGTTGGCGCATGGTCGCTGGCGTTTACTTGCCCACGCGCCCATCGGTCTACTCCACCGTCCACCAGCCGGTCCGCCACCTTCGGCGAGAGCAGAAAGTGATCGAGCCGCATGCCTTTGTCCTTCGGCCACCGTTCAAATTTGTAGTCCCAGAATGTCCAGAGCGGCCCATCCGGATGTAGCCTCCTCATCGCGTCGGTCCAGCCTTGTGCCAGCAAACGCGCAAAGGCCTGCCTGCTTTCGGGTTGGATCAATGCATTGTTATCCAACGATCGAGTCGGATAAATGTCCTGCGCTGTCGGCACGACGTTGTAGTCACCGGCCAACACCACCGGCACACCGCTCGCCATGAGTTCGGCGGCATGGGCAATGAGGCGCTCAAACCAGGCCAACTTGTAGTCGAATTTCGGACCGGGCCACGGATTCCCATTGGGGAGGTAGATGGAAGTGATCAGAACTCCCTGAACAGCCGCTTCGATGTAGCGGGCTTGGTGATCTTCGGGATTTCCCGGCAAGCTTGCGCGGGTCAACACAGGAGCGTGGTTTCGCGCGAGAATGGCTACGCCGTTCCAGGACCGCTCCCCATGCCAGACTGCTTCGTACCCGGCGGTGCGAAGGGCATTCGCGGGAAACTCTCCCTGCTCCGCCTTGAGCTCTTGGAGACTAACCACGTCCGGCTCAGCTTTGGCTAACCAGGCCAGGAGGTTATCAAGCCGTTTATGGATGTTGTTAATGTTGAACGTCGCTACTCTCACCAGGTCCCTTCTCGACAAGTCGATATCCCATACAGGTACCGCGAGCGATACTAATCATATGATGATGCGCAGGTCTGCAATATTCGATCTCGACGGCACGCTCACTGACTCGAAACCAGGCATTCTCGGATGCCTTACCAACGCCCTCGAAGCCCATGGCATCGCCTGGACCGGTCCTCTTGACTGGTTCATCGGCCCTCCCGCCGGCGATTCCCTGCGCCGCCTCATGCCCGATGCCGACGAGCCTCGCCGTGCCGCGCTCCTGCACGACTATCGCTTGTGTTACGACGCCACCGGCTGGGCGGAGAACTCCGTCTATCCCGGCGTCCATTCGGTGTTGCAGAGCCTCCAGGCCTCGGGCTGGCAACTCTTCGTCTGCACCTCCAAGCGCGAAGATTTCGCCGTGCGGGTCCTCGAAAAATTTGCCCTGAGCCGCTACTTTCTTGCCCTGTATGCGGACACGGCCGGATCGCTCCATCACACCAAGACGGCCCTGCTCCGTCGTCTACTCGAAGAGCAGTCCCTCGACCCCGCCACCACGTTCATGGTCGGTGACCGCAACTTCGATATCGAAGCCGCCCGCGCGAACCGCGTAACTTCGATCGCTGTCACCTACGGCTACGGCACTTCCGAGGAGCTCGCATCGGCTCGCCCCGACCACACCTGCAACGCAGTCGAAGATCTGCTCCCGATCTTCTCTGCCCTTGCCCCAGCCTCCATTCCAAACCCACCCAGGGAGAGGATGATGACGTGAAATCTTCGCGTTTCACGTCAGAGGGCGGAGATCAGGCCCCTTTCGTAATAGCCGAAGTTTTACAGCACCGCGGACTTCGTGCCTTTGATCCAGACTCGGAGAGCGGCGTCTTCAGGGTGGACAGTGGTGGACCCAGCTCCTTAGGTCTTCTTGCGGATAAGAAAGGGACAACACCGAAGAGAGGAAACGATAGTATCCTGGCCGCCACATGAAGAAGATGGGAACACCTATGCGAAAGATATTCCTGCTGCTCTTTGTCCTCGGATTATCTTGCCCGGCGTTCGCCCAGACCGATCGAGCGTCCTGGGCGAATCTAAGTGGCTTGCGGGCGGGACAGAAGATTCAAGTCGTCGGGATGACCTCGAAGAAACATTCCGGAAACTTCGTGAGCGTCTCCGATACAGCGATCTCGTTCCGGGCGGCCACTGGCGAACAGATTATTCCGAAGCAAGACGTTCTCAGCGTGAAACTCGCAGAAAACAAACACCGTCTACGCAATACCCTCATCGTGGCGGGAGTGGGCGCTGGTGTGGGAGCCGGGATCGGCGCAGCGCTCCACAAACCCTGCTCATCGCAAAGTTTCTGTTTGGATATTGGTGGTGCCGCCCTACCGGCCGGAATCGGCGCGGTGCTCGGTGGCGTGGGGGGCGCCGTCGTCGGGGTCCTTTTGCCGTCTCACAGCACGATTTACCAGGTGAGTTCGCACTAGTCTGCTTTGGCTTTTCTGGTGAGCGCCCCGAAAAGCCTGGCTCGGTAGTAGAGACGTCGTATCGGGACTATCGGTGCCGATGACTCGCTAACCAGCTACTACTTGGCGCTCTACTACTTGGCGCTCGCCGGCGGCACAATGCCGTTCATTCGTAGGTACTCCACCATCTGACCATAGTGATCATTCCCGTGGGCCGCTGCAAAAGCGGCAATCGTAGCCCGCGTGCTGAACCCGTCGACCGGCTTGATGGCGACAAATGCATTTTCTGTCGTGATGGTCGCAATCGCCTTGTGCGCGTACACGAACGATGCTTCCAGTGCAGCCACCGCTTCGTCCTTCGTCGTAATGGAGCCGATTGCCTTCAAGTCGCGGTCGGGCTTAACGCCGCTCCAGCCGAAAAAGAAGTAGTTCGCCTGCGCCAGGTGCGTCACCTGCGCCACAAAGGTGCGCACGGTATCGAACTGCGTCGTCTGGCCCGGAGCAAAGATGCTTTGCGCCGGCGCGAAACTGTACTTATCGGCTGGCATAGCCTTCGCCGCGCCCACTACTTGGAACTCCATCATGGAGAGCAAACCGTCCACCGCTTTCGCGGGGTCTTCCTTTGTACCCACCGGTGGCGACGGCGGGGGCCCACTCATCTGCGCCCGCACCTGCATACCACCACTCACCATCACAGCACCTGCAAGAACCAGAGCACGAATACACATTGTCTATCCTCGATCCAAGCTCGTTTCAAGAGCGACCCCAGCTTACCAGACTTTCCCTGGCCGCCATTCGCAAGCCGTGAAGGAGATCTCCTACTGCATTTGATACCGTCAACCAGCGCGTCTGTGGAAGCATTGACAGAATATTCGGGAACTTTGATCACTGCCGGGACGTATCTCGCTAAAGAGGACCTTATATCTGCGCGTATCCCGCGCGGCGGGCCCTTTCCATCGACCCGATGATTGCGCTTCGCTGCGAGTAGGCGAGTCGCTTGCAGGTCCACCTCCGAGTAACCCACTTCGGACCAAGGCGCATCTCCACGATTTACCAGGGTCGAATTGTGCTTTGACGATGATGCGCTGCCATCCGATCAGGCATGTCTGCAGGTTAGGGCACCTGACGAATCCTCGGCTGTGGCGGCTTCACTTCTCCGGCAAGCCGGTTATTCGGCCAAGTGCCGAAGACGTAGGGCGATGTGAGCAGTTCGATGCATGCCTCGCCCTGGAGTCGTCAGCCGGCAAAGGCCCGGCTTGCAAGTCGATCCCAGACAGGCTCAAACTTGGTGTTGAACGACCTGTGTTTCGCGCCAACAGATTGTGGCGATGAGCTCAGATACTAGCGGGTGGAGGTGGACGGCAAATGAATCTGCGAATCGTCGGTGTGACAATCGGAACGCTCTTGTGCATTTGCTGCGCAGAACGGGGCGTACTCGCCACAAGCCGTACCGGTGGCAGAATTGCTATAACTGGACCAATGACAGTGGCACGATTCGACCATGCCGCGGTCCTGCTGCGCACTGGCCGCGTGTTAATAGTCGGCGGGATCGAGCGCAATGGAGTGATGCAGCCAAGCGGCGAACTTTTTGATCCGGCCACCGGACGATTCAGTAGGACGGGAGAGCCGCAAGCGAATCATGGTTGGGGCGTTACGGCGACTCTCCTTCCGGACGGAAAGGTTCTCGTTGCCGGAGGTTCATCCGGTTGCGATTCACCCTGCTATACGGCGTCCGCCGAACTCTATGATCCGGCCTCCGGGAAGTTTGCACCTACGGGCAAAATGACCGTTCCACGAGCGGAAGCCCGCGCAGTGCTTCTGAAAACCGGAGATGTGCTTCTTGTCGGCGGTACGGCCATCACGGAGCGCAATCCTGTTCTCACGGCGGAACTCTATCATCCATCGACAGGTACATTCACTTTGATCGGTGCGACTCATCTGTCCGATGCAACGCAGATCGTGCCGCTGAACGATGGCAGAGCACTCGTGGTCGGCAATTCGGAAACCGATCTGTACGACCCGTCTACAAAGCATTTCACGGCAACCGGGGCAATGACGGTTCCGCGCAGCAAATTCGGAGGCGCCTTGTTACCGGATGGTCGTGTACTCATAGCCGGCGGTCAGGCCGGTGGTCCGTTCGGAACCCGCGTCGCAAGCACACAGATTTACGATCCTCGGACGGGCAGATTTCTTTCCGGTCCGGAATTAAATGAAAACCGCTTTAAATTGTCCAAGGCGGTGGTTTCGCTGAAGGACGGCCGCGTGTTGATTGCAGGTGGTGCTGAACAGCCAGAAGTCTATGACCCGAGCTCAGGCGCATTCGCTCCAGTGGGAGGTGCGAAGTTGGATGGATTCTGTTTCTCCACGGCTACTCTGTTGGACGACGGACGGGTCCTGCTCGCCGGAGGTTACGCAAAACCCGGAGGGGCGGGAGTCAACCATGCGTGGCTTTACCAGCCATGAGCCCGAAGCGGCTCCCGCTCTTGTCAATCGATTCGTATGGTCTCGATGAGTGGCATGTATGGGCATAAACGTGTTTAGGGCGGAACATTGCAAATGAGCAAATCTTGAGATGCGTCTCGCCGGTACTCAAGCTGACTGTGATAGCGTCACGGGCAGGTATCACGTTTGGGTCAGATTCTATTTGCGAGGTGCGCCATTGGCACAATACCGAGTGCTGCAGGTTTTGTTGGTGTTGAGCGGCTTGTTCTTTATCGCTGGAATCTATCCGCTGCTTACGTCAATCCCACAGCACCGGCAGTCGGACTATGGCGATCAGATGATGCTCGCTGTCTATGCTGTATTGGGCGTGTTTCTGCTGCTGGCTGTTAAGCGCCCGGCGGCCCATCGCAGTCTGATCTCCTTCACCGGATGGGGTACGCTTGCGCACGATGCCGTAATGGCTGTGCAGGCCTATCAGCTGAAGCAGTTGCGTTCGGAACTGCTGCCGCTGATCGTGATTGCTGTGCTGTGTGCTGCTTTGATTGTGCTGGTGCCCTCAAAGGCGGCATTATCCCTGTCTGGAGACCGGTAAAGCAAAAGTAAAGCAAAAGTAGAGCAAAAGTAGGACAGCAAAGGTAGGACAGACTGGAAATGGCCCTGATGCAAACCGCAGCTTGCTTGGTTGACCGATGGCGCTTAGGTTGGGTCCAGTTCTTCGTTTGTACTTGAGGTCACGCGGCTCGACCCGCAGATTTCCGTGAGTGCCAAACAGGATCAATTCCGGATAGCCAGTTTTAAAGCTGCTGGGCCATCAATCGGGTGGAGAGCCAGAATGTAGGTTGGGTGGATGAGGTCGCTTAAGGACGACGCTTTGCCCTGTCCACATTTGGACATCCAGGCTCGAAATCGAACACAAAAGGCTCTCTACTCTGTAGTAAGCCAATGAAAACTGCCTTTCCATTGTGGCGCGCCACTTGCACGCTAAATCGAGTGCTCTTATCCAGAAGCCTACTAATAATTCGCACATCAGTGAGAGCGTTTGCGCGGGCACCCGGCACGTCATTTGCTCTGTTGCTTACCATTGCGCTCGGAGTAGGTAGCAATTCATCCGTATACGGGTTTCTGCAGGGATTGACGCACCCCGGCTCTCCGCTTGGAGGCACGGACAGGATCGTCTCGATATTTCAGCGAAATCGCTTCCGTGAGGCAGGACCACTCTCATCTGGCGAATATCACCTTCTAAGAAATAGCCACGGCGCTTTCGAGTGGATTGGCGCCGCACGAATCAAACCAGGCGACACTATGATCGGAGACCACTCGGAGATCGCAATTGTCGCCGCTGTTACGCCCAATGTAGCTAAAGCACTCAATTTGCCGCTGGGCTATGGCGCCGTTATCAGTCGCCATATGTGGCAAAGCGAATTTAGTGGCGAAAGGAATTTCATCGGCACCGAGATTCGCGTCAATAACGTAGACCTTAGAATTATTGGGGTTGCACCAGACAAGCTGGACGGTCTCTATAGCGACCGTCCCGTCGATCTCTGGATTCCTTTACAAGACCGAGGTTTGCAAGGCGAGGACCGGAGCAGCCGCGATTTATGGGTTCTCGGGCGTCTTCGCCGCGACGTTTCAACAAGTCAAGCGCGGACGACTCTTGGCTCAGGTTCTACCAACTTTAGGGAAATGAGCGTAACCCCCTTCACTGGCATCGTGCCGAATATGGAGCATGGATTGGCGCGCATAAGTGGGTTTCTCAACTTCTCTGCTGGCGCTGTGTTCCTCATCGCCTGTATCAACGTCGCTTCGCTCCTTCTTGGACGAGCTTTAAGGCGGTCACATGAGACGTCTCTTCGTGTCGCGCTCGGTGCAACCCGCTCCCGACTGATACTGGAGTTGTTGTCGGATAGCGTCGTCGTCTCCCTTGCCGGCGGAGCGGTGGGCTTGCTGGCGGCGATTCTGACAATTCGTGCTCTACCAGCTTTTCTCTTCGAACAGGATACGGAGCGACTCATCTTCGCACCACACTTGCTCCCAATCGTTACGGCCTCAATCTTATGTATGGCCACCACGGTCATGTGTGGAATGATGCCAGTGTTTGCAACAGTAACAGGCCGCCCGTGGACCATTCTTCAGCGCGAGACCGGACTAGTCTCGACAACAACGGGGCATCTGCGGTCTTGCTTGGTAGTTGGACAAATCGCGACCTGCTGCATGCTGGTAATTTGTACAGCTCTTCTCCTCGATGGTCTTCACTCCGCGCTAGACACAGGCGCGGGACATCGCCTGGGCAATCCGATCCTCCTAACCGTGCGAGCTCAGGCACTGCCTGAAGTTGATTATTTCAGCGAAGTAGAGCAGAGAGTGAAGTCGGTGGCCAATCTGTCACCATTGGCTTGGACGGCCCGGCTCCCGGGCAATCGACCAACGTGGCGATCTTTCCGAATTCAGCCGCCACCTTCACAGTATCGCGACGTCGAGATGGACATTGCCTGGCTTACACGCGACTCCCTCAAATTGTTTGATCAACGACCCATCGCCGGAAGGATGTTTGGGTTCAGCGATCAAACGCACAGGGCTGCGATTGTAGATGAGGAGGCAGCCACAGAACTTTTTGGCCGCCAGACGGTTGGCATCGCCATACGAGACCCCGCTGGTTTCCTGATCGAAATCATCGGAGTGATCAAGAGAAAGTCAAATGATGCGATACAGCAACGACACCCTACGATTTACTATGGCTATCTAGATCATTCAGACGCACCTACCCCGCAACAGCATGCCCGTTTTCGATCACCTCTTGTCTTGCCGCCAACAGACATCGAGCTAAACGCTAACGTCGTATCACCGAACTATTTCGGCGCACTCGACTTGCCCCTGATCGCTGGGCAAGAGTTCCCCGAACATCAAGTTCCTGGGCAGGGTCGTGTGGGTGTGATCAATCAAGAAGCCGCCGATCTCTATTTCAACGGTAAAGCGCTTGGCGCAGCCGTCATTGACGAGAGTGGTGTCAGGACCGAGATCATCGGAGTAGTCAGCTCAAAGGCTTTCGGAACATTCGAGCAGCACGCAGAACCCACAATTTACTTTCCGATGTGGCAAGACTGTCCCTCACGCATGACGCTGATTCTCAAAGTATCAAAGTGGAACGGCGGTCTACGTGCAGATCTTCGACGCAGAGTTGAGAATCTGCAAGGGAACAACTTGGCTCCTATTACCATAAACAGGCTCGACAACCAGTTGGCTCAATCTAGCTTCGCACAATTGCGGATTGCGACGCTGATTGGCAGCGCGTCGGCAGCCACAGCGCTGCTACTCAGCATATTTGGTCTGTTTAGTGCCCAGAGCGATGCTGAACACCAGCGCCGGCGCGATCGAGCTCTTCGCATGGCTCTCGGAGCCCAGCGCTGGCGCATTGTATTTATGGTGATGAAAAATGCAGGCCGACTTGCCTTTGCCGGCGCCGTGATAGGAACCCTCATTTCGCTTGCGCTCTTGCGGTCACTGATAGGCGATATAGCCACCATCAATTCGCCGCCATTCTGGCTGTGGCTGGTCGCCCCCCTTTTGTCAACCGTAGTGGTCATGATCGCGAGCGTGATTCCCGCGCATCGCGCGTCGATGATCGCCCCTTTGGCGATGATGCGTGACGGCAGGTGATACCTCGTTCGCAATCGCAGGCTTCAATCATTGCCAAAGATCTCGGTGAGGCACCAAACACACCCAGTGACGACTACACCTCCGCCTGGATCGCATGTTGCTGACATCGCAGGGCCGGCTAATCCGTTTTCGTGGGCTTAGCCCGGCCGTGCCTCCATTTGCCGCTAAGGTAGTTCCCCTACCGCTTTTCCACATCTTTATTTGGGAATGCCATGGACGGCGGAAGTACGCCGTAATACCGTCGTAGCAACAGTCCCCCACTCAGAGATCCTCCTACACCCCGCTCGCCGGGACACGGAGCCGTGCGCATAAAAATGGGACAGCAGCCCTCGCCAAATCGATTCATCGCTCCATCGCCAACGGAGCGTCTAAATTCACCAAGGCCCCACTTTATTCACGGAGATGCGACCTTCACCAACAACTCCAGGTGGCCAATGACTTCCACACCAATAAGGAACCGCAACAGAGGCAAATGATGATATCTAATACCCTCAACGGGATAACCCCGCCATACGTGCCTACCCTGGCCGACGTACGACGACGCGCAGCCGAACTTCTCAGCATTCATCAGCAGCTTCATCCGCAGCCACAGGGAGAGATCCGTCCGGAGCCCCCGCCCCCGCCACCGCCCCGTGCGTCCCCCGAACTCAAGCTCGACGAAGCCGCCCTTTACGGCGTCGCCGGATCAGCCGTACGCGCCCTGGCCCCGCACACTGAGGCCCATCCCGCCGCTATTCTTCTCCAGCTCCTGGCAGCCTTCGGCAACGCCGTTGGCCCTGGACCGCACTGCATGGTCGATGCCACCCGCCATGGCCTCAACCTCTTCGTCGTGCTGGTCGGCGAATCCAGCAAGGCCCGCAAGGGGACCAGTTGGAACCAGATCCGCCGCCTCTTCTCTGAGGTCGATCACCCCTGGGTCACCAAACGCGTCACCACCGCTCGCCTGACGCCCGTGGCGCTCATCTACGACCTGCGCGACCAGGAGCCGGCCACGGACCGACGCATGCTCGCGCTCTCCGAAGAATTCGCCGCCGTTCTCCACGACCTGGGGCGAGCCAAAGGCCGTCTTTCGCCCCTGCTCCGTTCTGCCTGGGATAGTGGCGATCTCTGTGCGCTCGATGGTCGCCGCCCGGTCTACGCAACCGGCACGCATATCAGCCTCATCGCCCACATCACGCAGCGCGAACTCGCACAGCATCTCCACCCCACAGAGGCGCACAACGGCTTTGCCAACCGTTGCCTCTGGACTGCGGTGCAGCGCAGCCAATGCCTGCCGGAAGGCGGCAACATGGGCTCATACGAGTTATCGACAGTCGCCGCCGAATTGCGCCGCGCTCTTGATTGGGTCCGCAATGCAGGCAGCATTTACCTCACTCGCGACGACCAGGCGCGAGCCCTCTGGCACGAGTGTTACCCAGCCCTGAGCCAGGTCCGTCCCGGCCTCTACGGTGCCGCTACCAGCCGGGCCGAAGCCCAGGTCCTGCGCCTCAGCGCCATCTACGCTGTCCTCGACTGCAGTTCTACCATCGCACTGCCCCATCTGCAGGCTGCCCTCGCCGTATGGGACTACTGCTCCGCAGGGGCCGCCCTCCTCTTCGGCACATCCACCGGCGATGGCGTCGCTGACCGTATCCGCGAAGCCATCAACGCAGCCCCTGAAGGACTGTCCAGACAACAAATCGGTGCTCTCTTTCACCGCCATCTCAGCAGCGAACGCGTCGAAGCCGCCCTCGAACAACTCTTGTCGTTGGGCGCAATCAACCAACGCAGCC
The DNA here is from genome assembly GCA_963736535.1 of uncultured Acidobacteriaceae bacterium. Taxonomy (GTDB): domain Bacteria; phylum Acidobacteriota; class Terriglobia; order Terriglobales; family Acidobacteriaceae; genus PALSA-350. Next base: position 34,267 of record CAVTPN010000014.1, read on the forward strand.
AGCCCAGCCAGGGTCGCCCTTCCACCCTCTGGTCCGCCATACCGGACGCGGAATCTATACAAGTGCTGGAGGATCTATTGGCAACTGAGGAGACATCAGATGAGGAATCCATGCAGGAGTGGGGTGACCCCCTAAGTTGAGAAAGACTTAGTGCGCTTAGTGCGCTTACTGCGCACATTTCTGCGCGGGCTTCCATTTCCTCTCCTGGTCTCTGTTCGGCCGCCGCGAGAGCGTTCCCTCATCAGCGGCAAAAACCGCGCTCGTGCAAAGCATCATCGCGATGCCGATCGGCTTTGCAGAAGTGGGACGGATCTCATGTGCGCCGTGATCTGAAGCCGGGTCGTCCGGTCCAGCGGAAGCTCTTTCTGGAACGTAGGCCAAAGGGCCATCATCTTATTTGCGGTCTCGCGGGCAGTATCGAGCACCAGTTTGCTCGGAACTTGCGCTTTAAGCGCGAAGCGTTCGAGCAATTCCAGATTCAATTGATTGGTGGCCTTTTCTTTGGCGATAGAGAGTGCCAGCCGGTCATCGGCGATATAGCGTACGGTAGACACGAAATCATAGGCCGGGGCCAGCTGTGGTGTCCGTCCATCAGCATAGATAAGCGACCAGTTCTTCAGGTGCATGTCGTTGTTCCCGATGCCCGCGTTGAAGATCAGGCGCCGGACGAATTCGGCAAACTGAGCCTCATCTGTCAAACGCCACAGATCGGCGGCCATATTCGTGTAGCTATAGTTCTTGTACTTGGCCTCCGGGAATTGCCCATAAAGCTGATTGAAGTCTTCGATGTGGATGCGTTTGCCGTTGGGGCCACGATCAAATCGGCGAATGTAGTATGCGCTCCCTTTGAACTGCTGCCAGGGAACCGGGACACCCGGGATCTTGTCGAGGGAGATAAGGCCAACCTCGGGAACCTGGATGCCGATCGCCCGTGCAAACTCCATCATCGAAAATTCGTTCTCTGGCAGTCCAGGATAGGCAGGGGATGGAAGTTTGACGATCCAGCGGCCGCCGATACCGGAGGCGGGAATGGAGAGCTGGCGATGCGGGTTGCCGATGGCGGAAAGTTTCAACTGCACGCCGGCGAGGGAAAAGCGCAGTACATCCCGGCCTGCGCGCGCGCGGGCAACGGTGGGATTCTTTTCTGAGGGGGGCAGCGCGCGGCCCTCCGCGTCGCGCACTGTGACGGCGCCGGGAAGATCGTTGCCTAAGAGCCAGAGCAGAAAGAATTCTCGCTGGGCGTTGATCTCGCCACGCTCGGCGATGAACTGCCGCAGTGCGCCTTCGGGAAGAAGGTTGGAGAAGAATGGAGGCAATCTGCGCGTCACAGGTCGGGCATTCGTAATGAGGGCACGGTAGGCGTCGTAGAAACTCAGGCTCAATACGGGCCGATTCGCGTCTGCGATGTATGCAGGATCGAAAACGAAGAGATTCTGGTCGCTTGGCAGGTTGGTGAGCGTGCCCACTACACTGTCGCCAAGACGTACTTCCAGCACCGAAGGCCGGTTTGCACTACTCGCTGTCTTCGGCATCTTCGGGCGCTCCGCCCACCAAGGGTATGCGGTTGGCACTGGACGTTCGGGTGTCACCTTGACCACTCGCATGTCCGAGAAGAGCGCGGACGGCTGGAATCAAGTGCTTGGGAACCAGTACGGGCTCCATTTCCAGGACGCGGGCCATCTCCAACAGAGTAGAGACCCGGAGATCACCGCCTCGCTCGATTCTGGAGACAGCACTCTGCGGCTGACCGATCCGGACACCCATGTCGGTCTGAGTGTAGCCCTTCGCTTCACGAGATTGCCGGAGCTGATCCTGAATAGATGCCATGAGATATATCCATGGGAATTATATCTCAAAACATATATGAGAAAAAAACTGCGGACGGTGCTCCTCCCGCGTTTCCGGCATTAACCAGATGACCTTTAGGTCCTGCTGGAGGTGTGACCGCAATAGGCTCGTGGAAAGCGTGATCTTCCATGTGATAGAGGCAAAAGAGTATAGTGCGGGACGTACCTCCATCGGGTGTAGGGAACGAGCTGGGGACGATGATTCCCCTCGATTGCCCGGTTGGGAGAGATTCCGATGTTTCGACTGGATGCTGACAAGCGGGTTCATTTCTGTGACGGTGTCAGCCGGCGGGATTTTCTGCACGCGGGATCGCTGGGCTTCCTGGGGCTGACGATGCCCCACTTCTTCCGCCTCAAGGCGATGGGCGCGGTGCAGGCCGCCAAGGACGTGAACTGTATCCATTTGATGTTGGTGGGCGGGCCCAGCCAGTTGGATACCTGGGATATGAAGCCGGACGCGCCGGCTTCCATCCGCGGGCCGTTCAAGCCGATCAAAACCAACGTTTCCGGAATTGAGATTTCGGAGATCTTCCCCCGTATGGCGACCCATGCGGATAAATTCGCGCTGCTGCGTTCCGCCTACCATACAGCGGCTGCAGTGCACGATACCGGTTGCCAGATGATGCAGACGGGAAGGCTCTTCCAGGGCGGACTGGAGTCCCCCAACTACGGCTCCGTGCTCAGGTTTGAAAAGGGCGCGAAGGGAGACATGCCTCCCAATGTCTTGCTCCCCTATACCATCGGCCAGCTCGGTGGAAACCTGCCTCATGGCGATACAGCCGGTTTCCTGGGCAAGGCCTACGACCCGTTCGTCTTGAATGCCGACCCCGCCGACCCCAACTTCAAGGTGCCCGATCTGCTGCCACCCGATTACATCTCCGCCGTGCGCGTCGATCGCCGGCGAAGCTGGCGGCAAATGATTGACCAGTCCGTCGCGTACTTCGAGGAGAGTAACCAGGACTCGAAGCTGATGGATGCAACCTTCAATCAGGCCTATACCTTGATGACCTCCACCAAGGCGCGCGAGGCCTTCGATCTGACCCAGGAGCCTGACGACGTCCGCAAGCGCTATGGTCTGAACCGGTTTGGCCAGGGATGTCTGCTGGCCCGGCGGCTGGTGGAGAGGGGCGTGCGCTTCGTCACCCTCAACATGTTCGAGACTGTCTTCAACGAAATTACCTGGGACATTCACGGCTCCGCGCCCTTTAGCCCCATAAGCTGCTACAGCGAGCTGGTCGGCCCGATGTTTGACAACGGTTACAGCTCCCTGCTCGAAGACTTAAGCAAGACCGGCTTGCTCGACACGACGATGGTGCTGGCGACCGGCGAATTCGGCCGCACGCCGCGCATCAATCCCGCCGGCGGACGCGATCATTGGCCGCAGTGCTGGACCGTGGTGATGGCTGGAGGCGGAATCAAGGGTGGACAGGTGGTCGGCTCTTCGGACGCAATCGGTGCAGCGCCCAAAGATCAACCCGTCATGCCCGCCAATATCGCGGCCACCATTTATAAGTGCCTGGGTGTTCCCATCGACACCATATTGAAGACACCGCAGGGCCGCGAAGTGCGGGTGGTGGATCACGGCTTCGAACCGATCGATGATTTGCTGATATGACGACACGCGACACGCTTCTGGTGACTGCCCTGATGGGTGCCTTTACTGGTGCTCGGCGCCAGCCTGTTTTTAGCAGAGGCGCCCTCTCGAGTCTCCGCCCACAACTCGGCTACGCCGGCCAGCGGTGCTCCCCATGCTCAAGCGGCAACGGCCTCGAAGGCCGTGGCCGGCAATGCCTCCATCGCTGCGGCAGCCCACCCCAGGCCATCGTTGGCCGGGCTCGCCAAAATTGAGATCCTGCCTTCCTCGATCTCAATCATGGGGCCGCGCTACAACCAGCGGCTGCTGGTCGAAGGAACCTTTGCCGACGGACATCAGGAAGAGCTTACTCCACAGGCCACCTTAGCCATATCGAATCCTAAGGTCGCGATCGTCGACAACGACGATTTCGCGCTTCCCCAGGGTGACGGGCAAGCGACCATTACCGCTACGCTCCAGGGCCATCGAGCCATTGCAACGGTGAACGTTAAAGACTTCGAGACCGCAACCGCCTGGAGTTTTCGCAACGATGTGCTGCCGGTCATGACCAAGATGGGCTGTAACTCAGGTCCCTGTCATGGCGCTGCGGCGGGAAAGAACGGCTTCAAGCTTACCCTGCGCGGCTACGACCCCGAGGTGGATTACTACACCCTCACCCATCAGGCTCTGGCGCGGCGCACGGAAATGATGGAGCCGGCGCGCAGCCTGATCCTCTTGAAGCCCACCCTCACCATCCCGCACGGCGGCGGAAGACGATTTCCTGTCGACTCGCCGGAGTTCAAAGTGCTTGCCGGGTGGCTTGCCCAGGCGATGCCGGCGCCCAGGGACTCCGACGCGCGAGTTACCAAAATCGAAGTGTTGCCTGGGGAGGCCTCCCTGCGCCCTGGCGCCGAGCAACAACTACTGGTGACGGCATACTTCTCCGACGGCCATACCGCGGATGTGACCCGCTGGGCTAAGTATGACAGCGGCGACGAGGGCGTCGCCACCGTCGACAATAACGGTCGCGTCACCATGCACAGCAACGGCGAAGCTCCGGTTACGGTGTGGTACCAAAGCCACGTCACCTTTGCCCGGCTGCGCATTCCTTTCCCCTGGAAGCTGGAGGACGCGGTCTTCCTGAAGGCGGCCCGCCACAACTATATAGATGATGCAGTTCTCAAACACCTGCAGGTACTGCACATTCCGCCGTCGCCCCCCGCGGACGACGCTGAACTCATGCGCCGCGCGTACCTGGATGCTGCGGGCATTCTGCCCCGTCCCGCGGAGGTCGAGCGATTCCTCAAGGATCCCTCGCCGGAGAAACGCACCCGGCTGATCGATGACCTGATGAAGCGCCCCGAGTTCGTGGATTATTGGGCCTATAAGTGGTCTGACTTGTTGCTGGTTTCCAGCAACCACCTTTCCAACGAGGAGATGTGGAGCTACTACAACTGGATTCGTAACAGTGTCGCCAGCGATAAACCGTGGAATCAGTTCGCCACCGAGATCGTTACCGCCACCGGCAACACGATGGAGAACGGCGCGGCCAACTATTGGTTGATCCACCGCGATCCGCTGGATATCTCGGAGAACATGGCCCAGGCCTTCCTGGGCATCAACATCACCTGCGCCCATTGCCACAATCATCCTCTGGCGAAGTGGACGCAGAAGGACTACTACGGCATGGCCAATCTTTTCGCGCGGGTGCGGCTGAAGACTTACGCACCCAGCGGCGCTCGTCCCGCGGTAGGCCCCCTCTTCAACAATGTCACGGTCTACTCCGCGCCGACCGGCGAGTTCAGCGATGATCGCTTCATGATGGTGCTGCCTCCCAAGCCGCTCGATGCCCAGCAGCTTGCCAACGAAGCGCCGGGCGACACACGCCTCTATTTCTCCACCTGGCTTACCTCGCCCGAAAACCCATTCTTTGCTCGCAACATCGTCAACCGGATATGGCGCAACTTCATGGGACGGGGCCTGGTTGAGCCGGTAGACGACATGCGAGACACCAACCCGGCCACCAACGACGCATTGCTCAATGCGCTGGTGAAGGACTTTGTCGCGCACAACTACGATGTGAATTACCTGATTCGCACCATCATGCAGTCGGCAACCTATCAGGCTTCCTCAACGCCTCTCAAGGAAAATGCTGACGACGACAAGTATGGCTCGCACTACGTCATCAAGCGTCTGCCGGCTGAGGTGATGCTGGATGCTTACTCCGAAGTGACCCAGGTCCCGGAGAAATTCGATGGATATGCCGCGGGAATGCGGGCGCTGCAGTTGCCGGACACCGCGGTTACTTCGTACTTCCTGACTGCTTTTGGCCGGCCCCTGCGGCAGCAAACCAGGGAGAGCGAACGCACCTCGGTGCCCACCATCACCCAGGCGCTCCATATCATTAATGGAGACACATTGAACAACAAGCTGCGCGATCCGGACAACTCGGTCGACATGATGATCCGGCTCGGGTTCTCCGATGAACAGATTCTCAACTACCTTTATCTGGCTTCCTTGAGCCGCTACCCGAAGGACTCGGAGCGGTCGGCCTTAACCGAAGCCCTAGCATCAGCGGAGCAACAGAAAACCCCCGGGGTGGATGATCCGCGTCAGTCTGCGCTGCGCGACATGACCTGGTCTCTGCTGACCAGCCAGGAATTCATGTTTAACCACTGATATGCGAAATGCCCCGTGGGATTGCCGGTCCGTGATGAACGTTGTCCGCCGCTTGGTTGTATTCGGAATCGCGTGCGGCACGATTTGCGGCGCCATGGCCGCGGAGACACCGGGCTTCGATTCACAGGTCGCTCCCATCCTGCAGAAGAATTGCCTGGCATGCCACTCCAGCAGTGGGCGGATGGGCGGCCTGGTTATGGAGAGCTATGACACCTTGATCAAGGGCGGAGCGCATGGGCCGCCAATCGTTCCTGGCAACGCTGATGGAAGCCGCATCATCCAGATGCTCGAAGGGAAGATTGCGCCGCGGATGCCCTTCGGCGCCGACCCGCTTCCCGCTGCTGACATCGCCGCCATCAAGGCATGGATCAATGCCGGCGCAGCGGGCCCGGCAGCAGGCACCGCCAGCAAGGCTCTTGCGCCGGCGGCGCTCCCGGATATCCGCCCCGTGGTTCCGGTGGTTTCCCCCGTGGCTTCGCTGAAGTTCTCGCCCGATGGAAAACTGCTGGCCGTAGGCGGCTATCGCGAGGTGCGCCTCATCGATCCCTCGACCGGCAAAGAGGTCGCCACGCTTTCCGGTCACGCCGACTATGTCCGTTCCATTGCCTTCAGTCCTGACGGGAAGATGCTGGCCGCGGGCGGTGGGCCTCCGCAGCGCTCGGGCGAGATCAAGATATGGGATCTCCAATCGCATCAGCTCCTTCAGACCATGCAGGGCCACAAGGACTGCATCTACTCCGTTGCCTGGAGCCCGGACGGGAAGCTCATTGCCTCCGGCAGCTACGACAAGATGGTGAAGCTGTGGGATGTTGCGTCCGGCAAAGAGCTCAAGAATCTTCAGGACCATATTGACGCCGTCTTCGCCGTGGCCTTCAGTCCCGATGGCAAGCACCTGGCCTCAGCTTCACAGGATCGAACGGTGAAGATATGGGACGTGGCGAGCGGCAATCGTTTGTACACACTGGGCGACGCGCTGGACGGTCTCACTGGCATTGCGTATTCTCCTTCCGGCGATCAGGTCTCCGCCGCCGGTTACGACAAGACCATCTACATCTGGACGGTTGGGGAGACGGAGGGAACTCTTAAGCAGTCGTTGATCGGAGACGAGGAGAGCATCCTGGCTTTGGTCTGGTCGCCCGACGGCCAAACCATCGTTACCGCGTCGTCTGATGGTTCCATACGATTTCGCGACGCCAAGACGCTCGACCCGCTAAGGGTCATCGATCACCAGCCTGAGTGGGTGCAGGCGCTCGCCATCAGCCCCGATGGCAGATGGCTGGCGGCGGGCCGCTTTAACGGCACGCTGAGCCTGTACGACGTGAAGAATGACAAAGCGCCGGGAGGGGAATGGACGGTCTTTACGCCGCGCCAGCCCGCTGCGGGAGAGGAAAAAAAGCAGGTTGCGAGCCAGTAAAGACTCTCATCACCTGCGCGAGGTGCCAAGTGAAAATAAAGATCCTGCTGTTGCGTCTCATTGTTCGCTTGCCATCCGTGTTTTGCCGCTGTGCGCCGAGGAGCCAATCATCCCTCCGAGCCTTTCGAAGATATGGCCGGTTGGCATGGAGCGCGGAAGCACGGCCACCTTTACCCTCGACGGCCGCAATCTCTCCGGCGCCAAGGCAGTGATCTTCGATGCGCCCGGCATCACGGCGAAGATCTCCCAGATCACTGATCTTCCCGAGGAGGCGGCCACTGGAAAGTTTTCCACCGCAGCCGCGGTGCCGCTCGCCAAAAAGCAGTCGGCCGTGCTGGAAATCACGGTAGCCAAAGACGTTCCGCCGGATGTGTACCGCTTCCGCGTGCAGACGCCGCTGGGCACAACCAACATGGTTCCCCTGGCCATTGGATCGCTCCCCGAAGTGAAGAAAAGCGAAAAGTCAGGAAACGCTGCGCTGTCACAACCGGTGGCGTTGCCCTCGACCATGGTGGGCACAATTACAGCGCCAGGAGACAGGGATCGTTACGAATTCGACGGTAAAGCCGGTGAGGATGTGGTATTCGAGGTCGTCGCCTCGAAGCTTGGGTCCAGGCTCGAGTCGCTGCTCGCTCTCAGCGACAGCTCGGGCCGGGTTCTGGCCGAAGCAGGAAGACATGACAACAGCCCTGACGCCGCGCTGAGCTACCGCCTGCCCCAGGACGGGAAATACACCCTCACCATCTCAGACCGCGAAGGCAGTGGAGGAAAGGACGATTACTATCGCGTGGACGCCGGCGCGTTGCCCTATATCACGAGATACTTTCCCCTTGGCGTGCGCGCGGGCGAAACAACCACGGTGGCCGTAGAGGGCGTCAATCTGGGGGGAACCCGTGAGCTCAAAATCGAAGCGCCGAAGCGGGCAGGGGACTGGAAGACCCTTCCCATCACGCTCAAGGAGAATGCAGCGCTCCCGCTGAACAAGGTGAGGCTCGTGGTCGGCGACTTGCCCGAAATTGTGGAACAGGAACCGAACAATTCGGTTGCTCAAGCCGAGGCCGTATCCTTCCCCGTCACCATTAACGGGCGTATTAATGAAGGAGCCAAGCCGGGGGAAGCGAGCGACGAAGATTATTTCCGTTTCCACGCCGGCAAGGGGCAGCAACTGACGATTGATGTGGAGGCCGCCAGAGTGGGCTCTCCGCTGGATTCGGTCATCGAGATTCTGGATGCACAAGGGAATGCGATTCCGCGCGCTACCATTCGCTGTTTGAACCAGACCACAACCACGCTGAGCGACCGGGATTCGCGCACCACCGGTGTCCGGCTGACCTCCACCTCCGGACTTCACGTCAACGATTACCTGATGATCGGAGACGAACTCAATCAGCTGGATTACATCTCCGATCAGCCCGATGCCGACGTTGACTTGAAGGGAATCAATGGTCTGCGGCTGGCCTTCCTGGGCACATCCCCCGTCGTGCATGCCGTGAACACGCCGGTCTATCGCGCGCAGATTCTGCCTCCCGACGCCGAATTTCCGCCCAACGGCTTGCCGGTCTTCCATCTGACCTGGCGGAACGATGACGGCGGCCCTGGGTACGCCGCAGACTCGCGCATCGACTTCGTGGCGCCCTCCGATGGGCAATATATTTTGCACCTCAAGGACGTTCGCGGTATGGGTGGACCAGACTTTGCCTATCGCCTTTCCATTCGCGAGACCGTTCCGGATTATCAACTCACGGCCACTCCCGAGAATCCCAATATTCCCAAGGGAGGAAGGATGCCGTTGACGGTTTCCGTCGATCGGCTGCAAGGCTATGAGGGCCCCATCGAGATTGGCGTGAAAGGTCTGCCTGCCGGCGTCACCGCCGGTCCCGCGAAGATCTCTGCGGGAGAGGATTCGACGGTGGTAGTGCTCTCGGCCTCTGCGGACGCTTCCGTGGACGTGCCTCCGGGCGCGATGGAAATTGTAGGCCACGCGACCATGAACGGTCATGACGTCGAGAGGGTCGCGAACTTGAATGCAGATGCTGCGGAGCAGTCCCTGCAACTCGCCACCATTATTCCGCCGCCGGATGTGGTGGTGACCACGGATACCCGGCAGGTCTCTCTTGAACCGGGGCAGCAGGTGACTGTGACCCTGCACGTCGAGCGTCAAAATGGGTACAAGGGCCGCGTGCCCTGCTATGTCAAGAACCTTCCCCGCGGAGTCCAGGTGGTCAATATTGGATTGAACGGCGTGCTGGTGACGGAAACCCAAACCAGCCGCACCTTCACTTTGCGGGCGGAGGACTGGGCCAAGCCGATCGAGCAGCCAATCTATGTCGTAGCCGAAGTCGAGTCGGATTCTTCGACCAACCACGCTTCGCCCCCGCTGGTGCTGAAGGTTACGGAGCACAAGCAGGCAGCAAGCGCCGGCGCCTCTCACGCTGCAAGCGTAAACTAAGCCCCTTCTCACACACCCTCTTTAGCCCCCGAGGTATTGCTTTCCTGCCCGGTGCAGAGTTTTTTCACAGCCTTCTAGGATCCTCCTCTCATGAGGGAGGGACAATCAGATTTGGGGATTCTCAAAATATGATGGCGGAGATTCAAATTCCAGCGTTGATGAAAATTGGGGCGGGGGCCTTTTCCGAGGTGGCACTCATTCTTACCCGCCTGAAATGCAGCCGCCCATTGATTGTGACCGATGCTTTTCTCGTGAGTTGCGGCCTCGCAAAAAAGTTGCAGGATCAGATCCTCCAAGCCGGGATCCCGTGCGAAGTTTTCTCCGGCACTGTCCCAGATCCAACTACGGATGCGGTCGATCAGGGAGTGAGTGCTTTTCTTGAAGGTAGGCACGATAGTCTGGTGAGCCTTGGGGGCGGGAGTCCGATGGATACGGCCAAGGCAATTGGCCTGCTTGCGGCCAATGGAGGCCGCCCAAGAGACTACAAAGTTCCTAACCCAATCCCCAAGGCGGGACCTCCGCACATTGCCATTCCCACCACCGCGGGAACAGGTTCAGAGGTAACCCGCTTTGCGGTCATCTCCGATTCGATAAGCCAGGAAAAGATGTTGATCGCCGGCAGCTCGCTGATGCCCTCAGCTGCCGTTGTCGACTACGAACTAACTATGTCCATGCCGCGACGCCTGACCGCAGATACGGGCACGGACTCCCTCACTCATGCGATTGAGGCATACGTGAGCCGGAAGGCCAATCGCTTTACCGATACCCTGGCGCTCTCGGCGATGAAAACCATCTGGGCGGAACTGCCGACTGCATTTCACCGGCCTGAGGATCGCGCTGCGCGTGAAGGCATGATGCTGGCGGCCACTCTTGCGGGAATTGCTTTTTCCAATGCGAGTGTGGCCCTGGTTCACGGCATGAGCCGGCCTATTGGACTCTTCTTCCACGTCCCGCATGGCCTCTCGAATGCGATGTTGTTGCCTGCAGTCACGCGGTTCTCGTCCGGCTCCGCGCCTGGGCGTTATGCCGATTGCGCTCGCGCCATGGGGATCGCCGCCCAGGATGACTCCGACCCTGTCGCGGTGAGCAAACTGATCGAAGGCTTGTTTCGCCGGAATGAGGAGCTGGAGGTTCCCTCGCCCAGGAGCTTTGGAATTCCCGAGGGAAGATACATGGAGGTCATCCCGACCATGACCACACAGGCACTGGCTTCCGGCTCACCGCAAAACAATCCGCGGATTCCATCTGCTGCTGAAATCGAGCAGCTCTATCGCGAAATTTGGAAGTAACATTCAATGATTCAGACGTTGACGTGCATGCCGTGTGTCTGGAGTAGAAGTGCGGCGGCGCCACGGAGCCTGGCAACATCGCCTTCATGGGTGCGCTCGAGACGGGGTGGTTTGCCCGCCAAGGTCAGCTCTTTTAGTTCCTTTTCGATGATCGGGGCGAAGCGGTCCCACGCCGAGGTAACTTCACCGTCGACCAATATGACTTCCGGAGCGAGCGCAGCGGTGACCATGCGCAAGCCCCTCCCGATGTACCTGGCTTGTTTCTCCAATGCCTGGATGGCATTCGGATTTCCTTCATCCGCGAGGTGTAGTAAGTCATGAAAGGCAAGCCGCTTAGCTTTTGGGGCCGATTCGTCGAAGTAGCGCAGTGCAGCGCTGCAGGAGGCGAAGGTCTCCCAGCAGCCGTTCAGCTTGCAGCCGCAGAGCGCGCCGGCTGGATCCATAGGAATGTGACCAAATTCGCCGGCCATGCCGTGCTGTCCAGTGACCAGTTGACCGTTGCTTAATATGCCGGCGCCGATGCCTTCCGATACCGTGATCAGCACAGCATTCCGAACACCATCCAACCTTCCAAGCCAGAGTTCGGACATAAGGCAGGAGGTAGCGGCGTTCTCTACCGCTACGGGTAGCCCCATAGCCCGCTCAACCACCCGCTTGATATCGTAAGCGGGCCAGTTTAGATTCGGCGCAAAGATAAGGCGTTGCGTTGACGGGTCTACCCGGCCAGGAAGACTGATACCGATACCTTCTAATGATTTGTTCGCATGGTTCGTTCTCATCCGTTTCATGCATTCAACGATGCCGGCTACGGACTTTGCTGGATCTGAGCCGATGGGAAGCGTAGATCGCGATAGGAAGCGGCCATGCAGATCGACGATCGCCACGGTCGCTTGCCGGGGATGAATATCTGCTGCGAGTACAACCAGGTTGTCGTTCAAGGCGAGCATGGTGGGGTGTCGGCCGCGTGGGAGTTGGGCTATTGCGCCCTCCCGTACCCAATGCTCCGTGATCAACTGCTCGATAATCTGCGAAACCGTGCTGCGCTGCAGGCCTGAAAATCTTGCCAGATCAGCCCGTGAAACCGGCTGCCGCGCACGAATCAGTTGCAGGACGATATCTCGATTGATGCGCCGCGCCGTTTCGCTTGAGGCTAACCTGGCGTCGGTAAGGTCCACCCGGCGCATGCCGTTCTTCGGTTGCCACGATCTTCCCAAGACCTCTCCTCGTTGCAAATCTCACAAATCCGGCTTCCCCTTGGGAGCAAAGGCGATGCCCCCATTTTACGCCGTGCAATCTGTCCTTCTTGAACTGGCTGAAGCAGCCCGATGAATGAGTCTCAACTCGGAGTATCACTTTCGGGACCACTTCAGTCGATCTTTAATAGTTGCATCAAATTATATCAACTTCTGCCGTAACATTAACCTTTCTGTAAGTTTCTGTTGACACTCCCTTTTAGGCATGTATATAGTTCCGGTCCGATATTAAAGCAAGAGCGGCCGGATAACCAAAGCAAACTTTATGGAGAGTCGTGTATGCGTGTCCCAAATCCCTCACATTGTGCAGGCAGCGTCTTCCCCCATGCGGTGTTCAGGCTTGTTGCGCCAGTCATCGCCCCCCTCGCCTTGCTTGTGCTGTTAGCGGGCGCGCAAATCGCCGTTTTCGCACAGGCGGTCAATGGTGCATTCCATGGAACGGTCACCGACACGACAGGCGCTGTCATCCCAGGCGCGCAGGTCGAAGTAAGGAACCTTGCCAACGGCGCCACCAGAGATGCAACCACGGATAGCCGGGGCTTCTACACGATCACAGACTTGCCCCCCGCACACTACTCCTTAAAGGTCGCGTCGAAGGGGTTCCAGACACTCTCGCGGCCCGATGTGGAATTGCAAGTAAGCCAGGATGCTGAAGTCAACAATGTGCTCACCGTCGGGCAGGCTACGGAAGTTGTGCAGGTTACGGCTGCTCCCCCGATGCTGACAACTACCGGCTCGACGTTGGGACAAGTGATTGGAAACAAGGAGGCCGTGGAGCTTCCACTGAACGGACGGCAGTTTACGCAATTGATTCTCCTGACGCCTGGGGCCGCGCCTATCGAGGGCGGACAGCAAAATGGCTTTTCCATTCATATCGCCGGCGGCGGTATTTCACCGGCGGTGAACGGGCAGAACGGGGCCCAAGACAGCTTCACGCTGGATGGAGTCATTAACAATCATCCGTATATCCAGGTATATGTGATCGCCCCGCCGCCGGATGCGCTGGAAGAATTCAAGACCCAAAATCACATCTCCGATGCACAATTCAGCTTTTCCTCGGGCGCCAATGTAAACATCGTGACCAAGACCGGAACGGACCATCTCCATGGCAGTCTTTGGGAGTTCGTCCGCAATGATGTTCTAAACTCCGCGAACTATATCGACAATCTCACCGGAACTCCGAAGCCGTCCTACACCCAAAATCAATACGGCTTCACCGTCGGCGGTCCGGTGATCATTCCGAAGTTGTACAACGGAATTAGAAACAATACGCATTGGTTCGGTTTCTGGGAAGGGTTTAAGAGTGACCAGGGCGTCACCGGGTTGGCGGGTAATCCGATCGCGAGCGAAGTGGCGGGTGATTTCTCCGATCTGCTCACGGGACAGCAGGCTACCAATGCAAGCGGCGCCCCGGCCTTCGATGCGCTCGGCAGACCCATTATGGTAGGCCAGCTTTACAACCCGTACAGCACACGTACGGTCAATGGCCAACTGGTACGGGACCCGATCCCGAATAACAACATACCCTCAGTCATGCCATTGAACACAGTCGCCCTGACGTACTTGAATGCGACTTACTACGCACCCAATTATGGGCCTGGGGGGAACAGCTACCCCAACTACAGCTATGTCGGTCACAACATCATCAACTCCAACCAGTTCGGCGGAAACCTCGACCACGTTTTCCGAAATAATGACACAGTTTTCGCGAAGTTCTATTATTCGCAACCCGACCAGGCAGAACCCACATCGCAGAAGTATGGCGCGATTGGGAATCTAAACCACGCCAAGATGGTCACATCAGGCTACACCCATCTATTTAGTCCGACCCTGTTGACCTCTGCGCGCTTCGGCTATACCTGGATGCACTATGGCTTGGTGTGGGACCCTGCTGGGGAAGCGTTGATAACCGCGGTCAACTCAGCGGCCTTTCTGCCGATCAAGGATGGCATTCCACTCATTCCCGAATTCTCGATTGCTCCTCGAAGTTTTACCGGGAGCGCTCAATTTGCCGTGCCTGAGGGGCCAATGCGCATCTATCAGTTCAATGACGATGTGGAGAAAACCAAAGGATCTCATTCCATCAGTACGGGGTTCCTGTGGCTGCATACGCACGCTTTTGACGACGGGTTTGGAGGCTCCTTCGGTTTTGACCAATACCCAACCAGCGCGTTAACCACCGGCGACGCCAATGTTGCGTCCACCGGGGATGGACTGGCCAGCATGTTGTTAGACCTCCCTTCCACCTTCAATGTATTCACTGGAATCACGCACGCAGATTTTAAGAACTACTGGCTGGGCGGTTATGTTCAAGACAAATGGCAGGCTTCAAGAAAATTAAATATACAATTTGGCATGCGCTGGGACTTCCAGGCTCCGCCGCATTACAAGGACAACATTTTCTCGATGTGGAACACCGGTTGTCCCTTTGGCACTTACAACACCCCGGATTCGCTGCACGCAATTCAGGAACAATGCCTGCTGATGCCCTACGTATACACCCCGGCGCCCACCCCCACCAACCCCAACCCGCTTACATGGCCTGTCCCGAATATACGGTCTACCATATTTGCGCCGCAGTATAACGGGTGGCAGCCGCGCCTGGGAATCGCCTACAGCGTGGATGAAAAGACTGTGATTCGGGCTGGATTCAACGTCTTCGACGATCACAACGCCTTCACCAAAGATGCGCAGGACGCTCGAGGCAGCTGGCCAGCGGGAGGACAAACGATCCCTTCCGGCCTGAACCGGCAGGTTCCGAGTACTTTCCTGGATAATCCTCCGTCGGCAGCATCCTTTCTCGAAGGTGCGACTCCGGTCTTCGGACGCGCCGGGGATCCTAACAGTAAAATCCCCTATTCCCTGCAATACAATCTCGGCGTGCAGCGTGAACTCAATAACACCACGAGTCTCCAGGTCAATTACGTGGGTTCTGTCAGCCGGCGCTTATGGGGAACGGTTGGTTACAATGCGCCGCTTCCGCAAAACATGGGACCAAATGCCCAACCGGCCGGCGAACCATTTCCCTTCATCAATGGCACCATTCAAGGCGATGAGAATAAGTTTTGGGGCAATTACAATGCCATACAGGGTCAGCTTCAAAGGCGGTTCTCGAGCGGTCTCCAGTTCAACGCTGCTTACACCTACTCCAAGTGCCTCAATGTAGATGGGGGAGAGTTCGACGCGTACCCGCAGAACACCTACGACGTTGCGGCCGATTATGGCCCTTGCCAGCAAAATTTTCCGCAACTATTCGTCTTTAGCGGCGTGTATACACTGCCTTTCGGTCGAGGTGAGAAGTTTGGCTCGGGTGTGGGGAAGGGGATGAACTTCCTCATCGGTGGGTGGAATATCAGCGATATCACTCAAATCCATAGCGGCGTCACTTTTACCGCTGGGGTCTCTGCCGATAATGCGAACACAGGAACGCCGTCACGGACCAACTATGTACCCGGTTGTCAACTTAAGCCGTCCGGCTTCCATCAGACTGTGCACGAGTGGTACAACACAGCATGCTTTGTGGTTCCTCCTGAATACACATTCGGGAACACGGAACGCAACGGCTTTCGCGGGCCAGACTACGACGACAGCGATATTGCCATCTTTAAGAATTTCAATTTCAAAGAGTCGATGTATCTGCAGTTCCGCGCAGAAAGCTACAACACTTTTAATCGCACGAATTTCTCGCCTCCAGGCGGGTCTGCTACCGGCTCGTCGCCCCAGATCGGAGGTACCGTGACGAGTGACGTCGACAGCTCCACTTTTATGGAGATTCTCTCTGCCGCCCCGGCAAGGCAGATCCAATTCGCTATGAAGTTTGTTTTCTAGCGGGAAGGGGACAGAAAATCTGAGAATCGACTATGACGAATTCTCTCCACCCCCGAAAACGGGGTGGGGAGGATTGGTCTGCCAAGAGCTTTTGGCGGAAGCACTTCCGTCGAACGTTGCTGCTTGATTGGCGGGGCGCTTATGATGAATTCTCAAGATTGAGTGCTGGGCGCAGCGGAGGTTACTCCACATTGCATGTCGTGTTTCCAGGCGGCAAGTTACATCTGTTCATCGGTCTTGCCCTGGTTGTGTTCTTGCTCTCCGGATGGGCGAGCGCGTCTCCCCTCCTTGGTTTCGATCAACCGGGCAACGCCGGCGAACAAAAAGAAGCAAAGCTGTATGAAGAGGGGATGAGACTGCTGCACGAAAAAGACTATCCCCAGGCTCTGGAGCAATTCAGACAGCTGGAGCAGTCTGCACCCAACCTGCCCCAGGGTTACACGGGAGAGGGGATTGCCTTAGCCCTTAACGGGAAGATAGAAGAAGCAATTCCAGTCTTGCAAAAGGCGATTGCGATCGATCCCAGCTTTTGGGTTGCGCGGAGAGAGTTGGGAATTCTCGATTGGCAGCTGAGCCGGAAAGAGGAGGCGGCAACAGAACTAACAGCAGTCGTAAAGCTCTCTCCCAATGACACAGCGGCGAACGCTATTCTCGGAGAGTACAACTTCGGGGTCAAAAATTACGCAGCAGCGGCGGAATTCTTTATGAAGGCGCGGGCCCAGGTGGATATGAGTTTCCCCCTTTCCCTGATGAACTCTGAAGCGTTGATCAAAAGCGGGCATCCTGAAGCGGCCGCCGAAGTACTTGACAGGCTAACCGCAACACCGCAGCTGGATCCGCAGCAACAATTTCGCATCGCCTGGTTGTTGGGCCAAGCGGGGGCGTATTCCAAGGCCATTCGAGTATTCAGCGCGCTGCCTGCGGACTTTTCCGACCCATTCGGACGCGACTATGGGATTGCCCTGGCTTACTACGAGGACCGAAAGTACGCCGATTGCATCCAGGTGCTGACAACCCTCAAACAGCGTGGCATGGTCCGCGGAGAACTATTCAGCTTATTGGGAGCCGCAGAGGAAGTGAGCGGCCACCAAGCACTCGCAGAGGACGCCTTCAAGAGCGGCATCGATCGCTTTCCTAAAGAAGTTGACAATTACCTCAATAGCGCAACCCTGGCGGCGAAGGACCAGGATTATGTTGCCGCAGGAAACGTCCTGACGGCGGGCCTCCAACAAATTCCAGGAGACTACAAACTTTTTCTCAATCGCGGCGTGGTGTACAGCCTGGAGGGCAATCTACAGAAGGCACAGACGGACTATGAGCGTGCGATCGCCCTGGCACCGGCAGAACCTGCTCCTTATGTGGGCCTGGGAATCTGCTTCATGGATCAGAATCAATATTCTTCGGCGGCGGACGTGCTGAGGAAAGCGATTCAGCAGGGGCTTGTGGATGCAAAACTCAATTACTTCCTGGTGGATGCTTTGTTCAGGCAGGGCCTGACTGCCTCTTCTCCGCAATACCAGGAAGCACTGACGACCACTGAAGCGAGTATCAAGCTGAATCCCGAGTTTCCCTATAGCTATCTCCAGCGGGGAAAATTGCAGTTGATGGCGAACCATCTGCAGGAGGCTGTTGACGATCTCGAGCATGCCCGGAAGCTCGATCCAAATTCAACCGCGATCGCGTATCAGCTCGCGACTGCCTATCGTCTTGCCGGTCGAACGGCAGAGTCGAACAAGTTATTCGCCCAGGTGTCCAATACGACAAAGTTGCAGGACGCGGAGTTTCGCCAGAGCACTCTGATAGGAGTGATGGGAGCTGCTTCTAATGCGAATTACTCCTCCAGGTAGAAACCTCGTTCGGGAGATAGCGAGGTACAGCGCGACTGCTACCGTTCTGCTGGTGGGATTGTGTAGCGCCGGAGCCCAGACATTGAATGCCCGAAGCAACTGTGACTCGATCCTGGAACATGCCGCGAGCTCTCTCGAGGAAGGAGAGGCAGCGGCAGCGATGGCAGCAATCCAGGCGGTCTTGCCAAAGTGCCCAGGTAACGCGCAGGCCTACGCCTTGTTGGGGGTCAGCTTCGATGAGCAGAAACGATATGCTGAAGCTCACCGGGCTTTCTTGCGAGCGATCTCGCTCAATCCTACCTGGGCCCCGTTTCACAATAACCTGGCGGTTAGCTATTTACATGCAGGAGAGACGGCGGCAGCCATGCAAGAGTTCCGCAAGGTTCTCCGCCTGGACCCCAACAATCGTGTTGCGGTGCTCAATCTGGCCACTTACTACATCGAGCAGAAGGACTTTCGCCAAGCCCTGCAATATCTCAAAGGGGCAAAAGCGGAAAGCGCGGGAGATCCCGAACTGCTCATGCTATTGACAAGAGCCTATCTCGGCGCTGGATCGACGCAAGAGGCGTTGCAAACCGCGCAGGAGCTCTCGACCGCCGCCAGTGAGGATCCGAAGCTTCATTTTTCGCTGGGACTTCTCTTTGCGGAGCATGGAGAGTCCGCTGAGGCAATCCGGCAGTTTCAACTTATTCCAATCACCGGAAGAGACTACGAGACCTACGAAAATCTCGGTTTGGCATACTTGAAAATGGGGAATCAGGAGAATGCCCGGTCGGCATTTGAAGCGGCGATGCGTTTGGCGCCGCAACAACCGGATCCCTATTTTCAGCTGAGTCAGATTTATCTGGCCTCGCACCAACCCGATCAAGCGCTCTTCCTGCTTTCTCAAGCGAACAAACAAGCTCCCCAACAAACAGACGTTATCTTCGCGCTGGCTGAATTATTGATTCAGACCAGGCGCTTCGATGAAGCTGACAATATCCTGTCCGATGGCATCAAGCAGAGCCCCAAGAATGCCAAACTGTGGGAAGCTCGGGCAGATCTTTTTGAACGTCAGCACTTAGATGATCAGGCTATTGACGCCTACCGGAAATCTTTGCAATTCGATCCCAAGGGAACCGGCTCGCGGATTGGTTTGGCCGCGATCTATCAGCGCCTGGGCAAGACTGAAGAAGCCAAGACTGAATATGAAGCGGTGCTTCAATTAGCGCCCCATTCGGTGGAGGGCAATACCGGGATGGGCCAGATAGCCTTTCAAAGTGGTCACCTGGAGGAAGCTACAACCTATCTGGAGCGTGCGTTCGCAGAACGACCAGCCAATTCTGAGGCAGGGGAATTGCTGGCAACGACCTGGGTGAGGGAAGGAAAATACACCGAGGCGGACGAAATTCTCCGCAAGCTCATCGGGAGTGATCCGGACAATCCACGTATTCATTACTTAGAAGGCCGGGTGTTAGTCAAGCTGGGCAAAGCTGACGATTCGCAACTTGAATTCGAAAAGGCTCGACAGTTGACAACCGGCAGCTCGGGTGTCGCAAGGCAATGATGGTGCTGAGCGCCTCGAGCAGCAGCCATTTCGTACGCGCCGGCTGACTTTTCGACGGGATACCGCCGGGCGCACTGCAGATCGATGTTCAACCACCGCGCACCTCTTTCAAGCTACAGGAGTGTTCACCATGCGAGATAAACAGTTCAGCCGTCGCGCCCTTTTGCAGAGCGCAGCCACGTTAGGCGGCGCAGCCGCCGTTTCAGGCGTGTTACCGGGAGCAGCCGTCGCCGCCTCGTCCAGCGCGGATGGTGATGGAAAAAACGGCAGAAACAGGATTATCGCCACCGACAATGGTTCGATCGTTGAGACCCAGTGTGGCAAGGTTCATGGATACACGCGCAATGGAATTCATATTTTCAAGGGAATTCCTTACGGCGCCTCCACCGAAGGAAAGAACAGGTTTATGCCACCGCATAAAACCGGAGCCATGGACCGGCATCCGGAGTGCGCTCTACTACGAGCAGGTTTGTCCTTCTCCGCCGCGCGAAAGCTGGAATCATGACGAGAACGCGTTCCTGTTCCACTGGGACGATGGGCAGCCGGGAGAGGACTGCCTGCGCATGAACGTCTGGACTCCTGGTATCAACGACCATGGCAAACGGACGGTGATGGTCTGGCTGCATGGAGGGGGATATGTCGCGGGGTCGGGCCAGGAGTTAGCCGCTTATGAGGGTGAAAACCTGGCTCGCCGTGGCGACGTCGTGGTCGTCTCCATGAACCATCGGCTTGGTACTTTTGGCTTTCTTAATCTGGCCGAGGTGGGCGGCGAGCGGTATGCAAGCTCGGGAAACGTTGGCATGCTCGACCTGGTGTTTGCGCTCGAGTGGGTACGTGACAACATCGCAAATTTTGGTGGAGATGCGAAGAGTGTCATGATTTTCGGACAGTCGGGTGGCGGAGGAAAGGTGAACACGCTGATGGCCATGCCGTCAGCCAAGGGCTTGTTTCAGCGCGCGGCAGTGCAGAGTGGCTCTCTTTTAAAGGTGGGAGAGCCACATGACTCTTACGAGCTGACATCGGCTGTCCTGAAGCAACTGAATATTTCCGCATCGAATGTGGATCAATTGCAGTCGGTTCCAACTGACCGACTGCTCCTCGCTGCCACCACTGCCCAGCGCAGCTTTATGCCGAAGCCGGCTCCCAATGCATCCCCCGGGCCGGACTTTCGCCATCTGGGAAGACTGCTCGGATGGCAACCGGTGGTCGACGGCAAGGTAATCCCGCAGCAAATATGGGATCCCGCCGCCCCGCAGATGTCGGCGGATGTGCCCATCCTGGTGGGCTCGGTGCTCAATGAGTTCGTAACTGGAATGGATAAGCCGGATGCGTTTTCCATGACCAACGAGGAGTTGGCGAAAAAAATCAGCGCGACCTATGGCGGTGACAAAAGCAAGGAGATCATTGAGGCGTTCCGGGAGGGGCATCCGAAGGCGAACCCGTTCCAGCTGTATTCGATCATCTCGGTGTCATCGGTGAGGGCAACGGCGATCCAGCAGGCTCAGCTGAAGGCCGCGCCTGGCCAGGCTCCCGCCTATCTCTATTGGTTCACCTGGCAGACGCCGATTCTGGATGGACGCCCGATGGCCTTTCATTGCGCGGAGCTGAGCTTTTGCTTTGACAATTCGGACCCGTGCGAGACGATGACCGGGGGAGGGCCGGATGCTCGTGCGCTGGGGGCCAAGATGAGCCAGGCGTGGATTGAATTTGCCAAGAAAGGAGATCCGAATCACCGAGGCCTGCCACATTGGGCGCCGGTAACCTCTGGCAAACTGCCCACGATGATCTTCGATGATGTCTGTGAGGCGAAGGAATACCCGGACCGCTCAGAACAGAAAGTTATGGACTCGCTCGGCTGAGCAATCGGCTGGATGATTCGCCATGGCGGAGTCTTGCTGTGGCCGAGGTGAAACGCAGGTCCCTCCACTCCGCTTCCACGGCACGCGGGGACAGGTCGGTCCTAATGACAAACGAGTGGGGGAGACACGGTAGCCCACTCAAGCCAAAGTACGGCTTGAATGGGGCACCCAGAGCTTTTGTTGCCCATGTAATTTCTCTCTTCACTCGCCACCGCGAGTCGACTGGTCCTAATGACAGACGAGTGGGGGAGGCATGGTAGCCCACTCAAGCCAAAGTACGGCTTGAATGGGGCACCCAAAGCTTTTGTTGCCCGTGTAGTTTCTTTCTTCACTCGCTACCGCGAGTCGACTGCTTGGGATGACAAAGGGGAGGGATAGTGCAGGTACAACTGAAACGTTACTTCATCGCGGCACGCATCCTCTTTGATAGATCGGCAGCTCTTGCGGTATCTCCCTGTTTGCCGTAGATGTCCATCAGCAGGCTGGCAACCGAGAGATTCACCGGGTCTTTTCGCAGAGCATCCTCAAGATAGTGGATGGCATTCTCCGAATCGCCGGCAAGGGCGAACGCTTGACCCAGATCCGCTTCCGCTGTCGAAGATGCCGGATCAAGTTCAAGAGCACGAGCATAAGCTCTTTGCGCCTCGGCATACTGTTTGCCGGACAGCAATGCAGAGCCCATCGAACTGTAAAGGCCAGGGTCTGTGGAGAAAGAATCCTGGACTTCCGTGAGCATGCGGTAGCCACGGACGACCAAAGGGGCCGACCGGCGCTCGATTCCTACCTGAATATTGGCAATCCCCAGATTGCGCTTCCGCAGGTTGGCATCCGCTGGTTCGCGCCAGGCCGAGATGTCAATATCCTGCGTAATGGGCTGTTCAGGTTCAGGTTGCCGCTGAATACGATGATCGGTGAATGCGGTGTGGCCGCCGTCCCTGGCGTCACGCTTTGGCATGTGGCAAGCAATACAGTTGCTGTTGGCCGCAGGATGCGGCTTAGGAAACGCAGCCGTGTGACACGAGAGGCATTTTGATCGATAGAACTCCGCCGGCTGGACGGGGTCACGGTGCGGATCATGGCAGGTGCCGCACCACAGCCGTCCGCCGCCGTTGCGAACGCACATGCTGAGAGCGAGTTGCTCGACATGGCTGATCACCCTGAACGTGGAAGCCGTCCCTGGCGGCATGTTATTGCGGTAAATGGTGAACGTATCTTCCAGCGGCGTCCCGGGACGAAAATCGCTCAATTGCTTTGCGGGGTTGAGCACCCGGGCGACGCCCAGCAGGTGGCATTGCTCGCATATGCTGTCTCGCGCGGCGCCCTGGAGCCTTGCCGGGTTGATGATTGTCGTTGGACCGGGATGCGCCAGGTGTGCCGCGGTGTCGCCGTGGCAACGGCTGCAACCGATAGCCAAATGCGAAAACGGAGGAGACTGGTACTGATTGGTTGTTCCGGCTACCGGCTCCGCGTGACCCGAATGACAAAAGAGACAGCCCGGCGTCACGGGGCGCGTGAAGTCAGGGTCCGGCTGTCCTTCGTATCCGGGCGCCAAGTCATAATCGTGGCGGCTCCGGTAGTAAGCGATGGGCGATTGAAACAGATGATTATTGATTGAAACCAAGTATCCCGTGGCATGTTTGCCCGAACCGACCGCGTAGTCAACGTGGTATTCGCTGGAATGGGCACCGGCCTCCAGCCGCTGCCATGTGCCGTCCGGGGAGGAAGAGATGGTAATGGTCGTTCCCGGTATGTCTACTTTTCCGTTGGGCTCTGCGCCACCTGCTCGCATGGAGTGCGACATGGCAGAAAGTGCGAACCCGGCCACCTCCGGCCTGTGGCATCGACCGCATCCGCTTGGGTCAATTGACTCTGATTGGCTTTTCCCAGTACTCGTGATCGGCGCAGACCCATTTCCAGAGGCGGGCTCCTGGGTATGTGCCGCAAATCCAGCACCCATAAGAAGTGCGAGCAAGCCCGACGCTAGCGAAAGCATTCGCTTGGGAATCATAGGGTCGATCGAATTCGGGCAAAAATCGATCCGCGAGTCGACAGAAGTCTACAGGAAACGTCTGAGGGGAACAAGGCGATCGCGGACCGGGAGCCACGTTACCGGGATGGGTGTTTGAGCGACCAGGATTCCAACTCCATTCCTTCGCGAAGGGTGAGGATTTGGTTGACTTGGATGTTGGTGAACCTCTGGACTTTCTGTGTAGTTGGCCATTTGACTTCAATCAGGTCTACCAGCTTCGCCTTCCCCAGACCAAAGTGCAAACGGAAATCGCTCTGTGACATGACACTGCCGCCACTGGCTACCTCGTTGATCTGAGAGTGGTCTCCGACCACCACGCGCACGCGCGCGCCGATCGCAGTGCGGTTGCATTTTGTCCCAAACAATTTGATCTTGATCCAGTTGTTCTTGTTGCCGCCGTCGTTTCGGAGGAGCGAGGGTAGATCGTTCATGTTCATAATCAAGACGTCGACATCACCGTCATTATCGAAATCCCCGAAGGCAGCTCCGCGGCTGGAGTAGCGTTCAAGAATCCCACTTCCCAACTTTGCCGAAACATCCTCAAATGTCTTGCCCGCCAAATTCCTGTATACGAGGCGCGGATTCTTAAATGTCTGGGCGATGCCCAGGCTATCCACTTCGGGATAAACATGACCGTTGATCTGCATGATGTCGGGCCAACCATCATTGTCATAATCGATGAAACCGCAGCCCCAACCCACGTATTGTCGATTGCCGCCGAACCCCGCGGCGAGCGTCGCATCGGTGAACGTGCCATCGCCGTGGTTATGGTATAGATCGGAGGAGTCATCGGAGAAATTTGTCTTGAAAATATCAAGCCAACCATCACAATCGTAATCGCCTATGGCTAAACCCATGCCCGACTGCTCCTCTCCATCCTGGTTGAAGGCACAACCGGACGAGACCGCAATATCGGTAAACGTGCCGTCGTGATTGTTGTGGAAAAGGATGCTTGGCTCAGAGTCAACCGCCACATAAATATCCGGCCATCCGTCATTGTCGAAGTCATAAGAGACGGGGGTAATGGAATAGCGTGCTCCTGGCTTAAGGACGCCGGCCTTCTCTGATACATCCGTGAATGTTCCGTCTCCGTTGTTGTGATAAAGGATATTCATGCCGGCGGGCAGACCACGAGGACCACAGATGACCGGGGTACCCTTCCAAAGACAGGGAGGGGATTGTCCCAGTGCCGGAACCTTATCGATGGCAAAGTCGATATAGTTGGCGACAAACAGGTCCAGATGACCGTCCCGGTCATAATCCAACCAGCAACAACCCGATCCCCAGCGAACAGCTTCCTGGTACAGGCCGACCTTGTGAGTCACGTCGGTAAAGGTGCCGTTCCCGTTATTGTGGAACAGGATGTTGTGACCCCAGAAGCAACAGAACAGATCGTCCCAGCCGTCATTGTCGTAGTCGCCGACGCACACGCCTGTCTGCCATCCTGTGCGCGCCAAACCGGAACCTTCGGTTACATCGGTGAACGTTCCATCGCGATTGTTCTTATACAAGAGGGAAGTTGGCGCCTTACCGGCGGGCCAGGTTTCTTCGAGACGGGTTCCGTTGGTTAGATAAATATCCAGCCAGCCATCATTGTCGAAGTCAAAAAACGCTAATCCGCTTCCTTTCGCCTCCAGGATGTACTTTTTGTGGGTGATGCCTCCCCAGACATTGGGGAGGTTCAGGCCGGCCTTCCGGCCTACGTCGACGAACGTGACCGGCACCGTACTCTCTGTGGCTGGAATTTCCGTCGTCTGGGCGAGAAGCGGCTGGGTCCATCTACAGATTGGAGTGGTGAGCGCGCCCAACAACCTATCTCCCAAAAGCAAAAGGGAAGAGCCGAGGAGATGACGGCGCGCAAACCTCACAGCCTGCACCGCGCCGGCTGAAATGGGCGGCCGGCTTCAGAACGTTCACGACCGTTCTGACAAACCTCCAGCAGTTCAATTGCCCCGCCAAAATCAGGTGTTTCGAATGAATCGATTGTATCGGGGCCTTTATCGTGAGCTGCGTCCATTCGGCGGAAGAAGATCCTTTTATGTCGTTGTCCAATCATAGTCTGTGGTGAGGACGCCTGGGAATGCATCCCGGCCATTTTCCACCAGGGCTGCAGCGACTGAGGAGAGCGAAATGCCGTGGCGATTCCTGTTGACATCCGCAAATCAAGAGCTATATAGTTTGCGTCGCCTACTATAGGCGGCCTGCGAATAGCTGGCGGGAAAATTCGCCGGCAGAAGTGCGCCGGCGCGGTATACCATCATCCGCTGGTATGCGGCCAGAGCGGCTGCCGGAAGGTGGAGGACTTGGGTCAATGCAAATATTGATGGAACTAGGTTTGATGTTTGTTTTTGCAACCATTCCCGCTGTTGCAGGGCAGGCCAACTCTTCCACGCAACCCGCTTCTGCCAATCTGCCGCCACCCGTGCACTTGACCGCCGAGCAGGATCGTCAGCGAATGATGGACCTGCTGCACATAACTTCCCTTCGCGAGGGCGCGAATAATAGCGACCCGAATGCCCCCAACAAGGTGAACTACGACGAATCGAAAGCCAATCCATATCCGAACCTGCCGGACCCTCTGGTCCTGAATAACGGGAAGAAGGTAACGACGGCAAAGATGTGGTGGAAACAGCGCCGGCCGGAGATCGTCGAATATCTCGATCGCGACATTTATGGCCGGGAGCCCAGAAACACTCCGCACGTAAATTGGGAAGTGACAAGCACCACCCGGGAAAAAGTTGGAGAGGTGCCAGTCATCACCAAACAGCTGGTTGGTCACGTCGACAACGCATCGTATCCGGTGGTTACGGTAGATATTCAGCTGACGTTGACTACGCCCGCCAATGTGGCCGGCCCGGTCCCGGTGATGCTGCAGTTTACCTACGATCCCAAGGTCATGGCTGCTTTGCGGGCTCGCATGGCGGCAACTCGCCCCCCTCCTGCTCCGTTCCCCGGACCCACGTGGCAAGAGCAGGTTGTGGCGAAAGGGTGGGGATACGCTACCTTCATCCCTACTTCGGTACAGGCAGACAACGGCGCCGGCTTGACAGAAGGGATTATCGGTCTCATGAACAAGGGCCAGCCGCGTCAGCCCGACGACTGGGGAGCTTTGCGCGCCTGGGCCTGGGGCGCCAGCCGGGTGCTCGATTACTTTGAAACCGACAAATCCGTAGACGCCAAACAAGTCGGCCTTGAAGGTCACTCTCGCTATGGCAAGGCCACGATCGTCGCCATGGCGTATGACCAACGCTTCGCGATTGCATACGTGAGTTCTTCCGGCGAAGGAGGCACCAAGCTGCTCCGCCGCAACTTCGGTGAGCTGGTGGAGAACGTTGCCGCAACCAACGAGTATCACTGGATGGCGGGCAATTTTCTCAAATATGCCGGTCCGCTGCAATGGAACGACCTACCCGTCGATGCGCATGATTTGATTGCGCTGTGCGCTCCGCGTCCGGTGTTTATCAGCGGCGGCGCGGCTCCGGGGGATGCATGGGTAGACGCCAAGGGGATGTTCATGGCCGAAGCCGCCGCCGGACCGGTGTACAGGTTGCTGGGCAAGAAGGGCTTGGCGAGCGCAGATTTTCCACCCATGGACACGGCAGACATCGATGGTGATCTGGGCTTTCGCCAGCACCACTACGGTCATACGGACGCTCCGAATTGGCCGACTTTTCTTACCTTCGCGAGCCGCTATATCAAAGAGACTTCCCCGGTAACCACTGCAGCACGCTAAGGAGGAATGGAGACAATGCGGAACGATGCCGGACGCGGCCTCACCCGCGTGGCCATGAGACGTCTTTTGCTGGCGACTCTGGCTGGGGGCTGCGCAATCCCTGTTTTGGCGCAGCCAGGTGCAGCGAATGAACAGCCGTTCGTCCTGGATTCCAGGGTTACGCTGTTCGAAGCCGCGGGAGATGCCGCCCCCGTCCGGCGAGCAACTGAAAATCTTGCGAATGACTTTTACAAGGTCATGGGAACCAGGCCGAAAATCGTAACCCGGCAGGAGGATGCCGGGCCGATGACCATCCTGATCGGTGAGCAATCGAACCTTCCCGCAGCCATGCGGCCCAGCGATTTGAGCGGGGCGGAATCGTTCTCGATGCAGTTGAACACCTGGGGCAGCCAAGCCGCGGGCAAGGCGGTTGTGCTCTCCGGGGCAGACATGCGCGGGACCATCTATGCGATCTACGAATTTTCTGAGGAGTACCTGGGGGTCGATCCTCTGTATTATTGGACCGACCACGAACCGCTGCGGCGTACGCACATCGTGATTCCTGGATCTCTCCGCAAGAGCTTTCCCTCACCCGTCTTCAAATATCGTGGGTTCTTTATCAACGATGAGGATCTGTTGACCGGGTGGGCTCCGGGAGAAAAGAAGGACCACACGGGAATCTCCCTGGATGCATGGGACAAAGTTTATGAGACCATCCTAAGGCTCAAAGGCAATATGGTGGTTCCAGGAACGTGGATCTTTCCCGACGATCCGCAGATCAAGGCCGCCAGCGAGCATGGCTTGATTGTGACTCAACATCACGCCATCCCACTGGGGTTAAATGTGGCGCGCTGGCCCAAGGATGTGCCTTATAACTTTTCCGCTCATCCGGAGATTCTGGAGCGAGCCTGGAAGAATGCAGTGGCAACTTACGGTCCAGATGAGGAGATACTCTGGGCGGTCGGCTTGCGCGGATTGTCAGACGTTTCCTATGCCACGATGGATCCGAGTGTCAACAACAACGATAAGGCTCTTGGGCAACTTATCGGCAAAGCCATCGCGGAGCAGATGCGCATCGTGCGCGCGGTCCATCCGGATGCAAAGTTTGTCACCGACCTGTGGCAGGAGGGAGCGAGACTGGTTCAGGAGGGGTACCTTACCATTCCTCCGGAGGTCACTACGGTATGGGCGGACGTGGGATATGGATACCTCCAAGACAATGGAACGGTAAGCGCGGGGCAAGGCGCGTATTATCACGTCGCGATGATGAACAATCGAGCGAATCAGCTCACAGAAATGGTTCCCGCGGGCCGGATTCTTTCCGAACTGGGCCGCTACATCAAGGCGGGAGCCACGCAGTATGTATTGCTGAATACGAGCGATCTTCGGCCGGTGGTGATGACGTCGAAGCTGGTGATGGACATAGCCTGGAAGGGTCTTCCCCAGGGAGGGGAAGACAGTAGCAGACAAGTATATCGGCAATGGGCGGCGGACGAGTTTGGAGAAAAAGCTGCCTCGCCGCTGGCTGACGTCTACAAGCTTTATTTCGATGCGCCGGTGCATTTTGGTAATCCGGCCCGGGAGTACGGAGATCAGCTTTATCACACCGAGACCCGCCAGCTGGCATTGACCTATATGATCGACTTTCCGCTCTATTCCATTCCGAGCCAGGGGCCGAAGTGGGAACCGGTTGGCGCGTTGGGGGAGAGAGTCGACAGGCCTGCGGGGAAGGAGTGGCTCCGCCAGACGGTAGCAAAAGAAATCGTCCAATGTGGAGAAGCGCAACCCCGCTGGGATGCCGTATGGGCGAAAGCACTGGCCGCGGAGACGTTGGTTGCGCCCGAGCGGAAAAGCTTTTATCGCGCTCACATGCTGGCGATGATCGCCATCAACCGGGAGAGCAATCGAACTTTGTTCGAGGTGTCGAGCGCGATTCATGATGCCGAGGGCGGACAAATGGCCGAAGCCAGGCAGGCCACAGCACGGGCCCTGAAAGCCTTGGATGAGGTTCGCCAGGCCCAGGACAGCGCCGAATACGGCAAGTGGAAAAACTGGTACCGGGGAGACTGGTTGACGGGCGTCTACCAGACCCGGCAGGTGGTCCGCACTTTTTCCGCATTCCTGAATGACCCCCTGACGCATTTTGAGCCGCCGGTAGTATGGAGTAATTGGGAAGCCTATTACCACATCATGCATTACGAAGGAGATCGCTCGGCGGACGTGCGTTGACTGCCCAAGCCAGGGTACAGATTATGAAGCTCACAAACATTGCCATCGTCGCCCTCATTTTCGCCGCCACGTGCAACGCGCGGGCCCAGAACTCGCCCACGGGATATACCGATACGCCGACCATCCCCGGCGGCAAGTGGCGGGTTCATGACGACGCGCGTCCGCGCCCGCCGGTGGTTACGCCCGGGGTCTGCGGCACAGTTGCGCCGGTGAATCCCCCTTCCGACGCCGTGGTGCTTTTTGATGGCGCCAACCTGGCGGCGTGGCACGCGGAAAAGGGCGGTCCTGCGCCATGGAAGGTCGAGGACGGATACATGGAAGTGGTGCCCCACAGCGGCATAATCGTAACTAACGAAGAATTTGGCGACAGCCAACTTCATCTCGAGTTCCGCACTCCTTCCCCGCCGAAAGGTAACAGCCAGGGACGCAGTAACAGCGGTGTGTTTCTGTATGGCATCTACGAAATACAGGTGCTCGACAGTTATAACAATCTCACTTATGCCGACGGACAGGCATCGGCCGTCTACGGGCAGTCGCCGCCGCTGGTGAATGCGTCCTGTCCGCCTGGCGAATGGCAAAGCTACGATATCGTGTACACCGGACCGCGATTCAAGGATGGCAAGGTGGAAGTGCCTGGTTATGTCACCGTCTTCCATAACGGGGTGATCACGCAGAACCATACGGAGATTCTCGGAGCCACCGGACATCGCTCGCTGCCAAAGTTGGTCGTGCATGGCCCCAAGGGTCCGCTTGCTTTGCAGGATCACGGCGACCCGATGCGCTTTCGCAATATCTGGATTCGCCCGCTGGGTGAGGTTAAGTAGACCGAAATGAGGAATCGTATGCTTGCGAAGATTGCGTGGCTTGCGGGCATGGGATTGCTGGGGGTAACCCTTTACACCACGGCTCAGAGCGCCGACAGCAACAGTCATCCTTTAGCGCCTCCGGTACAACTGACCGCAGAACAGGATCGTCAGAGAACGATGGAGCTTTTGCACATCGATGCGCTGCGTCCCGGCCCGCAGTCGGACCCGGGTTTGCCGAATCCCACAAACTACGATGAATCGAAAATGGACCCGAACCAGAAGGCGCCGGACCCGCTGGTGCTGAACGACGGGAGGAAGGTAACAACGGCGAAGATGTGGTGGGAGCAGCGGCGCCCACAGATCGTGGAAGATTTCGACAGAGAGGTTTATGGCCGTGTTCCCCGGAACATGCCCGCCGTATGTTGGGAGGTCAAAAGCACCTCCAGGGAGATGAATGGAGATTTGCCGGTCATCACCAAGAGGCTTGTCGGCCATGTGGACAACTCTTCGTACCCACAACTTCATGTTGATATTCTGGCGACCGTCAGTACTCCGGCCAACGCAACCAAACCCGTTCCTGTGATCATGGAATTTGACGTGAGCTCTGAGGATTGGGCGGCCATGGTCCGGCCCTATGGGATTCCACTGTCTACCGTCGCAACCATGATGGCGGAGCCAATCGGCGACGTGATGCCGAGCGGTCCCTCATGGCAGCGTCAGGTTCTTGAAAAAGGCTGGGGCTATGCAAGCTATTTTCCCTTCAGCGCCCAGGCCGATCATGGCGCCGGCCTTACGGAGGGCATCATCGGCCTGATGAACAAGGGCCAGCCGCGAACGAAGCCGGATGACTGGGGCGCGCTGAGAGCATGGGCGTGGGGAGCGAGCCGTGTTCTGGATTACTTTGAGACAGACAAGTCGATCGATGCCAAGCGAGTTGGGCTAACTGGCCACTCGCGATTTGGGAAGGGGGCACTGGTTGCGACGGCGTATGATCAACGCTTCGCGATTGCTTATATCTCGTCTTCAGGGGAAGGAGGGGCAAAGCTCTATCGGAGAAATAATTTCGGAGAGACGGTCGAAAACGTTGCGGCGGTGAACGAGTACCACTGGATGGCTCCTAATTTTCTAAAGTATGCCGGCCCTTTGAGCGCCAAGGATATTCCTGTGGACGCTGACGAGCTCATTGCCCTGTGCGCCCCTCGGCCGGTATTTATCGGGGGCGGCGTAGCCAAGATGGACGGCAAATGGGATGCAACTCGTTCGGACGGGTGGGTCGATGCCAAGGGCATGTTTCTGGCGGAAGCCGATGCCGGGCCGGTATACAGGCTGCTGGGAAAGAAGGATCTCGGAACCATGGAGTTCCCGGCCACTGGAGTTGCCCTGATCAACGGCGACCTCGGATTTCGCCAGCATACCTACGGCCACGTCTATTGGCCGAACTGGCCCACTTTCCTGACATTTGCCGGCCGCTATTGGCAATAGCTGGAGGAAAAGATGTTGCAGCGGAGGATTGCAGGCCTTATCGCTATATCTGCACTGATGGCAGCTGCGCCGGACGCGAAGCCAAAGCCGGCACTGACCGCCAAAGATCTCAGGATCGTGGCTGTGGACGTGGAGGGTGGCGCCGCGGTGCTGTTTGTGACACCGGAGGGCAAGTCGCTGCTGATTGACACCGGATGGCCGCCCGGCATGGGTGGACCACGTCCCACTCCCGGCGCGCCGCCACCCCCGCCCATGCCCTCGAGCGCGGATCGCATTGCCGCTGCAGCAGCATCGCTCGGTATCGCTAAAATCGACTACCTCATCATGACCCATTACCACGTGGATCATTTGGGCGGCCTTCAGTCGCTGCTGGCAAAGCTGCCGGTCGGCACCTTTATCGACCACGGTCCCAACCGCGAAGAGCCCCCGCCCGGCGCTTCGCCAATGCTGCTCTCGTTTGCCCCGGCAACGTTTTATCCCTATTGGACGGCGGCGTATGAGGGACATGAGCATATCACGGCGCAGGTAGGGCAGAAGCTTGACATCGGCTCGATGCACCTCCAGTTCGTCACCAGCGATGGACATGTACCGGATGCGCCGCTGCCGGGCGCGGGCGAGCCAAATCCGCTCTGCAGCGGCGTGCAGCCGATGGACCGTAATGGCGGCGAGGAGAATGTTCGCTCTGTCGGCACGCTCATCACCTTTGGCAAAACGCGCATCCTCGATCTGGGAGATCTCAACTGGAACAAGGAGATGGAATTGCTTTGTCCGGCCAACAAGATCGGCAAGGTCGATGTCTACTTTGTCACCGGTCATGGGATGAACCTTTCGAGCAGCCCACCCACCGGCGCGCTCGATCCGCTGGTGGCGGTGATGCAGAACGGTCCGACCAAGGGCGGCGACGAAGCTGTGATCAAGACGGTGGATAGCTATCCCGGCCTCAAGGGATTTTGGCGTCTCCATGACTCGGTGCGTTATCCGGGCCTGAACGGGGATCCCGACTACATTGCCAATCTCGACGGGGTGCCCGATAAAGGCTATGCGATCGATCTGGACATCGCTCGCGATGGTGATATCACTGTGACCAATGGCCGCAACGATTTCAGCAAAAAGTACAAAGCGCGCGCAACGCATTAGTCATTTGTTCAGACTATAGGCGTAGAGGCCGTCGCCGGCTCCGAAGAGGATCCACTGTTTGCCGTCGAGCATGTAGGTGATCAGCCCATTGGACTGGTTCGCAGCTACTTCCTGGTGCCAAATGACCTGGCCCTTGTCGGCACTGAAGATGATCAGGTTCTTCTGATCGTCCCCCGTGATGAGCAGGTTGCCTGCGGTGGTCAGCATACTTGGAGCTACTGTGGTGGGCGCAATGTTCAGGTTGGGAAATTCGTGAGTCCAGACCGGCTTTCCGGTGAGCGGATCGATCGCCTTGAGCACGCGCGTGGGCACGCCGAGATAGGTCGCCGTTCCGCCGTAGCCGGAGGGATGGGCGCTATCATCCGTCAGATAATAGATTCCTTTTCCTTCGACCGAGCTCACATAGAACAACGCGGCGCGCGGATTATATGCAGGCGCCTCCCAATTGGTGGCGTTCACGATGTTGATTGAGCCGCCGACGGTGGGATCCTTATCGGGGATCGGAATGGGTTCGCCCTGGGGCGACAGGCCCGAGTAGTCATCCAGCGGGACAAAGGGCTTAACCACAAGATATTTGCCATTGACCCGGTCGAGAGTGACAAAGAAGCCGTTACGCGCCGCTTGCGAGAGCAATTTGCGCGGCTTCCCGTTCACTACTTTGTCGAACAGAATGGGCGTGGTGGTGTTGTCGAAGTCGTGCGTGTCGTGGGGCGAAACCTGGAAATACCATTTCAGCTTGCCGGAGTCGGCATCGAGGGCGACGATCGATTCCGTCCATAGGTTGGCCCCGGGACGCCCCTGTCCTGCGAACACAGGATTTGTGTTCCCGGTCGGCCAAAACAATAGATTGAGCTCCGGATCATAGGTGCCCGGCATCCACGTCATACCGCCGCCATGCTCGGAAACGGCTTCGTTGGGCCACGTCTTGAGCGCCGGGTCACCTTTGCGCGGCGTAGACCACCAGGTCCATTGCAAGTCGCCGGTTACCGGATCGAAGGAGTCAAGAAAGCCCGGCATGTCCATGGCGTCTCCGCCAACCCCGACAATGACATGGTTCCTGACGACCAGGGGCGCCGAGGTGGAAAAATACTGTTTCCGGGCGTCGGCGAAATTCTTTCGCCATAATTCTTTGCCGGTGTTCGCGTCGAGGGCAACGAGCCAATTGTCGGGGGTCTCAAAATAGACAGTGGACTTCCATATGCCTACGCCGCGCTGGCCGATCAGATGGCCGCCGTGATCGACCCAATCGTAATGCCATAATTCCTTGCCGGCGCGCGCATCGAGCGCCCAGACATGGTCGGGAACGGTGATGTATAGAACCCCATCCACCAGCAGCGGGGTGCATTTGATCACCGGCAGCGGGCTGCCGCGCTGGGCGATGACGCCGGTAATTTTGTACACCCACTGCTGGGCGATCTGGTTCACATTGGCGGGTGTGATCTGGGTCAGCGTGCTGTAGCGTTGGCCGCTGTAGTCGCCATTGAACGTGGTCCAGTTGTCGATGGGCGGTTTTCCGATTTCCTGGGGATCGATTGAAACGTTGGTGGCTGCCGGCGCCGGAGCCGAGAGAGGGGCGAGAGCGGCGGCGCACAGACAAAGCACGGTGGCCAGTCTCATTTGAGCGAATCCAAATAGGCAGTGACGTTGTGCATGTCGCTATTTTTGAGCGTGCTGATCATCGCCTCGTGGGGCGCGAGCGGATCCTTCATCTGGACATCCACTCCGGGAACTCTGTCAATCACGTGGGTCTGGCCGTCGCGGTCCACCAGGGTAATGCGGAAATCGCTGACCTGGGTCACGCGGCCGGAGAGGGCGGCGCCATCCGCTGTCTTCACAGTGGCGGTCGTGGCGAGCGAATTATCCGCAGGCCGCGCCGGCCATATCCAGGCACGCTGGAGTTGGTCAGGGGAATGGAACTTGCTTCCGATGTGATCGAAGGTATTGGCGGTATGGCACGACATGCAGTTGGCCGCGACATAAGTTTTTCCCAGGGCGGGATCGCCGACCAGAATATTCAGCACATGATAGGTGCCGCGGTTGGCGACATCCTCGACTTGCTGATGGAGGAATTCGGCGACGTCCTTGAGCTGGCCGTCGGACATGCTGGCGAAAGAGGGCATGCCTTTTTCCGGGCGCCCCTGCTTCAAAAATGGCGCCAGGTGCTCACCATGATCGTCGCCCAGAACAATGTCGGAAGTGATGAGGTTCGGGCCCTCCGCGCCACGTGCCTGAGGTCCGTGGCAGAAGCCGCAGTTTTGTTGGAACAGCGGCGCGCCGCGTGCCGCTGCGGCCTTGTCCGGCTCCGGACCAAGACCGAGAAAGCTTCGGGTCGCAGCAGCCCGTTGTTCCGGGGTTCCGTTGAAACGAGTGTTGGCCCCGGCCGGCGGCGCATTCGCTTGGGGCGCCATGGGAGGCGGGGCGGTCTCCTGAGTTTCCTGACTCATTGCTATGGTGGCAAGAAGCGCTAAGGCCCCGGTGAAGATTGCATTGTGGAGTCGATAGCGCATCCAAAAAATCCCCTCCGGCATGATAATCAAGTTTGGTACAAAAACAAAAGCGGCAAGGGTGACGAGCGTGACGCTAGACCTCGATTGGGCGACGGGAATAGCGTACACAGCGCGGGAGAGAGTGAAGTCAGAAGGGGATTCAATTTTGATCCGTCGGGCCATACGAGGGCAAGAGAAGATAAATGTTCAAGCGGCGTGAACGATGTGCATTGTTATTGATCGTGGCCTCCGTGCCGGGGGCGGCGGTGTTGGCGCAACAGGCAGACGTGCAGAAAAATCCCTTTGCGGGGCAGACCGCAGCGGTCGCCGCGGGCAAGACTCTGTATGAGCAAACCTGCCAAGTATGCCATGGAGGAGAAGCCCGGGGGGGCCGCGGTCCGGCCCTGGCATCAGGGAACTTCACGCACGGCGGTGAAGACATTGACCTGTTCCGGACTATCCGCACTGGCGTTCCCGGTACGCAAATGCCTTCATTTTCGCTGCTGCCGGCGGACGACGTCTGGCGCATCATTACTTATCTACGGAACCTTAATACCAACAACGCTGCCGCAGACGAGTCAGTTACCGGCGATGCTGCGGCGGGAGAGAAGATATTCTGGGGCAAAGGCGGATGCGCGCAGTGTCACGAGGTGAACGCGCGCGGCATGGATGTTGGACCCGACCTGTCGGATGCGGGCAGAAATTCCGCAGCGCACCTGCGCAGCGTGATCATGAATCCGGATGCTGCCAAGACAGGTTTACAACGCTGGTTTGGGCCCAGCAGCGTGAGCGTGAAGACCCGGGACGGAAAGGAGTTTGTCGGGATCGCGCGGGCCCAGGACAATTACACCCTGATGATGACGGACATTAGCGGGAAACTGCGCAGGTTCGAGCGGAAAGATATTCTGGCGCAACATACCGAAACCAAGTCACTCATGCCGGATAACTATAGCCAGCTGCTATCCCCAACGGAGATTCAGGATCTGGTTGCTTACTTGAAAAGCCTGAAGGGCCGCGATCTGAGCAAGACGATCCAGGTCGATCTGCCCGGGGGCTTGAGTTTCGCCAGGCTGCGCAACGCGCAAGCGGAGCCACAGAACTGGCTGACCTATTGGGGCGATTACCAGGGACATCACTTTTCCTTGCTGAGCCAGATCACTCCCGTCAACGTGAAACAATTGCAGGCACAATGGGCTTTCCAGATGCCGAGCGGGCCACTGCTCGAGGCTACGCCGCTGGTGGTGGATGGCACCATGTACACCACCTATACCACCACAACGTCGGCAGGGGTGTATGCGATGGATGCCAAGAGCGGCCTGCAAATCTGGAAGTACGACCGGCAGCAAAAAGTGGTAAACCCGAACCAGATAAATCCCTTTAACCGCGGAGTAGCGGTGCTAGGGAATCGCGTCTTTTTCGGCACCCTCGACGCTGCACTGATCTCGCTCGACGCGCGCACCGGGCGCATCCTTTGGGAAACCCAGGTGGCCGATGCGATGACAGGCAATTCACTGACCGGAGCTCCGCTGGCTGTAAAAGACAAGATCATTGTCGGCGTGGCTGGAGGAGAGTTCGGCATCCGCGGCGCTATCGACGCGTACGACGCCGCTACCGGCAAGCAATTGTGGCGGTTCCATACCATTCCCGGTCCGGGAGAATTTGGTAACAACACCTGGAGCAATGACAGTTGGAAACATGGCAGTGGAGGCGCGTGGTTGACGGGCAGCTACGATCCCGATCTCGACGTGTTGTATTGGACGGTGGGCAATCCGGGACCGGGGATGAACGGCGCTATGCGCGAAGGGGACAACCTTTTTACCTGTTCGGTGGTTGCTCTGGACCCGGAGACCGGGGAAAGGAAGTGGCATTACCAGTTCACGCCCGGAGACACGCACGACTGGGATGCCAACGAAGACCTGGTGTTGGCAAATAGCGTGGTGGGAGGGGAAAAGCGGAAGTTATTGCTCCAGGCGGACCGCAACGGCATGTTCTATGTGCTCGACCGGACCAACGGAAAGCTCGTCTTTGCCAAGCCGTTTGTCAAGGAGACGTGGAATAGCGGCTTCCAACCGGATGGCCGTCCTGTTCTGCTGCCGGGGTGGCAGTCGTCGCCTAAGGGCGCTATTGTTTCTCCCATTGCCATTGGGGGCACCAATTGGCAAAGTCCTTCCTATGACCCGATTCATTCCATGATGTACGTGGTGGTGCTGGACGGTGGCATGGGATACCGCAGCGTCCCGGTCAAGTACGAGGCGGGACGGCAGTACATGGGCGGCACACCGTTTCCTTCCGATGAGCCAAGCAAGAGTGCGTTATTGGCGATCGACACAACAACGGGCGCGGTGAAGTGGGAATACCCGACGTTCCACATCTCTATGGCGGCGGGCGCCTTGGCCACTGGCAGCGGAATCGTCTTCCTCGCTACTGGAGACGGAAATTTGATTGCCCTGGATTCGAAGACAGGAGAGTCCCTATGGCATTTCCAGACCGGAGGCACGATTGCTTCTTCTCCCATAAGCTATGCGGTGGGGGGAAGGCAATTTGTCGCGATCTCTGCCGGAGGTGCGGTCTACAGCTTTGCCCTTCCTGACTAGAATGTATCGGTTGTCGCAAAATCTGTGAGAAATTCAGGTTAGAGCGATGGCGCGATGCAAACCGCGCGAAATGAAAATCGGGGCCCTAGCCAATGGGGGAATGGATATGGGCCCCGCGAGGTCGGTTATGCCGCGATCATGCCATGGGGATCGAGCACGAACTTCTTCGCCGCCCCTTTATCGAAGTCCTTGTAGCCCTGGACGGCTTGGTCCAAAGTCACAACAGTGACGTTGACGGCCTTAGCGATTTTGATCTTGTCATGCAGGATCGCCATCATGAGTTGCCGGTTGTACTTCATAACCGGACATTGACCCGTGGTGAAGACGTGGGATTTCGCCCATCCCAAGCCGATGCGGATGCTGAGGTTTCCCGTCTGGGCGCTCTTATCAGACGCGCCAGGATCCTCGGTGACGTACAGTCCGGGGATGCCGAGGGCTCCGCCGGCGCGGCAGATCTGCATGAGCGAATTCAACACAGTCGCAGGGACTTCCGTCTTGGCGTCGTGACCGTGACCACGGGCCTCGAAGCCCACGCAATCGACCGCACAGTCCACTTCTGGAACCTTGAGGATCGCGGCAATCTGGTCGCCGACAGAGGCGTCCTTGGAGACGTCCACAATTTCGCAGCCGAAACTTCTGGCTTGCGCAAGCCGCTCCGGAACCAGGTCGCCTACAATCACGACGGCGGCGCCCAGTAGCTGACAGGCGGCTGCGCATGCGAGACCGACCGGTCCCGCCCCGGCAACATAAACCGTGGCCCCTGGGGCAACGCCCGCGCTGACGGCGCCATGATAGCCAGTCGGCAGAATGTCAGATAAGCAAGTCAGGTCGCGGATTTTTGTCATCGCCTGTGCTTTGTCGGGAAATTTCAGCAAGTTGAAGTCCGCGTAAGGAACCATGACATAGTCAGCCTGCCCTCCCACCCAGCCGCCCATATCTACGTAGCCGTAGGCCGCGCCTGGCCGCGCTGGATTCACATTCAAGCAAACGCCGGTGGCGCGTTCCTTACAGTTTCTGCAGCGGCCGCAGGCGATGTTGAACGGTACAGACACCAGATCTCCGACTTTGATGAACTCGACATCCCGCCCGGCTTCGATGACTTCGCCGGTGATCTCGTGCCCCAGGATGAGCCCCTTCGGTGCGGTTGTGCGGCCCCGGACCATGTGCTGGTCGCTGCCGCAAATGTTGGTGGAAACGATCTTGAGAATGACGCCGTGTTCACATTTGCGGTTCCCGAGCGCTAATTTTGGGAAGTCAATGCTGTGAATCTCCACGATCCCGGGGCCCATATAAGCTACTCCGCGGTTGCTTGCCATGTGTGTAATCTCCTTGGATTTCTCGCATGCGTTTACGTGACGAGAGGGTTTGGTCTCCGCCCGGCACGCGCAAAATCGCTTCTTGATGCTCGTTGCGCGGCGCTGGCCGGTCTGAGAACGTCGACAGGAATTGTGTGTTCCCACTGCGGCTGCGAATATACGCGGACTGCCCGGCAAGTTCAAGTGATCCGGCAATGCAGGCCTGACGTAATGAACGCCTGCGTGGCCGCCTGGTCACACTCTATCAATTGGGTATCGTGCCCGGTATTCTGGCTGCGGTATTCAGCAACATGCAAATCGTACGCATGGGGCATCGCTTCGTTCGAACCAGATGTGGTACCCAAAAAAGGAGTTGGATCGATTATGAAAATCGGCTTAGGCCTCTATCGACACATGCTATCGCGTGACAACTACGATTTCGCACGACAGGCTGGATGTAGTCATATTGTGATCCACCTGGTGGATTACTTCCGCCAAAACTCGACTAATCCTCGCGACAATCAGCCGACGGGCGGTAAATATGGGGCGTGGGGTTTGGCGGGGGATCCTAATACGTTGTGGGCCGCGGGCGAGCTGATCAAGATTCGTCGAGAAATCGAAGATGCGGGTCTGGTTCTGGCCGCGATCGAGAATCTTGATCCAGCCTTTTGGCACGATATTTTGCTCGACGGCCCCAAGCGCCTTGAACATATCGAAAATGTCAAAACCATTGTTCGTCGCATGGGAGAAGCAGGCATTCCGATTCTTGGCTATAACTTCAGTATCGCGGGGGTCTGCGGCCGTGTTTCCGGGCCATTTGGACGTGGAGGCTCCGTCACCGTCGGAATGGATGGACCTGTGGACGATGTGCCACTCCCCAATGGGATGGTGTGGAACATGATTTATGACCAACACGCTGCTTCGGGGGCGCTGCCACCCGTCACCCCTGAAGAACTGTGGCGCAGACTAGAAGACTTTCTGGAGGAGCTGGTCCCGGTGGCCGAGCAAGCAGGAGTGCGGCTCGCTGCACATCCCGATGATCCCCCTATGCCAACGATGCGGCAGCAGCCGCGACTTGTCTACCAGCCCGGCATGTATCAAAGGTTACTGGATGCCGTGCCCAGCAAATCGAATCAACTGGAACTCTGCGTGGGCACGCTGGCAGAGATGACGGAAGGTGATGTCTATGATGCAGTAGACCAATACAGCAGGCAGGGAAAGATTGCATACATTCATCTCCGAAATGTAGTCGGTAAGGTTCCGTATTATCGCGAAACCTTTATCGATGAGGGAGACGTCGACATGATCCGCATTCTGTCGATCCTGCAGCACAACCACTTCGATGGGGTGATTCTTCCTGATCACACGCCGCAGATGACGTGTGCTGCTCCTTGGCATGCCGGCATGGCGCACACCATCGGCTTCGTAGAGGCCGCCCTGGCGATGCTTGGCAAGCAAACCATCACAGCAGCCGGCAATCGGGCGTGACGTTGCCGGCTTATCGGTAGGACACGGGAATCGCGGAAGGTCCCTTTTCGATGCGCCTGTGCGCTTCTACGGCGCCCCGGCCACCGGTGCGCCAGTAAATAAAGGAGCGGTAAAGCCGTTCTCCCTACGGATTGGTTGACGCGTGGATCGTCTGGTAGTTATGTGCCACTACATATGCAGTGCTGCCTATGTTGGCGAGTTGAGCGATGCGGGCGATGCGCCCGTGATGGTGCTTGGTGAGCACGTATTGCAAATAGATCTCCAGCCCTGCCGTAGTTGCCTCATACGCTCCCAGGCCCACTTTGCTCTCGGCCAGGCCCGTAGGCAAGAGCCCCTCATGGCATCTACCGACAAAGCCCGCCTGCTCCTGTTCCCGGCTGGTACGCAGGCATTGCTGGGTGGTCGCCCAATCTGCAGCATGTGTAGCAAACACAGCGCTGTACAGCGAGTAGTCAAACCAGGAGATTCGCTTCTGTGGTAGTGGATTGTTTCGAGCAGTCATTTCTACCGGTGGCTGCACCAATCCCATTGGCGGCGATTCTGGGAGTCCATCGGCGAACCCTGTTGAAACCGAGAGAAGCAAGGCGAGCACTGCAAGTACAACAAGAGATCTCTTCATCCCTTCCATTCTTCCAACTGGAATATCGTGGGCAAAGCTCTTTCAGCAAAGAGCCCGACCCCGAAGGGGAGAATCTAGGCATTTTGGTAACCACCTGGTGCTAAAAGCATAATCACGGAGGCCGATTTGCCGGGCGGCCGTTCCTTCCTATGCGCCCTTTGCAAATCACTGTTTTCCGATGGGGGAACCCTGCCCCTTCGATGCTTCTGGCCAATGCGGTGCGAGTGGCCGGGAGGAAGCCCTGCAGAGCGGTCTTGCGTAGCGAGGGGTTTCAGCTGAGCCCAGGAAGAACTTTCCTGATTTGTTCTTGAAACAAAAGGAGATATCTGGTGACAGGCTGGCCGGTTCCTTTCCCGGATCGGAGCGAAGAGGGCCGGGTCGAGGTTTTGCCTGATGCGACATTCATTGCGATCCGTAGGACGAATTGTTCGATGCGTACACTGAGGCTTTCAACAGAGATTGCACGAGCGGTAACCACTTTGTGTCATTGAGAGCCCCCTATTCATGGAGTAACAATCTTTGGTGTGAGTACCTTTGGTACTTGAGAAGCCAGCCGTCGTGTTCCGAGGGAAAACTGTAGCATCATTGCAGCCGGATATCTCCGAATCGAGAGAGCCGTTATTCCGGGGTTTCACAAGTAGCACTGGCCACAATTCTTTTTGGGATCTCTTCGGAGAGCGCTCATTTACACGGGTGACACTGTTGCTCAATTCATATTGTGTCCGCAGGCGTGGTTCGATCCGCAGACTTGACGGTCTGTCTACAGAACTTTTTGCGGTATTGGCATGTCTCCTCGTCGTTCTCCCCCAGTTAGGTTGCGGTACGACAGCGAACAGCCCCGCTGCGACAGACACGGCTGAGCAAGCAGCATTAAGCGGGCTCACCTGTAGCAGCGCTTCGGTGACGGGATCGGAGAGCGATCATTGCACGGTGACGCTGACCGCGGCTGCCGGAAGCGGTGGTCTCAATGTGAGCGCTGACGAGCAGCAGCGCAGCGGTTACCGTGCCGGCCACGTTGTTGGTTCCGGCCAATGCGATCAGCGCAGCGTTCAATGCGAGTGTATCGTCCGTCACGTCCGCGCAAACGGTGACACTGACAGCGAGTGCGGGCAGCGTGTCCAAGACCTTTGCCCTGCAGTTAAGTGCAGCTTCAGCAAGTTCAAGTTCGCAGCTTACGATCAGCACGGCCAGTCTGGCGTTTGGCAATGTGACGGTGAATACGTCATCGACCCTGCCTGTGACGCTGACCTCCTCGGGGACGTCGGCGGTGACCATCAACTCGGGAACACTTACCGGTCCTGGCTACACGATGTCGGGAGCCACGTTCCCGGTCACATTGAATCCGGGGCTGGCGGTAACGCTGGAGGTGGTGTTTGATCCGACGGCCGCGGGCGCGGCGGCGGGGCAGCTTACGATCCAGAGCAACTCATCGACCAATGCTACGGCGGTGATAAACCTGAGCGGCACGGGGGAGAGCGCATCCGCCACCGGACATGAGGTCGACCTAAGCTGGGATGCGCCCAGCAGCTCCGCTGACCCGGTCGTGGGCTATAACATCTACCGTTCAACAGGTGGCGGCAGCTCTGCGTTTCAAGTGATAAATTCGTCGGCCGACACGCAGACGACCTATGTGGATAACACAGTGCAGAGCGGTTCTACCTATGAATACATGGTAGAGAGTGTCGATGCCTCCGGGGTTGAAAGCGTTCCATCCA
Organism: uncultured Acidobacteriaceae bacterium; assembly: GCA_963736535.1. Taxonomy (GTDB): domain Bacteria; phylum Acidobacteriota; class Terriglobia; order Terriglobales; family Acidobacteriaceae; genus PALSA-350. Next base: position 77,443 of record CAVTPN010000014.1, read on the forward strand.
ACCAGATCAGCGCGACCATTCCCTAGGCTTTCGAGTCATGGGCGACGGCAGGCGCCTGGTGCTCTTTCCAGCGACTGACGGGACCTAAGTGGACGCTGCGGTATCTGGGTGCATTGTGTCCACCTTCTGCAAAGACTGGACCCAGGCGAGCAGGCTACCCAAGGTAAGCCTCGAGGACACGTACATCGATGTTGTCCACCCGCTACAATCAGCTCCCGCGATTCTGAACCAGTTACCCACTCGCCACGGACAACACAACTAACAGCCTGGAATATCTGCGGGAGGTATAAGTCATTAGACATGGATCCCGAGAAAGCTAACTAAAGTAATATCTCTCTTACTTTGGTTACTTTGCACTCCACCGCCGCTGCTTAGCCCGGCAAATACCCCGGTGCAGCCATCACTTCGCCCAGCGTTATGCGTGAAAGTAAAGGTGTTTTGTAGAATCGCTCAATCACAGCGAGCCCTCCCCTCCATCAACAGATACCAGTCAATCAATGACTAATTTGTGTCATTGAGGGACACAGATCATAAAGTGAACAATCCTTATATGCGGAATGAGCCGCCATCCACTTGATGGGACTGCATTGCGCCGTTGAGCGATCAAGCGACTTCGATCCTGGATTTGCGAGGGTTCTTACATATCCTACGAAGTCGGCTTCCAGGCAAAACTTATACCGTTCACTGCAGCCGGATGACTCCATGAATCGACAGCGCTGCGGAGCTTAATTCCACGAACTAGCAATACTTATAATTCTTCATTTTATCTGCCTCTGAAACTTGCAGTATTACAGAGGTGACGTTGGTGTTCAGCTTATCTTGCGCCTGCAGGCGCAGTTCAATCCGCGGACTTGACGGTTCGTATGCAGGGCTATTAGCGAGTTTAGTATGTTGTCTGGCCGTAGCCGCGCTTTCAGGTTGCGGATACGTAGTGAATGGATCGGCGACGGGCCCCTTCGCGCTCTCACCCGCCGCAGTAACATTTGGTGCTGTGCCTATAGGGCAAGTAGCAACCAGCACAGTCTCTCTTCTCAACCAGAGTTCCGCGCCAGTTGATATCTTTCAGGTAAATGTCGCCGGGCAGAACTTTTCTGCGAACAGTGCGGGCAGTCTTCCTGTTACTGTCGGCGTTGGTGCGACTTATAATTTCGTCATCAGCTTCAAGCCGGAAAAAGAATCCGACTACTCTGGCCAATTTACTGTGATGAGTGCCGCAGGCAAGGCGATTGCTCAAGGCGATATTACCGGGTCGGGAGTGAGCGGTAGCGGCAGCAGTTCCACGCCGGGACTAACAGTCAGCGCGACCAGTCTTTCGTTCGGCGATGTGACGTTAAATACGGCATCGACGCAGACTGTCACGCTTACCTCTACCGGGACGGCTCCGGTGACCATCCACTCCGCATCGCCAAGTGGGCCTGGATTTACGGTGTCGGGGGCCACATTCCCGGTGAGCTTGAATCCTGCGCAGGCGTTGACGCTGAAAGTGCAGTTTGATCCGACGACTGCGGGAGCGGCAACCGGTCAGTTGACTATCCAGAGCAACTCGCCGACCAACGGCACAGCGGTTGTCCATCTGAGCGGCACGGGTACAACCGTGTCGAGTCCGCAGACCGCAACTCCGCAGTTGACGATCAATCCGACCAGTTTACCGTTTGGCAACGTGACGGTGAACACGGCCTCGACGCTGCCTGTGACGCTGACCTCCACGGGGACGGCACCGGTGACCATTAACTCGGCAGCATTGACGGGGGCCGGATTTACAGTGTCGGGAGCGACATTGCCGGCGACGTTGAATCCGAACCAGTCGATGACTCTGAAGGTGCAGTTCGATCCGGCGGTGGCAGGAGCGGTGACGGGTCAGCTGACCATTCAGAGCGACTCGTCGACCAACGGCACAGCGGTTGTTGCCGTGAGCGGCACGGGTACGACGACGCCGAGTCCGCAGCCCCCAGGTCCGCAACCAACAAGTCCGCAGCTGACGATCAGCGCGACCAGTCTGACGTTTGGTGATGTGACGGTGAACACGGCATCGACACAGCCTGTGACACTCACGTCGACCGGTACAGCGCCGGTGACCATTAATTCGGCGGCACTGACGGGGGCCGGATTTACGGTGTCGGGAGCTACGTTGCCGGTCACCCTGAATCCGAATCAGTCGGTGACTCTGAATGTACAGTTCGATCCCACCGCGGCAGGGGCGGCGACGGGGCAGCTGACTATCCAGAGCAACTCGGCGACCAACGGCACCGCGGTTGTAACGCTCAGCGGGACGGGCACGGCGACGTTGAGTCCGCAGTTGACGGTCAGCGTGGCCAGTCTGACGTTCGGCGATGTGACGGTGAACACCGCATCGACGCAGCCTGTGACACTAACTTCCACCGGTACGGCGCCGGTGACCATCAATTCGGCAACAGTTACTGGTGCCGGGTTTACGGTGTCGGGAACGACGTTCCCGGTGACCTTGAATCCGAAGCAGTCAGTAACGCTGAATGTGCAGTTCGACCCGACCACCGCGGGAGCGGCGACGGGTCAACTGACTATCCAGAGTGACTCGTCGACCAACAGCACAGCGGTGGTTCATCTGAGCGGAACGGGCACGGCGGTGTCGAGTCCGCAGTTGACGATCAGCGCGGCTACTCTGACGTTTGGTGATGTGACGGTGAACACGGCATCGACGCAGCCTGTGACGCTGACCTCCACCGGCACGGCGCCGGTGACCATCAGCTCGGCAACAGTAAGTGGGGCCGGATTTACGGTGTCGGGAGCCACGTTCCCGGTTAGCTTGAATCCAGGTCAGTCGGTGACTCTGAATGTACAGTTCGATCCGACCACCGCGGGAGGGGCGACAGGTCAGCTGACGATCCAGAGCGACTCGTCGACGAACAGCACGGCGGTGGTTAATCTGAGCGGGACAGGCACGGCAGTGTTGAGTCCGCAGTTGACGATCAGCGCAGCCACTCTGACGTTTGGTGATGTGACGGTGAGCACGGCATCGACGCAGCCTGTGACGCTGACCTCGACCGGTACGGCGCCGGTGACCATCAATTCAGCAGCACTGACTGGGACCGGTTTCACGATGTCGGGAGCGACCTTCCCGGCGACCTTGAATCCAGGTCAGTCAGTGACTGTGAATGTGCAGTTCGAACCGGTCGCGGTAGGAGGGGCGACGGGTCAGGTGACTATCCAAAGCGACTCGTCGACCAACAGCACAGCGGTGATTCATCTGAGCGGGACGGGCACCGCAGTGCCGAGCCCGCAATTGACGATCAGCGCGGCCAGCCTCACGTTTGGCGATGTGACGGTGAACACGGCATCCACGCTGCCTGTGACGCTGACCTCGACCGGAACGGGGCCCGTGACCATCAGCTCGGCAACACTGACTGGGACCGGCTTCACGATGTCAGGAGCGACCTTCCCGGTGACCTTGAATCCGGCGCAGTCAGTGACTTTGAATGTGCAGTTCGACCCGGCCACCGCGGGAGCGGCGGCGGGTCAGCTGACTATCCAGAGCGACTCGTCGACCAACAGTACAGCGGTGGTTAATCTGAGCGGGACGGGCACGGCCGTATCAAGTCCACAGTTGGTGATCGGCGCGGCTACTCTGGCGTTTGGCAACGTGACGGTGAACACGGCCTCGACGCTGCCTGTGACGCTGACCTCGACTGGGACGGCGCCGGTGACCATCAATTCGGCAGCACTGACTGGGACCGGCTTCACGATGTCGGGAGGGACATTCCCGGTGACCTTGAATCCAACGCAGTCGGTGACTTTGAATGTGCAGTTCGATCCGACCACGGCGGGAGCGGCAACGGGCCAGGTGACGATCCAGAGCAACTCGTCGACTAATGGCACGGCGGTAATCAGCTTGACGGGGACGGGCACGACGGCACCGGCAGCATTGAGTGCGCTTTCCTGCAGCAGCGCGTCGATGACTGGATCGGGAAGTGATAGTTGCACAGTGACCCTGACCGCGGCAGCCGGAAGCGGCGGCCTGAGTGTGGGCTTGACGAGCAGCAATGCTGCGGTTACGGTGCCAGCTACGGTAGTGGTTCCGGCCAACGCGAGCAGTGCCGGGTTCACGGCGACTGTGGCCTCGGTCACGACCGCGCAAGCGGTAACCTTGACGGCGAGCGCAGGCAGTGTTTCCAAAACCTTTGCTTTACAGCTGAATGCAGCGGTGCCAACGTTGACAGTCGGCCTGACTAGTTTGGCGTTTGGCAACGTGACGGTGAACACGACATCGACTCTACCTGTGACGTTAACCTCGACAGGGACGGCGCCGGTGACCATCAACTCAGCAACACTGACTGGGACCGGCTTCACAATGTCGGGAGCCACATTCCCGGTGACCTTGAATCCAACGCAGTCGGTGACACTGAATGTGAGATTTGATCCGACCACGGCGGGAGCGGCGACGGGTCAGGTGACGATCCAGAGCAACTCGTCGACCAATGGTACGGCGGTGATCGGTCTGACGGGCACAGGCACAGCGGTATCAGCAGCATTGAGTGCGCTTTCCTGCAGCAGCGCGTCGATGACTGGATCGGGCAGCGATGCTTGCACCGTGACCCTGACCGCGGCAGCCGGGAGCGGCGGTCTGAGTGTGGGCTTGACGAGCAGCAATGCTGCGGTTACGGTGCCGGCTACGGTAGTGGTGCCAGCCAATGCGAGCAGCGTAGGGTTCACGGCGACTGTGGCATCGGTCACGACGGCGCAAGCGGTGACCTTGACGGCGAGCGCAGGCGGCGTCTCCAAGACTTTTGCTCTCCAGCTGAATGCAGCCGTGCCAACCTTGACCGTCAGCCCCACTAGCCTGGCGTTTGGCAACGTGACGGTGAACACGGCCTCGACGCTGCCTGTAACGTTAACCTCCACCGGGACGGGGCCGGTGACCATCAACTCGGGTACGTTGACTGGGACTGGCTTCACGATGTCAGGAGCCACATTCCCTGTGACCTTGAATCCAACGCAGTCGGTCACCCTGAATGTGCGATTTGATCCGGCCACGGCGGGAGCGGCGACGGGTCAGGTAACGATCCAGAGTAACTCGTCGACCAATGGTACGGCGGTGATCGGTCTGACGGGCACAGGCACAGCGGTATCAGGAGCATTGAGTGCGCTTTCCTGCAGCAGCGCGTCGATGACTGGATCGGGAAGCGATACTTGCACCGTGACTCTGACCGCGGCAGCCGGAAGTGGCGGTCTGAGTGTGGGCCTGACGAGCAGCAATGCTGCGGTTACGGTGCCGGCTACGGTAGTGGTGCCGGCCAACGCGAGCAGTGCAGGGTTCACGGCGACCGTGGCATCGGTCACGACGGCGCAAGCGGTGACCCTGACGGCGAGCGCAGGCGGCGTTTCCAAGACCTTTGCTCTACAGCTGAATGCAGCCGTGCCAACCTTGACGGTCAGCCCGACTAGCCTGGCGTTTGGCAACGTGACGGTGAACACGGCCTCCACGCTGCCTGTGACGTTAACCTCCACCGGGACGGGACCGGTGACCATCAACTCAGGTACGTTGACTGGGACTGGCTTCACGATGTCAGGAGCCACATTCCCTGTGACCTTGAATCCAACCTTGGCGATCACTCTGGATGTGCAGTTCGACCCAAGCACCGCAGGGGCGGCGACGGGTCAGGTCACGATCCAGAGCAACTCGTCGACCAACGGTACGGTGGTCGTCAGTTTGAGCGGCACGGGGACACAACACCAGGTCGACCTAAGTTGGCAGGCACCCAGTAGTTCTCCTGATCCGGTTGCAGGCTACAACGTTTATCGATCGACCGGCAGCAGCTCTACGTATCAACTGCTAAACTCGTCGGTTGTCGCTGGGACGACCTATGTGGATAGCACGGTCCAAAGTGGCGCAACCTATGACTACATCGTAAAAAGTGTTGACTCCTCCGGGGTGGAAAGTACGCCGTCCAACGACGCACCCGCTACGATTCCCTAACGCCGGAAGGGAAGGGCGCATGTGGGTTATTCCACTCAACACTTGCGGCAGCTTCGCACGGTTTAGTCTCTACCTGCCGATTCGTCTAATCATAGGGCTGCCAGAAAAGCCGGGCGCAGGTTGAATGCCTCTCCGTTTTGACGTGGCCATCATTTGATCTCTAATGGAAGCCGGCAGAAGCTTATCTGCTTTCTTAAGCCACTCGGCAGCCATCTCCTCCGCTTCAAGTCTTTGCTCCAGCGTCATTGCGCTTCCAACGTTTTTGCTGGTTCGCGAGATTTGTTGGCTGGCGATCAAATACCACTTGTAGGCTTGTGTGAGGTCATTGTAATCGGCTTTTCTGGCCCAATGAAATCGGGCTAACTCGAGTTGTGCGATCGGCACGCCCTGTTCTGCAGCTCGCCGGCACCCAACCAGAGTCGAATCGTTCAGCAACTCGTAATCCGTGTAGTTCTTCTCTGAGTAATTTACCGTCGATTGCGATTGATCATTCCGATTCAGGGCCATGGACAGCAGCTCAACCCGGCTCGAAACTCCAAGTTTCTCAAAGACTTTAAAAAGGTAATTCTTGACGGTGTGTTGGCTTAGCCCTAAGCGCTCCGCGATCTTCCGATTGGACAGGCCCTCGGCAACGCTGTTCACGATCTCCATCTCTCGTTTGGATAGCTGCTCCATGCCCCGAGGATTTACTGCAGGAACGCTGCGCAAAGAAACCAGGGCTTGAATCAGCAGCCCCATTTGTTCGCTGTTAGCCCAGATCTGCCCCCCATGCACACTTCTCACACACTTGCTCAGGGTCTCGACTGATTCTTGCCTGCTTAGCACCCCTCGGGCCCCAGCTCGAAACGCCTCTAAGACTGATTCATGTTTTGAGGAGTCTAAAAGCACGACCGCGCTGACGTTTGGGTGCAGCATACGCACTTGGCGCAAGACCTCAAACCCGCGGCCAGGCTTTTCATCCAATTCAGAACTAAGAAGAAGAACATCAATGTTGTGCAGGTGAGCTCGCGCAATCAATTCCTCAGAGTCCGAACCTATTACCTCGAACGCACCGTCGCGTCTCAGTGCGTCTGCCAGCAAAGTGGTGTGGAGTCGAGTATCGTCGGCCACCAGTACGCGGATGGCTGACTCCAGAATTCCATTGAGCATTCCCCTACTCCATCACAGCTTTTCCTGTTGCCTTGTGGAGGGAGAGCAGGCGCTAAACAAGCCTCCGCTCATTCCCTTCGTTCGAGACGCCTGAAAGATGCTCCAGGGCGCGTGGCTCTCGGCAGTCTTTCCCAGTTGCAAAGACGAGATGCTGCTGATATGGGCCTATGGTCGAACCGTGGAGAATCCACGGGGGGGATGGCATTCATGTACATGCTGCAAACAGCTAACACTGCATTTTAGAACATTCCACGAGATATCCACACGAAGACTTGTTTACCGAGTGGTTCAGAGAGGAAGAGAGCGTTGTCTACGGCAACGTCAATCTCCAGCACCCCGCACGCCGAATGCAGCGACACATCGGTCAAAAGCGGCGCGAGTAGCTGCCGCGAACCTGAATAAATTCACCAATATTGCTTTGGAAAATACGTGAGACCACAGAAACGTTTATTTGCCCTCGTTTTTAACTATACCTTCGTCAGCCAAATAATAGGGCGGCGACTGACGAAAACGGTAGAGAGATTATTCTCCGATGTCAATGGGATATTTGGTAACCGGATAACCGCTTACCTTTGTCCTCTGGTAACCCACGTTCTCCACGTTCAGAGTCGCTTTACATATGCCGCAATCAGTTGACTCTAACAGGTTTCCGTCCCACCACGAAGGCGGTCAAGCTTGGTGGACGACCGGGAAAGATGGTTGCGCCCGGCTGAATCGAATGTTTGTTCGGAGCCTACCGAATGAGAATATCTCCTCGGAGTGGATGGCCCCTGACGATAACGCCCCGGAGGAGAAGTGCGTCGCAGAGATGGTGTACCTCTTGCAGCAACTTGCATCGGGCTGTACGCTGATTTCGGTTTACGTAGCGAGTTGGCCGAAGTTCCCCCACCAAGCCATTCTGCGTATTGTTCGCCCAGCCTGAGGTCGTATGCCTCTGGGTTGATGTATCAGTGCCGCCAAAAGAGTTGCGCGGTGTTTAAGACAGCAACGATGAAAGTAAACGCAATGGCCTAACAAATCCGATCCATGCAAGAACGCCGTATTTTGGACGTTAGATTTAATAGCCATCACACTTAGTCCAAGGAACCCACCGCTAGGCCTCGGGCGGACTGTTGTGTGGTCGTAAGATGACGTCGGCTTTTTCTGCTTTGTGGGTTGAATTTCTTGGCTATGTTCAATTTCGAAGGGGTCACAGCGAAATGTGACTCATAGGGCGAAGCTAGGTATGCATAACAGGAATCGTAGAATTCTGCATTGAGCTTAGTGAACGAGCCACGGAAACAGAACAACAATAACCATCCCACGTTTGTCTACGGGATCCCCCAGATTTCCAGACCGGAAACCTTCCCCAGATAGCATTCGGAGCGAATACGAGCGACCCGGAAGGGTGCAGAGGGGCGAAGCTTTGGAAACCGACAACCAGGCATGGAAGTCTCCAGGCCCACCAGTAATGGTCGGGGAGAATGGTGAGAACTGGTACGCAGTGCATACCCGGGCGCGGCACGAGAGAGCCGTGGCTCACCGCCTCTGGGAAAGGGGCGTGACAACCTTCTTGCCGACGTTTACCGAGGTGCATCGGTGGAACGACCGCAAGAAATCGATAGAATTGCCATTGTTCAGCTGTTATTTGTTCGTCAAGCTGATGCCTCGCAACGAGGAGCGGCAGCGGGTGCTTCGGACTGACAGTGTGTTGGGCCTGGTCGGAACCCAGGGCGTAGGAACTCCTATTCCCAATGAGCAAATCGATGCCGTGCGAATGCTGGTCAACGAACGACTTCCTTGTTGCGCTCATCCGTTTCTCAAGACTGGACAACGCGTGCGGATTCGCGGGGGCGCCCTGGAAGGTTTAGAGGGAATTTTCTTATCTCGGCAGGGAGAACGGAGGCTGATCATATCCGTCGATGCTATGCAGAGATCTTTGGCGATTCAGGTGGAAGGGTACGAGGTGGAACCAATTTAGGCAGGACTCTTACCATCTGGTTTTGGGGAATGGGTCTGCGTCGCTGAGCCGGATCCGTTCCGTTTATTCCTACGTCGTCGCCAAGTTTCAGCAACCAATCTGCCCAACAATCGGTGAGCCAAGGCCAGTATTTCATAGCGTGGCTGGGCTAAGGACGCCCACCGTACTTCACCTGCTCTCTTGCGCTGAGAATTCCGGCTAGACACCCCCTCGCCGCTTCTTATCCCACATGAATGAACCCCCGGTAGGAAAAGTGATCGACTACAGTGAGACTGCTATTCGTCAGCCGAGACTCCGCTTTTGTTCGTACACTCTGGTCGATGGGGGAATCGAGTTCCTGGCAGCTTGAAATCGTCGGGAACGTGTGGGAGGCGATGGAACGGGTCCAATCCGGGGTGACGCCGGATCTGCTTTTGCTGGATCTGCCCCAGGGCGATGCCGATGGGCTGCACATCTTACGCTGGCTGCGTCGACTACGGCCCGCGTTGCCGATCATCTTGATTGGTCACCCCGGCGATGTTCGCAAGAGACAAGAAGTCATTCGCCTGGGCGCACGTGACTACCTCGTACGGCCCCTCGACAGCTGTCAACTGACAACAGTCATCCAGAGCCACCTTTCCAGTGTTTGTGAAGCTGTCGATGTGGATATGACGAGCGAAGATGTTGAGCTGATCAGCGATGACATCTTCTTCGTTGGGATCAGCCCAATCATGCGCAAGCTCCGCGCGCAGGCGGCATCGCTGGCGGAAGCCAACGTACCCGTATTGATTCTTGGCGAGGGGGGGAGTGGTAAAGAGACCACTGCCCGCCTGGTCCATAAGTTGTCGCTCCGTTCCGGATTCGAGTTCACAAAGGTCAACTGCGCGGCATTGCCCGGCGATCTGCTGGAGAGAGAATTATTTGGTTACGAGTGGGATGGCACAACGGCACCGGTGCAAATTAAAACGGGCAAACTGGAGCTCAGTGCAAAAGGCACGATCCTACTGGATGAGATCACCGAGATGCCGATGGGCTTGCAGGCTAATCTGATGCGCGTGTTGCAAAACAAGCGATTTATGAGACCAGGAACTTCAGCCGCCGTCGAGGTAGACATTCGCGTTTTCGCCTCGAGTACCAGCAATATGGAACACGCTGTTTCTGAAAGGCGATTTCGCGAAGATCTTCACTGTCTCCTAAGCGCCTATACCATTCATGTGCCCCCCCTACGGGAGCGCAGGGAAGAAATACGGCTCCTGTCGCGCCATTTCATGCACCGCCTCGCCAAGCAATATGGTCTGTCTCCACGCGACTTTTCGCCGGCCATGATTGAGGCCTGCCAGGCGTATTCCTGGCCAGGCAACCTGCGCGAACTGGAGATCTTCGTGAAACGCTACCTCATGACTGGCGACAATCCACAAGTGTTTGGAAAAAGTCGACCCGGCCTGGATGAGATGGCGAGGAATGGCGCCTTAACTTCACCGCGGACCTTGAACCGCCTGCAACCCTCAGTGGGTCAGTCTCGGGTCGTCTCCACCGGTGCTGACTCGCTTAAATCTTTGGTCCAGAGTGTCAAGTCCGAGGCCGAAAAGAAGGCGATCTCGGGGGCGCTGGAGAAGACTGGTGGGAATCGGAAGGCCGCCGCGTCCCTACTCAAGGTGAGTTATCGGACATTGCTCTACAAGATCGAGCAGTATCAGCTGAGATCAATCGATACTGCAGTGTTTCCAGAAAGCAGTCGCCTCAACAGCAGCGGCCGGGCAGATTGAGATCGGGAAACGGGCTCGGTAGTCATCTACAGGAGAGTTGTGATGAGAAACAGAACCGATCGTCAAATAGGCTTAGGATTCGTCCTAATTGTCCTTTCCGGTTCTTTGTGGGCGCAAGTGGCAGATCCAGCGGCCCCGGCCATGACTTCGCTTGCACAATCAGCCAGGAAGCCTCACGATGCCAGCTTTGTGATTGGGAACGACGACGTGTTGTCGATCAATGTTTGGAAGGAACCGGACATCACTCGCTCAATTCCGGTGCGCTCAGATGGACGAATCTCGCTGCCCCTGGTTGGCGAGCTGCAGGCTACAGGACGAACCCCGTTGCAGCTCGAAGACGACATCGCCGGCAAACTGCGAAACTACATAGCGGATCCGGAAGTCACGGTGATGGTCCAGGAGATACACAGCGAGAAGTTCAACATCCTGGGGCAGATCGCAAAGCCGGGATCATACTCGCTTGAAGTTGCGACGACAGTGCTGGACGCAATCGCGGCAGCTGGCGGATTCAGAGACTTCGCCAACCAAAAAGGCATTTACATCCTTCGCCAGAATCCTGGCGGTGGTGAGTCCCGCATTGCTTTTAACTACAAGAATGTTATCAAGGGTAAGAATTCTCAGCAGAATATCAAGCTTGAGCCGCGCGACACCATCGTCGTGCCTTGAAGGAACTTTATGATTAAACAAGTTTGGCGGAGTCTCGCGCTGCTTGTAGCCCTGCCCGCATGGCCCCAGGTGCCAAGCGCGGCAGGGGGTCCTAGCCAAATGCGTTTACCGCCTCCGGTGAACGGCGGCGGCTTATTCAACTGAGGTCGGCTCGGAAGCGCGGTCAAATTATCTGCGTGCCTTAGTCGGCTTCACTACTTCATACAGCAACGACATTGTTGGAGAAAACAGTGTCACTCCGGTCAGCGACGTCGGCTACATGATTGTTCCGGGTATTGAAATTGACAAGAAAACCACGCGACTGCATCTGATACTGAACTACACCCCGAGTTTCATTTTCTATCAGAAAACGAACGCTGAAAATCAAATCGATCAGAATATGACGGCGACCGCCCAGTATCGAGTCACTCGATATATAACAATGACTCTACGGGATTCCTTTCAAAAGAGTGGAAATGGCAATCGAACTCAATGGAGTCAATCAGGTTTCGGGCGGGCCGCCAACGTCAAACGAGGTTATAGATTTGGTGGCAAACCAGATCGGGAATCTTGCCGACGCGGAATTGACGTACCAGTTTAGTAGAAACCGTATGATCGGAGGCGAGGGAACGTTTACGAATCTGAATTACCTCCAGGTTGTCCCTGGCCTCTTTAATTCCAGTTCGAGTTCAGGGTCGGTGTTTTATAGCCAGAGGCTGTCCAGAAACGACTACATTGGTGCGACCTATGCGTATTCAAAAATCCTGGCTTACCCGCCAAATACGACGAGCGAAATTCAGATGAACACCTATCTCCTGTTTTACACGATCTATCCGAAGCCGACTTTGTCTCTGTCCGTCTCGGCCGGTCCGCAGCATTACGAACTCGTCCAGTATCCCGTACCGTCTACCACCTCATGGCAGCCTACTATAACTGCCAGCGCGGGTTGGCAAGGGCCCCATACCAATTTGGCCGCTAGTTACTCGCGGTCCGATTACCGGCGGCGGGGGGTTGGCAGGGGTCTACCAATCGAATGCGGCAAGTGTGGCTGCACGCTGGAAGCTGGCAAGCACATGGACGGTAAGTGGATCAGGAAATTACGTGAGCAACGATGATTTAACACCATCCGCTTTCATATCCACCGGAGGGGGGCACAGGATTCTGGGCGGTATCCTGGCGGAGCATCCACTAAGCGAACGCTTCAAGCTGGAGTTTGGATACAGCTCGCTTGCACCAGAGTTACAGTGGCGTACCGTCGATAACCAATTCTCCTAATATCAATCGAGAGTTCGTCTCCATCACCTACAACTTCGCAAGGTCGCTTGGAGGGTAATCGTGCCAGAAGTCCTCGAAGAACAGAATGCAGAGCCTCTCGACATGCGGCGCTACCTGGATGTGGCCCGCCGCCGCTACCCCTATTTCCTGATTGTCGTTTTTCTTCGGGTGGCTGATTGTCTGGGGAGCCAGCTGGATTCTTCCGGTAAGTTATAAGTCGGCGACGATGATCCTGGTGGAACAGCCGACTATGTCGAAAGAGTACGTTGTGTCGAATATCAATGACGATGTGCAAAGCCAAATGCAGAGCATCATGGAGCAAATGCTTAGTCGCACGCACCTTCTTCATGTCATCGGTCGATTTAAACTCTATGACGGAAGCCGCCTCACGCCGGATGAGAAGGTCGCACTCATGCGCAAGAGCATCGCGATCGACCTTGTGCGTGACCCTACCAGCGTGCAAATTAACGCGTTCAAGGTTGAATATTCCGCGCCGCGATCCACACGTTGCCCAGCAGGTCACAAGCGAGCTGACGAACTTATTTATCAGCGAAAATCTGGAGGCGCGCCAGCAACAGTCTGAAGACACCACCAGGTTTCTCGAGAACCAATTGGAAGTTGCGCGTCAGAACCTTGCCGACCAGGACGCAAAGATCAGAGTGTTCAAAGGACAGCACGTCAGCGATTTGCCTACCCAGCAGGCGAGTAACCTCCAGATCCTCAGTGGTATGCAATCGCAGTTGCAGAACGAACAGGATGCGCTTAACGCAGCGCGGCAACAGCAAGTCTACTTACAGACCCTGATCAGCCAATCTCGAAGTGTCCAGGGAACGGCGAAAACATCCGATGGCGCCCCGACGCGCTTGCAGGAGATTGACAAGGAACTCGAGACACTGAAGGCACAACTGGCAGATCTTAGCTCTAAGTACACCGATAACTACCCGGATGTTCAAAAGGTGAAGAAGCAGATAGCTAAAACGGCGAAGTTGAGAGAGCAGCTCATCGCCGACCTTGGAAATCAAGCGAATGGTGGTAGCGCTCCCGACACCCGGTCTGGCGCGCGCGACCTGGCGGAGGTCTCACAAGATCCGGCGCTCCTGCAATTGCAAAGTCAACTCCAGGCCAACAGGACTGAAATTGCAAATAGGGAGCAAGCGATTTCCGGTTTACAGGCTAAAGTGAGTGAGTATCAGGGGCGCTTGGACGACGAACCGATACGCGAACAGCAGTTGGCGGATTTGACCCGCGGCTACGATCAATCCAAGGCTAATTATGACGAACTGCTGAAAAAGAAGAACGACTCAAAGATGGCTACTAGCATGGAACAGATGCAGAAAGGGCGGCGGTTCCGTACGCTCGATCCGGCGAGCTTACCGCTGAAACCAGATTCCCCTAATCGGCTGAAAGTTTTCGGGATGGCCGTGGCATTCGGTCTGCTCGTGGGCCTCGTAGTTGCCGGCGGCATAGAGTTCCTGGACGATCGTGTGCATAGTGAAAAAGGATTAAAAGCCCTGTTGCCGATGAAGGTGATCTCCGAGATCCCTGAAGTCGTGGGTCCTTCGGATGAACGGCTCAGGGTGAAGAGGATGTGGCTGGGATGGGCCATGACCGCCGTGGTGTTTGCCACGATCCTGGCCGGTGCTGCGCTCAGTATTCGTCAAGCTTAAGGTCGCCCTCCTATGTACAAAGCTTTCTTCAAACTTACGCGTAATCCGTTCGAGCTTACACCCGATCCCTCGTTTCTCTTCTCGACGAGGCGGCACAACGAGGCGTTGGCGGCGCTATATTATGGTATCCGCAGACACAAGGGGTTTGTTGTGGTGACTGGGGAGGTGGGCACGGGGAAGACCCTGTTGCTTCGATGCTTGCTGCAACTGCTGCAGCAGAGCAAGGACGTGGCCTACGCATATCTCTTCAATAGCCGGCTTTCTCCTACGGAATTCTTGCAGTATATTGTCGCTGACTTCGGGCTCTCTGCCTCGGGCAAGAACAAAGGGGAACTCTTACTTGACCTGGGTCATTTTCTGGTCACGCGAGGATTGAGAAAGCAAACTACAGTACTTATCCTTGACGAAGCTCATCATTTGTCTGCGGATATCCTTGAGGAGGTCCGGCTGCTGACAAATCTGGAGACAGCCGACGATAAATTACTTCAGATCGTATTGGTCGGTCAGCCTGAATTTGACGAGACACTCGATTCCGTCGGACTCAGACAGCTCAAGCAAAGGATTGCTCTTCGCGCCCGGCTGGGTGCGCTGGACTGGGACGAGACCAAGGGATACATCGAACGGCGACTGCAGATTGCCGGAACAAGCACCGATGCAGAGGCTTTGTTCTCTGAGCAGACGATGATGGCTGTATATCGGCATTCGCGCGGGTTTCCACGTCTGATCAACACGATTTGCGAGAACGCGCTTATCAGTGCGTACGCGAGGCAGATGGAAACAGTTACCCCGGACATTATCGAGGATGTGGCCAAGGAGTTCCGCCTGGACGTAGGTCACACGCTTGAGACGAAAACAGCTGGCGCCTATAACGGAGTGGATGTCCAGCGCGCCACACGCACCGCACCAGATCTTATATTCCGTTCTGCGAACCACGGTCGCCACGGAAGCAAACGGATCCGTTGGCGTTCAAGTGAGCAAACATGAGCCTTATATTTGACGCGTTACAAAGATCCGAAGCCGACCGCGCGGGGGTTGATGTGTCGGCTCTGCCGGCTGCGACTGAGTTGCTGCAGCGCGCAGAGCGTCACGCGGTTTCACAACAGAAGGCCGCGACGCAGCGGTCGGGGCACGAACGGAGATCGGGACTGTCACTCCCGTTACAAGGAGTGCCGCGGGATCTTTGGGACCGTGACTTTCCTGTGCCGCCCGCAATGGTGACGGTCACCCGGGAGGGCAAGCGGAGTCGATGCCGCCGCACAGACCGCGATCGCAACGGAGGTTTCCTCGGCGGAGCCGCTGCTGAGAGACCCGGGTGAGGACGTTTTCCAGCAGTTCGAATCTCTACAGGTTGCGGTTCCTCCCCAAGGTCGCCTGGTATGCATCACTGACAGCGAGAGTCTGGCAGCAGAGAAATTTCGCTTTCTGGGTGTCGGCTTGCAACATCTTCGCCGGGACCGCCCGCTCAAAAAGGTGCTGATCACGAGCACAATTCCTCAAGAGGGTAAGTCTATGGTTTCCGCCAATCTGGCCTGCACCCTCGCTCAAAGAACACATCAGAAGACCTTGCTGATAGAAGGAGACGTACGGCGGCCATCTTTGTTGCCGATGTTCGGGTTGGAAGGGATTCCGGGCATTTGTGAATGCCTGCAAGGCGAACGCGATCTGATGAGCAGCATCTATCATCTCCAAGCTCCAGGACTGTGGATTTTGCCGGCAGGTAGCGCTCCGAAGAATCCTCTGGAGTTCCTGCAATCAGGAAGACTGTCCATCATGATGGATCAGCTGAGTGCGTGGTTTGACTGGATTGTCATCGATTCGCCTCCTGTGATGCCTCTGGCTGACACGAGCGTCTGGACGCGTCTGGCGGACGGAATCCTTTTGGTCGTTCGTCAAGGCATTACCGAGAAGCGGCAATTAGAGAGAGGACTCGAAGCTCTTGAGCCCAAAAAGGTGATTGGTGCCGTGCTTAATGGTTCCAGGAGACAGACCAATAACGACTATTACTACACAAGAGTCGGCTCCACGCCCCACGGCCAAATAGCCGGTCGACAGAATAATCCAGCCTAATAGTTGAGTGTGCTATCAGGTGGTGGTCCAGGAAGTTATCGCGTCGTACCTCATCGAATGGACAACATAAAAGCAGGTGAAAGCTCGTGCCTTACAGATAGGGTGCGGGACAAGGGGAGGAAGTTGTGACTCCACGCAGCTCAGGTAATAGTCTAGGAACCTCTCGGTCCGGGCCGGTATCGGCTGTGGAACGGGAGGTTGTCAACGAAGACGCCTTTCAGCGGATGCTCGCTGTTGAGCGCAAAAGAACAGAACGTTCCAGGAAGCCCTTCCTGCTCATGCTGCTGGACGCTGGTAATCATGGTTCGGAGAAGAATGGAAAGGCACTGAACAACATCGTGTCTGCCCTGCTGTCGTCGACCAGGGAGACCGACGTGATCGGCTGGTATAAGGGGCGGACTACGGTCGGCGTGATTTTTACCGAGCTGCAGATCGATGACAAGACATCGATTTTGAGCACGATCCTGACCCGGGTGAGCACCACGTTACGAGATAACTTGACTTTGGAGCAATTCAATCAAGTCAGCATCTCGTTCCACCTCTTTCCCGACGATTGGGATCATGACGTTTCTGGGCGTCCAAGCAATCCCGCACTATACCCTGATCTGTTGAGCCGCGATAACGGAAGGCGGGCGCTACTGGGCATAAAGCGGCTGATGGACATTTGCGGCAGCGGGCTGGCGCTGATCATGTGCACACCCTTGTTCCTGATACTCGGCCTGGCAATCAAAGTATCATCCAAAGGCCCCATATTGTTTAAACAAAACCGGGTCGGGCAGTATGGCCGGCGCTTCACATTCCTGAAATTTCGATCGATGCAGGTCGACAACGATCCCAGCGTTCACCAGGAGTATGTAAAGAAGCTGATCGCTGGCCAGGCGGAGCGTATTGCATCGAACGGCAATGCTGAAGGGGTCTACAAACTCAGAAACGACCGCAGGGTCACCAAAGTGGGAAACTTCATGCGCAGAACCAGTTTGGATGAGCTGCCACAGTTCCTGAACGTTCTCGCAGGGGACATGTCGCTGGTAGGCCCTCGCCCTGCAATTCCCTATGAGGTGGCAGCTTATGAGACATGGCACCGTCGCCGTGTATTGGAAGTCAAACCTGGGATCACCGGCTCGTGGCAGGTGACCGGCCGAAGCCGCGTCAAATTTGACGAAATGGTCCGGTTGGACCTGCAATACGCCAAGTCGTGGTCTCCCTGGATGGACATAAATATTCTCATGCGAACACCTCGTGCGGTGATCCGGGGCGACGGCGCGTGTTGAGTTTGGCGTCTGGGTCTGTCTTTCA
The DNA here is from genome assembly GCA_963736535.1 of uncultured Acidobacteriaceae bacterium. GTDB lineage: Bacteria > Acidobacteriota > Terriglobia > Terriglobales > Acidobacteriaceae > PALSA-350. The sequence continues at coordinate 95,197 of CAVTPN010000014.1, forward strand.
ATTCTGTTCAACACTGCATCTGTTCTTCTCAAGTACCGGACTCACTCCCCCAAGTCAACGCATAGACGCATTCTTCAGCAGTGTTAGAGGGCGGTGAGACATCGTAAATTTTGGTGTAATTGGTTACGGCTATTGGGGACCGAACGTCGTGAGGAACCTCGCGAGTCTGGAGAATTCCCAAGTGCTCGCCATCGCGGAGACAAGCCCTGCGGCGCGGAATCGTGCACAGAGGGCTTATCCGTCGATCCAAGTGACTTCCGACGTGTCGGAGGTGATCTCCTCGGCTGAAATTGACGCGGTGGCCGTCGTCACCCCGGTCTGGACGCACTACGCGCTGACGAAGGCCGCCTTGGAAAATGGCAAGCACGTATTCGTCGAGAAGCCTTTCACCAGCAACGCCGCGCAGGGGGAGGAACTGATCAACCTCGCGCGGCAAAAGAATCTCAAGATCATGGTGGACCACACATTCCTCTTCACCGGCGCGGTCAAGAAAATCAGCCAGCTGCTCGATGAAGGGAGCTTGGGAAGCTCTACTACTACGATTCGACTCGAGTCAACCTGGGGCTTTTCCAGCACGATATCAACGTTCTCTGGGACCTTGCGCCGCACGATCTCTCCATCATGGATCACCTTATCAAAGCGAGCCCGAGGCCATCGTCGCGACCGGCCAGACACATCTGAACGGCTATGAAGATGTGGCTTTCATGACGCTCTACTTCCCCGAGAAGGTCATAGCTCATATCAACGTCAACTGGCTCTCCCCGGTAAAGGTTAGGACCACGCTCATTGGGGGCGAAAAGCGAATGCTGGTCTGGAACGATCTCGAAGCCGACGAAAAAGTGAAGGTCTACGACAAGGGAGTGAATATCACCAACCGCGAGGGTCTCTATGAACTGCTGGTGAATTATCGTTCCGGAGATATGTGGGCCCCTCAACTGGAGCAGGTGGAGGCGCTGCGCCAAGAGCTTTCCTATTTCGTCGATTGCATTACAGGCGGCCAGGAGCCTTTCAACAACGGATGCGCCGGGCTGCGAGTCGTCAAGATGCTGGAAGCAGCCAGCGAATCGTTGAGGAAGAGAGGGGCTCTCGTTTATCTATGAACTCCTATAACTGTATCGCCGACGACGTCAAGCTTGGGACGACGTCCGGCTCTCGAAGTTCATAAATCTGTACGGGTGCGAGATCGGGGATGAGACAAAGATCGGCGCATTCGTCGAAATTCAGAAGAATGTCACGGTGGGCAAAGCGTTGCAAGATTTCCAGCCACAGTTTTATCTGCGAAGGCGTCGTCATCGAGGACAACGTGTTCATCGGGCACGGAGTGACCTTTATCAACGACAGCTATCCTCGTGCCACAACTCTCGAGGGAAATCTGCAAACGCGAAGCGGACTGGAAAGTCGAACGTACAGTGATCAAGAAGGGCGCGTCCATCGGCTCCGGCGTCCACGATCCTGGCCAACACCAACATCGGCGAGAACGCCATTGTCGGTGCTGGCAGCGTCGTCACCAAAGATGTTCCACCCAACTGCTATCGTGGCCGGGAATCCGGCCAGGATTCTGCGCTATATCAACGAGACAGTACAAGGCAAAAATGAGCATTTCTAAGGGAAGTTCTGATCACATTCCTTTTCTCGACCTGGTTTCTCCGCATCTAGAGCTCGAGCAAGAACTTACCGGAGTATTTCGCCACGCTCTACTTACCGCAGGCTTTATCGGGGGCCCGGTGGTGGAGGAATTTGAGAGGGCGTTCGCCGCTTTCTGTGGAACAAGCTACTCAATAGCCATTAGTAGTGGAACGGACGCCTTGCGATTTGCCATCATGGCTTGCGGGAGTGCAACCGGGCGACGTGGTAGTGACGGTGCCACATACGTTCATTGCCACCACGGAAGCCATCTCGCAGGCCGGCGCCATGCCGGAGTTTGTTGACATTCGAAGAGCGACACGTACAACATGTCGACTGAGATGCTGCAGCGCTTCCTTGAGAAGCAATGCACGCATGACAAATCGGGGAAGCTCATCAGCCGGCGGAGCGGGCGGCCGGTAACCGCGGTTGTGCCGGTCCACCTCTATGGCCAAATGGCCGACATGGACCCGATTCTGATGCTGGCCGAACAGTACGGTCTTACGGTGATCGAAGATGCGTGCCAGGCACACGGTGCGGAATACTTTTCCACGAAACTAAATCGCTGGATGAAAGCCGGGTCGATGGGGTGTGCGGCTGCGTTCAGCTTCTATCCCGGAAAGAACCTGGGCGCGTGCGGTGAGGCTGGGGCGGTGACCACGAACGACGCCGATATTGCCGGCAAGATCAAGATGCTACGCGATCATGGCCAGAGCAAAAAGTACTACCACGACGTGGAGGGCTACAACGGAAGGTTAGACGCTATCCAAGCGGGGCTTCTGCTCGCGAAGCTGGCACATCTGGCGAATTGGAATATGCAGCGGCGCGAGCGCGCGGCCGAGTACAACCGTCTTCTGGGAGGGAATGAAGCGCTGATTCTTCCCTATGAACCCTCCTGGTCTCGCGCGGTGTACCACCTGTACGTAATCCGCACCAGCGATCGCGAGGGCATGATGAACCACCTCAAAAACGCTGCCATCGGCACAGGAGTTCATTACCCGCTTCCTCTTCACTTGCAGAAAGCATATGCTTCGTTGAACTACGCCCCCGAAGACTTTCCTGTTGCCCGACGAATTGCCGAGGAAATCGTCTCCCTGCCGATGTTTCCGCAGCTCACCGCAGACCAGCAAGCCAGGGTGGCCGGCGAGATCCTTGCCTTTACTTCTAAGGCTCCCGTTAAGCGTGCAGAAGGCGACGCAAACCTGCTCGTAACCGCGGAGCAAACCGCATAGGCCCGGTTTCTCCCCGGAGAGAGCAAAAGTTTCCGCCGGCAACACTTCAGAGTCATGACAGAAACCATAAGCTACGTGATCATCACGCCGGCACGGAATGAGGCGCAGTTCATCGAGCTGACGCTGAAATCTGTGATCGCGCAGACGGTTCTACCGCTGAAGTGGGTGATTGTCAGCGACGGCTCAACCGACGGCACCGACGACTTGGTGCGCAGTTATACGGTGGACAATCCATGGATAGAGTTACTGCGGATGCCCGAGCGTGAGGAGCGGCATTTCGCCGGGAAGGTCCGTGCCTTCGATGCTGGTTATGTCAAGACGAAGGATCTGAACCCGGATGTCATCGTCAATCTTGATGCTGACGTGTCGATTGAACCGGACCACTTTCAGTTTCTCTTGGGCAAATTTGCCGAAGATCCCAAACTCGGCGTCTGGGGTTCACCCTTTCGCGAGGGATCGCGGCAGTACGACTACCGCTTCTCAAACGTTGAAAATGTATGGGGCGGCTGTCAGTTGTTTCGGCGGGAATGCTTCGAATCTATCGGGGGGTATGTCCCGGTGAAGGGTGGCTGTATTGATCACATCGCCGTCATTTCAGCGAGGATGAAGGGGTGGAAGACCAGAACGTTCACAGATAAGGTATGCATTCATCATCGAGTCATGGGTACTGCACAGCAGGGCGCATTAAAGGCCAAATTCAAAATAGGGGCAAAGGACTATGCTGTGGGCAACCATCCAGTCTGGGAATTGTCCCGCACGTTCTATCAGATGAGAAACCCGCCATTCGTAGTCGGCGGATTCGCCTTGGCCGCGGGCTATATGTGGTCACTATTGCGGAGAGCGGAGATGCCGGTTTCTCACGAATTGGCCGCGTTCACCCGGCGGGAACAGATGCAGCGGCTAAGGAAGTTTGTCACCGGGTTTTGAAAAGATTATTTAGACCGGCTAGCGGACATCTGTTATTGCCAAACCGCAGTCACGATCTACACACATCTGTGGATCCGAGAGGAAACCCTATGTCGGCGGCCACTTTCGAACTGAACGGTCTTGCCAGGCCTGCCGGTGGAACGTTCGTGTCTGCATCGGTAAGAGCGACAGTCGGAGGTGGTGTTTGACGCTCATGTCTCGGGGTCTGAGCGTGGTCCGGGCGGGAGTTCGAGCGACCCTGCGTCGCACTTTGAGCCAGGATCGGCGCACCGAACTGAAGCGGCTGCAAGGCACGGCGCGGAAGAAGATGGGGCCGGTATTTTCACTGGTTCACGGAACCTTCGGCACCGAAGAGCTGATTGCTGAGTTAGCGCGTCGCCTGCCACTGGATTTCGAAATTCTGATGGTCCATAGCGCATTTGATGGACTTCTGCCGATGTACAAAGGCAGTGCGAAAGACCTTGTCAACGGCTTGATCAAGTTTTGCGGGCCCGAGCGCACCCTGGTGATGCCCTCCTTCGTGATGGGCGGCCGGACTTATGACACAGCAGCGTATTTCCGGTCACGGCCTTTCGACGTTCGCCGCACACCCTCGGAAATGGGACTCGTTGCCGAACTCTTCCGAAGAACACCTAACGTTGTGCGAAGCCTTCACCCGACCTGTAGCCTTTGTGCTCTTGGACCCCTGGCAAAAGAAATAACCAGCGGCCACCATTTGTCGGAAACGGGCTTGAGCCCAGACAGCCCTTACGGAGTTATGACGCGGCGTCGCACGGCCATCCTTGGGCTCGGCATCGAGTATTACCGCTGCCTCACCCACGCGCACACCGCCGGACACCAGATGGGAGACGCGTTCCCGATCAAGTTTGAGAGTCCGTCGACGCTGGTCACTCTTATTGACTATAGCGGCGACCGCTACGAGTACAACTTAGGACTTCCCGACCGTACAAAGAAGCTTGACCTCAGGGTTCTTTGGTCTGTGCTTTCTAAGGACGAACTTGCGGAGTGGCGCTTCCACGGTGTTTCCATGTTCGTGGTCCCGCGAGCGGGGATCCTTACCGAGCGTCTGGTTGAAGCTGCACGCCGAGGGGTCACCATCTACGGAAAGGTCCCGGTCAGCGATCACTCCGTGGGAGCCGGCCGGCAGGACGCAAGAAAGCTGGTATGAGCGAGATCAAGGATGTATCCAACGTCCGACGGGTGCTCTTAGTGGGCGACACCCTGCTGGACCCGCTGGGACGCTTGCTTGAACGCGACCAGGAAGCGCCACAGTTGCGTACCTCTGCCGCGCCTTACGGCCAGGTTTATCAGATCCTGTTTGATGGGAGCCACCCCGCTTGGTCCTTTCAGCCGGACCTTCTCGTTGTTTGGACCGCCCCGCACTTGACGCTGCCGTCTGTAGGTAGGCTGCTCCGTTTCGAGTTCGAGTCGGCCAAAGACGCCTACGACATGGCGCTTCGCGAGGCAGAGCAATTTGCGGACGCAGTTCTTCAGGCAGCTACCCGGGTCAGCCTCGTGCTGGTGCCTACCTGGATGTTGCCGGTTCATGAGCGATGGATACAGACTCTCACCTGGCGGCACGGCGTCGGTCTCGCGAATTTGCTCGCCAAGGCCAACCTTGTGCTGGCCGATAAATTTGCGGCCCAGCAAAATGTGGTTCTGCTCGATGCGGGATACTGGCAGGCCAGCTTAGGGCGGCCTGCTTACGACCCGCGGATGTACGCTGTGGCCAAGATTCTTTACTCGCAAAACCTTTTCGAAAAGGCCGCAGCGGAGATGAAGGCCGTCCTGCGTGGGTCACTGGGGCAAGGAAGAAAAGTCATCGTTTGTGATCTGGATAACACTCTTTGGGGAGGTGTAGCCGGAGACGATGGTTCGCACAATATCAAGCTTGGGGCGCCTGATCCCCTCGGAGAGTGTTTTCATGCTTTCCAGACGGTACTCAAGGGATTGCGTTCGCGTGGGATCCTACTCACCATCTGCAGCAAGAACGAGGAGAAGTTCGCGCTCTCGGTGATCGAAGAACACCCGGCGATGGTTCTGCGCAGGGGCGACTTCGCTGCTTGGCGGATTAACTGGAACAACAAAGCGGAAAACCTGATGAGTCTGGCGGATGAACTGAATTTGGGTCTCGATTCGTTCGTATTTCTTGACGACAGCCCGTCGGAGCGGGACCAGGTCCGCCAAATCCTACCGCAGGTATACACCCCGGACTTGCCGAAGTCGCCTTCTGACTTCGCACCTTTCGTCTCTTCCCTCAGTTGCTTCGAGACTCCAAGCTTAGGCAAAGAAGATATCGAACGAACGGAAATGTACCATGCAGAGCGCGGCCGCAAGGAAGCACTCGCTCTGTGCGGCGACGTGGAGAACTGGTTGCGTTCGCTTCAAATCGAAGTGCACGCCTCTCCCTTGCGCCGCGAGAACCTTCCGAGGGCGGCACAGTTGTTAAACAAAACCAATCAGTTCAATCTCAGCCTTCGCCGTTTAGACGAGAAGAGCTTCTGGGACTGGGCTGAAGAACCCTGCAATTCAGTCTATACGTTCCATGTCTTAGACCGCTTCGGCGATTCTGGTCTCACCGCGCTGGCAAGCTTTTCGCTCGCCGGCACCGAGGCTCGGATTGTGGATTTCGTGATGAGCTGTCGTGTGATGGGGAAGAAAGTGGAGGAGGCGCTTCTTGGATACACCCTCGCCCGTGCACAGGACGCCGGCGCAAATCACATCGTCGCGCCACTCGTCGATGGTCCTCGAAATGGGCCGGCCAACGCGTTTTTTGCGGCCAAGTTTGTGAACGGTGGCGCCGCTGAGATTGATCTGGAGCGGGTAGGCGTCCCACCGGAAATCAGCCTGAAGGAGGAACTCGGAGAGCTACAATCGGCACTCTAACCCACCTATGGACGAAGTGATTGCAATCCTCAACGAAATCCGCCCAGGGCAAAACTTCTCGGCGGCGCAGAACTTTTTCGAGCAGGGCATGCTGGACTCGCTCGACCTGACAGCCCTGGTCGCGGCCCTTGAATCGCACTATGGCGTTTTCATGGAAGTAGACGAGATCGTCGACGATAATTTCGGCAACCTGGCGGCGATTAAGGCAGTTCTCGCACGCAAGGGTGTAAAACTATAAGGGATTTTCGCCTACTACTTCTAGGGAGTTCGTTTTCGTTCCGAGTACTGCTGCGTAGTTATGGATATCGGACGTTTCTAGAGTCGATGCCATTATAAGATCAGCACCGCGACATTCAAATTGCGGACATCCAAAAGTTCTAAAGACAATTGTGATCACGTGGCTTGTGGCCACCATCAAATGAAGAGGACACCATTTAGACAATGTATATAGTCAATCGAAGCGCAAGGTTCGTGGAGTCGTTCCTCAAAGCCTACGGTCCGCCCACTATCAAGAAGTTCTTTTGGGACAAGGAATATTCTGGGAGCAAGTGGAACTTTGCCGAGAGCACGGTTGGCGATTGCGTTTACAGTCACCTGGAAAAGCATGCCGCGAACGGAAATGTTTTGGATATTGGATGCGGCTCTGGTAATACGGCGACGGAAATGGCCGCGACCGCTTACCGGACCTACGTCGGAGTGGACATATCTGAGGCTGCCTTGGCCAAAGCGGCCAAGCGGTCAAAGGAGAGCGGCCGGCAGGACAAGAATAGTTTCGCATGTGCCGATTTTCTCGACTACGTTCCGACCGGAAAGTTCGATGTGATTCTCTTCCGGGAGTCGATGTACCATGTACCCCTCAGTAAGATCAAGCCGACACTGGAACGATACTCCGCATACTTGGGAGATGGAGGAGTCTTCATCGTCAGACTGTTCGCGTCGAGCACGGACGACCCAGAGGGTAAGGATAAGTACAGGCCGACCGCAATGCTCGGTGTGATGGAGGCCGAATTTGATGTGGTTGAGAAACGTCAATACGCTGATCCCGGCCGGCCTACTGTGATCGTTTTCCGGCCCAAAGCGCGGTTTAAGAATTGAAGTGACTGGGACGGAATCGCACCATGATTGTTTGCGGCAAGGATATTCAGGTTCAAGGCCGGCTAGTCCGTATGGCGCGGCTCGACGGAGACAAGTACAAGTTTCTCGATGACCCGGAGCCAGTGGTAGCTGGCCTGCGGAAATCGCACATGAAGATTGACATCTTTACCTTCATGCAGAAACTGTCAGATACGTCTCCGAAGTATAACTATCCAATGGAATGGGATAATCTCGCCGCCCTTCGGGTTTCGACGTTCGAGAATTGGTGGACCGAGCAAATCGGGTTCAAGGCGCGAAACAAAGCCAAGCAAGCCGCGAAAAAAGGAGTCGTCATCCGGGAAGTACCCTTTGACGATGCCCTTGCGCACGGGATATGGGAAATATACAACGAAAGCCCAGTGCGCCAGGGAAGGCGCTTCCCACATTACGGCAAGAGCATAGATCGGGTGCGCCAAATGAGCTCGACATTTCACGACACCAGCATCTTCATTGGCGCGTATCTCGACGAGAAGTTGATAGGTTTCATCAAGTTAACAATGGATGACAGCCGCACGCAAGCCGGCATGATGCACATCGTCTCGATGATTCGGCATAGGGACAAAGCCCCTACAAATGCACTCGTCGCGCAAGCGGTTCGATCCTGCGCTGATCGTGGAATATCGCATTTGGTGTATTCGAATTTCGCTTATGGCAAAGAAGGAGCGTAGTAGCCTGAGCGATTTTAAGGAACGCAACGGATTCGAACGAATCAATTTGCCCCGCTATTATGTCCCTCTGACCGGTTTGGGCTGGGCTGCTTTCCGGCTGGGTTTGCAGCACAAGTTCGTTGACCGTCTCCCCGAGCCCTTGCTGGTTAAGGCCCGCGATTTTCGGTATTCATGGTACAAGTATCGGTTCCCGGCATTGGAGCAAGATAGCTAGGACATGCCGGGAATCGTCGGATTAATCACGAAGAGACCTCGCCAGTGGGCGGAGCAGCAACTTACCCGCATGGTCGAGACCCTCCTCCACGAGCCTTTCTACACCACAGGAACCTGGATCGACGAGTCCTTGGGGGTGTACGTTGGGTGGGTCGCGCGCGGGAATTCATTCGCTGACGGAATGCCCGTTCGCAATGAACGGGATGACGTCGTGCTGGTTTTTTCTGGCGAGGACTATCCCGAACCGGACACCGCCCGCCGTCTCAGGAGAGCGAGGGCATCGATGCGAAGAAGCCGGGCCTTCCTATCTCGTCCATCTATATGAAGACGATCCCGGCTTTTTCAGGAACTTAAACGGGCGCTTCCAGGGCTAGTGGCCGATGCTCGCGCGGCACGGCAACTTTGTTCAACGATCGTTTCGGCATGCACCGGATTTACTTCCACGAGGCGCCTGGACGCGTTTCTATTTTTCGGCTGAGGCTAAGGCAATCCTGGCGGTTCTGCCCGAGCTCCGCAGCGTCGATCCACGGGGGCTCGGCGAATTCATCGCTTGCGGCTGCGTTTTGGAGAACCGGACGCTGTTCCACGGCATTCATGCCCTGCCGCCCGGCTCGGCCTGGAGTTTTCGCGGCGGTGCCCTCGAAAAGAAGGCCGCCTACTTTGATCCGCACGAGTGGGAAGAACAAGAACCGCTCGATGCGGAAAGCTACTACGATGATCTGCGCGACGCTTTCACGACCCGTCTGCCGCGCTATTTCAACGGCCGGGAGCGTGTCGGTGTCTCGCTCACGGGCGGTCTGGATACGCGCATCATCATGGCGTGGCGAAAGCCGCCGGCTGGTTCGCTGCCCTGCTACACCTTCGGTAGCATGTACCGTGAGAATCAGGATGTGTACCTGGCGCGCCGCGTGGCGGAAATTTGCGGGCAGCCGTACCAGGTCGTCACGGTCAATGGAACATGCTTGGCGCGGTTTTCGCATTATGCGGAGCGCACGCTCTATCTGACCGACGGATGTGTGGATACTAGCCGGTCCGCGGACTTGTATAACTTCGAGATGGCACGGCAGATCGCGCCGGTCCGAATGGTCGGCACATTCGGCAGCGAGATAATTCGCCAGGCGGTGATGTTCAAGGCGGTGATGCCGTCGGCGGATATTTTCCGGCCGGAGATTCTCGCCCAGGTATCACGTGCAGCTGAAACTTACCGCGATCAATTGCGGGGCCATCGGACGAGCATGGTGGCTTTCCGTCAGACAGCAGCGTATCACTGCGGCGGACTCATGCTGGAGCAGACGCAGCTGACGATGCGTTCGCCCTATTTGGACAACGAAATCGTCCGAACGGTGTTCCGGGCGCCAAGTGTGGAGGAAGGCGAGGACGTACGGTTGCGGCTCATTCGAGATGGTAGCCCGGCGCTGGCCCGGTTGCGCACGGATCGCGGGCTCGGCGGCTCGAACCGCATCGCCGCGGCAATCAACCGGGTTGCTTTGGAGTTCACGTTCAAGGCTGAATACGCCTACGACTACGGTATGCCGCAATGGGTCGCCAAAGTGGATCATGCGTTTGCGCCGCTTCATCTGGAGCGCCTATGGCTGGGGCGGCACAAACTGTTTCACTTTCGTTGGTGGTACCGGACCGTGCTTGCAAAATATGTTCAGGAGATGCTGCTCGACCCTCGTACGCTCGCGCGTCCTTACCTGAATCGGAGCGGCGTCGAGGCGGTCGTCCGCGGTCACCTAAAGGGAAATCGCAACTACACCACCGAAATTCACCGGCTCCTCTCGCTGGAGTTGCTGCACCGGCTTTTCGTGGATGCCAGGTGACCATGCCGGGCCGTCGCGAAGACATCGCCGAGAGAATCAAAGAATGAATCCTTCACTCGCCGGGCTCATTTGTATGGCTGGGATCGCTGGCCTTTTCTATCTCGATCGCGATCGGTCGCGCCGAGTTTCCAAGTGCCTCTGGTTGCCAGTCATCTGGCTGTGGATCATCGGATCAAGACCCGTCTCCGTGTGGTTGGGCATCACCCCGGCAGATTCCGATTTCGGCAGTCCTTTGGACGCGGTTATTTTTGGTGTTCTCCTGGTCGCCGGGATCGTCGTCGTCCTCAACCGGAGTAAACGGTTAAGCGCCTCCCTCAGAGCGAGCTGGCCCATCCTACTCTACTTTGCCTATTGCCTTATAAGCGTGTCTTGGTCCGATTTCCCCGACATAGCTTTGAAGCGTTGGATCAAAGCCATCGGCGACCTAGCGATGGTCCTCGTCGTCGTGACCGACGACGAGCCGGCGGTAGCTGTTGAACGCCTTATCGCTCGTGTGGGCTTCATCCTGATGCCGGCTTCTATTCTTCTCATCAAGTATTTCGGCGACCTTGGCCGAGCGTATGACCCTGACGGCGATCAAATGAATACCGGGGTGACGACAAACAAGAATATGCTCGGCGTCATCACTTTAGTTATTTCGCTGGGGGCAGTGTGGCGTTTCGTGAATATGCTGCTTGCGAAGCACCAACCTAATCGCACCCGAAAGTTGGTTGCATGGGGTGTGCTGCTGGCCTTCTGTATCGCAGTCTTGGCCATGGCGGATTCAGCGACTTCAGTTGCCTGTTTTACACTCGGCACAGTGCTGCTCCTGGCAACCTATCTCCCCTTCATCCGTCGTCGTCCGGGCAGAATTCACGCGCTCGTTGTGATGATTCTGCTGGTTGGGGGGATAACCATGCTTCTTGGCGGCCAATCAGGCGTGGTGCACGCGTTGGGCAGGCAATCGAATCTAACCGGTCGCACAGATATCTGGAACGCAGTGCTTCCCGTCGTCCCCAACCCGGTGGTGGGCGCCGGGTTCGAAAGCTTCTGGATGGGACCACGCTTGCAGAAGGTATACAGCAATCTTTCCGGGTACATGCACGTTAACGAAGCACACGACGGCTATATCGAGGTTTACTTGAACCTCGGGTTGGTTGGTGTGGGTTTGATTGCAATCAATTTAATCAGCGGTTACCGGGGTTCGGTAGGCGCCTTTCGACGGTACCCTCAGTTCGGTGCTTTGATGCTGGCGTACGTCGCCGCATCTGCGATCTACAGCATTACTGAAGCTGGCTTTAGGATGCTGGATCCGATATGGATGTTCTTGCTCCTCGCCATAGTAGGTTCGCACACCGTCGCCTCCGGCCGCAGCGCAGGAACTGCGACGCCTCGTCGTACACGCGCTCGCCCAGTAACCAAGTCATCGGCTGCTTACGAGCTAGCCTCGGTCAGATAAGTGCAGATCATGTCTACGCTCGCTCAAGATATCGCCCGCCAGAACATCTGCATCACACCGCCTACGGTGCTTGACGTCGCATTGTTGACGGGCGGGGTCGACAGGCCGTACGCGTATGGCTTGGCAATGGCGCTCGTCTCTAAGAGCGTTCGCCTCGAAGTGATTGGTAGCGATGCGATCGACAGCCCCGAGATGCATTCCACTCCCAATCTACGCTTCCTTAACCTGTGGACGACCCAACGAACAGACGCGACGTTGGTAGACAACCTGTTGAGGACGCTGCGGCACTATGTATCTCTCGTCCGATACGCGGTGGCCGCAGAGCCCGGGGTGTTTCATATTTTATGGAACAGCAAGGTCCAGTTTTTCGATCGCACTCTCCTGATGCTGTACTACAAGGTGCTGGGAAAGAAGATCGCTCTCACTGCGCACAATGTTAATAAAGAGAAGAGGGACTCGAACGACTCGCTGCTCAATCGCCTTACGCTGAAAATCCAGTACCGCCTTGCCGATCACTTATTTGTTCATACACAAAAGATGAAGAATGAACTCATCCAGGATTTCGGTGTCCGTGAACGATCAGTGACCGTCATCCGCCATCCGATTAATAATGCCTTTCCGGACACGGATCTCACCCCTGCGGAAGCAAAGTACAGGCTGGGGATTCGGGAAGATGAGAAGACGATCCTTTTTTTCGGCAAAATCAAGCCTTATAAGGGTGTCGAGCACCTGCTCGCGGCATTCCGGCAGCTCATGGTCAGTGATGGGAACTACAGGCTGATCATTGCCGGCGAGGTACAAAAGGGGAACCAGCAGTATATGGAAGAACTGCTGCGGACCGTCACCCGTGAACTGAATCCAGGAAGGATCATTCTGAAGACCCAGTTCATTCCGGAAGAGGAGGCGGAATTGTATCTCAAAGCAGCGGACGTTCTGGCGCTCCCCTATAACGACATCTTCCAAAGCGGCGTGCTTTTTCTGGCTTATAGCTTCGGCCTGCCGGTGGTAGCGACCGACGTGGGTTCCTTCCGCGAAGAAATCGTCGAAGGCGCGACGGGCTATTTGTGCAGGCCCGCTGATCCGGCGGACTTGGCCACGGCCATCGAGACTTATTTTGCAAGCGATCTGTACCGGAATTTGGGTACGCGACGGCAGGAGATAAAGGATTATGCCGACCTACATCATTCGTGGGACGCGGTAGCTGAGTTAACCCGGAATGCTTACGCAGAATTGTTGGGGAGGCGGCAGCCGGCATGAAGCCTTTGGTATCGATTCTCGTCCCCGCGTATAACGCGGAGAAGTGGATTTCTGAGACGCTCCGGTCGGCGATTGCGCAAACATGGGACCGCAAGGAGATCATCGTCGTTGACGATGGCTCGACCGATCAGACGTTGGCGGTTGCCCGGCAGTTCGAGTCAGATGAGCTCACGGTGATAACGCAGAAGAACCAGGGGGCAGCGGCAACCAGGAACAACGCCTTCTTGCTGAGTAAGGGAGATTACATCCAGTACCTGGATGCCGATGATCTGCTGGAGCCAGAAAAGATTGCCCGGCAGATGGAAGCATTGAAACCATCCCCGAGCAAGCGGATCCTGCTCTCCGGGGGTTGGGGTACTTTTATGCACCGATACCATCAAACGAAATTCATTCCCAGCGCCTTGTGGTGCGATCTGTCTCCTGTCGAGTGGCTGGTGCGCAAGATGGAACAAAATCTGTATATGCAAACCGCCTCGTGGCTGGTCAGCCGCGAGTTAGTCGAAGCCGCCGGTCCGTGGGACACCAGGCTACTCGGGGACGACGACGGTGAATTCTTTTGCCGCGTACTTCTGGCTAGCGAGGGCGTGCGGTTCGTGCCCGAAGCCAAGGTGTACTATCGCTCGTCCGGAACAAGCAGCCTGAGCTATATTGGAACCTCCGACAGAAAGCGCGTGGCGCAGATGTGCTCGATGCAACTGCATATCGCCTATCTGCGCTCGCTCGAGGACAGCGAGAGAACCCGGGCTGCGTCCGTGAAATACCTTCAGAACTGGTTGGTCTTCTTTTATCCCGAACGAATGGACATTGTTGCAGCAGGCGGAGCAGATGGCCCGGGATCTCGGCGGGCAACTGCAACCGCCACGCCTATCGTGGAAGTACTCATGGATCAGGTCAATGTTCGGCTGGCCCCGGGCCAAGCAGGCTCAGGTGATGCTGCCACGAATCAAATGGTCCTTGGTCAGGCGCTGGGACAACATCTTATTCAGCATCGAGAGTCGAAAAGTCTCGGACGACTTCGCAATAGCAGCGCCCTCGTCTGCCGCACGGCTGCCGAACTGACTCGCAGAGAATTGGGAGAAAATCCTTGATCATTACGCGCACCCCACTTCGCATTTCTTTTTTTGGCGGCGGCACCGATTACCCCGTTTGGTATCGCGAGCATGGTGGCGCTGTGTTGTCGACGACCATTGACAAGTCCTGCTACATCACCTCACGGTGGCTGCCGCCCTTCTTCGAGTACCACAGCCGCATTTCCTATACCAAGGTGGAGAACGTCGGCAGGAACAGCCAAATTGAGCATCCCTCTGTGCGCGCATGCCTGCAGTTCATGGGAATCGAAGGCGGAGTAGAGGTTCATCACGTCGCCGACTTACCCGCGCGGACAGGTCTGGGCACGAGTTCAGCTTTTACGGTAGGCCTTCTCCTGGGACTGTATGCGCTGAAGGATCAGATGCGCGATAAACACGCGCTCACCGCCGATGCGATACACGTGGAGCAGGATTTGCTGCACGAGGCTGTCGGGGCGCAGGACCAGGCGAGCTGCGCGCATGGAGGTTTTAATCGCATCAATTTCCACACCAATGACGCGATCGAAGTGAAGCGGATCCTGGCAGCGCCCAGCAGATTGGCGCAACTCGAGGAGCACCTGGCGTTGTACTTCACAGGATTTGCGCGGACGGCTTCGGAAATAGCCAAGGAGCAACTCAAGGCCACACCGCATAGGCAGAAGGAATTGATGGAAATGTTGCAAATGGTGGACGAAGCCGAGGCCATCGTTACCAGTCCTAATCGTTCAATACATGAATTCGGCAGGTTGTTACACGAGAGCTGGCAGATAAAGAGAACGCTGACACAAAGGATATCGAATAGCAGCATCGATGAAATTTATGAGGCCGGGCGCAGCGCCGGGGCGTTGGGGGGAAAGCTCTTAGGTGCCGGCGGCGGTGGTTTTATGCTTTTCTTTGTGCCACCGGAACGGAAGGAAGCATTGAGGAGCCGCTTGAAGAATCTCTTATGTGTTCCGTTTGCCTTTTCCAACAGGGGTAGCGACGTCGTCGTTTATGAGGCGGAGGTGGCCTACGACAAATCGCTTTCACTTGACCGGAGCGAGATCTATGCCCACAGCGGCTGACGCCATAGTGCTCTGTGGAGGCGCCGGCCTTCGCCTGAGAAGCGTCACCGGAGATGCTCCCAAGTCGCTGGCGAGTATTGGCGGCCGGCCATTTCTGGAAATACTGCTCAGCCAGTTGCGACGGCAAGGGTTTCGAGCGCGTCATCTTGGCTGTCGGATACCAGAGGGACTTGATTCGTTCACACTTGGGCGACCGAGCGCACGGTCTGGTGCTTGGAATACTCGGTCGAATCGACCCCGCTGGGTACCGGTGGGGCGTTGCGCAACGCCATGGAGCTGGTCGAATCGGACTCCGCGTTGATCATGAATGGGGACAGCTACACGGATGCAGATCTATCGGCGTTTGCAGCTGACTTCTGCAAAGCGAAGGTAGACGTCTCAATGCTTGTAATTCCTGCCGACGGACGAGTCGACTGCGGTTTGGTAACGGTGGACCCCATTGGCCGAGTGCTGGGGTTCAAGGAGAAGCAGCCTGCATTTGGGACGCAGTACGTCAACGCTGGAATATATATGGCGACGAAGAGCATTCTTTGCGACGTACCGCCAGGGCTTCAAGTATCACTGGAATCAGAGCTTTTCCCGCGATGGTTGACGGAAGGAAGGTATCTGAGGGCCTTTATCCATCCGGGTCAGTGCATAGATATCGGCACTCCGGAGCGATATAGAAGCGCACAAAACATTTTGGCGAACGTCGAGATGGGTGGAAGACCGGTCCAGTCTGCGGCCCAACGAGCATGAGGGTACTCGTTACCGGGGCATCAGGCTTCATTGGTGGATTTCTTGTTAAGCACTGCATAAAAGCCGATGCTGAGGTGCTCGGTATCGATATCCGCGGACCGGCGGATGAATCGCTTGGCAGCGCCTTTGAACATTGTGATGTCAAGGATTTCTCGCGTTTATCGAAGTTGATCGCGGCGTTCCGGCCTGAGCGTATCTACCATCTTGCGGCGCAGAGCTACCCAACTGTGTCATTGAGCCGGCCGCTCGAGACGATGGACACAAATGTGGGTGGAACCATCAACTTGTTCGAGTGCCTTCGCGCCTCGGCGATGATGCCTGTTGTGATTGTGGCTTGCTCGAGCGCCGAGTACGGACCAATCGCGAACGAAGACTTGCCGGCCGATGAGAGCCACGCACTTTGTCCTTTGCATCCTTATGGCGTCAGCAAGGTGGCGCAGGATCTTCTCGCGGCGCAGTATTTTGCAAACTACGCGATTCCGGCGATAAGAATCCGTCTTTTCTCGACGACCGGGCCTGGAAAACTGGGTGACGTCTGCTCCGACCTCACGAAGAGGGCCATAGAGATTGAGAGGCAGATTCGTCCTTCACCTTTGACGGTGGGCAATCTTAGCAACCGGCGCTCGATCGTCGATGTGCGCGATCTGGTGCAGGGGCTGTGGCTAGCGGCCGAGTACTGCAAAGCCGGTGAGGTTTACAACCTCGGCGGAGATGACATCTATTCTGTGCGTGAACTGGTTGAGGCCATTCGCACGCTGTTGGGTTTTAACTTCGACGTGGAACAGCGGCCTGAGTTGATGAGGCCCTGTGATGAACCGATCACTGCGGGGAGCAATGCCAGGTTTCGAAGTTGTTGCAACTGGAAACCCGAGATTTCAATCTCCACGACTCTGCGCGACATGCTGGAGTGGTGGAGAGACCGGCCGGGAGGCGCCATCACACCTCAATCGCGGCAAGAAGTTGCCCCAATTCACAACCTGGGCTAACAGAAACCGCTTGCGGTTATCGCAGCTTCGGATGCGCGGAAAATAATGGAAACAGAGCAGAATGCGATAGTTCTGACCGACCTGGTGCGAGACCGGATTCAGCGTAGCATTGATGTGAAGCAGGCGTTGTTGGCTGATGCTGTTTTTCACGATCTGGTGGCGCAAGTGGCGATGCAAGTCGTCACGTCGCTGCGTGCAGGTGGCAAAGTCTGCTTCTTCGGAAACGGCGGCAGCGCCGCCGATGCCCAGCACCTAGCCGCCGAATTCGTCGGCCGCTACCTGAAAGAACGCCGCGCGCTGCCGGCGTTGGCGTTGCACGCGAACACCTCTTCTCTGACGGCCATCGGCAACGACTATGGATTCGACCTCGTGTTTGCCCGTCAACTCGAGGCGCTCGGGAAGCCTGGCGACGTCGCGGTTGGCATTTCCACCAGCGGGAGTTCGCGCAACGTGCTGCGAGCGCTGGAAGTGGCGAGGGCCAAATCCATTTATGCGGTAGCCCTGACCGGAGATTCGGGTGAATCAATGAAGAAGGTGGCAGACTGCACGATCTGCATTCCTTCGCGGGACACTCCGCGAATTCAAGAGTGCCATATCCTGACGGGGCACATCATCTGCGAGATTGTCGAGGAAATGTTGTTTGATCCTTTGCAGGTTTAGTGCCGTCGATTGCTATCGATTGCGCGAGGAGCTGACCCTTTTGTTAAGCATGGCGAGCCCCAGCCAGGCGCGTGCTCCGGGTCGCACACGTCGTTCCTCGGCGGGTAGGGTTGCTTGCGAAATGAGGAGTACACCTTTTGGGTCACTCATTTATACGGGCGGCACCATGGCATAACCTTAGTAACCTATTTGTAGGCACTGAAGGGCTACCTTTTATGCATTCAGCACTAGACTGGAAATCAGTGGGACCATCCGGCTCGATCCCACGAGCCGTCAAGAATTTCGGCAACCTTGATTAGAGCCTCAGAAAAGTGCTTTCCGTATTATCAAGGGAGCAGTCTCGATAATGATTCGTACCCGGTCACTCCTATTCTGGCTTTTACTACCCTTGATGGTGCCCCTGGCAGCCCATTCGCAGCTGTGGTCTGGCATCATCTCTCCCTCACGCGCTACGGACTGGTCAAGCGCGGGCATTCCTGGCGGCATCCCTTCCGGCAGTTGGAAGCAGTGCGGCGCAACCATCGCTCCTTACGGCACGAGTGGCGCGGCCGCCTCTTCAGCGACAATCAATAATGCTCTTGCGGGAACTGGAGCGGGTTACACCGGGTGCAGCACGCCATACGTCATTTCATTGGGCGCCGGGGACTTCTATCTCACCAATGCCGTCGATTTCACCGGCCACAGTAACGTGGTGCTACGCGGCCAAGGAGCGAATCAGACTCGGCTGCATTTTGTCGCGGGACAGCCAGGGGGACAGTGCAATGGCTGGGGCGCTGTAGTGTGTATAGTGGGGAGCAACACCTACGCGGGTTACTGTTCAACCAGCACCATTCCTTGCACCGGAACCTGGACCCCAGGTTACCAAGGGTCCGCGAATTGGACTGCTGGATATTCACAGGGTGCGACCAGCATCACGCTCGACAACGTCAACGCCCTTGCAGTTGGCACTCCTATAGTGCTTGACCAATGCGACACCGGATTAACAGGATCAGGTTGTAGCGGAAAGACAAGCGACAACGGCCAATTCTTTGTCTGCGAAGCCAACACTACGTGCGCTACGGAACTCACGGCCAATACCAATAGACCATGGCGTGGGCAACAAGAAGTGGTAGTTGTTACCGCCATTAGCGGTAATACTGTGACCATTTCGCCAGGCCTGCGGAATCCCAATTGGGCGTCCGGCCAGGCGCCTCAAGCGTGGTGGGGCAATCAGACAATTACCAATTCCGGGATAGAGAATCTACTTATTGACAACAGCGCCAATCAGGCGCGCGGAATAGTTCTTGGCCCAAGCTATAAATGCTGGGTAAAGGGCGTCGCTTCGGATGATGCGAATAATTACCACGTGTTCAACACGATCTCATCTCACAATGTCGTGCGCGACAGTTACTTTTACTGGACCGTCTATAACGGAACGACGAGCTATGGAATCGGCGGCCAGACCAATGGCGACCTGCTTCTGGAAAATAACATCTTGCAGGGTATTGTGGATCCGATCAACTATGATGCGTCATGCTCAGGCTGCGTGGCAGGTTACAACTTCGCAGTGAATCAATATTATTCCGGAGCCCTCAACTATCTGTTCGGCATTATCTCGTTCCATGCAGCTGGGGAGAGCATGACATTGTCTGAGGGGAATATTGGATCCTTCCCCGACTCGGACAACATCCATGGTACGCACGACATGAACACGTTTTATCGTAACTACTTCAATGGGTACGAGCCCAACAACGGAACGCCAACAACCAAGGATACTGCGGCGGCCCATCTTGCGGCGTTCTCGCGCTATTACAATATCGTCGGGAACGTTCTTGGAGCGTCCGGGTATCACACCACTTATCAATGTTCAGCTCCTAGTGCTTCCGCGTCACAATGCGCCGATACGGCAGCGGGGAATTGGACACACGTTTACGACATCGGATGGTCCAGTAATACTCAGGGACAGATTGATTACGATAATACGCCGCCCGTACCGAATGACACGCTCGCCGGAAGTACCCTTTTGCGTTGGGGGAACTATGATACCGTGACGGGAGCTGCAAGATGGTGCGGAAATTCCTCAGATACCGGGTGGAGCACCACTTGTGCGGGCACCTCCGAAGTCCCGAGTGGAAGTTCCTCCTACCCGAATTCTGTGCCAACAGTGGGCGATACAGGGGCGGGACAAGGTGCTTTACCTGCGTCGTTCTATTACTCCTCAAAACCGGGCTGGTATAACGTCGCATGGCCGAGTGAGGGGCCAGATGTAAGTAGCGGAAATATCCTTGCCTGCACGAGCGGAACATACAAAAGTTCACTCGTGTTGGGCAGCAGCCAGTGCGCTGGGGGAGCTTCCTCGCCTGTCATGTCGGGCCACGCAGTCGCGATTCCTGCAATGGCCTGCTACCTGAACCAGATGGGTGGGACCCCGGATGGTACTGGAAGCATGCTGCCGTTCAATGCGTCCGCCTGCTATCCGAATTCCGGTAGCGTCAGTGGGCAGCCATCCCCGCCGACAAACCTTACCCTGACCGTTCATTGAGCTTCTTGTTCGCCATCTCACGCGACCCGCATTAATTACCATCCGCAATCGGGCCGTCATGATCGAAGTAACATTGCCACCATCGCGCATACATCCAGCGTTCGTACGAAGTACAGCCCAGGGAGAGCGCGCGGTGTCTCTTGCGCCTCGCGGGTAAGGTACCATCCGGGCGGGTCTGAGGGGGATCCTTCGACGCGCCCGGAGCCGGCAGCGGCGCACCGGGCAGAGGCTGCCTCACGCCGCTACCGCCCCTGGTTCGTGGGATCTTCACCAGCGATGTACTTGAGCGCAGTTCCAGACGCGGCCGTGAGAGGTTCGTCTACCCCTTCGCGAACGGGGCGCTGCCGGCAGAGTTGTCTCGCCGGACACCAACGTGTTTTGTGAAGCCTTCACCAAATCGTTGGCGTGTGCGCTCTAGCTCATGAGTGGCTGCTGATCATCATTTCGCCCCGACGGCTGCACCCCGGACAGCCCATTGGTGATGGCTCGGCTCCGCACGGCAATTGTGAGGATCAAGGCGGATATTTCTGCAGTCTCAGTTTCGGCCGCAAGCGCGGAGCTGAGTGATTCGATGCGCCGCAGGTATGCGACCGAGACTAACGGAGTGGAAATGGAGAGTATGGCAGCGTTTGTTGGTAATCAGTCGGAACTCCGGGACGAGAAGAGCGCTGCGAAGGCCGAAATCCTCGAGTCCATCCTTCGCCTCTTCGGCTGGCTCGAAAAGAACAGTTACCGCGGCTACGATACGTTCGATGGTCTAAACGCAAAATTTGTGCGCCCGCTCGCTTTCGAGAACAAGTTCCTGCGTACTGCCCTCCAACAGGGAGTACGACGATTTCCTATTAATGTTCGTCCTCTTCTCGGAGTTGCCAGGGCGCACTCCACCAAGGGCATGGGGTTTTTGGCGCGGGGCTTTATTCGTCTTCACAAGGCGACAGGAGATCAGACATGGGGCGAAAAGGCTGAGCTTCTCTTGCAATGGCTGATTGAAAACCAGTCGGCCGGCTTTTCCGGGGCATGCTGGGGCAACCACTTCGATTACCAGTCACGCACCTTTTATCTACCTAAGGGCATGCCGACGGTTGTTTGGACGTCATTGATCGGACACGCCTTCCTGGACGGCTACGACCATTTTCGAAAGGATCGTTATCTGCAAATTGCCGCCAGCGCGTGCGAGCACATTCTGCGTGATCTGAGTACGCACTCTGATGGAGAAGGGGCTTGTATTAGCTACATCCCAGGCCAAAACAGCCAGGTTCATAACGCGAACACGCTTGGCGGTAGCCTTCTTGCCCGCACCTACTTGCATACGGGGAATGAATCCTACCGTGCACTGGCGCAGAAAGCAATGCAGTACACCGCTCAGCACCAACGACCAAACGGCTCATGGTACTACGGAGAGAAGGCGAATCTCCATTGGGTCGACAACTTTCACACGGCATACGTTCTCGACTGCTTCAAACACTACGCCGAGAGCACCGGCGATCATCGCTTCGACCACAATCTGAAGAGCGGTTACGAATACTGGAAGCGAACCTTCTTCCTGTCGGACGGAACGCCAAGGTACTACGATTGTAAGACGCTCCCCATCGATATCCAGTGTAGTTCCCAGGCAATCGATACCCTGGTATTCCTTTCCGACCGCGATCCGGAAGCTCAGCAACTGGCGCTGAAAGTCGCAGAGTGGACGATCGCGAATATGCAGGATCGATCCGGTTATTTTTACTATCGGCGGTATTCGCCGCGTCTGGTCAACAAGACTCCCACGCTGCACTGGGGGCAGGCGACAACAATGTGCGCGCTCGCCGGACTGTATGAACTGCTTCAATTGAAAGAGGCCGAACTGTGAAGAAAGTTCTCATTATTGTTGAGAATCTGCCCGTTCCCTTCGACACCCGTGTATGGAAGGAGGCCCGCTCGCTGCACGAGCACGGATACCAGGTAACCGTATTATGCCCGAAGGGGAAAAACTATAAGAGAGCTTACGAGTGTATTGAGGGGGTCCATATCTACCGGCATCCCATGACCGGGGAAGGAAACGGAGCCGTGGGCTATCTTTGGGAATTTAGCTGCGCCTTGATTTGGGAGTTCCTTTTCTCCGTGTGGATCTATCTGCGCCGGGGCTTCCACGTGATCCAGGGCTGCAATCCTCCTGACGACATTTTCCTGGTTGCTCTTCCTTTCAAAGCCCTTGGAGTCAAATACATCTTCGATCAACACGATGCGAACCCGGAGCTCTATCTTTCCAAATACGACCGGAAAGATTTCTTATACAAAGCCCAGTTGTATCTGGAAAAGCTGACCTACCGTGTGAGCGACGTGGTTATGGTCACCAATAATAGTTATAAGAACCTCGCCGTCACCAGAGGCAGCCGCGACCCGGACGACGTATTCGTCGTTCGCAACGGTCCAGACCTGGACACCTTCAAGGCCGTCCCGCCGAATCCTGTTCTGAAATATGGAAAACCGTACCTTATTGGGTATGTGGGAACTATGAGCTTCCAGGAGGGCTTAGACATTCTCCTGGATGTGGCGCTGCACCTCAAGAAGCTGGGGCGAAATGACATTCACTTCACGTGTATCGGTGGAGGGCCCGGGCTCGTTGGGCTGCGAAAGATGGTACAGGAGAAAGGGCTGGATGACATCGTCAACTTCACCGGAAGGATTCCCGACCAGGAGTTATTGGACATTCTTTCGACAGCCGATGTCTGCGTCAACCCGGACAGGCCATGCGAGATGAACGATATTTCGACCATGATCAAGATTATGGAGTATATGGCTTTAGGGAAGCCGATCGTTCAATTCGATTTGAAGGAAGGCAGGTTTAGCGCTGGGAAAGCATCTCTCTATAGCGATAATCGCGATCAGGTGACTGATTTCGCGGCCAAAATCATCTGGCTTCTAGACCACCCGGAGGAAAGAAGGTCCATGGGTGAATTCGGACGCAACAGAGTAGTCCAGGAATTGGCCTGGCAGCATTCCGTCAACAATTTGCTTGCGGCATATCAGCTGGTTTTCAGCCAAAGGGGACTCCGGACCTTTCCACGGGCCCGTGTTGATCGAGAAGATCTCTCTTCAAGTCCTGCCACGACCGCGAAGGTGGTTCGAAAACCTGGTTAGGGGCTTGGCTGACAAGGCCCAGACCGGCCTCAAGGATGCGGACCCAGCTGCGGGCGATAGAAGAATCATGGGATCTACAAGGTTAGCGGGCGGACTCAGTCTGTGCGTGTTAGCAATTATTCTGACGGCAGGATTGTGGCCGTTCCATGTTTCCCCCAACCAGGTGAAGTGGTTCGAGCGCGGGGATGGGCTTGAATTCCGACGCCACGGCAGTGCGGTCACTTTCGGCGCCATCAGAGCAAGCAACCTGACTAATGCTTCAGGCACGATCGAAATCTGGTTGGAGCCCACCCGGAGTGAAGGCAGCAGCACGATTCTTTCCTTTGATGGATCCGCCCATCCGGGAGAGCCGTTCTCGCTGCATCAAAAGGGAGATGCGCTGGCCATTCGCCAGAATAACGTCGACCCCCAGGGTGTTTCTCGGACCGCACTCTTCTACGTTGATCGGGTGTTTCAGGAGAACAAGCCGGTTGTAGTGACGGTCACTTTGGGTGAGAAGCAAACGGCCGTTTATATAGATGGCGTCCTGGCTCAAGCGTTCCGCCTCCTGGGAGCTTGGAACAACTTGACAGGGCGGGTAGTGCTCGCCAACTCTCCGATAATCAACGATAGCTGGACAGGGAAGAATTCGTCGGGTTAGCGATTTATCAGCACGAACTAACGGCTTCGCAAATTGCGGCGGATTCCGCAAGTTGGGTAGCCAAGGCGGAGGCCGATACCTGTCGGCGGAAAGAGGCGCAGCCGCGCTGTATCTGTTTGATGAACACAGCGGGGCGGTGGCGCATAATAAGCTCGATCCCGCAACTGACCTCAGTATCCCGAAGAAGTTATTTCATTTTGCACCCGCGGTTTATGCGCGCGCCGTGGAAGGCATATCACCCGACTTGGGGCTACTGGCAGGATGTCGGCGTGAATATTGCAGGGTTTGTCCCTTTTGGCTTTTGTGTTTTTGCTTACCTTTCCCTGATGCCAGCGATTAAGGCACCCAGGAAGAACTACGGTCGTTCTTGGGTCGTTCACAAGCCTTACCATTGAACTGCTGCAAGTATTTCTACCCGACGCGCAGTTCGGATGTAACGGACCTAATTACAAACACCCTCGGTTGTGTAATTGGTGATGATTATTTGCCGGAGCTCCATAGGGCAGACATGGTTAACAAGAGCCGAGGCGGCCGTTGCTGGAGCGAAGCCTATCAGGCAGAAATCCGGAGTGCATGATAGCCGCGGCACCTAGATAGCGTGCACCCGGGCGTGGCGATGGAGTGTGCGCAGTGGTTACCTGAAGTATAAAGTAACCATCTGTTGCACAAAGCCGGGTGTGCGAAGCTTAGTCGGAGTAAACCAGCACAGTAACAGAGAAGTCGGTTACCCCGCAGTGACGGTCGGGTCTCTTGCGACCGTGCAAAGTCTATGTGAGTATTGTTGGCAATTTCATTAGTCGCCGTTTGTCACGTCATACAACTTAGTTTATATCTCGATAGGAGCTACATGAAAGTTCTGCTGACTGGTCATAAGGGTTACATCGGCGCTGTGGCGGGGCCGATTCTACGTTCGGCAGGCCATGAAGTGAGTGGCCTCGACACCGATCTCTACGCTGGCAGCGACTTTGGAGGCGCGCCCTTACCGATTGCCGGATCGCGCAAGGATCTCCGGGATCTTACCCGGGAGGATCTGGAAGGCTTCGACGCGGTCGTGCATCTGGCTGCTCTCTCCAATGATCCGCTAGGGAACCTCGACTCGCAGCTCACCTACGACATCAACCACCTCGCGTCAGTGAAGCTCGCCAGACTTGCGAAAGAAGCAGGCGTGACGCGCTTCGTATTCTCGTCCTCATGCAGCACCTACGGTGCGGCCGGAGACGACTTCCTCGATGAAGACGCTTCTCTCAACCCTGTTACTCCCTACGGCAACTCAAAAGTTCTTGTGGAGCGCGACGTCAGGCTTCTGGCAGACGACAACTTCAGCCCCACTTATATGAGAAATGCGACTGCCTACGGTGTGTCTCCGCGGCTGCGGCT
The DNA here is from genome assembly GCA_963736535.1 of uncultured Acidobacteriaceae bacterium. GTDB lineage: Bacteria > Acidobacteriota > Terriglobia > Terriglobales > Acidobacteriaceae > PALSA-350. The sequence continues at coordinate 120,571 of CAVTPN010000014.1, forward strand.
CGACATCGTTCTGAACGACCTGGTGGCCTCCGCTTATACAACCGGTCGTATTCTTATCAAGAGCGATGGAACGCCCTGGCGCCCGATCACACATATTCGCGATATTATCGCCGCCGTGGTGGTCGCACTTCAGTCGCCGCGCGATAAGATTCACAACCAGACCTTCAATGTCGGCCGCACGGATGAGAATTACCGGGTCAGCGAATTGGCGGAGATCGTCGCAGAAACGGTGCCCGGATGCAGCGTTGAGTACGCTCCAGGCGGCAGTGCGGATAAGCGGTGCTATCGCGTGACCTGCGACAAGATTACGCGTCTGCTGCCGGATTTCCGTCCGCAATGGACAGCCCGTAGGGGAGCTCAAGAACTCTATGACGCCTATCGGGCGGTGGGGCTTACTCGTGAAGATGTAGAGAGCGGACGCTACTTCCGGATAAACAATATCGAGCGTCTTTTGGCAAACGCAAAGCTTGACCGATCGTTGTACTGGACGTCTGACAAGAACATGAACATGGTAGAGGCGGGAGTCCGCTAAATCTAAATAAGTGAGAAAGGGAGAGGGTATTTTCGATGATCTTTACTGAGACTAAGTTGAAAGGTTCGTTCATAATCGACATCGACCGGCGGGAGGATTCCCGCGGTTTCTTCGCGCGCACATTCTGTCAGCATGAGTTCGAGGCTCATGGTCTGAAGCCACTCATTGCGCAAGCAAACGCCGCATTCAACCATAGGATGGGTACCGTCCGTGGAATGCACTTCCAGTTTCCACCCGTAGCTGAAACGAAACTGTTGCGTTGTACGCGGGGCGCGATTATGGACATCATCATAGATGTGCGTCCGGAGAGTCCGACCTTTCTGCAGCACATTGCAGTTGAGTTAAGCGAAGATAACCGGCGGGCTCTCTACGTGCCTGAGCGTTTCGCCCACGGCTATCAGGTGTTGAGAGATAACACGGAAACTACCTACCAGGTCGGAGAGTTCTACGCTCCGGGATCAGAGGGCGGACTGCTCTACGACGATCCGCAATTAGGGTTGCCATGGCCGTTGCCCGTTACGGTGGTCTCCGATAAGGACCAGCAATGGAAGGCGCTCGATGAGCAGGGGGCGGAACTCAAACAGAGAATGGGCCTGAAACAATTTGAGCTGGTAGGCGCTGGTTCGTAACTCCACCAACAAGTCTGAGCCTGAAGGATTCCAAATGATCATTGTTGACACAGCATTGAAAGCACGGGAAAAAGAGGGCCGGCCTATCCGGGTCGCCCTCATCGGCGCCGGCTTCATGTCCCGTGGGCTGGCGAACCACATAGTCAATACCACACCCGGTATGCGCCTGGTGGGAGTGTACAACCGTCGGCCCGAACGTGCGTTTGAGCTGTGCGACTATGCCGGCGTTAAAGACGTCGCTTCTCCGTTGACGCAAAGAGAGGTAGATCTAGCCATCCGCGAAGGTAAGGTGGTCGCAACCGGAGACGCCTTCTTGCTGGCTCGGTCCTCCGAGGTGGATGTGGTGGTGGATGTAACTGGGTCCGTCGAATTTGGCGCCCAGGTGGCTTTAGAGGCGTTCAGGCATGGCAAGGACGTTGTCCTGATGAACGCTGAAATTGACGCTACCATCGGCCCGATCATGCAAACCTATGCCGAGAAACACGGTGTCATTTTATCGGCCTGCGATGGCGATGAGCCCGGGCTACAGATTAACCTTCATCGCTGGGTGACGGGTTTGGGACTCACACCTCGGGTGATCGGCAACATTAAGGGGCTTCAGGACCCATACCGCAATCCCACTACGCAAAAGGGTTTTGCGGAGAAGTGGGGGCAGAACCCCGCAATGGTGACCAGCTTCGCCGATGGCTCCAAGATCAGTTTCGAACAAGCCATTGTCGCCAACGCCACTGGGTTCGTTGTTCGATCACGGGGAATGTCACGGGGCGCGCCATACAAAGACGATGTTATGAAGATTGGCAGTTTCTACGACATTGATGAAGTTCGAAAGCTGGGCGGCATTGTCGATTACGTGGTGGGTACACCCCTCACCAAGATTTATGTATTGGCCGAACATCCCGATCCCAAGCAGCAACATTACCTCAATCTCTACAAGATGGGGGACGGGCCTCTGTACTCATTCTTTATTCCCTACCATCTGGTGCATTTCGAGGTTCCAGCTGCGATTGCCCGCGTGGCGCTGTTCCGCGATTCGCTGGCCAAGCCGCTGGGCGGCCCGGTGGTCGAGGTGTGCGCGGTTGCCAAGCGAGACTTGAAGGCGGGAGAGGTCTTGGATGACTACGGCATGTACATGACCTATGGCGAGGCGGTGAATACCGACGAGATGTGCAGCAACCGTTATCTGCCCGAAGGCCTGGTGGAAGGTTGTCTATTGAAACGGGATGTCGCCAAGGATTCCGTGGTTACGTACGACGACGTCACGCTTCCTCCTGGCCGCCTCGCAGACCGCCTCCGGGCTGAGCAGTATCGAGTATTCCGAGGAGTAACCTGGCTGGAAGAGTTGGTCGCGGTTCACGCCTGAATTCCAAAAGTAATCGTCTATTGAGCGGAGGTTTGCGATGAAAGTGGTCATTTTTTGTGGGGGAACCGGGATGCGGCTCAGAGGATACGCTGATGACGTCCCCAAACCCATGGTGCAGATCGGGACGCGACCAATTCTGTGGCATTTGATGAAGTACTATGCGCATTTCGGTCATAAAGACTTCATCCTGTGTCTCGGATACAAGGGCAACTGCATCAAGGACTACTTCCTTCACTATGATGAATCTATCTCCAACAACTTCGTCTGGTCGCAAGGCGGAAAGAATGTGCAGTTTCTGAACCGAGACATCGATGACTGGACCATCACTTTTGTGGAGACGGGCGCAAATGCCAATATTGGTCAACGTCTGAAGGCCATCGAACCCTGCGTGCGCGGCGAGGAAATGTTTCTGGCGAATTACGGAGACGGACTGAGTGATGTCCCGCTTCCCGAGATGGTCGACGTATTCCAGCGGAGCCAAGCCGTTGCTTCTTTACTCCTGGTGCAGCCGACCGGGAGTTTCGATCTGGTCCATGCAGCACCCGGGGGATTGGTAAGGGAGATTTGCCCGCTCACCCGCAGCGAGATCTGGATCAATGGTGGCTTCTTCGTCATGCGCAACGAGATTTTCCGTCATATGGGACCCGGAGAGGAGCTGGTGCGAGAACCATTTCAGCGGCTTATCGAGAAGCAAGCTTTGTTGGCCTACAAGTACCACGGATTCTGGCAATGCATGGACACGTTCAAAGACAAACAACGGCTTGAAGAGTTGAACCAGGACGAGGCCCCCTGGAAGGTCTGGACCCACACTCCTAAGGGGGTTTCGAACCAGCTTCAAGTGGTGTCGGCCGCTGTATGATCCATCTGAGCCTGCCCACAGGGAAGACGGAAGCGCTGCAGGTTCTATGTCTAGGCTGTCATTCGGACGACATCGAAATCGGCTGCGGCGGCACCATACTCCGCCTGGCCGAGCAATATGAAGGTTGTGACTTTCACTGGGTAGTGTTCAGCGCCCCGGGGGCCCGGAACGCCGAGGCTAAACGGGCCGCCGAATTATTCGTTGATCCAGCCCGGCTGAAGGGTCCTCTGCTGAATAATTTCCCTGACGGTTTCATGCCGTTTGTGGGCGCCGAAGTGAAGTCAGTGTTCGAAGAGTTGAAGCGGAAGGTTTCTCCGGATCTCATCTTCACCCACAATCGAAGAGACGCTCATCAAGATCACCGGCTCATCGCTGAACTGACGTGGAACACATTTCGGGATCATTTGATTCTGGAATACGAGATTCCCAAATACGACGGAGACATGGGACAACCCAGCGTGTTTATGCCACTTGAGATGGAGGTTTGTCAGAAAAAGGTTGGCTACATCATGGAAGCCTTCCAGTCACAGCACCCAAAACGCTGGTTCCAGCCGGAGACATTTCTTTCTCTCATGCGGTTGAGGGGAATGGAGTGCAACGCCGCCAGCGGCTACGCAGAAGCATTTTATTGCCGCAAACTGGTGATGTGACCCTGGACTAGAGAGGTTGCAAGCGGCTGATACCCGTTCGCACCGTGAAGGCTTGATGGAAAACCTGAAAGAAAAAACGATACGCGGTGGTGCAGCAAGGCTCGGCGCCCAAGCGGCGAATTTTGGTCTTCGCCTGGGGTCTCTCATGATTTTGGCCCGGCTCTTGGGACCTAAAGACTTCGGATTAGTGGGCATGGTCACAGCCTTCACTGGCGTTTTGACTCTCTTCCGGGATTTTGGGCTTTCCGCCGCCGCCATTCAGCGTGAGACTGTTACTGAACAGCAGATTTCGACGTTATTCTGGATCAACATATTGGTCGGTGCAGTACTCGCAATTGTGGGCGTAGCCGTGGCGCCCGCTATCGCTGCTTTTTACCACGAGCCCCGGCTTGTTATGGTGACGGTTGTTTTGGCGGCCGGCTTTCTCTTCAACGCGGCAGGAGTGCAACACGGTGCGCTTCTGCAACGGCACATGCGTTTTACCGCCCTGGCCGTAATCAACACCGTCAGCTTGCTTATTGGTACGGCGATTGCCATATGCGGGGCCGAGGCCGGATACGGATATTGGGCTCTGGTGGCGATGACCGTCGCCTTTCCATGCGCAAACACGATTGGTTGCTGGCTAACCGCGGCGTGGGTTCCGGGTATGCCCCGCAGGGGGACGGGAATTCGGTCGATGATGCGTTTTGGCGGCACTCTTACTTTGAATGGGCTGGTCTTGTATGTCGCGAACAATCTTGAGAAGGTCTTGTTAGGTCGGTTCTGGGGTGTCGATGCGCTCGGGATCTATGGTAGGGCTTATCAGGTTAGCAACATTCCGACTGAAAACCTAAATTCGGCGGCCGGTGAGGTGGCGTTTTCGGCGTTGTCCCGGCTCCAGGGTGATCCCATTCGCCTCAAGAGTTACTTCCTAAAAGGTTATTCTTTAGTTCTTGCAATGACCCTCCCCGTGGCAATCGCCTGCCTTCTTTTCGCCGACGACATAATTCTCGTTCTTCTGGGCCCTAAGTGGATGGCAGCCGCTCCCATTTTTCGCCTGTTGGCTCCGACGATGCTGGTCTTTGCAATAGCCAATCCGCTGGCATGGCTCGTCTGTTCGTTGGGACTGGTCGAACGAAGCTTGAAGATGGGTCTGGTCATTGCACCCATCATGATTGTGAGTTACATCATAGGCTTGCCGTACGGACCTCGGGGTGTCGCGCTCGCCTACTCCACGGTGATGCTTCTGTGGGTGATTCCGGTTATCGCGTGGTCGGTGCACGGCACGGTGGTTTCCTTCCGAGATATCGTGCTGACTGCAGGCCGGCCGCTGGCATCAAGCATCTTGGCAGCTGGGTGCGCTTTTGGCGTACGGCTGGCTTACGGTCAATTTCTCTTTCCCTTGCCTCGATTAGTGTTAGAAAGCGCCGTTCTCCTGATGACGTTCCTTGGCCTGCTCGTTTTCGTCATGGGGCAAAAGTCACTCTACCTGGATCTTCTTCGCGGATTAAAGGGGTCTTCATCATCTAAAGAAGAAAGCTTGGTATCAATATAGAAACGAATATGCCTTTGGCTACCGAGAATCATCGCGTCATGAGCACGGATCTTGCAGGAGATTCAATCCGCCCTCCCGACCGGTGGACATCCATCCGTCAACAGATTTTAGTCAAAGTGTCAGGAACAAGAGTCCTTCGAAGCCTGGTGGGCAGGCCTTTTTTGCTCGCGAATGAATGGGTGTGGAACCGGCTACCCTCTTCCATAACGACGACTCGTCCGATCCGTTTGTACGGTGCGTTCCTGCATTCGCTAGTACAACAGCGCTTGGGTCGGATGCAGTATCATGGCACCTTTTTCCTTCGAAATCGTCCGGAACTGGAGTTGATCCGTAGGCTTGCAAATCAAAGCGCCAAAGGGTCCGAATTGAGAATTACGGTCTTGGCATGCAGTAATGGAGCCGAGGTCTACTCAATCTTGTGGACAATCCGCTCGGCGCGACCAGATTTGAAAGTTATCGTGAACGGGCGGCCGATATTTCAAAGGAGATCCTGGAAATCGCGGCAGAAGGGCGCTACTCGCTCGAAGCGAACCAGCTCGTGAATTCGGAGATCTTCGAACGCATGACCGAAAGGGAAATGCAAGAGATGTTTGACGCTGAAGATGGCCAGGTAACAATCAAGTCATGGATCAAGGAAGGTGTCAACTTCCAGCTTGCGGACGCCCGAGACCCGGAACTCGCAGGACTAGTAGGACCCCAGAGTATAGTAGTAGCAAACAAGTTTCTGTGCCACATGGAGCCGCCCGACGCCGAACGATGCTTGCGCAATATAGCGCGTTTGGCTGAGCCGGGTGGATATCTTTTTGTGTCAGGAGTTGACTTGGATGTTCGAACTAAGGTCGCTCTTGATTTAGGCTGGACTCCCGTTCTGGACTTACTCGAAGAAATGCACAATGGCGACCCTTCCATAAGACGTGATTGGCCCTGGAAATGGTGGGGCCTCGAACCGTTTACCAAAGCAGGCGCGATTGGAAAATCCGCTACGCCTCGGCCTTCAAATTGGGCGAAAAGGCGTGAATGCGATCCCCCTCTTTAAGCGATCCCGCTAACACTATGCATTTTGGCAGCGATCTTGAGAGAAACGGGACAACCACATTGGATAGAAACTACAAAAGAATCGGACTTTTTGATCACATGGGCTGGGGAAATATGGGGGATGCCTCTATCCAGGACGCATTCATTATCAATATCAAAAAGCGTTTGCCAAACGCTGCTCTGATCGGGTTTTCGATGTATCCCGATGACACAAGAAAAAGGCACAATATTGTTTGTTACCCCATTAGGTGGTGGTATCCGGGGTCGGAAGGCTCAGGCATATCGTCAGCTGATGTTCCCGCCCGGCAGTCGAGGCTTAAGTCAATCTTGAAACAGAGCCGCGCTTTGTATGCCTGGGTTAAGCGCGTCATAGATTTTTCCGAGAGTTCGCACATCTCATACGGTCCTACAACATCGTAAGATCCCTCGATCTTCTGATAATATCGGGTGGCGGCCAACTGTGCGAGTTACACGGAGATCTGCCCTACAACGTTTTCAAGTTTTGCGTCCTCGCGAAGCTCTCGAGCACACCGGTGTTCATCGTTGGGGTCGGGAGCCGATCTTCTCAAGCGACCCTGGAATAAGTTCTTCGCAAGGTCGTCTGTTCGCTTGGCGGGTTACGTTTCTTTTCGCTCCGAGGAATCACAGGCGTTGATTCGTAGCTTAGGCGTGACAACTGAAATACACGTCTGTCCAGATCCCGCTTACTCACTTGATGTCCTGGAATATCTACCGCGGAGTCGTCAACACACTGACGCTGGCGGAGTCACAAGCTCTACTTCGTAGCCTGGGCGTGGAAATCGGAACTCAGATCCGTCCAGATCCTGCCCGCGCCGTTGGTCTCCAGCGTGATCCAACCGGAGGGAAATCAAAACACGGACCCCCAGGGTAGGACTGAATCCGATGGGTTTTTGTGACCCTCGTCGCTGGCCACGAAAAGACAGCGATGTGTACTGCCGATATCTTGATAAACTAGCCGCATTTTCAACATGGCTGTTGGCCCACAACTACCATCTGGAGATATTCACCAGCGATGTTCTTACCGACTTTCTCGCGATCGAGGATCTAAAGGGAAGACTTCTTGCTGGTGTTTCTCCTGATGAAGCCGCCAGCGTAGTTATTCGCCCGCTGCCGACTTTGAAAGAACTGCTTCTGCAGATGTCCACCTTCGATGTTGTTGTCACCTCGAAATTTCATGGCGTAATTTTCTCTCATCTTTTGGGAAGGCCGGTATCGCTCTCAGCTATCTCCCAAAAATCGATGATCTCATGCGAGCAGTAGGGCACGATCAATATTGCCTGGATGTAGAGCATTTTGAGGTGGATACACTTATCAAAAGCTTCCAGTCAGCGGTCGAGGAGAAGGATTATCTCAGAGCGTTATTTCTTAAACATCGGGGGCGTACTCCAACGCGTTACGAACGCACTTCGATAACCTCTTTGGCAAAGAAGTTGTAGTGCGGACGAGCCCTGAGGGAACAGAAGCCGCTGAGGTCGTGGGGAGCCGACAATGGGATTCGCTAGGTAGGAATCCAGCCTCGTCGGCAAGCCATGCGCCGTAGCCGGCGCCCCACGACACAGTAGTTTCGGCATCCGGGCGTTGGTTACGCACCTGCTGCTCTTGTGCAGGGCACCGCACCGTTGCCACCTTACATTCACGGAATAATGAGGGGAAGATGGTTTCGAAACGGCTGCCTCTGGTGAGTATTGTTACGCCGGTATACAACGACGGCGAGTTTCTTGCTGAATGCATTGAGAGCATCGTGGCGCAGACCTATCAAAATTGGGACTACACCATCGTCGATAACTGCAGCACGGACGGGTCGGTCGAGATCGCGCGCCGATATGCGGCCAGGGACCCGCGGATTAGGGTTCACGAGAATCGTCAGTTCGTGCGGGCGATTCCCAACCATAACGTGGCACTCCGGCAGATTTCGCCCGAGAGCAAATACTGCAAGATCGTTTTTGCGGACGATTGGATCTTTCCAGAGTGCTTAGAGCAAATGCTTTCTGTTGCAGAGGAGCATCCTTCCGTGGGAATCGTTGGAGCCTACGGTCTGCAAGGAACTGATGTTATGTGGGCCGGATTGCCGTATCCCGCAAGGATGGTTTCCGGTCGTGCGGTCTGCCGCCAACTGCTTCTTCACGGGATATACGTGTTCGGGACATCGGGCTCCGTGCTTTATCGGTCTGATTTGGTCAGAAAGCAGGATCCCTTTTATAACGAAGCAAATCTGCATGCGGATATGGAGGCATGTGTCGTGCTGCTCAAGACCTGCGACTTTGGTTTTGTCCATCAGGTCCTTACGTACAAGAGGTTGCGACCAGAGTCCCTCGGTGCCTTCACAGAAGATATGAATACACTTTCGGCCGGTCACCTGCACAATTTGGTAACGCACGGCCAGGATTATCTAACCAGGAGGGAGTTCGAGGGGTGTCTGCGCCGGAGCGTCTCCGAATACTACAGATTCCTCGCGGTCAGTCTCATCCGAGGCCGTCGCGACAAGAAGTTCTGGGACTATCACAAGAGGAAGCTAACTGAGGCCGGCGTGGGTTTTAGTCGGTGGCACTTAGCCGGCGCGACGCTGTCTAGGTTGTGCCGGGCTGTGCTGAATCCGTACGAAACTATAGAAAAGCTGCGCAAGGACAGAAACATCAGCGTTGGGCAGGTCGGGAGCGAGATGGTGAGGACAGACCATTCCGCGGTCAGCGTCAACGGGGTCTAATAGGACAAACAAGCTAGCTCAGTGGATTGCGTCCGCCGCGACCTAAGTTCAGGGCAATCATGCCGGCAGGAACGCCTCCGAACATGGTGACGGTCACTGTCAGCGTCACAGAGATTGCTGGCGATCTCAAGACAACCGTCACGGAATTGAAACAATATGACCACCACGGCTAGTGCAGTGACGGACTCAAGCGGTAGCACGCACACACCCTGGTTACTCCTACTGTTGTAAAACGTCGTAGAGGATAAATTGGCAAGCTATGTTACTCACAAAATCTCCCCTGATGGATTCGACCGAGGTACCGGCGCGAGGCCGTGGAAGCGTGGTGCTTGCGGTGAGATCAGGCTTGTACATTTGCTGGTTGTCGCAGTGGCTCTTGGTGCGGCGGCGTACAGCCTCAGAAAACACGGCATATTCAGTTGCTCAGCTTCTGGCTACGCTTCCGACGGGTATCTCGGATACTGCGGAGCGACGAGTTACGGTGACTACGACCACGGCGCTATGTGGTTTGGCCTCGAGCCGGCGGCAACGCCGCTGCCGCGAACGCGCAGGTGCTTTTTCTCGGGAATAGCCGCACCGCATTCGCGTTCTCTAGCAAGGCGACGGCTGACTGGTTCTCGTCGCTTTCTAAGAGCTACTACTTGCTGGGTTTTTCGCACCTCGAGAACTATACGTTTGAAGCGCCGCTCCTGCGCAAGATCCGCCCGAAGGCGAAGGTTTATGTGATCAATATCGACTCGTTTTTTGAGCGATCCGAGACTGGACCTGGCAAAACCGTCATGCGGGATGAGTCGGCGAGGGCTCGGTATGAGCAGAAGCGCCAGTGGCAAAGGATCCACAAAGCGATTTGCACAACCTTTAAGGCTGTTTGTGGAAATGAGGGGCCATCTTTCGGTCGCGATCAGACGGGTGCTTGGCGTCGTAACTGGTGGCCAGTTCACGAGCGAGCCGGTATCCTATGATGAGGATGTCGACCGAAATATGGCTTGCATCATATACAGCGTTGGGAAATGAGTTTCTCCTAGCCTTTCCGCCGACCAGGCATGCACGATATTAACAATCGTCCCGACAGTGAAAACTGGTCTTGGGACCGCCAAGGCCATTGCCGTTGCGCTGCGGCTTGAACCTGGTGGCGCCAAGACTGGACGGGTTGATCACATTCGATCAAGTCCACCTCGATCCGGAAAGCGCGCAACGTTGGTCCGCGGCATTTCTGAGGAAGCCGGGCCGCAGATTCGAAAGTGTCTCGGCGAATAGCCGGAATCGTACGGCGTGACATGCGAGGCGCTGGCGACTTGAGGCACGAACTTATGATGGATTGGCTGCCTGCTCCCGGAAGATTTCCGAGGTTGTCTTCGCCTGGCGCTGGAACCGTCGGCGGATCGCCTGGAGAAGCTTGCTGCACTTGCTCAGCACCGGCTCGGCTTTCTCGAAACGATCCAGCTTGATCGCGCGCTTGGTCCAGCTTTTGGCGGAAGCGCCTCAGGGATTCTCATCTGTTCGGCTGGCGATTCTTGCTTCCGCGACGGTCGACCATCTGGTGCCAGCGATCCGAGTCTCTGGTTTGCGCCGGCGGTTGCTCATCGATGTCCACATCGGACCATACGGGCAATACCGGCAACAACTGCTCGATGCGGAGTCGCCACTTCATCGGCTACGCCCCCAGATCGTCTTGCTGTCGCTCACCGCGCGCGAGGCGATTGCGGCCGTGCCACTGACGGCGACAGCAGCCGAGGCGGATGCGGCGATCGGCCGGTCGATCGATGAGTTGCGTATGCTCTGGCGAAAAGCGCGAGAGACATTCCACGCAACCGTGATCCAACAGACTTTCCTGAACATCGCCGATCCACTGTTTGGCAGTTATGACCGTCTTGTTGCCGGCGCTCCGGCGCAGCTGATCGCCCATCTAAACGAACAGTTGTCACAAGCAGCCGCGGAAGATGGCGTTCTGCTTCTGGATATAGCACGAGCCAGTGAACGTGATGGATTGGATGCGTGGTTCGATGTGACGCGCTGGTTACAAGGTAAGCTGGAAATCGCGCCACAGGCTGCGTCTACGTACGGAGACTTGCTCGCCAGGGTCATCGCGGCCCAGCGTGGATTGTCAAAAAAATGTCTCGTCCTCGATCTCGATAACACGCTCTGGGGCGGCGTGATCGGTGACGACGGGCCGGAAGGGATCATCCTGGGGGAGGGCACCGGGACCGGCGAAGCGCACCTTGCGCTGCAGCGTTACGCCAAGCAATTGAGAGAGCGTGGAGTGATTCTGGCCATCTGCTCGAAGAATGACCCTGCAGTAGCGGAGGCGGTGTTCCGCGACCATCCGGAGATGCTCCTGAGGCGGACCGACATCGCGGCCTTCGTCGCGAACTGGGAAGACAAGGCGGCCAACCTGAGGCGAATTGCCGAACAGTTGAACATCGGAATCGAGAGTTTGGTCTTTGTCGACGATAATCCCGCGGAGCGAGCGCGCATTCGGCAGAGCCTCCCCATGGTAGCTGTTCCCGAGTTGCCCGCCGACGCAGCCCAATATGTCCGGTGCCTGGCGGACGCCGGCTATTTCGAGTCTGTCGCCTTCACCGCCGACGACTCTCGCCGCGGGGAGCAATACTCGGCCAACGCTTCGCGAGAGGCCTTTCTCGAGTCGTCGCAGAGCATGGACGATTTTCTGCGTGGGCTCGAGATGTCGGTGACCTTCGGACCCTTCCAAACCGTTGATCTGGCGCGTGTCGCACAGTTGATCGGGAAAACAAATCAGTTTAATCCGACAACCCGACGGCATTCCCTTGAGGATGTGGCGAGGTTCGTCGCCACCGATCGATGTCTCACACTGCAATTCCGCCTCGTCGACAGGTTTGGCGACAACGGTCTTGTCAGCGCGATGATTCTGCGTCCAGACCCGCAGACGCCGGACTTAGCTCGAGATCGATACTTGGGTCATGAGCTGCCGGGTGTTCGGCCGGCAACTGGAGCGGGAAGCGATGAATATCGCTGTGGAGACTGCGCGTCAGATGGGGGTACGGGCGTTTCGCGCCGACTACATACCAACCTCGAAAAACAGCGTGGTCAGCGAGTTGTACCCGACCCTCGGCTTCACGCTCGCGCAAGAAGCCGCGTCCCATGATGGCGCGACGCGGTGGTTCTTGCAGTTGTCCGACTATGTGCCTCACTCAACCCATATCGCCAGGAGATCGGAGTAGCATGACGGATCAAGACATTCTGAACGGGTTGACGCGGATTCTCCGCGACCTTTTGTCGGACGATTCCATCGTGCTGACAATGGAGACCAAGCGCGATGAAGTGGCCAATTGGGACTCTTTCGCCTACATCAACTTCATTGTTGCGGTCGAGAGCTGAATTTGGCGTGAAGTTTGGCGTGGCGGAGGTTGAGTCGTTTCAAAACGTCGGTGCAATTGTGCGAAGGATCAGCGCGATTTTGCTCACGCGGCAATAGCGACCTAGATACAGGAGCGAGCGGCAAATGGTTTTCAATTCTTATGAGTTCATTTTTGTCTTTCTGCCGGCGGTCGTGGCTGTGTTTTTTGCGCTCGGCAAGGCTTCTCGTACGTGGGCGCTGCGCTGGGTGATTGCCGCATCCTTGATCTTCTACGCCTTGTGGAGGCCATTGAATGTACTGATTATCGCGCCGTCGGTGCTGATCAACTTTGTCCTGGCGCGCGTGCTGCAGCGCCTGCACAAGCAGGGGAGTCGCAGTGCTGCCCTGGCTGTTCTCCTGGCTGGCATCGCATTCAACGTCGCGTTTCTCGGCTACTTCAAGTATTCGAATTTTCTTGTGGGGCAGTTCAACGATGCGTTCGGCACAGCAGATGGTTCTGGCGCGGGTCATCTTGCCGCTTGGAATTTCGTTCATTACGTTTCAGAAGATCGCCTTCTTAATCGACGTTCACGCAGGTCGTGTTGAGTCCTTCACGCTGCAGGACTATTGCTTGTTCGTGCTCTTCTTTCCGCAGCTCATCGCCGGTCCGATTGTGCACTATCGTGAGATGATGCCGCAATTCCACCGCGTGTCGTGCCGTTTCGATAAGGACAACGTGTCCGTTGGTTTGACGTTGTTCGCGTTCGGGCTGTTCAAGAAGGTGTTTCTTGCCGATAACATCGCGCCAATTGTGACGCCCATCTATGAGCAGGCTGCCTCAGGCAGCCAGCATCGGCTTGGTGCCGGCCTGGATTGCGGCGGTCGGCTTCACGCTGCAGATCTATTTTGACTTTTCGGGGTACACCGACATGGCGCTCGGCATCGCCCGGTTGTTCGGAATCCGGCTACCGCCAAACTTCAACTCGCCTCTTCGGGCTTCGAGCATCATCGACTTTTGGCTGCGATGGCACATGACGTTGACGCGCTTCCTGACGGCGTATATTTACAATCCGTTGACACTCTGGTTGACGCGCCGCCGTGCGGCCAGGGGTCTCCCGCTTTTGCCGGGCAGAACATGGGCCCTGGGGCATTCGTCGAGCTATTGATGTTTCCGGTTTTGTTGACGATGCTGGTGTCGGGAATCTGGCACGGCGCCGGCTACACGTTCATCGTATGGGGCGTGCTCCACGGCGTGTTTCTGACGGTAAATCATGTGTGGCGGCTACTGGGGCCTAAGCTGTGGCGCGATAAGTCCGCTATGTGCGATTCATGCAACCCGCTGGCTTCATCATCACCTTCGCGTGCGTCGCTGCATCGATGGTCATTTTCCGTTCGGCGAACCTGAAAACGGCGACCGGTCTGCTTCAGGGATTGATTGGTCTGCATGGCATCGGGTTGAGAAGGCATCGGTCTCAAGAAGGTGGCATTCTGGATCGGTGGCGCGGCATTCGTTGCCTTCGTGTGCCCGAACACTCTGCAGATACTGAGCCGGTACGAGCCAGCGCTCGGTTGGAAACCAAGTCCACGCGACGGCGCAACTGCCGAAACCCGCGATCCTATGGGGACCGTCGCTGGCGTGGGCCGTCGCCATCTCGATGATCGTGGCTATCGGGATTCTCAATCTCGGCGGCCAAAGCGAATTCCTGTACTGGCAATTCTAGTAGGCTCTCGGTGAGATAGAGTTACCGCGCCGAAGCGCGGTTCCGCAGATCCGCGTACTTCCACTGAACGGGTTAACCCAAAAATTGGCTATTCTTGAGGTCGTGAGCGGTTCGATGTTTGGCCAGCCTTCCGTTTCATTCACGGAACAGGACGTTGCACGTCTTCAGCGACGCTTCCGGTGACCGAAACCCCCTCCATCTTAGTCACGACTATGCCCGGCGCACTCCTTATGGGCAGCCGGTTGTATTCGGCTGCCTGGGAGCGATGGCATGTCTGGGTCACATCCATTTGCCTGCGGGTTGGTCCGCTACGTCTCTCGAAGCCGAGTTCGGCCGGCCGATGTTCTTAGGTGTCACGTATCGCGTCGAGACCTCGGAAAAAGACGGTAGGTGGCGCGCGCGGCTATTCGACGGGAGCGCGCTCGTGGTCTCGGTTACGGTGACAGCAGAGCTCTCCCACAGAAATGAAACGCTGGAGGAGATCGCGGCCGTCTCCGCGTTTGAACGATGTGACGCAGCCGTACGACAGGAGGAAGACATCGTTCCGGGGTTGGAGATCTCCGGGGCATACGCCTGCAATAGCTGTGGCTCTGGCTACAGTTAGCGGCGCGATGGGGAGGCGTGGATCGGCTTCTGGCGACGTTGCTCTGCTGGAGCAGCTATCTGGTTGGGATGGAGCTACCTGGAGAGTCCGCTCTTTTCTCCAAGCTCGTGTTGCACTTCCACGGAACGGATCCATGCCCGTGCTACGATGGTCTACCGCGCTTCGGTCGCGTCTGTTGATTCGCGGTTCGGGCAAATCGTAATGGATGTTTCTCTGCTCAATGGCGGTTCCACCGTTGCCTCCGGGCAGTGCTGCTCTTTCATGCGACCCCCGGTGCCGGAAATTGAGGAGATCGATTCCACGGGAGTGAGGCCGGACAGCTTGGCAGGGCGGGTCGCGGTGCTCCTCGGGTCGAGCCGGGGATTGGGGGCGGCGATGAAGCAAGCTCTGGAGTTGAGAGGTGCGGCCGTCTATGGGATGGCGCGCTCCGCAAATGCCGGCGAGCTATCGCGGACGGAGGTGGGTGACGCGGCGGACCCAGAAGCGTTGCGGCGGTTGCGGGAGCGGGTCTTGAGAGAGCATGGCCGTCTGGATTTTCTCATCTGTAATGCCTGCCCTCCCGTCCTGCCGCTGCGCCTGGAGCCGAATGCCGCCGGACGCATCGGAGCATACATTGACTTGGCCGTGTCTCTCACGCTCGCGCCACTCTCCGAGTTCTTGGAGCTATTGAACCGCAGCGACGGTTGTGCCGTGATCATCTCCTCGGTTTTTGTGGAGCATCCTGTGAAGGAGTTCCCACACTATATTGCGGCGAAACAAGCCGTGGAGATGCTGGGCCGCGTCGCTTCGTTGCAGTATCGGCGCGTTCGTACCCTCATCGTGCGGCCCCAGAAGCTGCTCACTGCAATGACCAACACGCCCCTGGGTCGCTTGGACGCCGCATCGCCGGCGCTGATCGCGAACCGTATCGCCGCGCGCCTGGAAGATCCACTGGAGCCGGGGATGACGGAAATCCTCGGTTGAGGAATGGCTGACCAGCGCGGTTCGGGTTACTTGCGCTTGCCGAAAGCTCCCGATTGTGCCCGGTATTAGTTTGTTGTATACGCAATAGGGGTATCTTTTGACACGTTGGTGGCGATCCTGCTCATTGGCTGTTACTCATAATCATGGACAATGATCGGCCCACAAAGAAACCGTCGCGCAAGTGGCTTGCGGTCGTTGCTGTCATTGTTGCAACTGGCGCCGCGCTAGGGACGATCGTCAAGTTGAAATCACGCAACGCACGCTATTCCGTCCCAAGCGGGTGGACATGGGAGACAGTTTCATGGCGCGCCCGCCTCTTTGCCCGCAAAGCGGAAGGCGACATCCCGGACTTGTCGTGGAGTGACCTTTGGTTCATGACCCATGTTCGCGGTGGTTTCGGCCTGGAAGACTTTGTTAAGCGGGGAGTTAGTTTAGAAGGCACGGTCGTGAATCCATACGTCACCAGTGCAGATCGTCAAGTTGGCGCACACATCTTTCGCGAACGCTGTGCGGTGTGCCATGGTGACCAGGGGTCGGGGGGGCATGCCCCGGCACTGAATCATCCGGGACTCGGCCACGGTGATAGTGTCATCGCTATCTATAAAGTGGTGCGGGACGGTATTCCTCAGACCGGCATGGCCCCCGTCCCGATGTCTCCCGAGGAACGCTGGAAGGTCATCGGCTATCTCAGGACTTTGCAGCTTGCTACTTCAAACCGATACACGGCACAGGTGCTCCCCGCAGACATCCAGGTGAGCGGTGAACGGATTCGCAACGCTGGAAGCAAGTCTGATGAGTGGTTGACCTACTCGGGCTCTCTCGATGGACAGCGTTACACGCCCTTGACGGAGATCAACCCGGCAAATGTTTCGCGGCTTCGGGTTCGATGGATTCACCAATTCGATACCAACGAACGAAAGAGCGAATCAACACCGCTCGTCGTTGGCGGAGTCATTTTCAGCACCGAGCCCCCTTCCGACGTCGTCGCCCTGGATGTTAGGACCGGGGCCGTAAGATGGCGGTACAGCCGTAGTCTGCCCGATAGGCTGCCGACATGCTGCTCTCGAACGAATAGAGGGCTTGCCGTTCTGGGAAACAGGTTGTTTCTGGGTAGTCTCGATGGCTTTCTGGTCGCCATCAACGCAAACAATGGGAGTGTGATTTGGCAAACCGCTGTAGCCAACCCTTCTGACGGTTACACATTGACAGGAGCGCCGCTCATCGTAAACGGCTCGGTCGTCGTTGGCGTCGCTGGTGGCGAGTACGGGGTTCGCGGTTTCCTTGCGTCCTATGATGCGGAAACTGGCCGGCAACAATGGAGGTTCAACACCATCCCCGGTCCAGGCGAACTAGGACACGACACGTGGAAGAACGATGCCTGGCAAACCGGTGGCGGCCCAACCTGGATTACGGGCAGTTACGACCCATCGCTGGACCTTCTTTATTGGGGCGTAGGCAATCCGGCGCCGCCTCTATTGGGAGAAGTCCGTCCGGGCGACAACCTGTTCACCGACTCCATAATCGCTTTACATGCCGGCTCGGGCAAGCTGGCATGGTATTTCCAATTCACTCCTCATGACGAACACGACTGGGACGCAATCCAGACTCCTATTCTGGCCGAGATCCTGATCAAGGGCGCCCTACGTCGAGTGGTCTGTGTGGCAAACAGGAATGGGTTCTACTATGTACTCGACCGAACCACCGGTGAATTCCTCGTGGGTGTGCCTTTCGTCGAACAGAACTGGGCTAAGGGTCTCGATTCGACAGGGCGCCCTATCCTTTCCGAAGGCGCCGAGGTTACTTCCTCGGGGCGGTTGACGAGACCCGGCGTCGGGGGCGGCACTAACTGGCAAAATGCGGCGTTTGACCGCAGGAGCGAATGGATCTTCGTCCCGGCCACGGAAGGGGCCTCTGTATTTACTAAGTCTCGGAACCCAAGGCGCGGGGACCTTGGGTTCTACCCCGGCAGCGCTGGCGACTCTAACGCAGAGTCGGATCCGGTCGTGCGAGCGCTCGAGGCTGCAACCGGCGAAAAAAAATGGGAGCGTTCCTTGTCCAATCCGAACGAACCTCTCGCTCATGGTTATAGTGGGCTCTTGGCGACGGGCGGGGGCATCGTATTCGGGGCATCGGCGGGGGTTGCTTTTGCAATCGATTCGGCGACCGGACGCGAGTTGTGGCGGGTTTACCTGGGGGGGACACTTATGCGGCGCCGATCTCATTCACTGTGGACGGACATCAGGTTATCTTGCTGTCGGCAGGCCGGGCGCTGTTCATGTTCGGATTGTAGTCCGCGACTGCAGCAACCTCATAAAGGCTTCTGAGTGTTCTCTTTTGGAAATCGATTGTTTATCTTTCCTATACCGGAATCGACCCACCAGACCATCCCCGGCATGACCCTTCCGTACCCTTGCAAGAGCCCAAAGGTAACTGGTAGAACTGGTTTCAGAACGCTGAAATCGGGCTTGATGAGACGCATCCCTTTTAACTCCATGAGGCAGACCATCCCTCGCACCGCGATAGGCCGTCAACTACGCGGGCTGCTGCGCCTTCTGTGCATCATCCCAATGCTTGTCTGGTGCTCGCTCGCCTGGGGACAAACGCCTACCCTTGTTCAGTCCGTCTACTGTCCGAACTCTGGGCCGGCAAATAGCGGTGGTTCTAACGGTAACGGCACGGTGAACGGAGTGTATAGTTGTCCTCTTCCGGCAGCCACTCTCGCGAATGATTTCATCGTCGTGTCGGTGTTTTTTCAAGGGGGAACCGGTCAAACCCTGGCGTTGACCGACAGTGCGTCTAATTCCTACACCCAGGATGTCACCAACACCACCGCAGGCGGCAATATTCAAAGAATCTATCACCTGGCGAACGCAGGAGCCGGCATAACCTATGTAAAAGGGAGTTTTTCAGGAGGGAGAGCGACCGGCTATGTCAACGTGATCATCAGCGAATGGAACAACATCGCTACATCTTCGCCTCTAGATGTGGCGCAATGCAACAGCGCAACGTCCACGTCCGTAACCGCCGGATCGGCTTCTCTCGGAACCGCGAACGACCTGCTCATCCAACCAGTGTTCAGTGACGATCATAATCCGGTTTCTTCGTTTGCGTCAGGAGCGCAATCAAACATTACCTGGCGGTTCGGCGCAACCGATCTGATTGATGCGGCGGGCTTTCAATACGGTGTGTACAGTGCAACCGGCTCCTTCAATCCGACACTCACACAAGGGACCAGCCATGCATTCGCATCCTGCTTTGCGGCGTTCAAGACCGCCTCTTCAGGCTCGACTCCATCCGGCAATCGACCCTTAATGATCTCCCATGCACAGATTCCACCGGGGGCAGCGACTCCCTTTAACCTCCAAGTCCCATTTTCGGGCAACTTGCAGGTGCTCTCCTTCCTTGGCGGCTTCGAGACGATCACTAGCATTTCCAGCACGCCGTCCTGCACATGGTTGAGCACGGGGCCAGCGCACTACAGCGGCAGCCCCAACAACTATACCCAAATCTATTACGCGATGAATTGCACTGGGAACGCTGTCGCCATCAATGTAAAACTGAACGGCAGCACGGACGGCGATACGTTAATGACCTACGACATAACCGGGCCGAACCCTTGGACCTTTGACACCGACTCAGGCGGCGAGGACGCGAATGAGATTGGCGACATACCCAACTTCACCACGTGCAGCGGTTGTGATACTCCAACGACTTCGACCGGAGTCGTGTTTGCGAATTTTGGTCAAGATCAATGTACTGCGACTGGCGTAATCGCTCCTGCCGGTGGTGTGTTCGACACGGCGACTTATACAGGCAACTCGCTTAGCGGCCCGCAAGATGTGGATGAAAATAATGGCTGGCTACATCTCTTCTATAATTCCAGTCCCGGCGCTATCACAGCCACGTGGGCGGATGATTGTCCGACACTGACTCCAGAGAGCTATTGGGCGGGGCGGGTGGCATCTTTCAAGACGGCGGCTCAGTCGGCTAGTCAACCGTCACCACCGACTGGGCTGAAAGCAGTAGTACAGTAGGCGCAGCTTTACCTAGGCCGACTCGCGCCCTGCTTGATTTGGTCGTGTCGGTGGGAACGCGAACGGATCGTCTATTTCGGTGAACCTTACCACGGATTATCTGCACAAATTTCAATCGCCAATTTCTGCATAACGTTGTACTGTCACCCTGTGAGTCCATTTCTTGCCGCGGATCCTGAAACGTACGGCATGCTGGTACCTGGATCGAGTCAGGTAGATGGCCCCGCCGACTTCTCTTTGAGTACCCACCGTAGCAATTCCTCAAGCTCTTCCCGTGACATCTTGTCGACTCGTACTCGGAGCCGTGGTGGTTGTTTTGCGCCTGGAGAAGAGAAGATAGGAACGATGGCCTTGACGCCATTGGCCCTGGGTTCTTCACCTCTCTCGTCAACCCTTGGATGGTCGGATCCTCGATCATGGTCCGGAACCCCCGGGCGGCGGTTGTTTTCGACTTTAAAGGCTGTTACTCGATCAAGTGCCACGAACGAGAGTCAAGCAAACGGCCGACGGTACCCGAGTGAGTAGCTGGTTAACTGATAGCACAATCGTAAACACTGGTAGTTACGAATCGCGAGCTCGACCAAGTCCATCTTCAGCGGTTGGCCATCGAGACGCACTCTTCCATGCTGCGATGAATCCGGCCGTTGCGCACTACGCGTGACGGTGATACCGTGGTGAACACGGTTTCATTTTCCCTCCCCCAGAAACAACCGACCCAAATGGCAGAAGTGTCATCCGATCTAGTGGCATTTGCGCAGAAGGAGTTGCTCGTCACGCTCTTGAGCCAGCAGCAGAGGCGTGTATTTCCTTTGTCTCTGGCGCAACGACGCTTGTGGTTCGAGGAGCAGCTCTGTTGTGGAAATCCAGCCTATGACCTGTCTTTTGGCTTTCGCCTGCAAGGGAACCAAAACTCGGGTGCGCTCGAGTCGAGTGCACGGGAGCTGATGCAGCGGCACGAGATTCTGTGCACCATCTTCGAGACCGACGCAGGTCACCCCATTCAAGTTATGACAGAAGATGCCATGATGACCGAAGAACTAAAAGAGTTCACTCACCGCATGGAAAGAGGCGACTCTTTCCACGCATGGATTGACAAACCTGCAGTCAGTCATGGGTGACAGTGGTCTGTCGCCAAAGCCACAATATTCCGCTTGTAGTTGTTAGCCTTGAAGTTGTGAATCGGGAGAGCCTGTGTACCCCAGAACAAGTATGGAGCCGGCACAGCCGGCAGATAGCGTTGCGAGCCAAGATTCGGAACTCCGCGGGCACGGGAGTCCTGCGGAAGAAACCAGTGTTACGCGGAAATTAATGGCGCCTCTTGCTGAACGTAAGCATCCGCTCTTTGGCTCGGGCGTTGTGACGACTCGTACTTTGATCGTGATTCGCCCTCCATCATTCTCCCTTAACACGATTATCTCTGGGATTAAGACCCTGGTGGATTATCGAGGGTTGCTGTATACGCTCACGCTCTTTAGGCTAGCGGTTCGTTACAAGCAGTCGTTATTGGGTTGGGTCTGGGCCGCATTGCAGCCATTGGGTATGATGCTGGTTTACACACTCGTTTTCTCTCGAGTAGCGAGGGTCGGAAGCGAGGGAGTGCCGTATCCATTGTTTGTCTGTTCTGCGTTGCTGCCCTGGAACTTCTTTTCGGGCGCAGTCAGCAATGCCGTCAACGGGCTGACCAGCCATTCAGTCTTGCTGACGAAGCTGCATTTTCCAAGGGAGATCATTCCGCTTTCCTACGTCTTTGCCGCACTCGTGGATTTCGCAATTGCCTGGTCCATTCTGAGTGTGCTTATGGTGTACTATCGCGTGTCCGTGAGCTGGAAGACTCTGTATGCGATACCCATTTTCGCAATCCTCCTCGCCTTCACTTCGGCCACCGCTCTATTACTATCCTGCGTTCAGGTCCGCTTCCGCGACGCCGGCGCTGCGTTGCCGGTGGTCTTGCAGATAGGAATGTTTGCCACGCCTGTCGTCTATTCGGTCGATTCGATTCCCGCTCGATTTAGGCACTTGTACCTGCTGAATCCTGTCGCAAGCCTTATCGAAAACTTCCGCCGTGTGGTCCTGCGCGGGTCGGCGCCGGATTTCCACATGCTCATCTCATCCGGCGCAATCACGCTGTGCGTCCTGGCAATCGCTTACGGTTATTTCAAAGCTACGGACGCAACCATGTCCGACATAATTTGAGTGCGAGTTCACTGCCATGTTTGATATCAGACTAGACAATGTTTCGAAGCGATATTTCGTCCAGAGCGCCAGCCGCACCCGGTCGCTCGGCTGGCCGGAGCTTTCTTTTCCGGGTAGGAAACCTAAGGAAGTGTGGGCCTTGCGTGATATCAGCTTCGAGGTGGCAGAAGGGGAATCTCTTGGCATCGTCGGAAACAACGGGGCGGGCAAAAGCACCCTCTTGAAGCTTTTGTCCAGAATCACCGCTCCTACGTCGGGCGAAATCAAGATTCGGGGCCGCCTTTCGGCCCTGGTCGAGCTTGGCTCCGGGTTCCATCCGGAACTGACCGGACGCGAGAATATCTTTATGAACGGATCAATGCTCGGAATGAGCCGTTCGGAAATTAGTCGCAAAGTGGAGAGCATTGTCGAGTTTGCCGGCGTAGCAGCATACATCGATGTTCCCGTAAAGCGTTACTCGTCGGGTATGTATGTAAGGCTTGGTTTTTCGATCGCTGCGCACCTCGATCCCGACATTTTGCTTTTGGACGAGGTCCTTGCGGTCGGAGACATCGTTTTCCAGGCGAAGTGTATGGATCTCATTCGCCAGCTGAGAGAGAGCGGGCGGACGATCGTGTTAATCTCCCACGACCTGGGTGCGATTCAAGCCATTTGCAACCGCGCAATCTTGATAAATCAAGGGCGGGTCGTTATGACAGGTAACCCTGTAGACGTGGTCGATCACTACCAGCAAATGGCGATGGACAGAAAGGAAACCTATCGTCCAAGCGATGAGGGTAAGGAGCAGTCGGCGATTTGTTCGCACATTCGATTCGCTTCTCCCGAACCTGACGAGCCTCCTCGCACCGGCTATCCGATGTTCGCTCGCTTAGGCTTTCAAGCCCAAATCCCACTGAAAAATGTGGTCTTTAATATTTTGATCTACTGGCCCACGGGCTACCTTTGTGCCCAGCTCACGACAGCCACCTCGAACCCCCGGCTGCAAGTCGAAGCGGGCTCCGGTGAAGTGGAGTTCTACTGTCCCGTACTTGAGCTTCAACCTGGCTGGTATCGGGTGGATATCTCCATCGAGTCAAACGGCCACTACATCGACAGGCAACAGCGCTGCGCGGTTTTACGCGTGCACCCGGGTAAGGTGGTATTTGGCGATTTCTTCATGGACACTGTGTGGCGCATGCATGCGTGATCTCTGGGGATCGTGATTAAGAGCCCTGCGTCTGGTCGCGTTTGAGGGAGACGCGGCCGTGACGCGGACGATTGCAGGAGCAACTACAGGGTTCAACAGGTTGGCCTTGCCCAAATATCCCTCCAACTCTCAGTAGCATCACCCCTCGCACGGGCCCCGAGCCCAGATGTAGATCCGTAGTCCAGCTGTGCCGATCCTAGACAAAGTGTAGAGTCGCCGCCAGGCGGCGCAAAGCTGTCGCTAAGGCCGTCGAGATGCTTTCCCTCATGCGCCCGGCCAGTGCTGAACAGCTTCCGTAACTCCTTCCTTCCTTCACGCTAGACCTCTTCTCGCGTCCTTCTATCTCTACAGATTGCCCTGTGCACTTACTCCCTCTGCCCCTTGGCAGTCAAGGGTGGGGTACGCCTGTGTGAAAATTCTCTCAGCACTGTGTTTACCGCTTTACCGCGATCATGGAACCACTCGCTGCCGCCAGCTCCAGGCCAATGAGTGGTTACCTTAGATAGCGCGATGCCCACAATTGAGCATTGTTTTTAGCGGCCGCGAGAGAAAATGACTGCAGGTGTTATCCGAAAGCGCGGCTGAATAACGAAAGAACTTTGTCAACTGCGCGGGACATCGGAGCAAGCGAATAGTGCGGAGATTGAATTCGGACGGCTTCGGCTCGCCTTCTAAGGGCCACTCCGACTAAAGAAGTTCCGAAATTCGTCGATATCACAACAAGTTGCACGACTTGCAATTTGTATCTTTCCTGCCTCTGGAACAACCAACGTTTGCAGAGGTGAAGCTGGTGTTCAGTCCACATTTTGTCTGCGCGTGCAGGAAGAGCCGTACAGTCGGCAATTCGCGTGCATGGCCGATCTCCGTCCTGGCATGTTGTCTAGGTGTCCTCGCGCTTCCTGGTGGTTACACCGCGCATGCGTCAACCGCCGATCCGCTCCCCGCTTCTTCGAGCACAAGCACGTGTAGAGTTGCGACAGTCACACAAACCGCTTCGAGCAGAGCCACTCTTCGCAGGGAGAATTGCGAAACCGTGGACGTTTCTCAGCCGGACCCTTTCTGGCAGAACCCCATTGTGGACAGCTGGAACCACGCCGTACGTATCCATGCCAGTGGCGAGTACGCTTCCGGGGTCGGTTTAAGTAATGACCCTGCGGCCAGCGACTCTACCGAATTGATCGCTGCAAATCGCACAGAAGAGCCGACCCCGCAGTTTGTCCGGGGACGCGGCATCCTGGTGACTTCGTTCTCTTGCAGCAGCGCGTCCGTCACAGGGGCTGGAAGCGACAAGTGCACCGTGACCATCAGCGCGCCGGCATGGAGTAGTATGACTGCCAAGCTGGCGAGCAACAATGCGGCAGTTAGCGTGCCGGCTACGCTGGTGTTTCCGGCAAATGCGACGAGCGTGGGGTTCACCGCGAATGTGCAGTCTGTCACATCTCCGCAAACAGTGACTCTCCGCGCGACCATGAATAGTGCTTCCAAGAGCTTTGTTCTGCGTCTGAATGCAGCAGAGACGACGGTACCAACGTTATCGATCAGCCCGGGCAGTGTGGTGTTCGGCAATGTGGCATTGAACACGGCAACGACCCAACCGGTGACGTTAAGCTCCACGGGGACAGGGCCGGTGACTGTCAACTCGGCCAAATTGAGTGGCACCGGCTTCGCGATGTCGGGAGCAGCATTCCCCGTCACCTTGAACCCGAGCTTGGCGGTGACACTGGAGGTACAGTTTGATCCAACCACTGCGGGGGCGGCGACGGGGCAGCTCACTATTCAGAGCAATTCGTCGACGAATAGTACAGTGGCGATCAGCCTGAGCGGCACCGGGGAAGCCGCGCAACATCAAGTCAACCTGACCTGGAGCGCGCCCGCTAGTTCGCCGGTTCCGGTAGCGGGCTATTACATATATCGATCAACCGGCGGCAGTACCTCGTATCAATTGCTGAACTCAACAGTGGACACGCAGGCCACCTATATCGACAGCACGGTTCAGGCTGGTTCGACGTATGACTACATCGTAGAAAGTGTCGATTCCGCGGGGGCGGAGAGTGTTCCGTCGAACGAGGTCGCGGCGTCAGTTCCCTAGGCGCACGGGTAGTCGGTTCGGGACATGGTGAGGAGTTCGCCTGTGCCTAGCATAGTAGCAAATTCTGGTGGACGGCTGCGCCGATCAAACCGGCGGAGAAGGCGCACGATAGAGCGGTGTAGATCCGTCGCTGGTTAGGGATCCTGCAGGCGCGGCCTGCACCATGCTTGTTCCCAACAAGAAAGTCAACAAGAGCTGGAAGCTTCCTCACGGTCAGTCTCCCTTTCTTCAATACTTCCTGACAAGATGGGAATCAACGGCTCTTGCCTAGATCCCATCAATCCGTAATTGTCTTCTGATCAACCTTTTCCATGTGAATATCTTTGACGCTCCGGGAGAGGGCTACGCTAAAGTCTTGTACGTTTCTAAGCTCGAATACCGTGGTGTCGGCCGCCTTTGGTGTCTTGATCCGGAAGAAGTCGGCGCCGTTCACGTTGTCCAGGTAGAAGACTGGGCGGACATCCGGTTGGCTCCAGGAAAGTTCAACGTTCGTAAACTCGATATTGTTTACGTTGCGGATAAAGAATCCGCTCGCGGGAATGTCACCGAACCTATATGGCTCGGGATATCCCTGTTCCATTTGCGGGACCACTCGCGCTGCCATTTCGCGCGTTCCACCTCCGCGATGCTCCATATACAGATCGTTGATCTTAATGTCTTCGATCGGATTGGATGGAATGCCCATAATGAGTCCCGCACCGCTGAACTGCGATGCGGAATTGTAGCTGACGACGTTACTGATAATGATCCGTTTCAGCGTGCCTACAGGAACTCCCGCTGGGCCGCGCATCCGGCTTCCCAGGCGCAGAAACAATGGGGTATTGGTGCAGTCACGCATGGTAACGCCGCTAAAGGTAATATCCTCCAGCAACGCGCCATCGACGCTTTCGAGCGCGAAACCTCGACAACCGTCAAAGACGCAGTTCGAAATCGTGATGTTCTTAAACCCTCCGTTCGACTCCGTACCGCATTTAATGCGGCCGGTGGGAGCTACCTTAAAGTCAGCAGGCCAGCGCTTATACGTGCCGTCCAGCATGGTCCCCAGCACGTAGGCGCCGGTGACATAGCAGTTTGTAATGGTCAGATTCTCAGTGGAACGCGCATACCCAAGTGCAAATGAGCTCTTGGGGCAAATGCCGTCGTCCCAGGGAGAATTGACGCTGCAATTCGAGACACGAACATTATGGCAGCAATCGATATCCATTCCGTCCCGGTCGGTATCGATCTTCAGATTGTCAATGGTCAGGTTGTCGACCCCGGTCGCCAGGATGCCGAAGTGCCCACCCTTTAATATGGAGAAATCGCGCAGCAGGACGTTGTGGCAGTTCTTGAGGGCGATCGCCTTATTCCCCATCCCGGGAGATTCGGCCCGCGGCTCCTCCGAGCCGCCGCGGCTTAAGCCTTTGCCCCAAATCAATCCCGGCCCAAGTATGGCAACGTCGTGGATGTCCTCGCCCCAAATGAGGCTATTGTGCCAATGATTGTGGCCGTAATCCTGATAGTCTTCCCATGGTGTATTCGGCTCGGCGGGATCGTAAGATGCCCCGCTGGTGCTGCCACCCGGAGCGACGTTTGCCGCCAGAATCGTCGCTCCCATATCCAGGTAGAGCACCACATTGCTCTTGAGATGAATCGAGTAGGAAGCATAGGTGCCCGAGGGAAAGCGCACGGTTCCTCCTCCCTGGGAGCTGGCCGCCTCTATGGCCTTGTTGATCGCCGGGGTATCGATCGAGGCGCCGTCGCCTCGCGCGCCATAGGTTCTAACGTCGAATGCGGCATTTGTGCCCGGCCCAGGCATGATTGCAGTGGGCGCTTGGGCGCCGAGTGAAGTACCCGGCAGAGCGGCCGCTCCGGCCAGACCGGTACCCGCCAGTCTTAAGAAGTCTCTTCGAAAAACGGTCATCTGTCTTCCTTCCTGGACCTAACTTACTCCTTACCCTGTGGCACGTGGTGCGGCGCGGCCCATTCGATTTCGGCATTGGCGTTCACTCTCTAGTCGGGGCGGGCAGCTCGCTGTGCCCGTTCCGGCGGATTCGTGCGCCTAGGCGATCGCGGAAGGAGCAAAGTGGAGGTCGGCCTCCCAAGGTGAGGCCCCACTTGGCGCGCAAGTTCTATGGAGTGACTGCGATAGCCATACTCATCGGGGCTCGCTTTTGACTTCGCGGGACTCGATGCAGTGACGATGCTGTTGCCATTACAAAACTATGACGAATGGAAACGGTGCGAACAATCATAAGATCAGGATAGTGATTAAAGTCTCTTCCATCATTCCGACTCAAAACGAGAGTGCCCTCACCGGGGATAGCCTGCAGTCTAACGGTCAAAACCATCCGATCGCTACAGCGCCTGGGAAGCCGAAACCGGCGATGCTCGCGCTCTCGCGCGATGCACAAACGTTGTCGCTGAATTGGTTGATACTGGGCTTTATGGTTCTCTTCCACGTGGGAGCCGTCGCAGCTCTCTTCTTCTTCAGTTGGCCGGCACTCATTATCGCCGTCGCGCTTCACGTAATTGCGATCAATGTCGGAATCGGCATGGGTTACCATCGCCTGCTCACCCACCGAGGCTACCAGGTGCCGAGGTGGATGGAGCATCTGCTAGCGGTATGCGCCACACTGAGTCTGGAAGGTGGGCCACTGGTATGGGTTGCCACGCATCGCGTACATCATCAGCACACTGACCGGCCAGGAGATCCTCATTCTCCGCACGAAGGTGGGTGGTGGTCCCACGCAGGCTGGGTCATTCACGGTTCGGGCGCGAACGCTGAACCCGCGCTGCTTGCTAAGTATGCTCCGGATCTGATGAAGGACGATTTCTATCTTTGGCTAAATCGCTATCACTGGGTTCCACTCACGCTGCTCGGCTTTCTCCTGCTTGCGGTTGGGGGTTGGCCGTTGGTCCTTTGGGGCATCTTCCTACGAGTCACGCTAGGGCTTCACGCTACCTGGTTTGTCAACTCGGCAACGCACATGTGGGGATCCAGACGCTTCGACACGCGCGATGACTCACGAAACAATTGGTGGGTAGCCCTCATTACCGGGGGTGAAGGCTGGCACAACAATCACCATGCACACCCCGTTTCGGCACGCCATGGCATGGCCTGGTATGAGTTCGATCTAAATTACTACGGCATCTGGATCATGGGCCGGTTTGGTCTGGCCAGGAAAATCAATGCGCTAACCATCGCACAGACGACGAGTGGCTCCCCGAGCTCTCTGACAACAGGCTCACATCTTTGATTCGGAGCTGACTGATTTCGCTAATGAAGCGGATGCTTCGGCGCCCAACACGGCTGGCATTCAGCGTAGTTACGGACTGACTCTGTCAACCGCGACATCTCCATCTTTTTCTTAACGTTGGCGAGCGTCGTCCTTGCGGTTCTAATCGGAGTTTTCCTCTTCTTCGTCATCCCCAAATATTGATACGCATCGCTAGCTGGATTTTTATCAACAGCCGCTTCGCGTAGAATCTCCCTCTCGTGAGCTTTACACGATGCCTTCGATCTCTACACGAACATTGCTACGTCTCCTGGAGAATCTCTTACTCTCAATCCGCCCTCGTAGGCCCTTGCGTGTGAGAACGAGGAAAGCCTGCGAAATTTGTAACGAGTGGAAGCATCTCTGTCACTATCCCGATGTTCGATAGAGACCCAATGATCTTGAGGCCCTTTGAAACGTTTCCGGTGCATCTCGACCAGTTTTTTACGCGGCGGCAAGAGAGCACAGAGCCACCTACTGGAAGAACGAATATGGCAGAGGAGTTACCTTGAATTTCGCGCCCAATTCTCAACAAACGAGGCACGTTATCTATCGCATGGATCCCGGCGGCTAGCACAATCGAAGGTCATCTCTGGCGGGAGAATTAGCTTGCGATGCGCAAACGGCGTTTGCTACAGTCGTGGACTCGACGGACCCGGACTCCCTTAATCCCGGCGCTGCGAATTCTGCGACTGTTGTGCTTGGAGCTGTGGTAAGCGGAACAGAACCGACTCTCGACCGCCTGCTGCTAAGCGGTTGAAGCCGATAGGATTCAGCAGAAAACCAGCCGGACACGTCGGCACGTCCTACAGAGCTGGACGCCCCAGAGCCATCATGGGCGTCTCAATGGCGCCCTGGAAGAGGCGAAGACATCACCTGCTCACCCTGTTGGGGGAATCATGGAACCAGGCGCTTTCTGCGCATACCTGCGATCAGCGCTCGCAGACGAGTCCGACGCGACCACACGCAGAGTGGCCAAGCGGCGGAACGTCTACACGGGAGGCAGCCGCGACAACAGTATCTACTTTGTCCTCGCGGGTCAGCTCAAGGTGACCATGCTATCGGCCGGAGGTCGAGAATGCCTGCTGGCCATCTATACAGCGGGCGATCTTTTCGGAGAATGCTGTCTGGCGGGCGAACCGCGCAGTGAAACTGCGACGGCCATGACGGATACCCTGGTGCGTCAATTGCCCGGCCCCAAATTTCTGGCGGTGATGGCAAAAAAAGGATTGGTGCAGGAGTTTGTCCGCCATTTGGCGGCGCGGGTGGCCGAACAGCAACAAATGATTACCAAGCTCGCCACTGTCGACTGCGAATACCGGTTGGCCGATCTTCTGCTGCGGCTGTCTCACAAGCTTGTGTTGCGCAATGCCGGCGGATTGGCGCACAGAATCTCCCACCAGGAACTTTCTCAGATGGTGGGAACTACGCGTCCGCGGATCAGCGAGTTGATGCAGCGATTTCGCAGCATGGGCCTTATCGAGATCACGCCGGATTCGCGGATCCTCATCCGCGAGCGATCTCTGCAGGAATATTTGCGCACCCGGGAATGCGCGCCACGGTTGGTCGAAGTGGCTTCATAAAAGGCACGAAAAGTGTCCAATCCTGGACCGAATATTCTGAACGCCTCGTTTAGTCTTGTGCCCGGAAGAAACAGTCGGAGGGTGCAATATGCCGCCAAGCTTGACCTATCCAGGCGTTTACATCGTTGAAGTCCCGAGCGGTGTACAAACGATCACCGGCGTCGCCACCTCAATCGGAGCCTTCTTCGGGCAGGCCTCTCAAGGGCCTCTCAACACGCCGATCGAATGCCAGAGCATGTCGGACTTCACGCGGAATTTTGGGGCGCCCATTGCCGGGGGTTACCTGGGTCAGATGGTGCAGCAGTTTTTTTCCAACGGGGGCTCAGACTGCTACGTGGTGCGCATCGCTGGATCGAAGGGGGGAACCGCCGCGGCTTCTACGGTGACGCTCAACGATGTGGCGGGAAATCCCGTACTGACGTTGAATGGCGCATCGCAGGGGACGTGGAGCAACAACCTGCTGGTGGAGATCGACTATGACACGCCGGCTCCGGACGCCACCTTCAACCTGACAACCATCTATATGAATCAGGGCAGCGTGGCGCAGACCGAGTCGCTCACCAGCCTTTCCATGGATCCGGGTTCGCCGCGCTTCGCGCCCACATTCATCGCTCAGTCATCGACCCTGCTATCCGTCCCGACAGTGCAGCCGGTGGCTGCCACCGCAATTGGTGCAGGCTACAGCCAGGCGCGCTATCCCTTCGTGGTTGCCGATACGGATCACATCGGACCGGCGCTCGCGGCACTCTACAACCCAGCCTGGGGCGGCACGGCAAACATCAATATCAGTGTCGACGGTGGGCCCGTCATACCGGTTAGTTTAAGCGCGGCATCGGTGAATACGAACTTCGCCGGTCTGCAGACTTATGTGCAAAACCAGATCAACCAGGCCCTGGGCGTTTCTTCCAATACCAGTGTTGCACTCACGGAGGATACAGCTCCGGGCGGGAATCCGTTCTTTCTGCGCCTCACTTCAGCCGGCACATTGAAGACCAGCGTGGCGGTGAGCCGCGGAGCCTCCAACGATCTGGCGTCGATTCTCATGTTCGGCGTAGACCAGGGTGGAATCGAGGTTCCCAAG
Organism: uncultured Acidobacteriaceae bacterium; assembly: GCA_963736535.1. Taxonomy (GTDB): domain Bacteria; phylum Acidobacteriota; class Terriglobia; order Terriglobales; family Acidobacteriaceae; genus PALSA-350. The sequence goes on from CAVTPN010000014.1 coordinate 151,922, forward strand.
TACAGCGATCTGCGTCCGGCGCCGAATGGTATTACCTTCACCGGCGATACCGCAACCGTGATGACGGATTTGGCCGCCGCCACCATCGACCAGGTGACCCAGATCACGGTGAACGGACAAGCCATCCCGATCAATTTAGGAACGGCTGGTACGGCGTTTTATAAGGGCGCCAGCGCGACGGATCTCGACGGTATCCGGGAGAACCTGCAGACCATCGCGAACCTGGTAAACAGCGGCGCGCCAGGGTTTTCGGCATCGCTGGCGGGTTATCGCCTGATCATCACCAAGCTTCGCCCCAACTCTCCCTTGGATACCGATGCGACCTTCGCTCTCACCACTGCCGGCAATGCCGCCGCCTTGGGGGCCGGTTTTAAAAGCGTGCAGGCGCAGACACCCCTTGCCGGCGGCAATGACGGAGGAACCATCGTACCGGCGGATTATCAAGGCGTGGAAGCTGCACGGACCGGCTTTTGGGCCTTGGATGAAGTGCCCATCTTCAACCTGATGGTGCTGCCCGGCGATGGCTTAAGCCTGGAGACGGACTGGCAAGCCGTGCGTAGCTCCGCCGCTGTTTACTGTCAAAGCCGGCGCGCATTCCTGCTGCTCGATGCCCCGGTAGGTTGGACCAAGAACGGTCTGCTCAATGCGCAGGCATCCGACGTCCAGACTTTTCGGTCGGCCATCGGCGCGCCCATCGATTCCTGCGCCGTCTTTTATCCGCGGGCGCAAGTGAACGATGGCGGCACTCTCCGCTACATGGGGGTTTCCGGAATGATCGCCGGAATTTGTGCCGCTACCGATTCGGCTCGCGGCGTCTGGAGCGCGCCCGCGGGAACCACCGCCCTGCTCACGGGCGTGACCGGTCTCGAAGTAACGCTCACGGATAAGCAGAACGGCATTTTGAATCCGCTGGCGGTGAACTGTGTGCGCAGCATGACAGCCGGCTACGTGAACTGGGGAGCGCGCACGGTGGCGGGCTACGATAACACGCCGGACGATGACTACAAGTACCTGAACGTTCGCCGATTCGCGCTGTTTCTGGAGCAAACGCTTTACGAGGGCACGCAGTGGGTGGTGTTTCAGAATAACGCCGACCCGCTATGGTCACAGATCCGCTTGAACGTAACTGCATTCATGATGGGCCTCTTTCGCCAGAACGCGTTTGCCGGCACGACTCCGCAAACCGCTTTTTTCGTGAAATGCGACTCCGAAACCACCACATCCACGGACCAGGATAACGGCATCGTCAACATCCTGGTCGGCTTTGCGCCGCTCGAACCGGCGGAGTTCGTGGTCATCAGCATCCAGCAGATTCGCAGCTGAGCTAATCGCACAACTTGGAGAAAGCCATGGCTAACGGATTTCAGAAGAACAGCACGCGCCAGGATCCCGTATAAGAACTTCAACTTTGTGGTCAAGTGGGACAACCACACCGTGCTTGGGGTCATGAAAGCCGGTGCGCTCAAACGCACGACCAACGTGATTACGCACCGCAGCGGCGGAGAAAACAGCGTGGATCACAAGACCCCGGGCCGCACCACCTATGACGGCCTGGTGCTGGAACGCGGCATCACCTGGGACCTGGACTTCGAGGCCTGGGCCAACCAGGTGCATCCCTACGCGGGCGACTCTTCGATGGACCTGGTCAATTTCCGCAAAGAGTTGTCGCTTGAGGTCCGCGACGAAAAAGGACTCGTGGCCCGGCGCTTCTTCCTGCATGGCTGCTGGGTGAGCGAATACCAGGCTTCGCCGCAACTCGACTCCAGCGCCAACGCGATCGCGATCGAGACCATCAAGATCGAGATGGAAGGCTGGGAGCGCGATCCGCAATCGACCGAGCAGGACGAAAGCCAGCCGGTTCCGCAGAGCTCCTAAATCCGCGGTCAGGAAGAGTGCATGGAGCATACGGTCCCATTTCCGACGCTTCCCGAATGGCTGCCGATCGCGTCTGAGGACCGGCCAGTCGCCCTGCGTTCCTTCGCCAGCGACATGAGCGATCTGGCGGTGGAATTTGATGGGGTGGAACGTGCCCGGCTGGTCACCAACCTACTGGCGCGCTGCGCTCAGACGCGCCGTGGTAGCACGCCGCCCGAGCAGACGATTTGGGAGCTGCCCCTGGGGACGCGGATCGAAGCCGTGTTGACGCTGGCCGCCGGCGATGCTGCGCGCCCATTCGCCTGGCGAACTCGCTGTCGCTACGAGGATTGCGGGGCGGAGGGCGAATTGGAATTAGACCCTGCCGAAATCGCGGGCCTGGTAGCGGAGAAATACCGGCAGGAGCTGGTGCCGGTAGAGATTGGCGCGCGCACTGCATGGCTGCGCCGTCCAACCGGCGAGGATCAACGTAAGTGGCTCGATGGGGGTTCGGAAGAAACTGCGCCCATGGCAGCCAGCTTGTTCCTGGAGCCAAAATTCGACGAGCTCCAGGCTGTGGGCATCGCACTCGAAGAAATTGGCGATTCCATCGACCGGGCGATGGAGGAGTATGACCCGCTGGTGGGTTTTCATCTTGAAGTAGGTTGTCCCGAATGCGGGCGGCCGACGACGCATGCTCCCGACCTGGTGGCCGCTGCGCTGGAACGGCTGTGGCTGGCGCAGTTCGACCTCATCGAACAGGTGCACCGCCTGGCCAGCCATTATCACTGGACCGAAGAAGAAATAGCCAGGGTGCCGCGCTGGCGGAGGCAGGCCTACCTGGCGCGCATCGACGGCGGTGAACTGTGAGCCGGTACCTGCTCCAACTGGCGCGCGAGACACGCACTAAGCTGAGACCGCCGTCCAGTTTCAGGCTTGCGCCGCGCGCCCCGGTTGCCTTCGACGAAATCCACGAGGAACGGCTTGTTCCTCCGGTGTCTGCAGTGAGGGAATTTCCTCAGCCGCCTGTTTCGGGTGCCGTTGAATCCGGCAGATCCAATCAGCAGGCTGCACCACGACCCGTCCTGGAAAGCATCCCGGCCACAGTGAAACCACGCGCGGAATCGCCAGAGCCGAGCCGCCCCATATTGTCGCAGCGAGAGCAAACAGTTGAGACGACTCGCCGCGCGCGCGTCGTGCAATCGGCGAATGATCTACCGGTTGCATCGCAGCCGCGTGTCAGCGAGCCCGCTGCCCCGATGGAAGAGAGATTGCTTACGCCGCCTGCGGCCGCGAAAGCCGAAGCGTGGCCAATCGCCCCGGCACAAGCGCGAAGAGATAAGGAGCACGCATTCGTAATCCCTGAGGTAGTTCGTACCTGGTTTCGCGAGGAAACGGATCTACCCATTGCCACTGCGAAAGGGGAACCAAGGCCGGCAGCAATTGCCCCGCCCAAGCCTGCAGTTCAGCCGGTGATCGACGTGAGCATCGGCAAGATCGAGGTAACCATCGAAAGCGACTCCCCGCCGCCGCTGAGGGCGATGCGTCCTCAGCCATCGCGGGTCGCTGCACCTAAACCTGCTCCGCCGCCTATCGCCGGACGCCTGGCCCGCCAGTACATGGATCGCTGACCGAGGGAGATTCGCCATGGCACTGAGCGACACCGGCGTAGCAATTGGCGGCGTCAGCCGGCTTCTTAAAGACATTCTCACCGACGCATTGACGAACGCGTCGCCCAGCCCGACGGTAACCATCTCGCGCCCCGAGCCCGGGTCGAGCGGCGCAGTTCCGCAGGGAGCGCGGCTTAATTTTTTTCTGTATGAAGTGCAGCTCGATGCCAGTTTGCGGAACGTGCCCCTTACTCCTGGAAGGCAGTCGCCCCTGTGGTTGGTGCTGCGCTACCTGCTCACGGCGTTTGATGTAAACGGCGACAGTGACACCGACGGAGCCCACGATGTGCTCGGGCTGGGAATGCAAGTGCTGCTGGGAATGAACGAGAGCGGAGCACTGGAGACGTTAACCGACAAGTCGCTGACCGATAACCCGGAGCCGCTGAAGGTGACCTTCGATGACAGCGCGCCCGATTTGCTCGGGCGCCTCATGCAGGGTCCAGACGACCGCTATCGGATGTCGGTGGCGTTCCAGATCCGTCCGGTGCTGGTAGCTAATTCGGACCCACCATCTTCCATGCAGTTGGTGGGTGTGAATTACCTCACCGATACGACCATTGGAGTGGCCGGCGTTAAGAACATCCTGCTGCCCAGCCTGGGACCATTCATCGATTCTGTAATGCCTCCCCAGGTGCAACCGGGCGACGTCTTGACCATTACCGGCACGGGCCTTGGCGCCGACCAGCTGGCGGTGCGCTTTGGCAGTGTGATACTGCCGGTCACGATGCAGCAGTCGGGCACACTGAAATGTGTCGTGGGGGGCGCAGCCCTGGACCCAACCGCTATCGCAGCCGGTAGCCAGCCGGTGGTGGTGGCGCAAACCATCGCCAACGGCAAAACGCTTTCGAGTAATGCGCTTTCGGCTACTCTCCTTCCCCTGGTGACCAGCGTCGCCGCCGTCGGCTTGGCGGCGGTATCGGGATCCGATCCCAACGTCTATGGCGCGATCAAGTTGACCGGCCAATTTTTGGGACGGACGACGGACTACATCGAAGTGGGGTTGCTGAACAGCAGCGGAGTTCCACTCCTGATCGATCGTCAGGATTCCAGTTTCACTGTGCCCGCGGACCAGAGCGCGCAACAGGTCGTGATGAAGATCACGGAAGCCATTCCACCGGGAACATATACGGCGGTCTATCGCGTCAACGGGGCGCAGGCAAAGCAGGCCTTTCTGCTGAATATGGTTTGACGATGTCAGCAATCCTCTCACTCACGGGCAACAACGGCGGCCAGTCGCGGGCCGGCGAGGTGGTGTGGTTTACACCTGGACTCGAAGTGCCGGATGTCTGCACCGCCTATTGGATCCGCCAGGCCGTTCTGCGCTTGCGGCGGGAGCTTTGCTGGGCTTGGCGCCAGACGCAAACTCCCGACCCGCTCAGCGACGCGCTTGACCGTTCGCGGCTGCACGAGCAGCGGCTGGAGTTCTTTGCCCGCGATGAGACTGCGAGGCACCTCACCGAAGCTATCTCGCAGCCGCCGCCGCTCATCCCCGTGCCGTCCGTGCGCGGCACCTTCCCCTGGCTTGCTGGTGAACTCGGCCTGCTGCCGGCGGAGATCTTTACTACTGCTCTGGTATTGGTACATAGCTGGGACGCAGCGGCTGCGGAAGTCATCGGCGCGGCGCAGGGTGATGCCCGGCGCTCGTTGCCCACGCTGGGACTGGTGCAGCGGCTGTGGGACGAACCTGGCGCGCTATCAAGTCTCACCAGCCTCTCGCATGCGCTCTTCCGTCTGGGATTCATTCGTGCGGAAGCCCACGATGCGATTGACTGGCGCACCCCGCTGACGATGCCGGCGCTGGTGGCGCAGCGCTTACTGGGAGCCGCGGATCGCCCGCCCGCCTCCTTCGCTGTGGTGCGCGGCGGCGCTGAGGCGCCGAAGCTTTCTGTGGCCGCGAGCCTGGTAGCGTTGCGCGCATGTGAGCCCATCACCGTTCCTCACGCCGTACCCTTGCGCGCCGCATCCAGTCTGTCGCTCGCCAACCACGCCGGCGTGCAGGGCCTGCTGGAGGGTTTCTCTGCAACCACCGGCCGGCCCATCTATGCCTGCAATCCATCCCGGCCGGGGGCGGAAGTGCTCGCCGCCGCGACGCTGTGTTGGCTCGATGGAGCGGATCTGTATTTGCAACTGGGCGCGCCCAGAGATACTCCGGAAAAAATTACCCCGCCGTTTGCGGATATTCCGATCTATGTCCTTGCCTTCTGGGAGCAGGAGAAGCTGGATATCCCGGGCTGGCAGATGCTACCCGCGATCGACATTCCCACCCTCGACCTGGATGCGCGGCTGGCATGCTGGCGGCGTTGCTTCCCCAGCGGCGCAGCTCCCTCAGAAGAGGTGCTGGAGGACTGCGCCTTCCGTTTCCGCTTTGATGCTGCCGTCATTCAGGAAATCGCTCGCGCCCTGGTGCGCGAGCAAGGGCCTGTTACTGCCGAGAGACTCATCACCGCTTGCCGCCAGCGCGCCGAAGCGGTTCCAGGCAACCTTGCGGTGAAAGTAAAACCTCGATTCAAGAGCGATGAACTGGTTCTACCCCCAGCCCAGCAGCGCCAGTTCGATGAACTGGTAACTGCGATGCAGACGTTGTCGCGGGTTCATGCCCGGTGGGGCACCGGCCGTGTGTGGGATGAAGCCGGGATTTCTGCGCTCTTCGCGGGCCCTCCTGGGACTGGAAAGACCACCGCGGCGGAAGTGCTTGCCGCCAGGCTAGGCCTGCCCATGTTTCGCGTTGACCTCTCCCAGGTGGTCAATAAATACATTGGCGAGACAGAGAAGAATCTGCGCCGGCTCTTCGACTCCATGGAGGACTGTGATTCGCTGCTGTTCTTCGACGAGGCCGAATCCCTCTTCGGCCAGCGCATGCAGGCGCGGAATGCCAACGATCGTTTTGCCAACATGGAAGTGAGTTATCTGCTGCAGCGCATGGAACGATTCCGCGGGGTAGCGATCCTGGCTACCAACCGGCGCAAGGATCTGGACGAGGCCTTTCTCAGAAGACTTCGCTTCGTGCTTGAATTTCCATTGCCCGATGCGCCCGAACGCAAACGAATTTGGCAATCCGGGATCCCGCCCGAAGTGGATGCATCCGCCCTGGACTTTGAGTTTCTCGCCCGCCAATACGCAGTTTCCGGCGGCCATATCCGGTCGATTATTTTGCATGCCTGCCTGCAGAGCGCCGGCCGGTCCACCGAGCGGCGCCTCTCGATGGACACAGTGATGCTTTCAGTTAAGCGCGAATACCAAAAGCTGGACCGTACGCTTACGCGCGAGCAGTGCGGCAGGTGGAGCGAGATGTTGGAACGGGAGGAGCGATGAATTCAGGCCAGATCCGCATCGATAAAGTGTCGTTGCGCATGCGCGGCGTAACCCCGACCGAGGCCCGGCGGCGCGCCGGCTCGATTGCTCACGAGATCGCCGAGGCCGTTGCCCGCGAAGGCGCCGGTGCCGCCCCCGGCAAATCTGAGATCGGCCAGTTGTCCGTGCGTCAGCCGGCTGCAGGCAAAGGGCCTGGCGTCGGCGAGCAGATTCGCCGCCAGTGGTCCCGGGAGTAAGCGATGGAAAAAACACTCAAAGGCGCCTTGATCGAGTACGGCTCCGATTTTCTGGGGCCGATCCCGAACGTGGTGGTCTTTCAGTTCAACCCGGAGAAGCTGTCGCGCACCATCGAGATTCCACCTCGCCCGGTGAACGCCACCACGCGTGAAACCAGCCAGGCGGGTGAGCCTCCCTATGAGCGCTTCACGGTGGAAGCCCAATTCAGCGCGGCCGACCAGAGAAACAATTCCAATCCTATCGGGCTCACCATGGGCGTGGGCCCGCAACTGGCAGCGTTAGAAGCGATGGTTTATCCGGTGCAGACGCAAGGGGGCCTGATTGGCGCGGCCGTGGATGCGATTGGATCATTGCTGGGCGCGAGCGCGGGGCCCGATCCCACGCAGGCGGTTCCGCGGGTGCAATCCCCCAAGATTCTTTTTGTGTGGGGTCTCATGCGCGTAGTTCCAGTGATCATCGAGAGCATGACCATCAATGAGGTGCAGTACGACTTCATGCTCAATGCAGAAGAGGCCAGCGTGACCATCGGGCTGGCGGTGGTGACGCCGTGCAACTGCTGCGACGACAAGATTGCCCAGGGAGCCCTTTCTTACACGCAAATGATGCAAGACACTCTGGCCACCGTCAACCTTGCGAATACCGTGGCGGCGGTCGTGGACTTGATTCCATTTTGAGGATGCTATGTTTCTTCCATCTTCCCGATACGCGAACCTGGCCCAGTGCCAGGTGACTCAGCCCGACGGGTCTACCGTAACCGCGGTTAAGCTGCGCCTTCTGCCCCAGGTGAGTGGCGACCCGACCGCCTTGGAGGACAACGATCGCCTGGACATCATCGCCGGCCAGGAGTACGGTGACGGCTCGATGTTCTGGCATATCGCGGATGCCAACACCGAGCTCGACTCCAGAAAACTGCTGCAGCCCTGGCTCGAAGGCGACCCTAACGCGACGCAAATCACCATTGAGATACCGGAGCAATAATGGCCTGCGCGCAATACAAACTGTTCTTCAACGACACGGTGGCCACCACCGCGCAGCTGAACAGCTTTGAAACCATCACTGTGCAGCAGGAGATGGATAATCGCTGGGTCGCGTCCCTGGAGGTTCCTCTCTGCACCAACGCGAAGGGCGATTGGACGGGTGAATCCGAGACCTGGTTCCAGCCCATGAACCGCCTGCGTATCGAAGTGAACCTGCAGGGCGGGGGATATGTACCGCTGATCGATGGCCCGATTGTTACCTGCAACTACGACCTGCATATGGAGCCTGGCCAGAGCATAGCTCACGTGGAAGTCCACGACGACGGCTTTCTGTTGCACCGCAATGAAAGCGTAAAGCTCTACCAGGGGATCACCGACGACCAGATCGCCCAACAGATCTACAACGACAACAATGACATCACGGTATCGACCCAAATCGATCCCGTGAAGGCGCCTTCTGACCTGACAAATATCACCACCGTATTACGCGGAACTGCGATGGAACTGTTGCAGGAACTAGTGCGCCGCCACGATCAGACCTGGCACGCTTATGTCCTGCCAGGCGCAAAGCCGCATGCAAGCATCGGGTGCTTTAAACAAGACCACCCAACAAAGAGTTCCGGTTTGCCGGCGATGGTGCTTCTGGGCACAGGCCGGAACCTTTTGAACATCCGTTTTTCGAGCACCGGCGAGAAAGCTGCCATTTTTCGTGGCGCGGCCATCTCGCTCTCCGACGCCAGCGTGGACACTAACACCGCCAGCCTGAGTGACATCGATCGGCAAGGCACCGCCCCGCCCAGCGGCACTCCCGTGAACCGTATGCTGCGACCGGGGAAGACCCGGAATACCAACCTGCAGGATGCGACGCTCGCAGCCACGCAGCAGTCGGCGTATGCCTTGCAGGCCGAAGGAGAAGTCTTGAAGGATACTTACCCCGCTGTCCTGCAACCCTACCAGACTGTGGAGGTCACTGGATCCAACGGCCGCTTGAGCGGGCTCTGGCTGATCCGCCAGGTGACCCATACGCTTACACGCAACAGTTACGGACAGACATTTTCGCTGGAGCGCAATGCGCGCTCGGCCGGCACTGGGAATAGCAATACGGCCCCGGCGGTCCCCGCTGTTTTAGGAAGGTGATGACCCATGATTAGCGCAGAAGACCGCACCTTATTGGAACTGGCTGCCGAACACCGTCACCGGTTTTATGGCAAGTACCGGGCCATCGTCAAGACCGTCATGGATGGCAAAGACCTGGGGAAACTGATCGTTACTCTCCCCGAAGTCTACGACGATCAGGACTCGCCACCGGCGTGGCCGTGTGTTCCGTACGCCGGCCCCAACCACGGGCTGGTGTCACTTCCCGAAGAGGGCGACGGTGTATGGGTGGAATTTGAGCGCGGCGATCCTTCCAATCCTCTCTGGACCGGTTGCTGGTGGGCCGATGGGAACATGCCCGACCCGGCGGATACAAATGTCAGAACCTGGGTTACGAGCGGAGGTTTGAAAATCGTGCTCGATGACGGTGGAAGCGAGCTTCGGCTGGAGCATCCCGGAGGCGCCAGCATTTCCTTAAGCGACGACGGCCTCGAGCTGTCGTTCAACGAGACCACCATCACGCTCGATGACGATGGCATCAGCATCAACGGAACGGTGCAGGTTTCGGCGGACTGATTATGCCCTCTATTCTCACCATCGATAACCAGATCCAGTGCCCGCATGGGGGCCAGGCGATTCTGACCACTACCAACTCGGCCTTGCTGGTGCAGGGCAGCCCCGCGCTGCTGGAAAGCGACATCCACGAGATTGTCGGATGTCCGTTTTTTCTCGGACTGGTCTATTCTCCGTGCGTCCTGATCGAATGGATGGATGGCGCGGAGTTGCTCAGCGTGGACGATGCCGGCGTGCTGCTTGAAACCAGCACCGGCTTGTGTAGCAACGCCGCGGGTGCGCCGCAGGGAATTGCGATCATCAACGACGCGACGCCGGAGGTGGACGCGATATGAACGGCAGCAGCGCCGGGCGGCATCTCTCATTTCCTTTTCGCATCGCGGGTAACGGACGCGCGGCCAGCGCGGATACGCTGGCCCAGCAGGCCTTGGAAGAGTTGATACAACTGATCCTCACCAACCAGGGTGAGCGCCTGTTCCTGCCCGACTTCGGCGCCGGCGCGCGCCGCCTGCTGTTTGAAGGGATCAGCGATACCACCGCGACACTATCGCGCACCATGATCACCCAGGCGGTGCAGGAGTGGCTCGCCAACCGGGTGACGCTGAATCAGCTCAACATCACCATCAACGACACCACCATTGAGATCGATGTCACCTATCAAGTGCCCGGTTCGGACCAGCTTCGCCAGGCGATCTTCCAGCGGAGTGCGATCACCTCATGAGCGCCATCATCAGCCAAACCGCGCGGCAGGCGAGAGCGCGCGATCTCGCCGTCAAGAATCTCAATGGCATCGATTTTGTGCTGGTGCAGTTGTCTCCGTCCGTGTCGCCCACCGAGGCCGACCTTGAGGTTCATTTCTTTAACGATTCGAATCTGGCAGATCTGGCCACCGCGGCTGCGACCAATCCCTCGCAGATCCCGGCGATGCTGCCGATTTCGGGCGGGGAACGCGTTCTGGCCGGTCCGGTAAGCGGGCAAGTGCAGGTGACTGCAGTAAGCCACCCGTCGAGCGGCATCCTTGCGCTGGTGGTGAAACCGATCGGCGATTATTCCGTCTACACTCTCACCGTGCAACAGAACGGCTTCGACCCGATTCTGTCGGATATCGATTTTCGCTTTCGGCCGGGTTGTTTCAGCTCCGACTGCGCGCCTCGTACCAACAATCCGCCGGCGGCCGTCGAGCCGCAGATCGACTACCTGGCCAAAGATTACGCTTCGTTCCAGCACACCCTCATCACCGCCATGATACAGCGGGTTCCTAACTGGCAGGCCGTCTCCGAGGCCGATCTCGACCAGGTGCTGATAGACCTCTTCGCCGCGGCCGGGGACGAACTGAGCGATTACCAGGATCGCGTGATGAACGAGGCCTACCTGGCTTACGCGCGCAAACGGGTTTCGCTGCGCCGCCACGCCGGCCTGATGGATTACTACATTCATGAGGGAAATCAGGCCACGACCACGGTGGCGATTGACACCCAGGATACCGGAACCTATGTGCTGCCGATTCCGTGCCGCGCCTGGAGCGGCCCCGATCCTACCCTATCCAATGCTGCGGTATTTGTGTCCACCGCGGGGCAGACCATCCAGGGGATTCTGAGCCGCATCTCGATGTACACCTGGAGTGACGTGGTGCCGGCGCTGGCGGCGGGGGCGACCAGCGCCGACCTCAGCTTCCCCGCGGCCGCCACTGCCAACCTGGTGGCGAGCTGGATTCAGAGCGGGACTTTGACTCGGCTGTTGATCGAGGAATGGCTGAACCCTTCCACCGGCATGGCGGCCGATCGCGACCCGCAGAAGCGGCAGATACTGCATCTGCTGAATCAGGCCACGGTCCTACAGGATCCGCTCACCCTGGCGTGGATGGTACGGGTCAACTGGCAGGAGGAGGATAAGCTCACCGCCAATTACTGCTTTGTGGTGCAATGCTCCACCGGCACCGTACGCGACGTTTCCATGTTCCACGGCAACCTGGTGGATATGGTGCAGGGGCTGCCGCAAAAAGCGGTCTATTATGTCCCCGGCGCGGTGCTGCCGGATAGCTCTTCGTTTTATTACCAGACCTATAGCAGCGGAACGACCATCTGCAAGCTGCCCAATCTTCCGGTGCTTTGGCAAAAAACTACTCCCGGCGGCTACGACGAGCCGCACAGCACGGTGCAGGTGCAGGTGATGCCTTCGGTTGGGAGTCCTAATTGGACGGAGCAGCACGACCTGATTCACAGTACCGGCAGCGACCAGGATTACGTAGTCGAGACCGACGAAAACCTTCGTTCCCTGGTGCGATTCGGTAATGGAACCAATGGTCAGTTGTTGCCGGAGAACGCGGTGGTTACCTGCACGCTGGCTTTCCGGCTACGGCCCGGATGGCAACGTGGGCGCCGATTGCCTGACGCACTTCGATTCTCCTGCTCCCGCGGCCATCTGCTGGAACCCATTCGATATCACGGATGGCCTCGCGCCCGAGACGCCGGCCACCATTATCCGCCGCGTGCCGGAAGCATACCTCTACTTGCAACAGCGCGCAGTCACGCTGGCGGACTACGTCGCCTGCGCAGAGGAAGTGGACGGAGTGCAATCCGCCTTTGCCTCGTATGCCTGGACCGGCAGTTGGCGTACCGTCCGCGTCTGTGTTGAGCCGCAGGGAAGCTTCACTCTCAGCGAAAGCCTGCGCGAGGCCGTGGAGCAGCGCCTCGAAGCGTTGCACCTGATCGGCGAAGACCTGGAAATTCGCGCGCCGGAATATCTTCCGCTCAAAATCTCCGTGTCGTTATGCGTCTCTTTCGACTACTGGATCGAACAAGTCTCGCCGGTGGTGATCCAGGCGTTCTCGGATGGATATACAGCCGCCGGTGCGCCTGCATTCTTCAATCCCAGCCTCTGGACCTTCGGCCAACCCCTGTACGCCAGCCAGATCGAAGGCGTGTTGCAAGGAATCGAGGGTGTGGAACACGTGATTTCGATCCAGATGCAGCAATGGTGGAGCCCGTGGATCACCTCCTCCGAGGTGATGGTGGTCGATCCGAATCAGATCATCGAGGTGCGCAGCGATCCGAGCCAGATCGAATTCGGCTGGATCGACTTCAATTTCGAGGGAGGACGCCAGTGAATCCCCCTTGCACGAATAACTGCTCCACGCCCCAGGTTTTTCCGCGGACCATCAATAACCGGCCCGGGCTCTCGCGCATTGCTTTCCGCATCGGAACCTACTCCGATTTTCGCCAGGCTCTGCTCAGCGAATTGGACCGCACCCAACTGCTGCTGCCCTGGACCCACCGGCAGCCGGACGACCCGGGCATCGCTCTGCTCGAAGGCGTGGCCATCCTGGGCGACATTCTCACGTTCTACCAGGAGCTGTACGCCAACGAGGCGTGGCTGCGCACCGCCACCTGGCCGGAGAGTGTAACCGCCCTGGTCCGCCTGATGGGCTATCGTCCCGCGCCGGGAATCGGCGGCGAATCTGCCGCTGCGTTCGAGTTCAAAGGCGCCACTGCAGTCACTGTCCCCGCCGGCTTTGGATTCAATGCCAAGATCGCCGGTCAACCCCAGCCGGTCGACTTCGAAACCTCGGCCGATTTGGTGGCCGTACCCGAACTGAGCAGGTTCTCTCTCTATGCGCCGTCGAATGTGCCTGCCATAGTTACCGGCAGCAGCATGCTGTCGGTGGCTACCAGCGATCTGGCAGCCGCCGGTGTCACCATCAAGCCCAAGGATCGCCTGGCGCTGGTTGATCCCGCCACGGTGGCCAATCCTGAATCGGTGAATTGGCAAACAGGCATCGTGAGCAGCGTTTCGGTGGTGCTGGACCAAACCGTGATCACGCTCACCGGCGCGTGGAGTCGAACCGGGCCCTCCGGCGGAGTGCTGATGGTTTACAAGCTGGGCCGCAGTTTTCACGCCTACGGATACAACGCCCCGGCCAACCAGATTTCGATCATCCGGAACCACTGCATCCACTACACCGGTTTCGACCACCCTCCCACTGGCTCAGATCCTCAATGCATTTCCGCTGGAGCGCAAGGTGGACGATCTCTCCGCGGGAGCCAACATACTGGTGGATCTGGAGATCACCAATATCCACAACCAGACCGAAGAGTTTCTGCTTGCCACCACCATCTATCGTGCGTGGCTCGGCTCGCGATACGGTCGGTCCCATGGCGGGCAGCGTAACCATGGTGCAGCTGCAGAGCGGCTACAGCCACACCGGCAATCCAGTCAATGCAGATCGCCGCACCGCGCAGTGCCTGGAAGTAATCGGTTCCGGCTTCCAGGTTACCGGGCAACCAGCCATCGCGGCAGGCGGTAGCGGCGTCGACCACCTGATGTACTTTGGCGACGGCGCCAGCTATCAGCAGCTCAATGGGCGGGCGCTGCAGTTTGTCGTGCTCAACGCCGATGACTCGGTAGCCCGGATGGAACAGACTACGGCTACGATCGACCCCTCGTATTCACTCGCAGATCTCAGTGTGAAGTCGCGCACGATCTACCTGAGTCCAGCCCTGCAGCAATTCGCGTGGGGCGATTTTCCGTTGACTGACCCGCTGGTGACCGTGTTCGGCAATGTGGTTGCGGTGACCCAGGGCAAGACCCAGCCGCAGGCCGTGCTGGGCAATGGCGACGCGCGCCAGACCAATCAGACCTTCATGATTCCCAAAGGTCCGCTCACCTGGCTCGGCGATGAAGCGATCACCCCGCCGCGCACGCCTCAACTCCAGGTATTGGTGAACAACATCGAATGGACTGAAGTCGACTCGCTGTTCACCGCCGCGCCCACCGACACCAGTTACATCATCCGCCTGGATGACGCCGGCAACTCGTGGATCCAGTTCGGAGACAACATCACTGGGGCAGCTCTGCCGTCGGGGATCGGAAACGTCCTGGTTACGAATCGGACCGGGGTTGCAGCCAACGGAGACCGGCTGCCGGGAACCAACCCGGCGGCCGCCAGCCAGGCGCAGAATCTTACGGCCATTCGTCTTTACGAGACGGTCACCGGGGGCGCCGAGCCCGAATCGAGCGATAGCGCGCGCCAGGCCGCTCCCGGCCGGGTGCAGAGTCTGGGGCGCCTGGTGAGCTTGTCTGATTTCGAGTATGAGGCGCTGGCGCTGCCCGGGGTTGAAAAAGCGCAGGCGCTCTGGGATTTGAGCAACGGCGTGCCGCTGCTGACGCTCACCGTGCTGCTGGCCAATCCCAGTGAAGCAGCTACCGAAACAGTGCAGGCCGCGATGAGCCTGGCCAATAGCACGCGCGGCCCACAGCGCTTTCAGGTGCAGGTGCAAGCCGCCAGCCTGCTCTACGTTTATCTGAACCTCACCTTCGGGCTGACCAAGGGCTACCAGGCCACCAACGTCACTGCGGCCATTGCCACCGCGCTGGGCGTGATTCCGCCTGGCGGAACGGCGCCCGCCGGCGGTCTCTTCAGCCAGGATCAGCGCCAACTGGGAGGACCCGAGTACGCCAGCCGCATCGAGGGCGTGGTGCAGAACGTCGAGGGCGTGGCCTGGGTGGAGGTAACAGCGTTTGATCAACTCGGCCCGGCGGACGATCCTTCTACCCTGCTTGTGCCCGCCACCACGCGCGCGTGGATCAACTGCCTTGTTCCGCGCTACAGGTGCTCGCGCTCTACGGCGCGCAATTCAATCCGTCGGTCAGTACGGCGGCTATGGGGGCCAGCGTATGAGCACCACACCCCGCGTGCCGCTGTACCAAAGACTGCCGGAAATCTATCGCCAGCGAGATATCGAGCAGACCCCGCCCGGCCAGCTACAGGCATACCTCTCGATTGTGGAAGACGTGCTGGGCGCGATGTATGACAACATCGGGGAACTATATCGCGATCTATTCATCGAAACCTGCGACACCTGGGTGATTCCGTATATCGGCGATCTGCTGGGCGTATCACTGCTTTCAGGGAGTCCCTGGACGCTGCGCGCGGATGTGGCCGATACCATCGCCCTGCGCCGTCGCAAGGGCACACTGCATGCGCTGGAACTGCTGGCCTACGATCTTACCGAGTGGGCTTCATTTTGCCTTGAACTGCGCGACACGCTGGCATGGCATCAGCATCTGAATCATCAGCGACCCGATGTGCAGTCGACCGTGCAACAGATGGAAGGCATCGCGCGCGGGGGCACAGCGGCGATTCGCGATCCCGCGCTGCTGAGCCTCATCGGCACACCCTTCGATCCCTTCGCCTACTACGCCGATTTCAAGCCCCTCGACGTGGGCGTGCTGCGCAGAAATCTGCCTGATGTGGCGGTGTTTCTGTGGAGACTGGTGGCCTGCCAGGTGGGTCCTTCGATGCCGGTGTGGCGCGGTACCACTGCTACCGGCGCGGCGCTTCCGCAGGCGGCGCAAGCGGTCGCGCTTCGATATGGAGCCCGCAGGGAACCCGGTCGTGCTCTTCAACGTTTCGCAGCTTACGCCCAGTCCCGACGCGCCCATGGTTTCCACTATCGACCAGGTGCCGGGGCCGATTCCCATGGCGCGCCTTACCCAGGACACGCCTGCCGGAGTACCCGCAGGACTACGTCACCGTAAATACCTACCATGCCGCGCAGGTGCCTCCGGCGCCGGTCACTGATTCCGCGCTCGCGCTGCAGTTTCATCTGCCGCAGGCAATCTTTCCCACCGATACCTGGAGTTTCCGGGGAGCGAATCTTTGCAGCTGGGAGACGCCACTCGACCCGCCGCTCGGCCAATCGCGAAATCGTGATCGACCCGCGCATCGGCCGGGTGGTGATCGGCGTCGAGGCGGTGGCCGAGGCAGAAGCGCTTCAGTCCACCATGCTGCGTGACATGGACCTATGGCGCGCCGGGGCCAGTGGGTGCGCAACCCGGAGCGAATCTCATCACCCCCGCCAGCTGGTTGGGCAGTACCTACCAAACCATCACGGTTGATTACCGGACAGACCCACTCGCGCTGCAGAAGGCGCTGGGCAATCTCAACCTGGCGACTGGCCCGACGCTGATCGAGATTGATGACAGCATGACCCACACGCTCGATCTCAGCGCCGTGGTGGGCGTCGACCTGGCGGATGCGATTCCCAGTCTGCAGCTGCAAGCTCCGTTGATGATTCGGGCCACCGCGGAAAATCGCCCGCTGGTGAAACTGCAGAATCACTCGCTCGCGTTCCGGCCGGTCACTGTGGTTGCCGGCGGAGGCCAGACACAGCCGCAAGTGGATGCGCAGGTGGCCGCCCTGAAAGTGCTGTTTGAGGGAATCTACATCAACGGTGACGGCTTGCCCGCGGGCGAGCCCCTGGTAGCTCGCGCGGCTCTGCCTGCGCTAGAGTTCGTTCGCTGCACGCTTGATCCCGGCGGCGTGGTGAGGCTGAACGGTGTGCGCGATGCGATGGTGCCCGCCTTCGCGCTCGATGCGCGCTTCGGCTTCTCCAGCGACGCTGAGTACGATGCGTTTCAGCCCGACCCGAAAATCACCATCTATCGATCCATTACTGGCCCGGTCGAGATGGAGAGCATCTACCAGCTGCAAATTCAGGATTCGATTGTCGACGGTGGTGCGGGTCCGGGCGAGGATGGCTCGGCAGCGATCGCCATCGGCTCGCAGGCGAGCCCGCTCGGTGGATGGGGTCCGGTGCTGTGCATCAACGGGGTCACGGTCTTTGGGCGCACGCGGGTACGCTCGGCCACCGGATCTGGCGGCATCTTCTGCCACGCGATGGAAGCGCAGAACAACCAGACCGGCTGTCTTCGCTTTTGTTGGTTTGCGCCGGAAACCAACCGGCTGCCGCAAAACTTCGGTT
The DNA here is from genome assembly GCA_963736535.1 of uncultured Acidobacteriaceae bacterium. GTDB lineage: Bacteria > Acidobacteriota > Terriglobia > Terriglobales > Acidobacteriaceae > PALSA-350. The sequence goes on from CAVTPN010000014.1 coordinate 169,403, forward strand.
GCGTGACCGGTGTGGAACTGCAGTTCACCGCGGACACCTTTGGCACCCCGGGTTATGGACAGGTATCGCTCGATTCCGACGAAGCCGTGCTCGAAAAGGGTCCGGGGAACGATGAGATGGGTGCATACGGATTTCTACTCAACTCGCACAAGTGGCGGAATCTGCAAATTCGTTTTCGCGAGTTCATGCCCGCGGGTATCACGCCGGTGGTCGTACCGGTCACGTAGCACGGAGGAGCTGTGAGAGGCGATTTTTCACGTTGGCAGTTTCAATCGCGCGACAATTTCAATGGCATCCTTCCGCAGCAGGGAAAGCTGCTGATCGATGCCGACGGGCTGGCGCAGACGCGCATCGCCAACTACTGGCAGCAGACCGCTGCGCGCGATTGGGTCGGCCCGGTAGCAGCGGTTCCAGCGGACGAACCCGCGAGCTTCCAGATCACTGCGGCCACCCTGAACGCCGATGGGACGGTGACGCTCACCGCCGGTTCCGGCCACATCTGGGCCGATGGATTGCTGGTGCAGCTGGGAGAGAAGACGGCTACCGTGCAGCGCACCGCCACCTGGCTCGAACCGCCCATCGTGCCCACCCAGGGCTCGGCGGCAACCGCAGCCGGGGCTCAGGATGTGGTAGTGCTCGAAGTCTGGCAGGAGGGAATTAACGGATACCAGATGCCGCAGACCCTCATCGAGCCAGCCCTCGGCGGCCCTGACACTGCCGAGCGGCTGCACACTGGCGTCGCTTTCCGGCTGGCCCGTCTCACCGCCGGGCAGACCTGCAACAGCATCACCTATACCGATTCCGGCCGCGGCAAACTCACTGCTACCTTGCAGCCCATCACCGTGATTGCGGGCGATTGCCCCATTCCCGTGGGCGGCGGATACAGCGGATTTGAACATCGTCTCTATCGCCTTGAGATCGCCGATGTTCCCAGCGGCTCGGCCAGCATGTTCAAGTGGTCGCGCGAGAACGGCGGACTGGTGGGCCGTGGCACCTTCGATCCCGGCCCCAACACAGTCACGATCACGCCAACCTGGTTGCCATCACTACGGTGAATCAGCCCAGCTTTTATGTCGAGATCGAACAGTGGGACACCGCGCGCGGCAACTGGCAGGTGGTGTGCCGGGGCGAACGCCACACTGAACGTCGACACCCTGACATTCACTGGTCCGGCGGCCTATCGGCGCTATCCGGCGGCGCAAGGAGACGTGTTTATCCGCCTGTGGGATGGTCTCGATGCGATCTCCGCGTTCCCCATTCAGGCCAGCCCCAACCCGCTCGAAAATGGCATCTTCTTGCAGTTCGACGCAGATGCGCCCGGTCTCTATCGCCCGCGCGACTACTGGGTCTTCCCCGTGCGCGCCGCGGGCATCGCCAACCCGCAGACGTCATCGATCAGCGCCCGCCCGAAGGCATCGTCTACCACCGCGTGCCGCTTGCCGAGATCACCTGGGCGCCGCCGGCAAGGTGCAGTCGATCGAGGATTGCCGCGCCACCATCAATCCCCTCACCGCCATTCGCGGATGCTGCACCGCCAGGTGGGCGACGGCGTCACCAGCTTTGGCCAGTTCACCTCCATCCAGAAGGCCATCGACAGCCTGCCCCCCGAAGGCGGCGAAGTCTGCATCCTTGCCGGCCGCTATTTCGAAGCCATCGAGAATCTCGGGCCGCGTCAATGTGTCGATTCATGGCTGCGGCCACCGCACGCGCCTCGCCTCGCCCAGCTTCGGCTCGGGCAAAGTCCCCAACACCGGCGCCGTCATTCAAATTGTCAGCTCGCAGGACATCCAACTGCACTCCTTCGTGGTGGAGGCGGCCCTCGGCGATATCGGCATCGAGCTGAACGGCACGACCGCGAGATTTTCGACGGCAAGGCCAGCGCGGCGCCGCGCCGACGTACACCGGCGTGACCATGCGCGACCTAAGAAGATCGTGGTCGGCTCCAACCAGCCGGCCGTCTCCGTGGAACAGGCGCACGATGTGCGATCTGGACGAATCGCTCATCGCGGCGCAGAATGTGCTGTCCAGTGCGGCCTCGGTATTCGTCTCCGGGCGCGAGATTCACGTCACCGCGCAACTGGGTGGGACCGGTGAGCACGGCCGACCTGCCGGCGGTGGTCGACCGCCGATCTCGGCCCCAACGTCTTGCAGGCGGCCGATACGACGTTCAACGCCGCCGCCGCGGCCGCACCGCCGCTCCCGCCGGGAGGCATCCAGATCGCCGGCATCGCCCGCGACATCTACGTGCGCTACAACGAAATCGAGGGCGGCTGCGGCAACGGCATCACCCTCGGCGGCCTCATGCTGGTGGATGGCAACGGCGTCCAGGTGAACGGCTACGTGGGTTACAATCCCGCGGGCGGCACGCCCGACCCCTGCAGCAAGGGCAATATTTACTATCCCGGCACGGTGGTCTTCGGCAGTCAGAACGCCAACGTCGTGGTGGACGGCCGCCTCACCGATATCCACATCGAGAACAACCGCATTCGCAACATGGGCCTGTGCGGCATCGGCCCTATCGGCTTCTTCGACCTCGGCAAGTCGCCGGAGGTGGTCACCGTCAGCGGCCTGTGGATTGTGGCCAACGAAATCGCCGATTGCCTCAGCCGCACCCTCACGCAGTATACCGCCGCGCAAAGCACCATGCTCGGCTACGGCGGCATCTGCCTGCCCGACGTCACTCTGGTGGTCATCCGCGACAACGTCATTCTGAACACCGGGGCCACGCTGGCCGACCCGGTCACCGGCATCTTCGTGCTGCATGGCGCGCAGGTGGAAATCAGCCGCAACCAGATCCAGGACACGCGCGACTGGACCAACCGTAGCATCGCCAATGCCGCGCCGTCGGGTTATCCGCGCCGGCATCTCGCTGATGATGGTGACTCCGCTCGATGCGCCCGGCGCGGCCACCGTCCACCTGGACGACGCAGCACCAACGCGGCCGGAGAACAAGGCGGCCAGCCTGTACGCGCACGGCGCGCCCGCCCTCATCATTCAGGAGAACATCGTCGATATTCCACTGGGCCTGGCCTTATCGGTGGCCGGCCTGGGCGCGTTCTCCATTCACGGCAACCACTTTTCGACCGGCGGCGTGCAGAGTTGGCCGGTGGCCGGCTGCGTCTTCATCTTCAATTTGGGCAGCGCCGGTGGAATCGCCGGTCGCCGTCACCACTGCCGAGGATTGGCTGGCATTGCTGGCCGCGCTCAACAGCCGGCGCCACTACTCGCTCAGGCGTATCAGTCGTATTGCGGTAGTCGTGACCAGCGTGGTCGGGAGCCATCGCGCCGGGCCCGGTGAATTTCAGCCAGAACCGTTGTTCGCTGCATCCGGACTTCCCGCCGCATGAGGCGGTCACTTCGATTCTGATCGGCACCTTCGACGATCTTGGCTTTCACAACAATCAATGCTGGATGGCCGCGGGGCGGGCGTGGTGGCATGCGATGCATTCTGGTGGGTGCACCGCCCGTGTGACGGGCAACCGCTTCCAGGAGCCCTGGGACCGTCACCTTTCTGTCTGACGGCCGGCGCGGTCGCCACCATCATTTCCTGAACGAGGCAAGCAACGTGATGGAGGTGCTCGGGCCTCCCGCCCGAGACCTCACTCCCACCGGTAATGTGAGGTTATAAATGAAGAATAAAGTGAGCGAGAAAGAAGCAGACGAAACAGGATCCGAATCCTGCCCCGGCAGCCGCGGCCACCGAGCCCTGAGCAACCAGCTTCTGCAGCTTCCTGGACGGCAAGTCGGATCCGCAGGCCACCCAGCAGTTCACCGGCCTGGCCCAAATGCGCCAGGCGCGCGTCAATCAACTGACGCGGGAGGCGGCCCTGCTCACCAAGGCTACGGCGCCAAGAATGCGGGCGTGCTGGACGTCCAGGCAACCTCGGCCAACCAGCAGGCCGTCGCCGTCAAATTGGGCGTGGTGCGCGACCATCTCCATCACCGCTCCCACCGTGCCCGGCGGCGGCTGGGTGCTGTACGGCCACGTGCGCAACGCGGACCTCACACCCGCCCCGCAGCTACACCGTCTTCCTGGCCGACCAGACCACAGGATGGCTCACGGATTACGGCTACGCGTTCACCGATCCGACCGGCTACTTCGCACTGAGCTACACTCCGGCGGCAACGGCAAAGAAGGCACGCCAAACGGAGTCCAGCACATCGGACGCGCTCAGCGCGTACCTCGAAGTGTCGAATACCGCATGCAAGCTCATGTACGTGGATGCTACGCCGATGTCGATCACCACGGGCGCGGCAGTGTACCGGGATATTGTGCTGTCAGCGGAAGTGCCACTGGGGACTCCGCCCTGCGAACCGGGGGCGCCCGCAACCGTGCCTCCAGCAACTGCGCCCCCGGCCGCCGTACCCCCAGCAACCACGCCTCGCTCCAAGAAATAGCCTGCTATGTTGGCTTTTGCGCAACCCGCAACGAAGGGCTTCTTTCTGACGAAGCGTCCGGCGAACTCATCCGCAGCGATGATGGAGGCGGATCATGCTGAGAAAACGCCAATCCTCCAGCGAAAGGTCTGTCCCTGTGGCGGAGGATGCCCGAGTTGCCAGTCGCTCCAGGCGAAAATCGCTATTGGTGCTGTCAATGACCCGTTGGAAGCGGAAGCGGATGCAGTTGCGACAAAGTAATGGTCAACGCCGCGCCTGCTCTGATCGGTTCGGTTCCAGCGGCTGCCCGAGATGTCTGTCAGGCCAAACGAACGCCGTCCAGAGATATCCATGCCGGCGGAAATACCGGCGCAGCCGTACGCGAAGCCACCCACCACGGGGAACCTCTCTCTCAGGACGTGCGCTCTTATTTTGAACCTCGCTTCGGTCGCGACTTCAGCCGGGTGCGCGTTCATACGGACACCGGGGCGGCTGATGTGCGCACTGCATAGAGGCGCGAGCTTATACCTACGGCAGCGATATTGTCTTTGGGCGGCGAGTACATTCCCGGCACTAGGGAAGGCCAACGACTGCTGGCGCACGAGTTGGCGCATGTGGTTCAACAAACGGGCGGCGAAAGAGCCATGGCGATCAGCTCAGCGCCACGCGCTTACATCCAGCGAAGTCCTAACGAAAAATCTGCCGGTTCCGGTAGCGAAGGTTGGGCTGGGTTAGTCGAGGCAACAGTAGAAGAATTGGACAAGCGGGAGAGTCACTACTTCTCGTATCCACCGAAGTACGGCGATGCGGACTTTGACTTCCTTATAGATATCCTCAGCGTGGCGATTGACAAAGGCTGGTGTGGAAGCTTTGGTCGCTAGGGTTACAGCAGCGCCAAGGACCGTTTGGCAATTACCTGACACACTTCTACCTGATTCTGCTCGATAACAACAAAGGCTTAGCGGAGAAGTTTGCCAAGTTGCTGAATCAAGCTGGGATCGCGATCAGCTTGACAGCCGGACGATTTCAAAGTCTCACTGATCTCTTACCCGAACTCTGCTCCCTGCTCTACCCTGCGATCTCGAAGCTGCCTTATTCCCGCAGCGTCGACAATTTCAAGACAGCTACCTATGACCTCTCGTACAAACCAAGCAAGCAAGGTCAGCTCTCTACAACTTTACGATTGTCCTATGAAGACGGCACGACAATCGACGTCAGCCTGTGGGATATAAGCGACAACATCGATTTCGCATGGGCCAATGCGATTGGTCAAGGCTACGTTGGTCCCGGTGGACGCGTCTTCCCCAGTCGGCTAAGCCGCAATACGACACCGAGGCTTTGGGCAGAAAAGCAGAAGGCGGTGGCGGCAATGAATGCGTACAACGAGGACTTCGAGTTGTTCGTCTCCATCGGCTTAGCCGGCGTCATGTCGAATCTGCCGATGGGCCCGGTGGCCGGGGAGGCGCCGGTGGATCCGGTGACGCCCCGGGCGCCCCAACCATCTGACCAAGTTGCCCCACCCAAGCCACCGGAACCCGCGACACCACCCAAGCCACTGGAACCCGGGCCACAGCCTCCGAAACAACTAAAGCCGGGACCACCTCCACTGAAGCAGTTGCCACCCGGGCCACAAGCGCCGAAGACGGACTGCCGGTTAAAACCGAGCCCCCCTGGCGGCTGCAAGACCCACCGTTCGAGATCCGGTAGATGCAGTAACTGCAGGCCCACAGCGAATCCAGGCTCCCTCAATCACAAGAGGCATGGAGTTGGATCCGGCAAAGGTCCAGGTTTTCCGGGGCGGCAAAGACTTCACCGCAAAACCGGGTGATATCAAGATCGACCCCGCTTCCAAATTGGTGAAGCCGTCCCACGGACTGTCTCTTGACGTGAATCCGGCCAACGTCCAAAAATTTGGCGGGGCCAATCCAGGCTCAAAAGTATTCCATCGGAATTGAAAATCATTCAACGCGGGGCTCGGCTCGAGCATTTTGAGATTGTTCCGAGAGAGCCGATGACCCTGGAGAAGTTTCAAAAGCTCCTGAACCAAATTGTGCTTTATTAAGGACCAATAACATGACCGCAGACGAATATCCGAAGTTGGTGTTTCAGGACCCATTCGATGAGCGTGAGCAGTTTGAAGCAGCGTCGAGGGGATACTTGAGCACGGCGCTCGTGCAGCAAGAAGACGGCACCACGTATTCGGTGTCGTTCTACGACTGTGTCCGCCTGGGGCAGGACCTGGAATACGAGGTCTCGGCCGGAAGAATGTGGCTAGCAGACCCGGGAATGATCGTTCTCCCGGAAGTGACGCTTGAAAATATGAGCACAGCGATCAGGAAGCTTGCCGTTGAAGGCTATTTCAATAGCCTTCGGCCCATTGAAAAAAACTAGGAGGCCGGACCTCACGCGATTCTTATGCTGGCATTCGCTCAACCCGCGTCGAAGGAATCAGCCGCTGCGAAGCGTCCAGCAAATGACTGGGCAAGCGGGGTCGCGATCGATTCCTCCGTTGAAACGCCGACCCGGCTCCCCCAGGCTCTGTCCTTGCGGCGGCGGGTGTCCCAAATGCGCCGCAGCCGTCGAGCCGGCGTTGCTTCTCGGAGAGAACGATGAGTCCTTCGAGCGCGAGGCGGACCAGTTTGATGACGACAATGAAAAGCTCTAAGTTCGGTAAGCCCCATAGGCATTCGCTCGAGCCGGCAGCTTCCCGCGTTGTTTGGCGTGCGCTTCAACCGTTCTGCCAGCCGCTCCCATCGACCGCAGTCACCGCTTCCAATCGCGCCTGCCTGTAGCTGTGAACTCGGTCCGCGTACACACCGGAGAGGAAGCCGCCGCGGCTGCGGATGCATTGGGAGCCAGAGCCTTCGCGAGCGGTAGGGACATTGTTTTCGGCCCCATCAATTCGCACCGGAAACCCGTACGGGGCGCCACCTGATCGCTCATGAAGTGGCCCACGTGGCCCAACAGAGTACCGCGGCGCCGCACAGCGCGCGATTGATCCAACGCCAGGAGAAAGACAATCCGGTGAAGGATGAGACCAAGGATGACGACACCGAAGAGTTCGTGTCGGAAGAAGCACCCAAATACAAGTGGATCAATTACACAAACGCAGCCAAGATGAATCGCAAGTGGTTCGATCTCCTGCAACTCGGGGATGTGAATCCATTGGCGCCCTTCAATCCGGTAGACACCCCAAACGCATTCATCAATCGGCGTCGTGGCGTGGCAGCTTGCTGTACATGGGAACGCGGGTGGCGTCTCATTTTCGCAGTTCGTTTTCGCGGCTGCAGGAAAGCAGGCCAAGATCCACGAGCCAACGCCTGAAACGATTCTCACCGGCATTGATGAGGTAGCCACAAGCGTTCGAGAGGGAACTTTTAAGCCGGGCAATAATGTCGACCCCGACGGAGTGCTCGGCCCCTCCACTCTATGGACGATGCTGGTAGCAGAAAGCAATGGCGGCTAATCCAGCGAATCTTAAAAAACTAAAACAAGCACACATCCCAATCGATTCGCTGAACTTTGCGGTTTCTGAGCCGGAGCTCTGGCGCGACCGTACGAGCCGTTCACGCCTTTGAGTTCAACAAACCGCATTTCAAAGCTACATGGAATACCATCGCGCAAGCCGACACGGTGATCAACACCTTCGAGGAGTTGAATATTTTGCCGGCCGCCGACTCCGGCTTTTTAACCGACCTCTTCTTCGATGGCCAGTTACCGGAGACCCCCGAGATCGAGGTTTCCGATCTGATGGCAATTCTGGCGCGCGGCTACCAGGGGAAGCGCTGGAGGTTCTGGCCTCGATCGTCGAGGTAGACCGCCGATATTTCGGCAGCGTGGATATTGAACGCCTGGAACTCCAACGCAAGCCGGACTGGCGGGTGGACCTGGATCTGCGCATGGCGGAAACGGAATGGGCGCGCGTTCAAAAGCTTAATCAGGAACTTAACCTGGATCCTCCAGCGACGCCGGCTGCTCAAGGAAGGGCTCACTCGCCTGGAGAACGACGACGGGCATCCGCTACGGATCAACCCATGTCCTGGCTGGTGGTCGCCGCCAGGCTGCCGGAAAAGGATGCGCAGTTCTGGAAGGACACTGCCAACAAATATGTCGATGACAAGCTGGCACTGGAAAAGGCTGCGCAAGAGGCCAGCGCGGATTTCATGGCCGGCCTGGAAAAGACTTACAAGGAACGCATGGAGGGCCAGCCCGATATTCAGAAGAGCGATGGCGCTGCGTTTCTCGAACTGCTGGTTGGAGATGCTTTTGAGGGTGCGCAGAAGGCGCTCGAGGCGGGAAATTCCAAACCGGTTGAGGGCGTCGAGATTACCCAGAAATTGCAGCACCTCGCTCCGCGGGAGACAAGTCTTCGAAGCTCTACTCGCTGGCCCAGGAAAAGCAGTACCTGATCGTTCAACTCTCTGACGATAAAGACAGCCGCTTCCCGCTTTCCCTGCGGCAGATCGACACATCGCGAGCCGCCGCCCGAAGAACGGGAAGGAACCGCTAATGTTCGATATTCTCGACACGCCTCACGCGGCGATGCACACCTACACCCCGCACCGTTTCACGGCCCGTAAGACGGAAAAGGGTTCTGAGGCGGCCGTTGGTCCCTACCAGCTCAGCGAAGACAAGGACGCTCTCTCCTACGAAAGATGGCAGGGGCGAATAACTCATGAATTTGCCACATTCGATCCCGTATTGATCGAAATCAATGAGTTCAATCCGGACGCCGGCTTCCTGTTCCGCCTGGGACGTCAACTATTCACCACAGACAAGATCAGCGCCCAATACTTCTGGACTGTGGGCGGAAGTCTACCCAATCTCAGCGATCAGCTCTGGAGCGCGCAAGGTAAGATCAACATCTGGGGATGGGTGGATGCCGTCCTGACCGTGATTGCTCTGGCCTCACTGGTAGAAGCTCCCTTGTCAGCGGGGCTTGGCGCCGAGGCGAGCACGGCAGCTGCCGAAATAGGCGAGCAGGCTATCAATGCCGCTATGCGGAAGGCGCTGTACACCGCGGTGAAGAAATTTGTTATCAGTGAGTTGTTCGCTCAGGCTCTGAACTGGGCCACCAGCTACATCAATGACAGTCCTGATATACCGCAAAGTCTGAAATCGGCCTGGAACGGGTTGACGATCGCCCTGATGATTTACGGCGGTACCAAGCTCGTGAGGCAGGGCATCAAGTCTTTCAAGACAGTCGGCTCCGCTAACTTCAGGGCGCAGATCGAGTACCTGGAAAAGGAACTGCAAGCCGGCGTGCGGGGTGGTGAGTCGGAGCTGGGGTGGCGCCGAAGCCGCTGCCGAAAGTGAAATCGAGAAGAGCACCACGGAAAAGTTCCAGCAGAGAGCCGGTCCCGAAGAGCCGAGTGGGGCTGGACGCGTCCGCTCGGAAGATCCTCGCGCCGAAGGTATCACGGCTAAACCCGAAGAGAAGCTCACCAGGTCGGATAAATCCGACCTGCGCAAAGCGCTGGGCGATGATCTGGCGGACGCCGTGGAGGCTGGGACCGGCGAAGCTGACCAAAAGCGACTCGCGAAGCTCAAGACGCCAGAAGCCATCAAGAAATTAGCGGAGGCATTCAAACCGAAACAATTGGCCCGCATTCTCGCCGCAGTGGAGTCGGAGACCCTCGCGCCGTTTGCCAAAGAGTTAGATCAGGAAGCGCTCACCAAGCTGCTGGAAAGCCTTCGCCGCGAAGCCGGCGGGCGTGCGTCTGATGCACGCGTTTGCCGCCGCTCCGGGCCGTCTGTCAATTCTCTTGAGCGCCTTCGACGGTGAGAACCTGATGTCGCTGGCCGACAATCCCGGTGCTGAGCGATTCTTCCAGGTGGCCTCGGCGGTGGAGCCGGCACTGCTGGGCGATGCGCTGAAGACTATGGGTACGGTAAAGCCGGCAGCATGCAGCGCTTCCGCAATCTGCTCGAAGCCGTTGGCCGGAGCGTACCGCGCAGGTGTTGAATACCTACACGCCCGGAGAAATTCGTGCACGGTGGAAAACGAAGGGCAGCCTGTCGGCTCCCCAAAATGTCACCGCGCTCGCCATCAGTCTGGATCGCCCATCCTGTTTTGCGCCGCCAGACTTGGAGGCGTGCCGGTCGCAGAGTGACGTCCCACGCTCTTCGCGGCCAGAGATTTCGGCGCCTTCTTTGCTGTGGGCCCGGAGGCCGCTGCTCCCGCAACCGTGCGCAAGACCCTGTCGGCGATACAAACCGCCACTGCGGCGGCCGCGAACCGGCTTGAGGAACTGATTGCCCGCGCCAATCAAGGCACGCTGACCAGCGCTGATCTCCAGGCCCTCCCCCCCCCGCCCGAGCCACCGTCGCCGCATTTTTGAGACCGGCCCACGAGCGTGAATCGCGACGCGCTTTACGGAAGCGCTCTGCAATATCTAGCCGAAGAGCAGCTCATCAAAGCCTTCGGCGGTACACTGCCCGAAGGAATGGCCTTCCGCCGGCCAGAGGTTCGCGGCAGCGCCACGCTCATTCCGGATATGCAACTGGAAATGGAGTTGAAGAGTGAAATGCGTTTTCCGGGCAGGAACGCCTCCGAGCGCGTGGTGTTCGATTGGACGAGCAAGGGGCAGGCTGGAAAAATCAGGAAATACACTGGAGGCCAGCCGCCGGTCACATGGGGGGTCGAAATCGTCCAACCCGGGCCCCCGGCTGCTATCGCTCGCCCCAGTTCCATACCGGCGATCATTCCCCGGAAAATCGGTCCGCCTGACATCAATAACCCTCCACCGCCCTTGCCAACCGAGGTGGACGACCCACCCAACTCGTCACTCCATAAGCGAGACGAGTAAGCTGAATTTATGTCGACTGCTGCTCAACTTCGAAGTCGCTGGAAGACGCCTCCCGGGCTGCGAGGCGGCGAGTGCCGCCGAAGCATTCTTACGTGGAAAGCCAGTGCGGCTGATTTGACCGGAATGCTTGCGACCTTGTAGACAAATGAGGAAGTCGTGCCCGCGCTCGATCTTCGTGGAGTGAAGCTCCCTCATCTGATCTCGGTAAAACGCACGGACCTTTCTGGCGCCCGTTTCGATTTCGCGCAGATGAATTGGAACTTTGGCGGCTCCATTCTGCATTCCGCGGTCTTCAACGGCGCTGAGGGCCGCAATGTGGATTTCGGCGGTTGCGATCTGCAATCCAGTTCTTTCCGTAAGGCCTAGCTTTCTGGCGCCATGTTCTATGGAGCCAAACTGCAGGGCGCGGACCTAAGCGGTATCTCCATGCGGGGAGGCCAATTGAGAGGTGCTGATTGCCGGAATGCCACTTTCGTGGCTGCCGACCTACGCATGGTGTGGGCTGCGGACGCCGATTTTCGTGGAGCGGATCTCCGCCAGGTGAACCTTAACGGCGCAAGCCTCGGAGGCGTGCGTTGGGACTCCACCACGCGCCTTGGAGGCGGCTCAACTCACCTTCGAAGGTACGCCGGAAGATCTCCAGGTTCATGCGCTCACGCAAGGCGCGAGCCTGCATAGTGAAAAGCCGGAATGGGAATTGAGTCTGCTGGACGCTACTCTGCGTGCTCTGGCGTCAGAAGATCAGGATCCGGGAACGAAGAGGATGACCGAGCGGTTACGTAGCCTACGTCCGCAGTTGGAACGCAACCCCGGTTTTCTTTGGGCGAATGCCTTGCGGGAAGAAATCGATAAAGAGCAATGGGGCATATTCCAGCGATCCGTGCGTAAGGCCGCAAGTAATATCGGTGCGCTTCTCAAATGATGCCCGAGTGAGTGATCTTCGAAACCGTGGGGTACCTTCAGGACCGGGTGTTCACTTCCAGCCAAAGTGTTTGCGAATGTCCCTCAGCAGGGAAACAGGCTTGTCCACATCGTTGCTCTTGACCTCCGTGACCTTGTCGGTAACGAATTGGCCAACGGAAACGAACGCGCCTCCGACCGCAACTGCGGTTAAAGGACCGCCGAGGAATCCCAGAGCCACCGATCCCAGTAGAAATGCAAATTGGCTGCCGGTTCGTATACGTTGTTTCCGAACGAGCGCCCTTTCATCTTCGAGGAGATCTTCCATCTCCTCAACCGCATCAGCAATTGCCGCCGTCTCTGTAATGACTTCCTTGTCGTCATAGAAGCTACGTTGCCAACGCCAAAAACTGGCCCTCTTTCTGCGGAATGGCCGCTCTGAGGACAGTTCGACCGCTTCCCGCAGCAGATCTTCATAGGCCCAACGGGGGTCATTGGGAACAAGAAACTTATGACCGAGAATCGCGACCGTCTCCGCCATCTGCAAAGGCAATGTTCCGGGCACGATCGGCCTCAGACTCAAATCACCCTGCAGATCGTCGAGTGACGTGTAATTCGCGACCGCCTGAATGCCCGTGACATGTCCCGGCAAGCCTTGCGTTAACACACCTCTGGTCGCGGCGAAGGCCCACTTGCCGGTGTCCTGGCTGACCGACTTCCCAGCCTCATAGCGATTCTTCCAACTTGTTTGACGTGAGGCGTCCCACGTGACAGGATAAGCTCGATCGCCCAGGATTTCGAGGATCGTATCCAGCCGGGCCGGATTCCAATGCTCACTCTCCCATCGTGCTCGTTCTCCAGCATCTGGTGGTATTGGGATGACCAGGCGATCGTAAAGCATGACCTCAGCAACGAATGCACTCGGATCGCAGTGATCTTTCACTGAAAACGTTCCCCAAACTTGCCTTCCCATGTAACCTCCCGATCTCTTTTGCTCCGCTGCTCTCCTCAAGGTCTGTTTTCCAACTTCACGTCGTACCCCGACACTCCCTGGTTTCGTCGCAGGCGCAGTCTCGTCGCATCAGGACTCTTCACGGTATGGTGCACCCGGCATGCGTTTCGTTTCAGAATCCGGCGCATCTACATTACCGTTGCATGGCTCTCAGATCGGTCTCGACTGGCCGGTCACTCCCACCCCGGAGTAGCATCTGGTTTCCGTCGCTCTCGGTATTGCTGGGGATGGCGGCTGCTATGGCCCAAAGGTGGTACATCGGCAATCGGAAAACAGCCGATGTATCAGGTGACGGCAACTCCAGCCGGAGTTGAAGGCATGACGGGCGAGAATGTTCACGGATTGCGCAGAGTTAGGAGCATTTCGACATGCAAAGGATTGACCAGTATGAAGCAGAGTTGCACCCGGGAGTGCAAAAACGCTTTAGCCTTAGGGATGATTTGGGCAGCGAGAAGGCTTCGAACGTTGTGACTTTCCCTCACGTAGCCAATGTTCGTTCGGTTGATTCGGAGTTGCTTCACAACGAAAACAAGTTAGGATGCGCGCGCGGTGTGATGTGGGCCTTCATCTTCGAGGCGGCGCTGATCATCGCTATTGCAATTTTCTGGAAGCTCCGCTTCCTCCTTCGCTAGCGTCTGGAACGTCTGCGCGAGATATGGTTGCAAGCTCGTGTTGGAATCTCGGAAGGACCCAATGAGTCGACAAATCCTAAATGGCTGGAAAGAGATCTCCAGCTACCTCAAGCGCAGTGTCCGCACCGTCCAACGTTGGGAAGCGCGGCTGGGTTTGCCGGTCTATCGCCCGGCATTGAAGGATAGAAGCGCAGTGGTGGCATTCTCCGACGAACTCGACCTTTGGATCTCACGTGCCGCACCAGAGGCCGGCGGCCACGATACGGTGTTGACTGGCAATGAGGAAAGCGATGCCGGTCTCTTGCAGGTCCTGGACAACATCAGCACCATGGCCTGGGGTACCGCGGAACTCTCTTCCCAGATCCGGCTCTTGCAAGAGCAGCTCCGTCAGTCGCTTAAGATTTACCACCACAGAATTGCCTCGAGAACGCTCGCGCCTACAGCTTCTGTACCAAGCCGAGGCATGCAATCGGTGCTGACTTTTCGCTCCCCTCATGTCAAGCACATGGCATTCGGCGCGGATTTTCCAGACATAGCCGATCCATACATGCCCGATCCAGGGGATGGAGTTCCTCGCCGCTCACTGTTCGAGAAGGTCAGGTAGAAGGGATGAATGACATCATCTTCCTTGATCGCGATTTATACCTGGCCACGGTATGGCGGCTGCATACCCGATGAAGGCTGATCTCACGATGGCTTATGCTCTGCAGAAGGCGAAGTTAGTCGACCCTGTAATCGAGCGCCCGGCAGATACCTCGGCAACTTCCATCGAGCGGAGATCGCCTGCCCGGCAAGGATCTCGGGGCGATAAACACAGGCTGTCCCCAGCGGTCATCGTCCGCATTGTGCAGGTGTCTGACTTGCTGTTGCTGCTGTTCAGTGGATTGCTGGCCAAAAGCACGTTGACGCCGCTGCACTGGCTGCGCTCCGATGGTGCGCTGTTTCTGGCGACTTTCGTAGGCAGTGTCGTGGCGACTGTCTTCCTTTCTCGTGCCGGCGCTTACCAGTTGCGCTCCCTCTGTCCGCTCAGCAAATCTCTTCCGATTCTGCCCCTGCCGCTGTTGATTGGTGGAGGCAGCATGATCGTCTGCCTATTCCTGATGCATGATGGCAGCCTGGCTTTTCGGGAATGGCCTTTTGTCTGGTTATTCTCGAGCGCGGTCCTGCTTGCCGCATCACGCGGTTATCTGTCCCGGTTGTTGCGCAGGTGGATAGAGTCGGGCAAGCTGGCCCGCAGGGTCGCCGTGATCGGCGCGGGTGAGTTTAGCCGCGAGTTTATTGAACGCCTGCGCGCCGAGCCGCACGCCTACACCGTGGTGGGCCTTTATGATGACCGGCGTTCACGGATTCCGGGAGTACAGGAAGGGGTCAGAGTGCGCGGCACCGTGCGCGACCTACTGGAGCGCAGCCGCGAAGAGCAGATCGATTTGATTGTCATCGCACTCCCCCTGCGGGCCGTGGCTCGCATAGCGAGCATCCTCGAACAAATTGGGAGCGCGGTTGCCGACATTTGCCTGACTACGGATTTTGCAGGCTTCCGCTATAAGAGCAGCCAGATTTCTTCCGTCGGCTCCAATCCCGTAGTGTTGATCGACGAACGGCCGCTCAAGGACTGGCGGGCGGGAAAGAAGTTTGTGTTCGATATCGTCATCGGCTCCGCGCTGCTTGTCGTTCTCTCCCCGCTTCTCGGTCTCATTGCTTTGGCGATCCGCTTCGATAGCCCGGGGCCGGTATTGTTCCGGCAGCCGCGCCTCGGCTTTAACAATCGCTTATTTACCTGTTACAAATTCCGCACGATGCACCATGGAATGACCGATCTGATGGGCGATCGACAGGTAACGCGGGGCGACCCGCGAGTGACCCGGCTTGGTAAATGGTTACGCGCCCTAAGCCTCGATGAGCTACCGCAAATATTCAATGTCATGAAGGGCAACATGTCCCTGGTCGGGCCACGTCCACATCCGCCTAACACCAAGGCGGCGGACAAGCTGTTCATCGACGTGGTCGCCAACTATGCGTTCCGTCACCGGGTCAAGCCAGGAATCACCGGATGGGCTCAGGTAAACGGCTGGCGTGGCGAGACCAAGACGGTGGATCAGATAGAAAACCGGGTCGCTTGTGACCTGGCGTACATTGAGAACTGGTCGGTCTGGTTTGACCTGCGCATCATGATGCTGACCGTCACCCGCGAGATCCTGAGCCGCCACGCGTTCTAGAGCATTTTTGCTAATGGTGTAGACCAGGAAACTGAACTCTACGCGGCCATTCCGCCAAAGAATGGCCGCACATAACTGATCCCACCGGACCACAGTATTAGCAAAAATGCGTTAGATGTATACCCGCAAGCGGGCTCAACGTTCTGTGCTCAGACGATTCAGCGACGGCGTGGCCACGAGCAGCGCGATCATGGAAAGGATCGCAATGGCGACAAAGATCGCGTAGAAATGCCCAGCTTGGATTACATCCGAATAAGCAGCCAGCGATCCGGCAAGTTTATTCCCCAGTCCTTCAGCCAGGAACCAGGCGGCCATAAGGCGAGAACCATAGCGCACCGGCGCAACCTTCGCTACATAGGACAGCCCCACCGGGGAAAGCAGCAACTCTCCCCACGAGCGAAAAAGATCTGTCGCCACAAACCACAAAGGATTGACCAACAAACGGGTTTCGCTGCGGAAACCGGCCCACGCAGCAAACGTGAACCCTACAGCCATGAAAAAATAAGCAACCGTCATTTTGGGCGGAGCCCCGGGCTCCCGACCGACCCTTTGCAAGTGCTCCCACAACCAAGCCAGGAGCGGGGCGAACAGGAGGATGACGATGGGGTTGATCGACTGAAACCAACTGGCGGGGATGATAAAGTTGCCCAGCGTCCGTGCGATGTGGTGGTCGGCAAACAGGCTGAGTGAACTGCCCACCTGCTCGTAGCAAACCCAGAAGGGAATCGTGAGCAGGACGATGGATAGCACAGCGTAGATTCTTCTGCGATCGCTCGGAGGTAGTGGAATGGCTTTTGCGTCTTCGCCGGTCATCCTGGGAGACGGATATCCGATGCCGCGCAGATATCGTTTGCGGCTGAAAAGGAAAAGAAGAAGTCCGCATACCATGCCGATGCCGGCGGTAGCAAAGCCATAGCTCCAACCCACGCGCTGCGCCAGGTAGCCGCAGGCAAGCGGAGCGAGAAAAGCGCCTACGCTGATCCCCATGAAGAAGATGGTGTATCCCGTATCGCGTCGTTGATCCTCGGCGGGATAGAGCTGGCCGACCATGGTCGAAATGTTTGGCTTGAACAGCCCGGTACCGGTAATGACCAGGCCGAGCCCAAGGTAGAAGGTGAGAATGCCGGGAAGAGCCAGGGTGAAATGACCGATGGCAATGATCACGCCGCCCCAGACGACGGACTGCCTGGCCCCAAGAAACCGGTCCGCTACATATCCGCCCAGCATCGGCGCAATGTATGCCAGCGCCGTGTAATTTCCGTACAGCGTGGCGGCGCGGTTAACGGACCAGTTCTGCGCGTCGACCAGGTAGAGAATCAAGAGCGCCTTCATGCCATAGAAAGAGAAGCGCTCCCACATCTCCACGAAGAACAGGATCATCAGCCCACGCGGCTGGCCGAAGAAGCTGGCATCACCCGGCGATCGCGCGTTCGGAAGATCGATCCTGTAGTCGTTCATGGGGGCCGTCCCCTTCGCATGCAGATGACCTAACCGTAAAGCAGCAAATGAGTAGGGGACCCCGCCACCATGGCTAAAGCCCTGACTTTCTACCGCAGCGTTCACGCGGGTTTGAAAACCCGCTCCCCCGGACTAAAAGTCCGGGGCTGGCACAACTTAACCGGGCGTTGATCAGTGAAGCCGCTATTTGATGGAAGCTACGGGGTCGCCCAGCACCTCAAAAATTGGTTCAATTCCAAGCCCGGGCATATGGGAGGCGGCCAGACGCCCATCCTTTCGCTGGGGAGCGCCTTTGGCCGTGCTGACGGTTACGTAACTATTGAAATCGGTCGAAGAGAAAAGATATTCGGGCGGAGTGCTATGCGCCAGATGAGAAATGGCCGCAGTGGCGATGTCACCTCCCCACGAGTCTTCTATGGTCAGCGCGATGCCGAGGGAGACGCACAAATCTCGAATTTGGCGTGCCTTTGTGAGGCCGCCAACTTTGGAAATTTTCAAATTGAGCACGTCCATCGCCTGATCGTTCACACCCTCGACGACCTTGGCCACACTGTCCATCACTTCGTCCAGAATAAACGGGCGATGAGTATTGCGTCTTACGACGAGACACTCACGATAGCTCGAGCACGGCTGCTCGAGATAGACGTCGATATCGCGGACGGCGTCGGCTACCCGAAGCGCCTGATGCTGGCTCCAGCCGCCATTTGCGTCCGCGATCAGGGCATTCCCGGTTTGCAGAACCGCGGCGGCCTCGCGGATGCGTTCAATATCCGTATCAGGAATGCCTCCTACTTTGAGTTGGAATTTAGTGTAGCCTTCGGCGCGATACCCCACGATTTTCTTAGCCATTTCACTGGGTTGCTCCTGGGAGATAGCGCGGTACAGCGGAAACGTTTCACCGTAGCGCCCCCGAGCAAATGGACGATGGGTTGTTGGGTGATCTTGCCCAGAATGTCCCAGCAGGCGATGTCAATCGGGGACTTGACGTACGGATGGCCGCTTAGACTTCGGTCCATGCAATCGTTAACAAGTGACAGCGCTGTTGGATCCAGACCGATGAGGTCGGGAGCAATTTCCGCAATCCCGGTGCGCGCACCCTTGGCGTAAGCGGGGAGATACACCGGTCCCAGCGGGCACACCTCGCCAAATCCGGTAATGCCGGCATCGGTGTGGATTGCGACCACGGTCGAGTCAAAAACGTCGACACTCTTTCCGCCGGCCCAGTGATAGCTGCCTTCCTTCAAGGGCAGATCCACGTGGTAAATTTCAATCTTCGTAATCTTGAGCGCCATTGCTAGCTGTTCTCCGCCGTTCCACCGGAAGGCCGTTGCTCCCTGAGCATGACCGGCGCCCTCTGCCTATCTCCCCTGCGGCATGCATTGAGCAGAGCACGATGCTCACGCGCGGCGCGCTGCTCCCATTTGGTCAGCGCTATCTGAACCCGCGCATACCGCTGATTTAGGCGGTGAAGGCTTTGCAGTATTCCCATGGTGACGGGACCATCGCTGGGAGCGTACAGGGTCGAATGGAAGCGCCAATTAATTTCCCCCCAGGTCGCAATCACTCCCCCTTCTAAGGCGGAGTCGAACGGCATGGAAGGTTTCATCTTGGTGATCTGTATACACGGTTTCACGGCAAAATCCAATCTTGACGTTGCGATAGTGGCATCGTGTATACACATATCCACCGCGCACCTTCCCTGTCACCTGCGTGGGGAAGACGATTGTAACCGCTCGCTCCCACGGAGAAGTTTGCCGAATTCATCGAATCGTCCGCCAAAGTGCGGTGCTACGTCGACAAGGTTGCATTGAACTTTGCATGATGGATTTGCCAGTGGAATGACATGCGATGCAGCAGGGAATTCAAGGCTTATCATGAGGTATGGTTCGAAAGATCCTCCATGTGGACATGGATGCGTTCTATGCCTCGGTCGAGCAGCGCGACGATCCGCAATTGCGCGGTAAACCGGTCGTGGTGGCTTGGCGGGGCAATCGTTCCGTCGTCTGTGCGGCCTCTTACGAGGCGAGGCGCTTCGGAGTTCGTTCTGCGATGCCGGCGCTTCGCGCGGAACGTTTATGTCCCGAAGCGATCTTCGTTCCCCCTGATTTTGTCCGCTACCGGGCCGTCTCACGTGGAGTGCGCGAGATCTTTCATCGCTACACGGATCTGATCGAACCGCTCTCTCTGGACGAAGCGTACCTGGATGTAACGGAAAACAAGCTGGGATTACCCACAGCGACTCGGGTGGCGAAAGCGATTCGCCAACAGATTCGAGACGAACTTCATCTGACTGCCTCCGCGGGCGTGGCGCCGAATAAGTTTCTGGCCAAGATTGCGTCAGACTGGCGGAAGCCCGATGGTCTATTTGTCATTCAGCCCGACGATGTACCCGTATTCCTTCCGCCCCTCCCAGTAGGACGCATTCCCGGTGTTGGTAAGGTCACCGAAGAAAGACTTAAGCAGATAGGAGTTCAGACCGTAGGCGACCTACAAGCGCTAGACGCCGCGGTGCTCGAAGCGCGGTTTGGAAAGTATGGGCATCGACTGTACGAGCTTGCGCGAGGAATCGATCATAACCTGGTGGTTCCGGACAGACCAACCAAGTCGATCTCCGCCGAAGATACCTTCGAGCGGGATATTACTCTTACCGAGACCGGGGAGTTGATCCAGCGTCTGGCGCAGAAGGTGTGGTCTGCTTCGCGCCAGGAAACAAGGGTAGCGCGGACCGTTGTTCTAAAACTCAAGACCAGTGAATTTAGTATCCTCACACGCAGCCACACGCCTACTATCCCTCCGGCATCGTGCGAAGAATTAACAGCCATCGCTCTGTCACTGCGGGAGCGTATTTCTCTCGGAACCGGACAACGCTTTCGCTTGGTGGGCGTCGGTCTAAGCAATTTTCGCGATCCGGAAAGCCTGCAGTCACCGCTCTTTAAAGAAGAATAAATGCGAAGAGCTGTTGGCGAGGTCTATCCGTGAAGAGCAGGGGCTGAACAGCTGCGGACAAAGTACCTGTTGGCCAGACATTTTCCGCATCCTGAAACCCCACACCGGGATCAGCTCTCTGCTTCCAGCGGAAGGGACAAGACAAAAACAGTTCCACACCCGGGAGGCCGCTCGCTGCTGCGGACCCGCAGTTGGCCATGATGCCGGTCGACTATATCCTTGCTGATCCAAAGCCCCAAGCCGGTTCCGCTCATGTCCTTGGTGGTGAAGAACGCGTCGAAAATGTGCTGCATCGTCTGCCGGTCCATGCCGCTGCCCGTGTCCGCGATGGTAAAAGCAACCTCGCGCCGGCCCGTCTTCCAATGGGTCGCTTGCCGGCAGCGGACGAGCAATCGTCCGCCGTGTGGTTGCATGGCATCAATGGCATTGGCTACTAAGTTGGAAAGTACCTGCCGTATTTCTCCCTCGAAGCACTTGACAGATTCCAAGGCCCGGTTGCGGCTCTCCACTCTTATGTTTGCGTTGAGAAAGCGACCCTGGAAGATGGAGAGAACGCTTCCCATCAGTTCGTGACAACTAACAGACTGGGGACGTGTTGACTGACGATGGAATCGCAACGTCTGGTTTACGATCGCAGAGACGCGGCGAAGCTCCAGTTCGGCGCATTCCAGATATCCCTGTGCCTCGGGAGCCTGGGCCTTTTGGCGCGCCAGGTAGATCAGGTTGGTGACTGCCTCCAGAGGGTTGTTGATCTCATGCGCGATCGAACTCGCCAGGCGGCCCACGGCGGCCAATTTCTCGCTTTGCATAAGGGCCTGTTCCGCCCGCTTACGCTCTTCTATATCTTCCGTGGCGCCATACCACTTCACGATCGTTCCCGCCTTGTCGTGACGTGGTAGGGCACTTGAACGCATCCACCGATATTGTCCCGAGGCTGTCCTGATCCGATGCTCGATGTCGTACGGCTCCCCGGTGCGCAACGCTTGCTGCCATGCCTGCGCCATGCGTGGCGTGTCATCCGGGTGAGGCGCTTGCATCCAACCTTCGCCTAGTGCTTGGTCGCGGGTAAGGCCGGTCAGTTCCAACCAGCTGTCGCTAAAATCGAGTATCCGGCCCTCGGCATTGGCGGTCCAGGGAATCTGCGGGCTCAATTCGATCGTCCAGCGAAGTTCCTCTTCCGTCGCCTGCAAAGCTTCGGCTGCTGCTCGCAGCGCATTGGCCGCGAGTTTCTCTTCGGTTACATCACGGAAGAAAATGACAATGCCGTCTCGCGAGGGGCGCACATTCACCTGCACCCATATGTTCAGCGGATCTGTGTAATGGGCTTCAAACTGTCCCGCCAATCCCTCATGCATCGCCCGGTTGTAGTGCTCAACGTAAGGCGATCCTTCATACACTGCAGCGGGAAAACTCTCCCAAAGACCTTTTCCGGCAAGAATGTCGATCGGTGCGACGATCGATCTGGCAGGGGCATTGGTATAGGTGATTCGCCAATTCCGGTCAACGCTGATGATCGCGTCTGTTGTAGACTCCAGCACCTGGTCCAATTGCTCGGTGACCCGGTCGCGCTCGTGTTCTGCCACGCGACGCTCGTTAATATCGCGGAAGACCAGCACGATGCCTGTCAGTTGTCCTTCATCGTTGCGAATCGGAGCCCCGCTATCGTCGATGTGTATCTCCCTACCGTCCTTGGCCATGAGGATCGTGTGATTAGCCAGTCCGACAATGTTGCCCAGGCGCTTAACTTTTTCAACCGGGCTTTCCACCGCCTGCCGGGCGTCTTCGCTGACAATGCGGAATACATCCGTCAAGGGGCAGCCTAGGGCTTCGTCAATCGTCCATCCAGTCAGAGCCTCTGCGATCGGGTTCATGCGCGTGATGCAGCCATCCGCATCTGTGACAATGACGGCGTCACCGATGCTTTGCAGAATGCGCGTGGCGCGCGCTTCGCTCTCCTCGAGCTTTCGGATCGCGATCACTTCTCCAGTTACGTCCTGCAGCGGGCCAAAAAGGCCGGCGATCCTGTTCCCCTCATAGATCGGATTAAAGGAGTAGTTCAGGTAGAAATTCCGTATTCCGTTTTCAGTCGGGAGGGGAACCAGCAGCTTTTCGTAGAAGAATGTTTCGCCGGTGGCAAAGGCTTTTTCGAGCAGAGGGCCGACTACGTGCCAGGATTCTCCATAGACATCTCTCGCCGACCTCCCCAGGGCTGCCGGATGGCGCGGTCCTGGAATGGGCCGATAGGCATCGTTGTAGATCAGAATGAAATCGGGGCCCCACATGGTTCGCGCCGGAGATGGAGAACACAGTGTCAGGTTTACGATGGTTAGCAGTTCCTTCGACCAGGTATCGATGGCGCCAAGCGGAGTGGAGGTCCAGTCGTGCGCGCGCACCAAATCCGCCATCTCTCCCGTACCGATGATCCGGCTGGGTGGGGCGGGCGAGCCGTTTTCTAATGGAGTAGTTCTGGACTGGTTCCGACTCATGCCCTACAGAATCCCCCCTTCGCCATAGCCTTGGCAACATTCGAAAGTGCTGAACACCTCCGAATGACTCTAAAGAGGACCCAGGCAGGCGCAACCCATCCTCAAAAGAGACTGCGTTGCATGAACACTGTATCGAGCCAGCGCCCGAACTTGAAGCCGACGTCTTTCAGCAGCCCCGCCTGGTGAAATCCGAAGCGACGGTGCAAGTTGATCGAGGCATGGTTGCCGCTGTCGCCGATAACCGCAATCATCTGACGCACGCCGCATGCCTGGGTCGCGGTGATGAGAGCGGGCATCAGAGACTTGCCCAGGCCAGTGCCCAGACGGTCGGCTCGGACATAAATGGAATCTTCCACGGTATGCCGGTACGCCAGGCGCGGACGATACGATGTGGCATAGGCATACCCAACCACATCACCGTCATCGTCAGCAACCAGCCACGGCAGGCCTTTG
Organism: uncultured Acidobacteriaceae bacterium; assembly: GCA_963736535.1. Lineage (GTDB taxonomy): Bacteria > Acidobacteriota > Terriglobia > Terriglobales > Acidobacteriaceae > PALSA-350. Next base: position 192,692 of record CAVTPN010000014.1, read on the forward strand.
GCAGTTACCTCGGACCAACGCCGGCCTATTTCGCTGCTATCGGGCGGCTCGGTTTCAAAGGTCGCGGTGCCGTGGTTTACATGATGCGCATAAATATCTGCGATTGCATCCATGTCGGATGCAGCGGCGGTTCGAATGATGACAGCCATGAATGGGCCTGTTCCCTGGCGTAGAGCCCATCTAGTGGACGTGAGGGTAGTCCCCCGGAACCTTCAGGGAGATGCGATAGATACTCGAGCTTGCGGCAACATACAGCGTCTTGTGATCAGCGCCTCCCCAGGCAACATTGCCGACCCGCTCCGGAATGTCGAGTGTCCCGAGATGCTTGCCCTCGGGGGAGAAGATCCAAACCCCGCCTGGACCCGCGCTATATAGATTTCCTTGCTGATCTACTTTCTGACCGTCGGGCGCGCCTGGGCGGGTATCGGAGGTCGCATCAAAGAAAACCTTCCCGTCTGTCAGTGTTCCATCGGCGTTCACGGTGTAGCGCATCCATAACTTCGGCTCGGAGTTGTTGACGTACAGATATTTCTCGTCCGGAGAGAAGCATATTCCGTTGGGACGAGGCAGATCTTTCACCAACAGCTGTAACTGCGCCTGGTCGGGAGCGGCGCCGGGCTTCTGAGCAAGCGCCCCGGGTATGCGGTAGACGCCGTTGATCTGCATTTCCTTGGTTGGATCCTTGTCCAGGGTGGGGAGCCCGTAGGGCGGATCGGTAAAGTAGAGGTCTCCGTTGGATTTGTAGGCGAGGTCATTCGGACTGTTCAGCCGCTTGCCCTGGTAACTATCGGCGAGAATCGTAACCTGCGCCTTGGGGTCCATCTGTTCCAATCTCCACACGTCCCGTTGCGCGTGACCGGCAACTGTGAGCCGCCCGCGGCTATCGAGGGTCATGCCATTCGAGCCCGGCTCGGGGCCGGTAAAGGGAGCGGAACCTTTGTAGCCGCTGGGCTGCATAAAGACGCTCACCCCAACGCCCGGGGTCCATTTACGAATGCTGTTGCTGGGGATTTCAGCGAATAGCAGAAAGCCCGCCGGTATCCAGACCGGCCCTTCGGTCCATTTGAACCCCGGCCCGGTGGCGACCTTCTCCAGGACAGGCTTAGCGGGCACGATCGAGTTCAATGCCGGGTCCAGGCGTTCTACATTCATAGCGACCGGGCTGGGGCTCATAGCGTCTCCGAGTAGCCCATCGTGGATCGATGAAGATGCCACCAGCAACGAGCCACTGGTGATCGCGATTGCACTCAGAACCAATACTTTGGCAATCTTTCCTTGTATCACTGAAGTCTTCTCCGTTTTTCCCGGGACATGCTGAGGCCGCACCCGGAAACAGACGGGATCATAACACTCAGTGGATAAAACTGACCTCAAGAATTTCGACGGACTGAGACCCGGAAAACGCGATTGGAACTCCGCGGGCCCAATCGTCTTTCGTGAATGTACCCAGGTCTTTGTTGGTGACCACGGAGTGCACCTTGAAACTGCCCGCAGGCATGAGGGGCAGTTGAACGTTAGCCGCAGATGCATTCGACTGGTTACGAAAGACTGCGATCACGCCTGCGCCGGTGTGCGAGAGACGGGCGAATCCATCCCACTCCGCCGCTGAAGGCTGGCGCCAGTTGCCCAGCGGGAAGAAGCTTTCGTTGATATGGGTGCTTCGCCTGAGCTGCTTGAACCATCGGATGTGGTCCTGATACCACTGCTGATCTGCGGGACTCAACTTACGCAAATCGCCCAGCAGGAGAGGGGCGGAGCCGATGGCAGTGGCAAATGCTTCCTGGGCGCTTGGCATCTCCGCGTGCAAATTCCCGATGAGCATGGCGTCGACGGGCATCGAAGCCGCCCGATGGTACAGCAGAGTCCGGGCCTGCACGGTCCCGGCGGCATCCGGCCGGGCATCGTCTACATTGCTCATCCAATCGAGATCGCCTGCCGCCAACAGGCCGGCATCGATCACGTGCTTTTGACCCCAGAGCTCAAAGGTCAAGTCGAGAAGAACGTCGGGATGCTTTTCATAGACCTTGCTGGTGACGTGGCTGATGCCCTCATAGATCATGTTTAGCGACTCGGCCCAATCGCCGTGATCATGGCCCTTGGCCCAGCAGCCGGGAGCTTCGCCATAGGCGTTGAAAATCGTCGTCAGGTCGAGCTTCACATAGGCGAGATGGAAGCGTTCTATAGCATCGTTCACCCGGTCCGCCGCTGCGTCCTGAAAGGGGCTGGCTAAACACATCACGACTTTGGAACCGGCCATGGTGGAGGTAAGTTTCGGCTTCCCGGATTGATCGAGCGACGCCCAGTCCGGATGGTTGACGTAATCAGCTGTCTTTTGTCCGATAGCGGCCAGAGGAATCCATAGTCCCAGGCGCATGCCTTTCGCTTCGACCGCTTTTTCTATAGCGTCAAGGCCTCCGGGAAAGGCGGTGGGGTCTACCGTGTTCTCGCCGTATTCCTGTTGCCAGCCGTCATCGATAGTGAAAATATCCATCCCCATGAAGCCGGCTACGTCGATCAACTGGAGTGTGGTCGCGCGGTTGATGCTCCTCTCGAAGGGTTCCCAGGTGTTGTAGATCCAGGGCGCGCCTCGGGCATCGAGCTTTCGCTCAAGAACGGCCGCGGTGTAGGAAGGCAGTATCCAATGCGGATCGTTAAAACCATCACGGTTGCGAAAGGTCAGCAGCGAGACAGCGGCGGTCTTGAACTCGGTTCCAGGGGCAAGCGAACGTTCAAAGGGCATCAGGTCGGTGTCGTACATAACCCCAACCCGCCCGGGATTGGACCAGGCACTTATTTCTGTCCGCTTCATATAGCCGGGAACTTCACTCAGAATCGCAAAGCCATCCCCGGTGCGCGCATTGGCCACCAGGAGACCCGCATCTTCTGACCGGCCGGTATAGAACGTCTCTCTTGGAATGGTGCCGTACTGCGCGTTCAACACGGTCTCATTGGAAGGACCCACCGACGGAGCGATGGCTTCGATGTTCATATGAGACAGGTGCAAGGTGGCGGAGCCGGTATCTTTCAGCACCAGCCACTTCCGTATCGCCGGATGCCCGTCATAAACCCTGTACACGACGGAGACTTCAAGAGGAAATGCCTTGCTCCGGAGATGAATGGTGAGCAGCTTTCCATCTGCCAGCTTGCTCTCGTCAGCTCGCAACAGTTGGAAGGCAGAGCTCGCGCCGGTCAAAGTTTCTCCGTTGCAGGCAAACGAAAATTCCGCGGCCGTCCGCTTCTCCGTGGCGATAAAGTCGTAGTGCGTCGAGAGATCGGCGAGCCGCGCCGTAAACAGCCCGGATGCAGGATCGAACGTGATCCCTCTCTCAATCTGACGCATTGCCGATGGTCCAACTTTGTGAAAGAGCGCTGGAAGCGAAAAGCCACAACCCAGCCATTACCAAAGACTTGAAGCTCATGAGAGGATGCTCCGCTTTAAGGAAATCGTGTGCCCCAAGCAAGGACGAGGTTCAGCAAAACAAGCACCAGCAGAGTGCCTGTCCGGGGAAAGGACCGCTCGATTCGCGGATGCTCACTTCGGCGTCGATCACGTACCCCCATGTGCGGTATCGGTTTGCAAAAACGTTTCCAACACAGTAGCGAGCGCGCCTGCTTTTGTAAAAGAAGATTTTGAGAATCACGCTCGTGCCTCGGGGTGGCTAACCATGCATCTCCATCCTGGAGTGGCGGGCTGGGTGTCCTGCTGCTGTTGCCTAAGTCCAACCCCGCTGCACGGCGCCGGTAAACCGACAGGCCATAGCTTCCGTCTATTGGGGCGAGAAGGTTCAAAACCAGGGGCCTTGCCGATTGCCCTGGCTCGAGCCGTCTCCAACCGTCGAGGAGGAAGTATGAAGTTGTCGCTTGCGCTTTTAGCAATCCTGGGGCTTTTACCGATGGCCCAGGCGCAGACTACCCCGCACACCCCGCCGTCCCCTGCAGTGATGGCCCAGCACCAGGTCCAGCGCTACACTACACTGCTCACCTTGAATGCCGCCCAAGTGGAGCAAGCCACCACTCTCTTCACCACCGAAGCCACCACCCAGGTGAATTCGCGAGCCAGCGAGCGCGCTGCCCACCAGGCCATGGAGGCAGCCATCAAGGCCAACGACACGGCCACCATTCAGTCAACAGCGGCCACATTGGGTCAAATGAGCGGCGAAATGATGGCCGCCCACGCCCTTGCCCGGGCTCAATTTTATGCACTGCTCACGGCCGACCAGAAAACCAAGTTTTCTCAGCTCGAAGAAGAGCACATGATGGGCGGTCCAGGGCACGGGCCATTCATGCGATGAACGGCTGTTGTTGGCTAACCAGGCTGGCCCTTGACGGTGCCCAAACAGGTCTTTCGGCGTAAACTGCTGCCCAGAAAGGCGCGTCTATGGAAGCAGTGGAGCAGCTTATTTACGCTGGAGAGCTTTCACCCGTGCGAGACCGGATGATTGCAGAGCTTGCAGATGTAAACACGCTCTGCGCCACCTACCGGTCTCGCATATATCGGTACGCCTTGCTATCGCTGAGGGATCCCGACCTGGCGGAGACTGTGACCCAGGATTGCTTCCTGAGGGCGCACAAGGCACGGGAAGAGTTTCGCGGGGATTGCAGCGTGGCCACGTGGCTCACGCGGATCGCCACCAACCTCATTCGCGACTCCACGCGTTCCCGAAAGTTTCAGTTTTGGAAAACGGCGAGTTCTACCGCAGTTGAGGTGGGCGCGATGGCCGACCGTCTGCGCTCGCCGGGGCTCTCCCCCGAGACCTTCTTGATGATCAGGGAAGAGCTGCGGGAGGTCTGGGATGCCGTGGCAAATCTCCCCGGCAGACAGCGCAGCGTCTTTCTTCTGCGGTTTGTGGAAGAGATGGAACTGCCCGAGATCGCAACCGCCATGGGGCTGCATGTGGGGACGGTGAAGAGCCACTTGCACCGCGCGCTGGCTGCGGTACGCAAGGCGATGGAGAGAACGAGATGAAGACGAACCATCTGTCACCCTGGGAGCAGGAGGAGTACGTTTTAGGTCAGCGCGCTCCGGAAAAGCTTCGCCATCTAACGGAATGTGCCGGATGCCGGGCGGCAGTGGCTCGGCTGGAGCATGGCGTGGCTATTTTCCGCGGCGCCGCCGTGGAGTGGAGCTCAGAGTGTCTGGCGACCCGCCCGCAGCGGCTTATCTCTGCCAGCAGAGGGCTTCCTGTGCTCGCCTTGCGATGGGCCTTTGCCGCCGTGCTCCCTGTGGTGCTGCTGGTGATCGCGCTGGTTTCCTTTCACCCCGCGAGCCCGCCCCACCCTGCCTCGCAAATCAGCGATGACGCGTTGCTGGAACAGGTCGATGAGCAGGTCTCGGCTGCGGTTCCGTCCTCTATGGAGTCGCTGACCCAATTGGTTTCGACGGAGAGCAGCTCAGGGGCCTCTACCTCCTCCCCAGGGAGCAAACCCATTGTTCAGACCAATTAAGATCCGGGACGGCATGACGGCGCGGTCTCTTTCAGTCCTGCTGGGGATTGCCCTGGGATCGGGTGCGGTTTTCTGCCAGGAGAGCGGGCCGCCGCCGCCCAACGGGTCAGGTGACAACATGGGACCGCCGCCCATGGAAGGCCGCCGTCCCCCCATGGAGCGGGCGTTTCACCTGGGTCCCCACGGCCGGTGGTGGAACAATCCGGAGTTTGCGCAGAAGCTGGGGCTAACCCCGGACCAGCAAAAGAAAATGGAAGCTGTATTTGAGCAAAGCCGCCCCAGCCTGATGGATCTTAGCGCCAACGTGCGAAAAGAGGAGGTGGCGATGGAGCCCCTGCTTGCGGCAGATCAACCGGACGAGGGCAAAATCCTGGCTCAAATCGATCGTGTGGCGCAGGCTCGAGCAGAACTGGAAAAAGCCAACGCCCGCATGCTCCTCGGTCTACGCAGAGTGCTCACTCCGGAACAGTGGAAGACGTTGCAGGCAGACGAGCCTCGCGGGCATTATCCCCACTTCGGGCCGGGGCCACGGCCTGGGGGCGACTCCGGACCCAATCACTAGCCTACGGCAAATGCCTACCGCGCCTGGGCCTTCCATGTCTCGCTCGCAGCGAACGATAGCCTTCCGTTGCTAAAACCGGGCCATTCCGAGGCCTGCGGTTCGCCTCCCACCTGCCGCGTCAATAGAGCATCTCCGTTGCGCCGTCCAAGCCCATACTTGGCGCAAACCACCTTGACCAGCGCTTCCATCCGCTTGCGATAAGCCGTCGAGACAAAGGCTTCGCTGTCAAAGCGCTGCCGGTACATGGGTTCGAGCGCGGGAAAATGCTCGCGGATAAACCCAAGGTAAATCTCCTTCGAGCAGGGCTTGAGAAAGAGTGGCTGGGCGCTAAGAAAGCTGGCGTCCGCTGCCTTTGCCCTTTTCGCCATCCCGTCCAGCGCCTTGCCGGTATCCGTGATGCCTGGCAACAGCGGCGAGCACAATATGCCCGCTCTCAGGCCAGCCTGACGCAGCCGGGCAACGGTCCTCAGCCGCAGGTCGGGCCTGGGCGCCCGCGGTTCCAGCAGCCGCGCCAAGGCGGCGTTTGGGGTAGTAATTGTCAGATGCAGCACCAGAGTATTTCTCTCCGCGACCCTCTGCAGCAAAGGAATGTCGCGTTCGATCAGGGTCGATTTCGTGACCACCCCAATGCGCAGGCCCTGCTGCCTGGCCAGCACTTCCAGCAGCGACTGTGTGACTTTGGCCCGTCGTTCGAGCGGTTGGTATGGGTCGGTAGCCGTGCCCAGCGCGATTTCCTCCCCGGCGCGGACTTGCCTTAATTCCTGCTCCAGCAGCCAGGCGGCGTTTTGTTTGATAAAGATCCGCCGTTCGAAGTCTTCCGGCGGCAGCTCCATGAATTCGTGGGTATACCGGGCATAGCAGTAACGGCAGGCGAACTCGCATCCGCGGTACGGATTGATGGTCCAGGTAAAGCTCAGCCCTCGCCGGGAAACACTGCGATTGAGGATGGACCGAACCTGGAGCGACCGGATCTCCAGGCCGTGTCCCTCACCGGCGGGGGAGGCAGCAGCGGCCAGCCGGGCAATGCCGGTGAAAGGGGCCTGGGTGAAAGGAGATTCGCCGCCCACGGCAGGGAAGCTTTGCAGTATGGGAAACAGTTCCAGATTGGGGTCCACCGCGCGCGCTATGTTCGCCATTTGTTCGCCTCAAGGACCAGCGTACTCCTGGTGGAAGGCGGGGTCAAATGTCTAATGCCGGACGGCAACCCATACACAAGTGGACACCGTTTTTTGGGGCTTATCCCATACGGCGTCTTGCTCAGCGTCTCCCAGCTGTCGCGTCCACAAGGCACCCTTGTACCGTTCGAGCGAGTACCTGCCCGCAGACCATCGTCACAATTCACTCACTCATCCGTTCGAATGGTTTGAACGGGTGTAATCCCCCAAAAGTGGGATTCGATTGACCCAATCGGGGTATCCGATCGACCATGAAGTTGTAGCCAGCCAGCAAGCTCCCAAACAGAGGATCTTGCGGCCTGTTCCCCCTAGGCAGCTGTTTTGCCAACTGCTTTTGTCTTGGGGGATGCATGAAGAAACCTTGTACGACTTTGGTCATTTTCTGCCTTTTGGGTGTGCTTTCGATTCCGATGATGGGTTGCGGTGGTGGGTCCATTGCGGGGAGCACAGCCCCGGTGACGGGCAGTCCTTCTATCACCTGGAATCCTCCGGCGACGATCCAGTATGGCGCCGCACTGAGCGATGTTGAATTAGACGCCACGGCGAGCGTCCCGGGTAGCTTTGTCTACTCACCTGCCGCCGGAACGGTGCTCCCGGCGGGACAGCAGAAGCTCACAGTAACCTTCACACCCTCCGACACAGTCACTTACAGCGCGGTTACTTCCAATGCGCAGCTTATGGTTACCGCGGCCACTCCGGTAATCACCTGGGCCGCCTTGCTGCCCATGCAGCAAGGCGCCGCCCTCGGCGCAGCACAGTTGAATGCGACGGCGAATGTGCCAGGTACTTTCTCGTATAGTCCCGCGCTGGGCACCGTTTTGCCGGCGGGCACACAAGAGCTGACAGCCACGTTTACACCGTCCGACCCGACCGACTACCAGCCGGTCACAGCACACGACTCGCTCACCATTACAGCGGCGGCTCCGAGCGCTCCTACCATCACCTGGAATACGCCGGCGCCGATCGAATACGGCACCGCCTTGAGCAACGTCCAATTGGGCGCTACGGCGAGCGTCCCGGGTAACTTTGTCTACTCACCTGCCGCCGGGGCGGTGCTGCAGGCAGGATCCCAGAAGCTGACAGCTATCTTCACGCCCGCTGACACAGCCAACTATTCCGCAGTGACTGCGACCGTGCAGCTTACGGTTACACGGGCCACTTCGGTCATCACCTGGGCGCCCTTGCCCCTCGTTAAGCAAGGCACCGCCCTCGGCTCAGCACAGTTGAATGCGACGGCGAATGTGCCCGGTACTTTCTCCTACAGTCCGGCGGCGGGCACCGTGCTACCGGCGGGCGCACAACAACTGACAGTTACGTTCACACCGTCCAACGCGACCGACTATACGTCAGCGACGGCGCTCAATTCGGTCACTGTCAATGCCGGGAGTACCGCCGAGCCGACAGCCGTGAACGGTGCATGCGGGCCGGCAAATGGCACCCATGCGAGCGTTGCGCCGAGCGCGGGTCTTTGCAGCGCAGGCACAGCCACGGCGGTCACGGGCAACGGGCCGTGGACCTGGCAATGCACAGGCAGCAACAGCGGAACCACTTCAAGCTGTTCGGTTTTGCCTCCGGCTCCGGAGGCAGCTTCCACCTTTGTGCAAAATCTCGGGATCAATACTCACCTTGGTTATCCCCGCACGGCCTATTACGGCCAGTCGCAGAACGTCATCTCGGCTCTGCAATATCTGGGCATTAACACCATCCGCGATGAGCCGCCTGGTTACAATCACGATCCGACAACAACAGCTGCGACTAACGCCGTAGCCGCCGCCGGCGTGCAGCTTGACGCTCTCCTGGTTGGAAACGGTGCTGTCGATATCACGGACACGATTGCGGAGACGGCTGCGTTCGAGCAGGCTTACCCCGGTTCGATTGCGGCGATCGAGGGACCAAACGAAATCAATGGGTGGCCCATTACTTATGACGGCATCACCGACAACTATGCCGCGGGAGTACAAGTCACCCAGGACTTATGGACGGCGGTCCACAATAACCCGTCGCTCGAAGCGGTTCCTGTCTATGCGCTGACGCTATCTTACGGAATCACCGGTGTTGCCGCCGGCGAGGAGCAGCTTGGCGACCTCGCTCCCTACGTCACCTATGGCAACGCTCATATTTATGACGGCGCTAACGTGTGGCAGGGGAACATGCTCCATTGGCTCCCGATACTCAAGCAAGATACGCCGGGCGTGCCGATGGTTATTACTGAAACCGGATATACGACGACTCCCAGCCATGTGGATGAGCTCTCCGCGGCTAAGTACAACCTGAACACGTTTTTTGAAAATGCATTGAACGGAATCGTGAAAACCTACCTTTATGAGTTGGTCGATGAGAAGTCATCCGCGACGGATACGAATGTCGAAGACTACTTTGGAGAGTTTCATAATGACTGGACACCAAAGACAGGCGCCACGGCGATCCACAATCTAACCACCGTTCTGAAAAGCGCTGGAAGTGGAACTGCCTCTACCACGTTGAACTACAGCGTCAGCGGATTGCCCGCGACGGGGCACACCTTTCTGCTGGGCAGCAGTACAGCATTCGATCTCGCGGTTTGGATTGATGCCACGGTTTACGACCCGACGAATGCCATCGATATCGCCGCCCCCGCTTATCCCGTGATTGTTAATCTCGGCGCGACCTTTGCCAACGTTGCGGTCTACGATCCAATGATCGGCACCACGCCGATTGCGACCTACAGCAATGTAAGCACGCTGAGCATCAGCGTTATCGATCATCCGCTGATCGTGCAGGTCAACTAGTGTCGTGGGTCACGCAGATGGATGTTTTATCGGTCCAGTCAAGGAAGCTTCGGTCAGAGCTGTCCAAGTGAGCGGTACAAGGGCGTTCTGGACGGCGCAACTTGCTGAATGCGTTGGAGAGAACGCGGGCAAGCAAAATCGGGTTGGTTGCTGGTAATGGCGGCTCTGTCCATCCGTCTCCAGCCGTGCCAAGGTGAGCCACCGCCCCTCAAATTTGTCATCCCGACCGAAGCGAACCCGGATTTCCTGCTACGCGTGTACGGCTTTCCGTTAAAGAAAGCCGCATGAACCTCGCCAACGCCAGCAAACTCCACAGGAAATCCGGGGTAGCGTAGCGGGGGATCTGCAGTTTGCGTTGATGGAAAAACGGAACCCGGAGGCAATTCACCCACGCGCATTCGCTTGCGCCCGAAAGTGAAACTGCAGATCCCTCCGCTGCGCTTCGCTTCGGTCGGGATGACAAATTTGAGGGGCGGTGGCTCACCTTGGCACGGGTGGAGGCGGATGGACAGAGCCGAAAAAAGCTAATTTGGACAAGTTTGACTCAGCCGGTGCCCTTCTGGGGAATTTTTCCCTTGGGCGGACGTGGCCAACCGGAAATTGCACATCGAGAGCCGCTATCCCACTCAAGCCAAAGTACGGCTTGAATGGGCCACCCAGCCTTAATGGGGCACCCAGCGTTTGGGGTGGTCAGTTATTTATAAAATTCGATATTTTTGGGTCCTTTTTAAGGATTAGTAGCTCAGCGGGGGTGGACAAAGGGGTTCAAGGGGGTCTTTTTTATGGGAAGAGAAATTCCCAGGTCTGGAACAGAACCGTACATGGGGACATGCGATTTAGGGGCTTCCGAGGGGGTAAAGCGGTAGGCGGCCTGCCCCGCCGAGTTGGGGGCGGGAGCGGGACGGGCAGGCGAATCTGCTTGCTGGGCGGGCGCAGGGGCGGATTTCTGCTCTGAAGAGAGGGCGCGACGGTCGGGGATGAAGTTTTGCATGGCCACGATCATGGAAATGGCCTTGACCTGTCCGGTAATGCTGTTTCGTGTCATTTCGGGGCTGAGGTGGGCGAGTTCCCAGAGGCGCGCCAGTACTTGCTCGCGGTCCGGGCTGATGCGGGGCAGTCGTACGGCGTCTTGCTGGACGAGTGGTTGCTGGGCGGCGGCAGGGTGCTCGAGCATGTAGGCGCGGACACTGGGTTTGGCTTTGGTGTGGACGGCAGAGTCGGGGTCGAGGCCGACGGCTTCGGCGGCCTGACGGTCGGTCATGGCGCCAGAGAGGACCAGGAGGGCAAAGGCTATTTCCTGATCGGTGATGGGATCGCTGACTTCATTTTTGGGCATACCTTGAGTTGGGGGAGGCGATTGCCGCTGGCCTAATTGGTTTCCACTGCTGCGGGGAAGCAGGGTGGAGAATAAAAATCCCGCCGCGGCGGGATGCTTGGACGACCTTATTTTTGGACAGGGATCGGGTGTGACACCGGACAGCGGTAAGGCTGTCCTTCGCTCGCGCTTAGTCCGTAAGCTACCGGAAACTACCGGCCAGGGAACTGCCGCCGAGAAGCCGCCCCTGCCGAAATCAACTGCTAACAGGATATCGCGCTCGGAGTTGGCCGTCGAGACTCTTTTCTTGCATCACCTGGAGCAGAACCGCAAACAGAAGGCAAACTACTTCCCTAGTGTTTTGCGCCCTTCTGCTGCATGCCCGGATACCAGGAACGCACGGCGAGAATCCGTGATTTTATGTTGGGCGCGCTGTAGTAGCCGACGGTGCAGTTGAGGCGGAAGAAATACACATCTCCGGCTTTGGCAGGATGTTTGCCTTCGATTCCATCCGTGCCGCCGCCTGCCACCATGTCTCCGTGACCACTCAAAACCAGATAGATCTCTTCTTCGCGCTCGTGATGGTGGGGAAAGTTGGTGCCGCCAGGCGCAATCTCCATGAGAAAGAGACTGGTCAGCACATGGCCCGCTGCCAGACGGTCACGCTTGCTCTCAACATCGCCCATCAACAGCCGGTAGAGCGTCGAAGACGGATGGCCACTGACGAGACCCGTGGGCACATCCTCAATGTTGGCTTTTAATGGATGCGGCGGAGGTTCTGTTTTTTCAAATCCCCGCGTGTGAAAACCCATGACCACCACGATCAGCGGCGAGCTGGAGCTGTTACTTAAGGTATGCGGAACCGTCGACGGGAGATAGAGATAGTCCTCCTTGTTAAGGGATACAATTTCATTTCCGTATTTCACGGCGCCCTTGCCGTCGAGGACAACGTACACCTGGTCTTCGTCTGGATATTGAATCGGCGCGCAGGCGCCGTTGGGGTCGATCACCGCTTCGCCATAACGGGCTATGCCGACAACCACGGAGGTATCCGCGTCTCCCTGGCCGAACAGAGCCTTGTAGTGGCAGGTTGCGGTCGTGAGATCGGATGTCTTCGCTTTGACCGCGGAAGTATCGCGATAGAGAAAGGTAGGGTCGATCTTGCGTTCGTCGGCATGGAGCAGAGGCGCAGTGAGGCCACTTGCGAGCAGCGCTATGGTTAGGGCGGCGTGCCGCTTACCGGGATTCATGCGGTTTTGCTTTCTTTGCGCGCGGTGGCAAGAATCTGGCGCTCCTTTTCGAATGCAGCGAAGAAAAACCACGGATGGGGTCATCGCTATCTGGAACTGGCGGTGGTGGAATTGGAGACGGCGCTCAGCGGAATCTCCAGCGTTCCCGCAAGGTTGGCGTTGAAGTCGTAGATGCCCCCGCGCAAGGAGACGCCATCGCCGGGGGAATCGATCTCCAAATAAAGGTTGACCCCAGTGGTCTGCGCGGCCGCGTAATGCTCGGCATCCGGATTGAGGTCGATCTGCCTGAGCATCCAGTTGACCCCAATGCCCGCGCGGTTAAAGACGACCAGCCCGGCTTCGAGGCTGACATGGTGGCGGCCGTTGGGGGTTGGATCCCAGCGCAAGCCGCTCGCGGGGATCATCAAGTCCACCATGTAACGAGTGAGCGCGCCTTTCAGTTTGGGATTGTCTCCGCCCTGGCCTGGACTCGGGGGCAATTGATTGCGCGTGGCCAGAGCCGGGCCTGACGCGCGCCGGGTACTGCCACGCACCACCCGCAGGGTGAGAGGAATCTGGGTCGAGGCGGGCATGCCGGCGCCCAGAAAGGCGGACAGCGGCTCAGCAGGCCTGGCTGCCGCAGCCTGCGCGCTCCTGGCGTCGTCTGCATAGTAGCCCCGGCGGTAGGCGAGTTCGTAGCCGGGCGCGTTGGCCAGGTCGACCTGGATTTTCCTGAATCGGCCGTCGGCGGCCGGGTTCGTAGAGGTGTACGTGAGGGTGTAGAAATTCGATCCGTGGCCGGCGACGCGGTCCAGTGCATCGGTCAAACTATTGGTGTTGTAGAAGGCCATGCCACCCGTTTCTTTCGCAATCTCATCCATGGCCGCATGGTTGGCGTGGCCCTCCTGGATATCATCCTGCTGGCCTGTCGATAGAGATCGTGTCGCCAGCCGGGGATCTGTACTGGGACTGTATTGCGAACCCGTGGCAACCCCCTCGGCAGCGACCGGATAGATGGCCACCTGGGCCGAGGCGAGCAGCGCATCCGTCCTACGGAGCTCGTTCTGATCGTCTCGTTGCGCGCTAAAGGCGCCCAAGGCATCCGACAAGTCAGGATTGGGGAAGATGACGACCGGAAACGCGCCGGAGAACCAGACTACGTTTTTACGGCCGGGATACCCGGCGAGGTAGCGGGCCAGTTCCTGCAATGCAGTGAGCGTCAGCCGCTGGCGCGCGCCGCTGCGATTCGAGCTTTGGTCATCCATAAACTGCTGCATTGCTCTGGATGCGTCGACGGCGTGTACCTCCGCCAGGGCGCCGACTAACTCCTGGTCTACGCCCTTTTCTGTACTCGATTGCAGCAGCGGCGAACTCTGCGTCCCCGCTCCATTTTTTTTGTTGTTGATGGCGGCTGCCAGAAGGGCTGGATCGTCGGTAAAGCCCTGTACAAAACGCAGCTGCGTTCCCAGGGTAAAGATCGCGATTCTGTTTCCCGGTTGAAGCTTTTTGAGGTACTTGAGCACTTGCACATGGAGCGTGGCCTGGTCGTCCGCCGGGGTATTGAGGGTGTCGAGCACCAGGACGGTTACCGCGTCATTCGGTTTGACGCGGGGGATGTTGGTGAAGACGTTGGGCGGGAGTTCAGGCTGGCTCACCTGGGCGGCCAGCAACGGCTGCGCTCCGCTGTGTTCCTCAAAGTAGGCGATGGCCTGAGGATGCCCATCTTCCGACAGCACGAAGTCCTGCTTGTGCAGACCGGTGAGCGGACGGCGGTTTTTACCGGTCACCACCACGTCGAGAACAACAATGCGGGCGTTCGCCTGGAAGACTTGGTGTCCGCTGTTGTCTGGCGGCGCGGCTTGGCTCCGGCTTTGCAACGGGGCGGAAAAAAGGCTGGCCACCCCACTTAGCAGGAGAGCCAACCGTAAGGCCGCGCAGGACCGCTGAAACACTGGGATCTCCCTCAAATCTCGAACCTCTGAAGGCTACAGAACTCATTGTTAGCCTGACAAGTCCGGGGCGAGGATTGTAGACGAATCAGGATACCTATCCCCATGATTCTCTTGTTGACTCTGACGTTACGTCAGGGTAGACGATGGTCTGGCAGTGATGAGCACTCTCTACAAAGCCCGAGAATTTGCAGTTTTAGCCGGGGTAACCGTTCGAGCCTTGCATCACTACGATCGCATCGGCCTACTTAAGCCGCATCGTAGCAGCTCCGGCTATCGTCTCTACTCTTTGGCCGACCTGGAACGGCTGGAACAGATCACAGCTCTCAAGTTTCTCGGAATTCCTCTGAGAGAGATCAAGACTCTGCTTGAGTCGAGTCCTCTGAGTCTTTCAGAATCCTTGGGCTTGCAACGTAGGGCGCTCACAGAAAAACGAGACCTTGTCATCCGCGCCATCCAGGCGATCGAGGCAGCGGAGAAGCTCGTTCGGCCCGATCAGGCGGCCGACGCTTCTGTTTTGAGGAGAATCATCGAGGTAATCGAGATGCGGCCAGAAGAAAATTTCATGCGCAAGTACTACACCGAGGAGGCCTGGACAATAAGAAGCCAGATAACGAAGGAGATCTCATCTGAAGCACGAGCAGGCTACCGAGAGGCATGGAGACAGCTTTTCCTGAAGGTAGATTCAGCTCTCGATCTGGATCCGGCAGGTGAGACAGCTCAGCTTCTTGCCAGGCAATGGGTTCTTCTGGCAGAGGTGTTTACCGGGGGCGATTCCGGAGTGAAAGCCGGCGCCATCAAGGCCTGGATGGATCACCAGAACTGGCCTCTCGACGCGCAGGATGCGATGCTCGCTCGTTATGGTCTCGATGCGGGCCGCGACAGAGACGCGTCGATGCGACGGGTGGAAAAAGTTGCCAAATTCATAGGACAGGCCATTGGCCGGAAATATTATGGGGCCCTTGGAGAGACGCGCCTCGCCTCGATTGGTCCATCATCGGACGACCGCTTCTCTGAACGATGGGTTGAGCTCTTTCGGGATGCGGAGGCATCGCTCGCAGAGGATCCCGCCGGCGAAAAAGCTCAGGCTTTGGCAAGGAGGTGGACTGAACTGAAGCGAGATACTGAAGCAGAAGCCCGCAGATACGTGCCACGGCCGGATGATTTTCAAGAGGTCTTGCGCAAGAAGTGGCCATCTGATGTTTCTGTTGCGGTGGTCAATCAAGTGGCGCGGCTATATCGCATCGAGCAGGTATCGAATTTTCTGGCCAACGCGGTCGCGTGCGGTGGGGACAAACGAAATTCTGCTTAGCAGGCTGGAGAGAGAGTCTGTACCGGGCGGGAAAGCAAACCCGCCGGGGCTAAAGCCCAATGGATCGCATGCGACTGTTTCCGCGACGCTGAAGCGTCGCTCCCCCTGCTGAAGCAGGGGGCTCCCACCGGCTTGGACGGAAGAACGAGCAGACGCGCAAGGCCGGAGTCGAGGTGTGGGCTTACTGTCTCATGCCCGATCATGTTCACCTCGTTCTCACTTCTACGAGAGCGGACTCGGATTTCCTGCCACGATGCACCGGGGTAATTTCGTCTGTTTGAAACCTCTGTCCCGAAACCTCCTTCTGGGCTCTAAAAAAAATCTTCGTTCGAAGGTCAAGCGATGCTAATCACCTGGCCGCCGCCTGCGGCGAGGAACGCGGCATGGGTTTCTATTCGGCGTCGTTCTGCTTCCTGCATGAGTGCCGCGTAATGCGGACCGGATCGCATCGACGCAAACCATGGATCACTCGTAATCGCGGAGGCGCAGAGAAACCCGCGGTCCATTGCCGCAAAGAGAGCGATGATCGCGCGCTCGGTCTGGTTGATCCGAGCAAGCTGACGCGCGGAGTAGAACAATACCTCGGGATCAGCCAACAGGGCAGTCTCGGCGGTCACGATCGCATCGAGACATTCTTCCATATTGCCTTCAAGGTAGGCGCGCAGCGAGCGCATCACTCCCTGGACCGCGCCGGTGGCGCCCCCGGATCGCTCGCGTTCCCTCAGCATCGAGAGCGCGGTCTGGTTTTCTCCCATGGCGGCGAGCGCGGCACAATCGAGGTAATAGACGCTCCTGCTGCCATAGAGTTCAAGCGTGCTGGTGTAATTGCCTAACAGGAAATAGGTGTGCGCGGCGCTCGTCACCAGATGAGGATCGAGATGACGTCCACGGAAATGAGCAGCGATGGAGGCATCCAGTTCATCGCAATAGCGGCACGCCTGCACCAGGCCCGCAAATAGCTCGGCGTCGTTTCGGCGGAAGTGCGCTCGCTCCAGCAACCGGACCATAGCTTTTCTGGTGCGGCCCTGGTCGCATTCCACGGACGTATAGAAATTGTGCGCTATGGCGAGATCAGGGTTCAGGGCAAATGCACGGTGGAAGGTCTGTTCCGACAGCACTTTATTGTTGTGAGCATCATCGCTGAATTTTCCCAGGAAGTGGTAGGCACGACCCAGGCGGACCCACGCAGGCGCATAATCTGGACTCTCTTCGAGACACTGGAGATAGAGGTCCCGTGCGATGCCTGCATTATCGAGCGTACGAACAGCCATGATCTGGTTGGCGCGAAGGTAGTACTCATATGCGCGCGCTGTCGCTGGAACGTCGCGATGAGAAATGGCCTGTTCGTGTTCGTCGAGCGGCACCTGCAGCGACCGCAGGATGCGTTCGCACAACTCGTCCTGCACGGTAAAGAGTTCCTGCATCGAGGAATTGGCCGTCTCCGACCAGAGCACCGTTCCGCCGGGCGCTTCAATCAACTGACAGATAAGGCGAAAGCGTTCACCGGAGCGCAGCAGTGAACCTGTGAGGAATGCGTCAACGTCCGCCTCGACAGCGACACGCCTGGGATCCGGCTGACCCTCGAAACGTGCCGCGAGTAAACTCGAGCGAACGATCAGGTTGTTCATTGCCGATAACGAATTGCCAATGGCCTCCGGCAAAGCGAAGGTAAGGAAATCGGTTTGTTCATCGCTCTTGGGCGCGCGAAAGGGCAGCACGATGAGGCGGAAGACGGTGCGCGCTCGCGGCGCGATGGAAGTGCTTTCGGAAAGAGTGATGAGATTGAGTGCTTCGAGCATTTCGCGCGCCGAGGCATAACGGTCGTCGACGCGTTTGGCCATGGCCCGGCGAAGGATCCGGTCAAGGGCCTCCACTTGGCGGGACCCACTGAGAGGGGGCGGATTCTGGTGCAGGACGGCGTATAGGATATCGACCAGCGAATTGCCCTCAAACGGCCGCCTGCCAGTGAGCAATTCGTAGAAGACCGAGCCGGCTGAGAAAATGTCCGAGGCTGGTCCAACAGGCAGACTGCTTGCCTGTTCCGGCGACATATATAAAGGTGTGCCAACCATGCCGCCTGCGACGGATTCGCCGGTCGCGGTCTGACTTGGGTCCGCGCCGAAGGCGACATCCGTCGTGTGGGCCAGGCCGAAATCGAGCAACTTGACGCCGTGGCGCGTCAGAAACACATTGGAAGGCTTCAGGTCGCGGTGAACGATGCCGAGATCGTGCAGGGCCTGGAGTGCCTGCAACATTTGCTGCGTAATTTTCAATGCCTCGGAAGCATCCAACATCCCGGCCAGGAGCCGGTCGGCGAGCGAAAGGCCATCGAGCAGCTCCATCACCAGAACGAGAACTTCGCGCTCTTCGAGGACGTCGTAGACCTGGCAGACGTTGGGATGGTTTACGCGGGCCAGCGATCGCGCTTCGCGCCAAAGCCGACGCCGGGCGACACTGCCTTCATTGGTCTCGTCGATGGTCTTGATGGCGACAGGCCGCTGCAGCCGGTCATCCCACCCCTCGTACACCACGCCCATCGCACCTTGGCCGATCTTCTGCCTGATCCGGTAGTGGCCAATGGCTTCCAGCATGGAGAGATGATAGCCCCGGGCGAGGTGCTCTTACGCGCCGGAGTTGTCGCCGGAGGGCCCGTAAATCGAAGGCACCTTGCCGCCCATGGGCCGAATATAGGTGCTCAACTGCCCGCGGTGGTGGATGGAATCGAAAAACATGAACCACAGCAGCTCGCCAAGAGGAGCCTCCCAGGCCAGGTTGCCATGGACCAAAAACCGGGCCTTGTTCTCCCATGCCGACTCATCCAGCCGTTCCATGCGCTCGCCTAAATCAGCGGTGCGCTTCTCGACCGTCGCGACGATCTTTTCCGGGTCGGCGGGTGGAGGGTCGGGTGCCCAGTTGCTCTCCCCTGCATCAATGAGTTCGCTGCAGGCCTTGGCTTCCAAGGCTAGTGTCCAGAGAATTTGCGCCGCGGACGGCGAACGCTCATGCGGGCTATAGGCGAATTCTCCCAGAGGGAGGGCATGCAGGACCCGTTGAAATGCCGGGCGCTCTGCGATCCAACGATGCTGCAAAAATTCTCGTAAGCTCACGACGTACTCTCACGTAAATGGGGATGCATCCGGCCCTGTGGCATTAAACATTACTGCCACAGGCCTTGAACACACAAATCTTCCGGGGTTATCGAGAATAGGCCGAAGCCTGTGATGAATCAATTCGCTCAATCGCCGCTGCGCGTAGCCCCTGCCGATCATTCGATTTCATCGGATTGTCCGAGGCAGTCTGGAATTCTGAAAGGAGAGATAACGAGAGAGACCGCGGACCGTATGCCTATTGCAGTAACTTTAGCTGCTCGGCACTACGCTGGCTGTTGCTACCTCTCTTATTCCAACTAACTGCGCGCCTGAGCTCAGCGCAATTGCCAAGTGGACGGCCGCGCAAGCGTCCTCAGCGAAGACGATGGCTTGGCGGAAGCGGGAGAACTCGCGAGGGATACGGTAGGTCGCTTCGAATTGGTTAACGGTCTGCATGTTGCGCCTCCTCGTCGTCGAACGTAGTGCATTCTTGAGTCCAGCGGCCACACTCGCAAATGATGTTCGGCTCTTTAACTGCATCCACATCTCTCTAATATTCCTTAGCAGAAGCTTCAATCTGTTAAGCGGAGCCCACGGTCGAAGAGGGCCAGTACTGCAAAGCTTTTTTTTTAAGAGAAAAGCGAGCGACCGCCGAAAACTGATGGGAGCCAGCAATCATGTGTGCGGAACAGGAAGGTTGAGCGAATCTCTATCGAAGCTCGCATGAAATCAGAGCAAGCGAGACTGGCCATTGAGCAGCACATCGCCGCCCATCGTTGCTAATCGTCACTGCCCGGTTGTCTGGCTCGCAGGGGGAAGCAGCCGTTCCACTTCGCCCAGCAGATCCGGAGCGAGCACTAGCCCACGCAACAAGAGGGTAAGGCATCTTACCGGCTGCGGAAAGGATGCGGCTCAATGGCGCGTCTATGCCAGAGCAGGCTCCAATACAGCAGTTCGCGTCACCGCAATCACACTGATGTCGTCTTCCTGACCGAACCTCTGCGCGGCGTCTGCCACTTCAGACGCAGACTTCCCCGTCCGCAGCAATTCGTGAACCCGCTCGAAGCCGAACAGTTGGCCATCTGCGTCCGTGGCTTCTGCAACCCCATCTGATACCAGCACCAGCTTGTCACCCTCTGCCAGCCTGAAGCGCATGACCGAGAACTCAGCGCCCTCTATCATTCCTAGTGGTAGGGCACCCTCCATGGCAACCGGTTCGCCATTCAGATAAGGCGGCATGTGACCGCCATTGGCTAGGGTGATCGCACCGTCCTCCGCTATGCGCAGCGCCAGGCAGGTGGCGTGAGCCTCGCCTCTGCCCATCAGCCGCCGGTTAAGTGCCTGGAGGATGATCAGTGGATCTCCGCTCCACTCCGTTGTACTGCGGATGGCACCTACAAGCAGGGCCACGAGCATTCCTGCCTTCAGCCCCTTACCCGTCACATCGCCCGCCACGATCAGCAGGCTGCCATCCGCTCTGTTGGGAATGATCTGGAAGAAGTCCCCACCTACCTCCCGCGCGGGCCGGTACTCGCTCTCAATGACCAGCCGCGGCAGAGTCGTACAAGCCTCAGGCAGGATCACCTGCTGAACCTCCTGCGCCTGCTTAACATCGAACGCCATGACCCTCTGTGCGCGCACCGACTGGAGCAGCCGCCGCAACAATAGCAGGGCGGTTGCTATCATCAGGAGCAGAGCCGCGATGAAGCCTACGTGGATCTGCACCCCAAATGGGAACCAACTCACCCGGATGTGCATGACGCTAAGCTCTGACCAAAAATAGCTGATCCCCAGCAGCAGGACTGCAGGGAGCACCAGCCAGCCCTCCAGCCCATGGCTCCGAATACCCTGGATAACGATCCATACCAGCAGTGAGCAGAGGAGCAGCCGAACAACCAGGGCAACCAGGTGAAAAGCGACGGCAACTGGATGTGGGAAGACACTAAAGAACAGGTCGCCGCCAATGGCTCCCGCGACGATCCAGACCACGGTTAGCCCGGCCACGGCACGTGGTAGCCAAGCCGGCCGTTGCAGCCGGAACCAGACCCACCAGATCATCACCCATCCCGCGAATACAAGCGGACCGAGAAAGTATTCGAATAGCCTGTCCAGCGTAATGCTCAGGTGTTGCGTCCATACAGCGAAGGGCAGCTCGGCAGCGGCGGCCGCCTCGGCCAGAAAGACCGCCCCCATCCAGAGATAGACGCGATCAGAACGGTCGAACAGCGTCAGGCTGAAGGCCATCGCTGCCAGCAGGGCAAACAATAGCGCCTGGATAGGGCCAAAAGCATAAGTGCGGACCAGTTCCAGCCAGCGGATCTGGTAACTGGCTGCCACCGCGCCAGCCTCGCCCAGCACCGGCGCAGTGTGGAACCCCCCAACATCGGGCTGGTCCGCGAGCGTGTTGGGTTGCATCCATACCCTGAAGGCCAACACACGGGTGGAGGAGCCTGGGTTGACACCGGCCGGTTGCGGCAACGCGAACATCATGGGCTGGGTGTTATAGACGACCGGTGTGCTGGCGGTGAAGTCGCCGAAGCTGCCCACCAGCCCTCCGTTGTCGAAGACCTGGTATGCGTCGTCCACGTCTGCCGGCCCGGCCAAGGCCAGCTTCTCTCCGGGCCGCTCCTGCAAATGCACCCGGATGCGATACCAGGCATAGCCCCAGTACCCTGGATGGCCCTTGGCTGTCCAGCCTGGCAGATAGCCTGAGGTCCCAATAGTGGGGTCAATTGAGCCTTCCTTGGACGTCAGGTCCACCGTTTCCCATTTGGAGTCGTCAAACCCCGGCTCGGCCCACAAGGGCGCATGAGTGACTGGATCGACCGGCGAATCGCCCAGGGTAAACTTCCACGGCCCGTAGAGCGGGACGGCGGACTGGCCGAGGCTGATCTCAGCCATGTTGTCTGCAGCACTTTCGGCCTTAACGGGCACAGCCTGGGCCTGAGCCCAGCCACTATACGCGAATAGCAGAAGCACAATGAACGCAATGCAAAAGCGTCTTGCCATGGCGGGATCGATCCTCTTTCTTGCAAGAAAGCCGCTGCACGGAACTATACGCATCCTCAGGCGGACATGGAATATTCCACTCCAGTCCACGTGGTCATGGTCTATGCAGACGGCCAACCTTGTCGCAGCCGACAAGACTTTTCTAGGGCCGAATCCGCACGATCCTAGGGCCTTGAGGGCAGGCATGGAACTTTTCATCCCGAGCCGCTAGGTGTCACCGGACGATCGAGGCCGACTGTGTTTCCGTCTCACCTGCAGCGAGATACTTGCGCCAGCTAGTGTTCGTCCAATGAGTCTGCCACAGCTCCGTGCTTAAGGATGTATCCGCTTGGGCGACTCCACAATGAGCAACTGCACTCGACCATACCCAGGACGTTGCCTCGGTTACCAGTTTCGCTCGTACCGGATTCAGTTCCGCGTAACGCAACGCTTCCCCACAAGTGCGGCTGATCCGGGGGACACGAGTAGTATCGGCCGTACCAGACATGACCACTCGAGTTGTGGACTACGTTCCAATAAGACGCATAACGGCCGTGCGTATGCTTCATGGAAACTGCCAGCCCTTCCACGCCGCCGGGAATCACATGTCGGACCGAAAACTCACTTGTTGCGGCGCAGCATCTCAGAATTGAAGCAAAATCTGGACCCGGCTGTGTTTCGCCGCATTCATCGCTCGACGATAGTGAACCTTAACCGCGTGCGGGGTCGTAAGCTGAATGAAGACGGAGAGTATGCTGTGCTGCTCGAAAGCGGAACCAGCCTTCGGCTGAGCCGGCGTTATCGTAAGCCGCTTTAGGCTCGCCTCGGCCTTCGCCATGGACGCAGCCTTTCATGACATAGCAGCCTTCGCGTCCCGGGTGGGCCGCGGTCGCCCCCATTTTGTGGGGCTTGAGTTTGCCTCCAAATAGGGTATCGAATATATCAGGCGGGGCGTAAGACTCGTAGCACGCATCTCAGAGCGGATGGGCGCAGCCCCGGGAAAGAGCAGGAACCGATGACCAGCAACCCCAGTAGCGAACCTCAAAGGCAAGCCGGAGCCGTTATCGATGCGGACGCCCAACTATGGGCGACTCCGCCGGCCAAGGCTACGCCAGTTTCCGAGATCATGACAGCCCTGCGAAAGGTGGACACTCTGCACGGGCTTACTGATCAGGAATATCATTGGCTCGCCTCCCATGGTGGTGAAAGAAGGGCCTCGCACCGGGACGTAGTGGTGCGGGAAAATGAGCCCGCCCACCATATGCACATCCTTCTCGAGGGTGAGGTGAGCGTTCATCGAGCAAATTCGGGCTCGGTGTCGTTGTTCATGGGCCGCACGGCACGAGTCACTGGGAAGCTACCCTTTTCAAGGATGAAGTACTGGGGCGCCACGGGCTATAGCGACGGCGATTTGTGGGTGCTCAGTATTCACGAAGACCAATTCCCGGCAATGCTTGCCGCCATTCCTTCGATGGCGCAGCTCTGCGTGTCGCTTATGCTGGATCGGGTGCGGGACTTTACACGTGCCGATTTGCAAGCGGAAAAGCTTGTCGCCCTGGGTCAGTTGGCAGCCAATCTATCGCACGAACTCAACAACCCGGCGTCTTCAGCGCAACGAGCCGCCTTGAGCCTCTCATCAAAAATCGATAGAGACTACGAATTGTGCAGACTGGGCCGTCTGTTCCGCTCAGAGGAAGAATTGGCAAAGTACGTCGACTGGACCGAGCGTTGGTTGCCCTCGATCAAGAGCGAAACCCCGGAAGCGGCGGCTCAAGGTTCCCTGTCGGAGAGTGACCGTGAGCAGCAATGTATCGACTGGCTGGAAGCGCATCATGTCCCCGACGCGTGGGCCGTGGCGCCAGCGTTGGCGCAAGCAAACTTAAGTATGCGCGCGCTCGATGAGCTAGCCTCGATCGTGAATCCCGCCGCCCTTCCCGCGGCTATTTCCGCCTTTGCCAGCTCTCTGAACGCCCGTAGCATGGTCGCCGCGGTGACTGACTCATCGGATCGCATTTTTAACATTATCAACTCCATTAAGGATTACTCCTATATGGACCAGGCTCCGGTCCAGGATGTCGATCTGGTCCAATCGTTGGAGAACACGCTGGCAGTGTTGCGTCCACGCTTGCAGAAGATGGTGATCGCGCGTGACTTCGAGCCCTCCATGCCGGCCGTCGTGGCGTACGGCGGAGAACTGAGCCAGGTGTGGACCGCGCTCATAGAGAACGCCATCGATGCCACCAAAGGGCAAGGCACACTCAAGCTGGTGACCCGGTTGCAAGGGGATATGGCCTTCGTGGACGTTTGGGATGATGGCGTGGGCATTGAGCCCGCGCTCTCTTCACGCATCTTTGAGCCGTTCTTCACTACCAAGCCGCTCGGCCAGGGACTCGGGCTTGGCCTCGACCTGGTGAGACGCATTGTGAGTAAACACTTTGGCTCGGTCGTCGTGCAATCAGAGCCGCACTCCACCTGTTTTCAGGTGCGGCTCCCGCTGGGCCGGCCACAAATCTACTAGTGGCCTGTAACAGCTGATTTGGTAGAGCCTCAGGGGCTGCGTGAGAGTTCGGGGGTTGGGGTAGGTCCGGCCTTCAGCCCGGACATCAACGGGGCAAGTTCCTTGGCCTTTAGGCCCTGAGGTATGGATTTCCTTGAATTGATGCGGATGGATGGACAGAGAAGCTTACCTCAGGGCCTGAAGGCCGATGGGTCTTGAGGATGGATATCCGGGCTGAAGCCCGGACCTACCCAACCGCGGAGTTCTCACTCACACTCTAAATTCCAATTCTTTCCCAGCACTTTGCGGCCCGACTAAAGTCGGGCCCTGATACAAAGCACGAGTGCCGTGACCCTTAGCAGGGTCGCGCATTTTCGCGGATTTCGTTCTACTGCTGAATCAGCTGTTCCAGGCCACTCGTGAGGGGAATGCATGCACGACGCGGATATCGCCATCAAACAGGGAGAACTCATCCTGAGATGGGGGTAGCCCCGCGCGGCAGAGCTTTTCCGCGCCACGTGACGGTCGAGCACTTACCAGTCCCGCTTTGGATGCCGCCGCACCGCCTTGTGAATTGCCTTCCACTTCGCCCGCGTTTGCCGCTCAAGCTCGGGATTGGCCTTTCGCTCGAGAAACTCAAGCTCGCGCCGCATCTTGTGATAATTCGCGAGCCGAGCCTCATCCATTCCTGCATTCACCACCGCGCACCCCGGCTCGCCCGAATGCGTGCAGTCGCGAAACCGGCACATCCTCCGCCAGTTCCTGAATGTCGTGAAACCCGGCGTACACCGCCTCATCGCTAGCCCAAAGCTGTACCTCGCGCAGTCCCGGCGTGTCGATCAACAGCCATCCGCCCGGCACCATGAATAGCTCGCGAGCTGTCGTCGTGTGCCGGCCTCGATCGTCGCCGGCCCGCACGGCGCTCGTCCTTTGCCGCTCGATGCCAAGCAACCGGTTCAAGATTGTCGACTTTCCCGCGCCTGATGAGCCGATCATCACCGCCGTCTCGCCAGGCTCTGCGGCCAGCGCCTCCAGACTGCGATCAGTCATCGCACTCAGCGGTAACACGATCGCCTCTCCTGCCAGCGCGCGTGTCCGCATCACAACTTGCTCCAGATCGAATCCAAGCTCATCCGCGAGGTCCGCCTTGTTCAGCACAATCACCGGCCTTGCCCCGCTCTCGCGCGCCACCACCAGGTATCGCTCCAGCCGCCGTGGGTTGTAGTCGCGGTCAAGGCCGCTCACGATGAACACCACGTCGACGTTGGCCGCCAGCACCTGCTGGTTCGCCTCGCGGCCCGGTTGCCTGCGCGAAAGCGTCGTCCGCCGCTCCAGCACCCGCTCGATCACGGGTCCATCCTCGCGCAGCGTTACCCAGTCGCCCACGGCGGGCCAGAGCGGCGATTCAAATCGCAACGCACCACTGGGCTGCGCATCCACCGCGCCGCCCTCGGTCCACACCACGAATTGCTCGCGGCACGCCGAAGCAACGCGCGCGGGAATTCCCGCAGCGCGTTGCCGCGCGAAGAAATCACTCCATCCAAATTGTTCGAGATTCACTTCGGGTCATCCTCTCGGTTGGCACAACACGAGAACACACCCCAACCCACCATCCGGGTGAGGCAGTGTGAGAGGACGGATTAGACAAGTACGGTCAGCGGCACTCCTTGACGCATCCACGGTAGATCAATCGCATTCGGCTCGCAACCAAAATCGCGAGCCAACCTTTCCCTATTTGCGCCGTTGCGCACCTTGCGTCAGCTTCCCGCGGCGAACCGGTGGACGTTCACCAGCAGGGAGTTTTGGGGTCTCACGTACGGCCAAACGAGGCTTTGGCATTGCCAGCGCTAAAGCGCGTGATCAGAGTCAAGACTCTTTCACAGAGCGCTAAAGCGCTCCTCCCCCGCATAAATGCGGGGGCTCCCACCATCAATATGCGGGGCTCCCACCATCAATATGCGGGGCTCCCACCATCAATATGCGGGGGGCTCCCACCATCAGATGCGGGGGCTCCCACCATCAATATGCGGGGGGTGGGGCCTTGAAGGGACAGGCGAAGTAACCTCCATCCTTCGCACGACAAGGAGGCTGCTCGGGGTAGGGGTCATTTTCGTTCCTTCCATGTCACGCAGCGTGTGGCATCGATCAGTCTGCCGTCCTGCTGCTGTGAAGGTGGTAGCTGAGACCGACGGTATACATCATATCGTCGATGCCGGGGTTGCTGGGCACCTGGCGGGCATTCGAAAAGTGGAAGTCGCCGGCGCCGAGACGAATCTCCCAGGCGTGCGTGAGACGAAGCTCTATGCCCGCGGTCGTCTGAAGCGTGAAATTCAGGTAGGCGCCATCACGCGAAAGGGCCTTCTGGGTGAATCCGACAGCGCCGCCCTTGGCAGTGAAATAGGGCTTAAACACCTCGCCGTTGCGCCAGAGCATGCGGAGGCCGATCGGCGTGACCGCGAGACCGGGTACCGTGGTGTAGTTGTGGCTCAAGGGATCGCCGTATTCGTCCTCAATGGCGGGCTGACGCAGGAGGGTGAGTGGCAGGATCTCGGCAACGTAATCCATGCGCGCACCGAGGAATTTGCCCCAGGTGTGCCGGTCGTACTCTAAGCCGGCGACATGGATGTAGCTCCACCAACTGCCTGCCTGGATGTCCCAGTGGCCGAAAGACGATGCCTCTTCCAGGGCGATTTCAGATTCCGGCGGCGCCGGTGGTGGGGTCGATAGCTGTGTGGCCGCGCTCGCGGGCGGAGCCAGACGGGGAGACCATACAATGCCCGTTGAGAAACGCGCGAAGTTGCTGGGGAGACCGGGAATTCTGTAGTAGGGGAATAAGGAGGTGCTGTTGAGTTTGAGAGCGAAATTGGTGTGCTGCACGCCGCCCTCGACGCGCAGGCTGAAGTGCTTGCTCAGAGGGGTGTCGATTCCGCCACCGGCGTAGACGGTGAAAGACGCAAGCGTCCCGGGGGATCCGTTTGCGTCCCAATTCTTGTTCAGCCAGCCTTCGCCGAAGAGCATCTTGCCGAAGATGCTCTCGCGGCCAATGCGGTGGCCATATTGGGCGCCAGCGGTGGGGAAGTGGGCGTGCTGGGGCGATCCCAGGTTTGTGCCCTGGTAGTTGGCGTAATCGAGGACGAAGCGGAGATTATGCCATGGGGGGAAGGCGGCATTGACGTCCCAGCCGAGCAGCGGCTGCCGCGAGCCAGGGACTCCGTTGAAGGAGTTCGACAGCGCGCTAAAGTTGCCGTAAAGCTGATAGGGGGCGGTTGCCGTTTGGGCCTCTCCGACCCACAGCGGCAGACACAGGATGAGCATAACCAGTGGCGTTCGCATGGCGCGGTGGCCGGGGTCAGCTAAAAGCCAGCGGAAAGGCTGTGCGTCCAGCAGGAGCTTCGGCAGACGTCCGGGGCTAAAGAGCATGTGTGAGAGCCGTGACCTGCCTATTCTAGGATGCGTCTTTTTCGGAGGCGGAATTTAATGCCGGCGAAGTCCTACCTCTGTCTACGTTTCGCTATGCTTCCTCACGGGACTACAGCCAAGCGTAGCATCGAGTATCAAAGTCTGTCCCGCGGTTTCCACTTGACATCCAAGTGACAGCTATGTTCACTTGAATGCCAAGTGAAGAAAATGCCCATCCAGACCACGGAGCATTGGAGAAGAATCGTCGCCAAGCTCCGCAATCTGCTCGCCAACAAGCGCGCCGAAGAAGACCTTGCACGCGAAGTCGCATCGCACCTCACCCTGCTGGCCGACGACTTCGAACGCCGCGGCATGCCGCCTGAAGAAGCAAGGCTAGCTGCGCGACGCGCTTACGGCGGAGTGGAGCAGGCAAAACAGGCACAGCGCGACGAACGCTCCCTGTTGTGGATGGAACAAACCATGCAGGACCTGCGCTATGGCCTGCGCACATTGAGTAAGAGCCCCGGCTTCACCATAACCGCGGTACTCACGCTGGCCCTCGGCATCGGCGCGTGCACGGCCATCTTCAGTTTGGTGAATGCAGTGCTCCTCCGCTCCTTGCCTTACGGGGATCCGAGCCGGCTCGTCTATCTTTACACGCCCGTTTCGCAGTTCAAACTTCCGGACGAAGTCTTCTTCCCCGCCTACGCCGATTTCTACGACCTCAAGCGCGACAATCATTCCTTTCAGGACATGACGGCCTTCAGTCAGTCCGTCTTCAGCCTGGCCTCGCAGGGCGCGTCGGAACGCGTCAGCGCGGCGCGTGTTGATGGCGATTTCTTTCGAACTTTCCAATCCGCTCCCGAACTCGGCAGGGAGATAACTCCCGATGACAACCAGATGGGCCACGAAAAAGTCGTCGTCATCAGCCACGCGCTCTGGCAGTCCATGTTCGGCTCGGCCGCTGATGTTCTCCATCGCTCGCTGTTGCTCGACGGCAAGAATTACCAAATCGTCGGCGTCATGCCGCAGGGCTTCGAGTATCCGCGTAGTACCGATTTAGCCTATGGAGAACCCCAATACAAGACAACGCAGGTCTGGATCCCGCTGGCGCTTACTCCACAGCAAATGGCCGATAGAGACAATTCGCGCGGCAATGCCGTCGCCCGCCTCAAGCCCGGCGTCTCCATCGCCCAGGCGCAGGCGGAGATGGCCGGCATCATGACGCGGCTCGACAAGCTCCACCCCGAGGCGCACGGCTGGGGCGCTGCTGTGAAGAGCTTCGTTGACAGCACCGTTGGCCACGTGCGTTCTCTCTTGTGGCTGCTGCTTTGCGCCGTATCCATGGTGCTATGGATCGCCTGCGGAAATGCCGCCAATCTTCTGCTGGCCCGCGCGGCGAGCCGCATGCGCGAGTTGGGCGTACGCGTCGCACTCGGGGCGGGACGCAGCCGTATTACCCGCCAGCTGCTCACCGAGGCGCTCCTGATCGGCGTCGCTGCGGGAGCGGTCGGCATCGGTCTGGCGTTCGCCTTTCTGCGCCTGCTGCCGCTGCTCGATCCCGGCAACATTCCGCGCCTCCGCGAAGCCTCTCTGGATACGCGCGTCCTGCTCTTCACCGTCGCCGTGTCTCTGCTGACCAGCGTGCTCACCGGCATTTTGCCCGCATTGGCTGTATCGCGAATCAGTCTAACGGACTTTCTCGCCACGACCGGCAGCCGCAGCGTGGCCGGCGCGCATACACGCCTGCAAAGCGGTCTCATTGTCTTCGAATCCGCGCTGGTCGTCGTCCTGCTGGCCTCGGCGGGCCTCTTGCTTCGCAGCTACATCAACGTCGCATCGGTGAACACCGGTTTCTCGCAATCCACGGTCACTCTGAACATGGGGCTCGATCCGCGCTATAACCACGCACAGGCCGCTGCATTCTTCCGAAACTTCTTCGCGAGGCTGCAAGCGTTGCCGGGCGTGGAAACAGTTGGAGCCGTCAGCAACCTGCCCCTCAGTCACTCCGACGACCTACGCATGTTCGCGGTGGATGGCTATCCAAACCAAGAAAGTCAATTGGCTGAAGCGAGTTGGGTGACGCCCGGTTATTTTCGAGCGATGAGCATCCCACTGATCGCCGGGCGGCTGTTCACCGCTGACGAGAAATCCGGGTCGCACACCATCATCATCAATCAGAGTTTCGCCAGAAAGTATTTTGCCGGTCGCAACCCCATCGGTGGCCGCGTCAGCAGACAGGATGACCACACTCGATGGAGCACCGTTGTCGGTGTCATCGGCGACGTGCGCCAGAGCAGCCTGGAAGAACCCGCCGAGCCGCAAATCTATCATCCCGACATGGAGTTCGAAGGTGGATACATCGCCGTCCGCTCCTCGCTTCCGGCAAAGCCTCTCGCAGCCACCATTCGCACCGTTCTTCACTCCCTCGATCCCAACCTCGCCGCGGGCGACATCCAGACCATGGGCGATCTTGAATCGGAAGCCAGCGCGAGGCGGCGCTTTCAGACCTCGCTGCTCACTGTCTTCGCTGCCATCGCACTGTTCCTCGCGCTGGTCGGCCTCTACGGCATCATGGCCTATTCCGTCAGCCGCCGCACCCGCGAGGTGGGTATCCGCATGGCTCTCGGCGCGCAGCGGACGGACGTGATGCTGCTTGTGCTCAAGAAGGCCGCGCAGCTGCTTGCGGTGGGTCTTGTCTCCGGGTTGGTTGCCTCGTGGTTTGCCACGCGCGCCATTCAGGCGTTTCTCTTTGGTGTCGGCAGGCACGACCCAATGACCATCCTATCCGTCTGTGCTTTGCTCGCGGTCTCCGGCTTAATAGCGGCCATGATTCCCGCTCGCCGCGCCGCCTCCATCGATCCCATGCAAGCACTTCGGACGGAGTAGGAAACGTCCTACATGGGTGCGTTGGCGCCTCGGCAAGCGCCATCAAAACCAGCCCCCGGACGGCACGAGGCCCCAGAAGCCCGCCGGGTCATTGAGCCGCGCATCGGTGAACCCGGAGTACACGCCATCGCAGTAATCGAACGAGCCTTTGAGGTAGGCCATGATCTCGGTCTTCGAACGCCGAGAATCTCAAATCGAAAAACTTCGTTGATGGATACCCTGCCTTTATCCCAGCTTATGTCGCCGCAGTTGTTCACTCTCCGGTTTTCCCAAAGTGCCAGGTCCGTCGACGAAACGCCCTGGTCATTCCAGGAACGATGCCTGCCGCCACGATAAATTCGGCTAAGTTGTAGCCTGTAGTTTGGCAAGTTCGTTACTGTGGGAAGGATACCGATCATGTCCATGCGCAAACGGGTCCTGTTCGCAATGTTGTTCACGATCGTTGTGTTGGCGGCGGCCGGAAGGGTCGGCGTTTACAAGGCGGAATTGCCAAAGCCGAATACGTGTTCGCGCGCTCCGGTGCCTTTCGCTGGTGCATTGCCTTGGTACGACAGCCAGCCGGCAAGCATGCCTAGTCGATGGCTCAAGGCATTCCGCACGAAAGGCGAATTGCTGCCGGCGTTATTTCTTCCGATTCAATTCAAGAACCCGCAGGATTTGGGGGTGGGAAAGTTGCTGGTGGCGAGCCGCAGCCTCGGCGACCCGGATTTCGCAAGAACCGTGGTCCTGCTGGTTCGCTACGATGAAAAAGGCGCACTCGGACTGATTCTCAACCGGCGCACGGACGTCCCGCTTTCCCGGGTTCTTGATCTCGAGGCCGCGAAAGACCGCTCCGACCCAGTCTATCTCGGGGGTCCTGTGGGACCTTCGGCCGTGTTTGCATTGCTTGAGTCCTCGGCCAAGATGGAAAAGGCTGAGAACATCTTCGGTGGGGTTTATCTGATTTCCGACAAAGCGCTCTTCGAACAAACAATTTCGGCGCGGCCGGACCCTGCAGTTTTTCACGTTTACCTGGGATCTGCCGGATGGACGCAAGATCAATTGCGGACCGAAGTCAAATTGGGCGCGTGGTTCGTTTTTCCGGCAGACGCCGCCACAGTATTCAATTCCGATCCGGATTCTTTGTGGTTGCAGATGATTCAGAAGACAGAATTGCAATTGGCGAAGACTGAGCCCTTCGCAGAAACCTCCCAGGCAGTAACATTGTTTTGATAAATCCGGAGTCAAGGCTGCTTGGCGCAACGCAGAGCAGAGTGGACACCGCCACCTACGCCCCAACGTGGGTGGGCCAAGATGTATGTCGATCATGTCCTGCAGGCGCACGAGGGGGGCCGATCTTGATTTCCTGACTGGGTGTAGCGGCGCGGCCGTTCCGCGAGAGTCTCACTGAAGAAAGGAGCAGGGATCTGCCGACAGTTGGGATTTCTGCTTGGCTTTGGTATTTCGTTGTTGCTGGGTGGTTGCGACAGGTTCAAAGGGGAAAGCAGATGAATGACATTTCTGCTTCCGCCGATTCACCAGGCTTGAGGACGATCAGGCCAAGATTGCTTTCGTCATTTTCGACAATGCGGTTCAATGCACCGGCGGCGTGGGTTTGCGGTTCGACGCAAAAGAAGGGCTTGGCCGGATCACAATAGAGCATCAGGTGCTGAAACAGGGGAGCGGCCTCAATACGGACACCAATCCCACTTTGGGGAAAGGTGATTTCCGCGCTGCCATCCCATCCGCCATAGCAGTTGTCGCGCCAGGCTAGCGGTAAGTGTCGAGCTTCGGAAAAATCAAGTTCCGGAGGCGTAGCGATTCGTTCCGTGGCAACCCGCTCAGAACCTCCAAGCCAATAATGCGTTGACCGGAATCGAAGGGTCACTCCAGCTTGACGGTCCCAACTGGGATGTTGTCCAAAACCGAACGGCATCGCACGGTTACCGCGATTGGTAACACCTGTTGTTACCACCAGACGATCGGGATGTAGATGAAAGCGTTGCAAAGCTGAATAAGCATAAGTCCCGTCAGAAATAGGATGCTCAAGACGCAACTCGGCCAAGACCTTATTTGCGGCACATACGGTCCACTTCGACTGCCAGCCAGTTCCGTGGATGGCGAACGGTTCTCCGGAAACGTTTGGTTGTAGTTGATAAGTGCGTCCTTGGAAATCAAAGCGGTTGCCGATGATTCGGTTGGCGAAGGGCACCATGGGGAACATCGAGGCGCCCCCAGCATTGCGATTGACCTGTGCTTCCTCTGACATCGATCGCATCAGACTAACAAGGCCGTCGGGGCGCCGCATACGGAACGAGGCGACGCTGCCTCCAATCTCCGGCGCGAGATCAAGCACTAAGTCGCCCGCGGTCAGGGTTAAGAGCAAGCTTCCCGCGTCATACGTTGGGCGCTTGCGCCTTTTCATGGCGAAGAAAGATGCCTTGTACAACAAATAATAGGAAGGCGCTGATCGGCAGGAGCCAAATCCCGGCTCTCACCGTTGCTCCCTTGGCAACATAACCGATGGCTGCAGGCAAGAGCATGCTGCCGGTAAAGCCGGCGGCCATCAGTAAGCCAAAGATCGTTCCGAAAATCTCCGGGAAGAATGTGCTTGCGATCCCTGTCGTCGTGGGAAAGATGGGAGCGTAGCAAAGACCGCAAACGACAACCGCGGCGATCGTTATTTGCAGATTCCATCCCAGTGCCAGGAACACCAATGCAATGACCGCTCCGGCCGCGCACGCCGCCACTACGATGGATCCACGGATTCTCTTCGTGATCTCGCTCGCTATCAGTCGTCCCACCATCATCGACGCAAAAAAAGTAGTCAGAACAATGCTTGAGGTGCGTGCCGAGGATGAGAACTCCTGCTCAAAGTAAGTACGAAGCCAACCTCCCGTCGACACTTCCAGCGACGAATAGAGCAGGATCACCCCAGCGAGCAGCAGAATTGACTTGTTGAGGAGTGCCCTGCGGATAATAGTCCACTCGAGTCCACCCTTCGATTTCGCGGAGGGAAACGTCTGTGTAAGGCTCAGAACCCCGGGGACCGCATTCGCGGCTCCCATAATCACCAGCGTGGGCGCCAGGCCAAAACTACGGGCCATCAATGTAACCAGCACCGGGAACCCCACGGTTCCCAGGCTAAAGAAGGCATTTGCCAGGTTGAGCTTCGCAGACGGGTTTTCCGGGTAGAGATCAGCGACCAGCGTATTGGCTCCGCTGTTGATGCAACTGGCCCCCGCGCCCAGCGGCGAACACCAGCATTGCCAAAACCTCGTAGCTGTGCACAACGCTGATAGTGGCCAGGACCACGGCGCAAAGCAAAGAACCACTGGCCAGCACGGGCTTCTTGCCGAAACGGTCGATTAATGGGCCGGCGACAAAGGACATGGGTACCTGAGGCAGGAAGAGCAAGCTGATCAGAGTCCCGCTCTGTTGAATGTCGAAACCAAAGCGCGTACGTAGTTCTGGCAGGGTCGCGCCGAGAAAGGCGACTAAGGTTCCAAAGGCAAAGGTTCCAGCACACGCGGTGGTCATTAGATACGATCGCGCCGTCTGTCGCGCGGCGCCGAGGGCGGGCATCATGGCAGCGAATCTCCTGAGGCGGATCTAGAACACCATTCGCAATGAAGGTAAATCAGGGGCAAACACTTCGCGTGGTTTTGTGTATTATAGCTTTGGTTTCGGAACATAGTTCTGAAATATTTAGGGGGACGAGTGAAACTCACCCGCAGCGAATTCCTAAAATTGATGGCCGGCATAGCCGGCAATGCTTTCATGCCGCAGGCTCGGGCCAATCCATGGGGTCTGCCACTCGGCATTCAACTCTATACCGTTCGCAACGACCTCAAAGCCGATTTTCCGGGAACTCTGGCGAAACTCGTCGCCATGGGCTACAAGGAAGTCGAAGCAGGCTTCACCGATGAAGGGACGATTGATTTCAACGGGGGCGCCCCGCTGAAATTCAAAAAGATGCTGGATGATGCCGGACTCCGCGTACCCAGCTCCCATTTCCCGGTGCCCGACAACGATGACCAGTGGGCTAAGAGCATCGAGCACGCGCACCAGCTCAAGCTTGAATATATGTTGTGTGCCGGGCCCCCAGGAGGAACCGACTCCCTCGAAGCGTGGAAGCGGGCCTCGGCGTTTTTCAATAACCTCGGCAAGCTCACCAGGAATGCCGGAATGCAATTCGCGTATCACAATCACAACCATGAGTTCCGCGTTTACGATGGCGTGGTCGCCTACGATGAGCTATTGCGTTCCACCGACCCCAGCCTGGTAAAAATGGAGCTGGACTGTTTCTGGATGACCCTAGCGGGTAAAGATCCTGTCGAGTATATGCACAAGAATCCTGGCCGGTTTCCGCTCCTGCACATCAAGGGTTTGAAGCCAGGCTATGCCCCGACCACCCACGGTTTCGAAGGCAATCCCTTCACGGAGGTGGGCCATGACAGCATCGACTGGAAGCGCATCTTTGAAGCCGCTCGCGTGGGAGGCTTGAAACACTATTACGTCGAGCAGGACCAGTGGGATCGGCCGTCGCTGGAAAGCGCGGCCATGAGCGCGGCTTATCTAAAGAACCTCCAGGTCTAAAGGCGGAGAAAACAGAATGAAACTGGGGCTTTTTACCGCGCTGCTTTCGAAGGTCACTCTGGATGAGGTCATTGCCCGCGTCAAGCCGCTTGGCATCGAAGCGATTGAGTTGGGCACAGGAAACTACGGTAAGCCGGCTCACATTCAGTTGGACCTGATCGACCATCCTGAAAAGCTGAAAGAGCTGCAAAAGAAGCTGAAGGATGCGGGTCTCTTTATCAGCGCGCTGGGATGCGGCGGCAACGTCCTGCATCCTGACAAGCAAATAGGCGATGCACACGCCGCAACCATGCGGCGAACGATTCTGCTTGCCGAAGCCCTGGAGATTCCCACGGTCATCAACTTTTCCGGTTGCCCTGGGGACTCTGAGCATTCCAAATATCCCAACTTCGTGACCGTGGCCTGGCCGCCGGACTTTCCCGAGATCCTGCGCTGGCAATGGGAAGAAAAAGTCATTCCTTTTTGGCAGAAGGAATCGCGGTTCGCCGCCGACCACGGCATACGGGTCGCACTCGAAATGCATCCCGGGTTTGTGGTTTATTCGCCGGAGACCCTCCTCCGCCTGCGCGCCGAGACCGGGCCCAACATAGGTTGCAACTTCGATCCAAGCCATCTTTTCTGGCAGGGAATTGATCCCTGTCTCGCTGTCAGAAAGCTGGGGGAAGCGATCTTTCATGTGCACGCCAAGGACACGCGTATCTACGAAGCCAATTCCAAGGTGAATGGCGTTTTGGATACCAAGCCCTATGGCGATGAGATCAACCGATCCTGGATATTTCGCACCGTTGGTTTCGGCCACGGTCCGGAGTTCTGGACTGACTTCATCTCTACGCTTTCCATGGTCGGATATAACGGCGTGATCTCCATCGAGCACGAAGACAGCCTCATGTCTCTGGAAGACGGACTGGAAAAAGCAGCGGCCTTTCTGCGTCAGATTCTGATTCGGGAGAAGTTGTCAGAACTCTGGTGGGCCTAGCCTCGAATGAAAGACAACAAGAAAGGCAGCGGCTATAACCTGGCCGCTGCCTTTCTTTCGACTAGCCCTACGCATTTTTACTTGTGGTGTATACAAGGCAACTGCTTCCGACGCGGCTTTTCCTCAAGAAAAGCCGCTCTTCGGTGAACCCGCCTGTGCAGAGTAGAAGTGAAAATGCTTTAAAACGACAGCTTAAGACCCGCCTCCATAGCGCGGGGTGGGGCGCCGGTACTGGTGATCTGACCAAACGTGCCATTGCCGGCAGAGTTGTAGTCAGTTTGCGGCGTGCCGAACACCGTGTGGTTGAAGGCGTTGAACATCTCCCACCGGAACTGCACGTTATACCGTTCCCTGAAGGGGAAGTTCTTCGCAAAGTTCAGGTTTGCCTGGTTCCACCCGGGCCCATAGATGGGATTTCTACCAACGTTCCCAAACGTTCCAGGAGCGTTATAAGTAAAGGCTGACGTATTGAAGTACTCATTCAGCCAGTGCTGCTTTCCTCCCTGGTGCACGTTATAGTTCTGGCCAGGGACCCGGTCCGCGTAGTCGTCGTAGACCTGTGAAAACGAAGCATTGTCATCTCCGCCTCCAACGGCGAGGGGATTGCTGCCACCATTGATAGTTTGCGGTATCCCGGAATGGAATTGCCAGGACCCCGCCAACTCCCAGTTGCCCAGGAAGCCGCTGGCGATGCGTCCCCAGGCTCTCGATTTTCGGCGATCGATAGACGAACGTATTGTTCCAGATTTGTGGGGTGTTCGAGTCAGCAATTCCGTAGTTGAAGCTAGGGTTGAAGGGGTCAGGCACCGAGCCAGCATTCGATTCCGAGGCCTGTGAACTCAAGTCCAGCGTCTTGGAAAAGGTGTAGTTGGAAGAGAACTGCAGCCCCTTGGCGAATCGCTTCTGCAGCGAAACCTGCGCCCCATTAAAAGATGCTGTCCCAATCGAGTCATAGCCGAGGACGGACTGATAATTCGGGGCCAGTAGCCGGGCTCCATTGTTATTGACGTCCGTCTGCGAACAGGTGGGGGTGACAACAAGACAACCGTTGTAAACGCCCGGACTATTCTCGATCGCCGTCGGGTTATGATAATCCTGGCGCCCGATATACGCGACCGTCAGCAGGTAGTCGTTCTTGAACGCATGTTCAACACTGACGTTCCATGTATTCTCCATCGCAGGCTGAAACCCTCTGGTGAAGACCGCGGTCAGGTTAACAGGCAGCGCAATCGCAACATCGGACGGAGGTTTGAAACTCGGCCCGGCATAAGGCGGAAACGGGTCTTTAAAGTTCGTCGGTGCCCAGCACGCATAAGGGTCCGCAATCGTTAGCGTGCAGTTGCCGACGTTGTTGTAAAAGAGCTCGTACTCCGGGCTAAACGGAGCGTTGGCGCTTTGGTGGTTGTAGAACGAAAAGTCGTAGGGAAGCGACATCAGTCCATACGCAGCGCGGAAGGTTGTATTCGGCATGGGCGCCCATGCCACGCTGATGCGCGGCAAGAGGTTGTTCCATTTGCTGCTCCAGCCTCCAGGCGCCACGCCCGCATCGCCCGGGAAAACCAGGCCAAGCGGCGCATCTGTGAAGCGAGTGCTTTGCTGTCCAGGATAGAAATCGGCCGTGTGACCCAGGATAGAAACAGGAGCGATTTGTGGCTCCCAGCGCAGTCCAAGGTTAACCGTGAGATTTGGCAGGAATTTGATCGAGTCCTGAGCAAACCCGGCGCCATTTTTGGATGTGTAAAGGTTGTACTCACCGCCGGAGGACTGCACATTGTTTACCAGGCCCAGCAGGAAGTCCGCATCGGAGTCGCCGGTCACGTTGCCATTGAACGAAGCCAACGGATCTCCTTCCCAGGTTGCGTTTTCCAGGCCATACTGCGAAATGAAGTTGAAGCCTGCGGAGAAGGATTGCTTTCCACGAATGTAAGAAATCGTGTCGTCCACAATCCAACTATGGCGTCCCTGAATGACGGGAATGCCGCTCAGTGAGAAGCCGTTGGTGGTCACCTGTCCCAGAAAGTCACTTTCCGTATTCAGGTTTGAACCGAGAGCCTTGAAACTCAATGCCCCACCCCCGACCGCTTGCATATTGGGGATCGCCTGGCTGTTGTTCTTGTTGTATCCGCCCCTTAGGTCGTTCACCAGGTTAGGACGGATCGTCCAAATGTGGCTAATCGACACGTTGAGTACCTGATCCAAAGCGGAGCGGGTACCGTTTACCAGGTAGTTGGGTGGTCCGCTATAGGGCGCTCGATTGTAGTTATCGTAGAAGGCCCGGCCGCTCAACACCTGGCTGGCCGTGAGGTTGTAATCCACGCGCGTAGTGTACTCGTAGACGTTATTGATCTGCGCAACGCCGGCTACGTTCACCAGCCCGTTGGCGGCACTTGTCGTAGGTAGACCTTTCTCAAATGCAGTTGAGAACGCAGCGAAGGTCGATGGGTCGACCTGGTTGTTAGGGTAGATATTCGTGAGCGAGTGATCGTACCAATTTTTGTAAAGCTGGTTTTCGACATTGCCCGAAGAGTCGCGATCGTTGCAGACTCCGCCGCTGAAACCGGTACTGCAAATCTGAGAAAAGTCCCCCGCGAGCTCGTTGTTATTAGGTACCTGGTAGCCGCTGGAGCTGGCCGAGATGCGTTCTCTGGTGAACTGCACATTGCCAAAGACAAATAACTTGTTGTGGATAATTGGGCCGCCAACAGAACCGCCGAATTGATTTCGTTTGAGCGGGTTTGCCACCTTGGTGAAGTAGTCCGCGGCGTTTAATACGTTGTTGCGCAGAAACTCAAACCCCGTGCCATGCCATTGGTTGGTGCCAGACCGGGTGGCGATACTTACCACCCCGCCGGCGGTATAGCCGTACTGGGCGTCGAAGTTGTTCGTGATCACGCGAAATTCCTGCGTGGCATCCGGGTTGGGAAATGGACTCGCAGTCTGAAAGTAGTTATTCATATGCGTGATGCCATCCAACTGGTAGAGGACCCCTCCAATACGGCTGCCGTTCACGACGGCCGCCGTCTCATTGGGAGAGCCGCTGCCCACACCGGGGAGAGCTGTTCCGCCGGTCTGCGAGGCGTCCACAGCACCGGGTGCTAAAGCCACCAGGGCTGCCGGATTGCGGCCGTTCAGCGGTAATTCGGTAATCGTCTGCTGATCGATCACCTGCGAGAGAGAGCCGCTTGTGGTATCGATCTGTGTTGCCGAAGCCTCCACTTCGACGTTGGTGGTCGAGGTGCCTGGCCTCAGACTAAAGTTCGCGCCCGTGATCTGATCCGCAGTCAAGGTCAGATTGTCCTGGGTTTGCGTTTCAAATCCTTCGTGAGCCGCCGAAACGGTATATTGGCCGATCTCCAAAAAGGGAACTGAGTAGTCTCCCTTCGAGTTTGTATCCACCGCTACGATGTGCCCGGTAAGCACGTTCTTGATGGTGACGTGCGCGCCCGTAATCACTGCGCCGCTCGAGTCGGTTACGGTTCCGTTGATCTGACCTCGACCGCCCTGCTGTCCGTAGGCCACGGAACCGACGAGACACGCGAGCACATAAACACCGATCATCCTGGCCCGAAATAGTGGTCTCATTCCCTGATTCTCCTTAAATTTCTGGCGACAACGCGCCCAGGAACCAATTACCCAGAATTCAGAATGGAGTTTTGAAACCGGTTAGAGCGAGTAAAGAGTGCCACGACCTTTAGAGGGTCGTCAACAAAATAGTAGTACTGAGTTCTGTAATACGGAATCAGTCGCAGGAAAAGGGAGGATCCGAAGGAAGCGAGGAGGCCTTGTTTACCGGTTCATCAAGCCATCCAGGGTGGCGGAACGGGCCTTCTGGTCGAGCGCCCGGAGCGCTGCGTCATCGGGAAAGAGTTCCATGCCCACCTTAAAGACGCGCAGAGCGTTTCGATAGTCTCCCATCGTCATGAATTGGGCACCGAGCAACTCGTATGTCTCGCGTACGTTGGGGTTCATGGCGCGGGCTTTTTGCAGTAATTCCACCGCTTCGGGGATGCGTTTTTGGCCGATATTCAGCTCAGCCAGGAAGATCAAGTCGTCGATATTGGCGGGAACTGACCCGGATGGCCTGGGTCATATACTGCATCGCCCGGTCTCGCTGCGTCGGGGAGTCCTGGGAGGCAGCCCGCCGGGCAAGCGCACGCAGCACAACCGGATCTGTCGGTTTGGAACGCGCCAGCTGATCCAGAAGTTGATCGAGCTGCCCGCGAAATTCCTCATGTCCGTCCCGGGTGAGGGTGTCATAAACCTGCATCAACACCAAAGGTGGCACCGAGCTTAGATCTTCGCGTTGTCCCAATGGAGCGCTCAGGTGCAACAGCTTGGCGTCGACCGGTGGCGGGGCCGCCCCTTCCTTCGCAGGAATTGCATGGTCGGTCAGCGCGCCATGGGCAATGGTTGCGACCGTGCGTTTCGGCATATGGCAGCTTATGCAGTTGTCCGCAGGACTGGTCGCGAGCCGCTTTTCCTTGCTCAGGCTGCAACTTTGCTCGTTATGGCAGGTAAGGCATCGTGCCCGGTAGTAGCTAACCGCCGCCTCGCCCGATGGTTCCACGTGAGGGTCGTGGCAACTGATGCAATGCAGGCCGCCGGCGGTTGAGCGGTAACACTTGCTCAACGTCATGCCGTAGTAGTGCTCCAGCAGCGCGGTGCCGAGGGCTGAGCGTCAGCCGGCAACTTGAAAATCGACACCACCTTGTCCAGAGGCATCCCGGGCCGGAAATCCTGGTCCTGCATGCCTGGAGCATTCACCCGCACGTCCTTTCCCTGGTGACAGCGCATGCAGATGTTATCCGCCAGCCACCCGGAGAGGTGGGCAGGGTTCACGATGCTGGGGCTGGTCGCCTTTTGTCCCGAACTGTGTTCGGCAACGTGCAGGGCGCCTGGGCCATGGCAGTTCTCGCATCCCACCGCCAACTCATCAAAAGGCGGATCCTGATACAGGCCGACTTGTCCGGTGACTGGCTTGGGCTGTCCGCTATGGCAGGTAATGCACTGCGCGAGGATCGGCCGCGTGAATCCGCGGTTCTGAATCTCGTAGCCCGGGGAAAAACTCCAGCGATGCGCCTGGGTGTAATAAGACAGCGGCGCCTCGAACAGAAAGCGGCCATGCTCCCCATCACGCTCAACTATGAACCCAATGCCGTTTTCGCCGGCGCCTACGGCGTACTGCATCTTCACCGTTTGCCTGAACAGTTCTTTGCCGTTGTTATCCAGCGCATATTGGCTCTGATACCACTGCCCGTCTTTTCGCAGAACCTCGAAATATTGGCCCAGGTCCTTGTCGTAGACCGTCGCCGGCGTGGGCAGATCGGCTAACGACGGATCATTGCCTGGCGCCATGGACCGGCCCATACCGGTTTGTTTGAACGATTTGTAAATCGCGGCATGGCAAGTGGCGCAAGTCTGCGAGCCCACATAATGAACACCCTTGGCCATGTTGCGGGAAGGAAGCGGAGCGCCGGCAACGGTCGCTGGCCCGGCGGGTGGTGACAGGCAAAGAGCGAAGCCGAAGACAAGGCCGCAAAACCCAGCCCTTAGAAGTGCGTGCCCGAGCAGCCCAGGCTTACTCATTTGCCGGCTTCTGGGGCGGCGTCGCACCGGAAGTAATTCTCGCCTGTTGTGCCTTGGCCGCAAGCTCCTTCACCAACTCGGTTTCGTGCTTTGCTTCCGCGCGCTTGCCTAAGCGGAAGTCAATGCGAGCCAGGGCAACGTGGGCCGGAGCCAGGTCTGGGGCTTGTGCGATCACCTTTTCGATCAGCGCCGCCGCGTCTGCAGTCTGACCTTTCGCCTCGTAGGAGAGTGCGAGTTGCAGAGCCAGCGTAGTGTCTTTCGGATCGAGCCGATGTGCGGCTTCCAGTGCGGCGATCGCCTCTCCGAGGTTAGCGGATCCTTCTCGCCGCTCCAGAGAAGCCAGTGCCTCATAGTAGGCGGTGTCTTTCGGATTGATGGCGATGGCTTTCTTATACGACTGCTCTGCCTGGTCATAGTTGCCCAGGTTCAGATAGCTGTCGCCCAGCAGAAAGTAAATCCGATCCTGTCGCGGCGGATTGGTCGGCAGTAGCTTTTGGAGAGTGGCCACGGAATCCTGAAACTGGGTCACACCGAAATACGCCAGGGCCAGGAAATATTGGTAGTCGGGAACACTTGCGAATTTGGGCTCGACCGACTTGAGAAATGCCAGCGCCGCTTGCTGCTGTTTCCAGGCCAATAGTGTGCGCGCCAGGCCGATGGCAAATTCAGGAGTATTGGGCGCCAACTGCACCGCTGTCTGGAAGCAATCCGCAGCCGGAGCAAACTTCTTTTGCTCCAGGTAGATGCCGCCCAAAATCGCTCGCGACTGCGCCTGGTTCGGGTCGGTCGCAAGGCTGCTCACCAACAGCTTTTCCGCTCCCGGTAAATCACCATGTTGAATCAGCATGCCCGCGAGCTTGGATTCGGCAGAAGGGCTGGCCAGGCCAGAGCGCAGTAGTTCGTCGACTTCGCCATCGGCCTTTGCCGGCGCTCCCATTTCGAGATAGCACTCGATGAGCGCGGCGCGCGCCTGTAAGCCGAGTTCATGGTCATCTTTCAACCGCAGTAGGGGTGCGACCGCATTCTTGTAGTCGCTCGTCTTCATGAGCAGCAGGCTGAAGTTTTTGAGCGCGTCTTTGAGCGCATCCGGGTCCGTTGGGTTGAGAGCCAGTCCCGCCCGGTAGGCCTCCTTTGCTTTGCCCAAATCGCCGCTGCGCCAATACAGAAGCCCCAGGTTGAAATCTGTTTGTGGTTGACGGGGGTCAAGGGTGCGCGCCCGTTCGAATGCGGCAATTGCCGCGTCGACATCGTTCAGTTCTCCGCAGCTTGCTCCTAGATGGAACCAGAGGGAAGCGTCCCGCGGATAGATCTTGACCGCGCGCAGCAGGAGTTCTCGTGCGGTGGCAAAGTCCCCTTTCTCCATCGCAGCTTTGGCTTGTGGCCAAAGACTGGGGCCATCCTGCGGCGCTGCCGCCGAGACCCTCACCAGCCGGACAGAGGACGGGCTCGCAAAAGAGGCCACCGCCGCTTTGGCCACCGGATGATCGCCTTCCACGATGCGGTGATACGTATTCATCGCCGGCTTCTCGAGCCGGTCCACTGCGTGGCTGGGTGCCGGCCACTGGATCTCGATCCACTCAATACTGGCCTTTCCCGCGCCCAGAATCTCCCGCGGGTCAGAACTCGACAGGAAGCTGCCGCCGGCGCCTTTCAGCCGTGAAAACACTTTTCCAGCGATGCACCAGCGAATCGTCGCACCGGCCGCTGCCGGGTTGGATTTGGTTGCGCGTAAGGCAAGCCCGAGCCAGTTGTTTCCTGACACGGCGTTGTTCATCAGGATGTGCGGGGGACCGCCGTTCTCCGTAAACACCACGTCGGCATAACCGTCATTATTGAGGTCGCCGACAGCCAGTCCGCGCGCTGCATAGTGGCGAAGGAAAGCTGGCGAGGCCAGCGCGCTCACGTCCTCCAGTTTCACGCCGGCCAGGTTGTGCAGCAACACCACTGGCTCGCGATAGGTAACTCCACGGTTGCGCAGATCGACCAGATCGTCCGGGTGGCTGTTTACCTGGATCAGGTCGAGCCAGCCATCGTTGTCGTAGTCCAAAAAGCGTATGCCCCATCCGCTGAGCATGCGCGTAGGCCGCGCCAACCCAATCTGCAGATTAAGGTCCTGAAAGGCTTCGCCGCCGGTGTTTTTGTAAAGCGAAGTGTTCTGCGCGTCGATGTTGGAGACGGTCAGTTCGGGTTGGCCATCGCCATCGAAATCCCCAGCATCGACGCCCATCCCGGAGCGCGGCAAGCCGTCTTCGTTGTAGGCGACGCCGGCTTCCACACCGATCTCGTCAAACTTCTTCCCGCCTTCAT
This sequence comes from uncultured Acidobacteriaceae bacterium, assembly GCA_963736535.1. Taxonomy (GTDB): domain Bacteria; phylum Acidobacteriota; class Terriglobia; order Terriglobales; family Acidobacteriaceae; genus PALSA-350. Next base: position 236,756 of record CAVTPN010000014.1, read on the forward strand.
TCACCCACAGGAAGTTCGCCATGGTGTCGTTTGCGGCAAACAGGTCCATAAAACCGTCGTGGTTGATATCGGTTGCGACCACGCCCCACACCTTTCCCGGGCTGGCCGAGATGCCGGTGCTTGCGCTCACATCCGCGAAATGACCACCGCCAAGGTTGCGGTAGAGATGGCTGGCTACCGGAGGAAATTGTTTGGGATTGCAGTAGTAGGCCTGCTCCGTCGGCAGATTATCCGCCGAGCCGCCATAGGAAGCGGCTAAGGGGCAACTGCGCAGATCGGAGTAATCAGCAAACTCGCCGATGAAGAGGTCAAGCCGGCCGTCATTGTCATAGTCGAACCACAGGGCGCTTGTTCCCCACTTGGGCGAGGCGATTCCGCTCCCGGCCGTGACGTCAGTGAAGGTTCCGTTGCCGTTGTTGTGATACAGAACACACTTTCCGAAACCGGAAATGAAGATATCGTCGAAGCCGTCGTTATCGTAATCGCCGATCGCGATGCCCTGGGCATAGAGGTCTGCGACGATGCCCGCCTGTTTGCTTACATCGGTAAAGGTGCCGTTGCCGTTGTTGCGATAGAGAGCATGTTTGAGTGGGGCCGAAGGATGGTAGAACGAGGAAGTTCCCGAGTTGACCAGGAGGATATCCATCAGGCCATCGTTGTTGTAGTCAAAAATGGCGACTCCGGGTCCTGCCGTTTCAGGTAGATAGCGGGCTCCGGAGTGTCCATTTTCGTGGACCCAGGTGACTCCGGTTTCGCTCGACAGAGCCTCTCGAAACAGGTCGGAACCGTGACCGCAGATTGTGCTGAGCAAGACGGTCAGGATGCAGGTCGCGGTGGTTCTCATGGAAAGAGACGGTTCTGAATGGTGAGCCACCATTCTACGTGACAAAGGTTGCTGCCGAGCAAGATTGAAAGGCGAGCGTGAGCGGCGCAGCTCCATCTTCCGGGCAAACCCTTTGAGACGGATAAAAGCTGGACAGTCTTTCCAAAATACAGAATTCTGTTCTATTCTTGGGTTTCGGGATTCCAGGGAGCCTCAATGATTGGCTCGGTTGGGGGCTCGGCGTTTATCTTTCCGTTTCCGCCCTTAGGCGGAAGTGAGGCAAGTCTATGAAAAATAAACTGAAACAGATCCTGGCGAGCAAACGGCCGGCGATCGGCACCTGGGTTGCGATCCCTGATGTTTACGCTGTTGAGATGATTGCCGGTCTCGGATTTGATTGGCTCCTGGTCGACATGGAGCACATTCCGATCAGCAAAGAGAGCCTGCGAGCGATTCTTTTGGCGGTGAAGGGGAGCGACAGTGTTCCGATTGTTCGTGTCGCCTCCTCTACAGTTGAGAACTTTCAGTCTGCCCTTGATTTGGGAGTCCAGGGAGTGATGGCGCCCATGATTAATTCTGTCGAAGACGCCAAAAACGCGGTGAGGTATTGCCGCTATCCCCCGCTAGGTCGCCGCGGCTTCGGGCCTGTTCGCGCCAGCAGGTACATGAGGCACGCCGACGAATACCGTAACGAGGCCAACGAAGAAACGCTTTTGTTCGCCCAGATCGAGACCCCCGAAGCGGTTGAAAATGCCTCCGCAATCCTCCGAACGCCAGGAATTGATGGCCTTTACATCGGCAATGCCGATCTGGCTAATTTCATGAATCATGACGCCAAGGCAGGATCGGCAAATGTGCAACGAGTGGTCGACGACCTCATCAAGATGGCAACCAGCGCTTCGCATCCCCATCGGCCTTCCGACATGGTCGGCTGCGGAATTCAAACGTTACATGGATCTGGGGGCCAACTTGCTCACCATCGGTAGCGACCTCTCATTTCTCGCCACACAAGCTGAAACCGAGCTTAAGGGAGTGCGCCGTGTGCTCAGCGGTAGCCCCGCCAAGTCATAGGCGTAGCGTACGTTAGCCGAAGCGTACCGCATGCTACACTACGGTTCTGAGATTATGAATATGGTTTTTTGTATCAAAGAAGCATGGTTCGCCCGATGAGTGGCACTGAACGCGCGAAATACCCGGTTAAGTCCCTGGCGAAAGCATTGCGTCTGCTTGAGTTTCTTGGAAAACCTCAAGAGGGAACCAGCATTGCTGTTTTGAGTAAGGAACTCAAGATTGGGAAGAGTACCGTCCATCGTCTTTTGGCGACGTTGCGTGAATTCGACCTGGTATGGCTCGATCCGACCACGTCGAACTATGCGTTGGGGGCCAGGATTCTGCGTTGGAGCGACCTGCTGGTGCGGCAAAATCTGCTGATTCGCCACGGATTGCCAATCTTGCGTGAGCTGATGAATACATCCAGGGAAACCGCGAACCTCGCGGTCCTCGAAGGCAACGAGGTCCTCTACGTAGCTCAATGCGAGTCAAACGAACGGCTCCGCACCAGCGAGGCAGTGGGTACCCGCGCACCAGCTCATTCCACCTCGTTGGGAAAAGTTCTCTTCGCGATGCTTCCTGAAGAGCATTTTGACGAAGTCTATAAGAACTCCGAAAGCCTGGAGAGGGTTACGCCCAACACCATCACCGAGCGAAGCCGGTTAAAGGTACACCTGCAAAAGGTTCGCCAGGAAGGCGTGGCCTACGACTTTGAAGAAAACGTGATTGGTGTAGTGTGTATCGGCACCGTGGTGAGAGATTTTGCCGGTCAGCCGGTGGCCGGCCTGAGCATCTCCGTGCCCACCCAACGTGTTCGCGGCGATAACCTCAGCGCACTCAAGGAACAGTTGCTCAGCGCCGCTCATAAGCTGTCGGCTGAACTGGGTTATGAAGCTCCCAAACGCTCCGCTCGCAACGAATTAGCGTCCCCGGTCGAAATCTTGCACTAAGAGAGTATTTCTCCTGATGGTGTTGAAGAAAGCGCTGATGCTTGCTGTGAGTGTGCTCACTCTGGCGTCCTCCGGCAATCGGCTGATGGCCCAGGGTGCAACGAGCGCGATGCTGCTGCACCCCCCTCCGGATAGCTGGCCTGGCTATCACGGAGACTACTCTGGAAGACGGCATAGCGCGCTCACGCAAATCACTCCTGGAAACGTGCATCGACTCAGCCTGGCGTGGGCCTTTCAGTCGCAGCAACGAGCCAGCATCAAGGCTTCGCCCCTCACAGTAGACGGCATTATCTATCTCACCGCGATCGATCACGTGTGGGCACTGGACGCGCGCACCGGCCACCCAATCTGGCATTACACTTACCCACCCAACAAGGGAGGGACCATCGGCCAGCGTGGGGTGGGGATGTATCATGACTCGCTCTACTACCTAAGCCCGGATGCGCACCTGGTCTGCCTGAATGCCAAAGATGGCAAGCCAAGATGGACAGTCGAAGTGGCGAATTCCGACAAGGGTTACTGGTCGACGGCGGCGCCCATCATCGTGGGTAATCACGTGATCGTTGGCATTGGCGGCGACTCCGATAACATTCAGGGTTTTCTCAAGTCAATGGATGCCGATACTGGCGCGCTGCAGTGGAGGTGGGATTCGACGCCACCGGACGGCACGCCGAAGGCTACTACCGGCGGCATGACTTGGATCCCCGGCACCTACGATCCGGAGTTGAATTTGCTGTATTGGGGAACCGGCAATCCAACACCGGTCCTGAATGGTGACGTGCGCCCAGGGGATGATCTCTACACCTGCACCATCGTCGCCTTGAACCCGGATACCGGAAAACTTGTGTGGGCCTTTCAGCCTTCGCCGCATGATACCCACGATTGGGATGCCGTCGAGATCCCAGTATTGGTGGACGGCATGTTTCATGGAAAGCCGCGCAAGATGCTCATGCAGGCTTCGCGCAACGGTTACTTTTTCGTCCTCGATCGCACCAATGGCGAAAGCCTTTTGACGGAGCCCTTTGGTCCGGTGAATTGGGCGCTAGGTATCGATAAAAAGGGGCAGCCGATACCTGATCCTGCCAAAGAGCCGGCCCCCGACGGCCGTTTTGTCGCGCCGGACGAAGGCGGACTTACCAACTACCGTTCGCCCAGCTTCGACCCTAAGACCGGGCTTTTTATCGTCAGCAAAAGTATCAGTTATAGTCTCTATTTCACCAAGCCCGCGGACGGCACCTGGGGTTGGGCTGGTGCCGATTACGGTCTCTGGGAGCAAAGCTATCTGGATGCCATTGATTACCAGACCGGCAAGGTCCGTTGGAGCCATCGCATCGGTTTTAATGACAGTTCAGACGCCGGTGTAATGACCACTGCTTCAGGACTCACGTTCACCGGAGACGCGACCGCGAATATGCTCGCTCTCGATACCGCGACCGGCAAGACGCTTTGGCATGCAGGCCTGGGAGCGGATATACAGACGTCTCCAACGACCTACGAACTGGATGGCCGCCAATACGTGCTGGTGGGCGCAGGCCCAACGCTGTTTGCCTGGGTCCTCCCTGAGAGTTGAGGTGCAATCATGAAGAGATATCCGGAAGATATGCTCGGACGAACCGTGATTGTTACAGGGGCCGGGAACGGGTTAGGGCTTGGGATAGCTAAGCGTTTTGTGGCGGGTGGGGCGCGTGTTCTATTCGTCGATCAGGATCCTGTTGTTCTGACCCGGGTGGAGGAAGGGAAGCAAAAGACCATGTCCGCCATGGTCAAGGACCTTGCCGAACCAGGCGCTGCGGTGGACGTCTTCCAGTATGCGAAAGAAAGTCTTGGGGCGGTCGACACGCTCGTCAACAATGCGGCCTGGAGCTTTCACAAGCCGATGACCGATGTGGCGACCGCGGAGTTTGACCGCTTAATCGCCATTAATCAACGATCGCCTTTCTTTCTCGCCCAGGAATTTCTAAAGCAGCTTCCGAAGGCCGAGGATCCGGCCATCGTCAACATAGGTTCTGTGAATGCGCTGCTGGGCAATCCAAATCTTGTACCCTATGCCGGGACCAAGGGCGCGATCGTCGCCATGACGCGGGCGATGGCGGTGGAAATGGCGAGTTCCGGTGTGCGTGTGAACTGCATTTGCCCAGCCGCGATCCACACCCATGTAACCCAGGGGCTCATTGCGAGTGGCGTGATCGACCCCGAAAAGCTGTTCCAGAAATACCTGATCAAGCGCTTCGCCTCGGTCGAGGAAATCGCAGAGCTAGTTGCCTATCTGTGCAGCGACGCGGCGCGTTACGTTACCGGCGCCAACTGGGAAATCGACGGCGGTTACTGCGCCATCTGACAAGGGGAGTTGCACGGCCAAAATTGAGCGATCTCAGCCGGGCATCACGACGGAATAACCCTGCTTGCGGGCCTGCTGATACAGTGCCCTATCAAAGGTAACAAGCGTGGATTGCAAGCCGTTGGAGGAGGCGAGGAGCCAACCGTCACCGATCCATTGGGAGGCCGGCCTCGCCCCGAACGGCCCGGTGACGCGGCGAAACTCTGCGTCCGCATCTCGCGGCTCAGGGTAGAAGTCGACCCGCGGATCGGCGAGCCATCGGTCGTATACGTTCCATGCTTTACGGAGGGTCAGCGTTTGCTCACCCATGACGGCCTGATTGGTCAACAAGCGGAGTAGGCCTAGGTGGGTATAGCGGCAAAAGATGAGCCGTGTTTCCCGGGGTAGCAGATTCGCCCACGTCCAGGCGTCCGCGCTGTGAGAGTGTCCGGCAACGGAGAGCGCCAGCCAAACATTCAGGTCAGGAAAAAATGAAGTCATGCGGATTCTCGTCTTCCGGAAACGCAGGGCCAAGCTTCCCCGAACCTTGAATCAGCGGACGCGTGAGACGGTCGCCGCTCTTATTCGTGTCAGGATAGGTTTGCTCGATCGCCCGTACGATCAGCGAACGGATGGAAGCCCCGGACTTCTCGGCCCGATTCCGCAACCGGTCGTGCAGTGGGTCCGGAAGGTCGACTGTGGTACGGACAGGCATGACATGATTATGTCATAGACGACAGACTTGCGGGAGAAGGGGAGAACAGCGTCCGCGACTCCTCACTCTCGTTTGGGAGGGGTCCGTAACCTGTCCGTTGTTTGTCCCTTCAGCCTTCGGGAACTCCGGCCTTACGAAAGACAGCAAGTGCGCTATCGAGGCCGGCTTTCGCGGCTGCTTCCGGTGTCATGTCTTTCGTTCGCCCGAAGACTTCTACGCTGAGCGCATCGTTGTAGTGGATGCTTTGGAGCGCCTGCAAGAAGCCGGTCAGGTTGATAACACCTTCGCCGGGCAGCAGACGCTGATTATCGTGGATCTGCTCCGGAGGCAGGTTCGGCGAGTCATTGAAATGGACGTGCACGATGCGATCGCGGCCGGCGGCAACGATATCCTCTGGGGTGGCTCCTGCGTGGTGCCAGTGCCAGGAATCGAGCAGCAGTCCGACGTTGGGACCACATTCCTTAGCGAACGCAAGCATATCGTTCATGCGCCAGATGAATTCGTATTTGTGCGCTTTGCGGAGTTCGAGCGGACCTAGAAACTCGAGGCCGAGGCGGACGTTGGAGCGCGCCAAAATCTGGGCGCTTTCTGTAAACCGCTGCTTATAGGTTTGGCGCAGTTCGTCTTTTGGCGTATCGCTCGACGGCATGATGTACGTCATCATGCGCGGGCAGTGGATAGCGGCAGCGAACTGGGCGGCTGCCTCGAGCTGGGTGAGCGACGCCTTGAAGGTTGCGTCGTCTTTCCGGAATTCGACGGGAAACTCGATCACGGCTGGCCTGATCTTAAGGCCGGCAAGCAGGTCGTTGGTCGCGCTGGCCCCGGCTTCCATGGCCGGGCGCAGCATGATGTCCGTGCCGGGAAAGCCAATTTGCGCGGCCAGGCGCGCGAAGTCAGGCCAGTGAACACGACCTTGCAACAGGACGCTGTTCAAGGAGAGAAACATGTTGCGGTTTTCGGAGGACGCTCTGGCGAGCGGGCCGAACGGGGCGAACGCTCGGGCGAGCGGAACAGCGGCGAGCAGCTTACCAAATGACCGTCTGGATATCAAATAATGCATGCGCAATCGATGATACCCGAGTAGCATGGTGTCGAGGAGGCGAAAGACATGAACAGACGCGAGATGTTGGCCACCACGGGTGCTGCGACGCTTGGGGCACTTGTCATGCCGAAGCTGATGAGGGCCGAGGCTCCGGCGAGCCAGGTTGCGATCGTGCGTTGCCGCGATTACGCGCAGTATGGGCAGCAACTCTCGAGCGCGTTCGATCAGATCGGCGGCCTCGATAAGCTGGTGCGCGGGAAGACCGTTGCGCTCAAGCTGAATCTCACGGGGAATCCGAAGAACTGGCCGCTGACGCCTGAGCTTCCTTATCGGACGAATGCACTGACGGTGGCGGCGACCGTGCATCTGTTTGCCAGGGCGGGCGCGCGGCGCGTTCGCATGATTGAAAGCTTCTTCCCAGCCGATCAGGATCTCTCGCTATGGGCACGCTACGGCCTGGATGTAAACGCGATTAACAACATGGGCGTGCCGGTGGTTTGGGAAAACGTGCAGAACCTGGGCAACTACAAGCAATATGTGCGCATGAAGGTGCCGTGGGGCGGGTACGCCTATCCGGCATACCACCTGAACCCGGCGTTCTATCAGGCCGACGTATATGCTTCGATGGCGAAGCTGAAGAACCATTGGATTGCAGGCGTGACCATGACGATGAAGAACAACTTCGGCAACACGCCCTGCTCACTCTATGGCGGGGACTGCGGACCGAGCGGAAACGAGCGGCCGACGAAAGAGCGCGGAGAAGTGCTGCACAATGGAACGACGCCTGCGCCCTCTGGAGTCGATGCCGAGTTGCATCCTGATTCGCCGCGCGATCCGGGCTATCGGGTTCCGCGCATTCTGGTGGATCAGAACGGGATTCGGCCCATTGATATCGCGATCATTGATGGCGTCGAGACGGTGCGGGGAGGCGAAGGCCCGTGGCTTCCTGGCCTGGAAAAGATGACCCCGGGCGTGATCATTGCCGGCCGCAACGCGGTCAACGTGGACGCTGTCGGGATGGCAGTGATGGGCTACGATCCGTATGCCGAGCGTGGCACTTCTCCGTTCATCCGGGGCGACAACTCGCTGCGTCTAGCGGAAGAAGCCGGGATCGGAACACGGGACCTGAAGCGTATCGAGGTAGTCGGAGTTTCGATTAAGGACGCTCATATCAATTTCGGCCCCGGCGCGGTGGGTAAGAAGCTGAGCGAATTGAGCTCGTAGATCACGCCAGTGAAGCGTGGCCAAGGCCTGGGAAGACGAAATAACCCCGAACAGCCTCAGTGTCGTGCGAAGGACTGGTGGTTACTTCGCCTGGGCTGCACGCATGTCACCGAATATCCGGTACGACTCTCAACATCGAAGCCTTGAAAGACTTCAAGCAATAGATACTGTGACTGACTTGAGCTGGGACAGCCGGAGTTGAGAGATGAATACTCCTTGATCGAGTAGAATTCTCCAGCATGAGGGGCGAGCCATGACGCTGACCATTTACGACGGGAAAGATTTTGCCAGGCAATTTCGCGTGGTACGCGCGAACACTCTTCAGATTGCACAGGATATTCCTGAATCGAACTACGGCTTCGTGCCTGCGCCTGACAGCCGCACGATCGGCGCTCTGTTGACGCACATCGCAGTTTCCCCACGGATGTGGTATGAGGTTCACGGCAGGCAGCGGGTAAAAACGCTGGTCGGCTTTGATTTCGTTCGGCTGGCGAGCGAGGTGAAGGCAGAGGAAGGAAAGTCCCGAACGAAAGGGCAGATTCTCGATCTGCTACGCGAGGAGGGCGACAAGTTTGCAGCGTGGTTAGAAACGCTGGCTCCCGAGTTTCTCGCAGAAATGATCCCCGTAGCCGATGGCTCAGGCACGAAGTCGCGCTTTGAGCAACTGCTCGGAGCCAAGGAGCACGAGATGCACCATCGCGGCCAGCTGATGCTCATCGAGCGGCAGCTCGGCATTGTGCCCCACCTCACCCGCCAGGCCGAGGAGCGCATGGCGAGCACGAGGAGATAAGGGGACACGATCTATCTCTCCAGAATGGCTGCCATAGTTTGTTGTCCCTCTATCTCCAAATGAACAGTGCTTCTCCACTCGAGCCGTGCAAGGCTTGACATCCCATTTGCGGGAGAATGAAACTGTCTCTGTCTATTGTGCTCATGTAGCAGCTTCAATGTGCGCTTTTGGAGAAACACGCGTGCCATGGACGCCAGGTTCCTCATTCCAATAGCACGGAACTGCACGAGGCGCTTCTCTTTTGTACCTTTATGCATCGGCTTGTTCGTTCCAACGATGATCGCCCCGGGAACGACAACGACATATGCAGAGTTAACATACACCTTAGAAAAGAATGGGGCTAGCTCAAAGCCGATTGCTTTTGACGTCGCTTCGATTCGACCTGTTAAATCTGGTCGAGATTCCAGCTTGGAGTGGGCAAGGCCTGATGGATATAGGGCTAAGAACCGTCCACTTTTCTCAACGATTGTCATCGCGTATCTCCCACCGTCTCAATGGCTGTCCATGTGGAGTTCGTACGAAATTCTCGGGGCACCGTCCTGGGTGAACACCGAACGGTACGACATCGAAGCGAAGGTGGCCGAGCCCGACGTGCCAGCTTGGCAGAATCAGGGGCCGGAGGAAAAGATGCTGCAAGCGATGCTACAGACCATGCTCAAAGAAAGATGCGGGCTAACTGTGCACCACACAATCGTGGAAGTTCCGGGCTATGCATTGGTGGCGGGGAAGCATGGACCCAACTGGAAGGAGTTGAAAGTGGCGAAGCTTGGCGAGCCACTCCCGAAGCATGCTGTTCGGCTGCCCGGAGGGGCTGTGATCGTTCCGTTCGTGAGAAGCGAGCTTCGGCCAGGCGAAGCTCCTAAGGTTTTATTTCTTCAGACCTCAATGGAGTCATTTGCGGCGGAGTTATCGGGAAGGGGCTGGGCCGATCGTCCTGTTGTGGACAAGACGGGCCTTACTGGCACCTATGACTTCGTTCTCGTGCGAAAAGACACTGGCTCGCCACGCGGCGAAGAGGGCGAATTGTTACCGCCGGATCCGACCACGCGGAGCGGATGGGATGGTGTTGAGGAACTTGGCTTAAAGCTGGTACCGACGAAGGTGCCGACGAGCGCATTGGTGATAGATCACATAGAGGAACCCTCGAGCAATTAGCCCCTGAACGACTTTTCGGCTTCAGGGCGGAAGGCCACAGCGAACGCGAAAGGAATCATGAGGCTTTGGCATTGCCAGCGCTAAAGCGCGTGATCGGAGTCGGGACTGTTTCACGGAGCGCTAACCTGAATTTCTCACAGATTTTGCGACAACCGATAATTGCCATTGGTGAGATCTCTACTCGTAACAAATGACGGGTGCCCCATATCTGCCCGGTTTTGGCAGATGTGGGATACCGCCGCGCTCGACCGGCCGCTTTCTCTACTGCAACGGATCCCGAGATCCATGATCCTCTACACCCTGCACAGTCAGCGATCGAGGTCCGTGGAATCCCACATCTGCCAAAACCGGGCAGATATGGGGCACCCGTCATTTGTTACGGGCACAGAGAGGCAGGTCTAGGAGAAATTCCGTCCCGAAACTCCCGCCCCGCAGCGTTCGTCAGCCGGTCGGGAGCTGTCATAATCTTCTTGGAAGACGCATCAGGAGAACACCGTATGCCGATGACGCGACGTCATTTCCTTCAGCAGGGGGCGGCCGCTGCTGTCGCTCTGGCCACAGCCCCGTCCCTGCTGGCTGATCCGCTGGGCCTCCCCATCGGCTGCCAGACCTATCCCGTCCGCACCTCGATCAATCCGGATTTTGCCGGGACGATGAGGGGCCTTTCCGCAGCGGGCTTTCAGACCATTGAGCTCTGTTCGCCGTTTGGCTATAAGGATTTCTCCAGCCTGGCGCAGTACAAGCCGCAGGAGCTGCGCAGGATGCTGCACGATTACGGTCTTACCTGTATCAGCTCGCACTTTGAGACGGGGGAGTTGTTCAACCATGCGGAGGAGCGGATCGCATGGGCCAAGGAGCTTGGCCTGACCCAGATGGCCACGGCCAGCCTCGGCTTCGGCACCCTGCCTAAGGATGTTCCACCAACCGTAGGTGACGTGAACCGCGTCACCGATCTCTTCAACACCTTTGCGGCGAAGGCGCATGATGCGGGCATGGTTGCGGTGCTGCACAACGAAGGCTTTGAGGTAACCAGCATCGACGGCAAGCGGGTCTACGACATGGAGATCGAGCGGCTGGATCCGAAGACGGTGAAACTGCAGTTTCAGGTCTCCACCATGCAGCACGGGTTCGATCCGGTGGATTACTTCACCCGCTATCCGCGCCGCTATATCTCCATGCACTGTCAGGACTGGGTGATGACCTCCGACGGCAAAGCGAAAGAGGTGCCGCTCGGTAAGGGCGTCGTGGACTGGAAGAAGGTCTTCACCGCGGCAGGGAAGGCTCACATCGAAAACTACTTTGTCGAACTGGAGCAGGATCCTGCACTGATGGCGCAAAGCGTTCCTTATTTGAAGAGCTTGCAGGTTTAAAGGGACTCGCCTACTTGCGTGGCCACTACTATTGGGTCGTCGGACGAAATGAAGATGCCGGCCCCGGCTTGCTAGCGATGTAGTGAGAAGGCAATTAGCTCGGGCGGAAGATCGCGCCGCTGTTGTTATAGGCAGTCTTGCTAAAAGAGGAAATCAAAATCCACAAGCGCGTGTGTCCCGTAGTTGCCGAAATAGGTTCGGTATTGTGGGTCAGCGATGTTGTTATGCACTTGCAACGGGTTATCGTGGTCGGTAAGGTTTCGCACGGTTAAGGAGAGACGAATGGCATGTTGCGAGTTAATGCTGATGTCTTTTGCGATGCGCGCATCTGCAGAGAGGTAATCCGGATACCGGGGCTGCGGCGCGGTCGAAGCCAGGGCCACATAGTTCTGCAGCTGATCGACGGGCTGCCAGGTGAAGCCGTTACGGTATTCGATATGAGGCGAAATATGCATCCGCCAAGGAAGATTGGAAGTTCCCCAGAAGAGCAGGCGATTAGGGATCTCCCCCGCCGTACTCGCGACGATCTGGGAACGAACCACGGGAAAAGGGAAGTCGCCCAGATAGGTCGAAGCGTCCGTGATATCTCCGCGGGCAAACTGGTGCACATAGGAGACAAAGAAATCACGTTCCTTGTGAGCGCCTATGCGGGCTGTGAATTCGAGCTGCCGCCTTTGCATCTCGCCCGAACCCGAGAGCACCAGGGCATCGCCCTCCGCCGCCACCTGGGGAGACAGCGTCAGCTGGTTTTGCGCCTCCGCCTGAAGATAGCGAATACGAAGCGCCAGAGATTCACTTATCGAATGCTCGGTTTCAAGGTTCCACGCAAACGTGTAAGGCGCGAAGTTGCCGTCGCGGTCCTGTTGATGGAGGAAGGGATTTCTCGATTCAGCAGACTGGCTGATGATGTTCAGGTATAGCTGAGGTCCACTGACAATGTTTCCCACGCCGTCATAGTTGGTGACAGTCTGTTCCGGATACTTGTTGAATGCATAAGTATCCAGCGGCACAGCGTCGTAGAAGAGCCCCAGCCCCCCGCGCACTACGATTGCATGGCTGGCGGTCGGGGTCCATGCGAACCCCCAGCGAGGAGCTACCCGGGTGGTATATGTGAGAGATTGCGTTTCGATGCGAAGGCCTGTATCCGTGGCGAAATGCCGGTTGACGATCCAATGGTCCTGCGCGTAGGCCGCAGGTTCGAAGTCGGCCAGGCCGAACGCTCCGCTGCCGGTGTAGGTGATAGTCTGCAGCAGATTCCCGTCGGCATCCACAAGGTTTACGTCGCGGTCTAGCACCTGCCCTGTATCCTCAGCATGCGCGAGCACTGTGCCCAGCTGAACCGTGTGCTTGCCGTACAGATTCAACGGAGCCGAAGTCCACGTTTCAAGCCACTGGAAACGAGTGGCTTCCCGGCTTTGCTGGCCAAAGTAAGTGCCTGAGTTTCCGATTGGCGAGAGAACCATGGCTTCTCCCGCTTGCGCCCCTGAAGTTTGTCCCTGGACGCTGGTGTCATCGCGGGTCCCGGCAAATGTGGAGGTAAGCAGGCCGCCGCGCAGGGCGTAGCGATCGCTGATCGTCCCGGTATCCTCCTGGTAGCCTGTATTCGGCGTCACGGGCTCCGGGTCAAAGTAATTCAAATTCACGTAATGGGCCGTGTGCGGTGCGAAGTGCAGGGTGGCAGTGACACTATTGCCCGTGCCGACCGGTGCGTCGAATTGGCTGAAGGAATTGAATGCATTCGAACGGCTTTCATTCACAGGAAAAGGCAGGGTACGAACTTCTGCCTTATCGATGAGGTACTCAGAACCTTCGGCGAAGTAAAGATGATTCCGGATCAGAGGCCCGCTGAAGTTCAGACGAGGAGACGCATCACGAAGCCCCTCGAGATGTCCGCTGCGGATGCGGAAGTCAGGCAGCGGATCATTCAGGCTGTACTCCCATTTATCTCCGCCAGGGCGCGTATCCGCGCTCACCACTCCTGCTGTAAAGCTCCCATACTGCGCCAGGTAAGGAGACTGCATAACCCTGAGTAAGTCCACGCTGTCGACCGGAACGCCGAGGCCGAAGTCTCCCGTTGCCGGGTCATTCACGTTGACTGCATTGATGAGTAGGCTGCTATGTACTTCATCCACTCCAGAGACTTGCACCCGGCCGTCGGGTGTCCGGATGACGCCGGGCACGAGAGGCAGTGTATCAATCACTGTGCTCGGCCTGAGCGGAGAAGATTTGGCGCTCTCGGTAGGCAAGGTGGTTTCACTGCTGGAAGCCTCGGTAAGCGGGTTCTGGCTGTTGCTACCCTGGACGGTTACGCTCTGCTGCACGGTAGGGGAGGGGATCAACGTGATCTTGATAACCGACGGTTCACCCATGGCAACATCCTGGACGGCAACGAAAAACCCCTGCAAACTCGCGCTCACGCGCAGCCGAGCGGAGTCCCCGCAGCCTTCCAATGTACCGTGCCCTTGGACGTCGGTGGTCGTGCTGCACACTACGCCGGCATCCGGAGTCGTCCTATGACCCTCAATGATGGCGCCGGCCAGGGGCTGGCCGTCCTGGCTTATCGCTTGCACCGGGATGGAAACCGATTGGGCCCGGAGCGTGGGTGCTGACGAAACAATTGTGATCGTCAGTATGAGCGCTACACGGATCATGCGCTCGAAAGGGCTACGGTAGGCGATAGTCGGTACGTCTAACGGCAATCGACCTCCCCCGCGGATTCCCCTGTTTAGATTATCGATGAATGTCTGCGATTCGAAATGTATCGTTTACGATATGGATTCCACGTTACGCCTGGCGCTGCCTTAGACTCTACTTCGCAAACCAGCGTTAGCATACTTCCACATTCAAGGGACAGAGAGCGCCGGGATAAACCGGAACATTGTAGGGGATGCAAGAGCCCTAGAGGAAAGGGAAGCGACTTACACCATTGGCAAAAATGCGTTAGTCGAAGAAGTCGCGATCCTCTTCCGCGAGGTGCGCCTTGGCTTGCTGGACTCTGAAAGTGAGACCGAGACCAGGTCTGTCCCAAACGTCGATGAAGCCGTTTTTGACCACTGGATCCGGCAGGCCATCCACGATGTCATACCACCATTCGGGCAGGCCCTTGGCATATTCGAAAGCGATGTAGTTCTGCGGCAGCGCCGCGCCCATATGCACCTGCGCAGCGACGCCGAATAATCCGTCGAAAATTCCGTGCGGAGCTACCAGGATCCCGTGGAGATCGGCGTACTCGGCGATCCATTTCAATTCGGCGATTCCACCCACATCTTCCGGGTCAGGCCCGAGCACGTTGACGGCCTGGGTCTCGATCAGCTCCATGCAGTTTTCCCGCAGATAGAGCTCCTCACCGGTATGAATGGGCGTGGAGGTGCTGTCGGTCACTTGCTTGAAGACTTGCGGTTTTGGGTTAGGCTCGTAATCGCCGGTGATGATGTCTTCAAGCCAGGCCAGCTTCAGCGGTTCCACCGCGCGCGCAAACCGGATCGCGTCCTTGACGACCCACCCTGGCCCGCAGTCGAAGGCCAGCCCGATGTCCTCCCCGAGGGCCTTTCTCGCGGCTTCGGCGCAGGCGATGCAATTGTCGATGCCTCGTTCCGTCATGAGCCCACGATCCATGTACGGCGCCGCCGCCCCATGCCATGGGGAACCGTACCAGGTGTTGGGGATGGCCGTCATCATGGGCGTATTGTGGAAGCCGATGGGCATCTTGACCAGGGTATAGCCTTCTTTGGCTTCCTTCATCTTGGTCGCAAACTCGGCGTAGTCCTGCGGCGTTTTGGGCATCGTCATGGTCGCGCCTATGTTGTTTTCGGAGTTTCCGTAGGGACGGACTCGGTCGCGGATCTTTCCGCCAAGCAGCTTGTGGACCGGCAATCCGGCCGCTTGGCCGGCGACATCCCAGAGCGCGATTTCGATGGCACTGATCGCCGCGCCCCAGGGTTTGGAGGCGCCCATGCGGCGAATCTTCAGCATGATCGCGGCCACGTTGGTCGGGTCTTCGCCAATGAGATACTGTTTGTAAAACAGCACCATCGGCTTGAGATATGGCTTGGCCGATTCGGCCTGACCGTAGCCGGAAATTCCCTGGTCGGTAACGATGCGAACCGTCGGATTGCGGCCGATGACGGCGCACTTGAGGTCGGTAATCTTGATCGGCCCGCTTGTCTTTGCTGCTTCAGGGGGATTCATCGCAGCGGCGCTCGCCCTGCCTCCGAACATGGTTGCCCCTGCTATCCCTGAAAGGGATCCCACAAATCCTCTTCGTGTCCACTTTGCCATCACTTCATCTCCCCAAAAACGTCAATTGAGTGGCTTCGGCAGTGGTTTACGCTGCCGCAAAGCCATGTACATCATTTCACGTTTGGACAAAGCGGATGAGGCCGTTGGTATTACGAATGAGAATCGGGCGCCATGGTCTTCTCGATAGAGTGCGATCTTTGCATGGGAGAAACTCTGATTGTCATTACTTGTCGGCGCCGCTGATCGTCGCGGGCTTGATTTCGAGCAGAGGTAGATCGAAAAGCTCAAGTTCTTCGTTCGTTGGGGCTTCTATAGCGCTTGCCCAGCGCTGTACTGCTTCCCACCGAATGGGTGGGTCTTCCATCGCCCTGAGTTGGATTCGCTGGAATAGTTCTTCTAATGGGGCTGTTAAGTAGCGAAGTTCCACGGCTGCCCCCAACTCTCTCGCGCGTACCCGCAGTATGTCCCGTTCCCACTTGCCCCAGGTCCCCCACTCCACGATCACTGTGTTCTTCAGCATTAGAAGTCGCTGAGCGAGCTGCCATTGCAACTTCTCGATGTGATCTCTTTCCCGTTCGGCATGCAGGTCAATTCCCAGTGCTTCCATCCACTCATCTGCGGAAAACCTGACTGCGCCGAACTCCTGCTCAAGTTGACGCGCGAGAGTTGTCTTACCGGAACCTGGCAATCCCGCTACGATAATCAACCGGGCTTGTGACATTGCTTCCTCAAGAGTGATCTCAAACGTACTTCACCTGCCTGATCCCTACAGTCGACGTTTCGGAAACAATCCGCTAAGGCTTGTCCGCTGGTTTTGGCCATTCATGAGCAGGAATGAGATCCCTCAGATGAAG
The DNA here is from genome assembly GCA_963736535.1 of uncultured Acidobacteriaceae bacterium. Lineage (GTDB taxonomy): Bacteria > Acidobacteriota > Terriglobia > Terriglobales > Acidobacteriaceae > PALSA-350. The sequence continues at coordinate 253,285 of CAVTPN010000014.1, forward strand.
CAGACGCCCTCTCGCAAGGATGATCTCTGAGTCGAGGTTCCCGTCATCTATACTCCATGAATTCTCTACAGATCCCGCATGGCGGAAGGACGTAGAGCAGTTCCGAGGCTGGATCCCTCCATACTGCTACGGCCTTCTTGAATTTGTACTCTCCAGCAGCAATCATTGAGGCCAGAGCGCACCTTTCGGCACAGAGTCCCCAGCTTGGTGTGTCAACCGAAACGCCCAAAAACAGGCGACCCGACGTGCTGACGATCGCGGAACCTACATCGCCAAAAAGACGGCCCTTCACTGTTCGAGGATGCAGAACGCTTTCAGCGGCCGAGATGAGTTGGTTATCGTCCATGGCTTATGGTACTGCTACCCCAGCCTACGATCCTGATTCGTACCGACAAGTCGTCTCCTGGGAAATGATATCGCGCTCCTCGGAGGTTCCGGTGGGGTGGACGGTCGTTCTTGTGGCCGTCCACCAATTTGGCTCAAGAACGAAGTCCCGGTCGGAACCGCAGGTCATTGACATCGAATTCGCCCGACCGGTAAACGTGCGTCCGGGTCTGTGCGGGAAGCTCCACTTGACATCCAAGTACACTTGGAGCAATCATGAATGCAGGGAGATCACTTGGATGCCAAGTAAAGATAAAGATCAGATCCAGCTCCTGCAGGGCACGCTCGATCTCATCGTCTTGCGAACGCTTGCCACGATGGGCTCCCAACACGCCTACCAGATCGCCACCCGCCTGCAACAAATCTCCGATCGCCTGCTCAATCTCAACCAGGGAACACTGTACCCTGCATTGGTTAGGCTGGAACAATACGGGTGGATCAAGGGAACCTGGGGCAAGACCGAAAACAACCGCGAAGCAAAATACTACGAAATTACCAAAGCCGGACGAAAAGCCCTGGGCGCCGAAACACAGAAGTGGAGAACCATGGCGGCCCTGGTAGAGCGGCTCTTGCTCGAGGAGTCCTAGCCATGAAGCAACTCAGACGTGTCTTCCTGAGGCTTTCCCGTCTCTTTACCAACTCGCGGGAAGAAGCAGAACTAGCAAGAGAAATTGCCGCGCATCTTGCGTTACTAGAGGACGACTTTCTCCGCCAGGGCATGGCTCCAGAGGAAGCGCGGCAAGCCGCCAGGCGCGCCTACGGGGGGGTCGAGCAGGCCAAGCAAATGCACCGCAACGAGCGCTCCTATCAAGGGCTGGCGCAGATCTTGCAAGACACTCGCTACACCTTCCGCCAACTGCGTAAGTCGCCGGGATTCACCATCACCGCCATCCTGATGCTGGCCCTGGGCATCGGAGCCACCACTGCCATCTTTTCCATCGTCGCCGGCGTTCTTCTTCGCCCGCTGCCTTTCCCCGCGCCAGACCGTCTGGTCATCCTGGGAGACACCCTCGAGGGCTCCAATTGCGAAATGTGCGCCCGGCCTAGAGCCAACGCCGCGGATATCCGCAACTGCATGCGCGACACCCACAGCTTTACCCACCTCGGCGGCTATCGGCAAACAAGCTATGATCTGGGCACCACAGGCGTCCCCGAAGCGGTCCATGCCGTTCGCATGAGCGGTGAGGTTTTTCCCGCGCTCCAGGTAGCGCCGCTCCTCGGCCGCACTTTCACCCAGGCCGAAGACGATCAGCAGCAATCGGTCGTCGTGCTCAGTTATAGCTTATGGCAGAGCCATTACCAGGGCAGCACCAATATCCTCGGAACCACTATCCTTCTCGATCGCAAGCCCTACGTCATCATCGGCGTCATGCCGCAGAATTTCGAATTTCCCCTCGTGCCCGGCCACGTAGACCGCAGCGACTTATGGGTTCCCCTGCGCCTGCAACCGGAAGAATTCCTGGCCGGCCAGGCCGCCTCGTGGAACTTTCGCATGGTGGGCCGCCTGAAGCCCGGCATCACGCCCGAGCAAGCGCAGAGCGACGCCGAGCGCGTTGCCCAGGCAACTGTGCGTGACTACCCAGCCTTCATGCGCAGCCTCCGCATTCATGCGGCTGTCAAACCGCTCCACGAGGACACGGTCCAGGAAGCGCGCCCCATGGTACGCACCTTATTCTTTGCCGTGGTCGTTATCCTGCTCATCGCCTGCGCCAACCTGGCCGGCCTTCTGCTGGTGCGCTCCATCCGCAGACGCAGAGAAATCGCCGTCCGCCTCGCCCTCGGCGCGCGCGCCGCAACCTTACTCCGCCAGGCCATCGTAGAAAGCATGGTGCTCTCGCTCGCCGGCGGCCTGGTAGGGTTAGCATTCGCGGCCGCCGCGCTGCGCCTGGGCATAAGCCTGTTGCCGGAAACACTCCCACGCATTCGTGAGATTGGTCTCAACTGGCCGGTGATGGCCTTCGCCCTGGCGCTCGCGTTGCTCACTGGCCTGCTCTGCGGACTGGCCCCTGCCTTCGCCGCCATCCACACCAGCGTCAATGGAACCCTGAAAGAAACCGGCCGCACCGGCACCACCGGCAGCGGCCATGCCCGTCTGCGTTCCGTGCTGGTCGCCGCGGAGATCGCTATCGCACTGGTGCTGCTCACCGCCTCAGGCTTGCTGCTGCGCAGTTTCGAAAAGATGCGCGCGGTCGATGTAGGTTTCCGCCCCGACCACACCCTCACCGCGGTTTACGATCTGCCTAGCTATCAGTATCGAACCCAGGCAAGCATCGACACGTTCGATGAACAAGTGCTGCGCAGCCTCCGCCAGTTGCCGGGTGTAGAAGCCGTTGGCATCACCTCGGGACTGCCTTCCACCGGCGACTACGAAGGCCCCGCGATTACCATCGAAGGCTACGTTCCTCCCAAGGGAGCGGGGCTGAACCTGGCCTTCGTTTCGGTGATACGTGGCGATCCCATCCAGGCGCTGGGCATCCGCCTGCTGCGCGGGCGAACCTTCACCGAGGCAGATAGCGCCGGCTCCCAATTGGTGGCCCTGGTGAACAGCAGATTGGCCCAGCGCTACTGGCCCGGCCAGGATCCCATCGGCAAGAGATTTCGCCGTGGTATGCAGGAGACCAGGACTCCCTGGATGACCGTGGTCGGCGTGGTGGATAGCGTGAAAATGGGATCTCCGGATGAAAGAACAGCAGACCAGTTCTATCAGCCGGTCGACCAGACCGCCCTCTCTGAAGGAGACTTCGCCAGCGCCGGCGAAGTAAACGCCGACTACGGTTACATCGTTCTCCGCACCCACGTGGAACCCGAGCAGATGGAGAATGCGCTGCGCGCAACCGTGCACCAGATCGACCCACAGTTGCCGCTCTACCACATGCAAAGCATGGAACACGCCATCGCCGGCAGCGAGGCGCCGCGCCGTTTCAACACCATCCTGATCTCGTGCTTTGCCCTCGTCGCCGTCCTGCTGAGTGTGCTCGGCATCTACAGCATCATCGCCTTCTCCGTCGCCTTGCGTGAACAGGAGATGGCCCTTCGCATGGCGCTGGGCTGTCAGCGATCGGGGGTGCTCGCGATCATCCTTACTTCTGGGGTAAAACTGGCAGCGGTCGGTTGCGTCTTCGGCTTGCTTGGAGCCGTAGCCGCATCCCGCCTGCTACGTTCCTTCTTGTTTGCCGTCAGCCCATTCGATCCGGTGGTGCTTACACTTGCAGCCGTCGCCATGCTGTTGCTGGCTCTCGCAGCCTCGGCATTGCCGGCCAGGCGGGCTTCCCGAACGGATCCCATGCTGGCGCTCCGTGGCGAGTGAGGCGAGTTCCAACAACCCGGAAGGACTGCAGCGCGAAATGACCGGAAGCAGGGAGCTACTCAATACAGCGTCACAGAATCAGGTGATTCCGAAATAGAAAAATTCACTTGGACGCTCTTTGTTTTCAGGAGGACGCTCCAAGCTTATTTACAGGTGTTAGATCTCACTCCGGACACTTTCCGCCGCCAGTCCCATAGTGGTTGCGATGTTCAACAGCGTCGGGGCGAATTGCCGCATGATTTCCTCCAACTCGGCGTTGCGCTTCCGCAGTGCCTGGGCCTCGCCTTCGCGGCGGGACAAAACACTCCGCAATTCCCGGTTCTCGCGGAAAATGTCCCGGGTCGTTTCCAACCGGTCCAATATCCCGCGCAGTTCGTCTTCGCTGACCGGTTTCGCGGGTGCGGCGGCGGTGGCCTTGGGTGGTTCAGTAGCGGTGGTGTCTTTCCACATAGATCATCTCCAATATCGCGTGCGGTTCATGTTGCGTTAGCTGCGGCCCATCTTGTCCTAGAGCTACATCACTTGAAGTTGGTTGCTCCGCAAGATCACGAATTTGTGCGGGTCAAAATCTTGAGCGGTAGAGGATCAGGTTCATTTGCTTGGTATTCGTATCTTTGGGCCGGAAGCTACACGGGGACACGATATCCGTGAGTCCCACCCATCTTATGGCATCCAGAACATGATTTGGGGCCAATTTTTCACGGCAGTTTTTCGAAAAGCGAGCGCCATGCCTCAAAAACGGTGCATCGCTCCTGTGAAATCCAGTGGCTTGCCGGCAACCAAAAACCCGATGACAGACGAAACGGACCTGACACTTCTCGACGCGCGAAGTACCGACCTCCCTCCTCACTTGAGGAACCACCATGTCTTGCAGCTTGCCCAATATGGATTAGAGAGAAATCCGCGCACGAGAAGCTGGGACGCAATGCATTACACCATACCTATTTTCCTTTGCAGCGATCATTTGTTTGTAATCGATATGCCAGTACCGGATTGAACCCGTCCAAACGACGGAACGCCAACTTGGCTCCAAGACCTCTTGCGGTTGACAAGGGAAAGAAACTCAAATTAGTCTCTGCCCTAGCCCCACAAGATCAAAGGCCGTCGCTTGCATCATCCACAGCGGGTGCTGCAAAGGCTCTGCTGTGCTGATGAACTGGAGGTTCTATGCCCGGCGATGCCATGCCGACGACACCCCTGCAAGTCGACCATTCCCCTGGTGATTTCGCAATCCCCACGCGCGAGCGAAGCGGCGCAGTCTCGGCAAGCGATTTGCCGGTCGACACCTACAAATGCATGCTTTGGTGCCCGTCAGTCGACAACGACATTAAAGACATTGCCAAGCAAGCGCTGAAGAAACTCAGCGATATGTATCCGCGGCTGCTGGAGGGGGGCAAGAAGGAACTTTCCCAGTTCAAGCCGGCTCAAAAACTGTACATCGTGGCCCACGGCGATCCGAGAATGCCCATCTTTAGGACCAACAAGACCTTCACGGCAACCGAATTGGCGGATCTTCTGGTGAAGGATGGCCTGAGCCTGGAGCAGAAGGAAATCGAATTACTCGTCTGCCATGCCGGCGAATCCGTCAATACCGAAAAGCGGTCTAATTACCTTATCAAGATGAGGAACAAAATTCTCCAAACTCGAACCGTGAACGCAGACGCGGCCAGCCAATTGAGCAATCGCCTGCAGGCCGAAACCAGGAACGAGAAAGCCCCGGAATTCTATGACGCGAAACACTCCAGCGGGCGAGAGCTCCCGCTGGGCGCGCAACTGGTCCAGGCCCTTAAGACCCATAACTTCACAAATTTGCTGATCACGTGTTATCAGGCCCCGATCACAAGTACGTTTAACAATGGCGTGGTCTGCCTCGACCTGACGGGAAAAAAGGATGTCGCCGGGAACCCGATGATCGCCAGTGATGCCCCGGTCACCGGCCCCGAAGGAGGCCGGCATCGCGTGCTATGGAGGGCGGCCAAGTAGTTCGTCAGTGATTCCTTCTGTTTTCCAATCTTGCTGCAATCGGTGTGTGTAGTTCACTCCATCGGATTTAACGCTTGCCGTGAGGGTCATACTGGAAGCACTGCTCGAGCGGCACACCAAGCACGATTGCCACTTTGAACGCAGTCTCCAGGGAAGGCGAGTACTTGTCTTGCTCGATCGCAATGACTGTCTGGCGCGTGACGCCGACCTGGTCGGCGAGTTCCTGCTGGGTCATCTCCCGCCTCGCCCGAAGTTCTCGAATCTGATTGCGTATAGCAGGCATCAGAGTGCTTTCCGGTAAGACAAAATCTGCGTGGCGGTCTTGGTGATATCCGCGATGACCAGCATGCCAAAGAAGACGCTCAGGAAATGAAGTCCCACCATCCGGTTCTCCAATTGAAGATGGCCGACCGTAGCGTGAAACCATAACATGCCCAGCCCGAGCACCATGAGTGACGCGAGGGTTAGATAACCTGCACGATAGCCTCGCAGCTCAATCAAACGATCCCGCTCGTCTGTTATCCGGTTGCGCGTTAAGGCGGCAATGACCGACTGCAGGATCGTCTGCAACACGATAATTGAGATAATCATGCCTGCGACCTTGTTGACGGAGTTTCGCTGGTGCAGGAAGAAGTAAGGGCCGTACACCAAGAGTTCCGCCGCAAGCGAGGCGTAAAGAGACTTCTCCCGGTATGAAAGGTTTGTCGCCATCGCAGATCACTCCTATGTCAAAAATATTTAACATAAGAGAACATAGCGCTATTCGCTGAGACATGTCCAATATTTTTTACATTCTTTTATCTAGAGGCCGCAGCTCAGGAGATCATGCTGGAGAAATACCTCCACGGGGCGGCCGGCCAAGCCTTCCTGGAAATTAAGGCGACCTGGCATGAACGAAGGACTGCTTGGGTACGTTCAGTCTGGTCCCTGGCTTCCAGATGTTGGGGCGGAGAAGTTGATCAGGCTCCGGCCGTACGCGAAACTTCACTGAGGGAAGTTGAACCGCTGTATCAATGATTGAAAGCGTGGATCCGAGCGAAGGTTGTCGATCCGCGGGTCCGCTCGCACATACCAAACCATGGCCAGCGATTTTTCCCGGTAGGCTTGTTCTAATAAATCGAGTGCTCTGCCCTTCTCGCCAAGCCCGGCATAGATAGTCGCGAGCAGATAGGATGAAACAGCGCCATCTTTCGCCTTGCGCTCGGAATCGAGAAGGATCTTTTCTGCTTCCGCTCTCTTGCCTAGCATCGCGTAGGCGTGGGCTAGAGCCGCGGCAGCATCCTCATTACCACCCGACATGGCGACGGCTTTCTGATATTCAGGAATCGCTTCGGCTCGTCTGCCGGAAGCCTCGTAGCCGACCCCGAGATGATAGCGTTCCGTCCATTCCTCCGGGTCCGAGAGCACTCCCTTTTGGCTGGCTTTAATCAGGTTTGGGTAATCGCGAAGCTGAAAATAGACCGATGACTCCGCAACGGCAAAGCTCGAACCAGGATTAAGTTCCCGGCTCTTCGTGACCTCAGCCAAGGCTTCGTCGCGCCGCCCTCTCCAGGCGAGAAAACTTGCGTGATAGGCACGGGCGCAATCGTAGCTCGGCTCCACAGCAATGGCGTAGTCGAACTCTCGTTGGGCGGCTGCCCAGTCCCAGTCCCAATCCCATTTCAGCAAAGCAAGCGTTGCGTGGGCTTCCCCGCTGTTGTCGTCCAGATCCAGGGCTTTATGTATGGCGTTCATCGAGGAACTGTAGGCTTCCTGCGCCGGTAGATTTCCGAAAAGCGCCATATTCACGTAAGTATCCGCTAAACCCGCATAAGCCAGGGCAAAGCCGGGATCTTTCGCAATGGACTGCGCAAAGTATTGCCCGGCGAGGGTAAGTGGCTGATGGGTGGAAAACAACATGTTCAGCAAATAGCGTCCCCTCAGGTAGGCTTCATACGCCTCTGGGTCCACCGCGGGCGCGGGGCCGAAGTGGGCCTGCTGCCGGGAAGTGAGCTTCACCCGCACTTGTTGTGCGATGGCCTGAGCTATCTCTTTCTGCAGGCTCAGAATGCTGCCCAATGGGCGTTGGTAATCTTCGCTCCACAAATGCCGGTCGTTGGGAGCGTCGAGCAATTGCACGGTCACGCGCACCTGGCCGCCCTCGCGGATGATCGAACCCTCAACGATGTCATCCACCTTCAGCTCACTCGCTATTTGGGGCAGGTGTTTTTTGGTGCCCTTGTATTCCATCACCGAGGTGTGGGAAATCACCCTGAGAGCCTGAATCCGCGAAACTTCGGTGATCAACTCATCGGTCATCGCTTCGGCAAAGAAGTCCTGGGAGGGATCGCCGGAGAGATTTTGCAGTGGCAGAACCGCAATGGAGCGGTCCGCGGCCGCTACGCTGCTGGGATGACGGTGCTTCCACACCATCCAGGCGGTAACCCCGACTACACAGCAAGCACATAAGGCGAGGATTAAGCCAGCGCGACGCTTGGGTTGGGGTGGGTCCGGGACCGCCAGGACGACGGTTTCCGTTGCCTGGTTGCCGTTATCTACAGCAATCGGCGATGGCTGCACTTCCTCCACCAGCCCAATAAATCGATATCCCCGGCGGGGCAGGGTTTCGATGTATCGCGGTACCTGCGCCGAATCGCCCAGTACCTCGCGAATGCGCGCGATTGCATTGTGAAGGCTGTGGTCGAAGTCGACAAAGGTATCGGCTGGCCAGAGCTGGTTGCGAAGTTCTTCCCGGGTGACAAGATTGCCGGCAGATTGCAGCAGGATCGCGAGCACCTGCAGCGGCTGGCCCTGAAGACGAAGCCTTATACCGCGTTTGCGCAATTCGCCTGCGTGCAGATCGAGCTCATAGCTGTCGAATCGCAGGATACGCGCGGCTGGCGGAGCCAACGGGGACATAGATGTCTACCCTAAGTCGTCCACAGCCTATCACACTGTGCGCTGTGGAGATCTTTGACTGCGTGCCCCGAAGCCTATCTACATCAATCATTTAGCAATGGAGGAAACTTTGGGGCGGAATAGAGGCGGCAAGGATTGATGGCTGGCCGTGGCCGCGCCTAGATTGCACTCTGTGAGCGATGCACCGAACAGGAGCGAGATCACAAACAGATCGACGAGGAGAAAGCTATGACGAAACGAATGACGACTCTGATCCACAAATCAACTATGACCGGCCTACGTTTGGCATTGCTGAGCAGTCTTGCCGCGGCCGCGCCGCTGGCCGCGGGAGGCCAGGCGGTGGGCGACTCCGAACATGCGCATACGGCCGCGGCTCCGGCCAAGCTGGTTCAGATCGTTCGCCAGGCCACGGAGCGATACGCGAACGTCAACGCTGCCACCGCCGCCGGCTACAAACCCTTTCTTGGCTGCGTCACCGGACCGGACGAAGGCGCCATGGGCGTGCACTACGTAAACGGTGACCTGGTGAGCGGCGGGAAGATCGATGCCACGGAACCGCAAGCGCTGATCTACGAGCCGTCGGGAGGCGGTATGCAGCTGGTAGGGGTGGAGTTCATCGCATTGTCTGTGCCCTGGCTGGCCAAGAACGCAACTCCACCGGTACTCGAAGGACAGACCTTCCAGTACATCGACACCCCGAATCGCTACGGTTTGCCGGGATTATTCGAACTGCACGTCTGGGCGTGGCGGAATAATCCGCACGGCGCATTCGTGGACTGGAACACGCATGTGACATGCGAAGAGGAATAGATACAGGGGCGGAAAGCCGCAGCAACACGCGAGGTATGCCGCCACTGCATTTTTTTACGGCTGCGCAAATACATCGGAGGCCGCGGGTTGGAAAGCCTGGCGGGCTTGCTTCGACAACCCCTTGAAGAGATCGAGCAGGTTTTCAGGGGTTGGAAGCAGCCACGCGCACAGCAGTCCCGCTGACCAGCGAGTCGGCAGGATTCAAAATGATGTCGTCGTTGGGAAGCAGGCCCTGGACGATCTCAACCTTGCTGCCATAATCGCGGCCGATGGTGACGGGAATTACCTGGGCGACCCCGTTGCGCACCACGCCGACACGCAGACCTTCCGCCCGGAAGAGGAGCGAGTCGGCAGGAATGACCAGGGATTCGGCTTGCCCATGCTCCTTCTGCAAAAGCTTGAAATGCACGAAAGCATAGGCTCCAGGCAGGATCTGGCCCTGCGGGTTGTCGACATCGATCTCGACATTCAGGGTGCGCGAAGCAGGATCGATCGCATTCGCGTTGCGAACGATCACTCCGCGGAAGAGCTGACCGGGAAATTCATCGAAGGTAAGTGTTTCCACGGCGCCGGTGCGCACAGATTGTGAATCGGCCTCGGGCACCGATACATAGACCCGCAGCTTGCGTAGGGCCGCAAGATGAAAGAGTTCCTGAGGCGCCGTGTTCTCGCCGGCCGCCACCAAGCTACCGATATCCGTGTTGCGGGCGGTGATGACTCCGTCAAACGGAGCATAGATTTTTTCAAAGGATTGCATCTCTTCGAGCCGCCGAACATTGGCCTGGGCCGCTTTGACCGTGGAACTGGTGGCCTGCGCCTGGGAGACGAAGGTATCGGTGTCCTGCTGGGTTACCGCATTCTGGAGCAATAGTCCCTGGTAGCGGGTTGCGTTGGCCTGGGCCAGGCCGGCATTGGTTTGCGCCGTGACGACATCCGCGCGAGCCTGCAACAGTTGTTGATCCACTTCGGGAGAGCTGATGGCGGCCAGGAGTTGCCCCTGCTTGACCCGTGCACCTATATCGGCATACCAGGCCTTGAGATATCCGCTGGTGCGAGCAAAGATAGGTGTATCGATGAATGCCGTGACGTTGCCGGGAAGCAAGATCTCCTGCGCGGCGGAGCCGCTGGGGGTTGGATGAACCACCGCGACCGTGGGGAGCGAGGATTCGCCGGTTGCCTGAACCAGATTCGATTCCGCCGTGGCGCGGGCATGGATGCCGGTATAGATGACAAAGCCGAGGACCAGAACCCCAACCGCCAGGCATAGCCATATCCATCGGGGAAAGGCTTGCTGGCTCGCCCCCTCGACCGGCGCCTCAGCGACGGGATTGGCTTCAACCGGCTTGATCTCACCGATGGTCATTACCTCGTTCTCCAAAGGGCTGGCCCTGAAGATCCGGCCGGGCGCCAGGTTGTCTTACGCATGCATCGGTTCACGGCCGCGCTCTGCCGCCAACTGGCCATCGCCCGATGCGGGACTCCGGTGCAGCAGGCTGAAGACCGCCGGGACGAAGGTAAGCGTAGCGACGGTAGCACACAACAAACCGCCAATCACCGCACGGCCAAGCGGGGCGTTCTGCTCGCCCCCGTCGCCCAGGCCCACCGCCATCGGGACCATGCCGATGATCATGGCCAGGGCCGTCATCATGACGGGACGAAAGCGGGTCGCTCCCGCCTCGATGGCCGCACGTGCCGGATTGCCGTGATACAGAAGTCTCTCCTTGGCAAAGGAAACCACCAGGATGCTGTTGGCCGTTGCCACCCCCATACACATGATAGCGCCCATGAGCGCCGGAACGCTGAGCGTGGTACGGGTAACGAAGAGGAAGAGGATAATGCCCGCCAGAGCCGCCGGAAGCGCGGTAATGATGACGAAAGGGTCGAGCCAGGACTGGAAGTTCACCACGATGAGCAGGTAGACAAGAACGATGGAGAAGCCCAGGCCGGAGAGCAACCCGATATAAGACGCGCGCATGGTCTCGAGTTGCCCGCGAACGGTGATAAAGCTCCCCCGAGGCAGGAATTTGCGGTCCTGGTCGACAATCTGCAGGACGTTCCGGCCAACCGCGCCCAGATCGCGGTCCTGGACCGAAGCGTAAATATCGATCACGCGGCGGATGTTGTAGTGGTTGATGACTTGCATTTCGTGCGAGCGCTGGATGGAGGCGACATCGGCAAGGATCTCAGGGTGTAGCGCGTTTCGCCCGCTTAAGGAAATATCCTGCAGATCCTGCAGGGACTGAATGTCGTACTGAGGAGCTTGTGCGACCAGGTTGTAGTCCACTCCGTTGCGCCAATTCAAAAAGAACATCGGCGAGGTCTGGAAGCTGCCACTGAGGGAATTCAACATGCTGCCCGCCACATCGGACTCGGTATAGCCGCCCTGGATGGCCTTGGTGCGGTCTACATCCACATTGAAGCTGGGGTAATCGAAGGCTTGCTGGATACGCGGGTCGGCGATGCCGGGCACGCGGCGGAGCTGGTTGAGGATTTGATCGGCCACTCCGCGGTTGGCCTCGATATCCGAGCCCTCGATCTGCACGTCGATGGGCGCGGGCAGGCCGAAGTTGAGAATTTGGGTGATGATGTCGGCGGGCAAGAAAGAGAAGGTCACTCCGGGAAATTGCTGGGGGAGCTTTTTGCGCAAGGTCCGGATATAGTCCGCCGTCGGGTGATGCCTGGGGTCGAGCGACACGGTGATGTCGGCATCACCGGCCCCTATCATTCCGTCGGTGCTGTGCATGGTGTTCATGGGGCTATAGGGCAAGCCGATGTTGTCGACGATGGTAGCCACTTCGTGGCGCGGAACCACCTGGCGGATGGAGTTCTCCACCAGGTCGCAGAGCCGGGCCGTCTCCTCAATGCGGGTGCCGGTTTTCGCTCGCACGTGCAGGATGAACTCGCCACTGTCGGAACTCGGGAAGAAATCCTGGCCCAGGAAGGGCGACAGGAGAAAGGCGCACAGGCATGCGCCGAGAAACACAGGGACAAACAGCACTCGCCGGTAAACCAGGCCGGTGAGCAACCGGTGGTAGCCTTCGCGAAGCCGCTGGAATCCCTTTTCGAAAGCCCTCTGAAAGCGCGCGAAAGGATTCCGTGTAGGCGCCTGGTGGTGATCCTTCCCCTTGAGCAGGTAGAGCGCCAGAGTAGGAACCAGCGTTCTGGAGAGAACATACGACGCCAGCATGGCAAATACCACGGCTTCCGCCAGAGGAACGAAAAGAAAGCGGGAGACGCCGGTAAGAAAGAACATAGGCAGAAAGACGATGCAGATGCACAGAGTAGAGACCAGAGCGGGCACGGCGATCTGCGCGGCTCCTTCCAGGATCGCGTCGTAGACCTGGTAGCCATTCTCGAGGTAGCGCTCGATATTCTCGATGGTGACCGTGGCATCGTCCACCAGGATGCCGACGGCGAGCGCCAGCCCGCCCAGGGTCATGATGTTGATGGTTTCACCCAGGAAACTAAGAATCAGGATGGAGGTAAGGATGGAAAGAGGAATGGAAATGGCGATGATGAGCGTGCTGCGCCAGCTGCCCAGAAAGAGCAGAATCATCAGGCCGGTGAGCACCGCGGCGATGATCGCTTCGCGGATGACTCCGCTCACCGCATTTTCCACAAAGAGCGATTGATCCTGCAGCGGCTGCATCTTCAATTGCGGGGGGACGGTCAAGGCGATGCGCGGCAGCAGGCGGCGCACTCCTTTGACCACGTCGATGGTGGAAGCGTTGCCCGCCTTCAAGACCAGGACGAGAACGCCGCGCTCCCCATCCTGACGGGCAATGTTGGTCTGGGGCGCAAAGCCGTCGCTGACGGTGGCAACATCGTGCAGATAAATAGTGGATTGGCCTACCTGCTTGATGGGCAGATCGTTGAGCGCGGCGACGGTTCTGGGGCTGCCGTTGAGGCGGATGTCATATTCGTCCTGACCTATCTTCGCCGTGCCTGAAGGCAGGATCAAATTCTGGTTGGCCACCGCATTCAGCACGTCGGTGGAAGACAGGCCTCTGGCCTGCATGCGCCGGGGATCCAGATTCACCATGATCTGGCGCAGCTTGCCTCCGTAGGGAGCGGGAACAACCGCGCCCGGCACGGTGACAATCTGCGTGCGGACGAAATTCATGGCCAGATCGTTGAGCTGCTGCTCGTCGAGATCCTTGCCGGAAAGGCCGATCTGGAGAATGGGCACGCTCGAAGCGCTGTAGTTGATGATCTCCGGAGGCTGCTCGCCGGGCGGCATCTGCTTGAGCTGTTGCTGCGAAACGGCTGTTACCTGGGCCATCGAATTCGCCAGGTTGGCATTCGGCTGAAGAAACACCTTGATCACCGCCTCACCGTTATAGGAGGTCGATTCGAGGTGTTGGATGTTATCGACCAGAGTGGTCAGTGATCGCTCGAAAGGGGAGGTGATGCGACCTTCCACCTCCTCGGCGTTCAAACCGGAGTATTGCCAGGCCACGGAAATCACGGGTATGTCGATATTGGGGAAGATGTCGGAGGGGGTGCGAAGAATCATCACCGGGCTGGCAATCAGGATGAGCAGCGCCATCACGATGAAGGTGTAAGGCCGGTTGAGCGCTAGCTTGACGATCCACATCGCAGTTTCACCTCGGCTGCAGGAGGGCAGATTCTGATGTATCTCTTTCCTTTATAGATCGTCTGGGACAGCAAGCGCATTTTGGCTGTCTCAACCGAGGGGTCACGCTGCCAGGTATCGTCCGTGGCGAGGTCCCGAAAAAAAGTTGCAGGCAGTGCGGTAATTACCTTGTTTCCCACAATCCGTCGCCGTGCTCTTAGCTATCCTGCAAGGTAAAGCACTTGTTCAAAAATCGGAGGGGGCCCACTTGCGGGATACGGTTGAGTGACGACGGAAAAGGAACTTCGCGAAAAATTGCGCAAGATCGCCGCGCTCTTCGAGGGGGCCACGACGGCCGGCGAGCGCGATGCTGCAGCTGCCGCCAGCAAGCGTGTGCTTGCCGCGCTGAGCGCCGCGGAAATAGTGGAACCGACGATTGAAATGCAGTTCGGGCTTTCCGATCGTTGGAGCCGCCTGCTGTTTACCGCTTTGTGCCGCCGCTACAAACTCAAGCCCTATCGGTATCCGCGCCAGCGCTACACGACCGTGGTGGTGCGGGCTCCAAGGGTACTTATCGAAAACGTGCTGTGGCCGGAGTACCTGGAACTCAAGTCTGCTCTGGACTCGTATCTAAACGAAGCGACGGAACGAATCATCCGCGAAGAGGTTTTCCGGGATGCCGAAGAGGCAGAAGAACGCGCGGGGTAGAGGTGGTACGCTTCACGGCTGCGGAAATGCATCGGAGGCGGCCTGTTGGAAAGCCTGGCGAAGCTTGCTGGCGTCGCCGTTGGTACCTGGGCGCTGCACCATGAGGATGTAGGCGAGGCCGCGCACCGGGTCTATCCACGCCTGGGTGCCCCAGGCTCCTCCATGACCGAAGGTGCCCGGTGAAAGCATCTCCGCCACGCCGGGGTGCGGGGTTTTGAGGATGGCCACACCGATTCCCCAGCCATAGTTCATCCCCCGGCTTCCGTATTCTTCCGTTTGCAGAAAGCCTGTCTTGAGTTCGCCTGTTTGCACGGTGGTGAGCTCGAGAAAGGCGGCGGGGCTGAGATAGCGCTTGCCTTTAAAAGTGCCGCCGTTCAGCAGCATCTGGCAGAAGCGCGCATAGTCTGGGCCGGTGGAGAAGAGCCCCCCGTTCCCGAAAGGCGGTTGGCCCTTGTTTCCGAAGTCGGCGTAAGACGCCGCGGTCAGGGCGCCGGTCTGCTTGTCGTTGATATAAGGAGTTGCGAGGTGAGAGCGTTGCTTCTTGTTGGGGTAGAAGGTGGTGTTCTTCATGCCCAGCGGTTTGAGAATATGCTTGCTTACAAAATCGTTGAATGAGAGTCCACTGGTCACTTCGACGATGCGCGCTGCTACGTTAATGCCAGACTGCGTGTATCGCCAGTGGTCGCCTGGTTCATACAGCATGGGCGATGCAAGATAAATGGGGATCAGATCGCCAGAGTATGGGCGCTCTTGATAGCGGCGGCATCGCCTTCGCCCAGACCCGATGTATGGGTGAGGATCTGCTCGATGGTGATGTGCGCAGGCTGACCCGCGGGCGTCTTGAGCGCGGCGAACTCGGGAATAAACTTTTCCACGGGATCGCTTACTTTCAGTTTTCCCTCGTCCTGCAGCATGAGAATGGAAACCGCAGTGAGGGGTTTGGTCATGGAGGCGATCCAGAAAAGGGTGTTGGGCTCCATGGGTTTTTTCCGGCCAATATCCGCCAGGCCAATGGTGTCTACGGCGAGCAACTTGTCCTTGGCAGCGACCACCGTGACCGCTCCGGAAATATACTGTGCGTCGATAAACTTCTCTACCGCCGCGCGAATGGCCGGGTTCCCGGAGTCGGCGGCAAAAGCAAACGCAGGCAAGAGCAGCAGAAGAGCGTAAAGAATCGTTCGCTTGAACACTCGATTTACCCCATTTCATTCTTGCATGCCGCGATCAGCGCAAAGACGGGGAATCCTTGAGCGCCCTAAGCGCATAAAGAGTCTGGGTGAGAAAAGACAGCTTCAATTTAGTCTTGCAGGAGGTCCAGGGGTTTCTACATTTTCAAAGCCAGGCCTGCTAGCAGCGAACCCTAGGCGCAATGTTTTGTAGCAGACTACTGCTTGATCCGTGCTCGATCCGTGCCCAGCTGTGCCAGCCCCGGACTTCAGTCCGGGGAGGCGGGTTTTTTGCAATGACCGGGCTAGAGAGTCTGCGTGAGAACCGGAAGAGAAACCGCAGGTCCCTCCACTGCGCTCCCCCGGATTTCCTGTCGAGCTTGGCGGCGTTGGCAAACTTCATGCGGTCCCGGCTGGCCGGAAGCCGCACACGTGGCCGTCGGTGAGTACTGCGTGGTAGGAAATCCGGGTACGCTCCGGTCGGGATGACAATTCTGTCGGACCATAAGCATCTATTCGTCTGACCACTTTTAGGACCATGTCCTTGCAAAAGAATTGTCATCCCGAGGAGCGGACTTGCCTGTGGCAAGTCAAGGGAGCAATTACACCGGCAACAAAAGCTTTGGGTGCCCCATTTGCCCCGATTTCCTGCGGAGGCTTGTGGCGTTGATACACCCCATGCGCCTCTCCTTAATGAAAGGCGCACACGCGGACCTCTCTTGCACAGCGTGGCAGGAAATCGGGGTCAAGCCGTACTTTGGCTTGAGTGGGCTACCATGCCTCCCCCACTCGTTTGTCATTAGAGAGGTTGTGACTTTTTTGATTTTTGAGTTTTTGGCAGACCCAACCGGAAGGTTTTTCAAAACTCCCACAAAGCCGTCATCCTGAGCGAAGCGCCTCGCAAATCTATCGCTAAACAACGGGTTTTTGGCGCGCAGTCGAAGGACCCCGAGGATGCTTGTTGGCCGATGCTCTTCAGAGCTTTCGACCACCAAAGCCTGAAAGAAATCAGAAAAGTCACAACCTCCGACCGGAGCGTACCCGAATTTCCTGCTACGCGGCACTCACCAGTGGCCATGTGTTATGGAGGTTACCTGGTCTGTCCGTCATCTCCCCGCTGCATTCTTGGTTGCGCCAAACGAGGCGGCGATCTGTTTCGAGTATTCCGCTGCCTTGGCCAGGATCGCCGGCTCGTCGAGCGTGAGCATGTGCCGATCTTCCATCACCACTTTGCCGCCAATGATGGTCGTCCTCACGTCGGTGGACTTGAGTGCATAGACGATGGCCGAATAGGCGTCATACATCGGAGTGGCGTGGGCAGCGCTGGTATCCACCACGATGAGATCGGCCTTCTTGCCCACTTCCAGGGAACCGATCTGCCGCTCAAGATGGAGCGCGCGCGCGCCGGTGATGGTAGCCATCTCGACGACCTGTGCCGCAGTGAGCGCCCTGGGGTCCATGCGCGCGAACTTTTGCTGCTTCGCCGCCAGGTCCATCTCCTCAAACATGTCCTGGTTGTTATTGCTGGCAGCGCCGTCGGTTCCGATACCCACGGCGACTCCCGCGGAGAGCAACTCAACGGCCGGCATCAGGCCGGCAGCCGTCTTCATGTTGCTGGAAGGGTTGTAGGAGCAGCCGACTCCGAAGTGGGCCAGCGTCTGCACGTCCGCCTGATCTAACCAAATGCAATGCGCGCCCAGGACATTCGGTCCCAACAGGCCGATGCGCGCGAGATATTGGACGGTGGTGAGGCCATGGTCGTGGCGGCTTTTCTCGATCTCGAACGGGGCCTCGGCCACGTGGATCAGAAGTGGCGCCTGGTTGCGTTGGGCGAGCGCCGCAGCATCCTTGAGCAACGTCTCCGAACAGGTATAAATGGAGTGCGGCGCAACCGCAGGGGTGATCAGTGGGTCGCCCTTCCAATGCTTCAGAAATAACTCGGTATAAGTGAGCGCGGCGGCAGGGGTTTCGCTATCGGGAGAAGGGAAGCCGATCAGGGTTTCTCCCAGCACGCCGCGCATTCCGGCAGCTTTCATAGCCTCTGCGACTTCTTCCTCGAAGTAATACATGTCGGCGACGGTGGTTGTGCCACCACGCAACATCTCCAGCAGGCTGAGCCGCGTCGACCAGGTAACGAAATCCCTGGTGACGTAGCGATGCTCGGCAGGAAAAATATACTTGTTCAGCCAATCATCCAGCGAAAGATCATCCGCCAGGCCGCGGAACAAGCTCATGCTCATATGTGTATGGGCGTTGATCAGTCCCGGGAGAATGAGCGCGCCGCGTGCATCGATGACCTTAGCCGATTCATACATGGCGTCGATCTTCGCGGTTGTGTCGATGGCGGCAATGGCATCTGCCTGAACCGCGATCGCGCCATCATCCAGGATGCGGCGCTTTCCGTCCATCGTGACCACGGTGCCGTGAGCCACGATCAGATCCACTCGCTGTTTGGCGAATGCAGGCGTGGCATGGATGGCGGCCGGCAAGCAGCAGATCAAGAGCCAACAAAGGCTTTGCCATCGACGAGGAATGGCCATAAGGGATGCGGGCGGGCATAGCCCTGATCGAGACGAGTTCACCCGCAAAGACTAACATTCTGGCCACTACTCGCGGAACATGCCCGTAGACGTTCTACTTGCTTATGCTGTAGAGTGTCTACACTGTGACTCCAGGACGCGAGCCGTACTTGAACAAAGTTGAGCTTCTGCAGGGAACGCTCGATATGCTCATTCTGCAAACACTGCAGTGGGGCACCCAGCATGGCTACGGCATCAGCCAGGCGATTCGCGCGCAGTCCGGGGATATCCTGCAGGTGGAAACCGGCTCGCTTTACCCGGCTCTGCATCGTATGGAGCGGCAGGGATGGATCGTTTCCAAGTGGGCGCAGACAGAGCAGAAACAGCGCGCCAAGTTTTACCGCATTACTGCCGAGGGCAAGAAACAGCTGGCTCGTAATCGTTCCAAGTGGGAGACGATGGTAGCCGCTATCGGCAACATCATGACCCCGACACCGGAAGGTTGAGGATCTCCATGGGTTTGTGGAGCCGTATATTTCGACCTGAGCGGGCGAAATCGGATCTTGCCGCCGAGATCGAGGCGCATCTCGCTTTGGCCGCCGCCGATAAGCGCGATCGGGGCGCCGACCCAGAAACCGCGCGGCGCGAGGCGGAAAGGGAATTTGGAAATACAGCGCTGGTGAAGGATGTCGTGCGCCGCATGTGGGGCTGGGTTTGGCTCGATTCACTTCAGCAAGATTTAACGAGCGCTCTGCGTCAACTGCGGAGAACTCCCAGATTTTCCATGACCGTGGCCGCAACGCTCGCGCTGGGCATTGGAGCGGCTACCGCTATGTTCACGGTGGTTGACCAGGTCCTGTTCAGGCCCCTGCCGTTTGCGCATCCGGAACGGCTCGTGACGATCGAAGAGGCCGACATCCACGGCAAAACCGAACCTTTTCGCGGGGTGCCGTACCTCGACCTGCGAGCGTGGCAGGACCAGAACAAGACCTTCGAACAGATCGCCTACTACATCGTCGGCAGCAAAGGAAATTTCCTGGACGGCACTACAGGATCCATGGAGGTTTATCTCAATAATGTCAGCCCCAATTTCTTTGGTACTTTGGGGGTTCGGCCGCGCCTGGGCCACGGTTTCGAGGAAGATGTTGATCCATGGACCGACGGGAAGAACATCCACACGATCGTGTTGAGCGACGCCACCTGGAGGGAGATGTTTGGCAGTGATCCGGGCATTCTCGGCAAGAGCGTTCTGCTCAATGGCCAACCCTATTCCGTTGTGGGCGTCATGCCGAGGGGATTTTCGTTCGGAGGGGAACGGAACTGGAATGCGGTGTGGACAGCGGTTCGGCTCGATAAAACTGATCGCGAACGACGAGATGAGCCGCGTTACTCTGTCCTCGGCCGCCTGAAGGCCGGTGTCACGCTCCCAGCAGCGGTGGCTGACTTGAGAGCATTGCAGGCGCAGATCGCGAAAAGCTACACGGATCCCGATCTTCGTGAAACCCGGAAAAGCATGATCATCCAGCGCTACGTCGATTCGCTGGTGGATGCAGACCTGCGAAAAGGGCTCATCGCGCTGATGGCGGCGGCAGCGGTTCTTTGGCTGATTGCCTGCGTCAACGTAACCAATCTGTTCCTGGTTCGCGCCACCGCCCGGCAGCGAGAGATCGCCGTGCGCGGCGCACTCGGCGCCAGCCGGGCGAGGATCGTGCAGCAGCTACTTTTCGAGGGCCTGGTTCTCAGTGGCGCAGCGTCACTGCTGGGAAGCCTGCTGGCGTTGGGAGCGATCAGGATCTTCGAGAAACAGATTCCTTCTCACCTCCCCGTTGTCATATCAGCAAGCGCAAACATGACGATCCTGCTGGTCCTGGTGGGGCTCACCTTGTTCACCACGGTGCTCGCTTCGGCGTGGCCCTCATTGCTGGCCGCGCATCTGCCCATCGAACCCGCGCTCAGGCAGGGTGGAATGCAGAGCGGAGCCAACCGCAGCCAGCATAGAATGCGAAGTTTCCTGGTGATTGCAGAAATTGCCATGTCGCTGGTTTTGCTGGTCGCCTGCGGTCTTCTTTTACGCACAATCTATGCCTTGCGGCATGTGCCCCTCGGTTTTCGGACAGATCACATCCTCGTCGCGAACCTCACCATTCCCGCGTACCGCTTCGTCCACCGCAACCTGACGACGGAGCTTTACCAACCGCTCCTGGAGCGCGTGCAGCATCTGCCTGGGGTGCAGGCGGCAACGCTGATCACCGAAGTGCCGCTGGGCCAAACCTTCCACTCGGTGCTGGCTTTGAACGGTAGGGGCTTTGGCAGCCACCGCAGCGAGAATGATCCCATCCGGTCAAATTTTAGGGCCGCCAGTCCCGAAACCCAGCAGGTCTTCGGTTTCAGCATGCTCAGCGGCCGCTACTTCAACCGGCAAGACACGGCGGGATCGAAACCGGTTGCGGTGGTGAATCCATCGTTTGCCAGGCTTTACGCTCCCGATCCGCAGAACCCCAATTCGGTTCTCGGTATGCACCTTCTCAATATGCGAGAGAACGAGCCCGTAGAAGTCGTGGGTGTCCAGGACGACGCACGACAGGAATCGATCACGCGGCCAGAGCCCGAGGTGGAGATATGTATCTCGCAGATTACGCCGGATAGCACCGCCTACATGGTCGTAGGCCGGGCGATGGATCTTGCGGTTCGTAGCAGACGATCTTTGGCGTCGATCACTCCGGAATTGCGCACCCTGCTTCGCCAGGCCAGCCCGGAACTCGCCAATGCCAACTTCACCAGCATGGACCAGGTGGTTGCGGATTCCTACGGCAGCCAAACGCTGGCGGCTCATCTGCTGGAACTCTTCGGTGGGACGGCGTTGCTGCTCTGCGTTACCGGGCTATACGGCTTGCTCACGTATGTGGTTGCCCAGCGGACGCGCGAGATCGGCCTGCGCATGGCGTTGGGAGCACAAAGGAGACAGGCGTTGTGGCTGGTATTCCGCCACGCGGGCGCCCTGGTGCTTGGTGGGGTGGGCATCGGAATGGTCCTGGCGGCAGCATCTGCTCGGTTCGTGCGGGCCTTTCTTTATGGAGTCGCGGAACACGACCTCTGGACCCTGGCGATCGTTGCCCTGGTACTGATCATGAGTGGGGGCGCCGCGGCCTTCTTTCCCGCGCGCAGAGCTGCGCACGTAAATCCCATAGAAGCTCTGCGTTCGGAGTGAAAGCTTTCGCCTGGTTCGGGTTGCGCAACGCGATGTCCATCATGAGGCAAAGCCTATTCGTGGCCTTGGCCGCTAGCCTGCTTGCGGCGTGTACAGGCTGCGGCTTACGGCGGCCACAGGGCAGTTATCTCATCAGCAAAATTGATTCCCAGTATTTCCTGCTTTCGCCCGATGCGGCCACTTCGCAAAGAGATCAGCAGACGATTCGTGTCCCAGTCGCCCAGATGGGCGAGGCTCCGGTGGATTGTTCGATCAAAGGACCCTGGTTTTCGTTCGGTCGATCTTCTGGAAAAGTGGCCTATTGGATAGCAAAGACTCCGAGTGCTTCCGCATGGGAAGCGAGCGCCGGCGCAGTCGATATGAAAGAGGAATGGCGAAGCTTCGAAAACGCCCTTTATGGATTGCAACAGAAACAGTGTTTTGCTTCGGTGGATGAATATCTCCACGTCAAGCAGCGAATCGCTACAAGCCTTTCTGCTCCTGTCGAAGACTCCCTGTTCTACCGCTATAGCTATGGGCCAGGGGGCTATGTCGACATGGCGCCTAAGATGCAGTTGAGAATAGAACGTGATTTCTTCGACCCCCAGAGTTCCAGCCATACTGCAAGCGACTATCGAGGCACGACGATCACTTACTACGAGGTTTTGGGGAGTGTGGAACCTGGAACGAGTCTTAAGTTCCTTCGGGTTGAGAAGAGATTAGCCGGACCCACGGCTCTTGGCTCGAACTCTTCGGATGTGGCGTTGGCAAGCGGAGTTCGCCAGTACGTCCCGGCTACGGCTTTTCTTACAGGATCTGACTGTTTCCGGCGATACGAAGACTCCCGCTATCCTGATTGGCGGCGCACTCGATCAAGACATGACTGGCGTGACGCAGGCGATCGAGAATGACCCGGGTATCTCCTGCAAGGCCCTGGGCCAGTGGCGGATAACCTGTGTACTTTTTGATGGAGTCGTGACCGTCAGTCCAATGCTCGAAGTATTCGTCAATGGCGCGCGAACCTATATCCCGATAGGTTCCAAGTTGCAGTCCATCCTTCCCAATGTGACGACTTCCCAACGGGCAACGCTGATCCGTACTCTGCGCGTCGAGCGTTCGTTTCAGGGCAAGTTCGCCCGTGTGCAGATGCCTTCCGATCTGGAGGGTGTTTCGCAGTTGCTTCTCTTCGGGGAAGATCGGATTTCCTGGTCGAAGGCTCTTGAAGACAGAAAATAGGCCCGCCACCGCCGCCCAGCGCTGAGGGTTCATGCTGAGACGGATGTGGGAAGCGAGCCCAACGGGATGAAGGGTTTACTCTGTCTGTCCGCGAATAAGCGCCGGGCATCTGTGCCGAGTGAGTTGAAGCCCCTGCAGTCGATATACTGTCACTCGATCCTTCAACAGCAAGTTCACCTTGGGGGCATGTTCATGAAGTGGTTTCGGAATGCCCTGGCTATCGGGGCAATGTGTACTGTGCTCTCTGCTCCTGCGCTGGGGTACCAGAACTTCATGGAGGTAAAGCCATCTCCCCAGCAGGTCGCGTGGCAGGATTTGGAGTTTGGAGTCATTATTCATTTTTCCACCAATACATTCCTCGATCGCGAATGGGGCGACGGAACCGCCAGCCCAGCAGTGTTCAACCCAACGCAGTTTGATTCCGATCAATGGGTGCAGGCGATCAAGGCCAGCGGAGCTAAGTACATTGTGCTGGTGGCTAAACATCATGACGGGTTCTGTCTCTGGCCGACCGCGCAGACAGACTACAGCGTCAAAGCAAGCCCATGGCAGGATGGCAAAGGAGACCTGGTGGGAGACGTGGCGCGCTCGGCGCGCAAGTATGGTCTGAAATTCGGCGTCTATCTCTCGCCCTGGGACCGTCACGACCCGAGATATAACAACCCAGAGGCTTACGACAAGTATTACCTCTCAGAGTTAGAGGAGCTGGCGCAACGTTATGGGGACCTGGTTGAATTCTGGCTGGATGGGGCGGGCAGCGCCGGACACGTTTATAACTTCTCCCGGATCGTGGACACGCTGCGGACCTATCAGCCCAACACGATCGTCTTCGCCGATACGGGCCTGTTCGAATACGGCGATGCGCGTTGGGTCGGTACAGAATCGGGCCGCGTCGACTATGAGAACTGGAACGTCATCGACCGTCACGGCTACCTGCGCTGGCGCCCGATCGAGGCGGACACCCCATTGCGCAAACTGCATTGGTTCTGGCATCCCAACGACGAGGCGTCTCTGAAGAGCCTGGATGAGCTGACCGCGGTCTATGAGCAGACGGTGGGACGTGGCGCCCAACTCATGCTTGGGGTGGCGCCCGACAGCAGGGGACTTCTGCCGGATTCCGATGTAGCCCGGCTTAAGGAATTCGGCGCAGCCATCCATCGCCTGCAAACCGGCAACCTCGCCCTGCAACATCTCGCGACTACGCCGGAAGTGGCTGCGGCCCTCGATGGAAATGCCGACACGTTTTGGTCGGCGCCCCCTGGATCTCACCATTCCGTGCTGGAGGTCGACTTCGCGAAACCAATGAGCATCGACCGAGTCACGTCGATGGAATGGCTCAACGACGGGCAGCACGTGGAGAAATACGCGGTTGAGGTATGGATGGACCAGACGTGGAAGAGCGTAGCGTCCGGTCAGGCCATCGGGCATGAGAAGATGGACCGCTTTGCTCCAGTGATCACGAGCCGGATACGCCTTAACATTCTCTCCAGTTCGCAAGAGGCGCACATCAGAGAATTTCAAGTCTATGGGGATGGCCCACGCACTCCGTGAAGCCAGCCGTCAGACTAGGTACCCGGAGACCGTCAGGAAGAGCGTTCCCGTGGAGCCGGGACCTGCACCACTGACCGTAAGAACCGTGCCCGGGTCCGCATACAACCGGACTGCCTGCATGCCGACATAAAAATCGTAGCCGGTTGAGGTATCGGTGTATGCATACGTCAGGGGCACGAACAGCGTGACATTGGCGCCTCCGCTGGTGTAGGTCACGAATGCCTCGAGTTTGCTCCCGGGCGGTGTCACATCCAGCTGAACGCTCAACGTTTCGATAACCAGATGCTTCCCGGCCGGCACTGTGATCTGAGGAGATCCGGTCTGGCCGAATGGACTGGCCGGTAATCCTGGTTTGGTTGTGACCGCGTTCACGACATCGACCTTGTCCATAACTCCTCCGAATTCGGTGTTGCATGAAGTGGCAAGAGCCTATCACGCGCCGGAATCACTCCATGCGATTCTGCTATGCTCCAACCACCGGAGCAAGCAAGCACCATGCTGAAACGTCGAGAGACTCCCGCGATCATCCTTTGGATTGCGGCCATCTTCGCAACCCACGCTCTGACTGCGCAGGACACCCCCAGCCCCACCATGACACTCGTGGTCGACGAAACGCAAGCCTTTCGGCAAATTGCTTTTGTCCATGAGTCGATCCATGTGCGGCCTGGCCCGGTTGCACTCGTGTTTCCGCGTTGGATTCCAGGCGAACATGGACCCACTGGCCCAATCCGAAACGTGGCCGCCATCCGGGTGCATGCCGGCGAGAGGACCCTCCCCTGGACACGCGATCCGGATGACATCTTCACCATCAAAATCGATGTGCCGCCCGGCACAGAAACCGTTGCCGTCGATTTTGACACTTTGGTCCAGAACACCATCTCTGATCATCAACTGCTGCTGGCGTGGAACACCGCCGTTCTTTATCCGCGAGGCATCGACAAGCGCGAGCTGATGATTGAACCTTCGATCGTCTTGCCGCCCACCTGGAAACAGGGTAGCTCCGTTATCCGTGGTGAACGAGGCAGGGAACCGCGTGAACTTCGCGCCGGCATCGCTGGAGCGCCTGATCGATTCTCCGGTGTTGGCCGGTGAGTTTTTTCGCGCGGTGCCCCTGGCCTCGAAGTGGCCCGCTGAGCTCGACGTAGCGGGTGACAGCCAGTGGGCGATCGATAAAGCCGATGACGCCCACGCCTTCTCTCTATTTACCCGGCTGATCGATGAGGATCAGGCCATGTTCGGCTTTCGCCACTGGCAGAAAATGCACCTGCTCGTCTCGCAGAGCGACGCCCTGCCGTACGACGGGCTGGAGCATGAGGATTCGCCCTGGGATGCGGTCGGCGACGCCGGACTTTCCAAGAAGGACCAGCTGGAGCAATCCGGATGGAACCTGCTCGCGCATGAGCAATCGCATTCCTGGGATGGCAAATATCGCCGCCCGGCGGAACTATATTCCAAGCCCGATTATCAGGGACCGGAACGGACTACGATGCTCTGGGTGTATGAGGGATTAAACGGGTATATCGGCATGCTGCTCGCCACGCGCGCCGGTTTCAACGACGCAGACTATATACGCGATTACCTCGCACGCGTATCTTCCGACTTCGGATACGACCCTGGCCGCGCGACGACTCCCCTGGCCGACACAGCCACGGAAAATTGGGTCCTGCGCTCCGTCCATGAGGGATGGGCCTCGATACGCCGCGAACAGGACTACTACGACGAGGGCACGCTAATGTGGCTGCATGTGGACGCACTGATGCGCGAACAATCGCACGATCGCGTTTCCCTCGATGACTTTTTACGAAACTTCTTCGGCCAGCGGGATACAGGGCCGATCGTGGTTCCGTATACCCGGGCGGATGTAGAAGCGGCGCTTTCGGCGACATGGTCCTATGACTGGCACACGTTCTTCGACAAGTATGTCTATCAGGTGAACGCCCAACCACCGACGGACGGTCTGGAGGCAGCGGGCTGGCACGTGGTCTATAACGCGACTGCAGTCCGGGTGTTTTACCCAGACGTTGCTGGGATTCCGACCTATCCGGCACGCGCTTCGCTCGGCATGGACGTGGAGAAGGATGGAACGATCCACGACGTGATCATGGGAACTCCAGCGTACAAGGCAGGCTTAGGACCGGGCATGAAGATCCTTTCCGTGGATGGTTCCAGCTATACTTCGGAGGCCATGGACGAGGCGATCAGCCACCCGAAGGATGGCCAGATCTCCCTGGTGGTTCGCAACTTCGACAGCGTGCAAACGCGCCAAATTGAATATGCCGGGGGTCTGCGTTACCCGCATCTTGAGCGCATCCCCGGAAGCCATGACTATCTCAGTGAAATATTGGCTCCTCGCAGCGGCAAGTAGCCGAATACCGCATTGAGGTGAGGCACTTCTTTGAAGGGTTACGTTTCGCCGGTCCCGGGTCTCTTCTCGTCTGTCCGGGTTTCTCTTAGTCCCGACCACGAATTCTTCGTCAGCCAGACGGTCTCCGCCCAGGCCGGCCGCCGCGACCCCAACGCGCTGGTAACCACCACAACGGTTACACAAGTGGCACAGAGGACTGCCCCTTCCGGGTAGGAGCGATGCCTGTCGTGCCCTCCAGCGCGACCTTTTCGCGCCCGTCGATACGAGCATGGCCCCCTTGGTACCGGAAAGGGTAATGGTGCGGACCGTTAGTCACTGGTCAAATACAACCAGCCTCAGGCCACGCCAATGCACGAACTGGAGGAACTGAAGCTCTTATTCAGTGTGGGAGGCTAGAGCATTTTTGCTAATGGTGTAGACCAGGAAACTGAACCCGACGCGGCCATTCCGCTACAGAATGGCCGCACATAACTGATCCCACCGGACCACAGTATTAGCAAAAATGCGTTAAACACTGGGAGCCCAGGCGGGGAGGCATAAACGCTCGTGTCGATGAAGAATCTAATTCGCAGAGCTGGCACGGCAGCCACTGAGCCAGGCCCCCTTGGATGCAGCCACATAGAGCCGTGGCAAGCCGCAGCCCGCATCCGGGTTGCTCCGCGTTTCCGTGCTGCGTTATCAGACGGAGAAGTTGGGGACGTATTGCAAAACGGAGATGCAAAGTGAGCGCACTGGTTGCACCGTCGCCCGAACTCAAGAGACTGTGGATCCGCGTTCTCAAACGAGTTCATCCTGACCTGGCAGTTGATGAGCAGGATAGGCGCCGGTGTGAACGGCTCACGCAACAGGCGAATGATGCCTATGCGAGACGTGATGAAATTGCACTGAGAGCGGTACTCGAACCGAAAGGCCCGCCGTTCCGGCACGCCCCGCCTGACCCTTGGGAAGCAAGGGCACAGGCTCAACAGGCGGCGCCCCCGCAGTCAGCTTATCAGCCGCCAATGGTGCCGCAACAGCCACCCGTGGTTGGGCGCGAGGTGTTCGGCCTTCTTTGCGCAGCCTGCGCGGTCCTTTGCCTTCTTGTTTACGGAATATTTGACGCGCTTAGTGAAGAGGCGGGACGGACCACGTCTTTATCTTTGCTGGTGCTGCTCACCGCCGCCGTACTCTGGTTGATCACCAAGAATTCCAAGTTGTCGTACAACCAGAAAAGAAAGTGGATGGCGGCAGTCGCAAGTGGAATGATCCTGGTAGCGATATGCGTTTTAGACAGTCGTCCCAGGGCAAATCCGCTGTTTTCATCGGCTCATGCCGCAACTGCGGAAACTCTGGCGGCCCCTGTCGAATGGAAGGGCAGTGGCAATGCGCCCCCGTCTCAATGGTATTGGGATGTAATCAAAAGCAGGGTGGCGCAAAGTTGGAATCCGTCGGCGGTGGTCGATACCCCAGTGGGCGCGACGGCGGATGTTGCATTCACGATCTCACGGGACGGTTCGCCGCGTGCCGTCCAGTTACGTAGGCCTAGCGGTTCTCCATCGCTCGATTCGTCCTGCGTTCTTGCTGTGGAGCAGGTGAGAACTTTCGGTCCACCTGAGGGTGGCACCAAGGACAGTCTGAACGTACTTTATCCTTGTTCGTATCACGAACTCGAATCGATGAACGGTCATCCACGGCAAAGTAGCCCACCACCGCAGAACGCGACGGTAATGCCGGCAAGGCCCGAACCGGCAGGGAGTCTTGCTGCGCAACTTGGCGGGTACACAGAAGCGGCGAAAAACAAGGTCGCACAGGAATGGGACTTATCGGAAGTTGCCGGCAGTACCCCGGCGGGCGCAACGGTCTACATTCAATTCGTTATACGGCGGCGTGGCAATCATGAAGTCCCGACGATACAAACATCCAGCGGGTACTTATCCCTCGATGTTTCCTGCCTCGGGGCTGTGGACCGGGTACAGGCTTTCGACCACCTTCCCAAGGGCTACGATGGAGACCGTCTGACCGTGCTCTATCACTGCACCTATCCAGGGCAGGCCACGACTAAGTTCGCACGGGATTCTACTCCGCTGGTGGTGCAGCAAGCGCCGCCATCTGGCCCTGTGGATGGTGTCCATAACTAAAGCAGTCCAGTCCCCGGGTCTTACGCAATGCTAAAATAGGCGCCGATTTACACCTCAGGCTTCTGCGATTGCTGGCCGGGGGAGATGCGATGAAAGAGCTTTCGAAGTCTCCGCTCTGGCCGCTTGTGTTCGCTTGCGCGGCCTCACTCGCCGGATGCAGAAATGCGGAGCAGCATCCGGCCCTGACGATTCCCGTCAACAGCACCGGTGTGCCGGTGGGCTTTCGCGACATCAGTAAGCTGCCGGGCACAGTCTTCCAGGTAACCTACACACCGGCAACCGTCCGCATCGATCTGCCGACTGCCCAGAAATCGCTGACCAGCGTGAGCGACGATGGCCGGGTGCTGGTGTTCGACAGCGATGATGCTCGTTTGCATCGGCTCAAGCAAGGGTCAGTATTGTTTCTCGAGCACCTGGGCGTGCGGCGCGTGGATGCAGTGAACATCCAGGGTTCGCAGGTCGCCGTGCTGACCGAAACCGCGAGCCTGCCGGACCTGGTGCAGGACGGGACGGTTCAATTCAAAGTGCCGGTGGATTTCTCCCAGCTCGCAGCCCGCACCTCCCTCAGCAGTTACAGTAAGCCGGAGCCACTGAAAAATATATCTCACTGGTTTTCTCCTCCCGTCGCTTATGCCAGTGCGCCCGAGTTCAAATACACCGCCAAGGTGAAGGCGGAAACCGACGGCTGGGAGTTCGAATTGGAGGGCGAACCGGAAGGAACCGGTGTGGCGTTGACCCTCACGGCGGCCAAGAAAAAGCTGGCCGGCCTAACGGCCACGGTCAACGTGAAGGGCAAGCTGGAGAACGTGAGCACTACCTTCCAGGCGGTGATGAACAGCGGCAAACTGCAGCAGTTCGCCTACATGACCCCCATGTCGGGCACGGTAGACGTCGACTGGTCAGTGCTGACCATGGCGCCGGGCAGCAGCATCGGGGAGTCAAGACTTAAGCTGCCGCCCTTTGCCAAGGATGTTTTCGACATCTATGGGATTCCCTTTCTGTTCAAAGTGGACGAAGCGCTGATCTTCAAGCCCGGCTTCGGAGGCAAGAAAGACGTGGCTGACGGCAACTTCCACGTGGTCTACACCGGCAGCGGCGGACTTACCATCCATGGCGGCCAAAGCTCTCCCGAAGGAAAGATGGAGGGTCAGCCGGAGAACGGGAAGACCACCGCCGAATCGCTGGCGCCGCACGGGGTCGTGATCGCCATCAACGCTCCCAAGGTATCGGTTTCCGTGGGCACGGAGAGCCTCAAGGAGGCGCTCAAGCAGGCGGTTCCCGCGGGCATCAGCGATAAGGTTGCGGAATTGATTGAGAAAGGGCCCTTTGGAGGCCTGATCAAATCGCCCAAGGAAAATTTCTTCAAAACCGAAGGCGGGGCCTATTTGCAGCTGGTGACAGAGTTCGACTACGCCGGCTCGGGCCCGATGAGTATCGTCCCCTGCTCCATGACGCACTTGAATTTTTACGCCCAGGCGGGGGCGGATGCCACCCTGCTGGGTACGACCGCGGAGTCGCCCAAACTCAATCTCAATGAGGTCAAGAAAACGACGCGAGAGCCGGATATCGACGCCTGTGGTGCGAAGTAACTGGCCGCACAAGTGGAGAAAGCCATGAACCAATTCTGTGGGCTATGCGGCAATGCGCTCCAGCCAGGAGCCCGCTTCTGCCAGCTCTGCGGGAATGCTGTGCCCCAGGAGACGGCACAGGCTGCTGTCCCCACGCCAGCGTCACCCACCCAGCGCCGTCCACGCCACCGTGGACGCCCATACCACCTGTGCCCATACCACCAGCGTCCGTCCCGCCGCAGTCATCCATGCCACCAACATCGATGCCGGTAGGCTATTCCACCGTGAACCTGCCGCCGGCCGCGCCGCAACCCCAGCGCCGGTCGCCTCTGTTCAAATTGCTGGCCATCGCGCTGGTGCTCATTCTTGTTGCCGGGCTCACGATCCTGGCAGGAATTCTTTATGTCGGCTACCGCGTTGGGCAAAAGGCAACCCATGCGGTCAGGACCCTCTCGCAAGCCACCACCAGCCCAGCGGAACGCTGCAGGGTCTGCTGGCCAACCATGCGCCTGGTGACGATATTCCCACGCTCTCTTCGAGTACCCCTGTGACGCCGTGCCCGCCTGCTGCTTTTCCGGACCAGCAGGCGGCGCGCATCCCGCTGAAACCGCACACCGTGCTGACCAATGCGTGGGGAATCAAGTATGGCGATGTGGAGCTCAGCAACGAGATCGAATCGATTGATAACTCGACCTTCTCCGCCACTTCCACAGCCCCGGAGTACAAAGACGACTTAGGCAAGCACGTAAAGGCGACTTCTCACGCCAACCAGAACTGCAACGCCGACTTTCGTTCGGCCGGCACCTTCGTTACCGTCAATTCTCATAACCTGCCACGGCTTCTGCATGATGTGACACGCACTCGTCTTTCCGACGCCGCATTTCAGGCAATCAAGGAGAGCGGCAAAGTGAACCTGCGGTATATGGATATCTGGTTCGTGCGTGACGGCGTCAAACCTGTTTATGAGTCGGGAACTCTTACCCGGGTCGAGCCCAACGACGTGGACTACCCCATGATCGTCAACGATCAACGGGTGACTCTGCCGGTGATACACCTTACGGGAACGTTTGAGACTGAGAGCAAAGATCCTCGTCCTCAGAGTGACCGTCCCACTCATATTGGGGCTGAACTTTTTGTGTTGGATGATGCTCCGGATCCCCTGGTCCTCTCGTGGAGGCTGAGACACCCTTCTTTCCATGCCGGAAACTTTCGCGTCGAAGTGGTGAAGATCAACTTTCCCGTCGCCAAGCCCGATAACGTGCTGGAGCAGCAGTTGACGCAGGAGAAACGCGCCGTCACCTATGGCATTTACTTCGATTTTGCCCAGGCGACGTTGAAGCCGGAATCCGCGCCAGTGCTGAAGGAGATCGCGCAGGCATTGAAGGACAATCCCGATTGGAAGCTGACGGTGGAGGGCCACACCGACAACATCGGAGGAGACGCCTATAACCTCGATCTCTCGAAGCGGCGCGCGCTGGCGGTAAAAGAAGCGTTGGTTGCGCAATACAACATTGCACCGGATCGGCTGGCCAACGACGGGTTTGGCGCGTCTCGTCCGGTGGAAAGCAACGACACGCTGGAAGGCCGAGCCCGCAACCGCCGTGTCGAGCTGGTCCGCCAATAACGGCCGCAAGCACACGGTGATGCGGCGAGGTTTCGCGCCCACGGTGCAGAATCATCCGGATCAAAAACGCGGTGACAGAGGGAAATTAGGGAACTGGTCCCTTCAATGTCCGAGAGCCCAGGGCGGTAGGGGCTGATCGCGGGAACACGGTCCGCATCTGGGGCTTTGGGCGGACGATCTTTTCAAAAAGCGCTGTGGCTCAAACTGCTGGCGACGTCGCGATCCATGGTGAGTACTTTGTCTGTATGCGTTAGCTTGAGCAGGTGGAGGAGGCGTCGAGTTACTCCGGCAAGTCGAAGTTTAGACCCTGCCTCCTGGGCAACTCCGTCGAGGTAGAGCAACACGCCCAGTCCCGAGCTGTCGGCATATTGGACTTTTGATAGGTCAAGGATCAGAATCAAATCCCGTTCGCCGGCCGAGGACGCCAGCTGCGTCTTCAGCAGCTGCAGCTCATCGCCGGATGCCAGGCGGCCATTCAGTTCGACGAGAATCACGTCTTGCTTCGGACGTCGAGTCACCCATTCAAGCCCCATCGTGCAGCCACTTTAGCATAGAGGCGCCTGAACTGATTCCTTGGGTAGGCGGCCAGCGATCGCTATGCCATTGCGGTAGAAGTCGAGGGCGGGTTGCCGCCGTACGGTGACGACGGTACACTCTAGGCCGGAGCCAACACATGCCAATGCCAATATTAACGCTGACACACGGGATCCCTCTCTGGTTCCTCGTTTTAAGCTTATTTCTGCCCAGGCTTTCGCTGTTTATCGGATGGATCCACATGTGGTGGTTCTTTGTCCCTCAACCCTGGGCCGCTGTGTTGTGGGCTTGTCTTCCAAGGGTGCTGGTCCTGATCTTTATTCATGCGCATCGGGGGTTCGACTTGTGGTTCTGGATACATCTGGTGACCGCGATCCTGGTATGGAGTGGATCCGGAGTTTCTCATAACAATAGAAGGATGCGGAGAAGGCGTACCTAGCGCATTCTGTTCACGGGGCTTGCTTGGGGGGCCGCGTGGTGCGAAAGACCGGCGATGCGCGCGCTACGGAACAGCGCGGATAAACGATGAGCTTTAGGATTCGCGCGCTTCCACGTCTGGCGGCTTAAGCAATCGGGTTGCTCGCGTGGCCTGTTACCGCCCTGGCGACGGGCGGGGCGGACGGAGCCGCCGTTATTCGAGCTGAACTCGCCGCCTGGACACGAGCGTACAACGCTCGCCAGGACAGATAAGGTCTGCGGCATCTTCGCGAAGGACCTTATCTACAAGTTCGGCGAGGTTCCGGATCGAGGCTACAACGACGTCTGCCCTGCGCTGCGCAGATTGTTGGGCGACGAGAGTCATCGCTCCCACTACACGCTCGATCTGCGAGAGACCCTGGTCTACGGCGATATTGCCGTTGTCCGGTTGGTTTGGACACTGGATTCATCGAAGGCCGGCTCGGGCGTCACGGTCCGCTCGCTCGAGCCGGGTATGGACATCTTCAAGCGCCAGACGGATGAAACCTGGAAGATCATTCGCTATCTGGCCTACACCAGCCCAGAGTAGCGGCGCGTGGTGAATACGATGAAGTGTCGGACGAGCCATATCAGTGCATCGGTAACACCTCCCTAGTGGATGCATTTTGCCATTTTCTTCAATCCGTCCTGTCCCAAGAAAATCTCCCGGATAGATGTTGACACTGTCCACGTAATCCGTCATTATTATATGGACAGCGTCCATATCGACGCTGATCTCTACCGAATAGTGAGGACTCTCGTTTATGCCCTACCTGCAACTCGATGTACCGGCCCGTTACTCGCTCGAAGTAAAGCGCGGATTGGCGCGCCGCTTGGGCAATCTCTATGCGGAAATCATGCAGACCACCCCCGATCTGGTCGATGTAAGCATTCGCGAACTGGAAGATGGCGTGTGGCATTGCGGCTATCAGGAGCCGGTGCCCGGCGCAGTGCTGATGGCGGAAATACGCCGTGGCCGTCCGGCAGAGCAGCGCGCAAGACTGGCAGAGGCGTTGATGGATGCGTGCGTGGAAGCGCTCGCCATAGACCCGACCCGCATCGCCGTTGAGTTCACCCAGCACGCCGGCGACGAGATCTACCGCAAGATCTTTGTGGATGGAGTTCTTCAGGGCGGCCTGGGGAAAGATTGGTCGGTCACGGAGACCACCACCGCTTTACTCGAGACGTTAAAGGCGGAGGTGCGCCAGAGGAAGTCGGCCGCGACCCTGAACCCAACCAACGACACGATGGAAAGGAGTGTCCCGTGAAGCAGCCGAACACCTTGCGCTTAGCCTTCCGTAGGCTCTCCGTAGGCTTTATAACCTTGGGCATTTTCTGCACGGCGCTGGTGGCAGCCCACGCATCCCTGCCAGGTGCGCCCTATGCAAAGCCCGATATATTGACCAGTATCGCCGCCGCTCCTGGAGGCGGCTTTTGGCTGCAGATCCAGGATGATTATGCTTACAGTACGCCCACACCTCCTGGATATACCGAGGCATACGAGGGCGCGCCCGAGTATGATAACGTCCACCACGCCGGCTTGATAGCAGCAGTCCCGGGCACTCCCGGCTACTGGATCGTTACCCGGGATGGGAAAATCCATGCGCGCGGCGGCGCCCCAACCCTCTGCGATGGCAACCTCGCCACTTGCTCCGGCTTCAATGGAAATGCGCGCAGCTACCTGACGGCGATTGCCGTCACGCCGACGGGTCACGGGTTATGGGCGGTCGGACGAAATGGCAAAGTGTGGACCGCAGGCGACGCAATATCGTACGGCGATACCACCTTTGACGATGCGATCCCAACGGGAATTGCCGCAACACCCTCCGGAAAGGGTTATTACATCGTGGTCGATAATGGCGGTGTGCATTCTTTTGGCGACGCCGTGTTTTATGGCTCTACCGGTGGAGATAAGCCGAATGGCCATCCTATCAGCGGCATTGCGACCAGCATTGACGCCGCTGGAGCAGTCAACGGGTATTGGCTGGTGATCCGGGATGGCGGCGTGCTTGCCTTTGGCAGCGCGCCATTTTGGGGAAGTTCCGGCGGGAATGACAGTGTGGTGACGAGCATCGTCTCATTCCCAACATCTCAACCCGGCGACAACAATCCGGAGACCGTCGGCTACGCCTGGATCAATAACCAGGGCCGGGTTGGCATGTGCACTAAGGACAGACCTTGCGGCGGGACTGTGAGCGCATCTGCTCCGTAAACACTACCCGAAACAGACGAAAAGTATCCCATTGAGCGGCGCACACTGCGTTGCAGTGCGGTTATTCTTGATGGGTTACGTTTCGTCTGTTTACGTTCTCGCGACAGGGGTCGTGCAGTTGAGCGTACTTAGCACTCCCGTTACAAAACAGACCGGAGACATGGTTTACAGCGAAGCGCGACGGTGACGGTTCCTCAGCTTTAGGCAACGCACGACGATGTTGTATGCCCTGGAAAGAGAGTCGGATCATGGATCAACGTCTGCAGTTTTTGTCGAGTTATCAGAAGGATGTCGGTAGCGGACGCGAACGGTCGTACTGTTCAAGCACCTTAAGGCCGACTGAATATGGCCCAGGTTTCTCGGTAAACCGGAACTGAAAGTTTGGCACGCCCTGCGCAGTGGCAACCGAGACGACGAGAGCGGTGGAGAGCACAACCGACCTCTCGGAACAAGGAACGTTACGCATCAAGGACTCTCCGCATTGGATTTCAGCAAACAAAACATCTCTGAAGCTACAAGCGCGCCGGGGCTGCGACACGCAATCGGTTTACCCAGTACGCCCAAGCCAGAGTCAGCGAAAAGACAATCAGACTAGCGAAGGGAGCGGTCTTGGGATTCTGGGGCGGAGGACCTGCAATGTTACTAAACCACATTAAAGTGAGAAGAGTGATTCCAACCCAAAAAACGAACGTCGCCGTAAGGCCTTTTGAGCGAGTACATCGAACGTAAAGGATGACCGCGAAAAGCCAGAAGCCGCCTTCTAAGAGGAGGGTCGCAGGAATTGAGCTCCAAAGCCCTAGACCAACGTATCTGTGCAGTTTCGGCGCGATTGGGAGGTCAGGCCGATGGCTCACGACATCGAGAAGCCAATGGCTCAGAACCACGAGGAAGATCGTCAACGCACCACGCCGATAACGCCTTCTCAATAGGTACGCTGAAGCTAGCAAAGTGGCCCAAACTGCATCCATCAATAGGCTATGGCTTCATGCGATATGCGTGGCGTAGAAGTACTTCCCCGCGCCCACCCCAGATTCAAACTGCACTTGTTCCAGCCCCAAGATCATAAAGACACACCAGGCGATATCGGCGAACATAGCCGCAAGGACCAAGGTGCCAAGGTTGATCCGCGGTTCCGCGCGCTTTGCAATAAGTGCGACGGCATAGTGACCTACGAGCATGGGTCCCTTTCAGAATCTGGCGTGCCGGTCAGCATCAGTGTGTTGATCTGGACCACGCGGAGCACTCAGTCGATTGCGGACTTCACGCGACCTGAACGATCCGAGTGAGGCAAACCAAACCTCGTACGCAATACCAACTGGCCGCATCTTCCTTAGATCCGGCAAGGATCGGCCACGAACGGACTCTTCAGTCGTAAGCTTCGCTAACCATTCTTTTCCGACTCCCCATACGAGGCTGAACACCTCAGTCGCCGCAAAACAAACAAACTGCCATCGTCCTCTAACTCGGTAATTTTCGCAGGCCTGATCGAAGGTGATCTTCATGTCCTCAGAAAACACGGTGGCATAGTCCCAGGGATACAGAGTCACCAGAGCGCGGTACACCGATTTTGTCAGTTTAGACCTCCCGCGTCTTCAGGCGCGCTCTTGCCGCCTGCGTTAACTGCTTCATTCGGTTTAGCTCTAGATGTAGATGTTCTCGTCCCGTTGCGGTGAGCCTATAAGCTTGCTTGTCACGCGATGTATCAGCTTGCACGTAACGCTCGATCCAAGAGTCCTGGAGAAGGCGGCTTAAGGCTCCGTAAAGTGTGCCCGTACTCAACCGCACCCTGCCGTTACTGAGCATTTCAATGTCTTGCAGCAGCCCATAGCCGTGGAGTGGCTTGTTCGCTAAGCTGAGAAGTATCAGGAGAACGGGTTCGGTCAGAGGCTTGGTATCGGACCCGTCAGTCTGTGACTCGACATGTCGCATGACGGCATATTAGGTCTATTGAGCGAGATTCGTCAAGCCTCGTCTTGCTGCATGCGTGCCTATGGCTCCGATCACAGAAAGAGCGGCAAAAAGCCCATCTGAAATACCGCTTTAAACAAGTATCGGGGTGAGCCAGTACCCGATAAATCAACTAGGAACGGACAACGCGCTACTAGGAGTGACATCCTTGATTGAAGCTAAACGCCAATGCACTCAATGACGAGTAGGTTGCGTGACGGAACAACCACCATTACCAGGTGATGGCCCGATCCTAAAATGGTCCAGCTGAAATGGCTATGGTTACAAATCAAAAGGGAACAACCCCAATTGGCAGCGATGTTCCTGCTGATCCCGCGAACGCCCGGCGATGGAAGTGGCGCTTACGATCTTTGAAAGGACAGACGAAAACGTACCTCGGTGACCTGGTTTTCCGCGGCTATTCAGCACGAAGGGGTTTCCTGGATTAGATCAACACGGCCAACCATCCCGGGGTGATAGAGGCCAACATTTGGTAAGATTCGGTGGCTTTTTAGATGACGAATGATCGCTGGCGTGATCGAATCTCTTAAATGAGCGGAATCGGGACAGTCGAATTCGTTTTTCTCTTACTACTTTTTTTCATCGTCGTTTTTGGGATACTCGCCCGAAAGCTGGGGACGCCTTATCCCATCATCATGGTCATTGGCGGATTGCTTCTCAGCTTTGTTCCCGCGGTTCCCGACATTACCCTCGAGCCCGACCTGATCTTTCTGGTTGTGTTGCCCCCTCTGCTCTACGCTTCCGCGTGGACAACCTCGTGGCGCGACTTTCGCTACAACATTGTCAGCATCTCACTGCTGGCCTTTGGATTGGTTGCGTTCACCGTGATCGGCGTCGCCCTGGCAGCGCCCCATGTCTTCCCCGGGTTCGATTGGCGGCTGGGATTGGTACTGGGAGCGATTGTCGCGCCTACCGACGCAATCGCCGCAACTTCCATCGCACGGCGTATCGGACTTCCCAGCCGCATCGTCGACATCCTCGAAGGAGAGAGCCTCATCAACGATGCTACGGGGTTGCTGGCGCTTGAATTCGCCGTCGGCATTGTGGTTCAGAAACGTATACCGACCGCTTCCGCCGGCCTGCTCACCTTTGTCTGGCTCACCGCCGGTGGAGTCGCGATTGGATTGGTGACCGGCTGGATCGTCGACCACTTTGAACGATGGATTGATGATGGCCCCATCGAAGTGACGATCAGCATTCTCGTTCCGTATGTGGCCTATCTAGCTGCCCAAAGCGTTCATGCTTCCGGTGTGTTGGCGGTGGTCAGCTGCGGATTGTTTCTCTCCCGACGAAGCGCCCAACTCTTTTCGCCTTCGGTGCGTATCGGCTTGTGGTCGGTGTGGGAGTCGTTGACGTTCATTCTGAACGGGCTGGTATTCGTTCTCATCGGCCTCCAGTTTCCTGCGATGCGCGCCTCGATTCGCAGCTACCATCTGCCGACCGTCCTGACGTATGGCGCGGTTTTCAGCGTTCTCCTCATCCTGCTGCGACTGGCGTGGGTTTTTCCAGGTGCACACCTTTCCTACTTCCTGCGTACGCGGATTGGACATGAGAAGGAGGGGCCACCGGAAGCTAGGCAAATTTTTGTCGTTGGGTGGACGGGCATGCGAGGCGTGGTTTCGCTGGCCGCGGCTCTTGCCCTTCCCACTCTGTTGATGGACGGATCGCCTTTCCCTCAGCGGGATTTGATCATTTGCTTAACGTTCTCCGTAATTTTAGTGACCCTGGTGCTGCAGGGCCTTACCCTGCCGCCTCTTATCCGTCTGCTCGGCCTGGCCAGCGGGGAGGGACCGGACTGCGAGGAACTGGAAGCGCGGCGGATCGCAGCCCAGGCTGCATTGGACCAGCTGGAAAGCGCGAAGGTCCGGGACCGTGAAGAATCCGCCGAAATCTATGATGACCTGGCCAATCACTACCGGCACCGGCTGGCGAGTCTCAAGGTGGACGCAAATCCCAAAGACGTAACGGCCAACGAACGCCACCGTGCCCTCTTCCTGGAGGGAATAGGCGTGGAACGCGCGACCGCAATCCGGCTACGCAATGAGGGGCGCATCGGTGATAACGTTCTACGGCGCATCGAGCGGGAATTGGATTTGGACGAATCGCGCCTGACTAACCAGGAAGAATGAGCTCTCTGGTATTTCGTGGAAGCATGGGTCAGCAACAAGCTGAGATATGGGGACAGCGAAAAAGCACCCCGACGAACGGCGCACACTCCATTGCGGTACGGCCCTTCTTGACGGGTTACCTTTCGTCTGTCCCTGGCCTAAGGGTGGAGATCACTCGGCACGGAACGTACCTTTCGGCGCTACCCCTCATCTCTTGAGGGGACGATGGTAAAGCGTCTTTTAAGGCGCAGGAATGGCTTTTC
The DNA here is from genome assembly GCA_963736535.1 of uncultured Acidobacteriaceae bacterium. Taxonomy (GTDB): domain Bacteria; phylum Acidobacteriota; class Terriglobia; order Terriglobales; family Acidobacteriaceae; genus PALSA-350. The sequence continues at coordinate 292,825 of CAVTPN010000014.1, forward strand.
GTAGAGCTGATACGAAGTGTGCGCTACGAGGACGGTGAGGCAGAATGCGAGGGTTGTTCCCACACCGTCGCGCCAGCCGGCGAGATGCAGTGTCTGGCTGAGATGGGCAAGCCAGGCTTTGCCAGGATGAAAGATCAGAAAGTAGATGAGTTCGTGAAAGAGATAGAGGCCGTACGAGATGCGTCCCAGGTAGACGAGCGGTGCCGGCAAGTATTTAGAAGGGAAGCCCAGCATGCTGAGAAACAGCAGCAGAGTTCCGGCCAGGACGAGTGCCCAGCCGATGGGGGCTTGCACGACGGTGGAGTGCGGGGTGTCAGCCTGGACTCCAAAGGCTATCGACGCGACCAGCCAGCAGCCAATGCCTGATAGGGCGGTGACGAGACGCAACGCAGGATGCCACTGCGGGACGCGGCCTTTCAGGTAGATCGAGAGCAGCGTTCCGGCGGCGAAGAACTGGAACTGGACGAAGCTGTTCGTCCATTGGCTGCTGAAGCCATCTGCAGGGTGCAGCGCGTAGAGGACGACTGCTATGTACGAGACGGCGATGAGGAACAGTGAGACTGTCTTCACACCAGGGCGGCGAAGGTAAAGAGCCATGATGGGGATGGCGATGTAGAACTGCTCTTCGACGGACACGCTCCAGAGGGGATTCACCGGGTAGGCGGGAACCCAGCCGTGAAGGCAGATCCACCAGTTGCCGGCAAAAAAGGTGAAGGCTAGCCAGGTTGCAGGATCTTTGGCGCCGGACCAGGGAACAAACTGTGTGAGGATGGCGAGACCGTAGAAGACCAGGAAGTACAAAGGCCAGATGCGCAGGATACGGCGCATATAGAAGGCCTTTAGCTGGATGGTGCCGGTTTCGTCGCTCTCCCGGAATAGCAGTTCCGTGATGAGGAAGGAGCTAAGCAGGAAGAAGACGGGCACTCCCAGATCACCCAGAAGACAGATGTTGTAGAGCCAGTAGTGTTGGGCCGGGTCGATGGGCATAAAGTCCATTCGATGGACGATGAAGACCATCAGGAAGGCAATGAAGCGGAGTACGTCCAATTCGGGGCGATAAAAACGGCTGATGGTCATTTAAGTGCGCGTAAACCTTTCCTACGTTTTGTTCGCTCGAACCGCGAAACTCACCCTCGATTTGGCGACAAAATTCTCCTCGTCGCTTTTAGCCGAGCCAGTTGAATTTGGGAAAATGCGTTACAGGCAAGGATAAATTTGATCACGACTGAAGTCGAAAAGGAAGAAACCTTGCACCACTGTCGACAGGTGGGGTGCACTACAGCGGTTGAGGGGGACAGTCCCCGAACCCCGTCTGGAGTTCGCCCATGAGTGGGGTTGGCAGTCGAGCTGCAGGGGTGATTGCGCGATGGTGCGCCATCGTTATACTTGCCCGACAGGAGATGGCGGTGCTGGGTGCGATGAAGAAACAAGCAGTGGTGTTCAAATTTATCTGTTCGGTTTTGCTCGCGCTTATCTGCCTGAGCGCGGTGAGCACGGCGAAGGCCCAGGAGGCGAACAAGCCCCAGTATGGCAGTTGGGGCATCGACCTCACCGCGATGGACCCGAGCGTCAAGCCGGGCGATGACTTCAATCGCTACGCTTCAGGCGCGTGGCTTGCGCGGACACAGATCCCAAGCGACAAGCCTATGGCTTCGCTGCGCTACCTGATGTCCGATATCACCGAAGCACGCTTGCATGAGCTGATGGAAAAGGCTGCTGCCGCTGCACCAGCGCAGCCGGTGACGCTGGAGCAAAAGGTTGGCGCGTTCTATAAGGCATTCATGGACGAGGCGCGGCTTGACACGCTGGGCGCAGCGCCGATCGCAGCCGAGCTCAACGCGATCCGGGCGGCTAAGGACCGGCAGGATATTGCGGAGCTGATGGGCCGCAGCCAAAGCGATTTCTATGCCACGATCTTCGATCTGGGTATCGACGTCGATCTGAAAAACACCAGCCGCTACGCCGTGTATGCAAACCAGGGAGGGCTGGGTCTTCCAGATAGGGATTATTACCTCAAGCCCTCCTTTGCTTCGCAGAAGGCGGCCTACCAGGCCTATGTCGCCAGGCTGTTGACCCTGGTGGGATGGACAGACCCTGCGGCCAGCGCCGCTGCGGTGGTGGCCTTCGAAACGCGAGTGGCCAAGGCGAGTTGGACAAAAGCGCAACAGCGCGATGTTGCGGCTACTTACAATCCGCTTACGGTGACGGAGCTTGTGGGTTTGGCTCCCGGCTTCGCCTGGCAGCGTTTTCTGCGAGGGGGTGGGCTGAACGGGATCGATCGACTGGTGGTGGCGGAGAAGTCTGCTTTCCCTCGGATCGCGGCCATCTATCAATCCACGCCGCTCGAGGTTTTGCGGGCGTGGCAGGCATTCACCGTTGCCGACAATGCAGCTTTCTACCTGGCGAAGCCGTTCTCTGAGGCGCGTTTTGCATTCCGTGACAAGGTTCTTTCCGGCCAACCGGAGGAGCCGGTGCGATGGAAGCGCGCGATCCGCGCGGTGGGTGGCGGAGACTGCACCGGCGACCGCGTGGACTGTTTCGGTAATATGGGGTTCGGCGTGGGTCAGCTTTATACTGCGCAATACTTTCCGCCATCTTCCAAGCTCAAGATCGAAGAGTTAGTCAGCAACGTCAAGGCGGCCATGCGGGCGCGGTTGGAGCGGCTCGATTGGATGAGCCCGGCCACCAAGGCAGAAGCGCTGAAGAAACTCGACACCTATCAGATCAAGGTTGGCTATCCCGACCATGCGCGTGATTATTCCGGGCTGACCATACGCGCGGATGATCTGGTGGGAAATGTGCGGCGGTCCGCGGAGGCGGACTGGCTGTTCTACACGTCTCGTCTGCATGGGCCGGTCGACCGCACGGATTGGTCGATGACTCCCCAGACCAACGATGCGTATAACGGGTCGCTGCGTGACATTGTGTTTCCTGCCGGCATTCTTCAGCCGCCTGAGTTCGATCCGGCGGCGGATCCGGCGGTCAATTACGGGGCGATCGGCGGGGTCATCGGGCATGAATTGACCCACGGCTTCGACGACGAGGGGCGCAAGCTGGACGCGACGGGGCAGCTCCGCGACTGGTGGAGCAAGGCGGATGCGGACGCGTTTGAGGCCATGGCAAAGAGGTTGGGAGCGCAGTATTCCGGGTATGAACCCGTGCCTGGCGTTCACATCAACGGGGATTTGACCATGGGAGAGAATATCGCCGACCTGGGCGGTATGAACATCGCGCTGGAAGCCTATCATCGGTCATTGAACGGAAAAGCTGCTCCGGTGATCGATGGGTTTAGCGGCGATCAGCGGGTGCTTCTGGGGTGGGCGCAAGTCTGGCGGGGCAAGGTGCGGGAAGACTATATACGAAAGCAAGTTAGCTCCGACCCTCATTCGCCGCGTGCATTCCGCGTGATCGGCCCGACGCGGAATGTGGATGCGTGGTATGAGGCGTTTGGTGTGAAGCCGGGAGAGACTTACTATCTGGCTCCGGATCAGCGGGTTCGTATTTGGTGATTGAGGAGGAAAGCCAGGCAGCAATCTAAGCGTGAATGGAAGTTAAGAGTCTGATTGGGTGGGGATGGATATCTGTCGCCGTATCTTTTCCTAGAGAATGCGCCCCTATCGCAGATCCTTATCTCTCCTAGTTGAAGTGCACGTGGGCGAAGATTGCGTCGGCGACCTTGTCGCCAAGGTGCTGAACGAACTCGGGTGAGAATAGCCTCTGATGCGTTGTTTTGATTTGGACATCGGCTGCGCGCAGTGCTCCGACCCACTTCTTGCTCGGCACTCTGCCGCCCGACACAACGCCGGCGAGTTCGCAATAGCCCTCGAGAGACTTCGCAACCAGGTGCGCTGCATCCGGTACCACGCCTGTGACCGCTCGCAGAATCGCGGTGGAGACAATCAGGTCGCGTTGACGCCACTTTTCGCCGGTGGAGAGATTGCTCTTGCTTATTTGGTGAATCTTACTGCGTCTTTGCCGATCTCAATGATGACTCCGGCAAAGGCCAGTGCACTATCGTATTTCTCAAACTTCTCCGCAATGTTCGACGAAATGTTGTAGATCGTGCGGGATCGCTTGGACAGGACCATTCCCCGCAAATTCCCGGACGCGTTCAAGTGTGGATGCGGAATATGCGAGCCTGAATCGGTGATTGTGGCCCGGAAGGCGCGAAGGGCCGAGCTCTTAGTAATCTGGATCGCCACTTTGCCGGCCCCGTCTAGAGCGTGTTGCCCGTCATCGGCATATTCGGCAAATTCAACGATGAAGTGCGGGTGTAGGGTTATGCTGTGCTTGCCCTGGGTGAACTGATGCGTTGCCTGCTGCACCATAGTGCTTCTCCAATTCAGGTGAAGGATGGTAGCAGCAAAGCGGGTTTGCGACTATGAATTTGCTTCGAGCCCTTGGATTCTGTTATTTGCGAAATGTTGTTGTCGGCCCGCTTTTGCTGCGTGTATGCTACGTTTCGTAGATTTTATGGGAGCGAGTTCAGCTTCCAATGTTAGCGGTCTTCTTTTTTGTAGCCTGATTTCGTTTACGGCTTTTTCTGGCTTCGGTTGTTTGAGGAGGGAAGTCTCTTTAGGAGCGCTTCCTGCGAAACACAGTTTAATCATCGCAGTGCCAGGCGCAGTCGTTCCGTCCCCCCGGGACGTCCTGCATTTCTGCCCTCAGTGGCAGGACTCTGTACGCAGAACTCAGTCTGGAGGGGTACCTTGAAACGCTATCTTGCCTTATTGTTGCTCACCTTCGTCTCAATTGCTGGATTTGGCCAGAACGGCAATCTCTTTTGCAATGCGGGTTTCCGGCCGGACGGATTCATCGACTTCTCGGGACTGCCGCACGCGCCCAACTTTCCGAATGGGGGTGTCCCCGTTTCCGCGCCCATGACCGTAACCCTCCCCGTTATCGGAGTGCCGGGGCTAACCGCGCAAGTAACGATTCCAGCTCTTCAGGCATTATCAGGCGGTGGGCCAGTCTACACCGTGGTAGAGGGAACGCTGGTGTTAGGCGGCAATCCGGCGAGTGGCGGGCCTGGCGGCTTGCTTATTCTCCAATTCAGCAGTCCAGTCACTGGAGTGGGCATCGTTGCCAACAACGTCGGGCGTGGATCTAGCTACACGCTGGAAACAGATGCCCCTGGTAACCTCCCCGCCAATTTTCAAACCTCTGCCAATAACTTCACCTTGTCGCCTAATTTTTTTAGCATACCGCTCGAGGAAGTGGATTTAGACGGTGGCTTCAGCACCGCTTCCGTCACCACGGGGGGATCAACAATCGGTTTTGGCACGCCATCTTTATCGGATCTCCGGGTTCAGAGTTCGGGCGCTGCCGCTTCCTATACGAGCATGGTTCCCAAGGAAGGTTTGCAACAATGGCTGAGCGGTGAGTCGGCCGGGGGAATTCCATTCGCCGGGGGCGCCTCTGTCTGGCCTGATCAATCCGGCAATGGCCACGACGCCACCCAAACCGTAGCCGCCAATCAGCCTGGGCGTGTGCAGGGTGACGGCAATGCTTGTCAGGGCGCCTTTTCTTTCTCCGGCAACCAATACTTCAACTTCGACCTGCCGATCGATGGCTGGAACGAGATGACTATTTTTCTGGTGGCGAAATCTTCGGTCAACCCACCGAACGGTTCCGGCACGTCCATGGCTTCAGCGATCTTTTGGAACGAGAATGCCTCCTGGGGCAATACATTCGTGAGCCCTTACCAGACCAGTGTGCCCTTCCGCTTTGGCACTGAGCAGGTAGGGAATCAGCCGGTCTACCAGAGGCCGTTGACCGTGGGGCAGGATTTCACGATCTCGCGGGCGGAGCACAATGGATCGACAGATTCGCTCTATGTCAACAGCCTCCTGGCGTTCAGGCAGGGTAACAAGCAGCCAGTTCTGGCTGGAACCACGGGCACGGCCTTCCTGGGCCGGGGCCTGAACAACACCTATTTCCATGGTGAGATCAGCGAAGTTCTGGTTTACAACCGCGTCTTGTCGGCGGATGAAGCAGCTTCCGTTGAGTCTTATCTCAAGAATAAGTTCGCTACCAGGTAGATGGTTTCCGGGCCCTTTGTTCTGACCGCGATCCTGGTATGGAGTGGATCCGGGGTTTCTCATGACAAGAGAAGGATGCGGAGAAGGCGTACCTAGCGCATTCCGTTCACGGGGCATTGTTTAGGGGTCGCGTGTTAGGCAACGCGCACGCTACAGAACAGCGACGGATAAACAATGAGCTTTAGGATTTGCGCGCTCCCACGTTTGACGGTTTTGGCAATCGGGTTGTTCGCGTGGTCCGCTACCGCCCTGGCGACGGATGGGGCTGACGGAGCCGCGGCGATAACACAGGCGGCGGAAACGTCGCAGGCCCCGCAGGAGCCAAGCGAGCCGCCTCCTTCCGACATGAACACCTCGAAGCGGAAGGCTCCATCGCCGACGTCCCCCTTCACCGACTTTCGTTACCAGAAGCCGGGAACGACGCACAAGATTACAGTGAACGATCTACCCGAACCGTATGCCACTAAATCGGCGTTCAACTTTCCGGGTCTGGTGGCGCGGCCGGAAAACGCGTGGCCGTCGGCGCCGGCCGGATTCAAGGTGGAGTTGTATGCGGCTGGGTTCGACAATCCCCGGACCTTGCGCACGGCTCCGAACGGAGACATCTTTCTTGCGGAAAGCGATCCCGGACGCATCCAAGTGTTTCGCGGGCTAACCGCCGCCGGCAAGCCCGAGCAGTCGGCGATCTTTGTCAGCGGCCTGAAACAGCCGTATGGTCTGGCATTCTATCCTCCGGGTCCCAATCCGCAATGGTTGTATGTGGGCAGCGAAGCCGAGGTCGTTCGTTTCCCTTATCACAATGGCGATTTGCAGGCGAGCGGATCAGCGCAACACATCGCCGACCTGCCACATGGGGGCTGGTTCGGGCACAGGACGCGGCCGGTAGAATTTTCGCGGGATGGCAAGCGAATGTTTGTGGCGGTGGGCTCGGCGTCGAACGTGGACGATCCGGACACTACGCCACGAGAGAAGGACCGCGCGGACATTCTGGCCTGCGATCCGGAAAATTGCGTGTTGCGGGTGTATGCCTACGGCATTCGCAACCCAGGCGGGGGGATAGCGGTAAATCCGCAGACGGGTGAGTTGTGGTGCTCGGTGAATGAACGCGATGCCCTGGGGGACAATCTCGTCCCGGACTACATCACGCACGTACAGGAAGGGGGCTTCTATGGCTGGCCGTGGTGGTACATGGGCGCGCATCAGGATCCGCGGCATCAGGGCAAGCATCCGGAGTTGAAAGACAAAGTCATCGTGCCGGATGTGCTGCTGCAGCCGCACAACGCGTCGCTGGAGTTTACTTTTTATCAAGGCCGGCAATTTCCTTCCGGGTACACGGGAGACATTTTCGCGGCCGAGCACGGCTCCTGGAACAAAGCGGTGCGCGTGGGCTATGAAGTGATCCGGGTGCCGTTGCACCAGACCGGCCACGCCAGCGGCGAGTATGAAGACTTCCTCACTGGTTTTGTGCTGCCGGATGGCAAGGTGTGGGGGCGTCCGGTGGGCGTGACCGTGGCTCCGGATGGATCGCTGCTGGTAAGCGACGACGGATCAAACTCGGTGTGGAGAGTCAGCTACACGGGGAAGTGATGTGGAACTTGCCTACAAGTTATCGTTCGGGGAGATAAAGGGACAGCATCCCGATTGCAGGAATTTGCGGATGGGTTTCCTGCCTTCGCCCCATCTCTTCCCGCATCGCGGCCGCCGGCTACTAAGACGCGGGTTAGGACACTAAAGGGAAAAACCGAATGACTCCGTTACTCCTCTTGAATAGGTCATCGCCTGCTCCCGCATTCCCACCGGCACTCACCTTAAAAAGCTCATTCATGTAATGCCACCCGGTCCAGAAATCGACGTGATCTGACTCGGTTCCGGTGCTGGTGGTGTAGCACTTTTCGAACCATATCACTCCTGGGCGGGCTCGGAGCACGTCGCGTGCCCGAAGTTTGTCTGCATCGTGGTACCCGAATGGAACGCCCCATTGCTGAGTTAGATAGTTGCCCAGTTCCGCGGCTCCGAGCACATGAGGCGGCAGACTCATGCAGGTTTTGCGATTGCGGTGGACCCGATTGGCGGGATCGAAATCATCGAGGAATCCAGGTGAAAGTCCTTCAATCGCTATGCTGAGCCGCACAGCGCATTGATTCTTTGCATGCACGTCGCCGCAGGGTTTGGTTGTTTTGTACTTGAAGTACTTTCCATAATAGTCAGCGATCGCGCTGGCAGTGAGTGTGGTATTCGCCATTCGGCCCTTCTTTTCTGACGGGAATCCCGGCCCGCCACTGCGTTGGAGCAGTTTACTCCCCCCTTGGTTGGCCAAGTGGCTGGGTTTCCCGCGAAGGGCACCGTGGGGAGGACTATTCGGCTGCGCTGCGCGCGTTTGTGCCGAGCAGATCGATTTCTCCCGTAATCACGTGCGCGTGCAGCCCATACTCGCCGTCCACGTTCTTTTTCGTGAAGCTGGGGAAGAAGCCTCCTTCATCCGCGCCGTAAGCCGGAGCTTTCACCTCTCCGATATCCACGGATAGGTTCACACTCCGGTAATCCCACGGGCGGGCCGAAGAAATCGAAATCTGTCCTGCATAGAGATCAATATCCTTGTCGCCCGCGATCTCCTCTATCTTCACTTCCCCCGCGGACATTTGCACCCTCAGGCTGGTCTTTCGTGGCACTTCTATACGGATCTGAAGGTTGGTATTTTTTAGGGAGCCGCCCGTGATGGTCAGCTTGCTGTCATCCTGGTTTCCGGAGAGTCGAATGCGGATATCCCGGGCGTTCCCGACGTCGCGGACGGTGCACGAAAGATGAATCGCCTCCTGGTCGGTCCCGACAATCTCGAGACCCGCCGGCCGCGAATCGATGGTGAGCACCGCCCTTGAGCGCAGCGTGAGCGTCCAGGGTTTGGCCACATGCGGCCTCGGTTTGGGCGAAGGCGGCCAGATTGCAGGCGAGCAGAGCCGCGCCTGTGGCGGCACGGAGAGTCTTCATAAGGTTCCTTACGCTACTGGCCGAACGGATGTTCCCACAAACGTCGAATCCCGTGGTAACTTGTTTTACTTTGAGAGCAATCGATGCCGAATTGTGTTTATTACGAAACCTGCGGTCTGGATGATTCGGCCGATCCTACGGAAAAGTTGTGCATACTGCACTCAACCGATCCTAACAAAGACGTGAGCGCGTTTGCGACTGCTCTGAAAATCCACCGTGAAAGTCATGAAGACCGATTTTTTCAATTTATATTCCCCGAAGAAATCTCCTTCGTTAACAATACTTTCCATAAGAAGACCGACTTTCGTAAAGCCACCTTTCGCAAGCAGGCCCAGTTCAAAGACGCAGTCTTTCTGGATGAAGTGGACTTCGCCGGGGCCACTTTCGAACACCCTGTCGGATTCAATAAAGCAAGGTTCGAACAGTCCGCCGACTTTTCCTACGCGGCTTTTGCGGGAGTGGCTAACTTTGAGAACGCGCAGTTTGCGAAAACGGCAAACTTCTACGCGGCGGCAGTTTATTCGGCAGATTTCTCCTGGGTCACGTTCCAGACGGATGCGCGTTTTGAACAAGTCGTTTTCGCTGAAGAGCCAGTTTTTCGCGAGACGACATTTGCCGGAACCGCTAATTTTTGCGACGCTGGATTCAATGGTGGGGTTTTGTTTGAGGGCACAAGATTTCTGGACAAGGCGAATTTTTCGCTATGCTCTTTCGCGCGTGCCGGGCGTTTTCCGTCGGCCTCTTTTGCGGACGAAGTGCTTTTCGTTAAGAATACTTTCAGTGAAACTCGTATCCGGGTAGGTTCGACGCCCAGGTTAATTCAAGCGGAACGTAGCCAGACGCCACCTGTTGCTGATTTCACAAACGCCCGGTTTGAACAACCGAGTCGCGTGCGCTTCAATCGTATCAATCATCGCATCAATGATCAGACTCCTCCTGGAGGATTTCGGGCGCGATTCATCAACTGTCCCATTGAATCCGTCCAATTCGAAGATATTCGGTGGCATCGCAAAGCGGGCCGGATGGTTCTACAAGACGAACTTGACGTCGTGCGCCACGGGAGTTCCTTCTATGAAACCTACAGACTTAGCCAGGAAGACCGCTATGAATCGGTCGCTATTGCGTATCGTCGCCTGGTTAACAATTTTGATAGCTCTGGTTCCTACGATTTAGCCGAGGATTGTTACTGCGGAGCGCTGGAAATGACTCGTCTCGATCCAAGCCGGCCCAGGTTTGTGCGTGGATTGCTATCAATGTATCGGTGGGCTAGCTTCTACGGGAGTGATTACCAGCGCGCCTTCTGGGTACTGTTGGTGTTGCTGGCGGCATTTGGAATTGGTTTTGCATTGCTCCCAGTGGGCTTAAGCCCCAAGAGCGCGGCACCAGCTTCAGCGCCCCTCGCCACGGGGCAGCGTATAGTGGCCGGTATATTCCATTCGCTTGAGGTCGCCTCTTTTGAGCGCGACCCACTGTATACGACTACGGGCAGATTAGGCAGACTTGCATCCATCGGTGAGACAATCCTGGTGCCGGCCCAACTAGCTCTATTTCTACTCGCCGTCCGTCGACGCTTTCGTCGTTGACCGATCCACCATGCAGCGGCTGGACGGCGCGCGGATATCCTCGGCTCACCGGCTTCGCCTGGTATCGCCTTCGCATCCACGTGGACAATGTCGCCGCGCCGCTTGCGATCAAGATGCCCAATAGCCTCGACGATGCCTATCAGATAAGGTGCCGCTGGTAAGGTGCTGATGGCTCCTGATGCGGAGACCTCGACACACAATGGGGTCAGTTCGAGAGTCTTGGCTTCCGCACAGCTTGAGTCGAAGACACTGAACGACTAAAGCCTGGCGTATTCCGCCCTGGCCTGCTTGAGGACGGGGATGTCCTCGTCGGCATCTTTCCAGAGGGTAAGGAAATCGTGATAGGCATTTTTGGCCTTGGCCATGTCGCCCGAGGCAATGTGTGCTCTGCCCAGTTGCAGGTGCGCCAGCGCGCCGATCGGATCGGCAAGAACGATGCCGCGATGATCCAGGACCTTTTGGAATTCCGCCGCCGCCTCCTGGCCGTGCCCTGCCTGCAGGTACGCCTGACCGCGCACATAGGCGGGATATAGCCCTCCGAACTTGGCGAAGAAAGCCGTGCCCGGCATCGCGAGGTCGTAGGGAAACGCCGTTTGTAGCCGCTCGATCGCGTCCAACGGGGCCTTATCGTAGAGCGCGAAAAGCGCTCGCAGCGTGGGAAGATACTCGAACTGTACCGGAGTGTCTTCCGGGAATCGTTTTGCCAAGTCCTCGGCGAGCGTTTGCGATCCGGAAATGTCGCCTGAGAGCGCCAGTGCAAACCCCGCGGCATACTCCACATCGCGGCCCTTTCCCAGGTCGAGTGCCGCCCGGGCGAGCTCTTTTGCCTCGATCCCAAAATCCGAAATGTGCTTTGCACACTGCCTCCGCGGCCTGGTAAATGGCCGCCTTTTCGCGGTCGCCGTTCTGTTGCGCCAATTCGATCGTATGCTGCCAAAGGATTCTCGCGTTTCGCACCTGTCCGGAACGCGCCAGGACCAAGGCATGGTTGTGCGACATCCAGCCCTCCGTCTCCAGGTTTCCGCGAGCCCGATCGATTTCGCGTTTCATCCCCGCTTCGTCGCCCTCGAGAAACGCGACATAGTAGCGGCCCACCAGAAAATAGGGGGTTTCCAATTTGCGGTCGGCAGCCCGCTGCAATGCAGCCGCAGCTTCTGCGAACCGGCCAAGCGAAATATTGTGGACAACAAGAGCGTCATAGGCAAATGGGAGGTCGGGGTTTAACCGAAGCGCCTCCTGGCCCGCTTGAATTCCCCTCTCATACTGGCCAGTCCCCCGCGTGCCCCATCCGCCCCAAACCGACCAGGCTTGCCAATCACGAGGATAGCTTTGCACCCATGACTCGATAGTCCCCAATTCCTTCTGCAAGTTTCCGGTTACCTGCCGGTCGTACAGAAAGAGGATAAAGAGCCTCTCCCGGTCGCTGACGCGGTCAAGCAGCTCATAAGCTTTGCGGACGTGCTCCGCGCCCACATCGGTATGTCCCATGTTCCAGTAAAAGAACCCTAAGTCGGCCTGCGCCATGGCGAACTGAGGATCGATGGCAATAGCACGCTGCAGATCAGGGATTGCGGCAGCGAAACCACGGGCGAACAATGCGTTCCGTGCGACGCTATACGCCTTCAAAGCTTCGAGCGAGGAAGTGGTTGCCTGCTCGAGGGGCATCGAGTGCTCCCGGATGGTTGCCAGCGACTCGCCGAGCCGCGCCCTGATTTGAGCCGCAATCCGAGTGAGCGCGTCCAGGACCTGTTCTTTTCTTTCCGCCTTCGCCTGTTCCTGGCCAAGAACGTCTCCGGTGCGGCAGTTTCTGGCGCGTAACCACAAGACATACTGGCTTCCGAGGGCTGCAATCGAGCCTTCCAGGACAGCCGTGCCGCCGGTTCGCTCACAGATCTCGTGTGCCACCTCGGGAGTGAGCCGCGTCTCGGGCGGCCGGTTCATATAACGCAGTATCTGCTGGATCTGTTGATCCGAGACGAGAGTGAGAAAAGGGGATTGCTCCAGTTGGACCGAAAAACCCTGGCGGAGCATTCCATCAAAAGCCGGATCGCCGGTCTTGTTCTCGAATTCGCCCAGCACAACCTTTATCTTCCCGGTGTGCTTCGGCGCCCGGTGCGGAGAAGAGTGTGCAGCAGCGTACAACCCACGGTTCCTCCTGGGAACCGCCTTCAGCTCCCGCTGTAACTCGGCAACGGATTGCCAGCGCCGCCCGGGATCTTCTTCGAGACACCGGCTTACGATGGTTTCCAACTTGCGCGCACGCAGGCGCCTCCGTTGCATGCCGACCCGCTCGCCGGTCAGCATCTCGTAGAGGACCCAGCCGAATGCGTAGATGTCCGTGCGGGCGTCCGCGGGTCTGCCTTCCCGCTGCTCTGGCGCCATATAGGCGGGCGTGCCCATCACCATTCGTTCCTCGGTGAGTGTTTGGTCTCCTTCCAGCCTGGCGAGCCCGAAATCCAGGACCTTCGCCCCGGACTTGGCCAGCATAACGTTGCCGGGCTTCAGATCGCGGTGGATGATTCCCTTTTCGTGCGCCGCCTCGAGCGCGGCGACGATCTGCCCGGCGTAGCAGATCGCCTCTTCGAAGGGGAGCGGGCCCTTCTTCAGCCGAGCCGCGATCGTCTCCCCTTCCACCAGCTCCATCACCAGATAGTTGGGGCCGACGTCGTGAAGGATACAGATGTTGGGGTGGTTCAGGGACGAAATCGCGCGGGCCTCGCGCTCGAAGCGGGCGTTGAACTGCTCTCGATTGGTTTTGATAGCGACGGCGCGGCCCAATCGCGTGTCGATGGCCCGAAAGACCTCGCCCATGCCGCCCTGGCCGAGCTTGCTTTCGATACGGTATGGTCCCAGACGCGCGCCCGAAGCCAATCCGGTGAGAGTCGAATCCTCCAGAAGGTGTGGAGCATTCCGGATTGCAGGCCGATCGAGAAATTCGCCGACTGCCGGCTCTATCAGGAGCGATTCCACTTCGCGGCGCAATTCAGGATCCGCCTGCGCCATCAGCGCCGCCCGCGCATCGGCAGTGCCCTCGCGAGCCGCGTGGTAGAGCTCTTCGATCTGCCGGAAACGCTCCGGAGTCATATCAGACTCCTGATTGTTTTCCCATTGTATGGCTTAACTCACGCAGCAGCCATGCTTTGGCGAGGTCCCAATCGCGCCTGACGGTGCGCGGCGAAATTTTCAGGGCCGCCACAATCTCCTCCTCCGTCATTCCGCCGAAATAACGCAGTTCGACCACCTTGGCCTGGCGCGGCGCCACCTGGGAGAACGCTGTCAGGGCCTCGTCGAGAGCGACGATAGATCGGTCGGGCGCCGGGGACACGACGGCGGATTCATCCAGATTCACTTTGGACGGTGTTCCGCCGCGTCTCCGCGAACCGCGCGCGCGCGCGGCGTCCACCAGGATGCGCCTCATCATCTGGGCCGCGATGGCAAAGAACTGCGCGCGCGCCTGCCATTCGACGTTGGTCACGTCGACCATGCGGAGGAAGACCTCATGAACTAACGCGGTGGCCTGCAGGGTGTTGCCCCGGGCTTCGTTTTTCATGTAGCGGCGGGCCATGAGACGCAGTTCGGGATAGACTTGCTCCGCCAGACGGCCCAGGGCTGCTTCGTCACCGCCTCCCCAGGCTTTCAACAGATTCGTGATTTCTGCAGAGCGTGCGTCCATGGACATCCCATTTCCCGATGGGCTTCCAAAAAATATGCAAAAACCGTGGCCGCTTTTGCGGGGCCACTTCCGCCTGTACCGGCAGAAGGAGAACAAAGTCCCACCATGATCTCCTCCGGAAAGCAGGAAGCACAAATGAAACCCATAGTAACTATGGCGTTGATGGTCAATCTCGGTGTCGTAAGCGTTTACGCACAACAGCATTCCGTAAAGATGGTGTTTTCGGGAACTTCTGCGGCCAGCACGGTCAATCTCCAACAACCCGATACGAGTAACGACGAAGACAATTTCGCCGGGCAAGGTTCCCTGGGCTCATTCACCTTTCGCAACGTACGAGCGATCGCAAATTCTCCGACGCCGTCCAGCACTTGCTCGGGCTCAAATCTACTCCACTTCGCGGATCCGGCCGGCGCGGGCGTATTTCGCTTCCAAGATGGGAGTCTATTGAAGGTCAGTCTCACGCAAGGAGGCGATTGCATAGATCTCGCGGCTGACGAGGGCCACTGCACTCTGACTCTTAAAATCATCGGGGGAACCGGCCGTTTCAAGAATGCGTCCGGTACCCTTACCTTTACCGAGACGTCGGTGCCAGTGTTGGCCGACGCCTTACACAACCCTGTTTTCTTTGCCGCTACCGGAGAGTTTACGGGAACGGTTTCGGGAGTGAGCGAGGAGCAAGGCCACGCCGAAGAGCCAGGCCAAGGCGAAGTGCAATAGGAATAAACGCTATGGGTCGTATGCAATCACTTCACGCGGTGCGGCGGCGGCCAGGCTGGTGAGCGGTGCAACAGGAGATCGGGCCAATGGACTGTCGCGGGCAAGGACGATCGCGAGCCTGGCGGTCACCTCACCCGCGACAGTAATTGGATTGAAGCATGGAGAGCCCGACCGTCGCCGCACCAGCCCCGCTCAGCGGCCCTCCGGATCGCCCATCAGCAGGACCGGTCTTAGGAAGCCTTGCTTGGCGGCGCAATCGGCAGACCCGCTGCGCGCCATGCATGAAATCCACCAACCATATCCGTCGCGCGGTAGAGTCCAAGATCCTTGAGAGCTGCGGCCGCGAGGCTTGACGTATAGCCTTCGGAACAGAACACGATCACCTGGAGATCATGATCGGTCGCGACCGGCAACCGCGTGCTGGAGGCCGGGTCGAACCGCCACTCGAGCACGTTACGTTCGACAACCAACGCGCCCGCAATCTTGCCCTCGATCGCGCGCTGGCTTTCGGGACGAATATCCACGAGTATCGCTTCTGTTTTGTCCACCGCCTCATAGGCCTCATCCGGAGATAGCCGTCGCAGTCGGGCACGTGCCCTTGAAAGCACCTGCTCAATGCTCAAGGCAGCGGTCCGGTCTACGGGTTTCCGCCTCTGCACGCGCCACTCCTGATCGAGCGTCTCGGCCTCACCAGACGCGCGTCCGCGCGGAACCAGTTGACTTCCGTCCAACTCGTACTCGTTCATCTCGTTGAGCGGAGGAGAATATGCGTGAATGCTGATGGCCGGCGCGAGGGAAGCGTTTCGGACGTCATGCGCATAATCGGGACCGAATGCGCGCGGCTTGCCCGGATGTATCACGCGGGTCCGCACACCAGGACGATGCTCCTCAAGAATCCCGGTCGCTACGACGAAGGCTCCCGAGGACGCACCGTGATCGTGGAAGCCGGTGGATTGCCCTGGCAGCCAGCTGATCACCCATATGTCATAGTCCGGACCGTGATACTGCCGCTCATACCAGCGCCCTTCGGCGCGCAGCCGCACTTTTTCGATCCATCCATCCGACGACGCGAAGAGCGAGACGATGTTGGCGAGCTCCTCAGGCGTTCTCGAGACCGCGCCGGATAGGTCCTTCGCTGCTATCGCTGTGGTGCTGGCCTCGCGTGCAGGTTGTTCGTTGGTTGCCATGGCATATCTCCTGGTTGGGCGGCATTTGCGGCCCCGTCGCATACCGGATTCTGTAAACCCGCTCCACCGTCTCTGGGTTTGCAGTTAGCGCAGCGATCGAACGGCTAGTCGGGCCGGCGATGGGGAGGGAAAGAACTCCCGGAAACGCGACGGTCAAAAAGTTGCACTGAGTGAAAGCAGCGAATTGCACAGAATCTCTCCACAGCTGAACCCTCGCAAACAAGCCCCGGCGCGCATGCCGGCTTGTTGACGGATACTACCGGGCAAACGATGGAGCATTTCGGATGAGCTTTGGAGAAGGCACTTCAGGAAATCTGAGAATGTCGTGGCTCACCCAACGAAAGGTTGGTCGCGGCGACAACAACGGAGGTGGAGAAACGCCATGGTTTGACGCTAGCATGGCCGGAAGAATTGGGTCAATGATTGAGCGTTGGCCAGGGCGTACGCCGGTAACCATGTTCGGCCGGCGTGCCCGCCAGAGGTAATCCGTCAACCGGGCTGATCCGCCCCGTAGCCGAAAACCCAGGGGACAAAACGGACTCAGGGGGCGGGACAGTAGCAAGCCTGGTAGGTTGCGGGGTCCAGGGCGGCGATCGCGCACTCCAGGGTACGCACTCCGTTGGCGGGCACGGGGTGGTACGTACTGGAGACATTCAAGAGCGTCAGCCATCGTTGGCTCGCGTCAGGATTGCTGCGGATTTGATCGTAGATGGAGTCGAGGCTGGCTGCGTCCAGACGCGGGCTATGCCATTCGCCGGCGAAGGTATACTCCGGCATCCAGGTTCCTGGAACCGTAGTCCGGGCTGCCTCCAGGTTGGTCAGGTACCAGGTGGTTTGATCGGTCAGAGCGCCGCCGGCGGCGAAGGTGACGACACGAAACGCAGGGTTTTGCCCGTAGATGGGGGAAACCGGCGGATCAATGAGGACAAATTGCTGGCCGGCCTGGCCGGCATGGATGACGCGGAAATCGTCGGTGTGATCATGGCCGGCGAAGATGGCGGTGATCGTCGTTGGGTATTGGGCGATCAGGCGATCAAAGAGATCGGTCCAGAACGGCTTCCACATGGGAACGATTGCCTGGCTGCACAGATCCTTAGGCGCGGAGGACGCGGCCTGGGACAAGGACCGATAGCTGACCATGGTGGAGTAGCCGTCGATACCCGGAGGGATGTGCATCATGATCCAGACTTTTTCGCGATTCTGCGCGGCGCGGCTCAGCGTGGACTCGAGCCAGCTGAAGGTGCGCGCCGGACCATCCGACTGGACGGATGCGCAGCCATCGGCAAAATTGACTGACTGATATTTGTTGGAGAAAAAAACAGAGTTCACTGAGACGATACGCAGCCCGCGGATATTCCGCGGCAGGAGGGTATAACTGCCAAGCGACTTCCATTCCTCCGTGAATTGGCCGCTTGTCCGGGCAAGTCCCCGAATCGTCCGGGCGGTATCGCTCAGGAAGGGTCCTCCGGCCTCGATGTTGTAGTCGCTACAGTCATCGTCGTTGTTGCCCGGGGTGACGAGGACTTGCGACTTGCTGTAGCGTTTGCGCAGCTCCAGGGCGATAAAAGACACCGTCTTCGATACAAAAGCACGGTAGTGATCGCGGTTGGTGTCAGGGATGGCTTGCGCGTACTTCTGAGGAAATCCATGGGCCAGCAAGTCGCCCGCGATCATCACCAGGGTGGGATCGGGCTCAGCCTTGCGCATGGCATCCAGAGCGGATTTGAGCAGCGCCCAGTTGGTGTCCTGTCCGTAGGGACTGTAGGCAGTAGAGGAAGGCCGACTGAGAATCCTCTCCCATTTATGGACCGGCGCCTTCGCCAGGCCGGCGGCCAGAGTGGGGTCGGCAAAGGGGTTGAAATGGAGGTCCGAGGCGATCAACACTTGCTGGCTGGTTGGACGAGCCGGACGAGGCCTGGGCAAGTGGGGCAGCGATCGTGCCGTCCCGGTAAGCAAAACCAGGAGAGCCAGAAGCGCCAACGAATCACGTTTGTGCGAGCTCAGTTCCGTCCTCCTCCTATTTGTTCCAGCTCCGCCACCCAGGAAATACTATGACTTTACGGCATGGCGTTTACCTATGTGTCTTGGGTTCGGATTATGGTACCGTGGCGTCAAGCCAATAGCATGCATATCTCGCGAAGAAATTTTCACCTCTTTCTGGGCGCAGTTGCCCTCCATGGCGTACGTTCACCGCTTTCGGCACGCGCTGAAGCACCAGCAGCGGCTGAAGAACAGAAGGGCCATCCTCATTATTTCTTTGAGGACCAGACCTTCGAGATCATTTTTCTCACCAGTCTCGGCCGCGCATACCATGCCGGTGCAAACCCGGGGAAGGTGCTCTATCTTACGCGGCAGGTGAAAGACGGTGATTTCGAGAGCGCATTTGCTGCATTCAGGCAGGCTGGCGATGAGGCTCGCGCGCAGGCCGAGGAGTCATTGGCAGGAGGGCATCGCGAGAGCGCGAGGCAGGCGTACCTGTGGGCACAGAATTTTTACGACAGCGCAACCTACTTTGTAGATGGATCCGCCGATCCGTCGCGTTTTCTTCCCACATGGGAGGCGTTATACGACTGTTGGTTGAAGTCTCTGCCGTTGTTCGATCCGCCGATCGAGCCGGTAAGCATTCCTTATGAAGGAACCACACTGCACGGCTTCTACATCCGGGGCAGAAGCAAGGCACGGAGGCGCCCGTTGCTGATCCTCATCAACGGAAGCGACGGATCTTTGCTGGACATGTGGTTGTGGGGCGGCGCCGGAGCCACCGCCCGGGGCTATGATTGCCTCACTTTTGATGGACCGGGACAGGGCTATGCACTGTGGAAGCAGAAGCTATATTTCCGTCCGGACTGGGAGAAGGTCATTACCCCTGTAGTCGACTTTGCATTGTCCCATCCTGAGGTTGATCCGAAACGTATTGCGATTCAGGGCATTAGCCAGGGAGGATACTGGGTTCCGCGCGCGGTAGCCTTCGAGAAGAGGATTGCTGCGGCTATCGCCGATCCTGGCGTTGTCGATGTGTCCACGTCGTGGATCGGGACGCTGCCAAAACCTCTGCTGGGACTGTTGAAGGCGGGCCGCAAGACGGAGTTCGATTCGTTCCTGGAGAAAGGGCTATCGCCTGCGAACCGGGCGACATTGAATTTCCGCATGCGTCCGTTTGGCTTTGCCTCCTACTTTGACACCTACAAAGCGGTCATGGAGTACAACCTTCACGATGTGGCGCAGAAGATTCAGTGCCCGCTGCTGATTACCTCGCCTGTCAACGAAGCCTACTGGCCCGGACAGTCTGGGCAACTGTATGAGATGGTGAACGGCCCAAAGAAGCTGGTGGAGTTCACCGAGGCCGATGGGGCTGATCTTCACTGCGAGCCAAAGGGTACCGGTATACGTGACCTTCGGGTCTTCAATTGGCTGGATCAGACGCTTAAGCTCCGTGGTTAAAGGCGTTCCCGAAAAGGGCCCGGTTGGCAGTCCCCCAATCTTCCTCGCCGGATGACACCTTCAGGGGGACTGTTGGCCTATTCGAGTAGCAGCAAAGTCGATGGTCCTGGATTAACGTAGGGTCATGAAATATCGCAATATGGTTCGCCTGCAACTTGTCTTAATTGGTGCACTGTCTTGGCAGTTTATGCCGTCTGCTCTCGCAGACAGTTCGGTCGCGCATTCAAAATTTACCGGAGTCTATCGTTCCCAGAACGCGGGTCCATCGATGGATTTAAGTCTGGGTGAGGATGGCAGCGCGACGGTTACAGAAGATACCGGGAATGGTGAAATTACCTTGTTTGGCCGTTGGGTGGATTCTGGCGGCCAGGTCGCGGTCACGTTCGACGCAGAGCAGGGCAAGCCGGCTGAACTGCCCATGGTCTTCCAGCCAGCCCACGATGGATTGCAGGCGGTCACCTGGAATCATGCCGCATGGGGCAAAGTCGATCCACCTCCGATGAAAAAGGGATACAAGGTGAAGCGGCTGTTTTGGCTCGCAACCCAACCATAAGGGACGCCACGCTCAGTGACTCTCGTTTGAGGTAACAGCTTCGAAGCTGCTTCGTAGCCACGGCTTCCAGTCCGTGGTCATTCACGAACCGCCGTTTCCGCAGACCCTTTTCGGGTACGGGCAGAACGTATTCCTGATGGACAGCGATTGACGTTGCGGAAACACTGCGACTACCCTCAATCTAGTCTGACTAGTCAGGAGTACGCGATGGCATCCAGGACCTCTAAGAGGCGCCAACCCTACAAGCAAGAGCTATCTTCACAGCCTTGGCAGTTGCAGGCAGCGAAGGCGCAATTCAGTGAGGTATTCCGAAGGGCCCGCGAGCGCGCTCCCCAGGTGGTGACCAAACAAGGCAAGGAAGCTGTCGTCATCCTCGCGATGGAAGAGTTCGAGCGCTTAACCAGGCGATCCCGGCAACCGAAGAGCCTATCCAAATTCTTTGCCGAGTCACCTTTGGCGAAGTTGCCCATCGATCTCGAACGAAAGCCCGATTATGGCCGAGCGGTAGAACTGTGAGCGCGCCGGATATTAAGCATCGACCAGGATGTTGCCCATCGTTGGGGACAGATTTCCGGTTTGGCAAGCGCCAGGGGCGTCAACATGCCTGTGGTCGATGGATTGTTGGCTGCGACCGCGATTCAGCATAATCTCACCCTGGTAACCCGCAATACCAGGGATGTCGCTGCAACCGGTGTGACCTTATTCAATCCTTGGACGGATTCGTGAGTCGGCGTACACAACTCACTTCGCGCGTTAGCACGTGCCCAAATTCCTTACAAATCCCGGTCACAGTCTGATCCTCGACGCCCACCATGGGTCTGCAACAAAAATCTGTTCGATTCTCAGAGACTCGGTGCAAACCGAATCCTAGAATACGGCCTGACGCCGTCCTCAAAAAAACTTCAAAGAGGAACTACCATGCCACGAACGTTTCGCACCGTCCTGATGATGCTTGCCTCTCTCGCGACAGCCTCGCTCTGGGCAGACCCGGCCGGTGTCACCTTTACCCAGCCCGCCGCCCAGATCGATCGCTACGACTTCGTCGAGGTGGCCGCGAACATCCACTCGCCCGCGGCCCGCAACTGCTTCACCGACGCCTCACTCACCGGCACACTCGAAACCACCGACGGCGCCAACCATTGGAGCGTCGAGGGCTTTTGCGATGCCGACGATGGCAGCGTTTTCCGCATCCGTTTCATGCCGCCCGCCGCTGGCAGCTACAAGTACTCTGTCACCTACAAGCAGGGTAGCTTCACCCAATCCACCACCGGCCAATTCCAGGCCGTCGAAGCGCATCGCCGTGGCATCCTCGCCGGCGATCCGCAATATCCGTGGCATTTTATCTGGCAGGGAACCGGCGAACACTACTTCTTCAATGGCACCACCGCCTACTGGCTCGTCAACTGGCGCGATGACCACGTCATTCGCTTCACCATCGACCGCCTGCATCGCCTCAAGGTGAACCGCCTCCGCGTAACCATTGCCGGACGCGAAGCCTCGACGTTCTTCGGCGAGCCGGTCATGACCGGGCCCAACTTCACCGTATTAACCGCGGCCTGGATCGCGCAGAGTGCGGACGACCCCCTCCACCCCGGCTTCGACTACACACGGTACAACCTTGCCTATTGGCAACGGTTTGATCGGATGCTCAAGTTCGCCCGCGAGCAGGACATGGTCATTTCGCTCGTCCTTGACATGGGAGACAGCAGGGTCCATCCCGAAGCGGGAGGCGAAGACGAGCGCCGCTTCATCCGCTACGCCATCGACCGCTTCGGCGCGTTCTCCAACATTACCTGGGATCTCGGCGACGACCTCGACGTCTATCGCGACGAGAAATGGACGCACGACACGGGCGTGTATATTCAGGAGCGCGATCCCTGGAAGCACCTCGAGACCAGCCATCCGGCAAAAAGCAACGACCACCAGGACCGTGCTTCCTCGTGGTTTGGCTTCACTTCTTATCAGGAATGGGGGCGCGATCAGCACAACCTGATGCTCGCGTCGCGCAAACTGCAGGAGAAAACCGGCCGCATCATTCCGCAAACCAATGAGGAGTACGGCTACGAGGACCACTACCCGCACTGGGCCCTACCCGGATCCGACTCCGCGGATGTGCTTCGCCGGACCGCCTGGGATATCGTCATGGCCGGCGCCTACCAGACCGCTGGAGAGACCGTTCGCCGCGGCGTTAACGTCGGCGCCGACATGGGTGGGGGTTGGTTCAACGGCCGTGGCGACGACACCATGACCATGTTCCTCGGCTACGGTCACATGGTCGACTTCTTCACCGGCTTCGCGTGGTGGAAGACCAATCCTCACGACGAGTTGGTGAACAACGGCAACTACTGCCTCGCCGATCCCGGCAAGACCTACGCCATCTATCTGCCTAAGGGTGGTCAGGTGACCGTGCAACTCGAGCCCGGCCGCTACCGCGCATTTTGGTTCAGCGCAGTGACAGGGGAACAGATCGACCTTCCAGCCGTCGAAGGTCCTGTTTGGAACTCGCCGGCCCCGCCCGACGCCAACGATTGGGCCATCCTTTTACAGAAAGAGAGCTGATGGGATGGCGCTTGGTTCCTCAGCGGGGCGGCCGGCGCCGGAACTCGGAATTTTGATGTCGATTTCCTGGCAGCCCAAAGCCAGTGAGCTTTACTCGAAGTGAAGCACTACAATTTCGGGATTCGATCCGAGTCGCAGCGGCGGTCCCCAGGTTCCCGCTCCGCTTGAAGTGAAAACCTGCATCTTCCCGATCCGGCTTAAGCCGTACACAAATTGGCGGTAAATCCGCCGCGCCATCCAACTCCAAGGTATGAACTGCCCCAGGTGCGTATGCCCGGATAGCTGCAGAGAAACGCCCGCAGCTTCCGCAATTTCCGGATGGTCGGGTGCATGCGTCAATAGAATGCTCGCGCGATTGCGATCCAGGCGGATGCCTCGTAGCACCGAAGTCAAGTGCCCGCCTTGCGCCGCGCTCCGGTACGGCACACCAACAATCTGCAAACCGTCAACTTCCACCTTCTCATTGATGAGCACGCGCACCCCGGCTGTCGCAATGGCATGCAGATATTTGCTGTCATCCCCAAACTGCTCGTGGTTTCCCGCGACAAAATACACGCCGTGCGGCGCCACAAGCTCGCTCAACGGCTCCGCTGCTCGCTGGAAGTCGATGGCCGTGCCGTCATACAAATCGCCGGCAATAAAAATCGCGTCCGGCTCCTCCTTCAAAATCTTCGCCACCATCCGCCGCAGAAAACTGCCGTTTCGCACATGCCCCAGGTGCAGGTCGCTGATGAGCGCCGCGTTCCGCCCGCGCCACGCCGGCGGCAAGTTCGCGAGTCGCACCGTCGTTCGAGTGATTCGCGTCCAGCTTGCGTTGAAAACTCCGTAGAGGCCAGCCAATACTGCAGCGCCGAACAACCATTCCACCATCCGATGGAAGCTCACGTCCAGCCCAGCCACCCGCGCAGCTCCGAAAAGTATCCATGCAAAAACAGCGGCGAAGAAGAGGAATGTCAGGAAACCCGACCAAACCGCAGCAATCCTGTAAAACGCGCGCACAGCAGCATTTGTATAGCGGAATGCAAGCAGGGAAGCAGCAACAAAGCTCACCGACAAAAGGCCAAGAACGAGCCCGATCCACAACGTCCCGGGGATTTCGCTTCCTGCGGGCGAAAAGGTCCATGTCTCATAGACAACAAAATGCGACAGAAAAAGCACGGCCTGCAAAATTACGATCAGTCCGATCAAGCCCTTTTGTACCTGCATGATGTGTTAGATTCCCCAATCTGCCGGAAATTGGCAAAAAAAACAAACACAGGGAAAAGAGACGGGCGGACGGTCGCAGACGGACCAATATGCCGATGCTCTTTAGAAGACGGTGGCCGACTCCGAAGTCGCGCAAAGTCTACTGTTGCTCCGCTTAAGAGGGGCGAATAAATCTCGCAGTCAGGCTGTCCCTATCCTCGCCGCGGCCGGTACGCTGTTTGACTGCGACTGGTCGGACGTACAATGCATTCCAGATGCGCACTCGTCCGCCATTCGCTGCATTTTCACTCGTACTCCTGCTTTTCGGATTCCATCTCCGCTTTGCGCATGCGCAAACCTCACCGGCTCCCGCCATCGTTACTATCGACGGGCTCGGCAAAGGTACCGTCGAGCTCTCCAGCCCCTGGCGTTTCCATATCGGCGACGACCTGCGATGGGCCGATCCCAACATCAACGACACTCCGGGTGAAAACGGTTGGGAAACCATCCTTGCCGATCGTCCGTGGGGCGCACAAAGCCACTACGCCTATACCGGCTTTGGCTGGTACCGGCTGAACCTTCGCATCACACCCGCGCCTGATGTCAAAACCGATTTCCAATTGCTACTGCCCAGCCTGCAAGATATTTGCGAGGTCTATTGGAACGGCAGGCTGGTTGGCCGCTACGGAAAGCTACCTCCGCACCCGTCCTCGCCGGCCTTGAATGCACCCGCAACCTTCACCTTGCCTGATTTTCGATCCGGCACGCTTGCCATCCGTGTTTGGGCCGGACCGCTCGGCTCGAGCGCGTCCGGTGATGGCGGCGGAATTGCACAGACGCCCCTGGTAGGCGATTCCAAATCGATTGCCGCGTACATCGGCAGCTGGAACTATGATTTCCTGCGCAGCACTCTTTACATCAACTCGCGGAACATTCTCTACTTTTTTGTAGCCGTGGCAGCCTTCGTCCTGTGGCTCCGGCGTAGGAAGGAAACCCTGCTCCTGTGGTTTTCCATCTTCGCCATCTGCCCGGCGATCTGGACGTCGGTCTACACCATGCGCATTCCGGTCTCCGGCCAGTTCAGCCAGTTCATGCTGCAGCCGCTATGGGTCCTGCGCAATGTCGCGCTTTGGTTCCTACTCATCGAGTTGCTTCACCTCCGCAGCCATCGCGGGCTGGTCCGTTGGGCAAAGATTCTTGCCGCCGTTAGCCTGATTGGTTCGTTCCTCGACGGCTGTCTCACCTATGCGCCCACGAACTGGATCTCGCCACACACCAGCGCCTGGATCGATGGAATCCTTACCGTAATCATTGAACCGTGCGAGCTTTATCTGCTGGTGCTGGTCGCGAACGGTTTCCGTCAGAAACTCGACTCAGTGCGCTGGGTCCTCGCTTTGAGCGCGTCTCTCTCCCAACTCCTGGCTGTCATCATTGCCACCGCCCGGCAGGGCCAGCGGTTCACCCACTGGACTCTGTCTCAGCATCTGTCTTCGCCGCTGTTTCATTTGGGTCCCATCTACTTCAACGCAGACATTCTTCTCGATCTGCTGTTGTTCTTTTCGATCATCTACACGGTCTATCGCTACATTCGTGATCAGCAAGATCGCAAAGCCATTCTGGAGCAGGAACTGCACAGCGCCCGCGAGCTCCAGCAGGTGCTCATCCCCGAAAAGCTACCCACTCTGCCGGGCTTCAGCATATCCAGCGCTTATCTGCCCGCGCTCGAAGTGGGCGGCGACTTCTTCCAGATCATTCCGCTGGATGGCCTGGCCGCTGGATCCACGCTCATCGTCCTTGGCGACGTCAGCGGGAAGGGACTCCGCGCCGCAATGGCGGTCTCGCTCATCGTGGGCGCCGTACGCACACTCGCGGAAACTACCTCTCGTCCGGCCGAAATTCTCGCCGGCCTCAGTCGCCGCCTCTACGGCCGTCTGGAAGGTGGCTTCTCGACCTGCGTTGTCCTGCGCCTCGACTCGCATGGCGCCTGTACCTTGGCCAGCGCTGGCCATCCCGCGCCTTACTTCAACGATAAAGAGATTGATTTGCCCGGCGCTTTGCCGCTGGGCATCGATCCTGCGATTGCCTATGAGGAGGTCATCGTTCACTTCAATCCCGGAGACCGCTGCGCTCTTTACAC
Source organism: uncultured Acidobacteriaceae bacterium (assembly GCA_963736535.1). GTDB lineage: Bacteria > Acidobacteriota > Terriglobia > Terriglobales > Acidobacteriaceae > PALSA-350. Next base: position 318,886 of record CAVTPN010000014.1, read on the forward strand.
GGATGGTCTACTCGAGGCACGCACGCCCTCCGGCGAGATCTTCAGCTTCAAACGGCTGCAAACGCTGTTCGCTTCCGGCGCCGACGCTGCGCAGGCCTCCGAAGCCGCCGTCGCATTCGGCCAGGACGACGACATCACAGTTGTCACCTTGACCCGGCTAGCGAATGCGTGATCATCCGTTTGCGTCCGGGGACGGCTTGGAAGCGCGATAGGTTAGAGCACAGGCAACTTTAAAGAGGCTCCACCGCATGGATGAGGACAAAAAACAGGCGGCAAGTCCAGACACCTCCAGCAGCCCCAGTGTGAAAAGTGGGCCGCTGAAGGACTTGAAGAAAAAGGCATCTGGCGGCCTGTTGTTCTTGCTCCTGATCATGGCAGCACTACTATTTCTTCCGGCGTGGACGCTTAATTACTGGCAAGCATGGGCCTTCCTTGCGGTGTTCGGAGTGTCGGCGGTTGCGATCACCGTGTTCCTGACGAAAAAGGACCCGAAGCTCTTGGAACGGCGGGTGAATGCGGGTCCAACGGCCGAGAAGGAGACCAGCCAAAAGATAATACAGACCATCACGTCCACATCGTTTGCCGGGCTACTGATTGTTTCCGCGCTTGATCATCGGTTTTCATGGACCCCACTACCGCCCTATGTTGCCCTGGCAGGTGACGCTCTGGTTGCGTTCGGGTTCCTCATCGTATTTCTTGTGTATAAGGAGAATACCTTCGCCTCGGCAACGATCGAGCTCGCTCCCGAACAGAAAGTTATATCGACGGGACCCTACAAACTGGTACGCCACCCGATGTATATGGGAGCTTTCTTCCTGGTAGTCGGCATACCACTCGCGCTCGGCTCGTTGTGCGGATTGTTCGCGATTGCGCTGATGATGCCTGCGCTCATATGGAGATTGCTGAATGAGGAGAGGTTCCTGGTGAAGAACCTACCGGGCTATTCGGAGTATCAAAATGCGGTGAGGCACCGTCTGGTGCCATTCGTCTGGTGAACACTCTATGAAGGCAATTGTACGTACGCAATACGGATCGCCAGGCGAGTTGCAGCTCGCGGAGGTGCCAACGCCTAGCCCCGCCGGCAATGAGGTCTTGATCAAGCTTTGCGCGGCATCGGTAAATCCCGTGGACCTGTTCGTGCTGCAAGGCGCGCCGTGGAACCGCATCCCGGGAATGCGCGCCAAGCCCAAAAACACGATCATCGGTTGTGATATCGCCGGCCGAGTGGAGGCAGTTGGCCGGAACGTAAAGCAATTTCAGGCAGGCGACGAGGTCTTCGGGATAACAGGATTCGAGGGAAAGGGATTTGCCGAGTACGTATGTGCATCTGAAGAGAAATTGGCGCCGAAGCCAGCCAACCTGTCCTTTGAGGACGCAGCTGCGGTACCCATCGCGGCAATTACGGCGCTACAGGGTCTTCGCGACTGGGGACGGATTCAGCCGGGCCACAAAGTTCTCATTGAGGGCGCGTCTGGTGGCGTCGGCACATTTGCGGTGCAGATTGCCAAAGCGCTTGGGGCTGAAGTCACTGCCGTATGCAGTACCAGGAACGTGGATATAGCGAGATCGATAGGCGCAGACCATGTCATCGATTACACCAATGTAGATTTCGCGCGGCTTAGGCAGCGATACGATCTGATATTGGCCGTGAACGGTCATCATTCGATTTTTCAGTACAGGCGTATGCTGAGTCAGAACGGTATCTATGTTGCAATCGGGGGTCTGGTTCCGATTCTTCAAGCGCTGCTGCTGGGGCGACTCCTTTCAGCGCTTGGGCGCAAAAAGATGACTTTCTTTATCGCGAAAATGAATCAGGGAGATTTGGTTCTCTTGAAAAGTCTTCTGCAGGCCGGCAAGATTGTGCCGGTCATCGATCGACGTTACCGCTTGAGCGACGCAGCGGAAGCTCTCCGTTATCTGGCGGAAGGACATGCGCAGGGGAAAGTCGTATTAACCGTTCCCCCTTAAGGTGCGGAACGAGCCGTCTCGACCCCAGTTCCATATTGAAATTTTCACAGCTTCCCGCCCCCAAGTCCATCCAACCTTGATCTGATCCGGCAAGCAGGCGTACATTTTGCGACAAGGAAGAACGCTAAACGCAAGTTCCCTCGAAATATTCGCTCGGCGCGAAGTGAAACCGCTTTAAGAAGGGAAGGACCCCATGGATTCGAAAAGAAACCCGGCATCAAAAAAACCAACCGATTTGACCAAGGCTAGCCGCAGAAGATTTTTAACCACCGGGGCGGCGGCAGCCGCGTTGGGCGCCGTGCGCACCGCAACCGGCCAAACACCGCCTGCCGAAACAAGGTCGCTGAAGGACCAGGTCGCGTATGGCGATCGGTCGCACTACGTGACCTCGCTGCGCGTGGCGGTAGACGGCAGACCTTCGCCGGACGAATTTGGGATGACGTTTCACGTCTTAGCGCCGCTGCAGGATTTCGTCGGCACCATCACACCATCGTCGCTTCACTTCATCGGGACGCATCGCGGGGCGATCGTGCCGGATATCGATCCCCAGCAGCATCGGCTGATGATTCACGGCCTGGTCGACCGGCCGCTGGAGTTCAGCATGGAGGACCTGAAGCGCTTTCCCTCAGTATCGCGCGTTCATTTCATAGAGTGCCTGGGCAACCATTCCAAGCCGGAAGACAAAACCGTGCAGGAGACTCACGGGCTGACGAGTAGCAGCGAATGGACAGGCGTGCTGCTTTCGGTTTTGCTCAAAGAGTGCGGCGTACAGAAGGGCGCCTCGTGGGTAGTATCGGAAGGCGCGGAAGAGGTAAAGGGCGCCGGCAGTATCCGGCTGGCCAAGGCGATGGACGATTGCATTGTCGCCTACGGGCAAAACGGCGAGCCGATACGTCCCCAGCAAGGTTTTCCGTTGCGCCTGGTGGCTCCGGGATTCGAAGGGATTTATAACACCAAGTGGCTGCGGCGGATCAAGGTCGTGGACCGCTACTACATGACGTACAACGATTACGGACATATTTCGAAGGATGAAGAAGTGGCCGCGTTGACGTTCCAGTGGGGGCCGAAATCGGTGATCACCTTTCCGTCAGGAGGGCAGAAGCTCCCCGGCCCTGGAATCTACCAACTGACGGGGTTGGCGTGGTCGGGCGGAGGCGCGGTGCGGCGCGTAGAAGTTTCCATGGACGGCGGGCACACGTGGAAAGACGCGGAGATCCGCGGGCCGGTCCATCCTAAAGCGCATACGCGCTTTGGCATGGACTGGAAGTGGAACGGGGGAGAATGCGTGCTGCAGTCGCGCTGCACCGATGAACTTGGGCAAGTGCAACCTTCGCGCGCGCAATTGGCCGCGTTTTTCAAGGTGCCGCCGGACCATTACAAGACCCACGGCGTCCAGGGCTCGGACAACACGATTCAGCCGTGGCGGGTAGCGGGCGATGGGAGCGTGCACAATGCGATCTAATCTTCTCCTTCCGGCGCTGTTGTTGTTCGCGTCCGGCGCTACGTGGGCTCAGTCGCCGACCTACGGCGTCGGAAAGACGCCGACGGCCGAGGAAATGCGCGCCGAGGATATCACCATCAGCCCGGACGGGAAGAATCTTCCGCCGGGGAAGGGAACGGCAAAAGAGGGCGCGGCGATTTTTGCCCAGAAATGCGCGATGTGCCACGGAGCGAACGGTTCGGGTGGGCTTGCTCCGATGTTGATCAAGCCCGAAACGCCTGTGAAGAGCTCGACGCCATGCCTAGAGCCATGCATTGGACCGGGTAGTGTCATGGCGTTGCATGCGCCTTACGCGACGGTCCTATGGGATTACATCAATCGGGGCATGCCCTTCAAGCAGGAAGGCTCGCTCAAGCCGGACGAGGTGTACTCGCTCACCGCCTTCCTGCTCTACAAGAACGGTGTGATTCAGGAGGAGGAAGTCCTCGCCCAAACGACGCTGCCGCAAGTGAAAATGCCGAATCGAGACGGATACGCCATACCCAACTGGAAGCCAGGCATGCCACGGCCGTTTCCGAACGGGCGCTAGAGCATTGTTGCTAATGGTCTAGACCAGGAAACTGAATCCGACGCGGCCATTCCGCTAAACGCAGGTATATTGTGTTGGAAAGAAAAAGAAGGGGATAGGAGAACAGACCGGAATTGGCGCTCATGCGCAACGCGTCGGAGGAGAGCGTTCTATCGAACTACGTTGAGGGACTGGCGGCGCCTGGGACCGAAACGAAACACGGAGAAGTGCTCGTCGAGTGATGCGACATTGTCAATGCCGAGCCGGCGCATCACAGCGAAGCTGGTGCGATCAACGATGGAAAAATCCTGGTCACGCCAGGAGTTCCCGATGTCCCAGGCAACCTCAAGATCCGCTAAACCGACAGCCTCGATGATCGCCACCCCACTTCTCAGGCCATCCCAAAATCGCTCCGCTGCATTGCGTTGAACTTTGTGATGGAGCAACGTCCAAGTCTCGACCAGGACGTGATCCGAGGTGACCAATGGCCCCCCAGACTTGAGGATCGCTTTGGCGCGAGCATTGCTGCGATCGGACGAATCTGCCGCGGCATACCAGATCGACGTGTCAACGAATAGGGCCATGGATAGGGTGGCGGGAAATCACCGACGCTGAGCCTTTCTGCGTTTCGACTGAAAGGCCTCAGAGATCATGGAATCCTTGTCCCTTGCGATATCCGCCCCGCCGGATCTGCCGAGATCGAAAATGCGATCAACCGCGATGGCGGTTTCAGGACGAGCAAGATCACGCGCCACAAGGCGCCGGACGTATTCCGCTAGAGATACGCCCAGTTCGCTCGCTCGCTGACGCGCACGTCGCTGCACTTCGTTTTCGAGTGTAATCTGCGTTCGCGACATCATGATGGCTGCATCATACCATGCTCTGGTGTTGCAGGAGAACATGGCACTCTCTGAAGGGTGTTTCTGATCGCTGCGATGGTCGCGATCAGGCAATTAGTTGAAAGTAGGGCATCCGTAGGGCTCTCTTATCAAATGTCAATGTATGCGGGCAGCCCGCCCAAGCGTTCAGAGCACCGATCAACGCGTCCTCGAACTCCCCGGTCCCGCGTTTGAGGGCGAACGCAGCCTCGAAGATCTGCTGCTCATTCTGAACTTCGAGAGAATCTGCAGCAAGCAGGTGCTCAACATGGGTCGCGATTTCACCAGGCGTTTGCTTCAGAAGACTACGCAGCACCCATACCATCTCGAGGACAGTAACCAGGCTGATGAACCCAGGATTCCGCTCGGTCAGTACCTGTTCGACGATATGGTTGGCTAGAGTTGTCTGCTTGGGGTCATCCTGAAGCAGGTACCGCAAAATCACATTCGTATCGAGTCCGACCATCAGCGGAATCTCTTTGTCGCGCCGGCCTTAATTGCAACTTGCATCTCCTCGACTGAAACCGGCCGGGAAGATTTTGGAACGCTGCCTTTGAGCGCCGATGCGGGGATCCTGGGCAAAATCACAACCGCCCCATCTGGCTGAAAAAAGAACCTGAAACGGTCACCCGGCTTGAGGTGCAGATATTCCCGTACCGCCTTTGGGATAGTGGCCTGGTTCTTGCTGCTGAGAGTGGCTTCCATGATGCGGTAGCTCCTTGCTTTACATTTTACCAAAAGTAAAGTGAAATGTACGCCATCCCGGAAACGGGAGAGAAGGGGACGCGGTACGAGTACAACTCAAAGCCGAGTAGGGCAATTGGTTATGTTTTCCAACCCGACAAGAATGCTATACTTCGCCTTCCCATCGGAGGACCTCATGGCGCGGCGATCATTTCTTCGGCAGTTAGTTGCGTTACCGCTTGTTGCAGTGGCGTCTTCGTTGGGTCAAGGAACTTCGCATAAATCCCTGAATATCATGATGAAAAGTGCCTGGGGATCTGATGATCCCACCAAGGCAGCGTTTCCTTTTCTTCACGGCCTCGCGCTTTCTGAAGCGGGACATTCGGTGCAGATTTTCTTGCTTGGCGAAGCAGTTTCGCTTATGCGTAAATCAGTTGCCGCCGCAGTCGTGCCGGTTGGCTGGCCACCGTTAGAGCAGACCCTCACGAAAGTTGTTGAAAGACATATTCAGATTTATGCCTGTGGTGCCTGTAGCCGTGCGCGGGCGGTTCTGCAAACAGACCTGGACCAGTGGGGGGCGAAGTTCGGCAACCCGACAATCTTCGTTTCGCTCGTGGAATGGGCCAATCACGTAATCACGGAATAACTCGGCAGTTCACCAGACATGAGTGGAAATGCCCGGGGTGGACGCACGTGAATCGCGCATTCTAGAGTCTCAGGCGGATGGTCAGCCACACTTCCCTATAGCGGATCTTCGCCTCGACCTGGTGTTGGCGCCACTGTGCCGGGGATAACGCCGCACAGTAGTAACCGCAGCAAAACACAACATAAATAGACGGAGGTATGTGGACGGGTCATTCTCCGTCCCCAGGTTTTATCCGACGGCAGGGAGCGCCTTATTTGTTCGTCTCGCGTAAGATGCCGGAGAAGGTGAGGGCGGCGGTGGGAATGACGATCCAGCTCAGAAAGACCATGAGCACGTGCCACGTACGATACGGAAGGGGAGAATCGCGCGCCACTTCACAACCATTGCCGCTGGTGACATGCAAGACAGGCAGGGTCTGATCGATGGAGTAAAGCCACGGTCTCTCACATGCGGGGGCCCTCTCTGCGGATTGTGCAGGCTTCAACGTGATCCTGGTATTCCCCGGCGACGTCATCGCTGGCGAGGCGGCCGTTGGGCCTGCGTTTTGTGATTTTGAGGCATTCTGCTGCGCGACAAGTGACAACGCTGGATTGGCAAGGGTCTGGCCCGCGGCTTCGACCGTACGGCCGCCGAACGAAAAATGGAAGTCGAGCAATGGACTCGTACCCGGGTGTTGCGATTCGACTAGCCAGGGCTGCGGCTGACCCGCGGCTAACAGGTGAGGAGCCGGGATACCGCCGGTGCCGACCAAGACAAACAGCATATTGACGAGCACGAGTAAGAGACAAGTAGCAAGGGCCTGTTCGGAGAGGTAACCGAAGCCAAAGAAGTAGCCGTAGAGACGCTGCAATCCCCTGTCAAGCGGATTCAAAGTGCCATAGCGGACGTGACGGTCTCTACGATCGAAAGAGATGTAGTCGGCTTCACGGTTGAGGCCCTGTGCACGAAAGACGGCAGCGAGTTGGATGTAGGGGAGCGGCGTGAATGTCTGGGCTGTAGGTTTGTTGTTGGGAAATTGGAGTTCAAGCCAGTCTCTCCGCGAGGTTAGCCCTGAGGAAACATTCCGAAATACACCCGGCCGTGGAGCCTGCGAGGGTTCCGGAGCCGGAGTCGCCCACTCTTCGAGATGCGTATAGGTGAATCCCTTCAAGTAGAGTCGAACGCCTTGAAAGGGCTCGGCCCAGGGATCGTTAAGCCAGCCACAGCCAGTGGGCTTGTTGCCCCAGCACGAGAGGCGTCCCTGCTGATCATCGAGCGTAGTGACTTTGGCGTTAAAGAGATCGATCGCTCCTTTTGAACAATTAGACAAGCGAACGGTCAACAGCGTGCCCAGATTTGCGCTCTGCATAGAAATGACGGTTCTTGGGTCATAAGAACTCCACCTCTTCAGCGTTTGTCCGGTGACTCTCGCAAGCGCTCGATCGCCTGCAGCAAGGGCAGCCGGAGCAATGAGGCGGGCGCCTGCGATGAGAGTGACTTCGCTGATTTGGGCGCCGTCCAGGCGGACGTGGCCCTCGAGAACAACCTCCGGCTTCGTTTCCTCCTGTTCACTCGGACGGGACGTAAGATGAGGAGATTGGCCGAAGGAGAACGACCCCAGCGTTGCATAACCGAAGCCTATGATCCCTTTGATCTTGATCGCGGGACAATCGGGAGGATCGGAGCTCGGTCCGCCAGGCGGAGGAGAAATGGTGACGCCCCGGGAGATGTGTGCGAAATAGCCGTCAATAGCGAAGGCAGTTGCCCGCGCGGTGGGTGTGTCATCGGCGCGGGCGTAAAGCCTGCCCGATTGAATCTCAAACGCACCCACGATGTTCGCTCCGATAAGCCGTATTTCTCCGTCGATCTCGCAGGCCAAGTTGTCCTGGTTGGAACCCACCTTGAAATCACCCGCTACCTGGATACCGACAGCGCTGATGGCGAGACATTCCTCGCAGGGGGACGCCACGAGTCTGACACCGATGAAATTGAAGCGATAGCCAATGTGCGCATGATTGAAATTTAGAGCTCCCCGTATCTCGCAAACTTTGCGCTGACCCTGGTTTGTCGCGACTAAGAACCCACCTCCGATGGTGGCCCTGCTGGCGATGATGGCCGATGCCTCGCCGCCCGAATCGAGGAGCACGTCGGAGATGAGGAATTGTTCGCCGATAGAAGCGCCTGCCAAACGAATGATGCCGGTGATGCTGCACGATGGATATCCAACATCGGCGTTCTTGTCGAGATCGACGCGTCCGAGTTTAACTTCTCCCTTAATGTCAATGCCGTCTGCACGAATCATGTGACCGCCGTCGCCAGCCAGCATATGCGTACCGCGAATATCGAAGACGCCATTGACGACGCAATCGTTCATCACAAGCTCGCCGAAAATGCAGGACGGCGCTCTGCCAAATGGATGAATGAAGAAGCCGCCCTTGACGGTGGCATCGCGCATGGCGATAGCGGTCTCGAGGATCGTGTCCCAAGAGCACAGGGGGGGATCGGGACCATGGACCCTGCCCGTGGGCGGCGAGGCACTGTCCCGCAGGGAGCGAGTTCCAGGACGGAAAGATCTCTTGTTGGAAAAGGCCATAATACGCGTGCCCTGAATGACGAACTGACCACCGATGGAAGCCCCCGGCAAGCGGATGGTCCCGCAAAACACCGACATACTTCGGGGATCGCCCCTCTCCGGACGGATAAATAGGTCGTTGTCGATGGTGACCCCGTCGCCGATGATGGCGTTTCTGGCGACAACGATCGCGCCGTGAAACATGAGCTGCCCTTTGATATGTGCGCCGAGAATGCGCAGCCCGCCTCGCAAGCGGGAAGGAATGCCTGCAAAAGCCGAGATCCCGAGGTGGCCTCCGATGAACGTGCCCTCACAATTAAGAGCCACATCATCACCGCAGCAAAACAATCCGATGCCGTTGACGCTGACCTGGCCGGTTATCTGAGCAAAGCGGAAATTAACTCCGCCGCGAAGAATGGATGACTGCTTGGCACTGCTGGTGATCGTAACGTCGCCTTTCACATCGATGCGTTCGGCGTCGATGGCGATCTTCTCGTTATTCCGGTGATCTTCGTTGCAGATGCCGTCGGAACCGCAGGTGTGGTCGCAGGTCGAGACCCGCAGGCCTTCGATGGTGAGATCCGCGCCGATGTGAGCTGCCTTGAGGGAGATCAGGGAAAAGTCACCGGGCTGTCCGTCTCGGGGACGTGCTGGTGCGCCGGGGGCCCAAGCCCCGGTTACGAGTTGGCGAAGGTTCTTTGCGCCGGCGAGTTTCTGGTCGACGGGAATCTCATGGCGAGTGACGGCGTCGCCGGCATTCGCGGGTGCGGCCGCAGCTTCGATTTTTGCGATCAGGCTACAGAGAGCCTCTCTAAGACTCGCTGTAGCCACGGCGGGTCCCGGCGTGGACAGATTGGAGAAGGTGCAGCTGTTGTCGATAGTTGCCTGAGAAAAATTGAGGGCGGCGCGGTGCGCGAACTCCACCCGCGTGAGCTCCACGGCCCCGCTGGCTCGAAGGCCTGTGGCTTCGATGCCTTGATGAAGAATGAAACAGCGACGGAGATGAATGCCACCGATTTCAGCGTTCTTGAGCGCGATGCCTTCGGTGAAGATGGAATCTTTGAACATGAGGTGTGGGAGATTTTTGCACTCGGAGAGGTCCAGACGGCCAACGATGAGAGTGTCCACCAGATGGACCGAGGTGATGTTCTGGACGGTCGCGGTTTCGCCCGGCGGGGTGACCTGCCCGCATAGGAGGGCGCGGAGAAAGCTGGCGCGAACGATCTGCTGGTCGAAAGGAACGTCTGGTTCCCAGCCGTGAACAGGATTCTGCCCCCATTGAGCGAAGTTGGCAAGCCGGCCTTCCGCGGCATTGATGGGGTGGACGCTGAGAGGTAGGGGCATAGCCTGCTCCGAATAAAGGATTGTCTCAGGAGGCACACAGCATACATCGACGACGAGTAGGCTTCAAGAAAAAGCGCGCGTACGTTTCCTCGATAACTGCAGAACAAAACGGGCACACATGGAAGCCCGGATGGCGCCGCAGTTACTACGTGGCGCCCAGTTGGAAGTGGATGTGGTTTTGATGCCCTTCGCGTTTGGGGTCGGGATGATCAGGGTGCATGATGTACGACGGTTGACCGATGGTCGTTGGCATCCCAGCCATGTCGCGGCACTGCTCCTGCGCGAACTGATAAATCGCTTCGAAAAACTCCGTGGCCGCGTCGTTTGGGGGAGGCCCTGACAAATGCCGCAGACGATAATAAAACGTCTTGCCGGTATACCCCAGCCAGGTCCTACCCACCTGTTTATCCGGGCGTATGAAGTTGCGCATGCCCCAGTCCTTGTACACACGAAAGTTGCCGCGGTTGGTATCGGCCCCGAAGAAATCAACGCAACGGCCCTGGTTGTGACAATCAGCAGGAGTTGCATCTTGGCCGATACCGATCCCACCGGTGTAGATGGTCGTAACGCCCCAGTCCTTCTTCAGCATCGTGGCCATGCGCCACAGAACCACCGCAAACGGAAGACTAATCGGCTTGAGTCCGTAATCCTTTCCATTATCCAGTCGAAACGGAATTCCCGCGATGATGTTGGGGTCGATGGTAACCCGCGTTGCATCCGCCGCCTTGGGAGTAACTAACTTAAAGTCGTCGGAGATCTTCAGTTCCTTGATGGTGAATTCCGACTGTACGGCCAAAGCCACGACGACGTCGCGCGCCTGGTCGGCGCTCATGTCCCGAGCGGGCACGGCTTCGATACCCGAGGGCATCGCGCCAAACTCAAACTTGATTCTCTGGTCGTGAGGGAGGTATTGTGGCGGCACTGTTGCCATGTTCGCGAGCACCTCGCAATTGGCGGTTAAATGCAGAACCTGAAACTTGCAGAACTCTACCCGACGGTCAGTCTACCCTAAGTCCCGCGCAGCAGGGGCTTATCAAGCGAACTAGGACCGCCCAATTGGCACTGAGAAATCTCCAATGGCATTAGCTTCTTTCTGGAGCTTCTGAAATAGAGGCTCGCCAATCGCCGCACTCTCCGCGTATCGAGGGAGCTGTTATCCGCCCATCTGGTCGCGGTCACCCACTGACCCGTGCCATCCTGAGAGTGATAGAACGATCCGTCGGTATCCAGATCAAGCTTGGAATCGAAAAATAACTGCCCACTGGGAAAGTACACATAAACTTCTTGCCGATAAGTTGGTCCCTGGAAGGGAGAAATTACACGGGCAACAAAAGCTTTGGGTGCCCCATTTGCCCCGATTTCCTGCGGAGGCTTGTGGTGTTGATACACCCCATGCGCCTTTCCTTAATGAAAGGCGCACACGCGGACCTCTCTAGCACAGCGTGGCAGGAAATCGGGGTCAAGCCGTACTTTGGCTTGAGTGGGCTACCATGCCTCCCCCACTCGTTTAACTGAGCACTGCCCTCTGGCTTGTAGGTGATGGGCATAATTCTCTTAACTAACCGGATAGTGACTTTTGCATTCCGATCGTTTCAGAGATCGCGCTTGAGGGCCGCAACAAACCCGCAGGGCGAGCAGCTGCTCCGTTAGGTAAGCTATCACCATAGTAGGCGTTCCGACGAAGTTGGATAGGGAGGACGACATGACGACGACGGCGATCGAGGGTGGCTGGGTGATCACGGGGGATCCGGACGAGCCGTGGATCGAGGGCGGCCACATCACGGTCGTCGATGGGCTGATCGAGTCCGTCGGCCGCGGGAGCGCACCCGGTGGGGCCGACCGGACGATCGACGCCGGCGGGATGCTGGTCTCGCCCGGGTTCGTCAACGGCCACACCCACCTGTGCATGTCGCTGGGTCGTTCGCTGGGCACGGACGCCTCGTTGCTGGAGTGGCTGTCGGGCGCGCAACTGCCGCTGATGGCCACGTTCGAGCCGGAGGACTACGAGCTGGCCGTCATGCTCGGCGCGCTTGAGAACCTCAAGGCCGGCAACACGACTGTCTGCGAGGTGTTCTTCTCCAACCGGCTGGGCGACGGCGCGGATGCCCTGGCGGCGGCCGCCATGGACCGGATGGGTCTGCGCAGCGTGCTGTTCCGGTGCTCCAACGACCTGCCGTTCGCACCCGGCTTCGTCGAGGGCCTCGACGACATCGATCGGAGGTCGCGTGCGCTGCTGGACAGCTGGGCGGGGAGCGCCCGCACCGGGATCGGCGTTGGCCCGCTCGTGCCGTGGTCGGCGACCCGCGACTACTGGGACCACACGAGGCAACTCGTCGCCGGCGGCGTCCGCGCCCACCTGCACACGGCCGAGACGCCGGAGTACAACGACCTGGTTCGCGAGCAGACCGGGCTGTCGAACGTCGGGCTGCTCGCCCAGGTCGGCGTGCTCGGTCCGGCGACGATGCTCAACCACTGCATCCACTTGAGCGACGCCGACATCGCGCTGATCGCTGAGCACGGTTCACCCGTGGTGCACGACCCGACCTCGAACATGATCCTCGCCTCGGGTATCGCGCCCGTGCTGGCCCTGCGCGCGGCCGGCGTCACCGTCGGCCTGGCCTGCGACGGACCGGCGTGCAACAACACCCAGGACATGTTCGAGGTCATGAAAGACGCTGCGCTGCTGCAGAAGGTCCACACCCGTGACCCGCGGGCGCTCACCGCGCTCGACGTGTTCACGATGGCCACGACGGGCGGCGCGACCGCGGCTGGCCTCGGCGCGACGACGGGCCGGCTGGCGCCCGGCTACGCGGCGGATATCATCCTGGTCGACACAGCCGCCCCGCACCTGCGCCCCCTGCACGACCCGCTGGCCGCGCTCGTCTACTCGGCGCGTGCGGCGGACGTGCACACCGTCCTCGTCGGCGGCGAGGTCGTGCTCGACGGGCGAATGGTCCCGGGCTTCGACGAGGCCGCCTTCCTCGCTCGCGTGCAGGAGCGCAGCCTCCAGCTGCGCGCCGCGGCCGGCATCTGACCACGACCGGCGCGCAGCGCCGGCATGACCCATCGGCGAACCGCAGGTTTCGCTGACAGATGGGAAGTGGGACCTTGCCATGCCGATTGGCGGCCAGTGCGCTGAACCCCAAAGACCAGTGAGCGGCTCTTCGTGTTTTCCAGAGAAGCAAAGCCGTCAGCCTGTCCGCCTCGTCACCGAAACTGTCGACCGCAACTGTTATGATGACAGCTGTCTAGTACTAGCGTGACCGTAAATAGAAGCCAGCGTTTCGTTAGCTCCTTGCGTGACGACATTAAGGCGCCATCGTTTCGTCTCGGGCGCAAGTCCTCGAACGGCGTGGCCGAACCTGGAGCGATCTCCTGGTAAATTCGATGTCTTCGATGGCACAAAATCCGTCGAGCGAAGAATCGCTGTCGGCCGGCTCAAACGGCTGGCCCAGCGTTCACCAATTTTCTAATGTTTTTGGCTCGATAGCTTCCCCGTCTCTTCGGAGAAGCCTTCGCGGGAGGTTCCGCGTAGTCGAACACCACCTCCGAGTACGATGGAGCTCACTGTTCAGTCCCGCCGATAGCGTCCTGTGTCAGATAGGGCACAACCCCGACCAAGTGAAAAACGCGGGCGAGTTCTGCTGAAAGCCCGCCGCGAGGAGCTTATCTCCCACATCGTCCCGCTCGAAATCGACTGGCACGAGAATAAGCCATGGCGGAAGTGCGATTTGAGCTTCGGCCAAGCGCTCGAGTTTCCATGCCTGCGTCGCGGGGTGGTCCACCTCATAAATAAGGATCTGTCGTGCGCCATGGGGATTCCGGAGAGCGAACGTGTCGAGTCCCGCGCCAAGGATATGACGATCTGCCGAACCCCTCTTTCGAAAGCTCTTGACAAAGCGTCTTCCGCGATCCGGCTTCGCGCGGTCGTGATCAGACGTCCGATGCTGGCCAAGGGCGAGTTCTTTTACAAGAGTTTCGTTCATCAGTACGCGACATTCTTAGGGGTGGACACGAGAGCGATCGACGCTGAGATCAATCGCGTGTTGAGCGCGGATGCTCCTCCGCCAAGGACCGCGGCACCCACGCAAAGAGCGGTAGAGCTGTCGTCCGGGTCCCGGGGCGCGGCGAAATATTTTTTCTATGCCGCCTTGCTCCTCGTACTGGTGGCTTGCTATGGAATCGACGGTTGGTGGCACGAGAGCCGCGCGGTGGCCACGGAGAAAATCGGGAGCCGCTCTCCGGTGGCGGAAAACACCCCGCGGCTTAGAGCGCCAGGCCCCGCCACCGGGCGGGTTTCACTCGCTTCCGTTTCCCACGTTGCAGGCGGACCTGCCGCGGTTGCGCCGGTTGCTGCTGTGGCAAAGCAGAACGAGGCTGCGGTTCCGGCTGGTTCCAGGGTCGAGCTTGCTTTGAGCGCTACGGAAGACACCTGGCTTTCGATTTCTTCGGATGGTACGCCAGTCTTCTCGGGCCTTCTCGAGGCCAATCAGACAAAGACCGTCGAAGGCAAACAATTCGCCGAGTTACGGGTTGGTAACGCAGCCGGATTGGAAGTGCGATTGAATGGCACACCGCTCGGCCCACTAGGCGCACACGGTCAAGTTCGGAATATGGTCGTCACACCGGACAAGTTCCAATTTGTGTCGACACCCAATGAGAGCGAGTAACGACCCAACGCATGGGTCGTTAACGCATAGGTGTGCGCTTCTCTGCTGCATCCCAGGATTGGTAGCAACCCAAATACTGACTTCGTGAAGGGTATAACGGATGTGTTTTGCGGGTGAGAAATGGCGCACCTCGGCGGATCCTGCCCCGGTGGCATCCTGGAATATGGAGATCGCTGTTCAAGGAACTGCCTTAATAGGTGAGCTGATCCTTCTAATCCCTGCGGCTAAACCTTCCTATCTCGACAGACCGAGAAATTAAGATTTATCGCCTTTCAGCTTACCCCCGAAACGGTGGCGTGCATCTCACCACTTAGCCCTTTACTGGGCACGGCACACGGAGTCAACGTAGTCGGGTTTCGCTTCAAGGCTGGATCGAGGCGCAGTCTCTGACGCAGCGGGAAGCGAACAAGTAATACACATTGTTCAATGCCTCCGTGCAAATCCTACATTGAAGCGAAGCTGTCTCGCGCGTGAAAGGGGTTCCTATGCGTAGAAGCCGTTTGTTGTCCTTCGCTGCTCTGATGTTGGCCATACCGGCCACTTTATTCGCTCAACTCAGCATATCTATCACCATCGCTCCGCCCGGAACTAGTGGCGTACTCACAACCTAGTTGCCCCGGGAGCGGTTATTTGTGGGTGCCAGGCTACTGGGCCTACGGTGATGAAGGCTATTACTGGGTACCTGGCACTTGGGTTGAGCCCCCAGCGGAAGATGTGCTATGGACGCCGGGCTATTGGGGTTGGGCTAGCGGAAATTATCACTGGCATGAGGGCTATTGGGGTCGCACCGTTGGCTACTACGGCGGCATCGACTATGGCTATGGTTATAGTGGTGCCGGCTACGAGGGTGGCTATTGGAACAACGGACAGTTTTACTACAACCGCGCTGTGAATAATATCAATGTCACCGTCATTCAGAACACATACGTGAGGAACGTGAGCTCTCCCGCTGCTGGAAACTATGTTAGTTACAATGGCGGGACCGGCGGAACAGCCGCCCGGCCGACTGCCGCTCAAGCCGCCGCGCTTCATGAGCATCACAGTGCGGCAACAGCGGAACAAGTAGCACATCGGCGCGCGGCAAGCGCGAACCGCGAATTACTGGCCTCGGTGAATCATGGTAAGCCGCCGGTCGCCGCAACCTCCAGACCGGGAGAGTTTACCGGCAAGAATGTAGTGCCAGCCCGTGGTGCGGCCACGGAAAATCGTGCAGCCCAAACGAGCAGCGGCTCACCCGGGTGAGAGCAAGGCAACCGCCGAGAAAGCCGCTGCAACCCGCGCAAGGGAGAGCAATGCGACCGAAAAACGCACCCCTGCAACTCACTCGAGCGAGCAGGCGACGACGGAGAGGCCCTCCGCAACCCATTCAAGCGCGAACAAAGAGACTGAGAAGCACGCCGCTGCGCCTCGTCCGAGTGGGAGTAAGGCCACGACCGAAAGGGCCACTGCGACTCACCCGAGTGCGAACAGAGAGACTGAGAAGCACGCCGCTGCGACTCGTCCGAGTGAGAGTAAGGCCACGAACGAAAGGGCCGCTGCGACTCACCCGAGTGCGAACAGAGAGGCTGAGAAGCACACCGCTGCGACTCGTCCGAGTGAGAGTAAGGCCACGAGCGAAAGGGCCGCTGCACCTCACCCGAGTGCGAACAAAGAGACTGAGAAGCACGCCGCTGCAACTCGTCCGAGTGAGAGTAAGGCCACGACCGAAAGGGCCGTTGCCACTCACCCGAGCGAGAACAAAGAGACTGAGAAGCACGCCGCTGCAACTCGTCCGAGTGAGAGTAAGGCCACGACCGAAAAGGCCGCTACGACTCACCCGAGCGAGAACAAAGAGACTGAGAAGCATACCGCCGCGACTCGTCCGAGTGAGAGTGAGGCCACGACCGAAAAGGCCGCCGCACCTCACATGAGTTCGGACAGAGCAACCGCGGAGAAGCCAGCTGCTACTAGCTCAAGTGAGAATAAACCGACTCAGTCTCATTCGCAGGAGCCAGTAGCGACTCGTCAACATGAAGCACCTGCCACTCAGGCTCGCGCGGAGAGTGCCCCTCACCAGAAAACAAAGGGAGACGAAGCGCAGCCACGTCAGTAGAGAATCGGCGTCGCCGCATTGCGTCAGCCAGGTTTAGGTAGAACGCATCGATGGCCCCGGAGTGAACGCCCGCAGGCACTCGCTCCGGGGCCTTTTTATCTGCACCTCAATAAGGATGAAGGTTGATTAATCTTGCTTACACTGTCCGCAGTGTTTATTTTCCTGTTTGCTGCAGTCGAGGGTCAGCAGATATCCATGGATTTCATTATTGATGGTGCCCGTCCCTGCGATCTGCCCTCGATCGTTGATGCCACTTGCAGTGCCGAGCACCCATCCTGAATTCGCTGGGATCATGGCATTCAGATCATGCATCTTCCCTTCGCTATACAGAATGCCGTGGCCAACATGGATTCCCGGGGGAGAAGTAATCGGCGGAGGATAAGGAACAAAAACATCGGCCACGCCGACGATTTGACCTAACGAATTAATCGCCATTCCACTGCTGGACTTACCGGTCGGCAAGAGCCCAAGATCAACCATCTTTCCTTTGCTGTAGAGAAAGCCATGGTTGCTGCCGCCGGCCAGGATCCCTGAGTCTCCGGTGATTTCCCGGGCATTGTTAATCGCTCTTCCGGTGGAATAGTTCGCTCCCGGCAGCGGCAGTTTTCCGATATCCCGAAGCTTACCGTTGCTGTAGAGAAAGCCATCGCTGTCAGTCCCGGCACCGGCGGTGCCGGTCACGTCGCCAAGGTCGTTGATGCCGAAGGCCAAGCTGCCCTCCCCTCCCGGGAACGCTCCCAAGTCGATCAGAGTGCCGTGTTTGTATAGGAAAGCCACGACGATACCAGTGGAGTTGTCGGCCTCGCCGGCAACTTCACCTAACCGGTTGATCGCATTGCCTTGGCTGGTGGTGCCTCTGGGGAGCAGGCCCAGATCGCGCATCAACCCATCTTTATAGAGGAAGGCGTGGGTTGCGCCTGAGGCGGTGTTGGCAGCGCCTGTTACCTGGGCTCCTTTTTCCGTCTTGTTCTTGTCTTGGGCGTCGTCGGGGTCGCTGGCGATGCCGTAGCCTATGCTGCTGTCGCCGCCCAGCGCGCCCAGGTTCAGTAGCTTGCCATCACGGTAAATGAACGCGTAGGAATAGGCCTCTCCGCCGGGACCGTATGTGCCGCTCGACCAGCCGGTAACTTGGCCTGCTTCATCTATGGCTAACGCTGTGCTATAAGTGCCGCCCGGGAAGGTCCCCAGGTCGGTGACCGTATAGGTTTGAGAAGTTCCTGGTTGTGCCGCGCCGAACACGCAGCAAAGACTTAAGGCAGAAAAATACGACCATTGGCGCATGTTGACTCCAGTCGAGACTTAGTTTGGTTCGATTCTTGATTTGGGGGTTTTCGTTCGCGCGGGGGATACGCACGGGAACGATATGCCTGCGGGATAAGGCTGTCAATTGGGAGTTCTGGAGCTTCGGATTTTGCCATGAACTGGATTTCGGGCGAGCCAAACCATGGTCGAGATCAGGTTAAAACTCACGCCGAGTTCGATACGATAAGTTGCGCGGTGTAACCGAGTTAAGAAAAACGGTTTGTCTAATTAGGCGCTTGACAGCATCATGGGTGTTCGATAGACTCCTCCCGCGCTTCCCCCTCGCGTATCGGACGGATCGACCCGCCGGTTGGAAAGAGGTTTTGCGTAAACGTAGGCTTGCTTCACTTTGTTTTTTGCCTGGTTCTCAACTGTACCTGCATCCTGCTGACCACGTCCGCGAGCCGTGCTTTTCTCCTCAAGCCGATTTGCCCCCAGGAACGATAGCTCCACTCCCCGGGCCGCAATTTCCAAATGCTCGAAGAACGATTGAAAGGTCCTAGCCGTGAAACAGCCAAGCTCGACCGTTGTGCGCAGATGTATGCTACTGCTGGCTTTGTTGCCCAGCGCGACCGCCCTTGCCCAAACCGCCTCGCATTACGAACCGCCCAAGCATAACGAAGCCGTTCCGTTCATCGATATCATTTCCCCGACCGCCGCCAGGGTCCATGGCTCGGGCTTCATCCTCATCCTCGATGGCGCCGGATTTGGTCCGGATGCCGACATCGGATTCCAGTTAGGAAAGACTACCCATCCCCTGCGGACACTGGTGGTGAACGAAGGTGAAATAGCGGCCTATGTTCCTGCCGGGTTACTGCACGAAGCGGCGACCGCTTCCATCACCGTCACCAATCATTACGGGCATGATGAAAGCGTGGCCTCGAACCCGATGCTGCTGTCGATTACGAAACCAACCGCCAGTGTGGTGTTCGACGAGACAGATATGGACCTGGGAGAAAATCCGGGGCAGCCCGGCGCGATTGCCACCGCGGACTTCAATGGAGACGGCCAACCCGACCTGGCGATCTCGGAGCCCTGTGAAGCGTTGCCCGAGTGCACCACCCAAAGCACCGGCAACGTCAAAATCCTGCTTGGGCGGCCCAACGGCACTTTCTTTGTGGCTTCCACAGTCGCGGTAAGCAATTTGCCCACAGCGCTGGCGACTGGAGATTTTAATGGAGACGGGAAGATCGATATCGCGGTCGCGAATAACGGCGCAGAGACGGTGACGATCCTGTTGAACGATGGGCACGGTAAATTCACGCCGGTTCCCTCGACGATCCCGGTGGACCGTACGCCCACCTCCATCGCTGTGGGAGACTTTAATCGGGACGGCAAGCTGGATCTTGCTATCGCTAATTCCGTGGCCTACTGCACACCGGCGCCCGTAGGATGCACAACCAACGCAGTGTCCATCCGCTTGGGCCGCGGAGATGGGACGTTCGTGGCGGCGCCTTCCATCACGGGCATAGGGGCCACCAACGACAGGGTCACGACCGCAGATCTGAATCGGGATGGAATCCTGGATTTGGTGCTGGACGTCGAGGCTACTCCTTCTGTGCAGGTTTACCTTGGCAAGGGGGACGGTACGTTTTCCGAGATCGCCTCGCCCCCCACCGTCGCATATGAAGAGCCCGGGGCTTTCGGCGATGTGAATCGCGATGGGAGACTTGACCTGGTCAGCGCGGTAGGGATTTACCCCGACTTCAATCAGAGCATCCTCGCCACCACCTTGGGGAACGGGAATGGCCTGTTTCACGCCGGTCCCCAATCGCCGGTGGCGGAGGACTTAACTGGAGGCGGACTGCTCGCGGACTTCAACGGAGACGGAAAGCTGGACTTTGCGGAGGCTGGTTATCCGGACGATCACTTTGACTTTTTCCTGGGAAATGGTCACGGCGCTTTCAGCCTGACGGGTTCGGCGATTGTCGGTCACCTCCCCGCTGGAGGAGCAGCAGTCGTCGGTGATTTTAATGGAGATGGGAAGTTGGATCTGGCTACTGTTACCGGGGTTTACCCCGGAGGGACACTTTCCGTATTGCTGCAGAAATAGCGGCAGGATGGAAGTTAACTCCCGTGGTTATTTCGTCCCGAAACTCCCAAAGGGGAGTCCCGCATCGTGGATTCCCCTCAGGACACATCGGTGGGATGAGTCGGATCGATCATTCCTGGCAGGTTGCTCTTCAGCAGAACCTGCTTCCGCCTCCTCGATCCATTCAACCTATCAGAATTTCTAGGTATGGTTTGTCTCCAGCACATGAGTGCAGCGGCAAGGAACGAGACTGTTACGAAATTCCCTCAAGCCAATAATCCTGACGCTTGCAGCCTGCTGAAGGCTGTTATGAAGTTTGGATCTGAGTAGGGACTTTTTATGGGGTGTTGTTTGTAGAGCCTTGAGGCGTGAGCAGGAGTCAGGGGTAGAGCGGGGATATACTTCTTCACAACCCCATCATGAAGCGCCACGTTCTCATCTTCGGCCTCGTCGGCGGCCTCCTCATCGCCATCCTCCAGTACACCGAATACCGCTTCGTCATCATCGAGCACTCCGTCGAGCTCTACAGCGGGCTCGTCGCCATCCTCTTCGCGGCCTTCGGCATCTGGCTCGGCCTCCGCATCACGCGCAGTCGCGAAACCATCCGCGAAACGGTCGTGGTGAGGGAAGTGCTTGTCCCCGCGGAAGCCCCCGCCCTCGAACCCTTCGCTCCCAATACGGCCCGCCAGCAGACCCTCGGCATCACGGCACGCGAGCTCGAAATCCTCACCCTGATCGCCCGCGGCTTCAGCAATCGCGAGATCGCCACGCAGCTTTTCGTTTCCGAAAACACCGTCAAGACACACTGTGCCCGCGCCTTCGACAAGCTCGGAGCCGCCCGCCGCACCCAGGCCGTCCTGCGCGGCAAAGAACTAGGCCTCCTGCCGTGACCGCGTCACCCGAAAGCATGATTTCCGCTCCATTCCTGCAAAAATCATCCGAAAGGATGACGACATCCGGCCCCGTTACACCGCATCGTGACTCCATCCTCACTCGCACCAGGAGCCTCACATGAAGAGAATCGTCCTCACTTTCGGCCTCATCTCCGGCCTCATCCTCTCCGTCCTTATGGGCGGCTCGCTTCTCCTCGCCGACAAGATCGGCTCCGGTCACAGCTTGGCTCTCGGCTACACCATCATGGTGGCGTCGTTCCTGCTCATCTACTTCGGCATCCGCAGCTACCGCGACAACACCCTCGCCGGCCAAATCTCCTTCGGCCGCGCCTTCGCCTGCGGCATCCTGATCGCCCTCATCACCACCGTCTGCTACGTCGCCATGTGGGAGGTCCTCTACTTCAACTTCATGCCCCACTTCATGGACAGCTACTTCGCCGCGCAGATTCACAAGGTCCAGTCCTCCGGACTTGACCCCGCTGCCACCGCCGCGCAGGTCGCTGCCATACAGCACTCTCAGCAGCTCTACCAGAACCCCTTCGTCAACATGGCCTACACCTTCATGGAGCCCCTGCCCGTCGGCCTTATCATTACTCTCATCTCCGCTGCCATCCTCCGCCGCAAAGCCCCTGTCGAACCCACCGCGCTCCCGCAGTCATGACCACATGAATCAAAAGGGCGGGGCGTAAGAGCGTGTGTGAGAACCGGATCTGCTCACAACGCGGGCGGCAGCGATGCCTATGAACTTGATCCCGTGGCTGGGCTATAGCTGGTAAAGCCTGCAAGGGCCATGCCGCGTTTTGCCTCGGGGTTTTTCATAAAGGTCTCCCACACGAAGGCGGTGCGAACGTTTTCCGCCATCAGCATGGTGATGCCGGTGTCGATGCCGATGACGTCGTGGTCATACCAGTTCTTCAAGGGGTTGAAGGCATCGACGAAGCCGTAGCGGCTCCAGGCCTGCTGGTAACGAGTTCTGATGTTCCTCAGCACCCGCATGCAGGTCTCGGGGAGAAAGGGCAGGGAACCTCCGGAGGCCGCGGGGACCACCGTGCCATCGATCGGCCCCATGGCCGGCGGGCCGCCCCAGATCACATAGCCTTTGTCTGAGTCGGAGGCAGTGATACCCCAAAGATCGTCACTGTAATCGGGGAAGCTCTTGCTCAGCTCAATGCAGAAGCGGCGGTGCACGTCGGTGGCAATGGCGGAGTTGTGAAAGTAATCCGCATACTTATCGCGCTTTTGCCGGAAATCAAACCAGGCCTGGGAGTACTGGTGCACAAAGAGCGGCGCAAAGGAGCCGATGTAGCGCAGGCCGTCATACTCGAAGGTAGTCCGCGGCCAGGCGTTCCACGCATCCGGACGCAGGGGGTGCGTGGAAGAGCCCATACCGAGCAGATAAATCATCATCAGCTCGCTGTAGCGGTCCCACTTGTAAGGCAGGAAGCCGAACTCCGGCGTCCACCCCTGGGTTAACAGTGCAGTGTCTTCTGAGAGCCAGGTCCAGTCGACGCGGTCAAAAATCGCATGGGCCAGTTGGATAATCTCGCGATCGTCAAAGTGCTGGCGGCAGGTGAGGATCCCGCATAGCAGGATCGCCGTATCGACGGAGGAGACTTCAGAATCCCAAAGTCTTTCGCCGGTATTGATGTTGGCAAAGTGATAGAAGAATCCGCGATGGGTGGGCAGCGTTCGCCAAAGAAAGGTGAGGGTGGCCAACACGCGCACGCGAGCGTCCTGACGGGAGACGAAGCCGCGCTTCTCTGCGATGCAGATGGCGGTCAGGCCAAAACCGGTGGAGGCAATGCTGCCCACCACGCCAGTGTCGTTGGCGCGCGCGTTGCAGCGGTCCTTGATCAAGCCGGTTTGCGGATTGGCTTGCTCCCAGAAGTAAAGAAAACTGCTGTGTTCCAACTCGTCGAGGAATTGCTCATCTTCTGGTCCAAAGGTGGCGGGCGGAGGCAGCGGCGCCGGTCCCTTGGGCCGATTCGCCGCGGCTGCCTGGGCTAGCAGCGGCTTCCAGGGCGCGAGCGGCAGCCCGAGTGAGACGCCGGCCATTTGGCGCAACAGTTGGCGCCGGGAACTGAGCTGCGCGCGCTTTTCTCTGCTGCCTTTGTCTGCAAATCCGTCCACACTCATTCAGCCCATCTTACCCTCAGAGGCTGGATCTTCTGCCATTCGTAGCTCTTTCGGACGGCTTAGGGTGTCTGACTGAGAACCTCCCGCAGGTACGGAAACTGCCTTTTTCTGCAACCACTCAAGCCCGTCCCCTTCCACGCTCGTGTCGAATCATTGAATAATGGATGCAATGACGGGAAAGAAGATTGTCTGGGGGACCATCGCGGTGTCAGCAGGCGTGGTTATTTTTGTGTTGCTGATGATGCGCGCCCACCGCTTGCGATCGATCACCGAGGCGCAGGCGATACCGATTGAAGGCGCCGTGATCCGGCGTGATACGGATGCTAAAAAGGAGCTACCGATCGCCGATGTGGCGATCACGGCATCGGATGGCATAAGGAGCGCCACGACGCAGTCGGATGCTGCGGGATATTTCAAGCTGGTGTTGCAAAAGGGAGTGTTGTCGGATCGGCCGGTCACGGTCGCCTTCCGGCATTCGGATTACCAACCGCTCGACCTGACGGTGCAAACGGGAAGACTGGCGATCCCCAAACAGCTCTATGTTGCGGCCATGGTTCCTATCCCCGCTCCGAGCGTCGCTTCCTCGGGCCGGCCGCCCATCGTGGTCTCGAATATCCGGGTGAGATATACCATCAACACCCGGACGGAGACGAATGTGGGCAGCGCGGTCAAGACCTTCCAGGTGGTCAATACGGGAAACGTTCCCTGCAATCACCAGGCTCCGTGTTCGCCGGATGGGAAGTGGAAGGCGGCTTCCGCATCTGTATCGCTCGATGCTGGAACCGACAATGCGTTCGGCAATATCCGAGCCAGCTGCATTGCAGGGCCGTGCCCGTTTACGCGGATTGACTCCAATGGATTCATTCATGGCGGCCGCGTCATCAAGGTTTCGGCCCTGAACTGGTCGGATACGGCCACGTTTCTGCTGGAAGCAGAGGTCTTTCACACGGCCATCAGTTCTGAGGTGCGCGAACTGTACCCGGTGATCTTTGGCCAGACGCTCAACTTTACTGTGCCCCCAAGCCAGGAAGGGGTAAGCCTCGAGGCCGACCTCGGCGGCTCTCCCATGGTGTTTCCTCTGGGCCCGGACCCCGAGCTGAGCTGGGCCACCTGTACCGTCCGGACCGGTATGGAAGAAGAGAAGACCACGGTCTACCGCTGTGAGCTCAGACAGGGATACCAGTTCTGATCTGCGATCGTAATGCCTTGCCTTCTCTCAACCCCGAATCAAAGCTGTTAGCTTTGATGGCGAAGCTTAGCAAAGGAGAAGGTTTCCATGAGCACGGACGCGGATAGACCACTCGACGCGCACCCCGAGCGCCCGCGTAAGCCTCTCCCCGTGGGATACCGCCAGGGGATCATCACGGCCATCACGGTACTGTTGGGATTCTCCCTTCTTTTCGTGCGTTATTGGGACTTTGAGCTCCCGGGAGCCTGGAATATCACATCAGTCATCGCGGCCGTCCTGGTGGCGCTCGCGATTGTGTTCCAGATCATCGCTCTATGGAGGTCGCTGCAGGTCAAGGACGATGACGAGACGGAGTACAGCATCACTCTCCGGTGGTTCCTTTTCTCTACCATTGCGTTGCTGGCCGGCCTTGCGACTTCAGGCTTGTCGCTTTCCGGCCTGTTCAAGTTCTGAAGCTCCCGGAGGAGGTATGGCGGACCCGATCTCAGGATGGAACAACTTCTTCGTCGGCCAGGCGGGCACGCCGGCATCCCTGGTTGGCTGGCCTGAATGGGATGTCCATGCGTAATCCGTATACAGGTCGCGTGATTGGGCGAACCAGCGGGCGGCGTCCGCGGTATTGGTTGCGGATCTTCGGGGTGATGCTGCTGGCGCTGGCATTGATGTTCGCAGCGCAAGCGCTGTTCAATCCCTGGATTTACTTTACCGGCGGCCACTGGCACGCGCTTCCGGAATGGCATGGATGGGGGCGATTTACAGCGGACGGCGGGGAGTACGCGCTCTATATACGGATGATGCCGCGACCGACGGGAGCACCCTACTTATCGAAGTCCCTGGGCGGGAATGCCCTCCTCTGCACGCCCGGGGGACAGCACTTGACCCTGGGGGTGTATGCAAGCATGGCAAAGCACCTGCCGCTCGACGTGCGCGGTCAGCCGGTGTATCTGGGCATATCGCGACGGTCGGTCTGGGCGCCCTGGAGCGAGGCGAGTTATCGCGCCGCGAGGAGTCCAGGCCTACAGCTGAGGGGGATTTGGGGTGATGGTGCGATCGACGCGACCGGCTTCCTGCGTCTCGCCCAGGACGCTGCGCAGGGTGTGGCGGACAGGGAGAAAATCCCGGTGACGGTGAGGCTTGAGGAGTCGAGCCACTGGGAACTGTGGCCGGAGTGCCCGGGTCCTGCGCCTGCTGCCGGCGCTCCTTAGCGCTGATCTCTAGATCACCAAACCGAGGACGTCGCCATCCATAGAAGCATTCCGCAAGCCGGCCAACGCTGCTTGACGGGGAAGAACAGGTACATTACAAAGGGACGCCGCCTTATGGGATGACCATCGAGGCGGAAGGAGCCCTATGCCAGCGCGAGCGCGTCATCGCTGTAAAGCCGCTGCTTTCCTCACATTCGCTCTTTTGTCAACCGGCGCCCTTTCCCAGCAAATAACACCAACACAGAGCGGATTGACCGCCTCGGCGGACGGAGTGAAGTTGCAGGTGAATGCGCTGCGCGACGATGTCTTACGCGTGCGCATGTGGAAGGGCGATGCCGTTCCCGAGGATGCGTCCTGGGCGGTGCTCGGACAGTCCCGCACCAACAGTGTGCCGGTGACCGCAGAGGCGCACGGCTTTACCACCAAGGCGCTGCGGGTGAGCGTAGATGATCATCTACTGCTCACGGTGACTGACCTTCAAGGCAACGTCCTGCAAAAGGACGCGGCGCCCGTGCTGTGGGATGGAACACGCTTCGAGGTCAGCAAGCAGCGCAGCTTCAGCGATCACTTCTTCGGGCTGGGAGACAAGCCGGGACCACTGGATCGCGGTGGCCAGGCATTCACCATGTGGAACACCGACGCGTTCGGATGGCAGGAGTCCACCGATCCCATCTACAAGAGCGTTCCATTTTTTCTGGACGTGAACCAGGGGCGCACGCTGGGCGTTTTCCTGGATAATACGTGGCGGACCAACTTTGATTTCGGCCGCGCGGATGAGACTCGCTACACCTTCGGGTCGCTGAACGGCCCCATCGACTATTACCTGCTGTACGGTCCCGACCCCAAGCAGGTGGTGACAGGTTGGGCGTGGTTGACGGGGCCGACCCCCTTGCCGCCGCTTTGGGCGTTGGGCTTTCAGCAATCGCGTTACTCGTATTTTCCAGAAACGCAGTTGCGTGAAATAGCCACCCGGCTGCGCAAAGACCGCATTCCCTCGGATGTGCTGTGGCTGGACATCGACTTCCAACATGAGAACTGGCCCTTCACGGTGAACGAGAAGGCCTTTCCCAATTTCAAAGGCATGGTGAAGGATCTTGCCGATGAGCATTTCAAGCTGGTGGTGATCACAGACCTGCATGTGGCCAGGCAGCCGAATGTGGGCTATGCGCCGTACGACTCGGGGATTGCGGGGGACCACTTCGTGAAGAACCCGGACGGCTCCATTTACGTGGGCAAGGTTTGGCCAGGACCCGCGGTCTTTCCCGACTTTACCCAGGCGCAGACACGGGAGTGGTGGGGCGGACTCTTCAAGGATTTCGTTAAGGATGGCGTTGCCGGCTTCTGGAACGACATGAATGAGCCGGCGGTTTTCGATGGCCCAGGCAAGACAATGCCCGACGACATACAGCATCGGATCGACGAGCCCGGTTTCCGCAAGCGCACTGCGACCCACCTCGAGATCCACGACATTTTTGGTATGCAGAACGCTCGCGCCACCGAGGAGGGAGAGCTTGCGCTGCGGCCCGAATGAACGGCCGTTTGTGATGACGCGGGCCAGCTACGCCGGAGGTCAACGCTACGCCACTACCTGGACGGGCGATAACAGCTCCACCTGGAATCACCTGCGCATGACGATTCCGCAGTTGGTGAACCTGGGGCTGAGCGGCTTTTCCCTGGCGGGGGCGGACGTGGGTGGTTTTGCGGGCTCTCCCCCGCCGGATCTGCTGACCAAGTGGATCGAGCTCTCGGCGTTTCAGCCGATCGACCGCGACCACTCGGCAAAGGGAACCCGCATGCATGAGGTATGGGTGGATGGGCCGCAGCAGGAGAACATCCGGCGGCGCTTTATCGAAGAGCGATACCGGCTAATGCCTTATTTGTATACGGTTGCGGAAGAGACCTCACACGATGGTTTACCTATCAACCGCCCACTCTTTCTGGAGTTTCCCCATGCCACCGACGATGGCAGCCCGTATGACCTGACCACCGGCGGAAGCGAATTTCTTTTTGGCAGCCGCATCCTGGTCGCGCCCAATCCTTCCCCCGAAGAGATCGCTCCTTATGCCGTGCACTTGCCGCCCGGAACCTGGTACGACTACTGGACTGGCGTGCAGCTTACGCGGGGCACGATTGCCGGAAACCTTGACCTGGAACAGCGCGATAAGGTGATTGCGCAGAAGCCGCTGATGGTGACGCCCACACTCGACCAGTTACCGGTCTATGTGCGCGGAGGCAGTATCTTGCCTATCGCACCGCTGACACAGAGCACCAGCGAAGTGCCCAACGGCCCGCTGACGCTGCGCGTCTTTCCTCCGGCCCCCGGGGAGGCGTGTGCAGGCGAGGTCTACACCGATGACGGCCATAGTTTCGATTTCCGCAACGACGAGTTCGCGCGGATTCACTTTACCTGTTCAGTTGCAGCGGATGGGTCACTCCAGGTGGAGATCGCGAAGCAGGAAGGGAACTGGCGGCCATGGTGGCACGACTATCGGGTCGAAGTGGTGAGTTGGAAGCCGAAGGCGGCGCGCGCTTCCGTCAACGGAAAGAGCGCTGCGATCACGCAGATAGGCGGACGCTGGGGAGCTACCGTTCCGGCGAGCGCTGATGGGACGCAAATCGCGCTTAAGTAGTCTGAGAAATTCAGGCTAGAAAACCAAGGATTCTCGATTGACCTCTCAAGCCGACACCGCCCAAGGCTCTTCTCGTAAGGCCGTGCTCACGGCCATTCTCGCTGATGTCGGGATTGGCGCTGCCAAGTTCACCGCCTTTCTCTTTAGCGGTTCTTCCGCGATGCTCTCCGAGTGCATCCATTCGCTGGTCGACGCCGGCAATGGCTCGCTGCTCGTGCTCGGCATCCATCTCAGTCGAAAACCGGCAGATGAAACCCACCCCTTCGGCTACGGAAAAGAACTCTACTTCTGGACACTTCTGGTTGCGCTCTTCATTTTCCTCGCCGGCGGCGCCCTCTCGGTCGCCGAAGGGATCCATCAACTGCAGCACCCGCACCATATCGAGCACCTCCTCTGGAACTATGTGACGCTCTTTGTGGCCGCAGCCTTTGAGGGCTACTCGCTGTCGGTTGGGCTCATGGAATTTAAGGCAACCGAAGGAGTCCCGGCTTCGTGGCGCGCCATTCATGACAGCAAGGATCCAAGTACCTTTACCGTCATTGTTGCGGATTGCGCCGCTCTCCTTGGTCTGCTGGCGGCTCTGGCCGCGAGCTTGTTCGACCAGTTCTTCCGCTGGAGCCGCGCCGATGGCATTGCCTCGATCGTTATTGGCGTGGTCCTGATGGCCGTCGCCCTGGTTCTCATCATTGAAAGCAAGGCGCTCCTGGTGGGCGAGGGGGCGAATGTCGCAGTGCTGCGGCAGATTCGCCAGCTCACGCAGGCCCAGAAGGGCGTCGATGTGACAGGGTATCCCTTTACGATGTATTTCGGACCGGAAAATGTTCTGCTCACGATGAACGTTCGCTTTCAGAAATCACTCTCACGCGATGAGATCGAGCAGACGATCGATGCCATTGAGTCCGCTGTGCGCCAGCGGTTCCCATTTATTGTCCGCATCTATCTAGAAGCGGATGCGGTGCGGGTGAGCGCACGCACCGTCGACGCAGGCTACTTTCCTGGAACGGACTCGCCACCCGAGGCAGGCTGAGCAACGGCTATGGATTGCGTAGGGTAATCATGGGATCGGCCTGCGCCGCGCGATATGCCGGCGCAATGCTCGCCGCCAGCGCCACCAGCAACAACAAGAGCGACACCCCGGCAAATGTCAGTGGGTCGACCTGGCTGCACACCGTACAGTAGCGTAGCGATGAATCGTGAAAGGCAGGCCGAAATGCCCAGTCCCACGGCCACGCCAATCGCTGCCAGGGCCATTCCACGTTTCAGAACCAGCCCCACCACCTCACCGCGTTGTGCGCCTACGGCCAACCGCAGTGCGATCTCCATGCTCCGTTGTTGCACGATATAAGACAACAGACCGTAGAGACCGATGGCTGCAAGCAGCAGCGCCATCGCGGCGAAGCTCGACACCAATAGAGTTTGGAACCGCGGCTGTGCCGAAGACTGCGAAATATAGAAGTCCAGATCGTGAACCTGGTACACGGGGACGGCCGGGTCCATGCGCGCAATGGTCGTGATGACCGCCCTCTGCAGATTTTCCGGATTGCCGGAGGTACGGATGCACAGAAAGGGAGTGGTGATGACTGCTTGGCTCCATGGCAGGTAGTACTCAGGATCTGACTCGGCCGTTATCCCCTGCCGCTTTATGTTGCCGACGACGCCGACAATCTCCCGCACCGGAGAGTTCAGCGTGCCGTCTCCCAGGTCTGCTGTCATGTGCTTGCCGATGGGGTTCACGCCGGCAAAATACTTGTTTGCGAATGCCTGGTTGACGATGGCTACTGGCGGACCCTTGGGCCCATCTTGCGCAGCAAAGGTACGGCCCGCGATCAACGGAATGCGCATGGTCTCAAAATATCCGGGAAGAGCCAGGCCGATCGCTTCGCTGGGATGATCTGCTTTTGCCACTGGATGGCCTTCAACGGTGAAGCTGATGGAAGCATTATTGCCAGACATCGGCATCGGCCATCCCGCAGAGGCTGACTTCACCCCAGGGAGCAAGGCCAGCCGCGGAATCAACTGATCCATGAATTGGATCTTTTGATCGTGTTCGTATCCATTTTCGGGCAAAGCTGATGCGAGCCGTAAACACTCCATGAGGATCGAAACCTGGATTCACGTGGAGCACACCCACGAAGCTGCGAATCAGCAATCCTGCGCCTACGAGCAGGACCAAGCTGAGCGCCGTCTCGCCGACCACCATCCACGTCTGCAGCCGATGTTGCACACGGCCGCCGGTAACCGTTCTGGTCCCTTCCCGCAGGCCCACCGCCGGATCCAAGCGCGAAATCCGCACCGCCGGCAAGACACCAAACAATAATCCCGTGAGCAGGGAGAGACCCACAGCAAATGCAAGCACAGGCCCGTTCAGTGAAACTTCGTTCAGCCGTGGCAGTGTCTCAGGCAGGAGCTGAATGGTTCCCTGCATAATTGTCGTAGCGAGCGCAATCCCCGCCAGGCCGCCAAGCAGAGAGAGCGTGAGCGATTCCACCAGCATCTGGCGAACGATCTCCATCCTGCTGGCGCCGAGTACTCCGCGCAGCGCTATCTCCGCGCTGCGTTGCGCGCTCCGCGCCAGCAACAATCCGGCCACGTTCACACACGCGATCAGAAGCACCAGCGCCACGGCCCCAAACAGCAGTTGCAGCCCCGGCCTTGTATCGCCCACCAGGTGTTCGAATTCCGGCTCAACGATTGCCGTCGTGTACCACTTGTTGGTGTCTGGATACTGCTTCGCCAGGTTGCTTGCAATTACGTTCAACTCCGCTCTGGCCTGCTCCAGTGTGACGGTCGGCTTCAGGCGGCCAATCACCTCCAGAGTGTCGGCTCCTCGTTGCTCAGTCATCGGAGATGCGCCCTCTGCAGCAGCCGCCAACGAGGTCCACAAATCGACGGAAGGCTGCTGAAGGGGAAAGTTGAAGTCTCTGGGCATGACGCCGACCACGGTGTACTGCAGGCCATTCAACGTTACCGGCTGGCCCACAACCTGGCGACTTGCCCCAAACCTCGATTGCCACAACGCATAACTGAGCATCACCCCGCGATGCCCCGCTTTCTCCTCTTCCCAAACAAAGTCCCGGCCCAGCATCGGCGCCGCACCCAACACCTGGAAGAAATTCGAAGAGACGGTCTGCGCGTTCAGGTGCTGCGCGTTCCCCATGCCAGTCAGCGCAAGGTTCGCGCCCGTAAACGAAGCGATCCCGGTCAACGTCCGATTCTGCGCGCGCCAATCGAAGTAATCCGGATAGCTCAGTGACTCAGGTATCACCGGCTCCCGACGAATGATCTTCCTTGGTGAGCCACAGCAATCGGTCTGACTGAGGAAAGGGCAGCGGTTTCAGCATCACCGCATAGACCAGGCTGAAGATCGCTGTCGTTGCTCCGATGCCCAAGGCCAGCGTGAGAATTGTCGTTAGGGCAAACATGGGACTCTTACGCAGCTGGCGGACGCCAAACCTTCCGTAATTAAACAACCGGTTCATGAGCACCCCCGAGATCTAAGGCGAAATCCATGAACAGAGCAAAGCACGTTTGCTACCGTTCGTGGCTGCACAGCGAGGGCTTTAAAGTCAGGGAATTGCGCTCATCCGCGAGCTATGCGGTTTGCCGGG
Source organism: uncultured Acidobacteriaceae bacterium (assembly GCA_963736535.1). Lineage (GTDB taxonomy): Bacteria > Acidobacteriota > Terriglobia > Terriglobales > Acidobacteriaceae > PALSA-350. The sequence continues at coordinate 350,723 of CAVTPN010000014.1, forward strand.
ATGTCCGAATATAACCTGGTGCGTCCGCAACTGGACACCGGGAACGCGCGTCGGCTACTTGCTATCTTTCTTGGCCTGGATCTTCTCAAGCGCAAGCTTCTGTGCCGTGTCCAGGGCATCGGCAGCCGGCACCTTCACGTCCGGCGCGACACCGGTTCCTTCCCAATTCGTCTTGGTGGCGGGATCAAGTGACTTGGCAAAGGGCACACCTACGGTGAAGTAATCGGCCACCGTGTGCGGGGCAACGGGATGCGCTCCGCCACCGGTGGTCTCACCGACGATGGTGGCGCGCTTCTGATTCTTCAAATCAAAGGCGAACTCCTCGGCGCCAGAGAAGGTCCGCTCCGAGGTCAGGACAAAGACGGGTTGTTTCGTGAGCCGCGGGCCGGGCAGGTATGAGAGGGTCCAGTTCTGCTGGGTCGAGTCCTCTTTTCGGTTGTATATGTCGATCAAGTGTGTCGGCTCATCAAACAGGTAGCTGGCAATCAACGTCACCATGGCCGGTTGGCCGCCGCCATTCTGCCGCAGATCGAAGATGAGGGCATCGGTATGAGCCACAAAGCCCATGGCCGCTGTCACCGTTGGCCCGCAGAACGAGGCATCCATGAAGCCATCGAACTTGATGTAGCCGATGTTATTGGGCAGGATCTCGACTTTGCGAAAGGCGCAGTTGTCGTGTTCCGTCTGTTGATGGAAGCGGGCCTCGTCTTCCGGGGTAGGCTTGCCCCGCGGCGGCGTCTTAAAGGGGTTGAAGCCCACTCGGAGATGTTTGTCGTGGCTCACTGCCTGCAAATCCGTGGTCAGCTGTTCAGCGAAGACATCGCCATCGGTGATGGTGTTGTAGGCGCCGGCCTTCTCATGCGCCTGCAGGGCGTCCTTCATCTGCGTGGCGAGCGGCGCATCGATGTAGAACTCCGTGAGGTTGGCGCCTATGCCATCGATGACCTGCTTGCGCAGTGCCGCATCCAGGGTCACATTAGCCAGCGCAACTCCCGGAGGTAACGCGCGCAAGGCAAAGGTTGCCACTGTGGGTGGCTGACCATCCTTCACCAGAAGGTTTCCCAGCGCGGTCGTGGGGCCGCCTTTCTCTTTCACCCGGAAGCGAAGATGCAGCGGCTCACTGCTTTCGATGGACAACAGCTCGAATCCGCCGGTCTGGCCGTGGAATGCGAGCATGCCATCGACCGACTCGGAGTGGTCCACGGTCTTGACGTAGGTTTCGATTTTTGCGCGATCCCCGCTATTGAAAGCGTCCAGCCACGTCTGGAGCGTACGCCCGGCAGGGGTATCGGGAACCGCTGTCTGGGCCCATCCACAGCCAACGCCAAGGAGCAGTAGCGCCAACGATCTAAAAAGCACTGTGCGGATCATGGTAGGAAGTCCTCAAGCAATTGACGCCCAAATAAAGATACCGCTTGGCGTGAGCGATAAACTGAGATTATTTTTATACCTCTCAGTCTTATTTTTTGGGCAGCGGAACCGCGTACAACTTGAACGGGTCAGGGTTTTTATCCTTGAGCTTCGGATCGTCCTGGTAATTCAGTTTGCCCTCCGCGATCCATGCCATGCCACGAGTCGCAGTCACAGCAGGGGTGGATTCCAGGCCTGATTTGATGACCTTGATGTCTGCGGTTTGGAAGTTCAGACCTGTGAAAGTGATGATGTCCATATTGCCGGAGTTCTCCGCCATCAGCAGCCGATTCTTGCCAATGGTGCGCATGCCGTCGGGAGCAGTGAGCGGTTGGGAGAGCTTAAGATCGATGATGTCCTTCGATTTTCCGTCCGGTCCGATGTCCACGCGGATCAGCTTATTCTCCGTTACGCTGTTGACATACAGAACTGTCTTTTCGCCGAAGGCTAAGCCATCAATACCTTTCAGCAAAGGGTCTTTGGCAGCGACCTCAAGCTCTTTGGCGCCGGGTTTGAGCATTACCAGGCTGCCTTGTTCCGTGTCGCTAATGTAGGCTGTCCCATTGTCAGCGACGGCAATGTCGTTACAGAAGGTGGGGGTCCCCGGGAAGGGTATAGCTGCCTTTCGCCGCACCCGTGGTGAGGTCGAATGTCTTCACCGCCGGCGGGTCGCCCTTTCCATCACTCCAATGGTCGGAACATACCCATAGGGTCTTGTGCTTTTCGTCGGCATAGATACCGTAGACGGCATTCAAACCGTTGCTGCCCGGCTTGATAAACTCCGTGACCGTCGTGCGATTCATAGGGGATGCGGACTACATTGCCCTTGCCGACACTGCCTGCATATAAAGTTCCGTCTTTAGTGGAGGTAATGCTCTCCGTGAATAGGCGCGAACCGGGGAGAGTAATCTCAGTGATCGGCTCGGCGGCGTAGGCGCTCACGACCGCGGCCAACGAAAGAGCTAACGGCAGTCCACACTTGCTGAGTAACCGTGCCATAGGTTCTCCAATCTGCAGTATAAGTATAAGTGCAATCGCACGCACTGGATACTCTACGCAATCAAAGTGAAGAGTTGGAGGTGGCGCGGCTGGAATCGCCGTTTCACTTACGAGTTGTTCGTCTCAGAGTGCCGGCCGATGGGCCTTTTGTTAGCGCAGACTTTACAGGCTGCTGTTTCTTTCTCGGCACACACACCCTCTAAAGCCCGGACCTACCCAACCGCGGAGTTCTCACGCAGACACTTTAGGCCCCGAGCTGCTTGATTCACATCCCGCTCCCCGGCTCAACCATTGGGGATTGGCCCGTAAGGAAAGGGTAGAGGTACTCCTGCGTAACCAGTACGAACCGGTCGCCTCCACAGTCGAGGCTTCCAAAAGCTCTGGCCTTGGTCTAATTTCCATCGTCACGATCAAATCCCATGCTCGGAATCATATCGCTTGGTTGTCCAGCGAAGAAGTACCACCTTGCCCAAATCGCCTGGGCCACTTCAGATGAGACGGCCTTTCAAGGCGGGAAATGTGAGCAAGGTCTCAGGGATCGGATCGGCGGCCATAGACGCTATCGATTGACCCCTAAAAAGAGCGAGTATATAGTTCGTTCTGCTCCATAAGCCTGCCGAAACAAGAGAGTCAACGACGGGGACAATTTTTGCACATCGCTGCCGGCCCAGTGCGTCCTCCTCGGTTAACCCTCTTAGAGGTGATGAATGCAGAAGCGAGCGATCGCAATGGTTCTCGTCGTTTTGCTCACCCTATCTGGCTGCTATGTACGAAAAGTTCAGAAGCTGCCCATCGCAACTGTGCCCCAGCTGGAGAAAGAGAAGATCGTTGGGATCACAACCATCAAGGGTGACGACGTCTCCTTCGACCCGCCGGGCGCGTCCATCGCAAACGGAACGCTGAACGGCACCGTCAAGAAGGCTCCCTACCAGGTCCGGCTGGACCAGATACAACGGGTCTGGCTGGAGCGAAAAGAAAAATCAACCGGGCGTACGGTCGGCCTGGTCGCGGTAGTGGCCATCGGAACCGTGGCCATCATCGTTGGCGTCATCGCAGCTACCAAGCAATCCTGCCCTTTCGTTTACTCCTGGAACGGGACGGAGTACGTGTTTGACGCCGAACCCTACGGCGGAGCTATCAGCCGCGGCCTGGAAAAAGACGACTTTGAGGAACTCGGACAGCTTCGGGAACAGGATGGCCTCTACCGGTTGAAGCTTACCAATGAAGTGGACGAGACGCAGTTCACCAACCTGACCGAGCTTTGGGTTGTCGACCACCCCCCAGGAACCCGCGTTGTTCCTGATATACAAGGCGGACTGCATACCGTGGGAATACCATACGCCCCAGTGTCCGCGCACGATGCCGCCGGAAATGACCTGTTGCCCTGGCTCCGTGCCACTGACCGATTGATCTGGGAACCGCCCGCGGTTCCCGACGCCGACGGCAATTTGCAGAGCGACATCGTGATGACCTTCCCCAAGCCCTCAGGTGCAAACCAAGCGAAGTTAGTGGCCAACGCGGCTACTGGTCTTTGGGGTTCGTACATGATCAAGCAGATGGTTGCGCTGCGGGGCCGTGACGTGGGCGCCTGGTATCGCACCATGGATGAGAGCAAGCCTGCGCGTGACGCCCTGTTCGCGTGGGAAGCGCGAGAACAACTGTATGCGTTGAAGATATATGTGCAAGAACCCACGGGCTGGGAAGTGCGCGGGATACTTCCGGGGACGGGCCCGTTTATCTCCAAGGATCGAATCATCTCCCTGGATGTGAGCCGCGTCCAGGGAGATCAACTGCACATACGGATCCGGCCGCCGACGGGGTTTTGGGCGTTGAACTCATTTGCCGTGGATTACACTTCGGACCGCTCCCTAAGCGTGCAAACGGTCAAGCCAGCGACGGCTCGCGATTTACAAGGGACAGATGTGCTTCCCGACCTGATCGCAATCGATGATCGCTACGTGGCCATGCCCGACGTGGGAGATACGGTTAACCTCACCTTCCGTGCTCCATCTCGGCACGCCGGAGCAGAACGAGTCGTGTTTCTCCATAGCCGGGGCTACTACAAACTCCATTTGCCGGGGACCGGCGAGCCCGACACAAAGACCCTGGAAGCGATTGAGAACGTGCCCGGAGCCGGAGCTCGCTTTGCAGCCATCAAGTTCGGACAGTGGCAGATCGCGAAGCAGCAGAAACCATGATTCGGCGACAGGGCGGGAAGCATAGCTAGTTGCCGAGCACAATTTTGTAGCCGTCCGGGGGATAGAAGAGCTTTTCATCGGGTTCTCCGCGACGGATCTGGGTGAGTCGAAAATCCGGGAGAGGGCCCTCGTCCGGCTGGGTTTCGGGTTCCAGAGTCTGGCGTAACTCCAGCAACTCTTGCAATTCCGGCGCATACCAAATCTCAGTGGTGAGCACGACGGTGGTACCACCCGGATCCGCCGTGCTGGTTCGCGTGCGCCGCAGGCCCCTGGCATCGAAACCCTCTATACGACGCATCCCCAGCGGCTCGGATTGATCCGTGGTATCCGCGATCGGACTAACCTGCTGGGGCAGGCTCGCAAATGCATCCGCGTAGATATTCTGCTCAGTGTAATGAAGGGTGCGCGGCATGCAGGTCACAAACGCCATGGGCGTGCTGGTCGCGACCCAGGGTTCTATCCATCGGAAGCTGCAGTGGGACACCGGATCGTTCACCGACACCTCGTGGGCAGTGATGCCTCCGCCATGACCATCCGGCTGGGGTGTCTCCTCCCGCTTTCGGCCAGCTCCATCCCGTGCCTGGAAGCCGCTCTGGCTGATGGTGTTGGTCATTCCGTCAGGCCCACGGAGCTGCCAGGTAGTCACCAGCGTCGCTGAATAGGGCGCGCCACGCGGCGCTGCTGAGGTGTATGTCACATCATCATCCGCAGGGTACCAGTCGGCGGGGAAGCGCTTCGATGGCTCCGGCGCAACATCCGTCAGTACCGGCGGCTTGACCTGGGCGCCGCTAGACGCGGCGGCCAGGCAAAACAGAAGAAGCCAGGATTTGAACATGGACGATTGACCCTGAAAGAATTCTTTCCTGTTCGCGGCCCTGGAATCGTCATTTGATTGTCACTTTCTGTGCATCTATGGCAGAACCTTGGCCAGCCTGGCTGACTCCAATGGTGAGAGATGGAGAGGTAAATGAAGATATTGGGCAAGCTGATCGTTGCGGGCGTGGTTATCTTTGCGCTGTTACAGGTGGTGCGGCCGGGCATTCCCACCAAGCCCGCGACTGCGGAGCTGCAGGCGCCGGCTGAAGTGAAGCGGGTAATCGAAAAGGACTGCTACAGCTGCCACTCGGATCAGCGGCGGCTTTCGTGGTTCGATGAGATTGTGCCCGGATACTGGCTGGTGCGCCATGACATTCTGACCGCGCGGGAGCACCTGAATTTCTCCACCCTGGGCGCCAAGCCGGCTGCCGCACAGAAGGGGACGCTCTATGAGGCGGTGAACATGATCCAGCTGGGCGCGATGCCGCTGCCCCAGTTCCTTAGGCTGCATCCGGAGGCGAGAGTCACAGTGGATGAGCTGGCAACGTTGAAGGCGTATCTGGCGCCGTGGACGCCCGCACTCCAAACGGTCGCCAACTCCCAGCCGGCACCGATTTCCGCGCCCGTCAACCTGGCGACGGTACAGCCGGAGTGGAACGGACTCCCATTCGACCCCAGCTTCGAAGGCTGGAGGCCGCTCAGCACCACCGATCGCGGCGATAACCGTACCTTTCGCTTCATCCTGGGAAATAGCGTGGCCGTGAAGGCGGCGCAAACGGGCAACCTCTCGCCCTGGCCGGACGGCGCGCGCTTTGCCAAGATTGCCTGGCAGCAGGAGATGGGTCTAGACGGCCTGGTGCACCCGGGCCAGTTCATTCAGGTCGAACTGATGGTGAAAAGCGCCGGCGATTACAAAGACACAGAAGGCTGGGGCTGGGGCCGATGGCGTGGGCTTGACCTTAAGCCCTACGGCAATAACGCGCGCTTCGTGAACGAGTGCACGGGTTGTCACCGGCCGTTGCGTGGCAACGACTATGTCTACACCATGCCCGTCTCCGCGGCGAAGGTTGGCGGCGATGAAGTCGTGAATAGTGCCGCTGCTGCGTTGCCGGCAAGCCTGCCCTACCAGCCGCTGGGGTGGGGCGCCATCACCATGTACGTCGACCCTGAGAGGCACACCATGGCGACGCTCTATGGCAACGACTCGGCGATGCAAGCGGTGCAGGCGCGTCGAACCGCGCCAGAGTACCCCGCCGGCGCCGTGCTGGCGCTGGTCACCTGGGCGCAGCGCGAGGATCCGCACTGGTTCGGCGCACGCATTGCTGATCGGCCGCAGTCGGTGGAGTTTGTGCGGGTGGCTGCGCAGCCTGTCTATCAACGTTTCGCGGGCGCGGGGCTTACGGCGGATGGGGGCGCGGCTGACGCAGCGGCGCAGCGGACTCGCTTCATCCTTGGTCTTGCACCGGCACAGCTGCCGTAAGCTGATCCGAGTCAGCCTCTCGTCCCTGACGAAGGACGGGTGCCCCATATCTCGCTCGTTTTTTGCGAGATGTGGGATTCCACTGCTCTTTCCCTCTGACTCTCGATTCCTCCGATGCACTTAGCGGCCAACATCGGTGGTATCCCACATCTTGCGAAAAACGAGCGAGGTATGGGGCACCCGTCCTTCGTCAGGGGGCGAGAGGCGTTCTCCTGTTGCTTTTAGTTTTGCTTCTGCCGGACTTTTCCTCAGTTGCAGCGGAGGGCGACAATGGGATCGATGCGGGAGGCGCGCCGGGCGGGGAGATATCCGGCGATCAACGCCACCGTGACCAACAATAGAATCATGCCCGCGAAGGTTATCGGATCGGTGGGATCGGTGCCGAAGAGGAGCGACGCAATCAGCGCGGAGATGGAGAACGATGCCACGATTCCCACAGCCATGCCAATGAGCGCGAGTTTCAGGGTGCGTGCGATCACGCCGCGTTGGACTCGCGCCTGGGTGGCGCCGAGAGCCATGCGAATGCCAATCTCCTGCGTTTGCTGGGTTACCGAATAGGAGATGACGCCATAGATGCCGAGCGAGGCCAGCAACAGCCCCAGGCCCGCGAATATGCCCACCAGCCATACGAAGAAGCGGCGTGGCGAGACAGCATGATCGACAAGCTGCTGGATAGGACGGAATTCCACTGCCGGCTGCCCGGGATTCATGGATCGCAGAGTACGCATCACGCTGCCGGCTAGCGCGCCGGGCGGAAGCTTCGAGCGCACCACGAGCTCTCCGCCTTCGGGATTTCCCTGGGTGATCGGTACAAAGACCTCGGGGTTGGCCGCTTCTTCCACGCTGCTCTCATGTACGTTTGCGACCACGCCGACGACCCGCGTGACGGCTTCGCCAATTCCCTCAGCCTCGCGTCCGATGGGGTCCTGGCCCGGCCACTCACGGCGGGCAGCCGCCTCATTGACGAGAATGACTGGTTGGCTGGTAGACGTGTCACTCCAGTGGATGTCGCGCCCCTCGCGCAAATGCATGCCGATGGCGTCGAGATACCCGGGCGTCACGATGTAGACAAAGGCATCGTAATTGATGGTCTTGGAATACTGCTTTCCCTTGGCCATAAGCTCCCAGCTTCGATTGCGGTCCAGAGGAAGCTTGTCGGAGATACCTGCGGCTTCAATGCCGGGAAGCGCGCGGACGCGGCGAAGCATTTCTTCCAGGATGGCGCCCCGCCGGGCCGCTTTGCCGCCATCGTCGAAGTCAACCTTCATCGCGTAGGCATGGCTGGGCTCGAATCCCAGATCGACGTCGAGCACACGCAGGAAACTGCGCAGCAGCAGACCGGCGCCGACCAACAGCACGCAGGCCAGAGCGACCTCAGAGACCACCAATGCCGCGCGCATCCGGTCATGCTTCCTGCCGGAGCTGGCGCCGTGGCCGCTGTCTTTCAGAGATTCCTGCAGGTGGACACCGGAGATCCTGAGCGTGGGAACGACACCGAAGAAGACGGTGGCGGCGCAAGCGATGAGGAGCGTCCAGGCGAGCGCAGAGGCGTCGATGCGCGCGCTGCTCAGCAAGGGCAGCGCGATCGATCCCTGGTGGGAGAGGTAGAGGACAATGGCATAGGCAATCGCCAGGCCAAGGGCCGCTCCCATGGACGCGAGCACCAGGCTCTCCGTGAGCAGCTGACGGATCAGCCTGGAGCGCCCCGCTCCCAGAGCACTGCGCATGGCGAACTCCTTGCTGCGCGCGGCGGCGCGAGCCAGCAACAGGTTGGAGAGATTGGCGCAGGCGATGAGCAGAATGAGACCCACGGCACACCAGAGCACGACCAGGGATCGGCGCAGCTGGCCGCTGACGTGCTCCTTGAGGCCGGACATCTTTATGGTAAGGTCCGTCATCCACTCGGGATGCGCGGCCCTGATTTGTGGGTACACGACGTCGGCTTCGGCCTGCGCCTGCGCGATGGTCACGCCGGGCTTGAGCAGACCAATGATCGACAGCATGTGTCCCCAGGTGCGAATGTCATCCATGATGACCGGGGTAAAAACGTCAGCCTTGACCCCGGGATGAAAGACCCCGCCGAAGTCGAAGCTGGCAGGGAGCACGCCGACCACGGTTACAGCGTGATTGTTGAGCGTAATCGCCTGCCCGACAATCGCCGGATTGCCGGCAAACTGCCGTTGCCAGAAGGGGTAGCTCAAGAGAACCGCAGGGCGGCCGCCTTTGACGGTTTCCTCGGGAGTGAAGAGCCGTCCAAGCTGAGGTTGAATGCCCAGCATGGGAAAGAAGTTGCTGGCGACCCAGACGCCGGCAAGCACGCGCGGTTCGCCGCTGCCCGTCATCTTCGCGTCCGACGTGGCGAAGAACGGTACGTAGGCCGTCATGTCCTGGAAGGACTGGTTGTGCCGTTGAATCTCCTCGTAGGCATCTACGCGGAAGGTGGTATCGGAGAGAGCGCCGATTCCGTTGTTGCCGGCAATCCAGACCAGGCGCCGCGCATCCCGGAAGGGCAGCGGGCGCAGCAGGATGGTATCGACTACGCTGAAGACCGCAATGTTGGCGCCGATGCCCAGCGCGAGGATCAAGACCGCGACGACGGTGAAGGCGCGATCGCGGCGCAAGCGTGCGCAGGGTAAAGCGGAGGTCCTGAGCGACGGAGCTGACCCACAGGGTGCCGCGGCTTTCACGGCAATCTTCTTTGACCTGGTTCAGGCCGCCGAAGGCCAGGCGGGTGGTGCGACGAGCCTGCTCTTCCGTCATGCCAGTGCGAACATGTTCGGCGACTTGTTGCTCGAAGTGAAAGCGCAATTCTTTGTCGAGCTCCTGCTCCAACCGCTGGCTGTTGAAAAGCCGCTGCCACCAGTTCATGACAATTCTCCTTGCGGATCTTCCAGGAAAAGCGCGACCACGTCGGTGAGGCGGCCCCAGCTCTCGGTCTCGCTCTTCAGTTGCGCCCGGCCGCGGGCCGTGAGCTCGTAAAACTTCGCATCGCGCCCGGTCTCCGACTCCGCCCACTTGGCGGTGAGGAGCTTTTTGTATTGCAGGCGATGCAACGCGGGGTAGAGCGACCCCTGCTGCACCTGCAGGGCATTGCGCGATATCTGCTGGATGCGCTGCGCGATGGCATATCCGTGAATGGGTCCAAGCGCGACCACTCTCAGGATCAGGAGGTCGAGGGTTCCTTGGGGAAGATCGAACTTAGGTGAGGTTCCATGCCTATGGCTTCTACATATACACGCGGATGTGTAGAAGCGCAAGGTGTTGTGTGGGGTGAGAGAATTCGATATTCCGCAAAACAGGAGAACGAAACAATGAAGAGGGAGTATTTGGCGATGGCGAAGCGCGGCCTGGTATTGGCCGGGATGATGGTTGTCTTTACCGCGAGCAGCGCGTTTGCGCAAAACAAGGCGATCGATTTTAAGCAGGGTATGCCGTTCAGTGGCGGCTATGTCGCGGGCAATACGCTCTACGTCGCTGGGCAGCAGGGACGTGATGAGAACGGCAAAGTGGAGGGCCTGGACATCGCCCAGCAAACGACGAAAACCATCGACGCCATAAAGAAAGTTGTGGACTCGGCTGGCTTCAAGATGTCGGACATAGTTTCTGTAACGGTCTATGTCACCAGCCTGGATGACGTGCCGAAAATGAATGAGGTCTACAAGGCCCTGATGCCCGACCCCAAACCGGCACGGGCCACGGTACAGGTGGCCGGCCTGATTGGCGGGGCCAAGATTGAAATCTCGGCCATTGCGGTAAAACACTAGGACTCAACACTTTCCCAGCTAATTATCGGACGCGTCCTCTCACTCGCCCGTGGGCACGCGTCCGCAACCCCAAGTATTACTAAAGTGGGACGCCCGTACAGGCAACCAATATAGAGCCAACCCCCGACTCACCGCAGGGCGAAATGTTTCTATAATAAGAAGATGCGAGTGAGTTGGTTACGTTGGTGCTTCCTGCTTTTCTTCACGGTGCGACTAGCCCACGCAGATGGGGGCCCAGCATTCGATCTTGATGGGCCCCGTATCCAGGCCAAGGTTACCCGTAATGGCAAGACCCTGCCCATCGGTGCAGTTGCATCGCTGGCTGCGGGCGACCGCGTGTGGGTGCATCCCGACCTTCCCGAAAAGGAAGGCGCACGCTATGTGCTGGTGGTGGCATTCCTGCGTGGTTCGGTGAACCCGCCTCCGGAGAATTGGTTCATCAAGGCGGAGACCTGGAATAAGAAGGTCCGCGAAGAGGGAATTAACGTAACCGTCCCTGAGGGCGCGCAGCAGGTTCTGCTGTTTCTTGCCCCGGAGACCGGCGGAGACTTCAGCACCGTGCGCAACGCGGTGCGCGGCCGGCCGGGAGCGTTTGTGCGCGCGGCGCAGGACCTGCATCAAGCGAGTCTCGATCGCGCGCGGCTGGATACTTACCTCGCTGCCGTCAAATCCCAGGATACGAGCGATCCGAAAGCTTCGGAGGATCAGGCGAAGCTTCTAGCGCGCAGCCTCAATATCAAGGTCGATCAACAGTGCTTCGACAAGCCTACCGAACAGCAGGCTCCCTGCCTGGTGCAGAACCCTGACAGCCTGGTGCTCGACAACGGGCGCAGCGCGAGCGTCGTGCAGGCGGCCACCTCGGGTGCGGCCGGTGACATGCTGGCGCAAATGTCTTACACCCAACAGGCAGGGGGCGGCTATTACAGCGTCTACGTCGGCACGGTGATGGACATGGCGAAGATCCTGGACAGCTTTCATACCGCGGAGTATCAGTACCTGCCCGCGCTCGCTATGCCCAAGGGCGACACCCTGGTGCTCAAGCTGAATAATCCGCCATCGTTTCATAAGCCACAGTCGGTGCTGGTGATTGGGCTGCCCATGGTGCAAACTGCCGAGGCGTCCCCCGATCTGCCCATCATGCGTGCGGTCGATCCCAAGAATGTTCTGTGCGCGCAAAAGAAGCCCCTGGTGCTGCAGATGGTAGGAGCGCCCTACGTCTTTGCTACCAGCTACGCGCACGATTTTGTGCTGCGGGTGCAGAACAAGTCAGGACAAATCGTCGACATCCCCGTCACCCCGGATCCGATGCAGGGTGGATTTGTGGTCACTGAAAAAGCGTTGGCGGGGCAAAGCCTGGCGGGCAGCGCGACGGGAACGTTGCACGGCTTTTGGGGTTTTGACCCTGTGGAAGGGCCGAAGTATCAACTGGTGAGCGCTCACCCGCAACCATGGACGCTGGCTTCCGCGGACCAGCACGCGCTGATCGTGGGCCGCAAGGACACGGTGCATCTGGAAGCGCCGGAGGTGGCGTGCGTCGAGGGCGTGACGGTCAAGGATGCCGGCGGCAAGACGCTCGACGCAAGCTGGAAGGCGGTAAAGCCGAACCAGATCCAGATCGATATGCCGCTTGACAGCGAGCAGGCGGGTGCGGTCAGCCTGCAGGTAAAGCAAGTGGGATTGGAAAAGCCGGATCAGGTTCCGCTGCACACCTATTCCGAGGCGGGGCGGCTGGATAGCTTCAAACTCTATGCCGGCGATCACCAGGGCGTGTTGAAGGGCACACGGCTGGATGAGGTCGCAACCATGACGGTGAACAACGTGGTCTTCTCCCCGGCGGCCTCGCTTACGCACGCCGGCAGTGAGGATTCGCTGGTGCTGGCGGCTCCGGAATCCGCGGCATCGAGCTTTCACGCGGACGACAAGGTTGTGGCCAAAGTGACGCTGAAGGATGGACGCGCGCTGGATTTGGAATCGACCGTTCAATCCCCGCGGCCCAGCGTGAAATTGATGAACAAGAGTGTCCATTCCGATGGGCCGGCTTCGGTAGTGCAGTTGGGCAGTGAGGATGAACTTCCTGAGCACGCGAAGCTGACTTTCTTTGTGCAGGCGGTGACGCCGGCGTCCTTTCCTCGCGACCAGCGAATCGAGGTGGCCAGTAATGACAGTTCCTTCTCCACGGTGCTGCGCGTGGGGGAAGGCGGCATCGTGCTGCAGGATGGCAAGACCGCACTGGCGACGCTCGATCCCGCGAAAGCCTTCGGCGGGTCAGCATTTGGCCCTTTGCGTTTCCGTCCCGTCAGCGGGGATGGAGTCCAAGGAGACTGGCAGCCTCTGGCGACGTTGGTCCGCGTGCCGCAATTGAAGGAGCTGAAGTGTGCAGAAGGAGCCCCCTTGTGCACGCTGGTGGGAACGGATCTATTCCTGCTGGACCAGGTGGGGATCGATGCCCAATTGGCCAATGCGGTCAAGGTGCCGGAGGGCTTTGGGGAGTCGACACTGAGCGTGCCGCGTCCGAATGGAACCTTGTATCTGAAACTGCGCGATGATCCTGCGGTGGTGAATACGGCGGTCTTGCCGGTGACTGCTGAGCCATCGCAATCCGCGGCAGTGGCGCCCTTAGCGGTTCCGGCGGCGCCGGCAACAGCCCATCAGGCCGAACAGAAAGCAGAGCCGCAAGCTGCGCCTGCTCAGTCGGTGCCTCCGGTCGCCGCCCCACCTAACTAGTTTCGCCCGTCATCCTGTTGGAAGGCGTACCTCAGGGGCTAAAGAGCCCTCGTGAGAATTGGAAAAGAAACCGCAGGTCCCTCCACTGCGCTTACGCTCCGGTCGGGATGACAATTCTATTGTAGGGAAATGGCCTCGAGAGCGGCCAGACGAAGGCTGTCAATGGTCCAACAGAATTGTCATCCCGAGGAGCGAACTTGCCTGTGGCAAGTCAAGGGAGCAATTACACCGGCAACAAAAGCTTTGGGTGCCCCATTCAAGCCGTACTTTGGCTTGAGTGGGCTACCATACTTCCCCCACTCGTTTGTCATTAGGAACCGGAGCGAAGCGCAGTGGAGGGACCTGCGGTTTCTCTTCCAACTCTCCGAAGACTCTTGGCGACGTACTTACACCTGTGCAAATCCGCCGTCGACAAATAGCTCAATGCCGGTTACGAAACTGCTGTCGTCGGAGGCGAGAAAGACCGCGGCCTTGGCAATCTCGTCGGGAAGACCCAGCCGCCCCATAGGCACCGTTGTGTTTATGCTCTTCAAACGATCCTGTCCGGCTTGCAGCAGAGCCGAGTAACTCACGAAGACCTTCCGTGTCGATGGGCCCGGGGCTGATCGCATTCACCCGTATGTGACGAGCCTTGAGATCCGTGGTCCAGGTGCGAGCGAAGGAACGTATCGCAGCCTTGGTGGCGGCATAGACGCTGTTGGAGGGCATTCCTTTGCTGCCCACCACGGACGCATTGAGAAGGATCGACGCACCGTCGGGCATCAATGGCAACGCCTTCTGGACGGTAAAGAGCATGCCCTTTACATTGCCATCGAAGATGCTGTCGTAATGCTCTTCATCGATGGCGCCGAGCTGGGCGTATTTGGCGATGCCTGCGTTGGCAAAGACAATATCGAGCTTGCCCTTCTCCTTCTTGATCTGTGCGAATAGCCGATCCAGGTCGGCAAGTTTGGCCACATCGCCCTGGACTCCCGTTACATTGGAGCCAACCTGCTTCACCGCCTCGTCAAGCTTCGCCTGTGTGCGGCCGGTGATAAAGACGTAAGCCCCTTCCTGCACGAAGCGTTTCGCCGTAGCCAGACCGATACCGCTGTTACCACCGGTGATGAGCGCAATTTTCCCGTCAAGCTTTCCCATAGAACCTCCTCGACAAATTCAAGCTCACCGGTCATAGATGCAATGAGGTTCGATAAAGACCGCGGCAGGCCTGCCCGAGGTTCTATTTAGAAACATCTGAATAGAGCAATCGAGGCTCGCCCATCCAGAAGCGATTGCTTTTCCGCGTGAGCGCGCCGGGAGAGCGGCCGCGCAGCCGGGCCTCCGCTTCATGAAAGGGGCCGACAAAACGCAGGAATTCGGGAAGCTTCGGATAGAGCCGCGGCAGCCAGCGGGCAGCCCGGTCCACGGCTTGTTGCTCTCGGGTGCTGAACGGTAGCGCAAAGCCGGCGCGAAGCCGCGGCGGCATCCAGAATGCCGTGATAGAGAGATACCAGTGCGGAGGACGAAGCCATGTACCGACTCCAGACAAGACACTGCGGCCAAGCGCCAGGGCGTTGGCATCGACGCCGAGCTGCGGCGAATCGAACATCTCCGCGGTGTAGCGCGTAAAGGCGGCCCAATCCTGGGGGAGGTCCTCCGCCCGGATGCCGAACAGCGCGGCCATGTGTTTGCTTTCCAGGTAGTACTGTTCCCGTTCGCCCAGCGAGAGCGGCGGCAAAACAAAGTCGTAGGCTAAGATCGCGCTTTCCACCAGCGTGGCATATACCCAGCGCAGAGCGGCGACCTCGTTGGCCTCATAGTGCTCGCCCTGCACATGGCTTCCCATCGCGTGGGGCAGTTCGCCGCGGATACTCGTATGGCGTTGATAGAGTCGCTTCGATGCCTCGATCGCCTGAGCCCGAGTGCCGAACAGCATGGTGTAGATGACGCGAAAGGTGGAATGAAAACGGCCGACCGCATCGTGCAGGAGGTTCGAGTGATGGGCCAGCGCGACCGCAACCCAAGGGTGAGCCAATTGCAGCAATGCCGCACGCCCCGCGCCGAGAAAGACCGCGGACTCCCGATTCACTTGCCAGGTTATCGACCCCGGCCCAAAGAAACCACTGCGAGGCTCGCCGGGCAAGCTCTCCAGCGAGCAAAGGAGTCTTAGACTCTCTTCGCTCGAGACATAACGCTGCGATGCTGGTTCAGGCATTTGTGGGGATACCAAAATCGCTTATTGCCTTGGCTGGCTTAATCCTACCTTTTCAGTTTAGATGTACAGTCATTGATGGCTTCGATGAACAAGGAGGAATGAACAATGAAGTATTTTCTGGTATTGGCCGGCTTGCTGGTGGCGCTGGGTTCCGCCTCGGCGCAAACGAGCCCTCCGGAAACCGCAACCGGCAAAATCGGCAACGCAATGCTGACGATCAAGTATTGCGCTCCGTCGGTGCGAGGACGGCAGATTTTTGGCGCGGGTGGACGGGTGATGCAGGATCCAACCGCTCCGATCTGGCGCGCCGGGGCGAATGACGCCACGGCTTTCCACACCAGCGCGGATTTGATGATCGGCGGTCTGGCGGTGCCCAAGGGCGACTACACGCTGTATGTCAATGTCAAGGATCCGGATGCGTGGGAACTTGTCATCAACAAGCAGACGGGGCAGTGGGGCACGTCTTACGATGCCTCCCAGGACCTGGGCCGGGTGAAGATGCAGATGAGCAAGCCTCCAGCTTCTATCGAAGAGTTGAAGTATACGATCAGCAGCACCGGCGGCACCAAGGGCACGATCCAATTGGCGTGGGAGAAGCACATCGCATCGGTGGCCGTTACGGCAAAGTAGTCCGCTCGCGCGGGTGAGCTGCCATCAACGCAGGCAGAATGATCTTCGCCATGATGGTGTTGGGAGGAGTGGACTCCGCGTTGTAGCCGCCGGCGGTGAAGACGGCAACCAGATCGTACTGTGGCACAAGATAGATCTTCTGCCCACCGTTGCCCTGGGCTGCGACTACATCTACGTGTTGCGATCCGCCGGCGGTTTCTACATTCAACCAGGGACGCCACCAGAAGTAGCCGTAGCTAACATTGTCCACGTGACTTTGTTCCGCCAGCGACGCGCGTACCCACGAGGCGGAAACTACTTGACGGCCGTGCCATTGGCCGCCATTGGCCATCAGAATTCCGAGCTTGAGCATATCGCGGGGGCGAAGGTGGATCTGCGAGTACTCCTTATCGGCATTGGTGAGGTCGTAGTTCCACTGCCACTGCGCGCGCGAAATTCCTAACGGGGCGAACAGGTTCGCCTGGGCAAATTCCGGCAGGCGCATGTGGACCTCATTCTCAATCAGACGGCCCACCACGGCCACCCCGCCTGAGCAGTAGTAGCCCTTGGTGCCGGGGTCGTTGATCATGGGCAAATCGAGTGTCGCCTTCACCCAGTCCGGTGTCTCATCAATCACCGTTTCACGCCCCGGGGAATTCGAGCTATGGTCATTGCAGTCCAGGCCCGAACTCATGGAGAGGAAGTTGCCCAGCGTGATGGTTGCCTTGCGCGGGTCGGGATGGGCATAGCTGGTGTAGCCCATATGCGGCAGCACAACCTCATCCGACCCGGTGAGCGCGCCGCGGTCGATAGCGATCCCAGCAAGTGTGGCCACGACTGACTTGGTTGCTGAGCGGAGCTGGTGCGGGCGCTCACGCTGTAGCCGTAGAAGTACTCCTCCATGACCAGCCTTCCGTGCTGGTACAGCAGAACGCTGTGCACATCTTTGTACGTGCCGTCGAGGATGCCGCGGACGATCGCATCGGCTGTGGCTGTTCCGAGGCCGGAACGCGCAATGTCTCCCACGGCAATGCCGTCATGCAGATCGGCGGGCGGATGGTAGCGATACTCATTATCCTGCGCTTTGGGGCGAGGGTAGGCCAGCGCGGCGGCCTCGGGCGTGACGGTGGAGGAGATGCGGGGATGCAACTTGCCATCCTGTTGGTATCCCGTGACCTTGCCCTTTGCGT
Organism: uncultured Acidobacteriaceae bacterium; assembly: GCA_963736535.1. GTDB lineage: Bacteria > Acidobacteriota > Terriglobia > Terriglobales > Acidobacteriaceae > PALSA-350. Next base: position 368,107 of record CAVTPN010000014.1, read on the forward strand.
CGCGCAGGAAGGGAATCGTTTGACCAGTGATGGTGGTGAACTGATCGACCGCGGTGGCGTGGAGCGGATACTTGGCATCATCCAGCACGGCAAAAAGGCCGTCGCCGGCTACGATTTCGACGGTATGGCCGGGGGCATCGCTGTAGGTGCCAACGTAGTCCGACAGGTGGAGAGCGGACGATGCTTGCGCGCTTGCGCTACCTCGCACCGCAAAAAACATCAGCAGAAAACACAAAGGGCGCATGCCACTGCAAGTGTAGAGCATGATGGCCTCATGAATCCTGCTATTCAGCCCGAAACCTCAAGTATCGCTTGAAGGATCGCCCGTGGGGAGGATGCCCTTGTTCTCAAACATGAGCATCACGGTACGACGCGGCGCGCGCGTGCGATGCACCACTCGCCTGGGAACGACGAAGCCCTGTCCAGGATCAAGCTGGACGGTACGATCTTCGAGATCGATGAGCAGTTGGCCGTCGACAACGTAAAAGAACTCGTCATCTTCGTCGTGCTTGTGCCAGTGGTACTCACCTTCGACGACGCCCAGGCGCACAACGGATTCGTTTACCTGACAAAGTGTCTGGTTATACCACTTGAAGTTGCAGGCGTCCGCGAGCGCCTGGGCGTCGACGATCTCCAGCGGTTTGTACAAGACATTCAAGCGAGTCTCGTAGGAATACTTCGTAGCATCGCTCATGAGAAACTCCTCAGGCCATGTTCATTGCTGTCGTTACCGCCGGTGCAATCTCCAATGGGCTCATTTGCCGGCGCCAGATGCAGGCAGAAGGCCATAAACGTCTACCTCCTGTTTTGCGCCCACATACACATGCCCATTCATCACCGTCGGGATGTTGAACCGGAGGGCCGCGCCCGCGCGGTCACGGGCGGCATTTTGATTGCTGTCATAGAGTTCGTGAGAGACGTCGTTGGCGTCGTAGGCATAGAGGACCGCGGACCTGTCGGGTGAGTTCCAGTCTTTCGACTTGAGCAACCAGACCACTCCATCCCTGGCTCCATTGGCAGAGACGATGGGGGTCGCAGAAACGCCATCAAAGGTATTGGCGCTTTTTGCCTTGAGGGAGAGCCTTCCGTCCTTGACTTCGAATTCCCTGAGCGCATCGCTATCGCTCAGCACGTAGAGATAGTGGTTCCAATACGTCATGGCGCCGAAGACGCCATTGGGGAGCGGCATGGTCTGGATCGCGTGGCTGTCGTTGGCCGGCTGCCAATGGCCCATATGATCGCGGTCCACCAGGTAGAGCACGCCCGCTTTGCCCTCCACAGTCGCCAGGTGCGGGTGTGCTCCCGGTTGGTCGGGTAGGAGCGTGGGGCCGCCGGAGCCCAGATCGCTATCGCTCGCGTCCAACGCATCGACGTTGAAGGGCGCGAAATAATCGTTCACCTTCAGGGTCTGTCCATCGAGCTTGAGCAGCGTGTCGCCATAGTCGCGGCCGCCTTTGTTCACATCGAAACGGCCGTTGCCGGTGGAGACAAAAATGTTCCCACTGCTGTCTGCCGCGGGCCCGGTGTCACCACCCCAGACGCCGCTATCATCCCCGTCGGGTGAGGCATTGAAGACCGCTTTCTGCTTAAGGCTGTGAGCGTCATAAGCCATGATCCAGCCGTGGTAGGGGCCAACATCGCAGGACGAGGCCCAGGTGAGATAAACCACGCCATTGTTCAACAGCATGGCCGCCCGAGGGTTGTCGCGTAATGGATTGAAGACCAGCTTGCCGTTGCTGCTGCCTCGGCCACTGCCGCTCATGCTGGCTTGAATCTCTACCGGGCCGGCGAATTTCTCTGCTCCTGTGGTGACGGCGAGCGCATGCAGGCGTTGGTAATAGGTATTCGTGAGCAGGACGCGCGCACCCCTGGTGCGGGCCAGCACGTAGAGGGTTCCGGTGTCTGGGTCGATGACCGGGGTCGAGGTGATGCCCACGTCGGGCGCGATGAAGGGGCATTGCACATCATCCGCCGGAACCGCGGTCTCACCGTCTTTTATAAAGCTCACCTGCCACAGGGGAGGTCCGTCAGAGTAGGCATCGAAGGCATATACGCTGTCATGCTCGGTGACGACGAAGAGCACATCATGCCGGCCCTTGCCTGGAATCTCCACCCCGCTGAGGAACAGGGGTTGTGCATAGACCTCTCCATCTACGTGCAAGGTGAAGAGCTTGCCCAGCTGCTGAGCATTCACATTGCGCGGCGTTAAGCGGGTCTCGTGGAGGTACGCTCCGGTGCGTGCGTTGTCGTATTGCGAGGTGATGACTCTCTGCGCCTCTGCCCGCATGCCGAAGGCAAGGGTGAAGATCAGGATCGCGCTGAGGGGTGCGTTGCTTCGGGCAAGCTTTCTCTCATGATTCAGCATGGGCTGTTACTCTCTCGCCGAAATCATACTATTCCATCGCGCCTATCCACGCGCAGCAGGCTCTCACGGCCGATTTTCGGCGGCCTTCTTAAGATTGTTGAGGCCGCTTTCGAAGTGCTTCCCCATGACGCGATCCATGTTCACAAAGATGCTCATAAGTTTCATGACATAGAGATTGGACCCCTGCATGGTCCAGGTGACTTTGGTCGCCGGCCCCGGGGTTGGTTGCAAAATGAATTCATTGAGGTTATGCGCCACGAACGGCTTAACGAAATCAACTTTGACCACAACCCTGGTGGACGGCGCGGATTCTATGATCGACATTCGCCCTTTCCCCGCGTTGCCTGTGCTATCCCAATCCGACACGGCGCCTGTACCGAACGCGGCTCCACTATAGGTCCTCTTCAGGCTGAGGTCCTCTTTGTCCTGCGGCGCCCACCCGGACCAATTGTGGAAATCGTCGATAAGGGGAAAGATCTTCTCCGGGGCAGCATCGATGGTCACCGAACGTTGCACACGGAAAGTGTTGGGCCTGGTGGCAGCCACGATAACCACGAGAGCAAGAATTGCCGCGATCGCTATGGCAACGATCATTACGATTTTGAGAGTCACGGGACCTCCGTGCGCCTGAGAAATAGTTGTACACTGCTTCGCAACAGAGGAGCTGCTTGTGATCACGACTCAGACCCTAAATCCCAAAGTGGACGCATACCTGGCTAAGGTGCAGCCGTTTGCGCGGCCGATCATGGAGCACTTGCGGGAGCTTGTGCACCAGGCCTGCCCCGAGATCGAGGAAACGATCAAGTGGAGCCGGCCGTTTTTTGAATATCGCGGTGTGATTCTTTGCAATATGTCGGCGTTCAAAGAGCACTGCAGCTTTGGTTTCTGGGGCGAGGAGATCGCGGCTGTGCTGCGCGAAGCCAAGGTGCTGGGTATGGATGGAATGGGTTCGTTGGGTCGCATCAACAGTTTAAAGGATCTACCCTCCGACAAGCGGATGCTGGGTTGGATCCGACAGGCCGCAGCCTTCGTGGACAAGGGCCAATATACGAGCCCAATCGCCGCCAGGCGCAAAGTAGTGAAGCCGCAAAAGCCGTCCGTGGATGCGCCGGCGGAGTTCACGGCGGCGTTGCACAAAAATAAGCGGGCCGCCACGGTCTTTGCGGCCTTTAGCCCAAGCTGTAAACGTGAGTATGTGGAGTGGATTGCCGAGGCAAAACGTCCGGAGACGCGGGACAAACGAATCGCGTCCGCGATTGAGTGGATTGCCGAGGGCAAGCAGCGCAACTGGAAATACCAGAACTGCTGAGGCAGTTTCGCAATTACCGTGGCCTAATAGAGATCGCGAGGTGTGGTTTTCCTTGGAAGAAAACCACGAAAGGGCCTATCGCTTCGGTCTACACCAATTGCGAAACTGCTGATCACGCTTCAAAGAGTAAGCGCGGCGAGAACCGCCAACAAGGCCACCGTGGCCGAATGCAGGATGACATGCAGCGTGTTGGGCAGAATGCCATGGCGCGCCGGCAGAAAACTGTGCGTGCCGCCAAACATGGCTTGGTAGCGAGATGCTCGCTCGGGCTTCGAACCAAAGAAATATGGAATCCACCACGCTTCCAATTCGCCCACAAAAAGAAACACGTAGCTAACCCAGAGATACATATTCAGCCAATGCGGAAATCCTTTACCGGCATAGAAGAAGCTCGCAACCAGTCCAAAAGCAAAGGGAATGGTGCTAATGAGTGTGCCGGCAAGAAGTTTTCCGGCGGCATTGGCTGCGCGGACTGCTTTCACATCATTCAGGTTTCCCAGCGGAACCCAGTCGTGTAAAGCCAGGAAGAGAACGTGGAAGATCTGCAGGATCAGCAGCGCGTTGAGCATAGTCGCAGATTACCGGTCTTCGAGCTCTTCTGTGAAGTAGAGATTGCCGATCTGGCTCCCTAGCGGACTGCAGAATTATGTAAGGTCCGGGCTTTACAGGCCGCGGAAAGAGACCCACTGCACGAAGGGCACGGCTTTAGCCGTGCCGTACTAAGCCGCAGCTATGATGGCTTTAGCCCCTGCGTGAGAACTCGCAGGTTCAGAATCGGATCCAACGGGCGATAACCCACCATTTTGCCAAACCGGCAACAAATGGTGGGTGGCCCATTGCCCCGATTTCCTGCGGGGGCTTGTGGCGTTGATACACTCCATGCGCCTTTCCTTAATGAAAGGCGCACACGCGGACCTCACTAGTGTCCCGTCCCTAAAGTTCGTTAAAGAACTCCTCTTCGGCTTTGTATCAGGGCACGACTTCAGTCGTGCCGCAAACACTGCAAAACCAAATGGGCTTCAGCCCCTGAGAGCAGTTTCTGGAACATTTTCGACTCCTCGAATTGTTCCAGGAACTTCAGGGACAGGACACTAGCACAGCGTGGCAGGAAATCGGGGTCAAGCCTTCCTTTGGCTTGAGTGGGATAATGGCTCTCGATGTGCCACTTTCCGATTGCCACGGCCGCCCAACGGAAATAATAAAATTCCGCAGCGTTCTCTGACCCGCGCCGCGACTGGGTTCGTAAGTCGAGTTCTCACGCAGCCACTTTAGCCCCTGAGGTACGCCTTTTGGGACATGAAGGACGAAATCCCAAATCTTTCGCAGCCTGTGAAGTCGCTGAGGTACTGGTCACAAAGAAGTTCGCCGTGAATCATTGGAAAGCCGTACCTCAGGGGCTGAAGCCCTCTCCGATCGCATGCTGGGCGGCACGGCTAAAGCCGTGCCCTTCGTGCATTGGGTCTTTCCCCGCCTGCTAGTCTCCGGCCCTTAAGTTGGAATGGATTTTCAAGGCCGCGACATGCTGGTCACGAGTTTGCGGAACCTGCACAGCCTGTGGCTGCAGATTCAAGAGGACCAGCCCGGCAATGGTGATGGCGACGCCGACGCAGGCGAGCAGGCCGATGGACTCGCGCGCGAATAGGCCCCAGAAGAGGCCCCAGATCGGCAGCACATACGTAACCGCTGCGACGTGGGTGGCCGAGACCTGGGAGAGCAGGCGGTAGTAGAGCAGATAAGCGAAGCCGCTGCCGGCAAAGCCGAGGACGGCAATGGCCAACACCGGAGCCACGCGTAGCGCCGAGGGATGCGCTCCGGCAAGAGCGACGGGCAGGATCATGAGCCCGGCAAGACTAAGCTGGGTGGTCGCGAGCCCGATGGGGTCGAGCCCCTGTAGTTTGGTCTTGGCCAGGACGGTGGCTATGGCATAGCCGAGGGCGGCCAACGCAATCACGACCGTACCGCGCAGAAGGCCGCCGCTGGCGTGGTCGACAGCCGGATCATTGGCATGGCTGATCACCACGACCAGAACGCCGCCGAAGCCGAGAAGAACGCCGCCGATGGTGAGCAGCGCGGCTCGCGTGCGATGAATCGCCATGGTTAGGAGCAGCGTCCAGATAGGCGTAGTGGCGTTGATCACGGCGGCGATGTTGCTGGGCACGGTGCGCTCGCCCCAGGCAATGAACGTAAAGGGGATGGCGTTATTGAGCAGGGCGACAGCTAACAGCCAGGGCAAAAGGCGGCGCGGCGGCAGCTGATTGCCGCCCAGGCTAAGAACGGTCCAAAGCAGCGCCGCTCCCAACGAACAGCGCAGGAGCGCGACCCAGAGCGGCGGAAAGGCCTCGCCGGCGATGCGGATCATGAGGAACGAGACCCCCCATACCGCCGAAAGCAGAAGTATCTGAAGGACGGATTTCGTCTTCATAGCTTAACCATGACCGCAGGGAGGGATCGCGTCCAATGAATGCATGGGATACGATCCATCGAAATTCCTGATGCATCTGCTATATTTTCGCCCAGCCCTCTCATTCAAGCACAACGAAGGAACGACGATGGAAAAATTGCCGGGCAAAACATGGATCGTCCGAGGCGTAACTTATCTTGGCTTCTCTTGCGTTTTCTTGATTCTCGGGTGCAACTCCAAGCCGCCGGCATCCTCATCGGCTGCGGATGCGGCGGCCGTTCGACAGGCGGATGAAAACTGGGAAAAGGCCGCCCAGTCAAAAAAAGTGGACGACTGGGTTGCGTTCTATGCCGACGATGCGGTGATTCTGCCGCCCAACGAGAAGAAAGCGGATAGCAAGGAGGGCATTCGCAAATCCATTGGGCAGATGTTAGCGCTGCCTGGTCTTGCTATCCATTGGGCACCGACGAAAGTGGAAGTGGCGCAATCAGGGGAGCTTGCCTATACCCAGGGCAGCTACACGCTTACCACCACCGATGCCCAAGGAAAGCCGACTACGGACCAGGGGAAGACGGTTGAGATATGGAAGAAGCAAGCGGACGGCAGCTGGAAATGCGTCGTCGATATGTGGAGCTCAGATCTTCCGCCTACGGTTTAAGAACCTTGCCGGTGGACTTATCCAGGATGTAGGGGCGCGCATCCGGATGGGCAAAGTCAAACATGGCGTTGATGGTGCCGGCGATGGCGTCGAAGGATCCGCCGCCTACGCGCTCTCCGTTGAGCCAATTGTCCTCGATGAAGCGCAGGACGGAAGTCTGATCCGTCAAACTGTGGTCCACGTAATTGCGCCGGGCAAAAGGAGAGATCACCAGCAGCGGCAGACGAGGGCCATATCCGCACCGGCCCTGCGCGTGATCCACAGCGGGGCCGGGAAGCCCAGTGGCTCCATCACCGCATTGGCCCGGTCCGGTTAAGCCATCCGCCTTGCTGGTCGACTGGTTCGCGATCGGCCCCATCTGGTGGTCGTACCAGCCATCCGAGTCGTCGTAGGCCACAATCACGGCGGTGTTCTTCCACTCCGGTTGGCGCTCGAGGAAGTTGATCACCGTGACCACCCACGTCTGCTCATCCAGCGGATCGGAATAGCCGGCATGCGCATCCTGGTAGGCCGGAGCCTTGACGAAACTAACCGCGGGGAAGTTGCCTGCCCGTACTGCGGCGAAGAAATCGTCGGTGTCGTACTGATGATTGGCGCCATCTCCCTCTTTGCCGATCCTCTGCACCGAAGAGGGCCGGGTATGCAGCAGATTAGCCGTCGTGGTGTAGTACTGAAAGGGCTCGTGATGCGGAATGTAATCTGAGGTCAATACTTGCGTGACTTTCGACATAGTACTGCGATTGCAGCCGGTGCTTCCGTTGGGATTAGTTTTGGTTAAATCGAACCCGGCTTCGAACCAGCCCCAGGTTACGTGCCGCTTGCTGAGCATCACGCCGATGTTATTTCCCGTGTAATGTAATTGACCCCATGTGGTGCTGGAGCACTTATCCCCGATGGGATCCCCATCATCCACCTCGGTATAGGTGCCGTTTCCACCGTCAACCAAAAAGCTTGCCGCGTTGATCTGGTCCGTCACGCCGTTGGTTTGACCGGAGATCACCTCAATGGCTCCCTGGGTCGATTGCCCAAAGGTCGATGCGTAGGAGTTGTCACTCAAGGCATAGCGTTGGGCGTAGTTCCATAGCGCGGTTACCGTATTCCCGTCGAAGTAGCCCATCACTAATCCCTTGGTCTGGTGGACGTATTCCGCTGGCGCCCCCACCAGGCTTTCCGGGTGGAGTTTCTGATTCGCGAGCGCTGGAAGGCCGGTGAATTGGGGAAAAGAATCCATCAGGCCGCTATGGAAGGCAAGCTGCTCTTCGGTGTATCCGTGATTCTGGTCGGCAGTTGCTGCCTGCGCTGGACCCAGGCGAAAGGGATTCACAGCGTAACTCTGATTTACCTTCACGTTCAGGAAATTTGGGTTGCGCTCGAGCAGAGGCGCCGTCAAGCCATTCACCCGGGGTGTTCCCGCGAGCGCCTTGAATGGGGTTTCGTGAGGCGGGTTGAGCGCATTCGGATACGTTGCGAAATAGTGATCGAAGGAAACATTCTCGTCAAAGATCACCACCAGATGCTTGACCGGGGTCGCCGTCGGACCGCTCACGTTGCCGGCAGTCTTCTGCTGTGCGGGGCCGGGCATCCAACCGGCCATCAATTCCGCAGCCAGGCAAGCGATTGCAGCTATCCTCATGTGCTTTCCTTCACTCCTTTCTGCAGCCCCACATTAGCACGAGGATTAGAGCAGTCCAGCCGGAGCCGAGGCCATGCTTTCACTCCGAGCGATGAGCAGACCAATCGCTCCGAGGCCAACGTGGCCGGGCGAGAACAGCGGGTTCAGATTGAGTCCCGCCAAATCCTTTTTCCCATAGCCGCAGGGCTTGGCTGCGGGTCAATGGTCTTCGCATCGATGAGGCCGCTGCGTGGGCCAGCGATCGGAAGAAGCCGACATATCGCGATCCTGGAGAGCGCCAACTGGAACCTCCCTGTCAGATTGCTATGTCGAGGGGAAATTGCCTGAAACTATACCACTGCGGAAACCGTGTATATCTGGTGTTTTTGTAAGTGAAGTGCCCTCGAATTCGGACGAGATGCGGATCGGGGTTGGGGCGCATAGCAATATGCGTCCCTACCCCCAATCCGTATAGCCACCGGCAGCTGTCATGTCTGCCTCCTTTCGACCGTGGAGAGCCGCTGCGTAATCCAACCCCCCGGCCTTGAACAACATCCAACTTGTGCGCTGGTTAAGCAGCCACTGGGATACAAGTTACTTCACTTACGACATAAACAACTGGAGAACGTAATGAAACCGTCCGCCCCGTTCCTTCGAAATGTTGTCATTGCTTTGGCGATATCGTGCGTTGCGTTGGGCGCCTATGCCAAAAAAATCGAGCTAAAGGCCACATTGCTATCCTCGACCGAAGTACCGTCCAACGATAGCAAGGGTCATGGAAGCCTGAAAGCAACATTGAACACCACAACCGATGAGCTTACTTATCACGTAACGTTTGAAGATCTGACGGGTCCCGCTGTAGCAGCCCACTTTCACGGTCCCGCAATGCCAGGCGAGAATGCCGGCGTGCAGGTTCCGATCAAGGAGAGTCCCATCGTGAGTCCGATCAAAGGCACGGCGACCCTCAATGCAGATCAGGTAAAGGATCTGCTGGCCGGCAAATGGTATTTCAACGTACATACCAAGGAGCACCCTGGCGGTGAGATTCGCGGTCAAATAGAGAAGTAAAAACCACCTGACAAAAGCCGGCGACTGGTCCGTGTGTATACGTGTGCCGTCCCCCCAAAAGGAAGGAGACGGTAGGGCGCCCGCCGGGGTCTTCGCCCTGGCCACCGTTTTCGGAGACGCATCCCAGCCCTTGCCGGGATTAAAAACGTCCAGCTGAACCTGACCGCGTCGATCGAACGCGTGGACGACGTTCGCTCGAAGTACTCGAAGTACCCGAAGTACCCGAAGTACTCGAAGTACTAGCGGATGTACTCGCTGGTTGCTTATCAGCAAGACGGTCCCCGCGGAATGGGCGGGGCTGGCGGATCACGTTATGGAGAACTCAAAATGGCGAATCTCTCTGAAATGGGCAGACCGGTAGCTGTCGTGCTTTACGCGGTGGCGATGGCAGCCGTCATAGTCGGAGTAGATCTCGTGTTCTTCAGAAATCTAGTCTGGGGACGGCTGACAGTGAATATTGGCATTGTCTTGGTGTTCGCAGCTTTCTATTTGAGATTCCTCAGGCGTCCATGAACAGGTCCGGACAGTTCGTCACTCGCTAAGCAGGACGGCCATGAAAGTTTCGGGCACTTTCACTAAACGAGAATCCCGGTGACTAGTTTGTTGGCTGAATTCATCCATGGCATGGAGAAAATAGCGCAGTGGCTTTGGGTTTTGTAACTAGTGCCCGTCCCTAAAGTTCGTTAAAGAACTCCTCTTCGGCTTTTATCAGGGCACGACTTCAGTCGTGCCGCAAACACTGCAAAACCAAATGGGCTTCAGCCCCTGAGAGCAGTTTCTGGAACATTTTCGACTCCTCGAATTGTTCCAGGAACTTCAGGGACAGACCTCGGATCTTGCCCGCAGAGTTTTCAAGAACGACGTTGAGAGCACTGCCGTATCGACTTTCCATAAAGATGCCGAGGCGTAGAAAGGTCCGTCGATGTGCAGAGTGATGGCTGGGCCGAACTGGTGCATCGGTTCGCCTTCCAGGCTTACGAAGAGCGCGAAGGAGTCGCCCTGCTTCTCAATGCCGATGCGCTGGGCAAACACAGGGACGAGGCTGTCAGGGCTGGCGCCGCCGGGACGGCCGCGGCCTCCGACGCGAAACTCCATGTCTTTGACCCGGACATCCTTCTCCGCGCGCTGCGCCAACTGGATCATGCCCGCGCCGTGCAGGGCGGCGATGGCCTCTTTGGAATCATCCTCGAGATCCTGGCGAATGATGAGCACTGCTTTGCGATCGCCGAAGCCCTTCGGCATCGGGGAAGGTAATGTCGGCGGCGAGCGAAACGTCGCCAGACATCTTCTTCCATAGATAGCGAAACTCGTCGCGGGTGTACCACACGTTGTAACCGGCGGAGTTGATGGTGTATTGCCGGGTGGCGGCATCGTAGCTCGCGCTGCCCGGCACCAGCGCGCTGCCAATGTCAGACTGACCTTCGAAGATGCCGATCGGAGTATCGAAGTTTTTGCTGGGCCGGTGGAAATCCGTTGGGGGCGCCACCTGCACATGGTTTGCCGAACCCGGTTGCGCCCATGGAGGTGGCGCGGGCGCCTGCGCGCGGAGCACATGCGGCCGCGACGCACAGCGTAATCAACAACAGCGGTTCGAGACCCTTCATTCGCCATCCTTACTGCAGGCAAAGTTGGCGGCATCGTTCGTATCACCGCTGCCTTTGTACTTCGCCACCGCCGGATAAGGGCACAGGGGCCGGGTCATCTGCACCTTGTTCTCCGGCGTGTATTTGGTTGCGATCACATCCTCCGCGGGAACACCTTTCTCCACCCAATCGACCAGGGCATCAAACACTCCATACTTCGGACCCTTGCTGGTGGGGATCCCCAGCTGGCCAAAAGCGGCGGGGCCCGGGCCGCCGGCGCAATGCTCCATGCCGGGCGCCATGTAGAGGCGCATGAACGACGCTGTTTTCTCCGGGCTCATCGTCTTCTGCACGCTTTGGTAATAGGCGATGCTGCCCCAGGGTGAGATCGCGGGGTCATTCCAGCCGTGATACATGATCAATTTGCCGCCGCGCGCTGAAAACGGACTAAGATCCGGGTTGGTTGAGTTCAGAGCAGTTGCCGTTTCTTTGCCGGCCGCCGCCAGCGATGCATCCACATCCGCCGTCAATATGTTCCATTTTGTGTTGCCGGTCACCATGTAGCGGAAATAGTTCTGCACATACTGGACTCCGGAGCCCGCTCCGGGACCCTGGCCCCAGGACCCAGTCGCGCCAGGCGCCTGACTCATCCCCCATCGCATATCCCGGGAAGATGGATTTTCCCTGCCCATCCACACCGCCCGCATAGAACTTCTTCAGCGAGTTCACTTGCGGCTGGGTGAGGCAATCGAGCGAGTCCTCTGCTTTGCATAACAGCACCGCTGGATCAAAGTGGCATTGTGCCGGATTGTTGATGATGCCGTCTTTCACTCCGTCCAATGTGTCGCACGCGGCGAGAGCAGCGCGCTCGATCGCGGGCAACTTCATGCTAGAGATGTAGGCCCGTGGGTCGCTCGTCGTCCGCTGCGGTAACATCTAGCCCCGAAGTCAACAGGCGGGTCCAGTTATTTGCCGGCGCGCCGGCCAGGATTCCGTCGTAGTCCTCCGGGAAACGCTGCGCTTCCATCAGCGCCTCGCGTCCCCCATCCGAACAGGAGTCGAAATAGGCCTTGGTTGCGGTCTTGCCGTAGTACGCCTTGACCACATCCTTCGCGCGCCCTGCCGTCAGATGGACGGCACGCCATCCGAAGTCTGCGATCTTTTCCGGATGACCAAAGGCCCAGCTCGCATCCTCACCTTCCGCCTTGTGGCCGGCATCGGAGCCCGCGGTGGCGAAGCCGCGGCGCAGATTGCCGGCAAGCTCTCGATAGCCAATGGAGCCGGCAAACCCGCCGTTGCCCACGCCGAGAAAGCGGCTATTCCAATCTTTTTCCGGCAGCCAGACTTCGAAGTGAATTTCTGAATCGGCTGTGGGTCGAAGCACTCCCGACGACGCGGCAGAATGGCGGCAGCTCGTGGAACGGCTTATCGATACCGGGCGCGTCCAGATCGCCCGAAGTGACCCGTTCTGCCAAGGTGATGGTTGTATCCGGAAGCTTCAGATCCTTGATTGCCGTGCAGCTGTCGGCGTGGAGCACAGGAGCCGAAGAGGCAAATGCCAGAAGAAGGGCGACAACGATTCGGGTTGATGTCATTCGAGTGAATCCAATGCTCTCCATACGGATGAGTACTGCAGAGCATTGTAGCCGGGCCGAGTACTCCCGTTAGCTTGCCGCTTTAGCCTTTAAGGAGCGTTGTCACATAGGCTGGGGTCAGGGGGATTCTGCGCGCGTGAACTCCGGTGGCATCGAAGAAGGCAGCGGCGACGGCCGGCGTACACACGGCATTGGCGCCTTCGGAGCCGCCGCCGAATCCTTTGTCGTCGCGCGAAATCTGCACCACCTTGATCTCGGGCATCTCTGCCATGGTCAGGATCTTGTAGCGGCTCCAGCTGGTGCTGGTGATTTTTCCCTTGTCGAAGGTGACCTCTTCTTTGAGCGCTTCGCTGACACCCATGACAACGCCGCTCTTCATGCAGCGTTCCAGTTGCCGAGGGTTGATGATTTTTCCGCAGTCAAGGCCGATGGTGAACTTTGTCACCTGGACCGCGCCCGTATCCGGAGTCACTGCTACTTCGGCGATCCCCATCCAGTAAGAGTTCTCGCGGATCATGATGGCTACTCCGCGGCCGTTGACGGGTTCGGTTCCGGTACGGCGTGCGCCTGGGTGTGGCGAAGGGCGTGGCTCCCATGCGGCTGCTTTGGCCGTGGCATGGATGATGTCGATGAGCCGCTGGTCGGTGGTGTGCAGAAGCCGGAACTGAATGGGATCGATGCCTGCGCACGAGGCTGCCTCGTTCATCAACGATTCGAGCGCGAAGTTCTGCTGGCGCTGCCCGGGCGTGCGCATGATGTGCCCGCGCAATCCGGCTGTGTGCGAATCCGCTCCCAGGTTCGGCATGCCATACACTTCTTCCAGCCGGTTTTGAATTTTGTCGTAGGGCCACTCGGTGGCGATCCAATAGCCCGGCTTGGTCTGGCTGCAGGGCATGCCGGCGAGAAGAGCGCCGACAATCCGCGCGTCCGTCGATTGCGGAGAATAGAAGGCGCTGCGCAGGGCGGTCACGCAGCCATGGTCGTCGAGACTGCAGGTTATATCCTCCACCCAACCGGGCGAGGACGCCGACCATGCCAGGTCCTCCTGCAAGGTCCACTGCACACGCACAGGCTTCCGCTCAACTGCGAGAGGATTGCGGCATCGCCTTCAGCGCCGTCGCCTCCGAAGGTGGTGCGTCCAAACTGGCCGGCGTGGTCCAGCCAGCGGACGACTACTTTTTCGATCGGTGTGCTCAGCGTGTTTGCAATCTGCGCCCGCAGGCCTTGCGAGTTCGCAGAATGGGTCCACACGGTGGCTGCGCCATCACTGCGCACGTCCGCTACCGCGACAAAGGGACCGATGGGAGCATGCTTGATGTAAGGCTGTTCATAGGTCGCAGAGATCGTTTTGGAAGCCTGGGCCAGAGCCGCATGGACGTCGGCTGCTTTCCCTTTGCTTTCCGATGGCGCACCCCACTTATAGGCGCGCAGCGTTTGCGTCAGATTCTCGCTGCCCGGCAGACCAGACCATTCGGTCCATTTGGTACCGTGAGGCGACCGCTCGGGCAGCGCCCACTGCCTCCCATTCATTGGGAGAGAGCACGGCCACCAGATTCTGTTTGGTGATCACCTGCGCATTGGGGAAGCGCGTCTTGTCCAGCGCGCCAACGGAGATCAACGTCGAGCCCAGCGTTGCAGGGCGCACCATGCGCGCATGCAGCATCCCGGGCAAGGTGACATCGCAACTCCATTGCGTCTTGCCTGTGACTTTGCCGGGAATGCCGGGCATGGGGTAAGACTTGCCGACGACTTTGTACTGGCTCACCGGCTTGGTCGGCGGATCTCCCAACACCGTCAGACCGTCCAATCCTGCTATGCCGATCCCATTCGTGGGGTCGACCTTTGGCGGCGCGCCAGAGACTGGAATCTTCAGATCGAGCTGCTGGTCCTGAACGAGTTCTCCGTAGCGGATGCTCTTTCCCCCGCCAGAGACGACGCCATCGGTGACGGTGAGAGAAGAGACGGGGACGCGGAGTTTGTCTGCGGCCAGCCCGAGCAGCGCCTGGTAGGTATAGGCGCCCACTTTGCGCAGGTTCGCTGCTCCGGAAAGCAAGCCGGCGGAGTAGCCGCCGTCCGGCGTTTTGTCTGTGTCGCCCATGAGGAGCGTGATCGATTCGGGTTGGACGCACAATTCTTCGGCAATGACTTGCGCGTAATACGCGCTCATGCCGGTCCCGATCTCAGTGCGGCCGGTGCGCACAAGAATGGTATTGTCTTGCCTGATCTCCAGCCACGACGCCAGGTGGTGTGGTGGCGGGCTGTACTTCCGCGCCGATGGCGGAGAGCGCGGGAAACGTGAAAGACACCATGAGAGCGCCGCCCAGCTTGACAGAAGCCGCGCCGGGTGAGCGTCGGCGTAATGCTGCGGTCGCGTGAGTGATCGGTCTTCATCAGCAAGATGCTCACGCTGCAGGGAGCGGGGGAGATGGAATGTCCCGCCACCAGGGTTGAGCAGGGTGCGTGAGAACTCCGCATTTGAGTAGGTGCGGGCTCTCACACACCCTCTTTAGCCCTCAGTTGAAGCATTCATGGTTTTAGCAGCGAGCTGCACGGCATCGATGATGGCCGCATAGGTGCCGCAGCGGCAGAGATGAGGGGAAGGGGGCTTGTTAGTAAAGGCGTCTTTGATCTGCGCCACGGTAGGATTGGGATTCTTGTCCAGCAGTTCCACCGCGGCGATGATCATGCCGCTCTGGCAGTAGCCGCACTGCGGCACTTGCTCGTCGATCCATGCCTGTTGGACCGGATGTAAACTGGCTGCATCGGTTTCGCCCAAGCCCTTCTTCCTGGCCCACACCTGGGCCAGCCCCTCGATCGTGGTCACCTGCTTGCCAACCGCGGAGGAAAGCGGTGCGATGCACGAGCGGACTTCTGCTCCATCAACCAGCACGGCGCACGCGCCACACTGCGCGATGCCGCAGCCCATGCGCGGACCGGAGAATTTCAGTTCATTGCGCAGCACGTAGAGCAAGGGGGTATCCGGGGAAGCGGAGACGGAATGCTGAGCTCCGTTTACGGAAAGGGCTAGTGGGTTCGCCATCTTGCCCGCTCCTTCCTGGCCTCGCTCCATGCCATCGCCACCAGGTACCATGCCGGCCAACTCAATGCCCAATTGGGAATCCATGAGCCGCTGCTCGCCCAGGTGGGAATCGTGAGCAGGGTGATGGCCGCCGCCAGGATAAGTGCCGATCTCAGTTTGATCTGGGCGATTTGCAGGCCGCGGCAAACTCCCCAGATCGCAGGGAGCAAAAAGAGAAGCAGGGAAAACCGCGACAGGGACTCCACGCGGAACCTCGCCAGGCAAAACACGCAGGGCAGAAAAGATAGGACGGCGCTTACACGCACGGTTCGCCGCGAGATCGATCCCATGACAAATCCACCGGTCCAGGACCAGGCGATCAGGAGAAAGACATTGCACAACAGCAAGGTAAGACCTGGGCCCACCGTCAGCCCGGTCGCCTTGAAGATGGTTGGATGGATGAGCCGTTGATAGGTCTGGCTGACAGAGAGGGAGAATCCCATCAGGAGCAGGCTGCCTGGCAATGCCATACCGAACGACGCCAGCCACGGCCGCCAGTCTTTCCAAAGCGCCAGCTGCCGCCGGACCGCCAGGCCGAAGACATCCAGCACCCCCTGCAGGCCACTCTCGCCGGCTTCCAGCAAATCACCCAGCACGACCTCGCGTTCGTCACGCTCGAGCAGCCGGGCAGCAGCCTCCACGAAGGACCAGCCGATAGCTGTCATGAGGCGCTCCCAGTCCGGTTCGCCACCCATGACGCGCCGCGGCTTACGCGAATCACCACATCGTAAAAGTCCTTCGCCGCCTTCACGCCTTTCGGGGTTACGCGAACCATGCGCTTGGCGCGGCCGCCTCGTTCCGCCGTTGCTTCGCCCATCCAGGTGTTGAGCAGGCCTTTTTGTTTCCAGCCGCTCGATGGTCGTATAGAGCGCACCGATGGAGCACTTGCGCCCGGTCGTATGCTCAATCTCTTCCCGAATGGCAGCTCCATAGGCCTTGTCTCCAAGTCCGGCAGCCGCCGTGATCATCAGGTACTCAAATTCGCCAAGCATGATTAGAATTACATTGTGATGCTAATGGAGGATCCTGTCAAGTTTTCGCCCAGGCCCCGAAGGTATTCGGTTGAGACTCGACGTTCCCTAACGTAGGACGGGTGCCCCATATCTCGCTCGTTTTTCGCGAGATGTGGGATTCCACTGCTCTTCTCCCCTCATTCTCGATTCACTCAATGCACTCAGCGGTCTACATCGGTGGAATCCCATATCTCGCGAAAAACGAGCGAGATATGGGGCACCCGTCAGACGTGGGCAAGCTGAGGAATGCCCGCGCAGGGCGGCCGCTTCCGCATGGTTCCCCGGCAAAACTTTAAGCTACTCCATTCGCGCAGATTTGTACTCACTCGCTGCGAAGAGCCTGTAGGGGTTCCAGGCGTGCGGCGCGGGAAGCGGGTAACCAGACGGCGAGCAGAGCGACTGCGCTTAAGATAACGGGAACGGTTACGAATACCAACGGGTCCCAGGATTTGACGCCGTACAGGAAGCTCGAGAGGAAGCGCGTGAGCCCAAGCCCCGCGCTGATGCCGACGACGATGCCCACCAAAGCCAAACGCATACCGTGCCAAACCACGAGGTCCCGGATTCGAGCGCGATCGGCTCCGAGGGCCATGCGAATGCCCATTTCCTGAGTGCGCTGCTGCACCGAATAGGCCATAAGGCCGTAGATGCCAATCGCGGCGAGGAGCATCGCGGAGGCTGCGAAGATGGTGAGCAGCAGCATGTTGAAGTCCTCGCGCGCAGTAGACTGCACCATCACCTGCTCCATGGGGCGGACGCGGCCAACGGGGAAGCCACCGCTCGCCTGGCGAAGCTGTTCGCTGATGGCGGCGGTGTACTGATGTGGATCGCCGTGAGTGCGGACCAGCCACGCCATGGGGCTGATGCCGGCGCTGAGGGTGGTCATGCCGTCGATGACCTGGGCCATGGGGACGATCATGAGCGGGTTCGGGTCAATGTTTAGCTCGTTGACGCGCATGTCGCCCACAATGCCGATGATCTGGCGCGCAGGTTCATCAAACTGCGGGCCGTGGCCTTTACCAATCTCAATCAGCTGACCGATGGGATTCTGATTAGGCCAGTATTTCCTGGCCATGGCCTGGTTGATGATGATCACGCCGGGCGCGCCTGCGTGGTCGCGGTCGGTAAAGTCGCGGCCTCGGATGATGGGGATTTTGAAGACGCCAAAGTAGCCGGGCGAAGCGCTGATCCAGCCAGCGCCTCCGGTGAACGAATTTTTGCCCAGTGGACGGCCGATGATGTTGAAGGGCAACTTGTAGCCGGCTTCGAGCGGCAGGCTGCAGGCGAAGGCCGAGCCTTCTACTCCAGGGATGGCGTTGAGGCGTTCGCGGCCATCGCGAGAGAACTGGGCGACTCCCGCGGTTTTTTGGTAGCGGTTGCCGATGAGCGACATCTCGAGCGTGAGCACGTTGTGACCGTCGAAGCCGGGATTGACGTGGCGCAGAGCGATGAACGTGCGGATAAGGAGCGCAGCGCCAATGAGAAGCACCAGCGCGAGCGAAACTTCGCTGATGACCAGGAGCGAACGCGCCTTGCTTTGACGGAAGCCGCTACCGGACCGGTTGCTGCTCTCCTTGAGAGTGGAGTTGATGTCGGGACGTGAGGCGCCGATGGCCGGGAAGAGCCCGAAGAGAATGCCGGTCAGCAGCGAAATGCCGAGGCTGAAGGCGAGGACGCGCCAGTCGATGCCGACTGCGGCTCCGTGTTCCCCGATGCGTGGGATATCCCCGGGGCTGAAGGCCAGCAACGCCCGCACGCCGGCGAATCCGAGGATAAGGCCGAGAGCGCCGCCGATCATGGAGAGGACCATGCTCTCGGTGAGCAACTGGCGGATGATGCGGGCACGGCCCGCGCCCATGGCGGCGCGGATAGCGAATTCGCGTTTACGGCCGGTAGCCCGGACGAGCAGGAGATTGGCGACATTGGCGCACGCGATCAGCAGGACCAACCCGACCGCTCCGAGGAGGACGAGCAGGGAAGAACGCGCACCGGCGACCACATGGTCGCGCAGAAGCTGAGCGCCGAATGTCCCGTTGGGGTCCATGGCGGCCACTGCGTCCGGGTAGCGGCGGCGGAACTGAGCCGCTGCAATCTTGAGCTGAGCATTTGCCTGAGCCAGTGTGACGCCTGGCTTGAGGCGCCCCGCAACCAGAAAATAATGACCCTGGTTGGTAGTGTTGGGATCGAATTGGAAGGGAAGCCAGAGGTCGGCTTGGGGATCGGTCACGAAGGATTTCCCGGTGACGCCGAGGATGGTATAGGACTCATCGCCGAGCGAGATCGAGGTGCCGGCGATGTTGGGACTGGCGCCGAATTTGCGTTTCCACAGGCCGTAGCTGATGACGACGACCTTGCCTCCATGGGGGCTGTCTTCCTGCTGGTTGAAAGTGCGGCCAAGCATCACCGGCGCGCCGAAGAGCGCGAAGTAGTTTCTGGAAACGTAGATGCCATGAACCAGTTCGGGCACAGTGCCGGTGAGATTGAAGCCGGGACCTGCGTCGTCATAGGCTGCGACGTCCTGGAAGACGCTGGTCTGGTCCTTCCAGTTGAGAAAATTTGTGGGCGAAGCAAATTGACTGGACCCATCAGGATCGATGTTCAGGAACTGTACCAGCCGGTCGGGCTCGGGATAGTCGAGGGGCTTGAGCAGGACCGTGTTGACGACAGTAAAGATGGCAGTGTTTGCTCCGATGCCAAGCGCCAGGGCCGCGATAGCGGTTATGGTGAACGCGGGATTGGCGATCAACATGCGAAGGGCATATTTGAGGTCGTCGTAAAAATCACCCATGATTTTGCCATCTTACAGCGGAGTACTTAAGCCGACGGTGCCGCAGGCTCATGTAAGCCGATACGCCGGGCAATGTACTCGCGCTTTACTGGAGGCGGGCGTACTCGCGTTTCGCTTGCAGGAGGAGGGGGATGCCGGGGTCGGCGTCCTTCCAGAGAGTGAGGAAATCCTCGTAGGCAGCCTTCGCCCGGCTCTTATCTCCCGACAGAGCGAAGGCCCTGCCGAGTTGCAAGCGGGCCAGGGCGCCGATGGGATCACTCACGACGATCCCGCTGTGATCGAGAATCTTCTGGAATTCCGCGGCGGCTTCAGGGCCCTGGTGCGCTGCCAACAAGGCCTCGCCGCGAAAGTAGACAGGATAGAGCGGACCGAAAATTCCGTGATAGCTGCTGCGCGGCGCCCCCAGATCATAGGGCGCCGCGACCTGTAGTAGTTCGATAGCCCGGGAAGTATTGCCGCTGTGCAATGCCAGAAGGGCACGCAGCGTTGGCAGATAACTGAATTTGACCGAGGTATCCTCGGCGAAGCGCCGTTGTAAATCATTGGCGAGTGTTTGCGCCTGAGCGGTATCGCCCGTCAGGGCGAAGGCGAGGGCTGCGCCATACTCCACCTCTCGATCCTTGGAAAGCACCAGGGCTGCTTTAGCCTTCTTCCTGGCGGCAGAGGGATCGTCGAAGAACGCCTCCAACAGAGCTGCTCCGGTTCCCCAGAGGGCCGCTCTTTCCGGTTGATCTGCCTGTTGCGCCATATCCGTTGCGCGTGTTGACATCGTCCTCGCCTGTTGCAAATGACCGGAATACGCCATCGCGAACGCCTGGTAATACCAGCTCTGAGCTTCGGATTCGGATTTCGCCTGCTCCCGGGCCGCTTCCCTTTGCATGCCGGCCTGATCGCCTTTCAAGAAGGCGATGTCATAGGGCAGCACCAGGGCGTCGCTGGCTTCCAGCTTGCGTGCCGAAGCCAGTTGAAGGATTTTCTCTGCCTGCTCCAGGCGATCAAGGTAGACATGGGCGAACGCCAGGTTGCTGTATCCAAGGGCAAAGTCCGGATCCATCTCGACCGCCTTGCCGGCTTCTTCGATGGCCTTCTCGTATTTGCCGAACGCAGGGTAAATAACTCCGCTGAGAAAGGTGGGGGGATTCACGTCGCGCGGATAAGCTTGCGCCCAGGCAAGGCAGGTTTGTTCCGCCTTTTCCAGGTTTCCGGTCACCCGGAGATCGTAGGACGCGGTGATAAAAAACTTCTCCCGGTCACTGGCGCGATCCTGCAATTGGTAAGCCTTGCTCATGCTCTCGGCCGAGAGGTCCGACTCTCCAATTTCGCCATACGTGTGTCCTTGAACCGCGTAGGCCATGGCGAATTTTGGATCGAGGGAGATCGCGTGTTTGAACAAGGGCAGGGCGGCGGCCGAACCTTGGGAGGAGCTCATCTTCAACCCCGCGCTGTAAGCCTTTAACGCGTCAAGCGACGGGGTCGTGGCTTCGGTGAGCGGGGTGTCGTACTTCCTGACCGTGGTCAGCGATTCGCCCACCCGGGTTCTAAACTTGCTGGCGATTTGGTCCAGCGCATTTAACAGGTCTTCTTTTCGGTCCGCTTGCACCTGCTCCTCAGCGAGAACATCGCCGGAGCGGCAGTCCTTTGCACGCAGGCCCAACACATATTTGCTGCCCAGTCTGGCGATGGAGCCGTACAGCACAGCAGTGCTCGAGGTTCGCTCACAAACTTCGCGGGCGGTCTGCGGGTCAAGCCGGGCATCGGGAGACCGGCCCATCATGCGCAGCACCTGTTGCATGCGTTCATCTGAGATCAGACTCAGGAAAGGGGACTGCTCGAGCTGAACTGCCAAGCCTTGGCGCAGCGTTCCGTCAAACACCGGATCGCCGGTTGCATTCGCGAAGTCGGCGAGCACGACGGTGTCTTTTTCGGTGAAGACTTTTCGCTTGTGGGCCAAAAGCAGGAATGCGGCAGAGCCCGAAGTAATAAGGATCAGCAGGAGGAAGGCCGCAACCCAATGCCATCTCTCGGGACGATCAGGCTCAGTTGGCGCTTCCGTCGCTGCCGGCCCGGCTTCCGCTTCCCGGCGGATGGCAACCTCGGTTCGAGGGGCGGGTGCGAGGAAACGGTATCCCCGCTTGGGAATGGTTTCAATGTACCGGGGATTGTCTGCGTCATCCCCGAGGGCCTCGCGCAGTTTGCGTACTGCGACGCGAAGGCTGCTGTCGAAGTCGACAAACGTGTTTCCTTCCCAGATGCGATTCTGGATCTGCTCCCGAGTGACTACCTGCCCGGCATTTTCCAGGAGAATAACCAGCAGGCGGAACGGCTGCTCCTGCAGCTTGACCCGGCGGCCTTGTTTCCAAAGTTCGCCGGACACTGCGTTCAGTTCGAAGGGGCCGAATTCGTAAGTGGTCCCCGCCGGAGCTTCCACGGTCGTCCCTCAATTGCGGCACCAGTTTACGCCACCTTCTTACTTCTCTTGTTCTCAACCAGTTGCCAGTTAACAAAGGGTTCACGGTAAGTTTCGTTGACCTCCGCGAAGGGGCGGGTTCTTCTGCGTGTCGAGCCTGGCAGTTGCAAAACTGCACGCTCAGGAGCGAGGCGACCATGAAATCCAGAAACTCGAATTTGTTCCTTGCGGTAACGTCTTTTTGCTTGCTGTCGACCCCGGCGTCGCTGGCGGCACAGCAACAGGAGCAACAGAAGCTACCCCCGTCCACTATCACATCACCGACCTGGGCACACTGGGCGGCCCGTACAGTTCGGCCTTTTCCGTGTCGGACCCCGGCTTTGTAAGCGGCGTAGCAACCCTCGCGAATGGCGCCGAGCATGCCATTCTTTGGTACCGGGGAATTAAGCTTGATATAGGCGCCCCCGGTCTGGGGAAAGGGAGTGCTTCCGGGCTAAACAGCATCGCCTACACGGTCAATGGGCTGGCCCAGGCCGTGGGATCCGCTGAGCCTTCCGGGCAAGAGAAAGATAGCGAAAACTTCTGCAGTTTCGGCAGCGGGCTAACGTGTTTGCCTTTTCTGTGGCAACGAGGAGTGATGACTGCTCTCCCCACACTTGGAGGGAAGAACGGCGCAGCTCTTTCCATCAACGACTTTGGCCAGGTGGTGGGAGTTGCGGAAGAGGATTCGGAGGACGCGCGCTGCGTGGCTCCTCAAGCTCACAGATTTGAAGCCGTACTATGGCGACCCGGGAAAGGGGAAATTAACAAGCTTCCTCCGTTTCCCGGAGATTCGGTCGGAGCCGCCGTCTGGATGAACAACCAGGGTCAAATCGTTGGCACGTCAGGTTCCTGTGGGAACACACAACTTCCACCACTTGTGGGCGGACCACGCGCCGTGCTTTGGGAAAACGGTGCGGTCATCGATCTCGGCAACCTTGGCGGAGCCTGCGTGAACGGTTGTAAGAGCGCTGCTCTGGGGGCCTTCGGCAATACTGCCCTGTTTGTCAGCAATCGAGGACTTGTGGTGGGCGCATCGGCGCTGGAAGGGGAACAGACGTTTCACGCATTCTCGTGGACCAAAGAGAGAGGAAAAATGCAGGACTTGGGAACCGTTCGTGGTGACTATGCCAGCGTCGCTCTCGCCGCCAATGACAGGGATGAGGTGGTGGGGCTGTCCATTGACAAGAGTGGCAATCCCCGCGCGTTCCTGCGGCGGAATGGGATGATGATCGACCTCAACACGCTCCTTCCAGCCAATTCCCCCATCTACGCCTTGGTTGCACAACTCATTAATTCGAGTGGTGAGATTGCCGGTTTCGGAGTGACCAGCAGCGGGCAAACGCACGCCTTTCTCGCTACGCCATGTCCTTAATTGCGCTCTGCGGGTTGGGGCAGTGAGGCGATATGACCTGGCCCAGAGAGCAGGAATTGTCCTGCTCTCTGGGCACGCTCACTTCACTGCAATGAGTCCCGTAGAGCCTGCCCTGCCTGCCCCGGCGAGCCGTGGGAGCTTGTTGAAGGGAACGGCTGACAAGTAGCCGGACGTAGTCCCGGAGTAACGTCCTGGGCTACTCTCAACCAGACTTGTCCAAATTAGCTTTTTTCGGCTCTGTCCATCCGCCTCGACCCGTGCCAAGGTGAGTGAGCCACCGCCCTCAAATTTGTCATCCCGCCTGCCCCGGCGTGCCGTGGGAGGAGCCGACGTGCTTGGGCAAGTTAAGAGTGAAATGAACGACGCAAATCGATATTGATTCCATTGGTTTTATTTTTTGTTCATTAGGAGGGAACGGACTCGCCCGTGGCAAGTCAAGGGAGCAATTACACCGGCAAAAAAAGCTCTGGGTGCCCCATTTGCCCCGATTTCCTGCGGAGGCCTGTGGCGTTGATACACCCCATGCGCCTTTCCTTAATGAAAGGCGCACACGCGGACCTCTCTAGCACAGCGTGGCAGGAAATCGGGGTCAAGCCGAACTTTGGCTTGAGTGGGCTACCATGCCTCCCCCACCCGTTTGTCATTAGGAGGAGCCGACTTGCTTGGGCAAGTTAAGAGTGAAATGAACGATGCAAATCGATATTGATTCCATTGGTTTTATTTTGTGTTTATTAAGAGAGGTTGTGACTTTTTTTGATTTTTGGCACACCCAACCGGAAGGTTTTTCAAAACTCCCACAAGACCGTCATCCTGAGCGAAGCGCCTCGCAGATCTATCGCTTAACAAAGGGTTTTTGGCGCGCAGTCGAAGAGCCCGTCCCGAGCATAGCCGAGGGAACCCCGAGGATGCTTGTTGGCCGACGCTCTTCAGAGCTTTCGACCACCAAAGCCTGAAAGAAATCAAAAAAGTCACAACCTCCGACCGATTGCGAACCCGGATTTCCTGCTACGCGGCCCTCACCAACGGCCACGTGTGCGGCTTTCCGTTAGAGAAAGCTCCCCCAGTCCCGTCTGGTTCACTTGCCGGAGGAAACGACTCGTCGCTCGAGCGGACGGGTGTGGCGAAAGGTGCCGGATGACATTCTTAGCTACTTGGGCGTCGGCTTACATTTGAGCGCACGGCGTCTTCCGCCACCACTGCTTCGGCCTTGTTTCGTGGCGCTTTCCAGCGACTTCGTCGAAGGCACATTCATCCCTTTCCCCGAATCAACTGCATGAAGGCTTCAATCTTCTTCGTAATTTGAGTGCGGTCGGGGCCGAGATTCTGCTCTAGGCAAATTCCGCAAAAGAACGTGATGATTAGATCAGCCAGGGATTCATTGTCGTCGGTCCCTCCACGTGCTGCGGCTAGATTGTCGATCAGGAGCTGATGGGCTTTCGTCATATTCGCAATCATGATCTGGCGGGCTTTGGGGGGAAGATCCGCAAACTCGCGCATGGAGTTCACCGAAAAGCACCCCTTCTGTCCCCAACTCCCGTAACAGACCTTCAGAAAGCCCTCGACGTTGTTCCAACCCAAAGGCTGCTTCGTTAGGGTTCCGCGTGCCGTCAGCATGTCAAAATATTGGCGTATGCTCGCGACAAATAGGTCCTCTTTGTCTTTGAACTCTGCATATAAGCCGGATTTGCGCACCCCCGTGGCCTGCTCAAGGTCCTGAACACTCGTCTCGGCAAGGCCATGCTTCCAGAAGACGGGAATCGTTTTGTTGAGGACATCTTCTCTGGTGAACAGTTTTCGTCGTCCCATTGCAACATTATCGGTCAATTCGACTGCGAGGCTTGCAAATAAAGGACCGAATGGTCCATTATTACAAAGAGAGAGAGATTGTCCCGGAGGACCCATGGCGCCCAGCCGTAAACAACAGGTCATCGATCTGCTGAAGTCGCTTGAGACCAAAGATCCGGTTCCGCTCGCATATGTCAATCCCAATAAGTATATCCAGCACAACTTGCAGGTGGGACCCGGTCCGGCAGGTGTCGCCGCCCTCATCAAGAACATGCCGCCCGATGCGTCCGTCAATACGATCCGCGTCTTTGAAGATGGGGACTATGTCTTCGCTCACACGCAGTACAACTTCTTCGGACCACGCATCGGATTTGACATCTTCCGCTACGAAGATTCCCTGATCGTCGAGCATTGGGATAATTTGCAGGAGACCGCGACCGAACCTAGCCCCAGCGGGCACACGATGATCGACGGTCCCACGATCGCCTCCGATCTGGACAAGACCGATGCAAATAAGGCGCTCATGCAGCGCTATATGGAGGACCTTCTCGCAGGCCGTCGGGAGACCTTCCCGAGGTACTTCAACGGAACCCAATACATTCAGCACAACCCCTGGGTGGCCGATACAATCCCGGGGCTGATTGCGGGCTTACAGGCTCTTGCCGCCAAAGGTCAGGCGGTCGTATACAAAAGCGTGCACAAGATACTTGGCGAGGGTAACTTCGTCCTCGTCGTCGCCGAGGCTACGTTTGGTGGCGTACCCACTGGCATTTATGACCTCTTCCGCATTGAAAAGGGTAGGATCGCCGAGCACTGGGATACGCTCGAAGCGATTCCACCTCGCGATCAATGGAAAAATAGCAACGGTAAGTTCTAGTGCGGTGCGAGGCAGAACATATGCTTCAAGGCATGTTTGGAAAAAGATTGGCGGAGCATTTTTCTCTGCTGGAGTCTTCCTCACTTGTGCTTGGTCCCAAGGGAAACTCTCAGGTTGCGTTGACACGTATGCGAATGCCGAACGGCTTTCCTGGACCCACTCCACACATTCCACCAGAAAAGGCTTTTTCGATATCCGTGCACCTGCGCCGTCCCGACAGCATTAAGGGCTGGGGAACGTGGCTTGACGGACGCTTTCATCGTGTCACCGAATGGGATGCCGGCGGGATTCAGATATTCGATATGGAGTCGGAGCCGGTCGCACTGCGAACTTCAGGTTTCGACTCGGTTCACGTCTATATACCCCGGTCAGTTATCAATCGATTCAGTGACGAGAACGAGCAAAAGCGCATTCGCAACTTGCATTGCACCCCGGGAACCAAGGATGACGTGATTCTTCATTGGGCCCGGATGATGTTGCCGTTCTCTGATCGTCCGCTTCAGCTTCCACGCTTAGTTATCGACGAAATGATCATGATGTTCTGCGCTCATCTGAGCCGCACATACCAGGGCCGGAGCCAGCCGCCGGAGGTTGTTACCGGGGGGTTGACGATCTGGCAACAGGATCGAGCGATCGAGGTGTTGAACGAACATCTGGATGGTGATCTGGCGCTTGCCGATCTTGCAAAAGAGTGTGCGCTATCGGCGGGTCGTTTCATGCGCGCATTCAAAAGGTCGTTTGGTGTTCCCGTCCGGCGCTACTTGCTCTATAAGCGAGTTGAAGCCGCAAAGTCTCTCTTGTTGCACTCGAACGACTCTTTACTAACAGTCGCGTTGGAAGTCGGATTCACTGACCAGCCAGCTTTCAATCGAAGCTTCCGTGAGATTGTTGGAACTTCGCCAGGACGGTGGCGAAGAGCAAACGCACCGATGCCGAAGGCGTTCAACCTCCCCGCGCCTGAAGAGAAGTAAAGGTCGTCACTCGCGTTTCCCACCCACTAAAGCATTTTCACTTCTGGTGCTTACAGAGCGACCGCACCCAACGCGGCTTTTCCTTAAGAACCGGGGTCCCCGGCAAGCTAGCTTGCTGGGGTGGAAGAAAAGCCGCACTTCGCTGCCCTGTCCTGTTCAGAGTAGAAGTGAAAATGCTCTAAAGCCCAACAGAAACGCCAAACTGCGGCACTTTCAATCAAGACAAGGATTGAAACTTCCAAAACAATGGGAGAGGCGTAGTTGGTCACAAAGGCGTCCTCTGACCCAGCTCTGTCTCGCGACATAGAGCCAGGATCGCGAGCAACGGCGAATTTTCAACCTGCCGCTTGTCCGCAATTCTTGTGAACGACGACACATGAGTTCTTCCAGATCGATAGGAGACGAAAATGGGAAAAACATATAAGGCGGTCGAGATAACCAAACCCGGGACTTTTCGCCTCGTCGAGAAGCCTGTCGTCGGGCCGGGTGAGGAACAAGTACGTATCCGGGTAGAGGCTTGCGGTGTATGTCACTCAGACGCGGGCACCGTTGAGGGACAACTGCCCGGCGTCGTGTATCCGCGTGTGCCGGGCCATGAAGCAATTGGCCGCATCGAGGAGGTTGGCCGGCGTGTTACGACCTGGAAGGTCGGCCAGCGTGTAGGAGTCGGGTTCTTTGGAGGTGAAGACGGAACCTGCGAGACCTGTCGCCGCGGCGACACGGCATATTGCCAGAACCCCATTATCACTGGCGTGACGAGTGATGGCGGCTATGCGGAAATGATGATCGCAGAGGCACGCGCACTGGCTCTCATACCTGAAGAGCTCAAATCAGAAGATGCGGCCCCGTTGGTCTGCGCCGGCATCACCACATTCAATGCGCTCCGCAACACCGGACGTGCTGGCGATACCGTTGCTATCCAGGGTATCGGCGGTCTGGGGCATCTCGGCGTGCAATACGCCAAAAAGATGGGCTTCCGCACCGTTGCGATCGGCTTCGGTCCAGACAAAGAACATCTCGCGCCCAAGCTGGGAGCGCACATTTACATCGACGCCAAGGCCGAGGATGCGGGAGCAGCACTGCAGAAGCTGGGAGGTGCCGACGTCATCTTGGCGACCGCCCCCAGCGGAGCCGCAATCGCCGGCCTGCTTCCTGGCCTCTCCGTTCGCGGCAGGCTCGTTGTGGTTGGCGTCTCAGGCGATCCAATTCCGGTCAACGGAGTTCCGCTGATTTTTGGTGGCCGCTCTGTCATAGGAAGCCTGACAGGAAGAGCGATCGAGACCCAGGACACTCTTGATTTCAGCGTACTCACTGACGTTCGGCCCATGATCGAAACTCTTCCGTTGGAAAGGGCCGAAGAAGCGTATCGGCGCATGATGTCTGGTGACGCGCGATTCCGCATGGTCCTCACGATGGCCTAAAGGGCTCGCAACGCTGCTGCAAAGCGGCTTCGACAACCGATGTGCGAAGGAGACTCAGATGAATCAGTTCCAGGAAATCTTCGATAAGCAGAAAGCATATTTCGATTCGGATGCGACTAAGTCTTACGAGTGGCGCATCGACCAACTGACACGCCTTGAGAACTTGTGCAATGAGAACGCCGAGGTTCTTGAGGCTGCGATGAGCAGCGACTTCAAGACGGCCAGCCAAGAGAAAGTCTTCGAGATTATGGCGCCTGTAGGAACCGTCGCCTTCGCGAAGCAAGATTTGAAGGAGTGGATGAAGCCCGTAGATGTGGTTGTGCCCAAGGCCCTTCGGGAGAGCGGGCATACTGCTAAAGTCTATCGGGAACCTTACGGCGTCACCTTGGTTATCGGGCCATTCAATGGACCACTGACGCTGCTCTTCGACCCCGCTGTCCAGGTTATTGCGGCTGGCAATCCATGCATCCTCAAACTCTCCGAGGGTTTGCCCGCCACCAGTAAGGTCTTGCTCGATCTCATTCCAAAATATTTCGATCCTCGGGCCGTCACTGCCGTCACCGGCAGCAAAGACGAGGTGACGGAGCTTCTCAAGCTGCCCTTCGACTTCATCTTCTTCACCGGCAGCGTCAAGGTTGGCAAGATCGTCATGGAGGCGGCCGCAAAGAATCTGACTCCCGTTCTTCTCGAACTAGGCGGGCAGAATCCGGCTTTCGTTGACGCGACCGCAAATATTCCGGATGCAGCCAAGAAGATCGTCTGGGGTGCGACGGCTTGGGGCGGCCAATGGTGCACCTCGCCCGGCTACGCCTACGTGCACGAATCAATTGCAGAGGAGTTCGTTGCAGAGTGCAAGAAAGCTATGGTTGAGCTGTACGGGACCGACCCTAAGAGCAGGCCCGACGACTATTCCCGCATTATCAGCCCAAAGGCCACCGAACGCTTGGCGGGCCTCATCGATCAAAAAAAAGTCGTCATAGGCGGGGCCTCCGACCCGGAGGCACGCTATCTCGATCCCACGGTCATCTATCCAGTGACTTGGGACGATCCGATCATGGAGGACGAGATCTTTGGGCCGATTCTTCCAATCCTCACCTACAAGGACATGGATGCGGCCATTCGCGAGGTGAAGAAGCATCCGAAGCCTCTTTCCGGCTTCCTCTTCAGCCGAGATCAGCAGGCGATCGATCACTTCCTCGCAAGCTTGTCCTTCGGCGGCGGCGCGATCAATCAGGTAAACATTCACCTGTTTATCGAAACCATGCCCTTTGGCGGGGTCGGATATTCCGGTATCGGTCACTACTACGGCAAGGCCGGGTTTGACGCTCTCACGCACGCGAAATCAGTTCTGATTTCGCCGCCCGACGTAGCCATTGAGCACTTGTTCCCGCCGTATACGGAGGAGAAGGTCAAAGCGCTCAGCCAGTGGTTTGAATACTAAGAGGCAAAGATCGCCCGACAAATGGGACCCCAAGGAGCAAAGAGATCTGCTCAATGACGCTGAATGGCGAGTGGAAAGTCACCGCTGACTAAAAACGATCTGACAACGATTTAACGATGAGAGAGGAAGAATATGATTTTAGCCGGGATCAAAGTACTCGATACAACTCTGGTTCGCGATGCGATTGAGCTATCACGGAGTTTGTTAGAGCCATACCTTTTCAACCATGTGATGCGCTCCTGGCTATTCGGCATTTTGCTTTCAGAAGGCGCCAAACCTGCACCGGATCCTGAGCTTTTGGCCGTATCCGCCGATTCTGCACGATCTGGGTTTGACTGACCGCTATACGGCGGAGAATCGCTTCGAGGTAGACGGCGCCAATGCGGCGCGCGCGTTTCTGAAGGGTCGTGGTATCTCGACGCAGCAGACGCAAGTTGTGTGGGATGCCATCGCACTTCACACCACACCTTCCATCGCTCTTCACAAAGAGCCTGAAGTCGTAATGACCCATTCAGGAATTACGGTGGACGTCTCGGCATCGGTCTTGATCGAATCCCGCAGGACAAACTGGGCGCGGTTCTGACTGAGTTCCCGCGGTTGGTATTTAAGAAACAGATTCAAAGAGTGCCTTTGCAACGTCGTTCGTCGAAAGCCGGCGACCAGCTTTGACAATGTCCTTCGGGATTTCGGAGGCCGGTACATCGAGGGGTTCACGTCCCCCAACTTCGCCGACCTCTTCGCAAACGCACCATTTTCCGAATAGACGACCTCCCGATCATCGCATTGCGCACGCGTGTCAGCGCGGCTAAAGAAGGAGACAACATGAGCTACCAAATTCAAGGACTTTCCATCCATGCGGAGGTGCACGGGACTGCGGAGCCGGCTCTCGTATTTCTCGGGAACTTTGCTGGTAGCGGTAAAGAAACGACCCACCTGCAGGTCTAACGCTCGAGCGATCGAGAGTCCATGTCCCCCCGCCGCCGGGATCACGCGAAGAGGATTAACTTTCCTTAATCATCCCGCGGTGAAGTTCATCCAAGATTGGTTACCCGTTCCTCATTCGTTTCGCAGCGCCGACGCGAGCAACGCCGCCAGTCCCAACGCCAACGTGGCCGATGCCAGCATCACCGGATCCCAGGGTCTTACACTGAACAATTGCTGCGTCATCAGCTTGCCGGCGCCGATCGCGGCGGGAATGCCGATCGCCAATCCGATGGCCACCTGCGAAAAGGCGCCCCTCAGCACCATGCGCAACACCCTTCCACGATCGGCGCCCAGCGCCAGAGCATATCTTTCGATAAGACAAGAACTTTCTCTTGACACCCACTTACGTTCGACGCAGAATTGCCTCGCTTCATGTTTGGACTACACAGTTGTTTCCAAGTCAACCATGTCTTATACGGATCCATGGTGACTTTACACTCTAGGCCACTAATACATTGGGCCGTTGGACAACCGGACCATGGCGCATCGGGTCCAGAACATGCGTTACTGACGACCCGTTGCAGCTGTGGCTCGTCTGATCGGTCTTAGTATTCCTCATGAGGCAAAGAGACACCCGACGTTTCACCCGATCCGGGTCTCTGTCCTTAAGTTATATTTCGTCTGGACTCCACCCCTTAGCTGCGACAGGCCGAGCGCCGTTAGTTGGCGCAACCTTGGTCCCCTGCTCCTCATGGTTCCGAACTCAAGACGTGAAGCTTGGTAACACACAACTAGCTTTCCGGAAGTAATGCAGCTGGTTACCGGGCTTAATGTGGAGCTGATTGAAAACCAATACCCGGCTTATAACTCTACAGACAAAGGCCCGGTCTTCGTGTTACATTTCCGTCGCCCGCCGCCAAGCTTTAGGAGGCAGCGTGAGCAGGAAAGGACTACAACCGTGAACTTTACACTAGTTCGGAAGACTGTCGTGCCATGCATGCTTGGCCTGTCGTTTTGCGCTGCCTCGGTCTCTGCCCAGAATAGCCGGGCCTTCTATATCTCCTTCAAGGTGGAGGGGAGCCTGCAAACCTCTCCCACAGCCATCAATAATCTTTCCACTGTTACCGGAACCTATAAGGACGCCAAGGGGGTCCACGGGTTCGTACGTGAGGCGTTCGGCAACATAACCTCCTTCGATGTTCCCGGGAGCGCTGCTACGAATCCCACCGCGATCAACGACGACGGGATGATCGTGGGAACCTACACAGACTCGAGCCAAGTGAACCATGGCTTTTTGCGTCATCCGAGGGGAAACATCACTCGCATCGACGTGACCGGGAGCACCGGTACCGAGCTCAGCGGCATCAACGCATTTGGCGTGATCACGGGATCTGCCTTCACCTCCGACGGGTCAGAATGCTTTGTGCGTTTTCCTCAAGGAACCATCACCGTCTTCGGGCCGTCCCATTGCGTGACGGCAGGTATCAACCTGCTTGGAGCGATCACTGGAATCGCGGGACCCTCGTATACGGGAGGCCCCCTCCACCCTTCCTGGTCGAGGGCTTTGTGCGTTCTCCCAAGGGAGTGCTCACCTTGTTTGTGGCCCCGGGGACCTCGCAAAACGGGACTTATTCTGAATACATCGACGCGTTCGGCGGTCTCGCGGGCTCCTTCCAGAACGATCGGGATGTGGCACAGAATTTCCTTGAGCCTACGCCGGGCAACTTCATCACGATTACTCCTCCGGGAGCCTATGATGCATATATAACCGGCCTTAGCGAGCTGGGCGCCGCTACTGGATACTACAATTTGTCGAATGGAGGGCCGGCACACGGTTTCGTCCGCGACGTGCGGGGTACGCTCACTTCGTTTAATTTTCCCGGGGGTTCTACTTATCCCACCGGGATTAATGT
Organism: uncultured Acidobacteriaceae bacterium; assembly: GCA_963736535.1. GTDB lineage: Bacteria > Acidobacteriota > Terriglobia > Terriglobales > Acidobacteriaceae > PALSA-350. Next base: position 400,731 of record CAVTPN010000014.1, read on the forward strand.
TTTCGGGGTCATTACCGGATCGAATGGCACGTCTGGCGTCCTGCGGGTCCCCTACTGAGGTTCCGGATCGCACGACTTGGAAACCTGGGGACCGGACGGGAGGTATACGTGATAACTACAGTTACAGAAGTCGGGTTAAACGTCCCTCCGCCGTCCCCAGGTGATGCGTGACGGGGACGCGTGACGAAATAACCCCAAATAGCTCGCGGAATTACTTCGTCTATTCTGCAACCGGGCATACTCCCACCATTCGTCGCATCCCACTAAGAGGCTGTTCGGGGTGGTAGTTGCTTCGTATGTCCCTTCTAGGCTGTGCAGAAATGTGCGACACGAAGCGAACGAAGCGAACTAAATCCCCGCTACGCGGTGGAGTCTCCAGGCGGGGGTGCGGAAAAACTCTGCAGCGGCCAGGAAAGCAACACTGCAGGGGCTAAAGTGTCTGCGTGAGAACCGCAGGTTCAGAACTGAGCTCCTGAAAAATGGCTCCCGGTTTACCACTCCTAGCAAAGTTCCAGTCCCGTCTGTTTGACCACAGAACCCTGACCACGAAACCCGGGCGGTGAGCAGGATCATGACCCGCTAAAAGGCGGCTTACTCTCTGCGGCCAGTTGCACCACCACCGCGCTTGGCCGCCGCGACGTCGGCTACTTTCCCGGGTGCAGGTATGTTGGCCACTTTCCTGGGCTTGGTTGCAGCGACAGTGGCTACTTTCCTGGTGTCCACCACTTTCCTTGGCCTACCACCCTTGGCACCATTCGCCCTTGAAGCGATTTGCTTGGCCTCGGTCCTGGCGCTGCCGCCTCGCTTGCCCAGTTCTGACATCCAGCGACGATTGCCATATACGGCTTCGATCAGCGAAGGCACATAGAAGCCTGCGTCGATATCGGGGAAATTGATGCCGGTGCCCCGACCGAGTATCTCAATGTTCTGAAGCTGCTTTGCTGTAGCGTTCTCCATGCCCTGCAAATCCTCGATAGGAAGCACCAGTCTTCGACCGTTGGTCAATCCCACCATGAGTACTTTGAGGCTCGGGATATACACAGCCGTCTTGGCCAGCGGTTCTCCATCGAGCAGTTTTGCCCGTTCAATGGCCGCATCTATCTCGGCGTCAGTGGTGATCATCCGCGCTTGAGTCATGATTATTTCTCCAGGAGAGCTATTAGCTCATCGAAGTGATTGCTGGCAACGGCGAGTACGTGACGCACATCGGCCCCGCTCCCATTGCGAGGTCTCACGGCATCCTTCCGGTCAGCCAGTAAGACCCGTTCCATCCCGCCGGAGTTCAACGATCACTTCGACCTCCGCGTAGAACCCATGACGTGCATCGGATCATGATCGTTTGAGTATGCCGCGAATCGAACGCCCTCAAATCTGATCGAACCCATACCAAAATATTAACCCAATCGGTTTAGGTATACAAGGATACTCTTGCCCTCTTTCGCGAACATGAACATTCGTAACCTTCGATGATTTAAGTCGGTCCAATGCGGTGACAGCTTGCCTATTGCAGCGGTTGCCCCGCAGCTATCCCGGAAGGCGAACAGCCAACACTGCTGCAATAGGTAAGCTGTCAAACGCACCCGAAGAGTAGTGGGCTAAGCCGGCGCGGCAGCGCTAGACAGGACAGGTCCGCTCTTGCGGAGCGTGCACACAGATCAAGGGTTGGCTGGTATGTACGGTTTGGTACCGCTCGAATTTGTCCGGAGCCAAGCTCATTCGCCATGCCTCGATCCCTTGTGTTGCGCAGATCGCGGCGATTTCGGCCCTTTTCGGGGACGGAATTTCTCCTAAATGCCAGCGGGGCCGTATCTGCCAATTTTTATCTCCTGACGCGCCCTGACACAATGGTGGTTGTTCCGTCAGTCCCGGTTTCATCAGGCAGGGATCCAAGATGGTCGAAGTCCATAATACTAAGTTGGATGTGGCCGCGAGGCGCCGTATAGACGCGAATCTTCCCTTCGGGACAATTACCCAGAGCATAAACGTTCAGATTACGCCTCCGGTTTTA
>CAVTPN010000015.1:0-424920 GCA_963736535.1 uncultured Acidobacteriaceae bacterium
GGAAAGGGATGAATGTGCCTTCGACGAAGTCGCTGGAAAGCGCCATGAAACAGGGCCGAAGCAGTGGTGGCGGAAGACGCCGTGCGCTCAAATGTAAGCCGACGCCCAAGTAGCTAAGAATGTCATCCGGCACCTCTCGCCACACCGGTGTTCTTACCGAAGCCAGCATCAACGGCTCGGTGGACAGCCTGCGCGTTCCCTTGCCGCAGCGGCGCGAACACTGATGCCCGACATAAAGGGTAGTTGACCGGAACCCGGGGACCGGTCAACTCGTTTCGGAAGCAATGTGGTGTGATTGCCGATGCGTCGCTGGTAAAAGATAAGGGGACGAGGGGGAAGTACTCCCGAAGCAAATGCTTGGCATCGTGGGAGATGAATGGACACCATACCTACTGCAGCAATTCTGGGTAATACCTATCCTGTCTCCTTTATCTCCCAACATCTCAATCCAATGAATCAGGTTTGTGCTCACGTCCCTTGATCAGCATCGTGAGCGCAGCATTGAATGGGGCCTCAAGTCCAAGCAGGGCGCTCTCCCGGGCTACATATCCGTTCAGCGAATCGATCTCGGTAACTTGCCCACGCTCCAGGTGCTGCATCATCGATGGGCGGTGAAACTTGTGCGCGCAATACTCCTTGATCGCCGAGACTGGATCGGCATCAGAAAGCACGATACCTTTCGCGCGCACCAGCGTAACCGCCTCGGCCACAATCAGACTCTGGAAATGATCCAGCTCCGGTACCTCATGGATATGGCCCGGACGAAGCCTCGTGATGGCGCAGATCGCGTTAATGCCGCAGTTGTGCACGAACTTTGCCCAGAGGGTGGCCACAATATCGTCAACCAGCACCGGGTTCAGACCGGCCTGAGCGAACAGATCGGCGACCAGACGCAGCCGATCCGTCTGGGCTCCGTCGAGTTCTCCCAGGTAGGTCGGCCCGTTGTTGGTGTGGTGAACCAACCCCGGGCCGGCAAGATCCCCACTTTGGAAACTGAGCCCTGACAGAACGCGCCCTTTGCCCAGCGCATTCTCTAAAATCTCCACGTTTCCAGCGCCATTTTGCAGAGTGAGACAAAATCCGTCATCTGCTAGCACCTCGGCCGCGGAGCGCGAGGCATCCGCCGTGGCGTACGAATTTACGCAAATAAGTGCAAGGTCGGCGCCTTCCAGGTCGCGGCTGCTGGTGGTGGCGCCCACCCTCACCGTGAAACGACCGCTGAGGCCTTCCAACCTCAGGCCGCTCTCCTGGATAGCCCTCACGTGGTCGGTCCACGTATCAACCAAGGTTACATCCTGCCCGATGCGCGCAAGATTGCCTCCGTAGACGCAACCCATATTACCGGCGCCAATGACCACAATCTTCATGAACCTTTATCCGGCAGGCGCCGGCTCCTTACGCAACCGCGCCCTGGCCGGCAGTTGCCGGTAAATCGACCCGTGAGTGAGGGTCCCAGGTGATACCGTTGCCGTCACGAAACCCAACTCGACCAACTTACACCTTCCGCCGGGCAAACAAATCACCCAATCAACACCACCTCTGGGTTGCTCTGACGCTTACGTTTGATCCGGGCTAGCACCATTCACCATCAGTGAGAGTTCGTGGACAAGTTCGCGGGGCACGAAAAGTACCCCAACAAAAGAACCATGGCAGACGGGAGCAGCGACCCGCATCTGCCAAAGTCTCCGATAAGCTCCGTGGTACAGACCACACCCATCTCTCCGAGTTCCACCCCCGCTTTTCCACATCTTTTTCTGCTTTCGGCCATGGACCCCAAAGCTGCGCCGTAATACCGTCGTAGCTAGTAGTCCTCGATCAATCCTGACCGTCTTCACCCGCTTACCCATGGAAGAATACATGCACTCAAAGAAAGTAATCACTGCAAACGCCCAGCCATCCATCAGTCCCCTAGAGCATCTAGGGGGGCGGGAAAAATAAAAATTTGAGCCCCTTCGTCAAACAAAGGACTTAGCCGCCGCATCACCGGCCCGAAACATGACCCTGGCAAAGGTACAGAAGAAGAGTCACAGACAACGGTAATGAAAAATAGGCCGCTTCCCTGGTTACTAGAGAAACCCTCTAACCCTCTCGACGCGACCCAGGAACCGTACTAGTGTGGAAGTAAGCATTCATAAGTCGGTGCCGTCTGGAAACAACGGCCCTGCCCGGCTTTGCACCGAACCGCACTTCCCGTGCATCCGCCACCAGTCCCGGAAATTATCCTCGCTTACGAGCATGATTTCCCGGCGATCGCAAACAGTTACGTGACACCAAAAGCGACGGATTGCGCTTTTCTTCGCGGGATTCCTTCGCTCCGCGAGAGCGTCTGTGGAGAGCGGAAATCGTTGCGTAAGCAGGGTGCGCTCAGTGCGCGCTCTTGATGGAGCAGTTTTGACAATTCGCGTAACACCACACCACCGGATATCGCTCCGCACACGGTCGGAGACCATCCGAGGCCGCGACGGGGCTAGAAAGATTACTCGTCAGACGGGACTGCTACTTTGACGTGGGCGAACACCCGCCACTGAGCCTGCTTGCCCGGATCATTACCGAACCCTCTCATCTGCCGAGTCGGGCAAAGCGAGCAGTGGCATTGAACCACGAATTGTTAAGTCTTGCGCGAAAGCGATTCAGCTAAGCCTACAATACGATCATGAAATGGGCTTTTCTTATCCCGCCGAATCTTGTTGACGAAACGTTCATCGGCAGTGACAAATCGGCAACCGTTCTCAACCGCCAAAGCCAAGTAGAGGCAATCGTAAGCCGGATGGTCCAACGCAATCGCCAGCCGTGTTGCGGACTCCATCAGCGTCCGGGTCGGGACCAACTCAGTCTCCGCGCTCTGAAGGAGGCGAGCCGCGATAAGCGCCTCGTCGCTGCTGAGTTCCTTCCTCTGGACCTTCTTCCATAGGATGTTGGCGCATTCAGCGGCCATCAGGTCGGGAGCCATCAGCCTCGCCTTCTTTCGCAATGCCAGCGCCAAGTCCGTGCCGTCCTCCTCGACCACCCATTTGATGGCGATACTGGCGTCGATGACCAGCGTGTTCAACGCTCCGTTCGTCCTTCGCGCTGAAGAACCTCAGAAGGCGTTTGACGTCGCCCTCTGGTCAGCTTACGAAGATCGGCTGCCAGCCGATCAAAGGATGGTTCAACCTCGGTCGCCAGAGACTGACGAAGGATCTCGCGATGCTCGGCTTCGGCGGAGCGACCATGGCGTGCAGCCCGGCGCTTCAGACGGGCTATGAGGTCATCGTCTAGATTGCGCACATGCAGATTTCCGGCCATCTGTCCTCCATGAGATCACTGATATCAATGATCTCATGGGATCGAGGCGCGATCAACGGCGACTGAGGTCGGTCCTCGAAGATAACGGAAGATAATGGGACGGAATGGACTGCACCCCTAAGCTGAGGCACGCCGAGTTCCGTTAATTGGGGAGGAACTCTGGGTGATACGTGTGGGGGTCTTCTTATCTTCCCCTGAAACCTAAACGGCAGCCACAGGCTCAAATCCCGCAGCTACCAAATCCGGAATTTGAAAAATCTTCTGACCGGCTCTTCCCCCGATCACTACCTCTTGCGTTTTTTGAAGGCTGTTGCGAATCGTTAAAATCTCCGATTCCGCGAGATGAAGGGCCTTCATCGCCTTCACGATCGCTGACCATTTGACCGGTCGCGTGGATAGCGTGCTGCCGCCCTGGTGGTGAAATGGCCGCGCTTGCAACTGAAAAGCGTCATTCTTTTCTGTCCGAACCACCACCATATACGGCTGATCCTCATAGTCCCCGAACCGGTTGATGACGATTGCGCGGCCTTCGGGAAACACCGCTTGAATCTGGAGTACTCCGCCCATTGCCTGAACATAATTGCGCAATGTGCTCAGATACATGTCGGTTCGTTGTTCGATACGCGAGATCGAACTCTGCGGAACGTTCAACAGTTCCGCCAGATCCGCCTGCGTGAGTTGTTTGGCGTTTCTCAACTCGTCAAGCGCCATGCGCTGCAACTCTTCGCTTACACGCTGCCGATTCTCGGCAACATCCGCAGGGTTCATCTTTGCTTGCAGTTCCTTGTAGTTTCTTGCCATAACCGTCTCTCTCCTCAGTGGGAAACCCAGTACGGAGGACTGGCTCTCTTTCTTTCCTTATTCGTCTTCCAGCTCTTTCAGATGCTGGTCGTAGATGTCATCTCCTTTTGGTACATACTCTTCGTACCATCGGTCGTTGCCGGTTTTATCACCGCCGATCAGCAGAATTGCCGTGCGCCGCGGATCGAATGCATAAAGGACTCTGTACGGACGTCCCTCATGCTGGATTCGGAGCTCGCGCATGTGCTTGTGCCGCGATGATTCGACTCCGGAGGAATGGGGCATTTTCAGCGTCGGTCCAGCCTTCGAAAGCAAGGTGACCGAAAAGTCGACACTTTTTTGCTCAACAGCGTCCAGCCCGTTCCACCACTCTCCGAATTCATCCGAAAACTCCACTTTCCACGCCATCTGTAATAGTATGTCATGGACGGCATTATGCCGTCCATGACATCATGCAAGTACGTTACGAGCAATAGGCTAACCCGGGGACGGTCACCTCGTTTCGGAAGCAATGGGGTGATTGGATGCGTCGCTGGCAAGTTGCTGAAAGGCCGATCTCGGGGGAAGATGAACTGGGTCGAAAAGCACTTAACGACTGCTGGGCCAAACCGCTACTCTAAGCCAGCAGTCCTCTTAGGAGATCAATCAAAATGTACCGGATAGCCGCCCTGTTCCTGGCAACATTCGCTGCCACCTCTGTTGCCACGCAGTTGTCCCCCGTTACCTCGCCCCGTCCCACTCCTGCTCCGCTGCAAGTACCGAATCCGCATTACGTGACCATTGCTGCTGACCCAGGACGTCAACGCACCCGCCGATACAGTCTGGGCGCGGGTGGGCAAATACTGTGACATCGGCAAATGGGCGTTTCCCGACTGCAAACTACTTGCTGGCGACGGCGGCTACGCGTCCGTGCGGAACATCGTGAACGAGTTGTTGGTCGGTAAAACCGGCCACAGCTACACCTACACGCAGCCCGTGCGAAAGGACGCCAAGTACAACCTCTATCACGGCACACTGGAGGCGGTGCCCGTTACCGCCAAGACGTCGCGCCTCATCTACAGTTTCTTCTACGACAACAGCTTGCTCGCCGACGACGCTGCGCGCGACGCCGAGATCGCCACGCGCAAGAAGCGATTTACCGCATTTCTCCAGAACATGAAGACACTGGGGGAAGGCGGCAACGTGCCGGCTTCTATGAAGGAAACCACGCAACCCCCGACTCCTCCACCTGACCAGTTGCAGACCCCAAGTCCCCACTACGTCGCCATACCTATGACCATCATCGTCAATGCACCCGTCGACGCCGTCTGGGCGCGCGTTGGCAAGTACTGTGACATCGGCGAGTGGGGGTTTCCTGACTGCACGATTCTCTCTGGTGATGGCAACAGCCTGGGCACCGTCCGCTCCATCGGGCATGAGGTGCTCGTAGGAAAAACCAGGTACAGCTACACCTACACCCAACCCGTTCGCGAAGGCATAGCCTACAACATGTACCACGGCTCACTCGAGGCAGTGGGTCTCACAGACAAAACCACTCGCCTGAACTACACCCTGGTCTTCGACAATAGCAACCTCGCCGACGATGCTGCGCGTAACAAGGATATCGACAACCGGCGCACACGCTTCACCAAGATGCTCGAGAACATGAAGACCTTGTCCGAAGGAGGAACGCTACCACCCGGAGCCCTGGGTGGAGGCGCTAGCGCCCCTCGGGCCGCCGGTCAGCGATAGACCCTAACAAGTCCAGATCGACCTACAGATCGATACGATAAGGAACTCTAAGTCGGCTCCTCGACAGGTTTCGTCGACGGAACGACGACCGCATGCGAAGGAGCGATGCTCTGATGGATATTTTTAAGATTACGTTCAGTCTACTTCACCGGGTTGTTCGTCTACTAAGGATAATCTCCCGCTCGCCGGGAGGGGGTCACACCGTGCCCTTTGGCATCCAGCTCGACGAGGAAGGAAACTATGAAAAACCTCAAAATTCGCCGCAAACTGGTTGCGTACGGCAGCGCATTGCTGCTCGTCGGAGCCACCTGCATCGCTCCCCCCTTGCCCGGACGCAGTCACCCGCTGATGGCCAAACTCCGGGTGCGGCCGTAGGCACGACGCCCGGGACGACGCCGATTCCGAACCCTGCAGACCAATTGGGCAACATGGGTGGCATGAATGCAGACCAGCAAGCCGCCATCGATAGAATTTTCGTCAAGAAGGCCATGCAGGGCAGCATCGCTGAGGTGCAATTGGGCGAACTCACCCTGCAAAAGAGCAGCAACGACCAGGTCAAGCAATTTGCCCGGAAAATGATTGACGACCACACCAAGATGAACGAGCAGATGACGCCCGTAGCCCAGCATCTCGGCGTAGAAATCCCCACCGAAGTCTCCAAAAAAGACAAATCGCTCATGAACAAGATGCAAGCCCTCTCGGGCGCTGCCTACGACCAGGCCTACATCAAAGACATGGTGAAAGACCACAAGGAGGATCTGAGTGAATTCCACATGGAAGTCTCAAACGGTCGCGATTTCAGCGTAAAAAACGCCGCCCTGCAAGGCAGCAAGACCATCTCCGAACACCTGCAAATGGCCCAGCAACTAGCCAAAGACCAAAACATAGACCTGGCCAAAAAGTAGTTGAACCGTCCTGCCCCAACAGACCGTCGTAGATGAGTGGATCGTGGAGGGTCTCGTGGACCGACGGATCTGACGCCTTCAGAAACGCTTGTCGACGAAACTTCCGCGAAAGTGGCAGCTCCGGCGTCTGTCCATGAAACTTGGCCGTGCCGCTGGTAAAAGCGGGCGCGGAGTGCCCACGCTGCGTCGCTCACGTCCGTCGCATAGTGATTGTCTGGCACTCTCCAGTTTCACCCAAACCACGTTGATTCCTAGGAAGTGCCGTGACACTCTTCAAACACCCTCTAACTACGTTTCAGTCTGTAGACAAGCTCGAGGGTGATCTTGTCGCATTGAAGGGACGGGCATTGAAGGGACACCCGGCCAAATCGGCAAGCACTTCCTTGCGCGATGAGGAAGGAACAAAGCGCCGCCATGGTTACCAAAGAATTCCTATCCCGCTCTGGACGCGGCCCAATAACCGTACTAGTGTGTGAGTAAGTCCACACGTCAGCGCCGTCTTGCCACGACGGCCCTGCTTGGCTTTGCACCGGCGCGCCCTGCCCGTGCACCTGCCGCTAAACACCGGCAAAGCATCAGTGCTTGTCGGCGTGATGACTCGGGTGATCGCGAACAGCAACGTGAAAAGGAAAGCGACGGATCACGCCTGACCGCAGCATTCCTGCGCCCCGCGAGGGCGCCTGCGGAGAGCAGAAGCAGGGTGCGCCCAGTGCGCTCTCTTGATTGAGCAGTTTTGACAACTTGGAAAACACCACCGGACTCCGGCGTAAGGACAAGGGTGGACGGACGGAGCAATCACCATCCCGTCTCCCGCCCAGACGGCGGGTCGACTGGCGATTACTTTGTCTGTCCTTCAATGTCTCTCACGTTGAGGGAGGGCTTGGCTTCCTCGCTCGACGCGAGACGAACGCCCCGCAGTCTACATTCGTGACCGATCCAGGCTCGCACGCATCCAGCGCTCAGCTTTTTTGCCGACGTTCGGTCTGATGGATGGCCAGTGATTTGTACTTAGCAGGAGTATCGCAAATGGACGACCGTGAAGCGACTGCTGGGTTTCTAGATTCTTGTCTGCGCTGATGAAGGCGCTGAAACCTGCCCGTCCAATCAGAGCCAGAAGCTTCCCGTTCCTTACAGAAGCCCAGCCTTCGATCGGCACTGTTGTTACTGAATGACGGGGAAGGTGATCACCTATCTGTCTCGGTACACCCTCGTTAAGAATTACCCCGCTCAAGGTTGAAGTTGACGTTCCTGGGCCTCGCGGTAGGCCAGGACGGCTCTAATCCCTTCAGCACCGCCCGGAACGGATGGGAAGCACTCCAAAGTGGCTGCCACAGCACCGTCCTCGGACAGACCATCCACTTCCATAAGGGCATCCACATTCTCCACGAGAGCCTCGACGGGCAGGCGCGTGTCTTTGAACACGACCGCGCCGGACACCTTTCCTTCGACGGCTTCTAAGAGACCGCAACCCAGCCAATCATTCGTGGTCATATGCTTAGTTTATGCTGATCTCTTGTCCCTTCAAAGCCTCGATTCCCGCCTGGCTTTGTTCCGTAGCCTAAAAGCTACGCCTCCCTCCTTGAAATCTCGAAGTCACACCGTTTCCGGGGATTTCCAAAGGAGCTGGTCATGAACCCACAGGAAATGCGGGGGAGCGTGGTGGAGGGACCTGCGGTTTTCTCAATCAGCAACCGACGCCAAAGCAAATGGATCATCTGATCTTGTGAAAAGGCTCTCGCTACGCATGAACCACGCCCACACCGGCAAAGGTGAGAGTCAACACCGTAATGTCATCTTCCTGGCCGAACTGCTGTGCAGCTTCGGCAATCTCCTTGGCATCGCGCGGTGTGGCGAGGAACTCAGCAATGCGTGTGAACCCGAAGAGCTCGCCTGCGACGTTGCGCGCCTCAAGCAAGCCGTCTGTGTAGAGAGTGAGACGATCACCGCTACTCATCCTCACCTCGATTGGCTCGTATTCTGCTTCCGGCACCAGGCCAAGCGGTAGTGCAGGCGGTAGCGGGATCTCTTCTCCGTTGAGAAATGGCGGCAGGTGGCCGGCGTTTGCGACACGACAGCGGCCTTCCGCATCGAGGCGTAATACCAGGCAGGTTGCGAACCCGCTCCGAAGACGCCCGTGGAGACGGCGGTTGAGAGCGGCGAGCATCGTGGCAGGATCGTCTGTCGTCTCCACTGTGCTGCGAATGGACCCGACGATGAGCGCGACGGTCATGGCGGCGTGAAGTCCCTTGCCGCTCACATCGCCGATGACCAGCAGCGCCCCATTGTCAGGCAGTGCTATGAGCTGGAAGAAGTCTCCGCCCACCTCCTGCGCGGGACGGTAGGCGCTGGTGACCAGGTATCCGGGGAGGGAAGGGAGAGACTCGGGAATCAGCACTTGCTGCAGTTCCTGCGCGCTGTGGTACTCCTGTTCGAGCGCGTTCTGCCGTTGGCTCTGCTCGACGGAGTAGCGCCAGGCCGCGTAAACGATGGCGACAAGCAGCAGCATGTTGACGATGGCGTGGGCGTCCATGCTACACCCGGCAATCGTGAACAGCGGGACCTCCAGCTTCGATTCAAAAGTCCAATGCGTCCAACGAACTCCCAGAGTACCTACGTCGTAAGCCACCTGAATAAGATCGGCTAGCAGGGCAGAGATCGCTAGCATCCATCGGGCTGCATCGAGCCGCTTGCGCAACGCAGACAGCACCAGAACCAGGCCCCAGAGTTCCAGCAGCACGGCGGGAATGGTAAGGCCGATGTCGGCCACCAACAAGAGGTGCGCCGGTCCCCGGCTCCAGTCGAAAAACTGCAGACTTGAGTCCAGCAGGTCGAGACTCGCCAACGCAATGGCACAGACCTTCGTCCATCGCACCAGGCCGGCACGATCGTTCAGGCTTAGCAGGGCGATTAAGAGAAACCACAGTGCCACGTCGTTGAGGGCGACCACTGCCGCTATCAGAGCGTAGAAAAGACGAAACGGCATGAATCCAGGGATATCGATGAGCGTGAAGACCAGCGGGTGGACCATGGCGAGCGCCAGCCACAAAAGCATCATGCGTTTCCGGTTGCGCAACCACGCGAGCAACGCCAGCACGCCCACAATGCTTGAGAGCACCGCCAGAACCAACGCGAATTGGTTGGCTTGCAGCCAACGATACCTGGCTGCCGTCACCAGATTCTCGATTGCTTGGGCGCTGCCGGCCTGCGGGATGGAGACGAGTCCTCCCTCGTCGGGATAGCTCATGAACAAATGCGGAGCCTTCCACACCCGGATCGCCAGAACTCCAGACTGTGGAGGGCCGAGCACAAACCTGGTGGGCGGCGCCTGAAGGTACCACACGGGATGGGGCGGCACCTTACCCAGGTTCCCCACCAGCACGCCGTTCCAGTAGACCTCGCAAGCATCCTGCACATCCGGCAGCAAGAGAGCGAGATTCCAATCCGTCGGCCCGCCAGGCGGCAGAATTAAATGTCGCCGGTACCAGGCAAAGCCGGTGTAGCCAGGATGGCCCTGTCCTTCCCATGCGCGGCCAACCTGGATGGGCTCCCAGGTGGAGTCATCGAGCTTCGGGGAGGCCCACGCAAAATCGTCGCCGGGGTGAAACTGCCAGGCGCCGTCGAGCGGTACGGTGGCGAAGCCGAGACCTTGCATTACGAGCGGAGGCAGCTGCTGACCGTAGGACGGTGTGCTGGCCGCAACCACGACAAGCAACGACACCGCTTGCAAAATGAACCACTTTGCACGACGTCCATGAGTCAACAAGCGAGGTGTAGCGAGGGAAAAGCGAATCATTCTTGCCACGATTCGTCCTCCGGGTTGTACCGGAGGAGGATGCAGAAACAGGAGACTAGTTGAGAAAACTATAAACAGCAGAGGCGGCTAAGGGAACCTGGAATTCGGGTCAGGGAAAAGCACGACATGGAAGTGTCCTAAAGCGGTCGAGAATGTTACGGAGTTGCGCGAAGGCCGAGGGATTCTGCGACTCTGCCGAGAGGCCTGTCGATGGTCCAAATCTGCGTGCCATGCGAGGTGATGCACGAGGCAATGAGTTGAGCATCGATGAAGCCGATGCCTTTGGAAAACAAGCCGCGAGTTTCCAGCATGTATCGCACGTCCGCCGTGCGTATGGTCGGTAGTGCGGTGAGTTTGTCGAGCTCCAGGAGTGTTTGCTGCCGGTCTGGGAGATACCCGCACGCTAATTCCGCGACTTCTGGTGTTTTGGGGGCCGGCCGTTCAGATTGCGTCTGGAGCTTCGTGCACAGGTCCACGAAACTCCATGAAGGGACCTTACCTTTTCAAAAGGCCTACGACAGGAGGGGCAACTTCGCGGGGGTGACCCGCCTCCTATCCGATTTCCGCGTCGTCTGTCTGTATTCATTGAACAATAGCTACAACCCGCGGCTGATTCAGTTCGCCTGGAACGGAGCCTCCAGAAATCTATGCCTGACCGCATAAACAAAGTTGTATCGATCGTCCTGCTTGGATGGTTAGCTGCGCCATCCATGAAAGCAGCGCAAGACCCTGCCCGTGAACAGTCTCGTTCCATGGTCATGACGCAATACGGCGTTGTGGCCACGCTGCAGGCGGTGGCCTCTCAAGCGGGTGCGGCCATTCTGGCCAGGGGTGGCAGCGCAGTGGATGCGGCCATTGCGGCCAACGCCGCCTTGTCGGTGATTGAGCCCATGATGAATGGAGTGGGCGGCGATCTGTTCGCCGTTGTCTACGATACGAAAGCCAAGCACCTCTATGGTCTCAACGCGAGTGGGTGGGCGCCGAAAAATCTAACTCCCGAAGCTCTGAAGGCGAAGGGCCTGACAAAGCTGCGCACTATCGATGAGGTCACTGTGCCGGGAGCAGTCGCCGGCTGGGAAGCATTGCATCAACGCTGGGGAAAGCTCTCGCTGGCCGAGGACCTGGCGCCCGCCATCGCCCTGGCGGACAAAGGCATTGCCGTCCCAGAGACGGATGCGGAGAACTGGAGTACCTACGGAATGCCTTTCCGCAACGATCCTGAATTTGCCCACGTTTTTCTTCCTGGCGGCAAAGCACCCGTCGCAGGGCAGTTATTCCGCAACCCGGAACTGGCCAAGACATTCCAGCGCATCGCGGAACATGGCCGCGATGGGTTTTACCAGGGAGAGACGGCGGCTGCGATCCTCAAGCTCGAGCGTCAGCTGGGCGGTTTTATGGAAGCCGAGGATTTGACCGCATTCCAGCCGGAATGGGTGGACCCCGTCAGCACCACCTACCATGGCTGGACCGTGTACGAGATGCCGCCCAACGGGCAGGGCATTGCGGCGCTGGAGATGCTGAACATCATGGAGCAATACCCAATCAAGGAGTGGGGCCACAACAGCCAGAAATCCCTCCACCTGGAGATCGAGGCCAAGAAACTCGCCTATGCCGACCTTCAGCAGTATGTGGGCGATCCCCGCGCTACCCACATCCCGACAGCAGCGCTTATCTCTAAAGATCTGGCCAAACAGCGGGCGAAGCTGATTACGGATAAGGCTGCGTGCAATGTATTGCCTTCAGATGTGCAGCAGAGCCTTGCTCATCTATCGAGCGACACCACCTACCTTGCCGTGGTTGACCGTGATGGCAATGAGGTTTCTCTGATCCAGAGCAACGCGGGAGCGTTCGGTGGTGGGCTGGTTGCCCCCGGCACCGGCTTCCCGCTGCAGAATCGCGGCGGTGGATTCACCCTCGAGCCGGGCCGGCCGAATACGCTCCGCCCACGAACGCGTCCGCTTCACACCATCATTCCCGCGTTTATGCAGAGCGGTGATCGGCGAATCGCCTTCGGCATCATGGGCGGCTTCAACCAGGCCCAGGCGCACGCGCAGTTCGTTTCCAACGTCGTTGACTTCGGTATGAACATCGAAGCCGCCATGGAAGCAGCGCGCTTCACCAAGCGCGATTTTGCTGGCTGTGGCGTGTGGGTCGAAAATGGGATAGCCCCAGACGTGATCGCCGGGTTACGGAGCCAGGGTCACGACGTAAAAGCGTGGCCGCGCTATTTTCAAGGCATGGGCCGGGGCAATGCGGTCGAGGCAAACGACTCGTTGCCGGTTCACTACGGCGCAACCGATCCTCGAGCCGACGGCGAAGCCGTGCCCGAGCAAATGCCCTTTTAGAAAGGCTCGCCCTGGCTGCCCAATTTTCGTTTCGCCAAACCGGTGTAGGGTAAATAAGAGATGCCCGCGCAAGAACAAAACTCCACTGGCCGCTCGTGGATCGTTGGCACGACCAGCTTCTTGTTTATCCTGCTGCAGAGCGCCTGCACCGCGGTGATGGCTATCAGCGGGGTTCGTGTCATTATCGGCCTGAGCGCGCTGGCCGCGGCTGCTGGGCTCAACCGGCCCGCGAGCGGATTTCATGCCGATGCGATTCGTATTCCCATGATGGCGATCGCGCTCATCGGGTCATTCGTCAACCTGTATGTGATCTGGAGGATCCGCAGCCTCCGCGCCCGGCCGTCCTCGCAGTGGCGCGCCATCCCCGCAACCCCCAAACAAAAGCGAGCGGAAGTCTTTCAGATTGTGCTCGCAGTCATCACCCTCGCACTCGTCTTGGCGGAGTGGATCACGCACCGCATCGTTCACAACGGCTAAGGCGCCAGACCTCGTATTTCCTCTTCCAGGCGGGCATGCAACCGTTCGCTGAAGCCCAAGGGTAGCTCAAAGACTCGCTCGTCCGCGGTCAGGATCAGGATGTTGCGCGTTGAGTCCAGGATCGCCGAGCAGATCTCGCAATGCTCCAGATGCTTCTGCACCTGTTCCAACACCTCCGCTGGGAGAGTCGCGTCCAGATAGCCGGAGATGTGTTCCCACACGTGCTTGCACTCTATGACCACGCCCACCACCTCCGTCTGGCAGCTACCTGCTTCAACTCGGGCGCCAATTTCTTTTGCAGCATCATGCGCGCGCGATGCAAGCGGACTTTCACTGCGGCTATGCTGATGTCGAGCGCTGCAGCGGCCTCATTGATACTCAGTTGCTCGATGTCTCTCAGTTCAAAGACCTCGCGGTAAATCAGCGGCAGTGCGGTGATGGCTTCTTGCAACAGGAGCCTGACTTCCTTGCGCTCCAGGGCCTCAGACGGTATCTCCTTCCAGTCTCGTAACAGATAAGGTGACGTATGTCCCTGTTCATCCGGGGGCTCATCCAGCGACTCCATCTTGATCGTATCCCGGCGGCGGATACGGCTGCGTGCCTCGTTCAGCGCGATGCTTACCAGCCAGGTTCCGAATTTGGCCTCCCCACGAAAGCTGGACAGGTTGCGAAAGGCCTTGAGGAACGCCTCCTGGGTGGCGTCCTCCGCGTCGGCTTCATTGTGGAGGAAGGACAGAGCCATGACATAGACCCGGCGTTCATAGGGACGAATCAGCTCGTGAAAGAGCTGAGAGTCGCCGGCAAGGATCTTAGCGATCATCTGTGCTTCGTCCCGTACTTCGCTGGTTGCCGCCATGCAAGCTTTCTAGAGTGGTTTGGTATCGGCGCCGAGCACGCGTCCGTTTCCCGGCGTTTGCGCGAACAGGATCAGATGGTGTTTCTGCGCAACCGGAAAGGTGGCTGGAATCTGGACCTGCACCGTCCGCTCGCCCGCGGCATGCAGTTTAGCCACACGGGAGATGGATCGCGCGACGGCGACGTGCGCCAGGGTCTGACCGGAGTTTTCGCCGTGAAGGACGCTGGAGCGATCGGAGTCGTCAGTAAGGACCGCCATAAGATCCGCACCCTGGGCCGGCACGTCACCGCTGATGGAGAAACTCACCGCCAACGTGTTTCCAGCCACGTTCAACGAGAGAATGCGGACAGAGACTCGGGGAGGTTGCGCTTCCTCTGCCTGCACCGCGCTTAGCAGCGCTGCGCGGTCGCTGCCGACAATCTGCTCTGCGCCGTTGATCACCATCTGCGGCGTGTACACGCCCTCCAGGTGGAATCGCTCGCTATAGGCATTTTGCCGCTCCGTGTAGAGCGGCGAGGAAAAAGGATCGGACCAGCCGAGCCCATTCCAATAAGTAACATGCTCGCTGATGCCGACCACCAACTGGTCCCCGCTGGTCCGGCTTCCGTTCACCTGCCGGAGCAACGCATCCGCGGGAGGGCAGCTGGAGCACCCTTCGGAGGTGAACAGCTCTATCAGCACCACTTTCTGCGGCTGCGCGTCCACCCCAGTCTGTGCCTGCAGGGCTACCGTCAGAGCAATGGCCATTCCCGCGAAAATTCGTGTGTACATGGATCCTCGACTGCGCATAAGACGCACGCCCCGGCGGTAGGGTTACAGAGGCTGCGGAAAACTCTGCAGCGGGCAGGCAAGGCAACACCGCAGTGACTAAAGCCCGAACTCTTATACGGCACAGTCGTGCCCTGATACAAAGCCAGACCCAAACCGAAGCTCGATGGATCATACCGAGTTTTTTCCCATGGGGGGCGTGGCCAAGCGGAAATGGCACATCGAGAGCCACTATCCCACTCAAGCCCTACGGCACGCTCCACGGCAGGCCGGGACAGGCGGGGCAGGCGCCGTAGGGCTTGAATGGGCCACCCCAGCGTTTGTGGAGCTGCAGAAGAAGTCTGCACCAAGCAGCAAAGCAACCCCTTTTGGTTGGATCTATTTTCAAGGGCAGCAGGGAACATCGCAGCTAGTGTGGAACCGTAGCTGGGAAAAGCGCCATGGCGGGAGCCCCCGCATTCATGCGGGGGAGCTCGGCTTTCAAGCCGAGCGGCTCGCGTGGGACTTATTCTCCTCCGGCTTTAGCCGCGGGTCTTTCCGCAGCCTGTACAGCCCATCTGTTGCTGCGACCGCATACCAAGGCTGAGTTGTGAAATCCCGGGAAAATTTGTCGGCAAATTGCCCCCTGGAAGCGGCCGAGGGGGGACTTGAGGCGCTTAGCGCGCATGCTTTTCTGCGCTCTCTCTTACATGTTGGTATGGCCGGCGCGCATCTCTTCATTGAACGTCGGCTTAGTGAGCGCGAGAGCCTGCTGCAGACGGGCGCGAAAGTCGGCTTCCCGCGCCATCAGCGCCGGAGTAGCGGCGGCAAACTCCGCGCCACCGTCCTTCTCCGCGCTCAAGGTCACCAGGCCGGCAGTGGACAGCACAGCCGCCATACGGACCAGGTCCTCCGCGGTGGTGTTGAGGTATTGCGCGTCCCGCGGGTCTGCGATCCATACCGGCTGAGCGTTGCCCAACACGCCGGAGAGCCAGAAGGCCTTCAACAGCAAGAATTGCTGGCGGGTTTCGTCATCGGTGTCGTTGAAGAAGAACTTCTTTTGCCAGCGGCTGTAATAGCGGGTTGTCACGGGAACGGGCTGGCGGTTGCCGCTCTTGAGCAGTTCGAGCTGCCCCTGGTCCAGCGTCTTGCGAATGGCGCTGTAGATGAAGGTTTCTGCGTACGGCTGTTCCGGTGCTGGGACGATCTCCGCAAAGGTCACGGTCATGCTGGCGGAAATCTTGGCGTGCAGCAGGGAATCGGTGCCGTCGGCCACGTGGACCACTCCGTGGACGATGTAAGTATCCGCGCCCGAGACGGAGCGGTGGAAGGGCCAACGGAAGTCACTGAAGATAATTGGCATACCGGCCACGGTTACGTAGGCATCCGGCCGAGGGTTGCGCAATCGTTTGGCCTCGTCGCGCAAGTGCGCGGTCATCTCCGGCAATAGCTCAGGACGATTGAAGTCGAAATCCTCGCTCAGCTCCAGCCGTAGCGTGCGTTCGGCAGGGGCATCCTGGGAGAGCCCGATGCGGAAGATAGTGGTCGGCCGGCCATTGAAATCGATCCCTTCTTCGGAGGAGAGGACGGCCAGGCCGGCATTGGCTGCGGCGGCGCCGAGGGCGGAGGTCAGGGCTGGTTTGGTGGGCATGGTTCTACTTTCCTGCGCAGGTCTACTTGATTGTACCGGCACGAGGCCGGCACAGCGCTCCCATGGACCACATGGGCCGTACTATTGGGCGAGCACGAAGGCAACCAGGGTACGGCCATGCCTTCCGGAGGATAGCTCGAACTCCTGCAGCAGCTCCGCTTCGCGTCCTTCGGGATCGACGGGCATTTCGCAGGCGGCAATCTGCTCCTCGGTGGCGCCGTGATAACAAAGCTCGCAGACGCCGAGACCCTGCTCCGAGCGCACCGGTGGCCCAAAGACGCGGCAGGTCATGGGTCGGGCCCGATACAGGTCGCAGAGGCCGGTGGCGGGATCGAGCGCAGCACAGGGCTCGTCGTTGGCAAAGTCCTCAAAACGGGCCTCCGCCTCTTCCGAGGGGTCTAGCAGTCCCGTTATGGGATCACCAGGAAACTCCGCGCTGAGTCGCTCGACTGATCTCTCGTGCCCGCTCGCGGACGGATTGGGCTCGCTCCGGCTCCCTCCTGGCGAGCTCCTCGAGCCCCTCCTGCAGACGTGCCGCATCCAACTGATGGATGGCGAAAACACCCACGCAGCATTGGGTGCAACCGGGCTTGCAGACCAGCCAATCTCCGCTGCGCCGGGCGGTTTCGGCCAGCGCTGCGTCGAGTATTTGCACCAGTTGGGTGTCGCCCGCGGGAAGCATAGGACCATGCTAAATGGTTGTAAACCCGGGCATCATGGATACCGTCTAGCAATTATGTGTGAACCCCAGATGACAAAAAAGATGAAACGTTGGCAACTTTCCAGTAGTGTTGAACGTTAGAGACTATAGGTAAACGCCTCGAGGAGATTCGTGAATAGATCGTGTCGCTCCCCCCGCGTTCTGCGTTCGTTGCTTTTTTTGCTCGGCGCTCTGCAGATCGCAGCGCTCTTGTTGACATTTGAACGGCCGGCACGAGCCTATGTCGATCCAGGATCTGGTTTTGTCTTCCTCCAGGTCGCCGGGTCCATGTTTGCCGGCGCACTTTACTATATGCGCCATCGCTTGAGGCGAATCTTCCATGCGATGCGCAGATCATCTCCTGTTCCTTCACCAACGGGTACCCAGACAGAGGTCATAGAGAACCAGCCATGAGCCAGGGTACGTCGCAAGACATTGCGACGTTTCGTGATCCAGCTGGGTCGCTGCGTATCCATGGTGAACACGTCCTGCGGACGGTCAACCCTCGCTACGCACCAGAATGCCTGCGGTTCCTGAAGTCCGACCTGGCCCGCCGTTGGACGGACCAGGGCGATCTGGTTGCAAGCCAGGTGGTGTCCGCAGAGGCAGATCAGCCACTCCTTCTGGAGCATCCGCGGGTCTTCTTTCCTTCCTATCCCTGGGAATGGACGCCGGGGCAGTGGGTCGCGGCAGGCGACCTGACGCTCGAACTATGCGGCCAGTTGCTCCGCGAAGGCTGGATCCTCAAGGATGCGACTCCGTTGAACATTCTTTTTGAGGGCTCGCGTCCGGTTTTTGTTGACTTGCTGTCGGTCGAGCGTCGCGACCCGCGCAGCCCTTTGTGGCTTGCCTACGGACAGTTTGCCCGTACTTTTCTTCTCCCTCTGGCGGCCTACAAGCACCTTGGCTGGCCCCTCGCAGCTACGCTGAATCGCCGTGACGGCTATGAGCCCGTCGACTTGTACCCATACCTTTCCAGTTTTGAGCGCTGGAGCGCACCACTTCGCTCCCTGGTTACGCTGCCTTTCCTGTTTGAGAAGCGGAAGGGCAAAGGCGGGGCGCCGCCAAAGCTGGAGCAGGAGCCGGAAATCGCGGCCGCGGTTCTGCAGCGAAACTTGAAAGGCTTTGCGCGCGCCCTGCATGTGCTGGAACCAAAGGGACGCGATTCACGATGGAGTGATTACCAGACCGCCGCGGACCACTATACGGACGGGGAGCGGCAGCATAAGCAGGAATTTGTCGACCGGGCGATGCAATCGCTGCGCCCCAGCTCGGTGCTCGATATTGGGGGCAATACCGGTCAATATTCGCGGGTTGCTGCCAGTGTGGGCGCACGCGTCGTGGCCTGGGACACCGATGTTGCCTCTTCGGACCGAAACTGGAGAGAGGCCCGGACGGCTGGCCTGCCGATCCTGCCCCTGGTCGCGGATGTGGCCAGGCCGACGCCGGCGGTGGGATGGTGCAATACCGAGTCGCTCACCCTGCTGGAGCGGGCGCGCGATCGTTTCGATTGCGTCATGATGCTGGGCATTCTTCATCATCTGCTGCTTGCCGACCAGATTCCCATGGTTGACGTGGCCACGCTCCTGGCCTTGCTTACACGCCGTTCCAGCATCGTAGAGTGGGTTCCCAAAACGGATGTGCGCTATATCGACCTTTGCCGCGGGCGAGACGAACTCTACCAGCATCTGGATGAAGATCTCTTCGTAGAGCAATTCACGCGTCATTTCACGATCGTGGCTCGGGAGCAATTGACCAACGGCCGCGTCTTATTCCTGTTCGAGAAAAAATGAACCTCAAGACCATCCTCCAGGGTTTTGGAGCGGCGATGCTGGTCTTGCTCCTGCGTGTTTGGCCACTGCTTTCGTCTCGCCATTCTGCTTTCTATCACAGCTTCTTACCGATACAGACCGTGGTTTGGGGCAGCCTGATCGACGTAATCGTCCTCTCCCTGTTAGTGGCAACCCTATTCGTGTTTCTCCAAAAGGGTGAGGGCGGCGTACGCACGTTCCTCTGGGCGCTGGTCTTCGCTGAGTTGGTTCCAGTCGTAGTCAGTGATGTTGTGGCTGTGTGGCAAACTTCGGTTCCTCGTTTATACGTCGAGTTGCTGTTCTGGGGAACTTTCCTGGCGGCCCTGGCCCTGCGCTCGATGCAACCTTTGCTCTACAAGCGTTGCGTGCATGGATTTCTGGTGCTGTTGCTACTGGCGGGCTGTGGCCTGGCGTGGATGGTTCCCGAGCTCTTGTATTTTGGCTTGCGAGCGCAGCCGCGCGACGTCGCGGTGCCGGTGACGCGAGCTGGATTGCCTCTTATCCAAAATCATGCGCCGGGCGGTGGCCGGATCATATGGCTCCTTTTCGACGAGCTCTCCTATGACCAGGCCTTTGATCATCGCTTTCCCGGCCTCGCCATGCCCGCATTTGACAGGCTAAAAAACGAGAGCATCTCGTTCAGCCATCTAAACCCGGCGGGGTATACCACGGAACGGGTGATTCCCTCATTTTTTATCGGCCATGTGATTGAGAACCTTGTGAGCAATCTGGATGGAGAGCCCAGGGTTACACTGGCTGGACAAAAGGGCTGGCACGCTTTCAATGCCAATGACACCCTGTTCGCAGATGCCCAGCGGCTCGGCTGGACGACGGGGTTGGTTGGTTGGTACAACCCCTATTGCCGAATTCTCGCGGGAACCCTCGACTACTGTTACTGGAGAATGGGAGACGGCCTCTGGACGGGAACCAGCCCGGATCAGTCTTCCCTGGAGAATGCAGCGGCGCCGTTGAAAGAAATACTGCAGGACTGGCAGCGCAAGGGCGGTTTCCGGGCGGAGGAAAAGCATGCATCCGATCTCGAAGCGCTTTTGCCCCAGGCCCAGGCGCTGATCCGCGACCAGAGCATCGGCTTCGTCTTCATCCATCTCTCTGTGCCGCACCCTCCGGGAATTTATGACCGTAGACCTGGACACCATCGCGTCTTTGGTACGTATATCGATAATCTGGCGCTCGCCGACCATACTCTGAGCCAGTTGATGGCGACCTTAAATGCCACCCCTTTGGCTGACAAGACAGCTGTCATCGTCTGCTCCGACCACTCCTGGCGCGTGCCCTTGTGGCGGCCGACCCCGCAATGGAGTAAGGAAGAAGAAATTGCCAGTAAGGGCCGCTTCGACCAGCGACCCGTCCTGATGATCCACTATCCCGGACAGCAAAGTGAGCGGGATGTCACCGCTCCCTTCGACGTGATCCGCATTCATGAAATCATCGAGCGCATGCTGCGGGGTCAGCCGGCGTTGCCTTAAACCCCAGGGCACTTTCTTTTAATTTGACCCAGTGCCGGCGCCCACTGCTCGTAATTGGTGCATATCAAATACCAAGGCATGGTGGGGGTCGCCCGGGGGACGGATGTCCGCTACTGGATGAATGCACAGGTGTGCCTGCATTGCGGGGCTGTGCGCCCCAGCCCAGTAAGGCTCTCGGACATCGTAGCAATCCCCGTTCGGCTGGGGGCGGACCGTGACGTAATAGTCCACTCCAAGTTCATTAAGCGCCTGCAGAAGGGGCTGCTGACGGCGAATGCGGTCCACAAATGGCTTGTCACCCACAAGCCCTTCCAATTGCAATAGAGGCGCCGGCATCAGGTACGACGCCAATCCCGCGGTATCACCCATACCATAGAGGCCAGGATGGGCCGCAGCAAACTCCTGCAGACCGAGAGCTCGTTGCAAGGAAAGGACGGCTGGCCTTTCGGTTCTCACGCGATCCAGGATGATCACCAGCGAACCGCAGGTGACTGCTGCAGCCAGCCACAACGAAGCCGAGCGGCGTAGCGGTATCCACCGTGCGATCAATGTTGGCCCCAACAGGGCCCAGACGGGAACCAAAGGGTAGAGATACCAGATCCACCACATCGGCCAATCGCTGGAGAAAGAGAGGACACTATAGAAAATGATTGGGTGGAGTGCGACGCAAAGCTGTACTCTGCGCCGGTCTGGTGGAACCATGCTGTCTGCGTCAACAGGTCCTCGAAGCACATGCAGCAGGAAAAGAGCGCACAGCGTGAGGGTAGGCCACGTAAAGAGGAAATTGATAAGGCGAGGAACGCCAAGTATTGAGACTGTGCTGGCGGAAGGGATCCATGTGGTCTTGAGATTTTTGGCAATGCCGGAAATCGGCAGCATCGTCCCGAATT
Organism: uncultured Acidobacteriaceae bacterium; assembly: GCA_963736535.1. GTDB lineage: Bacteria > Acidobacteriota > Terriglobia > Terriglobales > Acidobacteriaceae > PALSA-350. The sequence continues at coordinate 21,480 of CAVTPN010000015.1, forward strand.
CGATTCGATTGATCGCGAAATAAATAGCCACGGGTAAGAGCCCCGCGCCGAAGTAGAGGACCTGCTTCACAGCTGTGCGCCGCGCGCCGGATGGCGCGAGGAGTGTCAGGCCGCCATATGCGGCAACCACAAGGGATGCATCGAGCCGGCTTAGCACCAGGGCGGAAGCGAGCAGTCCACTCACGAAAGCCGCCGCCGGTGTTTGGCGCTCCAAAGGCCATGTGGCCATGCGTTCCCAGAAAAGTGAAAGACAAAAGAGAGCGAGACCGATCTCCATCCCGCTTCGCGAGAGAACCGCCATGCAGGTGACTGAGAGCAAAGCCCATGCAAGACCGGCATCCCCTCCGATTCCGAGGGATGACTGAGTACGGCGGAGCGCGCGATAGCTGCCGCAGACCAATAGCCAGATCAGCACGCTCAGCGCGACAAAGAACGACAATTGGGTGCGGAAAATTTTATAGAGAAGAGCAATGGTTAACAGCCAAAGCGGATGATATCCGTTGGTCGTCTGCAGACCGTTGAAGGTGGAAGCGCCGTGAAGCGCCAGGTTCTTTGCGACCACAAGGTAGTAGAAGAAGTCATCCACGAAGAAGGAAAGGTACAAGTCACCTTTATAGGCAAAGTGAACCATCAGGGCCGCGAAGTACGCAGCCAAAACGATGATCGGCAACGCGGCTTTCCATTGCAGCAGCCGCTCCTGCTTTGGGGGCGCGGATTGCCTCGCAAATACTTCTTTGTGAAGGCGAGGGGCTCGCGCATCCATCTTGTTGATATCCATCTTGATTTTTTGGCGGTCTCTTCGATCTATGGCACGACAGCCATGGGCGCGCCGATGTCCATGGCCCAAATTTACATGAAATCAGCTGCGATTGGCCCATACTCAGGAACGGCAGCACCCGCTTTGCTGTGTAAAGGCGAGGAACACTGCTCCTTCGCAAACAAGCCCGATTGAGCTATCCAGTGAAAGCGATCGAGGATCACGTGTGACCTGGTCCATTTCAAGTGTTTTCTGTGATGATGCCGGAGCACTCGCCCAGGCCAATACTCACAAACCCCGCCCGCTCACAATATCCACGAAAAGTGATCTCGTCGCCGTCGGCGAGAAAACCGCGCTGCTCCCCTGTAGGCAGAGTGATCGGCTCGGCACCGCGCCGGGTGAGTTCGAGCAGGCATCCACGGGACTCGTCCGTTGGCCCGGAGACAGTGCCGCTGCCCAGCAAATCGCCGGGCTGAAGATTGCACCCGTTACTTGCATGATGGGTCAGTAATTGAGCGACCGTCCAGTAGAGGCCACCCAGGTTGCTGCGGCTGAGCCGCACCGCATCGCACCCTGTCGCGCGCATGCGAGCGGAACGGAGGTAGACCTCGAGGGTAAGGTCGATTCCTCCCTGCTGGCGATCCTGCTCCGAGTCCAGGTAGGGGAGCGGCTTGGGGTCGTGAGCCGGACGCGCCAACGCCGGGATGCGAAAGGGGGCAAGCGCCTCCATGGTGACGATCCAGGGCGAGATGGTGGTGGCGAAGCTCTTGGCGAGGAATGGCCCCAGAGGCTGGTACTCCCAGGCCTGGATGTCGCGCGCCGTCCAGTCATTCAGCAGGCAAACGCCAAAGAGGTGCGAGGGAGCGCGATCAATGGCGATGGCTTCCCCCTGATGGTTTCCCGGCCCGACAAAGAAGCCGGCTTCGATCTCGTAATCAAGCGCCTGCGTGGGCGCGAAGTGAGGTGGCGCGCCGGCGGCAGGCAAGATCTGACCCGCAGGGCGCTTGATCGCTGCCCCGCTAAGAAGAATCGACGATGCCCGGCCGTGATAGCCGATAGGCACATATTTGTAGTTGGGCAGCAGCGGGTTCTCCGGCCGGAAGAGCCTGCCCACATTCGTGGCGTGATGGATCGAGGCATAGAAATCGGTGTAGTTGCCGATCAACACGGGCTTGAGCATGGTGGCTTCTGCCATGGCGCACAGATGCGGCGCCAGGGACCGTTGATGACCGGGAGCATCGGGATGATCCGCACGGAGCAGATCGCTGAGCCGGGCGCGCAGCGGCGGCCAGCACTCCGGGCCACTCGCCATGAGTGGATTGAGCGTGGAGGCGGCACAGGCTTCTCTGACATTCGCCGGGAGCGACGCGAACAAGCCCGCTTCGCAACAGCCGCGGAGGTCGAGAATCTGGTCGCCAATGGCTACGCCGATGGCGGGCTGCACAGCGCTTTGGAAAACGCCAAAGGGCAGGTTCTGGATCGGGAATGCGCAACCGGCATGATTGGCCGAGGCTACCCAGCTTTGCCGCTGAGGATCATGTGTAGCATTCATGGTTGCATTTATCGGATAGGGCTCCCGGTGAAGTGTTTTTTGAGCGCCTGCCACACCTGGAAGTAATCGCGCTGCAGGCAATCCGTCTCCATCGCGAAGCGGGTAGGGTGAAGCACCAACTGGGTCTCGAACATGAAGGCCAGGGTATCGGCGAGATAGTGTGGCTTGAGTTCGGCTTTCTCGGCCCGCTCGAAGGTTTCTGCATCGGGCCCATGTGCCTGCATGCAGCTATGCAGGCTGGCGGAGCCAGGAATGAAACCTTCGGCCTTGGCATCGTATTGGCCAAAGATCAGGCCCATGAACTCATTCATCGCGTTGCGGTGGAACCAGGGCGGGCGGAAGGTGTGCTCGGCCACCATCCAGCGCGGAGGGAAAATGCCAAAGTCGACGTTGGATGTGCCCGGCACCGCGGTGGGTGCCGTGAGCACGGTATAGATCGAGGGGTCCGGATGGTCGAAGCTGACGCTGTTGATGCAATTGAAGTTTGCCATGTCGTACTTGTAAGGCGCGTAGTTGCCATGCCAGCCGACCACATCGAGCGGCGAGTGATCGATACCCGCGGACCACAGCTTGCCCTGAAACTTGCACAGACTCTGAAAGTTGCCGTCCACATCCTCAAAGGCGGCGACCGGGGAAAGAAAATCACGCGGGTTGGCCAGCCCGTTGGCGCCGATCGGACCGAGATCAGGCAAGCGGAAGGGGAGGCTGTAGTTTTCGCAGATATAGCCGCGGGCAGATGCTTCCAGCAGCTCCACACGCATCTTGAGGCCGCGGGGAAGAACGCAGATCTCACCCGGCGCAACCTCCAGAATGCCCAGCTCGGTGAAGAAGCGCAGCTTGCCCAACTGGGGCACGACCAACATCTCTCCATCGGCATTGGAAAAGAAACGGCCGGACATACTTTGGTTGGCGGCGTAGATGTGCACCGCGCAACCCGTCTGGCCGGCCGGGCCGCCATTGCCGGCCATGGTAATGATGCCGTCAAGGAAGTCGCAGGGGGTATCGGGAATGGGCAGTGGATCCCACCGCAGCTGGTTGGGAGTAGCTGAAACTTCGTTAAAAGGCCCGCTGCGCAGCCTGTTCTCCGGGAGTTCAACGAAGGGCCGGTGGGTCACCGAGGGACGGATGCGATAGAGCCATGCACGGCGGTTGGTGGCTCGCGGAGCCGTGAAGGGAGTACCGCTGAACTGTTCGGTGTAAAGTCCGAGGGCCGACTTTTGCGGGGCGTTCTGGCCTTTGGGCAAAGCGCCTGCAACCGCTTCCGTCGCAAATTCGTTGGCAAACCCCGATTGATACTGCAGCTTCGACATAAATCCTCCCTGCTGTAGCTGTATACCGGAGGATGCGTAGCATTGCCAACTTGGACCCCTGCTCCATCTATTAGGCATCTTTTAACGCGATCCATGGCCGGCGCCGCCGATACTCCGGAGCAGAGGCGCGACTTACGCCTACTCCACGCCGCGGTCGCGGTTCAGGAGCCAAACCGGAGGGAATGCTGGGAAAATCTACCTCGACGTTACATACCAAAGGTGCCATCCGTAACCGCCGGGGAAGATAAGCAGAAGCCATTTTGCATCCAATAAGGGCAGACTAAATGCGGTCACAGTTACGCTGCCCCCGGAAATAGCGTGAGGAGTGGTTTTCCCCGAAGGAAAGCCACGAAGAGCGTGTCGCATAGGTCTACCGATCGTGTAACCGCAGGGGGAATCAATGCAAACAGCCGGCCGGGGAGCAGACAGCAAAACCATGTATCGCTGCGTGGGCCAGGATCGAGTTCCTGGCTTCCGATGATGGTGCTGCTGGCGTGCGCGCCCGCCGCGTGGCCCCAGGGCCAACCCGCCTTGGCCGCCCTCTCGGCCGACCAGGTGGTGCAGCGGCTGATGGAGAAGAACAAGGAGCGTGCGGCCAGTCTGCAGCACTACACAGGGACCCGCAGCTATCGCCTGGAATATCGAGGCTTCCCCGCCTCGGCCGAGGCGACGATGGAAGTGGAGGTGAATTTTGACGCCCCTGCTTCCAAACGCTTCCAAATCGTGAGTGCTACCGGTTCGAAGCTGATCCAGAATCGCGTCTTTCAAAGGCTGCTGGATAGCGAAGAGCAGGCCGGCGACTCGAACAACCGACACCACACCGAGCTTGGTCCGGACAACTACACCTTCTCGCTTGCCGGCACCGAGGGAACGAACTATGTGCTGAATGTGGATCCGAAGGTGGAGAGCCGGTTCCTGTATCGAGGCAAGATCTGGGTGGACGCGCAGGACTTCGCAGTAACCCGCATCGAGGCGCAGCCGGCCCGGAATCCATCGTTCTGGACGACGAAGTCCGTGATTCATCACACCTATCAGAAAGTGGACAATGGATTCTATTTGCCCAGGGAAAATAAGACGGTGACCAGCGTCCGGATGGGAGGCGTGGCGACACTGACCATCGAATACCAGTCCTATCAGCTGACCATCGCCAAGCCCGTGGCATCTGCGAGAAGGATTCGCTCGGACGAGGGAGCCGTGTGGCCAGACGGTGGACTCAACGAGGAAGTAGCGAATTTTGTCTCCTCGAGAAAATAATGCAGTCGACCCATCCGATCGTGCGTCACCTCGACATGTAACTCGCTGATTCACTCTGTTTCTGTGGCGATGGGCTGGTCGCTCACCGGCATGGTCTGGAGAGTTTGCAGCTCGGTCTGAACCCGGGCCCACTTCTCCGGATCCTTCTTGGTGTGAATGGGTGCGTTTGGGTCGGCGTAATAGTTGACAATATCGGATTTGAGGCCGGGCGGAACGGTATGGTGGGGATCGGCAACCAGCCGGTCAAGGAGCTTGGCGTAGGTTTCATCTGTCAGACGATAGGCCCCGGGCCGGACCGGTGCGCCGGTGTCGAGGTCGCGGTTGGGTAGTGTCTGACGCGGCTTTCCAAACCGGTTGAGCGCAGAGGCGAGAGCATCCGTGGATTGATTGACGCTGCGCACGTACTCCCCTTCCGTGGCGGCTGTAGGCCCCTTGATCGCCAGCAGCTTCAACGGGCCGATCTTAGGCAGAATATAAATGAACCCGGCGAGTGAATAGGTTCCGATGCCGGCCTTCTTACGGTAGTGGTCCCAGTTGTTTTCGGCGGCCACGCGCGCAACCTCGTCCGCCAGTTTCTGGAGGTCGGGGCTCGTGGAGTCGGCCGGCATGCGGCTGCGATGCAGTAGAGTGACCGCATAGGCGATGCGGGGAATAAAGCTACGGACAGCGAAGCGAAAGCCTCCGACGTTGATGCGCCGGGATCGGGCTTTGGAGAAGTCCTCACTGAGGCCATAGGTCTCGTAGAAGGCGGTCGCGAGCTGTTCGGTGGGCACATTGAGGCCGACATGGCGAAGGTAGTGAACGGGTGCAAAACGGTGATGCGCAATCTCGTTGATGTCGAAGGCAAACTCTGTCTGGATGTGCGGATGTTGCCCTTCGCCGAAGGTAACGACGGGGCCGTATTTCGCCGCCAGCTTGGGAAATTCCACGGGCACGGCCCGGTTGGTGGCCTCGGAGTGGCCGATGTTGTCGCCGATGTAGTGGGAGAGCGCCCCAATGGCAAAGGCAAGCTGGTTGGCATCCTTGGCATCGCGGAAGAGGTGGACGATGAAGTCGCCGGAGCGGACGTAGTGGGTCAGGTCGGAGAAGAAGGGGTCGCCGAAGGGGTAGTAGCCAATGTCCTGAATGACGCAGCCCGCATAGGCGTAGGACCGTGCCTACTTCCAGCTGCTCGGGAGTGATGTTGGGATAGCGGCTGCGCAACAGCGGCACGATGGAGCTCTGCCAGGTCAGGTCGATCAGCTGCTCGTGGGTCAGCAGCGAATAGGCCCCTGCGGGATGGCAGACAAGCAGGAAACACACGAGAAGAGCGGAGGCCCGGTAGAGATTGCGCATCGGCTACAGTATCGCAGCGGCGGACGTGCCTGACTACCTCGGTGCTTGCACCGGTTCTTAAGGGGCGGAGCTTTAGCCCCGCCGTGAGACGGTCCGACCGGTGAGGGCTGCACAGCAGGAAATCCGGGTTCTCTCCGGTCCTAATGACAAACGGGTTGGGGAGGCATCGTAGCCCACTCAAGCCAAAATACGGCTTGAATGGGGCACCCAAAGCTTTTGTTGCCGGTGTAATTTCTCTCTTCACTCGCCAACGCGAGTCGACTGCTGCCCCGGCTTGCCGTGGGACCGGAGCGACTTGTCCCGGCGTGGCGTGGAAGCGTAGTGGAGGGACATGCTGTTCTTTCCCTAGTTCTCACGTACGGGCTGAAGCCCGTACCCTTCATCGATAAAGATGACGAGGCGACAGAGCTCAGAAGTTGAACTTCAGCGCTCCCTGCAGGATGCGCGGCGGCGCCGCGCTGATGGCATTGCCAAAGGTCGAACTGCCGATGTCGCCATCGACCGAGCTGGGGCCGTTGAATTGCGCGTGGTTGAAGACGTTGAACGCCTCTACCCGGAAGAGCAGCGACTTCGATTCTGTGAGCGCCAGGTTCTTGGCAGACCGCCATATCGTAAGTTATCCGCGCCCGGACCGTAGAAGAACCGCCTCTTGGCATTGCCCGGCGTGCCGAGCGCATTCATGCGAAGGCCGTGGTATCGAAATAGTTGTTGTCCGTTCTTCCGGGGATTCCCGTTCAGGTGAAGCGGACCGCCGGTGTAGTCCGGCTCATCGATGCTGCTGTTGTTGATCCCATTCGGATTGGTCCCGATCAGCGAGTTGTCTCCATTGTTGACCATGGTGACCGGGAAACCGCTGGAGAAGCGCGTGATCCCGGCCAGAGACCAGCCACTGGTCAGCCGATTGGGATGGAAGAACTGATCGAACGGAAGCTGATACTCGTAGCTGACGACGAAGTTGTGTTTCACATCGAACGAAGAGATGGCATAGCTGAGCGCGGGATTGAAGGGATTCACTTCCTCGCCGACGTTCGATGACTGATCCAGCGACTTGCCGTAGGTGTAGGCAGCGGAGAATTCAAGGCGGCCGCTGGTGTGGCGGGCGCTGAGTTCCAGTGCGTTGTAGTTGGCGTGGCCAATGGTGGACTGCAGCGCATTGCTGCCGAAGTTCGAGCCCAGCGGCCCGCGCGTTCCATTCACCTGGCCGCCGGCAATCGGATAATACACCGTGTCCTCGCCGCCTGGGCCGCAGGTAAGCGTGCCCGGTTGCACCTCGCTTGCCTGGCTGAGGCTCAGGCAGAGTGCGGGATTTCCTGGATTTGGCTCAATGAGAACGCGCTGGCGATGGCTGGACGTGCCGACATAACTCGCGCTGAAGACCGTATTCGGTCCGGCCTGCCGCTCAATCGAAAGCATCCATTCTTCGGTATAGGGCGTGCGGTCGTGGATGTCATATCCGGGAATGCCCTCGATCGGCTCGTAGGTGCTCCAGTCGATGTTGGGGTCGGGATTGCTGCGCGAGGAATTCAACGGGGCAAACGTATATGGAAATGGCTGGCCATTGTTCTGCCCGCTGGCCGCTGTGATGAATGGCGTCGCAAACAGCGGAGGAGCCGGGCTGGTATAGGTGGTGCCATAAGGAGCATTCGCAGCCAGCACGCCGATCGAAAGCGCATCGATCGCGGTATAGAAATTGCCGAAGCTGGCGCGGACGCTGGTGTTACCCGGCGCACCCAGGATCTTTCCCAGAAAGCTGCCTGGCTCTGCTTGCGGCGACCAGGCCAGACCCACGCGCGGCGCAAAGCTCTGGTTGCTGATCGGGGCCAGCGTATTCGGTATGCCTTGACCGCCTACGCGATCGCCTGGATAAAGGATGCCTGGAGGCGCGCCGGGAAATACCACCGACTGCGCGCCGGCGACGAAGGTAGAGATCTGGTTGTACTTTTCCGACCAGGGTGCGATGCGATCCCAGCGAAGGCCGTAATTGAGCGTGAGATTGGGAAGAACGTGCCAGCTATCCTGCGCGAAGAGGCCGACGTATTTGTTGCGCGCATAGAAGGGGTTGAGCTGGCTCTGGTTGTATTGGCTGGGCACGCCGATCAGGAAGTCGGCAAAGTCGACGCCGGTTTCCGTTCCGGAGAAAACAAAGCTGCCATTGAACTGCGCGATGGGGTGGGCGTTGACCTGGTCGGCATGGAACTCACCGCCGAACTTGAAGGTGTGATTGCCCAGCACCTTCGAGACACGCGTCGGTGACCTGATAGGTGTTGTTGACCTGAATGAGCTGGTTGGCCGCGGCGCCGGTGGAGTATCCGTTGAAGTTCAGGTTCTCGACGCTCTGTCCCTTGGGATCGAGAGCGACGATGCTGGGACTGCCGTCGGCATTCTCAAAGCCCTGCGACGTCAGGCTTACGCCGCGTACCGCCCACCGGCTGGCCGAGATTGGTGAAATTGCGCATGTAGCTGAAGTGGAGTTCATTGACCATCGTGGTCTTGAAGGTCTTGGTATGGCCCAGCGCGACGAGCTGCGCGCGGCCGGTGGTGATGGCATCGAAGCCAGGAACGCTGGCGCCGCTCTGCGCCACCGGATACGGATTATCGAGATCGAAGTCGTCGATGAAGTAGTAGCCGGAGAGCAGGCCCAGGCGCGTATTCGCATCGATGCGGACCGCGCCCTTGTCGTCGCGCACCGTCTGGTTGAAGGAGGAGGTGGCATAGCCGTTGGGCGGTATTCGGCGCCGGGATGTACTGCAGCATGCGCTGCGCCGGAACCGACCACGCTGCTTGAGGAATCACAGCGTTGGGAAAGACGCACTGGGTCGAATTGACGCAACCGGGCACATAGTAAGACTCACCCGAAGTTACGCCGATAGCCCAGCTTCTGCGTGAGCAGGTTGGCGAAGTAAGGGCCGCCCACCACGCCGGTCGAGGTTACTGGAAAGGTCGGAGAGATTGCCGGTGCGATCGGCGTTCGAGGGCACGCTGATGGTGCCGGTATCGATGCCCTGCGTCTGCCGCGTTCCCTGATAGTCGGTGAAGAAGAATATCCGGTCGCGACGAATCGGTCCGCCGAAGGTTCCGCCAAACTGGTTCTGGCGAAAGGCGCCGCGGGTGGGAGAGAAGTAGTTGCGCGCGTCGAGATCGGTATTGCGCAGAAATTCGAATGCGTTGCCATGAAATCCGTTGCTTCCGGATTTGGTGATGACATTGATCTGGCCGCCGCTGAATTCTCCGTACTCCGCGTCGAAGTTGCTGGTGATGATGCGGAATTCGTCGATCGCATCGAGGTTGGGAATGATCGCCGTGCCGGCGTTGACATCCTCTTCCACGTCGGCCCCATTCACGCTGAAGTAGTTGGCGAACTCCCGCTGCCCATTCACCGAGATGGTGCCGGGATTGAGCGTTCCCGAAGGGTTGAGAATGGTCGCGCCCACATCCTGCACGGTGGTGGAGGTAATCGAGGTCTGCGGCGCGACTCCGGGCTGCAGAGAGAGCAGGTCGGTGTAGCTGCGGCCATCGAGTGGAACCGCGGTCATTTGCCGGCCGGTGATCACCTGGCCCAACTGGGTGCTGGTGGTCTCGACATGCAACGTGTTGTCGACCACGCTCACCGTTTGCGCGACGCCGCCCACCTCAAGCGAAGCATCGAGCGTGAGCGCCGCATTGGTATCGAGCACGATATCGGTGCGCTGATAACCGGAAAAGCCAGGCGCCTGAACATTCAGTTCGTAATGGCCAACCGGCAGAACAGGGAAGGTGTAGAGCCCCTTGCTGTCGCTATGCGTCTGGTAGGAGAGCCCCGTGTTCGATTCCCTGATGGTCACGCTCCGCATTGGGAACCACACGCCCTGCAGGGTCTTTCACCGTGCCGGAGATGCTTCCGCCCACACTGGCCCAGGCCAACGCGGCGGACAAGACTCCAACCGCGCAAAGGATTCTCGCAATGTTGCCTGCAAGACGCCTGACTTTCTTCGACATGCTCTTCTCCTGATCTCTTTCGCTTGGCGGTGCAGTCTCTACTGGATCGTGACTGGAACATTCACGCTGGTCTGGACTGCGCGGACCCGCTGCCTGCCGTACCTGTAACTACCACGGTGTAAGTACCCTTGGGCGTTCCCTGGTCGGTCTTCGCTGTGCCACCGCAGCCGATGACGGTAACGAGGATCGCCACAAGAGTCAGGACAAACATTGCCCTACCGCGCCCTCTGCGCCGCGGTAAGGCAAGCAGAAAGACACCGGCGAGACTGGCGCCGCCGCCGGCAGCCAGCCATCCGGGGGCGCCCGTGCGCATACTGCTGAGCGGATGCGCCGGGGTGGTGTTGACCGTGAGCAGAAACCTGGCCCGAGCCGGTCATGGAATTAGGGTTCACAAAACATGCCGACTCGGTCAGGCTCGGAGGGCATGGTGCAGGTGAAGCTGATGGGAGTGGTGTAATTGTCGGCTGCGTTCACCGTGACTTTGGCGATAGCGGCTGAGCCCACCGGGGCTGTCGCTCCGGGCGAAGACAGCGCGAAGTTCGAGATGGTTATCGGAACGTTCGCAGATACAGACTCCGTGTAAGTCGCGTCGCCCTCATAGAACGCGGTCAGATTGCTCACGCCCGCGTCTCCATTGATGGGCGTGGTCACCGTCGCCTGCCCGTTGGCGAGGGTCACCGGGTTGCCGACGTTGAGCCCGTTGAGTTGGAATTGCACGGTGCCGGTAGGCGTGGGGGTTCCGGTAGAAGCATCGACCACACTCGCCGTCAAGGTGACGTTTGCATTGGGCGTAATGCTGCGAGGCGGAGACCTTGGCCGTGGTGGTCGAGGCCAATCCGGAGGAAGGCAGCACCTGGATCGCACCCATCATGCCGGCATCTTCGTGTTGCAGGATGTGGCAGTGATAGACGAAGGTGCCGACAATATTCGGATCGCGGAAATCCATGCGCAGCTTCACGCTCGGATAAGGTCCGCTGCCGCTCCAGAACGGCAAATCGACGGTATCGCGAATGGCCGGATCGTTCACCGGCTGGCCATTGACTTCGAGCACCTGAAAGTGAATCTGATGGATGTGGAAGATGTGATCTTCCAGCGCCGTATTTTGCACCACCCAGTCTTCGACCGTGCCCGAATGCACAACGATGTTGGGCGGGTTGTTCATGTCGAACAAGGCGGGTTGTTGTCCCTCTTCGGTGATGAAGAAGTTCGTCGGGCTATTTGGGTTGGTGGGATCCTGCAGCACTTCTGAGAAATAAAGGTTGCGTTGCGCCACCGGGGTAGCGGCCGCCAGCGCTGCGAAGCGTGTGACCCTGGTTCGCACCGCGTGCGACGGCAGCCGCCTGGCGCAGCGCCGCTTGTGGACGAACCTTCGACTCCGCTCTGGCTCACGATGTTGGCGATGGTCCGCGTGGGGTCGAAATCTCCATCGGGTCCGGTATCCCAATTTTGCGTGGTCAACTGCGCCTGGTCGCCAAGCTGCGGCGTGGTCACCACAAATTCCGCGCGCGCGCCGGGAGGCAGAAGGATGCTGGTCTCGCTCTCCGATGGTTGGCCGCTGCTGCCCGACGCAATGGGATATCCATCGATCGCCACCACCTGCATGGCCTGCGGCGTTCCGTTGACGACGTATTGCAGATTCAGGATGGTGTCGGCAGCGGTGTTGGCCACGCGCCACAATTCCTGCTGGCCTGGATTGGTCTGGATGACAGCCGGAGTGTAGTTCGGATAGGTCACCGGGACATAGTTGATCGAGAGATCCCAGGCAGGAATGTTGGCGTCGTTGGCTTCCGAAGCGGGCAGCATTTGGTCGCGTATGACAAAGGTGCGCTCGGGCAGGCCCGCCAGTGCTGTGATCGACATTTTGCAGGCCTTCCACGATCAGCGCTCCGGTCGCTCCGCCCTGTACCTGGCCCTCAGAGAAGCCATGCGGGTGCGGATGGTACCAGTAAAGTCCCGGCGGTTCATTTTGCGGGATTTGCACTTTGTAATCGAAGCTCTGGCCGGGTTGGATCAGCGTATGGACGACCTCATCCTGTCCGCAGACGGGCGTCACATTCGTTCCATGGAAATGGATATTGGTTGCGGTCGCCGACATCGTTCCGTTGCAGGCGCTGCTGCTGCTGGTGGCGTCATCAGAGGACAGGCTCATCTTCATCCCGGCCATGTTGTCATGGCGCTGGAGGCGAAGCCGCGGGCAGGTCATTCTGGAAATGAATGATCAGCTGGTCGCCGGGATTCACGCGCAGCGTGGGCGCTTGCAAGGCCGGTATCCGTCACATAGCAATAGCGAACCAGTCCTTGGGAATCGGTTGCGGTGAGGAACTTGAAGGTGACTTCCAGCACGCCATTCTGGCTCTCCAGCTCGGGAGGTGCGGTAGTGGCGGAACCGGCGGCAAAGCGAGCGCAAACCTGATCTGCCGCGTCAGAAGCCGGCGACTGGCGCCGGCAGGCGCGGCCATCTTAGCCAGATCCTGCGCTGACATCGCCCCGCGCCCGTGGGCATGCTGCGCGCCGGCCGAAAGAAGACAGGAGGAAAGGAGAAAAGAAAAACAGCGATGGAGATGATGTTTAGACGCGGGCCCTGCCTGCGAAGATCAACCTGCGTACTCACAACTTCATCTCCCTTGCCTCCCCAGGCACACGTGTGGTAGTCAGGCCCGCGCAAAATAAGCGGCGGCCATCCTGACAGTTGAAACCTTGCGGGCAGGGGTCCTATAGTGAAGGAAGCCCGCAGTCTATTCGGCTGTGGTCCCCAGGTCCTCGCGGTCTCCGCCAAGAGATTGCCGCGGGGATCTGGTTTTTCGTTTAGACCCGTCAGGAAACTTTTTGCTGCGCGGCACAACGCCGGCACAGCCCTCCCACTTCGAGACGCATCACCTGGATTTCAAAATCGTTTTGTGCAGCAATCTCCCGCTTCAGGCGCTGGAACGTGGGGCTGTCGAACTCCTCGATCTCCCCACAACGAAAGCACGCAAGATGCAGATGGTCTTTCTGCGTCTTAACCTCGTAATAATGCTTTTCGCCGTTCAGGTGCATCAGGTCCAGCTCATCGATCAGCCCCAGCCGCTTGAGCAGCTCAAGGGTACGGTAGACGGTCGCGCGATCGATATTGGGGTCCCGCTGGCGGGCGCGAGACAAGAGGGTGGCCGCGTCCAGATGGGCATCCGCCTGCTGGATGGTTTCGATCAACGCACGCCTTTGCGCGGTCAACCGAACCCCCCTCGCTTCCACCTCATTCAACAGCTCGCAGCGTTTCAGCGTCGTCTTCTAGTTGCGACTCATTCGCACTAGATACAATATACGACAACTTTGGTCCGATTACAACCCTGAGAGGAATTGTAATCGCTGTTTGGCGCACCAGAACTAGACGGCTAGTTGCTGTTCGACCAGGGCGGCCCAATAGGCGGCGCCGGTGGAAAGGATCTGGTCATTGAAGTCGTAACGAGGGTGGTGCAGCATCGGGTTGAGCTGTCCCGGCCTTTTCGCCCCCAGCATAATGTACGCGCCCTGCTTGACGCCGAGCATGTAGGAGAAGTCTTCCGCGCCCATGACCGGGTGCTCCATTTCGACCACTCCGGCTTGGCCCACGACGGCAGTGGCCGCCTTGTGGGCGAGAGCCATGGCCGCTTCATCGTTGACCGTGGCCGGCGCTACCATGTGCATCTCCACCTCGGCGGTGGCGCCGTAGCTCTCGGCAACGCATTTGGCTAACCTGACAATCGCTCTTTGCATGGTCTCGCCGACCCCGGCATCGAACCATCGTGCGGTTCCTTTGAGTACGGCGTGGCGGGGGATTACGTTAGCGGCCACACCGGCCTGGAAGCTGCCGATGGTGACCACCGCCGCATGCTTGGGGTCGACCGTCCGGGAGACAATCGTCTGCAGCGCGCTGACCAGGGCGCTGCCGGCCACAATGGGATCGATTCCGAAGTGCGGTTCCGCGGCATGCGCCCCCAGGCCGGTGATTCTGATCTCGAAGAAGTTGGCCGCGGCCATGATGTTACCGTTGCGCCAGCGAAATTCTCCCAGCGGCATGCTGGGCATATTGTGCATGCCGAAGATTCGCTGCATAGGAAAGCGATCGAACAATCCGTCCGCTACAACCTGCCGGCCTCCGCCTATTTCCTCCGCCGGCTGAAAGATCAGGTAGGCTGTCCCTTTGAATTTGCGGCTTGCGGCCAAATACTTGGCTGCTCCGAGCAGCATGCTGGTATGCCCATCGTGCCCGCAGGCATGCATGACGCCTGGATTGGTGGAAGCGTAGGGCACTCCAGATTCTTCCGGAATGGGCAAGGCGTCGATATCTGCGCGCAGGCCGATCGCCTGGTCGCCGTCGCCGCCCCCATTGCGACCCCTAGCCCTTCCATGGATAACGGCGACTACACCGGTTCCGGTGAAGGTATGGATCTCGTCGACCGCGAACGACTGCAGTCGTTCTTGAATAAAAGTACAAGTGCGGGTCTCGGCAAATCCCAGCTCGGGATTGGCATGTAGATCTCTGCGCCAGCTCACCATCTCATCCTGTATTAGCTTTATTTCGTCGATCGCCGGCATCGTTGTATCTCCTGTCTCATACTCTTATATATCGCGGGGCGGAGCCGCCGCCCAAGTCTGCAACTATTGCAACACCGAAGCATCCGATGATGCATGCCATCGAAATTCTCGGCACTCGTGTTGCCTCCATGGTGCGCGAGGAACTCTCCGTGAATGCAGGAATGACCAAATGAGCAAGCCGCACCGCTGTGCATGGGCAGAAAGCGATCCGCTTCTGCGCGATTACCACGACCAGGAATGGGGAGTGCCCGAGCATGATAGCCGAGCGCTTTGGGAACTGCTCATGCTGGAGGGATTCCAGGCCGGCCTGGCATGGATCACGGTGTTGCGCAAGCGGGAAGCCTTTCGCAAGGCGTTCCGTGGCTTTGAACCGAAGAAGGTGGCGGGTTTCAGCGAGCCGGACATCACCCGGCTACTTGGCGATCCGGGGATTATTCGCTCCCGCGCCAAGATCGAAGCGACGATCCAGGGCGCCCGGATTTACCAGGAGATGGAAAGCAGTGGCGAGGACTTCTCTGCGTTTGCCTGGAAGCTGGGGGAGGAAAGCCAATCAAGAATAAGACTGGCTCTCTGCCCGCGAAGACCGCTCTCTCGGAGGAGATTTCAGCCGTGCTTAAAAAGCGCGGCTTCAAGTTTGTCGGCCCGGTGATCGTTTATGCCTGGATGCAGGCCTCGGGAATGGTCAACGACCACGAGCTGCGCTGCTTCCGGCGCAACGTCTGAAACTACTTTCATTGGTGAGCGTGGCGAACGGGAAGTGGCACATCAGGAGCCATTATCCCACTCAAGCCAAGAAGGCTTGAATGGGGCACCCAGGATTTGTTGCCAGTGTGGCAAAAAACATCGTGGGGCTTTTCAGAGTGTGTGGTTTCTTTCCTGTCCATCCGATCTAACCGGCTCCTAATAAAGGTCCCCGCCCTCCCCTTTGTCATCCCGAGCGTAGCCGAGGGATCTGCGGTGCGCCCTTCCTGAACGCAACTGCCCATACATTTCACCCCGCCCTTGGCCATCCCAACCAAAGCGCACCCGGATTTCCTGCCACGCAGCACTGGACGCGTCCCGCGTGTGCGCCTTTCCGTAAAGAAAGGCGCATGAAGTCCGCCAACGCCACCAAGTTCCACAGGAAATCCGGGGTAGCGTAGTGGAGGGGAGCTGCGGTTTCTCTTCCGGTTCTCCTACCCAGTACCCTTTGCGCGGGTGTAGTCGCCGCTCTTTCCCCCCGATTTTCTCACCAGGACGATCTCGCGAATGGCAATGGATTTGTCCAGAGCCTTGCACATGTCGTAGATCGTGAGCGCGGCCACTGCGGCTGCGGTCAACGCTTCCATTTCGACGCCGGTGCCCGCGACCGTCGCAGCCGTGCTGCGGATCTCAATGCCGCCGGCGACAACGTTCGCCGAGACATCGATAAAGCTCAAGGGCAGTGGATGACACATGGGGATCAGGTCGGCGGTGCGCTTGGCCGCTTGAATGCCGGCAAAACGCGCGACTTCAAGCGGGTTGCCTTTAGGATTTTTGGGCAGTGCGGCAAGCACTGCGTCAGAGAGCACAACAAAGGCTGAAGCTTTGGCCTCGCGCCGTGTGGAGGCTTTGGCGCTCACGTCGACCATATGCGCACTGACCTTCGGCGTCGTAATGCGAGAGCTTGTCCATCGTCTCGTCAGGTTAGCAGCACCGAGACCGTCTCACCAGCAACGAGATGTGGACGGTCAGGGGGCACCACAAGAAAACAATTGGAGCGGCTGGCGCTCGCTATGTCGCCCGAGCCCTGCCAGGCGACCGGCTCCACGGTCACATCCATGGCGACGGAGCGCAACCTGGCGGGCAGGAAGCGCGTCAGGCCGGTCTTTACGTGGACGTCGCTCGCCAGGCAGGCCTGAGCGAAACGGGGTCCGCGCCAGGGATCGCCGCAGAGCGCCCCCAACAGCGGCTCGACAAAAAGTGAGAACGTAACCATGGTGGATACAGGGTTGCCGGGAAGCCCGAAGAAGTAAATCTGGCGGCCGTCCAGGGCAAGTCTTCCGAAGACGACTGGCTTGCCGGGCTGAATCAGCGCGCCGGTAAAGAAGAACTCGGCGCCCAAAGCGAGCAGGACTTCTTCGACCAGATCGTACTTGCCCATGGAAACCCCGCCGGAGAGCAACACGAGGTCGCTCCTGGAGCGCGCTACGAATAATAGCTTCGAGATCGCCGCGTTCATCGCGCGCAATCGGGAGCCGCACTGGCTGGGCGCCGGCGGCGAGTACTTGCGCCGCGAGCGAATAACTGTTGGAGTTGCGAATCTGGTGCACCAGTGGCTGCTGATCCACTTCGACCAGTTCGTCGCCGGTGGCGACGATGGCGACGCGCGGTTGGGCGAAGACATTGAGCTGGGCCGCACCACAGGCGGCGGCTGCGGCGACTTGGGCGGCGGAGATACGCGTGCCCGGGGGCACGATCACGTTTCCGGACCGGGCTTCGGCTCCCCTGGGAACGATGTTTTCGCCGGAAGCGATGCTGCGGCCCTGAGTGAGGCTGAGCGTGTCGCCGTTACGCTGCGCGTGTTCCACCATGACCACGCAGTCGGCGCCATCGGGTACAGGTGCGCCGGTCATTATTTCGACCGCCTGTCCAGCAGAGATTTCGACAGGCCCGGCCTCGCCGGCGCGGATCAATCCAACGACTGTCAGCGGCAGGCCGGCTGCAAGGTCGGCGGCCCGGCAGGCAAAGCCGTCGCGGGTGGAGCGGGGAAATGGCGGCTGATCGCGGTCGGCATAAACCGGCACGGACAGCACCATGCCCAGGCTATCGGAGAGAGACATGAGCTGCGAAGGGTGCCGCGGCGTTCCGGCGAGCCTATCTGCATGCTCCCGGACGATCCGGCCGGCGTCGGCAAAGCTGACCACTCGGGATGGAGCGGAGTTGTTCAAGCGAGGGATGCAAAGAGAGGGGACGCCCGGTGTGCTCGGCGTCCCCTCTCCTAATTTCCAACCGAAGTTTAGTGTTTGGCAGAGTACTTGGTGTTAACCTTCTCCCCGATTTCCGCCAAAATCGATTTTGCTTCCCCCGCCATGGGCCCGGTGGGCGCGAGCTCCAGGTATTTGTTATAGGCGTCCGCGGTACCCGGAGGCGCGACGATCTTTTGCGTCTTGGGGTCGACGGTGGCCTTGGAAATGAGCGCCTGTCCCTTCAGGTAATAGGCAATTGCCCTGTTCGGGTCGGCGGCGATCGCCTTGTCCGCGGAAGCGATGGTGGCGTCGGTTTGCCCTGCGCGGCTAAGGACAATGGTCTCATTGGTATAGAACATGCCTGCATTCGCAGGTTGTAGCTTGGCCGCGGCGTCATATGCTGCGGTTGCGTCAGGGATCTTATTGGTGTTGGCGTAGACCTCGCCCAACGCGTTGTCGTCGGCCGCCTCCACATCAGGATTAGGCTTCTTTGAGTTGGTATCAAGATCCAGCGCTTTCTTGAGCGAAACCAGCGCATCGTCGTACTTCTTTTGTCCAGTCTGAGCTATGCCCAGCTCCAGCCAAAGAACAGCTGCGTCCGGTTTCAAGGTCGTGGCCTGCAGCATGGCCGTGGCCGCATCGTCGTACTTCTTGGCGGCGTTGTCTGCGCGCGCCTGCTTCAGCAGCTCATTCAGCTTGCCGACACTTGCGTTCTCTTTGTTGATTTCCGCATTCTTCTTCTTGGCTTCTTCGAGCGCCTTACGTTGTTCCGGAGGCAGCTTGGACACGTAATCGGGGCGGCTGAGGTCGAAATCCTGCAGGACGTCTTCGCCGGCGGTGAACTTCACGTTATCAAAGCGGTCAACGGGTTTTCCGGTGTCACGATAAGGGTGATGTAGTATGCGCCGGGCTTAATGCCCTCGCCCTTATAGTCGCCGTTCTGGTCGGTGGTGAAGGTGTAAAGGGGGGTCTTGCCATCTGTGCTGAATACCACCTGGCCGTTGGCGATAGGGGCGTTGGCCGGGTCTTGCACGTGGCCGTGGATCTTGGCCGGGACTTCCTGGGCAGCCGCGAGGGCCGGAACGAGGGCAAGCGTGACACCCGCGAGCCAAAGAATGAGTTTCGTACGCATGATTTATCTCCTCGAAAGCGGCAGCGATTGACTGGCTTGCCGCCGGAATGACCGGCTGCCGGCTCTGTGACGAACGGATGGTCCGCCCGTATAGCACGATTAAGTTAAATGGAAGGCAACAACAATTCAAGGCCGGGGCCAACCCAGCGGCCTCTCGTATGGAGAAGAACGCCTTCCCTGCATGGAAGTAGGATGTCTCTTGGACCACAACCGTCCAAAAAAAGTCCCTGTCCCGCCTCATCAGGCGGGGGAAAGCGCCCCCTGCCACCACGCGTCAAAAAGCGCCAGGGCGCGCTCGCATTGCAGGCGGTGCCGCTCCCGCTTGTCACGGATCTGCTTACGCAGTGAGTCTTCCAGCGGCTGCAGCAGATCAAAGGTGATATTCGCCGGTTGGAAGTCCTTGGCTTGGGCATGGGTAATGTAGTGCACTAGCGAACCCAGTGCGGTGCCACGAGGTACGGCGGAAGCCGCATGCCCCTGGGCAAGCTGGGCGGCATACAGGCCGGCGAGCATACCGGTGGCGATGGATTCGGTGTAGCCCTCCACCCCCGATAGTTGGCCGGCGATGAGGATACGGGGATGCTCACGGAGCGAGAGCGTTTCGGTGAGCACTTGGGGCGCATTCACGTAGGTATTGCGATGAATCTGGCCAAAGCGGAGGAATTTGGCGTTTTCCAGGCCGGGAATCAGGCGCAGAACGCGCGCCTGCTCGCCGAACTTCAGGTGGTTTTGCAGACCGACCAGGTTGTACGAGTCGGCGCGCAGGTTCTCACAGCGCAATTGCACCACCGCCCAGGGCACTTTGCCGGTGCGCGGATCGCGCAGGCCGACCGGCTTCATGGGGCCAAAGCGCAAAGTCTCCCGGCCACGCCGCGCCAGCTCCTCGATGGGCAGGCAGCCCTCGAAGTATTCCAGCTTCTCCCATTCCCGGCTCTCCACTGCTTCGGCTGAAACCAGGGCGTCGTAAAAGCGCTCGTACTCCTCTTTGGACATGGGGCAGTTGATGTAGTCGGCGGTGCCTTTGTCGTAGCGGGCGGCAAAGTAGACGCGCTCCATGTCGATCGAATCGGCTTCGACGATGGGGCTGATGGAGTCGTAAAACGCCAGCTGTCCGCTGCCCGTCAGCCGGGCAATCTCCGCGCAGAGCGGAGCCGAGGTGAGCGGGCCGGTGGCCACAATCGTGAGCTGGCCGGGATCCAGCCCGGTCATCTCTTCCCGATGAACGGTGATGCGGCTTTCCTGTTCGATGGCGCACGCTACCAGGCGGGAGAATTCCACCCGGTCGACGGCCAGCGCGTGGCCGGCGGGTACAGCGCTCGCGTCGGCGCAGCGGAGCAGGGCGCAGCCGGCGCGGCGCATTTCCTGCTTAAGCAGCCAGGGTGCGCTGTTTTCACTTTCCGACTTGAGCGAATTGGAGCAGACCAACTCAGCAAAGTCGGCCGTCTGGTGGGCCGGCGTGGAGCGCAGCGTGCCGTCGACGACCGTGCGCATCTCATAGAGGTCGACATGGCAGCCGTGCCGTGCCGCCATCAGGGCAGCCTCCGGGCCGGCCAGGCCGCCGCCGATGACACAAATGCGGTCTGGGGTGGCGCCGCTCAACCGGCCGGCTCCAAAGTTGCCAGGCTGTGAATCGCATCGTCATTCACACGCATGATGCGCCACTCATCGAGAAACTGCGCGCCCAAGCCCTGGTAGAAGTCGATGGCGGTCTGGTTCCACTCCAGAACGTCCCATTGCAGACGCACGCAGCCGCGCTCCGCGGCACGCGCGGCGACCCTCGCCAGCAGCGCTTTGCCAATGCCTTGCCCGCGGAAGCGGGGCAGCACAAACAGATCCTCCAGGTGAATGCCGGAGCGGCCCCGCCAGGTGGAGTAGTTGTAGAAGTAGAGGGCAAAGCCCGACGGCTCCGGCTCTTTTCCATCCGTATTTTCAGCGATCAGGCACTCAAAGCACGGATGCTCGCCAAAACCATCGCGCAGCAGGTCAGCCTCGGTGGTCTTGACGGCATCGGGCTCTCGCTCATAGGTGGCGAGAGCGCGGATAAGATCCAGAATCAAAGGAATGTCAGCGGGAGTAGCGGTGCGGATCGAGTGCATCGTCTGCAACCCAGTTTATAACGGCATTTCCTGTAGGCGCGCCTGATGCCTTCGCGCCTTCATCCGGTTGCCGCACGTCTTCATGTCGCACCATCGCCGGGTATGGTTCTTGCTCAGGTCAAGAAAGAGCCAGCGGCAGGTTGGATCGCCGCAGCCTTTCACCTGTTTCGCGTCCTCTGAGACCAGCAAATCGGATGCCGACTGGGCCAGCATCCACAGCGGAAGCTCCGCTTGCTGCTCAAAGCCGGACCAGCTCCAAACCAGGCGCTCATCGCCACTGCGAAGACTGCGATGCAGGGCCGCGGCATGGAAGTGCGTTTCCAGTATTTCCACTTGCCCATCAGCCGGCTTGCCGCCGTCCATCCACGTGTAGAGAACCGCCGCCAGCGCTTCCCGCAGCTCGACGGCGGATGCAAGCACCCGCTGCCCATCCTGCGCGCGGACGGTGCGGCCAAGTTTTCGTGCCTGTTCCGCCGGCAGTAAGCGCAATTGCGCTGCGAAGCGGAGCAGATCCGCATAGGTGGGAAGCAGGTCCTCTGGATTTGCGGAGAAGCGCAGGTCAAGGGTGTTGACAAGCTCCAGGGCCGGATGTCCGGCAAACAGCTTAAACGGCTTGGGAAGCGAACCACTCACAATCACCAGTATAACCCCTAAAAATAGTTTTAAGGGTTAGCATAAACTCGGTCTACAATATAACCAGTCATGGCAACTACAACGGTTATCGAGAGCGGCGCCGCGAAGCAAAAGAGCAAGATCGACCTCCGCGTCTATCTCGCGTTTGCGGCCATTTACGTCTTGTGGGGATCGACCTACCTGGCGATTCGTATCGCGGTGCAAGAGGTGCCCGCCGCTCTTTGCCGCGGGGACGCGATTCTTCTTTGCCGGCGACTTTGCTTTACGCGGTGATGCGGCTTTGTGGCCGCCCGCGTCCTGCGGGCAAGGAGTGGGGCAGTCTTCTCACCATCGGCTCGCTGATGTTCGTGGTGACGTATGGCGCGGTGTTCTGGGCGGAGCAGTACGTGCCTTCCGGCTTCACCTCCGTTCTCGAGGCGACGCTGCCGCTGATCACCATCGCCCTCGAGGTTTTTGTTTTTCGTCAGCAGCGCTTCCGCTGGAGTCTTCTGGTCTCCATCGTGGTCGGATTCGTGGGCGTTCTGTTGTTGTTGCTGCACAATGCGCAGCATGTTGCTATCCTGCCCTCCGCCGCGATCCTGTTGGGTGGAACGGCGTGGTCTTTGGGAGCCGTGCTCACGCGTTCGCTGGTGCTGCCCAAGTCCAAGGGAATTACCGCTGGGGCGGAGATGATGTTCGGTGGTGCGATTCTGCTCGTCCTTTCGGCTTTGACGGGAGAGATGCACCCGTTCCCCCATGTTTCCACAAGAGCCTTCCTTGCACTGGGCTATCTGGTGGTCGCCGGGTCGTTCCTGGGGTTCAGCGCCTTCGTGTGGCTGCTGGGCCGCATGCCTGCCACGCGCGTCGCCAGCCATGCCTATGTCAATCCCGTGGTTGCCGTTGCCCTTGGCTATTTCTTTGCCGGCGAGCTGGTCACCCCGCGGATGCTCTTCGGCACCGCGCTGATTGTTGCCAGCGTCGCGCTCATCCTCATCAAAGACAAAGCGGACGAGCCAGAGCCCTAGTGCCGAATAGTCCACTTACGTCTAAGGGAGGGACTGCTCTGGTTTCCTCGCGAAGGACGGGTGCCCCATATCTCGCTCGTTTTTCGCGAGATGTGGGATACCACTGCTCTTTCCCTCTGACTTTCGATTCATCCGATGCACTCAGCGGTCAACCTCGGTGGAATCCCGACATCTCGCGAAAAACGAGCGAGATATGGGGCACCCGTCCTTCGTGAGGGAGCAGGGATTTCCCAGAGCAGTGAGAGCTCAACCTTAGTCCAGATAGGTCTGGTCGATGTAGCACCAGCGCCAATGTTCCCCTGGTTCGACGGATTGCATGATCGGATGGCCCTCCTCGTGGAAGTGGGCTGTCGCATGGCGGTTCCTGGAGGAATCGCAACAGCCAACCTTGCCGCACTCCAGGCACATGCGCAGGTGGACCCAGGCGATCTCCGATCTTGAGACACTCCTCGCAAGCCTTGGGGTCCGGGTTCACCTTCTTCACATGATCTTTTACGTGCGTACACTTCGCAGTGCTCATGGAATTCTCCTTGCTTGCTAAGGTGTCTTCACCACCGGCAGTTCGATGAAGCTGGCATGGCCGGGCGCGTGGTAAATACGCTGCGTAGCTTTTTGATAATCCGCCGGCTTGGCCCAGAAAATGTTGGGCACGAAGGTCTGCGGGTTTCGGTCGTATAAAGGGAACCAACTCGACTGTACCTGCACCATGATGCGATGCCCGGGCAGGAAGACATGGTTTGCCGTGGGCAGTGCGTAACGGTAGAGCAAGGGTTGGTTGGCCGCGATGGCCTTAGCCTGCTCCATGCTCTCGCGGTAGCGTCCACGGAATATGTCCGCGGAGATCATGAGTTGATATCCGCCTAAGCGTGGATCACTGGCCACCTCGTCGGGATAGACGTCGATAAGCTTCACCACCCAGTCGGAATCCGTGCCGCTGGTGGAGGCCACGAGATTGGCGATCGGCTGCCCGCTGATCTTCACCGGTGCGCTCAAGACATCAGAGACGAAGACCTCGACGTCAGGCCGGCCCGATTGCTCGCGCTGGTCGTCGACCAGCCATTCAGCCCAAGTCATCCCAGCGGAGTAACCCATGGACTGGATGGGCCGTGCGCGGTAAGGAACAGGTTTCGCGGGGTCGGAGATATATTCCTCGAATGTCGCGTCACCCGGCTTGGGCGCGGTGAAGCTCAATCTCAGCCCTTCTGTGAGGTAGAGCGGCGTAGGTTGAATGGAGCAACCGGTGGTGCATCCGGCCGGCCAGGCAGGCAGGCGCCGCCAGACGTTGGTTCCGGTGTCAAACACAGTGACGGGAGCAATCTCTTCCTTAGGGGCTTCGTCTTTCAGATACCGGTCGAGGAAGGGGCGAAGGATCTGCTGGCGGAAGTAGAGCCCGGTGTCGGCGCCGAAATTCAAGACACCCAGGGTGCTGGCGTCGTCAATCTCCTGCCCGTGATGCCACGGGCCAATCACCAGAAACACTTTGTTGTTATCGGTGTCCTTCGGTTTGATGGCCTTGTATACGGCCATAGCGCCGTAGATGTCTTCCTGATCCCACAGGCTGTCCACCAACATGACGGGCACTTTGAGTGGCTGGGCGGCCAGGATCTTATCCATCGCCTGGTCGCTCCAGAAGCTGTCGTAGCTCGGATGCGCGAGCACCTTGCGCCAGAAGCCAACCTGCTCAAGGTTATGGCGTCGGCCTAGTTCCCCCGCGGATCCTGCCTGCATGTAGGTGTTGTAGTCGTCCAGGCTGTCACTCCACCATTTGGCTTTACCGTCGCGCGTCGCTTCCTGGTTATAGATGTAAGGGAGATTCTGCTCACGAAAGGCTCCATTGTGAAACCAATCGTCGCCCATCCAGCCATCGACCATGGGATTCATGGGCACGGCGACCTTGAGAGCCGGATGAGGATTGACCAGCGCGGTTAACGTCGTGAAGCCGTCGTAAGAAATACCGAGGATGCCGACCTTGCCGTTGCTCTCGGGAATGTTCTTCACCAACCAGTCGATGGTGTCGTACGTATCTGTCGCGTGGTCGACGGGCGTTGGATTCAACGGACCGCGCATGGGGCGGTTCATCACGTAGTCGCCTTCGGAGCCATATTTGCCCCGCACATCCTGGATCACCCGGATATACCCGCCCTCCACGATCACCTCGGTGGCGTTGTCGTAGCCCTGGAGGCTGGGCCCCAGGTGGGCGCTGCTTTCATGGGTAGTGAGCGCGTTTGCATCGTAGGGCGTGCGGGTTAGCAGGATAGGCGCGCCCTTAGCCCCTTTTGGCACCAGGAGGACGGTGTGCAGTTTCACCCCGTCGCGCATGGGGATCATCACTTCACTGCGCACGTAGTCGAACGCGACTGTGGGTGTCTCCAGCCGGGCCGGTGTTTCACTGGGCAAATCAGGGTATTTGTCAGGTGGCGTTGCGGTTTGAGTCCGGGCTGGCAGGGTCAGCAACAAGGCGCAGAAAAGCGCCGCCGCGAAAGCGCATGGGCGCGCATTTTTTTCCATACGCAAACGTACTACGGAACGGGCTTAGGGAAAACTAAGCGATGGAGGGGTGCAAGAAGGTGTGGGGGCCTCTTGATCCATTCAAGTACGGGCGGCTGGAAGGGTGGCGCCTTAGTACCTGCGCAGCAGCCGCGAGCCGAGCTCACGGTTGGCGCGTTGCAGTTTCTCTTCAAACAGGACGCCGACGGAGAAAGGCCCGATGATCAGGCCCACAATACAAAACCAAGAACCGATGGAGTTCCACATTGCCCTTACTCCTTACTCATCATTGGACGAACGGCGATAGCGAATTCATCGACGATCCCATGAAAAAGAGGGGCAGGGAATAGCAAGAAAGGTGCACGTGCCGCCACGGGAAATAACTCTTTTACTTGGCGCGGGCGCGAACCTTGAACCAGATCGGGGAGCCGCGAAAGCCAAAGGCGGCGCGTATCTGGTTTTCCAGAAAGCGCTGGAAGGCGAAGTGCAACTTCACCTGCCGATTGGTAAACAGGATGAAGGTCGGCGGCGCCACGGCAGCCTGGGTCATGTAGAAGATCCGCATCTTGTTTGCGGCGGGTACGGTGGCGCGCTGGAAATCAATTTTTTCCAGGAAGCGGTTCATCTGGCCGGTGGAGACTCGCTTGCGCCGCTCGGCGGCCACCTCCTGCACCAGCTTGAGCACGGTGTGAATATTCTTTCCTTCGGCGGCGGAGATAAAGACCACCGGCGCATAGGCCAGGTACTTGAGGACCTTGCGTAACTGCTCTTCGAAGATTTCTTTGTCGGCAGGCGGCTTGCCGTCGGTTCGTCCCGTGGTCACCAGGTCCCACTTGTTCACCACCAGGATGACGGAGCGGCCGCTCTCATGCGCGTAGCCGCCGATAGTGGCGTCGGAAGAAGTCACACCCTCGGTGGCATCGATGACCAGCAGCGCGACGTCGGCCGCTTCCAGATGGCGGCGCGCCATGACCACGGAGAGCTTCTCCGCCATCATTTTGGTTTTGCCCTTGCGCCGGATACCGGCGGTGTCAACAAAGCGCAGCAGCCCACCGTCGTATTCCATGACCTCATCGACTGCATCGCGCGTGGTGCCCGCAACCGGGGAAACGATGGCGCGCGAGGAGCCGGTGAGGACGTTGAGCAGCGTGCTTTTGCCGACGTTGGGCCGGCCAATAATGGCGATGGAGGTTTCGTGCTGCTGGAACTCGCCATGAGTTCGGTGGTGCGGCTTGCCCTCTGCCGCCTCGGGTTCTTCCTCTACTGGTGTTTCCACGCTGCTTTTCGTTTCAGGAAAGCTAAGCGTGGCGAAGACGTGATCGAGCAGATCGCCGATGCCGACTCCGTGTTCGGCGGAGATCGGGAGCACCTCACGAATGCCCAGGCGCCGGTACTCGGCGGTCTGCTCTTCCATGCGCTCGGTGTCCATCTTGTTGACTGCCAGCAGCAGAGGCTTGCCGCCGCGCAGGAGCAGGCGGGCGAGGTCATAATCGGGTGCGGCCAGGGGTGTGCGCCCATCGACCACCATCACGATGGATTCGGCCTCATCCAGCGCCACCCGGGCCTGGCGAAAGATCTCGGACGGAATCAGCTCCGGGTCATCGGGCAGAATGCCGCCGGTATCGACCACGCGCGCATGGCGGCCGGCCCACTCGATCTCACCATAGATTCGGTCCCGGGTGATGCCCGGTTCATCGCCCACGATCGAGCGGCGGGAACTGGTGAGACGGTTGAAGAGAGTGGATTTGCCCACGTTGGGGCGGCCGACGATGGCCAGAACCGGCCAGGTCGAAGTGTCTACCGCCGCCTCGCGCCGGATGGCCGGCGCTGCCTGCTCCGGCGAGAAGGGATCGGGTAGTTCGGCATCAATGCGGCCCATCGGCCCAGTCGACTGCACCGGGCGTTTGCGGATCTTGCCCAGGCGCGCGGCCGCGCTGGCTTCGGCGGCGGCCTTCGCAGCCATGCCGCGCTTGACCTCGGCGCGCGAATGCTGGCCGCGGGTAGCAGGCGTAGCCCGGCGGGCCGCTTTCGCCACCGCCGCGCGCTTGCCTCCCTTGGAGTGCGGTTTGGGCTTTCTCGCCTTGGTTCCTTTTAAGGGTTTCATCAATGAAGGCTCCCTTTCAGTCTTTCATATATCGACAAGGCCACCGTATAGCAGTTTCGCAATTGGTATCGACCGAACCCGGATTTCCTGTGGAGCTTCGTGGGGCCACCGAACTGCATGCGGCTTTCCGCGAAGAAAGCCGCACATCGCTTCTCTCAACGAGTGCCGCGCTGCAGGAAATCCGGGAGGGGATGGACCTTGTAGTGGTCCCGGCGTGCCGGGACCACACCTCGCGGTTTTCTGCCAGGACGCAGTAATTGTGAAACTGCTCTAGACTTAGAGTTCCACCGGGTTTGCCCTTGTCGACCGCTTCCATCTCCGCCCAGCCGCTGCCTTCGCTGCACGACTTCTTCTCTCCCGGAGGCATGCTCTCGCACTCCGCGCTGCCGTATGAGTTTCGGCGTGGGCAGTTGGATATGGCGCGGGCGGTGGAACGCAGCCTGCAGGAAGGCAAACACCTGATCGTCGAAGCCGGGACGGGGACAGGCAAGACGCTGGCCTACCTGCTGCCGGCGCTGCGCACCGGCCAGCGGGTGATTATCTCCACCGGGACCAAGAATCTGCAGGAGCAGCTCTTTTTCGCGATGTGCCCTTTCTGGAGTCGTTGCTCGGTCCGTTGCGCGTTTGCTACATGAAAGGCCGGGCGAACTATCTCTGCCGCAACAAGCTGTATGCCCTGCGCGACCAACCCATTCTGAATGGCCTGGAAGAGATCGACCAGTTCCAACAGATCGCGACCTGGGAGAAGACTACGCAGACTGGAGACCGGGTAGAGATCGACGCCCTTCCCGAATCGAGCCAGGTATGGTCCAAAGTAGACGCGCGTGGCGAGGCCTGCCTGGGGCAAAGCTGTCCCGATTACGAGCGCTGCTTCATCACCGAGATGCGCAGGCGCGCGCTCGAAAGCGATGTGATCATCGTGAATCACCATCTCTTCTTTGCCGACCTGGCCATCAAGCAGCAGGCCCGGGCAGCTCCGGATGCGGGTGTGTTGCCCGAAGCGGCGGCCGTGATCTTCGACGAGGCCCATGAGCTGGAAGATGTTGCGTCGAGCTATTTCGGCATCAGCCTGAGCAATGTGCGCCTGGAAGAGCTGGTGCGCGACATGGAGACGGTGCTGCGCGCCAGGCAGGCTCACTCCACTGCGCTTAAGGGTTGTGGAGACATGCTGCGCGAGCGGGCGAGGATGTTTTTTGCGGCTCTGCCGCGCGGCGGTGGGCAGGGCGAGGGACGCATGCCCTTCGAGCAGCGGGAACAGTTTCTGGAGGAACACGGCGACGTCTACCTGGCAGTGATGAACGCGCTGCACCGGATGGAGGGCGAGCTGGAAAGGCTGCGCGGCGTGGAGGAGGCGCTTGGGTTGAAGAAGCGCGTGGCCGACATTCGCGAACATTTGCGCTTTCTGATGGAGGGGGAGAGCGTCAACACGGTCTTCTGGATCGAGCGCAGAGGAGGTTCGGCTCGTCAGGGAGGGCGCAATACCTACCTGCAGGCGACGCCGATCGATGTCTCGGAGTTGCTTTCGGAGTTGCTTTTCGACCAATACCCCAGCGTAATCCTCACTTCTGCGACGCTGACCGTGCAGGGCGGGTTTGGGCACCTGAGAAAGCGGCTTGGGTTGCGCGATGCGCGGGAGCTGGTTGTGCCTTCTCATTTCCGTTACGAAGAGCAGGCGCTGCTTTACCTGCCGCCCGGGATGCCGGATCCGCGTGAGCCCACCTTTAGCGGCCACGCGGCGCGCAGCATCCGGCGCGTGCTTGATATCACGCGCGGCCGCGCTTTTTGTCTCTTTACCAGCTACCAGCAGATGCGCGATCTTTATGAGCGTCTGCTGCCGGAGCTGGACTATCCCTGCCTGCTGCAAGGGACAGCACCCCGCAAGGCGCTGCTCGAGGAATTCCGCAACACTCCCAACGCCGTGCTCTTCGGAACCTCCTCGTTCTGGCAGGGGGTGGATGTGCAGGGCGAGGCATTGAGCTGTGTGATCGTCGATCGTCTGCCCTTCGCAGTGCCAACGGACCCGGTGGTTTCGGCGCGTATGCGAGCGGTTGCGGCCAGCGGAGCCAATCCGTTCTTCGATTACCAGGTGCCGGCGGCGGTGATCACGTTGAAGCAGGGCTTCGGGCGGCTGATTCGCTCTCTCGAAGACCGGGGCGTGCTGGTGTTGCTGGATCCACGGATCGAGCGGCAACGCTACGGAAAGGTCTTTCTGGAGAGCTTGCCACCGTACCGGCTAACCCGCGACATCGCGGAAGTGGAACGCTTCTTCGGGGACGGCTGAGGTTCGGTTGTTGGTTGACTGAACAGCAGGTCCCTCCACTCCGCTTCGCTTCGGTCGGGATGACAATTTTGTTGCAACATCCGTCCCTTCTGGGGGGTGAATGGCGTAAATGAATTGTCATCCCGACCGGAGCGAACCCGGATTTCCTGCTACGCGGCCCTCACCAACGTCAACGTGTGCGGCTTTCAGTTAAAGAAAGCCGCATGAAGGCCGCCAACGCCACCAACCTCGACAGGAAATCCGGGGTAGCGTAGTGGAGAGACCTGCTGTTCGACTCTGTCCCAGAAATAAGGCTCTCCTATGAAAAGCGCAATGTCCCGGAATCTCTA
The DNA here is from genome assembly GCA_963736535.1 of uncultured Acidobacteriaceae bacterium. Lineage (GTDB taxonomy): Bacteria > Acidobacteriota > Terriglobia > Terriglobales > Acidobacteriaceae > PALSA-350. The sequence continues at coordinate 51,210 of CAVTPN010000015.1, forward strand.
CCTGCTGGCAGCCACCCTGCTGCTGTTCTCGCTGGTTTCCTGCGGGATGAGCCTAATCCCCAACACCCTGCAGCCCGGCCTGCCGGTGAACGGCTCTTTGTGGAAGACCGTCGGCCTGGTTCTCCTCCTGACCTCCCTCCTTTCCGCCCTTGCAGGGATATTGACCGCGATGTTCGAGCAGGTGGAGCGCAGGAGCGAGGAACGCATGCGGCGGGAGCTGAACGAAGGCTTGGCCCGCTTGGGCCGCAATAAAGGCCGCAAATAGGGCACCAGCTACAATCAACCGAGGGCAATACAGGCCATGTACGAAGTTACGGTCGAATCGGGATTCTCCTCCGGGCACTACCTGCGCAACTATCGGGGTAAGTGCGAGAACCCCCACGGCCACAACTACAAAGTTCGCCTGACGCTGCGCGGCAGGGAACTGGATGCAACCGGGCTACTGCTGGATTTCAAGCTGCTCAAGCAGGTGATGCGGCCTGTCATCGATCGCATCGACCACCAGATGCTCAATGACCTCGAACCTTTCATCGAACTCAACCCGTCGGCGGAAAACCTGGCGCGCTACTTCTACGATGAAACCAACCTTCAACTAAGCGAGATGACCGGCGGCCGCGTGGTTGTCAAGGAATGCACCATCTGGGAGACAGATGCGACCACGGCGACCTATTACGAATGACTTTGCTCTAGTTCGTTGCCGTAGCGCCCTGGGTCGCCAGATATTTGTCAAAGGGGATCTCGAAGTAAAAGAGCTCTTTGCCCTCGGAATTGCGCAGCATGCGCAGATTGAGCTTAGCTCCCACCAGCGGATTGGCGACCCCTTGCACATCGTAGAAGAGAAAGCCGGCGCGGGTGGTGTGGGCCTCGACGGCCACGGCCGAGTATTCAAAGGTATGGAAGTCCTCTTCGACGTCTTTGTTCTTGGTGGAAGACTTGTTACCGATGCGCGGCAACGGGCCAGGCAATTTGTAGCCGCCGTCGGGGCGCTTCACCCCGCCGATGCGACGCTCGATGTCTTCCGGCTCGGCGGCTGGTATTTTGTCGCCCAGAGCAGTGATGAAGTTGATACGCGCGTCGATCAGGGAGATAGGCTTATCGCCGTTATTGGTAACAATGATGCGGATGGGCATAAAACCATATTCCAGGTATTTGAAACGGAAGATCGATGCCTTTTCCTTGGTGTTGTAGGGATCGGCGGCGATCGCCACCTGCTCGTTGGGATGCTGGTCAAAAGCCGGATAGCTGGTCGCTACTCCCGCGGGAGGCGCTGCATGGTCACCGGCGCGGGCTCGGAAGAGCAACAGCGGACACGAGAGCAGCGCAACGGCAAGCAATACAGACAGAACGATTCGGCGAGGCATTCCCAGCTTCGATTATGAGCTTCCGTGGCGTTGGGAGTAAAGAGGCCGGCCATGCCGCTCCTCATCTATAGTTTCGCGCTGTTCGTGGTGCTGCTGTTGGGCCTGCCCTATTATCTGCTGGCCATGGCCACCAACGGCAAGTACCGCGAGGGACTCAGCGAACGTCTGGGGTGGGTGCCTGCACGTCTTCGAGAAGGGGATAGCCGGCAGACCATCTGGGTGCATGCGGTTTCGGTTGGCGAGGTCGTGGCCGCCAGCCGCCTGGTCAATGAGCTGAGCGCCTGCGCGCCCCAGTATCGCGTGTTGCTTTCCACCACCACCCGGACGGGGCAGAGGTTGGCCAGGGAACGCACCGGTGCCGACCACACCTTCTACTTCCCGCTGGATTTCCCCTGGATTGTGCGCCGCTACCTGAAAAGATTGGATCCCGCGCTCCTGGTGCTGGTGGAGACGGAGTTTTGGCCCAATTTGCTGACCGCCTGCCGTCGCTCTGCTATCCCAGTGGCGGTCGTCAACGGCCGGATCTCCGATCGCTCATTACCGCGTTATCTGCGGCTGCGCTTCTTGTGGAAGCGAATCCTGGCCGGCGTCTCCATCGTGTTGGCGCAGAGCGAAGAAGATGCAAAACGGATGAAGGCGATCGGGGCGCCCGCGGGACGGGTCTCCTTCGCAGGCAATCTTAAGTTCGATGTGAGGAGTGCTGAGCCGGCCGCAATTACCACCGCGCTGCGCGAGAAGCTGAGCACCGGGGCCCGAGTGCTGGTCTGCGGCAGCACTCTCGAGGGTGAAGAAGAGATGCTGCTGGATGCCTTCGGGCAGTTGCGCAAGACCATCCCCGGCTGCGTCATGATTCTTGCCCCGCGCCATGCGGAGCGATTTGCGAAAGTCGCTCAGCTGCTGAAAAACCGGAATCAGCAGAGCGTGCGCCGTTCCAACTGGATGAAGCGCCCGTCGAAGATCAAACCCGGCACGGTGATTTTGTTGGACTCGATCGGTGAGCTGGCGTCTGTCTACGCGCTGGCCACCGTCGCTTTCGTGGGTGGCAGTCTGATCCCGTGGGGAGGCCATAATCCGCTGGAACCGGCACAATTCGCCGTCCCCGTTGTCATGGGAACGTACTATGCCAATTTCCGCTCTATCATCGATACCTTGGTTCAAGCCGAAGCATTGAAGTTGGCCACCGTCGAGACCCTGGTGCCCATTCTGGAGAATCTGCTCACCGATGACGAGGCGGCCAACAATCTGGGCGTGCGAGCGCTCGAGGTCTTCCATCATCAATCCGGGGCAACGGGGCGGGCGATCACCGCGCTATTGGGCTTGCTGCCCCAGAAGCAAGCGTGATGACCCCGCTGCTGGCTCCTTTCTCATTGGTATATGGGTCGCTGGTGCGGGCCAGAAATGCGCGCTTTGACCGCGCAGCCGCGCAGCGTCTGCGCTGGCCAGTGGTGAGCATCGGCAATCTGTCCGTGGGAGGCACAGGCAAAACCCCGCTAGTGATCTGCCTGGCGCAGCTGCTGGAGCGCGCGGGTTTGCATCCCGACGTTTTGTCCCGGGGCTATGGGCGATCCAGCAAAGAGACTGAGCGTGTCGACAGCGCGGGGGATATGGAGCGATTTGGCGATGAGCCCCTGCTCATCGCGCGTGCCGCAAGGGTGCCTGTCTACGTGGGCGCGAGCCGATACGAGGCGGGCTTATTGGCGGAAGCCGAGCTGGGAGGAGAAGGGCGCCGCGTTCATCTTCTGGACGATGGTTTTCAGCATCGTCAGCTGGCGCGCGACGTAGACATTGTGGTCGTGCACCGGAGCGACCTGCGGGAGCGGCTGCTGCCCGCGGGACGGTTGCGCGAGCCGCTGTCCTCGCTGCAACGCGCCGGCGTCATTGTGCTGCGTCAGGAGGACACAGAATTGGAGTCTGCCCTTCGTGTCTATGCGGTAAAGGATTGCTGCTTCTGGCGCGTGCGGCGCTCGGTGTGTATCTCCGGCGACATCAGGCGGGCGCTAGCCTTCTGCGCGATTGCCCGTCCCGCGGAATTTTTTGCTTCGTTGGCGGCGGCTGGTGTTGAGGTAGTGGAGCGGATGAGCTTCCGCGACCACCATCGCTATTCCGCGGCTGATATCGACCGCTTGGCCGAACTCGGCCGGCGACATAGATGTGACGCATTTGTAACTACGGCTAAGGACGAGGTGAAGCTAGACGCCACCATGCATCAGCGGCTGAATGCGGTCGCGCCTCTGCGCATTGCGTCGCTTGTGGTCGAGATGGAAGACGAAGGTGAAGTGCTCGCCCACCTCTCCTCCAAAATTGTCATCTCAAGCAACGGAGTTGCCTAGGGCAAGTTAGGGAAATCTGGGGAAAGCCCAACGACTGCTTTTGTTCAGTCCGGCCGCTCCAGCTTCGTGAGCCAATCCTCATTCATTTCAACATGCTTGATCGAATAGCGCCGAAACGTATAAATGATATGAATCTTGCCATCGGGTGCCTGGAAAACTGAGGGGTACGAATACTCTCCAGGATTGCTTTCCAGCTCCAGCGGCTTGCTCCACGTCCGGCCATCATCGACCGACATCGCAATATGCAACGGTGACCGAGAGTGATCCTGATTATTGAAAACCAGCAGCACATGTCCATCTTTCAGCCGGCACATGGAGATGCCGGAGTCGGGGTTTTTCCACTGCGTGGGCGTCGGGGTAGTGAAGGTCTTGCCGCCATCATGTGACTCCGCACTCACAATATTCGGCCGCACTCGCAGATACGCAAGGATCGAACCGTCGCCACGCTGAATGAACGTGGGCTGCTCGCCGCCGCGCATGATGCCGCTTTGAGTCCAGGTGGCTCCGTTGTCTTTAGTGGACAGAAAAAAGGAAAGGTCGACGCCATGGCCATTGCGTTCGTCGCTGATGGGTAGAACCAAAGTTCCGTCCGCAAGAAATATCGTCAGATTCCGCGGAAGCCAGCCCAGCGTGTCGTGGAAGAAAGGCTTATCCTCCGTCCAGGTACGGCCGTTGTCCGAAGAAGTCCGAAAGAACAGCGTGCAGTCTTTCCAGCCCGTGCCGCGCAACATCGGTTGCGTGCCGTCCATGCGGCCCCATACCATCCATACGCGATTGTCCCGGGTGGTGAACAGCACGGCGTTACCTGGGGGCCGTCCAGGGCTGCGAACAATAATCTCCGGTTTCGACCAATCGCTGGAACCTTTCTTTCTGCGCGAAAGAAACAAGACCTGGTCATCCGAAGACTCATAGCTACCTCCGTACCAAATAACGATCAAGTCTCCATTTGGCGCTATGGTGATGGAAGAACAGTGAAAGACCGGGTAACCCGGGATCTTGTCAAAGATCAGCTCGGAAGAAAATTTGATTTCACCGAATGGATCGGTAATCGGCCGCTCGGGAAGAGATTTGCCGATGGGGGAACCCGGAACATTAGTCATCGAAGCCGGGAATGGTGCGCTCGAGTCCATCGCGGCTAATGCGGTGGCCAAGCCATCAATGGAGCCGCTATAGACCAGTTTGCCTTCCTTATCAAGGAGAAAGGCTTCCGGGGTTACCTGCGCGCCGAATCGTTTGACCGCGGTTCCGCCGGGGTCCCGGTAGACCGGGAAATTGAAACCGTGAGCCTGGCTGAATGCCCTTACTTCGGGGCCTGACTCGTCGGCTGCGGGAAAGACGCCCACCAGCAGAATCTTGTGGTGACGGTTCTTTTGATTCAGGGTGACGATCGCATCCGCGTTGGCCAGTGTGCCGTCGTCTCGCGTCGAGAGAAACAGAACCGCCGTGCCCAGCCGCTCGGCATAATTGTTCATGGAAATTTGCAGGCCTTGCGGCGAAACAAGCGTGACCGGGCCAGCGGGTTCGCCCAGCTTAAGGCCGCTCTGCGCGTTGAGGCCCGCACTCCAGACAAAGCAGGAAACCAGGACCAAAAACCCGAAGACGGTTCATCGATTCCTCCAGCAAAGTTAAGTAGCAGGAACTATGTCGTAGGTGAGCTCGGCTTGCATTCGCTGCGTATCGCGCCGTGCGAACCCCATTGCAGCAAGCAACAGCAAAATGCTGGCGATTACATACGAGACTGAGGCGTAGGCCATGGCGTGGCTTAAACCGAATCGGTCTGCCAGAATCCCCACCACCACCGGAGCCGACCCGCCGCCGGCGAGCCAGCCCATCATGTTCATGAATCCCGTCGCAGTGCCACGCGCTTCCGGCCGCACCACGTCGAACACCGAGGCAAAGATATTGGCTTCATAAAAACCCTTGAAGATTCCCCACAGCAGCAGGCTGACGATGAGCCAGTTCATCGAACCGGTAAGCGCGGCCCAAATCGCAAACGGAGTTTCCAGAAGAATGCCGATCGCCTGCACCAGGATCCTTCCGCCGGCCATGCGCTTGCGAAGCGTGTCGGCCAGCCATCCCCCAACCGGCGATCCCAGCATGCTGGTCAATTGCACGTAGAGCGTCGCGGTAAGCCCGGCCATGGCAAGACTCAAATGAAACTTCCGGTAAAGCAGTGTCGGCATCCAGGTAAACAAGATCATGGCGGTGAAGTTCTCGCACATGAAGGCCGCCATGCACAACAACAGCGTGGGCGTGGTGCGCACCAGTTTGAAAAACTCGCGCACCGAGATGCGCCTCGGAGCAACCTGCGCCGGCGCGTCGGGACCCAGGTCTGCACGGTCGGCCGCCCCGCGTACCGGTTCCACGATGAATTTGCTCAACACCAGGCTGAGCACGAGGCCGCATCCCCCGAAGACGACAAACGAGGAACGCCAACCGTAGCGTTGGCCAATTGCCCCGGCGAAAAATCCACCCGCAATCACGCCGATGTACACGCTCGTCTGGTGGGTTCCCATGGCCCGGGAACGCGTGGCCTTGCCGTGGTAGTCACTGATCAGAGACATCGATGCCGGAAAATAGATGGTCTCGCCCAACCCCTCGGCAGCACGGAAGAAAAGCAGCTGAGCGAAGCTGCGCGATAGCGCCGTCGCCATGCAGACGAGGCTCCAGATTCTCAGGCCGCTCAGAATCGCAGTCTTGCGCCGGATGCGGTCGGCAACACTGCCCGCCAATGGAGCGGAGAGCCCGTACACCCACGCAAAGGAGGAGCCCAACAGACCCAATTGCGTATCGTTTAGATGAAACTCACGCGCCAGCAGCGGAAAAACAGAGAAGATCGATTGCCGGTCGGCATAGTTGAAGAAGGCAATCCACCACAACATGCCCACCACGTACCACTTGTAATGTTTAGCGGACGAGTTCATTGGGGTGGTTTTGAGCCGCCGATCCTTGCCCAGTAGCGGAGGCACCAGTGATAGAACCAGAAAACGGCGTCAACCTGCGCCGCGCCTCGTTATAGGCCGCGTCGCGGTCGAGATAAGAAACCTCATCCGCGATCCAATCACGCATTCGCTTTCCTTCTTCGCTCTCCTGCGGAGCAGAAACAAATTCCAGCTTGAGCCCGAGACGCTCTTCTACCGCGCACGTCAACACCGGCCAAAGCGCGCCAATGTCTCCGGTGACCGGAATACTGCCTTCCAATCGTGCAAAGCCCGACATCTCCATGCGGAACGGAATCTTGGTGATCTTGGTCTTCGGCAACCCACGATTGATTGCCTCCTGCACTTCCGCGTCCTGGCGCTCCATCTGCCAGGCGCGCTCCAGGTTCGGGTCGAGATCCATTCGGATAAGCGTCTTTTTCTCCAGACTGTAGGTGTTCAACTGATCCCAGGCGGCCCAGATGCCGTGTCCGGTATATGTCTCCAGCGGACCGTCATGAATCTCCTGCGAGAGCGCGATCGCCGATTCGATGATGACGTCCGCGCTGCCCAGCATCTCTGCGATCGCACGGGATCGCCGGGCAATCGGGATCGAGTCTCCAATGGAGATGCCGGCTGCGCCTCCGCCCACAAGCTGCGGAATGGAAACCAGCACCGGAACTCCTTTGCGCGCTCCGGCCCCGATCATGGTCATAGGGTCGGCGCCCAAACCCGCGAAGTATTCAAGTGGCACACCGTACTGACTGGCAGCGTCCCGCAGTTCCTGCGCGAGCCGCTCGGTGCGCAGCCCCAGCGGCCACGCCATGTTTCCCGCCGCCTTGATCACTGAACTCCCAGCGCGAGCCGCGAGACGATCGTACATATCCCACCCGGTGGGGAACTCCTTCTCCATCTCCAAACGCTGTTGGGCGGATAAAACAGTGATTTCAAAAACCCGGCCGCGCGGAAGCAGGTGAACCGGCAATTCGAAGCTGTCTTCTGGCTCGATGCGGATGCGCCGCACGCGATCCAGCGTGCCCGCCATTTCATGGGCGACCACCGCGGAGCTGGTGATGACGCCATCAATCACGCCGTGGCGAATCAGCTCCGCGATCTGCGTCGTCACGCCTTCATGGAGATTCGGACCACTGCCCGTAACCACAACCACTCGCCCACCGCGCTCTTTAGCTTGCACGATGCTCGCGATTGCCTGCTCTAAATGGTCTTTGGTAGAACTTGGCAGCGATGCTCGAAGTCCCGCTACCGTAGCCGCAGAAGGTCTCACCCTTTCACTCCATTTGAGAGAATCTTGCGCACTCGTTCCAGGTCTGTCTGGGTATCCACTGAAACCAATTCGCCCACGCACTTGGTTTCCACCACCTGGATAGAGATACCGTTCTCCAGGGCGCGCAGTTGCTCAAGGCTTTCGATCTGCTCCAGGTAACCCGGCGGCAGCTTGGAAAGTTTCCGCAGGCAATCTTTTGTGTACGCGTAGAGCCCAACATGCTCGAAAACGGCGAAGGCTTCGGTGCGAACTCGCGGGTACGGAATAAGCGATCGAGAAAAATAAAGAGCTCGCCCACGGACATCCTTGACCAGCTTCACCACCCCGGGATCGTGGAAGCCCTCTTCCCCGAGTCTCTTCACCACCGTTGACATGCCGACGTTGCTGTCTGACAGTTCGCCCTTGAGCGCCTGAACACACTCGTCAATCATCGCCGGTTCCAGCAGGGGCTCATCTCCCTGGATATTCACGACGATCGCGGCATCGGACCCCGCAGCCACCTCCGCTACCCGGTCGGTGCCCGATAGATGGTCCGGGCTCGTCATCACCACCATACCGCCGAATGCCTTCACCGCCGCGAAGATACGTTGGTCCTCCGTGGCTACTACAACGCTATCCAGATGTACCGCTCTTTTAGCGTTCTCGTAGACGTGCTGCACCATCGGCTTGCCCAAAATATCCGCCAGCGGCTTGGCCGGCAAGCGCGTGGACTTATAGCGCGCCGGAATCACACCCAATACTTTCATACCGTGCCCCGCCCTCCCCGTTCGACTGGAATGTGTTTCCAAATTTCGTTCAAGCTCAGGCCGTGATCCGCGGTCCATTTGGCCAGCCAACCGCGCAGCTCATCAGCCTGCCGCAAGCGCTCCTTCGAGGGCGGCAAATGGAAAGGCCCATTTGCGATTCCGCGCGCGGCCAGGCCCACCCGAACACCCCACGGAATGGGCAGACGCACCACCGGTTCGAGCAGCGCGTCCAGTGTCGCTTGGAAAGCCGTCGCCAGGGCCTCGTCGCCGTTGCGATAGCTTCGATATACCGAGGTAATCAATTCAGGAACGAAACAGGCGATGCCCGAAACAACACCATCCCAGCCCGCCTGAAGGGCGCCAAGCAGCAAGCTGTCGTCGCCCACAAACATCGAGAAGCCGGTCTGCTTGCGCGCATCTGCCATAGGTTTGAGGTAGGCTGTATCGCCGCTGCTGTCTTTCATCCCAACTAGATTTGGCACCTCGTTTAGCAAGCGGATGGCCGTCTTCGGCTCGATGGGATTGTTGGTAAACGAAGGCAGGTTATAAAGCAGAAAAGGCATCTCCACCGAGCTGCAAACAGTTTCGCAATACGCGACCAAGTCATCCTGGCTGTATTGAAAGAAGTAGGGCATCGGCAAAACCAACGCATCGCAGCCCGTGTCGGCAGCGCTCCTGGTCAGGGCCAGGGTGGAGTGAATGGAAGAGGTTCCAACGGAAACCACGACCCGCCCTCGGCCCTCTATCCGGCGAACCGCATGCGCAGCGATAGCAGCGCGGCTACTCACGTCAAAATGCGGATACTCGGCGGTGCCGCCTCCAATGACGAAACCATCGACACCGCGTTCTGCAACGAAATCGATCACGCGATCAAAAGCAGCAAAGTCGGGGCGGCCAAGATCGTCGATCGGGGTCACCAGGGCCGCAAAGACACCAGAGAGTGGAAGCTTCATTGAGTACGCTCAAGGTAGAGAATTGGACCACCGTACCATTTGATTTAAGTCAAGTCAATATTTTTAAACGTCGTTCAACATTAGAAACGATAACGCCTCGAACCGAGCCCTAAAGCAATAAATCGAGTCAAGCGCTGTTTCACTGGCAAATCTTTAGACTACAAAGGGATGCTACAATTACGCCTGCTGCGGGTCGCAGATCAGGGTATATCAATGCGCAGAAGTTGGGCGTTTACCAGGCACCCTCCCTCTTTTGGACTACACGCATAAAGCCCCATCTGTGCAACCGGCTCCGAAGCGGAATGCAGATGAGCGATACGCATCAAGGTCCACGGCCCGGTTTCCGTTGGCGCGTGTTCTACCAGGAAGTCCATGCCTTCGCGGCGTACACGCAGAGAATAGGAAGACGTCTCGCCGTAAGGGAAATTCTGAAGTGACCAATCCGAAAAACCGAAGTTGGTTACAACCGTTCCCAGTTGGCTCGGTCCCGGGGGATCGAATTCGTTCGATGCTTTCAACCAGCAGTCGGCAGAGAATCGCACCATTAAGCCGGCTTGATCGTATTGGTGCGCAGGGTCATGGTGAACGGTGGTAGTGACGATCGCATCGCCGGAAATCTCGGCGTAAAGGAAGTGGCCGTTGTCGGCTCGGAACCCATAGTGGGTTCGTTGCCAGAAATCGGTGGCAGCATCCGGTCTAAGCAGCAGACGCGAGTGGGCGTGGTCGATCTCCCACGCTGTGGGCGGATTCAGCCATTTCAGAAAGGGATGAAGGGTTACGCGGTCGAATCTTTCGTGAATGACCTGTGAAGGCATATTGTTCGCACCAGTGATCGCAAAGTTACCCTTGAAACTTCTACATGAGCAGGAAGAGTAAAACTAAAACTTCGGTAGAGCCTTCAACCAACGGCGCTAACGGCGCTTCCGGCGCGTCGTATCGCTACTACTCCCAAGCCATCGCCAATGCGCTGCGCGTTCTCGAACTGCTCCAGCAGAGCCACGAACCGCTCGCGCTGACCGAGGTGTCCCGTCAGGTGAACGTTCCCAAGAGTTCGGCCTTCCGCATTTTGCGCACGCTGGAAATCGAAGGCTATCTTCAACGGCTCGAAGGCGAGCGCTTCTCCATCGTTCCCGGTGCCGGCTTCATGCAAAATCACCTGTTGAAGCAGATAGGTGACGCCTCGCGCACCTGGATGAAGAATCTGAGCCAGGAATTCCGTGAAACCATCAGCCTTGCATTTCTCTTCGCAAGCCATATCGAGGTCATCGCGGTCATTGATAGTCCCCACCGCGTAAGTATGGGAAACATGGTGGGAGGCCTTATTCCTCCTCATGCCAGCTCGCTCGGTAAATGTATTACGGCATTCCAATCAGATACGCGGCGCGACATGCTGCTGCGATCCTTTGGCCTGGTCCGGTTCACGCCCGGCACCATCGTCGAAGAGATCACCCTGAACAAGGAACTCCACCTCGTGCGTGCCCAGGGCTACGCCAGCGATCTCGAAGAAAGCACGCTGGGCGGATGCTGTATCAGCGCCCCCATTTTCGGCAAAGACGGCGAGGCCGTAGCTGCGATCAGTGTCTCCACGCCTAAAATGAGATTTACCAACCAGGAGCGCCTGATCGCCGCAGTGAAAGATGCCGCGGGCGCCATCACCGCGGAATTGCGAACCAGCTAACCGCATCACTTGCCTTTCGGCGACTTGGGATCCCATATCGTGGCATCGATTTGCCGCTCATGATCCGGCGCGTCGTTGAAATAGTAGACAGTGACCATCTTGCCGTCAGGGCGTTGCACGCTCCTGGTGTAGCCGAGATCCCAACTACCCCCATCACTGCGCAGAACAATCTCCTCTCCCCAGGTCCCGCCGTCGTCGGAGCTGAGACGCGCGCGGATTCCAAATGGAGCCGTACGCCGGCCGTACGTCAGGGCAAGGCGTCCATCCTTCAGATGAACCAAACTCGGCGGATTGTCAGTATCCGACGCCGGCCGGCTCACATATCGCCACGTCTTCCCGTTATCGTCCGTGCGGTACAAATCGATCCAGTGTCTGTAGCGAACGGCGGTTACGATGGACTCGGCCGAGAGGCGCGCAGACGAAGGCATGATGGCGTGATCATCCCCCTCCGGTTCCGGGGTTACGAAGGCGACGAACTGCCAGGTCTTGCCCCCATCATGTGTGCGCACACAGATCACTCGCCCCTCGTGGCCATTCGATTTGGCCGCCGTGAGGAAGACCGTCATGTCGTGTTTGCCGTCGATCAGGTAATCGGTGCGCGCAGCAATTCCCGGTTGCCCGAAGTCCGGAACTCGATAAGGCCCCTCGAAGTTTTTTCCCCGGTCCAGCGAATAATAGAACCGTGAGGGCCCGATATCGACGTCGGCCATACGGAAGGTCGCGATAAAGTTCGGGTTAGTAAAGTCAATCTCGCCAGGGCAGTCAGTGACCTGCTTTCCCCCGGGTTCCGTGGGCACGCCGGCCACTTTGGTGCCCGGTGGCGGGAGCAGGCTGGCTGTCCTTTCGATCGTCCACGTCTTGCCCCCATCCATGCTGCGAGCCAACAGATGCTCCGAAGGTTGCGTGTAGTCGATCGAATGCTCTCGCTCGTTGGGCTGCCGCATGTGAAACGATCCGGCTTCAAAGCCCACCAGGATTTCGTTGCCCCAGGACCAGGCGCCGTAGTTCGCCGGCCAACCCGCGAAATGTCCTGTTTGTTTATAAACGACGTCCGTGTGCTCGGCCGCTTGCGCAACAGCAAACGAAAGGCAAAGTATTGCCAGCATCACTCCAAAAATGCTTCTCATGGCTCTCCCACCATTTCTTTTGCAGCTATCTAACGGGCCTTTACTTCTCAGGTCACGCACCCGATTCCTTTCGCTTAGCGAGTGCATCCTGTAAGGAATTCATTACCTTGAATTGCGGTCGATACCCCAGCAATTTCCGCGCCTTCTCAATACTCAGCGCATACGAGTGAATTCCGCGGCAGCGGCCCGTGATTGTACGCATGCCAGTGATCCCAGCCAGATCCGCTCCGGTATCGGCATAACGAAATGCCTCCGGGCCGGCGATATTGAGAGCCTCCCCAAGCGCAGCGTCACTCTGCAACGCCAACAAAACAGCTTCGGCTGCGTCTCGGACATCGCACACATGTTCGGTGAAAGGGGTGCCATCCTCTTCGCACGGCACCGCGATGACGCCTGCTTCATCCCAGACTTTCCGATCCTCTTCGACCAGATAGTCACGATACGGCGCCTTCACAAACAGGTCGAGAATCTCCTCCGCTTCGAGTGTCCAGACAAACCGGAGGCGCACGATTGGAAGCTTGTGCAGTTCTGCGTAATAGAGACACATCCGTTCCCCTAGCACCTTGGAGAGACCATAAAACACGGACGGATGCTGTTCAGCATCTTCCAGAATCGGAGCTGAGTACGCGCTCAGGCTCCATCCGGTGCAATACGTGGCGTCGGAGCTGGCAAAGAGCAATCGTGGCTTTTTTTCCATGGCCGAAATAGTCTGCAGGATGTTGTATGTTCCTTCGATGTTGGTGCGGAACACCTGATCGTCCCCCGCCGGGGGCATGATTCCGGCCAGGTGAATCACTGCGTCCGTGCCCGCCACTGCTGCCTCTACCCACTCACGTCCCGGTAACTCGCCCTGCACTACTTCGACCTGGTTGAACCAGTTCTCCGTAGAGTTTGGGCGGCGCATGGCGACACGCACCCGATACCCGTGTTCGAGCAGTAGGGGAACGACGTGCCGTCCAATGCGGCCACTAGCCCCGGTTAAAAGAATTGTCTTCACACGGCCTCCTTCAAGATGTCTGGCCCTGGGCTAGTAGAGTGTCCTGCCCTGATTTGGTGAGGTTCTTCAGACGTAAACTATATTCCAAAAAATAAATTCAGTTATGCATATTGCATAGTGTTCCACTTCATGGTACTTTGTGCCAAGTTTTCAATAATTCACGCTCCTTTCAAACAGTGGGCCCAAACCGGGGCGCTTCTCCCCTGGACTATCTTTCGGAGGTTCACACGCATGATTTCGAAATGGACGATCTGTATTCTCTTTGCACTGCTCGGAGTGAGCACGTTGCTCCAGGCCGCCGACGTTACTGGCTCCATTAACGGCGTCGTGAAGGATGCAAGCGGGGCGGTTGCACCAGGAATTGACATCACCGTAACCAATACGGCAACCAGCGCAATCTTCCATACGAAAACAGATTCCAGCGGTGAATACTTCGTCCGCGGTCTGGATGCCGGAGCGTACGAGCTATCGGTGCAAGCCCCAGGGTTTAAGAAGTTTTCCGCCAGCAACATCCGCGTGCAGGTGAATGAAGCGGCCCGCGTGGATATCGACCTCCAGGTTGGAAGTGTCGATCAAACCGTGGACGTATCCGGCTCAGTGGAGACGGTAGATACCACGTCCATGACCCTCAAGACCGTTATCGATCAGCAGCGAATTGAGGACCTGCCTCTGAATGGCCGCAATCCCGTTCAGTTGATGCAGCTGGTTGCCGGAGTGCAATACGATCCGCAAAACTCAAACGTCACCTCCGGAACCACGTATCCCGGCGTCTTCCCTGTCTCAGTCAATGGAGGCCGCGACAACACCACCAACTACATCCTCGATGGCGCGCAAAATAACGACCACTACAGCAACGCGCCCAATCCCATGCCGGATCCCGACGCGTTGCAAGAGTTCAGTGTGCAGACCAACTCATTCAACGCGGAATATGGCCGCAACGTCGGCGCCATTGTGAACGCCGTCACCCGCTCCGGCACCAACCAGCTCCACGGGTCGGCCTTTGAATACATCCGTAACAACGCCGTGAACGCAGGCAATTACTTTGCCCCTCTCAACCCCGATGGCACCAAGCAAAGTGACGGGCTTAAGCGCAACCAGTACGGAGCCACGCTGGGTGGCCCGGTGCGCATCCCGAAAATCTACAACGGCAAGGACCGCACGTTCTTCTTCTTCTCCTACCAGGGAACCTCTACGGTCATCGCTCCTACCACCCAACAACAGGTAGTGCCTACCAACGCGCAACGGGCAGGGGACTTTTCCGCGCTGGGAACTCAGCTACACGACCCCTTCAACAATGGCGCGCCTTACCCGAATAACCAGATTCCCGCTTCGGAGTTCAATCCCGTCAGCGTGGCCTCGCTCAACACGTTTATCCCGGCGCCGGCAGCTGGAGCCCAGACCGTCTCCTTCGCCTTGCCTAATGACCTCACCGATAACCAGTTCCTGGTGCGCGGCGACGAAGTCGTTAACGATAAGCATCGTTTTATGGGAAGGTTTTTCGTATCCAGGGCCAATCAGCCCGCCTTCCTCGCTCCCGCCAATTACTTTGCTAATCTGCCCGGGCGCGATCTGGCAAAACACCACCGTAACCGGCTCATGGACATATACGATCAGCCCCAATCTCCTTAACCAGGCGCTCGTCTCCTACAACCGTACCAACAACACCAACGCGCCCATTTACCCTCCCAAGGGTGTTGCCGCGTTGGGGTCGGACTACTACAACGACAAGATGCCCGAGATCTATTACGACGTGAGCGGATATTTCCTGCTCGACACTCAGGATACAAACTCCTTCTTCCGCGGCGAGGAACAGTACAGCGACACGGTCCGTTGGACCAAAGGAAAACACTCCTTAACTTTTGGCGGAGACGTTGGTCATGGAGTGGGCAACATCAACAATAACTACCGCGCCAACGGTTATTTCTCCTTTGATAGCTCGGCTCCCTTTACCGGAAACTCCCTGGCAGATTTTCTGGTGGGCAAGTTTTCCAATCTCGAGCAAGGCGTCGGCGAATACAAAAACACGATATTTAACCACGTTGATCTGTTTGCCCAGGATGACTTCCGCGTCACCCCGCGGCTGACGCTCAATCTCGGCCTCCGCTGGGATCCATTCTTCCCCTACACCGACGCCAACGGCAAGGTGGTTGCGTGGCGGCCTGGCCAACAATCGACCGTCTACCCCAATGCTCCGGAGGGGATCCTCTACGCTGGAGACCCCGGGCTTCCTCCCGGGGGCTATAACCGCGAATACACGAACTTTGGTCCTCGCGTCGGCTTCGCCTGGGATGTGTATGGTAATGGCGCCACTGCGGTACGCGGCGGCTTCGGCATCTACTACGACACACCCAACACCATTTCCACCAATTCGCAGGCAGATCAGGCTCCCTTCGGTACGGTTGTCGAAATCAGCGGCGATTCGGCGAACAGCCTCACCAGTCCCTACCAAGGTAACGTCAATCCGTTTCCTCAAAGCCCGAACCCGCCTCACAATGTCGACTTTCTGCTTCCCGATGTTGCTTACGGATACACGATAGGCATGCGCAATGCAGAATTCACCAGCTGGAACCTGACGGTTGAGCAACAACTACCGGCTCAGCTCGTTATGCGCATTGCGTATGCGGGATCGAAAGGCACTCACCTTCCCAACCTGGTCGAAGGGAACCCGGCAATCTACTCCGTGGGCGCCACGACTTCCACCACCGACCAGCGCCGGCCCCTCTATCCAAACTTTGGTTCCAGCACCCTGGTTGAGGCCAATGGAAACTCCAACTACAGCGCGCTCCAGGCGACTCTCCAACGTCGCTTCCTCAACGGCATCACCATCCTGGCCAACTACACCTGGGCTAAGTCCATAGATGTTACTTCCGCCAACAAGCAGACGGGACAAACCGCAACCGATCCCTTTAACCTCAACTTTGATCGAGCGGTTTCCGACTTTAATCATCCCCAGGTCTTTAGCTTCTCCGGGCTTTGGGATCTACCCATCCATCCAGAAAATAAGTTCGCGAACGCAGCGTTCGGAGGTTGGCAGCTCTCGTCCATTGTCTCCCTGACCAGTGGCGAGCCCTTCTCGGTATATAGCGGTGTGGATAACTCGCGTTCCGGTGTCGGCAGCGATCGTGCCGATCTGGTCAGCAGCCCCTATTTGGGCAACGGCCGCAGCAAGGCAGCGAAGGTAGCGGAGTACCTGGATCCTGCCGCCTTTGCCGTAAACGCGCTTGGCACTTTCGGAGATACCGGGCGCAACGCCTATTATGGGCCCGGCTTCGCCAGTACCGACGACGCGCTGCAAAAGGATTTTCACCTTGTGGAGCGGCTTTCTCTGATGTTCCGTTTTGAAGCCTTTAACGCCTTCAACCGTGGCAACCTCGAGAATCCCACGAACACCGTGGGCTCGCCCAATCTCATGGTGATCAGCACAGCCTTTGATCCCCGCATTCTGCAGGCCGCCGTTCGACTGAAGTGGTAGACCCAACCACGGGCCCGGAGTCTTCAACCTCCTGTCCCGTGATTGAGAGGAAGTAGTCATGGGTTCGAAAGCAGAAGGAGTTTCCCTGAGCGGAGGGGGGCTAGCCGTTAGCCATCCGTTTGATCCGCTCACCGCCGTTGAGATCGTAGCCGTCACGCGCATCCTTGAGGACCATTTCCAGTGGGGTGAGGACCTGCGGGTGGAGACGATCGATATTCAAGAGCCTGACAAAGACAAGGTGCGCCACTACACCCCCGAAACTGTCCCGGCGCGGGTGGCGCGCTTCCATGTATATCGGCGGGGAGCGATGGGCGTGTGGGATGGACTGGTGGATCTGGGCAGCGACAAAGTCATATCGGCGCTTTTCAAAGAGAAGGCTCGACCGATGCTTGCCATCGCGGAAGTCCTGCAGATCGAAGAGACGGTTAAGGCCGACGCTCGCTTTCAGGAAGCACTGCGCCGCCGGGGGCTACTCGCTGAGCTCGAATACATGTGCGTTGATCCATGGACGACCGGCGACTTCGACATCCCCATCGAGCAAGGGCGCCGCGTGCTCAATTGCTTCATCTGGATGCGCATGTTTCCCCTGGACAATTTTTACGCTCATCCGGTCGAGGGGCTGCATGCGCTGATTGATGTGAGCACGCTGGAGGTGCTGGAGGTCCACGACCATTTCGAAGCCGGCGGCGATTACATTCCGGTTCCGCGTCTACCCTTAAATTACGACGCGGATCTTCTTACTGAGTTTCGCAAGCCGTCTTCCCGGCTCGATATCGTGCAGCCTGATGGTGCTGGTTTCGTGGTCCAGGGCAACCAGGTGACCTGGGAAAACTGGGACTTCCGCGTAGGCTTCAATGGCCGCGAAGGATTGGTGCTTTACACCATCGGCTATACTCAGAACGCCAAACGGCGTCCCATCGTTTATCGCGCGTCTATTGCAGAGATGGTGGTCCCTTACGGCACCCCCGAGCGAAGCCACTATCGCAAAAATGTTTTTGACAGCGGCGAATTGGGCTTCGGCCGCATGGCGAACTCTCTGACCTTGGGCTGCGATTGCCTGGGGATGATCCATTATTTTGATGCCGTGGTCGCGGATGTCTTCGGCCAGCCACGCACCATTGAACGTTGCATCTGCCTGCATGAGGAAGACGCCGGCATGTCGTGGAAGCATTTCGATATGCGTACCGGTCGCACCGAGGTGCGCCGAGCGCGGAAGCTGGTCATCTCTTCTATATCAACCATCGGGAATTACGAATATGCGTCGTATTGGTATCTGCACCAGGACGGGCGGATTGAATACGAGATGAAGGCCACCGGAATCATCAATACTGCGGGTTGCCGTCCAGGAGAACCGGGAAAATTCGGCACCGAGGTCGCGCCGGGTATCGTCGGCCACATCCACCAGCACATCTTTTCGGCCCGACTTGATATGGAAGTGGACGGACCGAATAATACAGTCACCGAATGCGACACCATTGCGCTGCCGATGGGGCCGGAGAACCCGCACGGCAATGCCTATTTTGTGCAAGAGACAGCGTTGAAAACTGAGCTTCAGGCCCAGCGCGATTTCGACTTCTCAACGATGCGCTATTGGAGAATCACCAATCCCAGCGCCACCAACTGGGTTGGCAAGCCAACAGCGTACAAGCTGGAGGCACGGTCAGCTGTGCGGCCTTTTACTCATCCGGACGGTCCGTCGGGCAGACGGGGACGGTTCCTGCAGCATCAGCTATGGGTTACGCCTTACGATGTGAACGAGCGTTATCCCGCGGGCGAGTTCGTGAACCAATCGACGGGCGATGATGGCCTGCCGGCGTGGACAGCCAAGGATCGGCCAATCGAGAACACCGATCTGGTTCTGTGGCATAGTTTCGGACTGCATCATCTGCCGCGTCCGGAAGATCATCCAGTGCAGTCTTGCATTGCATGCGGCTTCACACTTGCGCCGTCAGGCTTTTTTGATCAAAATCCGGTTATTGACTTGCCGCCCATCAAGAACACGGCGAGCTGTTGCACTCATTCGGCTCAGAGCGTACGAGGCGCATAAGACCGGCATCCGCAGCCTGCATAGAAAAGTCGTCAAAAGCGACAAAGAGGCTAGTGCGCTTGGCCAGAGTGCCTACCTGAGAAAGCTTTCCCTTGCCGATGATGAGGTCTCCTTCCCAGTGCCCGGGAACCAGTGCCCATGTTCGCACCAGCGTACGCGGGCCGAGAAAGACGGGCGAAGCCCAACGACCGCTTTTGTTCATTAGGACCAGAGCGTAGCGCAGTGGAGGGACGGCCGAGGGAAGCCTGATTTATGAGAAAATCGACCCATTGTCACAGCAATCTGAGCAAACCCGCGTCCTGATTGTGCGGCTGGGCGCGATGGGCGATATTCTGCATGCCCTGCCGGCGGTTGCTGCTTTGCGGAAGGCCCATCCAAACTGGTATCTGGGGTGGGCGGTCGAGCCCCGGTGGCGTGCTCTTCTCGGTGAAGACGACGCCGGGATGCCTCTGGTAGATCGCACGCACCTGGTAGAAGCCAAAGAATGGGCTCGCGCTCCATTGCGGGGAGCGACGCTGCGCGAGATCGGCGCATTGCGCCGGACACTGCGGTCTGAGCGCTACGACCTGTGCATCGATCTGCAGGGAGCGGTGCGTTCGGCGCTCGCCGGGCGGCTGGCCGGCGCCCCGCGCATGATCGGAGAAGATCGTCCGCGCGAGTGGGCCGCGCGGTGGCTCTTCGGCGAACGGGTGCCGACCCATGGCGTGCACGTGATCGAGCAGGCGGTCGAAGTGTGCGCAGCGGCTGCGGGGGAACGGCTTTCTCCGATTCTTCCCCCGCTGCCAATCAACCGGGATGCTGAGCTGTGGGCGGATGGAGTCCTGTGCGGTGCTGTCGGGCCGGTGGTCCTGCTCAGCCCAGGCGCGGGCTGGGGCGCGAAACGTTGGCCCGCAGAGCGCTATGGGGTGGTGGCAGCGGAGCTCCACGCGCAAGGGTGCGTGGTGCTGGTCAACGCCGGCCCGAAGGAGCAGGGGATCGCTGCCGAGGTAGTCCGCGCTAGCGCCGGGGTTGCCCGGGCGCCGGAGTTTACCACCCCCGACTCAACCTTGGAGCGCCTGATCGCTCTGACCCGCCGGGTCTGCCTTGTCATCGCGGGAGACACGGGACCGTTGCACCTGGCCTGTGCGCTGGGCAAGCCGGTGGTGGGTATCTATGGGCCTACCGATCCAGCGCGGAACGGCCCCTTCGGCGTGCCCTTCCGGGTGTTGCGGCACCCGGAGAGCAAGCGCGACCACTCGCGGCATGCTGAGCCGGAGGCTGGATTGCTGACCATTACTCCGCAGCAGGTTGTGGATGCAGCCAGGGAACTGCTGGAAAAGCATGCTGAGTAACTGGAGCAGAGTGGCGCGGCGTATTCGCGTGCCCACGGGGTTTCTCTTTGCCGCTTTTTACCTGTGGCGAGCCCGCCCGAGCGCAGCGTCGCTGGCATGGAGCCTGCTGCTGGTGGCGCCGGGGATCCTTTTGCGCGCCTACGCCTCGGGCTACGTGAAGAAAAACGCCGAACTGACCGTGACTGGCCCTTACGCGTATACCCGCAATCCTTTGTATCTGGGCACCGTTCTGATGGCCTTCGGTTTTGCTGCCGCCGCCCGCAGCCTATGGATCACACTGCTGCTGACGCTCCTCTTTGCCGTTATTTATGGACCCACCATCTACTCTGAGGAGCAGTTTCTGCGCGCCACCTTTCCTGCCTTCGAGAGCTATGCCCAACGCGTGCCCCGCCTGCTACCGCGGCTGACACCGGCGCGGATAGAGGGAGGCGACGGTACCTTCTCTGGGGCGCTCTATCGCCAACACCGCGAGTACAATGCCCTTTTGGGTGCCTGCGCCGTTTACGCTGTACTGGTGGCCACGCTGTGGCTGCGCCATTGATTCCCTGGAGAGTTGACGGTGATACGGTATCCAAGACTTGTCGCGTCGATGGCGTGTTTCTGCGCGGTGTTGATTGCGATTGCGCAGACGCTTCCTCCTTTGCTTCCCCCGGCGGCAAATTTCTCTTTCCCTGCGAAGCAAACGCTCACCTATGCCGTGGATTGGCGCGTCTTTCCTGCGGGGACCGCCACCTTCCATCTGGAGCAAGTGGGAGGGATGCAGCACGTTGTGGCCACCGGTGAATCGATCGGCGCTGTGAACCTGCTTTTTCGCGTGAATGATCGCTTCGAGTCGTACTTCAACCGCGCTACCGGTTGCTCTACCAGCTTTAACAAGCAGCTCCAGGAAGGCAGACGGCAGCTGGTCAGTACCCTGCGATTTCTTTCCAGCGAAGGCAAACAGGTTCTGGAAGAGAAGAATCTGGTTAGCGGAACCAGCAAGCATCAGGAATCGCCGATTCCACCCTGCGTTACGGACCTGATGTCCGCTATTTTCTATGGCGGCTCGCAACCGTTGCAGCCGGGAGGGATGTTCCACATGCCGGTAGCCGACGCCATGCGGGTGGTCGATGTGACCATGAAGGCCGAGGCACGCGAGCAGGTCGTGACCCAGGCGGGAACTTTTCAAACCATCCGGGTGCAGCCAATTGCCGATGCGGGCGTGGTCAAGAATCGCGGCAATATCTGGATCTGGTACACCGACGACGACCGTCGCATGCCGGTGCAGATGCGCGCCCGGCTCTTCTGGGGAACGATCACCATGCGCCTGGTAAGCATGGCGGCAAAGTAAGCCTCACTGAATGCGATAGCGCTCGCGCATTAACCGCTGCAGTCTCGGCTTGTAGATGATGTTGTATGCCAGTTCCTTATCCGGAAACATGGCCAGCGCGGCTCTCTTGCTATCGGCTACCAGCTCCGCGGCCTGATCTACGGTAAGGCTCCCATCCTGGCTGATTACCGACATAACCATGTCCATCATCATCTGCAGGCGGCGGATCTTGCGCTGTTCCTCCATTTTCTCCTGCGCGGATTGGGCGGATTGACTAGAACTGAGCGTGAGGGGGGAAGATCCTTCGTTGCGACCGGACTCGCGTGACCCCATGGGAAACCCTTCCTCCGATTTTAGCCTTGCTTTGTTGCGAATCGTATAACGGAACCCGTGGCAGGGAAACACAAAAAGGTGCCTTTGCGAGCACGGGGACGTGTCCCCCCGGTTACTTTGCGTTGAAGCTACCTTGCCGCCAGGGGCTGTGCCGTCACCGAGTTGCCATCCAGATAGAAGGACGTGGCCCCCAGGGCATCGGTGCGGAAGGTGCGGACATGGTCATCCTGCAGGCGGCGGAGGATTTCCATTTTGGGATGGCCGTAAGGATTGTGGTGGGCTACGGACACGACAGCATATTTGGGCGCCACCGCAGCCAGGAAGCGGGGAGTGGTCGACGTCTTGCTGCCATGGTGGCCAACCTTCAGCAGATCGGAGTGGAGCGCCTCAGCCAGCATGCGCTGCTCGCTGGCCGCTTGGGCGTCGCCTTCGAGCAGGACCGAGGTTTGTCCGTAAGCCACATGAAGCACCAGGGAATCGTCGTTGCTGGCGCCAGGGCCGGGAGCGTAACCGGCTGGTGGGGCAAGCACTTCAACCTCCGCGCCCCCGAAGGCAAAGTGGTCGCCGGCGGCCATGGATTCGACTGGAATGTTGAGCCGGCGAGCTCCGGCCAGGAGTGCCTCGTAGGCCGGAATACCCGGGTTGCTGCCCACCCAAAGCTGCCGGGGACGAAAGTTCTGCAGGACGGAGGGCATGCCCCCCATGTGATCGCTGTGCGCGTGGGTGAGGGCGACGGCGTCGAGCCGGCGGATATTGCGGGACCAAAGTACAGGGGAGACGACGTCTTCACCGATTTCAAAGTTGGCGTTGGAAGCCTGGGCACCCCCGATGGGGCCGCCGGCATCGATGAGCAGCGTTTTTCCCTGGGGCGTGATGAGCAGCAGAGAATCCCCCTGCCCGACATCGATGGCGGTAACCTCGAGTACGCCGGGATGGTAGGCGAGCGCTCGGGGATAAAAGACACACGCCGCGGAACAAGCCAGCGCAGCGATCGGCAGAGCCACCGGGAAGCGGCTATTGCGTGCCGCCCAAACAGCCAGTCCGATCAGCAACATACCGGCAACGATAGCGAAGCTCCCCGGGCTGGAGAGTCGAATGTCCCCCGCACCCATGGTGCTGAAGAGCTGCACGATTCCGTTGATGGCATGCAGCAAAGCCGCAGTCACAGCCGCCGGCACAATGGCCAGTGAGGGCCACAGCAGCAGGGTGGCAAAGGTGATGAGGGCGGAGGGGAGCGCCAGCCCGATCAGCGGCACGACCAGCAGATTGACCGGTAAGCCAAGCGCGGTGACACGGTGGAAATAGATGGCCATAGGGAGGGACATGGCCAGCTCGATCAGCGCCGAGACCAGCAGCAGCTCGATGATGCGCAGCGTGAGGCGGACGAAGGCAGGGGGCAGGAACCGGGCGAGGCGGCGGCCGATCAACGGTTGCAGGTGGTCGGCGATGAGCCGTAGGGTTACGCGAAACTGTGCCAGCCTGGGAGGTAGTGCGGGGTCGATCGCGACCAGGCCCAGGCTCCGCGCCGCCTGCAGGTAGGGGCCGAAGGTGTGTTCGGCCACAGGAACCGCGACTCCGGCGACGATCAGCACCGAAAGCAGCGTCATCTGGAAGCTCGCTCCCGCAAGGGATCGAGGATCCAGGGCGAGCAGGCAGACCGCCGCAAAGCCGATCGCGTTGAGGCTATTGCGTTCCCGGAAGAGCAGGCGCGCGAGCAGATAGAGCGTGACCATCCAGAAGGAGCGCTGGACGGGTTCGCCGAAGCCGGCGAGCAGTGCGTAGCAGAACGAGCACGCGATGGTCACGGTGGTCGACCAGAAGCGGGGCAACCGCAGCAGGGCGGCCAGGCCGAAGATGCATGCAGCGAAGATGGCCAGGTGCATGCCGGAAACGACCAGTAGATGAAAGGAGCCGGTACGTTCAAAGCCCACTCGGGCCTGGTGATCCAGGTAGGTGCGGTCGCCCAGGATCATGGCGCTCAGCATGCCCGCATCCTCGTGGCTGAGCCGCAGCCATCGCGGTAGGCGCGACGCCGAGGAAGAGCCGGCGAAATCGATCAGCCGCTGGCTTCCAGCCTGCTGCACGGAATGCAGCCAGCAGGCAAAGCTGCCTCTCGCGGTCCCATGGGTAAATGTGGCGCTGGAGACCTTGAGCGAACCCACCACGCCGATGCCTTGCTGGCGCAGCCACGCGGTGGCATCCCACACCCCCGGGTCGAGATAGCGCTCGGGCAGACGCATCGCGATCGGGGCGTGGATTTGGTCCCCGCACTGGATCGATGGGAATGTTTGACCAGCAGGGCCGTAGAGAGTGGCCCGCAGGCCACCTACCACCGGGCGGCCATCCGCGGAAGTGACGCGCAGGTCCACACTCTCACTCTGCTCTTCTCGTGTGATGTTGCCGAACGGCAGCGTGGATTGCGTGAGGCGGATGGGGGTGGTGCGGGTCACTTCCCCGTCGATCGTGGCGGCGCCGCCAGCGTCCGCTATCAGGCTAAGTTCTCTCTGCGGGTCGGCAGCGGGTTCGATCTCGCTGAGCAATGAGCCCAGAAGAAGCCAGGTGCAGGCCACGGGCAGGAGGGCGACTCGCAGCGCTTTCTGCGCAGCCAGCACGGAGACTAGGGTGAGCAACAGAGTGGCGCAGATAAGCAGTCCGGGGCCGATCCAGTAACCCAGAGGAGTGTACGTCCCGAGGACGATACCGGCGGAGAGCCATAGGGCGGCGTAGAGTGCGGGCGCGGTGGCGAAGGAAAGCCGTTCGAGGCTTGGACTTCTGGCCACAGCTTCTCCTGTCCCGGAAGGGCGGTTTCTGGCCAATCATCCCACAAATCTTCCAGCCGGAAACACATTAATTCCGCTTAATGAAAGTTACAGTTTCCATGTGGAAGGTTTGTGGAAATAGGTCCACCAGGTGAATCGTCTGCGCGGAATACTCAAACTGTAACAGTAACTGTAAATCGCGAGCGAGGGTCGCCGGATCGCAGGAGATATAGACGATGGCGGGAGAGCCAATGTTTCCGAGGTGCACGCAGATCTCCTTGCCCAGCCCGGCACGGGGCGGGTCGAGCAGAATGAGGTCGGGCTTAGCTCGTGCGCCACCGCGAGTCTGGCTGCGCAGAAAGTCGAGGGTGCTGGAACGGACAACGCGGTGTTTCTTGCCCGCGAGGTTATGCTTGAGATCGTCGGCCGAAAAACCAGAAGATTCTACCGCGGTTACGTTTTCAAAGTCGAGCGCCCGCGCAAACAGGCCGGCGCCGGAATAGAGATCCCACGCCACGCGGCCCGATCTTTTTTCACCAGCGCTGTTCCCCACCGCCAACTGCAGCAATCCGGGCAGCAGAAAGCGATTGACCTGGAAGAAGCCGCCAAGGCTTACCTGGTAGGGATGTCCGGACACCGTGTAGGTGAGAGAGCGCTGCCCCCAATGCATCATCTCGCCTTCTGCAAAAAGCCCCACTCCGGTAACCACAGGCAGCTGCGCGTGCAGTTGTTCAGCGAACGCTTCGAGTGCCTGCTCACGCAAGCGCGCCGGTTGCCGATTCTGCCGGGGTCCCGGCCAGAGGGAGACGAGCAGCTGATCCTGTTCGCCGTTGGTGAAGAATTCCATTTCATCGCACAGGCTGTCCAGGCCGGCCTCCGCGCCAATGCGGGTGACCGCAGCGACCGCCTGTTCCAGAAGAGGAGCGGCAATGGGACAGTGGGTTACCGGCAGCAGGTCGTGCGATCCTCGCCGGCGATAGGCCAGCCCGATGCTCGCCCCCTTCATTACGTGCAGCCGGATGCGGTTGCGATAGCCCCAGGGCGGCCCAGCCAGACTGCCGATTTCGGCGGGCGCCGGGAGGTGGGCTCGCGCCAGCGTCTCCTTCAGGATGTCGAGCTTCATCTGCAATTGATATGCAGCGCTCGCATGCTGGTACTGGCAACCGCCGCAGCGGGGAACATATTCGCAGCCGGGCACGACCCGCTCCGGGGAGGGCTCAAGGATCGCATCGAGTTCGCCGGTGGAGAAGCTGCGGCGATCTGTGGCGATGCTCGCCTCGACCAGTTCCCCGGGCAACGTTCCCGGAACAAAGACCGTCTTGCCGCTGGATATGGCCTCGTCCGGAGAAATACGTGCCAGACCGTCGCCGCCGTAGATCGCTTTTTCGATGCGCAGCTTCATGCCTGGCTCATGTAGAACAGGCTGAGCCGCGGCAGGTTGAACTTTTCCAGTAGCCGTTTGTGCAGGAATTGCTGCTCCACCTGGCGGATCTGCATAGCCGGCATGCGGCTACGGTACGGAGCCAGTTCGGCAACGGCCTGTTGACGCAGCGCGAGCAGCACGTCCTCGGGAGTGGTGGTGAGGAGGATAGCGAAGAATTTTTCTTCAAGAACGGTGAGGGACTGCTCCAGCTCTTCGAGCTGGGGCCGTTTCCCTTTCACCTCGCCGGCGACCGCCTGGAGACGATCGGCGATCTCGGCGAGCGGCCCGCTTTGCGGTGCGGCGCGGAGCTGCTGCGCTGCTGCTTCCAGATGGGCGGCAATCCGTTCCTGTTCAAAGCCCCGGTCTGCGGCTTGGTCCGCGGGGCTTGGCCGGGCAGGGGCGGCTCCTACGGCGGCTTCGTGCATCTCCTCCACCGCCGAGATCACTTCCTGGGCGCAGTAAGCCAGGCCGTTCACTCGCCGCACACGCGCTTTGCTCTTCCGGGCGTCGAATTTGTCGAAGGCGGTGTCGATGCCCTTCACCACCGCGGCCAGCGGGATGCCGGCCTCGCGCCAGGTTTCGATCAGCGCCCAGTCAATGGTGGAAAGCAGAAGCAGCGAACCGCGGCGGCGCTGGAAGTGCTCTTCAATCTCAGTAAAGTAGTTGAAGTAATTTTGCACGACTGCGTCAGGCGCGCTTTCCGGCAGCTTCGCTGTGGCTGTGCTTGACCTTGGCTACGCGGTTGCGCTCGTAGATCAGGCGCAGTCCGTCGAGCGTAAGCATGTCATCGATGGTATCGATGAACCTTGAATCGTCGACAATGAGGCGCGCCAGGCCGCCGGTGGCAATGATCTTTGGGTGCGGGGGCGGATCCCCCGACGCCGAGTCCGGACCCCGGCTCTCGTTCAACATGCGTTCCAGGATGCCGTCCACCAAGCCGATGTAGCCGTAGTACAGGCCGCTCTGCATGTGGGCGATGGTATTCGTGCCGACGACTTTGGCCGGCTTCTTTATGTCGACGCGGGAGAGTCTTGCGGCGCGGGAAAAGAGCGCCTCGGCCGAGATCTGCAAGCCCGGGGCAATCACCCCGCCAAGGTATTCGCCCTTGGCCGATATCAGGTCGAAGGTGGTGGCGGTGCCGAAGTCGACCACAATACAGGGACCACCGTAACGCGCGAAGGCCGCCACGCCATTCACCAGGCGGTCGGCGCCCAATTCGGCCGGGTTGTCGACCAGGATGGGCATGCCGGTTTTTATGCCGGGTTCCACAAACATGGGCTTGAGGTTGAAGTATCGCTCGCACATCTGGCGGAGAGTGGACTCGAGCGGAGGCACCACGGACGAGATAATGATGCTCGAAACCTCAGTGGCCTCTATCTTCCGCATGGCGAAAAGGTTGAGAAAGAGCACGCCATATTCGTCGGCCGTTTGGGTCCGAAGCGTGCTGATGCGCCAGTGGGTTACCAACTCGTCGGAAGCCAGCCGGTAAAGGCCGAGCACGGTGTTGGTGTTGCCTACGTCGAGGGTGAGCAGCATAGAGTCTTCAGTCATGATTCCGGACGCCACCGGAGTGCACGGTGCGAAGGCCTTCCGTTGTGCGCACCCGAAGAAAACCGCGCGCGTCGAGGCCCGCGGTGACGCCGGAGTAGCCTGGGTCCTCGTCTACATGCACCTGCTTGCCGCGAATCCAGGTAGAAGCGCCTTCCAGGCGGCTGAGGATGTTCAAGGCCGCGCCGGTTGTCTCTGTACTGAGCGCTTGTGCCTCCCGGTACAGCGATTGTAACAAAGCGATCAGGAGATCTTGCCGCGCCCACGATCTCCCGGTTTCGCTGCGCAGGGAGGAGGCAATGAGCGCCAGCTCGCCAGGGAAGCTCTCCTGGTGCACGTTGATGCCGATGCCCACCACGGCATGGCGCACGCGCGTGACCTCAGCGTTCAGCTCGGTAAGAATGCCACAAAACTTCTTCCTGCCGAAGAGCAAGTCGTTAGGCCAGCGGATATCGGCCTCGAGCGAGGTAACCTGGCGCACCGCCTCACGCACTGCAAGACCCGCGGCCAGCGAAAGCCAGAGGATATCCGCCGGCGCGACGCGCGGACGCAAAAGGACGCTGACATAGAGGCCGGCGCCCCGAACGGAGTGCCAGCTATGGGCTCCCCGGCCGCGTCCCGCGGTCTGCTCGTCAGCCAGGTAAACCATGCCTTCCGGCGCGCCCTCGTCGGCCTCACGCATGGCCAACACGTTGGTGGAGTGGATGGAAGGGAAAAAGCGAATGTTGCCGGCGAAGGGCGTGCCGGCCAGGGCGTCGTCGATTGCGTGCAGATCGTAAGCGTCTTCCTGAGCGGGATCAAGCAATGGAAAGAACCAATCTAAGTATTTTTATCTACCAACGGATCTTGGGTGCCCCATATCTCGCTCGTTTTTCGCGAGATATGGGATTCCACGGCACCGGACTGACAGTCTTTCAGGCCTCAAGGGCTAGAGGGCGAGCCTCGTGGCATCCCACATTTCGCGAAAAACGAGCGAGATATGGGGCACCCAAGATCCGTGGAGCGAGAAATCCTAAAGCGGTCACCTAGAAAATATCCGTCGTTACCCGCATGCTCAGCTCAACAGCCGCGGCGGATTGCGTCAGGGCGCCAATCGAAATGAAATCAACTCCGGCGAGGGCATACTTGCGGATATTTTCGAGTGTGATGATGCCGCCCGAGGCTTCGAGTGGGATGGTAAGACCGCGAGCGCGCACGGCGGCAACCCCCTTTTTGGTCTCAGCCGGGGACATGTTGTCCAACAGGAGCGACTCCGCTCCCCCATCCAGGGCCTGCTCCAGTTCCGCCAGGTTGCGAACCTCGCACTGTACTGTTTGGCCGGGCGTTCGCGCGGCAAAGGCGCGGGCCAGGACCTTGGGAATACCGCCACCAAGCCCGATGTGATTGCCCTTGATCAGAATGCCGTCGGAAAGGTCGAGCCGATGGCTCTCGCCGCCGCCGCAACGGACTGCGTATTTGTCCAGCACCCGCAGGCCGGGAACCGTCTTGCGCGTGTCCAGTATCTTGGCTTTGGTGCCGGCCACGGCGTCCACGTACTCCCGGGTGCAGGTGGAGATGCCGCTCATGCGTTGCATCAGGTTCAGAATGACGCGTTCGCAGGCCAGGATGGCGCGAGCGTTGCTCCGAATCACGGCCACCGCCTGGCCCTTCTTGACCCGGACACCGTCGAACATCTCGGGGTGGTTGATGACCTCAAAACGGCTCGAAGTCTTCTTGTCGAGCCGGATGAAGATCTCCAGGAAGCGGGGAATACAACCCAGGCCGGAGATCACGCAATCCTGCCTGGCGAAGACCGTACCCGACGCCCGCAGCCCGGGTTCGATGGTCATGGCGGTGGTGACGTCGTTGGTCGCCCGATCTTCTACCAGGGCCGCTTCCAGGGTGGCCTCAACCCGCCTGCTCTTCCAATCCATTGACCTTCCTTAATGAACCAGCGGCTTATCGTCGCAGTCGAGGCTCTCGAGCGCACTTCGGGTCTTGGGAATCAGCACGCTCAACTCGGCTGCGCGGCGCCGCAATCCTTCCACCACGTTCGCCGGAGCCTTAGCGAGGAAACCCTCATTCGCCAACTGCCGGTCGGCATTGGATACTTCCTTTTCAAAGCGTGCCAGCTCTTTCGTCAAGCGTTCGCATTCCACCGCAACATCGATCGTACGCTCATAGACCACGGCTACATCGAATCCCGGAGCGGAGCGCACGCCCGTACCCTCGGGCATGGCATCCACAAACTCTATGGCCGAGACCTTGGCCATGCGGCCGATGATGTCGTTATTCTGTTCGATGCCGGTCCGGTCGGCGGGCGCCACCCGGAGCCGGATTGGCACCGAGGCCTTCTCTTCCACTCCCAGCTGCCGGCGCATGTCGCGCACCGCGACAATCAATTCTTGTAGCCGCTTCATCTGCTGCTCAGCCGTCAAGTCAAGCAGATCCTGTCGACCCTGGGGATAGCGTGTGAGTGCGATCGACCTGTCGGGAGCACGATTCTCGTGGAGCGCCTGCCAGATCTCCTCAGTGATGAAGGGCATAAAGGGAGACAGTAGGCGCAGCGCTGACTCGAAAACGTTAAGCAGGGTAGCCAGCGCCGAGCGCACCGGGGTCGGAGGGCCGCCGAAATCGAGACGCAGCTTAACTACTTCGAGGTACCAGTCGCAGAAATCGCCCCAGAAAAAGCTATAGAGTGTGTTGGCCGCCTCGTGGAAGCGATACTCCCCCAACGATTCGTTGATCGAGAACGCAGTGTTTTGCAAGCGGGATAGAATCCATTTGGCTTCGAGTGGGGCGTCGGAATCCTCGGCCGGTCCCTCCGCAAGCTGGCTTAAATCAATGGTGATACCGGCCTCGGCGGCTCGCTCCATTTGCATGAAGATGAAGCGCGCTGCGTTCCAAATCTTATTGGCGAAGGCCCGATAGCCGTCGGTGCGCTCTTCGCTGAAAGCGATGTCGGTACCAGGCGCGGCCATCGCCGCCAGCGTGAAGCGCACCGCATCCGTCCCAAAGCGTTCCACCACCTGGATGGGATCGATGACGTTGCCCTTGGTCTTGGACATCTTCTGCCGGTCCGCATCGCGTACCAGGGCATGGATATATACCTCGCGAAAAGGCACCGCGTCCTTCAGGGTGCGCTGGCTGCCGTCGGCCATCGGCTCTTCCAGCATGAAATGGCAGCCCAGCATGATCATGCGAGCGACCCAGAAAAAAAGGATGTCGAAACCGGTGACCAATAACCGGGTCGGATAAAACGCGTCGAGATCGGGCGTGTGTTCCGGCCAACCCAACGTGGAGCAGGGCAGCAGGCCGGAGGAGAACCATGTGTCCAGCACATCCTTCTCCTGCTCGATGTGACCGCTGCCGCAATGGGCGCAGACCTCAGGCGTGGTGCGGGCCACAGTGATCTTGCCGCACGCAGCGCAGTGCCAGGCCGGAATGCGATGGCCCCACCACAGCTGGCGCGAGATGCACCAGTCGTGGATATTGCGCATCCACTCGAAGTACGTCTTGGAGTATTGTTCGGGCGTAAAGCGGATAAAGCCTTGCTCCACCGCGGCGATGGCCTTGTCCGCGAGCGGCTGAATTCTGACAAACCATTGCGTCGAAAGCAGGGGCTCGACCACGGTCTTGCAACGGTCGCATTTGCCGATGGAGTTCACGTGGTCGCGCACGCCTGCCAGCAATTGTTGTGCTTCCAGATCGGCCAGCACCCGCTGCCGCGCTTTGTAGCGGTCGAGGCCGGCATAAGCGCCGGCGGCGCCATTCATGTGCGCCGTCTCGTCCATGACGCTGATGGAAGGCAGGCCCTGGCGTTGCCCCAGGGCGAAATCGTTGGGGTCGTGCGCAGGGGTCACCTTGACCGCGCCGGTACCGAATTCGCGGCTCACCCATGCGTCGGTTACAACGGGGATCTCGCGTCCGGTCAGCGGCAGCTGCAGCTTCTTGCCGTGCAAGTGAGCATAGCGTTCATCCTCCGGGTGAACGGCGACCGCCACGTCGCCCAGCATGGTCTCGGGACGGGTGGTCGCCACGGTGACGAAGCCGGATTCTTCCACCCCAGCAAGCAAGCTTGCCGGGGACCCCGGTTCTCCCACGACCGGGTAACGGATCTCCCATAGCTTGCCTTGCTGCTCCTCGTGGATCACCTCCAGGTCGGAGATAGCGGTCTGGCAGCGCGGGCACCAGTTGACGATATAGGCGCCGCGATAGATGAGCCCCTGCTCGTACAGCCGGACGAAGGCCTCGCGAACAGCCGCGGAACGGGGCGCATCCATGGTGAAGTACTCGCGCGACCAGTCGACGCTGGTACCCAGCCGGCGCATCTGGTCGAGGATGGCAGCGCCGTAATGCTGTTTCCATTGCCAGACCCGTTCGACAAAGGCTTCGCGGCCCAGCTGCTGGCGGGTTTTGTGCTCTTCGGCAAGCTGGCGTTCGACCATCAGCTGGGTGGCTATGCCGGCGTGATCAGTGCCTGGAATCCACAGCGCCAGGTCCCCGCACATGCGGCGCCAGCGCGTAAGGATGTCCATCTCGGTGTGTTCCAGCATGTGCCCCATGTGCAGCCGCCCGGTGACGTTTGGCGGGGGCAGCAACATGGTGAAGATGGGCGCAGAGGACGTGACTTCCGTACGCGGCACGGAAAAGAGGTCCTCTTCGACCCAGTAGGCTGCCCAACGATCTTCGATGGCAGCCGGGTCGTAGGCTTTGGGCAGGTCACGAGGCATGGGCGTTTTCTTTCAACACCAGCGCAGGGCTAGCACGGGCCTGAGCCCGTACTAACCCTGCACCATTGAATGGGCTTTGCCCCTGGGAGAGAGGAGTCCCTAGAATGGGTTGAGCTTGTCGAGGCCCTTCTTTTTCTTGTGTTTGCTGGAAGACTCGTCGCTCGAATCAAACTTGGGCGCTGGCGTCTTCTTTTTGGATTTGCCGTTGGTAGCACCGGCATCGGTGCCGGTCTGCACCTGGGCAGCAGTCCCGCTTTTCACATCGTTGGTCTGTGCCGGCGCCTCTGCCGCCTTCTCTACCGGGGGCAAGGGCTGGTTATTGGTTGGGCCAACCGGGGCCAATCCACCCGCGTTCTGCGCGCCGGGCACTCCGGCCGCCTCAGCCGCCGCAGCTGCGCCTTCCGGCGTAACCGGCGGTCCTACTGGCGTAGACGTAGGTGGGCCCGATTGCGTTGGCGCTGCGCCTGTGCTGCCTTGACCCGTGCTGACAATGCTTGCTCCGATATTCGGGCCGCCGCCGGCCGGTGCGCCTCCATCCGCGGAGGGTACATTCTCCAATTGCAGCGTCGAGCCGGCGCTCGGTTCGGGCCCGGCGGGCGCTCCACTGGCGACTGTGGGGGCGGCCGCTGGTGGCCCAAGCGGGGTCGGCGCGGGGAGCGGCTGGTTGTTGAGCGCCGCAGTGAACAGCGCGGTGTCATGTTTATGTACGTCGGGCGCCGTGATCGCCGGAGGGTCGGTCAGGGTCGGCTCCCCGATACGCGCCGCGTTCACCGTGACCGGACCGCGCTTCACCAGCAACATTGCCCGATCCTTGAACGTGATACCCGTACGGCTCTGCTCTTCGGCTTCGCTGTCGGCAAGCTCTTCCTTGGAAGGTTCGGGTACCGGGCGATTGAGCGCGATCAGGCGCTCCCGGGCATCTTCCACGTGAGCAGCCATGGAGTAGTGCGTGACGACGCGGGAATAGGCGTCCGCGGCCTGGTCATCGTAGGCCTTCATGAGTTCCTGCTTGGCCTTGGGGCTGATTCGGGTGAGGCCCTGCACATAGCGGGCTTCGGCCGCATACGCGTCTCCCAGGCCGATCAGCGCCAGGTCGCTGTGACTATAGAGCGGGTAGCTATCGGTAACCGTTTGCAGCCGGGCAATGGTGGCTGCCCAGTTCTCGTGGGTGGCATAAAAGCTCCCGACCTGGTACTGGCGCTCAGCCAGCACTTCCTGCACTTCCCGCAGCCGCTGCTTGGCCCGGGGAACAAAGGTCGAATCGGGGAACTGCTGGATCATGGTGCGGTATTCCTGCTCGGCTTGCTCGGCGTTCTTGGGGTCGCGGTCGGGCTTCTCCATCTGCATGTAGTAGATGTCAGCGACCCTCATCTGCGCTTCGGCGGCCTCCGGCTGGTTGGGAAAGAAGGTGATGAAATCCTTGTATTCAGCCTCCGCCTGGGTCAACGCGGCGGTGCCTCCTTCCTTGAACCAGGTATCGCCCACTAGAAGCTTGGCCCGCATCTGGTATTCGGATTCCGGATAGGTATTCAGCAGTGTCTGCAGATCCAGCCGGGCCACGTCGAACTTGCCCTTCTTCATGGCCACCAGGGCCTTGTCGAAGAGTTCCTTATCCGGCTGCTTGGACACGTGTCCGGCGAGCGGGTCGTCGGGCGTCGGCTTAGTCGCCGGTTTGGAAGGCTTGAAGATGCCGAACTGAGCGGGCGCGGGGAGCGCGCAAAGCAGACACAGGGTGAAGAACCGGAATAGGAAACGCTGCATAGCACCTCATGGGCAAGGGCTCAGCCACGGAGCCAAAATCGTGACCGGTAGTGGTGCCCCGCCACTGCGGTCGGCATTACTTACTTACTCAATGTTAAATGGCGGCGGCTCGTC
This sequence comes from uncultured Acidobacteriaceae bacterium, assembly GCA_963736535.1. Classification (GTDB taxonomy): domain Bacteria; phylum Acidobacteriota; class Terriglobia; order Terriglobales; family Acidobacteriaceae; genus PALSA-350. The sequence goes on from CAVTPN010000015.1 coordinate 85,414, forward strand.
TGGAATGGAAATTTTGGCCTGTCCGGCTCTCTTCGGCCTCCCGCGCCATTTTGAGTAGTATCCGAGCCTCTCTTTCGGGGTGCCCGGAATCGAAAACGGCGCTGCCGGCGACCAGCAAATCCGCACCTGCCTCGACCACCGAGGCGATGGTGTCGTGGGCCACTCCCCCATCGACCTCGATTCTGAATTCGAGATCAAGTTCAGCCCGGAGCTCGACCAACCGTCTGATCTTGTCCAGCGAGAAATGAATGAATTTTTGACCTCCAAAACCCGGGTTAACGCTCATAACCAGCACGTGATGGACCATAGGCAGGATTTCGACCAGAAAATCAACCCGGGTGGCTGGGTTGATCACCACGGCGGGTTTCATCTCGTGCTGCCCGATCAACTCCAGGGTGCGATGCAGGTGCCGGCAGGCCTCGTAGTGGACGCTGATCCAACTGGCCCCGGCATCTGCGAATTCTGCGATGAAGTCGTCGGGGTTTTCAATCATCAGGTGACAGTCGAGCGGCAGGTCGGTGACTTTGCGCAGGGACTTGACGACGGGAGGCCCCATGGTGAGGTTGGGGACGAAGTGGCCGTCCATGATGTCGATATGGATAACAGAGCCGCCACCGCGCTCGGCGGCCTCAATTTCCAAGGCCAGCTTCGAGAAGTCGGCAGAGAGGATGGATGGCACTAATTCAACCATGGTTACCCCTCAACGTGCCCTCAGTGTAGCAGGAGTTCAGCTTTAAACTCTTTCCCCGCCACGAACCGATGGGTGCCCGACATCTCGCTCGTTTTTCGCGAGATGTGGGATACCGCGGCGCTACACCGGTCAGTTTGTTCGCCCTACTGGCAAGGAATATTAAGGTTCGTGGTATCCCACATCTCGCGAAAAACGAGCGAGATGTGGGGCACCCGTCGGTTCGTGGCGGGGAGAAATCCCCAAATGGGGTTTTCTTTTTTGCACCCAGATCCCTAAGCGTGCCACTGGATCGGGGGCTTGGCCAGCTCTTCCGGGTTCGCGCTATTGGCTTTTGCGGCTACGCGGGAGATGGCGCGCAGCAGCGGCTTGCGCGCCACCTCTCCATCCGCTCCGGCAAATATCATCTCCCCCAAGGAGCGCGCCGCCGGACGGTAAAACCATTGCGTGAACAGCGCCACGTGGTCCGATAAGGTCTGCGAAGAGACCGATTTCGGAGCAGCCTGAGCGAGCGTCGCCAACGCCTCCTCCACCCGCGCCTCCAGTAGATCCTTTGCAGCTATGGCAGGCGTACCCTCCAGCGGAACCGGCTCCAGTGCGAAGGGATGCGCGAAGAGAGAACTGGACCCCGATCGCTCATTCGCCAGCCGCATCCCCAGGATGGAATACAGTGCCGGCCCACTCCACACTCCACGGCGCAGGCCGAAGAGCGCGACGTGGTCAAGCTCCGCCGACGGCTGCAGCAGGATGCCGGAGAGCTGGGCCAAGGGGCGAACGGCTTCGCTGGCCAGGTGGGTTACCGTCTGAACCTTCTGCATCCGCTGATGGATGGCAGCAGCCCGTTCAAATTCCATCGCTTCCGACGCGGCGTTGCGCTCGCCTTCCAGCTTGGCCAGCATGGAGGCGCCGCGGGTGGAGAGAAAAGCAAACACATCCGCCGATTCCTCCCGGTAGCGCTCGTCGGAGCATCCCTTGTAGCAGGGGGCAAGGCACATCTTCATTTCCGAATAAACACAGCCTGGAAAGGCCGGATCGGGGTTGAGGTCTTCGGTGCAGCGGCGCAGCAAAAACAGGTTGAGCATCTCATCCGCGTACCGCTCGGCCGCCGCGCGCGAGGGGAACGGACCAAAAAGCGCGTTGGCCGCCGTCTTGCTCATCTTTGCCGTTACGTACACCCGGGGATAGGGGTTGTCTACAGACATCCGCAAGAAGATCGGGGGGCGCAGGCGCAGCCGCTTTTTGGCCCGGTCACCGAAGGCGCGCAGCGATGCTTGGTAGAGGCACAGAGAGGACTCGAACTCGGAGCCGGTGACCGTGTACTCAATATGGTCGACCATGTGCGCCAGTTGCAGGCGCTTGGTGCGGGGCGGTTCGCTCTCCCCCGCAGTGGTCTGGGGTCCGCGCAGAAAGCGCATCAGACGGCGGCGCAAGTTGGGCGTTTTGCTGAGGTAAGGTTCGGCCGCAGGATCGGCCGCGCACAGCGCGAACACTGCGGGAGCCTCAGGGAGGCCGCCCAGGCTGGCGCGGGGATCAGCCGGATCGAAGCGAATGGAGTTGGCTAGACCGGCGCTCATAGGCCCCCGAAGATTCACTCACCGGGCAGTCTCCGCCCGACGCAATGATTATTCCCCGGCGATGGTCATTCCGTCGATGCGCAGGGTGGGTGAGGCAACCGACCCGCGAAATTCCAGGTCGTCGGCGATCGCGGTGATGTTGTTGAGCATTTCCTTCAAGTTGCCGGCGATGGTGACCTCCTCCACGGCGAAGGTCAGCTCCCCATTTTCGATCCAGAGACCCGCAGCGCCGCGGGAGTAGTCGCCGGTCACCATGTTGACGCCGGATCCCATCAGCTCCGTCACATAGAAGCCCGCCTTGACGTCGGCCAGCAGCTGTTGCGGCGTAACCTTACCCTTCTGAAGAAAAAGATTGCCGGCGCCGATGCCGGGAGTGCCGGCCAGTCCGCGCGAAGCATTCGCGGTGCTCTGCATATTGAGTTTGCGCGCGGTGTAGGTATTCAGCAGGTAATTCTTCAGGATGCCATTCTCGACGATCACGGTTCGCCGCGTGGGCAGGCCTTCTCCATCGAACGGCGAGGTTCCAAAGAGGCCGGGCAGAGTGCCGTCATCGATGACCGTCAGGTTGGAGCTGGCGACCTGCTGCCCCAGCTGGTTGGCCCAGAAGGAGGCGCCGCGATAAATGCTGTCGCCGTTGGCGGCTTCAAAGATGTTGCCCACCAGCGAGCGCGCAATCTCCGGGGCAAAGACAATGGGCACGCTCTGGGTGGGGACACGGCGTGCATCCAGGCGGCGCAGCGTGCGCCGGGCCGCCTCGGCTCCAATGCTTTCAGGAGAGTCGAGCCGGGCCAGCGTGCGTGCGCTCGAATACCAATAGTCCCGTTGCATGCCACCCTTCTCCGTCTGCGCGATAGGCATGGCAGAGAGCGAGCAATAGGACCGGCGGTACTCACCCACAAAGCCGCGGGAATTGGCCATCACCTTGTGTCCGGTTGCCGCGTCGAAGCTGCCCCCATCGCTTTTCTGCAGGCGGGGGTCGGCGGAGAGCGCCGCGGCCTCGGCACGCCGTGCGTAGTCGATGCGCTGCGCCGGAGGCAGGGAATAGACGTCGTCGTAATAAAGCCCCAGATCCCCCGGCAACTGGCCCATCGCGCTTGCTTCCGGAAGGCCGGCAAAAGGATCCTCTGAGGTGATCTGGGCCAGATCGATGGCGCCGGAGATCATGTGGGCCAGCCCCGCCTCAGAGAAGTCGCTGGTGGAGGTGTTAGCCGTGCGATGAGCCCCGCTGGGGCCCAGAAAGACCCGCAGACCGATGCCCCGCGCGCCAGACTCCTTGAGCGTTTCCACTTGCCCCAGGCGCACCAGGGTGGAGAATTCGTCGCCTTCACGGATCACTACTTCGGCTTCGCTGGCCCCGGCACGCAGTGCGCGCTCGACCACATCGGCCGCAAGCTGTTGCAACTCTGTTTTGTTTTCTGCCGCCGGGATGCGTGTGACTGTCGACATTATCTGCCTGTGCCGCCCACCGTCATGCGATCGAGCTTGATGGTTGGCATCCCCACGCCGACAGGAACGCTCTGCCCGTCTTTGCCGCAGGTCCCGATGCCTTCGTCCAGGGCGAGATCGTTACCCACCATGGATACGTATTTGAGCGCTTCCGGGCCGTTGCCGATGAGCGTGGCGTCGCGTACCGGAGCCGTGATCTTGCCGTCCTCGATCAAGTAGGCTTCCGAGGCGGAGAAGACGAACTTGCCGCTGGTGATATCCACCTGGCCGCCGCCGAAGTTCACCGCGTAGAGCCCTCGCTTCACGCTGCGCACGATATCCTCCGGGCTGTCTTCGCCGGAGAGCATGTAGGTATTCGTCATGCGCGGCATAGGGATGTGCTGATAGCTCTCGCGGCGCCCGTTGCCGGTGTCTGCCATGCCCATGAGGCGCGCGGAAAGCTTATCGCTGAGATAGCCCTTGAGGATGCCGTTTTCGATGAGCACGGTTTCCTTGGTAGGTGAACCCTCATCATCAACATTCAAAGACCCGCGGCGCGAAGGCATCGTACCGTTATCCACCACGGTGACCTTGGAACTGGCGACCTGGTGCCCGATGAGTCCGGCAAAGGCTGAAGTCTTCTTGCGATTGAAATCAGCTTCCAGCCCGTGGCCCACCGCTTCATGCAAGAGAACGCCCGGCCAGCCGGGTCCCAGAACCACCTCCATGTCGCCTGCCGGAGCAGGAACCGCATTGAGTTGCAGGATGGCCTGGCGGGCCGCTTCCGTGGCAAAGTGCTCAGGAGACTTATCGCCCTCGAAGAAGCTGAGATCCACCCGGCCTCCTCCGCCAGAGCCGCCGCGGGAATTTTTCGATCCATCGCGCGCGATGACGTAGCAGTTGAAGCGGGCAAGCGGCTGGGTGTCGCTGGCGAAGGTACCATCGGAGGCGGCGATGAGAATGTGGCGAAGCTCGTCGTTGTAGCCGGCGCGCACTTGAACGATGCGCGGGTCATAGGCGCGGGCTGCGCGGTCGGCGCGCATGACTAGTGAGAGTTTAGGGGCGATCCCGGCGTCGGCATCGGCCGCCGAGATAGGGTAGAGGCTTGCCTTGGGTGTCTCGCGGAAGCCGGCAACGCTCTGCTTACTAGGCCCATCGGCGATCAGCGCCGCCGTGCGAGCGGCGCGCATAAGCCGCTCCGCGGAAAGGTCATCTGTATAGGCATAGCCCGTGCGATCTCCCGAGACCACACGAATACCGCAGCCGGCGCTCACTCCCTGGCTGGCGGATTTGACCAGCGACTCATCCACCGAGATAGCGGTAGAGGCCACGGATTCGAAATAGAGATCTGCGAAATCGCCGCCGGCTGAGAGCGCCTCGCCCAGGCACCGTTCGATCAGGCGTCCGGTCAGTCCAAACTTCTGGAAGAAATGGAGTTCATGCTCAGGAAAGGTCATCGGCGGCCCTGCGACGCAAAATTCACCATGTCTTCATTCTAGGCCAGCGAGACGGGCAGGTAAACAGCGGCCCTGCCCATCGCACTCCGCCTCGCGACCGCCATCGTCGAGCCGGCGAGCGGGCGGTCTTACGCGGCCTGGGCTGGTTCGACGCGGAACTTGATTGCGGAGAAAATCGTAAGCAGAAGGAAGATCGTCAATACTGCCAGCTGCGTAACCTTGAATGGCGTCTCCGTCTGGGTCGGGGCGAGAGCTTTGAGGGCCGGCACTTTCTCAAAGAGCTGTACGACTAAAACGAAAACATTCAAATAGAGCGCGAGCACCGCAGTGACCGCATATATGCGGCGCCACGCACCGGCCAGGTGCCGGGCGTAAAGTGCGAAGATCGCCACCGCCAGCAAGATCAGAGAAATGATGCCAACCGCATGAGACGGCAAGAATCGATGAACCGGGAATAAGAAACCTGTAGCGCTCGTCAAGACGGTGGTCGCGAGGAAAAAGCGAGTCCAGCCACTCAGCCGTTTTGAAACCAGCAATCCGTATACGACCACAAAGCCGGAAGCGATCCCGGCCAGGCTTAACGCGACGTGAAAGAGGGTAAATAGCGTGAGGATCATGTCGTCAGCTTCTCCTTTCTTGAAAACTGGCCCGACTCGTACGACTGCCCGCGTGGCCCGTTGATCACCTGGAGGGAAGCGACTGAGATTGCCTTCGGAAAGACCCGGATAGGAAGGATTGGTGTAGAAAAGATAGTAGCAGCAACAGCGTCGATTGCGATTACTTTGAGTGGCCGGAAGGCGCAAATGGCCCGTCCAACGTGGAAATTGTGGATTACCACTGAGAGGAGAAACGATGAAAGCAATACATCCGGGCAAGCACTTGGCGGTGGAACTGAAAGAGATCGGCATGAGCGCGGCCGAGTTCTCGCGACAGATAAGTGTGCCCACCAATCGCGTCACCCAGATCTTGAACGGCCGGCGGTCTATCACCGGCGACACGGCACTACGGCTGGCACACTTTTTCGGCACTAGCGCCGAGTTCTGGCTCAACCTACAAAGCCTTTATGAGATCAGGCTGGCACAGCAGAAGTCAGGGCCGGCGATCAGAACCCTGCCAACAATCAAGGATGTTCAAACGGCGAATGTTTGATCGGTTACGTGTCAATGCGGCCGTAACCTCCAAGCGGTAAAGCGGCAAACGCCTTCCGTTGCTTTAGCTCCGTGTTTGTAGCTACTCGGCGCGCATCACAGCCGTAGGATCAGCCCGCACAGCCCGAAGCGCGGGGAACAAGGTTCCCAGGAGAGTAGTGATGAGACACAGCGCTGCCGCGGCCGAGAAGGTAAGCGCGTCGGCTGGCTGCACGCCGGCAAGCAGGCTTTCCAGCAGCCTGGCTGCGACATAGGCAAGCGCCAGTCCGGGCAGCAAGCCGGCCACTGCCAGTTTGGCGCCTTGCAGCAACACCATTCTGAAGAGGTCGCCCGGGCCGGCGCCTAAAGCCAGCCGGATGCCAAACTCCTGCTGCCGCATCGAGACCATGAATGCGAGCAGACCGTATAGGCCCAGGCCGGCCAGCACGATCGCTACGCCGGTAAAAACAACCAATACACGCATCTGGATCGTTCGCGATTCAGTTTCTCCGGCGAGGACATCCTCCATGGTTCTTGTGTTCGAGATCGGCTGCTCAGGATCAGCCTTGTGAATGATCTGCCGGATCGCCGGCAGCAGTTGCTCTGGCGGCTGCGTCGATTGAATCACCATATCTTTGGGCGCGTAGTAGGTGAACCCACCATCGACATCCTGTTTGGAGCTGAGATACACCTGGGGTTCGCTGGTTCTCTCCAAGCCTCGCGCTCGGATGTCCCCAACTACCCCAATGACCTCGTGATCGTGAAAAGCAAAATTGAAATGCCGTCCGATCGGCTGCTCATTCGGCCAGTATCGCCGCACGAACGATTCACTCACCACGGCAACCCAAGGTCGATCCACCGTGTCGGATTCGCTGACTGCGCGTCCAGACTGAATAGGAATGCCCAGGGTGGAAAATAATCCGGGGGTTACGAAGCGCATGCTGGCCGAATTGCCTTCGGTCCGAATCTGGCTGCGCCCGTCTACCAGAACTGGCCAAATGCCGCCCCCCCACGTCATGGGGATATTTGTTGTGTATGCGGCGCCGGTGACGCCTGGCAGGCTGCGTACATCGGCCAGCACTTTGCCATAAAACTGTTCGCGAGTGCTGGTTTTGTTGTACTTCGGGAACGGCAACTCTGTACGCAGCGACAAAATGCCGCTGGTCTTGAAGCCAGGGTCTACGGACTGCACCTTCCACAAAGCGCGAATCAACAATCCTGACAAGACTAGGAGGACAACGGATGCTCCGAGTTCCGCAATGACCAGCGCAGATCGTGCCTTGTGATTGCCTGTTCCTCCGGTGCGCACGCCCACGCGAAGCCCACTCAAGCCCGCATCCCTGCACGCCTGCAATGCGGGAGAGACGCCGAATGCAATTACGGTAATCAGAGTCAGACCCAAGGCAAAGAATAATGTCTGAGCGTCCACGGTAGGCACTTGCTGGACAGGAAGTTCGTTGGGCACCAGACGTGAGAGCAGCGGCAAGGCTGCTATGGCGACCGCGGTCGCGCTGGCGCCTCCCGCCAACCCGAGAAGCAGGCTCTCGGAAAGGAGCTGGCGCAGTAGATTACGGCGGCTGGCCCCTAACGACAAGCGAATCGATAGCTCTCTTTGCCGGGCCAGCGAGCGCGCCAGCAGAAGATTCGCCAGGTTAGCGCAGGCGATGACCAGCACACACAGTGCCGCTCCACACAAGCCCTGGAGCAGAAGGCGAGATTCGGTGGTGAGCTCATCGCGCAGGGCGATCACGGAGAAGTCGACATCTTCGTTCTCTTTTGGATATTGACGGCGCAACCGGGCGGCGATCAGTAACAGCTCGCCTTGCGCCTGGGCGATCGATACACCCGGCTTGAGCCGGCTGATTCCTTCCAAAAGGTTGTCATTGCGGTCCTGGTAATTCGCTTCCTTGAATCGAAAAGGTGTCCAAAATTGTGTATCGCGTGCGGGAAAACGGAAATCGTGCGGCATTACACCAATGACTGTGTAGGGTTGATTGTCGAGCGAAACCGGCTTACCGACTATGTTTGGATCGCCCCCGAAGGCTGTCTGCCAAAGCGCATAGCTCAATACGACCGTGCCCGGGGCTCCCGCCTGGTCGTCCTGATCGTTGAAGTAGCGGCCAATCAGAGCCGGCCTTCCCAAGGTTGAAAAGAGATTGCCAGTCACCGAGGCGCCTTCGATTCTTTGCGGCTCGCCCTGACCAACCAGGCTCATCGAGTTGCCGTTGTAAGCTGCTAGAGCCGTGAACGAGGTACTCGACGCTATCATGTCGCGATAGTTGGCTGGAGAAAGTTCCATCTTAGAGTAGCCCGCGTGCCTTTCCCAAACTCTCATCAGCCGTTCCGGCTCAGGAAAGGGCAGCGGCCTTACCAACACAAAATTCGCCAGAGTAAAGACGGCAACATTGGCGCCGATGCCGATGGTGACTAGTAGTATCGCCGTCAGCGTGAAGCCAGGGGAGCCAAGCAGAGAGCGCGCGGAATGGAACAAGTCCCGCCGGGTGATTTCCCAATGCACCATGGCCGCGTTGAAGACGATCTCGGCAAATGCGGAAAACCAGAGCCCGCATCTGGCCGCCATTCCGCTGCTTCGGCCAAGCTCCAGCGCAAAGATAGCGCTCATCTCGTCGCCATATTCCGCGCGAAACGAAGAGGGATAAAGGTGGAGAAGCAATCGATAGAAGTTCATTAGGTTGTCCTGGGTGCGACTCCGCACAAGCGCGCCATCTTGAGTAAGTCGCGAAGGCGTCCCGCCTCGGCCTCCGCAACCGCTCTTCCCAAGGGGGTGATGCGGTAGTATCGGCGGCGTTCATCGTCCATCTCCGGAGCAGGCCTATTCCGTGGCTCAGTAATAAGGCCGGCCTCAAGCATCCGCTGAATAGAACGGTAGAGTGTGCCTGCACTCAGCTTCAATTCTCCCTGGGTGCGCCGGGCCACTTCAAGAATGATCGCGTAGCCATGCCGGTCTTCGTCTGTCAGCGACAGAAGAATATGAAAGGTAGTCGGTTGCAGCGGAAGCAGAGGGGTAATGCTGTCGTCGGCCATGCCGCAATACTATATGCGGTGTGGCTATATGTGCAACGAATACATGCAAGCCGCAACCAGAGATGCCATCCATGTTGCGGATTCGCCTGTTGCAGATTCGAAGCATCGACCTCAAAATGGGTGCGATGCGAAAACCTCGTCCCAACAAAGCCTTTCTGCCGCCGGACGACAGAATCTCCCCGGTGAAGCGGCGCAAGGCCGTTCCTTATGAGTTTGTGCTGGATGCCCTCGCTCACCTCCCGACCGAAACCCGCACCATGTTCGGCTGCCTCGCTGTCTACCTGGGAGACAAGATTGTGCTCATCCTGCGCGACCGGCGCGACCCTCCGGCGGACAATGGCGTATGGCTCGCCACCACGGAGGAGCATCACGAGAGCCTGGGTCGCGAATTCCCAAGCATGCGATCCATTCAGTTATTTGGGAAGGGAATTACCGGCTGGCAGGTTCTTCCCGCCGACGCTGCGGATTTTGAGCAAGCCGCGCTGCACGCTTGCGAACTCATCGTCGCCCGGGATCCTCGCATCGGTAAGATACCGAAGTCCCGGCGAAAATCGGTCGCCAGAACCGGCGTTAAGGGGTCTAAGTGAGAACGGCCGGTTCAGAACCGGTAACAAAAGCTGGGTGCCCCATTCAAGCCTTCTTTTGGCTTGAGTGGGATACCGGCACTTGACGTGCAACCTCCCGTTCCGCTGCCAAGGTGTCTACGTGAGAACGGCGGGTTCAGAAATCCTCTCACCACACCGGTAACAAAGGCTGGGTGCCCCATTCAAGCCTTCTTTTGGCTTGAGTGGGATACCGGCACTTGACGTGCAACCTCCCGTTCCTCATGAGAACCCGACGGTTGGATGGGTCAGAATCGCCGCAGAGGGATAGCCGTCCCGGCGGGACTAGATTCATAAGTGAAGTTTTCACGCAGACTCGAAGACCCAGCGCCGCCGCTAATCTGCTATTAACCCGGCATCAGCCAAAGCAGGGAGTTCAACCGCATCCGTCTGCCTTTTCTTGAGCAGCTTTCCCAGCAGCAACAGCAGCAGGATTGCGGAGATTGAGCCGGCCAGGCCATCGGTCAACAATAACCCACGCACGCCAAAATGTTTGTAGCCCTGCCCGTCGAACCAGGTCATGTATACGATGGCGCCATTCGATGCGGCGGAAAACAGTCCCAGTTGGGTGCTGGCAACCGGACTCTTTTGTCCCACTAACTGATAACCAAGAGCGTTGAAGGCCGCATAGACAACCCCTGCGATCCCGTTATAAACCAACACCCCAAGGATGAACGTGGTTGCTGTGTGCGGAGCGAATGCCATGGTGATCGCAAACAGGCTGGCGACGAGTCCTGCGCAGAGATAAAGATATCCGCGAGAGATGCGGTTTGCGGCGTATCCGCCGGCGAGCGCGCCCAACGATGTGCTGATAGCGCATCCTGCGCCGGTTATCCAGATGACCGTCTGTTCGCTGGCATGGAAGTCCTTCCCCATACCGGAAAACAGGTTAATGGCCGCTACGGCGGCGGCCGGCGCCAGGAAAAGGGCAAAGCCCGTCAGGCACTCCTTTGTTTTGCAAGCCTGCCATGTAGCCTTCAGTGCATCGGTGAAGATCTGCCGGAATTGGAAAGAGGATCTTCTCGGTTGAGGAAAGAAAGCGGTCGGCAACGTCCCAAGCAAAATGCATGCGCCTAAACCGAGGCCAATCCAGTACACCGCCACGTGTGGGACCAGAGACATTACGGCTAACGAGCCCAGGGCGCCGCCCCCGAGATTTGCTACATTGGTCCACCCGCTTACCGAGCCCCGCAAATGATCTGGCGTGAACTGCGCGGTCCAACCGCTCACTGCGCCGGAAAATAACACCATTCCCAACTCCGCCAGCGTGAGCAGTGCTGTTGCTGCTCCCAGGTGCGCAGGCGAAATCAATAGAAGGCCCGTCGCCAGGCAAATTGCCGAGCTAGTCGCAGTCAGCCAACCGTAGGCGCGGCGGGTGAGTCCTGTATCCATAATCGGTTGCAACAGAAATCCCCAGAAGGTGGGCGACATCACGGTGGCGCTGACACCGGCCACCTGGTAAAGCGGGATGCCTAGATTCGTAAGTAGAAAAGGCAGCGCAGTAACGGTGAATCCGACCACCAGGCCGAAGGGAAAGATCGACATGCCTACGGCCCAGGGCGCGGGAATCCGCGCGGAGACCGCTTGATCAGATAGGGGCAGAGATTCCTCCAAACCACGAACCAACAAGCTTAGGACGGCCTGGCGCCGGCGATGGTTAGCGGGGCCGGATTCAACTGGGTCTCATGCGCATGATACCCAATATCCGCGACCCGGTCTGCCCCTACGCCGTTCCCGCAGCCGGCTGCTATACTTTAACTAACTGGTTAATCAATGTCTGGCCCAGCATCCAATTTGCATCGCTCCGACCGCACGCGAAAGTCCATCCTTCGCGCGGCCATTCGCGAGTTCAGTGTGCACGGCCTGGCAGGCGCGCGCACCGATGCAATCGCAGAATCAGCCAAAGTCAACAAGGCCCTCCTCTACTACTACTTCAAGAGCAAGAGCGGTCTCTACGCGGCCGCGCTCGAAGAGGTTTCGACCGCCGTGGTGGAGCGCGCGCTCTCCGTCCTTGACCCTGCGCGCAGCCCTGGCGACCGCCTGCTAAGAACAGCGTTGAATCACTTTGACCGGATTCTCACTCAGCGCGATTTCCAAAGCCTTATGCAGCAGGAGATGGTTCGCTTGCGCCGCGGCCAGAGCGAATCGGTGCCACTGCTGGCCAAGCAGGTCTTTAAGCCCCTGTTGGAAAAGCTGCAGGAGGTTATTCGCGAGGGCATCGAGACCGGCGAACTGTGCCCGGTGGATTGGCTGCAGGTGGTCTATTCCGCGCTGGGCGCAAACGTTTTTTATTTTCTTAGTGCGCCCATGCTGCGCCTCACCTTGTCCTTCGACCCGCTGGACGATGCCGCGATCGAATCCCGCCGCAAGGCCGCCGTGCAATTTCTCGGCAACGCACTTTTTGTTGACCGCGCTCACGGAGCGAATCTGGCCAAGCGTGTTCTCGCCGACATGCCCATGCCTAAGGTCAGGAACGCTCGAGTTTGGAGAAAGTGTTTATGAACGCACGCAATCGGATTTTTATTTTGCTCGGAATCCTGCTGGTCATTGCGCTCTGCTGGTATTTCTTCACTGCCCAGCGGTCGGACGATCTGCAGCTCATCGGCACGGTGGATGCCAATGAAGTGATTATCAGCTCGCGTATCCCGGGCAGGATCCAGACCCTTACCGTCGATGAAGGTGACGACGTGCGCGCCGGGCAACTGATCGCCACCATTGAAAGTGAGGATCTGTCGGCGGCCCGGCAGGCTGCCGAGGCGACTGCGGCTAGTCAGCGGTTCAAGCTGCAGGGAGCGAGCGATACCGAGCGCCAGACCCAGGGGGGTACGTCAAGCCAGGTAACGAATGCTGAAGCGCAACTGCGCAGTGCGCAGGCCGCGCTGGTCCAGGCCCAGGCGCAGTACGAGCATCAGAATGCCGATACCTCGCGTACGGTTGCATTGGCGGCACAGGGAATCATGAGCTACCAATCACGCGATGAAGCAGCCACGGCGCTGCATGCCGCGCAGGCAGCCGTCGACTCCGCTAAGGCGAATGTCGCGGCTGCGCAAGCATCTCTGAAAGTCGCAGTAGCCAATACCATTCAAGCGCAGACGGCAGCCAAGACCGTGGCAGCGACGCGTGGCGATATGCAGAATGCACAAGCCCTGCTGGATCAGGCACAGGTTCAACTGGGATATGCGCGCGTCCTATCCCCCATCTCCGGCAAGGTCAACGTGAGAGCCGCGCGGCAAGGCGAGGTGGTCGCGGCTGGAACGCCTATTGTAACCATTACAGATCTGACCCAGACATGGGTCTATGCGCCCCTTCCCGAGACCGAGGCAGATTCCGTACAGCTCGGGGATAGCCTGCGAGTCGTGATGCCAAGCGGCGCCACCATCCAGGGTAAGGTGATCGCGAAATCCGCCGAAGCGGACTTTGCCACGCAACGCGACGTGAGCCGCCGCAAGCGGGACATCAAGACCATCCGCCTGAAGCTTCTCATTGACAACCCCGGCATGCGCTACGTGCCCGGAATGCTGGCTGAAGTCTATATCCCGAAGGACAAGCTGGTGACGCGATGAATGCCGGCAAGCCACAGCCGGCGATCGTGGTCGAAAACATCGTCAAACGCTACGGTGATTTCGAAGCCGTCGCCGGCATCACCTTCCAGGTCGCCGAAGGGGAGATATTCGGCCTGCTGGGGCCAAACGGCGCCGGCAAAAGCACGCTCATCCGCATGATGACGACGCTCCTGCCGGTCACCAGCGGGAAGGCAATCATCGCCGGCCATGACGTCTCCCGCGAGCCCGATGCGGTCCGGCGAGCCATCGGCGTCATTCCCCAGGCGCTTACCAGCGACATCGATCTCACGGTCGAAGAAAATCTCTCCATCTATGCCAAGCTCTATGAGGTTCCCAAGGCGGAGCGTGAGCGCAATATCAATGATCTGCTGCAGGCAGTCGATCTGCTCAAGTGGCGCAATGCGCAGACCAAGACGCTTTCCGGCGGCATGCGGCGTCGCCTTGAGATTGCCCGCGGCCTGATTCATAACCCACGCATCTTCTTCCTTGACGAGCCCACCACCGGACTCGATCCGGTTTCACGCGTTGCTGTGTGGGAGATGCTCAACCACCTTAAGAACACCCGCCATCTCACCATGCTGATTACCACCCACTATATGGATGAGGCAGATCGCCTATGCGACCGCATCGCCATCGTCGACCACGGAAAGCTGGTAGCACTCGATACGCCCATGGCGCTCAAGGCAAGCGTTCCGGGAACCAACGTGGTAGAGGTGCAGTTTGCCCGTGAATCCACGGAGTGGCCCGCGCGGCTGAAAGAGCTGGCCGGCGTGACGTCGGTGGAGTCGCAAAGCGCCGGAATGTACAGGCTGCTCACCTCCAACGGATCGCTCACCACCACCCAGTTAGTGGAGATGGTGACCAGCAGCGGCGACGCTATTAAGTCGTTGAGCGTGCAGAACACCACCCTCGACGATGTCTTCGTGCACTACACGGGGCGCGCGCTTCGTGACGAACAGGTCAAGGCGCTGGGCTTCGTCATGCCGCCGCGCCCAGGAATGCAACCATGAAACGAATGATGGCGATTGTCGAACGAGAGATGCGGAAGTTTTTCCGCTCACCGACACTGATGATCATGTCGATGGCGCTTCCGCTGGTCCAACTGGTCATCCTGGGCAACGCTTTCGGCGGCAAGATTCGCGGCGCCCGCATGGGTGTGGTCGATTACGACCGAGGCTCGCAGGCGCTCAAGATCGAAGAGGCCTTCAATTCCATCGCCGTCAATATCCGCACCTTCACCACTGTGGCCTATAACGATGAGCAAAAGGCCAGGGAAGATGTGCGCACGGGCAAGATCGACGGAGCAGTGATTATTCCGGCGCAGTATTCGCGGCGTGTACTGGCCGGGGATTCTCCGGCCATCGGCCTGGTGGTCGATAACAGCGACCAGGTCATGAGCAGCAGCCTGGAAGCAGAGATGCAATCGCTGGTCGACGCCTTGAATGCTCCCGTCATTCAACAGAAGGTAGTACAGCAGATCGCGCTTGAGATCGTCGAACTTTATCCTTATGTCGAGTACATGAAGTATCTTCTCGCCGGCTCCGTAGCCCTCGCGATGTATGTGGCCGTGATGATCGGCGGCGGCATGCTGTATATCGACGACAAAGCACGGGGAGTGCATGAAGGCTATTTGGTGACCCCCATCACCAGTCTCGAGCTGGTGATGGGACTGAACCTCGCCGGCACCATCAAGGCGGTGTTGTCAGGCATCTGCATCACCGTCATCGGCTCTTTGCTCGCCGGTCTGGGCGTCATCTTTAACCCGGAATCTGCTTTCCTGCTCTTGTTGCTCATCATCTCCACCTCGATGGCGTTTAACGGCATGATGTTTCTGATGATGGTGCGGGTCGAGGATCCCCTGGTTCCGCGCATGATGTTTGGAGTACTGAATACGCTCCTCTTCTTTCCCAGTGGAGCAATCTCTCCCGTCTCAGGATTGCCAAAGTGGCTGCAGGTCATCGCGCATCTCGATCCCTTTACCTACGCCGTCCATGGTTTCAAGTCCATTCTTCTCAAAGATGGTGGTTTTACGGCGATCCGCATGGACCTGCTCTTCCTGTCTGGCTTTGGTATTGCCACGCTCCTGGTTGCGACTCCTCTCTTCAAGCGCACCCTTTAACCCATTTTTTCTAATACTCTGGTCCGGTGGGATCAGTTATGTGTGGCCATTTTTTAGCGGAATGCCCGCGTTGAGTTCAGTTTCCTGGTTTACGCCATTAGCAAAAATGCTGTAGCGAACTCGCGTGTAGTCGGCGGATACTGCAACAAACACGGTGCCCATGCTTTCCCGGTGGTTTCCTCATGCCACGCCGAAGAACGCGATCGCCGCTCCAGACGCCATATCGTTCTTGAGGACCGCGTGCCCCTGCGCATCGAAGCTGATTTCCGTCCCGGGTGTTGCCCAAAAACTTTGCTTCGGCGTATGTTCGGTCACGTAGACGATCCTGCCCTTGGTCGGAGAAAAAAGAACGACCGCGCCTCGATTGCTGCTGTTGGAGATCTTCTCGTGAACTTCATAAACCCCGGCAACGTGGCCGGTTCGAATGGGATCGCTTTCCGCTATGTCCTCCCGTACTTGCTTATAACGTCCCATCACTTGTCCGATCCACTCGACGCCCGCCTCTGAAACCTTGAGAAGGTCGCCCCAGATTCCGTTTTGCCCCAGAATCAGGCTAGCCATGTTGACCAACTGCGACGAAGCAGGGTCATCGGGGAAGTAGTGGGTAAGGAAAAGGTTCGAGGGAATCCATTCATCGTAGGTGAGCGGCCGGCGGCAGATCCACGTGCGCGCAGTTCCCGGATAGAAGAAGATGTTGTCGCTCTCGGTGTCCGAGAAGTGGGGCAGATCGTAGTCCACCAGGTAGGGACCGTTATTGATGAGAAAAAATCTGCCGGCTGAGAGGAAGCTCAGGCCCATGGCGCGTCCCGTCTCCGTGATATCAAAGTCGAAGATAACCTCGGGGTAGGCGCGCTTGACTTTTTCTACGATACGAACCATCTGTAATGGAAGCTGATAGGCATAGGAATTCGAGCGCTCTTCTTCACTATTGGCTGCAGTTCCGTGCCAGTGATCCGGTGAATCACAACCGTACTGCGCTACCGCATCCCAGACGAAGTAGCGGGCGCCGGTCTCGCGCGCCACGCGAATCACCGTGTCAGCATAGGCATCGGCGTATTCACTGACCAGGCACATGGGATAACTGACTTCACTGCCCCACACATCTCCCGGCTCAGCGAGCTTACCCTTCCAGGAGGAAATACACGACCGGTACGCTGCCAGGATCTTGCTGGAGACTGCCGCCATGGTGGGGTTGAACCAGAGTCCCAGCTTCATTCCGTGCTGATCGAGGCGCGCCTTTATGGGCTCCAGGCCATCCGGAAAACGCTGCCGATTTACCTCCCAGTCACCGCTCTTTCCATGCCACCCGGAAACCATGACGAAGATCTCAAGCCCCATCCGGTGCGCGATATCGATCTCCTGCAGCATTCTTTCCTGGTTATACGAGGTAAAGTAACCTTTCCCATTCCACCACTTATTGCGCTCTTGAAAGTTCCAGGTGTTGTAATACAAATACGGGCGTCTGCTCTCTCCTTCGACCTCCATATACTTGCGGACAAAGGCCCGAAAGTGGCTTGCAACGCCTTCGGCAGGGGAAACGGCAGCTTCCATCCATACGGTATCGAAGACCTTGAAAGCCTGGCCTGATAGGTAGTTGCCTTTAACCGCGGCCAGCTTCACCACCCGATCCGGCTGCAGATCGAAGCGCAAAAAAGTGTCGGGCATTTGCGATCCATGTTCGTAGGCAAGCAGAAGTGCCTCATGGTCTTCGCCCTCACCGATAAGGATGGGGCCGGCAACGTTAAGCCGGCCCGTGAACCATCGCTGCGGAACGTTGAATTCGCTGACTGTATCGCTGTGAAGCATCGAATTGAAGTCTGATAACCGAACCTCCTTGACCCGGCTCATGTTTTCGAGCGACGTGCTGAGATAGGTAAGGGGGCTGTCTGCCTGCTCGAATGCTACGGCTTCCGCGCCCTGGTTCTCGAGCGAATATCGGAATCGGACGACTGGGTTGTCCGGCGCTATGCGAAATGTCATTCGCAGCAACAACGCCGGTCTTGCCATCAGTGGCCCTGCGAAGGAGCATTCGGTTACGCCATTCTTCAACCTCGCGGGTGCGCCGCCGGCTCGCACTTCCTTGAGGGTCGCCGGGACGGCCTTTCCCCCGAGGGGAAACACCGGGCATCCAAAACGATAGATCCGGCCGCTTGCACGGTTTTCGAGCGACCAGAAATCCGAGCTCGATCCGGATATACGGACACGAACCAGCGAATTACCGCACTCCAGTTCCGGGTGCCCCGCCGGGGTGCCGTCGGGCTGCCGCTCCTGTTCGGAGGGCCCCTTTGGGGATATGGCTTCGGCCTCGATTCCGGGTCGAACCAGGTCAGACACGGAAAAGGCGGAAATCCCCTGGAGAAAACCTCTTCTGCTTACCATATTTCGTCACCATACTCGGGATCGGGCGTTGAGGTGTCATGGAAGCTGTAAGTACTTGAGCCAATAGTCGCTCAAGCCGGCGGCGATTTTTCTTATACCTGGATCGGTTGGTCGGGCTGAGAGGGGAAAGCGCTTAATTGTCACTATATCGAGACAATTGTCAAAATATCGAGACAAATGGTTTGTCTGAACCTATACGCCCAAAAATCTCCCTTGACAACCGTCTTTCTGCGGTGCTTTAATCCTGGGCGTTTCCTGAAGTATTACCTTTTTCTTCGCAAACAATCGCTTGTCTTTGAGAGCGTTGGGGAGAAAGTAGAAGACGCATGCATCCTGCCCGGGTGGGTTAAGACATGAACGTCTTCCCGAATGGGCCGAGAGAGCGCCCTTACCAGGAACCCGCCGGTGCTTCCAACAGAGGCCGGCCGGGAGAAGATTTTGCCGTACTTTTTGGAGGTCTATGAGAAACGCAACACGCTGGATGCTCTGTTTCCTGCTCTGCGCAAGCGGAGTGGCCATCGCACAGAATACAAACTCGGGTGACATTCGAGGCACAGTGACCGACTCATCCGGAGCTTTGCTCCCAGGGGTGACGATCACGGTGCTGAACATCGACACAGGCGTGTCGAAGGGCTACACCAGCGACAGTGCCGGCCTGTATGACACCTCCTCGATTGTGGCTGGAACCTATAAGCTCACTTTTCAGAAGGATGGTTTCGACCGGCTCGTGCGCGGTCCGGTCACCGTCCAGGTCGGCATTACGAACGTGAACGGCGAGTTAAAAGTTGGCTCCGTTTCGCAAGAAGTGGTTGTGAACACGGACGTGCCCTTGCTCAAGACAGAATCAGGAGAGCAGTCGACCACCCTGGACGCAGAATCGATGTCGCAATTGCCTCAGACCGGCCAGGACTGGGAAAACTTCACCATCATGCTCCCCGGTGCAGCGGGCAATAACTCCTTTGGCAACGCAACGAATCCTGGTCAGGTCGCCGCAGTCAACGGGAACCTTCCTTACAATGCCGTGCTCGCGGACGGCGCTTCCACCACCCTGCCGTCGAGCGCCAACTCCGATGTTTCTATCTTCGAGACGGTCTCCGAGCTTCAGGTCAACACCTCTTCCTTCTCTGCCCAGTATGGGATCGGCGGCGTCATCTTCAACCAGATCAGCAAGGGGGGTACCGACAGCTTCCACGGCGCAGCTTATGAGTATTTCCAGAACGACGCCTTGAATGCCGCTAATTATGGGTTTGGTTCCAAAGTAGTGGTTCCGTTCCTGCGTTACAACAACTTCGGCGGATCGATCGGCGGCCCCATCTTGAGGAAGAAGATGTTTTTCTACTTCAATTTTGACAAGATCGTCCAGAACAGCGGATCGAACAACGGATTTACCACGATTCCGACCACCGCCATGATGGCCGGCGACTTCACCGGCTTTCCCACAATTTATGATCCCACCACCCAGGTGGTTCAGCAGTCCGGTACAGAGGTCATCAACGGTGTCAGCCAGACCTGTCCTTGCGTAACCCGCAAGTCCTTCGCGCAGGAGTACGGCAACGGCAATAAGATTCCCGCCTCGATGATCGATCCGGTCGCCGCGAACCTTCAGGCCTTCTATCCTAATCAGACAACTCACCCCCCTACTGGACAGTTTGTCCCCGGGACGGTGGTTGCCGGTGTCGATACAAACAATTACTACTACAGCATTCCTGCTCCCAACCCCTACACCAAGTACTTCGGGCGGTTGGACTACGACATCAGCACCAATAACCGGCTCACCATGTCCGACACCCAGCGCGACAATCCGGCTCATTACCCAGGTATCTTTACCTGTCCCATCAACTGCGAATCCGGAGACGTTGACAGCAATAACGCCCAGGTTTCCGACGTGTGGAACATCAGCTCGCGCACCATCAACGAAGCCAGGTTTGGATACACAGACCAGTGGAACTTCTTTGGGGCGGAAAGCACAGGGGAGGGCTACCCGGCCAAGCTGGGTTTGCAGTTCTCCAAGGCCGATATCTTTCCTACCGTGGCCATCAACGGGTCAAACTGCTGCAACCAGGGCGCGAATGAGCTTCAGCCCGCAACCAACGCAGTTTATAAGGAGATGGCTTTCGACCCCTCCGATGTGGTTACGATGATCCGCGGCAAGCACGTCTTTCACTTCGGCGGCGAGCTGCTCTTTTTTCGCGACGACACAACAGCCTGGGGAAATATCAATGGCGCAACGGTCACCTATACCGGGGTATACACGCAGTCGACGGTAGGCGATAGTAGTACCGGTGTCGGCTATGCCGATTTTCTTTTGGGTCAAACCCAGTCCTGGAGCGCAGGCGTCAGCCCTGAGTATGGAGCGAGGCTAAAGAGCCCGCAGATGTTCGTTCAAGACGACATCAAGTTGAGACCGAATCTTACCGTGAATCTTGGCCTTCGCTATCAGATCCAGCATGGCTGGAATGAAGTGAAGAACAATATCAGCGTCTTCGACCCAACAGTGACCAACCCTGCGACCAATACGCTGGGAGCGATGTGGTATGCATCGACCCACGCGAACGGCCGCACCTCGCTGCAGGCCAACATTTACAATACCTTTCTGCCACGCGTGGGATTTTCCCTGTTGGCCGACCGGAACACCACCATTCGTGCTGGCTTCGGTCTCTACGCCTATAACTACAGCCTGGATGAAACCGGCACCGGGATGGGTTCTGCGCTGAGTTCCCAAGGCAGCCTGTCCGATCAGACCAACGGCATCTCGCCGGTGGTGATCCTCTCCGGGAGCGGTTCCAGTCTGCCCTACGTTCTGCCCAACACCAACCCGGCTGCACTGAACGGACAGAACGTGAACTACAACAAGTACCACACCCCGCTGGGCAAGAGCATGCAGTGGAACGTCGCCGTTCAGCGAGAGATAGGTACCAACATGGTGGCCGAGGTTGCCTACGTTGCCAGCCACGGCTACAATCTGGCCTTCCCTCTCAATCTGAATCAAGTCCCGGAAGCCAAACTCGGTCCCAACGACTCTCCCTCCGAACTGCCATACCCACAGTTTCAGGGTATCGGCGGAAGCAATGGAAGCCTTAACGCCATCTCCAACTACGACTCCTTGCAAGTCTCCATCAGCAAGCGATTCACCCAGGGAGTCAGTTTCGGCTTCAACTACGTCTGGTCGCACTTCCTGGATGATGAGGATTCGTCAGGATGGGGAAGTCGCGGAGGGACACAGGTTTGGCAGCGCGCTTTTAATCCGTCGGCGAACTATGGTGCTTCCAACTTCGACATCCGTGACGCATTCAAGGGCAATGTGGTCTATGCGCTTCCATTCGGCACGGGCAAGATGTTCCTGAACCACAACTCGCTGCTTGACCTGGCGGTAGGCGGTTGGCAGACCTCGGGCGTCATCGTCCTTTCGACCGGCAATCCATTTACCCCGACGGTGAGCGGAAGCGACAACTCATTTTCTCAGGGCGGTCAATCGGGCAACGGCTACGCCTGGTTTCCCAACCAGATCGGAAATCCGACGTTATCGAATCGGACGCTTAACCAATGGTTCAATCCCGCAGCCTTCACCATCGCGCCGGCTGGGGCCTTCGGCGATATGAGAAGGAACAACATCTATGGTCCCGGAATAGAACTGGTCAATCTCTCGGCGTCGAAGACTTTCGCCATCTGGGAAAGCGTCAGGCTGCAGATTCGGGGCGACGCAACCAATGCGTTCAACCATCCCAGCTTCTCCTTGCCCAACTCCAGCCTGGTTTGTACCACCCCAGGGGATCCTTGCACCTCGAATGCGAACGTCACCGGGGTCTCTCAGGGAGGACGCACCATGCAGCTCGGCGCTCGCTTGTCTTTCTAAAGCAAAAAGCTTGCGGCTCTGTGGAGAGGGGCGGTCTGTCTTCGGTTCTGACAGATCGCCCCTTTCCGTCTGTCCAGGGTATTGCGTGCGACGGAGAGTATTATCCCGGTGTTAGGAGGATGAATGAAATTGCGTTTCATGCCGGGCTTTCTTTTTGCGTGTGTCGCTCTATCCGCCCTCCCGTCTTTTGCTCAAAACGGAAGCAGTGCCACCGTTTGGCTTTCGACGGAGGACCGCTCCTCTCTTCTTGCTCCCCAGGCTTCGCCTCTCCACTTCAAGAAGATCGATCAGCAGGCTCCCGCGATCGAGGTGAACGACCAGCAGAAATTTCAGCCGATGGATGGGTTCGGCTTCGCCTTGACCGGCGGCAGCGCGCAACTGCTCATGCGAATGGACGCTCCGCGGAGGAAGGTGCTGCTGCAGGAGCTGTTCGGGACAGGTGACAGAGATATCAGCGTAAGCTACCTGCGCATCAGCATTGGCTCATCCGACATGAACGATCATGCGTTCACCTATGACGACTTGAAGCCGGGTGAAACGGATCCAAGCCTCAAGAAATTCGACTTTGGTCCGGATAAGACCTCCGTGATCCCAGCCCTGAAAGAGATTCTTGCCATCAATCCCAGGATCAAAATTCTGGGGTCACCGTGGTCGGCGCCCGCGTGGATGAAGACCAACGGCAATCTGAAGGGCGGAAGCCTCAAGCCCGAATACTACGATACCTATGCGCAATACCTGGTCAAATTTATCGCGGGGATGAAGGCCGCGGGAATCAAGATCGACGCGGTCACTCCGCAGAATGAGCCGTTAAATCCCGACAACACGCCCAGCATGGTGGTGGAAGCCGCGGACGAGGCCGCATTTATCAGGAAATCTCTCGGACCGGCATTCCGCAAGGCGGGGATCGAGACCAGGATCATTGTCTACGATCACAATTGCGACCGGCCGGACTATCCATTGACCATCCTCAACGATCCCGAGGCAAGGCAGTATGTGGAGGGGTCGGCATTCCACCTGTATGAAGGCGAGATTACGGCATTGACCAAGGTGCATGACGCCTATCCGCAGAAGAATCTCTACTTCACCGAGCAGATGGTGGTGGATGAGTCCGGCGATCCGCGCCTGCACATCGCCGCGCCGGTGGCGAGGCTGATCGTCGGCGCCCCGCGCAACTGGAGCCGCAACGTGTTGCTTTGGAATCTTGCCGCCGACCCGGAGTTTAAGCCCCATACCGATAACGGTGGCTGCCCGGTGTGCGAGGGAGCGATCACGCTCGAGGGGAACAAGGTGACCCGGAACCTGGCCTATTACACCGTTGCGCACGCGGCGAAGTTTGTGCCTCCCGGCTCGGTGCGCATCCAGTCGAGCGCGCTGGATAAGCTGCCGAATGTAGCCTATGAAACTCCCGGCGGCAAGTATGTGGTGATCGTGGCCAACACCAGCGGCACGCCGCAGACATTTCAAATTCGCTTTCATGGCGAGAGCATTGTGTCTACATTGAGCGGCGGCGCGGTTGCAACCTATGTGTGGTAATAGCCCGAGAGGTTGTGACTTTTTTAAGTTTTGAGCTTTTGGCACACCCAACCGGAAGGTTTTTTAAACTCCCAGAAGACCGTCATCCTGAGCGAAGCGCCTCGCAGATCTATCGCTTAACAAAGGGTTTTTGGCGCGCAGTCGAAGGACCCCGAGGATGCTTGTTAGCCGACGCCCTTCAGAGCTTTCGGCCACCAAAACCTGAAAGAAATCAAAAAAGTCACAACCTCTGAGCGAAGCGCCTCGCAGATCTATCGCTTAACAAAGGGTTTTTGGCGCGCAGTCGAAGAGCCCGTCCCGAGCATAGCCGAGGGAACCCCGAGGATGCTTGTTGGCCGACGCTCTTCTGAGCTTTCGACCACCAAAACCTGAAAGAAATCAAAAAAGTCACAACCTCCGAGGACGACAGATGGATCTTATTCCGTGTTGCGGTGGCTGTTCGAATATGACCCGCCGGCGCTAGACACTTTTGAGGCCGCACTCGTCGAACCTGCCTTGCGCAGTCTGAGCCTCGAGGGGCCGGTAGATTCGCGGACAACCAATTCGGGCTCCACTGCTACTTGCGGAGCAATCTTAGTGTTGGAAGGCGGGAGCTGTTGGAGCAGTAATTCGACAGCCAGTTCGCCCATCTTGTGAAGGGGCTGCCGGATCGTGGTCAGACTCGGTGTCTGGAAGGCTGCTTCTTTGATGTCGTCGAATCCGACCACAGACACATCCTGAGGAACCCGCAGCCCCGAGTCATGGAGCGCGCGAATGCAACCTATGGCAGCAATATCGTTGAAAGAGATAACCGCGGTAAAGCGGCGATGGTGAGCTAGTAGCTGCTCCACTACCGGATATCCCAGTTCAGGCGATGTCAAATCCTTTTCCAGCTGAATGGTCAATTCAGGCCGGAGAGAGAGACCTAAATCCTGTGCCACCTCAACGATCCCTTGCCACCTGGCGTCGGAATCGGAACTATAAGGCTGCCCGCGCATGACTGCAATGGTGCGGTGCCCTAAATCGTATAGATGACGAAGCGATAGTTCCGCGGCTCGGTGATGATCGAGCTCGACGCTGGTAACCCCGCTGATACGCCTGCGGCCGCCTACCGCAACCACCGGAAACGGAAGCTTGTCTACTAAATTTGTATCGATAGCGATCAGGCCCTCCGCGCCGCGGTTGATCAGCATGCGAGGGTACTGCTCGATAAGATCGGTACGGTGCCGGTGGTGGGCGATGAAGTAGAAATACTTCTGCTCGATAAGCTTGTCTCCTATGCCGGTCATCACCTCTGCGTGATAGCCGTCGGCCAGCACCGGAACCAAAATGCCGATGGTCATGGTGCGGCGATTTCGCAAGGATCGTGCCAGGAAACTGGGCTCATAGTTGAATTTGAGCGCCGCCTTGCGAATTCGCTCCCGCGTCGCTTCAGGAATGGAGCGTCCGGGCACCTGATTCAGCACGACCGATACGGTCGCCGGATCAAGATCGAGATACGCCGCGAGGGTCCTGAGACTCACGGGGCCGGCAGGGAAGTTGTCGTCGCGCTTGGGCTTTCCCATCGTACCGCTGTGACCTCATACCTGTGGAATGCCGCCACCCTACAAGATATCAGCGGAGGCACCTCTAGACAATGGTTTGTCTAGCGACAGGGCCGTCACCGCGGCGAGGCTTCTTCAAAAGAACCTCTTGCACCAGCCTGCGAGGCTCCGTGCGTCGTATTGGTTGAGATACGCCGGCCGGGTGCTCTTTGTTCCCTGCATTCGCGGAATCTTCGGTTAGCCTTCCAGGCTTTCTCTCCAATGGGTTTGCGCGGTATGATTCGAAGGCGATGTGCGTAAAAAAAAACTCTGCGCCCTGCTCCTGGTCTTCCTCCCCACCCTCCCTCTCCTGTCCCAGGCGCCGGCTAACCATCAGGACCAGATTGCTGCGCACTCCCGGCTCGCCCAGCAGTACCTGAACCAGAAGCGGCCCGACCTCGCCATCCCTGAACTCCAGGCGCTCGTCACTTTGGATCCGAAAAATCTGGATGCTCAGGCTAACCTTGGGGTTCTGCTGTTTTTTCAGGGAAACTACGCCAAGGCCGCACCTCATCTGCAAGCAGCTCTCGAGATGCAGCCGAACTTGACGAAAATTGAATCCCTGCTGGGCATGGCGGAGAAACGTACAGGCGACATTGCAAACGCACATACCCACCTGGAGGCATCGTTTGCCGCCGTGGACGAACCAAAATTAAAAGTTCAAATTGGCATGGAACTGGTCGAGCTGTATACCGCTAGCCAGGAACTTGAAAAGGCCAGCTCGGTAGTAAATGTCATGCGCCAGGCCGACCCGGCCAACCCGGCGGTACTCTATGCCGCCTATCGCGTGTATTCCGATCTTTCCGGGGAAGCTATGCTGAGCCTGGCGCTGGCCGCCCCCGAATCGGCGCAGATGCATCAGGTGATGGCGCATGAAGAGGCCAGACAGGGCAACAACGCAGGGGCTCGACGGCAATTTCAGAAGGCCCTCGAGATTGACCCCAAGCTGCCCGGCATCCACTTTGAATTGGGAGAGTTGTATGGCGTCTCTGAGGATCCAAAGGTCAAGGCGGAAGCAGAATCGGAGTACAAGGCGGCGATCGCCGAGAACGCCCTGGACGAAAAAGCAGACGTCCGGCTGGGGGACCTGTCCAGCCACAAAGGAGATTCCACCCAGGCTTTGCAGTACTACAACACCGCACTCCGCTTGCAGCCGGAAGATGCTGAGGCTGACTTCGGGCTGGCCAAAACCTTGATCGCGATGAACCAACAGGCTAAGGCGTTGCCGATTCTCGAGCGGGCGGTCCAGCTCGAACCCACGAACGCCGCTGCCCACTTTCGCTTAAGCACCATCTACCGTGAGATGGGGCGGACCGCCGACTCACAACGCGAGGTAGAGGAGTACAAGAGATACAAGCTGATGAAGGAAAAGCTGGAGGCAGTCTTCAAAGAAATGCAGCTCCATCCGGCTGGACTTTCCACCGAGGAGGAGACCAAGTAAAGACCGTCCGAAACAGCCCAGGGGAGATGGGGATGCGAAGAGACCGCATGTTGCGAAACCTGGCTCTTCCAGGCCTGTTGCTTGTAATCTTCTGCCCGCTCCACGCCAGTCGAGCCCAACACCCCGCCCCCCAACCAGCTAACCAAAACCCGGCCAACCACGCGCCGGCGACCACGCCCGTCTCGCCAATTCCGCAACTCGTCGATATCACCCGCTCCACCAAAATCCAATTCGACCATCTTTCTTCTCCTGCGAAAAAGTACATCGTGGAGTCCATGAGCGGCGGAGTGGCGCTCATCGACTATGATCGCGATGGCTGGCCGGACATTTACTTCACCAATGCGCCTAGCATCGACATGGCGCTGGCCGGCCGCAAAGCGCGGAGTGCGCTCTTCCATAACAACCACGATGGCACGTTTACGGATGTTACCGACAAGGCCGGTGTCGGCTATCCCTGCTGGGCCATGGGGACCTCCATTGGAGACTTTGACAATGACGGCTGGCCCGATCTGTTGGTCACCTGCTTCGGCGGGATTGTCCTCTACCACAACAACCACGATGGAACGTTCAGCAACGTAACCACTCAGGCAGGCCTGGACAAGGATTCCGGATGGGCCACCGGTGCGGCTTTTGGCGACTACGACAGCGACGGCTGGACTGACCTCTTTGTTGCGCATTATGTCGATTTAGACCTCAAGGATCTCCCCGAATTCGGCTCCAGGCCAACCTGTCAATACCATGGCATAGCTGTACAGTGCGGCCCCCGAGGCCTCAAGGGATCTCCTGATGCGCTTTATCACAACAACGGCAATGGAACGTTTACCGAGGTCTCGCAAGCGGCCGGGGTGGACGATCCCCAGAAGTTCTTTGGCTTGACGGCAGTTTGGTGTGATTTCAACCTCGACGGGCGGCTCGATCTGTTCGTCGCCAACGATGGGGAGCCCAACTACCTTTATCGCAACGACGGAAACGGCCACTTTACCGACGTCGCGTTGGACGCCGGAGTTGCCGTCAACCTCGACGGCAGCGAACAAGCCAACATGGGCGTGGCCCTGGGTGATTACGAACACAAGGGTCTGTTCTCGCTCGCCATCAGCCACTTCAGCGAGGAGTATGCGGCGTTGTTCCGCAACAACGGCGGCCTCAATTTCACCGATGTCTCCTACACATCCGGAATTGCCCACGGCACAACGCCATATGTGGGGTGGGGAGACGCTTTCTTCGATCTGGATAACGATGGCTGGCCAGATCTGATCATCGTCAACGGGCATGTCTATCCCCAGGTGGACACGCGCGACGTGGGCACCACCTTCCGCGAGCCTAAGCTTCTCTATCTCAACCAACACGACGGCACATTTCGTGACATCAGTAAGCTTGCCGGCCCGGCGATTCAGATACCACAGGTAAGCCGGGGGCTCGCGGTGGGCGACCTGTTCAACGATGGGCGCCTGGAGATCGTGATTGAGAACCTGGAAGGCGAACCCATGATCCTTCAGCCCCAGGGAGGACCTCGCAACCATTGGGTCAGCTTCGAACTGCAGGGGACGAAGGGCAACCGGCTTGCGCTCAATGCGCGGGTCCGCGCAACTGCAGGCGATCTGGTGCAGGAAGATCAGGTTCAGAGCGGGGGCAGCTACCTTTCACAGAGCGACCTCAGGATTCACTTTGGCCTCGCCCATCACGAAAAAGTGGATAAACTCGAAATTTTTTGGCCGTCTGGCAAGGTTGAGACGCTCGCCAATGTCGGGGCAGATCACTTCTACATTCTGAAGGAAGGCGAGGGGATTCTTCCTGTGCCCAACGGCGCTCAACGAAAGCCGCGCGGCCCGGGTGGCCCGTGATCTGCCGGCAGTGCAAGCGGGGCCGGCGAAGTATCTAGACAAACTCTTGTTTAGATGGGCCGCGGCTGCTATTTTTATAGCCTACTGGCACTTGCACGAATGAGGTTACGTCAGCACGATGGGAAAGCGTACCCGCGACGATAGCCAGCCCGCTGGACCCGTCGGTCTCAAGACCCTTGCGGCTTATCTCAACCTCGATCCGACGACGATATCGGTCGTTCTGAACCAGGTTCCAGGCCGCTCCATTCCTGAAGCTACGCGGGAGCGAATCCGCAAGGCGGCGCTCAAATTCAATTATGAGCCGAGCTTCCTGGCGCGATCCTTAAGAAGTCGCCACACCATGACCATCGGCATCCTGGTTCCGGTGTTGGCCGACGGTTATCACGCAGAAGTGATGACGGGGATTGGAGACCGGCTTCTCGAGGAAAAGTATTTCTACTTCATTGCCCACCACCGGCACCGGCCTGACCTGATCGAGCAGTACCCCCGCATGCTGATCAGCCGGGGCGCTGAGGGTTTGATTGCGATCGACACGAATTTGGTTCACAAACTCCCGCTGCCCGTGGTTGCGATTGCCGGCCACAAGCGCATGACGGGGGTTACGAACGTAGTGCTCGATCATCGCCGGGCTGCGGAATTATCGCTTTGCCATCTGTACAACCTTGGGCACCGCACCATCGCCTTTATGCACGGGCAGCCTTACAGTTCCGATTCCGACGCAAGGTGGCAAGGTATCGTTGAGGTGGCGAAAGACCTCGGCCTCTCTATCCGGCCGGAATTGACCATCCAGCTGGAAAAGGATTTGACCTCGCCTGAGCTGGGTTATCCGGTCGTCAAACAGCTGCTGGCTCATAGTCACAGCTTTACCGCGGTTCTCTCTTTCAACGATGTGGCGGCGATAGGGTGTATTCGTGCGCTCCATGATTCCGGATTAAGGGTTCCTCAGGATGTTTCTGTAGTGGGTTTCGATGACATCAAAGAGGCAGCCTTCCAGACACCAAGTCTGACCACGATTCGCCAGCCCTTACAACAGATGGGCGAACTGGCGGTCAAATTACTGTTGCAACAGCTGCGGCCTTCGGAGACCAAGACTCCACCCCAGGTAGCGGTAGAGCCCGAACTGATCATCCGCGAATCGACCGGCCGGGCGAGGGCGGGGCTGCGGAAGGCTGGTTCGAATCGATCTTCCAGGAAGAGCGTTTAGTCCGCATCGTCTGTCATGCTTCGAGAGCATTTTTGCTAATGGTTTAGACCAGAAAACTAAACTCAACGCGGCCATTCCGCCAAGAAGAATGGCCGCACATGGCTGATCCCACCGGACGACAGTATTAGCAAAAATGCGTTAAACAGCACAGTGACGGTTACCTGATGGCATCGTGTTCATAGCGTGAACGCAAAGTGTTTGCTCCTCAAAATTTCATATTCATTTAAGAAATCTTTGTCATAGTTTGGCAGAAGGCTTGCGACAATGCTGTCACGAACAGTTCGCGGTGCGGACTGTACGATCGATCAGCCTCCACCGCCATCGCATACGCCGCTTCAACATCTAGCAGAAGATCGAACCGCCAATTTTGAGGAGATCCCAGTATGCAGCAAACTTCTCGATTCAGTTTCTTCGCACTGCTGGCTTTACTGTGCGCGTCGATTACCCCTGTTTCCCATGCCCAGACGGCGGTGGATGGAGCCGTCGGAGGCACAGTGGTCGACACCTCCGGCGCCATTGTCGCCGACGCAACCATCACCGTGCACGAGAATGCGACCAATGCCGAACAAACTGCCAGGAGCGACGCTGCAGGATACTTCCGCGTCATGCACCTGCGGCCGGGGACCTATAGTGTCACCATCACGGCGTCGGGTTTCGAACCCTACAAATCTGTAGATCTCACTGTCCAGGTCGGCTTGTTGACCACGATGGATGCTCATATGCGGGTTGGCTCAACCTCGCAAACGGTGGAAGTAAGCGGCGCCTCTCCGCTGGTGAACACCACAAATCCTGATTTTGCCGGTATCATCGATCAGAACACCCTGCACGATCTGCCGGTCAGCAATTATCGCTGGTCCAGCTACGCGCTGCTGACGCCTGCCGTTGTCAACGACTCGAACGGCTACGGGTTGCTCAGCTTTCGCGGGCAGAGCACGCTGCTGAATAATGTAACCATCGACGGCACAGATGACAATCAGGCCTTTTTCTCTGAAGAGCGGGGCCGCACCCGGGCAGGATATTCGACTGCCAAGGAGTCAGTCCAGGAGTTCCAGGTCAACACTTCCAACTACTCTGTCGAATACGGCCGCTCAGCGGGCGGCATCGTAAATTCCGTCACCAAGAGCGGCAGCAATGGCTTTCACGGGGTCGGCTACTACTTCGACCGCGATAGCGCTTGGGCAGCCACCAACAGCACTGTGACCCACCCGGTCGAGGTTTCCAGCGCGCCCCCCAGCTATGAGGTGGTTCCTTTCAAGCCTACCGACCTCCGCCGCCAGTACGGGTTGGCAGTAGGCGGCCCGATCTGGAAGGATAAGATCTTCTTTTTCTTTGCGGCGGACCGCTTCTATCACGACTTTCCGGCTGCCGCCACCATTACCGGCGCCAGCGCCAACGCAAATTTCTACACCCCTGCTGATGCCACACTCTCGGCTGGCAAGAAGTGCGGCGGCACGGGCTCTGCCGCTCCCTCTTACCAGGACGCCAATGTCTGCCAGATCGCAACCGATACCGGTCTCACCTATGCGGGATCGTATAGCGTTTATACCGCGGGCATAGCCGGTCTCCAATCAACCCTGGGTACAGTGCCTCGAACCGGCGACCAGACGATCTACTTCCCCAAGGTCGACTGGCAGGTGAATGCAAAGAATCACGTTTCGGTGGAAGCGAACCGAATGCGCTGGACCTCCCCAGCCGGGATCCAGACCAGCCCGGCCGTTGCCTATGGGCTCTCAAGCTTCGGCAACGACTACGTGCGCGATACCTGGATCGTCGGCAAGCTGGACTCCCTTTTCACCCCGGCATGGAGCAATGAGGCGCGCTACATGTATGGCCGCGATTTTGAATACGAGACCAACCAGGCGCCTACCCCGTATGAAAGCAGCAATCTGATCAACACGCCGACATACACAAACCCGTTAGGGCTGCCGGTAAACGTGTATCTAACGGGCTTTTTCCAGATCGGAACGCCGCAGTTTCTTCTCCGCGGGGCCTATCCTGATGAGCGTCGTTGGCAGATCTCCGACACGGTGAACTGGCTGCACGGAAACCACAGCTTCAAGTTCGGCGGTGACTATGTCCACACCTACGATCTGCTCTCCAACCTATACAACCAATTCGGAGGTTATACCTACAGCGGCAACACAACCCTGGGTAACTACATCTCCGACCTGTATCTCGCCGGGAATGCAGGGACCGCTTCCAAAGCGGCACATTACACTTATTTCAACCAGGGAGGAGGTCTTGCGGGACTTCCCTTTACCACCGGTGATTACTCCTTGTTTGCTCAGGACGAGTGGAAGGCAACCCGCCGGCTCAGCCTTACCCTGGGTATTCGCTGGGAGTATGAGAGCTTTCCCGGGCCGCAGCTTGCCAACCCGGACGTTCCGCAAACCGCTAAGCTGAACGACATGAAGACCAATTTTGGTCCACGCGTGGGCTTTGCCTATGACCCTTACGGTAGCGGCAGAACCATCGTGCGCGGCGGCTTTGGGATGTTCTTTGCCCGGGCCATCAATTCCACCCTCTATCAGGCGCTTATCGGTACCGGGGCCGCGGGGAGCCAGACCAACCCACAGTTCAATCCCGGACAAACCTGCGCTCCCGCCTTTCCCCAGGTGGTCGCGCCCGCACAACAAGGCGCCTGCCTCGGCTCAGCCAGCGGCAATGCAACCGTCTACTATCTCGACCCTAACTTCAAGGTTCCCCAGATCTATCAAGCTGACCTCACTGTCGAGACGCAAGTGACTAACCACGATGTGTTCAGTCTTTCGTGGCTCGGGTCGTGGGGGCGCCGCCTGCCTGATTTTGTGGACACCAACCTTCCCACGCCCACACCCGTCACGTTCACCATCGACGACCCGAAGCAGCAGGGTCCCCTTCGCAATGGAACCACCTTCCAGGCAAATGCATTTCTGGCTACCGCCAATAAGAACCTGCGGCCCAATCCGAACTTCAGCTCCATTACGGATATCTTTAGCGGTGTAACCTCGAATTACGAAGCGCTGGTGGCGCAGTTCAAGCATCAGCTCTCGCGCTCGATCGAATTCAACGCAAACTACACCTGGTCGCACGCTCTCGATTACGGAGAAAACAACACCACCGGAGCCTCAGCTACCGCTTTGCTCGACCCAACCAACATCCGCCTGGACAAAGGCAACTCCAACCAGAACGTGCCGAATCGCCTGGTCATGGCCGCGGTGATCAGCACACCCTGGCATCTCCACGGGGCATGGGGTTATCTGGCTAATGACTTTGAGATGGCGCCGGCCTTTTCGGCCCAAACCGGTCTGCCCTACTCGGTCGGCATCAGTGGCGCCTCCAGCACCCTCACCGTCACCCCAGGCGATGCTGTCCAGAAGATTGTCAGTACAGGATCCTTTAACGGCTCCGGGGCTACCACCGCGAACCGGGTCCCAATCACGGACCGCAATGCCTATCAGCTTCCCGAGACGTATGTCGTCGATATGCGTCTTTCGAAGAGGCTGTTGTTTCGTGAGCGCTATGGGCTCGAGTTTCTGGGCGAAGCATTCAATCTTGCCAACCACCCCAACGTCACCACAGCCAACGCCTCAGCCTACTTCGTCAATGACGTACTCCAGACGGGCTCAAAAACCATCGGGGCAGGCAACACCTTAACTCCGTATTCCACGCCATTTGGACAGGTGACCAGCATCAATAACAGCAACTTCGCACTCAACGTCCGGCAGTTGCAGTTAGGAGTCCGCTTTCAGTTCTAGGTAGTGCGTCACTCATAAAGTCGTGTATCTGGTTCTCTCTCGGTTCTCCCGCACTCTCTCGCCCGGTTCCCGCGCGAAACGCTCCCCCGACGAATCCCATGCGCGCTCTCAGAGACGAATAAACGCGTATGCTGGATGCCCAAGGATTGAACGCCGAAGGGAGAAGCCATGAACTTGACGGAAGAGCCCCAAGTCGTAATCTGGCCTAAAACCCACTACGTGTTTGTCGAGAAAGTAGGGCCGTTCCAAACCAACGCTCCCCAAGCTTGGCAGATCTTGCACACATTCGTTGGCAGGATCGCGGAGCACAATGAGATCACGGGATACATGAGCCTCTACAAAGTGGGGCCGATGATATACCGGGCCGGGGTTTCGCTCGCCGCCCATCCCGCAATTTTGCCCGAGGACCTGGCTTATATGGAGTTCCAGGGAGGCAAGTTCAGCCGCTTTGTCTTGACTGGCCCTTACTCGAACCTGGGTCCGGCCAGCGGCCGGGTGATGCAGATTATCTCCGAGACCAAGCTCCCGTTGCGGGATGAATTCTTCATTGAGAACTACCCGAATGATCCGAGAACGACGCCGGAAGCGGAATTGATCACCGAGATCCTGGTTCCCACGGTCTAGACCACGAGAGACGTTCTCCCCTTAAGAGCTGTGCCCGGCGCACTGCAGCACCCCGAGGTATGCGCTCCACGGGCCCACGGCCTCGCGGTACTGGTGAGCCATGACCCTCGAGATCTGGTGCAGATGAGTCAAGTCATGCGTTACCCATGTGGCCAGCAGCTCTGACAGGGTAACGACTCCAAAGGCAGGATGCCGTCCACGCCGTGGAAGGTCTGCGCGCTGCAGCTGCAGGTCACGCAGTTGGTCCAGGTTGTCTGATCGCAAATGAGCAAATTCATCCAGCAACTGCCCCAGGGACTTACCCTGGCTCTCTCGTGCCATCCCCCAGCGGTCGAACGCCGCAAACGCCTGAGCCTCGCCAGACTGCAGCACCGTCCTGACCCGTGGCATCCAATCCGTGCGCTCGCCGTGAATCAGATGGCCGACCACATCGAAGGCGCTCCATGTGTTCTCCCCCTCATTGCGCGACGTCCATATGTCCGGTAGATCACGCAGAAGCGCATTGAGTACGGCTGGGGTGCGGGTGAGCAGTGAAAGTGTGTCCTGCAAATCATGTTCCATGGCGTTCCTCGGTTTAGCTCAGCGGTGTTAGTTCCCTAACGAACTACACCGCGGAAGAAGACCATTTGTTGTCCCCACAACTTCTTCATTTGGGACTATAAATGGGTTCGATCCCCGCTCCATTTTCATAGTTCCGTTATGAACAGCTGAAGGGAACGGCGTGGCTCAATTAATTGTGACACCAACACGTCCTCAGAGGTAGCCGATGAAGAGAAGAGATCTGTTGCAAGGGCTCGCAGCGTTGGTTCCTGGCATCCTCCGTGCTGGGACACTACACAGCCCTTGCGGCTCCCTTGCGTAAGAAGGTAAAGATCACCGATTTGAAAGTGATGGTCGTCGGCAAGCCGGGCGGTAATACCCTGGTTCGCATCGATACCGACGCGGGCGTCAGCGGATACGGTGAGGCCTATTGGGGCTTCGGCATCAAAGACGTGATGCTGGGGTATCTGCGGGATACGGTCATGGGCCAGGACCCGCTGGACATCGACCCGCTTTACACCGAGATGATCCTGCGCACGGGCGGCGCGGGTGCGATTGGCGGTGTAACCATCACCGCGATCAGCGGAGTTGAGATTGCGCTTTGGGATCTCGCCGGAAAACTTCTCGGCGTTCCCGTCTGCAAACTACTGGGCGGCCAATATCGCAGCGGTGTGCGCGCCTACCTCACCACCAGCCCGGCGGATTTTCTTGACCCTGCTTCCTGCCGCGAGTGGGCGGCCATGGTCAAGGAACACCGTTACGGCTTTGAAGCGGTAAAAACCGACATCCGGCGCGCAGGGGATCCCTACGGCCTTTTCCCCGCAGACGCCCGCTTTAACAGCCGCCAGCTCAGCCTGCATGATTTGGAAATCAACGCCAAAGGGTTCGCCAACGTGCGCGAGGCGCTTGGCGACCGCTTCGAAATCGCAGTCCACTGCCACTGGGAGTTGGACATGTCGGATGCGCTCAACCTGGCCCGCGCGGTTGCTCCCATGCAGCCTATGTGGCTTGAGGATCCCATGGATCCTGACTTCTCCGAGTCCTGGGTCAAGCTCACGGAGGAATCTCCGGTACCCATCCTTACCGGCGAGAACCTGTACACGCGGCGTGGTTTTATGCCGTTCATCGTCCACCAGGGCTGCAAGATTGTACAGATCGATATACCTAAGTCGGGAGGATTACTGGAATCGAAAAAGATTGCGGATCTGGCCGACATCTTCAACATTCCCGTATCGGCGCATAACGCGATCGGTCCTCTGGGCGCCATCGCTTCGGCCCATTGTGCAGCGGCCATCCGTGATTTCAAGGCGCATGAGTTGGCGCTTAGTCCCTCGCTCGGCGCCGCCGCTTCCAAAACTCACGAACTTCCCTGGGGCTTTTATCAGGGCGACCCGTCGGTCACCTGGGAGCAACTTGTCCTGCATGACGGGCCGCTGGTCAAGGATGGCAGAATTCAAGTTCCGGATAAGCCGGGCCTGGGCGTGGAACCGAATCCTGACTATGTGCGTGCCCACCTTGCCCCGGGTGAGGTGTGGTGGGGCGCCGCGAGCTAGGCGCGCGCTCTCTGTTCGCACCGGTACTGCAGCCACAGCAGCACGAAGCCGATCACGGGAAGCAGGAAGTCCATATAGAGGATCACGCCCGAATTTCCCGGCGCGTGGTTGTGAGCAGTGATGATCTGATAAACGTGACCGATCCCCGCGCATAAAAGAAACAACCCCGGCCCTATCACTGCCGCGAGTCGAAGATCGAAGCTGCGTTTGAAGGCAAGAAAGCCGACTACCGCATATCCCAGGCTGGCGAAGCCAACCTCCTCCTGGAAAGGACTGTTCTTCCAACCGATAAAGCCTGCGGCCATCTCGCCAAAAAAACTATGCAGCACGAAGTTGTAGAGCAGGCTGAACCCGATGGAGAACAGTAGAAAATAGGCAAACAACGCTTCGACCACAACCGGCGTTGTCAAAGGTTTCGGCTTGCGCAGGAGCGCCACGCCTGACGCAATCAAACCGGCCACGAGGAAGGTAAGAGTGAAATTACCCAATACAAAACGGATGATGTTTGCCATGGCACAACCTCGAATGTCTTTCTAGGAGTAACCCGGTACTCGGCCTATCGCAGAAGAGGAAACACGCTAGCGCACTTTACCCGCGGAGTGCTCGAGAACAACATCCGAGAGCACGGCCGTATCCGTTGTGGCCGGTAAGTGCGAGCAGAAGCCCACGCCCACGTAAAACGGCTGGTCGAAATGCAGTTGGATCGGTGGGCCAAGCTGGTGCATGGGTTCGCCCTGCAGGCTGACGAAGATCGCGATGGCATCGCCATGTTTTTCAATGCCGATGCGCTTCGCCTTGACTCCGGCAAGGGCGCCCCCGAAGCGATACTGCATATCTTTGATGAACTCACCTTTGTCTGGTCGCCACGCCAGGTGGATCATGCCCACTCCGTGCTCGCCGATCATGGCTTCTTTGGAGTCGTCTTCGAGGTTCTGCCGGATCATCAGGACCACTTTGCGGTCACCGTACCCCTTCGGGTCAGGGAAGGTAACGTCGGCCGCGAGCGAAAAGTCGCCCGACATTTTCTTCCACAAAAAACGGAACTCATCCCGCGAGTACCAGATGTTATAACCGGCAGAGTGGATCGTGTACTGCCTGGTTTCGGGATCATAACTGGCGCTGCCCGGCGCCACCGCGCTGCCGATGTCCGATTGGCCCTGAAATACGCCGATCGGCGTATCGAAATTCGTGCTCGGCCGATGAAAATCCGCCGGAGGCGGCACTTGTACATGAGTAGGGGAGCCGGGCTGCGCCCATTCCGGCACGGCGGGCGCAGGCGCCGGCGGCGTGGCAGGAGTTTGTGCACGGAGGAGATGTGGCGCGGCGCACAGAAGCAGGGCGACCGCGAACCGGCTGCAATGTTCCATAGCCATGCACTCTAGCAGACCGCGGGTACAATCGCGTGGGTTAATGACAGCGGTCTTGAATTGCAAGCCGTGACTGGCACGACGCTATGTCAGTTCCTTTCACAGACCCCGATGACCGGCCTCAAGCCGGAACTTGCCGTCTCGCTTCTTTCGGCAGAGTCTTCCTACCGCGCATTCTGTTACTTCTTCCCCCCGGTGCGAGTGCGGTTCGGTATAAGATTCCCCTTCAGAGAGAATGAGCAGAACGGGGGAATCGAATCGATGAGTAAGGCCGTTTTTTCGCGCCGCGAATTTCTGCAGACGACCGCCGGCGTTGCGGGAGCTTCGCTGGTGGGTGGTTCCACGTTTCTCGAGTCCGAATCGTTTGCCGCTGTGGCGCAAACCGTTGCGCCCAGCGACCGGGTTCGTTTCGGGATCGTCGGCGTCGGCATGGAGGGGTCCGGCCTGCTCACCACGGCAGTCGAACTCCCTGGCGTCGAATGTGTAGCAGCAGCTGATCTTTATGACGGCCGTCATGAGTTGGCAACAGAAATCGTCGGGAAACCGATCAAGACAACCCGCCGCTATCAGGAGTTGCTGGACGACAAGGGGATCGACGCCATCATCGTGGCGGTCCCTGATTTCTGGCATAAGCAGGTGGTGGTCGATGCTTTGGCCGCGGGCAAAGACGTCTACTGTGAGAAGCCCATGTCTCATAGCCCGGCCGATGGCGTGGCCATGGTCGCAGCCGCGCAAAAGACAGATCGCATCGTACAAATCGGCGCGCAGCGCACAAGTTCCGTCCTGTGTGCAAAGGCGAAAGAGCTTTACCAGCAGGGCGCCATTGGCGAATTGAGCCTGGTCGAAGCCACCCTGGGCAGAAATGACCCCACGGGCGCCTGGGAATATCCCCCTCCTCCGGACTTATCTCTCACGAACTTGGATTGGGACACATGGCTTGGAACCACGCCGAAAAGGCCTCTCGATCCCAATCTGTTTGCGCGTTGGCGTTGTTGGAGAGAGTATGGCACCGGTGTCGCCGGAGATTTGCTCGTACACCTGATCAGCGGCATGCAGTTTGTGCTGGGCATCAACGAGGTTCCCAAGCGCGTGTCCACCTTCGGCGGCATCTACCGCTGGAAAGACGGGCGGGATATGCCCGATGTCCAGGCCGTTCTCTTCGAATACGACAACGTTCCCGTGTATATGCGGTTAACGCTGGGCACGGAGTCAACCGAAGTTACTCGCTTTATGGGCTCGAAGGGCGTCATCGAACTCCGTGGGACCAGTGTTACCTATATCCCCCAGCCAGGCGTAGACGAGTCTCCGAGCTATTACACAAGCTCCTACCCCGGCCGCCTCAGAACTGCCTATGTCAAGCAGTGGCATGAGGAACACGACCCCGCTCCGGGCAAAGAGCCGACTCTCGAAACCCTCAGCTATAGCGGGGATGATTACGACGACCTGCGGCCGCATCTGTGGAAGTTCTTCCAGTCAGTTCGGTCGCGCCAGCCGGTCGTCCAGGACGCGGTTTTCGGACACCATGCCGCGCTTGGCTGCCATCTTGCCAACGAATCGTATTTCCGAAAGAGCCCCGTAGTTTGGGATAAGGCTTCGCTGACCATCAAGTCCGCGTGCTGATCCCTAGCCAACTCGCCCGAAACGCAGCAAGTATCATGAGACAGCATCCCATGAAGAGCAAGGTCACCGCCGGTTTGTACGTCCTGCTGATCGTCCTCGCCATACTCAGCATGGGCTACTACATCGCGGGGGCCCTCGCAATGCGGCAGGAGTTCTTCCACGCCGCCCGCTTTGCGCGGGCACCCTTTGAGTTTCGTGACGACGGGCAAACCCTCACGGATCTTCGTAAAGA
Organism: uncultured Acidobacteriaceae bacterium; assembly: GCA_963736535.1. Lineage (GTDB taxonomy): Bacteria > Acidobacteriota > Terriglobia > Terriglobales > Acidobacteriaceae > PALSA-350. Next base: position 124,500 of record CAVTPN010000015.1, read on the forward strand.
AGCCACCGTGGCCGGTCTATCCAATGGCGACCTTCTCCTGGCAGTTAACGGCGTTCCGTTCACAGGCGAGACCCAGATCCACGACGTCTTGCGAAATACAAATCCCGGCAAAATCATCGAGGTCTCCGCCCGCGCACCTTCTGGAGAGGTGCAAGAGGTGCAGGTTCAATTGGTCCCCAGTGAAGGTCCCGATTTTTCTTTTGGCGGTTACATAGCATTTTTCACCCCGATCCTGGGCGTGCCCCTGCTCGGGCTCCTCGTCGGGTATTGGGTAGTTGCAGCACGCCCGCGCGATCTGAACGCGTGGCTTGTCCTTCTCTTGCTCGCATTTCCCGAAACAGCCTTCGGCAATCTTGATTGGAGCTTCTGGCCGGAGCCCTGGTACATTTTGCTGGGCTTGTGGCACGGGATCGTGCAGGTCTTCGTCTTCCCCGCGCTCTTATGGTTTGGCTTCCTGTTTCCAGAACGGTGGAGAGTGGACCTTCGTCTGCCCTGGCTCAAGTACGCCATCCTGGCAGCCTCCTTCTGTGCTTTTGTTTTCGAAGTTGGCTTTTTTGCGGCGGGACACTTTTATGTTCAAGCCATCCGCCGGCTTACTACCCTGCAGATTTGGAGCGATCACTTCACCGCGTGGCTTTACCGTCGCCTGCGTTCTCCTTTTCCTCACCGCGATTTTTGATAAATTGCGTTCCGCGTCCACCGGGGATGCACGCCGGCGCTTGCGGGTATTGGCTATCGGAAGTGGCTTGTCGCTAGGCCCCCTTGTCATCATCTTCACTGTCGTGCCGTTGTTCGGGATGGACCCGCACCGTGACAAATGGTTCACCGCAGTCGTCCCATTCCTGTCGCTCTTTCCGCTTACCCTCGCCTATGTTCTTATCGTTCAGCGGGCCATGGATGTCCGTATCCTGCTTCGCATGGGCACGAAATATCTGCTTGCCCGCGCCACCGTACTGACCGCTGAGGTGGCACTCGTTGCTTTCCTCATCCTGCGATTTATTGTTCCCATGATGCAGCGTAAAGAACATCAACTTCTGAACTTCATACTGCTTGCGCTCTGCATTGGTGTTCTGTTCCAGGTATTTATTTTGCGCGACAGCTTCAGCCGGCGTCTGCAACGCTGGCTCGATCGGAAGTTCTTTCGCGAGGCCTACAACAGCGAGGTTGTTCTCAGTGAACTTGCCGAGCAGGTACGTCAGCTAACTGATAGAAATCTACTCTTTGATATTGTTCTTCGCCGCATCTCTGAGGTTTTGCACGTTTCTCAAATCGCCATCCTGCTGCGCGGCAGCAACGTATTCCATCTTCAGCAAGCGCTGGGCATGGATTTCGGCGGCCCTGTCGCTCTTTCCGAGGAGTCGGCGACCATCCAGAATCTGCTGCGAACGAATCAGCCTGCAACCGTGTACCGCGACCGCCCCGAAGAGTGGTTTACGGGCGCCGGTACAGAGGAGAAAGCTCTCCTGCGCGAAATTCATGCCGAGCTGCTGCTTCCCATGTCCGGACGCGCTGACCTGATAGGCCTGATCGCGCTGGGGCCAAAGAAATCGGAAGAGCCCTACACCCCGACGGACTTGCGCACCTTGCAATCCGTGGCTGCCCAGACTGGACTGACACTCGAAGTCGCTGAACTCGTCCGCACGCTCGCAGACCAGGCAGCACAACGCGAGCGGATGAATCGAGAGATCGAGATTGCGCGGGAAGTGCAACAGCGGCTGTTTCCGCAGCGTATCCCAGAGATTGCCGGGGTGGGCCTGGCCGGAATGTGCCGTCCTGCCTCCGAAGTTGGCGGCGATTACTACGATCTGATTGAAATGGAAGACGGCCATCTCGGCTTCGCGATTGGCGATGTCTCCGGAAAGGGAATTTCTGCGGCACTCATCATGGCTAGCCTGCGGGCTTCGCTCCGCGGCCTGATCCTTGATGATCCGGGCGATCTCGCCCAGATGATGCAAAAAGTGAATCGTCTCGTCTACGAAGCCTCTTCGAGCAGCCGCTATGCAACCTTCTTTTTCGCTATTCTCGATCCGCAAACTCGAGAGTTCCGCTACGTCAATGCAGGGCACAATCCGCCCGTGCTGGTGAAGAAAGTCAGGAGAGCTTCGGCGCCTCGAAGCATGTGGCCCGGTGGTCGGGCTGCTCCCGTTTGCTGTTACGAAGCGGTGTCCCTGATCCTGGAGCCCGGCGACTTATTGATCGCCTATACCGACGGAATCAGCGAGGCCATGACTGCCGAGGACGAGGAGTGGGGAGAGACCCGGATGCTCGAAGCAGTGCCACGCCGGCCCACTGCTTCGGCAGCAGAAGTTCTGGAGCAAGTCTTCCGCGCCGCCGATGAGTTTACTGCCGGAGCGGAGCAGCATGATGACATGACGTTGCTGGTCATGAAAATCATGAAGACCTGACAGGGGCTTTCCCGGCCGATCGATAGGGAAATCACTTTCTACTCCGTCCGCAACGCCTGCATGGGATCGATGGAGGCGGCACGGCGTGCCGGGATCAGCGCGGCGGCGAGGCCGCATACCGCAAGCAGGATACAGACCAACAAAATCGTGGCTGGATCGTGTTCGCCGACACCAAAGAGGAAGGCTTTGATGGCCCGGGTCGCGATCCACGAGCAGGCAAGTCCGGAGACCAGGCCCAGCCCCAATAGGATTGCCGCTCTCTTCAAGACAAGCACCATAACGTCCGTCCTCTGCGCACCGAGAGCCATACGAATGCCCAGTTCACGGGTACGCCGGCTCACGGAATAGGCCATGAGACCGTAGAGGCCGACCAACGCTAGAAACAGAGCGATGGCCGCAAAGACCGTGAGCAACGATGTTTGAAACCGGCGGCGCGCGGTTGCTTCGGATACCAGGTCGCCCATGGTCCGAACATCGCCAAAAGGCAGGCCCGGATCCAGAGACTTCAACGTCGATCGAAGCTCGGAAGCAACGGTCGAGCGTGGGAGCAGAGAGCGGACGGCGATGTAGGCGCCATTCAAATCGTAATTCGGACCATACATCTGTGGCTGCGGGGTTTCTTCGAGGCTGGAATGGCGCACGTCGGCAACGACGCCGACAATGGTGCTCCATTGGTTGTCCTCCTGTCTGATCCGCCCTCCAAGAGGGTTGCGATCGGCAAAATATAGCTGGACAAATCGTTGGTTGATGATGATCGGCTTTTCTGCTTTAGAGTCGTCATCCTCGGTGAAGTAGCGTCCGGCGATCAGCGGAATGCTCATGGCTGCAAAGTACTGTGGTGTGACCCCGCGCCCTTCTGCCATTTGGTCTTTGCTGTTTGCGAAGCCATCTACCCAGATATAGCCGAGGCTTTCCGAGTTGCTAAGAGGCAGGTAACTCACTGCTCCTACCGCGCTCACGCCCGGAAGAGCAGCGACCTTGCCAATAAAATTCTTGAAAAATGCACGACGTTGTTGCGGTTGGCTATAGCGCGGGTCCAACCCGATGTTCACGGTGACGGTGGATGGCGAGAATCCCGTATCGACCGATTCGACGTTGATGTAACTCCGAATCAGCAGACCGGCACAGGCAAGCAGCACCACAACAAGCGCCGCTTCCACCACGATCAGGGTGCTTTGCGAGCGGCCATGCACCCCGGCCACATGGCCGCTGCTGCCGGTGGCAAGGATCACACTAGGACTGACTCGCGATACAGCCAATGCGGGCAGGATGCCGGTCAACACGCTGGTAAGCAGAGACACAATGACCGTGAAGAGCATCACCCGAATATCGAGCGAGGCCTGATTGAGCCGGGGAATGTTGCCCGGGTCAAGATGTGGCAGGAAGCGCAGGAAGATCGAAGCGAGGCCAACGCCGATGACTCCCGCCGCAACGCCGATCAGAAGCGATTCGGTCAGGAGTTGGCGAATGATGCGTCTGCGGCCCGCACCCAGGGCGACGCGCACGCCGAGCTCCCGCATTCGGTTCGAGGCCCTTGCCAGCAGCAGGTTGGCCGCATTTCCGCAGGCGATCAGCAGTACGATGGTCACCGCGCCAAGCAGCAGCCACAGCAGGCGGCCTACCTGGCCGACAGCGTAGTCCATAAAACTTTTTACTAATGCACCCCAACCTCTCTCTGGAAACATCGCAACGCCGTGGAGCTTGTCCAGGCGGACCATGATGGTGCTCATCTCCGACTGCGCGTGGCTCCTCGAAACCCCTGGTCGCAAGCGAGCGAGCGCGCCGGCAACGTTTCCCAGTTCGCGCTCCGCTTTCTGTTTGGAGGTGAGCGCAAGCGGAATCCAGATGTGTGTCCCTTTCTCCACGTTTCCGTAAGGTAGGTCGGAGCCGCGCGGGTATTCGAACGCCGGCGGCATGACGCCAACGATCCTGTAGCTGACGCCATTCAGGGGCAGCGAGCGCTCCAGCACGTCCGTGCTGCCGGCAAACATCGATTGCCAAAGCGCATGGCTGATCACGGCCACCTTATCGTGGCCCGGCTGGTTGTCATCCGCGCCAATCGCGCGGCCAAATTCCGGCGCCGACTGGAGCGTGGTGAAAAAGCTCTCGTCGACACGCGCTGCGTCCACCCGCTCCACCGATCCCTGCGACGAGAGATTGTAGGCTGCCTGCTCAAAGACGCTCATGTCGCTATAGGACTGGCTCTGTCGTTTTATGTCATAGAAGTCCGCATAGCTGGGAGTCATGACGTCGGGCGGGACAGGGACGTGGGGATTGGGAGTGAATAAATAGACCAGCCGGTTTGGATCTCCGTAGGGCAGCGACCGAATGAGCACTGCATTGACCAGGCTGAAGATCGCGGTGCATGCGCCGATGCCGAGGGCCAGCGTGAGCACGGCGGTGACGGTAAAGCCGGGGCTGCGGCGCAGGGTGCGTAGGCCGTAGCGAGTGTCCTGGAGAAGGGAATCGAGCCAGGGAAGGGTTCGGCGTTCGCGATGAGCCTGGCGGGTTTGCTCTGCGCCGCCCAGACGGACCAGGGCTTGGCGGCGTGCCTCCTCCGGCGATAGTCCTGCGCGGATGCCGTCGTCGGTATGCAGCGCCACATGAGATTCGATCTCGTCGGCGAAGTCGTCTTCCGGCCGGCGCGCCCGGAAGAGGCCGAGAATACGAAGGCCGAATGCTCGTAGTGTGCGCATCGTGTCTCCTTATGCTTCTCCCGTCGGAGCGAGAAAGCGTGCCAGGATCGCGGTCGTCTGCTCCCATTCCGCGGCTGCTTTCTTCAACTGGCGGTGACCGGCTTTGGTGAGTTCGTAAAATTTTGCCTTGCGGTTATTTTCAGAGACGCCCCAGCGAGAGCGGATGAAGCCTTCCTGCTCGAGCTTCAGCAAAGCCGGATAAAGGGTGCCGTAGTTCAATTGCAGCAGATCGCCGCTGGTCTGCTCGATCCGGCGCGCCAAGCCGTAACCGTGGAGAGGGCCGAGGGTCTCAAGGGTGCGCAGCACCATAAGCGCGAGGGTCCCCTGCCAAACATCGGTCTTTTCGCCCACGTTGCTCTCCCTATTGCCAAGCAATAGGAGAACTATATAGGTACACCTATGGGAACGCAAGGGGAGCTGCCCGCTCAGCGGCGCGTCCTCCTATCGCCGGGGAAACAGCGCAGGGACAGTCTCACCGCTCCCCGCCCTTATCTGGCAGCGATGCGTGTTGCTAGCCCGGATAGCCCATAAAGCCAGATCACGAGCGAGAATATGGACGCTAGAGTCGTCATCGAGACAGTGGACGCTACCATCATTTCCTCGCAGTGATACTCTCCCGCAAGAATGTAGGCGGTCTTGGCCGTGGGCACTGCGGCGCAGATTACGGCCGCAATGGTGTAGAGGGGGTCGAGCCCCAGGGACACGCTCAGTCCGTACACGATCAGAGGCATGATGACGAGTTTGACAGCCGTGAGCAGCGAGGCCCGCCCAATGTTGGCGCGCAATCCATCGATCGACAGCCCCAGTCCGATGGCGAACAGAGCACAAGGCGTGAGCGCGTCTGCCAGGATGCCAAAATAAGCGCCGACTGGCCCGGGCATGCGGAGGCCGAGGACCGACCAAAGCATGCCGATCAGGGTGGATAGGACCATCGGATTAAGCACGACATGCTTAACCGTGATCGTTGGGGGCGTGCGCGAGCCATGCGCATCCCGCTGACCAAGTTCGAGCAGGATCACGGCTACTGGAAACATCACAACGGCCACGAATACCGTGGCGATCGCCGCTGGCAACACGGCGCGCGGACCATAGATCGCCTGCAGGACGGGTAAAGCCACGAAGCCGGTATTGGTCATCGATGCCGCCATGCCATGCATCGTTCGGCTTGCGAGACTTCGGGAAACATGAATGCTCATGATGCCGAATACGAGGATGAAGCAAAGGAGGGAGCCACCACCAAAAGCAACAAGAAAGCGCCAATTGATCAGCGAATGGCTTGGCTCTTGTGCAATGGTGACGATCAGCAATGCCGGCATTGCGATGTTATAGGCGAAGTGAATCAACGCGTCAGACAACGCCCGCGACAGATAGCCGGTGTAGCCAACGATCCAGCCACTTAACATCACAGCAAATACAGGTAGGATAAGGTCAGCGATCCGCACCGGGCATGTCTCAGATGAACTCTCTAACAGTTGCATGGAGAGTAAGGCACAGTCAATGCCACCGGGAGTTAAGCCCTGTTCGGTCCCTCGCGGTCGTGACGAAATTTCCCGCGCTAGGGAACCGCTGAAGAGGAAGAGTCATCTTTCTCCTCGTGAGGAGGCTCTTTGACGATGAATATAGCGGATGATCCCAGGGTAGCGGTGGCGATTGCAGAGGAGAGGCGGAAGAACGAAGAGGCCGTCGGACATCACCCTGTTGTGCCGCAGGAAGAATGGGTGAAGCAGCGATTGAAGCCGATGGAGAAGGAGAAGCAGCACATGCGGGACGGAATCAGTTGGCCGCGGAGGTGCGCGCGCTTCCCTGGGTGAAGCTCGCCTCTCGCTATTCGTATCGCAACGCTACCATCGGATCCACCCGTGCTGCTCTCCTCGCCGGAATCCAACATGCCAGTACACCGGTTGCCAGCAACAACAAAACCGTGCTCGCCAAGGTCGCCGGATCATAAGGTTTCACTCCGGGCCACAACTGTGCCTCGACGGCTCGCCCCAGCAACAAGCTAACGACCAGTCCAACCGCAACTCCCGCCAGGACTAACCGCAAGCCCCCGATGATAACCAAGCGAAGCACGTTCGCGCGTTCCGCGCCAAGAGCCATGCGGATTCCGATCTCATGCGTCCTCTGCGCCGTCGTGTACGCCAGCACGCTGTAAACGCCCAACGTGACAAGAATCAGTCCCACACATCCGAAAATGATCATCAGCAGTAAGGCGAAGCGAGGGCCCGCGTACAATCCCTGGCTGATGGCATGCTCCAATGCGTCCGGATACACGAGCGCCACACCTGGATCAGTCGCCCATACTGCTTGCTGCACCTCATTCATCAGCGCCATCGGCATTTGTGCCGACCGAACGACCAGGACTTGCATTCCCGATCCTGTAACGGTGTATGGTACCCACACCTGCGGTGCAATAGCAGCCTGCAGGCCACCGCTGCCGTAACCCGGCGCACCCTGATTTGCGACGTTACCTACCACTCCCACGATTTCGAACCAGGGCTCGCGCAGCGAATCCGCAACGCTCTCGAGCCCCAAGAGCTTGACTCGACGTCCAATCGGGTCTTCTCCGGAAAGATACGTCGACACAAACTTCCGGTTGACCACTGCTACTTTTCTCGCATCGTTGATTTCGGCTTCTGCAAACCCACGTCCCCTCTCAAACGGAATACGCAGGACGCGAAAGTATGCCTCGCTGACGTTTTGCACCTGTGCATGCCATGCCTCCTCGGGCGATTTGCCGGAGACCTCGACCTTGCTGTCCTGGCCACCCTCGGGTGGCACTGAGCTCGATTCCGCCGCATCCATCACCCCTGGGATCGCCTTTACACGTGCCAGCACCGGCCGGAAAAATGTGCTCACCTGCTCCGCCGTCTTGTAGCGATCCGGCGGCAACAGCAAGATCGTCTTGAAGACGTGATCTGCCTGCAATCCTAGATTCACCGCACGTAGCGCCAAAAAACTATGCATCAAAAGCCCTGCGCCTACCAGCAGCGCCAGTGACACCGCCACTTCCATCACCACCGCCGCATCGCGCATGCGCGCCGTCCGAAATCCGCCGATCACACCCCTTCCCATATCTCGCAGTGGATCGTTCAGATCGCGACGCGCTGCCTGCAGGGCCGGCACCAGACCGAAAATCAGTGGAGTCAATACCGCCAAAACCAACGTGAAAGCCATCACCTGCGCGTTCAGTGCGATCACAGATTCTGCCGGAATCAAATCTGGCGGCATCGTGACGACAATCAGTTTCAGTCCGCCCCAGGCAATCACTACGCCTAGCGCCGCTCCACCAATGGCCAATCCCAGACTCTCAACCAGCAGAAGTCGCACCAGTCTCGCTCTGCCGGCTCCGAGCACTGCGCGCAGCGCGAACTCCTTTTCTCGCGCGGTTGCTCGCGCCAGCATCAAGTTCGCCACGTTGACACAGCCGATCAACAACAGTAATCCGACGGCCACCAAAACGGTGTACAGCGTGGACTCAAAGTGCCCCGCAACCGAGTGACCAATCTGCTCAACCAGCACCTGGAACTGCGCGGGATAATCCTGCGGGCGGAGTTTCGCCAGACGGTTCACGACCGCAGTCAGATCTGCCGCAGCTTGCGCCATCGAGACGCCGGGCTTTAGCCGCGCCAGCACGAACCAGCGCTCCGGCAATCCAGCGAAGGCCGTCGAGATTCCAGGATGTGGGGTCTTGGGAATCCACAGATCGGCGTCATACCAGCCGAAGCGTGGCGGCATGATTCCGACCAGAGTTCGCGCCGTTCCATTCAGCACGAAAATCTTGTTCAACACTGCTGGATCGCTGTTGAACCGGCTTTTCCAGGTCTTATAACGCATCACGAATACGGGCGCTGCTCCCGGCTTGTAGTCTGCAGGCTGTAGTACCCGGCCATACAATGCCGGCATGCCGAAGAATTCAAATGAGCCCGGCGTCATATCGGCTCCGTAAAGCCATTCGACGCCTGCTCCACGTTTGTAAAGCACGGGATCGTCGAGCAGTGCCAATTACGCTCTCAAATGAACGGTTCTGCCTGGCAAACTCCAGAAGCTCATCCGAACTGAATCCTTGCCGCCCCTCGTCGGGAGTCTGCGTGCTGCCATGAATGCGCGGAAATACGATGTGTCCGGCATCTTTATAAGGAAATGGCTCGAGCAGCACGTTGTCGATGACGCTGAAAATCGCCGTGCTGGCGCCAATGCCAAGCGCAAGAGTGATGATCGCCACAGCGGCGAAGCCGGGATTGCGTCTGAATTGGCGAAGTGCATAGCGCAGGTCTTGCAAGAGGTTCGCGAAGAAGTTGGGCCCACTTTTTCCGGGCGCCGCTGGTCCTTGCGGCGCCTCGCGTACCATCCCGAGTCGCCCTTGCGCCAGCAGGTTCTCGTAATTGAGCTCCATCAGTACATCGCGGCGCGCGTCCTCGTCCGTCGCGCCGCCGGAGACTAACTCGAGGTAACGGTCCTCCAGGTGCTGCGACAATTCCTCAATGATATCGCTCTCGCGAGTTGAGTCCAGCTTGAGAGACGACAGCCGCCTGGCAATTTCCTCTCTCCAGTCAGGCATGTTCTGCCTCCGTAATCCGGTTGACTGCCTCCACAAATGTCTGCCAACCACGGCGCTGCGAGGCCAGAACCTTTTGGCCCTCGGATGTCAGGCGGTAATAACGCCGGCGACGCTGGCCGCTCTTTTCCACCCATCGGCCCTGAATCCACCCGCGTTTCTCCAAGCGATAAAGCAATGGATAGAGGGAGGCGACATAGAAGCGGACGGCCCCACCGGAGCGTTGCTCGATGAGTTTGGAAATCTCGTAACCGTGTCGTGGCCGGGCCTCGACGAGAGACAGGATCAAAAGCTCCGCACTGACCTTCTTCCACTCGACTTCTGGCGTCATGGCTCTCTCCCACATATGGCGTATCCATATAATGGCGGCGCTGGACACCAAAGTCAACTTCAAGCGACTACAGCATTTTCACTTCTGGTGTATACAAGGCAATCGGTCCCGACGCGGCTGCATCCGTTCCCGGCAGACGCGACCGGAACCGAGACCAAGTATGCTTCCTCTTGGGCCTGTACAACATCGTGATTTGGGCTCCCGGCAATCCTCCGGGGATAGAAGAAAATGTGCGCAAAGCGTTGGCGAGTGTCGATCCCGATCTGGTGCTGTATGGGGTTGTCTCCTACGACAAGGCGGTCCGTGGAGACTTTCAGCAGGAGGACATGATTGCGACCCTGACGACGGGTTTCGGTGCGCTGGGACTGTTGCTTTCGGCGGTTGGCCTGTACGGCGTGATGGCCTACATGGTGGAGCAGCGCACGGGGAAGATCGGCGTCCGCATGGCGCTGGGCGGCGATCGCGGAAGGGTCTTGCGCATGGTGCTAAGGGGCGCCTTTTCCCAGGTGGCCATCGGATTGGCGATCGGCATTCCCACCGCGATCGGCGCCGCAAGCTGATGACGCAGCAATTGTTCAGCGTAAGACCCTGGGATCCGGTCATGCTGGCCTCGGCCACCTTGGCGTTAGGACTGGCAGCGTTGCTCGCCTCGGCGCTGCCCGCCTGGCGTGCTGCGGGCGTGGAACCTATGGTGGCGCTGCGCAACGAATGAGGGATGGATGACTTATTGCCCCGCAAAGCTTTCCGAAAAAAGAATGCACTTTGTGAGAGAAAAGAGGGATAAGCCCCCCGCCGATGCTTTCATTTGGGAAAAAGATTGAGCGATAAGCGAGAAAAGACCTACTTTTCAGGTTATTCGCTTTCCGTAAGCGTATCCGCGGTTTCAGTGTTGGGCGGCCAGCCAGAGGGTAGAGCTTCGAAGATGAGGTGACAGGATGAGGTCCCGTCGTTTATTAGAGATGAGAAAGATCGATGGATCCGCCCCTCGGGGCGTGCCCGGGCGAGGGCCTTGGTTGCGGTTTGGTTTCAGGAATGGGGTGTTCCCGTCTTGGTTTCCCTCGAGGTGTGCGGGCTAAGTCCTTTGTTTTACGAAGGTGCTCAAATTTTTATTTTTCCCGCCCCCATAGTTGTTTAGGTATTCGCCGGTTAGCGGCTAGACTTTCGGCTAAAGACATGCCCCGACGCAAAGGGGGCCGGGCAGGGCCTCAAGGCGCTGGCCAGTGGTACTTTCCAAGTTGTCAAGACTACTGAATCAAGAGGACGCACTGAGCGCACCCTACTTATACGAACGCTGATGTTTTGCGAGTGGGCGGCGGATGCACGGGTGAAGAAAGCCGGTGCAAGGCCAAGCAGGGCTGCTGTGGTAAGACAGCGCTGGTGTGGATTCTTGATCTCACACTAGTACGGTTTTTGGACCTTGTCCAGGGCGAGGCAAAGTAATTTTGGTAACCATGGCGGTGCTGTTACTTCCTTATCGCGCAGGGATGTATTGCGCGGAGAGGGCAAATTTGGCGAGGCCGAGACCATGACCCGAGAAACCCTCGCGATTGGGACCCTTTTCGGGGACGGACGGAGTTTCCCCACCACCAGCGAGGCCGTCTTCACCTTCGCTGGAAGGGGGTTCGCTTAGCATCTATGAGATCGCTCTCTTTTGGGTCACCGCTAGGGTGCACGCGACGCTCATTAGGGGAAATTCCGTCCGTCCCCGAAAAGGACCCCCCGAAAAGGATCCAAATCTTTTCCGCAAACCAGTCCCGAAAGGGACGGAAGAATCCAGAGCCCGGCACGGGAGTGCCGGGAAAGGAAAGCAACGGAAACCAAGTCCCCTTTAGGGGACGCCACAACCAACTTGCTGGTTCGCCTCAATTCCAATCTCAAATCCATGTTTTTTCGCCAACAATTTGAACTCTTTCGCGAAATCCATTCTGCAGTGATGGTCTTTTTGATTCACAACATATTGCCGGATGGTGGGCCACCTGAGACCTACTGACGCTACAAGCAAAATATCCCTCTTGCCATTCGAAACGCGCGCTACCGTGTTCCTTCATCCATCGCGATGAGTTAGCTTTCAGCACCTGGACTGCTTTTGCGATCCCGAGGATAGCCCCCAGGTCGATCAGTGCGTGAGCATGATCGGCGAAGCCCCCGATGGCCACCGCGTGGATGCCGTGGCCCTTTGCAATGCCTGCCATATACGCCCATAACCTCGGTTGAAGCTCCTCCCGAATGGAGTGCACGCGGTCTTTCGTACCAAACACGATATGAACGTAATGACTCACATACGAGCAGGCCACTATGGCGTACCTTCACACTATCCTGGCTTATCCGTCTAAGCCTCGGCTGAAAGGCGCGTTAAATAGAATTTATGGATATCTGTCTAAATAGCGAGCAGGCAAGACTGTACTCGTTGATCCTAGGCTGAGTTAAGTGAAGCTGTAGGTGTCCTGCTCGTTCGATCCAAAGCCGAAGATCATAGCCGAAGATCATAGCCGAGGCTGCTGAAGGGATAGAACTTGTTCCGCTGTAAGAAAGCGGCTGGCGCTGGCGACGCACGCTTGCCACCCCGATTCATAGGCCGCGTTCCGAGCACAGGGGACGCAGTCCTCTGCACAGGGTTCGCCCGATTCCACTCTCGGGCACCGATACTTCACAATCATCACATCCTCCTTCAACCGTTATCGAAACCCGCCATCACTGCCTGACCCAGTTAGTCTAGCGCCATTCAAAGCAAAGTACATCCTGTGAGTACACGCCACGAGGCCAGGACGATCGCTACGAAGCTGCTAACCAATTGGTGAGGTCTACACCGTCCAAAACGTCCCAGAGGTGTCAGGGATTCCCGATTCCGAACAAATCCGCAAGAAATCGACGTTTTGAATACGCACAGTTAACTGTGGCTGCTTGTGCCCGGCCTGATAATCAGAAATCATGATTTTCTATTTCAGGCTTAAGGCTACAAATGGTGGGTCTTTCGCAGCGCACGTTAAAGCGAAGGACCTGAAGAAAGCGCAACAATTCATTTCTTCCTACCCGAGCGTTGTCAGTTGGGAAGACGTCGCTGAAGACGAGATACCTCCAAATGTCCGAGCAGGACTCATCGAACCACTTGTAGCATAATTCGCTGATACCCACTAAAAGCCCTGACTCTCGCCAGGGCTTCGTCTTGCTGCAGGAAGATAAGGGGACGGAATAACTCGCTGTCAAAAACCGCGCGCAGGCGCACACAACAAATCCCGTCTTACTTGACCGAATTACGAAGACGTTCAACTACGCGCCGAACGAGAACATCCTCTTATTGTCCCCGGCTTCGACTCTCGCTTGGGTCCACGTTTTTGCAAAGCAAGGCGCCGCTTTGTCTGCCTAATCTCACACAGGCCTTTCATTTAACGGTTCTAATTGTAAGATTTGCCGTCCGACTAAATGTCGCAAACCAGGGCCGTTCTCGGTTTTTGAATTCACGAAGTACCCGACTCTTTAAGTTAATGAGCGCTGCCACCCATTCGTCTTGTTCCTCTGAGCTATTGTGCGCGGTCGCAAGTATTGCAACCTGTGTTCTTTTAATTTCGATACGATGCATGTTCTTCATTTCGTGATCCCTGGTTACGAGCATCCAACCGTTCTTGTCGCAAAAACGGATAACCTCCGGATCCTCTACATTTTGCCGAACGCGGCCGTCCGCATCCACAAACCACTCGGGAAATCGCTGGACTGTAAACCCCGCCGTCCGGAGGCGAACAGCGACTGACTCGGCTGAAAAGCCTTCGTCGAGAAAGAGGACGCATTCCTCACGCCGCTTTTTGACGTATGTTGCCAATATGAGCCAGCGCTTGGTCTACCATGTCGCGTTCAAGCCCGTAATCCTTTGCAATTTCATCTGTACTCACTCCGGCTCGTTTCCGACCCCAAAGCACGGAAACCGGAATGCGGGTGCCGGTAACAACCAAGCGCCCCGACATGATGTTTGGATTCATCGACACCGGACGACTCTCGTGATCCGTTGCGGCGAAGCGCCATGGGAAAATAAATTTACCCTTGATTATCCGCTCACCAAATAGATCGGCGACTTCGCTCACGATTTGTTGCCCCGGCTTTTGGCCGAGCGAAGTGACTGTGCGGGGACGCCCACCGCGAGCGGGTTTATCGTAAACGAGGTCTTTTAGGCACTCTTTGACGGCGTCAGAGCGCTGTAGGGGATGTTGAGTCCCGAACATTGCGCGCGCATTTCGCATCGACTTTCTCAAGAATTGTAGCGAAAAGTGGAACTTCGCACGCAGCAGGTAGACCCTATAGGCTTCTTCAAGATCGCGGTAAGACAGCAGGTGAATGTCGCCAAAGCGGCCCGATGCTTTCAGGATCGGCTCTTCACCGTCGTACCAAGAAAAGAGGGTTCTCTGGCTCAGCGCAATGCAAGTCGCGACCTCTGGAATTGTGTAAGTGGGGAGTGTACGGATGTCCTGCCCCTTTTCGCGACTTGGCTTCTGGGTTAACACGTCGAGAATAATGTAGAACATCCTGTTTCGCTTGGCTACAGCGTTCATGCGTCTGTCGGTCGTGAGGAACCTGGAAGTATTGCGAATACAGGAGTTTCGGGGGCAGCTTAACCCCCATCCGGACTGATGAGGAACGGACGGAGTAACCCCTTCCCTCAAGGGCAGAGGGGTCACTCCGTCTGGACGGAACGTAACCCGTACAGTTTCGTGTTGCGCGGCTCTCAGTGTGGTTTCGTGAACGGTGAACCTCCCGTCTGTCCCTTGCGCCCGTCCCTTGCGCCCTGTCCCTTGCGCCCTTACTTCATCTTCCAATCGGAGGCTTTGTCGGGCTTGCCCCAGTCCTGATAAAGCTGAACAAGCCATTGGTGTGCGAGATCGACGTGATAGCGTTCAGGGAAATCGATATGTTCCCTGCCTGCACTCTGGACACGGTAGCCGTGAAGCAGGAGCGGTTCGGCCTCAGCGTATTTCTTTTCAGCCGCCAGCACCGCTCCGAACAGGGATTCTGCCTTGGCGCGGTCCACGTCGTCATCGGGCCCGTTGCGAAGCGCGTCCAAGGCTTGACGCGCCATCGGCTCGCTCTGCGCATATCTGCGTTCCAGGTAGTAGATCAGCGCCAGTTGCATCTGCGCGTAGCGGGTGTCAGAGCTAGTTTCGCCGCGAAGATGCCTGTCGGCGGCAAGCAGCTGAAGGGCAATTGTTTCCGCCGATCTAAAATCACCCTGACGAATGTAAATATTCTGCAGGTATGCCAGGCACTGGACAACATTTGGATGTTCGGCGCCATAAATACTGCTCATGCGATCCAGAGTGTTTGTCATCAGCGTCTCGGCACGCTGATGCTGGCCCTCCATCGAATAATCCATCGCCAAAGTTGCCGAAGCGTTCAGCGTATCCATGTTGTCGGCGCCCAGCACACGCGTACTCACGCTCACCACTTCCTGCAATAGTGATATGGACTCGGCAGTCTCGCCATCATTGAAGTACGCGGTGGCCAAATTGGCCATGTTGACGAGGGTATCCGCGTGCTCTACGCCAACTGTGCGCCGGCGGATCGCAACCACCTCGGCCCAGAGCTCCTCCGCCTGCCGATACTTCCTTTGCCCCATGTAGTCGCCGGCCAGGTCATTCATCGCGTTCAGCGTGCCGGGACCTTCTGGCCCTTGCACGCGCTTGCTCATCTCCAGACGTTGTTTGTCGAGGGTTTCCGCTTCCTCGTTCTTGCCCTCGGCAGACAGGTTGGCGGCCAGGTTGCCGAGGATACTGGCGGTCTGAGCACTGTCACCGCTGAAGACGCGCCGGCGCGTCTCCAGCGCCTGCTTGTCAAGTGTCTCGCTCTGCGCAAATTTTCCCTCCCGGTAGTAGATCCAGCCAAGCAACTGCATCACGCGCAGAGTCTCGGCGTTTTCAAGACCGAGTACCCGCCGGCTGGTCTCGTAAGCCTGAACGGCCATGGTTTCGGCCTCGGCATATTTGCCCTCGGCCTGGACCATCCACGCGAATGTGTCCATGGTTTCAAGCGTCTTAGGATCCTCTGCGCCCAGCACGCGGCGGCGCACCTCGAGTGTCCTCTCAAACTGCTTTCGCGCGTCGGAATAGAGGCCAAGATCGACGAAGGTTTCGCCCAGCGTCTCCCGGATCGCGGACTCGAGTTCCGGCTGTTTGCCAAACTTGCCGTCGATTTTAGCTGCGGCTCGGTCGAGCGCGGTGCGCACCTTGATGTCGGGATCGGGTTTGCTGTTGGGGCCCGACTGGCCTGATGGCCCGGCTTGCGCCAGCAGGTCGTTGCGCAGAAAGTCCGAGACGGCTTGCGCAGTCTCGGTCTCCCGTTGCGCCTTCTTCTCCGCTTTGACTGCCTCCGTCTCGGCTCGCCGCGCTTGAATCGCCTCCCATGTGCTGGCGATGACGCCAAGCACCAGCACGATGAAGACCGCGCCAATGCCGACCACCAGCGCCTTGTGACGCCGTGCGAACTTCTGCAGTTGATAACTCGTGCTGGCCGGCTTGGCCGTGATCGGCTGGTCTTCGAGATACCGGCGCAGATCACCTGCCAGCCCTGCCGCTGATGCGTACCGCCGGTTCTTGTCCTTCTCGAGGGCTTTGGCAACAATCGTCTCGACATCGCCACGATAGACTCGGCTCACCGTGCTCAGCGGCGCCGGGTCGATCTCCTGAATCGTCCGCACCGCCTCGTGCAACTGGCGCGACAGCGTGTAGGGCATCTTGCCGGCGAGCAGCTCGTAGAGAATCACGCCCAGCGCATAGACATCACTGCGCGTGTCGAGGGCGTACGGGTCGGCTAGCATCTGCTCCGGGCTCATATAAGCCAGCGTGCCCAGCAAAAGGCCCATGTCGGTCTGGCGCGTGGCCTGGGCGTCCGAGTCCGTCGCTCGTGCCAGACCGAAATCGAGAATCTTCGGCTGACCGGTCTCGTCCACAAGAATGTTTCCCGGCTTCAGATCGCGATGAATGATGCCGCGCTGATGCGCATGCTCGACGGCCTCGCAGACTTGGATTATCAGCGCCAGGCGCTGCCGCGTGGTCAGCGTGTGTTCGTTGGCATACTCGATCAGCGGCTTGCCATGGATGAGTTCCATGGCAAAGAACGGCTGCACGCCGAAGCCGGTTTCGGAACTGCCCGCCTCGTATATCTGCGCGATGCCGGGATGCTGCAGACGGCCCAGCGCCTGCGACTCCTGCTTGAAGCGCCGCAGCAAATCGGGGCTGGCCCAGGCGGCCTTAATCACCTTCAGCGCGACACTGCGCCGCGGCTGATCCTGCTCCGCCTCGTACACGGCGCCCATGCCCCCCTCGCCCAGGAGGCGGATAATGCGATAGCGGCCGATGACGGCTGGAATCCGCGGCTCACTTCCGGATGCCGCACTCGCCGCAGGCGCAGCACCGGCCGCGGACAAGGCCATGGTTTCGGCATCGCCGGGCAGCGGTGCAGGAGCCCGCAATGCTGTGAGGTCGTCGGGCAATGGCGTGAACCTCCGCAGTGGGATAATATGTCGACATGATACCTATTTCCCTCAATTCCCATTGAGGTCGTCGGGACAGGGTCGGCGGGACAAACGAAACGTACCCCAGCAAGAAGGGCCGCTCCGTGATTCGGTGTGCTTGATTCATTGAAGGGCTGACGGGTCCGGCTGACGGGTCCAGACGAAAGGTATCCTAACAATAACAAGAAAGAACCGCGAAACACGGGGCACTCTTCGTCTGCCCCACCGGGCCTGGCATGCAAGCCAAGCGGAGTCTCCGAAGCAGCTCGTGAAGCCTGCGTCCGTCCTGCCTTCGTCCAAAAATTCCGGAAGAAGCGCATGAAGATGATCTTTCGCTTGGACGTTCAAGAGCGGTAAACTTTCCCATGCAAATTCAATGGTCTGACTGGAAGCTTTTCCCCGACCCACGCAAATGTGAGCTGTTGACGGCTCCATTCGGGCCGGGATGTTACGAATTACGCGAAGGGGAGCAACGGATTCTTTTTGGCATGGGCGGTCATGTTGCTCAACGCATGTCGTCTCTCCTGCCGGAGCCTCACGGTTGTGGCACTCGCAACAATGATGCAAAGCGACAGTTCATCCTGGAACGTCTTGGCGCCATCGAGTACCGGACGTTAGCCTGTGCTAGCCTAGCCTGCGCTAAGGATTGTGAACGGAAGTTGAAGGCTAAGGGTGACGATTATGTTTTTCCTAGCTGAGAATGCTGTGACTCGGTCTCAGCGAGTCTGCGGATTTAGTGGTCAGACTGGGACTGGAACTTTGCTCGAAGTGGTGAACCGGCCACAACTTTCCTGAAGCGCTCCGCATCGCCGGCACAACATGAACCATTTTCACCTCTGCGGGATTTCCTGTCTCGCATCTCCCAATGTTTGAGCGCTACGCTGCCAGAGGAACCAGACCAGACTTCACGATCATCTTGTCATGCGTCAGAAGGCGAATGCCCTCAACAATCGCGGTTGCTCCGATGATTCTGGCCTTCGGATCGTTTGGGTAGGTTTTTGGGAACTGGACAGAACGAACCGCTATCTCCGGAGTGATAGGAAGAACCTGCACATAGGAAGTACATTTCTTCACAAAGGAATCGACGCTCACATCGATATCGATTCGCTTGTTCACTGCCAGCCATGCAATTTCCCAAAGGCTGATTGCAGAAACAGCAAGCGGCCCGGATTTGCGGGCCGCCAGGATCGCCTTCTTTGCTTTTGCTGAAAGGTTTTCAGGAGCGATCAGAAGCCAGACGAGAATATGAGTATCAAGAAGGATCATTCCACTCCCCAATCGCTGGCCGGGACTGTGTTCTCAATATCGCCCTTGATTCTGGCGATGCCTGACAAGGCTCCGAAGATCTCATCCTCGCCTTCGTTCGCAGGAACCAGTTTCACCACAGGTTTGCCATGCTTGGTAATTACAACGGGACGACCACTTTGCGATACCTGATCCATCACAGCGAGGCATTGAGCTTTGAACTGCGCGGCGGCCATTTTTTGCATGGTAATGCCTCTATCAATATGACCAGAATAATATGACCTCTTTTACGGTGTCAAGCCTGTGAAAGATTTGTGGTCAGGATTTGTGGTCAGACGGATCTGACACTTTCAGAAATTCTTGTCGACGAAACTTCCGTCAAAGTGCCAGCTCCGTCCACGAAACTCCCACGAAACTCCTGCCTCCGCTACGGTGCCACCACTTCATACGCGATGATCTTCCACTTCTGGTTCTCTTTTCCCCACAGCAACGTCAGCGCCGCCGGATGATCCCCCGGCGCGCGCAACGTAAACAGAGTCGCATAGTAATTTCCATATTCCTTCTGCTGGGCCGACCCGTCAGCCGGCGCATAAGGGTTCTTCGACGACCTCTTGTCGCACAGAAACGAACCCGCCAGGTAGTCGGGCACCGCCACCAGCGTGTAAGCGTGTTCTCCTGCGTGCTCGACGACCTGCAGATCATCGTGCTCTGCGCGCACCGGTTCCAGCGCGTCATGCAGGTGTGGCACCTTGCCCAGATCCTTGTTTACGGTACTCAGCGCCTTGCGAATGTAGGCCGAGTACTCCTCCGTCGTCGCCGGCGGCTTCTCCCCCTCCGCCAGGTAAAAATTTACACAGTCATTGCAACGTGGTGAAAGATACGTGGCCGCACGGTCAAAGTTGTCGTCCACCAGCCACGTGTGCAGAAAGTCATGCGACGCCTCCAGCACTGCGGGATCGGCCGTGACGCGCGCTTTCGCCGGCGGCGTCGCCGCCAACCGTTTGCGTCGCCGGGTATCGGGAATCACACCCGGCTTGGCCTCCTCCGCCTCAATCTCCCATGCCACCACTCTCCAGTACTTGCCTTCCTTCGTCCACAGCAGGGTGATCGCGTCGCTCTTGCCGCTGAGCGCTTTGAGCCGGAAAACAGCTGCGAAGTAGCGTCCATACTTCGCAGCTGTCCCCGACACCCGCGAGGAGTCGAAGTCGTCAAAAGCCTTCGCCGGATCGCACTCAAAGTCGGCAGCCACTCCGTTGGGCACCTGGTATAGCGAAAACATCGCCTGAAAGGGCTGCTTCATGGGCTTGATGTCTCGTTCATCCAGGCTCGAAGGCTGCACTGCAGCCTGCAAACTTGTGACCGTGCCCACCGCCCGGCTGGTGGCAGCCAGGCCGCGCGCGGCCACATAGGGAGCCACCCCCGCGTTGATCTCGCTGCCCGCCTGCGAGCCGTATTCTTCCAGACAGGCGAACGAGCGCACCGAAAGATAGGACGCCGACAACTCCGGCTTCCGTTCCACTAGCCACGCCTGCAGAAAATCCTGCACCGCATCTTCGAGTTTTCCCTCGGCCTTCCGCGGTATCGGGGGGACATCGCCGGGCAGCAACTCGGCCTTTGGGTCGTCCACAACACCCGGAAGTCCGAACAAACTGCGCCACCAGTCCGGCAACCCCTGCCAGCGTTGCAAGTGGATCTGCGTGTTGTTTCCTGCCCGTACATCCGAATTCGCCGATGTCAGGTGCCCGTTGAACAGCCCCGTAGGGAAGCCAGACGAGCGGTAATCGACGTCGATGTCGGCGTGCCTACCGTCTTTTGCCATCGAGAATTGTATCGAAGGCGTGCCATCCTGCCGGTAGTTCAGCGGAAAGCCATGATGATAGATCGTATTGTCGCGGTCGCGGAAGAACTCGCTCGAGTCCTTCAGCTTCTGCAGGGCGTCCGGCTTCAGAAGCACGTACATGCGAAACTGCTGATCGCCGCGCGCACGTGGCACCTTGCCATTGATCGTCTCGATGGCCTGTACCAAATCCAGCGCTGTTCCCACCGGCTTCCCCGACTTGTCCGTCAGATTCGTGGTCATCAGCGCGTGCGTCACCGCCTCGTACGTAGTGCGCGTCGAAAGCGAGAACTGGTTGTACTCGGTGGGCTCCGAGTGGTCATTGGTCATGCGGTTATATTCCGCATACCACTCGTCGATAAGCTGCTTTTGCGCCGGTCTCAGCTCTTCATACTTCCCGTGGAACTGCGGCTGCGTGCCGGCGGCCTGCTCCTGCCCGGCGAGCAGCCCCACCGACAGAAGCAGCAGCACCAGCATGCCAATGTAACCGCCCACCTTCGTTCCCCCCGAGCGCACGATTCACTATAGCCCCGAGATTCCGAGATTTGTGGCCAGAGATTTGTGGTCGGGACTGGAACCTTGCTCAAAGTGGTGAATCGGCCACCACTTTTCTGAGGTTTTAGTGCTCCGCATCGTCGGCACAACATGAACGCATTTTTCACCTTTGCAGAGTGCAGTAGGCCGAAACGCGACGGGCAATCGGTCGGCAGCGGTTTACTCGTCAGGTTTACTCGTCATACGGGATGGGTGATTTTCGTAGATTCGTGGCCATAAAGTGGTGGCCAGACGGGATGCTCGACGCGCAATACCGTCGTATCCCGAAAACAGAGTCAGTCGGGCTAACAATTGCCAGAAGGCTCTACGTGGTCGAACTCGCGATAGCAGCGATGGTGGCGCGCAAAGCCGCTTCGTTCTCTATCTTGAGTGCATTCGGAGCACAGCATGTTCTGTACACGACCAGGTTGACTCCAGGACCCGCCTGGCTCGGAAATCGCAAGCCTTGCACGCCCAGCGACACCAATACATCACCGAACTGTTGGGAAGTGGAAAGGTCATCGCCGAGACATTTGTCTCGGACAGTTCCCAACCCCCTTGGGAGCGGACGCTGGCTCAGGTCAAGCACCCGCATCAGGTCAAAGCGAACAGCAAACACGACGCGAGGATACTTGTCGACGTTGATGAGGGTCGCGCCACCCAATCGTTTCTTTCGGCCCGTGACCTCGTTGGTGGCAACAGCGTCGGACTCCGACAGGTAAACGGCAGGAGTGCCTGGCGAAGCGAAGCGACCGCCATGAGTTGCGGCTCCCGCGCCCTCAAGGACTGTCTCAGGTTTCATGAAGGTATAGCTAACGCTTCGAAAGTAAACGCCACTGAGCGGCTGGGCCTTGTCTGTCCAAGCCGCGATCAGCTCGCGTTCGCGCTGGCTTAACGTCAAACAGGCTGCCCTTCTCTGAGCCGCAAGAATTCAACGATGACGTCTCGCATCTTCCCCTCCACGATTGCTTGGGTGGGCGTTTGGTTCCGAATTGCCGGCAGAGGTGTCTGCAGCCACTCATGCTCTTTCGGAGCAATCACAAATTCGTCGATCAATTGGAGAAGTTCCTTGAGATCTTGGGTTTTCTTGGCCATTTGGCTCGTCCCTACGCCACTTTCCCAATTTTGAATCGTGCGGGGAGCTACATTCAGGGCCTTCGCCATCTGCTCCTGGGTAAGCCCCAATCGCTTTCGAGCGAGGGATAAATCGAATTCGTCGTGAGCATCCTGCCCAGAATGGGCGATTACATTTCTCAATCGCAAGATTTGCTTCAGATGTTGAAAGTTGAACGCCCAGTCTGTTTTAGCAACGCACTCCTTCCCGACCATTTGTCCCCATCGAAAGGCCAAACTCGAAGAGTCGTGAGGCATGTAGAACAAAAGAAATTCAACTTTCGGGCTCTTGAAACACTCCAAGAAGGAAATATGATCCTTCTTCGGTTCGGAATGCTTCAGATAGACGACCGACACCTTACTTTTCGGCACGTCTTTGGAATGGCAACTCTTTGGGATTGGGCGTATCGCAGCTTCGAAATGCGAGAAGAGATGTTTCGCTTCAGCAAGTACGCTGGCGTCAGCCCAAACAGTTAACTCTTGTCCATCCACCACGGTTTCCACTGGGAATCCTCCGCAGTTTCGAGTGTACCACGCAGTTATGCGCGCTACACGCAGAAATGTGCTAAACTAAGAATACACAATGGTCGGCAACGTGAACTCACCTTCGACTCGTAGAAGCCTCTCCATCCCCTAAGTACCAGTCCCGTCTGGACCACCAAATTCTGAATTCTGAGACGCTGCGTACGCCGTCAGGTCCGCGTCAGCGAAGGGTTTGTTATTTGGGGGCACCCAACCACCCCATCCATCTAACGAGTTCCCCTACCCTTCATCCTCATCTTTTTTTCTAACGGCTCTGGACACCCAAACGGATCCGTAATACCGTCCCAACTAAGAGCCTCCAACTTGCTCGAGCCTCTCCTTCCCCCAACGGAAGCCAATGACCCGCAAGATGCGGAACGGACAAGTGCGCTCAAAAATGAAAAAGCACCCATCCGTCGAGCCGGCACACCGTTCCATTGCAGACGGACCCTATCCACTAACGGAGGCCCTGGATGACCATCTTTAGACCGCGCATCGGCCATTCGACCTTCCCCGGCCCCCTTCAACCCACATGCCGCGATTCCGCCCGAGCCCGCTGCCGTGCAGCCCTCCAATCCGCCTGGTTTTTGGGCTTTGCCGGGAAACGGATCAGCTACGGACGCATTGGTCCCCTAAGTAGCTTATGGGGGCGGGAAAAAAATAAATTTGAGCCCCTTCGTCAAACAAAGGACTTAGCCGCTGCCCACCACTGAAACAATGACTGAAACCACAACGGAAACAATGACGGGAACATAGCATTCCTGAAATGCAACTCAACCCAGGGCCGCACCTCCCTGGCACGCCCCAAGGGGCGGACAGACGGATCTTTCTCATCCCATGCACTATTCCACTCCTCGTGCACCGAGGCTGGTAAAGGGGGATGCATCTCATCCCCCAACCGGCATGGCCTCGATCGGTTGCCAATGGAATCCTCCCGTATGGGGAGCGATGCTAGGGCGTGTACCCAGGGGCTAAGCCGGGACAGGGAAGCTGTGAAAAAATTGGCTAAGCGGAGCCGAAAACCTCTTTAGAGGGAGGCTGGTATGGTGTCGGTGCAGGTTGGCGGTCAAGGGAGAAGATTGATGTATGCGGTCTTTGTAGACAGATGCGATTTCCCTTAGGGTCAGTTCCGCGTGGCCCACAGCCCAGTCCCGCAACCCTCAAGAACATTACAATTGACAGAGCCTGCGGCTATTCTTACCCTCAAAGCATGCAAATCGATCTCACCGCAGAGCAGGAAGCGCAGCTTGCCCAGATTGCCGCCCACGAAGGCAAGGGCGCAGATGAGCTTGCCCGTGAGGTTTTCAGTCGTGGCCTGGCAGCAGAGGCCCACTTTATCGCGGCTGTGAAAATAGGCCAAGAGGCCGCGAGTCGCGGTGATTTCGTCGAGCAGTCCGAAATCTGGGCGGGCGTCGAACAAATCCTCCGGCCTTGAATGCTTGTTCGCTGGACAGCCCCTGCCGCTGAAGATCTGAAACGCATCACCCGCCATATTCACAAGGACAATTCCACCGCCGCTCGAAACGTCGCCAAGACTATTTTTGATGCTGGTAACTCCTTGGATACGCTGGCACAGCGAGGCCGGCAAGGCCGTATAGCAGGCACCCGCGAAATGGTCTTTCCCGGCTGGCCATATATCCTCGTGTATCAGGTCATGGAGCATGCGGTTGAAATCCTCCGCATCTACCACGGAGCGCAGGATTGGCCTTAACGGAACTCCCAAGCCCGCAGGAAATCTTCCGCCTCGACGTACCATCCGTCACAACCATACTTACGGGCTGATGCTCGCTGCGGCGAGGTAGCCGCACGCTTCAAAAAACCAGGGTTTTTTCCGCTGCCCGTTCAGCCCGTACCGTTCAAAAGATCATTCAAGCAATTTTTCGTTAGGCTACTTTGTGAAAATATCGTGATCACGGTCGTACCTTTTTTCCGTCTTCCCGGCCTTTTCGGCAGCCCGTTCGGCCACGCGATCTATTGCTTTATCTTCGGCGAGTCTCAGTGGTGTGAACATCAAGAGTGGACGGCTTTTCAGTCTTTCCCAGGTTTGGAGTGGCTTGATTAGGCATAGTTATATCCCCCTACAGCCTAGATGCACCATTTTCCCTTTGGAGTTATCCCGCCCAGTTTATTCGATCTCAAACGCCACATACTGCAGAACCGACTGCCGTTCCACCTCAAGCACCACCGCGTCGCCGCGTTTTCAAGCCGGCGAGCGTCTGCCGCAACTGCTGCGTATCCTCCAATGGCTTCCCGTTTAGGGCGCGGATCACATCGCCGACCGCAAGATCAGCTGCCGTGGCAGGCTCCCCGCTCAGCAGACCAGCCACCAGGACGCCATTCTGCGAGCGGAGACTCATCGCGGCTCCCAGCGAGGAGGCTTTGAGGTCAATCACGAAAATTCCCAGGGAGGCAATCAGATCCTTCCTGGGATCAATCAGGTCGGACAAGTTGTCGATCATCGGCGGCGCATCGACCGGGGTGATCGAAACCGTCAGCGGTTTGCCGTCGCGCAGCACGTCCATCCTCAAGGGCGTGTTGCGCTTATGCACATAGAGGAACCCGGTGTACTTAGGCAGCGAGTCCACCCTTCCGCCGTCAATCGCCGTCACCACATCCTTCTGTCGCAAGCCTGCCGCCGCGGCTGGACCGCCCGCGTCGATGTCGGAAAGGATGACGCCCCAATCCTGGGGCAGCTTGAGGCCGGCAGCCAGGGCCGGCGTGATGGTCTGCGCGTGGGCGCCGATCGACACGCTGGAGACGATTCCGTGCGCCTTGAGCTCGCTGTAAACAAAGCGCACAATCGGCTCCGGAATGGCAAAGCCAAGACCCTCATTGCCTCCGCCAGACGTAACAATATATGTGTTGATTCCCACCAGGTTGCCGTTCCGGTCGACCAACGGGCCGCCGCTGTTCCCGGGATTGATGGGGGCATCGGTTTGCACATAGACCATCGGCCGGTCAACCTCGGGCTGCCTGCCTACCGCGCTGATGATTCCTTTGGTGACGGTATGGTCCAGACCTTCGGGCGCGCCAATGGCAATCACGGTTTGCCCTAAGCGAAACCGGTAATGCTCGGGCAAGGGGATTACGGGGAGACCCTTTTCTTCAATCTTGATCAAGGCTAAATCCGCATACCGGGTGGTTCCAATCAGCTTCGCTTCATACACCCGCTGCGGGTTGTGAAGATTCGTGTTTCCCGCCACCAACTCTACCGTGGCCGGAGCAATGATCACGCGGATACGCAACGCGCCGGCAACCACGTGGTTGTTGGTGATGATGTACCCATCCGGGATCGACAATCACTCCTGAGCCGATGGAGCGCTGCCGTTCCAGGGATGCTGTTGCTGCGACTGTTGCTGCCCCTGGTCCGGCTGCCCATCGTCTTGTCGCTCTCGGGGACCCCGTAACCGGTAACCTCAATCTTCACCACCGACTGCATCGCCCGCTCGGCAACCTGATCGATCGCCTGGTCGTATTGCTGGAGAATCGGGCGATCTGGGCGGCGGCCCCTTGATTCGTCTGCCCGTGGAGGGGTTGCAATAAGACAGCGCCTACGAATGCGAGCGCAAAACTTTTTCCCATGGACATGTATTTCTCTAGGTAAAGGTAGGTTTCGGGAGCCCTGGAGCGTTCACTGGACCAGAATGCTCACGCCTCAGGGCTCTCCCATTTCAGAATCTTGAAATCGAGCACAAAGATGGCATACATCACCGGTACTTGCAACTTGGTCACTACGGTCGCCACCAGCAGGCCGCCGATCTGCGCATAACAGAGCGGCTTCCACAGCGGGCCGCCGTGCAACGCGAGCGGCAAACAGCGCCAGCACGGTGGCGAAGACCGTGATCAGCACCGGGCGCAGGCGCAGGATGCCGGCATCGATCAGCGCAAGTTCGAAGTCATCTCCCGCAATATGCCGCTCTTCAATGAAGTCGAACAGCACAATGGAATGGCTCACGATCACGCCGATCAGGCTGGCCACGCCCAGAAAAGCCATGAACCCGAACGGCTCGCCCATGATCCACAACGCGGCAAATGCACCCATCATGCCGTAGGGCGCGGCCGCCAAAACAAGCAGCGGCTTGATGGCATTCTTGAATTGAAAGAGCAGCGCAAGGTAAATGGCGGCAGCTCGAAATCAGCATCACCATCGCCAGGTTCTTAAAGCCATTCTTGGTCTTGTCATACTCGCCGCCGATCTTCATCTCGTAGCCGGGAGGAAGCTCGGCCTGCAGCTGCTGCAGGCGCGGCAGCGCCTGCTTTAGAACCTCGGAGCTCAAGCGCCCCGCAACCGGGAAAGTGCGCACATTGATGGTGCGGAATTGTTCCAGGCGCACAATACGGCCGGTTACCAGGTCGTGATCGATATTGGAAATCTGCACCAGGGGAATCTTGTTATTGTCCTGCGAGCCGTAGACATACAGGTTCTGGATGTCGGAGAGCTGCGATCGCTCATCCATGCGCAGCCGGGCTACAATCGGGATCTGCTTCTGGCCTTCCTGCAAAACGCTGACCGTGCTTCCACTCATGCCTGCCGTGGAGGAATTGGCCACATCCATATTCGTGATGCCGGCCAGGTTGGCGCGATCCGGATCGACGGTTAACGCAATCTGCGTATTCTCGTCTCCCCACTCATTGCGCGTGCGCTCCGCGATGGGAATAGACCGGAAGATATCCTCCACCTTGGCGGCGATGCTGCGCAGCCCGCGAATATCTTCTGCCTCGTCTTTGGCGTTCACGTCGGCCGTGCTGGAGATGCGAATCTCAATCGGATAGTCGATAGGATTGGTGAGCAGCTGGCGCGCATCCATGCGCGCGCCCGGAATGGATGCAGTCAGCACCGGCTGCAGCTCCTTAATGAACTGCGGAGTGATCTCCTTATCCGTGACCTCGATCAATACCTGCGCGTAATTCAATTGTTGCAACTGCGGAGAGGCCGAGAACCAGAAACGCGGCCCACCTCCGCCTACGAAGGTGGTGACGTAACGCAATACATCCCCTGTATGCCCTCTCTGCGGGTGTTCTTTTGAAAACCGCTCCGCCTGTTCGCGGACAATCTGCTCCACCTGGCGGGCCGTCTGATTCGTGGCTTCCAGGGTGGCGTCATTGGGCAGCCACACATCGACATACGACCAATATTGAACGTCTTCGGGAAAGAATGCGGAGTTCAAGCGGGAAAAGATGAAGACTCCCAAAGCGAGGAAGGCCAGGGAAGCGATAAAGAACTTCCAGCGGTGTTCGATCGAGTACTTTGCCGCCCGCGCATACAAGCCGAAAAAGCCGCTGTTGCGCCGCTCCTCGAGCGTTTTCTCCACCTTCTTCTCCGGACGCAGAAGGTAGTAGCCAAGCAGCGGAAGAAAGGTCATCGAAACCAGGCGCGAGGCCACCAGCGCCACCGTCATCACGATGGGCAGGCTGTGGAGAAACTCTCCCGTGCTGCCGGTCACCAATAAGAACGGCAGATACGCGACGATATTGGTGACCGTGGCATACATGATGGCGGTTGCCAGCTTGGTGGGACCTAACCATGCAGCCACGATGTTCGGGTGGCCCTCGGCCAGCGCGCGCTTGATGGAATCGCCGGCGATCACCGGGTCGTCCACCAGCAGCCCGAGGGCAATGATCAGGGTGGCGACGGAAACCTGTTGGATATCGATGCCCAGCAGATACATCGCGCCAAAGGTCATTGCCAGGGTGATGGGGATGGAGAGGGCCATCAGGACAGCGGATCGCCACTCCCAGAAACCGATCCACGACACCAGCACCACCAACGCGATCGCCTCATAGAGCGCATCCATGAACAGGCTGAGGTTCTCTTTCACCTGCAACGGCTGGTCAGAGGTGCGCGCGATGATCAGGTCCTCAGGAAGATATTGCTTCACCGCCGCAAGCTTGGCGTCGACGCTTCTGCCAAAGGCGTCAATCTGCTCGCCATCCTTCATCTGTACGGCAAGCGTTACGGCGCGGCTGCGGCGCCAATGGCCGTCCTTGTCTGCCCAGGTGAGGTAGTTCAAATATTTTGCCGGGCTTTGGTAGCCGCGGGAAATGTCTACCAGGTCGCGCAGATAGACCGGGCTCTGCGCCGCCGATGAGGAAGAGCCGATGATGACATCACCGATCTGCTGCGGATTGGTGAACTTGCCCGAAGGGTCAATCAGAATGTTTTGCGGGCCGACCTCAAGCTGGCCGCCGGGCAGGGTGATATTGCGGGCGCCCAGAATGTCCTTCAGATTGGAAGGCGTCATGCCATATTCGGCCAGCCGTTGCTGCGAATAATCCAGGTAGATCTGCTCCGGCAGCACGCCCTTGCGGTCAATCTTGGCCACTTCCGGAGCGCCCTGGATGGTTCTTCCCATCAGGTCGGTGAAGTCGTCCAGCTCCCGATAGGAGTACTTATCCCCCGCGACCGCGGCCAGGCGAGCTTCGGTGTCTGCCGGATTGCGGATGAACGCGGCCGGCCAACTATCGGGGTGGATCTCCGATTGATGCAACTTCTCGATCATCAGGCGATTGCCCAGAGCCCGCAGCTCATCATCGCTTAAAGGTGAGCTCACGTCGGCCCCGATGAAGCCACTGCCGGAAAAGAAGTGCGGGTCGGAGACATACTTGTTTTGGCCTGCCCGCCTGCAAGACAGAAACAAAGGCGTCGCGCACCAGGTCGGGGGAGACGGACAGCGGAAAGGCATAAACAATGCTGACCCGCGGCTGCGGAGACCGTGCCGGTTCTGCCGCGCGCGTTGTTTCAATCGCGTTACGGATAGACCGGGCGCGCAACGCAATATCGACGTCGCTTGCCCGAGGGCTGGCGATGGTCAGCATCAGCGCTGCGGTATCGCCAAAATCGCTATTGAACTGGATCGGGCCCGCGCCCTGGGGCAGCCTGCTATTCAGCGCGTTCAGTTTGAGGTTGATATCGGAGAACTGCTTCTTCGGGTCGGTTACCGTGTCGTCCAGTTGCACGTAGACCAGAGAAAGCCCGGGAAAGCTCAGCGAGCGGATACCAAAGTCGGAGGCCAAAGGAGGCTTGATGAACGCGTTTTGCGCCATCGTCTGTTCCACCGGCCGGCTTACCAACTGCTCCACCTCCTGCGCCGTTGCCCCCGGCCAGTTCGTGGAAGCGACCGCTACCCGCACCGGAATACTCGGGTCTTTCCGCTTGGGCATGTGCATGTAGCCATACCAGCCCCACACGCAGACCGCGATCAACAGGACCATCGAGACCTGGCGATGCTCGGTGAAGAAACGCGCCGTATTGTGCGTGTGCTCGATGTATTCGGCTTCGGATTTATGGCTCATCGTATTGGCTCATCGCAGTAGCGCACTTAGGGAATGACGCGAACCTTATCGCCGTTCTTGATCAGGCTGACGCCGGTAGTGATGACCTGTTCTCCAGATGCTGAGGCCGCCTTTGGCGGCAATCATATTGCCGTAGGTGTCGCCCAGTTCGACTGCGCGCAATCGCGCTGTCGCAGAATCTCCACTGCCCTCCGGAACCATGACTGCGAAGCTGTCCACCCGAGCCGGATCGCGAATGACCGCCGACAGGGGAACAGCCAGCACCGACTGCGGTAGCTGCACACCGTTCAGCGCGAGCGAAGCAATCATTCCCGATTTCAACTGGTTCTTTGGATTGGGAATGGTCACTTCTACTGAGAAGACGCGGCTCTTGGGATCGGCTGCGGGAGAGATGGCGCTTACCCGTCCGGCGAATTGCTGCGGCAGCGCATCGGTGGAGATGGCAAGATGCTGGCCCAGCCGCACCCGGCTGATCGAGGTATCGGGCACACCGAAGACGGCCTTCACCGATTCCGTATCCGCCAGGGTAAAGCCGTTGGTTGCCGGCCCTACCAGGCTGCCCAGATCGATGCTGCGTTTGACCACCCAGCCGCTGAACGGCGCCCGCAACTCGCAATAGGCGAGCGCGACGTTGGCCTCGCTGACCTGATGCCTGGGCGCCGGAAACAGAGGCCGTGGTGCTGGCCAGCTGCGCCGTGGCGGAGTCGTAGTCCGGCTTGGTTGCGCTCTGCGACGCATACAGGGCCGAAGTGCGATCGAAGGTAAGCTTGGCCTTGTCGAATTCCGCCTGGGAGCGCGCCAGCTGCGCCTTGGCCTGTTGCAGCTTGTCCTGATAATCCTGTTGCCGCACCACGGCCAGTACGGTTCCTTTTTGTACCCAGTCTCCCTGATCGATGTTGCGCATGCCTCCGCTCGGGCTCTTCACCTGGCGGATGCTGTCGACATAGCCGCCCGACTGGAAGGCAAGGTCAACCTGGGCATAAGGAACAATGCTGGCTGAGTACTTGGCTCCGTTTCCTACGGCTATGTTCTGTACCGTCGCCGTGTGTACGGGCAGCGGTAGGGTCTCAGCGGAGTTCTGTTGCTTGCATGCGATCGCGCCCAGCAGCGATCGCGGCTGCCGAGCGCAGCGAGCCAAAGTTTAACGGCTGTGGGATTCATCGGCTTCACTCTTCCCCTAGAGCCTTTTCAAAGGCAGCTTTTGCGTTCCAGAAGGAAAGCAGGCTCTGTTCATATTCGTGGTCGGCGTTGGCGACCGAGGCTTGCTGTTGCAGCAGGTCGCGCAGCAGCACGGCGGAGTGTTTGAACTGATCGCTCACTTCGCGCAGCTTCTCATTGGCTGCGTCGCGGCGCGGCCTGGGCCACCTCGAGCATGGAACGGCTCTCCTCCAGCTTGCGGAAGGTATTGTCGACATCGAGCAGCACCTGGGCCTGCGTCTCCTGCAGTTGATAGTGGCTCTGCTGCACGCCCACATCTTTTTGCCGCACTTCGTCTCTGCGCCCTCCCCAATCGAAGGGGTCCCATTTCAATTCCATGCCGGCGGAGAGAATATTCTGCGGCAGAATCTCGGTGTTGATGGGCTCGAGATAGTGGATGGCTGCGCCCACGTCGGGAATGTATTTAGCCTTTGCCAGCTTGCGGTCATAATCGGCGCGGCTCACATCGATCGTGGCTTCCTTCACCTCGGGGCGCTGCGCCAGCGCCGTTTGCCGGGCTACCTTCAAGTCCATCTCCGCGGGGGTAATCGGAGGCACGGGCTCGGTGCGAAAAGGGATATCGAGATCCCGCCCCAGAAGTTCGTTGATTTGCTCTTTCTGCGTCTGCGAGCGTGTCGTGCAACTGGATGATCTGATAGCGCGCCTGCGCCAGCTGGGCTTTCGCCTGGAGACTGTCAGACTTGAGCACAGCTTCCTGGGAGAGGTAGTCGTTCGCGACCCTGACCGTCTCCTCATACTGCTTGACCAGTGCCTGTTCAGCGTCCAGGGCGCTCTCTGTCTGCAGCGCGGCGTAATAGGCCTGCTTCACATTCGCCGCCAGCGACTGCCTCTTGCCCTGGTACTGTTCGCCGGCGAGATCGGCAGACAACTGCTGCAGCCGGACGGCAAGATTGATCTGGTATAGCTGCGAGAGCGGTTGCGCTATCTGCACCGATGCATTGCCGGTAATGCCGTGGGAAAGGGCGAAGCTCGTGGGCGTTCAGGTGCCGAAGCTTCCTGCGGGAAAAGTGAATGTTGGCGATGTGATATTTCCTGAGGCGAACAGGTAAGTGGTGATCGCGGGAAAGCGTTTGGTCTTGGTTTGCGCTACCTCCCAATTCGATTTGGTTATATCCAGCTTGGCGATATTGACCGGCCGGTTATTCTCGAGAGCAATCTGCACCGCCCGGGAAAGCGAGAGAACCGGGGCATCGCCCGAGGTCTCTTGCCCCGGCAATAACATCCCTGCCATCAGCGCAGTCCCGGCAATCGCCCAGCCTAGCGGCTTTGTGTACCTCGCTCGCATCATCGTGGAAACGCAATCATACTTGAGCAGCCGCCGGGAGATTGATTGGCTGCTGAATTAGTCAGCCAGGCCTAACCGCTTGAAAAACATGGCCCGATGAAGACCGCCGCGAAGAAGGGAACCAGTGAAGGGATCGTAGTGAATCATCGTTCCCGGTCAGGGGTTCGGTCAAGAGAGGAGTTCTAAATCGCGGCGAAAGGCGCAAGGCTACGATAGACCTCCGCCCACGCTTCCCGGCAAGGCGTGGTCGTGGTTAAGGGCGCGGTTCACTTGGAGATCAACGCGGTCTGCCCTAAATGAAAGGCAATATGGGTCGTCCGGCTCAGCAAGATCGAAAAGCGATTGCGGAGTGGATCCTTGGCGAACTCTTCTTCGGAAACAGAGGCGTGCTTTTCGAGCCAGGCGGCCGCTGAAAGGCTTTCAAAGCCGGCCAGTAATTTGCCGTTGACATCATCCCAGGCTTTCTTTACCTCCTGGGCCGCCGGAAGTGTGGGCGCCGCCTTATCGGGATTGGTAAGGAACAGGGCATCGAATTCCGGATAGAGGCGCGGCCCTAACACCATAAGCGGCAGCATACGATCATGAACGGCCGTCAGGTGCCCCCAAAGATAGATCAGCCGGTTCTTTCCCGGGGCTACCTCCTTGAGAAGCTGTTCTTCCGTAAGTGGGGAAAACAGCCGGTCCGCTCTCTCGATGTTCAATTTCCAGGAATTCACTGCTGCCGTGGCCAACGCTTGCTCAGTCATGACGATCCTTTCTCTTGCTCTTGCATTATGGGGTAGATTAATCACCGGCGCTATCCGATGCAGAACAGAAAGGCTGAGCTATGACGATACATGCCCATGGGACGTTCGACGTGAAGTTGACCCCGCAGCTGCCAGAGGACAAGAGCGAAGGCTTAACCCTCGGCCGCATGCTGATCGACAAGCAGTTCCAGGGCGACCTGGAAGCTGTCAGCAAAGGGCAGATGCTGACCGGCATGACGGCGGTGCCAGGCTCAGGCGCTTACGTCGCCATCGAGCGCGTGACGGGCAAGCTCAATGGGCGCCGCGGCAGCTTCATCCTGCACCACCTGGGGATCATGGAGCGAGGCGTCCGCAGTTAACGGTTACCGTGGTGCCGGATTCGGGCACGGATGAGCTGGTGGGGATCGCAGGCACGATGACGATCATCATCACCGAAGGCAAGCATTCGTACGACTTCGCGTATTCGCTCCCGTGAAGCGCATGAGCGTGATCAGCTCTCGAACATGGCCACGATCTCCCGGGTGCTGGCGACCCCTTCTGCGAAGGTAAAGGTTCCGTGCTGTCGCATTTCCTGCGCCGCGCGCAGAAAAGCGTCAAACGCGGCCCGGGTCAACGCACTGCCGACGCACATTTTTGATAAAACATGAGAGGCTTATCTCGTTGTGCATCCCACAAGGGAGGATCTCTCATGACTGCGATTTTGAATGCCGGCGCCAAGGCTCCGGATTTTACTCTTAGCGTGACCCCCGATCAGAAGATCACGCTTAGCGAACTGCGCGGAAAGCCGGTAATTCTCGCCTTCTATCCCGCCGACTGGAGCCCGGTATGCGGCGATCAAATGGCCCTCTACAACGAGGTCCTGCCGGAGTTTCAGAAATTTGGAGCGGAACTCATTGGCATTTCCGTCGACGGAGCCTGGTGCCACGCCGCCTACGCCAAAGATCACCATCTCCATTTTCCTCTCGCCGCTGACTTCGAACCCAAAGGCGCGGTATCCCGGGCCTATGGCGCCTACCATCAAGAGGCAGGGTTCAGCGAACGGGCACTCTTTGTGATCGACAAAGACGGGGTCATCACCTGGAGCCACTTGTCGCCGATCCTGGTTAATCCCGGCGCAGACGGAATACTGCAGGCGTTGGAAGCGCTGGAAAAATAGGAGATTTGTATGACCAAGCTTGCGGTGGCGGTCAGTGCCAAGGACCATCGACAGGGAGATAAGAGTGCGCCCTGCACCCTGGTCGAGTATGGAGACTACCAGTGCCCCTCGTGCGGGCAGGCCTACCCGATCGTCAAACGAGTGCAGAAGCACTTCGGTAAGCGCCTGGCGTTTGTCTTCCGCAATTTTCCTTTAACCCAAATGCATCCTTATGCGGAACCGGCAGCCGAGACTGCAGAATTTGCCGGCGCTCACGAAAGGTTCTGGGAAATGCATGATCTGCTTTATGAGAACCAGGACCGCCTGGGAAACGAGCTCCTGGTAGAGCTAACTCAGGAGTTGAACCTTGCTCCCGCTGAGTTGCTTCAGGCGCTGGAGGCCAAGGAGTTTCAGCCCCGCGTGCGAGCCGACTTCACCGGCGGAGTGCGCAGCGGCGTCAACGGAACCCCGACCTTTTTCATCAACGGGCAAAGGCACGATGGTTCGTATGACTATGCTTCTCTCGTTGAGGCGATCGACCAGGTCTTGGAGTAGGCTCCAATCCTCACTTGCCTGCTTGAAGAACTTGCCCGCCCGCATCTATGATGTTCCCTCATGCCTGACCAGATCGCCCATCTGTTCCTTACCGCCGCGGTCGAGGGAATGCAGCGCTCCGAAAACGATATCAAGCGCTGTATCGATAGGCTGTCGGAAGAGCAGATGTGGCACCGGGGAGCGGACCACGAAAATTCCATTGCCAATCTGCTCCTGCATCTTGAGGGCAATCTACGGCAATGGTTCCTGCATGGAATCGACGGCCAGCCGGACATCCGCGTCCGAGACACAGAATTCGCGCTCTCGCCGTCTCAGCGGTGCGCAGAGATTCGCAGCCGTTTTGCCGCCACCCTTGCCGAATGCCGCAAAGTGATCGCGGCGCTTCCGCCTGCGCGCCTGCTCGAAACCATCCATCCTCAGCCAACAGGGAATTGGCCGCCGATGACCGTTCTCGAAGCGATCTTTCGCGTGACTGGCCATCTGCAGTCGCACCAGGGCCAGATCATCCTGCTGACCAAGCACCTCACAGGCGCCGATCTGGATCTGTCGATTCCGCGCAAACGATAGCGATCACTCTGCGAGCGGAATGCGAACGAGATCTGCGAGGGTTGAGAATCCGTATGGCGTATGCGCCAGAATTCGCTGCAGCTCTAAGAACCTATCGGCCTTCCCCACTGCGGCTCCTGTTCGTGGCTGAAGCTCCACCGGCTCTGAACTCTGGCCGATTCTTCTATTTTCCGAAGCTTCAGAACGGCGATACGCTCTTTCTGGAGATGATGAAGGTTCTTTATCCGAGAGCAACCGGATTCAGCGAATCTACGGATGGTTCTGCCCGTTCGTTCGACGCGCGACGCGTTCGGATGGCGAAAGGCAATCTGCTTCAGAGGTTCCGCTCCGATGGCTTTTACCTGATGGATGCGTCGGATCAGCCCATGCCCAATGGGGCGGACTCTGGGAAAAAGCTGCAGATCATCCGCGAAGCGCTTCCGGAGTTGAGGAGCAAAGTACTACGTCTCTGTGACTCTGGTGACGTTCCAATCATTCTGATCGGGAGCCCAGCATATTTAGTGTGTGCGGGGGCCTTTCGGAAAGTAGGACTGAAGGTCCTGAATGAGGAGATGATCAACCACCCCGCCAGAGGCGGCCAGAAGCATTTCAGAGAAAAGCTCACGGTCCTGGTCAGGAAGCATCGGATCTATGTGTCGGACGACGAAGTTGAGAGGGCGACCACTCCACCAACAGTAAAGGGATCCAACCTCTGAGCTATCGCCACTGGGTGTGATTGCTGTGGAGCACCGGGCGGGAATTGAACCCGCGAATACTGGTTTTGCAAGCGCGAAATATCATTTATTTTCAATTACTTAAGAAAACTAACCCATGCTAAAAAGAGTAATCATATACTTGACAAGGCCCTCCTGGCGATAGCGGTGTTCGAAGTACCGCATGAAATCAGCAACGCGGTTACTCAATGGCGGCAGGTGCTGCCCTACTGCAACCTCATGTTCCGGGTCCGACCGCCATGCGCCTGATTTCATGATGAACTCACGCCCGGCGCCTTTTATCTGCAACATTGACTCTGGTGCATCAAGGTAGAATTCGCGGTGCAGATGAAGAACGAAATCGGATGATGTCGGATCAGTCGATGTCGGACTGTGCTCGCACGTGCGCTCTGCCCTCAAGTTGGAGATTACGCCGTCCTTCGTCTTGGTCCAGCTATCCTACTAGAGCCCGTTCCATATCGCGTGGTCGTGTATTGTGTCCCTCGATGAGGTTGCTGTAATAGTTGTTCATGATGCGGACGAGATCATCCAGATTCGATGCTGTCCGCGGTTTGAGAACCGAGCCCAAGGTGGCAGCCTTGGCGGCGAGTTCTGCTACCACATCGGTGAAATGATGCCGTGATTCGCTGGGGCGCCGGGTCTCAAGGCGTTACTTTCGGACAATGGTATTTTGAGTTTCTTCGCGATGTCCAGAAGAGGGTAATCTCCTCTAAAGACAGGCCTCTAGTCTCGGGAACGAAGACGTAAACGCAGATTATGGTTAGCAACGCCCCTGCGCCAAATGTCCAGAATGTGCCGTCGGCTCCAAGGTGTTTCATCATGACAGGGAAGAGTTGGTTTCCTAAATAACCCATCATCCACAAAGTGGTGGTTGCCGTG
Organism: uncultured Acidobacteriaceae bacterium; assembly: GCA_963736535.1. Classification (GTDB taxonomy): domain Bacteria; phylum Acidobacteriota; class Terriglobia; order Terriglobales; family Acidobacteriaceae; genus PALSA-350. Next base: position 161,621 of record CAVTPN010000015.1, read on the forward strand.
GACATAGCACGTCCTCGTACCTTCGAGGGATAGATCTCCGAGATGACCACCCAGCATGCCACTCCATTCCCGAATGCGTGGCCGGCAACGAAGCCCATAACCAGGATCAAAACGGCCAGACCGCTGCCTCGCGTGTAATACATCCAACCCACGAGCGCGAGTGCAACAAACTGTACGGAGGTTCCAGCAAGGATCAGTGTCTTACGGCCTGCCAGATCGACAAGCCAAAGCGCGAGGAGCGTGAAAAGCAGATTGATCAAGCTGACTAGGACGGACTGAAAGAACGCATCCCCTGTGGCTGTTCCTGCGGCTCTAAAAATATCAGGCAAGAAAGAAAAAATAGGCGTGATCCCGCTGATCTGCTGAAAGCCAGCCAGCATGATTCCTATGATGAGCGGCCTTTTGAAAATGGTGAAAAGCTCGGAAAAACGACCTTCTTCAAGTCCGAGGGCGGCCTCTATTTGGAGAAGTTCAGAGATCGCAGTCTCACCATCAAGCAAGCTCAGAACTTCAAAGGCCCGTTGTTTGTGCCCTACCTTCAACAACCACCGCGGGCTTTCAACAGAGGTCACAATCATCGCTCCGAACAGAACTGCAGGAATAACTCCGACCAGAAACATCATTCTCCAGCCCACGGTCTCATTCCAGAATTCGTTGCCCAGGCGCTGAATTCGCATGTTACTGAAAACAGCACCCAGGATACCCAGGACGATACCGAGCTGGTACAGGGTGACGAGACGGCCTCGAAAGCGGGTCGGCGCGACTTCGGCAATATACATGGGGCAAATAGTGGACGCGGCTCCGATTCCTAATCCAGCGACAAGCCGCCACGCTACGAACTGCCCGAGATCGTGCGAAAACCATATCCCGACTGACGAAAGGCCGAAGCACATTGCGCAGATCATGAGAGCCTTCTTTTGTCCCAAGTAGTCTGCGATGGTGCCGGCCGATGACGACCCCGCAATGCAACCGAGCAACGCACATCCTGCAGCCCAGCCGACACCGCCGGCGCTCAGGTGAAAGTGCAGACTCAAGTAATGGATTGCTCCGCTTACGACAATATTGTCGTAGCCAAACAGGAACCCACCCAAACCTGACACCAAGGCAGCAATCACCAAGTAACCCCGCAGACCCCCCGTAATCAGGAAAGACAATGCTCATTCCTCCACGTGCATGTCGCAGGTTGCCGGAGCTAGGCGCGGCGGACGCATCAAGGCCCGAACACTCAAGCGCCGTGGGTGCTTCGACAGAATGGCGGTCGAAGTCCAGCGATTCTTACATAATTCCATGACGCGCAAAAGCCTCGGTCGCGGCTAAGCCGTTTTCCAAATCGCGTTTGACGGTCTTCTCAGCGCGGGCTTTTTCCAATGCTTTGGTGAAGATCTCCGTTTCCGCTTCTACAGGCACTACCAAAACCCCGTCTACATCACCGAAGAGAATGTCACCAGAACGAACGCGTACACCACCAATCTCAATCGGAACGCGGAAGTCATATACCTTATAGCGAGGTGCAGAATCCTGGCCATACGATCCGAAGGCAAAAGTTGGAAAATTCAGAGAGAGGATGGCCCTGGTATCGCGTACGTAGCCGTTCACGACAGCGCCTTTCGCTCCAAGCTTTAGCGCTCGCGTGCTCATCATCTCTCCCCACATGGCGTTCCTGGGCGACGAGCCTGTATTGACATAGATCTCATTCCGGCGAAGGTCATCCAGTGCCTCAAGCATCAAACCGAAGGGCTTGGCGCTGAGCTCATTTGCGCTCCCTTCGACTCTTTCCTGAAAAACATCTCCAGACAAAACCGGCATTGCACGCCCTAATAGGAGCATGTCCTGGTGCAATGGCCGAATCGTTGCAGGCAAAAATTGGTGTGTGAGTTGCATTTTGTCCATGATGTCGCCGACGACGCAGGTAAACAGCTCGCGTTCAGCAATTGCAAATAGCTCGTCGTCTGATTTCCACCACTTCATTTCCCGATCCTCCAGACATTCCGATACCCAGATTGAGCTAGGCCGGATCATAACGAACACCGCTGCTAGAGCGTTTTTACAGTTGGTGTAACCCAGGCAAGTGACCTCTATGCGGGAGTTCTATCAAGCCTCACATAGCCAACTCTTGCCACATCACATTAGGCGTAAGACGGTACAGATCCACCCCCGCCTCTGGTTTCCCGTTTCTTCCTGTTGCAAAGGGCGGCTCCTTGTCTATTCAAAAAAAGGCTCGTTGGGACGAGCGTATCTACGCGCTATCTCTTCGTTCAGCCTTACGCCAAGTCCCGGTTCTTCAGGTAACGAAATATGACCGTCTTTGATCAAAGGACGCCCCGTACCTTCTAGCAGATCCTCCCAGAACGGGACATCACTTGCGTGGTATTCGAGCGCTAAGAAGTTCGGCGTAGCTGCGCAGAAATGGACTGAGGCCATCGTGCCAATCGGACTGCTAATGTTGTGAGGCGCTATTGCGACGCTGTAGCTGTCGGCGAACTCGGCGATCCGACGAGCCTCATTCAGTCCGCCAGCCTTCTGGAGATCGGGACATACGATGCTCAGAGCCTGCTGTTCCAGCAGGGGGCGGAACCCCTCGAACAAGTAAAGGTTTTCGCCTGTAGCAATTGGCGTCCTGGTCGATGCCTTAAGCTCTTTAAATTCCGCCATGCTCCAGGGAGGGAGGGGGTCCTCCAGCCACATGAGCCGAAACTCCTCCAGACCAACCGCCAGTTTGCGGGCGTCGTTCACATTGAAGCGCCAATGGCAGTCGACGGCGAGATCCACGTCCGCCCCGACCGCTTCACGGACTCCAGCAACGAGGCTGAGGAGGTAATCGATCTCTTTGTTCGTAAGGCAACGATTGTAAAGATCCAAAGCATAGGGATTGGGAACGTCGATATCAAACTTGAGAGCAGTAAAGCCTTGGGCTGCCATCTGCTTTGCCCGCCTTCCATACGTTTCGGGGGTAAAGACGACTTTATCCACGCGTTCCTCAAAATAGCCTCTTTTCGGGTGATCGCCATCCCTGTTTACCCACGATGAAGAACGGGATTGCAAGATGGCATCAAAGCTCTCGAGACCTTCACCTGCGTGACAATCAGCGTAAATGCGCACCCTGTCGCGAAACTTGCCTCCAAGAAGACGATAGATAGGTACTCCAAGCCACTGACCGGCCAAGTCCCACAGCGCCATCTCAATACCGGTTATCGCGTTGTAGATCGTGCCTGCTACTGAGCCCGCCCCGGAAGCCGCCAACTGTAAACGACGGAAGATGCAACGGATATCTCGTGGATCTTTACCCACGATCACGGGTGCTAGCTCGTGCAACATTTTTGTCAATCCGGGGGCAAAAAAGCACTCTCCGAGTCCGTTGATGCCTTCGTCCGTCTCGAGCCGGACATAGGTCCAGTCAAAATTCCCTTCAACAACCGCCGTTTTCAGCCTTGTGATCTTCATTGGTGATCGTTACTCCTCATGATTGACGATACCCCTCTGTTTTCACAATAACCGGCAGATGTGTTCTCTATGGGCGGCGACGCACGGAGCACCTGTGATCTCAGAGTTAAAGCGGTTATCCACTATCCCCTTGGATCGTAGTGAATTGTATTTACCGAGTACGCCCCGTCCACCAGTAAAGTAGCTCCTGATATGTAACTCGCCTGTTCTGACACGAGAAAGGCTGCAGCGTCAGCAACATCATCGGTCGTTCCGAGGCGCCCTGTCGGTATCCAGGTCTCAAACTTGGCGCGACCAACTTTAGCTATCTCGCTTTGATTGAGCTTCGTTTCGATTGCCCCGGGAGAAATTCCGACCACTCGAATCCCGTACTCAGCCCACTCTAGCGCTAGACCTTTGGTCAACATTGTTACGCCAGCTTTAGATGCACAGTAGTGAACGGTCCCGAGCCGAGGAACGGAATCATGAATGGACGATATATTGAGAATTACGCCACCGGTCTCTTGAGCTCTCATGATGCGACCAGCCTTCTGTGCGCATAAGAAAGGGCCGCGTAGGTTTGTATTTAGGACGCGATCCCATTCGTCCAACGGTAGATCAAGGGCCGATCGAACGGAGTCAACGCCTGCGTTATTCACAAGAATGTCAAGCCCGCCGAACTCTCTCTCCACGGACTTGAACAAGTCCTCAATCTGGATTGCGTCCCGAACATCTGCTTGCAAAGCGAATGCCTCGAAGTGGGCCACAGAGTTGATTGCCGCGAGGAGGGTTCCGCAACTCTCTGCGGGCGCGAATGTATTCAGGCAAACTCGAGCGCCCTCAGAAGCAAAGCGGTACGCCAAACCACTACCGATACCGCCTTCTGCTCCGGTAATCAGTACCCGTTTGCGTTCTAGTCGCGAATCTTTCAAGGGCATGCTTCTCCCCCCGTAGGCGCTACTTGGAAGTTTTCTTTTTCTTGGGTGCTCTTTTTACCGCAGGGCTCGTCTTGCCCTTATCCATCAACAAGTATCCTTCTTGCCAGAACTCTTTCAGCACCCGATTGGCTACGCCACGTGCGTGTACCTTGTCTGAAGAAAGGATTGCTTCCACCAACTTCTCGTGTTCTCGAGCGTTCAGCGCGAACTCGAACTCCGGATGCGTGAGGATTTCGATCGTAGTGAATGCGAACAGGGGAATGACAATTTGAGATAAGGCTTTTTCGAGAAACCGATTTCCCGAAAGCTTCCAGATCGTCCTGTGTAGTTCGAGGTCAGCGCGATAGAAATCTTCAACCGACTTGCTCAGAGCTGCCACTTTCAGCCTACGAAGCGCAGCCTCTAGTTCCGCGCCGTGAGTCTTTTCACGATTCTCGGCCGCCAACTCCACTGCGAGACCTTCCATTTCTATTCGCATGCGGAATATCTGGTCAACCTCCTTTCTGGTCAATTGAGTGACCGTGCAGCCACTATTTTGTGTGCGCACAACGAGCCCGGCCTCCTCAAGCTTCCCCAAGGCTTCTCGTACCGTGGGCTGTCCAATACCTAGCTCCCTTGCGATCCGAGTCTCTACGATCCTCTGGCCAGGGTGCCATTTGCCGGAAAGGATCATACCTCGCAAAAACTCAGCCACCTGATCGGGCAGTGCAACGGCCCGTTTGATCGCAGATACCAGCTCTTCCATCTCCGCAGCCAATTTCCTGTATCCTCCATCCCATCTCTAACTACGTCGAAGTCGCGTTCAGCTTTAGAAGAGGCAATCCGGGCGGCATACAAGCGGTTTGGATAGAACCGATTTGTATTTCGCCGAGATTATTCGATCAACGCTGAGCGTTTATCGGGATCCTGAGATTATATTGTCCCACATTAAATTCCTTCCAGGCCGATAGAAATCCTATGATTCTTCGAAATCACCGATCAACGATGATCTATTGACAATGGAACCTCGCGTGTACTAGATTCACTTCCGGCGCAAAAGTGAATGTGAAGGATGGTGGCTATTACGGGTCAATATGCAATTCCTCTGTGCTGACTCTTTGGGGGCACTGACGAGCTTCACACTGACGAGCTTCACGACGCGTCGTAAATGTAAGCGGCAGGTTGGAGTTGCAGTTAGAAGAGGCTTCTATTTGGTGGTGAACGTGGCGTGCTGCGGGGCAGGCGAGGATTACCCTTGTTGCCCGCTGTTGTTTGTGCAGAAGTCCGGGGCAACCTGCGCGGTCGTTTCGAGGACAATTGCTGACTATTTATTCCGGTAAGGGGCTACGTAACTGGAGAGAAAAATCAGATCTTCTTCAATGAGAGGTCAGAGAATGAGAATCACACTAGATCAAAAATCTCGGCGCTGTGAGCGCGGTTTGTCCATCGGGACTATGGCTCTCGCTCTCGCCTTCCTGGTAGCTATTTACCAAATAACCGCCCATGCCCAGTCTATAAGCGGCGCGCTCCACGGCACAGTGACGGACTCATCTGGGGCTGTAATTCCCGGGGCTGCGATCGAGGTCAGGAACCTTGCCAATGCGCAGATTCGAACAGCCACGACAGATCGGAGAGGGTACTACACGGTAGCGGATCTGGCTCCCGGGGAATATTCCGTGACCATTTCGAGCTATGGTTTCACGACGCCAACTGGCACGAGGTTGAGATAGAGGTAAGCCAGGATCGGCAACTAGATAGCGCACTCAGCGTGGGCCAGAGCACAACAGTGGTCGAGGTAACGGCGGGCTCACCGATGCTTTCAACAGCAAGTTCAACCCTGGGACAGACAATTGGCTCGCGGGAAACCGTCGACCTTCCTCTCAATGGGCGGCAGTTTACGCAATTGCTCCTTTTAACGCCGGGAGCTTCGCCTGTCGAGGGTGGGCAGCAGGGGTTTTATACCATCTCATTTGGCGCCGGGGGCCTGAGCCCGGCGGTCAATGGCCAACTCGGCGGGCAGAATGTGTTCACGATCGATGGGATCCTGAATACTCATGCGTTCATACAATCCTGGGCGATCAGTCCGCCACCAGACGCGATTCAGGAATTCAAGAGTCAGAATCACATTGCGGACGCACAGTTCGGCCTGTCTTCAGGCGCGAACGTCAACCTGGTGACAAAGAACGGGAGCGAGAAATTCCATGGCGACGCCTGGGAGTTTGTTCGCGACCAAGACCTGGATACGGCTAAATTTTTTGATAACTATTCGGGCAGTCCGAAGCCTCAATACCTGCAGAATCAATACGGCGTCACGTTGGGCGGACCGCTCGCGCTGCCCTTCTACAAGGGCGAGGACAGAGCACGCACTTTTTTGGTTACTATGAAGGCTTTCGATCCAGCCAGGGCTTTACGTTGTACAGCAATGTGCCAACCGCGGACGAACTTGCTGGAGATTTCTCTGATTTGCTGACGGATATCCAGGCGACCGATCCAACCGGCCTTCCATTGGTGGACAACCTCGGGCGGCCTATCTTTGTGGGGCAACTCTATAACCCTTACAGCACGCGGGTGGTCAATGGGCAGCTGGTGCGCGACCCGATACCTGGGAACAATCTTTCGGCGGTTATGCCCCGTAACCAGGCGGCGCTCACATACTTGAATGCGCTGTATCCAGCGGCTAATTACGGGGCTGGGGGTAATAGCTTTCCAAATCGCAAAGATGACAGCGGCCAAGTCACGACGTCGAATCAATTCGGTATCGGCGGGGATCATACATTCTCAAATAACGACACTTTATCTGCCAAGTTCTTCTACTCGCAGCCGGATGAGATTGGAGCCAGCGCCGTGAAATTTGGGGCTGAGATGACACAGAATCACGCCAGGGTGCTGGCAACTCAATATACGCATCTTTTCAGCCCAACGTTTTTAATGACGGCTCATTACGGGTTCAGCTGGCTCTACTACGACTACACAAACCAGCCTGGGGGCGCAGCACTGTTGAACGCGATCAACGCGGAGAACTTCATCCCCGCCCAGGACGGGATCGACCTTGTCCCGCAAATCACGATCTATCCGCGCTTCGGCGTTCCTGACACTGGCGGCGACTACGCCCAATACGCCGTCCCGCAAGGACCGATGCGGACGCATCAATTCAACGTCGACGTGGAGAAGGTGCGTGGGAGCCAGACGGTGAGCGCAGGCTTCCTCTACATGCACCTCCACGCTTACGACAACGGATGGGGCGCGGAAACTGACTTTGATCAATTCCCATCCAGCGCGATCACTTCGACGGATCGAATGTGTTCACTACGGGAGACGGGCTGGCGAGCATGTTACTTAACCTGCCGTCGGGATATAGTACGACGTTTGGGGTTACCGGGGCCGACCTGACGACGGAGTGGTACGGAGGTTACGTTCAGGATAAGTGGCAAGCTCACCAAAAGGCTTAGCGTTCAATTCGGCCTGCGCTGGGATTTTCAGTCCCCTCCGCACTATAAGAACAACCAATTTGCCATGTGGAATAGCGACTGTCCCAATGGCGATTACACCACAGCTTAGCTGTAAAGGCAATTGAGCAGAAATGCCTGCTTGTTCCTTTCCGCTTCGTACCGCAGCCCACGGCAAGGAATCCCGACCCGGCGACGTGGCCAACCCCGAACGTGCGATCGTCTATTTGGGACCGCACTATAACGGGTGGCAACCCGGTTCGGCGTTGCGTACAGCGTAACGCCGCGACGGTATTCGAGCCGGATTCAGTGTCTTCGACGATCACAACGCTTTCGACAAGGAAGTCCAGGACTCTCGAGGGAGTTATCCGGCTGGGGGAATGCCGTGGCGACCGAGTAACCTGAACCGGGGCATTCCGAGCGTCAAGTACGACAACCTGCCACAGTGGGCGAGATTGAGGCGGGCATCGGCCTTGAGTGTTACCCACGCCGCTAACCCCAATGCCAAGACTCCTTATGTGATGCAGTTCAACGCAGGCGTGCAACGCCAACTGACGCCGAGCACAATGCTGGAGGTCAATTATGTCGGATCACTCAGCCGGCATTTGTGGGGAACTTATGCCTACAACCAGCCTCTGCCGGGAACACTGGGACCGAATGCGATTCCCAACGGTCAGCCTTTTCCATTCATCGCTGGAGGGGTAATTCAAGCCGATGACAATATATTCAACGGCAACTACAACGCGCTGCAGGCTGAGGTAGTAGAGGCGGTATTCACAAGGATGGATGTTTTTGGCGGCCTACACCTATTCCAAGTGCCTGAAGAAGTGGGGGGCGACTACGATCCGTGGTCCGCAAAACACATACGACTTTGCTGCTGATTACGGGCGGTGCGATTCGGATGCGCACGCATATGTTTAGCTTCAGTCCGATTTACAATTGCCTGTAGGCAGGGGCAGTCGTTTGCGGCGGAAACGTCGGGAAAGGGTTTGGACACCTGATTGGCGGCTGGAATTCAGCAGCATAACATCAATTCATAGCGGCTACCCTTCACTGTCTCTGTTCCGTTTGACAGTGCAAACGTCGGGTCAACTGGAAGGGCGAGCTATGTTCCCGGCTGTCAACTACACCGGCATGGTTTCAGCAGAGTTTTCACACTGGTATAACCCCGCTTGTTTCGTTGTTCCTGTGGCCTATACATTTGGGAACACATCACGCAACGGCTACAGCGGACCACGGTACGTTGACGTGGACCTTGCGTTTTTGAAAAACATTAAAGTAACAGAATCCAAAGCTCTCCAGTTCCGCTTCGAAAGCTTCAACTTATTCAACCATACGAATCTGAACGCGCCTTCAGCATCCGTCAGCATACCAAGTTTTATGCAAATTACTTCTGCTAACTCGGCGCGGCAACTACAAGTGGCGGGAAAGTTTATTTTTTAGCTTTTGCAGTGTACAGAGGTTGGAAGTACCGCAGAGCGCGCATGTTCAGCTCGGTTGTGTGGCGATTCGATCATGGCACGTGCAGAGACCAGCGGTGTTGAGAAGCACCGTTGGTCTGGCCTTCCGAGTTAGTGGTGGCAGTGGAGTTCACGGAATGCTCCAGCGCAAGTTTCTATTCGGCGCGTCCGGCAAGGCGATCCTGCTCACCGCGAGCGCGCTACTGCTATCGGCTGGAGCAAATGCCCTTGTGGCCAGCCCGGCACAAACGGCGACCTCAACTTCGCAAAGAGAGAAAGATCTCTATGAGGATAGTATGAGGTTAGTGCGCGATAAGAGGTACTCGGAGGCGTTAGAGCAATTCAAAGGACTGGAACGCAATGCACCTCATTCGCCCGAAGGGTACGCAGGAGAAGGTATCACGCTTGTATTAAGTGGGAAACCCGATGCGGCTATTGCAGCGCTGCACGAAGCTGTGGCCATTGATCCTCACTATTGGATGGCGCGCAGGGAGCTAGGAATTATCGAATGGCAATTAAACCGCAAGGATGAAGCCGCAGTGGAGCTGCTACGGGTCATCCAAGCTGTTCCGGAGGATCATGCCGTCGCCGCGATTCTTGGAGAATATTTCTTCGAGAAAACAAAGTATTCAGACACGGTGAAATTCTTTGCGAACGCCCGACCTCAGTTGGTTGCGAGTACTCGCCTCACTCTGATGGATGCGACTGCTCTGATCAGGAGTGGACATTCTGAAGAAGGAGTGGAGCAGCTCGAGAGACTCAGCACGACCTCGAAGCTGGAGCCTCGAGAACGGTTTCAGATTGCGTGGCTGTTTGGTGAGGCACAGGCTTATTCGCAGGCGATCCACATGTTCCAAACCCTCCCGGAGGACTTTCCCGATGCCGTCGGGCGCGTCTATGGCATGGCCCTCGGCTACTATGAAAGTGGACAATATCCCGAGTGCATCCGGCTCCTGAATGGCCTCAAAGATCAGAGAACCGATCGGGCAGAAATATTCAGTTTGTTAGGGGCTGCCGAGGATGCCAATGGCGACGCGCGCTCAGCTTCTGACACGTTTCGTCGTGGCATAGAGCAATTTCCGCGAGACCATGACAACTACCTAAACGGAGCAATTGTTGCGGTTCAATTTAAGGACTATGCTACGGCCACACAGATCTTGAGCTCAGGAATTCGCCAGATTTCTGGAGACGACAAACTGTTTCTGATTCGCGGCGTAGTTTATACCCTTTGGGGCGACCTGAAGAAAGCCGAGGCTGACTATAAGAGGGCGGTTTCTCTCGCTCCAGATGAGCCCAGCACCTACGTCGCATTGGGGATCTGCTTTATGGATCAAGGTCAGGATGTCACCGCCGCTAACATCTTGCGCCAAGGAATCCGCAAGGGGATGGCGGATATACGGCTCTATTACTATTTGGTGGATAGCCTATTTAAGCAGGGCCTTACAACCCAATCTCCTCTCTATCAGGAAGCTACAGACACGGTCAACGCTAGCATTCGAGTCAACTCCGAGTTTGCGTATAGCTATCTTCAGCGAGGTAAATTGCGGATGATGACAGGCCATGTTCAGGATGCAATTGCGGACCTCGAGCACGCGCAGAAGCTTGAACCAGATTCGACTGCCATATTGTACCAATTGGCCAAGGAGTATCGTTCCGCAGGGCGGACGGCGGATGCTAACCAATTGTTCTCACAGCTGTCGAGGATCATCGATAAACACGTCGACGACGATCGTCAGAGTACTCTGATGATCGTTATGGGGTCCGCCTCTGCTGCGAGGTTCGTTGAGCGATAGGTTCTCAGGTTACGAACGACGAGAAACAAGGACCCCGCTCTCTCTTGATCGTTGGGCTCTTTGTGTTGTGACGATTCGAACGCCCGGGATGGCTGAAAGAAGAGGAATTGGACAATTGCGCTCATCCTCATCACCTGCGAACGGGACTACTGGTCGGGCACTCAGTTTTCAAGATTGAGTGGGCCAGATTGGATTCTGAAGGGTATTTAGAGAGCACGTAGTGGCCAACATTTTCGTCATCGGGCTGCGGAGCGAGTGGACGACAAAAGCTGGAGGTCTTTAATCTGTGATCTATCATCTGTACCGCTGTCTCTACGGGTTCACCTTCGGTGTTCTTCTTTGCCTCTCGCTGCCGATATCCGCGGAGAACGTGACTTTTCCGGACTCCCGCTTAAGCCTGTCGGTGTCTGATCAAACGGGCGCTATGCAGTCCCTATCGGTGTCGCACCAAGTCCTCGCCGAGGTTGCGGAGGAGCGTGAGTCGATTCTTCTCTATGTTGGAGGTACTCCTTCCCGATACCCGATCATGATGCGTCCTCCCGGCGATGATGGTTTGGCGAATTTCCAGACTATCGGCAAGAACTGGCATCGGGTTGCTCTGAGTATCTCGGATACCGGGGACGCCACCGTGCTTCGGGTGGAGAGCCGCGAGGGAGATTGGTGGCTGGCCGTCGATTACCGGGTCCCTCGGCAGACGTCCCGATTGGAGAGACGAATCTCCATTCGATACGAGGGCACCGCAGACGTAAAGTTGCGCAGTGTTGCAGTGACACTTCCCACCCTACGGGTGACTCCGGAGGATTTGGTGGAAATGCCTGGATCTTCAGTACATCCAGCGATTCCTTTGACAGAGTTCGGAAACCAAGCCGTGCCTTTGGGGAGCGCTGGGCCAGGCCTGTTAGCAGTACGCAATCCGAAGACGAAGACTGCAATGCTTTGCTGGGCCTACTCCGAGACAGAGGTTCCTCGGATGGAAGTTGGACGCGATGGGAGCGGGCTGAAGGCAAGCTACAGAGTGGAGGTGGCGGACCGCATGACCCACGGCAAAGAGATCTCTTGGGGGAGCGATTACCTATGGTTCTTGAATGGAGAGTGGAGTGACTCGTTAGCAAGTTTCCAACGATGGTGGCTTCAAATTGATGTGAGCACGCCTCGTGACCGGCCGCGTTGGATAGAGAACGTCTTGCTTTACGAGACCCAGATCGGTGCGGCCTACTTCGACCGGGGCCGCTATATGTTCAACCCATATCCAACGATTCAATCGCTGATCGACAAGTTGGATTACATCCGCGGTCTGGGCTTCAACACATTGCAGTTGATGCCACAGCATCCCTCGCCAAGCTACGCTGTCGACGATTACCTTAACCCGTCCCGGCAGTATGGAGTTGGGTTCGAGCGACTGGTTGAAGAGTGTCATAGACGAGGCATGCGTATCATCGTTGACTGGCTGGTCCATGGCGTCATCGACCAGGAAGTCGCCCGTAAAACCACGGATATCGTCAACTCCGGTCCAGATGACGCTTACCGAAAGGAAGCGCTGCCAAATTATGTGCTGAACCAGTCCAAAGCGTGGCTCGATATCTCGCCGCCCGCGAGTGCGCTCCGTGCCAAGCACCCGGACTGGTTCATGAAGCAAGAGGACGGAAGCACGGCCTCAATCTACACTTGGGCCTTTGATTTGGAAAACTCTGAGCTGCAAACCTACATCATCGACGCTATGAAGTTTTATGTAGGGCAGTTAAAAGTAGATGGATTTCGAGTGGACGCACCGGGTTGGAATGGTTTTCCCAATTGGGACCCTGACATCCAATATAGGCCCAGCTATTCGGCAACCGGGGCCATCCGTTTGTTCGACAGAGCAAGAACGGAGCTTCACAAGCTGAACCCGAATATCATGCTCTACACCGAGCCCTCTGACCCCGTGTACCGCCGCATGTTTGATGTCAACTACGCCTACGGCGAGCTCTGGCTATACCCGGATCTCCTGTCCTGGCATCACGCTCCAGGGGCGGAAAGGAGTGAATTTTTCAATTCCGCGGGCGGGCTCAAGAGCGCAGACGCCCGGAGCGCGAGGATTTGGTTCCAGGACCTAAGAGCCGCAAACCCCGCGGGTTCCAAGACAATTCATCAAGTGGACTCACACGATTCCTTTTGGTGGCCTGCTCCAGGGATGAAGTTCCGGCGGGAACAGTTTGGGCCGGATGGCTATCGGGCTTTGTTCTTTACAGTAGCGATGCTGGACGGTGGTCTGATGCAGTATCCGACTGCGGAGCAAGGCAACGAGGATTTTGCGAAGAGAGTCCTGAGCTTGCGAAGTTCGACGCCGGAAATCGCCGGTGGACGCTGCTATTACTTGCTGCCTGAAGTCTCTTCCGATTCAGTATTTGCCGTGGGATGGAGAGGAGAGTCAAGCTGGGTCTTTCCGTTGACCAACTTCTCCAAGGATCCAGTCAAGGTGCGAGTGCGGCTCAAAGGGCCAGAATTCGAGTGGAAACCAAATATGCGATACGAAGTGCAGGACGTCTTCGACGGTCTACAGCTCAATGGCAAAAGCAAAGTAGTGGCGACGGGTGCTGAGCTCACCGAAGTGGAAATCGACCTTCAACCTCTACAATCTGCCCTGCTTGCCGTGCGACGAAAGTAGAAGAAGAATATAGAAGACCATGGAAACCATCTTTATGCGATTTCTCGGACGGCCTCGATGCAACTCAATTCCGGTACATTTTCGAGACGACTTGCAAATAGTTTTGGGTTCTTCGAAAGCTAAAGGAACGAATTTGCCGACGCATTAAGCTCTTCAAGCATGAGAGGCTGATCAAACAAAATGGAGAGGATCACTACCATCTCTGCCGGAATCGTTAACGCTCAAGGAGAAAGATTGTGAAAATCACGGATCTAAGGGTTTATCCCGTGGCAGGTTCTATCTATAACTGGATCTTCGTCGAGGTCATAACTGATTCGGGTTTGAAGGGAGTCGGAGAAGCAACGAACTGGCCAGGAAGTTGGATGGTCGTGTCCGCACTGGAGCAGATGAAGCCGATATTGATCGGCGAGGATCCGAGCCGCATCGACGCGATCTGGAATAAGCTGTATAGGCACTTCAGCTATATAGGCATAGCGGGCGTTGTGGTCAGCGCCCTTAGCGGCATCGATATCGCTCTGTGGGACCTCAAGGGCAAATCGCTAGGCGTCCCAGTTTACGATCTTCTGGGGGGGAAGTATCGCGACAAGCTTCTGCTTTACGCCAACGGTTGGTTTCTGGGTGAGGATCTCGAGGCCGAAGCATACCTGAGAGCAGCAGAGCTCGTGGCTCACTCTGGATTCACGGGCCTCAAGTGCGATCCTTTTCGCAACGTCTACAACTCCGACGCCGATCCGGACGGACGTGAGATCTCCGCATGTGAAGAGCGCTGTGGCATCAACATAATTGCTCGGATGCGCGCGTCGCTGCCGGAGCAAATGGAGATCGCCGTAGATACACATGCGCGTTTCAACGCGGTGACCACGATTCGATTAGCGCAGGCCCTTTCTGAACAGCGGCTGATGTGGTACGAGGAACCGGTGCCACCGGAGAACATAGATGCGCTGCGCTTCATTCGTCCGCGACTGCCCGTACCTATCGCCCTTGGAGAGCGCCTATATACCCGACAGGGATTCCGCCCTATCCTCGAGGGAGGACTGGCCGATTACCTGATGCCCGATGTTACGCGCACCGGAGGCATCTCGGAAATGAGAAAAATCGCGATCGCCGCTGAAACTTATTACGTGCCCGTGTCACCGCATAATCCGAACGGTCCAATCTCTACGCTGGCCGCGGCTCACGCCATGACTGCTACGCCAAACTTCCATCGTCTTGAGTTCTGGCTGAAAGACGCGCCCTGGCGCGATAGCATCTTAACCGCGCCGCTCTGCGTGGAAGATGGGCACCTCATCCTCAGCGACGCTCCTGGTTTAGGTGTCGACCTGAACGTCGACGAGTGTCTGAAACATCCAGCAATTCAATTCCCTAAGCCGGGCTTCTATGTTTAAGGCTCCGGTTGCAACCAGCGTGTTTTTTCCCGTTTCGCAGAAGAGAATGGTCTGGCTGACGGGGCCACGCCCGACGCAGAAGGTCGGGTGTGGTCCGCACTCTGGGATGGAGCTTCTATCGCCCGTCTTTCAGACTTCTCTTACACCGTGAAGCGCGACAAGACTCCACAAGGTGAATAGGCCTTATCAAGATCGAATCGATTCATTGAGTGTGAATCCATGTTACCGGCTATGCAACATGAAGGAGTAGCAGACGGCCCTTCGATACATTTGGCCGCAGGCGATCTGACGATGGAGCTAGTGCCCGCAATAGGCGGAAGTGTTGCTTCATTTCGGAAAGCGGGGCTCGACCTGATGCGTCCAATGTCAACACCCGCAAAGTGGAAGGGCGATTCCGCGGGCGCAGCGATGTTTTCAATGCTACCTTACGCGAATCGGATCGCGGACAACTGCTTCGACTTCGAAGGGCGTACTTATCAGTTTGCGCCAAATGCTCCGGGCCAACGCTACAACCTGCATGGAACCGGCTGGACATCTGCATGGCGTGCTGCCGAGGTGAATGCCGACTCAGCAGAATTAAGGCTCGACCGCTTAGCCCCCGGCGAGCCCTATGCCTATTCCGCATATCAGCGTTTCAAGCTCAGTCCGGATCGCCTGGTGGTTGGGTTGGAAATAAGCAATTGTGGCGAGCGGGCAATGCCTTTCGGCTTCGGTTTACACCCGTGGTGGCATCGATATCCGGATGTTAGGCTGCGCTTTCACGCCGAACATTTGTGGTTAGAAGATTTCGATCATCTCGCTACGGATCGTATATCGGTTTCTCCCGAACTAGACTTTTCTCATGGCCGGTCACTTCCCGCTATATGGTGCAATAACTGCTATTCCGGATGGGATGGAATTGCGGAAATTCTTTTTCCTGATCTGAAAATTGGGTTGCGTATCGAGGCCGATCCGGTTTTCCGTCATCTCATGCTTTATTCCGATCCGAGTCAACCCGTTTTTTGCCTGGAACCGCAAACCCATGCGGTCGGTGCATTGAACAGAATAGACGTTGATAGCGAGGACTCCGAGATGATTGTCCTTAAGCCCGGCGAATGTGCCAAGGGAGAGGTGTCATTTGTGCCGATATCGGCAGAAGTCCAATGATGTGGACAGCGAGAATACCTCTCAGCCCGATGGAGCAACCTTTTGTGTTTTAGTGATTAAAAACCGAGAAAGCTGGTCGAAGACGAACATGACTGAAAAGAAAGACCTGTTGTCCGTGTCGCGAAGAGCCCTTCTGAAGGGAGGAGCCTTGCTCACCCTAAGTCCGACCCTTTATCTGGCAGCGTTGCCCGAGGAACTCGGGCAATCCCCGACAATGACTTCCGGACGGTCAGCGGATACAGTACAACCGGCCGCGCCGGCGTGGATGAAAGATCTCATCATCTATGAGATTGCCACCAAGGGATTCACGTCGCCGAATGGCCCGGAAAGCGGAACATTTAATAGCCTGGGAGCCAAGCTGGAATATCTTGAGGACTTGGGCATCAATGGCATTTGGCTGACCGGCTACTCTTTGTGTGATCCGAGCCATTTTTACAATATCTGGACGCAATACGCAGTTATTGAACCGGACAAGTTAGATCCCACATTCGGTACAGCAGAGGAGTTCAAAGCTGTTATCGACGAAGCGCACCGGCGCGGTATCAAGGTCTTCCTGGACGTCATAACACACGGGCTGATGAAGGACAGCCCAGTGATTCAGCAGCATCCGTCATGGTTTCGCGGTGGTAGCTGGGGCATGACGGACTTTGACTGGACCGGCGGTCATACGGACTTAGACGACTGGTGGGTGCGAATCTATACAGATTACGTGACAACCTATGGAGTGGATGGCTATCGGCTGGACGTTGACATATACCGTCCTGATCTTTGGGAGCGCATCCGGCAAAATGCGGCCGCTGCTGGGCACCCTATAGTTATCTGGGAGGAGGTTAATGCTGTAATCCCCGGAATTACGGATTTCACCCAAAGGGATAACCTGATGAGCACCAAGGTTGGTGAGGTGTTGCGCAATGATCTTCCTGGCTTTTACGATCGGAAGTATGGTCGGACCGGATACTACGAGGTGCAGATTCAGTATCGGGACCTGAGCATTCTTAAGGGAAGCACGAAAGGAGATGGCCAACTTGGAGTTCGCTTGGCAGGTCTCTCCACCGATACAGTGGGCAGAAGATTGGGAGAAGACAGTCCGGCTCCGGATGGACTTCCCGATGTAAAGATCACACTGGATCGTGTCGCCCGCAAGCCAATTGCCAACATTGTTGTGACCAATGACATAGGGGACGAGTGGCAGCTTTGGCCTGCAAGAAGAATCGGGATGCTCGTGTCCGTGGATGCACCAGATACTTTCGGGCCGCTAGTGGTTGGACCGGAAGTGGAAATCCATGTGGCCACTCTTGGGTGGGGATCATCGATTCTATTGAGCTGCCATGACAATGGCTGGGATGGCTTCCCACTAGACAAAAACCCCTATGTAGCACAGGGAAGCCGCTCCCTATTCGGGTACTCGTTCTTGCTCTCACCGATGATTCCAATCTTCTTTTCGGGAGAAGAGTTTGACGCGACGTTTCGTCCTCTGCCTAAGTTGTCTCCGCATCTCTACGGGGGCAAGGATGCTGGAAAGGGCCGCTGGATGTATGGTGCAATGCTCGACTGGAACGAACTCCAGGAGCCCAAACATCGGGATATGTTGATTGACGTTAAGAAGATGATGGCGATCCGCAGGGAGCATTCAGAGGTTCTTGCGATGTGGCGCGGAGGAAGCGAGCCCAACCTTAAAAGCATTCCACACATAGGCGATATCGGGGTGCCCGTTCCTTACGTACGATGGGACGAGAACACGGCAATCGTAATTGCAGGAAACCGGAACCGTGATCGCGACGCACATCTTAGATTAAGAATAGCATTGGCTGGCACCGGGCTTGACGGCCATGGAAGTTATTTAGTCACGGACTTGTGGTCCACCACGGAGGCCAAGAGATGCACGAGAGCGGGATTGGATCATTTTCTCTGTACCGTTAAGCGCGATGGGACTGCAGGCGGCGGACTGTCATTGTTTAAGATTGAACCAGTCCGATCGAATTCTTGAGAGTGTTTTAAGAGACACCTGGAGTTCGCATCCACATTTGTTGTGTCACCGTGGAAGGATGCGCCGGTCAACCTGTCGATGGGGCCCTCGTTATCGTAACGGAGGGTTTATCTCGTTCGACAGAGAAGCTAGATAGGTCTTCAATGAAAGAGCCTCTTCCGCGAGCGGACGAACGGTGATCCCGTTAAACGAGCCATGAGCAAGGCCCCGCCGTTACGAGGAACGCGATACATGAATTATCTGAAACGAATTGGAACGCCTCTTTCGGGGTGGTAATGTGTTAAACCTTGGCCGCAACGATCTTGCTTTCCTTCGCGAGTTTCATGACGGGGCCGTGGAGCGGTGGGTGTAACCGACGCTCGAAGAGAACCCAGCATCTGCCGACCATTGAATCAAGGGCGACGGAAGGCCGCGCGGCCAGTCGGGCCAGTCTGGACAGTCTAATAAGGCTTGGCGCCCCGCGCGCCCCCCGCCCGTAGGGTCAGTCATTCGTCCTGACTCACGTCAGTGCTGGCTCAGCCCCCAGCCATAAGCAGCACGATCGGATATTTGATCGGCCGTGAGTTGAGCTCCCCCATCGGGGGCATAGCCCCCGACACCACAGTTTGTTTGGCCTCTGCTGTGTGAGCGTCTCGAAGCCGAAGTGTGGGTGAAACATGAGAACCGAACTCCGATCGGGGCGTTTAAGGCTCGCACCGCGGTGGTTTATGCGGCAGAGTTGTTCCGTCAATCGAAAAACCTGACCGCGCTGGTTACCGCTACTCGCGGCAATCACGGCCAGTCGTTGACGCTGTCGGCGAGCAGCTTCAGGGTGCCGGCGCACAAGGTGATACCGCGGGGTAACAGCGCAGAGAAAATGCCGCCATGCGCAGGCCATGGTGGCGATCTCATAGAGTTTCACAGCGACTTCCAGAAGCGAAAGAGCATGCGCAGAAGCTCTCGGAGGAGCACGGCTGGCATTTCGTACCGCCCTATCATCGCGACATTGTCAAAGGAGTAGCTACCTATTGGCTCGAGTTCTTCTCCGCTGTGGCCGATCTGGATGTTGTTTACGTACCCACCGGGCAGGGATCGGGTATCTGCTCTTGCAGCGCTGTTCCAACGGAATGAACTTAAAGACGCGGATCGTGGGAGTGCAGCGGAAGGTGCGGCCGCCTATGCGCTATCGTTTGAGGCGAAACGCAAGATCGCGGCCCCGGGCCTTGTGGCTACCGGCGGCAATGTGGATCACGATGTATTCGGAAGGGTCTTCCTGGATTAGGCTGGACTTTCGAGCTGTTGAGAATCTGATCCTTGGAGACCAGCTGCACGTGGATGATCTGGATTCTATGGAGCACCGGGCGGGAATTGAACCCGCGAATACTGGTTTTGCAGACCAGCGCGTTAGCCACTTCGCCACCGGTGCTCATCCCGCTCTGAGGGCAGCCCCGCTCGCGGGACCGCCCTAAGAGAATAGCTATTTGCCCTGGGCGGCAAGATCCTTCTTTGCCAGGTACCAGGTTTCCACCTTCAGCCCCGCGCCTCCGCCGTTGGTGCGCTTGCGCGCATCTTCAACCGTGACCGGCGCGGGCACAATGACCGGCTCTCCCAACTTCCAGTTAGCCGGGACGGAGACGCCGTTGCCGTCAATGGTCTGCAGCGCCTCGAAGATGCGGATCAACTCATCTACATTACGCCCCAATTGCATCGGGTAGTAAACAATGGCGCGGATGTTCTGCTTGGGATCGATGGCGAAAACAGCGCGCACCGTGGCCGTATCAGAGGCCGCTTCATGCACCAGGCCGTAGGCCTGCGAGACCTTCTGGTCAAGGTCGGCAATCACCGGGAACTTTACCTCCACGCCCGCGTTCCGCTCGATGTCGCGGACCCAGGCGATATGCGAGTAGATGCTGTCAATCGAAACCCCGATCAACTGCACATTCAATCTCTCAAAATCATCGGAGCGGCGCGCAAACTCGATAAACTCCGTCGTGCACACCGGCGTGAAATCGGAAGGGTGGGAGAAGAGCAGCACGTACTTGCCCTTTGGTGGTGTAATCGCTCAACTGGATGACGCCATGCGTGCTCTTCGCTTTGAAGTCGGGCGCCTGCTCAAGGATGCGTGGGATGCGTGCTTCGTCGGTGCTCATGTTTTCTTCCTCGTCGAGACTTGGGTTGGCAGCTGGCCTTCCGTGCGTCGTTTCCAGGCTTGCTTTTAAGCGCGAGGGAACCCGCGCCGCGTGGGCCGGCTGCGGGTGGATGAGTATCGTATGTCAGGATTCGAAGATTGCGATTCGATCTAGAAACACACCCGCAGCGTGCAGCAGCAACAGCAGCTACAACAGAGGGAGCCGGGATGGTGAGGGTGAGTGTCATTTGCTTGATCGCAAAATGCTTCGACTGCTTCAAGCATAGAACCCGCGGCACGAGGTGTCAAACTTTAGTACTGCTGATGAGGCAACAGCCACACATAGGCATGGGGCCTGCGCGAACAGCTGTAATGCATCGCAACATGAGAGAAGATTCAAATCGCGCCGAAGCTCGCCAGGATATGTTCGGGAATTATTTTTCTTGGCAGCACTGATCGTGCAGCAAAAGAGCTGCTTTTCCTTGAACGATTCACATGCTTTCAACAGGGCTGATAGCCGCATCCGCAACACTGGCAACACGACGCCGTTTTGCGGTGGAACTTCTGCAAAAAAGCAAGCAGCACTTCGCTTGATCTTCTCCGTTTACACATGGCTTTCATCTTCGTACTCTGTGCAAGCGTTTCCTTTCGGGTAACGCAACTGTCGGCCATTAAATCTGACAACTGAATTCAGATCGGACGCGCCTGGGATGCGCGCTGCTGCTGAATGGAACCTGCGGTCCCCTTGTACCTGGTGACCGCAAGCAGGATCTGTTCCGCGTGTCGCGCGAGCCATGAGACGCGGTTTATTCCGTTCTCCCCCAACCCGGCGGACACGCGCACTGAAGTGTGCGCCCGCGTTTCACCGCTCCTTGGAAAGGAGAAATTTAGGACCCATGAGGCCGAAGAAGACAATTTTGTGCGTTGACGACAACGAACAGGCGCTTTCCGTTCGCAAATTCATGCTGGAGACCCGAGGCTATCGTGTGCTCACCGCGGTGGGGAGTGAACAAGCGTTGGAGTTGTTTCGCGATGGAGGCATCGACCTGGTTCTGAGCGACCTGATCATGCCCTATATGGACGGCAACGAGCTGATTCGCCGTATGAAGGAGTTGGCCCCGGAGGTGCCGACGATCCTGATCAGCGGCAGCGTGAAGGCGTACGACCGCGCCAATCGTGCCGACGCCTTTCTGCCCAAGGGCGCCTGCTCGCCGGTGGAAATGCTGGAGCGCATTCGGGTGATGGTGGCCCGCAAGCGCGGCCCCAAGAAAGGACATGGCCTGCGTCCCCTGGTTGCCCGAGGAGGTTGCGGAGCAGCACGGCGGAGACTGGCGATGCGGTGGTGGTCGGCGCTGACGGCTGCTGAGTCGATCGAGGGCCACGTGCCAGTTACAATCAAGAACGTGCAGCCCATCATTGCGGCAAAGAACCTGAGCAAGATTTACCGTGCGGGTAAGGTAGACGTTCCTGCGCTGACCAACGTCTCGTTTGTCGTTCCGCCGGGCGAGTTTGTCAGCATTGTGGGACCCTCGGGCAGCGGCAAATCGACGCTCTTCTACATTCTTGGCGGGCTGACGCGCGCAACCTCAGGCAGCGTCTTGATCGATGGCATCGATTTTGCCGCGCTGACCGACTCCCGGCGCACCGAATTGCGCAAGACGAAGATTGGCTTTGTGTTTCAGAAGTTCAATCTGCTGCCCACTCTGACGGCGCGGGGCAACATCGAAATCGCGCGCGAGATCGCCGGCAGCCATAGCGCGCAGGACGAGGAGCTGCTGGGTCACCTTACCGATATGCTGGGCATTGCCGGGCGGCTCGATCATCGTCCGGCGGAGCTTTCCGGCGGGGAGCAGCAGCGGGTTGCGATTGCCCGCGCGCTCATTACGCGCCCTGCCATTATCCTTGCCGATGAGCCGACCGGCAATCTGGACACCGCCAATTCCAACGCGGTGCTGGAGATGTTGCGGCGCTCGACCCAGGAGTTCAAGCAAACGGTGTTGATGATCACGCACAACCCCGAGGCGGCCGCGATTGGCGACCGCATCCTGCACATGCGTGACGGCCGCATGCTGGACGAATAGAGCCCGCTTGCCGGAGAAATGGACCACCTGGGTATTCTTTGCCGGCCTGCCCGGGACGGGCAAGAGCACGTTGGCCGGGCCATGGCGGAGCGTCTGGGCGCGGCCGTTCTCGATAAGGACCGTGTGCGCGGTGCGCTGTTTCCCGGCGCGCTGACGGACTACAGCGCGGAGCAGGATCAACTGTGCATGCGTGCGATGCTGGAGGCGGCCGCCTACCTGACGGAGCGCCGGCGGGTGAAATACATCTTTTTCGATGGGCGTACTTTCTCGAAGCAGCGCAGATCGAGGAGGTGTTGCGCGCTGCGGAGCAGGCGGGCGCGCGCTGGCGCATTCTGCACTTGACGTGTGCGGATGCGGTCGCGGAAGGGCGCCTGGCCGCGCAACGACCCCGGTCATCCGGCAAAAAATCGCGATCCGGCGCTCTATCGCAGGATCAAGCAGCGCTTTGAGCCCATCCTGCAGGCGAAGCTGGAGGTCGATACGACGTTGGGCGTCGATCGGGAGCTGGAGGCGGTCGAGAGCTATCTCACGGGCGGGGAATAGGGGCGGCCGCGTTGACCGGGCGGTGAACCGCCCGATATACTGCCTCAGGACGTATGCGGGAGTAGCTCAGTGGTAGAGCATCGCCTTGCCAAGGCGAGGGTCGCGGGTTCAAGTCCCGTCTCCCGCTCCAGATGGCTACCTTCGGAGCCACCTGCGATTTTCGGGAGCCGCAGGGCTGAAATGCGCGGGTTCCCTCAAGGATTCAAGAGAAAAGTCATTGCGGAGCGAGCTGGAGTGAGCTGAAAGTCGCAGTTGGCAGACCGGGTTTTGTCCGGCCCGGCGGTACAATGTTCAAGAGATGGCGCGGTACCCAAGCGGTAAGGGAGAGGTCTGCAAAACCTTTATGCGTCGGTTCGATTCCGACCCGCGCCTCCATCTTTTCAGTAACTTAGAGCAATCGCAAGAGAGAGGCCAAGAGGCCACTGTACGAAATGTCCAGGTCCCATCATTCAATGGGCGCAGCGTGTGGATGGAGGGGCGGATGATCCTCGTAGGGCTCCAGCAAAGAAATGTACCGCTCCATGATCTTTTTGAGTGCAGGGATGTCCTGTGAACCCTGTCGAAGAAGAACTATTTCGCGCGTGGGCGGATTTCGCATGGCTATGAGCTGAGCTCCTTCCAGCAGGTTGGCCTGGACTTCCGCGACGTTGAGCCCGCTTTCCCAAGAGGGATTTGGATCTGCAAGCCATCGCTTGCCGGCGGCCACGGATGCCGTCACCCAGCCCTCACGATCCGGATCTTCGAGAACTGTGTCCTTCGTTTGATCGCGAAAGACTCCCATGACAGCGGCAGCGATAACAGGGTCACGCACGGAGCCGTTCGCGTAGAACACGCCGTGTACATTTCCCCAGAACTTGGTAATCATGAGCTCCCAGATGTAGAAGCCCATGTCCGCTTGCTTGTATTCGCGCAAAACCATGTCGTACGGGTCGGCGCGGCCGATGCAGCCCATCTCCGTGTCGAACACCTGCTTGTGATGTGAGGCGGCGATCTCCCGGGCGGCCTTGATGTTTGCCTGTGCCCTGGCGATGGTGGGCGGGTAGTCGTGGAAAGAGAGCACGTCGGTGTAATTGGCGAGCTCCTCCATGCACCCGATGCGAAAGCAACCAACGGTGGTGGCGTGTTTCTTATCGTTCGCATGAACGGTATCTGCAAACAGGCGGGCCATGTTCATGCGATGCTCGATGACTGCTTGGGAGCGGCGGTGATCGGCGTAGCCTGGCCAGTCCGGCTCGTTGGCCACATCCCAGAAAGCCATTGCAGGCTTGTCGCGCACAATCCCGGTGAGGTATACGACCCACGCCTTGAGCTTCGTGTCGGAGGCCGCCTGCTCTTTGCCGGTGAGACCATCGACGTCTTGGCCGGCTGGAGCAAGAACGAGCATCACGCCGAGGTGATGGCGCTCCGCGGTATCCATGAACGTGCTGAGGCTCTCGCGGAAGGCTTTCGGATCGCGGTCCCACGCGTCAGAGCGAACGAAGACGCGTACCTGGTTTAGGTTGAGCTATTGTGCATACCCGAAGTCTCGATCGATTTCCGCGGCGGGATAGTTGAGCCAGAAGGCCTCATCGACGTCCGCGGCGGTCGGTGTAAAGTTGAAGCCGCGCACGGTGGACAAATCCTTGGGGGTGCCAGCGGAATTCGCGGTGGTAGCGGCCAAGGCACTGCTCGTCAACAGCAGCAGAATCGCTAAAACGGACAGACGCATGTGGAGAGTTTCCTTCCGTTAAGTAGATTTGTGAGATCGGTTCGGAAACTAAGAGGGGCGTTTTAACGCGACTATGGGAAGAATTGCCATTTATATCGCGGTCCCAGATAGAAGAACTAATCTCCATATGTTAGGTTGTCATCCTATCGCCGGAGAGGGACTATGCCGAAATTGCTGCGTGGCGACAACATGTAAGCCTGTTTGGTTTCGAGGTTGCGCGCAATGCCGATATGAGAATGGCCGATCCGTGCAGGAGCTCCAGCAGGTCTCTCCACCAAGGATGTCCGGCTGTCGATCGTAAACTGCGCCTCTCCATCCAAAATGACGAACATCTCTTACTCATACGATTCTCCATTCTTCGCAAATCAATCCAGCCGCCATCGGGCGTAGTGCCTCTGCCTTGCAACATCCCGAGAGTGCTTATCGAGAAGCGATGAGGATACCTTGTTGTATCGCCACGGTCGCGGCCTCTGTGCGATCACTAACGCCAAGCTTGTTTGTGATGCTATTGATGTGATTACGCACGGTATATTGACTGATAGCCAGGGCGCGGGCAATCTCTTTATTGGTGAAGCCTTCCGAAAGCATTTCCAATATCTCCATTTCACGAGGCGTCAGCCCCGAACGGAGCTTCCGCTCTTCGAGGCGGGCCACGATGCGCGGTGGAAAATAGGTCTTGCCTGCTTGTACTTCATGGATTGCTCGGATAATTTCGATACGCGAGGTGTCTTTGAGTAGGTAGCCTTTGGCCCCGGCCTCCACTGCTTGGTAAATCTCTTCTTCACATTCGAAGCTCGACAGGACGATTACATGTGGTGGAGAGGGAAGCTTCCTTAAGGAACGCAATGCATCGATACCGCTCATCTTCGGCATGCGTAAGTCGAGCAGCAGGACGTCAACAGGTGTATGCGCGAGAAGAGCGAGAGCCTCCGTCCCGCTATGGGCAGCGCCTATCACATCAACCCAGGCTGCTTCTTGAGCATGCTGCTGAGTCCCACGCGAACGACAGGATGGTCGTCTACGATCAAAAGCTTAATGGTTGCTCTTGCTGTTGAATCTTCCATCTAAGACACGCTCCGAAAGAAGTTGTCGAGTGTACTTGAGCCCAATAGTGCGCAACCGTCGTGGCGGAAGGGGAGCAACTACTTCGACGGTGGTTCCCTGCAGGGGTGCACTTGAGATGTGCAGATCAGCGGCAATAGCATCCGCGCGTTTGCCCATGCCCTGAATTCCGAAACCAAAGGATTGGGCACCGGCGTGGAAACCGACCCCATTATCTTTGACCATAAGTGTCAAAGCGTCGGCCTCGAAGGAAAGAGAGATCAGAATTTCGCCGGGCTTGCCATGATGGATGGCATTTGTGATGGCCTCCCTTCCAATTCGGAAAAGAGCGTCGGAAATACGCAAGGGAACAAACCGAGCATCGCCAAAGGAAACGGTCGACGTGTGGATGGGGCCGTTGTCCACGATGGTATTTGCGCATTGATCGAGAGCCTTTAGCAGCCCTTCCGACTCAAGAAGCTCCGGTCGCAATGCCGCGATGCTTCGCCTGGCTTCCTCCCGGCTGGTCCGCACCAGATCACACGCCGTATCGAGCTGTTGATGGATGGCCTCTCCGTCGCCTGCCTCATCACGAATTGCCTGCAACTGAAATCCGATCCCGGCAAAACTTTGGGCAAGCGTGTCGTGCATTTCCATGGCAAGCCGCTCACGTTCATCCAGCACTGCCTGGAGCCGCCAGCGTTCGATCCGAGCCTGTAAAGTTTGTGCTGCCAGGAGCAGAAGTAAAAAGGTGATCACCGCTGCGATGATATGGCCAGTACTCCACCATGGTGGACCACTGATGATCTCGATATCATCGATCGAGGGAATAAGGACTGCAAACGGAGTTAGGTCGAGTGTGTACGCAGGATCAATGACACAAACGCCTCGCAGCCGGAGCCTACTGCCTTCCGCGAGCCTTTTAGGGAATGCCTTGCGGTCCCCTTGACTTGCGATTGCCCGGAACGATTGGCTGCCGCCGTTCAGAGTCAGGATTAGAGTATGGCCGTCCCCTTCTTCCTTGCTTTTCAAAACGCCTTCAAGCTCAATGAAGAGTGCATCAAACGCGCCGCTCGCCGCCTGCGATGCTGTAACCGAAATTGGGGGAACCGGCGCGTGGGACGACAAGACGTGGATGTCGGCATTTTTGAGGATCGAGCTGAAGTCATGCAGCGTAGCTTCGCCTTTCGCTTCGACTTCATCGCCGATTTCAAGCGGGATCCGGGGACCTGCAGACGGAATCGCAAGCCCTCCTGTTGAGTCTTGCAAAACCAGAACGGGTGACGTCAGGGTGACTACC
This sequence comes from uncultured Acidobacteriaceae bacterium, assembly GCA_963736535.1. GTDB lineage: Bacteria > Acidobacteriota > Terriglobia > Terriglobales > Acidobacteriaceae > PALSA-350. The sequence goes on from CAVTPN010000015.1 coordinate 188,599, forward strand.
CCGCGAATGGTGACAGGCGTACTCGTGCTAGGGGAAAGCAGACGTAGGCTGCTGATAGCCTGCGCATTTAGATCAAGGTGGTGGTTTGAAAGCTGCCGGTGGATTGGTTCGAAGTAGCGATCGAATTCGTCCAATGCAGCTCCCCCTGGCCGCGGATCAGGAATGCCAACGTGCGGAATGACGTCCCCGATCATCGCTACTAGGTCGGTGCGGGTGGCAGGCTGAATCTGGACGTTCCGCCAAAGACCTCCAGTTGCGTAGGATTTGAGGCCAAATCGCCCGCTCTGAAGGCATTCCGGATCGCGTATGGCGACTGTTGTCGTGCGACCTCCGGGCGAGGTCGTCGCAGCCGCTAGATCACAATTGTAAGCAAGAAGTTTGAGGTGATACCACTGCTGCGGGTTGATTCGAGGAACGACGGGTTTGGATTGATATTCGAGCCATCCAAAATCCGCGCGTCCAAGGATGATCGTGTTGTCCAAGTCACGAAGACCGGCGAAATATCCGTGGTAGGAATCGACTCCCTCTTCTTCACCTCTAGCCCTCACGATCAGCCCAGCATCTCCATACTGGCCAAGGAGCTGGATGTCTGCTTCGACGGAGTAATTCTTCCAGCCATACGATCCGTACATCAACTTTGCGCCCCGCTCATCCGAGTTGTTCCGCATCGCGTCGTCTACTGTTTCCCAGGCTCCGCCATAGGCCTTCCAGTCGTCTAGTTTTTCAATGGGAACGGATTCCGCGCGAGGAGAATTCCATGGGGACCTGGACCAAAGCAGCCATAAGAGGATACTGGTGGCCGCAAGGATTAGACATATGCCGCCGACTACGACGAATACCTTTTTCGATGGTAACGTCCGGATCATCGTTGATCCCACCAGGCGACGTTAAGGATCTTCTGCATTTCAGGCGAATCGATATTTTCGCGAGTCATGAGCTTAGGTTGCACGACAACTTCTGCGGCCACTGTTCTTCCGTGCAGTTCACCATCCATTTGTCGCATAGCAATCTGACCCATTTGATAAGTATCCTGGACGACGACGGAATCAAGTTCTCCAGTCCGGATAGGTGGCAGGAGATCCTGGTCGAAGCCGACGAGCGTAATCTTAGTTGTATTCTGAGATTCGAGTAGAGCGTAATAACATCCTCGCGTCGCGGTTAATGACAGGGCAACAATCGCATCGATCTTGTCCCCAGAGTGCAACAGTTCCTCTGCGATCTCCTGTTCAGAGAGCGCACTGACCTCACCTAATCGCCTCGATACGATATGGATCTGTGGAAATTGCTGGGCGAGGGTTGCCTCGAAACTACGTTCCCGTTGGATGACGCTCCACAGCTTCGGATCGATTCCCACGATCGCAACGGAACCTTTTCCGTGTAACGCCTGGGCCACCCGGCGAGCCGCAATTTGGCCGCCTGCAATCTCGTCGTTCAAAACGTATGACAAGAGTGTCCCGGCTGAAATCCCCAGTTTCGTCCCAACAACTACGGTCGGCACATGTTTTGCGAGGACCCATCGGACTGGGGACCTGAGTGCCAGGGTTTCATCAGGAGCGATAATGATGCCTTGGTAGCCTCGCCGCTGCGCTTCCTCTAGCAACAGGATCTGCTTTTGAACGTCGCTGTCACGTGTCGGGGCATTCCAGTAGAGGTTGAAGCCGAGAAGGCGGCCCACGGCTGCGGCGCCTGCGTGTTCAGGTTCCCAGAGAGCTGTTCCACAAGTTCGCGGAATTAGGGCAATTGTTGGAGAGTCGTCTCGACAGGAGACGACACACGCCAAGGCCGCCACGGTGATCGCGATTGGTAACAGAACATCACGCGTCCTTCGAAGAGGATGAGGCAAAAGCTTTATTTTCCCTGAAAAACGATTCATGGTGGAAGTGGCGAATGACATAGGCAACCGTCGTAGGCCAATCGTACACCCGAGTCACCGGGGGGCCTCGGGGGCGGCTAGTCGATTTTTAAAGTCGGCGGGGATCGCTGGATGACCCGAATGTAACTCGCTCTCAAGAGCCAACCGCGTCGAGTCAAATGTCATGCATCCAAACCCGGAGCACTGTCATACGATTTCCTGTTTTGCTTAGCTTATTCGCTAAGCGACGCCGTATAGAAGGCTACTCAAACAGCACGGCAGGGAGCCATCCAACTGTAGCTGTACATCGTTCGTTGAAGAACAGCGAAGCGGGGTTACTCCAATAGCCAGCCGACTGGTGACCAGAACGGATTTGCGTTGAGGGTAATTCGCGGATGGACATTTAAGAGTTAGCAGTTGCGCGATTCCGAAGCGCGTCCCACCTCGCGTCGCGCAGCACTCACGCGCGCGGAGTGAGTGTCTTGGCTCGGCAATGTGCATGGATGCGTCCTACTTTGTCGGCATAGTACACCTGTACTATTGCGCATGATGTGAGAGGCCCCATAGCATACGCACTGTTTTGGAGCGCAGCAGAACCGGCGAGATGAAATGTTGGCGTGAGGGAACGGCTCAGTCGACAGCATCTCCGGGTAAACGTTTACGAGGCGGCTTTTTCGCGCCTGATTCGCCTGTTATGAGCCGACGATTGGCTCGCGTCTCTTTGAAGACAAGGCCTTGGAGCAAGTGGGGTGGAATTGAGATATAAGACTTCGTCGTTGTTTTCTTCTCTAGCACTGGCGGCGTTGTTGAGCGACGCAACGATGAATCGATCAAATGCCGGATCTGTGTCGCACATTGATCGAAGCGATAAAGTTACCGCAGTTTTATCCGGGAGGCCGTCAAGCGGGACATCCAATGTTTTGAAGGCAGCCGTTTCCCAGATCTATCCAATGTAAGAGGGTTTAATTACAACACTACCAGCAGCGTCGACGATGCTAACGGTGTTGCCTACACCGATCAATGGATTAGATACAACCACGATGAAGTCAACCGCGACATGGGATATGCTCAGCGGCTAAATTTAAACCAGGCGCGAGTCTTCCTACTCCTACAATGCGTGGCTTCAGAACAAAGTGGCATTTCGCGAGCACTTAGTCGATTTTGTCCGGACCTCCCACGCCCACGGTATTGGTGTGATGCCGGTCCTTGTAGATGGTCCCAACGAGATGATGCCCGATCTGTTTGAACCGTCGGCGAGGCCGCAGTTAAGAGCCTGGGCGGCGGACGTGGTGAGCGCGATCGGGAAAGAACCAGGCTTGGCGTTTTGGGACGTCGCAAACGAGCCCGATATTCAACCGAAATCGCCCGAATGGCTGGCTCATCGAATGGAAATCGCAAAGTATATGGCAGGGGTGTTTCACCAACTTGATCCGCACACACCTGTGACGGTGGGCTGTGCCTTTGTGCCTTGTATGGAGGAGCTAGCGAATTCTGAGGATGTTCTATCCTTCCACGACTACTCACCTACTCGGGCGGAGATCCGCCAGCACATGCTCGAAGCCACACGTTTTGCTGCGCAAGTTGGCAAACCTGTCTTCACTACTGAGATGGCTTGCATTGCGCGAGCAAACCCCTATGACGTGGAGCTCAAGGAGCACATGCAGGCGGGTATGGGATGGTACATTTGGGAGCTCATGATCGCCTACCACTGGGGACCCGTGCACGGGGTCTTCTATCCAGACGGCACAGTGCGAGATCCGTCGATACCCGCCGCGATCCTTGGCTTCTTCCGAAATCGGGGGCCCGACATCGTTTTAGAGGAGCCGGATCGTGAACATTGGGTCACGCGCACGGTTGCTAGCGCAAAGGAATGGTTAGCGGATCCTAACCCAGATTGGAATGCCGGCCTGCGTATAGCCGAAATTGAAGCAAATTTGCTGGAAGCTGGTCAGCTTACCGCGATGCGAGAGTTGCCGACACGGACGGTGGATCTCATGGGCGTGGGAAAGCCGGACATCCCAGCTTTACAGGCCGTTGTTCGCAAGTACAGTGCCATCCTGGAGCGAAATCAAAAGGCACCTGAATAGTCTGACGGCGTTAGTAGCGCGAGGTTCCCGTCAAGGAGCATTCACAAAGCTGAGACTCGGCACAACTTCTTTGGAGGCGGCAATGAAAAGTAGTGTACGTTTCGTGCTCGTGGTTTTGACGCTTAATGGGTTACTTGCTATGACCGGCTTTGCTCAGTCGAATGGTGGAAGTCTCGCCGGGACCATAACAGATCCAAGCGGTAGCGCTATTGCCAATGCCACTGTCACAGCAACGAACGTGGGTACCGCGCAAACAATAAGAACGACGAGCTCGTCCACTGGAGCGTATCATTTTGCGGACATGCAGCTGGGAACGTACACAGTGTCCGCGTCCTCCCCAGGCTTTAAGAAGACAGACCGCGTCGGAGTACAGATTCAATTGGAAACGACAAGTAGCCTTGATATCGCTTTGCTGGTCGGCTCGACAAACGAATCGGTCGAGGTCAGTGCTGAGGCTCCAGGTCTTCAGACAGAGAGCTCAGACGTGGGAACGGTCGTGGCTCCGATGCAGGTGGTAGATCTACCGCTTTCCACCAACGGTAGTGCGATCCGCAACGCCTCAGACTTCGTATTTCTAACGCCGGCAACGTTCGGCACAGGAACCAGTGGCGGTAACTTTCAAGCGGGTGTTGGCGGCGGACAGACGATGGGGAGCGAGGTCCTTATTGATGGTGCCAGCATTTCACTGCAGAGCTTCGGCGATACATTCGAAACGAATGAACTGCCCTCCATTGAAGCAATTGGAGAGTTCAAGGTATTGGTTGCCGGTATCCCGGCTAATCAAGGACGAACAACCAGCGGCGTGCAAAGCTATACAACAAAATCGGGAAGCAACGAGTGGCATGGAGGCGGATTCGAAATTCTTCACAGAACTTCCCTGGACGCGAACACCTGGTTCAATAATCTCAGCATCGCGCAGAATGGACCCACCGCGGCAAATGCGACCCCATCAGACGACAAGAGCGAATACGGGGTGCTGCTGGGAGGGCCGGTCCGAATACCGCATATCTATAACGGCAGGGATAGAACATTCTTCTTCTTCTCATGGGGCCAATTTCGCCAGAGTAAGGGATATACAAACTTAGAGTCGATTCCCACGCCAGCGAATCTAGCTGGAGACTTCTCGGCAAACCTGACGACCACAGCACTCGGTACGAATCCCTGCGATGGCTCTCCCATTTATGCGTGGCCAGATCTTTGATCCGACTACGACGAACTCAGCCATAACTGAGTACAAATCCAACGGGAGCTCTATGCCGTACTGCGTATCCAGGCAACAAAATCACTACTCCTTTGAGCTCTGTTGCGCTGGCAATTGCTGCTTACATTCCACCTCCGACAACGTCTGGTCTTGTGAACAATTACAACTCTGCCGGAACCCTTCCTATCATCGATACGACGGATACTATCCGAATTGATCACTCGTTTGGGGAAAAGGATAAAATATTTGGTACGTACAACGTTCGCGATGATGTCGAAACCTATACTCAGGCTCACCTCTGGTTGCCGGTCACTCCTTACATCACTAAGCAGGATATTCCAGCCCATATTTTCCGTATGGGATATGACCATATCTTCTCTCCGACCCTAATCAATCGCGTACTCCTGGCCACGACTCAAGTCCGCGATAAACAAGCTTACCTCACCAACTATGGAGGAGTAGAGTGGTCTCAGAAACTGGGGTCCCAGGAGGCGAGGGCTACATGTTTCCAGGGACCTATCCAAACGAGGGAAGCATCGTCCCCTTTGGGGACATCCAGAACAATGCCGGCTACAACGGAAGTATCGATGATACAGCAGGGATTATTTCTGACAACGTGCAATGGAGCAAGGGCCGGCATAACTTGACCATCGGCGGTGAGTACCGCTACCTCCTTTCTATATCAAGCTTTATAAGCCCGTTGCAAGGCCAATTCCAGTATGGTCGTGAGCAAACTGCGGCCACGATAGCCACGGCATCAGCCAGCGGCAATGGTATTGCAAGCTTTCTTCTCGGACAAGTGGCCTCCGTGCAGTCCATAAGAGACCTGGTGAGTCTACGCAATCTGGGACATTATTTCGCGGGCTACGTTCAGGACCAATTTAAGATGAACAGAGAGTTGAACCTGTCTCTGGGTTTACGTTACAACTTTGAAGTTCCCTTCGGGGAGGAGCACGGCTTCGGCTCAAATTTCAGTCCGACCACAATCAATACTGGCGTAAACGGGACAGGAACTCCTGGCGCCCTGATCTTCGGTGGGTCCGGACCACAGCAAAGCGGCAGTACCCGTTGGCAGCACACTTATTTCAAGAACATCGAGCCGCGGCTTGGTTTCGCCTGGTCGCCGAGTTATCTCCATCAAAGAGTAGCTATTCAAGGCAGCTACTCCATAACGAGTGCTCCTTTCGTTTATTGGCAGCAGGAGTACAGCATCCCGAATGGATTCGCTTCCAACGTCACTGTAAACAACATTTCGAATCCATTCGGTGCGGCTGAATTGCTTGATCCGAGTTCGCTAGTAACGCCAGGCATTTCACATCCGTCCTCCTATGGAGTGCCGGCAACAGCGACATCACCCAGCTTTGACAAAAGTCAATTAAATGGTGCCCAAACATATTGGGGAAAGCCTAGCTTCGGGCGCCCTGGTCAAAGTCAGATCTGGAGCTTGATGGTGCAGACGCAACTTGCCACAGACTTGCTCTTAACCACCGGCTACATAGGACAATCAGGATCGCATTTGGGGTCTAATCTGTCCTATGTGAACGATCTAAACCCGTCTTACTTCGCTCGCGGTGCTGGCCTCAACGATACTTTCACAGGCAACGAAAGCGCCGTGGACGGAGTTGCTGCGCCATACCCGGGGTTTACCGGAACAGTGGCCCAGGCGCTTAGGCCATTCCCCCAATACACCTATATCAACACCGCGGCTTACGGTGAGAATGTAGGCCACGCGTCGTTCGACGCTCTGGTCGTCAAGTTGGAGCGGCGATATCATAACGGCCTGAATTTAATGGGTTCGTATACATGGTCGAAGAATCTCTCTGATACCGCGGGCATCGCGGGCGGAAGCTTGGGGGAAACTACGTAGGAGCCACGCAAAATCCATTCGACCTGAGGAGCGAGAGGTCGATTAGCCAGGAGGATGTCCCGAACCTGTTTGTTGTGAGTTATGTCTACGAACTCCCGTTTGGCAAAGGTAAGCAATTTATTAATCACAATCGCGTCTCCGATTATTTCGTGGGAGGGTGGTCGCTCACGGGCATTCAAAGATATCAGTCTGGACAGCCTGTAGGGTTTGGATGTGCAACGAGCGTACCCGGTATGTACGTGAACCAGGAAGGGGCGACTCATTGTGTGCGCTGGAATCTGGTCCCTGGGCAACCCCTCCATTCCGCAGCTCGGGCCGGTGGAAGTTTTAATCCGGCCGTTTCGGGGGACAATTTGTGGTACAACCCAGCTGCGTTTTCTGATCCCAATGCAAACGTGACAGGGACGACGCCTTACAGCTTTGGCAACAAACCGTCCTTTCAAGGCAACGACAGAAACTTTCCATATTACGAAGAAGACTGGGGCTTGATCAAGAAAGTACCAATCACAGAAAGAGTGAATTTCATCTTCCGAGCGGAGTTTTTCAATGCGTTCAATCGCCACATCTTTGGCGGTCCGGACGGCGAGCCGTATGATGGACCCGCGTTTGGAACAGTTGGGGGCCTGGCAAATAACCCGCGGGAAACCCAATTCACCTTCCGAGTGCAGTTCTAGATCGATGCTTAGTCAAACGGAAGTTCAAACGGTGCGGGGGCATGGAGGGCCGGGTGGAAATGACAAGCCACTCAGCCCGCGATCCTGAAGTACTGAAAGTCGGCCCCTCAAGCCGGGGGCTTCACTTAATCGCGACGAGGCCAGGAATGGTATCTTCGGCTCGTGGAATCCTCTCGATACTTGTACTGTGCTATACGACACGTTCGCTGCACAGGCGGCTTTCAACGCCGGATCCGGTTGCTGAGGTACAAACAGAGATCGCGACCGAGACAGCGCGTCAACTGATCCTAAATGGCCAGTTTAAGGAAGCGGAGGTCGAGCTGCGAACAACCCTCGCATCACAGCCTGCCTGTGCAGAGTGCGATTTTCTCCTCGCCTACACCTTGCTACGCGAAGACAAGCCGACGGAATCGTTGGCTGTGTACACCCGTGCCGCACAACTGCGCACGCCATCAGCTGAGGACCTGAAGAATGTTGCTTTGGACTATGTGCTGCTGAACGATTACGGCTCCGCCGATAAGTGGATGAGTCAGTCGTTGAAGTGGAACGACAGAACGCTGAGTCTTGGTACGTGCTTGGACGCATCCGCTACAGTTCTGGTGATCTGCCCAGTGCGGTGGAATGTTTTCAACATGCGGTTACCTTGGCGCCGGGAAGTGTGAAGGCGGAGAATAATCTCGGGTTGGCTTACGAAGGGCTAAACCGGATGCCGGATGCCATTACCGCATATCGTACCGCTGTTTCCTGGCAGCAAAACATGCCGCATCCAAGCGAGCAGCCGTTAATAAACCTGGCGATCGCCCTGGCACATGAGCAGCGTCTCGACGAGGCTTTGCAGTTGTTGGCACAGGCGGGTGCGATCGCGCCGAAGGACCCGAAAATTCACCAGCAGCTGGGTCAGCTGTATTTAAGGCTGGGTAGGTTGAGCGATGCCCAGCAGGAGTTGGAAGAGGCAGTGATGCTCGCGCCCGACACCGCCCCGTTCCATTTTCTTTTGGGCCGGGTATACCAGCAGCGAGGGCTGGAGACACAAGCCAAGGCCGAATTTGCTCGCGTATCTGCTTTAAACGGCACACATTCAACACCTGAAAATACCGGTGGTGCCCGATAGGTGGAGAGGCGGGAAGGCAAGGAAGCCTGGTGCGGCTCCGTTTCTTGTGAAACTCGTTGGTTCTTCTTGTGTACGGTCGTGACTTCGGCACGGACGGCTATCGACCGTAGCCATGCTGGTTCGTGATGCCAGCGCAGCCTTCCGGCAGTGGACTGGTTTATGGGAGCTCCTATGACGAATGCAGGCGGGTAGGCCACGCGGTGAATCCTCTGTAGTCCTGCCCTTGGTTCGGCGCCGAGCTGACTTGGCAGCGGCGGATCAATTCAGGACGACATCGAACAGGTTGATGCTTGACACCGAACCAAACGATCAGTTGATCTCCAATGCCCATTCGAGAACCAGGCGATCATCATTTGCCCGGGAGTGCTGAATGCCCGTTCTGCTGACGAAAGTAATGCTCGCGGTAGGTCTCACGCTAGCAACGGCAGCCCTTGCGTCGCAAGTAGGGGCGATACAGGAGCCAGTGATCCCACGAGAGAAGCTGGCAGTGGAGTATTTTGGCGCCGATGCCCCTTGGTTCCTCCGCAACATCCCATTCCTTGAGATCGACGATCCTGAGATACAGCAGATCTACTACTATCGCTGGAAGCTCTTTCGTTCCCATATCCGGGAGATCGGTGCGCAAGGTACCAACGTCCTCGAATTCCTTGTGAACGTTCCCTGGGCACGGGAGCCATATACCGATCTGAACGACTCCGCGTCCTTTCACATTCTGGAGGGCCGTTGGTTGCGAGACCCCGCGATCATCGATAGCCTGATCGATCACCTCTACACTGGCGGCGCGAACGACCGGCATTTTTCCGAATCCATAGCGGCCGCTACAGAAAGCAGAACCCTCGTCACCGGCGACCCCGGTCCTGCCCTTCGTCATCTCGATACGATGCAGCACATCTTCAATCTATGGGACGACCACTTCGATCGAGCTCGGAACCTTTACTGGATTGAACCATTGCTCGATGCCACAGAGTACACAATCTCGTCGATCGACGCCTCGGGGGCGGGGTTCACTGACAGGCCCAGCACAGATCAAAATCACAATGGGTTTACTGGTGGTGAGGCGTTCCGGCCCTCCATTAACAGCTACCAATACGGCAACGCACTGGCCATCGCGCGCTTCGCCCGCCTGGCCGGGAGACCTGAGATTGCCGCCGACTATACACGACGCGCAGAAGAAATCCGGTCGGCCGTGCTCGCACAACTATGGAATCCGGAGCTCCAACAGTTCACAGATCGTTATCAGCGATCCACGAAGTATGTGACTGCGGGCGAGTTCATCCGAGGCCGCGAACTGGTCGGCTACGTGCCATGGTTCTATGAGCTTCCTCCGAACGGCGGTTCGGCTGCCGAGTACTCTATCGCTTGGCGGCACTTGCTCTCGCCTGCCGAACTCGCCGGTCCATTTGGACTTCGCACCGTGGAGCCCTCGTATCCGCGTTATCTCGCGCAGTATCGATACGATCTGCCGACTGGAAATCCGGAGTGTCAATGGAACGGGCCTTCATGGCCCTTTCAAACCTCACAGGCCCTCACCGCGCTTGCCAACTTGCTGGATGACTACCATCAATCCTTCATTACGCAAACCGACTACCTGAGCCTGTTGCGACAATACACCCATCAGCACTTCATATCTGCTGGGCACCCTGATATCCAGGAGGATTACAACCCCGACACCGGCAGCCGGATTGTAGGGTTAGCGCGCTCGCACCATTACAACCACTCCACGTATATCGATCTGATTTTGAGCGGCCTTCTCGGTGTTCGTCCGCGCACTGACGAGATACTCGAACTCGATCCGCTCCTTCCGACAGAATCCACGCCAGGTGAGCGGCCAATACGTTACTTCGCGCTTCAGAGGCTCGAGTATCACGGCCATGACATCAGCGTGGTTTATGATTCAGACGGCGGTCCGCTATGGGATCGGCCGTGGACTCTTCATTTTCGTGGATGGAAAGCGGGTCCTCGGTCCGGCACCACTTGCACGCACTCAGGTCGCGCTTCCGCCCAAGCCTTTCGCTACGTTACGCGCAGACGTTCATGCCGATAGATCTCGCAGTCAACCCTGGCGTTCCCGATGGTCCTACCGCAAGCGCATCCTCCAGCGCTTCGCCTACAGCGATTGCTGAAGCTATCGACGGCCGGCTCTGGTTTTTCCCGGAAAATCCGAACGGCTGGTCGCCCGGTCCATCCGACAAAAGCCCAATAAGCTGGTACTCGATCGATTTCAGGCAGAGCCGCACAATAGGATCCGTTGAGTTGTACTTTTTGTTGGATGGCGAGAGGTATCGGGCGCCTTCCGCTTTCCGATTGCAAAATCGGACACCCAAGGGTTGGCGGGATATTCCGAACCAACAGCGCAGCCCTCAGGAGCCTATCGCGAATGGAGAAAACAGGATCGTGTTTCCACCGCTTTCGACAGAGGAACTGCGTATCGTTTTGACCGTCCCACCTGCCCCCGCGAGTTTCCGCCTGATCGAGGTCAAAGCATTCCCGCCTTGATGGGTTGTTGCCCAAGCAGAGGGGCGGTGGCTCACCTTGGCACGAGTGGAGGTGGATGGACAGAGTCGCCACTACAGCAACCAACCCGATTTTGCTTGCCCGCATTCTCTCCAACGCATTCAGCAAGTTGCGCCGCCCAGAACGCCGTTGTACCGCTAATTTGGACCGCTCTGACTCTCAGCCGTCCCCTTCGACAAGCTCAGGGCAGGCTCTTCGGGACTCGATTCTGATCCCCCGAGTTCTCACGCAGACTCTTGCGCCCTGCGTACCTCGTCAGTCGTCCCCGCGAGACTTAGTCCGTAAGCTGAGTGCTCACGCAGACGCTTTCAAGCCTTCGGAGAAGTAGGGGTTGGCGCGGAGATAAGCAAAAACAGGCAGCCGGTGGCGACAATAGGAAGCAGCCCGGCGATCAGGAATGCAGGTGCATAGGAAAACCGATCCACCAGGAACCCCACCGCGAACGTGAAAACCGCGCCCGCCAGGCCGGCCGCGAATCCGCTTAGGCCGGTAACCGTGGCAACCACATCCTGGGGAAAAAGATCGGAGGGCAAGGTCAGCCCCATGGTGGACCAGCTCGCGTACCCCCACAGAGCCACGCAAATCAGCGCCAAAGCAGAGTACGCGCTGTGCACCCGAGCCGCGGGAATGCCGGCAAGGATGGGCAGGCAACTGATGGCGCACACCCACATGCGAGCGCGAATCACTGGAATCCCGCGCCGGATGCAATAACCCGAGAGGAAGCCTCCGGTGAAATTACCCAGATCGGCGGCTACAAAGGGTATCCATGCGAAAAGGGCGATTCTCTTCAGGCTGAATCCTCGCGCGTCGCTCAAGTACTGCGGCAGCCAGAAGATATAAAACCACCAGATCGGATCAGTCAGGCCGCGGCCGAGCACGATGGCCCAAACATTCGAGCTCTTGAGCAACTCAAGCCATCGTGCAACGCCACGCGTCTTGAATCGGAGAGTCCCGTCCTGGCCGGCGCGAATAAAAGCCACTTCCTCCGGACTGACCCGCGGATGACGATCGAGTGGATGGTAGATGCGCAGCCACATCCCCAGCCAAACCAACCCCAGCGCTCCTGAAAAAACAAAAGACCAGCGCCAGCCAAAGGCGATGGCGATCCAGGGGATTACCAGGGCAGCAAGCGCGCCTCCTACGCTTGAGCCGCTGTCGAAAATGGCCACGGCAAGACTGCGCTCCTCGCTGGGAAACCACTCCGCAACCGTCTTGGTGGCGCCGGGCCAGTTGAGGCCTTCTCCGATTCCCAGCAGAAATCGAAACGCCGCGAAGCCGGAAACAGAACTGGCGAAACCCGTAAAGATGTTCACCACCGACCAGAAGCATACTGCCAGAGCCAGCCCGAGCCGGGTGCCCACGGCATCGAGGAAGATCCCTCCCAGCAGCCAGGTAATCGCGTAGGAGATCTGGAAAGCTCCGAGAATCCTCGCCAGCTCCGAATGGCTGAAGTGGTACTGGCTCGCCAGCATCGGTGCAAGCACCGAGAAGGTCTGGCGGCTGATGTAGTTGGTGGCCGTCGAAAAGAAGAGCGTCCAGACAATCCACCAACGCGTTCTGCTGGAAGCGAGAACTCTACGCGGGGCCGAGCTTATCTCCGGCTGTATTCCGTTCATCTTGTCCACTTAGTTCGCTGTCTCAGCCGGTCATGAAGCGCCGCTCTGGATTTCCCGTCAATTCGATCGCACAAATCCATTCAATTCCGAAGCGGACTCCTCGTCCAGGTAAATGGTCACATCCGGATGAGCGCGCAGGATGGTAGCCGGGCAAGCTGTCGATATTGGCTCCTCGAGCGTACGGCGTACACTCTGCGCTTTGCGGCGCCCGGGAACCGAAACAATCAGTTTTGGCACCTTCAGCAAGGTCGGAATCGTAAGCGTAAGGGCACGCTCTGGAACGTCTTCGAACCTGTCAAACCAACCTTCTGCAAGCTGCTGCTGCCGGCATGCCGCATCGAGCGTGACCACCTTCATCGCGTCAGGATCGTGAAAGTTTGCTTCCGAGGGATCATTGAAAGCCAGGTGCCCGTTTTCCCCAATCCCCAACAAGCAGAGTTGCGGGTCGGCCTCACGCAGTTCTTGCACATAGTTCTTTCGGACCCGATCGGGATTGGACGAACTCCCATCAATCTCAAAGAATTCCGCCATAGGCACACGCTCGGTCAGATTCTCGCGCAGATACCGCCGGAAGGAAGCGGGATGATTCTCATCGATCCCAACGTACTCGTCCAGATGGAAACCATGAACTTTCCTCCACGGCAGATCGGGCATCGAGGTCAACGCGTGTAAGGTTTCCAGCTGCGAGGCGCCGGTCGCAAAAATGACGCCTATCTCATTACGAGCCTGGTCCAGGTCCCTGAGCGCCTGCGCTACGGACCGCGCGGCCGCTTCGCCGGCTGCCTTTTGGTTGGCGTGGATCTCCAGCTTCATGGTTCCCACTTCAAAGTGCTTCATCTCCATAGGTTCGATCCTCTTAGGTTTTTCTTACCTGGAACCAGGGCGCATAGAGACTGACCAGTTGGGGTGATGCTCAGCCTCGCAGGATACGCTCTTTGACCATAAGCATTCGCGACGATCGTTCGCTCTTCGTTCCTCGGACGGTCACTATGCATGACAAAGCAGTGTTAGATCATTTGAGCGTGGCCCTTTGCATGGTTTCGTCCACTATTTTGGTGCGCGTGGCCCGGGGCGGCCCGCACGAGTCTCTCTTGATGAATTCGGTCGGAATCATCACGCACTGAGGATCCTGATCGGGTTGGGCAATACGCTTCAGAACCAATTCGACCAGTTGCTTTCCTAACTGCTCGGGAAATTCACGGGTGGTGCTCAAAGCTGGAGATAGCCACGTGCCCACGGTATCGTCGCAGCCCACCACGCTAATGTCGTTGGGGACCGTCAGTCCCTTGTCTCGCAGAGCCTTATATACACCGTGTGCCGTAGGATCATTGCCCGCGAGGATGGCTGTGACTGGTTCGTCGCGGGCGAGCAGCGACTTGGTGCCCAGATATCCGCTCTCTGTCTCATCTTCTGAGTCGGTGCTGCTTTCGCGTGCAACCAGCCCATTCTCTTCCATGGCGCGCTGATAGCCCGCAAAACAGCGCGCGAACCAGGGCAGGCGAGTATTGCCGACAAACCAGATGTGGCGGTGGCCCAACCCGATCAGATATCGAGTCGCGTCCTCACCGCCTTGCACATCATCGGCAAAGACCACATCATTCTGTTTCAGATCCTGCTGCTCGCCGACTACGTTATTGCCCAGAACGACAAAGGCGATGCCCTTGTGGACCAGCAGCTTGATCAGGTTCGCCGAGTTCGTGCCCGCTAAAATGACCGCTCGGATCACATCGTGGCGCTGCAGCACTCTGGGCAAGTGCAGCTCAGTCCAGGGAACGTGAGGCGAGTAGTTGAACGACAGAAACACCATGTCCCAACCGTTCGCGGTGCAGTGTGCCTCCGCGCCACTGAGAATCCGTGAGTGGAATGCATGCAGCATGGCCCGATTGCTGAGCAGAAAAGCCAAGGTCTTGGTTTTGTTGCGCTGAGCTGGATCGATCCCGAGTTTCTTCGCCTGCTCCAAAACAATCTTTTGAATAGCGCGATCGACCCGCGTGTTTCCGCTCAGGACCCGGGAAGCCGTGGCCACACTCACGTTCGCGGCGGATGCGATCTCTCGCAACCCCACTTTGGCTTTTTTAGCTGGTGCTTTCTTCATGCCCTTAGAACCGAACCTCGCAGCCATCATTCATCAAATCTCGTAGTACTGCATCTCCGTTCGCGTTGAGAGCGAGGGACTGTATTCACTGAAAGCGCGTCTCTACTGCCCACAAGCAAAGATAAACCATAAAGAAAATTTTCTCAGCATGCAAGAAAATAGCAGACCTACCGCAATCCCTTGTGAAAGCAGATTACAATCGGCTCTGCCTTTTCTAAGCTCTCCTGTGGCCGCACGAGGCGCCGGAGCCTGCGCGTTCGGCGCTATAAAGCCTCCAGTTGAGAGCGCGTTCAAACGAGACAGTTTTGTGCGAGTGAGAAAATTTGCCCTAAAATTAGCAAAATATATTTGACATTCATGATTTTTTCTCGATAATGATCTTCACTTGCACCGGCGAACCTTCGCGCAAGGCTAGAAAACATACACCTGGGTGTGACAGGGCCGATCCAGTTAAGAAGAGGCTTTTAGGGAGGAATTCGTGTCCAAGCGAAGCAAATCTTTCGGCGTCCTGATTCTGGCGATGGCCTGTTGCGCCCCGTTCCTTCTCATAACCAGCATTCTCGCGCAAACCACGGCAGGCATTATCAATGGCGCCGTCCGCGACACATCCGGCGCCATCGTTCCCGATGCCGAAGTGACTGCGACGAATCTGGAAACCTCGGTCAAGAACACCGTCAGGACGAACGGGAACGGCGATTTCACGCTGGCCGCGCTCCCCGTAGGATCCTATAGCGTCACCGTGTCGAAATCGGGATTCAATACATTCCAGGTGACCAGCGTCTTCCTGGGTGGCGCGCAAACCAGCACCATCAATGCGGTGTTGAGCGTCGGCAGTGTAACGTCGCAAGTTACCGTTGCCGAAAACACCACGCAGATTCAGCTCACCACCAGCGAGCTCTCCAATGTGGTATCTCAAGAGCAAGTCGCCGATATACCGCTCAACGGAAGAAACTATCAAGGGCTTTCGGCACTCATGCCGGGAGTGGTGAATGTCAACGTGGGAACCCAGCTCGGGACGGGTGGGAGAGAAACCCGAAATGCCATGGGGATCAATGGCATGGGAATCGCTGGGACGCTCTACCTGGTCGACGGAACCTGGAATATGAACTCGGGCAATATGGCCCAGACCACGATCCTTCCCAACCCCGATCAAATCCAGGAAGTGCGCACCTATCAGAACAATTTCAGTCCCAAAGACAGTTTGATGGGCGCCTCGGTGGTAATGGTGACCACCAAGAGCGGCTCGCGGCAATTTCACGGCACATTGTTCGAGTACTTTCGCAACGATGCACTCGATGCCCGCAACTACTTTAGCCCTACCGTCCCCGCGCTTAAACAGAATATTTTTGGGGGCAATGTCGGTGGGCCCATCTTTATTCCTGGTCACTACAACAAGAATCGTGAAAAGACATTCTTTTTCCTGAGCGAGCAGGGTGTCTTTCGCCACGACGCTTCCATCAACCTCGGCGCTTCGCCAACTTCCGGCATGCGCATGGGCGTCTTCGATGAGGCCATCACCGACCCGTCGACCGGCCTGCCATTTCCCCAACAAGGCGGTACTTGGGTCATCCCTTCGAATCGCATCGTCCCCGATGCGGTGACGCTCTTGAATGCTTTGGCTCCGTTGCCCAACTACACCCAGAATGGCTTCAACAACTACGTGAACCTGGTTCCAACGACGACCAGCGAGATCGATTCGCAAATTAAGGTAGATCATAACTTCACTGACCGGGAGCGCTTTACCGGGGAATACTTCGACACCCACCAGTGGCTCGACTACTCTACCAACACAGAAACCGGCTCGCCCTATTCGAGCAACCGCGAAAACGACCTGACCATGAACAAGTTGGCCAGGCTCCAATTTACTTCGATACTCTCTCCCAGCCTGGTGAACCAGGCCAGCCTCTTCCCTGAATGTTTACGATTTGAATTTGGTGCTGGTTGGCAATTGGCAGCTCTCCGATGTGCCTGACTATAATTCCGACTTGCCGTTCGCGGGCTATCTTTCAAACAAGCTTCCGCTGGTTACGTTTTCCGGAGGCTGGTCAACCATGGGCGATGGGCCGAACCGCCCCGCCAAGCCGAGCAGCGATGTAGAAATCCCCATCGCGGACGACGTAAGCTGGTCGCACGGCACCCACTTCGTCGAAGCCGGCTTCAATTACGTACACCAATCAAAGCGTCAACTGGTCGGCGCCGCCAGCAATGGACAATGGACCTTTGACGGCAGGTTTACCGGTAACTCGATCGCCGACTACCTGCTTGGCTATTCGGCGCAGTTTTATCAGCAAAGTACCAACCGCGAAGGTCACGTCGAAGCCAATATCATATCTCCCTATGTGGTCGATCACTGGAAAGTCCTGCCCGGGTTCACGTTGAGCGGCGGTTTGCGCGTCCTCTACGAACCAAATCCCCATGCGCAGTCTGGATTTGAGACCTCTTTCAATCCCGCCCTCTTCAACCAGGCGAATGTTCCCATCGTCAATGCGGACGGCTCCATCACCACCACGCCCAACTACAATCCGGAGAACGGATTAGTGCGCAACGGCGTAAACGGCGTGCCAATCAACTTCACCAACAAGCACCGGTGGTACTTCAATCCTACCGTGGGATTTGCCTGGGATGTCTTTGGTACGGGCAAGACCTCACTGCGTGGAGGCGCGGGCGTCTCCCACACGCGCGTCTTTTCAGGTTCGGATTGTTCCCTCTACTGCGGTAGCAATTATCCCGACATCACCTCGCTTACACTCGAGACTCCCCAGTTCCCCAACCCCATCGGCAGCGGTCAGGCGACCCCTTTGGGCGCTCCCAATCTGCAAACTCAGGACTTCAACATTCAAATGGCGCAGATCACGACTTACAGCCTCTCGCTGGAACAGGAATTGCCGCACAACTGGGTGTTTTCCATAGCGGGCGCTGGTGACAGCGCAAAACATGTGCAGACGCAATACGACATCAATCAGCCCATGCCTACTGGCCCCTACGATTATGATCCCAGCATCAATACCGGCACATTTGAATATGTTTTCGGTCCTTACCCGGGATGGGGGCAAATTGCCAGCAACGTGAGTGGCACGGGCATGAACTGGAACGGCCTGTTGGTGAATGTGCGTCACCGGGTATCCAAGGGATTGTTCATTTCTGCCGCCTACACCTGGTCCCACTCTCTGACGGATACTCACGAAGGGTATGAACTTTTCCAGAACGACTTGGCCAACCAGGACATTTACCACCATAAAAAGGACTATGGGAACTCCGACTCCAACGTTTCGAATATTCTTGCCATCAGTCACATCTGGAATCTGCCGTTTTTTAGCGATGCGACTGGCTTGAAACGTACCTTCCTGGGCGGGTGGGTGTACACCGGATCCACCACCTTTCAGACCGGCTTCTCCCAGGATCCCTTGCTCAGCGTAAGCGAGCAGGGGCTGGCTACTCGTCCGGACTATGTTCCCGGCACATCCGTGAAAGGTCCCAAAACCGTGAGTCAGTGGTTCAACACGGCCCATTTCGCACAGCCGGCAAATGGATTTTTTGGCGATTCGAGCAACGGTTCCATTCCCGGGCCGGGCCTGGTGAATTTTGACATGGGCTTGTACAAGAATTTTCAGGTGAGCGAGCACGCTACTGTGCAGTTCCGCAGCGAGGCATTCAATATCTTTAACCACACCAACTTCAACGCGGTGAATACTACCTTCGGCAGCGGCCAGTTCGGCCAGCTTACGGGCGCGGCAGATCCAAGAATTTTCGAGTTCGCCCTGCGCATGGAATTTTGATCTAAAAACTGGTGGGAGGCATAAGGTTAGATAGGCTCGTATCCAGCAGAGGTTGAAACAATGAAGTCTGCCCGTCGGGCTCTCTTGCCATGCATTTCGCTGTGGGTTGTTTTGTTGCCGCTGCTGTCAGCAGAAGCGTCTCCAGCGGCCTCCCAATTGGATGAGGTGAGGCGAAGCTTCGAGAATCCTCCGGACAACAGCCGGATCATGATGCGCTGGTGGTGGTTTGGCCCCGCGGTTACCAAGCCGGAATTGGAGCGCGAGATCCAGGCCATGAAGGCAGCCGGCATCGGCGGCTTTGAAGTGGCGCCGGTCTACCCCATGACTCTGGACGACCCGGAGCATGGCATCATCAATCTTCCGTACCTTTCCCCGGACTTTCTCGAAGCTTTGCACTTTGCCGCCCAGACAGCCGATCGGCTCGGAATGAGATTCGATCTGAACCTGGGAAGCGGCTGGCCCTATGGAGGACCAAACACTCCGGTGACGCAGGCGTCGGGTTCGCTGAGGGTGGTGAAGACCTCTGTTGCCGCCGGGGCAACCTCCTTGCCCCTGCCCAGCATAGGAGCGGGGGAGAGTCTCCTGGCGGCCTTTCTCGCGCGCCCGGATGCAGCCTCCAACAGCTGGAAAGACATCCGCCGTCTCCCTACGGAAAAGGTATCCGGCGGGCGCCTGGCTTTGCCCGAAGCCTTGCCGGATACGCGGATGGTGGTGTTCTTTATCGCCAGCCGTACCGGAATGATGGTCAAACGGCCCGCGGTCAACGCGGAGGGATTCGTGTTGGATCACCTGGACCGCTCCGCTGTAGAAAATCACCTTAAAAAGGTTGCGGATCCTATGATGGAAGCTCTCAAAGAGGATCCGCCCTATTCGGTCTTCAGCGACAGTCTGGAAGTCTATGGAGCCGATTGGACGCCAAACCTGGTAGAAGAATTTCGTAAGCGCCGCGGTTACGACATCATTCCGCACCTTCCCGCGCTGGCGGCCGACGTTGGGCCAGAGACCTATGATGTCCGCTATGATTGGGGACGCACCATGACCGAGCTGCTGGAGGAGAATTATTTCCAGCAGATTCGCGCCTGGGCTCGCCAGCATCACACGCTATTCCGCGCCCAGGTCTATGGGCCGCCAGGAGCTACGTTATCGAGCAACGCGTATGCTGATTTGCCGGAAGGAGAAGGAGCAAACTGGCGTGGCTTTTCTCCCATCCGCTGGGCTGCCTCGGCCAATCATCTCTCCGGGCAGAGTGTTACCTCTTCCGAATCGTTCACCTGGACGCACACGTTGCCCTTCGGCGCTACGCCTCTCGATCTGAAAGCCGAAGCCGATGTCGATTTTCTGGAGGGCTCGAACCAGCTGATTGGTCACGGATGGCCCTACTCTCCCCCGTACGCAGCCTATCCGGGATGGTCATTCTATGCCGCCGGCGCATTAGACGATGCCAACCCGTGGTGGATCGTCATGCCCGACGTTTCCCGGTACATGCAGCGCATAAGCTATCTCCTCCGCCAGGGGTCGCCCGTCAACGATGTAGCTTTGCTGCTACCGACGGAGGACGCATGGGCCTATGCGGCTCCCGGTCCCCGTGTTCCCAACGACATCATTGAATCGATCAGTGACGTGATTGGCGGTCTATTGGGGAAAGATGTTACCGGGCAGATCGTGGACGCCGGATTCGGTCTTGATTATGTCGACTCCCGTGTCGTCGACACAGCGGGCATCCATCACCGGATCCTGATTTTACCCGGCATAACGGGCATCCCCCTGCACACTTATGAAAAGGTGGAGGACTTTGCCAAGCAGGGCGGAATTGTAATCGCCACCCGCACATTGCCCTCGCGTGCACCGGGACTCGAGAAAGCCGATGCAGACTCGGCGCAAGTGCGCGAGATATCGAAACGCTTGTTTCAGTCTCCCTCCGCTCGCGGACACTTTCTTCCAAACGAGCTATTACTGAGCACCACATTGAGGAAACTATCCACGCCAGACCTGAGTCTCTCGTCACCATCGCAGGCAATCGGGTTTGTTCATCGCCGCATGGCAGACGATTCCGACATATACTTCATAGCCAATACCAGTAATCAAGCGATTCGCCGGCTGGCAACCTTTCGTACGCCGGCGAAGCATAGCGAATTCTGGGATCCATTCTCCGGTCAAGCAACTGCTATTGGCGATGGGTCGACCGTCGAGTTGGACTTAGCACCGTATGAATCAAGGGTTATCGCTTTTTCCTCTCGCTCTTCGGCCTCCGGCCAACAAGCAGCAAAATCCGGTAGTCATGCCTCCGGTACACCGCAACCTCTGGATCTGAGCAAAGAGTGGAGTGTTACCATTCCCTCACTTCACTACTCGACCGTCATGCACAGCTTGCATTCATGGACCGACGATGGTGCCACCCGCTTTTACTCAGGAGAAGCCTCCTACGAAAGAGATCTCGATCTGCAACCGTCATACTTCCGTCAGGGAACCACACTCTCTCTGGACTTCGGCCCGGGCATCGCAGTCGCAGAGAAACCGCAGAGCGATGGCATGCGCGCGTGGATGGACAGCCCTGTTAGGGAAGCGGCATTGGTATACGTCAACGGCACATTAGCCGGATCCGTCTGGCACCCGCCCTATCGGCTGGACATTACAAAGCTGTTGAAACCAGGCCGCAATCATCTAAAACTTGTAGTAGCGAATCTGGCCCTCAATTCGCTCGCTGGCCGATCCGCCCCTGACTATCGACTCTTGAACAGCCGTTATGGCGAGCGATTCACACCCCAACCCGGCATGCAGAATCTAAGGCCGCTCCCCGCCGGGGTCCTCGGTCCCATCGAATTGCTGCCGCTCCAGACGAAATCAACACAGTAGAGGACGACTATGAAGAAGCTTATTTGTTTACTGGTGTTCGCGTCTCTTCCCGCATGGGCCGATGATTTTTCCGGTGTATGGAAGGTAGACGGCTTGATTGCCGACCAACCGGTTACTCCCACTTGCACCCTGAAGCAGACAGAGGATCGGATCTCCGGAAGCTGCAAAGTGGATGCCGATCACACCCTAAGCGTTGAGGGAAGCGTAAAGGAAAAGCAGGTGACCTGGAAATACGATCAGGAGTATCAGGGCACGGTCTACACCGTTACTTATACCGGGACGCTGGAGTCGAGCACGTCGATCAAAGGGACACTCACGGCAGACCCGTCAGATTCGACGGGAGACTTCACCGCCAAAAAGCAGTGATTCGTTTGCGAAGCGGCATCGGTCGCGCAACCTTGGCGTCCACAAGGATTTCATTGTGTGAGTGGAGTAGAAGATGACAGATCATGAGAACGTGGGAATAGACCGCCGGACGTTTGTGAAGCAGGCCGGCGGCGCGATGCTGGTTGCTGGAATGGAAGCTCGCTCGTACGCCCGGGTGCTGGGAGCGAACGACCGTATACGTTTGGGGCAGCTTGGCTGTGGCGGCCGCAGTGAAGGCCATGTCCACATGGTGCATTTGGCTGCGAAGAAAATGCCGGTGGAAACAGTGGCGGTTTGCGACCTCTGGAGCCTGGCCCGGGAGCAGCGGGCAGCACAGGTCAAAAGGGCCTTCAACCTTGAACCTCAGTCCTATAAGTACTCTGAGGAGATGCTGGCCCGCAAAGATATCGACGGGGTGATGATCGCAACCGGCGATTTTCAGCACGCCAAACTCTGCATCGAAGTGGTGCAGGCGGGCAAGGACTGCTATGTGGAGAAGCCCTTCGCCAATGTGCTCTCCGAGGCCAAAGATGCTCGCGACGCCGTGAAGCAGTCAAAGCAAGTCGTGCAGATGGGTACGCAGCACCGTAGCCAGCCCTATCCTTTGGCAGTTCGAGATATCGTCCGTTCCGGGCGCATCGGCAAGGTCGTTCATATTGAGCAGGAATGGAACGTGAATGAAGAGCGTTGGCGATTCAATCCAATGGATACCGGCATCTCCCGCGAAATGGAGATGGACCGCAACATGGAGTGGAAGCAATGGCTAAATGACCGGAAGTCCAAGCTCCGTGAAGAAGACACGGATTGGAAGCGTTGGCTGCTTGGTAAGCCCGACCGGCCCTTCGATCCCCACGTCTATCTGGAATTCCGATTGTATAAAGATTTCTCCTCGGGAATCTTCGATCAGTGGCTGAGCCATGGCTGCGACATGGTGCATCTCTGGACCGATGAAAGCTATCCGGAGAGCGTAGTCGCCAACGGCGGCATATTCACCTGGAAAGACGGACGTGACAATCCAGACACCTGTGTCGCGGCAATTACCTACCCCAAGGGATTTCTCTATACCTATAAAACCATCTTCGGCAATAGTTATCGGAGCTTTTCGCGGATTCAAGGACGCGACGGTACCATCGTCAATTATGGTGGGGAAGGCGCCTCGCTCTTCACCGTGAGTAGCGAAGGCGGCTGGAACGAATTCGATCCCGAGGACGGAGCGGGTCCGAACTATACTCAGGTGCCCATTGTCGCGTCGGCGAAGGACGCTGAGGAGGTAGTGCACGTTCCAGGCGCTCCGGCGCCCAACTCGCTCGGCCCCTCGGACGATGATGTGGATCACCTGGTGAACTGGCTCACAGCAATGCAGTCGCGCAAAGAGCCGAATGCCACCGTGGACCACGGTTTCTCCCACGCCATCGTGTGCATCATGGCCACGCAGTCTTACTGGAGTGGCAGGAAGTTGTACTGGGACCCAGGAAAAGAGGAGATTACCGATCAGCCCGTCTGATCCGGATAGCCTCTCGGTGGGTGGCCCATTCAAGCCGTGGATGATGGGTGGCCCATTCAAGCCGTGTTTTGGCTTGAGTGGGTAGTGTGATGCATTCTGCAGTGTTGAGAGGTTTCTAGAAATGTCCGAGCACGTTCTAGCTGCAGTGTTAGTCCAACCGGGGAAGTACGAACTGCGGGAGTATCTGCTGCCGGAGCCCGCCCCCGGCTGTGTGCTCGTGAAGATGGAGTTGTCCGGCATCTGCGGCACAGACAAGCACACCTACCAGGGATTCACCACGCAATACGCCGGAACGGGTGAAGGAAAGCAAATCCGTTTCCCCATCATTCAGGGCCACGAGAACGTGGGGACGATCGCAGCCATAGGCGGCGACGGCCAGTACAGTGACTTTGAGGGTATCCCGCTCAAGGTCGGGCACAGGGTTGTGGTAGGAGCGAATATCTCCTGCGGCGAGTGCTACTACTGCCGCCACGACTTCCCTTACTACTTTTGTCAGAACATGTCGGACTACGGCAACAATCTCTGCGCCGCCGACCCGCCGCATCTTTTTGGTGGGTGGTCCCAATACATGTACATCATTCCGGGAAGTTTTCTGGTGCGCGTTCCCGATGAGTTGCCATCGGAAGTGGCCGTCCTCACCGAGATTATGGCAGTGACTGTCGGTCTGGATCGAGCCAAACAGATGTCTGTCTTTCCCAGCGAAGCGTTCCTCTTCGATGACACGGTGGTGGTTCTTGGCGTTGGTCCACTCGGCATGTGCTTTCTGATGAAGGCTCGTATGCTCGGAGCCGGAAACATCATTGCCGTGGATCTTTCCGATTACCGTTTGCAGTTTGCCAAGCGCCTGGGTGCGGACTACGTAATCAATGCTTCCAATACAACCCTTGCCGAAAGGTTGGACTATGTCCGCGGCCTGACCCACGGGCGTGGAGCGGATCTGGTCATTGGCACCGCAGGAGTTCCGCAAGCAGTGCCGGAGGCCCTTGAGATGATGAGGTTGGGAGGGCTGCTGGTGGAGGCGGGCAACTTCTCCGACCTGGGCGAGATAGCAATCAGCCCGCACCGGCACATCTGCGCCAAGAGCGCGCGTATTCTCGGAGTCGGCGGAGAGGAGCCCGCGGCCTATGGGCCGAGCATGCGGCAGATGGCGCGGTACATGCACTCGTATCCGCTGCGCGAATTCGTCTCTCACCGCTTTCCGCTGCGTGATGTAGAGGCTGCCGTGCACAAAGCGGTGGCTCAGGACTCCATGAAGGTTGCCATCACTCCGTGGGGTTGAGCATGAATCAACCGCCGGATTCACTAAAGTCGATCACGATCGGTCGACCGGAAACGCGGGTCTTCAGCACGACGTATACCGTGCCGGCGATCAGCCAGATTGCGCCGGCGGCCAACGTCGAGCTCTGCAGGCCCAGAAAAATCACCAGGCAAAAAACGAATCCCAGGCCCGGTACAACGACGTCAAGCAGCAACCGTCGCTTCTCGGCCATACCGGGAGAGAAACCAAAATGGCGAACGGCAGCCAGGTTGACGGCCATAAACGCCATCAGCGCGCCAAAATTAAGTATCTCAATGGACCGCTCCCATCCCATGGTGAGCGTGCCCAGATACGCTAGACCGCCCGCGATCAGCACGTTGTATGAAGGGTTACCGCGCCCGGCATCCAGGTGGCCAAAGACTTTGCGCGGCAGTAAGTTTTCTCGCCCCATGCTATAGAGCAAACGTGTAGCGCCGAGCAGGCCCGTCAAACCGGCCGCCAGGCTTGAGATGAGCAGCACGGCGGCAAATCCGGCAAACAGTTTGTAGCCGCCGACAACTTTCGCCACATCCATGAAGGCTGTCTCCGGATTTGCCAGGGTGCGGTAATCAGGCCAAACCCGAACCGCCAGATAAACCTGTACCGAGGCAAAAACACCTGTAAACACACAGACAAGGACGGAGGCAAGCAATACGTTGCGCCGCGGATTCTCCACTTCTTCCGCCAGGATGCTCACCCCATCGAACCCGATGAAGGTTGTCGCCGTCAGCGCTGTACCGGCCGCAATCGCGCGCACGCTGAATGTTCTCGGATCGTAGATGGGCCGAGTCGAAATGAGTCCCATCAGGTGATCGTTTCTGAGGATGTACCAGATGGCTTCGCCGAGGAAGGCCACCATGACGATGGACATCATGGCGAGCAGGATTTGATTGGCGCGCGCGGTGGTACGAATGCCAAACCAGCACAGGGTTGTCATGAATCCCACGGCCAGCGCAGATAACAACGGGAAGGGCACATGCGGAACCAATCTCTGGATCGTGAGCGCCGCGTACAGGCTGTTCTGCAGCGGTTGAAAAAGATACTCGAGAAACATTGCCCACCCGACCACAAAGCCAACCGTGGGATGAAAGGCGCGGCTGGCATAGGTGTAGACGGAACCGGCAGATGGGAACACCGTTGCCATGCGGCCGAAGCTGACTGCCGTGGCGGTCATGGCCACCATGGCGGCCAGAATCGTGATGATCGCGTGACCGCGGGAAAGTACCTGGGCCACGCCAAACAGGGGAACAACCGCGATGGGAGAGGTTAACAGCAGTCCGTAGTAGACGAGATCCCACAGGCCGAGGACTCTCTTCAGTCTGGGCGCGTTTGCCCTGGTCACAGCAGTTCCTGATTCCACCATTCGTCCCCTGGCCGTTATGGATGGGTATGGATTGTTGGTCCCGTAAACTGAGTGCAACTACGTTAGAAGGCGGCCGTGCTTAATCAAACATTGCAAAGGATCGCTAGCCTGCTTGCGGCCGGCTTCGCGCTCACACTGCTGGCTGGCATCAGGCAATGCCTGGGAACTGATTACTTATTGAATGCCCTGAAGAATCCTGTTCTATTTCGCGGGGATGCAACGACAGCATATCGCGATCCAGCGGCGATTTACAGCAATGGATCGTTCTATTTGTATTTCACTCTGACAAAGATGGAAGGCCCGGGCCAGGTGTTTCAATTTGTCGCGTGGAGCAAGAGTTCTGATCTCAGGCATTGGACAGAACCCAGGACCTTCACCCCGCGCGATAACCGTCTCAACTACGGCAGTCCGGGCGACGTCATCCGCTTTGCTGGTGAATGGGTCATCTGCCTGCAAACCTATCCCCGCCCCCATGGCGAACAATACGGTAACGACGACGCACGCATCTGGATCATGCGCAGCCCGGATCTCGAACACTGGGGTGCGCCGGAATTGCTGCGCGTCAAAGGACCGGATGTGCCGGTCGAAAAAATGGGCCGGATGATCGATCCGTTTCTCTTTGAGGACAAAGACGAGCCAGGCAAGTGGTGGTGCTTTTTCAAGCAAAATGGCGTGAGCCGTTCATGGTCGCGTGACCTTGAGCACTGGACCTTTGTCGGATCCACAAGCGCCGGCGAGAACGCCAGCGTAATCGTAGAGCATGGCCACTATCTGTTGTTCCACTCGCCCGACAATGGGATCGGAGTGAAGCGTTCCTCCGACCTCGAGAAATGGGAGGACCTCGGGTTGCTCACTCTGGGACAAACGGATTGGGCGTGGGCGCGAGGACGTATCACCGCAGGCTCCGTGCTCGATGCACGCAAAGTCCCCGGCGTGCGGAGATACTTGATGTTCTTTCACGGATCCGACTATCCGGAGGAAGACCCGCGTGGCGGCTTTGATAACTTCGCCAGCATCGGTCTGGCGTGGAGCAAGGATTTGCGAAAGTGGGATTGGCCGGCAAAGAAATAAAGAACCCAGCCGCTTAAGTTGTATCCATCTAGTTTGACCAAAAAACGTATATACATTATCGTACATACCGATGCGCGTATAGCGTGGCGGACGCTGAGGACGAGGTCTTATGCATCATCTCCGCACGTCGGGTCACCAGGCAGGAGCGAATGGAATATGAAGAGGCGAACGAAATCTAAAACGGTAGGCTACGAGTTGAAGCCTGACCAGCCGCTGACCGCCCGCCAGAAGCGGGAGATGAAGGCGCTGGCCGCAATGCCCGAAGGCAAAATCGACACCTCAGACATTCCAGAACTTCCTCCGGGAGCGTGGAAGAACGCAGTACGAGGTAAGTGGTATCGCCCTATGAAGCAGGCCGTATCGATCCGTCTGGATGCGGATGTCCTGGCTTGGTTAAAAGCAAAAGGCAGCGGCTATCAGACGAAAGTGAACGGATTTCTCCGGGAACGGATGCTGGACGAACTAGGCAAATAACATCAGCATCCGTCCTCCCATGCAGGACTCAGATCGCAGCTTCCTAGCGGGGCGGCCCGTCCAGCGCGATCCGGAACGTATACGCATAGCCTTCCGTCGGTTGCGAGGGCAACGCGATATGCAGCCCGTCTGCCCGCAGATCGTAGGTGACCTGGGCCTCGGAACCCAGCAGCGCGACGCTCCGGATCTGCTTGCCCTTGAGCGCCCCTCCGGTCAGCGCATGAATGACTGCTTCCTTGCCCGAGGGCCACGCCAGCTCGATCGCGTAAAGATTGTTGCCCTTGGTCGTGAAGCGGAAATCCTCCGCCGTATATTCCTGCGTTTTCGTATCCTGGAAGGATCCCGCCGCCACCTTGGTCGGCCCTTCTCCATAACTTACCCAGGGCCGGGTTCCGTAGATCGCTTCGCCGTTGACCTTCAGCCAGCCGCCTACCGCCAGCAGTACCTGCTGTACTTCGTCCGGAATGGTCCCGTCGGAACGCGGTCCGATATTCAACAGGAGGTTGCCATTCTTGCTCACCACGTCGGCGAGTTGGTGCACGATGAATGCCGGTGTCTTGAAGGTGTCGTGCTCGATATATCCCCACGACTTGTTGCTGACCGAGGTGTCGGTCTGCCAAACGCGGTCGTGCAAGCTGTCCAGTTGGCCGCGTTCAATATCGAGCACCGCTGAATCCCTCTGCATATCGACCAGTTTGTAGGTGATGATGCCGACCGGACCACGTTTGCTCGATTCGTTGTAATAGTAAGCGGCGAACTTGGCTAAGTAAGAACGGACGTAAGGTTGCCCAATCCACCAGTCGAAAAAGATGATGTCGGGGCGGTATTTCTGGACAATCTCCGCATCCCGGGCAAGCCAATCGTCGGCATAGGCGGCGCTGACATAGGTCCAGTCGTCCTGCAGGCTGTCCTGTTTGTCCTCCAGTTGTACCTGGGCCGGTCCGTAGAAGGCGGCATATTGCGGATCATTCACGTCGGAGGGAATGCTGCGCCCGCCGTCCATAAACCAGTCATGCTCGATACGATGCGATGAGGCTCCAAAGTAAAGGCCCTCGGCGCGGGTCGCCTTCTCCAGATCGCCCACAAGGTCACGGTGCGGGCCCATCTTCACTGCGGTCCAGTCCGAGAGATTGCTGTCGTACATCTGAAAGCCGTCATGGTGTTCAAACACCGGGACCACATATCGTGCGCCGGATTCCTTGAACAGGTGCGCCCAAGCTTGCGGATCATAATGCTGGGCCTTGAACATGGGGATAAAGTCCTTGTACCCGAATTTTGTCACCGGACCATAGACGCTCACGTGGTGCTGGCTCTCCGGTGATCCAGCGAGATACATCTGGCGCGGATACCACTCACTTCCGAACGCGGGAACGGAATACACGCCCCAGTGAATGAAGATGCCGAACTTCGCATCCCGGTACCAGTCAGGGACCTGGTATTGCGATAGGGAATTCCAGTCCGGACGAAACGGTCCCTGGTTGGCCCCGCGCTCCACGTCCGCAAGGATCGCGTCGCGTGGGGCGTCATACTTTGCGCTCGCCTTTTGCCAAACCTCGGCCAGGGACTCAGCGCTGTTCATCGCCGTCGGCCCGGTGGACGACTGCGCGATCGCCGGCATCGGTAAGAATGCGCTACTGCTCAGGCCGGCGAATACGGCAAAAGATGCTAGAGCACGTTTAAGAGGCATATGGTTCACCATCGTACACAAGTCGGGCGGGTCGAGGTTGCTTTGGAATGCGCGTCGGCCGGAAAATGATCCCATGCCAAGTGGGGAATCGGCGACAATCGGCAAGGAGAAGGGAAATCAGCAAAATGCGTCCAGGCCTGAAACGAGTTGTCTACCTGTTGATTGCTTCAGCAGCAATCGGCTCCTGTGGATTTGCCCAGATGGCAACCGGCATTCCCCCACACGGCAAGTTGGTCCGCCTGTTTAACGGGAAGGATCTTACCGGCTTCGACATACTGCTTCAATCGAAGGGACTGAACAACGACACCGATAAGATCTTTCAGGTAGAGAAGGGAATCATCCACGTCTCCGGAGATGATTTCGGCGGCATCGTAACGCAAAAGGAATACGAAAACTACTACCTGCGCGCCCAGTTCAAGTGGGGTGAGAAAACCTGGCTCGATCGCGTGGGCAAGGCCAGGGACTGCGGGATTCTCTACAACATTACAGGTCCTCTGCTGGCGCCTCCGAAAGGA
Organism: uncultured Acidobacteriaceae bacterium; assembly: GCA_963736535.1. Taxonomy (GTDB): domain Bacteria; phylum Acidobacteriota; class Terriglobia; order Terriglobales; family Acidobacteriaceae; genus PALSA-350. The sequence continues at coordinate 218,522 of CAVTPN010000015.1, forward strand.
GTATGGCCGCGTTCCTTCGAGTTCCAGATTGTCGAGGGCGGTACGGGCGACATCTGGCTGGTCAAAGGCGCCACCCTCAAGGTCAAAGACCAACTGGTCGCGAGCGAAGCAGAGGTGGGTTCCCACCAGTATGTGAAGTCACCTCGCTTCGGCGAAGGACCATGGCAGAATGTAACCGGCTACCGCGACCCAGTGGGCGAAGTAGAGAAGCCACACGGAGAATGGAACCAGCTCGAACTCATCGTGGACCATGATCACGTAAAGTACTTTGTCAATGGCAAGCTGGTGAACGAGGCCACCGATCTGAACGCGACCAAGGGAAAGATACTTTTTCAGACAGAGGGCGCCGAAACCTTCTATCGCAATCTGGAAATCGCTCCCCTGAAGTAAGACGAACCCTTCTCCTCCAGAGGGGTCTGGCGGCCTGCGGGGAAAGTGTGCGCCCCTACGCGCCTTGAGAGTTTTAAGCCTGGGCATATAAGCACCCTCGCGTATCCGAGACCTCCGAGATGGCCGGAGAGATCTTGTGTATGACAAGTTATAAGTAACTGGAGACGGGAATACCTGCAAAATGCATGCAAACTAAAAGCAAGCTCTTAACGTCTGCAGTTGGTGAACTCCAATTAACAGGATCCGTACAGTACAGGAGGAGAAGGACGGAAGAAAACAGCATATGCCCTGGCCCGAAAAGGCCGCTTGTACCGGAGTATCTCCGCGGTGTCATTCTCTTCCTTCGTCATTCGTATATATTGGCCATGAGATCGGTAATAGGTACCATGTTCGTTATGCTTGCGTCGGAACCACCTCGGAAACGTCGTTACTGCCTTAATTTCCAGCCGCTTTTCAATCCTCTCCACCCGGTTGGCTCCAATTTCTGGAACTGTGTGTTGACTCAATGTGCACCGGATTGCGAAAGCCAGGACCGAAGGTGAAGGTAACGCCCAAGGCTCGGATGCAGGATGTTGCAAGGTTGGCGGGGGTCGGGCTGATGACGGTTTCGCGCGCGCTCAACAACAGCGGACCCGTATCGGAGGAGATGCTCCGGAAGGTTCACCAGGCCGTAGCGCAGCTAAATTATCGACCGAATGAGGCTGCGCGTTCGCTTCGGGAGGGTCGCTCCCGATCGATAGGGCTCATCGTGCCTAACTTCTATGACCCATTTTTTGCCGTATGTGCGCATGCCATCACTGTCTTCGCTAATGAACATGCTTACTCGGTAATCGTTACGACTTCCGCCGAGGACCCGGAGGTGGAATATCGGGTAGCCGGTGCAATGTTGCGGCGGCACGTTGAGGGGATGCTCGTCATCCCCGCGGCAGGGGGAATAACTAAGCTTAGCCGCGACGAATTTAGCTCGACGCCCATCGTGACCCTCGATCGAGCGATTCGCGGCGACCACTTTAGTAGCGTCGTCGTGGACAATAGGGGTGGCGCGAGGATGGGGACCATCCATCTGATCGAGCATAGTCACAAGCGCATTTGCTATTTGGGTACATCGCGCAAGGCTTTTACTCAACGAGCGAGGTTTGCAGGCTATCAACAAGCGATGTTGAAGGCAGGATTGGTTCCAGAGGGTAACTTTGGCTGTGGGTCACGCGAGGCGACCGTCGCTATCCTTCGCTCGTTGATGGAAGGTCAGAGGCCGCCGACGGCCTTTTTCGCCGGCAACAATCTGGTAATGCGCCATTTGCTCCATACGCTTTCTGAGATGGGAGTCGAAATTCCGAGTCGAGTGGCGGTGGCCGGTTTCGACGATTTTGATATGGCCGACATCTTTCACCCGGCTCTTACGGTCGTCCATCAACCGGCAGACGAGCTGGGACGCGTCGCCGCGGATCTGCTGTTTGCGAAGTTTGGAGAAAGACAACGGCCCGCTGTGGGCAAGCAGATTGTCCTTCCAGTCAAACTCATCGTTAGACGTTCGTGCGGGTGCAATTCCCGGGACTAAGCCAAGCGCCAGTCGCCGATATATTCCTCTCTGGGAGCCGTAAGAAAGATTGAACGGCATGTTCCGCCCTGTCCCCGGTTTCCCGCCAACGGCTACCAGTGCCGATAACGTTATCAGTGCACCTCGGGAGCCGCAGCCCTGCGCGTCCATGCTCCGGGCAACCGGGACCGCCCAAATGCCTGAGGACGCTGATTTGAGGGGGCCAAGCTGGGAATCGTTGGGAAAAAGACAGTCCGATATTTTCTGTTGACAAGCGTAAATACCATCCTGTAGAACCTCTCAGACTGAGAACGTTACCACAAACGGATGTTCCAGTTTCAGCAAAAGAAGAGAATCGGCACGATAGTCGATGATTTCCGTTGGATGAGTGCAAGGTCATTTTAGGAGGCATTATTCGGAAAAGCTTGTTCTCGGCGAAGTTGGTAAAAGCCGGCAATTTGTAGCTTTGCGCATTTTCCTTGGAAGACGACCGATGGATTGCTTCGGTGGCTTGTGTTCGTTGCATCGTCCATCGTATTCTTCCCGTCGCCCCCATGTCAGCCCCGGCTCGACCAAAGCTGCGCCCCAGCCAGCGGCCTTCTTAATCTGCAAACTGCGGAGTCCCGAAGCCATTCGCGTCTTGCATAAACGCGGACTGCAACGAGTAACGCCTGAAATCCTCTGGGCCGATTACGTCGTTATCAGCTGAGGGTGTACCGTATGCCTCGACTAAGGCAGGCTGAAGCCGACGCTCAATTGTGGCGTCGTCAGTTTAGTTGATCCCATAACTCATTTGACCGATGTTTGTTGCCACCATTCAACGAGTTACGGGTCTCTGGTAAGTAGTTGATTCGTCCCCTGCCAATCAGTTGGTTGACTTAGTAGTTCATTAGGGAACCCGCTTGGTTCACATAGTGGTACGCGCTTGACAATCCAGTTGCACGCGGGCGTACGTTGTGCGCGTCAATTTATCAGCTCAATCATGTAACAAACACTGATCGCGGCCATGGTTTCCTGTTTCGATCGCACGATTTTGGAGGCAGTGATGGATTTGCTTCAGATGTCGACTCTTAGGAATTCTCTCTTCCGCCCGCTAGCCAGCCTGGTCTGCCTGCTGTTACTGGCCACCGCAACGCTCAGCGCACAACAAACTTCTGGATCGTCAGTAGGAACCGTGACCGACAACACCGGCGCCGTTCGTCGCCGGTGCGACTGTGACGTTAACGAATGTCGACACCGGCGATCGCCGCACCGCGACCACCAACGCCGCCGGGGACTACCAGTTTGTCAACTTGCTGCCCGGCAACTATAGAATCGACGTCGAAGTCCAGCGGATTCAAGCACTTCATCCGCACCAATGTCGTCGTACAGGTACAAGGCTCCACGCGTGTGGACGCCACGCTCGAGTTGGGAAACGTAAGCGAGACAGTCCAGGTCACGTCACAGGCTCCCCTGGTGGAAACGCAACAAGCCACCATCGGCCAGATGGTCGCGGGCAGAGCTGTGACTGAGCTGCCTCTGAATGGCCGAAATATTTTCAATCTTCTCGCGCTTTCTCCAGGAGTTGTGCCCCAGGGTGGAACACAGGCCAGCAACGCTGTATCGGGAATGAACGGCAACGGCTTTTCTACCGGAAACTATCAAATTGCCGGTGGAATCCCGAACACAGGGGCGGAATTCGTCGATGGCGGTCCCATCAACAACGGCTATATCAACGCGATCGCGTATATACCATCACAGGACTCGATACAAGAGTTCCGCGTCGAGGGAAACGCGATTGGACCGGAATTTGGCGGCACGACCAACGGCGTCGTCACCATGGTGACCAAGAGCGGAACCAATGCTTTCCACGGGACCGCCTTCGACTTTCTGCGCAACACCGTCCTGAATGCCAACAACTTCTTCAACGTTCAGGCACATTTGAAGCGGCCGGTCCTGATTCAAAATCAGTTTGGTGGAACCGTTGGGGGCCCGATCAAGAAGGATAAGATATTCTTCTTTGGCAGCTACGAGGGCATCCGTGCGGCCATCGGCGCCTCCACCACCTACTCTGTGCCTACCGCAGCAATGGAATCGGGCGTCATCACCAGTTCGACGCCTATCAAGGACCCGGGTCAATTTGACGCCAACGGTGACTTTATCCCCGCTCCGCCGGGTACGGTTTTCCCCAATAACACGATTCCCCAAAGCCGGATCAATCCCACATCGGCGGCGATGTTCAAATGGTGGGCGCCCCCCAATGGACCGGGTACACTCAACAATTACACCGTGAATGCCACCACCAAGCCGGCGTTGAATCAGTACATCGCGCGGCTCGACTGGGATGCGAGTGAGAAGCAGCGCATTTTCGGACGCTATACTTACCACCATTCCCTGAATCCCAGCGCCTTACCCTATGGTTATCTGCCCAACCCTGCCACAGGCCATAACGCGGTGCAGCAGGTGGTGCTCGGAGACAGCATCACTGTCAGCCCAACCAAAGATTCTGGATTTTCGTCTTTCCTATTTTCGCGATACCAGCTTTACCGGCGCCACGGGCATTCCCTTCGATCTCTCCTTTACCGGCTGGCCCGCGGCCACCATCGCCGCATTGGGAACGAATTGTTGCGGCCCGGTCATCCCGCGCGTCGCGGTGTCCGGATTATCCGTCAATGGCGGCGGTGGCCAACAAATCTTTGTAACTGAAGAAAACTATGCCATCTCGGGAAGCGATACCATGATCCTCGGGCGGCATACCATCCGATTCGGAGGAGAATTCCGCCGCGCACCCAACAACTACGGGCAGACCAATTCCACCCAGGTAGAAGCGTTTGGTTTTACCAGTGCCTTTACCGGCAATCCATTCGCCTCCTACCTCCTCGGCCTTACCGCAAACTACGGTAAACGAACTGGCGATTATCCCGGCCTCGGTGACCTACTACGGCGGGCTCTATGTGGGTGATAGTTTCCAGGCCACGAACAAATTGGTGCTCAACTACGGGCTGCGCTGGGAGTATCCGGGGTACTGGACGGAGCGGCATGATCGTCAGGCTGTCTTCTTGGCAAACGATGCGAATCCGCTGGCCGGACCACGGGTTTGAACCTGCAGGGCAACGTGGACCTGGTAAATACTCCGGCCTATCCTCATCGGACAAACGTACTGCCTCACTACGATTTGTTCTCGCCGCGCCTGGGCCTCACCTATCGGCTGACCAACAGCTTCGTGGTCCGCAGCGGCTTCTCCATCCTCTTTGCTCCGACTGCCAATCTGCAACAGGATGCGCAACCCTATCAGGCCGCGGTCAACCTGGCATTTACCCAGATCAGTCCCACGACCGTGCCTATCAATTCGTTCAGCAACCCCTTCCCAACCGGAGTCCTGGAGCCGGTGGGAAGAAGCCCCAACTATCTAAGCGTTATCAATGGGCAACCCGTCGTGACCAACGTGCCCAAAGAGCCAGCGACCTATGCGGAGCAATGGAATCTGGATGTCGAGAAGGAACTCGGACATCAGACTGTGCTTGATGTTGCCTATGTCGGCAATCATGGAGTCCATCAGCAACTTCCGGCAGGCCTCAATGACAATGGCCAGGGTTTGGACCAACTCCCAGATCAGTATGATTCGATGGGTTCGGCGCTCACTGCCAGGTTCCCAACCCGTTCTACGGGCTGATCACTACCGGCAACCTGTCTGGTAAAACCATCCCTGCCGGCCAACTCCTGCGTCCTTATCCGCAATATTTCAACTTGTGGAATGCTGCGAATACTGCGGCCGGTTCCAACTACAACGCAATGCAAATGAAAGTGGAAAAGCGGTTCTCCCAGGGCGGGATGGTGCTCGGTACATATACCTGGTCTAAGGATATGGGCACCGCTGACACGCAAACCGGCTTCCAGGAAGCCGTCCAACCCGGAGAGGTCCAGAACTGGAATAACCTTCAGGCCGAATATGGGCCGCTCAGCTACAACGTGCCTCGTCGCTTCGTGGCGGCGTACGTGTATGACCTGCCCATCGGCAAAGGAAAGCACTTTTTGGGTAACCAGGGCGGAGTCGTGGACAAGGTCGTAGGCGGATGGGGGGTGGACGGAATCACCACCTATGCGCTCGGCTTTCCCCTGATCTTCACCGCCCAGCCAACATTTCTCAGCCAACAATTCGGCGCTGGCCAACCGCGGCCCAACGTCGTTCCAGGTTGCCAGAAGAAGCTGTCAGGAAGCGCTGTCTCCAGGCAGCACGGTTGGTTCAACACCAATTGTTTCACCGCCCCATCCAATTACGGTTTCGGAGATGAGCGCCGCACCGACTCCCACATTGCGCACGCAAGGAATAGCCAACTGGGATGCTGCAGTTTTCAAAAGCACGGCGATTACCGAGCAGGTCAATCTGCAATTTCGTGCCGAAGCTTTCAACATGTGGAACCGGGTTCAGTTCGGCCAGCCCAGCGCTCTCTGCTGCAACAACCCCACTGACAAGTCCAACGCTACCTTCGGGGTTATCAATTCACAGCTCAATCTGCCGCGGGTCATTCAATTTGCCCTGCGGCTTAACTTTTAAAGCGTTTTCACAGGTCGTGTAGCATAGGCAGTCATTGAAAGCGCAGGCGTTCACACTCTCCTCGGTGATGACCGGAAAGGGGGCGCCTGCGCATAACAGCCCCCTCGATAGCAAAGTGAAAGCGCTATCATGCATAGTGACGAGCAACAGGGACGTGGCGTTAAAGGACAGGTGAAATGGGACAGCAAGGAAAACGATCAGAAAACATCGGACATAGCGAGTACCGGGTTTTCTCCCGACCGGAGAGAGTTTGTCAAACTGGCTGTCGGGGGCGCCCTGAGCGCCGCCGGGGTTTTTGCGTCGCCGCGAACCGCGTCAGCCAGCGTGCACCAGAGCGCCCCAGGCATCAAATTATGTGCGCAATCTACGGCCAAGCCCAGCGACGATGATCTGCTTTTCCTTAAGCAGATGGGCGCCGAGTACGTCAGTGTGGGGTCCACTCCAGACCTGAGAACCGCGGAAGGCTTCATGCAGATCAAGAAGCGCTATGCGGATGCAGGCATCACGGTCTGGAACATCGGCAACTCAAGCGTGCACAACATGCCTGAGGTCACGCTCAATCTGCCCGGCCGCGACCAGAAGATCGAGGAATACAAGCAATACATTCGCAACCTGGGCCAGGCCGGCATCTACTACACCACCTATGCGCACATGGGTAACGGCATCTGGAATAGTGGGAGAGCCACCATCCGCGGCGCCTCCGCCAGAGAATTCGATATGGCCAGCCCCAACAAGGTGGGCGTTTGGGGAGACAAGAAGTTCTATGAGCCACTTTCCCACGGCCGCGTGTTTTCAAAAGATGAAATTTGGGAGAACTACACCTACTTCATCAAGCAGGTTGCGCCCGTCGCGGAAGAGAACAGTGTCCGCATTGGAATCCACCCGGACGATCCGCCGGAGCCCATACTGGCTGGGGTTCCACGCTGCATCTTCGCCAATTTTGAAGGCTATAAGCGAGCGATGGAGATTGCCAACAGTCCCAACGTCGGCATCTGCCTATGCTGCGGTTGCTGGAACGAGGGCGGGCCTGCGCTCATGCACAAGGACCCCGCCGAGATGATCCGCTACTTCGGCCCGGAGAAGATCTGGAAGATCCATTTCCGCAATGTCAGCGCGCCTCTGCCGCACTTCGTCGAAACCTTCATGGACAATGGATATTACGATATGTCCAAGATCATGACCGCTCTCGTCGAAGTCAAGTTTGACGGTATCGTGATCCTCGACCACACGCCGGAAGTCGTAGGCGGTCATTTTCCTGAACAGGCGTACGGCTTCGCGTATATGAAGGCACTCAAGAATCGGGCGCAGGCTGAAGCCAGAGCATAGGGCCACACGGCTAGCATGAGCAAAATACGAGTAGTAGCGGCGATCGCGTTGGGCTTGGGCGTATGCATCGCCGGTCCATTCCCCTTATACGCTGCAGCTGCAACTGCAGCGGCGCAACAGGCCGACTGGCCCGTCTACGGCGGCCAGGACGCGCAGGATCACTACTCCCCCCTGGCCCAGATCAATCGCAGCAATGTGAAAGATCTGGTTGTGGCGTGGAAGTTTGACACCGGAGAACAGGGCGGAGACCTGGAAGCATCGCCCATCATCGTCGGCAACGTTCTTTACACCACCACGCCGTCGCATGGGGTCATTGCGCTCGATGCAGCATCGGGCAAACTGCTTTGGAAGTGGAACGCAACGGTTCAAGGCTTTGCGCGATCACGCGGCGTCTCCTACTGGACTGACGGCCATGAGAGCCGCATCTTCGTTCCTCTGCGCAACTTTCTCTTTGCCTTGGACGCGGCTACCGGCAAGCCGATTCCAGGCTTCGGTGAGAACGGCTCCATCGATCTACGCAAAGGCTTGCGCGAGCCTTACCAGGAGCAGTCTGTCTCGCTCACCACGCCAGGAACGGTTTACAAAGACCTGATCATCGTGGGCGGCCAAAATCCTGAGACCCATCCCGCCCCTCCCGGCGATATCCGCGCCTTCGACGTGCGCACTGGAGCTGTGCGCTGGACCTTTCACACCATCCCCCATCCGGGCGAGTTCGGCTATGACACGTGGCCCAAAGACGCCTGGAAGAACGCCGGCGCCGCAAACAATTGGGCAGGCATGACGGTCGATACCAAGCGCGGCGTCGTGTATGTGCCCACCGGGTCCGCCGTCTTCGACTTCTATGGCGGCGACCGCGTAGGCGACGACCTGTTTGCCGACACTCTGCTAGCGCTCGACGCTGAGACTGGCAAACGTATCTGGCACTTTCAAGGAGTGCACCACGATCTTTGGGACCGCGATTTTCCTGCGCCTCCAGCGCTCCTGACCGTCACGCGAGATGGCAAGCGTGTGGATGCCATCGCCCAAACCACCAAGTCGGGTTTTGTCTTCCTCCTCGATCGCACCACGGGCAAGCCGCTTTTCCCCCTCAAGGAGTCGGCTTATCCGGCTAGTAATGTTCCGGGCGAGGCCACTTCGCCGACCCAATGGCTACCCACGGCGCCTGAGCCATACACCCACCAGAGCGTCACTGAAGATACCCTGACCAACCGCACGCCGGAAGCGCACGCCTGGGCGCTCAAGCAGTTCAAGACATTCGTCGGCGGCGGGCAGTTCATTCCTCCCAGCGTCGACAAGCTGACCATCGACATGCCGGGATTTGCCGGCGGTGGCGAATGGGGCGGACCCGCCGTCGATCCAGCGACAGGAGTCTTTTACGTCAACGCCAATGACACCGCATGGCTGGTGGGTCTGACCGTTCCTCCTCCGCCCGGAAGCCCAGGAGAAAAGATCTATCAGAACCAATGCAGCATGTGCCACGGCATCAACCGCGCCGGTTCGCCGCCCTCTGTTCCTGCCTTGCGTGGGATTGAAGGTATCCTCACCGACCAGGAGATCGCCGCCACTATCCGTTCCGGCAAAGGCCGCATGCCGCCCTTCAACAGCCTCAGTGACGAGCAGGTCGAGGCCGTGGTGCACTACCTCACCAGGGCTCCGCAGCAGCAGCAGCGTCGTCCCTCCGCTGAGCCGGTGGCCGCGGAGGCAGCTGACAACGGCGCCAAGAACGACATGCCCTATAAGACGATTGGCTTTCGTCGATTCCTCGATCCTGAAGATTATCCGGCAACCGCGCCGCCGTGGGGCACTCTCAGCGCGATCGACATGAACACCGGCAAGTATCTGTGGAAGATTCCATTCGGGGAATACCCTGAGCTGATCGCCAAAGGCATGGGCATCACCGGATCAGATAACTACGGCGGCCCGGTGGTCACCGCGGGCGGTCTGCTGTTTATTGGGGCTACCGTCTTCGACGAGAAGTTTCGCGCCTACGACAGCCACACCGGCAAGCTGTTATGGGAAACGCAGCTACCTTTTGCCGGCCTGGCGACCCCGGCTACCTACATGGTGAACGGCAAGCAGTATGTCGTGATCGCTGCGAGTGGAGGGCAAACCAGCAAGAAGCCCTCCGGTGGCGTCTACGTCGCCTTTGCGCTCCCCTAGGTTTAGCATGGGATACCACAACCGTATGAGGGAGATTTCATTGCAAGCACGTAACAAAAAGTCTCTGGTCCTGGCCGCCCTGCTCTTTTCTGTGATCGCACTTCCAACGGCAGAAGCCCAGGTTGCTAAAGACTCTTCTTCCCCCTGCGCCTCTTTCATTAACAGCGATTTTCCTAAAGCCGTCCTAACCAACGGATCGGTCCAGGCAGTGGTTTATCTGCCCGATACTCAGAAAGGCTACTATCGCTCGACGCGCTTCGATTGGTCGGGCGTCGTTCCTTGCCTCACATATAAAGGCCATACTTATTTTGGAGTTTGGTTCAGTCACTACGACCCGCTAATTAACGATGCGATCACCGGCCCGGTCGAAGAGTTTCGATCCAGCGACGGTCTCAGCTCAATCAATTACAACGAAGCAAAACCGGGCGAACTCTTCATCAAGCCTGGAGTCGGTGTACTGCGTAAGGTGGACGATTCACCGTACAGGTTTGGTTTCCGCTATCCGATCGTTGACTTAGGGAAATGGAAGGTTCGTGTCAAGAAAGACCAGGTGACCTTTACCCAAACTCTGCAATCACCGCTGGGCTTCGCGTATGTCTATGAGAAGACACTGAAGCTTGATAAACGCCAGCCGGTTCTCATCCTCGAACACCGCATCAAGAATACCGGGACGAAGGTGATCGACACACAAGTCTACGACCATGATTTCTTCATGCTCGACGGTGCTCCGACTGGCCCCGGAATGGCCGTTCATTTCCCTTTTGAGCCGCAGGCAAAACGACCCCTGGAGCCGCACGCCAAGATCGACGGCAAAGACATTGTTTATCTGCAGGAACTGGGTACTGGTCCAGGACAGGCCGCCTCCAGCTACCTGACGGGCTTTTCGAATAGCCCGGCCGATTACGATTTCACGGTTGAGAATCGAAATACCGGGGTTGGGGTCGAGCAAACCTCCGACTCTCCCATCTCGCAGCTTAATTTCTGGTCGATCCACACCACCATTTGCCCGGAAGCTTACATTCACGTGAATGTCCAACCCGGCGGCACAGGACACTGGAATATTCGTTACCGCTTCTTCGCCAAATAAAGCGTTCGCGAGCCTTCGCCTCACCCAAAATATGCGTCTAAATAGTTGGTGTTCGTGAGCCCTGGGTTGTTCGGCCCGGGAAACTTACGGTGCCGCCGGCGCGTCAATCTCGTAGGGCTGTGGCGCCGCGCCCCACCCGCTTGACCGGCAACGAAGGCTTGGGTGGCCCATTCAAGCCTTGTTTTGGCTTGAGTGGATTAACCAACCCCCTGTTTCATTTGGAGTTCAGCTTTACGCGATGATGAAATCTACAAAGCACTGGTGGATCTTGATCGTAGCCGCGCTGGGCGCCCTCGGCTCGCCGGCGATGGTTTTCGGTCAAGGGCCAACCGGCACACTCCAGGGACGGGTGTTGGATCCGACCGGCGCGGTCATCCCCCAGGCGCAGGTCACGGTCACTTCGGCTTCCGGAAAAAGCGTCGAGCGCCGTGTCAGATGGCACGGGCTCTTACCAGGTGCGGGGTCTGGCTGCCGGCGCCTACACCGTGAATGCCACGACGGCGGGATTTGCTCCCTTCACGTCTACGGTCACGCTCACCACCGGGCAGACGAAGACGCTGAACATCGCGATGCAAATCCAGATGGAGCAGCAGCAGGTGCAGGTCGAGGCCGATGCGCCGACCGTAGATACCAGCCCGGATCAAAATGCCAACGCGGTGGTGCTCAAAGGTAAAGATCTTGATGCACTTTCCGACGATCCCGATGAACTGGAGAGCCAACTGCAGGCTCTGGCCGGGCCGGCTGCCGGTCCCAACGGGGGCGAGATCTACATTGACGGGTTTACCGGGGGGCAGATCCCGCCCAAGTCTTCCATCCGCGAGATCCGTATCAACCAGAACCCATTTTCCGCCGAGTTTGATCGCCTCGGTTATGGACGAATAGAAATCCTCACCAAGCCCGGCACGGATAAACTGCACGGCCAGATCGAAGCCCGAGGCAACGACTCCTCCTTCAACTCGCGCAACCCGATTCTGCAGACGCCGGAACCGTCCTACTACTCCTATAACCTGCAAGGCAGCGTAGGCGGTCCTATTTCCAAGACCGCCTCGTATTACCTCAGTGCCTTCGGGCGCAACAACCAGAATGTGAGTGTCATCGATGCCGTCAACCCGGACGATCTCACCGGACCGCGCTTGAATGAGGCCTACCCCAACCCGAGTTCGCGCATCGACATCAGCCCTCGGCTCGACCTGCAGCTTGGCCAGGCGAATACCTTGACCCTTCGTTACGATTTCTACCGCGCGGTTACGACCAACGGAGGCGTTGGTCCCCTTGCCCTTCCCTCCCAGGCTATCAACACCGAAAGCATGGAGAACACGTTGCAGGCGAGTGACAGCCTGGTGCTCAGCAAGAACATCGTCGACGACATTCGTTTTCAATACCGCCACTTCCACTATCAGAACATCGCCCAAAATGATTCACCCACGATCACCGTGCAGGGCTCCTTTGTGGACGGCGGCAACAACGGCGGAACTGTACGCGACGACCAGAACATATACGAATTGCAGAACTACTTCGCGGCCGCCGAGGGCAATCATTCCTTGAACTTTGGCGCCCGCCTGCGCGCCTATAGCGATTCGAACTACACCAATGGGGGCACCAACGGCCAATACATCTTCCAGTCCTTGACCGCTTATGAGAATCAAACCCCGCAAACCTACCAGGTGACAGCAGTCAATCAATACACTGCGCGCGCGATTCTCTTCGATGCCGCGCTCTTTTACCAGGACGACTGGAAGGTAAACCAGCGCTTTACCTTCAGCTACGGATTGCGTTGGGAAACGCAAAACCGCATCAACGATAAGAGCGACTGGGCGCCACGCTTATCGTTTGCCTACGCCCTCGGCCACAGCGATGCCAAGCATCCGCCGAAGACTGTGTTGCGCGCCGGGTACGGCTGGTTCTACCAGCGTTTTACAGTACCCAATAGCTTCGGTTCCAATGCGGGCACGCCCTATATCATCCAGGCCATCCATCAGAACGGGATCAACCAGACGGTTTCCACCATCACAGATCCAACATTTCCCGTCAATCCGGTTGTGGTAGCGAATGCCAACACGGCGCAGACGCTCTACACCGTCGACCCGCATTTCCATGCGGCTACAGACCTGCAGTTGGCCGTGGGCCTCGATCGTCAGATAGCCAAGAGGATCACCGGGAATGTGACTTATCTTTACGGCCGAGGCGTGCACCAATACCTAACCAACAATATCGGAGCTCCGGAGTTTGCCACCGCCGATGTAGGCATCTATCCCGACACCCCGCTCCCAGCCGCGCAAGCGAACAACCTGCAATACCAATCCGGAGGCATCTACCGGCAAAAACAAATTATCGTTTCCGGCAGGGCCAGTTACCCGCGCTTCAGCTTCTTCACCTTCTATACTTACACCACCGCGAAAGCCGATACCAATGGAGTCACTTACACTCCTTCCGTAGCTCAGGATCCAGGTCTTGATTACGGACGAAGCAGCTTCGATGTTCACAACCGCTTCGTGATCCTGGGGAACTTCTCCGCGCCCTATGGTGTCTCGCTGACTCCCTTTTTCGCCTACAACTCCGGCACGCCGTACAACGTTACCGTCGGCAGCGATCTGACCAGGAACAATCAGTTCAATGCGCGGCCGACCTTCGCAGCGAGCTGCAGCGAAGCAGACGTTGTGAACACACCGTATGGCTGCCTGAATACGAACCCCTTCGGCACCAACGAAAAGATCATTCCCTTTGGTATCGGCACTGGTCCCACGAATGTCAGCTTGAACATGCGCGTGAGTAAGGTAATCGGGATCGGCCCCAAGGTAGAAGGCAGTCGTGCGGCAAGAGGCGGAGGTGGCGGCGGCGGAGGTGGTGGCGGCGGTCGCGGCGGAGGTGGCGGCATCGGTCCCGGGGGCCTGAGCGGAAGCCGTGGCGGACCTGGGCGCCTGGACGCGACCACTTCGCGCCGCTACAACCTGACCCTCACCGCCTACGCGACCAACGTCTTCAACCATCAGAACCTCGGAATACCGAATGGGACGCTCTCGTCCCCATTCTTCGGCGAATCACAGTCCCTGGCTGGCGGGGGATTCTTTGGCGCCTCCACCGCTGGGAACCGCAGCGTCTTTCTCCAGGCTGTCTTCAACTTCTAATTCAGCAAACTCCTCTCACATCCCAGTCGTGTGATCTTCGGAGGGCCACTTTGTAATGATTCCTCACGAAGTTTCGTGAATTCACGAGCAAACCGGGAATCGCAAGTACGATAAATCCTTCTCTTTCATTGCTTTACGTTTGGCCGCCGGCTTGCAAGTAGAAGTGCACAGATATGAGTTAGGCCAAAGAAGCCAGGCTCACATCGCCACTTTTACACGCGGAGAGAGAGATGATTTCGAAGACGATACATCAGGCCCTTTCAATGTCGCTGTGCGCGATTCTGCTGGTGCAGGGAGTGACAGCCCAGACCTCCCCTCAGCCTTCATCGGCTGCGCCGGCGGTTGCACCGCTGACCTCAGATCAACTAAATGCTTTGGTTGCTCCCATAGCTCTTTACCCGGATGCACTTGTGGCCCAGGTTCTTGCCGCAGCCAGTTATCCCGATCAGGTCGCTTTCGCCGATGACTGGCTCTCCCAGAATCAAAACCTTCAGGGAACCGCCCTCACCCAGCAGGTCGATCAACAATCCTGGGATCCCAGCGTGAAAGCGTTGACGCAATTTCCCTCCGTGCTCCACGATCTGGCGAAGAATCTGTCCTGGACGTCGAGCCTGGGGCAAGCATTCACCAATCAGCAGTCCGATGTGATGGCTGCCGTACAGGTAATGCGCGCCAGGGCGCAAGCCGCCGGTGCTCTCCAGTCCTCGCCTCAGATCAAGGTGGTGCAACAGAGCCCACAAACGATCGTCATTGAACCGGCGAACGCCAGCGTCGTTTATGTTCCGCAATACAATCCGGCGGTCGTCTACGGAACGCCCCTCCTTGTGCCCGCGTACACCCCGCCGGTGGCGGTTGCGGCCGGCGTTTCTTTTGGGGCGGGCGTAGCGGTCGGTGCAGCATTGGGGGGGGCGGCGGCGGCTTTGTCGGCGGCGGCTGGGGTTTCGGTGCATGGGGATGTAACTGGGGAGGCGGTGGCGGCGGTGGAAACATCAACTACAACCACAACACCTACATCAACAAGACCGTCATCAACAGAAACAGCAACAACAACAACGGGAACAGAAACAACGGAAACAACAACAACGCCTACAACCGGGAGCCCGATGGTGGGCGCAACGGTGATCACGGCCTGATCGGTGGCAACGGCGGAGTGCAGCATCCACCCGACGGTGGCCGCAATGGTGATCACGGCTTGATCGGTGGCAATGGAGGCGTCCAGCATCCACCCGTTGACAGTCAACACGCCAACTTACTTGGGGCCCAGCAGCCGCGCTCAGCCATGAGCGGCAATGGAAACTCTGCCCGCGCAGAAGCCAATCGTGGCCGCGCCAGCATGCGTCCGGCGTCTTATCAACGTAGCGGCCAGCAACATCCCGCACAGCGGCGTCCAGCGCAGCAACATCCCCCGCAGCAGGCGCCACTCCGCAGCAACATGGTGGTGGTGGTGAACGAGGCGGCAGGCGTTAGAGCCGCACAGGATCTTGGCGCAACATCCATTAAACCAATAAGGAAGGTAGGAACATGAACGCCCACGTTAAAAGCTTCGCCACGCTGCGTTTCCGGGTAGTCGCTGCGACGGTTATGTTAGCCCTTGTTTTTATCCTTGGCTGCTCAAAAAAGGCAGCTACGACAACTGCGGAAATCCCCCAGACAACCTTTGTCTCTCCGTCGGAGGCCGGCCAGGCATTGCTGGCTGCGGTGCGGGCCAAAGACGAGAGCGCCATTGCTCGCGTTCTGGGCCCCTCGGCAAAAACGCTTCTCAATTCAGGAGACCCGGCCGTAGACGCGGCTGCGTCCGAGTCCTTCGCCAGTAAGTATGACCGGATGAACCGCTGGGTGGCGATGACGGATGGTAGCCAGGTTCTCTATATTGGCGCCGACAACTATCCCTTTCCCATTCCTATTGCTAAAGATGCGGCGTCGAACTGGTACTTCAACGCCGCTGCCGGCCATGAGGAACTCAAAGCACGCCGCATTGGAAGAAATGAGCTTCGGGCCATGGATGCATGCAGGCTGATAGCGAACGCGGAGGAACTTTATCACCAGGGGCGTACACGACGGAAACCCTGCCCATCAATACACCGATACCATCATCAGCACTCCGGGTAAGCAGGATGGGCTCTATTGGGAGGTTGCTGCAGATCAGGTACCAAGTCCGCTTGGCAGGTTGAATGCCTTTGCCAAGGGCGTCTTCGACTCCGGCGCACCCAGCAAGACCCTGGTATTGGATGGATACTCGTTTCGCATTCTCCCTACCCAGGAGCAGGTTAAAACGTCGGGAGGATTCGTTGTCATCGCCAGCCCTGTCGACTATCAACATTCGGGCATCATGACGTTTAGTCTGAGCCGAGACGGCGTCATCTATCAACGGGACTTAGGCCCACAGACAGCCGAATCGGTTGCATCACTTAAGGATTACAACCCCGCTGAAGGTTCGACGCCCGCGGAGTAGTTGACTTACCAGGGATCTTATGAATAACTCCAACCGAAAGACGATTCATTCCTTTTTCGCTTTCCTGATGTGGATGGTTGGCAACAAGGCGGTAAGCCGGCAGTTACCCGCGGAGCGGTCGCCGACCGACGTCGCGGGTAACTGGACCATCTACTCGAAGTGCGATGATGGAAAAACCTCTACCAAATACATCCAGGTCAAGCAGAATGGAAGCGCGATTACCGGCCATTTCAGGGGCCCTTACCAGTCGGGCTCGCTGGTGGGCACGATCGAGTCCCGTCACGTCGTATTCCGCACCAGGACCCGCGAAGTGCTCACCTTCCGTGGCATGGTCAACGGCGACACCATTCAAGGAACATTCGGAATCCCTGGGATGCACGGCGTTTGGCAAGCCATGCGCAAGAACTGAAAAGACACCTGGCGCTATGGGAACTATCTCGGCTGAAAGTAGCCCAGGACGCACTCCCATAAGCGCTAACTTGTGTGGGCAGACAATCGAGATCGAGAAGACGCTGGTTTTTGCATCTCCAACTCACCACAAAAAACGTCATCCTGAGCGGAGCGCCTCACAGATTTATCGCGTGACGCAGCGCTTGTAGCGCGGAGTCGAAGGACCCCGGCGGCGCTTATCTTACCCGTGCTGCTCGGAGTTTTTCGACCACCGAAGCCCGGAACAGGATCTGCTGCGGTACGCTCTTGATGGTCACGGGTGCATCTCTTCATGCACTGCAATCATCTTCTACCCCAGGCCTGGACATAGCAAGATGCTCGCAAGTTCTTGGTTCTCGGCCACAGTGGAAAGACCGTGGCGGGTCCGCGCGGTGCGGGCTTCGGTGGTCGAAAACTCTGAGCAGCATGGGTAAGATAAGCGCCGCCGGGGTCCTTCGACTCCGCGCTACAAGCGCTGTGTCATGCGATAAATCTGTGAGGCGCTCCGCTCAGGATGACGTTTTTGTGGGAGTTGGACGAAAAAATCTATCTGACAAGTAAGTTAGCGCTTATGGGCGCAGTCCCAGGCTCTACGCAGAAAGGAAGCGGCGCTTGTCTATCTTGAGAGATTTGATCTTCGAATCCAAAGTCGAAGCCGGCATACCCAGGCGGGCCGCAGCCCCAGCGGGTCCTGAGACACGCCCGCTGGTCTGGGAGAGAGCGGCCTCTATAATCTCTTTTTCTTGTGTCACTAGCTCATCCGCCAATGGCCGGCTCGAAGCCCGTTCGTGAGACAGCCAACTCTCATCCACCGAAAAATCCTCTGTGTCACACAGAATCACAGAGCGCTCGATCACATTTTGTAACTCACGAATGTTCCCCGGCCAGGGATACGATTGCAGCAGGTCAAGACTTTTCCTGTCGATGCGGCGTATCTTCTTTCCCGACTTACTGGAGTAGCGGTCGATAAAGTACTCCACCAGCAAGCGAATGTCCTCTTTCCGCTCCCGCAGCGCAGGCATCTCGATAGGGAACACATGGATGCGATAGTACAAGTCGCTGCGGAAAGTTCCCTCGGCGATGGCAGCCGGCAGGTCGCGGTTGGTGGCCGTGATCACACGCACGTCGGTGCGGATCGGGTGGTTGCCGCCCATGCGCTGAAACTCTCTCTCTTGCAGCACCCGCAACAGGGCGACTTGCGTCTCCGCGGGCAGCTCGCCCACCTCATCCAGAAAGAGCGTTCCCCCATCGGCCAGCTCAAAGCGTCCAAGCCGGCGCTGGAGCGCCCCGGTGAATGAGCCTTTCTCATGGCCGAACAGCTCTGAAGCAATCAGGTCGCGCGGGATCGCGGCACAATTCACGCTTACAAATGCTCGCGCGGAGCGGGCCGAGCGTTTGTGAATCGCGCGGGCGATCAGCTCTTTCCCCGTGCCGGTTTCACCGGTAATCAGAACTGTGGAGTCAGTGCGCGCAACTTTGGCCACGCGCGCCAACACCCGTTGCAGTGGCGCCGAGACGCCCACGATTTCCTCGAACATCGAGACCTGTTCGATCTCTTCCCGCAGAACCAGATTCTCCTTTTGGGTTCGATCTTCAGTCCGCTTTCGGTCCTCAATGTCGATCCGCGTGCCGCACCAGCGAACAATCCGCCCCTGTTCGTCGCGCAAGGGGTTGATCTGGTAGAGAAACCAGCGATACACGCCATCGTGCCTCCGCATGCGTGTTTCCATCGCAAACGCTTTCCCGCGCGACAGTGCGTCCGCGATCCCTGCCTTGAGTTTTTCCAGATCGTCGGCGTGCGTCACCAGGTCAAGAAAATCCATCGGGGGCATGGGTGGGATGGGACCAAAGTACTCGGCGCTCGCGTGGTTTCCGTAGGAAACGCTGGCATCGCCTTCCCAGATAAACATGTGCAGCGGAGCCAGATCGATTACCTGCCTCAGGTGACGCGCGTGCTCTGCCAGGGCTGCTTCGGCTCGCTTGAGGTCATCGATATTGGTATCGGCGCCGTACCAGCGGACGATGTCTCCTCGTTCATCGCGCATCGGTATGGCGCGGCTTTGGAACCAGCGATAGGCGCCGTCTGCGCCGAGCACCCGCTTTTCCACCTCGTACATCTTCCCGCTCGCCATGGCCAACTGCCACTGCCTCTCAACCCGCTCGGCGTCGTCCGGATGCAGGTTGCTCTTCCAGTCAAACTCTGCCGCCTTCTCAGATGGAATGCCTACGTATTCCAGCACGCGCTGATTGCAGAAATCGTTCACCCCTTCCTTACTGTCGCTCCACACCATCATGGGGACCGAGTTAAGGACCAGTTGAAGTTGGTCTTCCGACTTCCTGGCGCAATCGAGCGCGCTCTCGGCCGCGGCCGCCACCCGTTTGTGCTCACTGATGTCCTGGATCACTGCCTGGCGCCCTCCCGGCAGCATCGCGGAGAGCGAAACTTCTACCGGGATAATCGTTCCGTCTCTACGCAAGAATCTACGTTCGAAACGGAACAAGCCGGTCTGCACTTGTTCGACTGGCGTCCCGAATGAGGAAAGTTCTTCGGCAAGGTAAGTAGTGACGATGTTTGTGCCGGCAATCGCTTGCGCAGAGGATTGCAAAAGTTCCTCCCCTGCGGGGTTTGCCGAGATGAAATTGCCGTCACCGTCCAGCAGGTAGATTGCAACCGGCGAAAGGTCGACCAGAGAGAGGTGTTTCGCTTCGTTCCTGCGTGACTCGTCCTCAGCCCGCTCACGGTTCTTGCTATCGCCAGCCGTGGTCATCTTCACAAGCTTCCGCCTTCTGGGTTCGATGAACACATTAACCCATAAAGCCCCTCTGAACAAAGGGTGTCGGCTGAATTCACATCTCTTGGGTGCTTGCGGGCCTGGGCAAGCTTCCTTCATTCACGATGTTTCGCGAATTCCCGAAGAGGTTCAGATTTTCCGATCCAATAACAACCTTGTTTTCAATCACTTGAGTTTGGCGCTCTGGTTGCATATAGAAAGCTGACTCGCGTGCTCCGGTCGAGCAACGTGCCTGGTGGAAAGAGAGACATGCAATGCGCAATCTCTACATAACGTGGCAAATGGTGTCGAGCGCTGCTCTAAGCTGCGCCTCGAGCGGAATCAGTGTTGCCCTCCTCACCCTGGCGATCCTCGCATGGAACAATTGCCGGCCGTCATCAGGACAAGAGGATCTTGCTGGCGCACATGGGTCGGAGACATTACTACGCTGATAGCAAAAAAGCGCAAAAAGGAGAGGTATCCATGTGGAAAGTAGAAAGAACAGACGAGGGTGAACTCGTCGTCCTGCTGGTGAGCGGTCGCATTGAGCACAAGCATCTGACCGAGCTGCGAGAAGTCCTCACCGCGGAAGCAGGAAGCCGAAGCTTCGTGCTCGACATGAAAGAGCTAAGGCTGGTGGATCAGGACGCCATCACATTTCTGTCCTGCTGCGAAGCGGGCGGCGCGAAGCTTCGCAACTGCCCGGCCTATATCCGCGAGTGGATCGAGAGAGATCGAGAAACAGTCAGTTGTTCTTAGGCCTCGCTACTTCAGATGGATCGTGATGCCGGAAGAAATTCGCAGCAAGTTCTGATCGTTGCCGGCAAGGTTGGGCAGCCGGGTATATCCGTAGTCGGCCTGGATTACGCGGAAGGAGAGATGTCTCCGGTACTTGTAATCCATCCCAATGCCCGCCAGCAACGCAAAGGAATTAGCTGAGGATTGAATGAATCCTGCCTTATCCGGAAAAGCCGAATCAAAGCCATGGGCATAACCCACCAGGCCTTGCACGAAAGGCTTGAGGTTGTGGTACGTATCCCATCCATCGCTTCGCTGATGTCCAAACCTGAAATTCAGGCGAGTCCCCGCGGTCACCATGAACATCGAGAAAGGTTCACCCGTGTTATGGATGTTGCCGGCATGGGTCGCGGTTACATCGACCACCGTGGTATATGCGCGATAGGTGCGAAAGTTTCCCTCGGCGCTGACGCCGTTCATGAAAAAGCAGCCGCATTGACTGGGAGGCGCGTTCGCTTCTGTCGGACTATAGGCCAACGAGACCTCTGCCCGTGGCAAAGAAAAATCTCTTCCTCCCGGCGCGACCTGGCCATGCAGGCGGGGCGCGCCCATTCCCACCATCGTCGCCATAAACAGCAAGGCAAAAGATCTATGCATACCTACTCCCACACCGCGCAGCGTAACCCGCCTACTGGATCGCAAGGGGCACCTCGGTTGAGCGCTGAACTGTTCCTTCGGTGGCTGTCACGGTGATGGAGTAGGGAACTTTTCGCGCCGCGAAAAGGCCCGCACCCGAGCACCCGCTCAGTCCCGCAACTGCCGTCAGGCTGAGCGCTGCAAACAGCGCCATTCCCAGGAATGGGGGAATCCGCCGCAACCGCCTTCGCATCGCTTTCGTTCCCAGGAGAGGAAGCAAAAGTCCCAGGGCGAGCGGCACACGCTCGAAGGGAGACGGTGGTGGCTCGTTCAAGGCAGTCGTTGCTGTCTTGACCGTCATCGTGATGTTCGTTATCTTGCCTCCGGCCGGCAGGGTCGCGGGCGAGAAAGTCGCGGTTGCACCCGCAGGCAGACCAGTCGCCGTGAAGCTCACGTTGTACAGGAATGTCGTCGCCACCTGCGGCTCCACCTGGAGCGTATACACCACAGTGGTTCCGGGCAGGATGGTCGTGTTGTTGTTTCCTACCCGAAGGATGCGCAACTCGTCGATCTTGACCGACACTGCGTTCGAGGTGCTGGATAGGAAGCTGGGATCTCCGCCATAGCTGGCGGTGATGCTATGCACACCGGGACCTATGCTGGTAACGGTCAAGACCGCCTGGCCGTTTGCGCCCATGGGCGCGGTTCCCAGTTGGGCATTGACGCTCTGATCGTAGAAGGTGACCGTTCCCGTCGGATTTGTATAGAAAGGTTCGTTCGAAGCAGAACCGAGCTGTGCCGTAAACGTCACCGGCATGGTGATCATTTGTTCGCTGGGGTTGGCGGTCAGGGTTAAGGTTGTAGGGATTGTCGACCCCTGCAGCGGGATGGTGGAAGAGGTGCTGGTGGCAAAGGAAGTGTTCCCTTGATAAACGGCGTCCACGTAGTGTGTGCCGATGCCGGCAATGGTGATATTTGACACACTCGCGGTTGCCGTCTGCGTGAAGTAGTTCAGCAGGATGGTGGTATTGAAGTCGGCCAACTCTGGAATCGCCAGGTCGGTCGCGCCGTCTCCGTTGAAGTCTGCTGCTACCAGATCGTTGGGAGAATCTCCCAGCTGGGTCGGCGGCCCGGCCGGCGCGAAGCCGCCGCTGCCATCTCCCAGCAGCACAGTGAGGGTTTGCGTCTGGGGTTGAGTTATGTCGCCATAGTTGTCGACGGCCAGGTCGGTTTTTCCGTCCTGGTTAAAGTCCAGCGCTACCATGGCGAACGGGTCTACGCCCACCGTAATCGGCGAGCCGGTCGCAGGCGTAAAGGTGCCGTCCCCATGGCCCAACAAGATGACCACATTTCCCGTTGTGCTGGGGTAGTCCGGGGTGAAGTTTGCCACCGCCAGATCCACCTTGCCGTCTCCACTGAAATCTGCGGCGACGATCGGGCCCGGATTGTAGTTGCCCGAAGGAATCGGCGAGCCGGGGGCCGGCGTGAATGTTCCGTCTCCGTTGCTTAGCAGGAGGCTCACGGTGTCATCGCCTTCGTTGGCGGCGGCTATGTCGGCTACGCCATCTCCGTTGAAGTCTGCTTCTGCTAAGAAAAACGGGAACTTGCCCACCGTAATCGGCGAGCCGCTTGCGGCCGTGAAGCTGCCGTCTCCATTGCCCAGAAGGATACTTACGGTATTGTCCTTGGCATTGGCCACCGCCAGATCGAGAAGACCGTCGCTGTTGAAATCTGCGATTCCTACCGCTTCGGGGAAAGTGCCCACAGAAATCGGGGAGCCGTTGGCTGGCGTGAACGTGCCGTCTCCGTGGCCCAGAAGAATGATGACTGTATTGTCGAAGCTACTGGTTTCAGCCAGGTCAGCGTTACCATCACGGTTAAAATCCCCCACCGCCATGGAGCAATTCGAAGGTTGGTCGTTGGCGATACAAGGAGTTGTTCCGACTCCAAAGATAGGCGAGCCGCTGGCCGGCGTGAATGTTCCGTCTCCATTGCCCAGCAGAATGGTAATCGCATTCTGATAGGAGTCCATGACTGCCAGATCTGGTTTTCCATCCCCGTTGAAGTCTCCTGTGCCGGCGGCTGCAGGCTGGTTGCCAGTGGGGATTGGTGAACCCGGCGCCTGGGTGAAACCATGCGCAAAGGTCGGCGTTCCCAGGGACGCTGTTCCCAAAACGAAGTTGCCGGCGCTGGTGTCCTGAAAAGATACAGTGCCCGTCAGTAGCGGCGGGTGATTCGCAAAGCCGACCACGGTTGCCGTCAGCTGATAGCCGCTCGGGTTACCGGACGCGCTGATCGCCGTGGTGGTGGAATAGAGGCCAGTCACCGTCAAGCTTTCCACGGAGGAGCTGCTGGTGGCCGCGGTTGTGGTCGCGTGGAAGATCGCCTTGTAAGTATGGACGCCGATCGAGGGAATGAATTTAAGCTGTGCGGTGCCCGGTGCGGAGGTTCCAAGGCCGGCTAACTGCGCCTTTCCAACAATAGCGGCATCTTCGCAGCCGGTGGACGACGACTCATCGCAGAAAGTGACTGTCCCTGCGGTCACTGGGACGCTGCTAGCCGTCACCGAAGCAGTCAAAGTCACCGCCGTGTGCCACGCGACCGATGACGAAGAAAGCGTAAGCGTCGTCGTCGTGGGTAGCGGAGCCGCCTGCACTGCCGTCGCCAGGGTGCAGGCAACCGTCAGCAGAGCTGACAGGGCCAGCCGCAAATGGCGGCGGAAAGGGGGCGCGATTCTCCAACAGGCAGAAAAAAATACATTCCACATTTAAACAATCCTTGGTTCGCACTTTACAAAGCTTGTGAACGCTCAACCCAAAACATGCGGGCATGGAGCGCAACTTGTACTGCTGCAGGTTCTCTCCTACATGGTGGAGCGCACCTCATGCCGAGTACGAACTTAGAGTAGAGACCCAATGCGGCGCTATTCTAAAGATATCGGTCAGCGGTCGAGTAACATTACTCAGCAGGTCCCCGAGGTGGCATCACTCATTTGCAACGGCGCGCCGTTGGCGCAAAAATGGGGCGGCCCATGAATGAGCTTGGATATCTCGCCCCGAGCATCCAATCACCACCATTGCAGAGGGTTAGGAAAGGTTTGGTTGTGTAACCACGCTTGTCTTAGATAGCCGGACTTTGTACTGAGCAAAAAGTTGTACCGGCCGGGATTCCTCACCAGGGCTGTGGAGCTACCACTTTGGTGTTGGTCAACGAAAAAGATGCCGCTCGCCATCGAAAGTGGGAGCAACGAAGGATACAACGACTGCCGCAATTTCTCCCCCGCTGGATAAGCAGTCGCGTTCACCCAAGGTCATCGCTAGAGCTATCGGCTGGCCGTCTGGGAGCATGAGCCAGCTTGTTGCTCGTGCTAGATCACGGGAGAAAGGTTCGGGGGTGTACAGGGCAGCCCACGATCCGTGGGCGGGATAAGTAGGCGATCGCTCTCAGGATGACAGCCCAGAGCTACAGCATGCTGATTTTTCCGTTGCCTACATCGTAGAGGGCTGCACGGATCGCCAGTTTTTTCTGCTTTACCAGATCGGCCAAAACCGGCGACGTCTCTGCCAACACCGATGCTTGCAGGCTGGCATTTTGCCGGCAGGCGGTGGTCAGGTTGCCATTGGCCCCGGCGATCGCGGGATGGATGTACTGATACAGTGTGCTGATCTGTCCCGGTACCGCCTTGCCTGCCAGGGTAGCCTTGACTGCCCCGCAATTGGTGTGTCCCAGCACCAGAATGGCTTTGGCTCCCAGCACCGCCGCGCCATATTCCAGGCTGGCGATGGTGTCCGGCGTGGCGATATTACCCGCCACCCGAACCACGAAGACATGACCGATGCTCTGGTCGAAGACCAATTCGACAGGTACGCGCGAGTCGGCGCAGGAAAGCACGGCAGCAAATGGCTCCTGGTGCTCTTCCGTCTCAGCTTTCAAAATATCAAGATCTTCCTGGAACGAGATAAGCTTCTGGGCGACGTAACGCTGGTTGCCCTTGATCAGCAGATCCATGGCGTGCTCCGGTGTGTCCGGCCGCTGGATAACCTCACGTGGCGCCTGGTACAAACCTCGCGCGGAAGTGGTGGTGAATCCTGCAAGGCTGAATGCCGCCAGCTTTAGAAAATCTCTGCGCCTGTTCCCCGCTTTCCAGACCATCCGTCCTCCCGGTATCGTCGAACCTGGATAAGAGTATCCCTACCGGGCCTTCGAATAAAGCGGAGTTTTGCACAGCCGTGCTTGCCCTCGACCGAAAGGGGCTACAGCGACCGCAGGAAATTCAGCAGGTCCTGCTGTTGCTGACTGTTCAATTGCTGAAAAAGATTGACTACACCGTTGGCCTCCGAGCCGGAACCAGCGTGGTCCTGTATGGCCGTGAGCAGACCGCCATTGGAGGAGCCGGCACGGCCATCGTGGAGAAAGAACAGCCGCTGCCCCAGGCCCCACAAAGGAGCCGTGCGGAACTCATCCGGCCCGGCCGTGCCTTGCGAGATGTTGTCAGCCAGTCCGGACCCCATATGATGCACCAACAGGTCTGAATAGAGCGCTGCGCTTTGATTGTTCAGCCCGGCAGCGAAGGCCGATCTGCCCGTCTGCAGGCTCGGGGTATGGCACAGGCTACAGTGGATCTGGGTAAACACGGACTGGCCATTGGCGATGGATTGAGCCGAAGGATTGCTGGGAATGCCCTGCATAGACCGCGTGGGAGGCGCCAGGAAGCGCATGAAATTAGAAAAGGCCACAATGTCGCTCAGGATCGCCGCACCCGATGCGGGAAAGTTGGTCGTATCTTCTGGAGTCGGATTGAAGAGACATGCGGCGGGTGGCAGCGAACGTTCTTCTGGGAAGAGCTCATTCGTCACCCCCATTTCGACGTTATAGGCTTCTCCCGCAAACATCTCGACCGACTTGTTTTGCGCTTTCCATCCGAAGCGCGCGATCGTCCCGTCGTTGCCGCTGATGTTAGGATGGCCCGAAATCCCCAGGCTTTGCTTGAGCCCCGCGTTCGCGGCCATGTTGGCATAGAGGGTGGCCTCTGGAATGTTCTCAATCAACCCGGCGCCAAAGACCGGCGTTGGGATGCGAAAGATCAGGTTTCCCAACTGCTGCATTTGGGCAAAGTCCGGTTGCGCCATGTTGCAGCCGGGTGCGTCCGTCCGCCCGGCGATGGTGAAAAGATCGTGAACCCCGCCATCCGGAGTCTCACTGAGCGTGCCGTTGGAGTTCAGCAGAAAAGGAGACCGTACCTCGCGCACTGGCCCGTTCACGGAGAGGAACTCCGGAATCGAGTTGTTTGCTCCATTGGCGGTCGCTGCTGCAATCTGCGGATTCGTGCTCGGGCTTGTCCCGCCAATCGCCGGCTGCGCATGACAGCTTCCGCAGCTATTCGAATTGTAGGTCGGTCCCAGTCCGGAGTCGGGCTCGCCGGGGATGGTTCCGCGGACCGAATCGAGCGCGTTGAAGCGAGACAAGCCATCCTGAAAGTACGCCAGCTGTTCCGCGCTGAGTGTCGAAAGGGGAGTGCCGGCGCCGTTGCTGGCGCGGCGAACTCCGGGGTCTTTCGCCGTTGGCCCGCTCGCCGCGCCAACATTCGCTGGTAGACCGGTGGCCACCAGGAACGCCAGGCCTGCCGACGCTCCAGTACATAAAAGTGACGTGGCTAGTTCCTTGGCTATACTCATCTGCAACCCTCCTGCAAAGAATGGGGCAGACAAGAAGTGCCGAAGAAGGTGAGCGCGCCAAAACAACCACAGCGCCTTATTGAGATTTCGGTGAATTGCCAGAGACTGCGTGGCCGCGGACAGCTTCCCTTATCTGGCTTTTTTGACGGGGTGTTTCCAGATCACGGTTACAGAATCTTGGCAGCGCGGTTACTTAGGTAAGAAAGTTCGCGGTTTTGCACCACGGGCCGCGATGGCAGTCTTGCGTCCACGCGAATTGCGGCGCCGCCACGAACATCAGTGAACAGACCAGAACCGCCAGCATCGCCACCCCTCCCAGTCGATTGCGCACTGTTTTCATCGCCCGATGAATATGCGTCTTCACTGTGCACAGTGACATGCCAGTGGCTACTGAGATCTCTTGCGGATCCATTTCGTCCAGGAAGCGCATAATGAAGACGATCCGTTGTTTTCGGGGCAGAGACTTCAGTGCCAATTGGACGCGGTCAGCCTGTTCCCCGGCCAACATGCGCGTCTCCGGCGATGGCTCCTCACTGGCCAGTGCGGAGTTCACATCGCTCAGCTCCACCGCTGTCCGGCCCGCCCTCTTCCAGAATTGGAACTTCTGCAGGCGCTGATAATCGCGCATCACATTCGAGGCAATCGTGTACAGCCAGGTGCTCACATTGCAGTCGCCGCGGAAACCTTCTCGGGCTTTATAGGCCTTCAGAAAACAGTCCTGAACGATCGTCTCGGCAAGGTCCTGGTCACCTGTGGAAAAGGCCACCAGCCGTAGCAACCTTGCTCGATGAGTCCTGACGAGCAAGTCGAAGTCATCCAATTCCGAAATAGCAAAACTCCCAGGTTCGCTTGCGAAGATCAGGCCTTCAGCGCATGTTCACGCGATTGGTGCTTCCTTAGAAGACGAGTATCAGGCCGTGCCAAGATTACGTCTTCTATTCCTCCTGTCAAGGCGTAGGAGGGGGCTGGCACTACACGTACGTTTTTTCCTGGCAACAGCTTTTATCGACCGGCTATGTGCGTCGGTACTCCATTCCAGTTACCAAGGACAACGGCGCCGCAGAAACGGTGTAGTCTTCCACATCACAATCGATCTAAAGTTACTTCATACAAGCCGCTCAAACTTGCACGGTGAGTGGGTAGTTACTGCCAGATGGCGCGGAACCCAAGCGGTCAGGGGAAGGTCTGCAAAGCCTTTTATTGCTGGTTCGATTCCGGCCCGCGCCTCCAAAATTCAGAACATCTCTTCTGTGCGCTATGCTTTCCAGCGGCGGCCGCTGTGGCCGGCACTGGACGGGGGAAAGAACGTGGAGAAGAGGTTGTTGGTAGTCGGTAGCATCAATATCGACCTGGTAGCGTGCGCAAACCGTCTCCCGGCCCCGGGCGAAACGATTCTGGGTAGCAGCTTTGAGGTCTTCAACGGAGGCAAGGGCGCCAACCAGGCCGTCGCCGTCGCCAAGCTGGGCGCGCAAGTGGACATGATCGCGTCTCTCGGCACAGACCTCTTCACCGAGAGGCTGCTCTCAGGCCTGAAAGCCGCCGGCGTCGATACCCACGCGGTTCAGATGGTGGCCGGACCCTGCGGAGTGGCCCACGTCTCGAGAGCGGACAGTGGGGAAAACTCCATCATTGTCGTCCCAGGGGCCAATCGTGTACTTTCTGCCGCCTATATCGACGCCCATCTGGATATCGTCCAGCAAGCCAAAATGATCCTGGTGCAGCTCGAGACTCCATTGGAAGCCGTCATCCGCCTGGCGGAACAGGCCGCGGAAGCGAAGACTCCCTTGATGCTGGATCCTGCTCCGGCCATGCCCTTGCCGGAAGCGCTGCTCAGCCGCACCACCTGGCTCACGCCCAACGAGACCGAGGCGCAAATCCTGTTGGGTCGCGTCAACATTGATTCGGCTACCGCCGCCGAAAAACTACTGGCAATGGGGGTGCGGAATGTAGCCCTCAAGCTCGGGTCGCAGGGCGTCTTTCTGGCCGGACGCGATTGCACTGCGCAGCAGATTCCCGCCTTCCCGGTGAAGGTAGTCGACACCACTGCTGCCGGGGACTGCTTTAACGCCGCCTTCGCCGTTGCCCTCACCCGGGGAAAACCGCCCGCCGCCGCCGCCCGTTACGCGGCCGCCGCCGCAGCGATCTCGGTAACCCGAGCCGGCGCCCAACCCTCGCTGCCCTCTGCCGCAGAAGTCGAAGCCTTTCTAGCCAAAGGCTGAAAACCCCAGAGGCCAAAAAAAATACTGGGTGGCTGGGTGGCCCATTCAAGCCTTCTGTTGGCTTGAGTGGGCGGCGATGCTATCGACTGAGTATCCCCGGGCCTTAAGCACCCGTGACCAAAATCACGCCACGCCGCGAGCGTGACGAGGAAGGCCAGCCTGAAAGACCACTAAATCTTCTGCCCGCGTTTCCATGACAAATTGTGTGCCGCAGGGCACAAAAGCGATCGATCCCCGGCGCAGAGATGTGCTTTGGCCGGCAGAACTCATCGTAGCCGAGCCATGCAATACCAGCAGTGCCTTGGGACCGTAAGGCGCATCGCCGGCGTATCGGCTGTGCGGCGTGAGCGCGATGCGGCTCAACTCAAACTCCTCCGCTGGGGTTCGATAGACGCGTTCCTGGCTGCTCACCAGCTCCCCACCGAAGACATTGGGAGTACCGCCCTCGAAGGTGAGAATATTGAGCAATTCCGGGACGTCGACGTGCTTGGTCGTCAACCCACCTCGCAGCACGTTGTCGGAGTTGGCCATCAGCTCAACATTTACCCCTTCCAGATACGCATGCAGAACCCCCGCCGGCTGGAAAGTGCCTTGCCCAGGCAGCAGATGGACCAGGTTCAGCAGATACACGCTGAAGATTCCACGATCGCGGTGCCCACCCGGCAAAGGAAAATTCTCCGCCGCCCGCAGAGCCCAGTAATCAGCGCTGTTCTTATCCGAGATCGGCTTTTCCTCTAGCCGGGCAAGCAACCCATCGAGTAGGAGGTCTACTTGCTCCTGAGGCATGGTCATGATCGTGCTGTAGAGCTCGCGCAGCAAGCCGCGGCGAGTCTCATGATCGTGGCCGGCCTGAACCAGCCGCTGCGGAAAGCCAGGCATCACCGCACTCAGCTCAGGTGTCTCGCGAAAGCTCTCCGCGATCTGCTCCAGCGGCCGAAAACCATGCAGCATCCAGAACTCTGTCAGCGCCACGCCGATTTCCGGTTTGTGGTTATCGTCCTTGTAATTCCTGCAACCGGCCTCGACGCGGATGCCCTCGGCGTTCTCGCGCGCAAAGCCGCGCCGCGCCTGCGCCAGCGTAGGGTGCGCTTGAATGGAGAGCATCTTGTGCACGTCGAGAATTTTGAAAAGGTAAGGCAGCCGGCCGCCAAAACGGGCATTCGCAGCCTGCCCCAGGATTTCGTCGGGCGCCTCCGCGATCAGCTCGTCGAGAGGCTCCTGCCCGCCCCCAACCTCGGCGATGGATGGCGCCTTCGCATGTGCGCCAATCCACAATTCTGCGAACGGTTTGCGCGTCGCGTTTTCCATGCCCAGCAGATCGGGAATGAAGTTGTGCCCGCCCCAGTCGTAATGCTGAACCACTCCGTGCAGTGTCAGTACGCCTGCTTCAACCATCGACAGCTTTCTCCATCTTGCGCAGGATACCCGCAGGCTCGGCCACTCCCATAGCGGCGATCGCGTCGGCGCGGCTCTGCGTATCGGCAACCGCGTAGATGCGC
This sequence comes from uncultured Acidobacteriaceae bacterium, assembly GCA_963736535.1. Taxonomy (GTDB): domain Bacteria; phylum Acidobacteriota; class Terriglobia; order Terriglobales; family Acidobacteriaceae; genus PALSA-350. Next base: position 249,100 of record CAVTPN010000015.1, read on the forward strand.
AACTCATCCGCGTTTCCTGAGGGCCGCACATGCGCCACTTCGCCGTTGGCGAACAGAATGCGCACGCCGTCTGTGTAGTCCACGTGCGTGATGCCGGCAAACCCCAGCGCCGGCGTAAAAAACTGCGCCAGATCTTTTCGGATCGCCTCCGATGCAGGCGCCTGCCCATCGGTCGGAGAGAATCGGCCCACGATCTTCAACGCAGTCGCTCGCGGAAACTGCTTCAGCAAAGCGGCGCGGCTGTAGCGCTTGGGCAAACGGGCAAAGAGATCCACCAGCGAGAGCCCATTTTGCTCCGCGGCAAACAGCACACCCAGGATGGGCAAACCCGCGTCCCGGGTCAGCAACGGTTGCAGGACAGCGCCGTTGCGGGCAATCGGCGAGCCGGTCAGGAAGCCACCATTGGGTTCCCATCCGCAAACCCGCTTCTTCCCCTTGGCGAGCGCAGCCTCCATGCCGGCGATCACGAAGGGTGAGCCGATGCGCGTCTTCGGCTCTACCACGGGCGCGAGTTTTCCTCGATCGATGGCGTCGTTGCAACTGATGGGAACCACCACCGCGTCCGCCTGCAGATACTCAGCCACCACCATGCCAACCAGATCACCGCCGAAGAAATGCACCCTGGCAGTCAGCGGGTCCACGCCCAGAACCAGTGGGCGATCGCTATCGCCGTCGGTAGAGGCCACTGCGTGGAGCGGCCCGCTGCTCGCAGCAGCTTCATCGGCTAACCCCTGAATTACCGCCAGTTGTGCCGCATCGATATTTTCCGTGTCGATGGGGACAAAGGTATCGCTGCGCCCACCCTTCACCACCTGCGCACCCAGTTGCTCCAGAATCTCCACCAGCAAATCTCGCCCCACCGCCGAGTGCTGGTAGACCAGGATGCGCTTGCCGTCGAGCGTAGAGCCGGAGAAAAAATGGGTGAACCGTTCGATATACGCGGTGCGTGCATCGCCATGCTCTGCTGGCAGCTCCTGGTGGCCGCTCTTGAGCATGCCTCGCTCATTGAACAACGATCGGTCCCAAGGCTGCTCGTACAACCTCTGCCTTACCTTCTGCACCTGTTCGTTGATCGGTGCTTCCTGTTCCTTGAGCAATTCGCCCCGGCTGCTATTGGTCTTGTAGCCGTTGCGTTCGAAGGGAATGTGGCTGCCCGTGACCATGATGCTGCCCTTGTTACGCGACAATGCAAAACTGGCCAGCGCGGGCGTGGGTATGCGGCCCAGGTTTACCGCCTGCATACCGGCATCGCCGATGGCTTGGACAATGGCCTGGGCAATCTCTCCCCGGCCTTCCTCTTGTGCAACCAACTCGCTGGAGCTGGGCCGCAGATCATAGGCGAAATAAAAATCCTCGCCCCGCCGGATGCCGCCATCCGCGAGCGGCAACGACTGCAGATATTCCAGCTCGGCCAGCGCATTGAGATAGATCTCCAGTTGCGTAAGGTCCACCACCTTGCCCCGCCGCCCGCTGGTTCCAAATCCCAACACTTGCGGCTCGTAGTTCAGCCGCGACCGCAACGAATCAACCTTTGTGACCACACTCATGCTTGCTTCCTATTCCGCATCATGTCTCATATTATCTGGTGCCCTCGATCCTGGCGGTATTCCCTAACCGTCGTATAAAGCGGCGGTTTTCTTCTTGTCCGCGCTGAGGTCGCCCCATAGACTCGCAGCCATGAACCTGAATTTGCCCAGCCGCGAAACCATTCTCGGGCTAACGCTTCTTTTCATCTCACTATCCGCCCAGTCGCAGCAGCCCGCCGGACCCCGGCAGGTATTTGATGGCGCCATGCTGCCCGGTGTCGAGGTGGTCACCTTCGAGCACAGCGACAGCCTCTTTCCTGTTAACAAAGTGCTGCGCGGCGGAGCGGTCCGCCCTCTCCTCCCGGCAGCGAAGCAACTGACGAACGTTCACTTCCAATCACGCGGCGCCGAGTACGACCTGTTCGACTATCTCGCCGACAATCGCGTTGCCGGTTTGCTCGTTCTTAAGGATGGCAAGGTGGCCTTCGAGGATTATGAGCTCGGCGCCGGACCAGCAACCCGCTGGATCTCGTTCTCCATGGCCAAGTCCGTCGCCTCGACCCTGGTGGGCGCAGCCCTCCAGCAGGGCCTCATCACCAGCCTGGATGAGCCTCTGACCCATTACCTGCCGCAGCTCAAGGCAGGCCCCTACGATGGCGTGAGCATCCGCAACATCATGCAAATGGCTTCCGGAGTGAAGTGGAACGAGACCTACACCGACCCACATTCGGACCGCAGAAAGTTATTGGACAAACAATTAGACCGGAAGCCCGGCGCCATCCTGGCCTACATGAATACTCTGTCCAAAGCCGGCCCTCCCGGTTCCATTTGGAACTACAGCACCGGCGAATCCTTCCTCGTAGGGGCGTTGCTCGAAGCAGCAACCCATAAGCCGCTCGCGACCTATCTTTCTGAGACGCTCTGGTCGCGCCTCGGCATGGAGCACGATGCTACCTGGTGGGTCGAAGCCCCCGGTGGCATGGGTTTGGCCGGCAGCGGCCTGGGCGCAACCTTGCGCGACTACGGGCGCTTCGGCTTGCTGGTGCAACAGGATGGCGTCCTCGACGGGCAGCGCGTTGTGCCCCCGGGATGGTTTCAGGAGGCTGGCAGTGCCCACGTCATCGGCGGAGAATCCGTCAACTACGGTTATCTATGGTGGCCCGTTCCCGCGGGCGATCCCATCCATCGCGGCGCCTTCCAGGCGATTGGCATCTTCGGGCAGCATCTCTACATCAACCCGCAACAGAAGCTGGTCATCGTGGTGCTGAGCGCGCGTCCCAAACCAGACGCTGCCTTTAGCCCGGTCGACGACCTGCCATTTTTTGCGGCGGTGGCAAAGTCACTGCAATAGTTCCAATCATCACGCCACGCCCTCTTCAATCGGGTTCTTCACGATGCACCAATACGAAAGCGCGCCCAGCGTGGTGGCCAACGAGCAGATCATCAACGCAATGTGGAAGGAATGGGTGTGGTCGAGCAGCCAGCCGGTGATAATCGGCGCCAGCGATGCGCAAACAAAACTGCCGAAGTTCTGAATCGCGCTCACCGAGGCCACCATGTGCACAGGAGACATCGCTTGCGCCAGCCCCCATCCCGCGTTGCCGCCAAAGTAGATGAAGAAGATTGCGATGCTTACGCAGATCACCGCGCCCGTCGCGGTCGCCGTGTAAGCCACCCCGAGTGTGCTCAGCGCTGAACAAAACATTCCGCCCACGATAAGAATCTTGCTCGCCGCAATTGGAGCGATGCCGCGGCGGATCAACCGGTTCGACACCCCTCCACTGACAATCGAGCCCACGGTGCCGAACAGGTAGGGAATGATCGCCACCCATCCGGTCCTCGCGATGGTCAGGTGCCGTTCCGCTTGCAGGTAGCCAGGCAGCCACGACAGGTAGAGCCATGTGGTGTAGTTGATTCCGCCGAAGCCCAGCATCATGCCCCAGATAGTACGCAAGCGAAACAGCCGCTTCCATACGCGCAGCGACATTTCTGTCCGCGGCCGTTCAGGTTCCAGGCCCAGAGATTCTGCTTCGGCAGCGGTTAATGCGACCCGCTCGCGATCGCGATAGAGCGGGTACCAGGCGAGCGAGAGCAGCAGGCTGAAGAGTCCCACGCTCACAAACATCGCCCGCCAGCCAAAGGCCAGCATGATCACGGTCAGTATCGGAGGGGCCAGGGTGACTCCGAGTGTGTTGGAAGCCGTCAGCAGTCCCGTCGGCACTCCGCGATCGCGAACGCCGAACCAATCATTCATCACCTTCACGCCGCAGGGCATCATCGGCGCTTCGCCCGCGCCCAGCGAAATGCGGGTCGCCATGAAACCTCCGAAGCTGCTGACCAGGCCGGTCGCCATCTGCGCCAGCGACCACACAAACATGCCTACGGCCAGAATCACCCGTGAGCCCAGGCGATCGAGCATCAGGCCGATGGGCAGCTGGGCTATCCCGTAGGCCAATGAAAAGGCGGAGAGCAGCGCTCCGATCCGGGTGCCGGAGAGGCCCAGGTCGGCACGTATGCTGGTATTCGCAATGGAGAAAGAAGTGCGGTCGAGATAGTTAACAATGCCGGCCGCAAACAGGAAGGCGACGGCAAAAAATCGCATCCGCCGGACACGGGATGGCCGGGGATGTGCAACTTCGGAAGCCGTTCTCCGCAAAGCACCCTCCCGGCCCCGCTATGATCGCAGACGGGGAGCCGAATGGTCTATTTCATCACCACCGCAATCCTGATCATCACCGTGGCCGCCAGTTTTCTTTGGGGGCGCCGAGGCTGGGCTCCGTTTGGCTGGATGCAGTGGGTCCTGCGCGTCGTGGTAGCGCTGCCTCTGCTGGCCTCCGGACCACTTCACTTTATCCGTACCGCTCTGCTCGCGAGCATTATTCCGCCCTTTTTTCCTTACCGCCCGCAGCTTGTTCTGTTCACCGGGGTATTGGAGCTTGCCGGAGCGATTGGCCTCTTATGGCCCAGGTTCACCCGACTCGCCTCCGGCTGTCTTGCCGTCTTAATGGTCGCGATCTTCCCAGCGAATGTGTACGGCGCCAATCACACCGTGGGCGGCTTGCACCTGCCCAGCGTGCCGGTTCGCTTAGCCATGCAGGTCATCTACATCGTGCTAATACTGGTGGCGGGCTGGGGAATCCCGCGACGGGAGCTTGTTGCCGGCTAAAGAAACAGCAGGTCTCTCCACTACGCTGCGCTCCGGTCGAGATGACAAAGTTTCTTGTCCAATGAATTTGTCATCCCGCCTGCCCCGGCGTGCCGTGGGAGCGCAGCCGAGGGATCTGCGGTTTCTTTCCCTCAATGCGAAAAATATATCTTCCGAATGCTCTCCCTCTCGGTATAGCGGAAGCTGGGTGCCCCATTCAAGCCTTCTGTTGGCTTGAGTGGGCTACCACGACCTCTCCCTCTAACTCCCCTTAGGCAAGAACTGCAACGTGTAAGCACTCGCCGGATCAAATGGCTTCGAGATCACCTTCAACTCCAGAAGTTGCTGATACATACTCGTCCACCGTGCCGGATCGAACCGGCCCAACTCAGCTCCGCTGGGATCATCGCCGGCAATGAAGTGTTGATCTCTTAGCGCCTCGTAGCTGAACTTCATCTGGGGCACGCTCAAAGCCGGGTTGAGCTTGGCGATCGCCGCATTGATGTCATCTGGATTTTTCAAATAATCGCGCCACCCCCGCAGCGAAGCACGCACGAACTTGGCCACCGTCTCCGGATGCTGTTGCAGAAACGCACGCGAAGTAACCACCACCCGATACGGGTTGTATCCCGTTTCGCTGATGAGCATAGTGCGCACCGGCACGCCTGCCTGGCGCGCGAAGAAAGGCTCAGAGGTGACAAAGATCTGCTGGATATATCCAGGGTCCTGGAGAAAGTTGGCCACGCTGTACGTCGCCGGAATCTCCCGCACATTTTTCAGCTGGTACCGTTTGACCAGATACTCAAACCAGGTCGATGCGCCGAGCCGGATCGCCACCGCGCGACCATCCAGATCCTTGAAGCTATGAACAGGAGAATCCTGGTGCACCATCACCGCCTGCGGATCGCGTTGCATGGTCGCCATCACTGCTACCAATGGGGCGTTGTTGCCGATCGACTCCAGAACATTATCCGAAGACCCCATGGCGAACTGCACCGCGTTGACTGAAACCTCCTGGTTGGAGTTCACATAGGGGCCATTGGGGAGAATGGTTACGTCCAGGCCTTCGTCCTTGTAGTAGCCACGAATCTCTGCGTCGTAAAAGCCTCCATGCTCTGGTTGGGGATACCAGTCCGTTTGCAGTTTTACCGGCGTGAGGCCGCTGGCAACCTGCTTCCGTTCGCAGCCCCCAAGCAAAAGGCACATGCCCAGCAAGCACACGCTAAGTCGTAAAGGCATCCTCATGCATTGCAGCGTAGCATTCCCATCCTCATTGCCGGAGGGCAATTTTCTCGCCCAGGCTGGCTGCGAAAGCGAGCAGCCGCGCGTCGCCGCCGCGTGCCGCAACCAATTGCACACCGCCGCCCTTGGCCGCCAGCGTGACTGCGGGCGTACCAGCCAGACTGATCGGCGTGGTGTAGCGCAGGATCTTCAGCCGCGTGGCCGAGTGGTCCGCGCCCACTGGCAGCGTAGTCATAGGCGCGCACGGCAGCATGAGAAAGTCATGCTCCTGCAGCAACTGATCCATCTTCCCGCGAAACACCACATGGCGCTTGCGCAAATCCTCGATGGTGGCGTCAGATAGCGACGCTCCCCATGCCAGCCGATCCCTGATCGTGGGCTCAAAGTGTTCGAAGTATCCGCGATGGATTGCGGCTGCTTCGTGTGCCTGGATGCCACCGAAGATCTCCCGCGAATCCGTCCAGAAATCAGGCTCGAAGACACGAATCTGCGCGCCATTCCCGCGTAGCTCCGTCTGCCACCCACGGTACATCGCCAACACCGCCGGTTCACAGTCATGCAGATAAGCCTCGCCCACCGCAGCGATGGTCACCCCTTGCGGCGCCGCGGCCATCGGCACATCGAGCAGCGCCGCAGCCAGCGCCGGCCCGTCGCGCAGATCGCGGAAAAGCCATCCCAGCGTGTCGAAGGAGACAGCCAGATGGAACCCGCCATCCCATGCCTGGGCGCCGCCGAGCCCCAGCGTAGAACGATAGCCGGCCAGCCCGCACAGCGCCGACGGCACGCGAATGGAGCCCCCCGTGTCCGTGCCGATGGAAGCAACCGCTGAACCCTCCTGCACGCTGGCGCAGCTCCCGCTGGACGAGCCTCCGGTGAGTGCCTGCGGATTCTCAGGCTGCACACAATCGCCGTACTCGCTGTTTTCGCCCGTGATGCCGTAGGCCAGCTGATGCAAATGGGTCTTGCCCATGATCACCGCGCCGGCTTGCCGCAACCGCGCGGCCACGGCGGAGTCAGCCGCCGCGATGCCGTTCTTCTCCGCATAGAAATGGGAGCCGCACGTGGTAGGGTAGCCCGCAACATCGAAGCAATCCTTAACCCCGACCGGGACGCCGAACAACGGCGGCCGCTGCGTCGGGTCGGGAAAGCGGGCAGTCAGGGCCTCCGCTTCCGCCAGCACGCGTTCGCGGTCCAGTGCCAGATACACGTTATGGCCGGCGTTGCCATTGGCGCGCGCCAGCGCTTCCTGTGCCTGTACGGCCGGCTCGCGCGTGGAAAGGGCTGTTTTGAGTGGGGTCAAGAGAGACATAACGGTTTGTGTATACCACGCCTTGCCTGCACCCGATCCCCGGAAATGATTTAAACTTCCGCATGACCGTTGAACAACTCGCTGTCTGTGACGCCACCGCGGCGGACGAAGCCCACCTCAAAGCACTGGTCAAATTTACTGCGCTTAGTTTTAAGACCCCCCGCCCCGTGCCCTTTGGCGCCCTGATCGTCGACAGCCACAGCGGAGAGACGCTCATGCGCGGCCGCAATGCAGTCGCCATTGAAAACGACCCCTCCGCGCACGCTGAGCTGCGCGCCGTGCGCCTGGCCTGCAAAAAACGCAAGAGCTATGGGCTCAAGGGCTATACACTTTATTCCACCTGCGAACCTTGCCCCATGTGCATGGCCAATGCTCTCTGGGCAGGGCTCGATCGCGTGGTCTACGGCGCCACCATCGAGGATGCGAACCGCTATTGCCGCCAGATCCAGATTCCCGCCGCCGAGCTCGCCCGGCGAAGCGACATGCAATGCACGGTAATCGGCCCAGTTCTGCGTGAACTCTGCAATAGCCTCTTTACCCATCCGCGGATGCAAGGGGCCTTCGCCACCTGGGGCACCCGTAAGGCATAAGAGAGAAAGGAACAGCCACATGACGACGCCGCTTGAAGTGTCCCTGGCCGCAATCCTGGGCGACCCTGCGCGGGTCTCGACCGTTCCCCAGGTCGTCAACCGCCTGTCACGCGACTTCTACTGGTACTCCCCTGTGCTGCGCAAGCGGCTCGATGGCAAAGTAGCCGACGTGGTCGTTCACCCGCTGAACGTTAAGGAAATTCAAGACGTCCTTCGCTACTGCTACGCCCACGACATTCCCGTTACGCCGCGAGGCGCGGGGACAGGGAACTACGGCCAGGCCGTGCCGCTCCACGGTGGAGTGCTGCTCGACCTCTCGCGCATGGATCAGATCGAATTCATCACCGCCGATGGGGTCGCGGTTTGCCAACCCGGTGTGCGCCTGGGCGTGCTCGAAGCAGAGGCGCGCAAAGTGGGATGGGAACTACGTTGCTACCCGTCCACGGTAGTAAAGGCCTCAGTGGGAGGCTTTCTGGCCGGCGGTTCGGGAGGCATCGGCTCGGTGGCGCATGGCGGCCTGCGAGACTTCGCGACTGTGCGCGCGCTCGACGTAGTCACCATGGAAGCGGAACCTCGCCTTGTCCATCATGAAGGAGAAGAAATTCACGAGATCCTGCACGCCTGGGGCACCAATGGCATCATCACCCGTGCCTGGCTGGCGCTGGCCCCCAGTGTCGAGTGGGGGCAATGTGCCGTGGCCTTCGATACCTTCGACCAGGCACTTGATTTCAGTGAGCGGATCGCCACCTCGGACGATTGGACCAAGCGCCTCGTCACCACCTTCGAGTGGCCCATCCCTTCGTTCTTCAGCCCGGTAAGCACGCTAGCCCCTGAGGGCAAGGCGCTGATTTTTTTCCTGATTGCCGAAGCTCAGCGCGCGAGTCTGGAAGCAGCCGTTCGCGAGGCTGGAGGAGTGATGACTCTCTCCGCGCCCTACAACGGTCTCCGGACGGTGCCCCTGCTGTCCGACTACACCTGGAACCACACCACCCTCTGGGCCATGAAGGCCGACCCTGGGTACACCTACCTGCAATGCGCCTTCGACGCAGTGACTGCCCGCAGCCAGTTCGCCCGCCTCAAGCAGCGCTTCGGCGACGAATTTTTATTCCACCTTGAATTCATAAAGAACGCCCAGGGTGTGGTCTTTCCCGGCTCCATCCCCGTAATCCGCTTTACCACCGAAGAGCGCTTGAACGAAATGATCGACTACTGTCGCGAGATCGGGGTCGGTGTCGCCAATCCCCATGTAAACAATGTCGAGGGGGGAGGCCGCTACCGCAGCGACAACGTGCAGCTGCTGGCCAAGTACAAGTACGACACCAAAGGCTTGTTAAACCCGGGCAAGATGGTCACTTTCGAAAAAGCCCCCGCCGGAGCCTCCATCGCATGAAGAGCTGGATCCCCGACAACCGCAACTTCGCCTATCTCACCTGGAAGCAGGTAGACGCGCTGCCCCGCGATAAGACGCTCCTGGTGCTGCCCACGGCGGCCATCGAGCAGCATGGACCACACCTTCCGCTGGCCACCGACACCCTCATCAACAGCATCCTTCTCGGCGCCGCCCTGGCGCGAATGCCGCAAGAGACATCGGTCTACGCCCTCCCCGCCGTCTGTTACGGCAAGAGCAACGAACACATTGGTTTTCCCGGAACGCTCTCCGTATCTTCCACCACCTTCATGGCCGTCTTGCGCGATTTGGGAGCCAGCATAGCCGCCTCCGGCTTCAAAAAACTGGCCCTCTTCAACACCCATGGGGGCAACTCGTCCTTGGTCGACGTGATGGCGCGCGACCTGCGGGCCGAGTTCGGTCTCCGCCTCTTCTCCCTCTTCGGCTCCGGAGGCGCGGCCTTCACCGGCCTCGGCGCGCAGGAGCGTGCCTACGGCTTCCACGCCGGCGAAGTAGAAACCTCATTCCTGCTCAGCGCCATACCAGAGCTGGTACACACCAACGAGTACACCGTGAACTACATCGCGGATATTGAAAAGCCCGAGCTGCTGCGTCCGGAGAATTCGCCCGCTAACTTCGCCTGGCTCACTCGCGACATTGCGCCCAGCGGAGTCATGGGCGATCCCAATCCCGCAACAGCGGAGAAAGGCGCGCTCTGGATCGACGAAGCAGCTACCAGAATCGCAGCGGCCCTGACCGCCATGGCCGCCTACGAAAACTGGCACAAACCCTGAAGCTCTGTACGTAAGTAAAAGGTTGGGTGGCCCATTCAAGCCCGCCGTTGGCTTGAGTGGGATAACCAAAAGCGAGTATCGAGATTTCTATACTGCAGTCACCCTTAATGGAAACTACGAAACAGGCAAATCCATGATCGACTGCGGCTCCGGCGTTCGCCTCGAACGCGACCAGCACTGCACCATGTCCGACGGAGTAGTACTGGTCTCCGACCACTACTACCCACCGGCGCCTGGACCGCACCCAACCCTGCTCATGCGTCAACCCTACGGCCGAGACATAGCCTCGACCGTGGTCTACGCCCACCCCGTCTGGTTTGCTGCCCAGGGCTACAACGTAGTCATCCAGGACGTGCGCGGCCGCGGCGATTCCGAAGGCGACTTCTATCCCTTCCGCACCGAAGGCCGTGACGGAGCAGAAACCATCCGCTGGCTGCGCACGCGCACCGAATCCAACGGCAAAGTAGGCATGTACGGCTTCTCCTACCAGGGCCTCACCCAACTATTAGCCGCGGCCGAGCAGCCGGAAGGCCTACTCTGCATCGCTCCCGCGCAGACCGCATGCGATCTCTATCACGGCTGGTTCTATCGCCAGGGAGCTCTGCGGTTGGCCTCAAGCCTGGGCTGGGGTCTGCAGATGTTGAAAGCCGATGCCCGCCGCCGCAAACTCCGCACCGCCAGCGACGGCCTGGAAAAGGCATGGACCGATCTCCGCAGCCAGCCCCTGGTCACGCCCTACGGCTTGCATCCCCAACTGCAACACGAGGGCCTGCCCACCTACGTGCACGACTGGATCACCCACGATATCCCCGGCCCTTACTGGTCTGCGCTCGACCTGAGCGAATCGCTCCATCGAATCGCCATCCCAGCACTCCACCTCTCCGGCTGGTTCGATACCTACCTGGGCGGCAGCGTGGATGGCTTTCGAGCCCTGTCCGCGCGGCCAGATCAATACCTGGTCGCCGGTCCCTGGGTGCACATCCCATGGGGAGAAATGATCGGCGAGCACAACCTCGGTCCAGAGGCACTGCTCGACACCGACACGCTGCTGCTGCGTTGGTTCAATCATTGGCTCAAAGACAGCGGGGAATTCGCCCACCAACCGCGCATTCGCCACTTCGCGCTGGGCGCTAATCGCTGGTGCGATGCCGAGAGCTTTCCCCCAACCACCCTCTCTCTCTATCTGCACAGCGCAGGCCGCGCCGACTCGCGCAAAGGAGACGGCGCACTCTCGACCGCAGCTCCCGCCTCTACCGAACCGCGCGACATTTTCGTTTACGATCCCGAAGTCCCAGTCCTCGCCCCTGGAGGTGCGCCCGCGCTGCCCGGGCCCATCAATCAAGCCCAGATGGAATTAGGCAACAACCTCCTGGTCTACACCACTCCTCCCCTGGCTGAACCACTCCACATATTCGGATCGCCGCAGCTCAAACTCTACGCCATCACCTCTGCCGCCCACGCCGACTTCACCGGCAAACTGGTGCGCCTGCGTCCCAACGGTCAAGCTGATTTTGTCTGCATCGGCATCGCGCGCTCTTCCTATCTTTTCCGCGAGGAAGGCTACACCGCGGACGCCGTTCACCACTGGCAAATCGAGCTGGAGCCCACCTCCTGTGTCTTCGCCGCCGGCGACGCGATCCGGCTGGAAGTAGCTGGCAGCGCCTTTCCCCTGTACGACCGCAATCCATCCACCCCCGTGAAGCCATGGCTTGCGGACTCGTGGAACTGGCAGCGTTCCACCCACATGGTGCTGCATGACGCGCAGCATCCCTCCCGGTTGGAACTGCCATTGGCGGCAACCTCATGAGCGCGGAAGTGCGAGTACCGCAAGTCGAACTCTCCGCCGTCAGCAAGAGCTATGGCAGCACCACCGTGCTGCAACACATCGATCTCACCATTGCCAAGGGAGAATTTGTCAGCCTCATCGGCCCGTCCGGCTGCGGCAAGTCCACGATGCTCAAGCTCATCTCCGGACTTACCAATGCCACGTCCGGCACCATCCTGGTCGACGGCATGACCCCGGTGAATGCCCGCGAGACCATCTCCTACATCTTTCAGGACGCCACCCTCTTGCCCTGGAGAACCGTCACCAGCAATGTAGGCCTGGGGCTGGAGCTGGAGCACGTCGCCCGCGAAGTCCGCAAACAAAAAGTGCAATCACTCCTGGAGCTGGTGGGCCTCACCCACGTGGCGCGCGCTTATCCGCGGCAACTCTCGGGAGGGATGAAGATGCGCGTGTCGGTCGCCCGCGCCCTCGCCACCAGGCCCCGCCTGTTGTTGCTCGACGAGCCCTTCGGCGCGCTCGACGAGATGACCCGCGATCGTCTCAACGAAGAGCTGCTGCGCCTGCGAGCGGAACAGAATTGGACCGCTGTCTTCGTCACCCATTCTGTCGCTGAGGCGGTTTTTCTTTCCACCCGCATTATCGTGCTGGCGCCATCGCCAGGCCGCATTGCGCAAGAGATAGAAATTGATCTCCCCTTTCCCCGCACCAGCGTCACGCGCGAGAGCCCGGAGTTCGAATCCTACGTGACCCATGTTTCCCGGGCGCTGCGCGGGGTGCACAGCGCATGAAGAAGTATTTCGTAACCCTGCTCAACGCGCTGGCCGTCTTTGCCGGGCTTCTGCTTATTTGGCAGGGTCTTGACATCGTCTTGCATCTGCCGCCCTACATGCTGCCCCCGCCACTGGCCGTGGGAAGGGCAGTCGTCGCCCGTTTCCCCTCGCTGATGGCGTCGCTGGCCATCACCTCTGAGGAGGCGGCAGGAGGCCTGGTAGCCAGCATCGTTGTGGGAGTGTTGATCGCGTTGCTCTTCGCGCAATCCCGCTGGATACGGCGCATGCTCTACCCCTACACCATCCTGTTGCAGACGGTCCCCATCGTTGCCGTGGCCCCACTGATTTTGATGTGGGTAGGTCCGGGCACATTGTCGGTCACGCTGGTGGCCTTTATCATCTGCCTGGCGCCGATCATCGCCAACACCACCCAGGGACTGATCAGCGTAGAGCCGAATCTCATCCATCTCTTCCTCATGCACAACGCCTCGCGCTTGCAGATCCTCACCCGGCTACGATTGCCGCACGCCGTGCCATCGCTCTTTGTGGGGATCCGCATAGCCGCCGGCATCTCTGTGATCGGAGCGATCACCGGCGAGCTCTTTGCTGGCTCGAGCAGGGTAGGCGAGGGCGGTCTGGGCTACTCTATCCTGTACGCCAGCGCCCAGCTACAGACGGATTACCTTTTTGCTCTGGTCTTGGCGGCCACGGTGTTGGGTTTTGCCTTCTTCTTTCTGGTCATGTTTCTGGAATGGTATTTTCTGCACAACTGGCATGAATCCGCCCGCACCATGACGGATGAATAGACGGTGAACGAAGGGAACGGCTTCACAGGTTGCGGAAAGGGCAGTTTTGCCCATCTTCCCATCCCACTAACTAAGGTTTGAAGTATGTAGCAATCCTAAACTTTGTCATCCCGACCGGAGCGCAGCGGAGCGGAGGGACCTGCGGTACCCCTTTCTCCCTCGCAACTTTGAAGGGTGCAGGCTTCAGCCCGGTCCCGCATCTACGGCTGGGAGTGGCCAGGATGCAGCCCTGGATGTTGTTTGAGATCCAGGGGTGTCCTAAAGAAGGATGGGTGGCCCATTCAAGCCGTACGGCGCCTGCCCCGCGTGCCGTGGGGCTTGAGTGGGTGCAAGCTTCAGCCCGTAAATACGTGCTTTGTATCAGGGCACGGCTTTAGCCGTGCCGTACCGACCGTGGGCTGATGAGGGCTTTAGCCCCTGAGGTACGCTTTAGCTTTACTGGGAGGAACGATGCTTCGTCTGGAATCGAAAACCGGCTGGTGGTTGGTAACCCACGTGGACCACGCCCACCTCGCCGGAGCCTTCGCCGAGCAATGGGGCAACGACCTCTTCCTCGCCCCTGAGCCCCGCGAGCACGTGCTGCGTGGAGTCACCACCCACGACGACGGCTGGGCGCCGCGCGATCAACAGCCGCAGATCACGCGCCAGGGAAAGCCCAGCGCCTTTTCCGTGGAACTGGTCGGCAAATATTCCGCCTTCGAAGAAATAGACCTCCCCGACTATCTCGCTGTGCGCGAGCGCGCCGTCCGCATGGTGGCCGAGCGAGATCCCTATGCCGCTCTGCTGGTCTCCATGCACACCTACAATCTGCTGACCGCCCGAGCCGATCGCACCACCATCCAACCGGACCAGCTCCCACTGCTTGACGCCTTTCTCGCAAAGCAAGCCCAGTTTCAAGAAGAGCTGCGAGCCCGCCTGGCCGCGGACAAGCAACTAACCCCGGAAGAAACTTCGCCGCCGCGGATCGAGAATCACTTCCGCCTGCTGCAAGCCTGCGACACTCTCTCACTTCTGAGTTGCGTCGACTACCCGCAGCCAGGAGATCTAATGCACGCGCTCCCTCAGCACGAAGGCGGCGAGAGCCGGATTGCGGTCGAGCGGCTCGGCGAGCGTCACTTCCGCCTCGATCCTTATCCATTTGCCGACTCGCCGCTGGTCTTCGACCTGCCCGCACGCCACGTGGAAGGCAAACACTTTGAGAGCGCTGAAGAACTCCAGCAAAAGTTTTACGCCGCCGCCCCGGTGCAACTGCCGGTCACGATCACGCGCTAAAGAAGGGAAGAAGAGAGTGAAGCGAACGAAGCACTTCATGTTAGCAGCCATGCTGTTCACATCCGCACTCGGGCTAGCCCAGCAAACGGCAGCCCGTCAGCTCGTAGAACGCCAGGCAAGAGCCTGGGAGAAGCAGGACTTCACCCTGGCCGCCTCCGACTGGCTGCCCACTGCGGTCTTGATGTCCCCCGAGGGAAACACGCCCGCCCCCCAAATGCCCGCCTCCATGAAGGACTACTTCAAAGACTTCAGCGATCTGCACGTCACCATAAAAAATGTCTTCGCCTCCCCCGACGGCAAGAAGTTAGCCATTGAGTGGGACTGGGCGATCACCCGAAAAAAAGATGGCAAGCGCGGTGTCTCGCACGACGCCATCATCGTGGATTTGGAAGGTGGCAAGATCGCCTCCTGGCGTGAATACTACGACCCCGCTGCCTCCGGCGAAGCGAATCCCTAGGGAGTGGCTGGTCCGGGGAGGGTGCCATGCGCTTAGGAAAAATTCTTGCTATCTCGGTTGTCAGCCTCGCTAGCCTGATCGTGATCGCTGCAGCCCTGGTCGCCATAAGCTTTTTTGCATCCTCCCGGAATCGGAACCAGCAAAATTTTGCTCCCTCCGAAGGCCAACAAGCCGTTTCTCCGGCGGGCGACGTGGCTCTGTCCTCAAAAGCCAGCGGCAACTCATCATTCCTTTATCGCAAGGACCCGTCCAGCGGGGCGAACGTACGTCTTACGGCAGCCTCGAACGGAATCGAATCGGAAGCCGGCTTCTCGCCGGACGGCAAGCTCGTGGTGTACTCATTTGCAAACTCGCCGGACTCTAAGTCGGAGGTATGGATGGTGGGTGCCGATGGACGAAATCCCCATCGCATAACCGGCGTGGAAGAGGATGCGCTTCATCCGGTCTTTTCTCCTGATGGCGCAAAAGTGTTCTACGCCGCGTCAAACTTTACCGGGCACTACTCTCCAATCGTCCGTCCCGCGCGTCATGATTGGGATGTGTTTTCCATTCCTGTCCAATCCAATGCGGTCATTGCCGGCGCTGTACCCACGCGGGTCACCCACGCATCCTTTTATGATCTGCGATCTTTGGACATTGCTCTCGACGCAGTGAACCCGGGCGGAACTCGCCTCTTGATAAGCACAACTGGCTACCCTATTGGGGCTCTGCTGGAAGAGTTCAACCTCGGGGCTACAGGTAGGGACAAGATATTTCAGCCGCATGTTCCAGGTGAGCCATCAATGGGGCCGGAGTACGGTGAGGCGCGCTTCATACATGACGGCATGGACGTATTATTCCTGGCTGCGAGCAACACGTCGGGAGGCAACTACGATTACAACGTCTACTCGATGAGTGATGTAACTGGCGGCGGCATCAAGCAGCTCACGCACCTCAAAGGGATGACGAAGGAGCTTAAGATCCTTCCCGGCGGGAGAGCTACTTTTGTGAACGATGGAGTGACTCAAGTGCTGGACATCAGCACGCAGACAGTGAAGCCGCTCTAGAATCCAGCCTCGTGGATGCCGGACTGCACAAGGGAGGGGAAGCCATTGAGTGAGGCTGGGCATCCGCGCCAAGCTGTGCCAAGTTCTGCCAGCCCCGGACTTCAAAGTCCGGGGTAGCGGGTTTTCAAACCCGCGAGAACGCTTTACCTAGCAATGACCGGGCTTTACAGGCTGCGGAAAAACTCATGCTTTGTGTCAGGGCACGACTTTAGTCGGGCCGTAAACCGATGCCATTGACGAGGGCTTTAGAGTCTGCGTGAGAACTCGCCAGTTCAGGATGATAGCTTTTGCTACCGCACAACAAATGTTGGGTGGCCCATTCAAGCCTTCTTTTGGCTTGAGTGGGATAATGGCTCTCGATGTCCACTTCCGTTTGCCACCCATCCAAAGGTGTAATGAACAAATTCATCAGAAAATGGCTCCGAGCGCGGTACCCAATCCCGGTTCTCACGCATGCTCTTTAGCCCCTGAGGTGTTGCTTTCCCGCCCGGTACAGAGTTTTCACGCAGACTCTTCAGCCCCTGCTATGGCCTATCCCTGAGCAGTGCGCGGGTGCACGAGAGCCTGATAAATGCCGGTCTTCATCGGGCGCTTCCGGGCTTTAACTTGGCAGCCTGGATAGCCTCCAGCATGCCGAGCAATTCAGCCGATTCTCTCGAACGCCGCGGTCCCAACACCCTGCCATCGGCAAGCACCACTGTATCCAATGTAATTTTATAGTCGTCGGGGACGCCATCGGAAGAAGCAGAAAGCCTGCGCGCGCCCGAACTCCAACTGGCGCCCGGAAGTAAATAGTCTGAGGAGTCGCCGGTCGTGGCGAGGGTCTTGGTCGTGACTGACCGGACGAACGCACCCGTCGCGTGATCGAAAAACGATATCTTGAACTCATATCCGACCACCGGTACGGATCCTTTATTGGTTGCTTCGATGGTCAACGAGAGCCGCTCCGAATCGCCGCGTTCAACGGTTCCGGTAAATTCCAGCGGCAGCGAATCGTCTCCGCTCGGAACCGGATCGCCACGGATGGAGGCGACCGGCACAGGCGCGACATATTTTGCTTCCGGACTTCCCGCAACGAAGTTCATACCTTCAAGTACGCCGTAGAAGTGATTCGATTGGCGTAAGTCCCGTGGTCCCGAGATCGATTGGTCCACGAACCCGAGTAAATCGACTTTGAAACGGAGATTCTCCAAGTCGGCATCTGCGGGCAGCCCGCAATAGATCGATTGCCACTTCTGACCTGGCACAATGGTTTCGCCTAGATACGTAAAAAGCCCATAGTGTTCAGCGGTTTGTTCTCCTGGTTCGCGGTAATAGATGGCGGCCAGAAATCCATGAAGGGGCTTCCGGCCGTGATACTCAATATCGAGACCCACCGCAGCTCTATCAGTAAATTTGCGCGTACATGGAATCGACTCCGCCGCTCCCAGAGGCACGGCCGCAAAGGTCAGGATGGAATCCGATTCTTGTGATGAAGCGGCAGAGGAATCCTGGGCAGAAGCGGGAAGACCAACCAAACAGGAGAGAGCCACGATTCCAAGCAACGGAAGCGACTTCATGCTGACCTCCTACCGTGCTCTCACCTCAACCCTCGTTCGGCCCCATTGTTTGGTCCCAGAGCACAGGCTGTTCTCACCGTGGTACTTCGTGGGCTTGCAGGACGGCTTCTCTCGTCATCTCGCCATCCACCATGCGCCAGATATGAAGAGGATTTTCGTTTCTCAACTCCGCGGGCAGCGCAGCGTCGGGAAAATTCTGGTAACAGATGAGCCGCGTGAAACGGAAGATCGCCTGGCTGCCCACCGAGGTGGAACGCCCATCGGAGGTCGATGGATAGGGTCCACCATGCACCATGGCGTGGGAAACCTCGACTCCGGTTGGAAAACCATTGATCAAAAGTCTGCCGGCTTTGTTCTCGAGGATCGCAATTAAATCCCCAAAATTGCGTAGGTCCTCCTCGGTACCGTGGATGGTTGCGGTGAGGTGGCCTTCAAAATTACGTGCGGCCTCCAGCATTTGCTCGCGGGTGGCGTGGCGGACTAACAAGGTTGCCGGGCCGAAAATCTCCTCCTCGAGTTCCGCGTCCTTCAGGAAAGTCTGGCCATCGGTTTCGAACAGGGCTGCGCCAACACCGAGTTCCCGGCCATTACTCGCGATGGATTTCTCGGCAACCACGCTCACCCCATGCCGGCTCTTGCGATCGGCAACGCTGCTTTGATAAGCCGAACGTATGCCCCCGGTGAGCAAGTAGAAGGGTGCCGACTCATCCACCGATTGCCGCAGTTGGTCGACGAACTTCGGAGCGTCGGCGCCTTCGGGCAAAAAGACCATTCCGGGTTTGGTGCAAAACTGACCCGCTCCGAGGGTGAACGAAGCATGCAGTCCGCTGGCGATGCCGGCAGCGCGTTCCTTCAACGCACCCGGAAGGATGAACACCGGGTTGGTGCTGCTCATCTCGGCATAAAACGGGATGGGTTCCGGACGGGCGGCTGCCGTATCCATTAATTGCCTGCCGGCCCCCCGTGATCCGGTAAACCCGCCGGCTTTCACCAGAGGATGTTTCATCAAGGCGACACCGATTTGCGCACCGCGGCCAAACAGAAGGGAAAAAACACCTTCCGGCAAATTGCATTGCCGGACGGCTTGCTGCACGGCTTGACCTACCAGTTCGCTGGTGCCGGGATGAGCCGAATGGGCTTTGACGATGACCGGACATCCCGCCGCCAAGGCGGACGCCGTATCCCCGCCGGCCACGGAAAACGCCAGGGGAAAGTTGCTCGCGCCGAAGACCACGACCGGGCCCAGGGGACGCAGCATCGAGCGCAGGTCCGGCTTCGGAGCAGGTTTACGCTCTGCATCGGGGCGGTCGACGCGAGCCATGACCCAGGAGCCTTCCTCCGCGACCTGGGCAAACAAGCGAAGCTGGCCGCAGGTACGCGCAGTTTCCCCCTGTAAGCGGGCTTTGGGGAGGGCCGTTTCCTGTTCCGCGCGTTCGATCAATTCAGGAGCGATCGATTCGATATTGGCGGCGATGGCGCGTAAGAACGCCCCTTTCTCGCGGCCGGTCGCGCGACTGTAAACCGCAAAAGCCTCGTCCGCCAAAACCGCGGCCGCCTCTACTTCTTCTGGCGTCGCAGAAAAAAAGTCTGTCTCCAGGCGCTCCCCGGTGCGGGCGTTCGTAGCATGGAAGACTTCTTTGGTCGCTGAGCCTGCACGGAAACCGAGTATAGAGAGTCCTGTCAATTTCATGGTCGCACTCCGAAGACAAGTCGATGCCTGCGCCCTGCGCTGGTAGCCGCGTGCGGCCAGCTCCCGGATTTCCTGTACGTGGCTCCAATCCATGACCGCGTGTGCGGCTTTCAGTAAGAAAAGCCGCATGGGGTTCGCCAACGCCAAAAAGCTCAACAGGAAATCCGGGGTCTGCGCAGAGCCGGCACTATAGCCCAAGTATAGTCTTGCCAGCGGGCAGAGCGCTGGCAGGTTATTAGACTTTAAGCGATCGCCCTGGACGGTTTGCGCGCCGGCTCTGCCGTGAAAGTCACCTACCACGGTGTCCGCGTGGGCATCCGGCCGCTCCCGCTTCTCGATGGGGCGACAAGAGCCGCCAAAGAGACTATGGCGCTAAGGCCAAGGCCGTTGACACAGCCGAAGGCAACATGTGTGGACCGGTTATGCGAGGGTCTATCGATACCGCAAGCCGCGCGAGCTGAAGCCCTCGAAGAATAATCGTTCTTGACACCCCGCATAGTCTGCTCTTAGCATCTCTCGAAGCTTGAAAGCTTTCAGAAGCAGTACCGGCGCTATCGCCACCGATTTCAGCTCTCCCCCTTTTCTCGAGGCCTCAACGCGTGGCGCACCCTGCGTGGGACCTCCCGGCCGTCAAAGCCTGAATGCATTCGAGGCACCATCAAACTAAGAAGCCTTATGTCCTATGGATCGAAAACCAGTTTAGTGAGAAGGGTGAATCGAACCGCCGCATTGAGCTTGCTGTTGGTTTCACCCTCCACAGCGATATTGTGCGCGCAAACTCCCGCGAGCAAGAGTACGGTCGACGGAAGTTCGTCAAGCACGGTAGGTCAGATCGACGACTCTAGTCTGACTCCCAACGATGTGGCGGATCAGCAGAACTACGATCAGCCACTCCGCCCACAATTCCATTACACGACACTTCAAGGCCATATCGGGGATGCTACTGGGCTCGTTTACTATCGGGGCGAATATCACCTTTTCAACATCTACGACGAATGGTCGCGCAAAAGCATGGCCCACAAGCGTTGGGGGCACGCGATCAGCACAGACCTGATTCATTGGACCCAACTGCCGCCGGTGCTCGACACCCTCATCGACCATGCACCGGGAAGCGGCAGCGGAGTAGTGGACTGGAACAACAGCAGTGGTTTGCGCCGCGGGCCGGAGAAGACGTTGCTGATTTTTTACACCGATTACAAAACCGGCTCGAGCATCGCGTACAGCCATGATCGCGGGAGAAGTTGGACTCGGTATGCGAACAACCCAGTCATTCCGGGTGCTGTGGATATGCGCGATCCAAATGTCTTTTGGTATGCGCCGGAAAATGATTGGCGTATGGTGCGTTACGAAAAGAAAGGCTTTGCCTTTTATGAGTCACAGGACCTTATCCACTGGAAGTGGCTCAGCCGAATAGACGGGTTTTATGAATGCCCTGATCTGTTTCAATTGCCTGTTGTGAATTCCGTTGGGGAGCAACGCTGGGTTCTGATTGATGGAGATGCGTCGTATGTTCTTGGCCAGTTTGACGGGCGTCAATTTACACCGGAAACGGGGAAGCTCCGGGTCGACTATGGTTCGGCTCTGTATGCAACCCAGACTTGGAAGCGATCCGGGGGAATCGTCTATCAGATGGCTTGGATGCGTTATCCGCTCGAACCAAAGCTCACATGGAATGGCCAGATGTCCTTCCCCGTAAAATTAACACTGCGAAAGTTTCCCCAGGGAATTCGTCTTTGCCGCGAACCCATGAGCGAGATAGATAATCTGCGCGTGTCTCAACAGGCCTATCGGAACATGACAATCAACGGGGACGGCCACTCGATCCCCGGACTCAATGGCGATCTCCTCGACTTGCAGGCGGAGATCAAGCCTCATGGAGCTACGGAATTTGGCATCACCGTGCATGGTCAGGAAATTCGATATTCCGTAGCCGATCACCGATTGCAGATGGGAACTGCATCGGCCCCATTGGAACTAATCGGAGATACGCTCCGGCTGCGCATTTTGGTGGATCGTTCGTCCATCGAGGTCTTCGCCGATGATGGAGAAGTCACAATTTCAACTGTAACCTTGGATAGTACGAATAAAGATGTCGGACTTTTTTCAAAAGGAGGCGAGGCGACGGTAGTCTCGCTGGAGGCAGACCATCTGGAGTCCATTTGGCTCGGCGACTCGGAGTCGCTCAAATCGAACGGTTCCCATCCGTAACAACCCCCCGGCATGAACACTGTTCTGCATCGCCCCTAAGTTAGGGGTCGACGCGAAAGATGCGATGGCCGTATCCGGCTAGTTCGAACATCTAGCTTGCAGCCTTAGGCCTGTCAAGACCAAATTTACTCTCCTGGCCGGAACCGGCGCTCGACCCCAGGCGGGAGGACCTATGGCGCTGTCGCCATACCTCGCCAGCTTTCCCGTACTTGACTATGGTTCACTCTCATGCCACTACCGCGTGCCGAACTTATTCCTGAGATACGACTCCACCGAAGCTGCTTCATCCGCCGAGAGCACCCGGTTATAGACCAGAACCTCGCTGATCTCGCCGTCGAAGTAGGTATTATTCAACCCTCGGCCAATAAAGGCCGTGCCCGTCGTTCCGCTCAGCCTGGAAAGCTTGCCACCCTGCTGTAGCGCCAGGATTCCGTCGACGTAGAGTGAATCCGTCGTCCCGTTGTGTACCGCCCGCGTGATCGTAAAATCCTGTCCTGTCGTCACCGCTCTGGTGTAAACCGGCTGGTTGCCTACCTGCGTTGTGCCAAAGCGAAAGGGCACACCCTTCTGGTAAGGACTCACGAACGTATTACCCCAGTTCGCGCTCTCATTCCAGAAGATCGCCGAAGCCATCGATGTCCCTGAACTACTCGGCGGGTTCACCGACGACTTCGCCACCATAAAAATGGTCATCTGGTCCCAGCCGTCGATCGACAGGTTGAAATTGAAGTATTGATTGCCGGCGAAGGAGAACGCGCCCTTACAAGCGTTGCCATCGCCTTGTACCCGGCCGGGCTGATTGGCCACCACGGTTTGCGTCGCGTCATGGCCATTGCCCGATTGATCCGGCCAGGAAGCCGCGGTACCGGCAAACGGGCTACCTCCGGCATTGTCGCCGTTCAGCCATTGTTGTAGCCCTTCCTTGGGCACCGTGTTCGCGAGGGAAGAGGAGGCGCCGGAGCTTTGCACCCGCAAGTTGGAAAAGCTGGGCGTGCCGTTCCCTGTTGGAGCAGTGATAACGGAAGCGGTGGTGAAACTGTTCTGTAGATCCACTTCTTCCAGCGGCATGCTGAAGAAGGTGAGCGGCTCAAGAAAGGTGTTCGCGGTGTTTTGGAAATTAGCCGGAACGTTAACAGCAGAACCCGTTTGCAGCGTAAAAGACGTTTCCCGCCCGAGACCGTTGGCAACCAGTCCGACGCCAACGACCGCCTTGTTGAAGGTGAGAGCCAGCACCACATTGCCTGAGCTTCCACCGTTCGCCGCAAAGCCGCCCAGCGTGAGTGTTCCATCTTGCACGCTGTAGACCGGCCCACCCCCTGACGTCGCCTGAAGCGCGGGAATCGTTATTTGCACCGTCAGCCCCGCCACTCCGGCGACCGGGAGTGTCACATTGATTGGTGCTGAAATGGGGGTGCCCCCAGTCGGAAACTTTGGCGCAGCGGGCAGCCCTGTGAAGTCGACGAATCCATCGGGGCGAAGACCACTGTTGCAAAACAGATCGCCCTCCTGGGCAAACGCGATGGTGGAAACCAAGGTCAGCAAGAGCAGAAAAAATGGGCGTTTCAAGATACCCCTCCGGGACCAGGTTCTTACGTACGGTGTCTCGCCACTGAAGGCAGGAATGCAGCACATCCCGCGGGAGAGACGGCTGCGCTTGGGACGAGGGAAACTCGGGCGGACTCTCACTCCCCCGTACTATCGACGATAGTGATCTAAACCGCTGAATCGTTACAAGGAAACCCGGCATGTGCGCCATGGCGAGCGGCAGCTCGGAATCCACTTCCAAACAGAACGTGAACTCACCGTGTCATTCCGTTATATTCGCTCTGTCTGCCAATGGAAAAGTACAGAAACGCCACGGTGAGGCTCCTCGCCAGGAGACCTATGCACTCTTCTCGCAAAGACCTTGCGCCCAAATTCCTTTATCTCGCTCTCGCAATATCCGCAATGATTTCTGCCACTGCCTTTTCCGATGAGTGGCGTCCCCGTCATGCGCTCGTCCCGCCGACCGGCGTGCTGAATCTCACCCAGCCGGCCGGTCCCGCCGAGGTATTGCTTCCCGGGCCCGAAAATCCCGCCGCGGCGGATGCCTGGCGGAAGGAAATGAGAGCGTGGCGGCAGGAGCGGCTCCAGCGATTGCGTTACCAGGGCACAGAGTACGAGCGGCCCGAGCTTGCTTGGACGCAGCACGTGTATGCGCAAGTCCAGATGCTGATCTGGGACCGCACCTTCTTCGATCCGGACAAGAATCAATACACGGTAGATCGCTTTCTCGCCGACGTCGAAGGACGCTTCGGCCCCATCGACGCCGTCCTCATCTGGCCCCTCTATCCCAATCTTGGCGTAGACGACCGCAACCAGTTCGACCTCCTTCGCGACATGCCCGGCGGAGTTTCCGGCGTTCGCCACATGATCGACCAATTCCACGCCCGCGGCGTGCGCGTCTTCTTCCCCACCCTTGCCTGGGACACGGGCACGCGCGAGCCGGCCACACCTACCGCCACGGCTCTTGCGGAGTTGATGGCGGAAATCGGCGCCGACGGCGTCAACTTCGATACCCTCGAAGATGTCCCTGCCGCTTTTCACGCGGCCGCCGATGCCGCCCACCATCCGCTTGCGCTCGAACCTCAATTTGCCATTCGCGACGAGTCGCTCGCATGGAGCACCATCAGTTGGAACGACTGGGTAACGTGGGAAGACACGCCCTATCCGTTCGTTCCCATGGTCAACCAGGCGAAATGGCTCGAGCCGCGCCACACCATCAATGTCACCGATCGCTTCACGCGCGATAAGACCAACAGTCTGCAGCACGCTTTCTTCAACGGTATCGGTTATGCGTCGCTCGAAAATCTGTGGGGCTTTTGGTATGGCACGACACCGCACGATGCCGAAGCCGTGCTGCGATTCACGCGGATCGAGCGAGCCTTCGGGCAAACGCTGCAAAGCCCGGATTGGGAGCCCTATACGGCGACCCTGCAGCCCGGCGTTTTCGCTAGCAGGTTCACCGGCGAAGACGCAACCCTATGGACGATGGTCAATCGCAACGAATACGACGTCTCGGGTGATGAGCTGAGCATTGCGCATGGCAACGGGATGCATTACTACGACCTGTGGCATGGCGTCGAGCTGACTCCCGATGTCGCCGAGGGAAAGGACAGGCTGCAATTTTCGATGGAAGGCCTTGGCTTTGGCGCGGTGCTCATGACTCCGGCGCTGACCGGCGAATGGAAGGACCTGCTCGCGTTTATGGCCGAGCGCGCCAAACGCCCGCTCAGTGGGTACTCACGCGAATGGAAGTATCTGCCGCAAACCATGGTTGAGATGGCGGCGACAAAACCAGCCGTCTCCGCGCCCCCCGGCATGATTCGTATTCCAGGCGGCGATTTTGATTTTGCCGTACATGGGATCGAAATCGAAGGTGGCAACGATCCTGGCGTCGACGTTCAATATCCATGGGAAGATGCGCCGCGCCGATTTCATCGCCGGCGGCTGCAGGTGAAGACGTTCTATATGGACCGGACGCCGGTAACCAACGCCGAGTTCAAGAAATTCGTCGACGCCGCGCATTACCGTCCCGCGGACGGCCACAATTTTCTGCGGCTCTGGTCCAACGGAACCTTTCCCGCCTATGCGGCGAACCAGCCGGTGACTTGGGTCTCCATCGAAGATGCACGCGCCTATGCGGCGTGGGCCGGAAAGCGCCTGCCGCACGATTGGGAATGGCAATATGCCGCGCAGGGCTCCGATGGCCGCCTCTATCCCTGGGGAAATGATTGGAATGATCGAGTGCTTCCTCCCCCCGACCACGGGCGAGTGATGCGCGCACCGACCAACGTGGATGCGTTTCCCGCAGGAGCCAGTGCCTTCGGCGTGCTCGACATGACCGGAAACGTTTCTCAGTGGACCGACGAGTTTCGCGACCAGCACACGCGCGCAGCGATTCTGCGCGGCGGCGCGTACTATCAGCCGCGAGGATCGATCTGGTATTTTCCCCAGACCTATCGCCTCGACGAACACCAGAAGTTCCTGCTGATGTCCCCAGGGCGGGATCGTGCCGGGACGATCGGCTTTCGCTGCGTGGTGGATGCTCCGTGACCCCTCAGGGAACTACGGGACCGGTCCACTCCTTCCGGTCCCGATACCGGTTTTCTAGTATGGAACGACCTAACGCAGTGACACCATATCTATTGCCGAAACCGAAATTGCTGACCAGACGGAACCGGGCCCAATGCTCCCTTAGCTGAGGCTACCCTGTGGGAACTATCGCGTTGGGCCCAGGTCTATTCTTCTTGAGCGGAGCCGCACGACTCTAGCCCACGCTCGCGCCCGCCATGCGCGTCTCCATTTCCTCCGGTGAGACGTCTTCAACGTGCGTACCGATCGTCCACTTGTAGCCGAACGGATCGAGAAAAGTTCCGGAACGATCGCCGTAGAACTGATCCTTCACTGGCCGCACGACCTTGGCTCCTGCTGCGACCGCCTTCTTGGTGAAACTGTCGACGTCTTCGACATAAAGCATCAGACTGACAGGTGATCCGTTGTGATGTTTGGGTCCGTACGCATCCATCTGCGGAGCCTCGTCGGCCAGCATAATCCGGGAGTTTCCAATCTGGATCTCAGCGTGTGCGATCCGGTTTCCCATGGGCATACGAAAGAGTTCCTGCGCGCCGAATGCCTTCTCGTAGAAACCAATCGCTGAGTTGGCATCCTCGAAAATGAGATACGGGGTGATAGAGCTATATCCGTCGGGAATTGGCTTGACCATTGCAATGCCCTCCTTCCATGGACGAATGTCCAGTTCCAGAAGTATAGACCCTGACGCTCAGAGGCAATCTGTGAAAGGCCGTTGAAATTTGCTGCGATAGATGGTGTAGCCGAATGAGCGGAATCTTCCATCGGGTAAATGCGGCGACATGTCACCGCATTACTCGCTTGAGGCACGGTTTGCATTTCACCTCCAACTTCGGTCCGTCTTCAGCAAGGGTCTCCATCTGGTCGAAGAGATCTACGGCACCTTCCACCATTTCCTTGAATTCCTTGAGAACATGAGCAGCCGAAAAAACCTCCGCAAGACTCCCAAGGATACCGTTGAAGGCCTTCAGGGTTGGCTGCAGAGCGTCACTCCGCAGGCATTCCCAGCGAAATACAGCGACACGACCGTATACTATCTTTGTCACCATTTGCGGGCAAATCGGGTGAAGCGCTATGAAGAAACAACGGATGCGGCCGAACGATGAAAAACTCAGAGAGCTAATTCTATTGATTTCGGAGTGGTCTCAAACAGATCCAAGGTTTGGGGCGATAAAACTAAACAAGTTGCTCTTCCATTGTGACTTTTCAGCATTTCTCACTTTTGGAGACCCGATAACCGGCCAGGAATATTTCGCGTTACCTCAAGGCCCGGCTCCGAGACGCCTCAAGCCCGTCACCGAGAAGATGAAGAAGCGGGAGGAGTTGGCCTATAAGAACGTGCCGTACCACGGCTATACGCAGCAGCGACCGCTCGCACTCCGGACTGCCGATGTCAGCGCGTTTACGCCGCAGGAAATTAAACTGGTTCACCAGACGGTTCAAAAATTCTGGATAATGAGCGCCACAGAGATCAGCGATCATTCGCATCTGTTTCTCGGATGGAAAGTTGCACGCGAGGGCGAGATAATTCCGTACAGCACTGCTCTAGTTGGGCGCAGGCGACCTACCGAACAGGAGCGCAAGCATGCTCTAGCGCTTCAGGAACTAGCGGAAGAGCACCTCCGTGCACACAGGTAAAATCAGGACGATAATCCGAGACCGGAGATTTGAGCAAGAAATGGCTCAAATCGAGCCGAATGTACCGCGAGCAGACGAGTTTGTGGAAGGTGCCGAAACCATCCTATCCAGGCAACCTGAATCCGGCTTTCAACTAGGGGAATCGAACGTCTGGTTCGTCGCGGGACACACCGTCGACGCAGCGCTTTACTATACGTTCGATGAAGACAACGTCTACCTCCTATCGATCAGGAAGGTCATTCCCCCCGAATTGTGAGACGGAGAGAGAATGACAGCATTCCCATCACCAGGGAATTCGTGACCGGCCGGGAATGACCCTAAAGGAAATCCCCAAGACGTTGGTACCGGGAAAAGTGTGTGGCTGTTGGCTGGGGCCCCGCCGACCTGGAGCTTCGAGGGCCAAGGGGAAAGTTCGCCGGATTGGACCTTTGTCCGCATTCGCCTCAACGAGATCGAGCATGGAGATAAGGTTATTCCGTTCCTACTGAGGTGGCGAATCGGATCTGTAGGGACAGTACGGGAAGTAAGAGCAAACGATGCCGATTGGAATCCGACCGTCGACAAAGGAAATTACAGCGGAAGTGACGAAAGCGAATTGGGGCGGCGCCTCCTCGTAACTTGGGAAGAGGCCGCGCTGCCCCCTGGTGGCATGGTCGCAACTGTTCCCGCAGCTAAACGATCCGCGGGCCGTTCGCCGCTGGCGACACATAGAATCGAGGGGTTCACCGCCGAACAATTTCGAGATCTCTGTCTCGTTCTATCCACAAAGGATAACTGGGGCGAAATCACAGCAACGCTTGAGCCTTTAGCTCCACCACCCGCCTTAGCGGTTCACCGTAATTCTCCCACTCTCTGCCGCGGCTCAGCGTTTGAGCACCTGTTCGATATACGCAAGGGCACGTGGATCGTCGGTTTGTCCTAGCCAGAAAATCGCCTCCTTGCGAACGGCAAAATTGGCATTGGTGTCGGCGACGTGGACCAGCTGGGGCACACTTTCTTCGCGTGGCAATTGGCTGAGGGCAAACACGGCCTTCTTCTTGACTTCAAAGTTGGGATCGTTCTCGATCGAGGCGTTCAAAGTACCGATGGCTTTCTTGCCCGCCTTCTGCGCCAACCAGAAAAGAGCCTGAGCACGAACCCGGCTGTCCGCGTCGAACTTCGCCAGCTGAATCAAATCATCCATTGCAGCCGGGTCTGAATTGATAGAGAGATCAAAGGTGAGCTTCTCGCGGAGCTTGCCGTCTTGCTCGCTGCGCACAAGCTGGCGCAAGGCCAGCAATCCTTCGTGCCCCCGCTGCGCGCCCAACCAGAATGCCGCCTTCTCGCGCAGGTAGGCGCTGCTTTCTGCAGAGGCGAGCGAGACGAGCACTTCGGTTGCCCGGGGCGTCGCATGCATGCTCAGGGCAGCCAGATTCTCATCGACTACCCCGCCGTGCCCGGCTCCGCTGTCGCGAACTGCAGCGGCATGCTGGGCAAGCTTGCCGAGAAGGGCAGCACTGTCTTCCGGCTGCACACCGGTCAGCCACTCAAACGGGACTCCGCCGGCATCCAGGGTGCATCCCACGGGAACCGAGCGCGTCTTCGTAATCTCGCCGTGGTCAAGCCGGAAAAGCACGTCGAGCATGGGCGCAGGCGAAGCATCCTCGGCGTTATTCAGATTGTCTGCTGTGTCCTCGAGTTGAAGCTCATTGCAGCATCCAGCTTCCACTCCTGATGATCCCGAGCCAAATGAACACGAAGAATGATGTGTTCGCGGAAGAGCCGGCACCGCATATCCCAGCCAAAGCGGACCATTGGAGTGGCGAAATCGGTCCACCGTCGCGGACAGTCCCAGACTCACCGGTCCGGAGTGAAACTGCGTGTGCGTAACCCGGGGCTCCTGAGCGCTGGTCATCAGCGCGGAGGCGGCGAGCGTTATGACCATAAGCGCGTTGTTGTTCATGGAGCGATCTCCTTCCAGTTACTTGTTGAGAATTTCCAGCATGTAGTCGGTGGCTTCTTTGTTGTGCATGAGGCTTAGTTGCTGCACCAGCGACTGTTTGACGGCCGGATCCTTTTCGGCGCGGGCAAGTTCCACCAGATCGTGGCTATCACCTGCGAGGAAGAGCGCCTGGGCGACGGCCTTCTTCGTCTCCGGATCCGCATTCTTCTTATAAATCGCGACCAGCGCAGGCGCCGCGGACGTACCACCAGCTATCCCCAGGTTGCGAATCGCTTTGCGGCGGAGTTCGGGATCCTGCTCTGAACCGGCGATGCTGCCCAGCGCGTCGGCGCCCTTCTGGCCCGCGGGGATGAACCCGTTGATCACCTCCGCCTTGACCTCGGGGCTGCTGGTGTCGTGATAAAGAGTGAGCAATTGCGAGGTAGCGCCCATCGCTCCCAGGGTGTGCACCGCGGTGCGCACGAGTTCGGGATCGGATTCGTGACGCGCCGCTTCCACCAGGGGATCGGGTGTGCCAATGATGAGATAGGTATGGAGAATGGCGTTCTTGACCTCTTCATTCTTGGTTTGCCGGTAGATGTTGGCCAGGGTGTCGGCGGCTTGCTTGCCGCGGCCAACGGCCAGCATCTGAATGGCCTTCCGCTGCAAGGCCGGGTTGCGCTCGCCGCTTGCCACCTGGCCGAGCAGCGCCTGCGCCTGCGGAGATTGATCCTGTGCCAGAACGAAGAGCGCGCGGTCCTTAAGCTTTTCTGATTTGCCACTGTTCAGGATCTGTTGAATGATCGGCAGCGCGCGCGCTTCATCCTGCTGCATGAGCGAGTTGAGGGCGAGCAGCTTCAGCTCTTCATCCTCATCGGCCTGAGGCGGCATAAGATCGTCGCTCTTGCCATGAATCTCTATCTCCAGCGCGCCGCATTCCTTTGCCCAATTTCCCTGCGGATATGTATGCCTGAGTTCGGCGCAGATCTCGAGGGCACGGGCGGCATTGCCCTGTTTATTCTCGGCATATGCTTCCCAATACAGGGCTGCTTCCGCCCGTGCCCCATGCTGCGAGGCGAGATTGGAGAAGACTTGCTCCGCCTGGGCCCAATGGGCATCGTTGATGGCGCGCGTGCCTTCCGAGTAGAGCGTCTCTTCCTTCGTTTGGGCGGCTGCGTTGTCAACCAGCAGCGGAAGAGGAGACCCGGCACACAACGCCGGCGGAGCCGACAAGGCAATCAGCAATGTCGCGAACAGTAGTGGTTTCGTATTCATTTAGATGGGAACCCCTTTCGTTGCTGTGGGAGCGCTTTGCAGTTCGAGGCCCGGGGAGTGGACCCGGGAGCGCAAGACGCGAATGTCAAAAAGAAGACCGTCGGTATTCATCTCTTGCCTCAGGCGGTTGAGATCAGCTTCGGTGAGCCTGTCCGGCTCGTTGGCAAGCTCCATCAGCAGGCGTTCCAGGCGGTCGAGCGAGCCTTCCACATTCAGGTCGCCGGCCTGCATCGCGCTCTGCCTCACCAGGCGGTTGCTGGCCAACAACTCCCTGGCTTCACTGCGCAGCGGCAAAACCGGCAGATCGTTGCCATCCGCGTGATTGAGTTGGACCAGCAGGCGCTCAGAGCGATCGAGGTGGTCCCCGAGAAAAACGATCACCACACGCTGGCGGGCTTGCGGGTCAACCGCCACGGCTACCGATGAGGTCTGCTTGCGCTCCCACCGGCGCCCGGCGACGAAGGCCACAGCAACCAGCAATACGCAGGCGGCTGCCCAACCGAGGGGCCGGTAATATCGCATCCAACTGCTTTTGGGCTTTTCGTATACCGGGAGAGAGGCGCGAATGGAGTGCCAGATCTGTTCGACGTAATCCTCCCTGCGCGCCGGTGGCGTGGTTGCGGCTACTCCGTCGAGGTCTCGGCACAACTCCGCGTACCGCTTGGCGCACACCGGGCAAGCTTTCAGGTGGCGCTCACTTTCGCCCATGTTGGCGGCCTCTTCGTAGTAGTGCTCGACCAGCTCTGCTTCTTCCAAATGCTTCATGTGTTCACCCATAGGGGCGCGAGTTGGCGCCTCAGTTTCTGCACCGCGCGAAAGACTGCCTGCTTGGCAGCATTGGGAGCGATGTTGAGAGCGGCTGCAATCTCTTCCGTTGAACGATCTTCCATATGGCGCAGCACGAAGGCGGTGCGCTCGGTGGGGGTCAGCTCGCTTATCGCCGCCTGCTGCCTGGCCTCGATCTCGCGGCTCAATAGCAGCCGGTCAGGGCCTGCTTTCATGTCGGCCAACTGGACCTCACTCCGTTCCGGATCGTTCTCTTCCGCGACACGGCTCTGGGCTTCCGGCCTTCTTTTGCCCACAACCTCAAGCGCGCAATTGGCTGCGATGCGATAGAACCAGGTCGCCATATTCGACCGCCCTTGAAAGCTCCCGAGCGACTGGTATCCGCGCAGGAATACCTCCTGCACGGCCTCTTCGGCATCGGACTCATTGCCGGTAATGCGATAAGCCACCCGGAAGACAATTTGGGTATAGCGCGCCATGAGCACCTTGTAAGCTTCCTTGTCGCCGGAAAGGATCGCCCGGCGTATGGACTCGTCACTCTCTTCCATCCAACGCATTAGATAGGAAAATAGTATTCCGGTTAGGTTGTGATCTCGATTTTCGCGATTAAGGTGAGAGTGGGGGCAGGATGGAGCAAAAGCTCGGGGGAGATAAGGGGCAGCTTGCAGCACAGCCAAAGCGAAGGTTATTTTGTGCCGTCATGGTCTCCTGATGGAAAATACCATGGTGGCCATGACGCAGAATCCCTCGCCCCAGTCCAGCGCCAGGAGAAGCCGGTGCGGCTCACCTCCGCGACGCCCTCCGAACGCGTTTCTCTGAGCTAGCCGTGCTCGACGCGCGCCTTTATATCCGAGTACGCGGCATCGATGAGCATGCTTAGCGCCGCACCGTTCGTAGCCGTTCCCGGTTTCAACTTCACATGGCGCATGAACTTGCCGGTGCCTTGCAACAAACGGGCTGGATCCGGCAGCGCTGCGCCGTGAAAGAACCCAACGTTCACGTGCGAAGTGAATACATTGACGTAACCGAAGGGCGCATCTCCCAAACATGCCACCGGGCAGCCGTCATGCAAAAGTTCCCGGACTTCGTCCCCGCATGTTCGCATCACCTCAAACCACTGATGCGCTATTGCTCCCAATTCACCTGCACGCTCTTTCATCCACGCATCGATGCGGGGGTCGCGCTCGATAGCGCCGTTGAATCGCAGCAAATCCGTTCTCATCGTCGCTCCACATCAAGATCGGCGGCCACAAACCTCAGCCTTCCTGCCGGGATTCAGCCAAGAAGCTACCGCTTCACCGAGACTTTGGAATCCGTGGGAGCGTGCTCTCATGGCATTTTGAGAGCGACTGGCTGGCTCCAGGGTGCCACACTTTCCTCATACTCCATGGGATCGCCGAAACCTTCGGTTTGGACACCGAGTTGGCGTAGAGCGTCCAAGGCCATCAATCGGCGATGCGCGTTGAATGTCATGATATGGGCGAAGACGCCGCCATACGTGAAGGTCTCCGCCGGTTCGCACAGAGCGTCGACGAAAGTATCATCCCAGCTGGAGCGGTTTCGGATGTCACCGAGAATACGATGCAGTTCAGCATCCGTCTTTTCGAGCCTTTGCAGCATCGCTTGCGGGGAGCGCTGCGATTTGGGAGGGCCGTTCATATCCATCTCCGCTCCGCTCAGCGCGGCGGTCCAGACTTCCTTAGTGAAGATAATGTTTTCTAACAGCTGCCTTAGAGTCTTATTCGACTCTCGCCAAGGCAGCAGTTCCACGACGGTGGGCAGCGGCCGGTCCAATTGTTCCTCTGTCAAAGTACCCGCGTAGTCCAGCAAACGCCGCGTGTGCCAGGAGTCGTTGCCTGCAAAACGATCGAATAAATCCATGTCTCTCCCTCCTCTTGTTGACGAACCAGGGGCAAAAAAGTGAATTTTGTTGGACGCGGGCAAATGAAAGTGCGCATCACGCATGCGCCGATAGATGCTGGGGGAAGTCCGAAAAGCTTTTCGGAAAGCGCGAGTGAACGCCTCCAACGAACCGTAGTTGGCGTCCAGGGCAATGTCCGTAACCGGCATTCCGGTGCGCCCCAGTTGATATGCTGCTCTTTCCAGCAATAGCCGTCGTCGCATGGCTGCCGGAGTTTCTTCGACCACGGTTCGGAACAACCTGTGGAACTGCGTGCGGCTTTGATACGCTTGGCGCGCCAGATCTTGCGTTTTCGCCTGAGTGTCCAGGGAATTCGCGACAATTGCAGAGAGGCGGTTTGCCGTGTCCTGATCATCCGCTTTATTCATGCGCCCCGTTCCCCATCCTGAACGAATCATAGACAAACGATGACGCCGTCGCCTGATCGTACGTACCAATCTTCTACCTCAAGAGCGTTGGATTCCTGACGGCTTCATTTCTTTGCCGGACGCGACACGGGTGGTATTCCAACCTGCTCGTCTTTCGTGTAGGGGGCTCCGTAATAGGGGAACTCATTGCGAATGCGGCTCCCATCTGGGGCCACTCCGTCGGCAAGCCGCTTGTTCGATGCCAGTGTCAACATAACATCCATTACGTCGTCGCCCAGCGGGCGTCCATTGAAACCGCTACGGTCAAATGTGGCCGGCGTTCCAAGCTCATAGGGCAATGTGATCGGGCACAATCGACCAGCGATCTGCTTCCCGTATTCCGAAGGATCGGCAGCAGAACCCGCATAAGTCGTCATCTTCTCTGAGAAATCCGCAATCGCTTTCGAGAAAAGAGTCACATCTTCAGAAGGCACCGATGTATTGAACAGCTCCTTCGTATCCTGTGAGCCGGGATCGTTGAGGAAGAGATGCGTGATGAGTGGCAGTCCCCAACGCGAAACCTGCGTCTCAGGTGCATGCCCACAGAGCGAAATGGTGGCCCAGCCGCGGACCTTACCCTGGCCGATCAGATGGCTCGGTACCTCAAGGACCATCGCTGTCACGTTACGCCTTGCGAAGAAGTTCTGTCGATGCAGAAATGAGTCAGCATCATAGCGGTGGTCCCTGTAGAAAGCAGTCAGGAATGCGTGGAGTGCAAAGGCATCGCCCGCGAAGAGTTCCGGTGCTATGCCGGCGTACGCACGCACCCCCGCCCTGGTAGCGACTTTCCCCGTTTCGCCCTCCACCAGGAGATCGCCGGCGGCTCCGCGAATAGCGTCCTCGCCTGTTGCTCTTCGCACCTGAAAGCCCTGGACATGACTGTGCCCGTCGTTATCTGCATGGTGCGGTTCGCTAAAGCGAAATTTGAACGTGACTTCCTCGCGCGCATCGCCGTTGAGGTCGAACCGGAATGCGTAAAGCCCCTCGGGGTGAAGGGCGTCCGGGGCTGACACACCCACATCTGGATTAACCGTCATGGCCATCACCGTCGTTCCGGGATCGCCTTCGAATAGATAAAAGTCGCAGAGATTGAGGCTTGGGTCTTCTTTCGCGAGCTTAGTATCGAAATGGTGCGACATGGCAATTCCTTTCAAGATGAGATTTTATCCAAAGGTTGCTGAGATTCAGGCGTTGGCTGGAAGCCACAATTTGCAGAAAATCCCCCCAAATCGCTCTATGATTAGTTATTCGTTTGAAAAGAATTTGAAATCGAACACCCTTTAACCACAATTCTCCGCCGGCATCGATCGCGTGGGTAACGCCAAAGGTGCTTTCTGCAGGCCCCGTATGTCTTCCTATTCTTATTTAGTCACAGCCCTCCCCCGATCCGCTTCGTACGCAGAAGCTGTCAGAACGCACTGGAGGGAATACTTGATGGAGGCGGTAGAACTTGGCCTCCTGATGATCTGCATCTGCCTCGCGGGCGCGCTTGTCTACAGTCGAGGGTCGCCTGTGCGGCGCCTCCCGCTTTCGCTTACCGCAAAGTCGTTTCTGATGGGTGGGATGGTTGCCGTATCGACCTTTCTCATCATTCGCTCTCCATACGGCCGCCGTTCCGGTGCTCACTTGAACCCTGCCATTACGCTCGCCTATCTCTGGCTTGACCGAATCCACCGCTGGGATGCCGTTAGTTACGTGATCGCACAGTTCACGGGCGGCTTGGTGGGCGTGTTCCTTGCCTATCGGATGCTCGGTCATCACTTGTCCGCTGCGCCGGTGCGCTACGTGGTCACGCTTCCGGGAGAATACGGTAGCGCCATCACCTTTCTCGCAGAGTTTCTCCTCTCCGCATTGCTCATGGGCATCGTACTCTTTGCAACCAATCACCGGAACTTGGCACGGTTCAGTCCGCTCATGGTCGCCCTTATCACCGTTTTCTATTATGTTCTTTGCTCGTCGATCTCCGGCTTCAGCGTCAATCCGGCGCGCACTTTCTCCTCCGCGTTCTTCGCCTGGATTTGGAATGGGATTTGGATCTACTTTGCCGCACCGTCTCTTGGGATGCTCGCCGCCGCGGCCGTCTACGTCCGGAGCATGGGCCCGGGAAGCGTGTACTGCGCAAAGTTATTCCATGATCTGAGTTCGACCTGTCCCTTTAACTGCCGTTTCGAGGAACTCATGACGAGAGCCTCAGTGGGTGATAAATCGTAGAGGCAGTCATCGACGATCAGAGATTGAAACTGCGTCCCTGCTTTCGCTCGCCCGGACGGATTCGACCGCAAGTTGAAAGCGGCTGGCCAGCAACTTTTGCACCATAGTCTTCAGCTTCGTCCTCAGACAATGAGGACGCTGCTCGGAATCGGAATGCCGTCAGCCCGGCGTGACCAGGTGCGGCCGGTGTCGGCTGATATGTAGAGGTTGCCTCCCATGTCGGCGACCGCGACTGCCGAGCCTTGAGTGGCGATGCAACCCGTGTGGACGACCTTGTCCAGCCATGCGGGCAGGCCGCCCGCGACCATAACCAGTGGACCATGTTCATTCACCCCCCGGCGATAGATCGCGCTCTTCGGGGCGAAGGGGTCTGCCGCTGCGGCCACCAGGACGTCGTCGCCCGCGAATTCCACCGCGTAGCAATGCAAGGCCTGAAGGCCCACCTGTTCGACCGCCCATGTCGCCCCCCCGTCGCTGCTGGTGCAAAGCCCGGCTGCGGCCGCGGCCACCACGATGTCAGGACGGTTTGGGTGCCCGCGAACCTCATGGACGTCGCTATCCACGTAGATCGTGGGCTGCCAGGTTACCCCACCGTCCACCGACCGCGGGATACCGCCGACATGGACATTGGCCAGCAGCACCGCCCCATCCGAAGTTGCGGTGATGGAACGGATCCCGAGCGGCGGTCCGACGCGCTTACCGTTTACGATTGCAGAGCCTGCGTACCACTTATCGCGTCCGGCGACCCCGTCGAAGCCGCGGAGTTGCTCTATATCTCCGGCCGCGCTGATGCGCAAAACGTGTGCATCGTCGGTCCCGGCGTAGACAACGTCGCCGACCGCCACACAACAGGCGAGATCAAACTCCGCAGTGGCGATCGTGCTCCATACGCCGTCGGGCCCTCGACGGTAAAGCGAGCGTCCGTCGATGATAGCGAGGGCGCCCCCATGCCCGTCAGGGGCCAGCGCTCTCACCGAGTGACTGGCGAACTCCTGGTCGCGCGTCCCACCGGAGACGACGAACAACCCGTCGCGCCATGTAGCCACAAGTACCGTTGAAGCCGTCACGCGCATGAACCTCGAATGTCTGAATATAGGCAAAACAGAGGACGTTCCGCAAGATCCGGCTGCGAAGCTCGCGCTCTGGCATCTCCGGATTTTCTCTCAGGCTCTTCGCGCGTAGAGCTCGACTTACTTCGCACTTTGCGGGTGATAGCCCTGCCACACATACTCGAGCGCTTCCGGCAGCGTCTGCATCTTCGTTGCCCGATCCACATGTCCCGCATTCTCTGCAAACACAAACTGGTAGTGATACCCCTTGGCCGCCAGCACCTTCGCCATGCGCTCGTTGGCCTCGACCCAGTCGTGCATGTTGTCGCGCATCACGTTGGGATTGTAGAGATCTTTATCGCCAACCTCCATCCAGATCCGGATCGGCTTCCGCGGGTTCTCCGGGATTAACTGCGCGTGGAACCCCCAGGCTCCCTGCGGACTCTTAGGATCGTACGGCCACTGCTGGTTCACATAAGTTCCCGAATAGGTCAGCACGCGATGATAGAGTTCCGGATGAAACCACGCCATAATCAACGCGCACGACCCGCCCGAACTGCCGCCCGTGGTTGCCCGCCCATCGGGATCGTGCGTCAACTTTACCTGCGCCTTCTCCTCAACCAGCGGTAGCACCTCGTGTTCGACAAATTCTGCATAGCGGCCCGACATCGTGTCGTACTCAAGTCCGCGCTCGCTCCCCTGCGCATCGCCGCTGCCGTTCCCAATGGAGATGGCGATCATGACCGGCAGTTTGCGTTCGGCAATCAGGCCATCCAGCGCAGTGAAAAGCATTCGATCCGGCCCGTCCGCGCCCACAATGAAAGGGACCACGCTGCCCGGCACGTAATCTTTCGGCACATACACCGCGACCTTGCGCGTATACGAAGCGGGATGACTGGTGGTAACCACCAGCTCTGCCGGGTTATTCGGGGCAGGCGTACCGAATGTACCCTTTTCGCGCGCAATACCCGGGTAGTACTTGCTATCGGCCGAACTCATGGTGAACTCAACCACGCTGCCATGCGTCAAGTCCTGGGCCGTCATCTCCGGTGCCGGGGGGTGCGTCGGTCCGAGGATGAAGTTTCCATCCTGATCCGGCGGCGGCACCGTTCCGTCGGGCAACTCCTTGGCCTGCACATACCCCGGGGAATGCGGATCGCGCGTTGGCGGCGCAGGCCGAGCCGTCTGTTGGGCTTGCGGCACGGCTGCCGCCTGTCCCGCCCAAGCCAGTGCAATCGATCCGGTCAGAATCCCCAATCCTACAAATCGTACTTTCCAACTCATCTGGTCTGCCTCAAAAACTCCTGCCAAAGGAATGGTACACGGGAAGGCTCCTTGCGTTTGCCCGCTTTTGCCGATGATCACTTCTGCTGCGAGTTTTCTGAATCCATAGATGTGCAAGGACACTCAATAAATGCTGTTACCCCTGAAAGAGGGAAGGAGCAATCAAAATGAACGTCGTTCTCTATGGAGCCACCGGCAACGCCGGCAGCAGTATTTTGCAGGAGCTCGTAAGCCGCGGTCATCGGGTCACCGCAGTCGCCCGTGATACGTCCAGGCTACCCACAACCGTGACTGCTGTTCAGGATGACCTGAGCAGCGTTGATAAGATTGCTTCCATCATCGCCGGCGCGGACGTTGTGATCAGTGCCTATGCGCCTCCGCCAGCAGATCCCAACGCCCTGCTCGGCGTCACCGAGCGAGAGATTCAAGCGGTCAAGAAAGCCGGCAACGCCCGCCTGATCGTCGTTGGAGGCGCAGGGCTGCTGGAAGTGGCCCCTGGGCTCAGTCTGATTGCGTCCGGGCATTTGCCCGAGCAGTACCTTCCGATCGCCACGTCGCATCAGAAAGCCCTTGAGATCCTGAAGAAGTCGGATGTCAACTGGACCTATTTCAGCCCTGGCGCCTACTTTGTCCCGGGCGAACGGACGGGCAAATTTCGCTTAGGCACCACCGGCCTGATCGCCGACGCAAAGGGAGAGAGCCGCATCTCTTTCGAGGACTATGCCATCGCCCTGGTGGATGAGATAGAGAAGCCGGCGCATGAACGCGGCCAAATGTCCATTGGTTACTAAGCGCGAGTTTGCGACCGGCTGCCGGCGGCGAAACAGCCAGAGTAAGGGGACGATACCTATCCCCCAGAATGGCCGCAACAGGTGCGCTGTCCCTTTGTCTCCCTGATGGATGTGTCGAGAAAGCTCAAGACCGTACTGGCGTAGAGCGTTGGCGCCGCGCTGTAGGTTGTGTCGTGAACGGCGTTAGGGATGACCACGAGTTCCTTCCGGTTACCCCGAATCACTGAGAGAATCTGTCGTGCCTTGTCGGTTGGCACGATCCAGTCCCGTTCGCCCGATATCAGCAGAACAGGAACCTTGACGCGGCTGGCCGATGGAATAACGGATAGCAATTCCGGGCCGAGGTATATTCCACTACGGAAATAATATTCGAGCGCAGTCGCGCGTGCCACGCCTGGAAAAGACGAAGCCACGAATAGGGCTCGTAGCCAGAAATTCGTCCGGGGATCGTGAAGATAGTGGCGGCTGATATCCTCAGAAACATCCTTGCCGGTCGGATAAGCCCCATCGGCGATGACTGCGACGATCTCGGGAGATTCAGCGGCGGCGATCAGGGAAGCTACGGCGCCGTAAGAAACACCCAGGACCGCGACCGGCTCGTTATCTCCCCGTGACCGAATATAACCAAGTGCGCCGAGGATATCCCGTGCCTCCAGGAGTCCAGGCGAGACAATGCTCCCGCCGCTCTCCCCGTGACCTCGGAGATCCATCGCCAGCACGTCGTAACCGCCATGAACGAGGAAAGCTGCGCGGGGCAACATGACTTGCCGCGTGTGATCGATCCCATGAGCGATGATCACGGCTCCTCGTGGCATACCTGAAGCCGGAAGCCACCAGGCCTTCAGTGGGATACCGTCTTTCGCATCGAATGAAACAGTTTCGCTGCGCAGTCCGAAGTCGGCGGGTCCGCGGTTCATCCCGCGCCAGCGAGGGTGGTCCCCGAACATATCCGCGCTACCCAAATAGCCGGCGACCCCGTAGAAGAGCACCACCACAGTGGCAATTGCCGCAAGGCCGCGCCAGAGTCGAGCGAAGGAGGTGCGGCGCCCAAGCCGCCTTGGGCGATTGGGTGCAGAATCGACCGCCCGTGATTCGGCGGACTCCATAGGATCGCGAATCATATTACTAATCTCCAGGAAGTCATGCTCTCCTCTATCCCTCCTCCCCTGGACCGCACCCCAAAGCTAAGACGCCTCGAACAGCGGGGGGTGGAAAGTAACGACGCGGAAATCGAGGTAGAAGCCTTCGATTGGCGCCTTCTTTAGTAGAATACTACATAGGTAGATGCAAAGGGACAAGACCGGCGATACTAGCTGTGATTCTTAAGCCACAAGGGCTGGGTGTGGCCCAACGCCGAATCCTCAAAAGATAAAACCTCCCCCGCAGGGTAGATTCGAACGGAAATCTTCTCTTTACCTCTAAAGAGAATCTTCGCGAGATCATTCCTGCGAATGCCGAGGTACTCAATCACGGATACGATCCCGTTGCGGCACGCTCGGAAGGAGTGGGTTTTGCTGTACGATGGGGCAGCAAGAAACGTGGCAAGAGGATCTCGGGCCAAACCCAGTGAGTCGCAGAAGAATGGTTCTTCCTTATCGAATCCCCAGCGCCAGGTCTCTCTTCTTGCTTGTTCTTTGTTTTGCCCTTCGCGCCTTTGGGCAGTCCAGCACAGCCACCCTCCTGGGTACTGTCCAGGACCTCTCCAGGGCCACCATCCCAAATGCGAAGCTCAAGCTCATCAATACTCAGACGGGAACGGAAAACGACACCGTCACCAACGACCAGGGCGGGTTCCTGCTGCCTGGCATTATTCCGGGAACCTACACCCTGCAAATTGAGCGAAGCGGATTCGCCACCACGCAGCTGAACGGAATCGTCTTGAACGTCGGTGATACCAGGAATTTGCTGATTCGTATGAAGGTGGGTTCTGTAACCGAGTCTGTGACAGTGGATGCCGCCGGTCTCACCCTGAATGCGACCGACGCATCTGTCAGTACGGTGGTCGATCGCAAGTTCGTCGCCAATGTTCCACTGAATGGAAGAAGCTTCCAGGACCTCGTTTCCATGACCCCCGGGATCGTTACCCAAAGCCCGCAGGCGGCAGGGGAGAACTCCAGCACGCAAGGCGATTTCAGCGTGAACGGTCAGCGCACCCAATCCAATGCGTTTTTCATCGATGGCGTTTCCGCGAATACGAACCTGGGCCTCACTGGCCGCCAGGCACGGATTGCGAGCACCGGCTCCGCCGCAGGATCAACCGCCGTCGGTACGACGCAAAGCCTGGTTTCCGTTGACGCCTTGCAGGAGTTCCGTGTTTTGACCTCGACCTATTCACCTGAATATGGCCGCACGCCCGGCGGCCAATTTACCTTTCTTACCCGTTCGGGAACGAACACGGCTCCATGGCAGTGCGTACAACTACTTTCGCAATTCTGTCCTCGATTCCGGTGATTGGTTTGCCAACTCCGCCGATCTTGGCAACCCTTACTCTCCCCCAACCTACAACCAGGCTGATTTTGGAGGAACCTTAGGCGCGCCCATTATTTTGCCTCATATCTACAACGGTCTTGATAAGACCTTCGTCTTCTTTTCGTACGAGGGTCTCTACCTGTCTCAGCCGACTCCGCAGGCATTTCAATACGCGCCCCAAATATGTGGTAACATCCCTCCCAGCCCCTATTTGTGTGGCAACGCCCCAGCGGTCCCGAGCGCGCTGGTGCCCATGTTTGCAGCATTTCCCAGCGGAGGCTATCCGGAAATCTTCGATAGCGCGGGAAACCCCACTGGGATGGCGCAATCATTCTTGTCCGGATATACGCTGCCCGCCCATGTAAATTCGACCAGCGTACGGGTAGACCATACCGTGTCTCCGAAGCTCGCGATGTTCTTTCGTTACGGCGGGACACCCAGCTTCGGCCAAACCAGGCAGCTGTATTCAGTGACAGCAAATCAAGTCAACACCCAAACGCTGACCTTTGGAGCGAATGCCCAGCTATCCACGGCAACCAGCAATGAATTGAGGCTGGGTCACGCCGACAGCAGCTCAACCCTGAATACCGACACCCAGGCGCTCAACGGCGGGTTTGGTTATGTTGACCCGGCAGCAAATCTGAATAATGCTCTCGGACTTCCTGCCTCCAACGAATCAGTCAGGGCGCAAGCTTACGTCCACGTGGTCGGGGTTGGCGATAGCGCAAGCGAAACAAACCAGGCCAGCGCTTCTCTCCACCAGTGGAACGTTCGAGATACTTTTAGTTTCCAAACTGGACATCACTTGTTCAAGTTTGGCATCGATCAGCGCCGCATCGCCGCCACCATAACACCAGCCGCCCTGTCGGTACAGTTTGATTTTCTCAATCGCAACTCGTTGGCGGAGAATTCTGCGTCCGATCTCGTCGTTACGAAAAGCAATCCCGCAAGCCCAATGCTCAATCAGTTCTCTGCCTTTGCACTGGACGAATGGAAGCTGTCGAGCGTGGTCACTCTATCGGGAGGTCTGCGCTGGGAACTGAATCCGCCCCCAACGGGAAAGGATGGGCAGGATGCCTTCACCGTTCTCGGGGATATCAACGCTCCGGGCACGTTGCAACTGGCGCCCAGAGGGACACCGCTCTGGCATACCACTTGGTACAACTTCGCCCCTCGCCTGGGCGTCGCTTGGCGAGCCGGTAGTGAACCAGGCAAGGAGTGGATCGTGCGTGCCGGCGCGGGAGTCTTCTTTGATACGGGGAGTCAGCCGGCGCTGAGCGCTTTCAACGGCGTCGGCTTTACCGCCTCGGCTCACTACCAAAACGTGCCCGTGCCGGTAACGCAATCGCAGCTCACGTTCTCTACTGCCGTCGTTCCGCCCTATACAAACACCACTGCGTACGCCTTTCCCTCGCATCTTCAGCTGCCTTACACCGTGCAGTGGAATCTTGGCCTGGAGAAGGCTCTGGACAGGAGCGAATCTCTGACCATCTTTTATGTGGGCGCTGCGGGGCATCGCCTGTTGCAAGAGCAGCGTAGAAACCTGACCCAAGTCAATCCCAATTTTGCCGACGTCATCTATTTTCCTGCGGGCCTTACCTCCAGCTATCAGTCGATGCAGGTGAAATTCCAGCGCTCGCTGGCCCATGGCACACAGGCACTCGCGGCGTACACCTGGGCCCACGCCTTGGATTACGGATCAACAGATCCAGCGTTTCCCTTGGAGCATGGAAATTCCGATCTTGATGTGCGTCACAACCTGGAAGGCGCAGTCTCCTGGGATTCGTCGAAACCACTTCCCATCTCCTTCTTGAAGAGAGTCATGGGAAACTGGGGGCTCGACGGACGGCTCATTGCGCGAACAGGTTTCCCCGTAAACCTTTCCGGCAATTTCTTTCTCGACCCTGTCACGGGAAACCCCTACGACAGCGGGGTCAATCTCATCCCCAACCGGCCACTCTACCTGCATAGTTCCGCATATCCTGGGAACCGCCTATTCAACGGCGGTCCGGACGCAGCCATGCCAGCCTTCAGTCTGCCGGACGGCGCTTCGCAAGGGAGTGCGCCGAGGAACCTTCTGCGCGGCTTCGCCGCTGTGCAGCTGAACGCCGCTCTGCGCCAGGACTTTCACCTCTACGAGCGATTGAACCTGCAGTTCAAGGCGGAGACGTTCAATGTTCTGAATCATCCGAACTTCGGGTACATCGATCCGTACCTTTCCGACCTGTTGTTCGGGCAATCGATAAAAATGCTCAACCAAAGCTTTGGTGCTTCGGGCGCTCTTTACGAGCAAGGCGGACCTCGCTCCATTCAGCTTTCACTTAAGTTCATGTTCTAGTGGCCTGTAACAGTTGATTCAGGAGTAGAACGAAATCTGCGAAAATGCGCGACCATTCTAAGGGTCACGGGTCTCATGCTTTGTATCAGGGCACGACTTTTAGTCGTGCCGTAAATCGTGGATCATAGGTCGGGCTTTCAGCCCCTGAGGCTCTCCCAAATCAGCTGTTACGGTCCACTAGGCACGCGGACAGTTTGGGCAAGGGGAACGGCAGTTCGCTCAACCGCCAAATTTCTTGGCCAACTTTCCGCCTTTGGCGGTCTTGATCTGCGCAGGCGTGAGGCTGGTCCCGACGGTCATGCCTTCCACCATCAGGTTGTTCACCTGCGTCTTCGCGAGGCGCTCATTCTGGTAGTCGACTTTCACGTGGTCTAAACCCAGCAGGTGCCCCAGCTCGTGGGCGAGCGCGCGGCCGCTTGACGTCGCGTTATCGTACTGTTGTACGAAGCAGGCCGCTTCCGGGTCGCTGTTGAGATAGGACAACCCGCCCGCGATAAGACCCTGCACCCGGTTGATGAGGAATACATGAACCAATGTCCCGGCGGGGCGCCGGTCGGAAAGCACGTCCAGCACCAGCTGATCGCGGGTGCGCGAGCCTTTTGGAAGATCCAGCGGGGTGTCGAAAACGACGTCTTGTTTCAGGTGGAACTGAATGTTAGCGGGCATCCAGATATTATTGGCCACCCGGAGGGCGTCGCTGGCGTCGGTACCGGTCCAGGTGGAGGGTTCTGTTTGTCCGCGCTCGGAGAACGGCGTGACTACGATATTCAAGGGAACGATTGACATAGGCAACTCTCACTTACAGCTTGGTCGTTAACTTAGCTCGCGGACTTAGCGGTTGGAATCGCGGCCAGCCCAAACATCAGCTTCGCCACCTTGCTGCCGCGCGGATATCCATGCTCCGCTCTCTAGCCTTTTCGTCGGCTCTCAACCTTTCCTGAACACCGTAGTGATGGTCAGCATCCCTTCGTTACAAAAGCAACCTATCGGAA
Source organism: uncultured Acidobacteriaceae bacterium (assembly GCA_963736535.1). Classification (GTDB taxonomy): domain Bacteria; phylum Acidobacteriota; class Terriglobia; order Terriglobales; family Acidobacteriaceae; genus PALSA-350. The sequence continues at coordinate 293,900 of CAVTPN010000015.1, forward strand.
CCAGTCCCAAAGAGCCTGCCCTGAGCTTGCCGAAGGGGACGGCTGAGAATCGTGGGAGCCCCCGCATTTATGCGGGGGAAGGAGCGCTTTAGCGCTCCGTGAAAAGAGTCTCGACTCTGATCACGCGCTTTAGCGCTGGCAATTCCCAGTCCCGCACCCGCAAATGCTAACAGGCGATCGGACAACCAACCCCGATCCTCCTTGAGATGGATTACGTTCCTCCCGCCCCAAACGTTGATCTATTTCTCCTCCTCAGGCTTTTCGCGCGGCCTCCACGAACGCGCCTGTGTTGATGATGTTGATATAGCGAGCGATCTTGCCATCGCGGAACTTGAAGTAGTGGGCCACGGGTGTGCTCACCTTCACTCCCGTGGCGCGCAAAGTCGCGTCGTACCGGCCGAAGGCAGCGACTGCATCGTCGGTGGCGAAGAACTCCGTCATCTTCAACACTGGATCGACATGCTCCGCGGCAATCCCGGAAAAGAATCCGGCAGCTTCCGCCCGCCCATGACGGATCCCACCCCAGGAAATCTCCGCCGGGGCCTCAAACTCCCAGCTCACATCGTCGGTCGCACTCGCCAGAATCGCGGCGATGTCCCCTCGTCCAAATGCAGAATAGATTTCTTTGATCTTGCTGATCAGGTCTGCCATCTTCTTTCCCCTTTCCATTGTGTTTGAGTAATGGATCGATAACCCCCAGCGTCATGACCGCGCCCCCTGCAACGAGCCAAATGCCGGATGTCCCGCGGTGGATGGAATTGTGTCCAGCCGCCGCTCCCTGGTTGCCGGGAAGAATACGCCCCGGAGGATACATCATCCATCTGAGGATCCGCTCTGCCTGGACCTGCGGAAAGCTGCTGTGGGTGAAATTCAGGCTCCAAGACCCAACCATGGTGCCTTTGGCCGCGGGGCTGCGTTTGCAGCAGGGGAAAGATCGGGGAGGGCGCCGGCAGCCCACCCAGCGTTTCTGGACATCGATGTCAGGTAACCGGTTAAGGGGAATCTCCCTTTCCCCTCAACCGGTTACCTATGATGGATTTCCCTGGGTTCCAGCAGGCTGCTCGCCAGGCGGGCTCACTTCGTGCTCAAACCAGGCAGATTTGCCCTTGCGGCGTTTCCGATGCAGGTTGAGACTAATATTGATAGGTACAGCATCTAACGGATGGTCGATCATTGTGACCGTCAGCCGGCCGATTTCGCTGCCTACTTCGAGACCAGGGGCGCTTTTTAATGAAGTTTCGGACCCTTTTCCTCTCCCTCTCGCTCGCCGCAGCCTCCATGGGGGAGGCAGCCACTCCCGCCACGCCCCCAATCGACCAGCAGTTTGAGCAGACGGTCCGGCCCTTTGTCGGCAAATATTGCGTAGCCTGCCATAGCGGCAAGATGGCCCCCGCCCAGTTCGATCTCAAGTCCTACACCAGCGTGGATATGGTTGCGGACGACTTTGCCCGTTGGGCCCTGCTGGCGGAGCGGCTTAAGAACCAGGAAATGCCGCCCAAGCCGATCCCGCCCCCGCCGGCGGCTGAAGCGCAGCAGGTCATTGATTGGGTAGCCGCCGTCCGCGCGGCAGAAATAAAGAAGGCCGCCGGCGACCCAGGCGTAGTGCTGGCCCGCCGCTTGAGCAATGCCGAGTACGACTACACGGTCCGCGACCTCACCGGCCAGGACCTGCACGTCGCCAAGGAGTTCCCCGTGGATCCCGCCAACCAGGCAGGTTTCGATAACTCCGGCGAATCCTTAACCATGTCGCCGGCGCTGCTGAATAAGTACCTGAAGGCCGCGCGCGAAGTAGCCGATCACGCCGTCCTCAAGCCAGATGGAATCGACTTCGCGCCCTATCCCATGTTGGTAGAGACCGACCGCGAAAAGTACGCCATCCAGCGCATCGTGGCTTTCTACAAGGCGCAGCCCACCGACTATGCGGACTACTTCGAGGCCGCCTGGCGCTACAAATATCGAGTCGCCCTCAAGAAGCCGCACGCCACCCTGGCCACCACCGCGGTGGATGCAAAGGTCAGCCCCAAGTACCTCCCCATGGTCTGGCAGATCCTGCACGATCAGAATGCGGTAGGCCCCGTCCTCAAGCTGCAGAAAATGTGGCAGGCCCTGCCCCCGCCCGACGCGGTGCAGACCGGGGGGCTGCGTGCCAAATGCTTCGCCATGCGTGATTTCGTGGTGAAAATCCGCGCCCACACCGCCATGCAATTTGCCGCGCCCGTCGTGGCCGGTTTGCCCGCGCAATCCGAGCCTCTCCTCAACTGGAAGCTCAAGGAGTTCGCCGAGCACCGGCGTGACAGCGATCCCAACGATCTGCGCAACGACACCGATCCACCGCCCGTCGTGCCGGCGATCCCGAAATACCCTGATCTCCACGAGGAAGCCGCGCCCCGTTGGGCTGCTCTCTCGGCCAAGGCCCGCGCCAACGATACCGACCTGATCGTGCCCGCCGCCCAGCGCGCCCGCTATCAGGCCGCATTTTCCCGCTTCGCCTCGGTCTTTCCCGACGTCTTTTACGTCTCAGAACGAGGCCGCTATTTCCCCGACGACTCTGAGGACAAAGGCCGCCTGCTCAGCGCCGGCTATCACAACATCATGGGCTATTACCGCGACGATCTTCCTCTGATGCAGCTCATCCTCGATGACAACGGGAAGAGGGAACTGGATCGTCTTTGGAACGAGTTCGACTACATCGCGGATTTCTCCGCGCGTACCTGGACTCAGTACTACTTCAATCAGAGCGGAGAAGTCTTTGGCAGAGGCGACGAATCCGGCTCGGCGCGCCCCACCGATCACGCCGTGACCGACACCGCAGTCATCTTCAAGATGCGAGACGTCTACCTGGCCAAGGCTGCAGCCGATCCAGCCAACGACCCCGCAGCGGCAGAGGCCATTCGCGATCACTTCAACGGGATGAACGCCACGCTACGCAGCCTGGAAAAGGAGCGCGCAGAGTCGGAACCGAAGCAGCTGGAAGCCCTCCTCCAATTTGCCGAGCGTGCCGATCGCCGGCCCCTCACCCAAGCGGAGCGTGCTGATTTGCTGGCCTACTATCACCAGGATCGAACCCAAAATCAGTCCTCCCACGAAGAAGCCGCTCGCGATGTGATTACCAGCGTCCTGATGGAGCCCGATTTCCTCTACCGTCTCGATATGACAGACGGTCAAATCGCTTCTTCTTCCAAAGCGGCGTCCCACACAGTAGCTCTAAAAGACAGCTGTCCCCGCTGAGCCGTTATCCAGCTACGCCCTGGCCAGCCGCCTGAGCTACTTCCTCTGGGCCAGCATGCCCGATGAGGAGCTGTTACGGCACGCGGCCTCCAACGACCTGCAAAAACCCGCAGTCCTCCTGGCGCAGGCCCAACGCATGATGAAAGATGCCCGCGTGCGCGGCCTGGCCACGGAATTCACCGGCAACTGGCTCAACTTCCGTCTCTTTGAAAACAACAACGCCGTCGATCGCGCTCGTTTCCCCCAGTTCAACAACGATCTGCGCGAAGCCATGTTCCAGGAACCCATCCGCTACGTCGAAGACACCATTCAAAATAATGGCTCGGTCCTCGACCTTATCTACGGCAATTACACCTTCGTGAATCCGGTGCTGGCCAAGCACTACGGCATACCGGGAGTTCAGGGCGACGTCGACCACTGGGTCCGCGTGGACAACGCCGGGCAATATGGACGCGGCGGCATCCTGCCCATGGCGGTCTTTATGACCCAGAACTCACCCGGACTGCGCACCAGCCCGGTAAAGCGTGGCAACTGGGTAGTGCAAAAGGTGTTAGGCATCCGCGTTCCTCCGCCGCCGCCGGTCGTTCCCGAGCTGCCGAGCGATGAGTCCAAGTCCGATCTTCCCGTACGCGACATGCTCGCCCGGCATAGGGCGGTTCCTTTCTGCGCCGCCTGCCACCAGCGTTTTGATTCCTTTGGCCTGGCCTACGAAGGCTACGGACCCATCGGCGATGTGCGCACCAAAGACCTGGCCGGGCGGCCCGTCGATACCGCCGTCACCTATCCCGGCGGCGTGAACGGTGTTGGCTTTGACGGTCTGCGCGACTTTATCCGCGATCACCGCCAGGACCAATTCATCAACAACCTTTGCCGCAAGCTGCTCAGTTACTCGCTCAACCGGACGCTGCAACTATCCGACGAAGCGCTGGTCGATACCATGCAGACCAATCTGGCCAAGCAAGGCTACGGCTTTGATTCGCTGGTAGAAACCATCGTCCTGAGCCCGCAATTCCGGAATAAGCGAATACCAGCATCTCAAAAACCAGAGACGCAGATAGCATCCAGAAAGGTGAACTAGGGTTTATCCGTTTGGGAAAAACTCATGTTTTGTATCAGGGCAATTGATTGAGAATAGGTCGGGCTTTAGAGCGTGTGTGAGAACTGGAAGACACAGCAGGCGAGGAACTTCCCGGCTTGTTTGGAGCTTGGAAGAAGCGCAATGGTGGGAGCCCCCGCATTCATGCGGGGGAGCTCGGCTTTCAAGCCGAGCGGCTCGAGTGGGGCTCATCTCGTCCGGCTTTAGCCGCTGAGGGGACTCATTTCATCCCCTCCCGAGTTTTTCCGCAAGCTGTTTAGTCGGGCCGTAAGGGCCTAAATAAAGATGGGCGTTAGAGTCTGCGTGAGAACGGGCTTTCGGCTTTGTGTCAGGGCACGACTTTAGTCGGGCCGTAACGGCTTTAATAGAGAGGGCTTTAGCCCCTGCTACTACCAGCTGTCTGAAGGGTACGGCCTGCCTCGCCGCCGCGCGGGCTTCAGCTGGAAGGGTACGAGCTTTAAGCCCGTACATAGATCGTTAAAACAGGTGCGGCTTTAGCCGCTGAGGGAGCTTCATGTCACGATTAACCAAAAAACTCGCATTTCCCCTTTCCCGCCGCGCCGTACTCCGCGGAGCCGGTTGTACCGTAGCCTTGCCTTGGCTTGAGTCGCTGCATGCCTTAGCGGATGTCCCCCCGCCCTCCGCCTTCCCCAAGCGTTTTGGCATCGTCTTCCTGGGTTGTGGCGTGAACGAGGATTACTGGAGCGCCGAGGGCCAGGGCGCCGACATGAAATTGTCGAAGACGCTCTCGCCCTTGGAACCCCTCAAACAGAAGATCAACGTCATTGACGGTCTCTACGTCAAGGCGCTTACTGGGCAGGGCATTCATCCCGCCCAGACGGGCAGTCTGTTATCCGGCGCGCACATTTCGAAAGGCGCCATCATCCACTCCGGCATCAGCATCGACCAGATGATTGCCAACCACGTGGGCGAGGAGACGCCGCAATCCAGCATCGTGCTGGCCTGCGAGCAGCCCATGACCGGTTACCACGAGTCGAACTTCTCCCTGGCCTACAGTTCCCACCTCTCCTGGCAAAGTCCCGATTCGCCTGTCCCGATAGAAGTCTATCCATCGCTCGCCTGGGACAACTTGTTTGACAACCGTGGCAGCCTGCAGAACCTCAGCATTCTCGACCGCGTACAGGAACGCGCCCAGGATCTTTCCAAGTGCATCAGTTCCAGCGACAAAGGCAAGCTCGATGAATACCTGACCAGCGTGCGCGAAGTAGAAAAGCGCGTAGAGGGCATGCGCAAAGACATGGGCGATGCCAACGACGCAGCGAAAGCCAAAAACACCGTCGCCGCCACCATGGAGCGGCCGGCCAACGGACTGCCGGAAGACCTGCGCGATCACGCGCGCCTGATGTGCGACATCATTGCCATAGCCTTCCAAACCAACAAGACGCGCGTCGCCTCGTTCATCATCTCTCATGATCTATCGGCCATGTATTATCCCTTCCTCGATGTGAAGGAAGGTCACCATTCCGCCTCGCACAACAACAACTCCGATGGCTACGAGCGCATCTCTCGTTTCCACGTCGAGCAGTACGCCTACCTGGCGTCGAAGCTGGACAGCATGAAAGAAGGAAACGGCACGGTTCTCGACAACAGCTGCCTGATGTTCCTATCCAACATGTGGATCGGCCGCAAGCACGACAACTTCCGCCTGCCGGTGGTGCTGGCCGGCGGCCTCGGCGGGACGCTGCAAACGGGACGTTCGCTGAATTATCTGAAGGACAGCGAAGACAATCGCAAGATGTGCAGTCTGTACCTGTCGCTGATGGATCGCTACGACGTGAAGCTGGAGCAGTTCGGCGATTCGCAGACGCGGTTAGAGCGGCTTTAAGAGTAAGAGGCGACACCAACTGATTATTCCCGGGGATAGGAATTATGTCCCCTTATCTTCCCGAACCCCGGTGGGAGCCCCCGCATTTATGCGGGGGAAGGAGCGCTTTAGCGCTCCTTGAAAGAGTCTCGACCTCGCGCTTTAGCGCTGGCATGCCAAAGCCCCATAAGTCCCTGCAGGAGACATTCTAGTGAGCCGCCTCGACGGTAAGCCGCAGTCCCACCGCCTTGGTTACAGCAACCAGCGTCGAGAGCCGTGGATTCCCTTTGGGCGATAGCGCGCGGTAAAGGCTCTCCCGCTCAACGCCAGCCTCTTTCGCAACTTTGGCGACCCCGCCTCTTGATTCAGCGATACGTCGCAGGGCAATCAGCAGAATCTGCGGATCATCTCCTTCCTCGAGCGCCGCACGGAGATACTCAACGGCGAACTCCGGATTCTCGCGCAGTTCTTTTGCCATCGCCTCATCATGAGAAATGCTGGGTTTGCGTTTCATTCCGTCTCCGTCCTTTTCTTGTAGTCCTTCCAATACGCCCGCGCTTTCTTGATATCCGCAGACTGTTTGCGTTTGTCTCCTCCGCACAACAGCAGCACGCAAGCCGTTTCGATTTTCCCGTAGTACACGCGATATCCAGGCCCCCAGTCGATACGCAGTTCGTGCAGGCCTTCGCCAATCGACTTCGAATCTCCAAAGTTCCCGTCGGCGAGCCGATCCATTCGCACGGCTATACGTGCGCGCGCCTTTAGATCGGCGAGATCGGCCAGCCACTCCCCGATAACATCTCTGCCCTCCGCAGTGGTATAGCGGCGGATCTCAATCATTCAACCCTATTGTAACTTATAGATTACATCCTGTCGTCGTCTGCCCAGTGTGCGGCGCGCTGCGGAGGTTACGTTCCGTCCGGGTCCCCGCGTTTCGTCCCCGGGGTTTCCCTCAAAACCTATCGGCCTTTAGGCCCTTGTGCGCTCTTGAAGGGTACGGGCTTTACAGGTTGCGGAAAAGCTCAAGTTTTGTATCAGGGCACGGCTTTAAAGGCTGTAGAAAACTCGCTGTTGTGCCAGCCCCGGACTTTAGTCCGGGGGAGCGGGTTTTCAAACCCGCGAGAACGCTTGGGTATATCGATTGAGGGCTTTAGCTGGTGGTGCCGGCGTCCAATTGCCGGACTCCACAGGGGAAACGCGCTGCTTTTGCGGTTTGCTGACCTTAAGAATTCACCGAAGAAGCTGTCGACTACTCTTGAGCTAGAGATAGGGTACCAACGCCCGAGCGCGTTACCTTTATATTCAGCAGACTAACCTCAGAGACCTCTTCTGCCGCAACCGCTAAATATATCTCGCCATGCTTTTCAAGAAAATTCAGGCCCAGCTCAGGATCGACCGGTGGCGCGATTCTCCACAGATTGACTTTCCCGTAGTCTCGCCGTTGATATTTCTGATCTTCGTGAAACTTGAGGTATTCCCCGAGGGTTCTCCATCTCCCGTCTTGAACAAGCTCTAAGGCACGCCGCATCGACGCCATATCGACCGAGGAGGAAGTCCCGATATCCTGACAGATTCGAACGGCAAGTTCATCCAATTCGTCCCAGCGGAGAAGGATGAACTTTGCCAAAATCTCAGAGCCCTCCGGGGCAGTAACATTCATCCCCCTTGCGTCGCTGCTCGTACTCGAGTCGGCTCGGATCTTTCGTTGCTCGTTGAACAGCCTGCTGAAGAGCTGACTCCACGTCTTCCTTGGAAAATGAGAACTCTATATCCCTTGTTAGACGCTCCCGGAGTAAAGCTGCCAATCTCTTGAGCTTGGAGTCGAATGAAGGAGGGCTGACGAACCAAACGGCGTCGAATCGCTCGGCCCGCGTTATTGCCTTGTCGAAGAACTCGATATGGTTCGTAGCCACGAAATACAGAACCTTACCATTCTTCCAGAGCTCTGCCAATTTTGGGAGCATACTGGTCGTCAGGAAGCGTCCGGAGGCCTCGTCCTCCATCTCTCGCTCTCGAACTAGCTCATCGATTTCGTCGAACAAAATCACAGCATGATCTAACTCATATAGTCGCCGAAAAATCGCATCTGCCGTCTTTTGCACGTTAGGTAGACCGTCAGCTACAAAGTGGCTTGAATGCAATTCAACGTAGCGCCATCCAATTGCGGCCGCGAGATTACGAATCATGGTGGTCTTACTTGCGCCGGGCGGACCGAAGAGGATCGCTGAGCGAGCATGGTCTTTGCTGATTGGTTGATTATCGGGGTCAGTCCATGCCCCAGGTTCCTCCTGTATTCGCGGATTCACAAATAGAGTGAAAAGCCTGTCCGTTAGTCCATCACCGAGAGTCCAAGTGGCGCTGCGGGTCTCCAAAGTGTGACGCCCTTTGTCGCGCGTGATCTCGGTGCCGTCAACGGGTAGAAGTCTTAACGCTTCTTCGCGGGTCCAGATCCCAACCAGCTTCCGTAGAGCCTGCGCGTATTGAAACACGCTCGCCGTCGCCCAACTTTCGGGGTCAGTTTGACTAAGTCGGTGGCCTGACGACCATCCTAGAACGTGGACATCGTCAGGATGCTGATTTTGTGTAGCGCGCGCGTATGACCAAAGCCTGAGCAGTCCATCGCAGTGAATCTTTAAGCTACTCCGCAGGAAGCGCGCGTTTGGCTGAAGCGCGCATTCCAAAAGTGCAGCAAATGACTCGAAAACGTAACAGTAAGCATTGCCCGTCTTTTTGTAGTGAAAAAGAGGAGCATAATGCCTCCAAGTGCCTACATCCGTCTGCGTAGTAAAGAGACAGCGGAGGGATTCTCTCACGAAATCTTGTTCTTCGAGTCTTGTCTGGCTAAGAGAAGGATCCGAACAGACGATCGCCAGCGACCAAAGCAGCTGATCCGTATCGAGAGTCGACGAGCCGGCGGCATGTAATGACGTTTGAAACGCCAGTATTTGCCTCGCCCACTGCCGCATACCCATCATCTTCAAAGGCAGATCGAGTTCTTGACTAAGATTGCTGTATTGTTCGCCAAAACTCGACTGTAGCTCTTCGAGCGCTTTCAGTATCCAGAAGGTATGGTACGCATTTGGTGGGTACCAATCCTCAGGTTTTTCGTCAGGATCGGCCTCGCCAATCGCAACCCTGCCCTGAACTAGGATTAACTGCTGAAGCACATGGCTTATGTGTTCTCGAATCGAACCGTGCCAATGAGACGCATTCTTAACGACAAACGGTAGCGTCCGGCATTCGCAGTAGACGCGTGCCGACTCATCTGAAATCCATCGATTAACCGGCAGCCCAAGAATGCCGCTTGTGAATCTCTGAACCTTATCTGTGAAGGGCAAATGATCGATCTGCCTGTCGATCGATGTCGGGTGGACCCGAACGCTTGGTGTGGGTGAATCTCGAAAACTTTCCGGGCATTCGAGCAGGGAGGAGTAACAAGTGACGCTGGACGTGATGTGTCTTAAGTCTTCTGAACCAAAAGGCATCTCATGCCCGTTCAGATAAAAGCTAGTACCTCCCGAAAAGTACATGACGCTGGCGTAATGTGACCGACAAAAGGATTTTAGTGCACGACGCTCTTCAGCGAGCTCTTCGAACGCTTTCACCGGTTTTACCTGGCTAGGGATCTCTGTAGATTAATCAGTTCCTTATCTTGTACCACTCTCGCAAGATCGACATCTAGCACATTCGCCATATGGACGACGTAAAGGAAAATATCTGCGAGCTCGCGACTCTCTGATGACCCTGTGGGCGCACCATGTCTCACTAGTCGCTCCCGCTTTCGGATTTCACGTGCAAGCTCCCCGACTTCCTCGACCATTAGTAGCAAACATTCCTTGGGCCCTTCAGAGTGATAGCCCCGCTGAATTGCGGCGCGTTGATAGTAATATTGAAAGGCCTTCAACGCCGGTCGTGGAACAGGTAGGCCGCCGGTCAAAAGACGTTCTATTACGATTCCCGGTGAGGCCACAATATCAACAAAATCTCGAAGGATCGGATCGCTTAGAACCTCCCTTGAAAAAACCGGTACTCCCGCAGCGTGTGCGAAGCCAATCTCCAGGGCAGCAGAAGTACCTACGTAACCTGACGGCGCATGAAGCCACATAAAGTGCGATTTCTGAATTGCATCTAGGTGGTGTGCCTCCACAACTTCCGGCGTTTGGCACTCCTCGCCCTGCATGTAAACGAATCCGTCGACTTCGCTGACCGCGACTACGTTACTCGGAGACAAGATCTCGCAACTGAGATCGCGCAGCTCCTCATAGCTTTGCTTGAGGCCCTCGAAATCTTTGCGAAAGACCCCGATAACACCACCTGCACTTGCCTAGGCAATACGGTTTGTCGAGTGTCCACCCGCCAAGGGGCAGCTATATCCCCCTGCGAGGAGGCACCAGGATCGTTCCCGGCAGCGGGAAAGAGTACGATTTGTCCGCTGAGCGCTTTTCGGGCTGTCATAGTCCTGAGAGTTTCAGTATTCCTTGCGTCGAATCGATTCAACCGCCGAGCCGCAAAAATATCTGGGTAAATCCTGTGGAGGAGAGGTCCTACTTGTGGAGTGGTGTTGAAAATGCGGTACCGAACCCAAGTGTGGTCCAATGCCACGGTAGCTCCTGAGGCCGAACAACCTTGGACGTTAATTCTCGTAGTCTCTGATCCCAGTTGAAGCGCCCGCTGGTGCAAGGACTTCCGCCCTTCATCTTCGGATTCGAATCCGCTACGCGTGACAAGCGCGGAATGTCGATCGCTCGAGTTCCTCACCGCTCCAGACTGTCGGATCGAATGCCTCCCCCGACTCAATTAAAGACATCATTCTATATGAAATGCAACATTTATGGTGCAAACCTCGGGTCGAGCGACGGAGGTGGGGTGAAAGACGCACTCACCGGGGCAGGAAATTTCCGCCAAACCACCAAGAGATTCATCCGCTTTCGAGCCACTTTTCGCTCCGTGGTTCAAGCCAAAGAGCTTTCAGCTTTGACGCTATCGCTTCTTACCTGTGTCGTCCACGGGGGTTTTAGAAAGATGAGGAAGACGGGGTATTAATCTCGCAGTTACTAGACACAACAAGCAGGAAACCCAAGGAAAGGGGGGCAAATAACCCGATTAACTGGACGAAACCAGGACAGACGAAGAAACCAGGACAGGCAGAAATGACCCTAACGAAAGCACGGCCCTCTGCAAGTACTGAGGGTAGCGTGCTTCTGTTAAGGTCACTTCCGTCTGTCCTGGTTCTCTTAACTCGTTCAAGCCGAAGATGGATGGGAAGTGCCACCTACCTCGACGGGAAAGAAGGTTGGCGACACGCTTCTTGGAACCTACGAAACCGTGAGTGCGTTCAACACCACGAGCGCACCAAAGATGGGTATCAGCGCGGTGGAAAAACTGATTGCTTTGGCGAAAGACAAGCTAAACCTTGGCGAATACTGAGAACCTTTAAGTCTCGTCTCGCTTCTCGTCCCCGATCGCATTGATCACTCCCGTCAGTCTTGCGGTGGTCATTCTTACCGCCAGCTCTCGGACGATTTCTTCCCGCGGCAGCCTTGATCGACGCGACCCTGCGCGACCAGGTACGGACGAGGTAGGTGACCACTAGCCTCTGTGTTTTGGGGCCAATTTGGTGCGGCTTTGACTCGTTCCGCCCCTGCTAAAAGCCCGGCTCGCAACTCGGCAACATACTCGTATGTGACACTCTCGTGGCGCGGCATGAACCAAGGATAGCCTCTGCCGAGTAATGCGTGGCTAAAAACGCGCGAACGGCAGTAGCATTGGACCGACCCAAGGTATTGGCAGAATGGTAAGTAGGGATCGGTTTCCATACGACATACGAAACTCAGGGGCCCGTGGAGTTTTGAGCTTCACTCATCGCGCTCTTAAAGCTCGTCTCGCTTCTCATCCCTGGACAGTAAGTATTGCGGTTTCGCTCGAGCATTGCGAATTGGCGTCCAAACGACCCGTAATCGTGGACGCTGCAACTGAGGAACGTCTCGCGTTTCTGGTCAGGAGAAAACAGGGGAGACGGAACTGACCCTAAAGCAGACGCGTCTATCCGCGTGAGTGCAGGACCACAGCAGACGCTCTTCCAGACCCGTCAAACCCCTCGACAGACGGGGCGTTCACCCTGACCGTTACCTCGGAGTTGAGGGGAGGGACGGAGCAACCCGCACCCTAAACATCTGCGGTTTGCTGGCCCCGCTCTCCTCTCCACAACCCTCATCGAAGGCAGTCATTTTCTTCTTACCTTGCCTAACGTCGCACAACAACCACTCAGATGCCTACGGGCGCATCTCGCGCTTCCACGTCGAGCAGTATGCCTATCTGACCTCGAAGCTGGACAGCATGAAAGAAGGAAACGGCACGGTTCTCGACAACAGCGGATGTTCCTATCCAAAAACCGTTGACGGACGGAACGTTCATCAACGGTTTATCTCTAATCACTAGTTTCCTTATGTGGTTCTGTTGTCCCAAAGTGCTAGCTCCGTCTGTCCACGAAACTTCAAGGAACTTAAGAAACTTTATCAAACAGCTGCAACTAAGCGTTTGGCTTGAGATGCCATCATAAGCCGAAGTCAAGTTCCGATTGTCTTCTATCCGGGCGCGACTTAGCCGGTCGAACGGAAACTCGGGACGTCACCGGTTTTGTGTTTTAGTGGATTCTTTGAACAGGCCGGATTCTTCGAGTAGGATGTTGCCAAGCGTAGCCCCGAGATGGAGACAAAAATGGCTCCCCCGCCCGAAATGAGAGTTTGGCTTCCGTGGTCAGAACTCGCGGGTGGTCCGCGCGTCGAGAGAGGAGTTCCTCCTTACTCTTCGACAGTTCCCTCGCAGCGCACTGCTGATTGCTTGTGCCCGTCTCAGTATACTGTTCGACTTTGGTCCCGAAGGAAACACCGTGGCCTCGAAAGAAACGACGGCGCGGTTCTCTCTTTGATGTTCCAGCCTCATCTTTTACCTCGCATTCAAGTCGCACTCGAGCAAGGCCGTCCAATATTTTTCCAGGGTCAGTTGCGATGTTTGGCTGCCGAGGTTTTACGCCTTGATCCGGCCCACGCTGAGGATGGGACGGAAATTCCTGACGTGGTGCTTGGCGGTCTCCTCCTGGGAGCAGGCGAGTTGTTATATAAGCCCCATATTCGGGTGACCGAAGATCTAGATGCTATGGCAAACCTCGTGGCCGACCTCTTGCCAATTTCCGAAATTGATTCGCTGAACGATGGCGTCATGCTTTTCTTGCGCTTTTATATCTTCCTTACCGTCATCATCCCACGCTTGCCGCAGCATCTAGTTACATTCGATGTCTCGGAATTGTTCGAAAAAGAATTTGGGTTTCCCCGAAGCGATACTGCCTTTTCGTTACGCATTTACTATACACGCGATGGCGGAACGCGAAGGTAGGCGCGCAGACCAACCCCCTGCCCATGGGGGACTTTCGATTTCTTGGTTCCAGAACACTGTTCTCTCCCCCCAGCAGGTAAGCGTGATGTTTGATACTGTTTCCTGCGAACTCACAGATCTGCCGGACAAAAAGAAGGCCCATGGCTATGCAGATTTCGAATTCTTAAAAGACAACCCATATTTTCGTCAGGGTGACGTGCTCTATTGCCTGGACTATGACAATTCGCAGTATCAAAGCTTGAAAGTGGCGTGCTCTGGCGTATTGCGAAGAGAATGCCCAAAGCCGATCGGCTGCGTTACTTCGGATTCTGGGGGGAAGTTTTCGAGGAATACGTGGCGTGGATCTTCGAAGTATATGCGGACAAAGGTAAGAACATTTGTTTTAGATCCCCGGAGTGTGAAGTCGGAGGTGCGAAGCACCCGCTCTGCGATGCCATCGTGATGTGCGGTTCGACGGCCGTTCTGATCGAAGCCAAGCTCGGCACCTGCCCGACGGATGTGCGGTATTCAGGGGACTATGTGAAGTTTAGGGGGTTCCTTGAGGACAGGCTTGTTACGGGGACTGAACGCCTTATTGGAGTCGCGCAGCTGTTGAGAGCGATCGAGAACATCCCAGAACGCTTCCGCCCAGCTCATTGCCCAAATGGCTGTTCGGAGTAAATAGGATTATTCCTCTCCTAATAACTAAAGACGATATCGGATCGGTTTTTATGATTACGACCTACTTAAACACACGTTTTAAACAAAAGGCTAGGTTCGCGGTTTAAAGAAAGGCTTGTCCCGCAGCTAATCAAAGAAGGCGGTGTAACTCCTCTCGTGAGACATAGGTGCATCAACGCTGGAACGTGCCGTAGCAGGGCTCGGTACGACGTCGTTGAGCGAGATACTGGAAGATAGAATCAAAGAAGATCCGTTACTAGGTAGACCATTCGAAGCAGCTAGCTCCTTTGTTCCTAGAGGAACGCCACGCGGTATGTTTGAACACATCGAGATAATGAAGAAGCTAACAAAGATCATGCAAGATGAATTCGGAATGGTCGATGAGTAAAGATCCCGGTTGCGCCGTTAGGGAGTTTCGGGGACGGGAGTTTCGGAGTTTCGCGGACATCCATGGTAGGTTACCTATCATGGCTGTCCCCTGAGAAGCCCAGAACTGCAGTCAGAGCGATCATTTAGCTGACCAGCTGATCGAGGACCGCAGTCACTCTGTAGCGATTTTCCCCGTCTTGTGATAAAGAAAGGAATGATTTTTATGAGGCAATTGACACATGCGTTAGCGGCTGCGCTGGTGGTCGTCCTGTCGGCAGGCGCGGCCACTGTGGACGGCCAGCAGAACGCCGGGACAAAGAATAATGGTCTCGAGCGCACACCCGTTCTCGGCTGGAGTAGTTGGAGCTTCATCCGCAAGCAGCCCACGGCAGCTAAGTTCGAAGCTCAGGCGCGAGCACTGCAGGACTCCGGCTTGCAGAAAATCGGCTACCAATACGTAAGCCTGGACGACTTTTGGTACCAATGTCCGGGCAGCCAAGGTCCCAACGTTGACCCTTATGGCCGTTGGGTGACAGACTCATCGAGATTCCCGGCCCAGGCAGATACCAATGGCATCAAGGTAGTCGCTGACTACGTCCACGGTCTGGGGATGAAGTTCGGGATCTACGTTACACCGGGTATTTCGAGGCAGGCAGTAAGTAAGAACACACCGATTAAAGGCACGCCGTACACGGCCGTCCAGATTGCGGAACCGTCTGTAGCGGAGAACAACTACAACTGCAAAGGCATGGTCCGCGTCAATTACAGTAAGCCCGGAGCGCAGGAGTATACCAATTCATGGGTCGAGATGCTCGCGGCATGGGGCGTCGATTACATCAAAATCGATGGCATGAAAGACAGCAACGCCGCTGACGTGGAAGCATGGTCGAAAGCAATACGGCAAAGCGGGCGGCCGATCATCCTTGACGTCACACAGGGGAGCTTTACCCAAGCCCTCGCCCCGACACTGATGAAGTACGCTGATCAATGGGAATTCGCACCCGACGTCGAATGCTATGGATGCGAAAAGGGCGGCAGCAGCTACCCGCTGACAAGCTGGAAAGATATTGAGAAACGCTTCAACTATGTAGCCAATTGGCAGCCTTACTCTGGTTCGGGCAGGTTCAACGACTATGACTCCATCGAGGTAGGGAATGGCAGCAACGACGGGCTTACTCCAACTGAGCGTCAGACACAGCTGAGCCTGTGGGCGCTTGGATCGGCGCCCCTCATCCTAGGCGTCGATCTTACTAACCTCGACCAAGAGGATCTGCAGAAATACCTGAAAAACACAGCAGTCCTCGCGGTTGACCAGGATTCGATCGCTGCTAAAAGGGTTGTCAATACCGGCAACCAGCAGGTGTTCGCCAAGATGGAATCGAACGGAGACGCGATCATCGGTTTGTTCAACACCGGCGGGACGGCGGAGAAAGTCTCCGTACAAGCGTCTGCCGCGGGCCTGCCCGAGAATGAACGCGGCTATTCCACACACAACCTGTGGACAGGCGCGATGGAGAAAACAGGCGGTGCCATCAGTGCGGTTGTCCCGTCGCACGGGGTTGTCTTATACCGCGTCAGGGCACTTTGATATTATCTGTCGACCTGGAGCGGCCCAGGGCGGCTAAGCGGCCGCGGCGAGTGCCTGTGTTCTTAGCATGCTCACGGAAAATCGTTTTGCGCCTGAATGACCAGGTTGGGAATGTCGTTGCCCCCGCCCGCTAAATTGGTCTGCGGGTTCTGCGCGCTCTGTACTCCGACCACTCGCGGCCAGGATTCGCCGCTCCACCAGCCGAAAAACGGACCACCCGATTGGCCGGGCCATACGTCGGCTTTCTGGAAGAGTTCCTCATCCGTAGGGTCACTTCCCGCCGTGCTGTTGACTGCAATTGCATTCTGAAACGTCGGCCGGGCTCCACCGGTCAAATCGCCCGGATACCCAATATGGCTCCAGTCGGCGAGCCCATTCCACGAGTCGGAATAACCTCGGGTCCCCATCCAACCACACACCTCACCCAACCGATTACTCAGCACTAACACCACGTAATCCTGTTCAATTTGGCCGCCATTCAGGGTCGGTCCGACCACTTTCTGATAGGCGTACCAATGAACAATTCCCGAATTCCCAAACGGGGCATTGCCATCGAAGTAAGACGGAGTGAAGGTCACCTGATTGACCGTATTGTCAGGGTTCCACGTCATCATGTGCGATGCGCAAAGCAGATGGCGAGGTCCAATGAGCACGCCGCTCCCCCAGCCGCCAGTCACATCGACTCTGCCGGTGGTGCACCATGGGAACGAGGTATCCGAAAACACGAGCCGCTGGTCGGGAGGAAAGATAGTCGTCGCCATGTACTCGCCTTTCTTCAACTTCTGGAGCGGATCGAAGAACTTGCCGCGCTTGAACCGTTTGTCTATCAGCGGCTTTTGTGGATTCAACGCCAGATGCTCAGGCAGGAAGCCCTGGAGCTTGTTTTCATCGATCTCAGCGATTGCTGCTTGCCTGCGCGAGCGCGCGAGACGTTTGACGAAGGTACCCTTGACCACGGCGGGAAATACTCGGGTACCTGCCTTTGGCGGATGGACCGGCGGCTCAAATGTTACTTGGACGCTAGGTTCTTTCAATGCAGGTCGCGGTTTGAGATGACGCCTGAGTTGTTGTGGGCTCAGAGGTTCCTGTGCCATGATTCTTCCTCCCAGTGAGACTTCCCGGTTTCTGAATAGTGCGGGAACGGTAAGAATCGTTTCGTTTGCCGGTAAAAACAATCACTTGTTCGTTGACGCCGCTCTTGTACCTAGAAAAGGCTGCTATCTCCCGCCCCCCTTCCCACAAGAAGGCCGTTTGCTGATCATCGGCGATCTGGAAGCAACCCAAATGGACAAGTGAGGTGAGAGCTATAGAACGCGTGGCGTGGGCATTCCGCCGAGGATGCACCTCGGTGTCTCATCGGCGATCGGATACAACAACTCGTCTCGTGTGATCGTCGATTGAGGAGCAGACAATTGAAAAAAAAAAAAATGCCCAGTCACCGGGAATCCTCTCTCCTGAAAGTGCCACTTCTGTCCACGAAATCCGTGACCCAAAGTACCTTCCCTCTGAACTGCTTTTCCCGTCCTGCTTTTCGTCTTCGCCGTAACAGTCGTGCTACCGTACTTCATGGTCAAGAGCCTCTTCTCGCCGCAGCTCACTTTCAAGTCCTATATGAGGCCTCTCGATGACCTTAATGATCCGCTAATGCCGCGTGAATTTCGCTTGGAGCTGAACCAGATCAAGGCGTGGGCGCAAGACAACGATAAAGATGCCCGTCGTGATCGATTCGCATTCTGGTTTCTCAAAATTCCCGCTATGGTCGTCTCTGCCACGGCCGCCGTTCTTGCCCATTTCAAGCTTGATGACCTTGCGATGATCGCCGCCGCTGTCGCGACATTTTGCATTCTCATCGATGGCCTGCGCCCGCGTGGGCTTCTTTATAGCACGCATCTCCGCGCCGCAAGCGAAGTCTATAGACTCTACGGGGATATGCTTTCACAGTGGCGTACAGGACGTTTGAATGACCGCGATCCGCGCACCTTGGCCGCCGAAATCATCGCGCAGGCACAACCGGAGCGGACGCGAATATCGATCTACCTGACGCATATCGAATCTTCATCCGTTCAGGAACGTCCCCCAATGGCATAAGCCCGCCAGTACCTCTGTCTGGGCTTCAACTGTTAATCAAGGTTTGGCCGCCGCCGGCAATCCACATAGACAAAACAAAACATCCATGGAACGATTCGCGTGCAGGAGGAACGCATGCGCAGATTCCGCGAAATCGTCAACGAAACCGGCGTAGATCTCAAAAACAACTTCATGGCCGTGGGCCTGCAAGGGTCGAACCTCATCGAACTCCAGGACGCCCCCGGCTTCGAACTCCGCTTCGATCGTACCCACCTCTCCGTCACCCACGTCACTCGCGAAACCTTCAGCAAAAGCTTCAACAGCATCCACGCTCAATTCCTCTTGTGGGGTCTCCTGGCCGACGACTCGGCCAAAAAATACTTGGCGCAGATGGCCGCCACCACCAGCTTCGGCGTCCGCTCCCGCCTCTTTCTCGTTACCGGAAAAACTCGCGGCGTCTTCCCTCTCGCCGCCGTCTCCGGCCGAGAGTCCATGAATCTCACGGTCGGCGTGCTCATCCCGCAGTATTACGACGTTGCCTTCAAATTCCTCGACTGCAAGGACCCCAACGGCGTCCGGCTCACCACCAAATGGTCTCCCGCGGACGCCCCCTGGCTCATCCGTAGGCTCAACTGGATTTACGGCCCCCAGGCCAACATCACCTTCAACCTTATCTCCGCCGAGCCCCTCAGCGTCGACCTCAAAGACCCCTTGGACAAAACCATCTCCTCCGACCCTGAACGACTAGGCCAGAGCACCTACCAGATCACCGGCCAGGCTTTCGTCCAGGACGTCATCGGCCGCAGGCAGAAGGGTGTCGACCTTAACGTCTTCTTCGTCCAAAAGTACACCAGCAGGAGCAGGAGGGGCCTCAGTGAAACCTTTCCCGAGGACGTCAGCGTCGTCAGCGACCTCGCCGACCCCCGCGTCCTTCCCGTCACCCCAGGTTCCGACGCCTTCCTCGTCAACTTCGCCCACGAGGTCGCCCATTTCGTTCTCTCCAGCGGCGCAGAAGATCATTTCGAAAGGCCCGACGTCCTGCTTTCCAGGCACTACCAAAGCGCACGCATCGACAAGCAACTGGTCTTAGACATGCATCACCTGAGGTAGCCAGCCGCCATGCAACCCAAAACCCTCGCCCGCCCTTCTCTTCCTCCTCGCTGCCGCCTGCGCTAACAAACGATTCCTGTTGCTTGAAAAAGGATTCCGTTGCCGGAGACTTTCGGCTGTCCCTCTTCGGGCCCTATTTGCCCGCATGCTCTATCGCATGGCATAGATGTCGTAGCTCACCCTCGACTGCGCGACATCAAACACGCCAACACCGGCACATTGCAAGCGGTTGAGCCACAGATATTCCGGATGGCCCGTGTAATACCTTGGAACGATTCGCAGGTCCGGGCGCGGCGGCAGGATTCCCTTTAAAAAGAGGTTGTAGCCCTCTGGTCCCAAGTCCACGACACCGCCATATGTCGTAAAAATCAGAGCCCCGTCGTCCAACTCCATAGTTGCGCGAACGTCAAGCAAGCCGACGCCATCGGGACGAAGCAGGAGCCAGTCGCCGCCTACGGTCCTAAGCCGGCCTCGCATTTTCGGCCCGGAGACCTCGCCAGCTGTGACGTAGAAATTTACGCGAATTCCCTCGGCAATGGGTCCGATCACTTCTGGTGGAGCAAGCGTTGCCCAGTAGGAAAAAAGGTATTCAAGATCTAAACTTGCGAGCCGGTTTTGTGTAGGGGCAGCGCTCATTGGGTTGGTCCCTTCAAGGAGTTTCAGGACAGGAGTTTCAGACGGCACGTTTACTTACTCGCTACGACAGATATTGCAAAGATAACTACCGCCTGGGAGCCTCGTTCAGTGAGAGCATTCGTCTTTCCATACAAGCCTCTCGCCGGGCGGTTAGAAAGATAAACATTAGTGAGTGTTTGCGCCATGGGAAGGGGCTTGTTTTAAATCCACCGAAATCCTTCACCCCGTTCACCTCTTGCCGTATGCCGTGAAAATGTAATCCTTGGCCGCCACTCTCGTATGGCACGCGAAGCCGCAATTGACGACGCCGCTCGCATCGGGCTTGAACGTGTCCGACGCGGGTTCATAGTCAAACACGGCGTATGCCCATCCCTTCGTGTCCGGGAATCTCTTGCTATTTTTCTCGATGAGGAAAATGTCTTGTAAGGTGTCCGGTACTCGCACTGAAAAAGGGGCTTCCGTGCTCTTTTTCGGTTTCCACTCGATTTTTGCAATCTTGGAGCCGTCGGGGAAAGGCTTGCCGTTGCCCGGGACGCCGGCCCGGTAGGCGTCAATCATCGTGGGATTGGCGACCATCACCTTCAGCAGATCTTCAGTCTGACTGACGGAGACAACCTGCCAGTTCTCGTACCCCCTGAAGTCAGAGAATGCGAGCCCATTTGGCACGCGCAGTGTGTACTTGTCCTGCGCGGAAAAGGCTCTGCCGCCCAGCACCGCTAGCGCTATGCCAAGTGCGGCTGCCGAAACGACTCGTATACCGCGTGAAGGCAAAAAAGGTTTGTCAAACATGACTTCCTCCTGCTCGATGGGCTTTGGAACGATCCGTTTTGTTGATCAAGTTTCAGAACTCCACCCCTGCGGAGCCGAAGAGGTGAAAGTCCTTTAGGCATGGCGGAAAAGCTTGGTGGTCAGGATGGCGACAAACATTTCGACCAATAAAGCCACGCAGGCCGGGCATTCCGCTATTTTGGTTTAAGCACCTTTCCACTGTTGGCGTCAATGAAGGCAACAAAACCGGACTTCTTATCTCCCCACATCAGATACCAGACCGGCGCCTGAAACCTGTAGGTGTTCCCCAGTGCAAGGGATGAGAGTGCCTTGTCTGGATTCTTCTTCAACCAGGCCGCCCCATCCGCTGCTGCGGCTTGGTACGCGGCATCCGAATCGACATTGAAGTTGGTAAGCTCAACCGGCATAGTGTCGCGCGTTACGCCGCCCCAGGGCGCCCGCAGGCCGGCACTCACGCCCTTGAAAATGTCCGGCGGGGAGTTGGCGATTGCGTAAGAGTAGATCCGGTACTGATGCAGGCTGGGCGAAGCAAACATCGCCTCCCACATGGCCGCTTTGCCGGCTTCATTCTTAAACCCCGGCACTTCCTTAGGCGTGAGCCTGAGTATCACGATATCGGTATTCCAGTGCCGGGCGGACGTGTACATCGGCCAAAAAGCCGTCTTGGCCGTCACGGGTTCCGGAGGGCCTGCCGGCGCCCTTGCCGTTTTAGACTCGTCGGTGACAGGGGTCTTGGCCTTTTCCAGGCAGCCCGCAAGAAGCAGCATCGCAACCGCCGCACTTACCGCGCATTGTTTGAGCACAGCGCCCATCGGAGTCCTCCACTTACTCGAGTGGCTGAGGAACGGGCCGGAAGTCTGCCGAATGGTTTCGTACACGTGCACAGCGGCCCGGCATCCGCCACGGCCTAACATAGTATTCCAACATCTGCCGGTGTGCCAGACCGCGAGAAGAAAAGCAATTCTACTTGAGCCCTCGTTCGACCATAAGCACCAGGCGCTCGCCCAGCGCAAGCACCATCGCTTGCGGCATCTGGTGCAGCGGTCCTTCAAGCACCAGAAGTGCCAGCCCGTGGACTGTCGACCACGCAAGATACTCTGCGTCTTTGCGATTCTTTTTGCTGAGCAAGCCCGATTCCTGCATGCGGTCCAGCGCCAGCGAAAGCAGTTGAAACGGATTCAGTCCCATGGAGGCCGTATTCGCCGGGTTTCGCTCATGTACAGCCGGTGGAACCGAGAACGCCGTGCGAAACATCCCCGGCTCTCTCATCGCGAATCCCAGATAGCCCATCCCCACCGCACGTAGACTCTTTCGCGCAAACGCTTGCGGATCGCGTCCTGGACGGCACTTTTTCATTTCATCCTCAATGGCCCCGGCGAGCTGCGAAAAACATGCCGATCGCACCGCGTCCAGCAGTTCAGCCTGGTTGGCAAAGTGCCTGTATGCCGCATTGGGAGAGACCCCCGCCTGCCGGGTTGCCTTTCGCAAAATGACTCTATTGGGTCCTCCGGTCCGCGCCATCTCAATGCCGGCTGCCAAGAGCGCGTTGCGCAGATCGCCATGACGAAAGGTCTTGCGTTTCTCAAGGGTAGCGGTCTTTTTCATTGTCTGTTCAAAGAAGAGTGTAGCGCGGAAATGGCTACGTGTGGACAGCATCCACTTCTCGGTGCTAATTTATGTGGACAGCGTTTACTTAATAGCGAGGTTTCGCTTAAGAGAAGGTGCAGAATGGCGGACGGATTCATCTGGTACGAGCTCGTAACCAATGACATGGACAAGGCAGTCAGCTTCTACAACAAGGTAGTCGGATGGGACGTCAAGGACGCCGGTATGCCCGGCTTCACCTACATGCTCTTTGGTAAAGACGGCAAGGATGTCGGTGGCATGATGACCTGGGCCGGCGCAGGCGCGCCTGAGCTGCCCACTCAGTGGATGGGCCACATCCACACCGCAAACCTGGACGAAGAGCTGAAGGCTGTGACAGCCGACGGCGGGACGATTGCGAAGCCTGCTCAGGATATCCCTGGCGTCGGTCGTTTTGCTGTTGTCCTGGACCCGCAAAAGGTAAAATACCTGCTCTTCGAACCCGGCAAGCAAGGTGCTCAGCCACGTTTGGATCAAATGGCCGTAGGTAATGTGGGGTGGCACGAACTGCTTACCGATGATCCGGCAAAGGCCTTCGATTATTACTCCAAGCACTACGGCTGGGAGAAAGATCGTGCGCATGACATGGGAGCCATGGGCATTTACCAAACTTTCCGCACCGGCAAGCCCCTCTATACCGGAGGAATGATGGCTCGCAAAGGCCCCGGCATGCCTGAAGGTATTCCGCCGCACTGGCAGTTTTACTTCACCGTCGATGACATCGAAGCTGCGCAGAAACGTGTGATCGATGCGGGCGGCGAAATAGTGTTGCCTCCCATGGACGTCCCTGGAGGGTCGCGCATCCTGCAAGGTACAGACGATCAGGGCGGCCACTTTGCTCTGATGCAGGGACCAAAATCGTAACCGCGATGTCCTCATGTTCGGTGCAGCCGTTCTTCGTTCACAGGAGAACGGCTGCCGAATTTACCTCGGAGTTTGAAAAGCTGAGAGGAGAGAGTTCGATGTCCGAGAAGATGATGACCTGTCTGTGGTTCGACGATGGAAAAGCCCGCGCCTGTGCCAAGTTAAGGGAGCAACAAAAAGCTCTGGGTGCCCCATTCAAGCCGCACTTTGGCTTGAGTGGGCTACG
The DNA here is from genome assembly GCA_963736535.1 of uncultured Acidobacteriaceae bacterium. Taxonomy (GTDB): domain Bacteria; phylum Acidobacteriota; class Terriglobia; order Terriglobales; family Acidobacteriaceae; genus PALSA-350. The sequence continues at coordinate 317,394 of CAVTPN010000015.1, forward strand.
ATCCCCCAACCCCTTTTGTCATCCCGAGCAGCGCACTTAACTGTGGCAAGTCAAGGGAGCAACAAAAAGCTCTGGGTGCCCCATTCAAGCCGTACTTTGGCTTGAGTGGGCTACGATCCCCCAACCCCTTTTGTCATCCCGAGCAGCGGACTTAACTGTGGCAAGTCAAGGGAGCAATTACACCGGCAACAAAAGCTCTGGGGGCATTGAGCAAGTTGCGCCGTCCAGAACGCCGTTATACCGCTAATTTGGACAGCTCCAAACCCAGGCACCCCCGGCAAATCAACTAAGCCAACTGAAAGAGTTCAGGAGTTACCTCCCTGCTTTTCCTCAACTTTTTCCTCCAACTTCCTGGACGGCAAAAACAAACCATACTACTGTCGAAGCAAAGACCCCCGCGCAGGCTCGCCCCACCCGGCGGTTCGTTGGCGAAGGAGGACCTCTCGGAAAACAATCAGCTGGCCAGGATGTTGGACCCCTAAACAGTTGATGGGGGCGGGAAAAATAAAATTTTGAGCACCTTGGTAAAACAAAGGACTTAGCCGCCATCACAACCGTCTAACCGTAGCTGTGGGTATCCACACCTCAGGACTGACGACCCTGCTTGGCTCTGCGCCGGCGCTCTCCGCCCGAGGCCCTTTTCGGGGACGCACCGAATTTTCCCCAACGCCAGCGAAGCCGTCTTGACGTAGGATCGGTCGGCATCGCACCCACATCATAGATGACCTGCCGGCTTCATTTCGTCTCAATACAAACTGCAGGTCCCTCGGCTTTGCTTCCACCGCAAGCGGGATGACAAGAGAACGATGCCCACGCTCCGCCCGCGAGGATTGAGTGAGAACAAACCGGCCACATCGGCGACCATTTCCTTGCTCGATGATGAAATAACAGAGCTCTGCCATGGTTACCAAAGAGTGGGTTTTTCGCTCTGGACGCGGCTCAGAAACCGTACTACTGTCAAAGTGAGAGTCCCCATGTCGGCGCCGTCTTGCCACGACGGCTCTGCTTGGCCTTGCACCTGCGCTTCTACCCGTGCATCCGCCACCAACCAACCGGGAAAGCATCAGCGCTTGTCGGCGCGATGACTTGGGCATAGCAGACAGAGATGTGACGAAGATCGCGTCTGTCCGCAGCATTCCTCCGCCCCGCTGGGGCGCCTGCGGAGAGAAGAAATCACCGGGTAATGCAGGGTACGCTCAGTGCGTCCCCTTGATTGAGCAGTTTTGACAACCTGGGAAAGAGCACACCACCGGGGACCGTCCCAGGCCAGAGGTCGCGGACGCTAGGTAGGTCCGCGCTAACTCGCCGCAGCGCTTCAGCCCGGACATTCATCCTCTAGAGCTACCGGTCTTCAGAGTCTGCGGGAGAACTACCCTCTCCATATTGAGTCCCCTAGTGCCTGCCCTGAGCTTGTCGAAGGGGACGGCTGAAAGTCAGACTTGTCCAAATTAGCTTTTTTCGGCTCTGTCCATCCGCCTCCACCCGTGCCAAGGTGAGCCACCGCCCCTCAAATTTGTCATCCCGAGCAGCGGACTTACCTGTGGCAAGTCAAGGGAGCAATTACACCGGCAACAAAAGCTTTGGGTGCCCCATTCAAGCCGTATTTTGGCTTGAGTGGGCTACCATGCCTCCCCAAATCGTTTGTCATCCCGACCGAAGCGAAGCGTAGCGGAGGGACCTGCGGTTTTGCTAGTTCTCCCGCAGACTCTTAAGGCCCTGAGATACGCTTCTTTCTCCATCCCCCGGGGGCTTTTAGCGCTTATAGCGCTTTTAGCGCTCATTTTAAAATTTGCCAAACCATCCCGGGACGGCTTCTCCGTCGAATGAGGGCGGAACATTCAATTGATTTGATCATCTTCGTGAAACAAAGGACTTATTCGGCAACGCCACTCCCCGTTGAGCTCCCAAACCTCAAAAAGGACCCAAAAATATCAAATTTTAAAAATGGCTGACAGACTGCACCTCGGTCGAGATAGGGCGACCTGATGCCTACGTCTTTTCAAAAAAACGAGCCACTCGTTACGTCCCATTTCGCCATTTACGCGGAGAGACTCCACCGCATCCTGGGGACTTAGTTCGCATAGTTCGCTTAGTTCGCACATTTCTGCACAAGAACAAAAGACGCCGGAGAATGCGAGGGCGTAATTCGGCGACATGACTCGGGGGTACTGATTATGGTGTCGGCGGACGAGCCCTTTAAATCCGATTGAGCTTTGGAGTTTCGAGACTCGAGTTTCAAACCTGGTGACCAGGCGGGAAGTTTCCGCGTTTACGCACGACTGGTGTTTAACGTTTCCGTCACCATGTTCCCTATTTGCTGGGTGGTTAGTTACTAAAGAATTCACTGAAGATCGGGTAACCCCCTCTATACTTAGCGAGCTTTAAGAGTGGGCGCAGAAAAAGTACGAGACGAACGCACTCCCTCAAGAACAACTGCCCTGGAGGGTTCGTGCTTCGCACCTGTCTGCTCGCGGCATCTCTGAGCCTTTTTATTGCCTTATCTGGGTGTGCAGGGTCAAGTTCCGCTCCCCCAGCCAGTGTGACTACGCCGCCCCCGGCAACAACCCCGGCAAACCCCACGCCGGCGATTACGTCCATCACCCCAGCCAGCCTGCTCGCCGGCTCACCGTCGCAGTCCCTGTCAATAATCGGCAGCGGCTTTATCGCGTCTACCGTAGCGCAACTAAACGGTACAGCGCTGGCGACAACCTACCAGAGTGTGACGTCTGTAACCGCAGTGGTACCGGCGTCCGCCATAGCGGCAGATGGTACCGAAAAAATCACAGTGTCGAATCCCACTCCCGGCGGAGGCAGCTCGCCGGCGCAGAACTACACCATCGCAGTGCCTACACCAGGCATCTTGGCAATATCTCCTCAAGCCGTGCTTCAAGGCGCCGCAACCCTGATCGCAGTGAGCGGTACGGGATTTGAAGCGAACTCCGTGGCGCAGTGGAACGGTGCTGCCCGCACCACTACCTTTACCAACTCCACCAGCCTGCAGATGGCCCTGACAGCAGAAGATGTACAGAACTTTGGTATGGGGCAAATTTCGGTCGTCAATCCCGGGTTACCAGCAGCAGCCCCGGCCCCTCTGTTGGTCAGGCCACACACGCCCACCATCGCTTCCTTTAACCCCGCTTCGGTAGCCGCGTACACCGGTTCCAACCTGCCCCGGCAAATCGTCATCATCGGGAACGGTTTCGCGGCCGGCGCAACGGTACAAGCGAATGGGCAGCCGGTTGCCGTGCTCAGTCAGACATTTACGTCCATCACTGTGTCGATTCCTGCCGGCTACTTTGCTGTGGTCGGCTCCATCTCCATCGTGGTTACCATTCCCAGTGTGCCGCCCGTGTCGTCGCTCCCGGCGATGTTGGTGGTGACCGCACCCCAGGCGCCGGTGCCCGCCACTACGTGGATGCGCGAGCTGAACTACGTCCCGAACGATATTGCGTGGGACGCAGTGCATGGAAAGCTGTTGGCTTCCATGCCGTCGACCGACCCTGCCAACCCCAATACTCTGCTGGTGATTGACCCGGTTGCGGGAGCGGTTTCGACCACCGTGCCGGCCGGTCATAATCCCAATCTGCTTTCGGTCTCCGCCGGCGCGTCCTATTTGTGGGTAGGCATGGATGGCGACTCATCGGTTCAGCGCTATCTTCTACCCGGCTTCCAGAAAGATGTCTCGATCGCCATACCAAAAAATCAATACGGTATGGCGCAGTTTGCCATCTCGCTGGAAACGGCACGCGTGAATCCGCACTTGATGGCGATGGTTCCGGGACAGTGGGAAGGGGGTGGTGGCAACGGAGTCGTTGCATATGACGATGCGGTGGCACGCCCCAACACCGTACCGGGCTTTGGCAATGGAGTCTCCTTTGAACTTGATTGGATTCAGTGGGGCCAGCAGGACACTGCCCTTTACGGCACGCAACGCGGCACCGGCGACGAGCCGGGTGGTGTCATCCCCATGAATGTGGACGCCTCGGGAGTGACGCTCTCTACTGGAAATGACGGCAAGCTTGCCGGAGGCGGACTTCTCGACGCCGGTCAGTACACATACTACAATCCCGGAACTGGCCTGATCTATGCGTACGGCTTGGTAGCCGATCCGCTTCTCTTTACCCAGGTAGGTCAGTTCTCGGTCGATACAAGCGATTTTCAGTGTGTGGGCGACCAATCGTTAGGACGCTATTTTTGCGTTACCCCAACCCAACTTCTGGTCTATGACCTGTATCACTATCAGTTGCTGGAGCGTGTCAATCTATCCACCCCAATTACCCAGGGACTTGGCCGCCTGGTGCGATGGGGCACGTCCGGGCTGGCTGTGATCGGCAAAAACAGCACCTCCGACAGCACCGGGGGAGGATTATTCCTGATCGACGGCGCCGCCATCAATCCCAAGGCCGCGCCCGACGTGCCTGTAGAAACGGCGGGAACAGCGGTCACCCCGTATCCTTCCCTCGCTTCGTTGACGCCTCAGTCAGCTCCGCTCGGCAGTAGCGATGTGACGGTCACCATCAACGGCGCCAACTTCACCCCCGGCAGTGCCGCCTGCCTGAACTGCGATATCCTGCAACCGCAGACGCTCTCGACCACCTATGTAAGCCCAACCCAACTGATCGCTACCATCCCCGCTGCTCAACTGCAGACCGCCGGCGCTTTCTCCGTCACTGTGTACGACCAGCAAAGCACTTTCTTCACTCCCGGCTCGCTTCGGTTTACGGTACTGCCTGCTCCCACCAGCACCAACATACAGGCGCTGAACCTATCGGGTCTGGCGATGGCCTGGGACGCAACTCGCTCGTTGCTCTATGTGGGGGTCGCTGATTACGACAGCGTCTATCCGAATGGGATCGTCTCCCTGGATCCTTCGACAGCCACGGTGACATCAGCGCCGGTGGTAGAGTTATCCGATCCCTATCTCCTCAGCATGAGCGCTCAGGACCAATATCTATATGTTGGCTATGCAGGCGCAACGGAAGCATCGCAAAACTATCTACCCGGGCTCGCTCCTGTGTTTTCCTGGTCGTTGAACAAGGGACTCTACGGTACTTTTGACCAGTACTACGCTGTCGATCTCAAGGCGGCCCCGCAGAGCGCGGCTTCAACAGCCATATCGCTTGGTCCGTTGCCCGCCACCGGCCGCGTTTTCGACGACAGTCCGGGAGGGGTCGCCGTGTTTGACAACACCCAGATGCGGCCAATCACCGCGGGCGCATGGCCGCAGCCAGGGTTCGGGAACGTGCTGGCCTGGGGCAAGACGGACGCAACTCTATTGGGTTCGCAGAATCAGGACCCCGCGCCGTCGCTGGATCTCGTCTATAACGTGGACGCGGATGGTGTCTATCTGGCACAAACGGTCGCTGCGAATCTCACCGGCGCAGGAGACCAGATTCACTCCGACTTTGGAACCGGCCTTATTTACAGTGATAACGGTAATGTGGCGGATCCGGCATCGGGCAAGATTGTGGGCACGTTCAACGCATCCGGTCTGGCCGTGCCTGACTCTTCGCTCAACCGTGTATTCTTCCTCTCGCAATCGCAGCCGCAGATCAACACAAATAGCTTCACCTTGGTCTCCTTCGACCAGACGACCTATGCCCAGGTGTCGACGATTCCCCTGAACAATCTTGCCGGGGCTCCATTTGCCATGGTTCGCTGGGGAGCGAATGGACTCGCAATACTTACCGATATCAATGGCCAGGGAGGAATGCTGTATCTCATCTCGGACGCTACCTTTGTGACGAGTGCGATGCATTCGCCGGCAAACGGGTCTATCAAAGCAGCTCCCACCCCCGAATTCCAGTTACGTTGGAAGCGTCTATCGAGGCAGGAAATCCTTCAGCGGGCACAAGGCAAACGCACAACGCGCATAACATCACCCCGATGATCCCTAAGCGGAAATGTAGGGATGCGGTGACGGACCCTTTTTTCGGCACTGGGCCCTTTTTCCGCGAAACCTTCAGACGAGACGTTCACCCCAATCCGCTATCTCTAAGCTGAGGTATCGTCTCGTACTGCCGCCGGGCTTCTCACCCTTTACCTGACGTGCGAAAACATCCCGTCTATGTTCCCGGGTTTCTCCTGGCGACTGTTCACAAACGAACACTCACGACAACTGCCGAGATGTTCGGAAGTGAACACAGTTTTTCGATTTTGACCGATCCTCCCGTCGTCCCCAATCTTCATCGCTTGATTTCATTGGTTTGCTGAGCAACATTTGCCTTGATAAGTGGCCTTTGGGATGCCATGCATTCGATGTGTGCGCAGCGATGCGGGAACCTAACGCGAAACAATTGCGTAATCACAATGCAGATAGTCGTCACTCCGTGCATTCTTTTGAAATTCCTAACTGGGGGTCACGCATGAACGCCGTGCTTTCTTCTCTTCGCTCGAAACTATTCCTTCTTCTTCTGATCGCTCTCGTTTTGCCCGTTGGCGTCGTCTGGGCTCAGACTCCGGATGCCCACATCGCTTCGTCGCAAGCGTGGATCGCTCGGGATCTGGAGGTCATTCGCATCGGTGAACAGCAGCATCTTCCCCCGGGAAAGCAAGCGGCTTTGTGGGAACAACTCGCATTGCAATACGAGATTGGAACAGAATTCCTGAAAGCGGAAGATGCCTACTTGAGGGCGCTGCATCTGCTGAAGACTGCGCCATCAGCCAGGGCAGAGTACGCCTTCACACTCGACAACCTCTCCTCGCTCTACGTGATCTACGGTCGTCTGGACGATGCCGAGAGCGCCCGCAAGCAAGCGATCAAGGTGCGCCAGAAGCTCGGCTCCCCGGCCGAGACCGGGCAGAGTGAAGTACACCTGGCGGACATAGCCCTCTTGCGGCTCCAGTACAAGAAGGCAGAGCGGCTCGCCCTACAGGGACTTCAAATGATGGAATCTTCGTTGAACCCACCCAGGACGGGGGTCCTCTCCGCATTCATTACTCTCACGTTTGCACGGTGCTCACAGGGGCGCTGCGGGGAAGGACTGATGAACGCAAGGCAGGCGGTTGCGTTCGCAAACAAGAACTTCGAATCAGAATCGGTTGCCAACGGGTTCGCGCTGCAGTCGCTCGGGTTTGCCGAGTGGAAGAACGGGGCGTCACAAGATGGGGAGAGAACCATGCTGCAAGCTCTCCAAATACTACGGAGAAGGCTGTCCGCTACCGATCCTCGCTTGGCCGCGGCCATGTCGCAATACCGGTCCTACTTAATCGAGGCACACCGGCCGGCCGAAGCACAAGAGATTGACGAACAACTGACAAGGATAACCCGCCAGGCCGGAGCTTACTGTCAGGGGTGCACCGTAAGCGTCTACTCTTTATCGAATACCTTGCGATAGAGAATCGTGCGCTCATCGGGCTATTTTCCTTGGGAGCTAAGGGGATGTGTGCTGCAGAAGCAGGGAAGGAGTAGAAGGTAAAACTCACACCATACTTTGGCAGCGCGTCTAAACTATCAGTGTGGCCATCCCCGCCGGACCTCCTCCGACTCGGCTCGCGCCGGGAAAACCCGACGAACACCCACTCACGCGGCAGCCGCCGCCCACCGGCGTTCCCACACTCATCGCTCCCACCTTCTATATCACTGGCCGCCAGCCGCTCCGCCCCACAGCCATCCTGCTCGCGATCGTTATCGCCGTCGGTGCGCTCTCCTCGGTCCTCTATGCCCTGAGTCACACCGGGGATGCACATTTCACCTCCGGCGGCTCCGGTGCTGATCGTTCCGCCAGCGCCACCACCGGGGCCACCTCAGCTGCCGGCCAGAAAGACGATGACGATCCAAATCAGATCGACACCATCGTCCTCGGCGATCCCGCCGACGCTCCGGTGCCCGCCCGCCCGGGAGATCACGTCAGCCCCGTTCATCCCACCATCATCGTTCGCCTTCCTCGCTCGGGCGACCAGGTGGGCTTCATCCCCAACACCCCCGCCGGCCACCTGCTCTACAACTGGCTCGCCGCCTTTAATCAGGCAGGCTACTCCGCGCTTGCGAATGCTCTGCCCAATGTCGCTCTCGCCTCCGCGACCGACGCACAGATGGAACTTCGGCGGCAGACCGGCGGCTTCCTCTTGCTCTCTGCCAAAGAGGTGCTGCCCGGCGTCGCTCGTCTTCCGGCTCCGCGACCAGACCCCGTTGCCGAGCTGAAGTCCTCGGCACCCTCCAGGTGCGTCCGAACTCCAACCCCGCCACCATCGCAAGCTTCAGCCTCCGCGCCGTTCCCTCACCCCATCAGGACCCGTCCGCCCGGGCCGCTCCACCCTCGCAACGATGAGCTGGCAACAGCAAATGGAACCGCCGCCCCAGCACGTGCGTACAACCAATACAAGCCCCGGGAACCCGAGCAAGATACACGACGATGCGTAACAAAGGGGGAGCATGAACGCCGATATACGACTCGCTCTACGACAGTTACGAAAAGCGCCTGGATTCGCCTTGACCGCCGTGCTCACACTGGCGCTCGCCATTGGCGCCAATGCAATCGTGTTCAGCGTACTGAATGCGTTGATCCTGCGACCGCTCAACGTGCCGCACCCTGAGACGCTGTTCATGGTGGAACGCGCCTACGGGTCAGATACATCTCCTTCGCAGTCGTATCCGGATTACCGCGACCTGCGTGACAGGAACCGCAGCTTCGACTCGCTGGTGCTCTACAACATCATGGGCGGCGTTGGGCTCGATACCGGCCACGGAAATCCCTCCGTAGTCTGGCCCTATACCGTAAGCGGCAATTACTTCGATGCCCTGGGCGTTCAGCCCTATCTTGGCCGATTTATCCATGCTTCCGAAGAACATGGGCCGAACAGCGTGCCCGAGATCGTTCTCAGCTATGCGCTCTGGCACAGCCACTTTAATGGTGACCCCGCTGTAGTGGGCCGGACTGTGCAGATCAACAAGTATCCCTTCACCATCATCGGCGTTGCCCCGCCGGACTTCCGCGGCACCGAACTTTTTTTCGCGCCCGATCTGTGGGCTCCCATCGTCAATTCGCCGCAAATCACGTGATTGGTTTTCGCTCGAGGAGCGTGGCAACCATAGCGCCTGGGCGATAGGACACCTCAAGCCCGGAGTCACACCTGCCGCAGCTACTTCGGACTTGAACACCATTGCAAATTCGCTGGCGAAAACCTATCCCAAATCCGATGATGGCCTGAAATTCTCCTTGTCCCGCCCGGGACTCGCCGGAAATACCCTGGGTCGACCCACGCGCGCTTTTATGTTCGGGCTCATGCTCCTCGCAGGTCTTATCCTGCTTGCCGCATGCGCCAATCTTGGTAGCCTGTTCGCCGCGCGGGCGGCGGATCGCTCGCGCGAAATCGCAGTCCGCATGGCCCTCGGATCGCCCCGCCAGCTCATTCTTCGCCAGCTCCTCACCGAAGCTGTTTTGGTTTCTGTGGCTGGAGGTATTTGTGGGCATGGCGGGAGCCGTGGTCATTCTGCGTGCCCTCAGCACATGGCGGCCGATTCCGAATATCCCGATCAATATTCCGGTCAATCCGGACGTGAACACCTACGCTCTGGCCTTACTGCTGGCTGTCTTGAGTGGGCTGTTCTTCGGCTTGGTCCCCGTTCGCCAGGTTCTCCGCTCCGATCCTTGGCAGGTCATTCGCTCCGGTAGCACAAGCGCCGGCAGCGGCACGCCGCTTTACACTGCGCGACCTTCTGCTGGGTTTGCAAATCGCGATTTGCTCCGTTTTAGTCACCGCTTCGCTCGTTGCCGTGCGCGGCCTGGCTCGTTCGCTACAAAACAACTACGGTATTCAGCCTAAGAACGTGATGCTGCGTAAAGACCGATCTGAAGATGGCTGGATATGATGCCGACAAGCGCGTACAGATGCAGAAGCGCATGCTCGATGCTGCCGCAGCGATCCCGGGTGTCACCGCCGTGGGATATGCGGATCGGATTCCGCTCAGTATCGGCGGAGGGGATTCCGAGGTATTCACTGACACCACCACCGATTTCCGTCCTACCAACGCTGCCGCCGATGCCCAGAATTTCCAGGTCTCGCCCGGCTATTTCCGTGCTGCTGGAACGGCACTTCTGGCTGGCCGTTCCTTCACCATGCACGATGAAGACAAGGCTCCTGTGGTGGCCGTCGTGAATCGCGAATTTGCGCGCAAGGTCTTCGGGTCCGCCGATGAATGCAGTAGGCAAGCATTTCAAGTTCTGGGGCGGCAGCAACCGGGCGGAAGTGATCGGCGTGGTGGAAGACGGTAAATACCAGACCCTTACCGAAGACCCCAAGCCCGCCATGTTCTTTTCCTTCCTCCAGCACGCTTCCAGCCAGACCTGGCTCATTGTTCGATCGGAACGTGACCCGCAAGGGATCGCCGCAGCATTGCAACGCTCGATGCGCACCCTGGATCCAGCGCTGCCGCTCGAAATCAGAACCTGGAACAGCGAGTTGGATTCCGCCCTCTTCGCCGCTCGCGTAGCCACCGTTTCTCTCGGCGTGCTTGGCTTGCTGGGCGCGATGCTTGCCATTACCGGCATCTTCGGCATGGCCGCCTATACCGTCAGCAAACGTCTCCGTGAACTCGGTATCCGCATAGCCCTTGGAGCCGATCAACGCAAGGTGCTCGGCGCAGCGCTCGGCCGTACTTTCCGGCTGCTCGCCATTGGATCGATCGCCGGCATGATCCTCGGTGTACTGGCAACCCGTGTTCTTTCGTCTATCGTGTATCAGGCCACGCCCAAAGACCCCGTCATCCTCGGTGGCGTCATTCTTACTATGCTCTGCGTAGGCGTCGTCGCTGCCTTGGTCCCCGCTCGACGTGCCCTCGCCGTTGATCCGATGATTCTGCTCCGCGATGAATGAATGGAGCGAGCACTGGTTCGTCCCTTCTGATTGGCAGTTCCCCGGAGCATGAGTGAAGCTCCTGTCCGCCCCAGGTACGACCAGAAAATAATTTCCCTGACCTCAACCCAAAACGACCCCAATGCGCATCTGTATCTGTAGCAAACCAAATACTGACAAGTAGAGAGCCTAAGCCGCACGCGTGGCTGTGGTGTCTGCGTAGCAGGAAATCCGGGTTCACTTCGCAATTACACCGGCGACAAAAGCTTTGGGTGCCCCATTTGCCCCGATTTCCTGCGGAGGCATGTGGCGTTGATACAGCCCATGCGCCTTTCCTTAATGAAAGGCGCACACGCGGACCTCTCTAACCAGCGTGGCAGGAAATCGGGGTCAAGCCGTATTTTGGCTTGAGTGGGCTACCATGCCTCCCCCACTCGTTTGGCAAGGTGGCATCCTTTGAATCATGGGGATCGCTATTCCAGGAAGATGCTCGAACCGCTGCCAAGAAGTGCCAATAAGAAGGAGGCGATGAAAACATGCCCCAGGAAAACATGCCCGAGAACTGCCTCACCCCGCCCGTAGAGGGCTGTCAGACCCCTGGCGAATGAACGGGGACCTGCGGTTTCCCCCGGTTCTCACGCAGACTCTGTCACCCCCCTCGCCACGCAATCGAAGCCAACCAGCTTTCCAATCCGGGGGGCTTATCACTCTTTTCTCTCACTTTTTCAATTAAAATTTGCGCTGCTCCGGCTGTTTACGATCCGTCGGTCTCACCCCCAGGGGGCTTATCGCCGCAGCTTCAGCCCTCTCGGGGGCCATTTCGCAAGACCCATTTCGCTTATTTCACACATTTTCTGTAGGCGCCCCTCGAAGCGAGCCGTGCCCTGACACATCCTGTCCCGGAAACTCCTGAATCGATGGGTAGGGGATAAACTGCTGCCAGAAGGGAATTAATTTGAGAACGTGTGTGATCGCGGGATTTCTCCTTTGTATAGCGGCTGCCGCAGCGCAGCAGAGTGCGCCGGCTGACGAGTCCAGTGTGGTCAAGCTGGGCGGTTACTTAATGGTGGCAGGCAAGGCTTATGAGTATGACCGTCAGCTTGCGGACGAGATTGGCCCTCGCCTGACTGGTTCGGCTAACTACGAAAAGGCTACGGATTGGGCGGTGACGGAGTTCACCCGCCTGGGACTGACCCAGGTGCACAAGGAGACGTGGGAGATTCCTGCGACGTGGGAGCCGGAGACGGTGGCGACCGCGCGCATGATCGCCCCGCACGAACAGCGGCTGCACCTGGAGAGTGAAGGCTGGAGCCCTTCGACCCCCGCGGGCGGGGTGCGGGGGAATGTTTACTGGCTGCAGACGCTGAGCGCTGACAGCATCAAGGCGGATGCGGCGAAGATCAAGGGGGCGATCGTGCTGGTCGACGAGGCGGCGCTTATGGGCAAGGACGGGTCACCGTTGTTCGGCCAGATGTTCGACAATCTGCATTTGCTCGGGGTGGAGGGCGCGAAGGGGCTGATCTTTGGATTGGGCGCGGTGAACAATGTGCCCAGCCCGATTGGCAACACGGCATTCAAGGGCACAGTGGATCCGCTGCCCGCCGGCAACTTGGGGATGGAAGATACGCTGCTGCTGAAGCGCCTGCTGGCGCAAGGGCCGGTGGAGGTGGAGTTCAGCTTCCGCAACCGGGTGCGGGAGCATGTGCCGGTGAACAACGTGGTGGCGGAGATTGCCGGGAGCGAGTCGAATGGGGAATATGTGGTGATCGGCGGACACCTCGATTCCTGGCACTTGGGCACCGGCGCCCAGGACAACGGGACCGGTGCGGCGAGCGTGATGGCGATTGCGCAGGCGGTGAAGGCGAGCGGACTGACGCCGCGGCGGACACTGCGGTTTGTGCTGTTCGGCGGGGAGGAGGAGGGCCTGCTGGGATCGTTGGCGTATGCCCGCGCCCACGTGGGCGAGATGGCGAAATGCGCGGGTGTATTTGTCACCGACACAGGCGGCGACGCTCCGCTGGGTTGGTATGTTTTCGGGCGGGAGGATGAGAAACAGACACTGGCACAGATTCATCCGCTGCTGGCTGCGCTAGGGGCAGGGGAGACGACGGATGAGGGGAAGTTTACCTTCGAGACGGACGAGGCTCCCTTTCTGGTGCATGGTGTGCCCTCCTTCGTACTGTGGACCCCGATGACGAAGTATGACCTGCTGCACCACAAGCCAAGCGATACCTTTGACAAAGTAAACGAGCGGGATTTGAACCTCGGGGCGGCGGTGGTAGGGATGACCGCGTATGCGATTGCGGATGCTCCGGCGATGGGGGTGCACTTCACAGAGGCGCAGGTGGAGGAGCAGTTGAAGGGGATCAAAGCGTTGGCGCAGTATCAGGACATGGTGGCGCATCGAATGTTTTGACGGGCATCCGCCACCCCACAGTAATCCGGGACCGTGATCATGTCGCCGTACTTCCCTCGAAAAAGGAAAACCCACGCTGATTACTCGTAGCGTAGGGCTTCCATGGGGTCAACTCTGGAAGCTCTTCTGGCGGGGAAGTAGCCTGCTGCTGTGGCGATGGCAACTAGAAGAACTACGGCTGCGGTTAGGCTCATTGGGTCGGTGCCTTTGATGCCGAAGAGCATGCTGGCTACCAACCGGTCACCGGCGAGTGTAGCAGGGATGCCGATGACGATGCCTGCTGCGACTAAGATAACGATCTCCCGCATGACCAGCCAGCTCACGTTGGATCTTGGTGAACCCAGGGCCATGCGGATGCCGATCTCGTTGGTGCGGCGGCTGACTACGTACGACATCAAGCCGTAGATGCCGATGGCGGAGAGGACGACAGCTAACAGTCCAAAGAACGTTGAGAGCTGGGCAACCAATCTCTCGTTGGTGTAAGAGCGGGATACCTGCTCGTCGAGTGTAGTGACGTCGCTGATGGGCACGGTGTGGTCGATAGAGTGAATGGTTTGCTGGACTGCGTTGGCCATGACAGCGAAGTCGCCGCTGTAACGCACCTCAAAATTGCCGAAACCCCAGCCGTATTGTGTGTAAGGAAGGTAGTCAATCATGCGCGGGCCTTCGGTGAGGTCGCCGCTTTTTGCGTCTCCAACGATACCCACGACCTCCACGGCGCTTTGAGGTTCTTTGGTGTCGATGTAGTAGCGGCGGCCGATGGGGTTGACCGAGGGAAAGATAGTCTTCGCCATTCGCTGGCTGAGGATGGCTACATGCGGTGAGGTCTTGGTGTCGGAGGCTGAAAACGTGCGTCCGGCGATGACCGGGATACCCATGGTGGCGAAGTAGCCGTTTCCTATGTTGTTGTGGCTGGCGTGGATGTTCTGTTCCAGGCCGATGCCGTCCGTGAGGATGGGTGTGTTCCAACTGCCTTCTGGGCCGAAGGTGAAGGTGGAGAAGCTCGCCGCGCGCACGTTAGGCAGCGCGCTGACGCGTTCTTCGATCTCGTGAAAGAGAGCGTTTTGATTCGCCTCGCCAGTGATGGAGCTGGAATCGAGTTGTAGTCGAAGGACGTTTTGCTTGTTGAACCCGGTATCGGCGTTGCTGAGATTGACCAGGCTGCGGAGAAATAGGCCTGCGCCGACCATGAGGACGAGTGAGAGCGAAACCTGGGAGACGATGAGGGCCTGTGCCAGCCGGCTCTTGCTGCCGGAGCTGTTCGAAGTGCGCGATGCCTTGAGGGTGTCCGTGAGTTCAATCCGTGTCGCGCGCAGGGCTGGGATGGTTCCGAAGATCAACGCTGTCGCGATCGTGACCGCGAGGTTGAAGAGCAGCAGATGGCCGTTGATGGAGAGATCGAGAGGGATGGTCGCTGGGCCGTCGGAGGCCATGCGCAGAAGGATGCGGCTGGAGATCGAAGCGAGCGCGATTCCTAGCGCACCGCCGGCGAAGGCGAGCAGGAGGCTTTCCGTTAGCAACTGACGAATGATGCGTGCGCGGCCCGCTCCCAGGGCCTGGCGGATGGCGAGTTCGCGCGCGCGCGTGGTGGCGCGGGCTAGCAGCAGGTTTGCGATGTTGGCGCATGCGATCAGCAGTACCAGTGCCGTGACCGCCATGAGGATCTTGAGCGGTTGAGAGAACTGGCGCCGGATGTTGGATAGCCCGGTGGTCATGGGGGTCAGCGTGACGTGAGCTTTCTCCAGCTTTTGAAGATTGAGCTGGGTAAGTTTGGCGTCGGGGAAGCTGCGCGTGATTTGCTGGAAGAGCAAGTTGGCGTCGGCTGTGGCTTGTTCAATCGAGACGCCGGGTTTGAGGCGGCAGATCAGGTTGAGCGACTTGCTGAAGTTGTCGTTGTATCCGCCGTAATAGGGCGGCACAACCTTGACCATGGAAAGAGGTAGCCAGACCTCGGGAGCCTCACCGACCAGGGTGCCAAAGAACTCCGGCGGAGCTACGCCGACGATGGTGTAGATGACGGAGCCGAGCTTGATTTTTTTGCCCAGGACGTTGGGATCCTGGCCCAGCGCGCCCTTCCACCAGGCATAGCTGACGACGGCTACCGGATGATCGCCCTCGGAGTGATCGTCGGCATCGTTAAGAGTCCGACCGATAAGGGCGTGAACGCCGAGCAGCGGGAAGTAATTGCCGGTCACAAGTTGGACGGAGATGGGCTGAGATTCATTGCTGCCTTCAAGGAAGCCATGCCCATCGTTGTTCAGGCTGAAGATGCCGGCGACGTCAGAGAACACGCTGTTGCGCTGTCGAAATTGGCGGAAGAAGGGATTGGAAGCGAGCTCAGTGAAGGCGACGTCGTTGCCGATTCCCCGCATGCGTCCTTCGCCGACCAGCACGAGCTGTTGAGGATTTTTGACGGGAAGCGAGCGCAGCAGGACGGCATCGAGCAGGCTGAAGATGGCGGTGTTGGCGCCGATGCCGAAAGCGAGTGAGGCCAGCGCCACGATGGTGAGCGCAGGACTGCGAAGCAGGGCACGCGTGCCGTAGGCGATGTCGGCGAAGAAGCTTTCGAGAGTTTCCGATCCCCAGACCATAAGGCTCTTCTCCTTAATGCGGGTGGTGTTGCCGAACTTGAGATGAGCGGCGCGCGCGGCGGCAGTGGGCGGCAGCCCGCGATCCATTTGCTGCTGCCCGCTCAGTTCGAGATGGAGGCGCATTTCCTCCTCTAGATCGCGTTGAAGCTGGCCGCGATGGAAAAGCATCTGGATGCGGCGCTTGATTTCGCCCGGCAGGCTCATACGCTCCTCTTATGCCGTCTGGATAACCTTGGTGACTGCGCCCATGATGCGCTGGATCAGGAGATAGAGCGTGCCCGGTGGGATTTCGCCGCGGGACATTTTGCCTCTCCGGCTACTGGCATAGTCAAACTATGTCAGTCTGAGCTTTAGCAGAGGAACTGTCAAGATAGGCGGTCCGGCGAGTGAAGACCATCATGAAAAAGCAGTTGGGGATAGCTCGGCCACCCAGGAAGCGCTAAAAAACTAACGCAAAGGTAACGAAGGTGTCCAGAAACACTGTTGTACCTGTACGCGGTTGACCCGTACTATGTGGAATGAAAACGGCGAAGATAGCGTAGAAGCCCAGGGCGAGAGCGCTATTCCAGCGGCACGAAGTGAAGATGCCGGTGGCGGTTGAATGTTTGCTGCTGCCCGTGAACTGGGCTAACAAGGAAGCTCTTCACCGTCTTCACTCTGGCAGATATCGGGCCTGTGCATCACCAGGCATCTTGGCTGGGACGTGTTCTCTTTCTTGATTGCCCGTATAGGTCTGTCCTTTTAGGGTGTAGCTCAGCCCATCTTCTAGTGAAGCCGCTAAAAAGACCGAGAGTACAGCATGGGCACGCCGTCGCCAGAATTAAGGCAGCTATGGATCCGAGTTCTCAAGCGCGTTCATCCTGATCTGGCAATTGACGAGCAGGACCGAATACGTTGCGAACGGCTCACAAAGTTGGCGAATGAGGCATATCAGGCTGCCAACGTAGAGGCGTTGAGAGCAGTTCTCAGGCCCCCACGGCCACGAATGTATTTCCCTCCCTGGACCGCGTTCTCCTTTAGACAATTGCTTCCTGTAGCGATAGCGGTCGTGATTCTCATTTGGGGAGGTTTCTCCCTTTATTCGGTAACAACGAGTCAGCACGCCGTGACCAACAGCCCTACAGCACGGGTCTATAGCAAAAATGCTCCCAGAGGGGCCCACGTGGAGGTGGGGCCACCTCCCCCGTCCAAGTGGTATGCAGACGTGATTCACAACAGGATCTCCCGGAACTTGAACCCATCTACGGTCGTCAACACACCTGTAGGAGCCACTGCGAAAATTGGGTTTACGATCTCACGCGAGGGCTCTCCTCAAAGCGTCTCCCTGTTTGCAACCAGCGGGTATTCCTCGTTGGACTTCTCATGTGTGAACGCAGTGCAGCAAGTCACAACATTTGGGCCGCCGGAAGGGGGAACCAAAGGCAGTCTGAACGTTATCTACGATTGCTCCTATCACCTGCAAGATGGTCAGCAACTACCTCAAAAGACAAGCGCGCCCGTAGCGAATTCTGTCGAACCCTCTCGCTTGTACATGAAGCAAATGGCTGAGAGGCTCCGCCAGAGTTTTAGCGATTATGAACGTGTCGACGCGACCGTTCCTGCAGGAAACTCGGCGGAGATGTGGTTCGATGTGAACCGCGATGGTTCTCTGAGCAATATAAGAATAGGTAAGCCCAGCGGCTGGAATTCTTTAGACTACGCATGCGTGCGGGCCGTTCAGCGCGCTGGGACGGTTGGCCCATTGCCAGAGGATTACAAGCTACGCACTCTCCCCGCGAGCTTTGCCTGTACCTACAACGGCAGCAATGCCTTACCAACATCCACGTCAGTTGATTCTGCGACTGACAGATCGAATCTGTATGTGGGCTCTGTCCGCGACACAACCCATGAATAGAAGCCGGCCATTTCTGTTGGGCGTAAGTGACGAAATTCTGTCGAATGCGTCGACAGGATGATCGAAGGCGATCGAGGCGCACAGCATTTTTATGCGGTGCGCCTCGACTGAAGGGGAAGGAGTTCCCTCATTTTGGAGTGAGGACATAAAGCTGGCCGTTCACTGCGTTGACGACAATCTTACCGTTGTTGCTAACGTGACTCGCCCCGGTCAGCAGGGGAAGGGACGGGTCAACCAGTTCGTTCAGGTCGATCGAGAGACCACCGAAGTACAGGTAGGCTCGACTGCCGGCTGTGGCGGCGGGTTTGGCGCCCACGATCTCTGAGCTGTGGTTGATACCGCTAACCAAGGCGAATGAAGGCGATAGTAGTGAGTTTGCCTCAGATGGGAAGTTGGGCAACAAAAGTTTCGAGGTCCATTCCTGCCCCCGAAACTTCTCCTCCTCGAAATTTCTTCTGCCGCCTGAATCCCCTTCACCCAGGAGAGTCAAACATACGGTGTTCGCCGCATGGCAGCGGTGATCCCCGTGAAACCGCGTTCGACCAGATTCACAAACGACAGACGTACTGCATTGCTTGCAGCCCCTTTTCGCTGTTGGCGTAGCCCTTCCCCGTATGCGACCTGCCACGTCGCTAACAGCATCGAAGCCAGCAGGCGAGCTTCCGGGTCGGATTTTGGTTTTCCAACTGCATCCGAAAGCATTTCCGCAAGATCCGTTACAAATGCATCACGCATTTCGCGGGCCCGCGCCGACAGCGCCGGGCTCAGTGCTACTGTGTGCCAAAAGCGTGCCGTGCCGGCCGTAAATTTCGCGAAAGGGTGATTCTGTTCCAGGAGTTGATCGAAAAGAGCCCGCAATGCCGCAACCGGCGACTCGCCGCGAGATCGCTTCGCGAGAGCATCCCGCAGAAGAACTCGCCCTTCTTCCTCGCGATCGAAAAAAAGATCTTCCTTGCGAGCAAAGTAGTTGAAAACGGTCATCTTGGCGACGTTAGCGGCTTCCGCAATTTCGGTTACCGTGACCTCGTCGAATCCGCGCTCAAGAAATAAGCGGGTGGCAACATTGGAGATTGCTTGGCGGGTGGCGCGCTTCTTGCGCTCCCGTAGACTCTGCGGATCTGGCATTTGATAATTCTAGACCAATATGAAAATTGTACTCGGTACATATTTTCAGGCATAATCAACTGCATGAGTATCGAACGAGCGGATGTTGCTATCGTCGGCGCCGGACCGGTGGGATTGATGCTGGCAATGGAATTGTTTCTGGGTGACGCGAAGGTGGTCGTTCTAGAGCGATTAGCCCAACCGGACGAGACCATCAAGGCCGGCGGCCTCGGTGCGCTCGCCGGCGAAGCTCTGGAGCGCCGGGGATTCGGCCCCGCGATGGATGTCGAGGAAAACGCCCTGACGGAAGTGATGATGGCGATGGCCAAGCGCGCTGGCGCGCCTGGAAATTTACTGCAAGGTCCGTCTCCCTGGACAAAGATCGGTGGCCACTTTGCGGGCTTATTTCTCATCGATCAAACGCGCCAGCGGGAGCCGAAGCGGCGCATCCGCGGTGTCGGGCAGCAGGCCTTGGAGCGAATGCTCGGCGAGCGCGCTGGCAAACTCGGCATCGAGGTGAGGCGCTCCTGCGAGGTCGTTGATTTTCGTGAGGATGGCGGCGGAGTCATGGTGGAAGGGCGGGGTCTGGGGGGTGCCTATTCGCTGCACTGTGCGTATCTTGTGGGATGCGATGGCGGCCGTAGCATGGTGCGGAAACGAGCCGGGTTCGAATTTCCCGGCACCGACCCCACGCTCACAGGGCATCAAGCGATTGTAGAACTCGACCATCCTGAGCGATTGTTGCCCCTTGGCTGGCGAAGGACGGCCAAGGGCATGCTCGCCTATGGTCCCGCCCCGGGTCGGGTCTTGACCGTGGAGTTCGATGGGCCTCCTGCCGATCGCAATACGCCTGTTACGGTGGAAGAAGTACAGTCCAGTTTGCGTAACGTCAGTGGCGCCGACGTTACCATCACTTCAATGAAATCTGCGACCCGGTTTACAGACAATGCCAGGCAAGCGGCAACCTATCGCCGGGGGCGAGTGCTGTTGGCGGGAGACGCAGCCCATGTTCACTCGCCATTTGGTGGGCAAGGATTGAATCTTGGCCTGCTCGATGCCGTAAACCTGGGAGGTAAACTTGCTGCCGTCGTGCGTGGCGACGCTGCCGAGGAGCTGCTCGAAACCTATACCGCCGAGCGCCATCCAATCGCAGCGCGAGCACTGGCAAACACGCGTGCACAAGTCGCGCTCATGAGACCGGATGCGCTTACCACCGCACTACGTGACATTGTTGTCGAAATAATGAATTTGGACGAAGGCAATCGTTTCTTCGGCGAAATGATGAGCGGTATCACGACACGCTATGAGCTGGGAGATTCGCACCCGTTGGTCGGACGCATCTGTGGCAATCTCACGCTTGTCACCATGGAAGGCGAAAAGGAATTGTTTTCTCTCATGTTGAACGGCAACGGCTTACTTGTGGATGCTGCAGGAGGGGGTGCATCAGAAATTGCGTCAAAGTGGGCGCATCGAGTCCGGTGTGTGCAAGTACCCGGCGGCGTATCGATGCTCCTTCGCCCCGATGCGTGCATTGCCTGGGCCTCTGATGGCAAGACCGTGGATGGTCTCGAATCTGTACTGGAACGGTGGTTCGGCAAGTGCGCAGTAACCGCCTGAGAAGGGCCCTGACCGCGACGCGGCGAGGTGGCGTTCCTGGAAGTCGGAAACAGCAGGCGCGAGTGGATTACCCGCCACTTGGCGACTATCCGCGAGCTATCTTGGGCCGGAACTGCGCCGAACCTTTAAATCCATCATTTTCTGCGGTGGGCGGTCGCCGATGACCAGTTCCCCAAGCTCGTTCCATTCACCGTTTTCATTGATACGCATGACCGTCCTCGTCTTGAACTCGCCGAGTGCAAACCCCCAGGAGATCGAGTTCCCACCATCGGCCAGTTTGACCTCGGTTTCGAGCCACCGTCCGTCGTTGAAGGCTCGCATCTTATAGGTTCCTGTTTCATCGTCGAAGGAAATCAATCCGAGGGCTTGTAGAGCGAGTTTGCCGTCGGCCTTGGTTCGGCCAACGCCTTCGATCATTAGAACAAGTCCATCCAGTTTGAACTGCGCCGATTCAGTTTGCGCCAGCTCTACAAATTGGCCGGGCCCGCGAAGAACTGACGCCTCGCCGGACCACTCGCCGACGAGAAATCCAAGCTTCTTCATCGCGGCCCGTTGCGCTTCAACGTCGGGCGGCCGGGGTGTTTGTGCCATACACGTGCCTCCTGGAATTTCGTGGACAGGAATTCTTGTCCTAAACCAGATACGCGGAAGGGAGCAGCCCTGCAGGTAAGCGTCGCGTCCGGCGCGGGCTCACCCCTCGACGAGCTGTTGGCCGCCGTCGATATCGTACGTTGCTCCGGTCACCGCTGTGTTCGTCATGAGGTGGACGGCGAGGGCGGCGATGTCGGCCGGGCCGACCACGCGGCCGATGGGCAGAGTGGTGCGCAGTTGCTCGCGGCGCGCGTCTAGCTGATTGCCGAGGATCGACGCCGACAAGGGTGTATCGACAAACCCGGCGGCAATTAAGTTGACGCGAACAGGCGCAAGTTCGAGCGCCAGATTTTTTGTCAGGGCCGGCATCGCGGCCGTGAGAGCCGAGATGAGCGTGTAGCCCTTCGCCGTGCTGCGGCCCCCCGTGCCGCCCATAAAGAGCAGGGTTCCTCCCGGGCGAACCTTGTTTGCCGCGTGACGAGCGACCTGCATCGGAAGTAACAGATGCGCCTCAACGTCGCGGCGCGCTTTATCGAAATCGAATTCGGCCAGCGGCGCGTAGTAGGGACCGGGGCCAGTGACCAGTATGTGGTCGATCGGAGAGGGCAATTCGCCGAAGAACTGCGCCAGGCGCTCGAAATCGGTGGCATCGAAGGCCACAGAATGGAGCGCGCCGAGCTCGCTCGCTACGTGCTGAAGGCGCTCGGGATCACGGGCGGCGAGCACAAGCTTCGCCCCCTCGACACGCGCGAGTCGGGCGGTTTCAAGCCCGATGCCGGCGCTGCCGCCGATCACGACCACCGTCTGTCCGGCAAGTTGCGGTGCGCGCTGGATGGGAGGGGTGCCGGTTGCGATGCTCATGATTCCTCCGTTCAACATCCCAGAATTGTGTTTGCCTCAAGAAAATCGCCTGCCCCAAGGGCAAGGCTCATCGCTGGCAGTCATTGTTACTCTTTCTGCCCTGCAGAGGGCGCCTTCGCGGCGCCACGCTTATTCCATCCATGGAAGCGCGACAAGTCGCCCGCGTTCCATGCCTCGCGGAGTCCGGGGGTGCTCAAGTCCCAGTCGGGGCGGATCTCGCTCGTCGCCGCGCGCAGATCGCGCCACAGGTCTGCGACCGACGGGCGGCCCCAAAACCAGTAGCCGTTATAGATGCTGTAAATCCGGAGGCCCGGCTTGAGCACGAGTGTATGCGGGATCATCGGATTATTCTCCGGGTCAGTGTACTCCTGGATGTCGAGATCCTTCTGAATCGTTCGCTCGGGGTCCGAAAGGAAGGTCCACACGGCTCCGACGGACGCGCGGAATTCCTGAAGAGTATGGTGCTCGTCAGTGGTGATCGTAGCGACCTGCGTGTACGCCACTGCGATCTTCGGGTAGAACGCCGCGAGTTCCAGATGCTGCTGGTGCTCCTTCGGGCAATAGTGGCCGCGCGCAAGCGTAAGGATGAGCGGATCGTCGCCCTGTAGCTCGCTCAGCTTGCGCAGTTTGCCTGTGTGATCTGGCAGTTCGTAATCGGGGAAAATGCCTCCGGGCACAATATCAGAACGCATGATTCGACTCCTCCCGTTTCTCTCAAAGATCCAGAATGCCCACCGTGACCGGCGAGATCGGCTTGCGCATCACCATCGATATCAAGCTTGCGCACCATTCGCCGTCCATCCACTGGAGATTTCCAGACTGACGTTCGGACCGTTTTGCCGTCCCATGTCACGTGGCGCGGAAGACCGACATTTAATGAAAGCAATCGGGGCATGCGCAGTCCTTTTATTTTTTACCAACGACGAGCCGGAGCGGCACCATCCACGTGGAGGATCTCTCCGCTCACATGACCTGCCTGTGCCAGGTAAAGAACGGCATCGACAATATCCTTTACCGTTGCCTTTTTCATAGTTGGCTGCAACGCCGGGTCGTCGGGAGCATTCCGGTGCATCGGGGTATCCACAACGCCGGGGGCTACGGCATTAAAGCGAATGCCATCTTTGGCATACTCGATTGCGAGATTCTGGGTTGCTGAATTCAAGCCACCCTTCGTAATCATCGAAATCGAGCCATTTTCGCCGGCGATTGGCCGATCGGCAAGTGCCGCGGTGATGCTCACAACGCATCCCGATTTTTGTTTCAGCATCTCTTTTACAGTGCGCTGAGTGATGTAGAAGAATCCAAGCAGATTCGTGGAGACGAGGGCGTCGAAGTCCTCGGTAGTGAAGTCGGTGAAAGGCTTGGCTAGGAAGATGCCGGCGTTATTCACCAAAACATCGATGGTTCCGAAGTTGTTGATTGCTGCTTCGACAGCATAGGCAGCAGTTTGCTGCTTGCCGATATCGCCATCGAGCAGAACCAGGCTACCCGAGGTAGTCAGCTCTCGATTGGCTTCACGAGACGTCGCGACGACGTTATAACCTTCTCTCAGAAACCCCTCGACTAAACCCGCGCCAATACCCCCCGATGCTCCGGTTATGATTACTGTTTTCTTGCCCGACATAAGTAACCTTTCGTTTTAAAGGTTCGAATCCAATATACAGCTGGGTCACCGGCCCTCTCAAAACGGCTTCATCCCGCCCGCCGCCCCGCGGACACCTGGCGTGAATCCCATAACGAGAGGAAGATCGCGGGCGTGAACATCAACCGACGACCTGATGCGCGCCATGGATGTCGGGCGAAAGAGCATGCATAATACCCTCGGGGGACAAAATGTGCCTTCTTTCTAAAGCCTCTCGAAGAGGAAACGAACTCGTGCCTTGGTGGGCGCGAGCAGGTAGTCGAAGTGCCACAGCACGACCAATCCGGGTTTTCTTTATCCAACTGTTCATTAATGCTTGTCCAACTTGGAGATGAATCATGAAAGCAGTTGTTGTCCACGAATATGGTGGTCCGGAAGTACTGAAGTTCGAGGAATACCCTGACCCGGTTCCGGGTCCGGGCGAGGTGCTGGTGCGGGTCGCCGCCACGAGCGTGAATCCGATCGACTACAAGCGGCGTGCCGGATTAACGAAGGATTTTTATCCCATCCAGTTCCCGGGCCTCATAGGAGTCGATCTCGCGGGGACTGTGGTCGAGATTGGGCCGGGAGTGGAAGGCTTTTCCGTCGGCGACCAGGTGTTCGCTATGGCGGACAATACTTATGCCGAGCTTTGTGTCGTGAAAGCCGCCATTCTGGCGAAAGTTCCCAAGGGGCTCGATTTGATCCAGGCGGCCGCGCTGCCGCTGGCCACGACGACCGGCAACCAGCTCCTTTTAGCTACGGGAATTGAAGCGGGCCAGACGGTTCTCGTCGTAGGTGCCGCTGGAAATGTCGGGCGTTCGGCGGTATTCACTGCGAAGGAACGCGGGGCGACTGTGATCGCGGGGGTTTTGAAGAGGCAGATGGATGAGGCGAAGACTGTGGGCGCGGATCAGTTGGTCGCAACCGACGACGACACCGCGATTGCGAATCTTCCTCCGCTCGATGCGGTTGCGGATGCGGTCGGCGGAAGAACCGCCGAGAAGCTGATCTCCAAGGTCAAGCCGGGAGGAGTGTTTGCTTCGGTTGTTGGGGCACCGCAGAACGCTGCGAAGTACCCATCTGTAAAGGTGGTGCCAGTATTCTCGAAATTCGACAGGAAAACGCTCCAGTTCATGGCCGAAGCGGTGCGAGATGGCAAGCTAATAATCCCGATTAGCCAGAAACTGCCACTCAGTGAAGCGGCCGAGGCTCAAGCAGCGGCAGAAAAGGGTGGTTCCGGGAAGATCGTACTGGTGCCTTGAACTAGCCGCCCACTATGGTCCTTCTTGAAACACCGTCGGATCTGGACAGACTAAATAGCTTCCTTGTCTAGCAACAAGCGGCTTCGTCGATCGATCAGCTCCGTAACCTGCCGGCGAGCCAGCAATCGACACTGAACTTTCCCGGACCAACGCAGATCAGCCAGATAAAGAAGAGCACGTACAGGACTTCCGGAAGGTAAAGGAAATCGTCGAACCAGTTAAGAGGCGAAAGTCCTTTAGGCATGCCGGAAAGCTTGGTGGTCAGGATGGCGACCAGCATATCGACCAATAAAGCCACGCAGGCCGGGCTCGAAAGAAACCCCACGATCAGTAAGAATCCGCCAACGAATTCAACACCCGACACGAAATAAGTCATCAGGTGGGGAAACGGGACTTTGGCCTCAACCAGCGTTCTGTACATAGTTTGCGTGCTGCCGGCGATAAACAATTTGTTTGCCCCGGAGATGGCGAAGAACAGCCCGAGTGAAACGCGTACCAGCAGAATGGCATATGGTTCCAAATCATTGCTACCCAGCAGCGTAAACTGGACCAACCGTTTCCAATCCACCTCGTGTCCCTCCGTCAGAGGATGCGTTGTATATCGTACAGTTCGACTTCACTTCATCACTGTTCCCGACAATGATGCTGCAAACCGCAAACGGCGGTGTCGTTAGCGAATGCTAGCGCCTTCGAGATTATGTGTCCATCCGTTCGACCCATTGAGCGCGAAATGCGGGAGCCACGAATGGGTCCGCAAAGTACTGTGTTTCCCGCGCAACCTTGTCGTCCCTGAACTCCATGATGCTCACCGTGTAGGACGGCTTGCCATCATAGGTCAGGATTAATTCGGTAACCCAAAGATCACCACCGCCGACGATTCGTCGGACAGCAAACCGTTTTTTGTTCGGCTGACTCGCGCGTTGGTTCTGTATGTTGCCCCGACCGCGGGTTCGCTCGCCTGACTGCGGGTAATCCAGCACCGCGTCCTCGTGATAGATGCGGTGCTCCGTTTCAAAATCGTTGGCATCGGACGCCGCCCAATGCTGATCCAGTGCCGCACGGATCTCTTGATCTCGCATTCCAGAATGCTGCTCCGTCTCTTGTTGATCGTTCATCTAGTGCCTTCCATTCCTTTCTGCTCTGGCTTTCAGCATCAGGGGGCATAGTGAGTAAAGACAAGGTCGGTCGCTTTGGCCTTCTGGTGGCAGGGGAAGCAGCTTTTCATAAACGCCGCGTCGCCAGGTTTGCCGTCTGCGAAGTGACCAAACCCCCAGCCGCCGGTTGCAGCGTACTTGGTTGAGTCCTTGACCATAAACTGAATGTTCGTGGGGGCCCCGGGAACGAAGGATTGGGCTTGGCCAAAGACTTTGTTGTTTTCCTCTGATGGCACGTTACGGTAATGCAAAGCAGCAAGGATCGTGCCGTCCGGGAACGGAAGCTTCCCATCCCGGTAGGCCTTGATTGCTGCATTGTTGCCCAGGACGGCGCCTAAACTGTTGAGGTTGCCTGCTTCATGGGCCGAGGAGATCCATCTCCAGTCCCGGTACCCCTGAGGGATTTCGGTAACGAAGGCCGGGGTGGATTCCCCACTCGCGTGCCCTGGTGCAGGGGCAACGAGGGCGACAAGGCCGGCCATTGTTGCAACCGCAACCAGGAAGAATGGGAAGTGTTTCATAAGGGTTCCTCCATCCAGATATGCTTAGGTAACTGAAATCCGCAGTCCAAACAATTTCACCTTAAAGAAGCCCGCCAGGTCGTTTGGATTCTTGTTCAACTCCTCAAGATGTCGCATTCCGAGAGGGCTTTCCTCATGGGCAACAGAGTTTACCAGAGGCGCCACTGTGGATGCTTCACGCCTTCCAGGCTATGTTTCCCTGACTACCTGCGAAGGATCTTTATCGTCTCTGAGATAAAGAGACGGCATCCCTGTTGCAGCAGTTTTGGAAGATAGGTATCCCCCTAATCTATCGGCCCGATGGATCCCGGCGGCGACGACCCGATAATGACGAAGACGGCAGTCATATAATCCAATCTCGAGAGATCCCTCCGGGGCCTGGCTCTGGATTCTCTTGAATCGTTTCGCTTCTTGTTCCGTTTGCCTCTTATGCAGGATGATCCGACGACCCCGCTAAGCCACGAGAACCGGTGGTAAGTAACGAATGTAATTACCACTGTAACCCACCGAAATATAACCGGCCGTAAAGCTTCGGTGTCAACATCCGCTAGTCGACTTCCTTGTGGGATGCTAGACTTGCGTCACTATCCGGCGAATTGGGACCGTTCGCATGCTCGTCGCGCACGGAATTGTAACTTCCATCAGAGAATGGACGGACGATGCTGCGCCTTTGCAATGGGAACGTCTTGCGCCTTGGGTTTTTATACCGATATTTTCCTGCCCCGCTTGTCACTGCCTGGACCGGCATCTTGGCGATCGCGTTGGCGACTAGCGTGACAGCTACTGCCGCGGCCGCCACCGGAGCGGTGACCACAACCACATTGACCGCTACCGCAGCCTCCGGCAGCGCCGCGAACATCACCACCGGCTCCACGATTGCGCTCACGGCGGCTGTCACGTCAGCGTCAGGAACAATCAAAGCGGGCCAGGTGAAGTTCTGCGATGCTTCCGCGAAGTACTGTACGGATATTCACGTCCTGGCAACGGCGCAAGTAACAAGCGCAGGAACGGCCACGATCAAACTGCGTCCCGCCCCCGGCGCCCATAGCTACAACGCCGAGTTTCTCGGCACCGTCAACTGGGCGGCGAGCAGTTCGAACACAGCTACGGTCTCCGTAACCGGCGCCTTTCCTTCCGTAACAGCCATCGCGCAGGGCGGACTTCCTGGAAATTACTCGCTTACAGCAACCGTGAGCGGCTCGGCAAAAAGCCCTGCTGGGCCGTCGGGAACGATAACGTTCACAGATCTCAGCGCCAACAACTCGGTGCTGGCGACAGCATCCCTGGGCGATCCGGTTACAGAGATACTGGCTGCGGGGTTCACGCCCGCGGTGGGCAATGAACCTTCCGGGATTGTGGCCGGTGATTTCGATGGCGACGGCAACGTGGACATCGCGGTTGGACTTAACGCGGTGAGCCCAAGCGACTCGGCTACGATCCTGTTGGGAGATGGCACGGGGAACTTCAACCCCGTCACCAGGAATCCGATTACGGCTATAGGCAGGCCTGTACTGGTGCAGGATTTCAACGGAGATGGCCACCCGGACATATTGCTCGCGGATGAATTAAGCGCTTCGATGACGGTGTTGCTGGGGAACGGCGATGGGACCTTTACCGTATCCCCGCAAGGTATCTTCTATACGACTTATGGAAATGACCCCGTCGTCGCGGGAGATTTTAATGGTGATGGCATTCCCGACCTGGCCGTCGGCGGCGGTTACTATTTGGTGATCCTGCTGGGTCAGGGGGACGGTTCCTTTACCCAGGTGCCGGTGACTACGACGAATATCTTCGAGGCGTCGAACTACTCCGCTATGGTTACGGCGGATCTGAATGGCGATGGATTGACGGATTTACTGATTGCAGACGATGGACCGCACCAGGTGTCGGTTTACCTGAGTAACGGGGATGGAACATTTACCAAAGCGCCGGGTACCCCCGTAGGCCTGAACAGTGCGACGCTGTTAACCACTGGTGATTACAACGGCGACGGCAAACTGGACTTGGCGCTGGCGCTCTACGGGGGAAGTTCCCAGGTTGCTGTCTTCCTGGGCAATGGTGACGGGAGTTTCCAGGCCAGTCCCAATCTTATTTCCTCGACCATCGGGTTCACGCCTTTCCTGTTTACGACGGGCGATTTCAACGCCGACGGCATTCCAGATTTGTTTCTCGGTGCGCAAGTCAACGGCACTACCATTAGCGTTCTGCAGGGTAAAGGCGATGGAACGTTCAGCGAGGTTTCCATAGGATCTGCCGGATTACCATGCTGCTCGAGTTCGACGATGGCAGATTTCAACGGTGACGGCGCCACAGATATCGCTTCGGCGAGTTTCTACTACGGCACGGCACAGGTGCTGTTGGCGCACCAGTGGCAGGCCACAACAACGATCAATTCGATTGCTCCGGCAGGCCCGGGAAGCCATCAGGTGGTGGCGAGTTTTCCAGGCGATGCAAACTTCCAATCAAGTGTTTCGCAGAGCACGACGCTTCAGGCAAAAGTGGCTGATCCGGTTGTGACTCCGGCGTCGGGAACCTACACCTCTAGCATCCAGGTAACGATTACGGATGCGACACCGGGCGCGACGATTTATTACAACTCGTTTTCGACCCAGGGATTTGTGCCGTACACCGGGCCAATCACAGTGGCTACGGAAGGCATCGCGTTCGTCCAGGCATATGCCCTGGAAAACGGGTACCAGAACAGCGATTATGTGACCGCGAACTATAACCTGCAACTACCGCTGACGCCGGCGCCGACGATTTCACTAGCAGCAGGATATTACCCGTCGGCGCAAAAGGTAACCATCAGCGACTCCAATGCCGGGGCCACCATTTACTACACGACGAATGGTTCTTTGCCGAACGTGACCTCGAACGTGTACCGCGGTCCGGTCACGGTATCTTCTTCAGAGACGCTGACGGCAATCGCCATCGCGCCTGGGTATGCACTGAGCTTGGCGGCGTCGGCCCAGTATTACATTGGCACTGCTGCGGTTTCGTCGCTCTACACCGCTGCCGGAAGCGGGTTGGACGGTTACAGCGGAGATGGCGGACCGGCGACGCTGGCACAATTGGACTCACCCGTCTGGGTGGCCAGGGACACTGCGGGAAACCTGTACATCAGCGACCAAAGCAACCACGTGGTGCGTGAAGTCGCGGCGGGAACGGGAAACATCAGCACGATTGCGGGAACCGGAAAGATTGGCAGTTCCGGGGATGGCGGGCCCGCAACCAGCGCGGAGTTCGAGTCGCCGGGCGCGCTTGCCTTGGACCAGAACGGCAACCTGTTTATTGGCGATAGCGGCAGCGGACTAGTGCGGATCTTGAATCTCAAATCAGGAGTCATCCAAACCTACGCAGGAGGCGGGACGGAACCGTCGGGGACGGGCGACGGCGGTCCAGCAACCAAGGCGGCGCTTGGTCCCATTGGCGGCATTGCTATCGACGCATCGCGCAATGTTTACATCACCTCAAACGACCCGAGCGCAGTCCGCAAGGTAACTGACGCGACGGGCATCATCACTACAGTTGCGGGAACTGCGGGCAATGGCTATGGGGGCGACGGCGGACCGGCCACCAGCGCACTCTTGTTCGATCCTGCAGGCCTGGCTTTCGATGCGAAGGGTAATTTGTACATCGCGGATAGCGGGAATAATGTGATTCGCGAAGTGAGTGCGGCAACGGGGATCATCACCACCTTCGCGGGCACGGCCGTAACCGGCGTTCTGACCTCAACCTATTCCGGCGACGGCGGTCCGGCCACCGGCGCTCAGCTCAACCAGCCGACTTCAGTTTTATTCGACGCCGCGGGAAACCTGTATTTTTCCGATACCGGCCATGGCGCAATACGCAAAGTGGATATGACGACGGGAATCATCACCACGGTGGCAGGTGATGGGCAGCAGTGCGGCGGAAGGGATGGAGCGGTAGCAACCGCGACATCGCTGTGCTGGCCCTGGGGCATCGCGAATGACAATGCTGGCAATCTCTATATTGCCGAAACAGAAGGCGGGCGCGTCCGGGAAGTACTGGCGGCCGCCGGCGCCTCCGACTACGCAGGCGACGGCTCCTACCTTCAGTGTTTCGGGAGGAACCTATGCGAGTCCACAGACGGTGACCATTTCCTCGAACATACCGGGTGCCTCGATCTACGTGACCGCGGATGGGTCGACGCCTATACCTGTTTCCTCTAGCGGCTACAGTCTCCCGATCAACATCACCGGCCAGGTCACCCTCAAGGCGATTGCCGTGGCGCCGGGGTCGCTTGCCAGCAACGTTGCGTCGGCGACGTACTCCATCACGTCGTCCTCGCCTGTGATCACGACGGTGGCAGGAAACGGCACATCGGGTTTGTACGGCGGGGAGGGCCGGCACTCTCGGCCGAATTCGGAATACCTGTGAGTATCGCTGTCGATGTACCCGGCAATATCTACGTGAGCGATCCAAACAACAAGGTTGTATGGAAGATTGCAGCGAGCACCGGCGTTGCATCCATCTATGCGGGAACTGGGACGGCTGGTAATTCAGGCGACGGCGGAGCGGCCACCGATGCTACCCTGTCCGACCCTCAGGGGATTGCCCTCGACTCGGCCGGCAATCTCTATATAGCCGATCCAGTGAACGAATCGGTAAGAAAAGTTATCGCGAGCACAGGCGTCATATCGACGGTGGTGGGACCGACGTCCCGCCCAAGTGGTGGCTCAAATTTCAGCACCATTTTTCCCTTGGGGGTGGCAGTCGACAGCGCGGGGAATCTCTACGTAGCCGACGTGGCGGCCAACACAATTTGGAAGCTTACGGCGGCAAACGGAAGCTTCACCGCGGTGGCCGGGAGCGGCCCCTATGGTTCGGCCGGCGACGGCGGACCGGCTACTGGGGCAAGCCTCGCAGCTCCGACTGGGGTTGCCGTGGATCAGTCGGGCAATCTCTTCATTGCAACCTACGCTGTGGTGCGCAAAGTAACCGCTGCAACCAGAATCATTTCTACCGTCGCCGGGGTCCAGGATCTGCCAGGCAGTACAGGAGACGGCGGTCCCGCTACCAGCGCTCTCCTCATACCGGAATCTGTGAGCCTGGACTCTGCCGGCAACCTTTGCATCGGAAGCTGGGGAAATGAGATTCGCGAAGTAAATGCCTCGACCGGGATCATCACAAGAGTCGCGGGAATCGGCCTCTCCGGGTTCAGCGGAGATGGCGGCGCGGCGACCGCCGCGGAACTGAATTCACCGTACAGCGTAGCCTTCGACGCATCCGGCAACTTGTATTTCGCAGACACATACAACTACCGTGTGCGGAAGGTGATGTTCGCTTCGCAGACAACGGCCACGCCGGTGTTCAGCGTCGCAGCGGGGACTTATGCAACGCCACAGAGCGTAACGATTACGGATACAACTCCCGGCGCGACGATTTATTACACAACCGATGCCAGCACGCCGTCCGTGGCCTCGACGGCTTACACGGGCCCGATCACGGTGAGCTCGGCGGAGACCATCAGCGCCATCGCGGTTGCCGCGAACTATAACGACAGCGCCGTCGCCAAAGCTGCCTATGTGATCGTCCCAAATTCGCCAACACCGACGTTGGGCACCCTTTCCCCTGCGTTTGTGGCGGCGGGCGGCGCGGCGTTTACGCTGACCGTAAATGGGACTGGATTTGCGCCGGCGTCCACGGTGATGTGGGGGACAACCGCGCTCGCGACAGAATTCGTAAATGCCGCGCAACTAACCGCGCAGGTTCCTGCCGGTGATGTGGCAGATGTCGGCACCGCCTCCGTAACGGTGCTAACGCCCCAGCCGGGCGGGGGAACGTCGAATACGCTTGAGTTTGAGATCGATACGGCCGGAAGCACTCCGCCATCATTCCCGACAGGTTCACTGACCGTTACCGCCGGAGCTACGGCGACTTACCCCGTCACGCTGCCGGCGTCAGCAACCAACGTCAGCGTCAAGTGCCTGAACCTGCCGGCGGGGGCAGGTTGCAGCTACTCCGCGGATAGCAGCTCAGTCGTGATTACCACGGCCACAAGCACTCCACCCGCCACGTACGAAATTACGTTGGTGTTTGTGGAGACCCTTCCTGGAGCCGCGACGGCGCTGGTGCTGTTGCCCATCCTGTTGGCGCCGCTGAGGCTGAGGAAATCGCGCAAGAGTGGACATGCCTGCATCATCGTATCGATCGGATTGTTGATAGCGGCCGTCGCCACCGCGGGCGGATGCGGAGGTGGTCAATCTACGCAAACCAACTCAACTCCTCCAGGCCAAACCCATCAGGTAACAAGTTCGGGAACCGTCACCCTGATTGTGAGATAGCAAAGGCGACGGGCCGGTACGTTAAAACGCGAAACGATCCTTAGGAAGACAAGGACATGACGCCTATCCCCCCGAGTTTTAGGGGACAGCTACCCGCATTTCTGTACTCGGTTGACAAAACAGACAAGCGGGAGGAAATTCATGTGCATGAGACGCCGATCGTTTCTCCGTTCGTCCGCCGCGCTCGTGGGAGTCGGTATGCTCGGCTCGGGCGATAGCCACGCGGGCCATGTCCATCCCCACAGCGTCCCTGCGGCGTCGCTCATGACCGAATGTGCCCAGCGCTTTCTCGCCGCGCTCGATGCCGGTCAGCGCGGCAAAGCGGCTTTCCCCTTCGATACCGATGAGCGTATGAATTGGCACTACATCCCTAAGGAGCGCAAGGGGCTGCCATTGCGCGAGATGAGACCCTATCAGAAGCACCTCGCCAGCGCGCTGTTGGCGGCCGGGTTGAGTCAGACGGGGTACATCAAGGCCGTGACCATCATGAGCCTGGAAGACGTGCTCAGGATCATCGAGAACGACAGCGGCGAGAACCGCAACCCGGAGAAATACTATTTCTCAGTGTTCGGCACACCTTCCGACAGTGGCGCCTGGGGTTACCGCGTCGAGGGCCACCATCTCAGCCAGAACTACACGGTCGTGAATGGCAAGGTGGTTGATGGCCCTAGCTTCTTCGGCGCCAACCCCGCCGAAGTTCGGCAGGGGCCGCGCAAGGGCCTCCGCACCCTGGCCGGAGAGGACGACCTTGGAGTCGAGCTGATCCATCTCCTCGACGAACAGCAACAGAAGGTCGCGATCGTGGACCCAACCGCCTACAAGGAAATCCTGACCGCCGCCAGTCGGAAGGCAGCGCTGCAGGGCCAGCCATCCGGCCTGTCCGGTTCCAGGATGAACGCCACGCAATTCGATGCGCTCATGGCTCTCATGGAAGAATACGCCCGCAACGTGGCGGACGAGCTGGCCGAAAACCGGATAGCCCAGATCAACCAGGCTGGCCGGAATATCTACTTCGCCTGGTCGGGTGGAGTCAACCGCGGTGACCCGCACTACTATCGCATTCAGACGCCTTTATTTCTCATTGAATTGGATGACACACAGGACGACGCGAATCATATCCACTCTGTATGGCGCGACGTCACGGGCGACTTCGGCCAGGACCTGCTCCAGCGGCACTACGACGCCAACCACCAACAGAAGTAAGACCGCCAAGCTGCCGCTCACTCGACCCATCCTAGGGAGCCGGCATGGATTCGCTCAAGGATGCGCTAGATCGATCGTCGGTATGCTGGCCTACCTCAAATTTCAGCAACAGCGCTGCCGTCATGGCGAGCAGCCCTAGCAGGATCAAGGGTAGCTCTACGAATAAAGCGGCTGCGAGGCCGCCGATCAGGCCCGACAAAGCTTCTGCCCCCACCTGTAGAGCTTGATTGTTCCCCATGACGCGTCCCTGTTCCGCCTCACTGGTCGCCTTGGAAAGCAAAGTCGCGCATGCCGGCAAACAGATTGCGAGTGCTGCGGATGTCAGAAACAGGGTCGCCCAGAGCGATTGCCGGGTATGAATTGCGACCACCACGATCATGAAGGCGCCGGTGAGAAATGCCGACCACACGGTCAGGGTTCTGGTTCTGAAGCGCGCAGCGAGAAACCCGGTGAGCCAGGCGTTTGCGATCACAATGGGAACGCCCACCCACGCCACAAACTCCGAAACCTGCGACACGCCGAGATGGAAGCGGTCCACCAGGTACATTGGATAGCAGCGAAAAAATCCAAAGATCGCAAGATAGAAAGCGAAGTTGAGCCAATAGAGCCGGCGCAGACGGCGATTGAAAATCACACCTCGAAGATTGGTGAAGGCCTGCGAAAAGCTGACTGCGTGGCGTTGCGCGGGCGGATTTGTTTCGCGAAAGAAGAACGCCGTAGCTGCCATTGTGAGCGCGAGCACAATCATCGCTGCCCAAAACGGGGTTGCATCGCTGAACCACGAAACCAGGTCAGGATCCGCCAGCTTTCCGCCCACCAGCGGCCCTACGATATACGCCGAGCTGGCGCTTAGGTAAATGTAGCCGAAGAATCGGTTGCGCTCTTCCGGGGTGATTACATCCGCGATGGCGCTCTGCGCTGCCACAACGTTGGCTTCCGCCAGGCCAGCCAGCAGCGAAGCGGAAGCCAGCAGAGCGAAACTCCTGAGGGAGAGTGCGATGCCGATGAGAGCATAGCAGCCTGTCGTGAAACAAAGCGAGACCATCAAAACCGGCTTGCGCCCAAAGCGATCGGACAGCGCGCCGAGCACCGGCGAACCGGCAAATTGACCCAGCGGATAAAGGCAAAGCAGGATTCCGAGCAGGATCACGCGCCTGCCTATCGGCTCATCCGCCCGAAGCAGCAAATCGTGATTGCTCATGATCATCGGCGTGAAGACCGTGATCATCAGGCTATAGCCCACGAAGCCGGCAAAGACGACCGCATACAACGGAAGCAACCGCTTCAGGCTTACGGGACCTGCCGTCCGGTCTGCCGGCGGCAATCCCATCTCAGCCCGGCCGCCCGGGCCTCTCCCCTCGTCCGCATTCTTCGTTCTTGCCATGAAAATCCCTTCCCGCATATCCCTGCCCGGCAATCCAACATTTCTAGCAGATGAGAAGGAGTTCAGAGCGACGATTTACTTCGCCGCGCTGCTGATGGTTGATGCATCGGCCGTCAGATCCGCCGGAATCTCCATCGGGACAAGGAAGTTGCTGGCGAGAACATAGTTGTAAAGGTGATCGAGCGGCGGTGGAGGATGCAGCTGAAGAGCGGAGACCCATCCATTCGTATCGGTCCACTGCCAGCCGGTCGCGGAGATGCTTTGAATTGCTTGCTGAAGATCCCTTGAGCTCATCGGATAGGCGTAGATGCAGACGTTTTGCGCCAGGAGGCGGGACAAAGCCTCAAGGAAGCTGCCGGGGAGCTTACTGTAGCGATATTCCCATATGCGAATCAAAAGTGATAGACCCACGACGAAGCGGATACGCTCCTTGGTGTAGCGGTTGACAAGGGTGGTCATCCGGTGGAGTTCTCGCTCGCGGAACAGCAACACGGCCCCACCACGCGCGCGAAGGGCATCGATGCGTTCCAGTAGGATTGAAATTTCCAGAGGCGGATCGGCTTCCGTGAGGGGCATCGCGGAAAGGCAGAAGAAGCCGGCGGGTACAGGGTCTTTTTCTTCCAGCTCTCCGCGGAGCTGCTGGATCGCCGAGGCCAGCAGTCGTTCATGGATGGCTGCGTGAGTGGGATCCAGGTGTTCGAAGGATCCTGGCGCGAGCGCGACTGATTTCTTGTGGAGAACTTCGATAGGCGGTTCAGGGGACCCGCTGCTTAAAAAACAGACGGCCTCTGCAAGGCCTGTGCGCACCAGGTGGGCTAGGATCGCGCGTTGGTCCCAGCCTTCAAAGGCGGTCCCACGCAGTTCCACATAGTCGATTTCGAGGCGCTTCTCGACGTCCTGCGCAATATTCTCGAAGAAATACTCTTTCGCCTGCAACTGATAAAGCACAGCATAGATCAGGTTCACGCCCAGGATGCCGATAGCCTCCTGCTGCAGCGGGTTGGAAGGATCAAGCATGTTGATATGCAAGACAATGTCGTTCGGTGGGCCGCCGGGTTGCAGTTGGAATCGCAGGCCGACCCAGCCGTGAGGCTCGTTGGTTCCGGCATAGTTGCGGGCGGAGATGGTATCGACAAAGGAAAAGAAGCGAGCCTCCGCCCCACGGCTCTTGCTCAATTGGTTGACGATTTGCGTCCACTCGTTGTCCAGCATGGCTTGGAGGCGTTCTTTGGAAACATAACGGGCGCCAAAACCATACAGATCGTCGCTGACCTCTTTGTCATACGCGGAGATGGATTTAGCAACGGTCCCGGAGGCTCCTCCAACCACTAAAAACCACCGCACGACTTCCTGGCCGGCGCCAATTTCGGCAAAGGAGCCATAGCTGGTCGGATCCAGATTGATGCCAAGGGCTTTTTGATGAGTGCCGAGCTTTTCCGTAGATGCCATCGACTTGGACTCCAGCTTCTTTGAGAATTTCCTCGATGCAAAGGCAACGCATGCAAGCTAACGTTCGCTTCAGTCTTCCACCTAGAGATAAGTCTAACCCGCGACTGACTGTCAGAATCTTGGTTTGGTTGGCTTCACATGCCAAAAACGGCTCTCGGGTACAATCTATGGCATTCGAGAGCGCCGAATCTCGCGGGCTTGAAGAAACATAACCGCGAAGATGGTGCCGCGAGGGAACCTTCGGGCGAGTACTTACGCAAGTTGCGCACAGAACGCTTTGAGGTGATGCTTGTGAGAACTGTGCGAACGGGCCCGCGGTCAATATTGGATCATGTCAGGAAGCAGGTGGCCGCATGAAGATCAATTTCACAGGGCACGACCACGCACCAGAATCGATGGTTCCAGCCTCGGAACTTCGGGACTGCCCCTGGGCGGAGCACGGTTGCTTCAAGTCGAATTACGTATGGGAGATCGCCGGAGATGTCATCACCGTCCGCTTCACCTTGAAGCGTCTGATAGAAAACGGGCTCAATGGTAAGCTACTGGTCGATGTAAAGCAACATGAGCAGAGACACTTTGACGACTACAAGAAGGCCGCTGTAAGTCTGAAGCAATCGCTCCAGAATGCCATTCACTTAAATAAGCCAATAGACATGGATAATCGGCTGGAGTGGTTCGATTGGGATGTAAACGAGGCCAGCAACCGCTATCACCGAAGCGTCGGGATGATGCCGACCGTAAAAATACAGCCGATGAACCCTCGACCCAACCCTTGACGACACAGATCACCAGTTGTCGTTGACGGCCGCAGTGCCACTCGTCGGGACCGTGTAGGAGTGATTGCTGCCAGGCTCCCAGATGACATTGCCGTTCGCTTGAATATCAACGTACTTATATTGAACAACAGTACCCGCGGGCAAAGAAACATTGAGGAACCAGTTCGGATAGTTCGGGTCGAGCATGGGTCCAACGGCGGTCTGAAACGTGGTGCCCCAACTACCGAGTTCCGGGACGTTACCACTGACGAAGATGTAATCACCGGGGTTCGTCGGCTGTGCATTGTTTACTGTGAACGTCACCGGGATAAGCTTTCCGGTGAGAACGTTGAAGTGGATGCCGTTCGATTGAGTACCGCCTGAGTTCTTTACCGTGACGCTATAGGTGCCGGCGGCCACGGAGGGTACCGCCACAGTGATGGAGCTGTTGGACCAGCTCTTGATCGTAGCTGTGGTTGTTCCGAACAACACGTTGCCGGTAGCAGTCCCGAAGCCGTCGCCCGCGACCGTGACCGTCATGCCAGGCTGTCCCACGTAGGGTCCGACACTGCCCACCTCAGGCGTGGTCGCGTTCACCTGCTTCTGCCAAACCGCAACCGTCGAGGGCCCAAGCGTAAATGCCGTCGCCGGATTGTTACCCCCGGACCCGCTCGTAACGGTCAGGCTTCCGCCGCTGAGCAGCCCGCCGAGGTAGTCAGAATAGGTGCCGGCCGGCAAAGCGGTATTCAGGCCCGTAATGCTATATCCACTCGTATCGTTCTTGTTGATGGCAACCAGCACGACGTCGTTGAAGAACTGCCGCTCGAAAATATAAACGTCGTTGTTGATCCAGCGCTGTTGCGAGGTGCCATATCCCAGAGCGTCATTGCTGGCGCGCAGAGCTGACAGCTTACTGATAAGTTGATAAGCCGTCGTGCTGGTCGAGAAGGAGCTCATGGCAACCCGGTTGTAAGGGTCGTTGCCGCTATTCGTGGTGTTGTAAAGGTATTGCTCGTCTCCGTAAAAGATGTTCGGGATGCCGCGACAGGTAATCAGGAAGGCGAGCGCCTCGTGCAGGCGGTTCTTGTCGGTAGTGATGTTGCCATACAAGCGGTTTTCGTCCTGAGAATCGAAGAACGTGACCAGGTTGTTGGGGAACGTGAAATTAGCGTCTTCCGTCGAGAGCGTTGAATCGATCTCTGACATGTTGTTGTTGCTGCCGAAAACGTCGCGGATCGCCTGATTCAGGCCAAAGTCGAGTTCGCTGATGCCCGAGAGGTTGGCGAATTTGTAGGCGTCCGCGTAGAGCGCGTCGCTCGAGTTGTTCGGATTCCACTCGCCAAATAGAAAGCTCGGTTTGTTGTTGAAGACTGCATTTGCGAAGGAGTACTCCCAGCCCCACGTCACGCTCTTGAGGGCATCCAGCCTGAACGCATCCGCGCCATGGCTTTGGAACTGCTCGGCGGCGGTCTTCAGGTAATTGTCGATGGTGGAGTTTTCCTGGTTGAGATCCTGAAGGTTATCCAGGTTGAAATACTGGACCTGGTAGCGGTCGTCGTAACCGTTGGACGATGTTCCCATTGTGATGAAAGAAGCCGTTGGGATCGTTGGCAGGCGTCGCCATCAGCACCCCGTTGTTGTAGAGTGCCCCATTCTGTCCCCCGTCATTGTGATTGGAGTGGTTCTGAGCCCAGTCAACAATGACCTTGATGCCATTACTATGTGCTGCGGAAGTCAGGTTACTGAACTCCGTCCAACCGTTGCTGACATCTCCAAAGTGCTCCTCCACGCGCATGAAATCGCGGTTCCAGTAGCCATGGTATGGGGCGGAAACCGGCGTTCCCGAGTTTGCGTTCAGGTTTTCGTTGTCATTCGTTGGCGAGATCCAAATAGCCGTGGCGTTTAGACCTTTAATGTAGGAGAGCTTGTCCTGTATGCCGAGCAGGTCGCCACCCCAATAGGCCTGCCAGTTCGCGGTGGTATCTCCGCTTCCGTCTTCGGCAAAGCCGTTGGAGTCATACAGCCCCGCACTTTGAGAAGGATTGTCGTTGGATGTGCTGCCGTCATAGAAACGATCCGTGACGACCTGGTAGATGACGGTCTTCTTGTAATCCTGTGCGTGAACAGCAACCGCCGTGGCTACAGACAGTGCGGATAGCGCCAATGCTCTATAGGTAAGCCGACGCATGCGAATCTCCTTGCGAGATGCCAATCTCCAGCGGAGGTCGGTATTCCGTCGCCCAGCATCATGCTCCCGGTTCACCGCAACCGTCAACGGAAATATCAGGGCGAGTTTCGGGAACAGGCGAAGCAACCCCAATCGTTCTGAGCTGAAAACATCCCTCTTTCACCTCCCAAATAACTGATCATTCGTCGCTGAAACGTTTGCCGGCTTACCCGCACTATAACGAGGGATTCTCGACGCCTCGCCTCCCGATGCAAACAGCTCTACATTAAGTCTCCTTAATCTTTCCCACATGAAGATTCCCACGGGAAAGGAGAAGCGACTCCATCCCGGCCTCGAGTCTTGCGCTGGATTCCGCGAGCAAGCCAGTTGAAGCGTAGACGGTTGGAGAGAGGTGACGGGACGGGACGTTACCGAGCTTCTGCAGCACACATCGTGTCCCCTTATCTCCCTTATCTTGCTAGCAAGCCCCCGGACGGTTTTCGAAAGCGGGGATTGGCAATGGCATAAGCTTCCGAGTGGCTGATGAACAGCCGCGCGAAGGTATTCGTCGGCAGCAGGCCGTCCACATCGACATTGCTTCGCATACCTTGACAGAAAGCGAGCCCCACATCAGGACGGGTATTCTTGCCTATCTCGAG
Source organism: uncultured Acidobacteriaceae bacterium (assembly GCA_963736535.1). Taxonomy (GTDB): domain Bacteria; phylum Acidobacteriota; class Terriglobia; order Terriglobales; family Acidobacteriaceae; genus PALSA-350. Next base: position 357,748 of record CAVTPN010000015.1, read on the forward strand.
TGTGACCACATCGGCATGGCAACGAGCGCTTCCACTGAAGGTCCGGAGAGTGCCGGCAGTAGTGGTGCGGCCTTGATGGAGGAGAGGCTTCGACGGAAAGAACATCGCATAATTGGTTCCGCTGTCGATCAGGAAATGCGCCGTTTGCGCCGAAGAAGGCAGCTTTAGATCGAACACCACCCTGTCGACCGTGGAGTGGCCGTCCCGCGTGCCGGAAAACGAAAGCGGGAGATGATCGCCGGCCAGCGAAGAGGCCAGATTAGAAGCGTCATCGAGTGTGAGGGTCTTCGCATGGTTATCGATGAGGAGGTCGAAGTGTTTCAAAAAGTCCTCGCCCAGAACACCCTCGACGGACTCTCCCAGCCTGCTGATTTCGCCGGCGTCGATCCCCTCGATGGCAAGGTCATGGACAGCCAGGCCAGCGACGGCTACGCTGGATACCACTGTCTCGTGAAGGTAGCTCACTCCGGTCGCCATGTTCGCGGGTACCAGTCTTCCCGGCGAAATCCTCAACGTGTCCAGAAGCTCGTTCCGAACTAACGTCCTGTTGGATCCAGTGTCCAGAAGAAAGCAGTAGGGGCCGGAGCCGTTGAGGTAAACCTGGACAACCAGATACCCTCGATCAGTAGCCCGCAGTTGCGTGACAGTCTGGGCGCAGGAGAACACAGGAAGAAAAAGGCACACCGCGCACAGGAAGGTGGTAGCGAAAGGATTCAACCGCATCGGAGCCTCCATGGAATGCGGTCGAGCTTGCGCCGGTGGCAGCCTTTGAGTCGTGGCAGTCCGGTTATGCTTTTATGAGGTTTTCCTGAGGATCAGTGAACAGCTATGCCGAGCTACCGCTTTCTGGATTACGAGCTGAGTGAAATAGACTTCTGCCTCAGTCGCGGCGGCCAGCGTATCGCCTTGGAACCAAAGGCCCTGCGGGTCCTAACGTTGCTGGTAAGCCGCGCCGGACGCCTAGTGGACAAGCAGGAACTACTGGAATCGGTCTGGCCCAATACCTTCGTGGAAGAAAACACGCTCACGCGAACGATTGCCATTCTGCGGCGAGAATTGGGCGACAGCAGCCGGGATTCGAAGCTGATCGAGACGGTGCCGACGCGAGGATACCGGTTCATCGCCGCAGTCGAGATCCTGCCGTCGCCGGAGCCCATGCCCTCCCTGGCATCGGCCGGGCAGACCGGGAGCCAGGTCGTTGCCGCGGGAACAGCTGTTGCTGTGGCATCGGTGACTGACTCTCAAGCGAGTGCCAGTCCTTTGCCGGAGAGCAGCGCCAGAATCCCGGCATCCCGAATCCCGAGCCTCAGGTGGCTGCTGCTGGCTCTGTGCCTGGGCCTGGTAGCCATCCTCTGCTTATGGATATGGCATCGTCGCCTACGTGCGGAGCAACCCATCCGCTCACTGGCGGTGCTGCCGCTGGACGATTTGTCGCCGGGCACACGGGAAGACTATTTCGCCGACGGAATGACCGATGAGTTGATCACCGAGTTGGCGCGCATCCCGGGTCTGCGCGTGGTCTCGCGGACCTCGGTGATGCAGGACAAAGGAACACGCAAGCCGCTGCGCCGGATTGCACAGGAACTGGATGTCGATGCCATTGTGGAAGGATCGGTGGTACGGTCCGGAGATCGCGTGCGCATCACAGCCCAGCTGATCGATACCCGAAGCGACAAACATCTTTGGGCACAGACCTTTGAGGGGCCGCTCGGCGACATATTGTCGCTGCAGGACAGTGTTGCGCGTGATATTTCGCGCGAAACCAGCGCCGTGTTGACCCCGGCTGCGCGCGCCGGACTCGAGAACGCAAGGCGCATTGATCCGGCGGCTCATGACGCCTATCTACGAGGACTGTATTTCGTTCAGAGACGCGACAGCTCGCTCGCGGCATCCTATTTCCGCAAGGCCATCGCTCTCGAACCCGAGTACGGGGCCGCGAACGCGGGACTTGCCGAAGCCCTGGTGGTACACCTGCTGGCCCACGGGCCAGACGGTCCTGAAATCCTGCCGTCCGCGATCGCGGCCGCGAAACGAGCCATCGAACTTGATCCCTATAGCGGCGAAGGGTATACGGCTTTGGGGGCTATCGAAACAAGTTACCTCTGGGACTGGAACGCCGCGGAGCAAAATCTCCGCAAGGGTATAGAGCTCAGTCCCAGCAATTCCGACGCGCAGACCTGGTTCGCAATTTATCTCCTATCGGTGAACCGGCCGTCTGAAGCGGTGAATGCCGCGCGGCGCGCCGTCGAGCTCGACCCGCTCTCGTTCTGGGCCAATCGCCTTCTTGGCTCGATGCTCTACTATTTCCGCCGCTATGACGAATCTCTCGTTGCCCTCAATCGCGCCTCTGAGCTCGCGCCCGACAAGTTTTCATTGGTAGAGGGGTGGTACTCCGGCATTTACGAAGTCCAGGGCCGCTACAACGACGCGTTGGCGGCCGATCTGAAAGATATGGCATCGGAGCTTTCGCCTCACGACATCAACTCTTTCCGCTCTGCGTTCCAGATCGGGGGCTGGAAAGGCTATCAGGAAGCTCGGGTAAAGTATCTGCTGCCCCGGTCCGTGGGCCAATGCTACATGAACCCACTGGCGATGAGCTATGTGCGCCTCGGCAATCTAACGGGGGCATTTCGCTGGTTCAACCGCGATATGGACAACCACTGCGGCAGGACGGTTTTTGACCTGGTTGCCGATCCGCGCCTCGACAAGATTCGCGAGGACGACCGTTTTCGCGCTTTGCTACGCCGCGTGAATCTTCCGCATGCGTGACCCGGGTGTACCCTGAATTATCTGAAGGACAACGAAGATAATCGCAAGGTGTGCAGCGTGTCCTATAAGGAGAGATCAGTGTTCACCCTCGACGGTATTCGGAAATTCCATGGCTGGACACACGCCAGCCTCGATCTGGTGCTGGATCATCTGTGCACAATGCCCACAAACGATTATGTGACGGAGTTATCCGGCTTCGGCTTCCGCACGCTGCGGGAACAAGCGATTCATATTTTCAACTGCGAAGGGTTTTGGGTTCACACGCTCCGAGGGTTACGGTACGCCGACCGGACCGTTCAGGAGTGCCCGGTCGTCGCCGATGTAAGACGCCTGCAGAAAGAAGTCAGCCAGTCGACCCATGCTTATTTGTCGAGCCTTGACAGATCAACAACTCAATGCCGATACGGAGCTTCATTTCTCCGATGGGGACGTCGCCGTCCGCACTCCTGCGCTCGTCCTTCATCATGTGCTGACGCATGCCTTTCATCACAAAGGCCAGATCGTTGCCATGTGCCGTACGTTGGGTCACCCTGCTCCCGACACCGATCTCAACCAGTTTGCCTGAATAACGACAGAGACGTGGGGAGCGTCAGAAGTGATCTGTCCGCCTTCGTCGCAGCCTGGTGCAATTCGTAGGCTCACCGTAGTCGCTCCGGGAGTCTAGCGATAATACCCCGACTTGGTCATAACAACGAGGTCCTGCTTGCGCACTTCAGGATGCTTGCTGAAAAACTCCGGGCTAAGTCGAAGACTCAGCTTGCAAAACTTGCCCTGGGACCCCGCAGCACTGGGCTTGTATCCGAGCGTGTAACGCGCTCGCACCCGATCGATCAGCAGAGCAAGGTCCTCTGGAATTTCCTTCGTCGATGCGCTCAGGACGGGGCCGCCTGTAGCCCGGGCATATCCATCGATGTCACCCAGGCGTGCTCCGCCTGGGCCGGACCTCGTGATGGCCCGGTAGGTCTCCGCGGTTCTGTCGATGAGAACCGAAACCACCGCATCCGATTGAAGCAGCCTGGTCATGGCTTCCCGTTGCGAATGCAGATGCGTGGGAGCGTGCTGACCGATCGTTGCCCGGGTAAAGGCGTTCTCCTCATTTGCCGTGCCGTCGGTGAGCCAAACCAGGACGCGACGGTTGCCCTCCTTTGCCTTCATCACTTGCTCCACGGCTTCCACCATGTCCTCATCGAGGAAGGTGCCCTCAACGTCGGCCATCCAGGAGGCAGTCCTGACTGCCTCGGCCGCCAGCTTACGATTGGTGGTAAAGTCCTGCATCAGGTCGGCACGAGAAGAGAAGGTCATCACGGCCACTTCGTCTTCGCGCTTCAGGTGGCCGAGGACCTGCAGCGCCGCTTGCGCCAGGGGGGCGAGCGCGGCATGCACCGTCTCGGTCATGTCGAAGAGAAACACCACGGAAAGGGGCAGTTGATCGTGGCTGAAATAGCTGATGGTCTGCGCCACGCCGTCTTCGGAGAGCTCAAAATCTTTAGCAGACAACGCGTCCAGGGGAGCTCCAGACTTCTTGTTTTCGACCAGCGCATCGAGAAGAACGAATTGCGTGCCCACATGGATGGTTGGGGGCTCGGATTGCGGCGGAGAAGCCGCATCTTGTGCCAGGCCAATCTGCGCAAGCAGTAGGACAGTGAGGAGCGATGCGGTCCGCATGAGAAATAGCCGTCGCCGATGGGCCACACGATCAATGTAGCAGCCCTCGCCTTGTCGCGGAGACGTTAGGTCTCTCGGAGGCAATGGGGAACTTCTTGTCGAATTCGTGGCCAGATCCGGGAACCTTGACCACCGCATTTTGCGTGGTCTATCATGAGCGCGTTCAACTTCCCGGTCGGCCCAAACCCAAATTTACAATCAGTAGAAGGAAGAAGCTATGAAGAGGATTCTACCCTTGTTGGTGGTGATCGTCGCGCTGGCAGTCGCCGTCTTGGGCCGCAGGTCCAGCTCCGCGCAGGACAACCAGGACAAGTACACTCTGAAGGTGCCGGGCGGTCTCGCGTTCTCTGAGTTCAAGGGATACGAAGACTGGCAGGCTGTCGGCCCCAGTCAGACCGACGCCGCAAACGTGATCCGACTCATCCTTGCGAATCCGGTGATGATCGACGCATACAAGCAAGGTGTTCCCGGCAATGGCAAGCCTTTTCCCGACGGCTCCAAGATTGCGAAGATCGAGTGGAAACCTAAAAAGCTAACCGATCCTCCTTTTACCGCGAGCACCCCAGACACGGTGCCTGGTGACCTGACTGCGGTCGAGTTCATCGAGAAGGACGGCAAGAGATTCTCCGACACGCACGGATGGGGATATGGCATGTTCGACTATGACGCCTCATCTGGTAAGTTCGCGCCTGCCACCTTGGCCGGCAAGCCGCCCCAGGGAAACGACGCCAAATGCGGCGCCGCATGCCACACGCTGGCAGCGTCAAAGGACTACATTTTCACGGCATACCCCAAAAGGTGACTCCTTTGCCGTTCAAACGCCCTGGTAAACCAGCCCGGTGCTGAATCCCATACGATGATGACGACGAGCGGAAGTGCGGCGACATAATACCGATTCACCGTCGACCCACATGAGAAATTCAGCCACATGGCTGCATGCTTGATCGTTTATGGGTTTCGCTGAATGAGCAGCGTAAAGCCGGCGGCGGCGAAGGTTGCGTGCACTTGGTGGGCGGCGGGGTCGTAGCGCCAGGCTTGCTGCGGCAGGGGTTGGTTGTCGAGTTGCACGGCGGCTGGTTCGGTATCCATAACAGTTACGACCTCATAGGAACGAACGGTGGGCGAAGTGCCTACGATGCGCAATCCGGCCGGGGTGGTTTGAAGGGTTGCGCTGGTGCCATCCGGCAGGGTGAAGGTGGAAGGGTCGCTGGCTTTGCTTGGATAGGCTTTCCAGACCAAGGGGCCGGCTAATAGATTCGGGTCGCTCCAGTTCAGAGTGGCGGTTTGCTTCTCTGGCTCGAAGGGGATGACGGAGCCGGCTCGCACAAAGATGGGGATTTGATCGAGCGGGGCCGGGACCGTGACGTCCGTGCCTCCGGTGAGGTGGTCTCCGGTCCAGTAGTTCAGCCAGTCTCCTTTTGGTAGATAGAGCTTGCGGTTGACGGCACCCTGTTCGATGACTGGGGCTACCAACAGCCTCTCGCCTAACAGGTATTGATACTCGGCTGTCGCAGCGCGGGGATCTTCTGGGTACTCGAGCACCAGGTGGCGCAGGATGGGCACTCCGGTGCGGTGGGCTTCTGCGGCGTAGGTGGCGAAGTAGGGCAGGAGGGTTGTGTGCAGGATGGCGTAGCGGCGGAAGAGGGCTATGGTTCCGGGGTCGTGCCAGAGGTCTACAGAGAACTTGGGCCTGGACCAGGGGTGGTCGCGCATGACGGGGGTGAGGGCTCCGAATTCGGCCCAGCGCATCCATAGTTCGCGGTCGGGGCCGTCGCTGATGATGTCTGGTCCCCAGGTGGAGTAACCGGACATGCCCGCGGTAATGCCGGCGGTGACGACCGAGGGGAGGCCGAGGTCGCGGGTCCAGTTGTGCTGCTGGTCGCCGCCCCAGAGCATGGGGCTCCATTGCTGGGTGCCGATGAAGCCGGAGCGGGAGAAGGAGACGATGTTGGGGTTGAGGGCGTGCGCGATGCGGGTGGTGATTTTGTGATACAGCAGCGGATACACTTCGGAGAGACGGGTTCCGTCGCCTGCGGCCAGGTGATCGCTGTCGTCGAGGTACTCTCCGAAGTCTTCCATCCAGCCGTCCCAGGCCTGGTCGCGCGCGGCGTGGGTGAGCATCTCTTGCCACCAGTCGACGGTGCGGGGATTGGTGAAGTCCAGATTACCGGTAGGCACGGGCTCAAACATGGGACCGTGGGGAAGGCCGTCGATGCCGGTGACCAGGAGCTTCTCGGCTACTCCTCTTTGCCAGGTGGGGCTCAGCGCGGGATACGGGAGCATGCGCTCGCGTAGATAAGGATGCACGTAGCCGAGGGCCTTGTAGCCCAGGTCGTGGAGAGTGTCGTTGAAGGCGCGCGGGTCGCCGTAGTAGCTGGAGAACCAGAACGGCCAGCCCAGGTTGTTGGGCTCATCGAGCTCGTCGAAAACCCACAGGGCGCTGGCGGGAATGCCTTCGCTGCGGATTCTCTGCGCCTCCTCCAGTACCGCATCTCTTCCCTGCAGGGCGGTGATCCAGGGTCCGAAGGTCCATAAGGGCGGGTTTTCGGGGCGGCCGGTGAGCGCGGTGTACTGCTCCAGGATGGCCTTGGGATTGGGGGCAGAGAGGAAGTAGAAGGTCACGGGGGTGTTGGCGACACGGAGATCGAAGGCCGAACCGGCATCGTTGAAGTTGAAATTTGTATCAAACACTGTGTCGGCATAGAGGCCGAGGCCGGTAGGGGTGTAGACCAGGGGGATGGCTACGTAGCTCCAGTTGTGGCCGGGTTCGCCCGAGCGGTCGGCGGGACGCACGTCGAAGTGGGTATGGGAAAGGGCCGCCTGGTAGAAGCGTTCGCCGAGGCCGAAGCAGGGGTCGGCTCCGGCAATGTGAATGGTGAAAGGGGCGGGGGCGGGGGAGGATGCGGGGGTGGGGCGCGCGATCGACAGTGTTGCCATGCCGGCATGCAGCAGTTCGAGGGTGACAGTCGTGTCCCCGGTTGGAGATTGGAAAGAGAAGGTCCAGGTGTTTTGTTGCCGGGTGAGATTGGTGAAGGTAGGAGGGATGGTGGCAGTGGGGACCGTCGTTGGTGTGGCCGCGGCTTGCTTTGCAAAGGAGAAGACCCAGGATGCGGGGGTTGAGGCGTGGGTTTCGAGATTGAGCACAGTGAGAGTGGCGGCTGGGCGGTCGATCGTAATCTGCAGCGATTGCGTTTTGATCTCCAGGCGGCCGCGGGTGTCATGCACCTTTACTTTCAGGTCCTGCTCGGGGAGCGGTCTTGTTCCGGTGGCGAGGAAGATCGGGGAGGGCGCGGGTGCATGCAGTTCTTCGAGCATTCCCTGGTACTCTGCCGAGCTTGCATAGGTGCCGGACTGCGCGGGTAGGCGCATGGCGCAGAGTGCCAGGCACATCACCGGCAGGTACTTGACTGTGCGCAGTGGAAGAGGGAGCCCCATACCATCAAGCCTACACGGGGGTGGGTGGGGTTGCACCGCCGGCTCTTCCTCTGTGCACTCACAGTGTTTTCAACCAGTCACAATACCTCCGGCTTGGCGTAGGGTTTCGGGGACGAAGTAACCCCCAACCGAGAACTTCCTGGCATGCAAGGCGAGAGGCCCAGGTTATAAAGGGATATAAGCCGATTGACCCTTTTCGGCGACGCGCTCGATCTTCCCCACCAGAAAAATGTAGGACCCGGCTCCCATCAGTGCCATGGCGGAAACGGCGATCAGCGGCCGCGTGAAATCGTTCCCCTTGATCAGAAAACCGATGGCCAGTGGGACTACGATGGCGGCCAGGTTGCCGACGAAGTTGAAGACGCCGCCGGTCAGGCCGATCAGGCGCTCCGGGGCGACCGCCGAAACCAGCGACCAGGTGATGGACCCGAAGCCGCAGCCGAAGAAGGCAACGGTGAGGCAGGCGCTGATGGCAAGCGGGTCGCTCACATAATTCGCCACCACGATGGAGCTCGAAAGCAACATGCCCACGATAATCGGCAGCTTGCGCGCCATGGTCAGCGAGCTTCCTTTCCGCAGCAGGCCGTCGGAAACAAAGCCTCCCAGGAGCACGCCGGCGAAGGCGCCCAGGAACGGCAGTGCCTCCAGCAGTCCCGACTTCGCGAAGCTCACGTGACGGTAGGTGACCATGTAGGTCGGGAACCAGGTCAGGAAGAACCATTGCGTCGCGTTGAGCCCGAACTGCCCCAGGTAAATGCCCCAAAGTTTTCGCCCTCCCAGGACCATCTTCCAGTCCGCCCAGGCGAGGATTCTTTTTTGCTGGCCGATGCGCTGGCTCAGATCGGGAATGCCTCCGCGGGCCGCGATGTGATCGATCTCAGCCTGGTTGACTCCGCGGAAATCTGCCGGATCGCGATACAACACGTACCAGACCACGGCCCAGATGAGCCCCACCGCGCCGGTGACGGCAAAGACCGCTCTCCACCCATAGGAGAGGTCAATCCAGGACAACAACGGGGTTAGAAATCCGAGGCCCACGTACTGGCCGGAGGTGTAGACCGCGATGGCGCCGGCGCGCTCGTCTTCCCCGAACCAGGTGGTGACCACGCGATTGTTGATCGGGTAGGCGGGAGCTTCAAATGCGCCCACCGCCAGGCGGAGACACAACAGCCCCACGAAGCCAGTGACCAGGCCGAGCGATAGGGTCGCCAGCGACCACAGGCCCAGGATGCAGCCAAAGAGATAGCGCGGATGCACGCGGTCGACCAGCCATCCGCAGGGGATCTGCAGCGCGACGTAGGTCCAGCCGAAGCCAGACAGAACTACGCCCAGCTTGACCGGCGTCAGGTTCAGTGTGCGTGAGAGTTGCGGTCCCACGATGGAAATGTTGCTGCGATCGAGGTAATTGATCACCACGATGACAAACAGCATCATGGCGATGAGGAATCGTCGCTGGCTGGGGGCCTGGGGCATCACGCGCGGATGAGTCAAAGTTCGTTAGCGGTTTCGCAACCGGTGTAGACCGAAGCGAAAAAGCCTTTCGTGGTTTTCTCCCAAGGAAAACCACTCCTTGCGAACTTTTTGGGACCACAGTAATTGCGAAACCGTTCTAGCGGATTGTCGCACAGAAGACCTTACTGCATCTGACAACCAACGGACTATTGTGGTGTTGTTAGGGCTGCGGCACGGGTGACCCTCACGGCGGTTGCTGGTCTCCCGCACTACGTAACGCATCATCGGAATAGGGAAAGAGCCCCGAGGCTACAGGCAGTCCGACGGGAACCGAATAGGCTCTAGTTCAGATCCGTCGCCATACTCGATGTGCCATCCGTACTGCTCGAGCACCTGCACGGTCATAGCGGCAGGTCCCTGAAGCTTCCACACGGTTCCTGCATGAACGTAACAGGATGACACTTCTGAATCACCGCCTGAGTACACCAGCGTGCAGCCGATGAAGTGGCAGTTTTCATACCTGACTCCATCCAGGGCCAGCGTCTGATTGACGAACTTGCGGTCTTTGACCACCCGGAGGCGAGATGGCGGCGTGCTCATTTGGCTAAAAGTATACGCTCGCCGCTGATCGCCACCCTTGAGCATCTCGGTAGTAAACTCCATCACGGGCTAAGCCTATTGAGTGCATGGGGTTGTCGTGTCAGTCAAAGACTCTTGGGCATTGATCAAAGCGCGCTTCACAAGGTCATCGACTTCTTCGATCGATATGAACTCGTAGGACTTACCGTTGATCTCGACAGACCAATTCTGCTCCTGTTGGTTGCGCCGAAGCTTGACGTTCAATTGCTGCATAAGAACGACACCTCCTTGTCAGCTGGTACCGCCTCAACGTCTACGACCAACCCAATAGATTTGGATGATCAATCTGAGCGATCAATACCCTTCAGAGCCCATCAGCCAACGGAAAGGTTTGAGACCTTTCTTGTCTGGATCACCGCGTCCCCCCTTTTCTGCCACCTGGCAGGATTCTTCCAATACGGGTTAACTATTTACAAATGTGTTGTTTACAGGCCATCGTTCGCGACGGAAAACACAAGCAGATCGTCGAGGAAGTGCTGAATGACATCGGCCGATGAGAGGAAGGTGCTGCACTGAAGATTCCTCTCGCGGTTCTACCGGACGCGAAAGAGAACATCCGCTCCGCGCTGAGCTGTGCAAGCCGCCATTGAGGGCTATGCAGGAGCGAACTGGAGCGTGAGCACTGTAATGTCGTCTTCCTGGCCAAAGGCTTGCGCGGCATCGGCGATCTCTTGCGCCGATTGCCTGCTGATCAAGCCAGTGCGCTCAAAGCCGAAGAGCTCGCCAGTCGGCGATTGGGCTTCGACCACTCTGTCGGAGAAAAAGGTGAAGGACTCGCCGGGGGCAAGCCGAAGGCTGGTCTCTGTGTATTCGGCATCGAGGGTGATGCCGAGAGGCAACTGGGCGGCAACGGAATTTCCTCGCCGCGGCGATGCGCGGGTCTGGCCGTGCGCGGCAGCGGTCAAGCAACAAAGGGCCAGCAGAGCGAGCTTACGCATGATTGGCATCGCCAGTATAACCCCTGGTTTGGGAGGGGCAACGGGAGCCGTGAACGCCAAGCGTCAATGCACTCGCCGACAATGGAAAGCAGTAAGCCGTGGATGGTGCCGGAGTGTCCGCAAAATCCGTGTCCCAAGGCCACGCCTTCGCCGTACTGCTCGACTATCGCACTGCATCTCCGCGACGGTATTCGGCCGTCAATTCATCCAGTCTTCTCTTCAGGTCCTCATCGATCCTCAGATCCACTGCCCCAAGTGTATCGGCCAGTTGATCCGCGCGGCTTGCGCCAAGTATCACCGAGGTGACTGCCGGGTTCGCCAATACCCAGGCAATCGAGAGTCTCGCTAGCGGCACCCTCAGTTGAGAGGCGAGATCCCGCAATGGTCCAATCGTGTGGAACTCGCGATCGTGCCAATATCGCTGTTGATAGATCGCTCCGAAGGAACCAACCTCAGTGGAGAAGCGCCCTTTGTCCGCAGCCTGTTTAGCCCCTGAGGCTCTACCAAATCAGCTGTTATGGTCCACTGGTGTGGGAAAGCATGAGTCGTACGATCGAATATCGCAAATTGGCAGTGGCCGAGGACCATGCAGTCCTGTTGGAGGCCTCGAGTCTTACACCTGGGTCTCATGAGAGATCGTTTCTTTTCCGGAACCCAATCGAATGGCTAGAGGCACGAGACCTTAGCGAACTTCCAATGTTCTTCCTAAGACTTGAGGCAGCTCGTGCCCAAGGATTGTGGAGTGCGGGCTACTTCAGCTATGAATGCGGCTATCACTGGGAGCCGAGGGCAGCCCTCGACTTTATACCCAACCAGCAAGACTTGCCGCTTGCCGCGTTCGGCCTCTATTTGGCGCCTACCATATTCACCGCCGGCCCGAGTCCCTCCGGGCTGGCGCACGGCGTAGAAAGCCCTTCCCTGGGTATCTCCTGTGAGGACTTTCAGCAAAAAATCAGAATGGTTCACGGCTACATCGAATCTGGTGATACCTACCAGGTAAATCTGACGGATCAGGTGCGAGCACGATATCCAGGAAGCGCTTTGGAGCTATTTGCTCACATGATGGAAGCCCAGCCTGTTGAGTTTGGGGCGATGTTGCGGCTTGGCGATCGTTTCATTCTTTCTGCGTCCCCAGAACTGTTCTTCCGTGTTCAGGGACGGCACATCATCGTTCGACCGATCAAGGGAACCGCACCGAGAGGGCGGGACGCCAAGCGAAGATGCGGCACGGATGGAGGCTCTGGCCAACGACGAGAAGAATCGTGCAGAGAACATTATGATCGCGGATCTCATGCGGAGTGATCTTGGACGTGTCGCGGAGACGGGCAGCGTACGTGTCGGCAAGCTATTTGCAGTCGAGCGGCTACCCTCACTGCTGCAAATGAGCACCGAGATCACCGCAACCCTCAGGAGGGACGTCACTCTGTACATGCTCTTCGCCAGCCTATTTCCATCCGGCTCCATTGTCGGGGCTCCCAAGGTGAGGACGATGCAGCTTATACAAGAGCTGGAAGGGCGTCCTCGTGGTGTGTACACGGGTTCGATTGGGTACTTTGCTCCCAACGGCGAAAGCGTGTTCAGCGTCGCGATACGCACCGCAGTGCTGCAAGGGGAACGCCTGCACATGGGAGTCGGGGCGGGTATAACGTACGACTCCGTCGCCCGGGAAGAGTATCAAGAGTGTAAGCTGAAGGCCGAGTTCCTCAAAGACAACAACTTCTCCCTCATCGAAAGCATGCGTTGTGAAGAAGGTAAGTGCCTGCTTCTGCCGCTGCACCTTGAACGGCTTCAGGCCTCCGCAGATTATTTTGGTTTTCGCTTTCCTCGCACGGAACTCATTGAGGCGATCGAGAGTGCCATGCGCGAATCGTCTGATCGAGCTGCGTCGAAGCTGCGCTTGGAACTTAGACGGGATGGAAGCTGGACCTTATCGGAGTTAGCAGTGCTGGAAGAGGAACCAGAGCACTCAAGGGCAATGCTTTGGCCCGAACCCGTACAGTCAGGGGATCGCTTTCTGCGACACAAGACGACAAGGCGAGCCCTGTACAACCATGCTGCGCAAGTCTCGCGTGAACGAGGCTACGTCGACGCGATCTTCCAGAATGAGCGAGGGATCGTGACGGAAGGGGCGATCAGCAACATCGTAGTAAAGCACGGGGACTGCTGGCGGACTCCGCCGGTCGATGCAGGTGTCCTTCCAGGGGTTTACAGGACATCCTTGCTAAAGAGAATGCCGGAAATCCAGGAAGTGGAGTTCTCAGTGGAGCAGCTGCTTGGTGCCGATGAGGTCTGGCTAACAAACGCGGTACGTGGGATGCGGCGCGTGGTTATCGAAAGTTCTTAGTACTTCCTGAAAACGGGGTAAGCTCAGCCCCGTGTAAGCCCCGTGTATGAAGGATTCGAGCTTGCCAAAGTACCCGTTGGTGGAGTCTGCTGTTGCCATCCATCGGGATGCTGGATTTTACGGTCGCACTCGGAGATAATTCGACCATTCAGCAGGGTTTCCCGCCACGCCCAAGGAGGGATGGAAACTTGAAGCTGCGGCTCCTATTCGTTTTGCTCGCCTCTGCCTCGCTAGCCTGGATTCTGGGAGCGACGCAAGCCGCACCCGCGGCCGAGGCGCCCACGAAACCTGTGGACTTCAACCGGGAGATTCGCCCCATCCTCTCGGACAACTGCTTCAAGTGCCATGGCCCGGACGAAAAGATGCGCATGGCCCACATGCGCCTCGACGAGACGGAGGGTCTGTTCGTCGACCGCGGAGGCTACAAGATCATCGTCCCGGGGAACTCGGCGCAAAGCAAGATCTACCAGAAAATCAGTTCCAAAGACGTGGCCTTCCGCATGCCGCCGGTCTACTCCGGCAAGACGCTGACCGATAAGCAAATTGAGGTCATCAAGCAGTGGATCGACCAGGGGGCTAAATGGGAAACGCAATGGTCATTCGTTGCCCCCAAGCGCCCGGCTGTGCCTGAAGTAAAGGACAAGGCATGGGTGCGGAACCCCATTGACAGTTTTGTCCTGGCACGGCTCGAAACCGAAGGGTTGAAGCCGAGCGAGGAGGCCGACAAAGCCACACTGCTGCGGCGGGTCAGCTTCGACTTGACGGGCCTGCCACCTACGCCCGCCGAGGTGGACTCCTTTGTGGCGGACAAGTCGCCGGACGCCTACGAGAAGCGCGTGGACCGGCTGCTGGCTTCGCCGCACTATGGCGAGCGTATGGCCATGGGGTGGCTGGACTTGGCTCGCTACTCCGACACGCATGGCTACCATATCGACAGCCTGCGGCAGATGTGGCCGTGGCGCGACTGGGTGATCAAGGCCTACAACCGGAACATGCCATACGACCAGTTCACGGTGGAGCAACTGGCAGGCGATCTGCTGCCCAACGCAACCGTGGACGACAAGATCGCCAGCGGCTTCAACCGCAATAACATGATCAATTTCGAAGGCGGCGCCGTTCCCCAGGAGTACCACGCGGAGTACATCATTGACCGGGCGAGCACCACGGGCACCGTTTGGCTGGGTCTTACGGTGGGCTGCGCACGCTGCCACGACCACAAATTCGATCCCATCCGGCAAAAGGATTTTTACCAGCTCGTCGCCTACTTCAACAACGTTCCGGAACGGGGCCTGGACGGCTTCCTGGGCAATGCGGATCCGGTGCTGCCCCTGCCCACCGCGGCGCAGCAGCAGCAGCTCGATGAGCTGAATGGCCGGCTCGCCAACACCCTCGCTGCGCTGCCCGAGAAAGAGGTCGTGACGCAGCGGAACGAGTGGCAAAAGACGGCGCTGGCGGGGATCCCCGAGCCGCCGACAGATGGCTTAATCGCGTACTACCCGCTGGAGAGCAGTTTGGCGGATGCCTCCGGCCAGCACCACAACGGCAAGGCGGAGCGTGGCGAGGTGGTGTACGACGAAGGCAAGGTGGGCAAGGCGGCTGACTTCAGCGGTGAGACCCAGGTGAGTTTTGGCAATACGGGCGATTTTGACCGCAGCGATCGTTTTGCCCTTGCGCTGTGGGTCCGGACGTCGGGGGCAAACGGGGTGAAGCTCCTTCAAAAGCGGGACAGCTCCGAACAATGGCAAGGCTAGGAAATTGCGACCGATGATCCCACGTATGACAGGCCCCAGAACCGCCTCTCCCACTTCATCGTCCGCATGGCTGCCAAGTGGCCGGACGACGCGATCGAAGTGCGCACCAAGGAGCGCTTCGCAATGGGCCAGTTCTCTCACCTGGTGATGAGCTACGACGGCTCGGGCAAAGCATCGGGGGTGAAGTTTTACGTCAACGGCAAACCGGCGATGACGGAAGTGGTGAAAGACAATTTAAGCGGCACGTTTCGAACCGCTGCCGCACTCGAGATAGGCAATAAGGCCAACGGAAAGCCCTTTGAAGGGCGGCTCGACGACCTGCGCATTTATAACCGCGCGGTGAATGATGAGGAGGCCGAAACACTGGCCATCCGCCTGCCGGCGCGCTCGGTGCTGGTCGCGCTGGCGGGAAAACCTGCCCAGGAGATTGCCACTCTGCAGCCGGAAAAGGCGCCCCCGGAAGCAGAGATCGGAGAGGAAGAGAAGGCTGAGACCCCGGAGGCCAAGGCGGCGCGCCTGGAGAAAGAACACCAGGCCGCGCTGAGCGAGTACTACCTGAAATATGCGGCGCCGGAAAAGGATCGCCAGCTTTACGCGCAACTGATCGAGTTGCGGGAGCAGAAGATCAAGCTTGAGGCGTCGATCACCAGCGTAATGGTGATGACGGAAATGAAGAAGCCGCGCGACACCTTCATCCTGGGGCGGGGCCAGTACGACAATCCGGGTGAGAAGGTGACTCCAAACGTGCCGGCCTTTCTGCCGCCGCTGCCGCCCGGGGCTCCGCCGAATCGCCTGTCGTTGGCGAAATGGCTGGTGGATCCGAAGAATCCGCTGACGGCGCGCGTGGCGGTGAATCGCTACTGGCAGGACTACTTCGGCCTCGGGATCGTGAAGACGGCGGAGGATTTTGGCTCGCAAGGAGAGCAGCCCAGCCATCCGGAATTGCTCGACTGGCTGGCTACGGAGTTCATCGCCAACGGCTGGGACATCAAGGCGATGATGCGGCTGATCGTGACTTCGGCGACCTACCGGCAGTCGTCGCGCGAGACCAAGGAGATGGTCGAGAACGATCCCGAGAACCGGCTGCTGGCGCGCGGGCCGCGTTTCCGCCTGCCCGCCGAGATGGTGCGGGACAACGCGCTGGATATAGCGGGCTGCTCGACACCCGATCGGCGGTCCTAGCGTTTATCCCTACCAGCCGAAGGGCCTGTGGGAAGAGATGGCTTTCGGCGGCGGTTTCTCCGCTCAGACCTATACGCAGTCCACGGCGAGGACCTCTACCGGCGCAGCATGTACACGTTCTGGAAGCGGACGGTGCCGCCACCCCAGCTGACGACGTTCGATGCGCCCGACCGCGAGAAGTGCACGGCCCGGCGCACCATCACCAATACGCCGCTGCAGGCGCTGGTGCTGCTGAACGATCCGACTTATGTGGAGGCCAGCCGCGTGCTGGCGGAGAAGACGCTTTCCCAGGCGGGGCGCGATCCGGAGAAGCGGGTTGACTTTGCCTTCCGGCTGGCAACGGCCCGCAAGCCGCAGCCCCAGGAACGCGCGGTGCTGCTGCACGCTGGCGCGGGAAGAACTGGCGGAGTACCGGCGCGACAAGACGTCGGCGCTGAAGCTGATCGGGGTGGGCGAGGCAAGCGCAATCCGAAGCTCGATCCGGCGGAACTGGCCGCCTGGACGACGGTGGCCAGCACCATCCTGAATATGGATGAAACCATCACGAAAGAGTGACTCCTATGGACGAAGTGCGACGCGAGATCTTGCTGGAGATGACCCGGCGGCATTTTTTCGGCCGTACCGCGAAGGGGATAGGCGTGGCGGCGCTGGCCTCGCTGCTGGGCCCGAGCCTGATGGCGGAGGGGCCGGCGGTGGATCCCGCACTGGATAAATCGTCCGGCGGCCTGGCGGGTATGCCGAATTTCGCGCCCAAGGCCAAGCGCGTGATCTACCTCCACCAGTCGGGCGCGCCTTCGCAGATGGATCTGTTTGACTACAAGCCGAAGCTGAAGGAGTTGCAGGGCACGGAGCTGCCGGACTCGGTCCGCAAGGGCCAGCGCATTACCGGCATGACCTCGGGCCAGGCTTCCTTTCCGGTGGCCGCGCCGATCTTCAAGTTTCAACAGTACGGCCAGTCGGGCGCCTGGATCAGCGAACTGCTGCCGCACACCGCCAAGATCGTCGACGACATCGCCATCATCAAGACGGTGAACACCGACGCCATCAACCACGATCCGGCGATCACGTTTATCCAGACCGGCTTTCAGCAGCCCGGCCGGCCCAGCATGGGCGCGTGGGTCAGCTATGGCTGGGCAGCGAGAATCAGAATCTGCCCGCGTTCGTGGTGCTGATTTCGCAGGCGAACGCACTGAACCCGGACCAGCCTTTGTTTTCGCGGCTGTGGGGCAGCGGTTTTCTGCCTTCCAAGTACCAGGGCGTCCGGTTTCGAGCGGGCGGCGACCCGGTGCTTTATCTGGACGACCCACCGGGCATCAGCAGCGAGTCGCGCCGCCACATGCTCGACAGTCTCGCGCAGCTCAACAAGATGTGGTTCGATGCTTACGGCGATCCGGAGATCGAGACGCGCATCACGCAGTACGAGATGGCGTACCGCATGCAAACTTCGGTGCCCGATCTGATGGATCTTTCGAAGGAGCCGGACTCGGTCTTCGAGATGTACGGGCCGGACTCGCGCAAGCCCGGTACTTATGCCGCCAATTGCCTGCTGGCGCGGCGGCTGGCCGAACGCAACGTGCGCTTCATCCAGCTCTACCATCGCGGATGGGACCAGCACAACGATCTGCCCCGCGACCTCGCCCTGCAGGCCAAGGGCACCGATCAGCCGTCTGCGGCGCTGGTTCAGGATTTAAAGCAGCGCGGGCTGCTCGACGACACGCTGGTGATCTGGGGCGGGGAATTCGGCCGCACGGTCTATTGCCAGGGCAAGCTGAGCGCGACCAATTACGGGCGCGACCATCATCCGCGATGCTTCGCGATGTGGATGGCGGGCGGCGGCATCAAGCCCGGGCATCTCGATCGGCGAGACCGACGACTACTGCTACAACGTGGTGGAAGATCCGGTGCCGATCCACGACCTGCAGGCGACCATCCTGCACTGCCTGGGCGTCGACCATACCAAGCTGACCTTCAAGTTCCAGGGGCGCGACTTCCGCCTGACCGACGTCGCGGGCAAGGTGGTGCCGAAGGTGCTGGCCTAGCGCCACCTTCCGAGCGAAGAGAGAAAGAGTCCGGACCTCGCCTTGAAGTTTGTACTTGTCGAAAAGTTCTGCAACTTCATCCTGGTGAGCTTCGGCTGGACAAGAGATAATTTCTCGGAAGCGGGGTTCCCGGTAAACCCTGAAACAACTCCCTGCAGCTCTTTCGGCCACTATTTACAATCCCATGGAAACGCCACCCTACATTTGTCATCCCGAGCGAAGCCGAGGGACCTGCTGTGCGCCTTTCCCTGAAACAACTCCCTGCAACTCTTTCAGTCACGATTTACAGTCACATGGAAACGCCACCTTACACTTTATCTTCCTGACGCGTGACTCACCTTGAGCCGGCGCCGGTCTCAAATGACACAATCACAGTAGCAGGCCGCGTGCATTTTATATTTGGACATCCCCACAGGAGCTAAGCGCAGGGTCATGACGGTGATGTCATCATCCTGGCCAAAGTCTTGCGCAGCCTGCACGATTGAATCCGCTGATTGAGTCGTCATCGCCTTCACGCGATCAAAGCCGAGCAGTTCACCGTCGGTTGCGCGGGCTTCTACGACGCCGTCGGTCATTAGGGTGAGTTGTTCGTCCGCTGCCAGCGAAAAGACAGATTCGGCGTATTGCTCGTGCGCAGAGAGGCCGAGCGGGAGGCCGTTCGCAAGAGTCAGCTCGCGGCCATTCACGTATGGGGCGATGTGGCCGGCGTTGGCGGCGGTAAGCGTTCCTGCGGCGCTGACGGTGAGAACGAGGCAAGTGGTGAATCCGCCGGAACTGCGCGCCAGCATGCGCTGGTTCATGGCGGCAAGGATCTCTGAGGGCTTTTGCGTGTAATGCGCGAGGGTGCGCAGCGTTCCGACCAGGAGCGAGACGGTCATGGCAGCCGGCATGCCCTTGCCGCTGACGTCGCCGATAGCCACCAGGACGCCGCCGTTGGCGATGGGGATGATCTGGAAGAAGTCGCCCCCGACCTGGCCGGCGGGCTTGTAGACGCTGGCCAGAGCAAAGCCGGGAATGGTGGGGATTTCCTCGGGCACCAGGACTTGCTGCACGGTGCGCGCGGCCTCGAGCTCCGTCTTGTAGCGCTCTTCGTCGCTGCGGGTGCGGACGAAGCGGAACAGCAGGATGGTGAAGAGCGCGAGTTGAACGGCGATCCCGGTGGTTTGATACGTTCCCAGCGGGAAGGGCCAGTCGGTGAAGCCGATGAAGAGCTGCACGTAGTGGCCCGCCCAGCTTACGCCCTGCACCATCAGGGCGAATGCTGTGTAGACGGCGGTGAGATTCAGGAAATAGACAGCCACCGGCAAAGCAAAGACCCGCATCTCCGCCTTGCTCTCCTTCGAGGTTTGGAAGAGCAGACCGCAGTTCAAAGCTCCGAGCAGAAGCTTCATGACTGCCTCAGCTACGCAGAACGAGAAGATGCTGATCCCATTGAAGGCTGGGCAACGTTGATCGCAGAGTCGAGCAGCGCGACCGCGATGGCGGCCCAGTAAAGACGGGTTCGATCGGTTCTTCCAAAGTGCCGGATCAGGATCGGCATGCACCCATTGAGACCGGCAAGCAGGACGGCCCCGCCCAATCTCCAAAAAATGACGTTGAAGGAATGGAAAGTTGCACCAGATCCCCAGGAGGACGTAGAGAACGTTGAAGGCCTCCCACACGCCGAACCAGAGAAATTCGCGGTCGGTGGGGCGCAGGAAGAAGAGCACCAGGGAGCCGAGGCCCGCCAGCAGGCAAATAAGGCCATCGATGTTGAATTGCGTGTTGACCCAAAATATCGTCGTGCCATTGCTGTGCCTGCCACTCCCGGATGAGGCTGGCATTGCCCAATTGCATGGCTTCCTGGAGACCGCCGAACAGCTGATACTCCCACCGGTAGTGCCACACGCGGATGGCAAAGCTGAGGGGCTGGCCGGAATGCGCAAGATCGGCGGGGATGGGGAAGACGAGGTTTGGTCCGTATCGCGCGCGGGGATGTGGGGGCATGGCGCCGTTCTCGGCGATCAGCCGGCCGTCGGCATAGATTTGAAAGTTTGTGGCGATGAGGGGAACCCAAAGAGCAAGCGGGCCTGCGTGGCTGGGCAGCGTAACTGTGAACCGGTACCACGCAAAGCCGGTGAGCTTTGGATACCCTTGCGCGTACCACGTTTCGTTGCCGCGGATGAGGGGCCAGGAGGAGTCGTCTAAGGCAGGGTTGGCCCAGGCAAGGGTGGGATCGTCGCCGGGGTGGAAGCGCATGAGCTGGTCAAGCGCGATGATCTGCTGGCCGTGGGCGGCCAGATCGAAGCTCTGCGCGGTGAGCGAGCCGCTGAGGGCAGGAAAGGCCAGGACGACGGCAATCAAGCGGAATGCCAGGCGGGGAAGCATTAGTTGCCATCTTGTCACCCAAGTCAATGGGCGTACAACGGAAAATGCCGCCGCCTCGCGCGGCCCGGCGCCCTGCGGAAGAATCCGGGACAGGAACGAAGTGGCCCTAAAGAGTGGGCTATCATTGCCGTTCACGAGGATGACTTGATGAGTGGCAATCTTTGCATCGCGTTGGTGTCAGTAAAACCGAAGGAGAGTACGGTGACATGCTGGGAGTGGACCCCTAATCCCGATCCTTACCAGGAAAGGAATCCGCCGTCGAGCACCAGGGCCTGGCCGTTCATGTAATCGGATGCTGCCGAAGCCATATAGACGATTGTGGCCTCAAGCTCCTCAAGCTTTCCCATGCGGCCCATTGGCACCTTGGCCAGGAGTTTGGCCCCCAGCTCGATGTCTTGTTCGAAGGCCCAGATCGTCTGATCAGAACGGAAGAATCCCGGGGCCAGGGCGACGACATGCAGCCCTCGCGGCGCCCATTCAACAGCCAACTCGCGGGTAAGGCCGAGTACTGCCGCCTTACTGGCTACGTAAGACGCCTGAGAGATGCAACTGGAGGCACTGATGCCGTACATCGACGCGATATTGATGATCTTGCCGGCGCCGGAACGAAGCATAGGGCGCGCGGCGCTCTGCGCGCAATAAAACAAGCCGGAAAGATTGGTATCGATGACGCTTTGCCATTGCGTAGACGACATGACCTCGGCTTCAGCAATAGCCGAGATGCCGGCATTATTGACCAGGATATCCAGGTGGCCAAATTCACTGATGGCGCGTTGCACCATGGCTTCTGCGTCCTTGATCTTGGCCACATCGGCTTTCATGGGAACAACCCTGCCACCGTATGGCTCCAGGTCGGATGCGACCACCGTTAATCGGTCAAGGTCGCGGGCGGCGATGACCAGGTTGCAATTTGCCTTGGCCAAACCACGCGCAAAACTGATACCGAGGCCACGAGAAGCTCCGGTGACGATGGCTGTCTTGCCCGATAGGTCGAATTGTGACAAAAGACTCGGATGCATAGTCCTCAGCGAGATCGATAAAGACCCCTACGGCAAAGGGCGGGCGCGCCCATCTCGGATAATCAAGCAATATTAATGCCCTGGTCTTCCGCCTGGGCGAAAACCGAAAGAAGGTTCGTCAGCTTTAGCACATTGCGAAGCTGCTTACCAAGGTGAAGCAACTTGAACTCGCATCCCAGTTGCCGGGCAGATGTATACAGCCGCACCAGCGTGCCAAGTCCCGTGCTATCCACGTAGGTAAGTTCCGCTAAGTCAACCACCACCACTTTTGTCTGAGTGAGTAGCTGTTTCACCTCCTGGTAGAGTTCTTCGTTGGTGCCTGCTACCAACCGGCCGTGACATTTCACAACGGCGGTGTCCCCGTCACGTTCGATTTCAAAGGTCAGAACTTTTTCGGTTTCTTCAGGCATATGGTTTGCTCCTGGAAAGATAACGAACGTTGGGCTTACGTGTTGACCTGGGAATTTTCGCACACGAAACCTAAAGACAGGAACCAATTTGGAGTTTCTCAACAACCACGCGTTTAGCAGACGCTGGAAACTCCTCTTGCAGACTCTTGAGCGTGTCGTAGTGCGAGAAGTGCGAGTGACGGATTCGGTCAGTTGGGAGAGAGTTTGAGGCCCATTCGTCGGTCGCAACATCGTATGTGATAGAAGATGGTGTCGTCCCGTTGATGACAGACTGAGGTGTGAAACTTCTGGTCAGCCCCCTGTTGATCAATTTATCCGATGAGCTCCGCTGTTGGAGGTACGCCCCGCATGCTGTCATTTCTTGATCGTGAGGTCTCTGTTGCCCCTCCCGGTTTCAGCCGGTGGCTTGTGCCGCCCGCTGCACTCTCCATTCATCTGGCCATCGGCCAGGTCTACGCATTCAGTGTCTTCAAGAATCCGCTGCTGGCGCTGAAGGGTGCGGACGGCGCGGTGTGGAATCTGAAAGAGGTGGGCTATATCTTTTCCATCGCCATCGCGGTGCTCGGGCTTTCCGCGGCTCTGTTTGGCCGATGGCTGGAGAGGGCGGGACCTCGCAAGGCGATGTTTGTCGCGGCTACTTGCTTCGGGTCCGGATTTCTGGTGGCGGCTGCAGGCGCGGCGACACATTCTTTGGCGCTCATCTATCTCGGCTATGGAGTCATCGGTGGCATCGGGCTGGGGCTTGGCTATATCTCACCGGTCTCGACGCTGATCAAGTGGTTTCCCGACCGGCCGGGACTGGCTACCGGCCTCGCGATCATGGGCTTCGGCGGAGGCGCGATGATCGGTTCGCCGCTGGGGACCAGGCTGATGATGTTTTACCGGGCGTCCGCGCATCCCATCGCGGCCACCTGGGTGACGATGGGCCTTCTCTACTTTGTCTTCATGATGTTTGGCGTCTTTACCATTCGTGTGCCGCGGGAGGGTTGGAAGCCAGAGGGATGGGTTCCCAGGGCAACGCGATCGGCCCTGATCTCTGCCCACAGCGTGGAGGTCAACGCCGCCTCCCGTACGCCGCAGTTCTGGCTGCTGTGGCTCATCCTGTGCATGAACGTGACCGCGGGCATCGGCATCCTGGAGCAGGCGTCGCCGATGATCCAGGATCTCTTCCGCGGGCAGGTCTCGGCGGTCCCGGCGGCTGGTTTTGTGGGCCTGCTGAGCCTCTTCAACATGGGAGGACGTTTTGTCTGGGCGTCCATGTCGGACTTCATCGGACGCAAGACCACCTACTTCGTCTTTTTTGTCCTGGGCTTGCTGCTTTATCTGGCGCTTCCTTTTACGGGGAATACGCACCTGAATTCCGTACCGCTTTTTGTGCTGATTGCGGGCGTGCTGATCAGCATGTACGGCGGAGGATTCGCGACCATTCCGGCTTATCTCAAGGATCTTTTCGGCAGCTATCATGTCAGCGCCATCCATGGACGGCTGCTGACGGCGTGGTCTACCGCAGGCATCGTGGGGCCGCTCATCGTCAACGGCGTCCTCGACCATTACGTCGCCAACCACCTGCCGAAACAGCAGGCTTACCCGGTGATCCTGCACATCATGGCTGCCCTGATGGTGGTGGGTTTTATCGCCAATCTCCTGGTGCGTCCAGTGGCACAGAAGTATTGGCTCGAGGGCGCGAGCAGCCAGGTTCGAGCAGCACGTTGAGCAGAGCCGGAACCGGAGGAGCATCCATCCATGGTCACCAATGAGAACAAGACATCGCCCATCCTAATCCTGGCTGCGTGGTTCGTGGTTTCGATACCCGCCGCATGGGGCGTTTACTACACCCTGCTGAACGCACTCAAGCTCTTCCAGTAGGGCCCATCCACCAGGACCTGGCGCTCTCGCCCCCATCGCCGAGGCTCGCGCTTATGGACGATCATGCCAGATCGGATTGGTGAAGGCGCCGTCTCCTGCCACGTCCCACACCGCAAACCGCGCCCACGTCCAACCCCTTCCTGGAGTGTCGACCAGCCACCCATAGTCGTGATCATCGAATGCCGGCGTCGATTGCAGGTCAATGATCTGCCGATGGGTCTTCAAACCGTCGCCCCACACCACTTCCGCGATTCTCAAAGGAAACGTCGAGGATATTCTTGCTTTCACGCGGATGCTCCGATCACCCTCCGCGGACATGGACATAGACGGAAGAAGGATCTCGCCGGTGGTGATGAAACCGTCCCCCTTCTCGATCGAGTTCAGGACGCGGTCATAGTGATCGAAGGAAGGCAGTTCAGGCATTCGAAGATAGTTGACGTTCATATGCCCGTAGAGTTCATCTGCCGAACTGATCTGAAATACATCCACTTCTCCAATCATGTGCTTGTGCAAGCCCAGGTTGTTCACGTCATCGAGCGTCTTGAATGCTCTCTCCCCCAACCTCGGCGAAGACAGATCGGACGGCATAGCCTTCCAACCGGTGCCCAGGTAACTGCTGTCTCGAAAGTAAGCAGTGTTCAAAATCTTATCCGGGTAGCCGGTCGATCCCTTGGTGCGTGGATGAGTCTGATAAGCCAACCCACCTTCTGCCTTGATCATCTTCCACATGTCTTCGGCATCATGCACGCGATAAATCTTGCCGTATTTGGCATCTGCGCTTTCAAAACTCTGGCCAGGCTTGCGATCCTGCTGCCAATACACCGGGTGAGGGAATACCAGCCCCCAGTGGCCACCCAGATAGATATCCGCTTCTTCTGAAGGGATCAGCAGGAAGTTCCGGTCAGACTGCGCCCGGCAGGCCTTGTAGTACTCGTCCAGTTCGTGGAGTCTCAGGTCCGTCAAATCGGCGGGGTGTCCGTCGCCGTGGAAATCCATGATCATGGCGGAGTCAATCCCGATTGCTTTCATCACTGGCTTGAAAGGAGGCTCCCAGTCGAGTCCCTTTTCCATGGCCTGCACCGTGTAGGCAAGGTGCCAATGCGGTACAAAGGTTACAAAACCATCCAAATGCACAAAGTGATCGTTGTGCGTGTAAGCCAGAACGTCCTTGAGCGCTACGCTCGAATCCTTCGCGCTGGGCAGCAGAAACAAGCCCATTTCCTGAACGGAATCCGGCGGCGCGTTCATCCATGGATCGATGGTCGTATCGTCGTCGGGGTACTGGTGCACTCCCAGTCCAACCCTGCCTCGCCAGGAGCTGTACCAGAGGTATCCCTGATTGGTCGTGTAGTCGCGCGCAAAGAAATAGCGGTGCGGGGGTGGAAAGACGGCAATGCTGCCCGCCCCCATCTTCGCCGCCACCGTGCGATCGTGCGCTGCCAATGAGTGACGTTCAGACCCGTAAGGCGGCGTGATCTCCTTCAGCTTCCCCTCAACATCGTAGTAGGAGATGTGCGACTCCATATTCAGACCGGTCCGGCGATCCTGCTCCGCTGTCATTTCCAATCCAGCGTCATAGTAGAAGGCGGTGTCCGGGTCATGAGTGCTGACCAGCGCGGCCTGCTGAATGAGCGGGCTGCCCGGGTAGAACGTATAGCGGAGTGAACCCGTGAAGATTCCGAGCCTCACCCCATCGAAGGTTACTTCCACTCGATTCCCCACCGTCTGGGCAGTGACTGTGGTCGGATGAAACTCAAGCAGGAATTGCTGGGTTCCCCGCGGGTCCCCCGGAGGGAAGTCAAAGAAGGCGTCCCATCCACCACGGCGCTTTCCCGTGGAACATCGATAGTATGGCTTCGCCAGTTCAACGATATTGCGCCCATCCACAGCGATCGCCGTGATCAAAGGTTTTGTCGGGTCAAGCGAGAAGATCGTTTGCCAGTGATGATTTGCGGAGTCATCCCAGCTGATTCTGAGCGACTGTGCCGAGGCCGCGACCGAGATGGGGCCGCCCTTGACCGCGGACACATTAGGGGCGATCGGTGCACCGTAGGCAAGAGCCGATGAGCAGCCAAGCAGGAATAAAGTAGCAAGTCGTTTCATCTGAACTCCATTTCCAGCGACTCTTGGACAACCCCGGGATCATCTTATAGAAGACCAGGGGACACACGAAAAGCACCCCAACGAATAGGTGAGCCGCCGCCCTCAAATTTGTCATCCCGAGGAGCGGACTTGCCTGTGGCAAGTCAAGGGAGCAATTACACGGGCAACAAAAGCTTTGGGTGCCCCATTCAAGCCGTACTTTGGCTTGAGTGGGCTACGATGCCTCCCCACTCGTTTGTCATCCCGAGAGGCTGTGACTTTTTTGATTTTTGAGTTTTTGACACACCCAACCGGAAGGTTTTTCAAAACTCCCACAAGACCGTCATCCTGAGCGAAGCGCCTCGCAGATCTATCGCTTAACAAAGGGTTTTTGGCGCGCAGTCGAAGGACCCCGAGGATGCTTGCTGGCCGACGCTCTTCAGAGCTTTCCGGCCACCAAATCCTGAAAGAAATCAAAAAAGTCACAACCTCCGACCGGAGCGACCTGTCCCGGTGTGCCGTGGAAGCGGAGAGCCTGCCCTGAGCGAAGTCGAACGGGGACCTGCAGTTTCACTTTCGGGCACAAGGGAATGTGCCATGGGCGAATCGCCTCTAACGCCGCGCATTCAAGGGCAAGCAAGTAAAAACCCTGCCAGTGTTACCTGGCAGGGCGAAGGTAATGCATCGTTAGAGTGATTCAGTGTAAGTCACAACATCGGAAAGCGTGAAACGAGAGAAAATGGCAGACTGCAATTGATTCATTTGCTGCAAACCACAAGTAAAACTAACTCTTCTATTACAGCGATTCTCCTTTTTCCCTCATCGAGCCCCTCCCCCGAAAGGATCGCTGGGGATTAGGAGAATCGCCGCTTGAAAAGAGCATATCGTTTCTGTCGGAATCCGCCATGCGCCTTGGGTAGCAAGCGCAAAGAGGGTAGTTGTAGCCCACCGCCTCACTGGTGTATCGGTCACGTTACCGAATGGGCCGCATCGAACCTGGATTGGCGTCCTAATGACTAGCTGCTTCCCCATGGAAGCAACGTCCCGGAGATCGATCGCACGACTGCCCCCTTTTTCCACACCGGCCCTGCCTTGCCAAAATCTCAAATTAGACATAGTCTAATCTCCAGTGGATACCGAGGTCATTAAGCGGTCACTGGAAAGCAGCGGGTTGCGCTGCACGCCGCAGCGCTACGCCGTGATGGCCTTCTTGATGGAGCAGAACAGGCACCCCACGGCGGTCGAAATTTTCGAAGCCGTCAATCGCATGGATCCGCGCTCTTCCAGGGCCACAACCTATAACAATCTGCGCGACTTGGTGCAGGCGGGCCTGGTGCGGGAAGTGGCGGTCGAAGGCCGCGCCGCGCGCTTCGATGCCAAAGGCCTGCTGCATCATCACTTCATCTGCGACCGCTGCGGAAACGTTGAAGATATTGAGTGGTACGACGTGCCCAGTCCTGCCACGCGTTCCCTCGGTAAGCGGGTTGTTCGCGAATGCGAACTCATTTTCCGCGGGCTTTGTGCCAGGTGCGCTCCGAAGCACGGTACCGTCAAGTCTCGTAAGCGTGTGAATACCGGATAAAGGTCGCGCGTAAGCACAGCCAAACCCTCATTGCCCAACAACCATCCGTTCGTAACTCGTCACCGTTTTTTTAACTTATTCCGAAGGAAGAGGACTATATGGCCAAGGAAGAACAATTCGCCACAGCAGTAGGGGAGCCCGTCCACGATAGTAAGGAGTCAAACGGAGCCAAGTGCCCCTATACGGCCGGCGTTCGCCAACAAGCAGTGACTGGGACCCGATCCAACGCAGACTGGTGGCCCAATCAACTGAACGTCAAGATCCTGCACCAACACTCCTCGCTGTCCGACCCCATGGGTGAGGGGTTCAACTACGCCGAGGAGTTCAAGACTCTCGACTTGAATGCCGTGATCAAGGACCTCCATGCCTTGATGACCACCTCACAGAACTGGTGGCCCGCGGACTACGGCCACTATGGGCCATTATTCATCCGTATGGCGTGGCATAGCGCGGGCACCTACCGTATCGCCGATGGCCGCGGTGGCGCGGGCTCCGGATCGCAGCGATTTGCCCCCCTCAACAGCTGGCCCGATAACGTGAGCCTCGACAAAGCGCGCCGGCTGCTCTGGCCCATCAAGCAAAAGTACGGCAAGAAAATCTCCTGGGCCGACCTCATGATCCTTACCGGCAACGTGGCCCTGGAGTCGATGGGCTTCAAGACCTTCGGCTTCGCCGGTGGCCGCCCGGACATCTGGGAGCCGGAAGAAGACATCTACTGGGGACCTGAGACCACTTGGCTGGGAGACGAGCGCTACCGCGGTGACCGCCAGCTCGACAATCCTCTCGGCGCTGTGCAAATGGGCCTCATCTACGTCAATCCGGAAGGCCCCAACAGCAATCCCGATCCGGTCGCAGCGGCCCGGGATATCCGCGAGACATTCGGCCGCATGGCGATGAATGATGAGGAAACCGTTGCCCTCATCGCCGGCGGACACACCTTCGGCAAAGCCCACGGCGCTGCCGAGCCCAGCACCTATATGGGTCCCGAACCCGAGGGCGCCGCTCTCGAAGCTCAAGGCCTCGGCTGGATCAATACCTTTGGTACCGGCGCAGGCCCGCACGCTATCACCAGTGGGTTAGAGGGCGCATGGACCACCAACCCCGTGAAGTGGGACAACAACTACTTCGATAACCTTTTCGGCTACGACTGGGAACTCACCAAGAGCCCCGCCGGTGCTCACCAATGGACTCCCAAGGACAAATCGGCAGCGGGCACGGTGCCCGACGCCCACGACCCGTCGAAGAAGCACGCGCCCATGATGTTCACCACCGACCTTGCCCTGAAGGTGGATCCGGTCTACGCGAAAATCTCCAAGCGTTTCCACGAGAATCCAGAGGTATTCGCCGACGAGTTTGCCAGGGCGTGGTTCAAGCTTACGCACCGTGACATGGGGCCGATTGCGCGCTATCTTGGTCCGCTCGTTCCTAAGGAAACGTTGCTATGGCAGGACCCCGTTCCCGCTGTGGATCATGAGCTCATTGGGGAGCAGGAAATCGCTGCACTGAAGGCCAAGATCCTCGCGTCGGGGCTTTCCATCTCCCAACTGGTCTCGACCGCCTGGGCATCGGCCTCCACTTTCCGCGGCAGTGACAAGCGTGGCGGGGCGAACGGGGCGCGCATTCGTCTCACGCCGCAGAAGTATTGGGAAGTCAACGAACCGGAGGAACTGGCGAAGGTCCTTTCGAAGCTGGAAGCGATCCAGAAGGAATTTAATGGAATCGGCGGCAAGAAGGTCTCCTTGGCTGATCTGATCGTTCTGGGCGGCAGCGCAGCGGTGGAAGCCGCTGCGAAGAAGGCCGGCCACGAGGTGAAGGTCCCCTTCACGCCCGGGCGGACGGATGCGTCGCAGGAGCAGACGGATGTAAACTCCTTCGCCGTACTGGAGCCGGCCGCGGACGGCTTCCGCAACTACCTCCGCAAGGGACACCATGGGCCGGCGGCGGAACTGTTGTTGGATCGGGCGAACCTTTTGACGCTGACCGCTCCCGAGATGACGGTTTTGATCGGTGGCCTACGCGCGTTGAATGCCAACTTCGGCAAGTCCGAATATGGCGTTTTCACCAAGCAGCCCGAAGCATTGACCAACGACTTCTTCGTCAATCTCCTCGACATGAACACCAAGTGGCAGAAGTCCGCCAACTTGCCGGGTGTGTTGGAGGGGACCGATCGGGCGACCGGCGCGCCCAAGTGGAAAGCCACGGTAGTCGATCTCGTCTTCGGCTCCAACTCCCAACTCCGGGCAACCGCGGAAGTCTATGCATGCAGCGACTCCAAGGAGGCATTCGTGAAAGAATTTGTGGCTGCCTGGACCAAGGTAATGAACCTAGATCGCTTCGACCTGGCCTGAGCTAGACCGAAAAGAAAGCTGTCCTTCTCATTGGCGCGCGATCCGGATCGCGCGCCAATGCTTTTTTAATCATTCAAGTCACCCATTGTCCTGGAGCCTCTGCCCCCTCACAAAGGACGGGTGCCCCACATCTCGCTCGTTTTTCGCGAGATGTGGGATTCCGCTGCTCCTTCCCTCTGACTCCTGATCCATCCGATGGACTGAGCGATCAACATCGCGCACCTGTACATCGAAGCGATTCTCTTCCGCAGCAAGCCTCTGAGGTAGTGTTTTCCGATGGGCGGTAGCATCTGGCTGAAACGCCATTGGCTTTGTATCAGGGCACGGCTTCACAGCTTGAGGAAAAGCTCATTTTTCTGAAGGGTACGGCCTACCTCGCCGCAGCGAGCATCAGGCCGTACGTAAATGCTTTGCCATGAATCCGGCTTTAGCCGCTGAGGGACAATTCCCCCCGGCCTGCCGTGGGAAGCAGCACTTTTTTCGCAAGCTGTTCAGCCGTGACGAACGGTCTGGTCAGATGAGGGCTTCAGCCCCTGAGGTACGTTCTTCTCTTCGCCACGATGTGCGGAAACCAGGGACGAACGTAAACTGCCCTAACGTCCTGTGCATCTACTGCACTGCAGCAAGAACACTCGTACGCGTAATTTGCCGGGTAACACGTGTCCGTTCCGCGCTCTTGTGGTCCTTGTGCAGTGCTGCCTCGCGCATCTGCACATCTGGGCCATTCGCAGCAAGTTCCATGGAATCCCCTGGCACAGGACTGAGCCCGGCGAGATACACCAGCAGATCGTTGCTCTCCCGGAAAATGTTAGCTCCTTCATGTCTGCCCTCGGTGGCAGCGACAAATATGCCAATGTGGCGCTCGGGATTCAACGCGATATAGGTGGTGAAGCCAGCGCCGCCGCCGGTTTTCTCGATGATCATGGTGGAATCATCCGGTTGGTTCATGTGCACCCACCCCAGGCCGATGCCTTCGGGAACACCGGCGTGCCCCAGGCCCTGCGTCCAGCGGAGTTGCGAGGCTTCGATGTACGTCGCAGTGGCCGCGGGATCCTGGTGCACGGGCACGCCGGGCACATCGAGAACGTATTCGAGCCAACGCGTCATGTCGTTCGCCGTCGAATACATCCCACCCGACCCGGCAGAGGCAGTCGTATCGGTACACGGACCCTCATGTCTGGCCCCGACGAGAAGGCGAGCGCACTCGCCGGGAGTAGGGCTCAGCGTCGTATCCCGCAGCCCAATGGGTTTGGCGATTCGCTCCGCAAAGAGTTGCGGGTAGGGTTTCCCTGCGGCGGCGGACAAGGCGTCCGCCAGCAGGTCGAACCCGATGTTCGAATAATGTGCGGCGGTTCCCGGAACAAAGCGCAGGCGATAGCTGGGGAGCCATTGCCAGCGAAAGTTATAGTCGGGAAACGTGAAATGGCCGGCATCGCCCGCTGGATAGGCGATTTCGCGCGGGAGCCCAGACGTGTGCGTGGCAAGATTGCGCAGGGTGATCGGGGGACCGCTCAAGCCACGCACCGTGCGCACAGGCACGGTGACATTGCGCGGGGCAAATTTCTGCAGCGGGTCGGAGAGGGAAACGCGTCCATCGGCGACCAGCTTCACCAGCAGATCCGTCGTCATGATCTTTGACAGCGAGCAAAGACGGACGAGGGAGTCGGCATTGGGCTTCTGGTGCGAGCCAGGATACGTCTGACCATAGCTCTCCATCCACCTCTCATTACCGCGGACAACCACCACCACCATTCCTGTGGAGCCACTGCGGTGGAACAGGTCAGCAACGAAGGAGTCGGCAGATTGGAGCTGAGGCAGAGCTACGGTCTGGGCTCGCACACTATGCACGCACAGAGCCATTAAGGGTACAAGGGCTGCAAGCAAGCCAAGCCGGATCCCTCCGCGCACCGTGGTCCCACACAAAGCAGACCAAATCCCCATTCTCCATCTGGAAAGCACTGCGGGTACGGGCAATTTGCTACACCTCGGTCTCGCCGTCGTCAAAACTGTTGCTGATATATGAAAAACATGAGGTCGACCGTAAGTCCAGAAGATTCCACAAACAGGGGCCTATTGGGCAGACAAAAGTTTCCCATGGTTTAGGTAGTCGACTCCTGTTAATCATTTAGTAACGTTCCGCCTGCTACCCATTTTGGGACATTGATCTGTCGTTTCCCCCGGGCGTGCAGATCTAAAACAAAACCACCTGGCGGATGGCTTCCGCTCGCGCCAGGCGATCGAAGCCGGTGTTGATTTCCTCCAGCCGCAGGCGATGGGTGAGCAAGCGGTCCACCGGCAAAAGGCCGGCGCGATAGAGAGCAATGAAGCGGGGCACATCTCGCGATGGAACCGACGAACCCATAAACGAGCCTTTGAGGGTGCGCTCTTCGGCGACCAGGCTCAAAGCGGGCACAGTCAACATGCGATCGGCAGCGGGCAGGCCGATGCTGACTGTGGTTCCGCCGCGGCGCGTGGCCGCATAGGCTTGGGCGAGCACTTGCGCACTGCCGACGGATTCGATCGCGTATTGCACGCCGCCATGCGACAGTTCGCGCACGTGGTCCACCGCATCCGCATCGCGGGCGTCGACACAATGGCTGGCGCCCAGTTCACGGGCAAGTGCGAACTTGTGCGTGGCCACATCGACGGCAATCAGTGGAGTGGCCCCCGCCGCCCGGGCTCCCAGCAGAACAGCCAATCCGACGCCTCCGAGCCCGAAAATGGCGACGCTCTCGCCCGCGGAGACCTTTGCCGTATTGACCACAGCGCCGACTCCGGTCATGACAGCACACCCGAATAAAGCCGCGGCCTCGGGAGCAAGGTCGTGATCAATGCGAACCGCTGAGTGCGCGGACACCACGGTAAATTCGGCAAATCCGGACACCCCAAGATGATGCTGCAGCGTCACGCCCTGGGCATCGAGCCAGCGCCTTCCGCCGCCGAGCAACGTGCCTGCTGCATTGGCCGCAGCTCCCGGCTCGCAAAGCGATGCGCGGCCGCTCGCACAAGGTGCGCAACGGCCGCAGTTCGGCACGAAGGAGAAGATTACGCGATCGCCGACACGAAAGCCTTGTACTTCGGCGCCGAGCTCGACGATCTCGCCCATGGCTTCGTGGCCCAGCACCATGGGCATAGGCCGGGGACGGGATCCGTCGATGACCGACAGATCTGAGTGGCACAAACCCGCCGCCAGCACGCGTACACAAAGCTCTCCGGTGCCCGGAGGCGCGAGCTCCACCGTTTCTATGACCAGGGGCTGCGATACAGCGTAGGGAGCCGGTTGTCCTAACTCACGCAGAACCGCCGCTTTGACTTTCATGCTTTAGCCCCCCCGGCTTCGCACCATGAGTGTACGCTCAATGTCAGAAAATCTAATTCAGTCTGGGGTCCTCATGCGAACGACGCTGTGAGTCGTTGAGAAGGTAGGCGTAACTGTCACCGGCTTAGTGACGTATCCAGGAGACGAGTGGCCCCGCGGCTCAGGCATCAGCTCCAGAGCCGCGCGGGTATCCTTGGCCAATCGCCAAAAACGGTCGGCCTGAGCGATACAGCCTTCTTGCACGCCTGCGCAGTCAATGAGACGTCCAGTTTCCCTGGAGCAGGTAATCCTGGCCCTGCGTAAACCAAAGTTTCATCTACCAGGGGTTGCGCTCAGCAGCTAACTCCCGATATAGTCCTCAAAGCAACACAAACCCGCATCTTGGAATCTCCGGTTGTCCGCGGCCAGTTGTTCTGGGCCATTTTAATAGCGTAATTGGCGATTCAGCGTTCAGGCACGTATCTTTACGCTTCGTCAGTTCGTGAACTCCTCTTTCTGTACCTGCCTCTAAACAATCCGGCTGTATCCCCTTCCAGGGGCGAACATGCGCGTGCAGGCCCACGGACAGGCCGGCACTAGCATCTCAGCGCCGCTATGGGAGCAGTGTGTCGCATCACTTGAATCTTTTATTCGAGGTGGTTAACTATGAGCCTTTTTCTCCCCGATAGGTGCACATCCCTGTCCTATATGTCCAGTCCATACCGGGCTGCAATGAAGGCAATCGCGCAGTTATTTCACCGGCGAGGCACTTATTACCTGCCGCTTTTCCTGCTTCCCCTCGTCTTTCCAGCCTCCAACAGCCATGCACAATCTCTGACTAAAGTTGCTATCTCCCCCACTCAGCCTGCGGTAACTATCGGGGGCACGCTGCAGCTCAATGTCACCGCAACTTACTCCAATGGATCCACCAAAAATGTGAGCAGTAGTGTTACCTGGGCCTCCGCCGATCCGAGATTGGTGAGCGTTTCCGCGAGCGGAGTCGCTTCGGGAAAGGCTACCGGGACAGTCGCCATCACCGCCACTTATCAAGGAAAGACTGCCTCTACCGCCGTATCCAGTTCCATCGGTAGCATCCAATGGAGTGCTCCCATCACCATCACCAAGGGGGGCACTTACTCAGGTAACTGGAAAAGTACGAATCCACATACACCAGCGGTAACCGTGTCGACCACCGCGGCGGTACTCATCGAGAATTCTCACATAACTGGCCCAAACGACCTTATCGCCGCGCCGACCTATGGAAACAATCTCACCGTCAAGAATGTGATTGGCATCGGCCTCAATCCTAATGTGAGCGGTCAGGCGAACGGGCTCTTTGTCGATGACCAGAATCCTGTCCTTCTCGACGTGCAGAACTGCTACTTTGAAAATGTGCGCTTTGGCGTATGGGTGCGCGGCTATGCCGGCAACCGCAACGGAACCCAAACCATTACCATCCTCAACAATCGAGGCCGCAACATACTTGGTCTTGAAAGTAATGGCAGCAACGGCTACTTAGCCGGGGAGAGCCGTTGGGTGTGGGCGCATGCCATCCAGCTCAGCAATATCAATGCAGTGCCCGGCATCCAGATAGCCTGGAACGAGATTATTAATTATCCGTACCAGAGCCTGGTAAACGAAAACATCAATATATTCGAGTCTGGCGGTACGTCGAGCAGCCCCGCGGCATTCCATGACAATTACATTCAGGGAGCGTACGCGTACAACCCCGCAACCGATGCCTACAACGGGGGCGGCTACGCCACCGACGGCAGTGCCGCCGACACCGTGAAAACTGCCTCGTCGTATAACACGGTCTACAATAACCAGATCGTGGGCACGGTCAACATGGGTATCGAATTCAGCACCGGACACGACAACGTAGCCTATAACAACAGGGTTGTTTCCAGCGGGCTGCTACCCAACGGAACCAAGATTCCCTCGCAAAATGTCGGCCTGTCTATTTACGACACCTATGGAAACATCAAGCGCGGAACAATGTACAACAACGACGTATACAGCAACACCGCGGGTTGGATGTGCTGGGCCTCGCGATGTGCCTATGACGGATACAGGAACGACGAATATTTTCCCTATAACAACAGTTACTATTCCAGCAATACGAAAATCTCCGCCAACCCCATTACCTTGCAGGCCGAGGCCAACGAGTACTCGACATGGCTGTCGAAGATCGCTTCCGGCGGAAAGGTGGTAGGCCCAACCAGCTCCTCGGTAAGTGCGCACGTGGAGAGCAGTTTAGAGATCGACGCAGCTCCAGCGATCTCAACCACCGCCTGGTATAGCATCGTGAACACCAACAGCACCCTCTGCGTGGCGGCCGCTTCCGGGAGTGATTCCAACGGAACGCCTCTCCAGCAATACACCTGCGGCAGCGCGCAGGAGGGCCAGGAGTGGCAATTCCAGCCCACCGATAGTGGGTACTACCAGGTAGTGAATCGCTACGCCTTGAACCATGCAGGTCACAATCTTGTCTGGGACGTGACGGGAGGACCATGGGCCACCTCCGATGAGATCGATATTCAACTATGGAGCTATGCGGGAGGAACGAACCAGCAATGGATGCCCGTATCGCTGGGTAACGGGGCCTACAAATTTGTCGCCCGCAACAGCTCCAAATGCCTCGATGTTCCCGGAGCCTCGTCGGTAGTTCTTCTCCCATTGCAGCAGTACGATTGCAACGGGACCGCGGCTCAATCGTTCACCTTGCAGCAAAAGTAGTGGGCCCTCTGCCTGCATCGAGCTGCTCCGCGCTCTCATTCGAGCCTGGCGCAGCTCGTGTCGCGGGCTTGTACGAATTCGCTAAAAAGGCGGGCCCTCACCGCCCGAGTGACCTATCCAGGGCTAACAGGCTACTCTTGCACCTCGGAGAGCATGGCGCGATAAAATTCATCGAGTCGGCGATGCCTCTCTTTCGCCAGCTCCTGGCCTTTGCGGGTCTTGAATCTCCCCTCCAGAGTCAACAGCTTTTTGGGAAAGTGATCCAACGCGTTTCGGCTATCATCCAGCGGGCGTGTTTTTCCCTCTGGATCGGCCAGATCATACAGATGCGAGCCCATACGGCCTGCGGTATAGAAGCATCGTGCGATGCCGCAAAGACCGATGGCGTCCAGGCGATCGGCGTCTTGCAGGATGCAGCCCTCGATACTAGTCGGGGCGACCCCGGCAGAGAAGCTGTGGCTCTCGATCGCGCCTGCAACCGTGTCTATGCGGCGTGGATCCCACGCAAGTGCTTCGAGGCGAACACGCGCTTCGTTCGCCGCCAGCCGTGAAGCCTTGCCGCGCAAAGGAGAATCCTTCGCAACCTGAATACAGTCATGCAGCAGGACGGCCGCTGCCAACGCTTCGAGGTCGCCCCCCTCCTCCCGCTGGATCAATCTCGCGTTGCGCCACACGCGCACGATGTGCGATAGATCGTGCGCCCCGTCTTCATCGTCCCTGGAAACATCCAGGAGCTTCGCTGCCAGCTGATCGAAAGGATGGAACATCAGTAAGGTCATGCTCTAGTATGGAGCCCTGTTTTGCCTGCCCGGCGATAGGGACTGTACCGCACCAGGGCCCGAATGATTCCATAGCGTAAAGATGCGGTTGCACGCTCGCCCAGCCCACGAAGCTCCGTGTGTCCTTCCACTTGTCGCTTCGACTAACTCGCTTCCTCAGCTGTGAGGATCATGGGAATGACCGCGTCCACGTTAGTGAGCTTGAACAGTTCCAGGACGCGTGGGTTCACTCCGGCGGCAATAAACTGAACGCCTTTGTCTTGGCACCGCACATAATGCCTGACGACCATGCCCAGTCCCGTAGAATCCATGTAGGGAACGTCAGTCAGGTCGAAGATGTTAACGGTCGGCGGCTCGCCCGTGGGCAACATCAATTGCAAATCGAACATCTTGCTCACGGCGTCGGGGGATTGGCATTCAAATACGGTGCGCGCGGTGAAGGGTCCTGAGAAATGGAAGATCACCCTGCCGGGAGCTTCGTCTACTTCGCGTTCGAAGGTGAGAGGAAGTCGATTCGAGATCTCAACTTGAGTCATGGCATCAAATACTCCGTATTGAAGGTTAGGCGGCTCAACCGAAGACCGAAGTGCCCCAATGCGCCTGACTGGGAATAATCACAGATGACATCGTCATTTGTAAATATCGTGTTCCGCGTTTGCATCGCCGGCTGCCGAAGTCTGCCAATGCACCTTCAGGGCTTCTCGTATTTCCGCCGCTTGCATTCTCCCTCCGGGTGCTCCTTGGCTTTCATGTGGATTTAACTCGTGGAATGAAACCCGGGACGCCGGTCTTCACCACTTCATTGAGCCTCTGCCTAGTCTGAATGCGATTGATTTCGTTAAACGCATCTTCCGGAAGGGCGGAGATGTTAAAATTCTCTTTCGCCCGATCTGCAGTTTTGGGTGTGGTAAGCAAAGCCGTGCCGCGCTGCACCGCCCATGCCAGCAGCACCTGTGCCGGCGTCTTTCCAACTCGTGCGGCAATTGCCAAAATGACTGGATCTTCGAGCGGCCCCGGCCTCATTCCATGACCCAAAGGCGCGAAAGCCAAAAACACAATGCCCTTCTCCTTGCAGAATTCCAGAAGCTCCGTTTCCGGCAGATACGGATGGGCTTCGACCTGGACCACAGCCGGCTTGATTCGTGCAGATTCGTAGATGGGCAACAGTTCGTTCAAGCTGATGTCAGACAGTCCGATGGCGCGGCATTTGCCGTGGTCCACAAGGCTTTCCATCGCTCTCCAGGTGTCGAGCAAAGTCACGCCCTTGTCGTAAATGACATTGCCATTTTGATCCCGTGGGTCCTGTTCGTCCCCCGGTTGAAATGCAAACGGAGTGTGAATGAGATACAGATCCAGATAGTTGAGCCCGAGTCTCGTCCAGGCTCGCCTCGAACGCCGGTTCGACGCGCTCGGGCCGATGATTGGAGTTCCACAACTTTGTGGTAACAAAGATGTCTTCGCGCGCGATCCCTCCAGCGGCAAGTCCTGCCTGCAAGGCCTCGCCTACCTCACGCTCGTTCCGGTATCGTTCTGCACAATCGAAGTGTCGAAATCCAGCCTCCAGCGCGTCTCTGGTGGCGCTGATCGTCGCGGCTGCATCGGGAATCAGGGTGCCAAACCCGAGTGCGGGCATATGGCCGGCTCCGTTGTTGAGCGGCATTCTCGTAGTCCGAAAATCAGAAGATTCGATCATGATGAAACCTCGGCATTATCTCGCGCCCAGCATCTCCGCCCGGATATGGTGACGTCCTGATCTTCGTGGATCACTTTGTGATAGTTTGGCCCACGACCGCGTCGGTGGCGTCCGGTGCGATCGGCATTGGGTGCTCTTGAAGAGCCTAGGTCGACCATCGTAGCATGCTGCGCTCAGCGGGAAGATTGATGTAAATGCTGCGGTCGGCAGATTCCGTCGAATGCCCTGAACAAGAGGCTTTCTCCAGTGAGTTCAGTCTCGAAAACGCTTGAACCATCTGGAAGCGACGCACATTTGCGGTGGCAACTCGGTAGCCGAGCTCCAGCGCTGAAACCCCCATCAACAGGTTGGAGAGGGCGATGCAGATGCCGTTTGCCGTGCTCGCGCCGTAGATCTGTACGGCCCGCAGAGCCACCGGAATTGTCATAGGTCTGGTACTCGAAGGCACGATGATCTCGGCCTTTGCCAATGACCCCGAATGGACCCTTACGGCTGGTCAAAGCCAGGCTGGCAAGCATCGAACCAAAGCGCCATATTTTGTAGCAGGCTACAGCTTGATCCTGCCCAATCCGTGCCAATCTGTGCCAGCCCCGGACTTCAAGTCCGGGGAAGCGGGTTTTCAAACCCGCGAGAAACGCTTTATCTTGCAATGACCGGGCTTTTAGCCCTGGTGGAAATCCCCAAGCTGACGAATCGACCCGTACGTTTTTCGCGACCTCGGCGACAGCCGGACGACGCTGCGCTTCTCCAATCCAATCGCATGGCCCAGCTTCTGGTCGATGTTCTTGCTGAGAATCGTCGTAAGAGGCGAGCTGCATGAATAGTGATCATGCCCAGCCGTGCTTGATCCGTACCCAATCCGTGCCAAGCCGTGCCAGCCCC
The DNA here is from genome assembly GCA_963736535.1 of uncultured Acidobacteriaceae bacterium. Taxonomy (GTDB): domain Bacteria; phylum Acidobacteriota; class Terriglobia; order Terriglobales; family Acidobacteriaceae; genus PALSA-350. Next base: position 397,027 of record CAVTPN010000015.1, read on the forward strand.
GGACTTCAAGTCCGGGAGCGGGTTTTCAAACCCGCGAGAAACGCATTATCTTGCAAGGACCGGGCTTTATTGGTGACTGCAAAACTAATGTCCGGGTCAGTCTGTTTGAGCCAATTTCAAAAAGTGCTTTGTATCAGGGCACGACTTCAGTCGTGCCGAAAAGGGTCGGTAGGACGAGGGCTTTAGCCCCTGCGGCCGCTATTTCCCTCTCAGTTCGGCTTCGGCCAGCGTTCGGCAGCACAACCTGCGATGAGGACATTATTTTTGTAGCATTCAATAGCCCTGGTGGAATGCCCCCCAGTGCCGAACCGACGCGTACGTTTTTCGTGACCTCGGCGACAGCCGGACGGCGCTGCGCTTCTCCAATCCAATCGTATGGTTATTACAGGTTCGAAGTTGTAGGTGCCGCGCTTGACAGTCGCATAAGTAGCATGCTACATAGTCAATCCACGAGTAGTACGCCATGACCGAATATATTTTGTTCAAACAGAAATTCAATCAAATGCTGCTACTTCTCGCCGTGGGATGGATAATAGCTGCCGTGCCGCTGGTACTTGGCCAGATGGTCGCAATGCGACTGGCGCCTGCTGCGCCGGCGGCGAACAAAGCATGGACCTTTGGAGTGGTTTCGATACGGCGGAACAAAAGCGGAGGCGCCCAACAATTTGGTCCGACGCCTGATGGCTACCGCATGAGGAATCTGTTTATGGTGATGCCGATCCTGACAGCGTATATTCCGCGGGCGGGTGGCCTGTACACGGGTGACCAGACCGTGGGATTTCCTGACTGGGTGCTGAATGAGCCCTACGATATCGACGCGAAAGTGTCCGAAGCAGACCTGGCCGAGTGGCAAAATCCCGCATCCCAGCCCGCGATGCTTCGGGCCATGCTGCAGGCGATGCTCGCGGATCGTCTAAAGCTGGTCGTACATCGCGGCGAGAAAGAACTCTCGGTGTATTCGTTGGTGGTTGGCAAAAATGGGCCGAAGTTCAAGGAAGCTAAATTCGGCGATCCTCATCCGGGTGGCATTACGCTTCCTGGGGGCGCCGTCGTTGTCCCGGAAATACAAGACGGCCAGATGACTTCCCATTATTTTGGGATTTCGATGGCAATGCTGGCGACATTCTTGTCGGATATGGCAGGGCGCACTGTGCAAGACAAGACCGGTCTTACGGGCAAGTATGACGTCACGGTACAGAAAGCCGCTCCCTTGGGCGCGCCGGAGGGAGTTTCAGCACCGGAACTCGGACCTTCCATTTTTTCCGTGGTGGAAGAACTTGGGTTGAAGCTTAAGCCGGCGAAAGGGCAGGTGGAGGCACTGGTCATCGATCATGTTGAGCCGCCCTCGGCGAATTAGCGCCTAGGATGTGGGTGGTCCATTCAAACCGCGTTTTGCCTGCCCCCTGGCCGTTTATTGGGGCAACTCTTTGCCAGACTGCTCCGCCACCATGTAGGCAGCGTACCAGTCTGGCCAATTCGCGTCGCGCTGCCCGGTGCGCTTCTCGTGCTCGCCGTGGGCGGCCTCCGCGCGCCGAAACGCGCTCGCCAGATCGTTCGCCGATGCGAAGGTCGTCGCCGTGGAGTCGATGCGACCGGGCAGCCGCGTCGTGATTTCCTGGAACAGCCAGCCGTTCGCGTCCGGATCGCTGAACGAGGCGAACGAGCGGTAGCTGCGATGCTCGGGATCAGGTCCGTTGATCCGGATCCGCCCAAACAGGTAGGGCTCGTCCGGGCCAGCGTACACGTCGTCGCCGCCGTGGAACACCTCGCTGATCTTAACGCCGCGACGGAGCAGATCCTTGCGGGCGGCCTCGATGTCGGCGACGATCAGGTAAAGGCCCTGAGCGGAGCCGGGAGCCGCCGCGGTGACGTTCTTGCCGAAGATCACCGAGCATCCCGAGCCAGGCGGCGTGAACTGAATCACGCGAAAGTCTTTACCGTTGTCGTAGTCGGCGTCGAGTCGCCACCCGAGCCTCCCGTAGAACTCCTTCGCGCGGTCGGCATCCGAGACTGGGATAACGACGATTTCGAACTTCATGTCGACTCTCGCGACGCTCGCCTCGGCGGCATCGTTAGTTTGGACCTCATACGTCACATTTGCCATGTTCTTTCCTCCTTTGCGTTCAACTGAATCGAAGCCGCCGATCTTTTTGCTTGGGGGCCCTGCAGTTTGTGAGTGACTTTCAACCACGAGCACGGGAAGCCGAACACGCTCCAGTATATAGCTACGGATGCAGTGGAAATCTGCGAAGTCCTTATGGATGAGACGCAGATTCAGTTCTTGTTGCGGCGTTGCAGGTTACGGTACGAGCTGCCAGGTGATTTCCCGAAGGGTGGTCTTTGAAGCTTCTGGCCCGCACTGCGTCAGTTCCCGGTCTGTGCATGTACGAGTTCTGAGCGCAACAGGGTTGTGCATTGCCGCCGAAAGTATATGGCCATCGCGAGTGTCCACGACAAGTCGAACGTCAAACGTCTCCTTGCCCGTCTCCGCAGTGAATCCGTCATCCTGCTTGGAGACCTGGACGAAGTTGTTGGGCTTAGCCGCCGTTGGCTCTTGCATCCACTTCGCAGGTAGCTGAACGTGGACCGCCGGAGGAGGCACGTGCTGGATCAGTAGTGTTTCGGTATGTTCCACCGGGTTTACGGTTTCTACTTTGAGTGAGAAATCAACCACGTCCTGGCCGAGCAAGACACGTTGTCCGTCGGCCCACGAATTAGGAGTACTGCGCGATACATAAGCGGTCTGCCCTGACCGTACAAGCTTTGCCTGCATGGCCAGCAGGAGATCGCTGTAGAAGGTCAACGTGTCCGTGATAGGACCGATCAGAAGAGGTTGAACGTTAGCCAGGTTTGGCACCCTCATATACGACCCAGGGTCATCCAGAGAAACGGTCTGGCGCAGAGCAAGGCTTGCCGGAGTGAGCGCTTGCTGAGCGCTGGAAGCGAGGTCCGACCAGCCGATCTCTTCGTAGTATCGACCGTTCGTATCGCGCTTCACCACGTCAGTAGCCTGAATGGTGTACTGCCAGCCGTCGTTGTTGCCTGTCATCCGGTAGTGTGAAACCGCCCCGTCCGTATATCGGCGCTGGAGAGTTCCCGCTTCTGTCGCGGACTGCTGCGCCGCGATGGCAGGCGCTAATTGAACCAAAACCACAATGAAGACCAGCGGTAGCCATCTCAGCACAACGCGCTCCGAACTAAGCCAACACTTTACCAGCCGAGATCAATACCGGAAAGCGCCGCAGGGTATAGGTATACTTGCAGGCTCTTAGCTCTCTCTCGCGGCTGCTTCTAGCGCGGACAGGTCCATCTTGATCATCCCCATCATGGCTTCCATAGCTTTGGGATGGCTGATCAAATCGCCGATAGTGCGTGGCACAATCTGCCAGCATAAGCCGAAACGGTCTGTGAGCCAGCCGCAGGCCATGGGTTTGCCGCCTTCGATCAACTTGTCCCAATAGCTGTCGATCTCTTCCTGGGAGTCGCAGCGGACGAAGAATGAGAAGGCGGGGTTGAGCTGATGGGAAGGGCCGCCGTTGAGGAAGACCATCTCCTGGCCCTCAAGCTCGATTGTGATAGTGGCAATCTCGCCCACCGGCCAGGGACCGACGCCTTTGGAACGCAGCTCATCGAGCCTGCGCGCGTGCGGGAAGACGCTCAGGTAAAACTCGGCGGCTTCTTCAGCGTTGTCATTGAACCAGAGGAATGGCGCAAGTTTGTTCATAGCTGGCATGGTACCAGCCAGCAGGTCACCTTCTACAAGCCGACCTCCCGGTACTAAATCAATTTCCAATGAGCGACTCGGCGATAATGCACTAAAGCAGACGCATACTCGATAGGGTGCTCGTTGCAACGTTTGGTAGGATCTTTGTGAAGTTTCGCACACGGCTTACGCTAGGATGCGTCTCATCTGGAAGTGATCTGGTTGAGTAACTTCAGCACTTTTGACGCCTTGCGCCTACCGCTTCTTCCAGTCCGGGACTGCCCCCTTGCTCGCTCTGTCCGACAAAAAAGCCCACTCCGAATTTGGCCTGAGATGTTTCCTTGATGCGTGGATCCACGCGGACGCGTATTCACGGAATGACGGGGCTTTACCGCTGCTCCAAAAGTCTCTGGCAAGAATTCTGGCGATGGCTCCATTTTCAAATTGTCCGTCGGTCAAACTCTTAAGAAGAGCGATCATCGTGCGGTTTGTCTTATCGTATTGTCCGTAAAATAACTTGCTGTCAGCGGTGATATTGTCCGAAAGCTGATCAAAACAGACAACAGATCCCTGAAAACGCGTCTCTTCCAAAATCACGCCTGTCTGCAAGAAATGTCGAATCCTATGCAGCATCACACCTTTCCTGTCATCGTCTTTCGTCATTCTTCGGCCCCCATCTTCAGTTTCGACCGCAATCCTGTATGGAATCGAATGACGGCGGCAGAACGATTTGATCTCCGAGATATTCAGATAGTTGAGGTCATCTAACAATTCCTGCTGCTCGCCTTTTGACAGCTTTGAGATGAACAGTAAAGCCATCGATTGCCTCCGGCAACTAAATCAATTACTGCAATCTCATTGCTCCCTATTTCAACACATCGACATATTCTTCGCAGGGCCCCTTTTTCAATGGGGGGTAGGGATGCCCTTCGAGAGAGAGGCGAATTAGAAACCAAGTCTCAACTGTTGACAACAGGCCAAAGTACTCATTGAGAGTCGACTCACAAGGCGGGAGTGCGATGGGTACCGGAAAACGCCTAGCGTCATCAATACGAGGCCGAAGTTCTCCTGATTCCCCAGTAGCGGGCGCAGCTGGCCCATGACGAATTGGCCGCGAACTCCCCACCCTTCATAGTCTGTGTGAGAACTCGTGGCATCAGAATCGAGTCCCGCGGAGCCTGCCCTGAGCTTGTCGAATGGGGACGGGTTTCGGGACAGGACGAACTTAGACTTCAGGCGCATACCAGCGCTGACGGTCAGCTACTTCGCCACAGCGTGGGCAAACGACAACAACCCAGTTCACGTGGCACGAGGGGCAGTGCCCTGAAGTCTCGAACGCATTCCAAACATGATCGCATTTGCAAATCCAGCGGTGATCGGCAGGAGGCTGGAATAGGCACTTCGGACAGCGAATGAGGCGGCCGTCGGGGCTCCTCATCCGGGGGCCGTTTGCACTTTCGCCATTGACTGGCATCGACGCGATGATCCGCCCACCATGGGATCCCGGTGAGTTCCGCGGTTGCGGTTGATTCATCGGGTGTGGTTGCTTCATTTGGATAATTGACGATGCAGCAGGCGCGCCGGCCTGGGCGGCAGCAAGTTCGATGGTTGCGAAGAGGCGAAGATCGTCGTCCGGAACACGCTCCAATAGCTTGGCGGCCTCGGAACCGGCGCGCCTGCCGGCCTCGTAGAAGAGCTTACGGAACGCACCCGTGGACGGCCAATATTCTTTAGGCGCGTAATTTCGGGTGGTGGGCGCTGTATCTTCCCGATACTTTTCGATTGCGTCTTCGACGGACCGCGCGAAGTCTCCGCTGCGAGTGGCATCAATCAGTCTGCGCTGGGCATCAAAATCTCTCGGGTCGCCCGCCAGCAGATAGCCGCCTCCTCCGCCTCCGCTGGTTGCGCCCTCGGCTTTCCGGCGTTCCGCTTCCGCTTTTGCCTCCTCATGCATCGTCTCGAGCCCATTGGGATATCGGCGGGCGCCGGCGGCAAGCTGATCGTGGGAGTCGATCAGCGATTGAGCAAGCGCGGGGTCGAGGTGACGCAGGATGTGCAGGATCTGGAAGAGGGTGTTCTGACGCTGCGAGGTGAAGCGGATTTCGTTTGAGTAACCCGCGGAGGTTCCAAGGTCTGACCCCACGGTGGCCTGAGCCACAATCGTGCGAGCTATGGCGAGTGCTTCCTCTGCCGGGAACTCTGTCCAGAAATGTCCAAAAAGCCGCACGAAATCTTCGCGCTCGTGATGAGGATCATCAAAATGACTCCGGCGCCATGCCTCAACCGCACGGCGGAGAAGCACCATTCGGCGAGCGGCGGCGCTGTTCGGATCGAGGTGTTGAAGCACATTGGCGACGATAGGAAATGGGAAAGAGGTAGAGTCGTCGCTGCGAAGCAAATAGTCGAAAGCAGCCTCAACATGACCGTGAGCGAGCATGGTCCGGACAATGTTGAAGTAGGTAAATCGTTCGGAACCTCCCAAATGCCGGGTGATCGGGATGTCAGCCAGCAACTCCGGCGATACCGCCGCCGCGACTGTGCGCGCTTCTTGAAATAGGTGATCGCGCACCGGGCTTGAAAGCTTCTGGACAGCATCCAGACCTTCGAGCAGCGTCTTCCGCGCCCGGGAAGCGTCCAATGTGGATTCAACACGGGCAATCCGCAGCAGTGCGGATGCACGAACTGACGGCTCCGCCTGTTCGGCTTGCTTGCGCGCATTTTCCAGAAGCCCGTCCGGCATGGCGTTAGTTTAACGCTTCGGCCTAAACGTCCCGTCTGTCGACTAAACTTTGTCGACTAAACTTTGACCAAAGACCAGCAGGCAGAGAATGGAGTGAACTTTGGTGAGAGGCAAGCCCCCAGGATTGGCAGCCACACTTTCGGAAGCGGCGGTTGTGCGTTTCGGCGTATTTGAGCTGGATCTCAGGCGGCGGGAGTTGAGGCGTAGAGGGGTTCTGATTAAGCTGCACCACCAGCCGTATGAGATTTTGGCGCTGCTGGTGAGGCATCGGGGTGAGCTGGTCTCGCGCGAGCTGATTCAACAGGCGCTTTGGCCGAATGGCCACTTCGTCGATTTCGAGCGTAGTATCAACACCGCGATAAGGAAACTGCGGCGGGCTCTGCGCGAGAGCGCAAGCGCGCCGGCTTATATCGAGACAGCTCCGCGGGTCGGATATCGGCTCATCGCGCAGGTGGTCGAGCAGCCGGCAGAGGCGAGGATAGAGACCATTGCGGTTCTGCCCCTTAAGGATCTGTCGAACGACCCCGATGCGCAGTTCTTCGTGGACGCACTGACGGATGCGCTGATCACCGAGATAGCGCGGCAATCGGATTTACGAGTGGTGTCCCACACTGCTACACGAGGCTATCGAAATTCGCAGAAAACCGCGCGCGAAATCGCTGCGGAACTGGAGATCCAGGCAATTGTGGAAGGCTCGATTCTGCGCTTGGGCGATCGTATCCGTATTTCAGCCCGGCTGGTGGATGCGGTGCGCGACCGGCATCTATGGGCGCAGACCTATGATCGCGACCTAAGAGACATTCTTGCGCTGCAACAGGAGCTGGTGACAGCCATTGCCGGCGCCGCTTCCCACACGGTCTGGCAAGGGAGTCAGCCGGCGCCGGCCAAAGAAATTGATCCGAGAGCGTATGAGAGTTTTCTGCGTGGCAACTTTCTGGTTTCACTGCGTGCGCCGAGGTCTCTGGCCAAAGCGGCAGAGTATTACCAGGCTGCGATGGCGCTGGAACCGGATTGGGCGCCCCCCTATGCGGGACTGGCGGAAGCAGGACGCATTCAGGCCTTTTCGGGAAATCCCTCCTACGCCGAAGTAGTGGAGAGAACCAAGGCACTGACCGGAAGAGCGCTTTCCCTCGATCCCTCCAATGCTCAGGCTCATGCCACGTTGGGCTCGGTAATCGCTATGTATCTGTGGAAGTGGGAAGAGGGCGAGGAGCGCATTCAGTTGGCTCTCGAAAACACCCCTCGCTCGGCCCAGGTGGAGCATTTGTACTCCATGATCCTGCTCGCCCAGGCCCGGTACGAGGAGGCGCTGCAGCACATCGACGCCGCGCTTGCAATCGAGCATTCGTCGCTGTTTCTGCGAAGCCATCGAGCACAAGTTCTCCTGTTTGCCCGCCGCTATGAAGAGTCGATTCATGAGAGCGAGGATTTCCTCACGGAACACTCAGGCTTTGCCATGGGCCTGCTGAATTATGGCGCGGCGCTGATCCTGGCAGGCCGGTCACGGGACGCCGTCCCGGCTCTGCAGCGAGCGTATGCCATGTCTCCGATACCGGCTGTGCTCCCTGCGATGGGAGAGGCTTACCTGGCCATGGGGGAGAAGGCAGAAGTCAAAAACATAGTCGAGCGGCTCCAACAGGTTGATCGCGAAGTCGGTGTTCCACCCACAGTAATGGCCATGGGAAGTCTGCTTATCGATGAGACGGAGGCGGCTCTGGGCTGGATGGAGAAGGCTTTTCACCAACACGATATCTGGCTGCTGCTGCTGAATCAACTGCCCCTTTTCGACCAGGTCCGGAACAACCCGAGAGCGATGGTCATTCTAGGCAGCATCTACCAAAAAGGGTTGTAAGCTAGGCCGCCGCAAGATAGATCGATTTACATTCAAATCATCTCCCAGCTATTTTCTGGCGCTCCCTTTTCGGCTATTCTTCGTTCTTAAGCAAAAAATTCAAGCTAAGTGGAAGGACACGGATCTTGCTCTTTCTACCCGCCCGCATTAAAGTGGACGGGTCGCGGTCAGGGGAAGCCAATACCAAGGTGACCCTCCCTCCCAGACCGTGGTTGGCTTAACTCACCTTTTGATATTTCCCCTACGCCGCCGCGTAGGCTGGCGTGCTGGCCGCGGCATTTCGTTTGCCATAACTCTGTCTTGGGAGAAGAACCTTGTTCGGCGCAGCCCTCAGCAAATGTCTTGGCAATCAGCGTGGGCTGGGCCGTTTCTCTCACCATCCAGAACGCAATTATCCCAGGTAAAGGAAGGCCAGTGACTACACCTCGTCGGACGCTCGTTGCTGTGTGCTTGTTTGGTAGCTCAAAAAATGCCGCGGTTGCAGTATCACCCCAATCCCGGGCTCCTCGCCGGAGCGCAATCATTTTGAGTGTGGTTTCGCTGTTGTTGTTTGTTTGGGGAAATGCACGCAGCTCTTATGCAAGTTCTCTTGTTCCGCAGGACGCTATTAGACGCGAGGTGCGTCCCGATGTTCGCGGTCAGTCTACCGGTGTTCGGACCCGCCGGCTCGGTGCCGCGGGTGGATGCGGCGGCCCATCCCTCCCTGACGGTAACGATGAAGGAAATCAACCAGGCCGTGCTGCCGCAGCGGGGTCCCAATCTATGCGGCATCAAGTTCCGTAAAACAAGGGTCTGGGCCTACGAAAGCACAGATTCCAGGACGGGTGAAGTGCTTGGTCCGGCCAACTGGCCGGCGGTCACCCTGGTGGCCACGCGCGGCACACCGACGCGCGTGAAATACATGAATCAGTTACCGAGCTTCAATCCGTCCTATCCGTGGGGCCCCGGACTGGTGGAGGGAGTGCTGCCAATCGATCAGACCATACACTGGGCCGATCCACTGCACAGCATGGGACATTCCATAGAACGTGCCCTGTCGAAGGGATCTTCCACGCCATCGATTGAAGGCGATACCTTGCAGCAGTATATCGGTCCAATTCCTACCACCGTACACCTCCATGGTGGTGAGATACCCGCCGCCTACGACGGCAATCCAGACTCGTGGTTCACGCCAGACGGTATGAAAGGTCCCGGTTACCAATCGGCCGGCAATCCAAAGCCGGGCGAGGCTATCTATGAGTACCCAAATTCGCAGGAGGCAGGGACGCTCTGGTTCCACGATCACGCTCTGGGAATCACCCGCATCAATGTTTACGCAGGTCTGGCGGGTTTCTATTTTCTTCAAGACCCTTCTCGCGAGCCGAAGGGGTATCCGAGCGGTGCTTACGAGATCGAAATGGCAATACAGGACCGGGAGTTCGATACGAAAAGCCAGCTCTATTTCCCGCAGCAACTGAAAGTCGGTCCACCCATTCTGGAGTCCATATTTCGAGGGAAATGTAGCTACCGTGAATGGAGCGGCCTTCCCTTATCTGAAGGTGGAGCCGCGGCGCTATCGCTTTCATCTCCTGAACGGCAGCAACCACCGGGACTATGTATTGTCCTTTGGCAACGCACCGGTTTACCAGATCGGGGCCGATGACAACTACTTTGATAAACCCGTTCCGCTTTCCAAGGTATCTATCTCGCCGGGCGAACGGGCCGACATCATCGTCGACTTCTCCAACTTTGCCGGCCAGAAGATTACGGTTGGGAATACCGGCATCTTTGTGAACATTCCTCTGCCGCAAATTATGCAATTCCAGGTGGCCTCCCGTTTGAAGACGCCTGAGACGAGCTGTGACCCCACGCGTCCGGTGCCGTCCATTGGCCTTTGCGCGAGGAAAGACCCCCTCGTTCGCCTGACCGATGGAAAGGGCAATGTGCTGCCAGGCGTGAAGATCGACAAGATCCGGCAGATGCTCTTTTACGATGACACCACGACGTTGGCGGGTGTCAAAGAATTCGTCAATAACACTGATTGGAATGGCCTGGAGTCGCCCGGCATTGCCCATGATTTTCCCAGCGATGGCATCAGCGAACTGCCACGCGTGGGGTCGATTGAAGAGTGGCAGATCCTTTACAGCTCTAATATGCCAGGGTGAACATCCGTTCCACATTCACCTGACACAATTCCAGGTTCTCAAGCGCGAATCGTTAAATACAAAATTGGAAACTCCCTATTTGTCGGCATGGAAAAGCGCATTCGGCACAATTCATCCAGAGCTTCTGCCGGCGGGATGCTCGCCGGGGACGTATTGCGCGGACTATGGGCCTCCACTGGACTATTTAACTCCCAATACAGACGGCGCGCTTGGCGGCAATCCCGCCTTCAGCGATTACATTGCAAAAGACTGTCAAACCAACCCGACAGACTGCCCTACTCCGCCAGAGCCTGGAGAATCAGGTTGGAAGGACACCGTGAATGTAGCATCCGACCAGGTCATTACACTCCTGGTGCGGTGGACGCCGTCGGATGTTGCCAACATTCGCAATCGTTCCTGGGCGGGAAGGAATCTTTACCAGTTCGATCCAACACAGGGAACTTATGTCTGGCACTGCCATATCATCGACCATGAAGACAATGAGATGATGCGGCCGTACCGGGTGACCTGGTAGAAGACTGGGACCCTGAAAATAAGGTCTCTAGGAATGGGAGCGGCTGGGAGGCTGCCAATTCAATTTCGAATAAGTGTCTCGAAGTTGGGGAAAGGGTGCCCACAGACTGAATTGACCAGGGTTCGTCGCCAGCAGCGCAATACTCGGCGGGGATTCGGTCGTGGGGAACAAAGGGCAGTGATAGGTTTCCCGGTTCGCTCGTCGCCTCCTGCCGCCGTCGGGAATCCGGGCGCGAGAACGCCGTCGCCGCTCTTTAATTCGGCGACGGATGATCCACGTGATCGACCACCAGCACCGGCACGTCCGTCTTCTGCGCTTCCAGCTTCAGTCCCAGTTGCTCCTGGATGGCGGTGAACAGCGGCGGCCACGCGTTCGCGTCGTCCGCTGGGTGACGCAGCGACTCCGGCGCATCCGGAAACTGCGTCTCATCCTGCGTCCACCTCAACGGTGAAGTCCCACCGCCCCTCGAGTCCTGTCTTGTCCACCATTGTAGATGTGTCAAGAACGAACCCTACTGAGACCTCGGATACCGCACGCTCAGCGCCACCTGTCCTTGGGTCGAACTGAATGATTTGCCTTTCGGATTTGCGAATGAATGAGGAATTTGTTGGACGGCAAGGTGTAATTGCCAAAGGCTGTTCTTAAGGCGCAGCTCACTCAATGCGCAGGGCCCGTACCGGGTCGATGGAGGCCGCGCGCCGCGCCGGGATGATGCCGGCCACGGCAGCCGTAATCACCAGCACTCCAATGGCGATGCCCATGACCGGCACATTGACGCTGGTGATTTCAAAGAGCTGCGATTTGACGTACCGCACGCAGAAGATGGCCACCGGGATGCCGATCGCGAGGCCGGCAACGGCCTGCAGCATGGCGCCGCCCATGACCATTCCGATGACGCGGCTGCGCGCCGCTCCCAGCGCCATGCGGATGCCGATCTCCGGCGTGCGGCGCACCACGGTATACGCTGTGACGCCATAGAGGCCGATGGCGGCGAGCAGCAGGGCCAGCAGGCCGAAAAGAGAAGTGAGACGCGCAATCAGGCGCTCTTGTATGAAGCGGTCGTCAATCTGCTGCCGGAAGGTCTGAAATTTCACGATCGTTAGATTGGGGTTGATGCTGGCCAGGGTCTCACTGACGGTCTTTTCAAACCCGGCGATGGGATGGCCGGTCTGGATCACCAGTGCGCCGGCGTACATGGACTGGTCTTTGTCGAGCTGGTAGTCGGGATCGTTCCCGCTGCCGGACCGTTGCGTGAGCGGCAGAAAGTACATGGCGTGGTTCTTCCAATAAATGCTGGTGTAGGTGGTGTCTTCCACCACGCCGACGATCTCATGCGCTCCATCCCGGCCGGCCTGTCCGGGGCCGGAAGAGCCAAAGGAATGGCCGATGGGGTTGCGTTTGCCGAAGAACTGTTTGACGAACTCCTGATTCACAACCGCGACGGGCGCGGCGTTCAACGTGTCCTGCGGCTTGAAGCCGCGGCCCATGACGACACGGGTGCCGACTGAGTCGAAGTACTCCGAGTTGCCTTTCACCCAGGATGCGCCTTTGTTCAGGTCCGGCTCGCCCTGAACTTTTACGCCGGATCCCCAGTTGTTTTGCTCCATTGGCGTGTAGGTGGCGAGGCCTACCTGGAGAACACCGGGAATGGCGTGGAAGCGGTCTACGATGGTCTGATAGAGGGGTTCGACCTCCGTGTTCTTGTAGCCGGCCGCCTGCGGATTGATGTGCGCGATATAGCGGTTCGTCGCATCCAGCTTCATGTCTACGTTTTCGGCCTTGTTGAGGCTCTGCGCAAAGAGGCCGGCGGCGACCAGCAGCACGAGGGAGAGCGAGGCCTGCAGAACCACGAGGGATCGCTGCAGGAAGGATGCGCCGTGGGCGGTTGTACGCGCATTGGAGCGCAGGGCCTCGGCGGGATGCGTGCGCGCGGCCATCAGCGCCGGTGCGAGTCCAAAGAGGATGCCTGTGACCAGGGAAAGCGCAAAAGCAAAGCCGATGACCATGGGCGAAGGCGAAGCACTGACCGGCATGTTCTGCTGATTAGGAAAGGCGAGCGCCAGCAGCGCGTGTGCTCCGAGATAGGAGACGGCGAGGCCGAGCAGGCAGCCCATACCCGACAGAAGAACGCTTTCGGTCAGGAGCTGGCGCACAATTCGGCTGCGCTGCGCGCCCAGTGCCGCGCGGACGGAAAGTTCCGCGCGGCGGCCCATGCCGCGCACCAGTAGCAGGTTCGCGATGTTGGCGCAGGCGACGAGCAGGACCAGCGCGGCAATCCATTGCAGCAGTTTCAGTTGGTCCTTGTAACCTTCCTGCATGTTCTGGATGCCGCCGCCGCCGGGAGTGAGCACCACATGGGTGCGGGGGAGAACCTTTTGCGCACGCTGATCCGTAAATGTCTTCAGCGTCGCAAACTGCTGTCTGAGCAGTGCGCTGGCTTTGGACTGGAGCGCCGGCAGGGAGGTTCCCGGCTTCACGCGGCCGATGATGTAGGCCCACTGCTCGTCGGGATCGGTGAAGTACGGTGCGCCGATGACTTCATCCATCGCATTCATGGGAAGGAAGTATTTGGGCGGATTGGTATCGATGCGGTCTCCGTAAAATCCCTTTGGCGCAACGCCGATAACGGTGGCCGGCTTCGTATTGATGTAAAACGCGCTTCCAACAACGTGCGGATCGCCTGCGTAGTCCTGCTGCCATGTGTCATAGCTCATCACGGCGGTAATAGGCGCGCCCTTCCGATCGTCGGCATCCGCAAGCAGCCGGCCCGCCGCCGGCGAAAGACCAAAGACGCGGAAGTAATTGCCGGAGACGAAGGTTCCCATGACGGATTTCGCGACGGTCTGGGGGCCGGCGCGACGGACCGTAATCGGCCGCCAGGCATAGCCGGACTCCATCGCGGCCAGCTCCTCGAACTCCGGCAGGTTCTTCTTTAACATGAAATAGGTATCGGTGGAGAAGAGCGAGTAGTCCCCTTCGTCGTTCCATCCGCCGTTGACGCAGCAGTCGTCTTTGTCGCCGATGCGGATCAGGGTTCTGGGATCGGTTACCGGCAGGTTATGGAGCAGGATGGCATTGACCAGAGTGAAGATGGCCGAGTTGGCGCCAATGCCGAGCGCGAGCGTAAGCAGCACGGTCACGGTGAACCCCGGCGTCTTGCGAAACTGACGGAATCCATACGCCACATCCTGCAGCAGAACTTTCATCGTCTACCTCCGCACACGTCGGCTTGCACATACAGAAAACGGATTACCTACCCCAGAAGTTCCGCGCAATTGTTAGGTTGCTTCTTAGATGGAGGACCAGCGTTCGTATTTTGAGAAAAGTGTTCAAAATCGGACGTTTATAGCATTTTTGCTAATGGTGTAGACCAGGAAACTGAACTCGACGCGGCCATTCCGCCAAAACCGGGGCCCCCTGGTACGCGGTCTTTGCGTGCCTGGGGTGGGTGGAAAGAATGGCCGCACATAACTGATCCCACCGGACCACAGTATTAGCAAAAATGCGTTAGCGGTAGTCGCGTCACGGGATAAGGCGCGCTCCCATTCGGGCTTGGGACGAAACCCAGCTGAGCGATCTGTTGATCTCGGGTGACCGTCAGCAACACCGGAAATGATTCAAATGGACGTAAAACCGGCTTTTGATGAGTGACTCGACGATAATGCGCCAGTTGAGATGTCGGCCTGGTTTACCGGCTATCTATGATCCTCTGTAAAAGCTCGCGCAAACGTGACGCCGACGAGGATTGATCTGCCGCAACTTTCAGGATTGCAGCCACACTGCGGCTAACGTCGAGGTCCGTCGTTGCCCATGAGGACACGCTGATTCGCATTGCTTTGCGCCCCTTCCAAACGGTGCCGCCACACCAACAGGTTCCATCCGCTTGCACAGCGTCAATGACCCGAGTGTTGATTTCGTCGTCTCCGAAGGAGACTAGCACTTGATTCAGCACAACGTCGTTAAGAACCTCACACCCCCCGGCGCCAAGAGCCTCAGCGAATGTTGCAGCGTGTTGACAGCAACGGTCGATGAGGTCGGCCACACCTTGTTTTCCGAGGGAACGCAGTGCCGCCCAGATTTCAACTGCTCGAGCGCGACGCGACGATTCGGGGCCCAGTTGCATTGGCTGCCGTTTCGAGTCAGCGTCCGGAGGATAATAAGACGCTGCAATCGACATCGAGCGGCCCAGGGCTTCTGCATCCTTTACGATTGCGATTCCGCTATCTTGCGGCACATTGAGCCATTTATGCGCATCCGTCGCCCAGGAATCGGCCTGCGCAACACCCTCCACCAAATGCTTTCGATGATGGCTCACGGCAGCCCAGAGACCGAAGGCGCCATCCACATGCACCCATGCGCCCATTTCGTGCGCAAGGTCACAGATCTCACCGACCGGATCGCAGGCGCCAGTATTCACGTTACCGGCCTGGACACAGACGATCGCCGGCCCGGCTACGCGAGGCAGAAGGGATGGCTTCATGCGCCCCTGGGAGTCAGCGGGAACAATACGCACATGGCCCGTTCCGAACCCGAGCAGCGCCAAGGCTTTGAGCATCGTCGCATGAACCTCCTCGCCGACGATTACTGTGACCGGAGGAGCTGAGAATAACCCGTCTCGTTCAACATCCCATCCCGTGTTCCGCAAGACGCTGCTCCGCGCCGCGGCGAGCGCGGTCACATCAGCCATCTGTGTGCCGGTCACAAAGGCTCCGCCACAGTTTGGCGGCAGGCCGAGTAAAGCGAGTATCCAGGAAAGAACGACGTCTTCCATATGTGCAGCGACGGGAGAAATATCATACAGACACGCATTTTGGTCCCAGGCATCTGCCAGCCAGTGAGCCGCAACGCTGGCCGGCAAAGCGCCGCCAATTACCCCTCCGAAGAAACGCCCACCCATACTCGCCACCGTTGCCGGCGAGCCGGCCTCGTCGAGCAGTTTAAGGATCGCCAGTGGATTCTCTCCCCGGGCGGGCAAAAGCCCGCCGAGCGCACTTAAGCCTTCGATCGCTTCCGGGAGCACCCCGACATGGCGCTCTCGAATCGTTCGCAGATACCGCCGAGCCTGTACCGCCGCCTGCGTTAGAACCTCTTCATACAGATCGTTTGAGTCCACTCTCTCCCTCCTTTCGCGTGGAGTATTCCCATTGGCTTTGATGGAAGGAAACTGCCCTTTAATAACCATCTTAACCATCTATGGGTGGTTATAATTTATAGACAGCGATCTAACCTGTCAAAAAGCCTGAAGACGGTTATAATCACGCGAAGCCTATGGCAGACGAATTTCAGCTCGTTGCCGGTCATTTGGCACTCGATTTCGCCAATACGCTGGACTATCGTTACGATCCGGATCGCCTGATCGATCTTCTCCCCAGCTACGAGTGTTTCCTTGCGTTTTGCCGTCAGTCAGGAATGATTCGAGCGGCACAGATGCGCAAACTTCTGGGCAGCTTGAGTGAGTTTGACTCCCGGAGCGTTCTCAAAGAGGTCATCGAGTTGCGCGAAGCCCTTTACTCCTTAATTCTGTCTACGGTGCGTGGTCGAAGTCCCGACGAGTCGGATTTGCGTGCGCTCAACAGGTTTCTCTCCGAAGCCCGGGCAGTGGACGAGGTTGTGTGGCATAAACGTAGGTTCGTCCGCAGCCTTCGCGATGTTACGGAGAGACCTGATGGGCCCCTTCGGCTGGTCGTAGATGCCGCAGTGGTTCTGATTACCTCATCGGACCTTTACAACGTTCGCGAATGTAGTGAGAATACCTGCCGATGGCTCTTCCTGGATCGAAGCAGAAACCATTCTCGACGATGGTGCGACATGCAACTCTGTGGCAATCGTTCCAAAGCTAAGCGATTTTATGCTCGAAGGCGCAAGGATGTTTAATATGCGTGCTGGTCTCACCCAGCTTTAGTTTGCGGTATCCGAACGGATCGGTAACGAAAAACGTTCTTGTATCCAGGAAGGCAGTAAGCCTGCGGAAATGGGCAACAAATCGCGGATAGTGGGGCTGCGGGATAAGTCCCCCAAATCGGCCCGTGTCCGCCGATCTGCCTCCGCTTGATTTTCCGTTGACGGCAACAGACCACAAGGTCGGGCCGGCCCCAGGATGCGTCGTTGATCTTCTGGCAGGTCGTTATCACACCGATAACGCGCAAGCCAGACGCCAATGCTGCAATTGCGAACGGTAACATCAGCGACGCTTGAAACCGGTAAGAGAGAAACCGCGGGTCAGGCAGCGCGAACCAGGGCCGCGAATCGATGGTGGCGACCCACCGCGTAACCCGGTCATGTCGCTCTATGCTCCTCCTGGAAACCTGATCAGCCGTGCTGCCTTTCGTCAGCGGGCAACCGATCTTGGCTCCGCCTGTTCGCCAGCAAGGTCGCCGCGGTGCTTCCATCACCTGCCTGGCCGGGACCGAGCCCATCGGGATGAACTTACCTATAATCCGTTTTGCGGGAACTCCGCATCAACTGGCGAAAGCCACTTGTCCGATTGCCAACTATTCGGCCAGATGACGAGAAGCAGGATCTACCAGACCAGCTTGCAGTAAGGGGGCCGCCTGGTTTATGAAACCTTTTGCAACGGTCACGGATGCTGGAAAAGTGCAATCCCTGATTGTTCGGCGGCCTTGCGCATTGCCGTGTCGAGAGTGGCAAGGGTCAGTTTTTCCCGTGCCGCAAGATGGAGATATGCCGCATCGTAAGCCGTAAGGCCATAGTGCCGGGCGGCGGCGGTTCCATTTCGAATAACCGTCAGGGCGGAAGCTTGTTCAACGTCAATTCTCAGGTGTGACAGAGCCGCTAGAAATGCCTGCTCGTCGGCAGATGTGATGCGCTTGCGGAGATAGGCAACGGCAAGGCCATTCGCAATCTCTCGCGCCCAAAGTTCGGGAACACGCAAGCCGTCCCGCTCAACGGCGGTTAAAACGGCGTCGGCATAAACGCTGCTTTCATCGGGTAAGGCCCATGCTAGGGCAACGGAAGCATCAACCACCAAGGCCATTTAGTGGCGGCCATAGTTGACGTAATCGCGGGTTGTCCACCCGTCAGGATCGGGTTTGACGCGGGCGCGTAACGCTCGCATTTCGGCGGCCACGCTGCCAGAAGGGACGCGAAGGCCGCCGCTTTCCTCAAGGAGACGCAAAGCGGCGTCCTTGACCAAATGCTCGGCATCGGTGCCTGCTTTGGTGGCGAGCTGCGCGAGCTGCGCCTCCTGCTCGGGTGTGAACTGGACTTCCATGCCTTCACGATAAGGGATAACCGGCCTTCGGGCAATGGCGTTATGATGCGCTTCGCGCACGGCGGTGGGCAAAACTTACCCTTTATGGAACGTTACGGACACGGCAGGTTCGCGGGGTTCTTTACTTGAAAAGGATCTTCGGGAAATCGTTTCGGCTCACAGTCGTTTGCTTCAGGCTGGTTTTCCTGATGCCGGGGGCATTTATGTACACGCGGAAGCTCGTCCTGCCCACCTGTCCAACCTTCTCGGGCCAAGCCGGCAACCGCCCCATGGCATACCGGCCAAGCGCGCCAAATGGGACGCAAGGTGCGCCAATGGCGAATGGTACCTTGCGCTTTTGCCGAGTTGCGCTAGCCTATACTGTGAGGAACCCGATGACGCCCCGGCCGTGGCGCGTTGTTTCGCCGGAGCCTTTGGGCGCGAGCCGAAAGGAGAACCTCGGTGATGAACCTGACCGTAAATGGCAAGAGCCTGCCGGTAGCATCCCCACAAGACACCCCCCTCCTCTACGTATTGCGGGATGAGCTGGGAATAGACAGCCCCCAGTTCGGGTGTGGCCTCGCGCAATGCGGCGCGTGTTCCGTGCTGGTCGACGGTCAGGAGGTTCGCTCCTGCGTTACTCCCGCTTCCATGGCGGTGGGCAAGGAGGTCACCACCCTGGAAGGATTGCCCGCCCGCTGGGCAGCCCGGAAGCACCCGCGGCAAACTCAGGCGAACCCAGCGCTACATCCAGTGCAGCTCGCCTGGATCGAACAACAGGTCCCGCTTTGCGGCTTCTGCCAAAGCGGCATGATGATCAAGGCAACCGAGCTCCTGGAGCACAAGCCGAACCCGACGGACGCGGAAATCAGCGAAGCCTTCACCACCGGAGGCGTGTCACCCCGCCTGTGCCGTTGCGGAACTTACATCGCGATCAAAGATGCAGTACGCCATGCCTCGAAGCTCATGGCACAGGGAGAGGTCTAATGGAACACCTTCGCGAAGCCTATGAGCAGATGACGGATGTGTGCGGTGCGCGCCTCAGCCGCCGCAGTTTCGTTAAGGCCGGTGGTGCGCTGGTGGTGGGTTTCGGCATCTTTCGAGGACGAAGCGCCAAAGCCGCTGCCATGATCAACGGCGATGCGTTCGACGTATCGCTCCCCGCCTCGTGGATCGAGATTCGGCCTGACAATACCGTCCTGTTTCGCACCGGCAAAAGCGACTTCGGCCAGGGGACCATCTACACCGCCTACCGCCAGATCGTGGCCGATGAGTTGGATATGCCCTTCGAAGCCATCACAACTGTAGTTACGGCAGATACAGATACCACCCCGGAGGGCGGTGGCACCTTTGGCCTGTTGGGCGAAGGAACCCCCAATATACGAAAGGCCGCTGCGTACACAAAGCAGGCTATTCTCCAGCTTGCCTCCGAAAGGCTCGGTGTACCCAAAGACCAGATACGGACCGCCGACGGAAAGGCCTCGGGCGGCGGCAAGGAAATCACCTACGGTGAGTTGGTAAGAGACCAGGACCTGAAGTTGACCATTCCGGTAAGCGGCGACCTTACCAGCATTTTCGGCCTTCGCATCACCGGCGACCCGCCGCTCAAATCAGTGAGCGAGCTAAACGTGGTGGGCAAATCATTCAAGAACAGCATTGTTTCCGAGAAAGTGCGGCACGATGCGTTATGGGTCACCAACGTCAAGCTGCCCGGCATGTTACATGGGCGGGTGGTGCACCCATCTACGCTGGGATCACAACTTGTTCAGGCCGGAACGGTCGATCAAACAAAGTTTCCTAACACGCGCCTGGTGGTCAAGGGCAACCTGGTGGGTGTGGTGGCTCCCACCGAGTGGGAAGCGATTCAGGCCTCGTACCAGGTCGCCAAGGCAACCAAATGGACTGATTGGAAAGGGCTGCCGGGCAAAGACAATCTCTTTGCCAGCTTGAGGAATGAATCGGACTGGAAGGCTGCCCCGGTGCAGAAGAGTCGCAAGTCCAAGGGTGATGTCACCGCCGGCGCACGAGGAGCGAAGAACAAACTGGCGGCCACCTATCAGCTGCCGTACTGGAAGCATGCTCCGATTGGTCCCACCATGGCCCTGGCCGACTACCGCCCGGACGGCTCGGTGACCGTCCATACGCACACCCAGAACGCCCAGGCGTTGCGTGGCCAGCTTGCCATGATGCTGGGAACGAGCGTTGACAAAGTAACCGTAAAGACCTATCCCGGCGCAGGGCACTACGGCCGCTCGAACGGCGGCAACGCGGGCGCTGAAGACGAAGCGGTATTGCTGTCGAAGGAAGTGGGCAAGCCGGTTCGCGTGCAGTGGATGCGCGATGACGATATGAAGTGGTCGACGCAGTCGGCGGCAGCTTACGCCGATGTGAACATCAGCCTGGATGAACACGGCCGCATTGCAGCCTACGAGATCGATCACTACCAACCTGCCATGCAGGACGATCGCCTGATCGGAGCCGTCCTTGCCGGTCTGCCCACGATGCCCGCGCCGTCTGAGAAGGGCGGCCCGATCAACAACATTGCCAACGGCAGTTCTGACATGTGGCTCTACGACGCTGTTGCCAATCTCGACGAACGCTGCCACGGGACGTACCAGGTTGGCCAGCAAAAGTCTCCGCTGGCGGTGGGCCTGCGCGATCACAGCATGCGTACCCCCGGCCAGTTTCAGCAAAACTTCCCCCGGGAAATGGCGATGAATGAAGCCGCGGCGCTCGCCGGGGCTGATCCGCTGCAGTTCCGCATCGATCATGCAAAAGACGAACGGCTGTTGAACGTGTTGCGGCATTTGCAGACAGAGGCAGGCTGGGAAGCAAGGAAGACACCCGAAAGCTGCTGCGAGCGGTCAGGCAACAGTACGCGGCCAGGGTATGTCGGCCATGTTCCGCTCAGGAACTTATTGGGCCTGTGCCTGCGAAGTGTCCGTCACGCCGGCGACTGGTGTCGTGAAGGTGGAAAAGTACACGGTTGTTGTCGAGCCCGGTATCGTCGTCAACCCGGAACAACTGAAGCGCCAGGTGGAAGGCGGCGCGGTCATGGGTATCAGTATTGCCCTGCACGAAGAAGTGAACTTCAATCAGAGTGCCATTACCACTGCCAACTGGTCTTCTTATCCCATCGCCACCATGGCTGACGTTCCGGACATCAAGATCGTCATGTTGCACCGGCCTGAGGTAGGCCAATACGGCCAGGGCTCCGAAGCAGCGAACGCGCTTGCCGCCTCAGCCATTGCCTCCGCCGTATTCGATGCAACGGGAAAGCCGATGCGTAAAATGCCGCTGCGACCCGCCAACGTGATGGAGATGCTGAAAGCCTGACCGGCACACCCCACACTTGGGCGCAAGAAACACCAAAGACCAACATCCGCAAAAAGCAATTGCTGGCCGCGCAGCAAGTCAAGACTGCACTAGAGCATTTTTGCTAATGGTATAGACCAGAAAACTAAACTCAACGCGGCCATTCCGCCGAAGAATGGCCGCACATGGCTGATCCCACCGGACCACAGTATTAGTAAAAATGCGTTAGACTGCTGTACTTTCTGATGGGTCCCCCACCGGAGCAAGCTGAATGCCATACGTCGTTCGTTGCGCGTAAGGTGCGCGTCCGTCTTTGTTGGCGATTTGTCACTCGTCGAAACAACAAGGCCCCATCGCACAACATGGCTGATAGCATGAACTATGTCCGAGATTTCCTATGCCCTGCATGGCCTGCGCATTCTCGAGTATTCAGCCGAAGGCCCGATCCTGGATAATGACCGCGCGGTAATGGACTTGATCGGCGAGGCGATGGCGAATTCTGCCGAATTGGTTGTTATCCCTGTCGGAAGGTTTTCTCCGAGCTTTTTTGAACTGCGGACGCGACTCGCGGGGGATTTGCTGCAGAAATTTATCAACTACCGATTGCGGCTAGCGATTGTGGGTGATCTCTCAAAAATGTTGTCTGAGAGCGAAGCGCTCCAAGCATTTATAAGCGAATCGAATCGGGGCGCTCAAATTTGGTTCTTGTCCTGCACCGACGAATTAAGAAAAAAGCTAGCATTGACTCAGAAGGTTCCAGCGAACCTCGGTTGTTGAGAACAGGGCAAAGCGCGTTTCGGGCGGTAATCCGGTGACCGCTTATCTATTGCGGCAGATTCAGCCGATCAGCTTCGCTCCGGCAGAGGGAACTGGGGTGAATAGGTATGGTCTCGCCATATTTGCAACCGGATCGGACACTGGTTCACCTGTCACAACGAGATAGCTTCCGGGTTGTGTGTCTGGATCCACTCAGGGCCATCTCACTGTGAGCACGTAAATCTCTTGCATCGGCCTGCAGTGGCCCATTTGGACAGCCGAATCGCGACAGCAGGCGGCCCGGTGATGGGTAGCTTACGGTCGTTTCACAGCAGAACAATATCCCCTAAGAGGGTGACCAGGAGAATGGTCCCGAGCAGGAGAATCGCGGCGGCCATCTGGAAATTAGGGTTGCGGAAGGGACTCTCTTTCCTGCCCAGCCGCTTCAATGTCCGGGAATACTGAGTGATCATGACGAATAAGGGGATGATTCCCACGAGCAGCATGAAGCCCCCAATGTTCCTGGGGGTCTGAGGCCGCATGATGACTTTGACCGGAGAATGCTCTTGCACGTACTTCAGAACATTGAATATCGTGAACCCAAAGCCGATAAATGCCATCGATGTACGCACCCCGGCCAGCATCGTTCGGTCTGCTGCTAGAATTGTTCGTTCAATAGCAAGCTTGTCGGCCAGTTTCAGTTCTTGCTGGAATTCGTTCTCTCCGGTTATTTCGATTCCTGCCCCACTCTTTTCTTTGTCCAGCATTTTGACTCCTTCGAAGTTTCCGGACACTTCATTTTCGGTCTTCCTATCCACGAGTTATTGCCACGTAACGGATACGTCCTGGTAGTTCGGGCAGCAAGCAGGTGCTGCGGGCTGCCGCCGTCAGCTGAAATCAGGTACATCCTTCCCGGTTTGCCTACTGAGTTGTCAAAGAATGAGATCTGTTTGCCGAACGAGGTCGTCGGGCCGCCGACTCGGGGCCGATTGACCTGGCTCTCCCAGCGGATGGAAGCGACACCTATCTGCTGATGGAACACCGATTCCGAAGCACGATGCTACCGGAGATTTCCAGGCAGGACTACTAGGAAAACCCCTAGGGAAAATGAAGAGCGGATACCGCTTTCCCAGTGCTTGGATTCGAAGATAGCGGCTATGTCGAAATCCATCCGTTCCTGAGGGCATAATCATGTGTTACGGAGATCGTTCCGATGCAACTCTTGCTAACGGAGTACGAGCAACGTTGCAGGTTACTGGAAGCCCGCTGCGCTGATTGAACAACCGTTGCACTGTTGATGGCGCATCGCGTCCAAACGCGCACTCACCCCTGCTTCTTTCTGGGCAGCTTCGGCATGAGCGCCCGTCGCGCGTAGCACACGGGCGTAAATGAGTTCCATCGCGGCATAGATGGGAGCGTTCCTGCCCACAGTCTGTTCGGTCAAAAGCAGGGCCGTGGCGATGTTACTCTTCGCTCTGCTATGGTCGCCCAGCTCTCGATAGGCATCCGCCTGTAGCGCATATTCGATGCCGACAAGATAACATTTTGGCCCGCAGGCCTGAATCCAGAAACCGATGGATTGTTGGTAGTCAGAAACCGCCGAAGCGAAATCGCCGGCTCTTGAATCCAGGGTGCCCCTGATGCTATACATAGTCGCTCGATCGCGGTCGCTCAATCCCTTTACACTCTCCGCTTCTCTAAATGCGTCCGAGAGGAAACCTTGGGCCAAATGCGTGTTGTCCCTAGCGATCGCGAGTGTCGCAAGGTACAGAGCGATCTTTTCCAGGCCCGCATGGTCGCCAGCCTTCTCATAGAGTCCTTTGGCCTTGTGCAACGGAGCCTCGGCGGCTTCGAACTGGTGCAGAGAAGTCTCAAGGGAACCTAGATTAGCCAATGTAGAGGCATACGTTGAACCAGCAGCCGGAAGCTGTCGGATCAAACGGATCGCGGTCTCATAGCAACGGCGGGCTTCCTTGAAGTCGCCTAAGAGCATGTGGGCTGTACCCAATAGGTTCCATGCCAATCCGCGGCTCGCATCGTCAAGTGCCGCAGGACCGCTGTGAGCCAGCGGTTCGAGTAGCTGAATCGCTTGCGCGAATTCACCTCGATCGCTCAACATCTGCGCTTGAAGCAACTGGGATTGTTCAGCGGTTCCTCCAAAGGCCTGCAGCTCTAGGAGGAAAAGAGCAGCAAGAATTATGGGCCAAATACGAACCCTCATAGCCGGAGAGAAAGTAGGCGCCGCATACATCTCGGTGAAGTGACGAAATGAGTAACCTGTCCAAATCCGTGCGCGGAATTTCATATCACACTCCTTTTTCTTAGTAGGCCTGGGAGAAGCTTCGACTTCGCAGCCGGTGCGGCAGTCGTCGCTCCCCGTGAGGGCTCAGTTGTTGTGGTCTGGCTAGCGGCATGCCAGCTGTTCACCTCAAAGCTTGGAACTTCTGGGTGATACTTCTGTGATCGATGCCCTTTTTGTGCTTCTTCCTTCGATTGGCAGTGAATACTTGACACACCTACGCATCTAGGCATACTCTCACTTACACTAAGTTGTCTAGGGGTATACTGCCATGGCAAAGAATGACCTACAGGGAACCCTGGAGCTGCTGATTCTTAAAACACTCTCGCAGTTGGGCTCATTGCATGGTTATGGTATTGTCCTTCACATCCAGCGGGCGTCCTATGCATTGCTCAGCGTAGAAGAGGGCTCTCTCTACCCGGCTCTGCATCGCATGGAACAGAGCGGATGGATTGGTTCTGAGTGGGCACTGACGGAGACCAACCGGAAGGCGAAGTATTACAAGCTAACCAGCGCGGGGCGGAAGCAGTTGCAGGAAGCAGAAAAGAACTTCGAACTCCTGGTGAAAGGCGTCCGCGCATTGTTGCGGTATGCGTGAGGAGATTGCCGATGTCGCTCTATCGCCGTATCTCAAATCTGTTTGCTCGCTCCCAGGTAGGGCGAGAGATCGATGCCGAACTGGAGTCGCATATCGCAATGCGTACGGAAGACAACATTGCGTCAGGCATGCCGCCGGAAGAAGCGCAACGAGATGCCCTCCTTCGCTTCGGAAACTCCACAGTTGTGAAGGAACGTGTGACGGCCGCGGATGCTGCCCTGGTTCTCGATAGCATTCGACAGGATATCCAGTACGGAATCCACGGACTGCTCAAATCTCCAGGCTTCACGATCACTGCGACGTTGACCCTGGCGCTCGGTATCGGAATCAACTCCAGTCTCTACAGCCTCGCCAGCGGCATATTACGGCGGCCCCCAATACATGAGGCGGACCGCGTTGGAATGATTGTTGGGACCAATACGTCGTTCGATGAAGATCACGGCCCTCTCAGCGTGCCGGAGTTTTTGTTTATGCGTGAACAGGCGCAGAGTTTCAGTGAGATGGCCGCCGGTGATTCCTCCAGGACTTTCAACCTGACCGAAAGCGGGGAACCAGAGCGCTTAAGGGCATTTCAGGTTTCCCCAAATTATTTTCAATTGGTGGGTGCCACTGCCGAGCTGGGGCGTACCCTCGTACTCGGCGATGACCGGCCGGAGCATGGACACGTTGTGATCCTTAGCAAGAGCCTATGGCAGCGCGGATTCGGACTTGACCCTGGAATAATTGGCAGAGCGATTCGACTCGACGGCGAGAAATACACCGTCATTGGTGTCATGCCGAGCGATTTCAGGCAGGCATTTTATCCTTTTGATATATGGACCCCGCTCGTTTTCGGGGATGAGCAGAGGGTTCCACGAGCGGATGCACCACGCGACCTAGCCGTCTTCACGCGATTGAAACCGGGCTTGACTTTTGCACAAGCCAAGGCAGAGGTGCAATCGCTCGACAAGCGTTACTCCGCTAGTGTGCTCCGAGCTGGCACGGGCTGGGGCGCTTCGGTCATGTCCATCGAGGATTATTTTGTCCAACAGACCACGCGCATTAGTGCTTGCTTTGCTCATGGGCGTGGCCGGTTTGGTTCTGCTTATCGTTTGCGGCAACATCAGCGGTCTCTTGATTGCGCGGGGTCTGTCTAGAGAAAAGGAATTCGCGATCCGTAAGGCTCTGGGTGCCGGAAGCTGGCGTCTAGTGCGGCAACTCATGGTCGAAAATCTCCTTCTCTCACTGATTGGCGGCGGTTTTGCTCTCCTGGTGGCTTTTGCAGGAGTCCGCTTACTCCGCGCGCGGCTGGATTTCAACTCGAATGGCGCTTTCTATCGCCGACAAGATCACGATGAATGGAGGCGTACTGGCATTTACTTTGGCCGTTTCGGTCTTCGCAGCACTGATTTTCGGGCTCTTGCCTGCGCTTGAAACTTCGAACGTTCATCCAGGTTCATCGCTTCAAGAAGTGGACCGTACCAGGTCGTCCGGAAGAAAGCGAGGCCGGCTCCGCAGCGTCCTGGTTGTGGGGCAAATTTCGCTGGCGCTGATACTGCTCACCTGCTGCGCAGTGGTGATCAAGGGCTTATACGATCTGGATCGGTTGCACGCTGGGTTTGACCCAGAGCAGGTGATCACCGCTGGGCTACAACTCTCGGCGGGAACGTATGATAATGCTGCGAAGCAGCGGGCATTTGTCGATGCGAGCGTAGAGCGCATTGCTAACCTTCCAGGCGTGCACCTCGCCGCAGCCACTACAAACGTGCCGATAAGTCTGGCCCGCATGGTCCAGTTCAGTGTAGAAGGGCAGCCAGATAGGTAAGCCGGAGGAGCGCCCTTGGGCACGGTACTACGCAATCAGCCCGGATTATCTCCGCGTAATGAACATCGTGCTCTTGCGGGGCAGAGGATTTATCTCTTCGGACAACGCAAGCAAGCCGCCGGTAGCACTCGTCAACGAAGCCTTCGTTAAGCAGTTCTTTGCCAAGGAAGATGTCCTCGGGAAGCATGTGACCGTAGCCTTGAATCCTTCTTCAGATCAGGCCACCGCGGAGATCGTAGGCGTACTTGTCAACGTAGCTGACTATCAAGGCCAATCATCCTTTCAGCCGCAGATCTATTTTCCTTATGCGCAATACCCGGATGCCAATCTCACACTTGTGGCACGGACCAACACCAATCCCGAAGCTCTGATTGCCCCGCTACGCCAAGCCATTTGGTCAGTGGACAAGAATCAGCCGATTGATAACCCTCGAACCATGACGCAAGTGATCACGAACAGGGTCGGCGGTAACCGCCTTGTGGTTCTCATGCTCGAGATCTTCGCCATTCTGGCGCTCTTGCTGGTCGCGATCGGCATTTACGGCGTGATTGCCTTTACGGTAAATCAGAGGACACAGGAAATTGGGATCCGGTTGGCGTTGGGTGCGCATCGCCGGCACATCCTGCTGATGGTGTTGAAGAACGGGATGAAGTTGACGGCTATCGGGCTGCTCGTGGGACTGCCTCTTTCCGCAGCCATACCTCACCTGCTACAACGTGTTTTCCCAGGGGCACATCGTCGAACACACAGTTGCTGTGCTGGTTGGCGTTCCTGTCTTCGTCACGCTAGTTGCAATCGTCTCGACCTATATGCCGGCACTTCGGGCATCCAGGGTAGATCC
Organism: uncultured Acidobacteriaceae bacterium; assembly: GCA_963736535.1. GTDB lineage: Bacteria > Acidobacteriota > Terriglobia > Terriglobales > Acidobacteriaceae > PALSA-350. The sequence continues at coordinate 424,803 of CAVTPN010000015.1, forward strand.
AATACATGCGTTGCGCTATGAGTAGCATTGCAATCAAGGTAATCCGCTGACGGTAATCCTGCGAGCCCTCAACCTTTGCCAACGCGATGACGAACGCTGTCTCTGTTCATTTACGGAC